>NZ_CP192502.1:0-3826298 GCF_050628115.1 Microbacterium phyllosphaerae
GGATCGAATGCCCCGGCACGCCGCCCCGTGGCGGTCCGCTCACCTCTCGTCCGACGCCTCGCACGCGACCTCGGTCTCGACGTGCACACGATCGCCGCAACAGGACACGACGGTGCCGTGACGCGCGCCGATGTCCTCGCCGCGGCGGTCGATGTCGCGGTCGACGGCGTCACCGCCCAGCATCACGGCACGGGCGCAGGTGCGAGCACCGATGAAGGCGTCCTCGACGGCCTCCCCGTCGCATCACGCGAGCGCCTGTCTCCGCTGCGCAAGGCCGTCGGCGCGAAGCTCGCCCGCAGCCGCTCCGAGATCCCCGAGGCGACCGTCTGGGTCGATGTCGATGCGACCGAGCTGTGGAACCTGCGCTCGCACATGGCTCCCGAGGGCGGCAAGGCGCCGTCCGTCACCGCGCTCCTCGCGCGGTTCGTGCTGCTCGCGCTCGAGGATCACCCGGTGCTCGCGTCCCGCCTGAGCGACGACGCCTCGGAGCTCATCTCCTTCGAGGGCGTGAATCTGGGCGTGGCAGCAGACACCGTGCGCGGCCTGATGGTGCCGGTCATCCCGCGAGCACACGAGCTCAGCATCGAGCAGCTCGACACGACTCTGCGCGAACTGTCGGCGACCGCTCGATCCGGGTCCATGCCGGCCGAGCGTCTGCGCGGCTCGACCTTCACGCTAAACAACTACGGCGGGCTCGGCGTCGACGGATCCGCGGCCATCATCAACCACCCCGACGTGGCGATCCTCGGAATCGGACGCATCATCGAGCGCCCCTGGGTCGTCGATGGGCAGATCGTCGCGCGCCGCATCGTGCAGCTGTCACTCGTGTTCGACCACCGGGTGTGCGACGGCGGCTACGCGGCGAGCTTCCTCCGCCGAGTGACGGAGCTCATCGAGCATCCGCTGCGCGCGTTCGGGAGGGTGTGAGGGGCGCCGGGATCCGGCGCCCCTCGGGGATCACTCCACGGTGAGGTCTCCTCGCAGGGTGGTGTCTGCGGTCGTGATCCCGATGATCCGAGCCTCCGTAGAGTCGGTGTCCTCCCGCGTGGTGTGGAAGATCAGGAGCCGACCCTCTCGGTCGGCGACGAAGTAGGCCCATTGCCCGGAGGAGACGATGTGCACTCGGGTTCCGGAGGGGAACGCCGCGACGGCCGAGGAGACCGGGTCGCCGATCCGCACGTCGAGGGCGTGGGGCGACGTCGCGCCGTCCGCTCCGGCATCCTCTTCGTCCGATACGGCGCCGACAGTGATCTCCGAGACCGCTCCACCATCTGCAGCTGTCACGGAGAACGACGAAGCGCCGTCGGGGCTCGAGAAGATCCACGGTCCACCCTCGTACGCGGGTGGTGTCACCGCAGCATCCGGCAGCGTCGCCACGACGTCGTCATGGGTCTCACCGAGGCGGATCGGACCGATGCCGGCCCCCGTGATCGACCACTCGGCCCACGGAGTGGACGCATCGCCCGCCGGCTCGGTCACCCCTGTCGGAGGGGTCTGCGTCAGACTGTCGATGAGTTCGGACTTCGCATCGATCGCGGTCGTCTGCAACAGCTCGACCGCGGCCGTCGCGTCGATCGGCGCGGCATCGGGGAGCGACGTCCTCAGGTGAACGAGCGAATTGCCGACCGCGGCGAATCCGTGGAAGACCCGCCATCCGCCAGAGGCCGGGTCGGCGTTCATCGTTCCCGCCAGCGCACGCACGCCGTCCTCCTCCGCCGCGACGACCGCCTCGAAGGTGTTGATGCCGTCGTAGTCGAACTCTCCGCATTCCGCCGCTGCACGCTCGAGCTGATCCATGCGCGCGGCGACGTGCGCCTCATCAGCGAACTGCATGGCGATCACGCTGTTGAAGGAGTACTCGGTGTCGCTCGGCATCGACCACGATGATGTCCGGGCACCCACAGAATCCAGTGACTGTTCCATGAAGAGCACCCCGCAGATCGCCGGAGAGAACTCCGGGCCACCACCGTCGGAGGTCTGCTCGAGAGCATCGGAGGGGGCGCTCACCTCGCTGGCCGACGGGATCAAGGCGGTGATGTCGCCCGCGGAGGGCAGCAGCCACGAGAGCTCGTCGCCCACGAACGTGACCGCTCCCGAGTACGGCTCCGGCGCGGACGCCTCCGGCGTCGGCGACGATGGCGACGACTCCGGCGAGGGCGCACAGGCGGTCAGCACGAAGAGTGCTCCCACACCGATGATCCCGAGAGCGACCCGCCCCCGACCGTGATTCAGAACACGCATGACACACCCTCCGCTTGACTCTTCACATCGAGATCCGATGCCCCTGCGGCGAGCATATGGGCGCTCCAGCCACGAGGACGAGCAGCGCATGCATGTCGAGATCAGAATGTGAGGAATCACATGCCGGATTGCGCATACGTCGAGATCGGCACTTGGGGTGCGCCGCCACGTGCGCTACTCTCGCTTTACTGACCGATCATTCGGTAAGTGATCGGGGCGACGACGCGTCGCTCTTCCCCCACCGCAGAACAATGGAGTTCGCATGACGTCAGCAGTATCCGCACGCAGTTCGACCACCCGGATGCCCTCCGAGGAGCGGCGGGTCCTCGCCAGCACGCTCGTCGGCACCTCGATCGAGTGGTACGACTTCTTCATCTACGCTCAGGCCGCCGGTCTCGTGCTCGCCCCGTTGTTCCTCGCCCCCATCGCTGAGGAGAACAAGGGGTTCGCGCAGATCCTGTCGTTCGCCACCATCGGAATCTCCTTCCTCTTCCGTCCCCTCGGAGCCATCGTCGCCGGGCACCTGGGCGACAAGCTGGGCCGCAAGAAGATGCTCGTCTTCACGCTCGTGATGATGGGACTCTCCACCTCTCTGATCGGCCTGCTGCCGACCTACGCGGCGATCGGCGTCGCCGCCCCGATCCTGCTCATCGTGCTCCGCATCCTGCAGGGATTCTCGGCCGGAGGCGAATGGGGCGGGGCAGCACTGATGGCCGTCGAGCACGCGCCGACCACCCGCCGGGGGCTCTTCGGCGCATTCCCGCAGATCGGTGTCCCGATCGGCATGATCCTCGCCACGGCCACGCTCTGGGTGCTGACCAGCTCGATGTCGCCCGAGGCGTTCCTCGAGTGGGGCTGGCGCATCCCGTTCCTGCTGTCGATCGTGCTGATCGCCGTCGGCTACGTGATCAGGCGCGCGGTCGACGAGAGCCCGGTCTTCGAAGACCTGCGTCGTCGCCGTCAGGAGGCGTCGGCACCGCTGGGCCGCCTGTTCCGCAAGAACACCAAGCAGGTCGTACTCACCGCACTCATCTTCATCGGCAACAACGCCGCCGGCTACCTGCTCATCGCGTTCTTCGCCACGTACGCCGTCACCGCCCTCGGAATGGAACGTCCTCCCGTGCTGCTGGCCACGACCCTCGCCTCGTTCGGGTGGCTCATCTTCACGCTCTGGGGCGGTCATCTCTCCGATCGTCTCGGGCGGGTCCGCACTTTCCAGATCGGGTACATCGCGCTCGCCCTGTGGGCGGTGCCGATGTGGTTCCTGATCGATACGGCGAACGTCTTCTGGTACTTCGTCGCGCTGTTCGTGATGACATTCGCGCTCGGCCTCTCATACGGCCCACAGGCGGCCCTGTACGCCGAGATGTTCCCCGCCAACGTCCGATACTCGGGCGTCTCGATCGGATACGCACTCGGCGCCATCCTCGGCGGGGCGTTCGCCCCGATGATCGCGGAGGCTCTGATGAACCAGTTCCAGGCGGCCTGGACCATCGGTGTCTACATCGCCATCACGGCCGTGATCTCCCTCATCGCCGTCTCGATGGTGAAGGAGACGAAGGGCGTCGACCTGCACGCCTGATCGGCATCAGGCCAGATACCGTCGGCGGACCGGTCGCTCACGCGATCGGTCCGCTGACGGTATCGGATCCGAGGATCCTGCCCGCCGCTGCCCGGGCGTCCGCGATGGTCGCCGCCTTCAGCACGGCCTCCGCCGCCGCTCGACACTGCGCTTCGGTGACTGCCTCGAGTGCTGCCGCCACACGACCCAGCGCCCGCGGTGTCATCGACAGCGAGGTGACGCCGAGGCCCACGAGCACCGGCGCGAGAGCAGGGTCCGCAGCGGCCTCGCCGCACACCCCGACCGGAAGGTCCCACGTGCGCCCGGCCGCACCGACGGCACCGATCAGGCGGAGGACGGCCGGCTGCCACGGATCGTTGAGCTCGCCGAGCTCGGCCAGCAGGCGATCCGCCGCCAGTGTGTACTGTGCGAGGTCGTTGGTGCCGAGGCTGACGAAGTCGACCACCTCGAGCATCTCCGAGGCGAGCAGCGCCGCGGAGGGCGTCTCGATCATGACACCGACGGTCATGAGCCCAACCGCGCGGGCGCTCTCAGCGAAGGCGCGAGCCTCCTCGACCGTGGCCACCATCGGCGCCATCACCTCGACGACCGCCGATTCCGCCTCGGCCGCCTGCGCCAGCGCCCGCAGCTGATCGTCGAGCAGCGCGGGCGACCGTCGGGCGATGCGCAGGCCGCGAACCCCCAGAGCCGGGTTGTCCTCGTGATCCGCGTTCGCGAACGGCAGGGGCTTGTCGCTTCCCGCATCGAGCGTGCGCACGACTACCCGGCGACCGGGGAAGGCTGCGAGGACACCGCGGTAGGCCGCCACCTGCTCGTCGATCGACGGCGCATCGACCCGGTCGAGAAAGCAGAACTCGGTGCGGAAGAGGCCGACGCCCTCCGCTCCGGCTGCAGCACCGGCCACCGCCTCTGCCGCGCCCCCGACATTCGCGATCAGCCGGATGCGATGCCCGTCTGCGAGCACCCCCTCTCCGTCGAAGGGCACCACGACCGATTCGGCCCTCGCCGCGTCGGCGCGCACCGGGTCAGGCTCGATCTCCACGGTGCCGCGGTCGCCGTCGACGAGCACGACGACATCGGGCGAGATCTCTGTCGCCCGAGCCACCCCGACCACTGCCGGGATGCCCAAAGAGCGCGCGATGATCGCGGTGTGCGATGTGGGACCACCCTGCTTGGTCACCAACCCGACGCAGCCGCCGCCTTCGAGGGCGGCGGTGTCAGCCGGGGCGAGGTCGAGGGCCACCAGCACGAACGGCTCCTCACGCTCGGGGACGCCGGGGACATCGATCTCGAGGATCTCCGCGATGATGCGATCGCGGACGTCGCGGATGTCCGCCGCCCGCTCGGCCATCCGTCCGCCGAGTGCCGCGAGGCCCTGCTCGTGCGAGACCGCGGTCTCCCACACCGCCCGCGCCGCTGTGCGCCCCTTGATCCGGACCAGCGCTGAGGCCTCGGCCACGAGCTCAGGGTCGGAGGCGAGCAGACGCGACGCGTCGAGGATAGCCCGCGCCTCGCCGGTCGCTGCCGATGTGCGTGCACGGAGCTGATCGGCCACTGCTACCGCGGCCCACTCGATGGCGGACACCTCGCTCTCGCGATCAGCCGGCGCGACGACCGCGCTCGCATCCGGTTCGTCGAGTGGAGCGGCGAGTACCACCACCGGGGCCGCGACCCGTCCGCCGCTCACTCCTCTTCCCCGCAGCACGGTTCCCGCCACGATCGATGAGGGAGCCGGCGATCCAGTCTCGATCGACGGCGTCACTGCAGCCACCGGAGCATCCGTGGCCTCGGTCGCTCCCTCCCCGAATCCGTCGTCGAAGAGAGCCGCGAGACGCTCGACGACACCCTCCGCGTCGGATCCGGTCGCAGACACCTCGATGTCGTCGCCCTGTCGAGCGCCGAGGATCAGCAGCCGGGAGAGGCTCGCAGCGGCGGCATCGGGTCCGTCCGGCAACCTGCGAAGTCGCACATCGGCTCCCGCCGACGTCTCGGCGATGAGCGCGGCAGGACGCGCGTGGATGCCGAGGGGATTCCTCACGGTCACCACACGCACGACGGCATCCGGGCGAGCGCGCGAGCTGTCATCGACGGGCTCCGTGTCGACAGCCGGAGCACCGGCGTTCGCGTCGCCGAGCTGACCGGTCTTCGCTCCCAGGGCGGCCGAGGCCTCCTGCGCGACGCGGTCGAGCGATCCTCCCGCCGCAGCCGACACGACCGCCGCGAGCAGTCCTTCCACGAAGGGCGCGGGCGCGAGGCGCACCGGCACGTCGCTCATCCGCAGCTCGAGTGCGAGTTCGGCGCTGAGCACCGCCGAGCCCAGGTCCATCAGCACGAGTACTCCGTCGCAGTCCGCCGCGAGCTCGTCGATCGCCGCCGCCACTGCGACCGCGTCCGTGCCGAGGACGGGCGTGCCGTCGGCATCCGATCCGGCACCGGCGGCGACCCGCACGCGCACTCCGCCGCCCTGCACCATCTGCAGGGCGAGCTCCAGCGCCGCCTCCCCGAGTCGAGCGCTGTGGGAGACGGCGACGACGCCGATCATCAGGACGATTCCGCGGTGGCCTGGGCGAGTGTCTCGAACAGCAGCGTGGTCGACGCGGCACCGGGGTCGAGATGACCGGCGCTGCGCTCACCCAGATAGCTCGCACGTCCCTTGCGGGCGACGAGGGGCTCCGTGGCATCGCGACCGGATGCCGCGGCCTCCGCAGCCGCCGCCGTCGCCGCCCCGAGTTCCGCCCCACCGGCGATCGCCTCATCGAGCGCGTCGACCGCCGGAGCCATCGCGTCGAACATGGTCTTGTCCCCCGCCTCGGCCTTGCCGCGAGCGACGATCCCGTCGAGTCCTGCGCGCAGTGCCGCGGCGAGCGCCGAGGCGTCGAGCTCGGTCACGGGCCCCGCGGCCATCCCCATACGCAGGAACAACGTCCCGTACAGGGGGCCGCTCGCGCCGCCGACGGAGCTCACCAGGGTCATGCCGACCGTCTTGAGCAGTTCGTCGGCGGTGGCCGGTGCTCCTGCGTCGAGCTTCGCGATGACCGCATCCATCCCTCTCGACATGTTCGCGCCGTGATCGGCGTCGCCGATCGCCGAGTCGAGTTCGGTGAGCCACTCGCGCTTCTCGGCGATCACCTCGCGGAAGCGGTGGATCCAGTCGATGAGCGCTGCGGCGTCGACGACCGTCATCATGCTCCCCACCGCAGGCCCGGAGTGTTGACCGGAGCATCCCACAGCCGCAGCAGCTCGTCGTCGGCCTTCAGTACCGTGAGCGAGCAGCCTGCCATGTCGAGCGAGGTGATGTAGTCGCCGACCAGGTTGCGGGCGATCTGCACGCCTGCCTTCTCGAGCAGCGGCACGACCTCCCCGTACATGAGGTACAGCTCGATCAGGGGCGATCCGCCCATGCCGTTCAGCATCACGATCGCGGGCCCTGCGGCGTCGAGGTCGGCGAGGATCGGGTCGACGAGCTGGCGGGCGATCTCGGATGCCGGCGCCAGCGGCTCCCGGTGACGACCGGGTTCGCCGTGGATGCCGATGCCGATCTCCATCTGGTCCTCGGGCAGATCGAACGTCGGCTTGCCGGCGGCGGGCACGGTGCAGCTCGTGAGCGCCATGCCCATCGAGCGGCCCTGGCCGTTGATGCGCTTCGCGAGCTCGACGATCGAGGCGAGGTCCTGCCCCTCCTCCGCGGCTGCGCCGACGAGCTTCTCGAGCAGCACGGTGAGTCCGACGCCTCGGCGACCGGCCGTGTAGAGCGAGTCCTGCACGGCGACGTCGTCATCGACGATCACGGTGCCGACCTCGATGCCCTCCATCTCGGCGAGCTCGGCGGCCATCTCGAAGTTCAGCACGTCTCCGGTGTAGTTCTTCACGATGTGCAGCACTCCGGCACCCCGGTCGACGGCCTTGGTCGCAGCCTGCACGCGGTCGGGAGTCGGCGAGGTGAAGACCTCGCCCGCGACGGCGGCGTCCAGCATTCCGACACCCACGTAGCCACCGTGCAGGGGCTCGTGCCCGGACCCTCCGCCAGAGACCACCGCCACCTTGCCCTCATCCTTCGGCGTGGCCCGGGTGATCACGCTGTTCTCGAAGTCCACCGACAGCTCCGGATGCGCGAGGGCGACGCCCCGCAATGATTCGGCCAGCACATCGGCGGGGTTGTTGATGAGCTTCTTCATCGTTCGATCTCCCTTGATCTCTGCGGTGGCGATCTTTCGCAATATTGGAAAGTTATTCGTCAATGTCGAATATGCTCGGGCGCAGTCGAGTTGTCAAGATCTACCTGGCGGCCGACGAGACCGCTCGGCTCGACGACGACCGGAGGGAGGAATCGCTGTGATCCAGGCCATCGATCGCGCAGCGAAAGTGCTCGAACTGCTGCAGGGCGCCCGCCACCTCGGCATCACCGATCTGGCTCTCGCGTTGAACCTCCCGCCGTCGACCGTGCACGGGATCGTCAAGTCTCTGCGTGAGCACGGACTGGTCGCGAAAGAGCGCGGAGGACAGCGTTACATGCTCGGTCCGACGCTGCTGCGTCTGAGCAACGTGTACCTCGACACGCTCGATGTCAGGGCCCGCGCCATGCGGTGGACACAGGAGCTCGCGCGCCGGACGAACCTGCCCGTGCGACTCGGGGCACCGCACTTCCATGAAGTGCTCGTCATCCACCACGATCTGCGCCCCGACGACAGCCAGCAGATGCTCGAGACCGGCGTGGCGATCCCCGCTCACGCCTCAGCGATGGGGAAGGTCCTTCTCGCGCACGATCTCGGCTTCCAGCGCACCGTCTTCGAGCGCCCGCTGCCCAGTCTCACCGGAGACACCATCACCGATGTCGCCCGTCTGATCATGGAGCTGCCGGTGATCGCCGAACGCGGCAGCGCCATCGAGGTCGACGAGGCCGTGCTCGGCGAGTCGTCGATCGCAGCGCCCGTGGCCGACTCCTCGAACGACATCGTCGCGGCGGTCGCCGTCGTGATGCCCACCTCTCACGCTCCCGCCTCGGATGCCGTGCTCCACGCGCTGCGAGAGACCGCGCGGAACATCTCGCGAGAGCTCGGCGCGACGTCATGGCCGCCGCGCGTCGCCCCCGCAGACGACTGACCTACTCCGCGAGCAGCAGATCCGCCGCGCGCTCGCCGATCATGATCGAGGGTGCGTTCGTGTTGGCGCTCGGCACGAACGGCATCACCGACGCGTCCGCGACCCGGAGCCCTGCGATGCCTGTGACCCGAAGCTGCGGGTCGACTACCGCGAGCTCGTCGACGCCCATCCGGCACGTCCCGACCTGGTGGTGATAGGTCCCGACGGTCCGGCGGGCGAAATCGCGCAGCTCGTCACGGGTCGTGACGCTGTCGCCCGGGGCGAACTCTGACGCACGGAAGGGTGCGAACTCGTCACGACCGCCGATCGCCCTGACCAGCTCGATCGCGTCGACCATCGCTTCGAGATCCCGCTCGTCGGCGAACACATTCGGATCGACGAGAGGCGCGACCGACGCGTCGGCAGCCGCCAGCCGCACGCTGCCCCGCGAGTGGGGCCGGACGATTCCGGCGGCGATCGTGTAGCCCTGCGCAGGTGCGGCTCCGCCGTCCGTCGGATACGGAACATGGATGAACAGCGGCTGCAGATCGGGCGCGTCGCCGGCGGCCACGACACTCGAGCGGGCATACAGCTGGCTCTCGAGCAGGTTCCACTGCGGCGGGGCCACCGGGTCGAGGGCGTCGTACAGCACGCTGACGAGCAGGTGATCATGGAGGTTCTCCCCCACGCCCGGAATGTCGGCGACGACCTCGATGCCCAACTGCTCGAGATCTCCCCGGGGTCCGATCCCCGAGCGCAGCAGCACGGCCGGCGAGCCGATCGCTCCGCCGGACAGCACGACCTCGCGCCGCGCCTTCGCGAGGTGACGGACTCCGTCGACCTCGTACTCGACGCCGACCGCTCGGCCCTCCTCGACGACGATCCGGTCGACCAGCGCGTTCGCGGTCACCGCCAACGCCTCATGCCCCAGGATCGGTGCCACGAACGACTGCCAGGCCGATGCCCGCTTGCCGTCCTTGGTCGTCGTGTGGTTGAACCCCGCCCCGTCGAGGGTCTCCCGGTTGAAGTCCTCGGTGCGCGGGATGCCGCTCGCCACCGATGCATCGACGAACGCCGCCGCAAGCGGATGCCGCTTGTCCGCAGGGATCCGCTCCACATGCAGCGGACCACCGGCTCCGTGGAACTCGTCGGCGCCGTCGACATGATCCTCCGACCTGCGGAAGTACGGGAGCACGTCCTCCCAAGACCAGCCGCTCGCGCCCTGCGCCGCCCACCCGTCGTAGTCACGGCGATCACCGCGCATGTAGATCATGCCGTTCAGAGAGCTCGATCCGCCGAGCGTCTTGCCTCGCGGCCAGTAGAGGACCCGCCCGCCGAGGTGCTCCTGCGGTGTCGTCATGACAGCCCAGTCGTTCGGCGACATCAGCAGGCCCGGCCACCCCTGGGGCGAGTGGATGTTCGGATCGCTGTCGACGGAGCCCGCTTCGATCACGTGCACGCTGTGCCCCGCGTCCACGAGTCGGCGTGCGATCGCACTGCCTGCGGATCCCGCGCCGATCACGATGTAGTCGGCACCCTCTGTGAGCTCGGTCATCACTCGTTCCTCTCTGAACGACAGGCGGTCACCGCCTGCTCTCAGAACAGGATCGCTCGCGGCGGGCGCTCCCGACCGGCCACCGACGAACAGCGATATGCCGGATGCGCACGGATGTTCGTCCGGATGCGGAGCCGGGAGGCTCGGCATCAGACGACTCAGTGAGAGACGCTGAGGGTCTGCGCGCGGTACTCGCTGGGGGTGATGCCGAACCGGGTGCGGAAGGCTCGCGTGAAAGCGGTCGCGTCGGTGAAACCCCAGCGCGCGCCGATCGACGAGATCTGCTGCCCGCTCTGCGTCGGGTTGCTCAGATCGCGCCGCGTGGCGTCGAGCCGTCGATGCCTGATCCACGCACTGACGGTGTCGTTCTTGCCCTCGAACAGCTTCTGCAGATACCGCACCGAGATGTGGTGGGCGATCGCTATCTGGGTGACGGTGAGCTCGGCGTCGCCCAGGTGCGCGGCGATGTACAGCTCGATCCGGGTGAGCAGTGCGCGGCGGCCGACGTCCTCGCCGCCGTCCAGCTCCAATTCGAGCCGCTCGCCCAGTGCGGCGGTGAGCATGTCGAGCACGGCGTCGGACAGCGGCATCCGATTCTGCAGCGTGCCGTTCTCGAGCGTCGCGTCATAGGCCCGCAGCATCGACGACGCGATCGCACCGACGCCCTCGCGCCCCGAGAATCGCGAAGCCGTGAGTGCGCGCAGGCGTGCCCGATCGATGCGCAGGGTCTCGAGGGGGAACATCACCACGAGCATGCGAAAGGGCCCGTCGAAGTCGAGTGCGTACGGCCGCGTCGTGTCGTAGACGGCGAAGTCGCCGGGCATGAGGATCGCGTCCCGACCGTCCTGGCTGATCACGCTGCGCCCCTGCAGCTGCACGCCCAGCTTGATGTGGCCGGGGTCGTCCCGGGCGATCTCCGCTCTCGTCCGGCTGACCCGCACAGCAGACCCTGCGACGCTCGATACCGACAGCGGACCCACGGGTTGCGCGACCAGTTTTCCTTCGAACCCCGACCGCACGGCACCGTCGGTCGACCAGGCGCGCAGCGGAACGAAGCTACGGTTCACGGCATCGGTCCACATGTCGAACCGCTCGGCGGAGGGCACCGCACCGCAGTCGACGACGACTCTGCCGGCGACCGCCTCGGGTGTGCGATCGTCCATTCGTCACTCCTCGCCTCGTCGCGTGTCGGACAGCATACGCGCATCACCTCGGCGCGGAGGGGGTCAGCGCGACTGCAGACCGTCCAGGCTCACTCGCAGGATGTCCTCGCCCAGCTCCGCCGGGTCGACAGGGCCACCTGGCCGATACCACTCGACGACCGAGTTGATCATGCCGAAGATCAGCCTGGTCGCGACCGCGGCGTCGACGTCGTCGCGGATCAGCCCCTCGGCCTGAGCCTCGGTGACGATCGCGGTGACCCGCTGATCGAACGCGCGGCGGCGCACGAGGGCTGCCGTCTCGACGTCGCCGTTGCCCCGGACCCGCAGCAGCAGCGTGACAGACGGGAGCTTCTCGGTGAGCACGCGCACCGCCCCTCGGATGATCGACCGCAGGCGGTCGGAGGCGAGCGCATGCCGTGCCGTCGCGTCGTCCACGACGGCCTCGAGCGCGTCGAGGGCGTCGGCCAGTGCGAGCTCGAGGATCGCCGACTTCGATTCGAAGTGATGGTAGAGCGCGGACTTGGTGAGCCCGAGGGTGGCGCTCAGGTCGGCGACGCTGGTCGCGTCGTAACCCTGCTCGTTGAACACCTTCACGGCGACTGCGAGCACCTGCTCGCGGTCGTAACCTGGCCGGCCGCGCTTGGGGGCCGGCGCATCGAATCCGGGCTGCGCCATGGGCCCAGTCTGTCATTCCCGATGAGTTGCCATTCGTCCGCCGATCTGAGATCGTATTCCTGACCGATCGGTCTGAAATTATCGCCAGCGTTGGTGATCGAGAGGATGACGATGTCCGAGGCCTATCTCGTCGATGGCGTCCGCACCCCCGTCGGCCGCTATGGAGGCGCACTCGCGTCCGTCCGTCCCGACGACCTCGCAGCCCTCGTGGTAGGCGAGACCGCCCGCAGATCCACGGTGCCCGTGGAGGAGATCGACGAGGTGATCCTCGGAGCCGCGAACCAGGCTGGTGAGGACAACCGCAACGTCGCACGCATGGCCGTGCTGCTCGCCGGCCTCCCCGATTCGATCCCCGGTCTGACCGTCAACCGCCTCTGCGCCTCCGGGATGTCGGCCATCGCCCTCGCCGCGAACGCCGTGCGCGCAGGAGACGCCGACCTCATCGTCGCCGGCGGCGTCGAATCCATGACCAGAGCACCCTGGGTGCAGGCGAAACCCGAGCGCGCGTGGGCCAAGCCCGGGGCCTCGTTCGACACCTCGATCGGCTGGCGCTTCACCAATCCTCGACTGACCGAGCGCGACAAGGCGACGTTCTCGATGCCCGAGACGGCCGAAGAGGTCGCCCGTGTCGACGGGATCACCCGGGAGGATGCCGACGCCTTCGCCTTCCTGAGCCACCAGCGGGCCATCGCCGCGATCGATGCGGGACGCTTCGCCCCCGAGATCGTCGGAGTCGAGACGGGCCGCGGAATCGTCGACATCGATGAGGGGCCGCGACGGGACACCACCCTCGACGCGCTCGCACAGCTGCGAGCAGTCGTCGCGGGCGGCGAGGTCGTCACCGCCGGCAACTCGAGCTCCCTGAACGACGGAGCCTCCGCGATCGTCGTGGCGAGCGCCGAGGCCGTCGAACGGCACGGGCTGCGTCCGCGCGCGCGGATCGTCGCGTCGGCGACAGCTGCGCTCGCTCCCGAGATCATGGGACTGGGGCCGGTACCGGCCACGCAGAAGGCGCTCGCGAAGGCAGGGCTGCAGATCGGCGATCTCGGGGCCGTCGAGCTGAACGAGGCCTTCGCGTCGCAGTCGCTCGCCTGCATCCGACGCCTGGGGCTCGACCCGGCCATCGTCAACGCCGACGGCGGCGCCATCGCGCTCGGCCATCCGCTCGGGTCCAGCGGCTCGCGCCTGATCGTGACGCTGCTCGGACGCCTCGAACGCGAAGGAGCGCGCTACGGACTGGCGACGATGTGCGTCGGCGTCGGGCAGGGAACCGCCATGATCGTGGAGCGTCTGACGTGAGCCTGCGCATCGACGAGCAGGACGACCGCGTCGTCGCCACGCTCGACCGCCCCGAGAAGCGAAATGCCATCGATCAGGCGACCGTCGATGCGCTGCACGAGCTGTGCGCGATGCTCGAAGAGTCGCCGCGCACACTGATCCTCACGGGCTCGGGCGGGGTCTTCGCCGCCGGTGCGGACATCGCCCAGCTGCGCGATCGCACCGCAGACGACGCCAGGCGAGGCATCAACGCGACCGCCTTCATCCGCATCCACGAGCTCCCGATGCCGGTGATCGCGGCGATCGACGGGTACGCGCTCGGCGGTGGCGCCGAGCTCGCCTACGCGGCGGACATCCGCATCGCGACGCCGTCGCTCCGCATCGGCAACCCCGAGACCGGGCTCGGCATCATCGCTGCGGCCGGTGCGACCTGGCGGCTTCCCGAGATCGTCGGCGACGCCAGGGCGAGCGAGCTGCTGTTCACCGGGCGAGCGCTCGATGCCGAGGAGGCGCTGCGCTGGGGGCTGGTCTCGTCTCTGCATCCGGCCGAGGAACTGTTCGCCGCCGCGCACGGGATCGTCGACCGGATCGCGGCGAACGACCCGCTGGCGACGCAGTACACGAAGCGCGCCCTGCGCACCCCACGCGCGCAGCATCCAGCGATCGAGCTCGAGCTGCAGGCCGAGCTCTTCGAGTCGCCCGAGAAGCATCGCCGCATGACCGCGTTCCTGGAGAGGAAGAGCCGATGAGCGACAGCGAGAAGGCGCCGCGCAGGGTCGGAGTGCTGGGCGGCGGGCGCATGGGAGCCGGCATCGCGCATGCGTTCCTGCTCGCAGGCTCGCACGTCAGCGTGGTCGAGCGCGATGCCGCGAGCGCCGACGCGGCACGGGCCCGCATCGGCGACAGCATCCGCAGATCTGTCGAACGTGATCCCTCGCTGGACGAGACGGAGCTCGCCGGCCGCCTCACGACCGGCAAGGATCTCGCAGCCTTCGCCGCCGTCGACCTCGCGATCGAGGCGGTGCCCGAGGACCGCACCCTGAAAGACGACGCACTCGCCCGTGTCGAGGCGGCGCTGCCCGAGCACGCGACGCTGGCGAGCAACACCTCGTCGATCTCGATCGATGACCTGGCTGCCGGCCGCCTGCGCCCCGAGCGGTTCCTCGGTCTGCATTTCTTCAACCCCGTGCCCGCGTCGGCGCTCGTCGAGATCGTGCGCGGCGCAGCTACCGACGCGGCGACCGTCGAGAGCGCGACCGGATGGGTGGCCGCGCTCGGCAAGACGCCGATCGTCGTCAGCGACTCCCCCGGGTTCGCATCGTCTCGACTCGGCGTGATGCTCGGGCTGGAGGCGATCAGGATGCTCGAGGAGGGCGTCGCGTCGGCAGCCGACATCGATGCGGCCATGACTCTGGGATACCGGCATCCGACGGGCCCGCTGCGCACGACGGACGTCGTCGGCCTGGATGTGCGCCTGGGCATCGCCGAAGAGTTGGAGCGCACGCTCGGCGCGCGGTTCGCTCCGCCGGATCTGCTGCGACGAATGGTCGCCGAAGGAAAGCTCGGCCGCAAGAGCGGCGAAGGGTTCTACGCATGGAACGAGGAGAGATGACCGAGTATCTGCCGAGTTACGTCCGGGGCGAGTGGTGGACGCCGTCGTCCCCCGAACGTTCCACCGAGGTCCGTGACGCGTCGACCGGAGACGTCGTCACGCTCGTCTCCACCGACGGCCTGGATCTGGCGGGGGCGCTGGAGCACGCTCGCTCCGTGGGGCAGAAGAGCCTCGGGGCGCTCACGTTCCACCAGCGCGCCGTGCTGCTCAAGCAGTTCGCCCTCGCACTCACTGAGCGCAAGGACGAGCTGTACGCGCTGTCCTCCCGCACGGGCGCCACGAAGAACGACTCATGGGTCGATATCGACGGCGGCATCGGGGTGCTCTTCTCGTACTCCGGCAAGGGGCGACGTGAGCTGCCGAACAGCCGCGTGCACGTCGACGGCCCGGTCGAGCCACTCTCGAAGGACGGATCGTTCCTCGGACGCCACGTCTACACGACGCTGCCCGGCGTCGCCGTGCAGATCAACGCCTTCAACTTCCCGGTGTGGGGATCACTCGAGAAGTTCGCTCCGGCGTTCCTCGCCGGCATGCCGACCGTCGTGAAGCCCGCCACCCCCACGGGATACCTGGCCGAGGCGATGGTGCGCATCCTCGTCGAATCCGGTCTGCTGCCCGACGGATCGCTCCAGCTCGTCAGCGGCAGCGTTCCCGACCTCTTCGAGAACCTGCGGCTGGGCGACATCGTCGGCTTCACCGGCAGCGCATCGACGGCGGAGTGCCTCAAGGCCCACCCCGCGGTGCAGACGGGCGGCGTGCGGTTCACCGCCGAGACCGACTCCATCAACGCCTCGGTGCTCGGCACCGACGCGGTCGAGGGCACGCCCGAATTCGACGCCTATGTGCGCCAGCTCGTCACCGAGATGACGAGCAAAGCCGGTCAGAAGTGCACGGCGATCCGCCGCGCGATCGTGCCGACAGGCTCGGCGGATGCCGTGATCGCCGCCGTGCAGTCGCGCATCGCCGACAAGACCGTGCTGGGCGACCCCCGCGCCGAGGGCGTCACCATGGGCCCTCTCGCGTCGACCGCACAGCGCGACGAGGTGCTGCGACAGGTGGGCAGGCTGCAGACGGCGGGAGGACGGATCGTCATCGGGACGACGGATGCTCCCGAGGTGCGGCTCACCGACGGCAGCACGGGTTTCTCTCCCGAGGGCGCGTTCATCTCGCCGCTGCTGCTGCGCTTCGACGACTCGCAGTCCGATGCAGCGCACTCGATCGAGGCATTCGGCCCGGTGTCGTCGCTGCTCACCTACGACACCACTGCCGACGCCGCAGCACTCGTGGCACGAGGCGGCGGCTCGCTCGTCACCAGCATCGCGACGCATGACCCGGTGCAGGCTGTGGATCTCGCCGCACGCATCGCCCCGTTCAACGGCCGGATGCTGCTGCTCGACCGCGATGACGCACGATCGTCGACCGGTCACGGCTCGCCCCTCCCCAACCTCGTACACGGGGGCCCCGGCCGGGCCGGCGGTGGCGAGGAGCTCGGCGGCATCCGTGCGGTGCTCCACCACATGCAGCGCACAGCGGTGCAGGGTTCGCCCGAGATGCTCACGGCGCTGACCGGGGTGTGGCATGCGGGGGCCGCCGCGCACAGCGACGGACGGCATCCGTTCCGCAAGTCGCTCGCAGAGCTCCGCATCGGCGACCAGATCGTCTCGGCATCGCGTGAGGTGACACTCGCCGACATCGAGACGTTCGCGCACTTCACGGGTGACACCTTCTATGCGCACATGGACGAGACGGCCGCTGCGGCGAACCCGTTCTTCCCGGGACGCGTGGCGCACGGCTACCTGCTCGTCTCGTGGGCCGCCGGTCTCTTCGTCGACCCGGAGCCCGGGCCGGTGCTCGCGAACTACGGACTGGAGAACCTGCGTTTCGTCACACCGGTCTCCCCGGGCGACACGATCAGGGTCGAGCTCACCGCGAAGCAGATCACTCCGCGCGAGACCGACGAGTACGGCGAGGTGCGCTGGGACGCAGTGATCCGCAACCAGAGCGACGAGCTCGTCGCGACCTATGACGTGCTCACACTGGTGAACAAAGAGCAGGCGCCCGAGGTCGCGGCCGCATGAGGCCGATGATGCAGCGCGATGCCGCCTCGGCGATGCTCGGCATGGTCATCGAGCTCGACGCGCCGGGAGAGGCCGTGGTGTCGATGACAGTGCGCGATGACATGCTGAACGGCTTCGCGATCACGCACGGCGGACTGGTCTTCACGCTCGCAGACACCGCTTTCGCGATCGCCTGCAACGAGGACGAGCGGGTCACCGTCGCCGGCGGAGCGGACATCACCTTCCTGAAGTCGACGACCTCGGGCCAGCGCCTGACGGCACGTGCCGTTCGCCGGGTCGTCAGCGGCCGGAACGGGCTCTACGACGTGACCGTGACCGACGAATCAGGTGACGTGGTCGCCGAGGTGCGAGGCCGCTCGCTCACGACCAACCGGTCGCAGGCCGGGTGACACGGTGTGGGCTGCCCTGCATGGTGAGGGCCGGAATCGGTGCGATCACGATTCCGGCCCTGGCCTGCGCGCGCCGTCAGCGCGGTCCTCAGCGCTGGATGACCTTGGGGGCCGCGACCGCCTTGAGCCCGGCCACGCCGAACTCCTGGCCGTAGCCGCTGGCCTTGATGCCGCCGAACGGCACGTGCGGGTTGATCGCCCCGTGCTGGTTGATCCAGACGGTGCCGGCCTGCACACGCCTGGCCACCTCGCTCGCGGCATCCGGATCGTCCGACCAGACCGACGCGCCGAGCCCCTGAGTCGAGTCGTTCGCGCGGCGGACGGCGTCATCGACGTCGGAGTAGCGGATGACCGGGATCACCGGGCCGAACTGCTCCTCGTCGACGAGCGCGGCACCGTCGTCGATGTCGGCGACGACCGTGGTGCGGTAGAACAGCGGACCGTGCTCGGGAGCGGGCTCGCCTCCGGTGACGATCCGCGCACCCAGTTCCCTCGCGTCATCGACGAGTCGGGACACGATGTCGAACTGCTTCTCGTTCTGCAGCGGCCCGAGGACGTTGGCCTCGTCGAGGCCGTTGCCGAGCGGCATCGCGTCGGCGAGCTTCGCGAGCGTCTCGACCACCTGCTCGTACTGCGACTCGTGCACGTACAGCCGCTTGAGAGCGGCGCACGTCTGACCGGTGTTGATGAAGATGCCCCAGAACAGGTTCTCGGCGATCGCGTCGATGTCGGTGCCGGGCAGGATGATGCCGGCGTCGTTGCCGCCGAGCTCGAGGGTCAGGCGGGCGAGGCTCTGGGCGGATGCTTCGACGATCCTGCGACCCGTGGCCGTCGACCCCGTGAACATGATCTTGTCGAGGTCGGGGTGCGCGGCGATCGCCGCTCCCACCTCGCGATCCCCCGAGATCACCGTCAGCACGCCTTCCGGAAGGTGCCGGTTGAAGATCTCCGCGAGCGCGAGCACCGACAGAGGCGTGAACTCGCTCGGCTTGACGACCACCGTGTTGCCCATGCGCAGCGACGGTGCGATCTGCCAGACCGTGATCATCATCGGCCAGTTCCACGGGCCGATCGCCCCGACCACACCGAGCGGGTCGTAATGGACCTCCGCGCGGGATTCGCCGGCTTCGAAGACGACCTCCGGTTCGAGCGGGGTGTCTGCGGCGGTGCGGGTCCAGGCCGAGCACGCCCCGACTTCGAAGCGCGCGTTCGGACCGTTCAGCGGCTTGCCCTGCTCTCGCGAGAGCAGCACGGCCAGCTCCTCGGCGTTCGCGTCGAGGTCGTCGGCGATCGCGTTGAGGATGCGGCTGCGTTCGGCGTGACCGAGAGCCGCCCACGCGGGCTGCGCGGCACGGGCGTTCCTGATGGCGCGGTTCAGGTCATCGACCGAGTGCACGGGCGCATGGCCGATCACCTCGCGCGTCGCGGCGTCCGGGATGGGGCGCCCGACGCCCTCCGGCGCGGTGATGGACTCCAGGATCGTCGTCGTCGTGGTCACAGCATCCTCCTTGATCGCGGACTGCTCCGTCCGGTATCCGGAGCCTACGAGCGCGGACGCCGGCCGGTACAGGCCCAACGACCCTTCGTGCACACGCGGCACAGGGTCGTACGCCTCGGGCAGATCGAGCCCTCGAGATCCGCGATCTGATGGAATACGCCCCCCTGCGACGAAGGAGTCGACGATGACCGAAACACGCACCGAGACCGAAAGCCGTGCTGAGATCGGAACCGAGCCGGAGCTGCACGCACCCGAGGCGCTCGCACGCCTGCAGCTGGAGCGTCTGCAGTGGACGGTGCACCACGCGTACGAGAATGTGCCGGTCTATCGCCGCAAGTTCGATGAGCACGGCGTGCACCCCGACGACATCCGCACGCTCGACGACGTGCAGAAGCTGCCCTTCACCACCAAGGCCGACCTGCGTGAGAGCTACCCGTTCGGGATGTTCGCCGTTCCCATGCCCGACGTCCGGCGCATCCACGCGTCCTCCGGGACGACAGGGCGTCCGACCGTCGTCGGCTACACCGAGGGCGACCTCGACCGATGGAGCGATCTGATCGCGAGATCGCTGCACGCGGCCGGCATCCGCGCGGGGATGAAGGTCCACAACGCCTACGGCTACGGACTCTTCACCGGCGGCCTCGGCGCGCATGCGGGCATCGAGCGGCTCGGCGCCACGGTGATCCCCGTGTCGGGAGGACAGACCGCGCGGCAGGTGCAGCTGATCACCGACTTCGAGCCGGACGCGATCCTCTGCACCCCCAGCTACCTGCTCACGATCGCGGACGCGATGGAGGCGGCGGGGATCGATCCGACGAAGACGTCGCTGCGGGTGGCGGTGCTCGGCGCAGAGCCCTGGACGAACGAGATGCGGCGGGAGATCGAGCGACGACTGAACATCGACGCGGTCGACATCTACGGGCTCAGCGAGGTCATGGGCCCCGGGGTCGCGAGCGAGAGCGTGCTCACGAAAGACGGGCCGCACATCTGGGAGGACCACTTCCTGCCCGAGATCATCGACGGCGACACGGGCGATCGTCTGCCGGACGGCGCGCTGGGCGAACTGGTGTTCACCTCTCTCACCAAGGAGGCATTCCCTGTCATCCGATACCGCACACGCGACCTGACGCGACTTCTTCCCGGCACGACCTATCCGGCCCTCCGACGCATGGAGAAGATCACCGGACGCAATGACGACATGATCATCCTGCGCGGAGTGAACCTTTTCCCCACCCAGATCGAGGAGCTCGTGATGGGGATCGAGACGCTGACGCCGCACTTCGTGCTCGAGCTGCACCATGTCGCGCACCTCGACACCATGACAGTGCGCATCGAGCGGCACCCGTCATTGAGCGCCGAGGAGTGCGACGCCGCGGCGGCGGTGCTCCACCACCGCATCAAGATGCACATCGGCACCAGCGTCGACGTCAAGGTCGAGGAGCCCGGCACTCTGCCGCGGAGCGAGGGCAAGTACAAGCGCGTGTACGACCTGCGCTGAAGGTGCTCCAGTCGAAGGTGGAGCGTCGGCGTCAGCCGCGGAGCGCGAGCACGAACGGAAGGACCTCCGTGGCGCCGGCATGACGTAGCGTGCGTGCGGCGACCGTGAGAGTCCATCGACTGTCGGCCAGGTCGTCGACGAGGAGCACCGGACCCTCGGGGATGTCGAGGCCCTGCGCGCTGAACCTGCCCCACAGACCGGCGAGACGGAAGACGCTGTTGCCACCGGGCTGCCCCGTCGGTCCCCCGTTCACCAGGTCGAGCGCGCCGAGATACGGAAGTCGCCCGATCTCCGAGATCCCGCGGGCGAGTGAGTCGACGAGCAGCGGATGCGAGCGCGACGGCATCGCCACCACTGCGACGGGACGTTCTGTCCACCCCCAGCCGGCGAGTACCCGCACGCAGCCGCCGAGCACCTGCGGAGTCACGGCGGCGTCGGGCGCTCCTGCCGCGAAGAGCTCCCGCAGGGTGCCGCCCCAGCCGAGGTCGGTCAATCGGGCGAGCGCGCGCCCCTCCCCTGCCTGCTCCCCCGTGGGGATGCGCCCCTTGACCGGGACGTCGAGCTTGTCGGCCCCTGTCGGCCAGGCGCGTCGCGGTTCGACCGGAACACCGACCCGATCGAGCGACTCCGCAGCCTGCGTGGTCGCGGACTCACCGATCTCGCTCGGGAACCAGATTCCCGCGCAGTTGTCGCATCGACCACAGGGCGCCGCCGTGTCGTCATCGAGGGAACGCTGGAGGAACTCCATCCGGCAGCCATCGGTCTGCTCGTAGTCGATCATGTGCTGCTGCTCGGCACGACGCTCACCCGCGATGCGTTCGTAGCGCTCGGCGTCGTACGTCCACGGCTGACCGGTCGCGACCCACCCGCCCTGTACCCGGCGCACCGCACCGTCGACGTCGAGCACCTTGAGCAGCAGTTCGAGGGGCGTGCGCCGGATGTCGACCATCGCCTCGAGAGCGGGAGTCGAGATCGGCTGGTCGCCGAGCGCTCCGATCACGCGCTCCGCGCGCTCGCGGTCGGGCATCGACGCCGTCGCGAAGTAGTGCCAGATGTCACGGTCTTCGACACCCGGCAGCAGCAGGACGTCGGCGCTCTCACTCGCACGACCGGCACGACCGACCTGCTGGTAGTACGCGACAGGCGACGACGGCGCCCCCAGGTGCAGCACGAACCCGAGGTCGGGTTTGTCGAACCCCATGCCGAGTGCACTCGTGGCGACGAGCGCCTTGACCTCATTGCGCTTCAGCATCCCCTCGGACTCGGTGCGCTCATCGGTGTCGGTCTGCCCCGTGTACGCACGCACCTCGTGGCCGTGATCGCGCAGCAGTCGTGCGGTGTCGACCGCGGCGGCGACGGTGAGGGTGTAGATGATGCCGGAACCGGGGAGGTCGTCGATGTGACTCAGTAACCACGCCAGCCGGCTCGCCGAATCGCGCAGGCGCAGCACCCCCAACCGCAGCGAGGTGCGGGCGAGCGGGCCTCGGATCGTCAGCACCTCCGGTCGGTCGCCTGCGGATTCCCCGCCGCCGGTGCCGAGCTGCTCGGCGACGTCTGCGACGACTCTGCTGTTCGCGGTCGCCGTGGTGGCGAGCACCGGCACCTGAGGCGGCATCTGCTCGATCAGATCGCGTAGCCGCCGATAGTCGGGGCGGAAGTCGTGCCCCCAGTCGCTGATGCAGTGCGCCTCGTCGACCACCAGCATTCCTATCCGCCGCACGAGTGCCGGCAGCTGCTGCTCGCGGAACGCAGGGTTGTTGAGTCGCTCGGGGGACACGAGCAGCACGTCGACCTCGTCGCGGTCGAGCTGCTCCATGACCTCGGACCACTCGTGCGCGTTGGTCGAGTTGATCGCGACGGCGCGCACGCCCGCCCGTTCGGCGGCGGCGATCTGATCGCGCATGAGCGCCAGCAGCGGCGAGACCAGGACGGTCGGCCCCGCGCCCTGCCGTCGCAGCAACAGCGTCGCGACGAAGTAGACCGCGGACTTGCCCCAGCCGGTTCGCTGCACCACGAGCGCACGGCGGCGCCCTTCGACCAGCGCCTCGATCGCCTCGTACTGGCCGTCGTGGAAGTCGGCGTCAGGACGACCGACCAGCTCGCGGAGCGCCGAGAGCGCAGCGGTGCGGGTGTCGACAGAGGCGGGAGAAGTCATGTCTCCACTCTGCCTGAGGCCGCCGACATCCGCGGGCCGTTCATCCACAGGCAGAACGCCCCTGCACCCGGTCGCGTCGTCTAGCGTGGAACGATGATCACCCGAGAGCTCGCCGTATCCCTGCGCGACGCCGGTCTCGTGTGGCATCCGACCGAGGGCGACAGGTTTCAGCTCGATCTGCCGGATGAGGTCGAACTCGAAGCCGAGGCCGACGTCTTCACGGTCAGCGAGATGACGATCGAAGCTCGTCAGACGCCCAGCGGCACTGATCTGGCGTTCAACGGCACCACCGAGTGGGCACTCGATGCCGTCACTCTCGCCGATGCTGTCTGGCTTCCCCGCGAGGACCAGTTGCGCGAGCTGCTGCGGGGCACCTTCCGCGCTCTCACCCGCGTCTCCGATGCGTTCGTCGTCGAGGTGGAGATCGGCGGCGAGACGCTGAGATTCGAGCATCCGGATCCTTCCGAGGCGTACGGCAGAGCTCTCCTCGACCTCGTCTCGCGCTCTCGCTGACCCCTCGCCTTGCGCGCTGGCGACCTCCGTGTCAGAATTACCTAACGACCGGTCAGTAAAGCCGATCGGATACCGAGGAGTCGATGATGACCAGCCCCGCAGATCTCTCCCTCGTCGAAGGCGAGCTCTCCGATGACGAGCGCCTGTTCGATGAGCTCATCGCGAACGAGCAGCGCATCGAGCCCCGCGACTGGATGCCCGAGGCCTATCGCAAGACGCTGATCCGCCAGATCTCGCAGCACGCGCACTCCGAGATCATCGGCATGCAGCCCGAAGGCAATTGGATCACCCGGGCGCCGAGCCTCAAGCGCAAGGCGATCCTGATGGCCAAGGTGCAGGACGAAGCCGGGCACGGGCTCTACCTCTACTCCGCGGCACAGACCCTCGGGATCACGCGCGACGAGATGATGGACCAGCTCATCAGCGGCAAGGCCAAGTATTCGTCGATCTTCAACTACCCCACCCCCACCTGGGCCGACATGGGCGCGATCGGATGGCTCGTCGACGGCGCCGCGATCGTCAACCAGGTGCCGCTGTGCCGCGCGTCGTACGGGCCCTACGGCCGCGCGATGGTGCGTGTGTGCAAAGAGGAGTCGTTCCACCAGCGTCAGGGCTTCGAGATCCTGCTCTCCCTGATGCAGGGCACCGACGAGCAGAAGCAGATGGCGCAGGATGCGGTGAACCGCTGGTACTGGCCGAGCCTGGCGATGTTCGGGCCGCCGGATGACCAGTCCCCCAATTCCGCCCAGTCGATGAAGTGGAAGATCAAGCGCTTCACCAACGACGAGCTGCGCCAGCGGTTCGTCGGGATGCTCGTGCCGCAGGCCGAGATCCTCGGCGTCACCCTGCCCGACCCTGATCTGCGCTTCGATGACGAGACAGGGCAGTACGTCATCGGCGAGATCGACTGGGACGAGTTCTTCGAGGTGCTGCGCGGCAACGGCCCGTGCAACGCCGAACGACTCGAGCGCCGCCGCACGGCGCACGAGGAGGGCGCGTGGGTGCGCGAGGCCGCGGCCGAGTACGCGCGCAAGCAGGCGCTGAAGACGAAGGCGGTGGCATGATGGCGACGCCGGGGGCCGACGAACGCGAACCGTGGCCCCTCTGGGAGGTCTTCGTCCGCGCGAATCGCGGTCTGAGCCACGTGCACGTCGGATCCCTGCACGCCCCGGATGCCGAGATGGCGATCCGCAACGCCCGCGACCTCTACACGCGCCGAGGCGAGGGCGTGTCGATCTGGGCCGTCCCGGCGGACGCGATCACCACCAGCGACCCCGACGCGAAGGGCGCCTACTTCGAGAGCCCCGCCGGCAAGAACTACCGGCACGCCGTGTACTACACGGCGTCCGAAGGGGTGCCGCACCTGTGAACGACATCCACGCAGACCTGCACGGCGACATCCACGGTGATATCCACGGTGACGTCTCGGTCGACGAGCTGCGACTGAGCGAGGAGCTCACCGGAACCGGCTCCGCCGCAGCATCCGCCGACATCGCCGAATACGCGCTGTGGCTCGGCGACGACGCGCTGATCCTCTCTCAGCAGCTCGGCGAGTGGATCGCCCGCGCACCCGAGCTCGAGGAGGACGTCGCGCTCGGCAACATCGCCCTCGACCTGCTCGGCCATGCCCGCTCGTTCCTGCACTACGCGGGATCGTACGACGGGCGCTCCGAAGACGACCTGGCGTACTTCCGCGATGAGCCGGACTTCCGCAGTGCCTGGATCGTCGAGCAGCCGGGCGGCGACTTCGCGCAGACGATCGCGCGTCAGTTCGTCGTGTCGACCTATATGTTCGAGCTCTACTCCGCCCTGCGGCGGAGTTCCGACGCGACCTTCTCGGCGATCGCCGAGAAGTCGCTCAAAGAGGTCGACTACCACCGTGACCACGCAGTGCAGTGGGTGCTTCGCCTCGCCGGGGGCACCGAGGAGTCGAGGCGGCGTATCGTCCGCGCGCTGGGCGATGTCTGGCCCTACGTCGACGAGCTCTTCCGCGATGAGCCCCTGATCGATCGGCTCGGCGATGCCGCTGCGCGGCCGTCGACACTGCGCCCCGGCTTCGACGCGGTCGTCGACACCGTCTTCGCCGAGGCGGAGCTCGAGACACCTGCCGTCTCGGCATCCTCGGCAGGCGGCAGACGCGGCGCTCACGCGACACCGCTCGGCCACCTGCTCGCCGAGATGCAGGTGCTCGCCAGGCGCCATCCGGGAGCATCGTGGTGACCACAGAGGACCACCGGTCGTCGAGCGAGCGGAGCGAGACGAAACGCCGCGACCTCTTCGAGACGGACCAGGCGACGGCCTGGCGGATCGCCGCGGACGTCGCCGACCCCGAGGTGCCGGTGCTCACGATCGAGGATCTCGGTGTGCTCCGTGCCGTCGCGGTCGACGGCGACACGGTCACGGTCGACATCACGCCGACGTACAGCGGATGCCCGGCGATGGACACGATCCGCGACGACGTCATCCTGGCGCTGACCGTGGCCGGCTACGAGAACGTCGAAGTGCGACTCGTGCTCTCCCCCGCGTGGACGACGGACTGGATGTCGGATGCCGGCAAGCAGAAGCTGTCGCAGTACGGCATCGCCCCTCCGACCGGACGCTCGGCGATCTCCTCCGGCCCGATCCGCCTCGCCATCAGCGTGCGGTGCCCCCGGTGCGGATCGCTGGACACCCGTGAGGTGTCTCGCTTCGGATCCACCTCGTGCAAGGCGCTGTTCGAATGCCGCGCCTGCCTCGAACCCTTCGACCATTTCAAGGTGCACTGATGTCACTGTTCGCCTCCCCCGGCGTCGCTCCGGCGCCCCCCGCGCACCGAGCCGCGCCGACGACGAAGAAGCGCGCCCGCTTCCACACACTCGCCGTCGAAGAGGTGAGGCCGCTCACCGAGGACTCGGTCGAGGTGACCTTCACCGTCCCGGCAGAGCTCGCCGACGACTACGACCACCTGCCCGGCCAGTACGTGGCGCTGCGCACGACTCTCGAGGGCACCGAGGTGCGCCGGTCGTACTCTCTGTGCCGGGCCCCCGAGCATCGCACGGACGAGCAGATCGCGGCCGGTATGCCGACCCGGCTGAGCGTCGCCGTGAAGCGCGATGAGGGCGGCCTGTTCTCCACGTGGGCGCAGACGGGACTGCATCCAGGCTTCGAGATCGACGTGATGAGTCCGCAGGGCACTTTCACCTCGGGACTCGACGACCTCGATCAGCGCCACGTCGTGGGCATCGCGGCAGGCTCGGGCATCACACCGCTCATGGCTCTCGCGCACACGGTGCTGACGCGCTCTGAGACCTCGCGCTTCACGCTTCTGTACACGAACCGCTCGACGCTCGACGTGATGTTCCTCGAGGACCTCGCCGATCTGAAGGACCGATACCCGACGCGCCTGACCCTGCACCATGTGCTCTCGCGCGAGCAGCGCACGGCACCGGTGCTGTCGGGGCGGATCGACGAGGAGAAGCTGCGCACCATCCTGGGGCTGCTGATAGACCCGACCGACGTCGACGAATGGTTCCTCTGCGGGCCGCTCTCGCTCGTCGACCTGTGCAGGGAGGTGCTCGCCGAGGTGGGTGTGCCGCGGGAGCACATCCGGTTCGAGCTGTTCACGACCGGCGATGAGCCGGTGCGCACGGCCCGACCGGTCGAGGTGCGGGCGGGCGAGAAGACGATCCGCATCGAGGTCAACCTCGACGGCGTCTCCTCGACCGTCGAGAGTCCGGTCGACGCGCACGAGTCCGTGTTGAACGCCGCACTGCGGGTGCGCCCCGACGCGCCGTTCGCGTGTGCGGGCGGCGTCTGCGGCACGTGTCGCGCACGAGTCATCGAGGGCAGCGTGACGATGACCGAGAACTACGCCCTCGAGCCCGACGAGCTCGACCGCGGCTACGTGCTGACCTGCCAGTCCCACCCGACGAGCGACCGCGTCGTGGTCGACTACGACGTCTGAGGAGCATCCGATGATCGATCTCACCATCGAGGACGACGTGGCGACGGTCGTCCTGAACGCGCCGGCAAAGCTCAACTCGCTCGACGAGCAGGCACTGCGCGATCTCGGACGCGCCTACGACGAGGCCGATGCCGCAGGAGTTCGCGCGCTCATGCTGCGCGGCGAGGGACGGGCATTCTGCGCTGGCCGCGACATCTCTGCGGTCGACCCGCGCGACGATGACGTCTCGGGCTACCTCGATGGCCTCGTCACGCCGCTGCTTCAGAGGATGTCGCGCTTCCCCGCGCCGACCTTCGCCGTCGCACACGGCGCCTGTCTGGGCGTCGGACTCGGACTCCTGATCGCCACCGACGTCGTCTACGTCGCGGAGTCGGCGAAGGTCGGCTCGCCGTTCGCCGCGCTGGGGGCCACGCTCGACTCCGGAGGCCATGCGCTCTTCGTCGAGCGGCTCGGGGCGCACAAGACCCTCGACCTCATCTACACGGGTCGGCTGATGAGCGGCACCGAAGCTGTGACATCGGGGCTGTTCTCGCGCGTCCTCCCCGACGACGAGGTGCTGCGGACGACGACGGATGCCGCGGCGACCGCCGCGCGAGGTGCCACCGCGGCGTTCCTCGCGAGCAAGCAGCTGGTCTCCCGGATCCGCGACGAGCGGCTCGCGCTGTGGGACTCGATCGAGGTCGAGAACGCCGCGCAGGCCGCGCTCTGCGACACCGATGACTACCGCGAGGGCTTCGCGGCGTTCCAGGAGAAGCGCACGCCGGAGTTCCGCGGGCGCTGAGCCTGCGTGCATACTGCGGCAGGACAGGCGAAAGCAAGGCCGTCGTCGATGTCGGATGCCGATGCGAGACTGCATGCATGTTGCTCTCGGAGCTCGTCACCACCGCAGACACCGTCACCGCGACCTCATCGCGGCTCGCCAAGATCGATGCGCTGTCGCAGCTGCTCGCGCGCGCTGACGCGGAGGACGTCCCCGCCCTGGTCGGACTGCTTCTCGCGGCGCCTCGTCAGGGGCGCCTCGGCGTGGGCTGGCGAGGGATCTCAGCTCTCGACGTGCAGCACGCCGATGCACCGTCGCTGTCGATCAGCGATGTCGACGACGCTTTCGAGACCCTGACCCATGCGTCGGGCTCAGGATCTGCGTCCGCACGGAGCGGCCTCCTCTCCGTCCTCGCCAGCCGCGCCACCACCGGCGAATGGGACTTCCTGTCGCGCGCGATGCTCGGGGAGCTGCGCACCGGTGCACTCGGCGGTGTCCTGCTCGACGCGATAGCACGCGCCTCCGATCGTCCGGTCGCCAGCGTGCGCCGTGCCGCGATGCTGTCCGGCGACCTGGGCGAGACCGCCGTGCTCGCCCTCCACGGAAGCGCCGATGCTCTCGAGGCCGTCGGCCTGCAGGTCGGTCGCCCGGTGCTGCCGATGCTCGCCTCGACTGCCGCCACTCCGACTGCTGCGCTCGAGGTCACGGGGCGCGCCTCGGTCGAGTACAAGCTCGACGGTGCGCGCATCCAGGTGCACCGCAGCGGCGACGCCGTGAGCGTCTACACCCGCAGCCTCGCCGACATCACGCACCGCGTGCCCGAGATCGTCGAGATCGTGCGAAGCCTCCCCGCTCACGACCTGATCCTCGACGGAGAGACGCTGTCGCTCGATGAGGACGGCGGCCCTCGCCCCTTCCAGGAGACCATGTCGCGGTTCGGGGCCGACGTCTCGCGCGACCTCGTGCTGCGGCCCTGGTTCTTCGACGTGCTGCACGTCGACGGGCGCGATCTGCTCGACGAGCCGCTCTCCACCCGCCTGGTCGAGCTCGAGCGGGTCGTCGACGAATGGCGCATGCCGGGCATCGTGACCGACGATCCCGCAGCCGCCGAGCAGCTGTCCCGTGACGCTCTGGCGGCCGGGCACGAGGGCGTGCTCGTCAAGGGAGTCGACGCTCCCTATTCCGCAGGGCGCCGCGGCAAGTCCTGGGTGAAGGTGAAGCCGGTGCTGACGTACGACCTCGTCGTGCTCGCCGCCGAGTGGGGTTCGGGCCGTCGCCAGGGGTGGCTGTCGAATCTCCATCTCGGTGCGCTCGATCCCGACGGAGAGTTCGGCGAGCCGGGTGGATTCGTGATGGTCGGCAAGACCTTCAAGGGACTCACCGACGAACTGCTGCGCTGGCAGACCGAGAACTTTCCACCTCTCGAGACGAGGCGCACGCAGAGCACCGTGTTCCTGCGCCCCGAGTTCGTGGTCGAGATCGCCATCGACGGCGTGCAGCGATCGCCCCGCTACCCCGGTGGCATCGCCCTGCGTTTCGCCAGAGTCAAGGGCTATCGACCCGATAAGACGCCGTCAGGCGCCGACACGATTCAGACGCTGCGCGCGCTGCTGCGAGGGTGAGCTCAGGCGCTCGGAGCGAGCCCGAGGTCCTCTTCGCGGACGGTGCCCTGGAACGACCATGGGAAGTTGATCCAGAGATCCGTGTCCTTCCAGGCATAGTCGGGCTGGATGATCGTGGAGGGCTTCGTGTAGATCGTGACCGAGCGCACGTCGGCGCCCTTGTCCTTCAGCAGCTGCACGGCCAGCGCGAGGGTGCGCCCCGAGTCGGCGACGTCGTCGACGAGCAGCACGCGCCGCCCGTCGAGATACGCCATGTCGAGCTCGGGCGGAAGCACCTCCGGCGCATCCAGAACCGTGCCGATGCCGGTGTAGAACTCGACGTTGATCGCCCCGCAGTTCTTCGCGCCGAGCCCATAGGCGATCGCGCCGGCCGGCAGCAGACCGCCTCGGGCGATCGCCACGACGACCTCGGGCACGAAGCCGCTGTCGAGGATGCTGCGCGCGAGATCTCGCGTCGCCGATCCGAAGCCGTCCCAGGTGAGCGTCTCGCGCTCGATCGAAGCATCCGTCATCGTCTCATTCTTCCCCACTGCCGCACGCTGCCCCGACCAGGAACCTGATCACCCCAGGCGGGTGATCTCGACTGACACGAAGAGCTCGGATGCGCTGGGCCCGGCGTACACGCCACGGAGCGGCGGGACGTCGGCGTAGTCGCGGCCGTGTCCGACGTAGACGTGCGATTCCCCGACCTCGACGAGGTTGGTCGGATCGTAGCCGCGCCACTCGCCGGAGTACCACTCCACCCAGGCGTGCGACTCCCCTGTCACCGACTGCCCGATCGCCGCCGTGGGGTCGGGGTGGAGGTAACCGGAGACGTATCGCGCCGGGATCCCTGCGGCCCTGAGCACCCCGAGCGCGACATGCGCGATGTCCTGACAGACACCCGATCGCGTCGGCCAGGCGTCGCGTGCCGTGGAGCTCACCCCTGTCACGCCGCTGCGATACTCCATCGCCTCCCCCACGGTCTTGCAGATCTCGAAAGCCGTCTCGTCGACCCCGCCGCCCTCTGCCTCGATCCGCAGCGCGAGCTCGTGCATCTCCTCGTCCGGGTCGGTCGCCGGCGTCTGCGTCACGCATTCCGCGAGAGCGAGCGACTGCGGGATCCTTGCCGCGAGCTCGTCCCAGTCGATGCCGATACCCGCGTGGGGCAGCGGTCTGACGTCGACCACGCTCGTCGCCGTGACCGAGAGCTCCTGATGCGGGGTGAGCACCTCGAAGGTCGAGACGCGCGTGTCCCAGTAGTCCGCATACGAGTGCTGCGTCGCTGTCGGCGAGATGTCGAGAGTCGCCTGCAGCACGAACTGCCCCTCACGCGAGTGCGGCAGCATCCGCGCCTCGTTGTACGACGCCGTCGCCGGGTGCTCGTAGCGGAATCCCGTGCGGTGCACGATCCGGAGCCGGCTCACAGCGCCTCTCCGATCCACACGGGCATCGCGATCGACGGGAAGTACCGCTCTCTGATCGCATCACTCGCCACCGACATCCCCACCTGGACCTCCTCCATGCTCTCGGACAGACGATGCACGGTGTCGCCGATCGGTCGGTACTCCAACTCGGAGCGCATTCGGCCCAGCACCCTGTGGGCGCGATCCGGGGTTCCGAAGGCGCCCGCAGGATCGATCCCGCGCAGGCAGTCCTCGGCCTGGAGGATGCTCGAGAGCACCGACCGCGGGAACAGCCGATCGACGAGCAGGAACTCCACCGCGGAGGCCCCGGTCGGCACGGCCCGATGGCTGCGCAGGTGGGCCTCGTATGCGCCGCAGCTGCGCAGCAGCGTCGTCCAGCTGGGTCCACCGGCCTCTGTGAGCGACCGCGTCGCCAGCAGACGAGCGGTCATGTCGGCGCGCTCGATCGAGCGGCCGAGGACGAAGAAGTGCCAGGCCTCGTCCCTGCTCGTCGACGAGTCCACGACCCCGAAGGCGAGCGCCGACCGATCGCGCACCCACCGGAAGAACGGGTGCGTCTTGTCGGAGGCGATCCGCCGCGGCATCCGCGCGTTCGACTCGTTGAGCGTCTCCCAGAGATCCGTCGAGATGATCTCGCGCGCACGGCGCGCGTTCTCCCTCGCGGAGGCGATCGAGTGAGCGATCGACGCGGAGTGGTCCCGATCCAGCGCGAGGAGCCGCACCACGTCGTCACGGCTCAGCACAGTGTCATCGTCGGCGGTCGTGCCCATGACCGAGAGGAGCGCGCGGCAGGCGGTGTCCTCCTCGACCCACGGATCCTCGAGCAGCAGTTGCAGGTGCACGTCGAGGATGCGTGCGGTGCCGTCCGCCCGCTCGACATATCGTCCGATCCAGAACAGCGCCTCCGCGATACGACTCAGCACGACGCACCCCCCTGCTGTTGCTGCTGTTGCTGCTGTTGCTGCTGCTGTTGCTGGTGGTGACGCAGCTCGAGGTCCTCGTCCTGCGGAGAGGAGAGGAACGGCTGATGCGATTCCTCCCGATGCGGTGACACGATCGCGATCGCCCCCGTGGCGAGAGACACCTCATCGGCCGCGGGATCGGGCTCGCCCGTCACTGTCGTCGTCGGTCCTGTGAACAGAGACGGGTCCAGCACCCAGGTGTCCTTCGACCCTCCGCCCTGACTGGAGTTCACGACCAGCTGCCCCTCGGGCAGCGCCACCCTCGTGAGTCCGCCGGGGAGCACCCAGATGTCCTGTCCGTCGTTGACGGCGAACGGACGCAGATCGACGTGCCGCGGCCGGAACCCGTCTTCGACGAGAGTGGGGATGGTCGACAGCTGCACGACGGGCTGCGCGATCCACCCTCGCGGATCGGCGAGCAGCGTCTTGCGGAGCTCGTCGAGCGTCTCGCGCGAGGCGTCCGGTCCGACGACGAGGCCTTTGCCGCCCGAGCCGTCGACCGGCTTCACGACGAGTTCGTCGAGCCGATCGAGCACCTCTTCGAGAGCATCCGGTTCCTCGAGCCGCCAGGTGTCGACGTTCGGGAGCACCGGCTCCTCCCCCAGGTAGTAGCGGATCAGATCGGGCACGTACGTGTAGACGAGCTTGTCGTCGGCGACCCCGTTGCCGATGGCGTTCGCGAGCGTCACGTTGCCGAGTCTGGCGGCGAGCATCAGCCCCGGGGCCCCGAGCACGGAATTCGGGCGGAACTGCTGCGGGTCGAGGAACTCGTCATCGACCCGTCGATAGATCACGTCTACTCGGGTGGGACCGGCTGTGGTGTGCATCCACACGCGACCGCCCGAGCAGAAGAGGTCGCGTCCCTCGACCAGCTCGATGCCCATCATGCGGGCCAGCAGCGTGTGCTCGTAATAGGCCGAGTTGTGCACACCGGGGGTCAGCACCACCACCGTCGGATCGTCGACGCCCGCGGGCGCCGCCGCACGCAGAGCCTGCAGCAGATGGCCGGGATAGTCGACGACCGGACGCACACGGAGACTCGTGAACAGCTCGGGGAGCGTCTGCGCCATGACCCTCCGGTTGGCGAGCACGTAACTGACGCCGCTGGGCACGCGCACGTTATCCTCGAGCACCCGCCAGGCTCCCGCCTCGTCGCGGATGACGTCGATGCCCGCGACGTGGATGCGCACCCCGTTCGCCCCCACGATCCCCGCCGCCTGACGATGGAAGTGCGAGGACGAGCTGATCAGCGGCGCGGGGATCACCCCGTCCTGCACCGCCCGCTGCGGCCCGTAGGCATCGGCCAGGAAGGCCTCGAGCGCCCGCACGCGCTGCTTCACGCCGGATTCGACCAGCGTCCAGTCGTCGGCGGCGATCACCCGAGGAACCACGTCGAGAGGGAACGGACGTTCCTCGCCTGCGAAGTCGAACGTCACTCCCTGGGCGAGATACGAACTCGCGAGCGCATCCGTGCGAGCTCGGAGCTCCGCGTCGTCCATGCGCGCGAGCGCCGGATACATGTCCTTGTAGGGAAGGCGAACGCCCTCGCCCCCTGGCGCCGCGTCCGCGGGGAACATCTCATCCCACGGCGCGGCCCCCGCCCGCTTCGGTGATCGACGCGAGGTGTATCCGTTGAACAGCGACTCCATGACCGCATGTTTCCCTGTCACCGTTTCGGTGGTGTTACGCGCACAAGACGGAGCCGCGACAGCGCGCGCGGCTGTAAGATCGACTCGTCCGGCGCTCTCTGCCGCCGGTGCCTGAAAAAGAGGCACGAAGCACCCCGCGATGACGCGGGCGCGAGACACATACGGAATCGCACGTTCTCCGTCCCTGTCTCGAAAGGCTCCACCATGCCCACCGTCTCCGCGCACGTCGCCCACACCCTCGCCCAGCACATCGATGCCGTCTTCGGCGTGATGGGCAACGGCAACGCCTACTTCCTCGACGCCATCGAGACGCAGACGGATGCGGTCTTCACGGCTGTCCGCCACGAGCAGGGCGCTGTCGTCGCGGCCGACGCGCACTTCAGGGCCTCCGGACGCATCGCCGCCGGCACCTCGACCTACGGCGCGGGCTTCACGAACACGCTCACGGCTCTCGCCGAGGCCGTCCAGGCGCATGTGCCGCTCGTGCTCGTGGTCGGCGACGAGCCGACCTCGGGCCCTCGCCCGTGGGACGTCGATCAGATCGCACTCGCCTCCGCCGTCGGCGCCCGCACGTATACGGTCGGTCGCGCGGATGCCGCCGCGACCACCGTGATCGCGATCGAGCACGCGCTGACCTACCGCGTGCCGGTCGTGCTGGCCATCCCCTACGATGTGGCCGCACTCGAGGCCGGCGCTGTGCCCGAGGCACCGGCGCCCCGCCTCCCCGCGCCGCTCGCCCCTCGGGGCGAGTTCGCCGCGGGAACGTTGGATGAGATCGCCGCAGCGCTGGCCGGAGCATCCCGCCCGTTCCTGCTCGCCGGTCGCGGCGCGTGGCTTTCCGGCGCGGGTGATGCGCTGGGCGACCTCGCCCGCCTGACAGGTGCACTCACGGCATCGTCGGCACTCGGTCGCGGAGTCTTCCCCGAGTCGCAGTACGACCTGGGCGTCACCGGTGGTTTCGGTGCCGACGGAGCCATGGATCTCGTGCGCAGCGCCGACGTCGCCGTCGTGTTCGGCGCCTCGCTCAACCAGTTCACGATGCGCTTCGGCGAACTCTTCGCTCCGGGCACCCGTGTGTTCCAGATCGACATCGCCCCTGCAGCCACCCATCCTCATGTCGGCGGCTTCGTCCGCGCGGATGCCCGCCTCGCCGCAGAGGAGCTCGTCACCCGGGTCGGCTCCCTCGTCTCCGGTTCAGGTCCCGAGATCGCCCCTGCCGAGCACAGCTTCGGAGCTGATGCACGCCACACCGAGACATCAGGACTCGCGGACGGCGAGTCACTCCCGGCATCCGGAGCTGTGCCCGGAAGGCCGTGGCGCGAGACCGTCGATGTCGCCGCCGCACGCACCTACGACGCGGGAGACGACCTCGCCGCAGACGGCCGCCTGGATCCACGATCCGCCGCTCGCCGCATCGCCGAGCTGCTGCCCGGCGACCGTGTCGTCGTTTCCGACGGCGGGCACTTCATCGGCTGGGCGAACATGTACTGGCCCGTCGAGGCACCCGACCGGATGATGATGGTCGGCACCGCCTTCCAGTCGATCGGACAGGGTTGGCCGAGTGTCGTCGGCGCGGCCCTCGCCCGCCGCGAGTCGACCGTCGTGCTGACGTCGGGCGACGGCGGCGGGCTGATGGCGATCGCCGATCTCGAGTCAGCCGTCCGTGCAGCCCAGGGCCGCGGCATCGCGGTGATCTGGAACGACGCGGCGTACGGCGCCGAGGTCAACCTCTACGGCCTCAAGGGGCTCGCGGAGGGGCCGATGCGGATCCCCGAGGTCGACTTCGCCGCTTTCGGCGCAGCTGTGGGAGCCGAGGGAGTCGTCGTGAAGACCCTCGCGGATCTCGATCGGCTCAGCACCTGGGCGCTCGAGGATTCCGCGACGCGACGATTCCTCCTGCTCGACCTCCGCATCTCGGGCGATGTGATCGCGCCGTACCAGCAGGAGATCATCCGCGTGAACTCGTGAGGCCATCCGATCGCTAGGCTCCTCGTCATGACCGATGACCTCGACGTCCTGCGCTACAGCGCCTTCGCGGCGACCCCTGATGGCGGAAACCCTGCAGGTGTCGTCCTCGATGCGGGAGGCATGACCGACGTGCGGATGCTGCGCATCGCCGCCGACGTCGGATACTCAGAGACCGCGTTCGTCGTCGGCCGGGCGGCGGATGCACGGGTGCCGCGTTATCGAGTGCGCTATTGGTCACCTGCTGCCGAAGTGCCGTTCTGCGGTCACGCGACGGTCGCGACCGCCGTCGCCCTCGCCGAGCGCGACGGTGTCGGCGATGTGGTCTTCGACACCGATGCCGGCGCCGTTACGCTGCAGTCGGCCGCCGACGCAGACGGTCGGATCACCGTGGCATTCACGAGTGTCGAGCCCCAGGTGCGCGATCTCGACGCGTCGATTCTCCAGACGCTCCTGAGCCTGTTGAGCGTCGAGGTCACGGACCTCGACGAGCGCTTCCCCCCGAAGGAGTCGTTCGCCGGCAATTGGCATCCGGTCATCGCTCTCCGTGATCGAGAGCTGTTCGACCAGTTCCGCTTCTTTCCCGCCGATGTCGCCACGCTCATGCGCGAGCAGGGGTGGCTCGGCACTGTGACGGTGCTGCACGCGGTCGGTCCTGCGGACTTCGACGCGCGCAACCTGTTCCCGGTCGGTCGCATCACCGAAGACCCGGCGACGGGATCCGCGGCAGCATCCGTCGGCGCCTACCTGCGCGACCTGGGACACACGGAGCGGACCGTCCGGATCCATCAGGGCGCGCACGTGCGCAGGCCCAGTCTGCTCACCGTGACTATCCCGCCGACCGGAGGCATCGAGGTCTCCGGCGGGGCGTTCCGCCTGGCGTGAACCCCGCACCTGGCCTCCTGCGTTAGCCTTCCGAGATGCCTGCCATCCGCAACATCGCCGTCGGCCTCCCTGTGAAGGACGGGCATCTGCTCGCCCTCGAAGGACACGACCACTCACGCGGACTCGACTTCCTCCGGGCGATCGGCGGCGGGATCGAGTTCGGTGAGACGGCGGTGGAGGCGCTCCGGCGAGAGTTCATGGAAGAGCTCGGCGTCGAGCTCGACGGCGCCGAGCCGCTCGGCGTCTTCGAGAACATCTTCACGTACGAGGGCGAACCCGGGCACGAGATCGCCCACGTCTTCGCAGTGTCCTCCGCAGCGCTCGATGCCGTGCCTCTCGACGCAGAGCTCCGCATCCTCGATGAGGGCAGTCCTGTGCGCTGGGTGCCCCTCGCGGACATCGAGTCCGGCGTCCGCGTGCTCTTTCCGGAGGGCGCGCCGGAGGCTTTGCGCACGATCTCCGCGCGCTGACCTCGGCTCTCCCGCCGCGTCAGGCCTGCGCGCTGTAGTCCGGCAGTTCCTGAAGAGTCCAGGTGTTGCCGTCGGGATCGTCGAACCAGACGAAGCGACCCCAGCCCAGGTCTTCGACGCCCTTGGTCGTCACCCCCACGGCCTCGAGCTGAGCCTTGGCTTCATCAGCGTTCGGCACCACCACCTGGATGGTCTTCTGCTGACCGGGCTCGAGGGGAATCTCCAGCCCCGTGCCGAAGGCGATCGAGCAGGCGGAACCGGGCGGAGTCATCTGCACGAAACGCAGACCCTCATACGGCACCTGATCGTGGTCGGGGTTGAATCCGATCTTCGTGTAGAACTCCTTCGAGCGGTCGACGTCGGTCACCGGCATGAAGATGAGCTCGATCTTCCAGGTCATCACGCACTCCTCGTCGTGGGCATCGGCGCCCATCGGCCTCAGGCTACGCGGGGCCACCGACACCCGCCAGAGCGGTGGCGCATCCCGACCCCCGATGACGAGCCGCGCGTCTGCTCACCCGTGACGGATACTGGTCCGGTGACGCGACGACGAGAGCATGACCGGATGCAGCTGATCTTCGAGGCACTCGGCATGCCGGAGGGCGACATCGCCGTGAGAGCTCTGATCGCTGCATTCGGTGACGGACCTGCAGAGACCGCCGCGTATCGGATCGGGGAGCCGGCCGTGCTCTCGCAGCACCTGCGATTCGGATCCGGTGGCGAGATCGTGCTGCATGACGACGCCGTCATCGCCGTGATCCTGCACCTCACCCCCACGCCGTTCTCTCCGCGCGGACTCGACGTGGCCGAGTGGATCCCCGGGATCGACGACAGCGCGACTTTCGCCGATTTCACAGAGAGCTTCGACGTTCCGTGGAGGTTCGCAGAGGGCGACCGCTACTTCGTGCTCGATGGCGCGTATCTGCGGCCGGAGTTCGTGAAGTACGGGGGCCGCCGCGCCGGTGACCTGCAGCGGGTGGCCTTCACCATGGACGACCCGAAAGACACGTGCCGTCCGGCTCACGACGGCTGCCCGGTGTGTCGCGAACTGATCGCACGCACCGAGGACGGTCTCTTCGATCTGGACGGCACGATCCACCGTCTCGTCGACGGCCTCGAGACCGGAGTTCTCACCAACGGGGACGCACCTGTGCCCCTCGCCGACCTTCGACCGCTGCACGCCTCCGCCCTGTTGGAGCGAGTGGAGAGCCAGGTCACCTGCACCGCGTGCCGTCGGGTCGCGTGTCTGACGCTGTATCGCGACTCCTCACCGACATTCGGCCATCACACGTTGGATGCCGCACTGCGACGCCCCCACGAGGCGATCCCTTCCGTCGAGCGATGGGGCGACGCCGCTCGCATCGCCGCAGCGCGACAGGCGATGCGCTACGTCGACCATGAGCCCGGCTCGTGGTTCCTGGTCGAACAGCACGGCGACCTCTACCTCGACTCGCGCTACACGATCAGCTCGATGGTCGACGACTCGTGCCTGATCCGCCTGGATCATGCCGAGCGCCGCGAGTACAGGGAAGCGGGCCGCGACGGGCTCACCGACCTCGCCCGGCGCATCGACGCCAGCGGTCCCCACCGCGATGGATCCCCCTTCCATCTGCGGAACCTCCGCCGATACCCCGCCGAAGGAAGGGACTACTCCACCGAACTCCGAGCTGCCATCGCCGACCACACCTGGCTCGCCAGGCAGAAGCAGGCAGCGGCACAGCGGGCGCGCGCCGCATCCGCTGCGGAGGGATGAGGGTCAGATCCAGCCCTTGTCGAGCGCGATGCGCACGGCCTGCGCGCGATTCGCCGCGCCCGTCTTCCCGATCGCCGCGGAGAGGTGATTTCTCACGGTGCCCGCAGACAGGAACACCTCGGCCGCGACGGCAGCGGCCGATCGGCCGTCCGCGGCGAGACGGAGCACCTGGCGCTCCCGCTCGCTCAGTGGGTTCGCGCCGTCGAACAGGCTGTCTGCGGCGAGCGCCGGATCGAGCACGCGCACGCCGCGATGCACCCGACGCACCGCCTCCGCCAGCTGCTCGGCGGGGGTGTCCTTCACGATGAACCCGCTGGCTCCGGCGTCCAGGGCCGACCGCAGATATCCGGGGCGCGCGAAGGTGGTCACGATGAGGATCTGCGTCGTCGGACTCGCCTCGCGGACCCGACGCGTCGCCTCCACGCCGTCCATGCCCGGCATCTGGATGTCCATCAGACACACATCCGGCCGCAGCTCCTCCGCGAGCCGCTGCGCCTCTGCACCGTCTGATGCCATGCCGATCACGGTGAGGTCGGGCTCGAGGTCGAGCAGTGCCCCCAGTGCGCCGCGCACCAGCGCCTGATCGTCGGCGATCAGCAGACGGATGCCTGCGCCCTCGCTCGCGGCCGTCACCAGGTCACCTCGACCCTGGTCCCCGAGCAGTCGGCGTCACGCGCTCCGGCGATCACGAAGCCCGCTCCTGCTGCCGCCGCGCGCTCGCGCATGCCACGGATGCCGTTGCCCGCGCCTTCACGCGTGCCGTCACCTGCGCCTTCAGGGATGCCGATCCCGTCGTCGTCGACCACCAGCCGCCCGGGCGCGAACAGCACTCCCACGGTACGAGCCTGGGAATGACGCAGCGCATTGGTCGTCGCCTCACGCAGGATCCAACTCGCGGTGATCGCCTGCACCGGTGAGAGGGCATCGGCCTCGCCCTGAACCCGCAGCTCGATGTCGGCCGCGCGCAGCGATTCCCGAGACGACGCGAGCTGCTCGACGAGCGTCGTCGCCCGCGCACCGGACACCGATGACCTCACCCCGGCGATCGCCTCGGCTGTGAGCCGCTCGATGTCGGCGAGCTCCGCCTTCGCGCGCTCCGGATCGGAGTCCATGAGGCGGCGCACGAGCTGCGCCTTGAGACCGACGACCGTCAACGAGTGGCCGACCAGGTCGTGCACGTCGCGTGCGACGGCTTCGCGCCCCGCACTCGTCGCCAGCTCGAGTCCGAGCTGCTCGGCCTCTCCCGAGCGGATGATGAGCCAGGTCGACACCGTGTTGACGACGCCCAGGAGTCCGATGATCGCCAGCACCGACAGATAGCTGAGACCTCCGGGGAGCAGGAAGACGCACAGCGCCGCGACCGTCAGGGCGGCGACCGTCGTGATCCAATGCCACACACGCGTCAGTCCGTAGGAGGCGAACGACATGATGAACGGAAGGAAGCTGAGCGCGGAACCGCCTTCTGCCGGCACGGAGATCAGCGCACACAGTATGAGGAGCGCGAACGTGACCCACTGCCGCGCAGACGGCGGTCGCCCCAACCCGCCTCCGCCGCGCATCCCGTGCATGAAGCCGGTGACGTACAGCAACACGAAGGCGATCAGCGCGATCCAGCCCACGACGATCCACGCGGGCGGCGCCTCGGAGCGCAGCAGCGCCAGCACCGGATAGACGAGGAAGACCAGCCAGATTACGGCCATCAGCCAGCCGAACCGCGACCAGGGATCCTTCCCCACAGGTCGACGTGGGGCGCGCGCTCCCGGAGCCGACCATGCGGCCGGCGGCGCCCCCAGAGCGGCGAACTGCCGGGCCTGCCGGGATGCTTCCGAGGATCCCCGCTTCGAGTGCTGCGTCATCCGTCCAACCTATCGACGAGGGTGAGGCCGGGCTTCTACTGCCGCGACCGGGAACGCTTCATACCCATGGTCACCAGCAGCGCGAACAGCCCGAGCCACACGACGACGTTCAGGAACAGCATCCACAGCTCATCCGTCTGCCCCGTGGTGAGGACGCCGTCGGTCAACGGCCAGCGACTGAGAGCGACGAAACCGTACAGCGGCGTGAAACGGGCGATGTCGAGCATCACCCCGTCGAGCGGCATGAAGACATTGCCGAAGAATGCGAAGAACGTCATCGAGATCGAGGCCAGCGCCGCGGCGGAGTCCGAGCTGAAGAACAGGCCGACGCCGAGTCCGAACAGCCCGTACATCAGGCCGATCCCGAGGATGATGGCCGCGGTGGCGACCCAGCGCCAGGCATCCTCGACCTGCGCGCCGGTCATCATGCCTGCGGAGAAGACCGCCACCAGTGCCAGCGCAGCGAAGACGACGGATGTGAGCAGCTTGGTCAGTGCGTATCCTGCGGTCGTCAGCGGGGTCATCGCGAGCTGACGACCCCAGCCCTGCTTGGCCTCAGTGGCCGCGAGCGAGGTCAGCGAGCTCATCGCGACCGCCGTGCCGTAGGCGGCCATCGAAGTCATCACATAGAAGGAGACGTTCCCATGGCCGGCCGAGAGCGAGCCGTAGCCCATTCCCGCACCGAACAGCAGGTACATCGCGACCGGCATCGCCAGCGTGAATGCGAGCGTGTACGGGTTGCGCAGCTGACGGATGCCTTCGATGCGCAGCATGGTGGGTGAGACGAGCATGTCAGTTCTCCGTCAGGGCCGTGAAGGCGGTTTCGAGGGTGGCGGCGGCGATCTCGAGGTCGTGGGCGCCGTTGTCGAGCAGAATGCGGGCGGCCGCGTCCGAGTCCGCTGCCCGCAGGCTCAGTCGGTCCCCGTCCAGTCGCACGTCGACGACGCCGTCTTCGTCTTTCAGCATCGCGACGAGCGCCGCATCGGCCGGATCGATGGTCGCGGAGAGGCTCCGCTCCCCCAGACTCGCCCGCAGCAGCGCCGTGGGGGCGTCCGCGACGATCGTGCCGCGGTGCATCACCACCGTCCGGCGCGCGAACTGCTCCGCCTCTTCGAGGTAGTGGGTGGCGAACACGATCGTGCGCCCGGCATCCGCATCCGCCCGCATCACATCCCAGAAGTGCCGCCGGGCTGTGACGTCCATGCCTGCCGTCGGCTCGTCCAGTACGAGGATGTCGGGGTCCGAGACCATCGCGAGTGCGAACTTCACCCGCTGCTGCTCTCCACCGGAGCACTTCGACACCCGGCGGCGGGCGAGGTGCTCGAGATCGGCACGGGCCATGACCTCGGGCACGCGTGCGGCGGCTTCTGCCCCGTACAGCGAGGCGATGAGGCGCACGGTCTCGCCCACGGTCAGGTCGCCCAGCAGCCCGCCGGACTGCAGCACCGCCCCGATCGCGCCGCTCGATGTCGCCCGCTCGGGCGTGACCCCGAGCACCTGGACGCTGCCGGTGCTCGGTTGCGTGAGCCCCAGGAGCATGTCGAGCGTGGTCGTCTTACCCGCGCCGTTCGGTCCCAGCAGTGCCACGACCTCTCCCCGGCGGATCGACAGATCGACACCGGCCACGGCCTGCACGCGGCTGTCGCCCGAACCGAAATGGCGCGTGACGCCGCGCAGCTCGAGCACGACCGGATCATGGTTCGGGGCTTCGGATGCCGAACGAGCGAGTGCCTGCGTCGCCGGCCTGCTCGCGGAGGTGTTGTTCATGCGTCCAGCCTTCCGGAGCGGCGACGACGGCGCCGGAGGGCGGTGTCATCTCCTTGCCATGACACGTGTCATGGTGCGGGCGCTCAGGATGCGGGCAGCAGGGCTCCCTCGAAGAACGACGTCAGCTCGTCGACGGCATCGAGCGGAAGGATCGCGGCGACGTACTGGTCGGGGCGCACCACCACCACGACGCCGTCCCGTGACAGCTCTCGCGCCTCGAAGATGTCGGTCTCCGTCCACTTCGACGGCCCGGCGGCGTAGACCTTCTCCCAGTCGGTGAGCCCGAGCGGACCGGTCTTCGGCTGGAACAACGCGGGGGCGGATGTGACTTCGACCTCCTCATACGGCTGCTGGTAGATCGCCTTGACATCGAAGACAGAATCCTGATCCGCATCCGCCGGTGTGAAGCGCGCCAGCGCCGGCCCCGCCTGCGACGCCCAGGCGTCGAGCGTCGCGGCATCCCGACCGCCGAACGCATAGACGCGCCAGCGTCCGTCTGCCTTCGCGTGGTGGCCGAGGTGCACGACATTGCCGTCGCCCACCCGTACGACCTCGGCCGACTTGAAGCGCTTGCCGAGCGGGAACCCCGCGGCGAGCGCCTGGTGCGCGTCGGAACCCGTGATCATCGACGACGTGTACTGCGTCATGAAGCCGGAGGGGAACTCCGCCGTGGCGAGGTAGTAGGTGGCGAGGTCGTTGGGGTCGGTGATCTCCGAGGGCTTGCGCGCCATCAGAGTCGACCACTCGCGGTCGAAGTCGATGAGCTGCTGTGCCACGGGTCGACGCTCAGCACCGTACGTCGCAAGCAGCGCCTCGGGCGCCCGCCCGGTGAGCACCGATCCGAGCTTCCACCCGAGGTTGAAGCCGTCCTGCATCGAGACGTTCATACCCTGGCCGGCCTTCGCACTGTGCGTGTGACAGGCATCCCCGGTGAGGAACACCCGCGGAGTGCGACCGGATCCGTCGATCACGTCGTCGAACCCGTCGGTCACCCGATGCCCGACCTCGTAGACGCTGTGCCAGGCGACCTCCTTCACGTCGAGCACGTAAGGGCTCAGGATCGCGTTCGCCTTGCGGATGATCTCCTCGATGGGCGTCTGCCGCACACGATGGTCGTCGTCGTGTGCCACCTCGCCGAGGTCGATGTACATCCGGCTGAGGTATCCGCCCTCACGCGGGATGTGCAGGATGTTGCCCGCCTCCGAGTTGATCGCGCACTTGGTGCGCCAATCGGGGAAGTCGGTGTTCACGAGCACGTCCATGACGCCCCAGGCGTGCGCGGCGCTTCCGCCGACGTGCGTGCGTCCGATGGCCTGGCGCACGCCGCTGCGCGCACCGTCGCAGCCGGCGACGTACTTGGCTCGGATCGTGCGCTCCTCGCCCGCCCGCTCCCCCGCGACGTATCGCAGCGCGACCTCGACCGGGTACTCGCCCTCGTCATGCACCGTGAGGCCCGCGAACTCGATGCCGTAATCGGGGGCGATGCGGCCCGGTCCGTGTGCAGCAGCCTCGGCGAAGTAGTCGAGCACACGCGCCTGGTTGACGATCAGGTGCGGGAACTCGCAGATGTCGTAGGCGTAGTCCGCCGTGCGCGAGGTGCGCACGATCTCGCTCGGCCTGTCGGGGTTCGGACCCCAGAAGTTCATCCAGCCGATGTTGTACGCCTCGGCGACGATGCGCTCGGCGAAGCCGAAGGCCTGGAACGTCTCGACGCTGCGCGGCTGGATGCCGTCGGCCTGCCCGAGCACGAGTCGTCCGTCGCGCTTCTCGATGATCCGTGTGGAGACGTCGGGGTACTGCGACATCTGGGCGGCGAGCAGCATCCCCGCGGGACCGGAGCCGACGATGAGGACGTCGATCTCGTCTGGCAGGTCTGCGGGACGGTCGGTGCCGATGCCCATGGCATCCTTCACGCGAGGGTCTCCCGAGACATAGCCGTGGTGGTGGAACTGCATCGTCGTCGATTCCTTCCGGACTTCACTGTCAGGTGTTGCCTTCGAACTCTTCGTGTTCTATATTCGAACACAACGTTCTACTATTGAACACAGCCTAAAGGCACCTGGTGACGAACGCAAGGAAGTACTCATGCCCGAAAGCGCTCCGGCCTCGCAGACGCTCAGCCGCGGCATCCGCATTCTCGAGGTCCTCGCCGATGCGCGCACTCCCCTCACGATCGACGAGATCGCCGCGCGGCTCGACGTGCATCGCTCGATCGCCTACCGACTGCTGCGCACCCTGGAAGACCACCGACTCATCGGGCGCGACGGCTCGGGCTCCGTCACCCTCGGCCCGCGCATGGCCGCCCTCGCGGCCGGCGTCGCCCACGACCTGCAGGCCGAGGCGATCCCCGAACTCACCGCGATCGCGAACGAACTCGGCATGACCTGCTTCCTCGGTGTTCTCGACGGCGACGACTGCATCACACTCGCGAGCATCGAGCCCCGGCACGCGATCGCGAGCGTCGCCCAGCGCCCTGGTGCCCGCCACTCCGTGACCGTCGGCGCACCGGGCAAGGCGATACTGACGCAGCTCGCCGCATCGGAATGGCCCGACCACGCGAGCGCCGCGCTGCGCGTCGAGGTCGACGAGGCACGCACGCGCGGATTCGCGACGAGCCACGACGAGGTCATCCCCACCGTGCAGTCGGTCGCGGTCCCACTCGCTCTCCGCGGTCAGCGCCCGGCGGCGATCGCCGTGGTGCACGTCGCGACCGATCTCGACGACGCCGAGATCGCCGACCGCCTCCGGCTCTCGGCATCCGCGATCCGCGACGCACTCGAGGGCTGAACCCCGCACAGCGAGAACGCACGCCCGCGGGATGCGAGCGTGCGTTCTCCGTGTCTCCGCGCGATGCGCAGGAGGTCAGGCCCTGGCCACGCCGTAGATCGGGCTCACAGATTGCTCCTCCTCATGGTCCGGCCCCAGCGGGATTCCGGACCGGTCGCGCAGCAGCAGTGTGGCGATCAGACCGAGGACCGTCATCCCGGCGAGATACCAGGTGACCGCCTGCGTCGAACCGGTCGCCTGCACGATCGCGGTCGCGATGGTCGGTGCGAACGCACCGCCGGCGATCGCACCGATCGCGTACGAGATCGAGACGCCCGAGAAGCGGATGCTGGCGGGGAAGAGCTCGGCGTACAGCGCCGCCTGCGGCCCGTAGGTGAATCCGAGGCCGATCGTGAGGATCGCGAGACCGGCGAACAGCAGGCCGATCTCGCCCGTGTTGACCAGCGGGAACAGCGTGAAGACGCCGACGAGCTGCATGGCCCAGCCGATGATGTAGGTGGTGCGGCGACCGATCCGGTCGGAGATCCATCCGGCCAGGAGTGTCGTGAGCAGCCAGGTCACCGCAGATCCGGCGACAGCCCAGAGCACTGCGCCACGGTCGAGACCGATCGGCCCCTCGGGGTTCGTGGCGTACCCCTGGATGTAGCCGCCGGTCGTCATGTAGCCCACGGCGTTGTTGCCTGCGAACACGAACGCCGCGATGATCACGAGCAGCAGGTGCTTGCGGAACAGCTGCACGATCGGCATCGTCGCCTTCTCCTTGCGCTCAGCGAGCTCGGTGAAGACGGGGCTCTCCTCGACCTTGCGACGCACGTAGTAGCCGACGAGGATCAGCACGACGCTGAGCAGGAACGGGATGCGCCAGCCCCAGATCGCGAACTGCTCGCCCGGCGCGATCGCCGTCATGAGCGCCATGACGCCCGAAGCGAGCAGCAGGCCGAGCGGCACGCCGATCTGCGGCGAGGCGCCGAAGATCCCTCGCTTGGCGCGCGGGGCGTGCTCGACGGCCATCAGCACCGCGCCACCCCACTCGCCGCCGGCCGAGATGCCCTGGATGATGCGCAGCAGCACCAACAGGATCGGCGCGGTGATGCCGATCGCGTCGTACGTGGGCAGGATTCCGATGAGCGCGGTCGCCGCCCCCATCAGGATCAGCGTCCACATGAGCACGGTCTTACGCCCGAGCTTGTCGCCGAAGTGCCCGGCGAGGAAGGCCCCGAGCGGACGGAAGAGGAAGCTGACGCCCACCGTCGCGAAGGCGATGATGGCGCTGTTCGCGCCCAGCGGCTCGAAGAACAGCTGCCCGAAGACCAAGCCGACGGCCGTGGCGTAGATGAAGAAGTCGTACCACTCGACGGTGGTGCCGACGACCGTGGCGAAGACGACACGACGCCTGTCGGCTGCCGTCGCGATGGTTCCGGTGGGGGTGAAACCCACGTGTGACTGCCCGCTCATAGGGGTGTCTCCTTTGATTGTGACCGCATTGTCACGGCTCGCTCGCGAGGTGATTCGAGTTGCTTGCCGAGGGGTGACACGATGATATATGATTTCGAATACGACGCACAAGGCGTCGATGAAAGCGCGAGGAGGCGCACCGTGACGGCATCCATCACCCGCCCCGGAAAGATCATCGCGATCCACCTGAGCTATGCCTCACGTGCGGATCAGCGAGGGCGCAGGCCCGCATCCCCCTCCTACTTCTTCAAGCCGTCCAGTTCCGTCGGCGTTTCCGGCGGCACCGTCGAACGCCCCGCGGGCACCGAGCTGCTCGCGTTCGAGGGCGAGATCGCTCTGATCATCGGCACCGCAGCGCGGAACGTCTCGCTCGAAGACGCCTGGGCCCATGTCGGCGGGGTCACCGCGTCGAACGACCTCGGACTCTACGACCTGCGCGCCAACGACAAGGGCTCCAACGTCCGCTCCAAGGGCGGCGACGGGTACACCCCGCTCGGCCCCGAGCTCATCGACGCGCGCACCGTCGACCCCGCGGCTCTTCGCGTCCGCGCCTGGGTCAACGGCGAGCTGCGCCAGGACGACACGACCGCCGGGCTGATCTTCCCGCTCGCGCAGCTGGTCGCCGACCTCTCCCAGCACTTCACGCTCGAGCCGGGCGACGTCATCCTCACCGGCACGCCCGCCGGGTCCTCCGTGATCGTGCCCGGAGACGTGGTCGAGATCGAGGTCGATGCTCCGGAGACCGCAGGCTCCCCCTCCTCCGGCCGCCTCGTGACCACGGTCACGCAGGGCGACGTGCCCTTCGACGGCGATCTCGGATCACTTCCGGCCGTCGACGACCTGCAGCGCACCGAGGCATGGGGGTCGCGCGAGGAGGCCGGTCTGCCCGCCGAGGAGTCTGCTCCTGCGCTCTCCCCCGCGCTGCGCGCGAAGCTGATGGAGGCGCCGACCGCCGGCCTCTCGGCGCAGCTGCGCAAGCGCGGCCATAACGCGTGCTTCATCGACGGAGTCTCAGCGAACATCCCCGGCAGCAAGATCGTCGGCACGGCCAAGACTCTGCGATTCGTCCCCTTCCGCGAAGACCTGTTCACGAGCCATGGCGGCGGGTACAACGCCCAGAAGCGCACCTTCGATGCCGTCGACGAGGGCGAGATCATCGTGATCGAGGCGCGTGGCGACGCGACGACCGGAACGCTCGGCGACATCCTCGCCCTGCGCGCCGTCGCCCGCCGTGCGGCCGGCGTCGTCACAGACGGCGGCGTGCGTGACTTCGATGCGGTCGCCGAGATCGGACTGCCGGTCTTCTCCCAGGGCGCGCACCCGTCGGTTCTGGGGCGCAAGCACGTGCCATGGGACTCCGACATCACGATCTCCTGCGGCGGCGCCACCGTGCAACCCGGCGACATCCTCGTGGGTGACGGCGACGGGGTCATCGTGATCCCCCCGGCTCTCGCCGAACAGGTCGCAGACGACGCGCTCGCCCAGGAGGTCGAAGACGCCTGGATCGCCGAGCAGGTCGCAGCCGGCCACCCCGTCGACGGGCTGTTCCCCCTCAACGCCGCGTGGCGTGAGAAGTACGAGGCGGCCACCGGCTCACCACCTGAGGGCGGGTCCCGGTCATGACCACCGTCGCGAACGCCAGCAAGTCCGAACAGGCGTACACCTGGATCCGCTCGCGCATCTCGGGCCACGTGTTCGGCCCCGGATACCGCCTGGTGCTCGGATCCCTGGCCGAGGAGCTCGGCATGAGCGTCGTTCCGGTCCGTGAAGCGATCCGTCGCCTCGAGGCCGAGGGGCTGGTGACCTTCGAGCGCAACGTCGGCGCCCGCGTCACTCTCGTCGACGAGAGCGAATACGCGCACACCATGCAGACGCTGGGCCTGGTCGAAGGCGCAGCCACCGCATTGTCCGCTCCGCTGCTCGACGCTGAGGCGCTCGACGCGGCCGAGGCGGTCAACGAGCGGATGATCCAGATGCTCGGCCACCTCGACGCGCACGCGTTCACCGAGCTCAACCGACAGTTCCACTCGCTGCTCTTCGAGCCGTGCCCGAACCCGCACCTGCTCGACCTGGTGCACCGAGGGTGGGCACGGCTCTCCGGCATCCGCGATTCCACCTTCGCGTACGTGCCGGGGCGTGCCCAGCACTCGGTCGAGGAGCACACCGAGATCCTCGGGCTGATCCGCAAGGGTGCGGACCCGCTCGAGATCGAGCTCGCCGCCCGCAACCACCGCCTTCGCACGAGGGATGCCTTCCTCGATGCCCTCCACGCACGTTCTCACCACAACCCAGGAGACGAGTCATGACCGATTCCCGCATCCCCGCCGACCTGCCCGATCACATCCAGCACTACATCGACGGCGCGTTCGTCGACTCGGTCGACGGCGACACCTTCGATGTGCTCGACCCGGTGACGAACAAGACCTACACGACCGCCGCCGCCGGCAAGAAGGCCGACATCGAGCTCGCCGTCGCCGCAGCGAAGCGCGCGTTCGACGAGGGCCCCTGGCCGCGGATGCTCCCCCGCGAGCGCTCGCGGGTGCTGCACAGGATCGCCGACATCGTCGAGTCGCGTGACGCCCGGCTCGCCGAACTCGAGTCGTACGACTCCGGCCTCCCGATCACGCAGGCTCTCGGCCAGGCCCGCCGCGCCGCCGAGAACTTCCGCTTCTTCGCCGACCTGATCGTCGCCCAGTCCGACGACGCCTTCAAGGTTCCGGGCAAGCAGATGAATTACGTCAACCGTAAGCCGATCGGCGTCGCAGGCCTCATCACACCGTGGAACACGCCGTTCATGCTGGAGTCGTGGAAGCTCGGCCCCGCACTCGCGACCGGCAACACCGTGGTGCTGAAGCCCGCCGAGTTCACGCCGCTCTCGGCCTCGCTCTGGGCAGGCATCTTCGAGGAGGCAGGACTGCCCGCAGGCGTCTTCAACCTCGTCAACGGCCTCGGCGAGGACGCCGGAGATGCGCTGGTGAAGCATCCCGACGTGCCGCTCATCTCGTTCACGGGCGAGAGCTCGACAGGGCAGCTGATCTTCGGCAACGCGGCTCCGTTCCTCAAGGGCCTCTCGATGGAGCTCGGCGGCAAGTCGCCCGCGGTGGTCTTCGCCGACGCCGATCTCGAAGCGGCGGTCGACGCCACGATCTTCGGCGTCTTCTCGCTCAACGGCGAGCGCTGCACCGCAGGATCGCGCATCCTCGTCGAGCGCTCGATCTACGAGGAGTTCGTCGAGCGCTACGCCGCGCAGGCGAAGCGCGTCAAGGTCGGCTACCCGCACGACCCGGCGACCGAGGTCGGCGCGCTCGTGCACCCCGAGCACTACGACAAGGTGATGAGCTACGTCGAGATCGGCAAGACCGAGGGCCGCCTCGTCGCCGGCGGTGGCCGCCCGGAGGGGTTCGATACGGGCAACTTCGTCGCCCCGACCGTGTTCGCCGATGTCTCCCCCGACGCCCGCATCTTCCAGGAGGAGATCTTCGGTCCGGTCGTCGCGATCACGCCGTTCGACTCCGACGACGAGGCGCTCGCCCTCGCGAACAACACGAAGTACGGCCTCGCCGCCTACATCTGGACGAACGACCTGAAGCGCGCGCACAACTTCGCGCAGTCCGTCGAAGCCGGCATGGTGTGGCTGAACAGCAACAACGTGCGGGACCTCCGCACCCCGTTCGGCGGCGTCAAGGCCTCGGGCCTCGGCCACGAGGGCGGCTACCGCTCGATCGACTTCTACACCGACCAGCAGAGCGTGCACATCACGCTCGGCGGCGCCCACAACCCGACCTTCGGCAAGAACTGAGCAAGGACCCTGCGATGACCGACAAGACTGCGAAGACGCTGACCTCATCGGGCTACTACGTGAGCCAGGAGGCTCCGATCCAGACCGACAACCCCGTCCCGACCCCTGAGAGCACGCCGCCTGACGTGCTGCGCTGCGCCTACATGGAGCTGGTCGTCACAGACCTCGCGGCGTCCCGGGTGTTCTACGTCGACGTCCTGGGCCTGTATGTGACCGAAGAGGACGACGAGGCGATCTACCTGCGCTCGACCGAGGAGTTCATCCACCACAACCTCGTGCTGCGCAAGGGACCGATCGCCGCGGTCGCCGCATTCTCGTACCGTGTGCGCGACGCCTCGGACCTCGACAGGGCAGTGGAGTTCTACACCGAGCTCGGCTGCGACGTGCGCCGCAACCCCGACGGCTTCGTCAAGGGTGTCGGTGACTCCGTGCGCGTGGTCGATCCGCTGGGCTTCCCCATCGAGTTCTTCCACCAGTCCGACCACGTCGAGCGGATGTCGTGGCGCTACGACCTGCACATCCCCGGCGAGCTCGTGCGTCTCGACCACTTCAACCAGGTCACCCCCGATGTGCCCCGCGCCGTCAAGTTCATGCAGGATCTGGGCTTCCGCGTGACGGAGGACATCCAGGACGACGAGGGCACCGTGTACGCCGCGTGGATGCGCCGCAAGCCCACCGTGCACGACACCGCGATGACCGGCGGCGACGGACCCCGCATGCACCATGTGTGCTTCGCGACGCATGAGAAGCACAACATCCTTGCGATCTGCGACAAGCTCGGCGCCCTCCGCCGCTCCGACGCGATCGAGCGCGGCCCCGGCCGTCATGGCGTCTCGAACGCGTTCTACCTGTACCTGCGCGACCCCGACGGGCACCGTGTCGAGGTCTACACGCAGGACTACTACACGGGCGACCCCGACAACCCGGTCATCACGTGGGACGTGCACGACAACCAGCGCCGTGACTGGTGGGGCAACCCCGTCGTGCCCTCTTGGTACACCGAGGCCTCGCTCGTGCTCGACCTCGACGGCAACCCGCAGCCGGTCATCGACCGCACCGACAGCTCCGAGATGGCCGTGACGATCGGCGCAGACGGGTTCTCGTACACGCGCCCCGACGACGAGGGCATGCCCGAGTACAAGCAGGGCGAGTACAAGCTCGGCCACCAGCTCTGACCGACTCGCACACAGGTTCACAGACAGAGGAGGAACGGATGCTGTCCGCAGACACCGTCGCGCAGATCGCCGCTGAGCTCGCCGAAGCCGACCGGAACCACGCCGTGATCCCGCGCATCACCGCGCGGTATCCGGAGGCGACGGTCGAGGACTCCTACGCGATCCAGGGCGTGTGGCGCGACTCGCAGATCGCTGCGGGGCGCCGACTGGTCGGCCGCAAGATCGGGCTGACCTCCAAGGCGATGCAGCAGGCCACGGGCATCACCGAGCCCGACTACGGCGTGATGTTCGACGACACCGTCTACGAGTCGGGCGTCGAGATACCGGTCGACCACTTCTCGAACGTGCGCATCGAGGTCGAGCTCGCGTTCGTGCTCAAGCATCCGCTCGAGGGCCCCGACTGCACTCTCGACGACGCCCTTGCGGCGATCGACTACGCGGTGCCGGCGCTCGAGGTGCTGAACTCGCACATCGAGCTCGAGGGGCGCACGATCGTCGACACGATCAGCGACAACGCCGCGTACGGTGCGATGGTGCTGGGCACCGTGCACAAGCGTCCTGACGAGATCGATCTGCGCTGGGTGCCCGGTGTGCTCTCGCGCAACGGCGAGATCGAGGAGACGGGCGTCGCGGCCGGCGTGCTCGGCCACCCCGCCACCGGTGTCGCGTGGCTCGCGAACAAGTTCCACCAGCACGGCGCGCGTCTGGAGGCCGGGGAGATCATCCTGGCAGGATCGTTCACACGCCCGATGTGGGTGTCGCGCGGCGATCAGGTGCTGTGCGACTACGGACCGATGGGAACGATCGAATGCCGCTTCAGCTGAGCCCCTCCTTCCGCGAGCAGCTCGCCTCCGCCGACCGCTCGCTGATCGGCATGTGGGCCTGCTCGGGCAGCCCGCTCGTGACCGAGGTGGCAGCGGGATCAGGCCTCGACTGGCTGCTCATCGACATGGAGCACTCGGCGAACACGCTCGAGTCGACCCTGTTGCAGCTGCAGGTCGCCGCCGCATACCCGATCGCCCCGGTCGTGCGCGTGCCGTCCAACGACACGGTGGCGATCAAGCAGGTCCTCGATCTCGGCGCACAGAACCTCATCGTGCCGATGGTCTCGTCGGCCGCAGAGGCGCGCGCGGCCGTGTCGGCGACCCGCTATCCGCCCGAGGGCGTGCGCGGTGTCGGCAGCGCGCTCGCGCGCAGCGCCCGCTGGAACCGCGTCGAACGGTACCTGCAGGACTCGGCTCAGCACACGTCGCTGACCGTGCAGATCGAGACGGCCGCGGGGGTCGAGGCCGCCGCCGATATCGCGGTCGTCGACGGAGTGGATGCGGTGTTCGTGGGCCCCTCCGACCTCTCGGCGTCGATGGGGCTGCTCGGCCAGCAGACCCACCCCGAGGTGGTCAGTGCGGTAGAGCAGGTCTTCGCAGCGGTGAAGGCCGCAGGCAAGCCCGTGGGCGTCAACGCCTTCGACACGTCAGCCGCCGATGCCTACATCGCGGCCGGGGCGGACTTCGTGGCGGTCGGCGCCGACGTGGCGATGCTCGCGCGGGCATCCGAGGCGCTCGCCGCCCGCTTCATCCCGGCATCCGACGACGCGACCCGCGCCAGCTACTGACGCCGGCGCCGCCCGGCGTGGTGGCAGGATTGACGGATGCAGCGAAGCGAGGCGCCGTCATGATCCGCGCGCTCGCCGCGATGCAGGACAAGGGATTCCGCTGGTTCTTCCTCGCCCGCGCGATCACGCTGATCGCCGGGTCGATGTCGTCGATCGCCCTGGCCTTCGCGGTGCTCGAGATCGACAACGACGCCCGTTCCCTGTCGCTCGTGCTCGCCGCCTTCACGGTCAGCAACATCGTCTTCCTGCTGTTCGGCGGGGTGATCGCCGACCGGCTGCCGCGTGCGCTCATCATCCAGTCCTGCTACGTGATCGACATCCTCACCGTCGGGGCGATGGCGGCGCTCCTGTTCAGCGGCACCGCCACGGTTCCCCTGCTCGCGCTGCTGTCGGTCGTGAACGGTGCCTCCACCGCGTTCGTGCTGCCGGCGATGCAGGGGATCATCCCGCAGCTCACCTCCGCCGAGCACCTGCAGCAGGCGAACGCGATGCTGTCGTTCGTGCGCTCCGCGACCACCATCGGCGGCCCGATCATCGCCGGCATCGTCGTCGCTGCGGCCGGCCCCGCGTGGGCGATGGTCGTGCAGGGGATCGGCTGGGTCATCGCGATCCCCGTCCTGGCGATGGTCAGGCTCCCCCCGCCCGACCATGCCGGCGGAACCACGATGTTCCATGACCTCCGCGTCGGATGGCAGGAGTTCTGGGGCCGCACCTGGTTGTGGGTGATCGTGCTCGCCTTCATGGTGATGAACGCGATCCACATCGGCGCCTGGGGCGTCGTCGGTCCGTACATCGCGAAGAACGACGAAAGGCTCGGTATAGCCGGGTGGGGCTGGGTGGTCAGCGCCGAAGGCGTCGGCATCCTGCTGATGACGCTCGTGCTGATGTGGTTCCCGCTGAAGCGTCCGCTGCGCTACGGGATGATCGGCATGGCCGCGTTCGCGATCCCGCTCACGGTGCTCGGCATCCACCCCGCCGTGATCCTGCTGGCGATCGCCGCGTTCATCGCCGGCGCGGGAGCCGAGGTGTTCAGCACCGGGTGGAACCTCGCGATGATGGAGAACGTGCCCGGCGACAAGCTGTCGCGTGTCTCGAGCTACGACATGCTCGGGAGCTACGTCGTGATGCCCATTGGCACCCTGGTGTACGGCTGGCTCATCACGCACAGCGACGTCGAGACCGTCCTGGTCACCTCGGGGATCCTCTACGCATCGATCGCGGTGGTGACCCTGCTGGTGCCGAGCGTCTGGCGCATGGGCCGCCCTGCGGATGCGGTGCCCGCACGCGAGGAGTTGGCGGATTCATAGCAATCCGGGTGAGACTGGGGGCATGACCTTCGCCGCGCTCCAGCCGCTCGCAGACCGTGCCGCACTGTTCACCGCTCTCCGCCAGGATTCGCTGACCACCGCCCTCGAGAGCCTCGGCGACAACCGCTGGGATGCCGACATGTCCGCCGGGACTCTCACGTTCACGTCGAATGACGACGCCTCGCGTCAGATCGTGACGCGGGCGCACCTCGTCGCGACGATCGCGCCCGGACCCCGTTCGCTGCTCTGGGCGTGGGCACACCCGCAGGGAGACTCCGCCGGTGTCGCCGCGCAGCTGCGCGATTACGGCACCGAGCACGGCATCGCCGAGCTGAGCCAGACCGAGCTCCCCTTCCCTGACGACGCCTCTGGCGATGCCGAGTGGATCACGCGGGCGGCCCACACGGTCGGCGCCGTGGCCGTCGAGCTCACCGGACGGGCGCCGTATTACCTCGCTCCAGTCGGCGGGGGCACGTACGCGGTGTTCCTGCTCGACGCGCCGCTCCCCCCGCTCACCGTCGCATCCGCGGCGATCGTCCTGCCCCGCATCCTGTCGGGCCTCGCGATGGCAGACGCGCGCACAGCGGTCTGGGATGCCGCTCGACTGGCCGGGTGGACGCTCACCTGGACCGATGAGTCCTTCACGGGAGCCACGATCGCCGACAGCACCGGTACCGCGACGTTCCGTTTCGACGAACAGGCGCGCATCACGAACATCGAGAGCAGCCTGCACCCGCAGGGCTGATCTCCACCGAAGACAGCGCGTCAGCGGCCCAGCCGCTGACGCGCTGTCTTCGTTCCGGGGCCGACCGGTGCATGGGCGGTGGCTGCTGCGAGTCCGAACACCGGCATGTCGACATATACCGCCTCGAGGTCGGCCACCGGCACCTGATAGGTCTCGTGCCAGACGCCCACACTGCCGCTCCCCTGCAGGGTCCGCATGAAGTCGCGCCACGGCTGCAGGTGCGGCGCGTCGCGGTCGGCGGCGAAGCGCTGCAGATGCTCCGGGCTCTCCCAGTACGACAGGAGGATCGTCGTGCGACCGAACCAGCTGTGGGCGCCGAGCATCCCCGCATCCTCATGAGTTGCGAGATGCCGTAGCATCGGCGGCATCTTGCTGGCCGTGCGCATCACGCGCCCCAGCTGCCACCATCGATTCGCCCGCATCCCGATCAGGAAGACCGTGACGTCCGAGCGTTCCGGCGATGCGGTGAATCGACCGGGGAAGACCTGCTGAGTCATGAGCCACTCCTTGGAACATTGTTATGTAACTACGTTATACAACAACGTTACGATAAGCTCGACCCCATGGCAAGACCTCCTCTGTACGACGACGCGCTGCGCCGCCGCCTCCTCGATGCGACAGCCGAGATGGTCGACCACAAGGGTCCGGAGCGGATCAGCCTGCGCGACATCGCGCAGAACGCCGGCACCTCGACCTCGGCGGTCTACGCCCTCTTCGGCGGCAAGACCGAGTTGCTCGTAGCCGTCATCGAGCACGGATTCGCGTCGTTCGGCGGCGCACAGGCGGTAGCCGAACCACAGGGGCTGCGCGCCCTCGGGCTCGCATACCGGTCGTGGGCCATGGCGAATCCGGCGCTCTATCGTCTGATGTTCGGAGGCGGGGTGGCCACCGAAGACTGCCGCCCCGACGACGCCACCATGAGCACGGCGATGGCGCCCCTCGTGCGCGCTCTCGCGGCACGCGTCGACGAGCCCGACGTGATGGCCGCAGCCCTCACCGTCTGGGCACAGGTGCATGGCGCCGTGAGCCTCGAGCTCGCCGGCGTCACTCCCCCGCTCGTCCCCTGGGACTCCGTCTACGACGCGGTGGTGGATGCGGTCGAGCGGGCCTTCCCCGCCCGCTGAGCACTCCCGGGTCGCCCGAAAGGTGCCACAGCATCCGGGATTGTGGAATTCTGGTCGCATGAAGAACGGAATCGTCCGGTTCGCCGCCCTCTACGTGTTCAACGTCGCGGTGCTGCTGCTCATCGGCCTTGTGTCCGCTGGTGTCTCCGTCGGGTTCCACGCGCTCTGGGCCGCGGTCATCCTGACTCTCGCGGCGCTGTTCGTGAAGCCGCTGCTCACCGGCGCGTTCCGCAAGGCGGCGGCCAAGTCCGCAGCCGACCGCACCAAGACCGGTGAGAAGGTCGTGCAGTACGTCCTCGTCTACCTCGTCGAGCTCCTCATCTGGGTGGCCGTCGTGTGGCTGAGCGGCGTCCGCGCCTCCGGGTTCTGGAGCTACGCGCTTCCTCCGCTGTTCCTGCTCTTCGGCTGGATGATCTACGACCAGGTCGACGACAAGCTGCGGGCGAAGGCGGGCGAGCTCTACGACGCGGTCCAGGGCAGGGTGTCGGGCAAGAAGTCCGCGTCTGCCTCCGCCGCCGCCCCCGCCGCGTCGGCCACCACCGAGGCGCGCGAGGAGCTCCACGACGGCTTGACGCCCGAGCAGCGACGGATGCTCGACGAACTCGGCTGAACGCAGACGGTCCCGATCTGCGGACCTCGCCCCGTTTCGCGGACGAATCAGCGGGAGAGATCAGCAGATCGGGACCGGATCAGCAGATCGGGACCGATGAGGGTCAGACGAGGCGTTCAGCAGCCTCGACGACGTTCGTCATGAGCAGTGCGACGGTCATCGGGCCGACGCCGCCGGGGTTGGGCGAGACCCATCCGGCGACCTCGGCGACACCAGGGTGCACGTCTCCGAAGACCAGGTTCTTGCCCGTCTCGGGGTCGGTCTCTCGCGTCACGCCCACATCGAGCACGGCAGCACCCGGCTTGACGTCCTCGGCACGGATGAGGTGCTTGACGCCCGCTGCGGCCACGATCACGTCGGCCTCACGCAGATAGCGCGGCATGTCGACCGTGCCGGTGTGCGTGAGCGTGACGGTGGCGTTCAGGTCGCGGCGGGTCAACAGCAGCCCGATCGAGCGACCGATGGTGACCCCTCGTCCGACGACCACGACGTGCTTGCCCGCGAAGTCGTAGCCGTTGCGCAGCAGCAGCTCGATCACTCCGCGCGGCGTGCACGGCAGCGGAGTGTGGATCGGGTTGTTGACGTTGAGCACGAGTCGGCCGAGGTTCGTCGGGTGCAGGCCATCCGCATCCTTCGCCGGGTCGATCCGCTCGAGGATCGCGTCGGTGTCGATGTGCTTCGGCAGCGGCAGCTGCACGATGTAGCCGTGGCAGTCCGGATCGGCGTTGAGCTCATCGATCAGCGCCTCGACGTCGGCCTGGGTGGCGTCGGCCGGCAGCTCGCGCTGGATCGAATTCATCCCGATCGCCTCGGACTGACGGTGCTTCATGCCCACGTAGAGCTGGGATGCCGGGTCGGCACCGACGAGAACGGTCGCGATGCCCGGGACGATGCCCTTCGCCTTCAGCACGGCGACCCGCTCGGTGAGCTCGGCCTTGATCGCAGCCGACGCCGCCTTGCCGTCGAGGATCGCAGCGGTCATTGCTGCAGGTCCGGGTAGAGCGGGAAGCCTGCGGCGAGCGCATCGACGCGAGCACGGAGGGCCTCGACATCGGCACCGGGAAGCAGCGCGAGCGCGATCACATCGGCGACCTCGGTGAACTCGGCGTCGCCGAAACCGCGGGTCGCGAGCGCCGGCGTACCGATGCGCAGGCCCGAGGTCACCATGGGCGGGCGTGGGTCGTTCGGCACCGCGTTGCGGTTGACGGTGATGTGGATGTCGTGCAGGAGGTCTTCCGCCTGCTTGCCGTCGATGTCGGCGTCACGCAGGTCGACCAGCACGAGGTGCACGTCGGTGCCGCCCGAGCGCACTCCGATGCCCGCGTCCTTCACATCCTGCTGCGAGAGACGCTCGGCAAGGATCGATGCGCCGCGCAGGGTGCGCTCCTGACGCTCCTTGAACTCGGGGGTGCCCGCGAGCTTGAATGCGGTCGCCTTGGCGGCGATCACGTGCATGAGGGGTCCGCCCTGCTGCCCCGGGAAGACGGCCGTGTTGATCTTCTTCGCGAGGTCGGCGTCGTTCGTCAGGATGAAGCCCGAGCGGGGGCCGCCGATGGTCTTGTGCACGGTCGATGAGACGACGTGCGCATGTGGCACCGGGTTCGGGTGCAGGCCCGCGGCGACGAGACCGGCGAAGTGCGCCATGTCTACCCAGAGCAGCGCGCCGACCTCGTCGGCGATCGCGCGGAAGGCGGCGAAGTCGAGCGTGCGGGGGTACGCCGACCAGCCGGCGATGATGACCTTCGGCTTGTGCTCGATCGCGAGGCGACGCACCTCGTCCATGTCGATGGTCGAGGTCTCGGGGTCGACGCCGTAGGCGACGATGTCGTAGAGACGGCCCGAGAAGTTGATCTTCATGCCGTGGGTCAGGTGACCGCCCTGGTCGAGGGCGAGACCGAGGAGCGTGTCGCCCGGGCGCGCGATCGCGTGCAGCACGGCGGCGTTGGCGGATGCTCCCGAGTGGGGCTGCACGTTGGCGAACTCCGAGCCGAACAGGTCCTTCGCACGCTGGATCGCGAGTTCTTCCGCGACATCGACCTCTTCGCAGCCACCGTAGTAGCGGCGGCCGGGGTAGCCCTCGGCGTACTTGTTCGTGAGCACGGAGCCCTGTGCCTGCAGCACCGAGACGGGAACGAAGTTCTCGGATGCGATCATCTCGAGGAACGTCTGCTGGCGCTTGAGCTCACGGTCGAGGACCTGTGCGATCTCGGGATCGACCTCGGCGAGCGGGGCGTTGAAGTAACGGTCGGTCATGACATGCTCCTCTGACAACGGATTCGAAAGGGGTATACCTATCGGCCCAGGCGCGCGGTCGAATTCCGTGGTCAGTCGCTCCCCGGTGGTAGTCCACCCAGACGCCAGTCGCGACGGTTACGAGCATAGCCGATTTCCCTGTGCTCCCGGCGCGGCGCAGGGTAGGTTTTGTTCATGGTCCTTCCCCATTCCATGCCTCTGGTCCCTCTGCCCGTTTCCGTCATCGTCGGCGATGGCCGGATGCCCCTCTCCCAGACAGCTCGAGTCGTCGGCGACTCCCCTGTCGCCGCTCACCTGATCGACGCCGTCGCTCGTCGCAGCGACATCCACCTCACCCGTTCCTCCGACACGACGGGAGAGATCCTCCTCCGCATCGACGCAGAGACGGCAGCCCCCGAGGGCTACACCCTCACGGTCACGGACTCCGTCGAGATCGTCGGCGGCGACGAGGCCGGCCTGTTCTACGGCGTGCAGACGCTGCTGCAGCTGCTCCGCGAGGACGACGACGGCTGGGGACTGCTCCGCGTCGAGATCACCGACGCCCCCCGCTTCACACGACGCGGCGTGATGCTCGATGTCACACGTCACTTCTTCTCCGTCGACGAGGTCAAGAAGTTCATCCGCACCACGAGCGCCCTCAAGTTCAATACCCTGCACCTGCACCTCACCGACGACCAGGGATGGCGCATCCACATCGACTCCTGGCCCAGGCTCACGGAGCTCGCCTCCTCGACCGCGTCGCTGGGCGATCCCGGCGGCTTCTACTCGAAGGACGACTACCGCGAGATCGTCGCCTACGCCGCAGCGCACCACATGCTCGTGATCCCCGAGGTCGATCTGCCCGGGCATACGCACGCCATCGGCGTCGCCTACCCCGAGCTCGTCGAGGCTCCGGTCATGAACGACGGTCTGCTCGCGGAGTCGGAGCGCCTCGGGCAGCCGCTGCCCGTCGCCGGTGAGCCCTACCTCGGGTGGGGAGTCGGGCATTCGAGCGTCCGCATCCACGAGGAGCGCACCTACGGGTTCGTGCGAGATGTCGTGCGGGAACTGGCAGAGCTGACCCCAGGTCCGTACATCCACATCGGCGGAGACGAGTCGCTGGGCACCCCTCAGGCGGACTTCGATCTGTTCGTCGAGCGGGCGACCGCGATCGTCGTGGAGGAGGGCAAGATCCCGCTCGCCTGGCACGAGGTCGGTGCGGCCAGGAACATCGCCGAGGGCACCGTCGGTCAGTACTGGGGCAAGACCACCCCGGAAGGCACGCACGCCGCAGAGGCCGCGCACTTCGTCGAGCGCGGCGGCGCGCTCATCATGTCGGCAGCCGACGTCGCCTACCTCGACATGAAGTACTCGGCCGACTACCCGCTCGGACTCACATGGGCCGCGATCATCGACGTCCGCTCCGCCTATGAGTGGGAGCCCACCGAGGTGCTGGACGTTCCCGACAGTGCGATCCTCGGCATCGAGGCTCCGCTGTGGAGCGAGACCACGCGCACGTTCGACGAGGTCGAACGACTGGTGTTCCCCCGCGCGGCCGCACAGGCCGAGGTCGCATGGTCCCCGCGAGACGCCGCCGAGCGCGACTGGGAGTCGTTCCGGGTGCGTCTCGGGTCGATGGCGCCGCTGTGGAAGGCTGAGGCCGTCGACTTCCACCCCGCAGCAGAGATCCCCTGGAGCACACGATGACACCCGATTCCTCCGCGACCGGCTCGCTCGTCGTCCACTCGGCGCGGCTGGTCGACGACGGCGCGATCGTCGACGACGCCTGGGTGCGCGTCGAGCACGGTCGGGTCGTGGCACTCGGCGTCGGAGACACCTGGACTCCGGCCGATCAGGTCATCGATGCTTCGGCGGTCGCCGGGCCCGGTGCCGTGCTCACCGCCGGGTTCGTCGACATCCACGGTCACGGAGGCGCCGGCGCGTCCTTCGACGACGGCGTCGAGGCGATCCGCACGGCTCGAGCCCTGCATCGCCGGCACGGCACCACGCGTGCCGTCGTCTCGTTGGTGACCGCACCGCTCGATGACCTCGCACTGCGGATCGGTGAGATCGCGGATCTCATGGAGACGGATGCCGACATCCTCGGATCGCACCTCGAGGGTCCGTTCCTCGACCCTGCCCACCACGGCGCCCACGAGCCGACGCTGCTCCGGGATCCCCTCGCCGCCGACGTCTCCAGACTGCTCGCGGCCGGCCGGGGCACGATACGACAGGTCACGATCGCCCCCGAGCTCGACGGAGGGCTCGACGCGATCCGCCAGATCGTCGATGCGGGAGCCGCAGCCGCCGTCGGCCACACGAGTGCGGATGCCGCGATGGCGGTCGCCGCCTTCGAGGCCGGCGCCTCTGTGCTCACCCACGCGTTCAACGCGATGCCCGGCATCCACCACCGCGCGCCCGGGCCTGTGCTGGCGGCAGCCGCCGACCACCGAGTGGTGCTCGAGGCGATCGCCGACGACGTGCACCTCGACCCGCACGTCATCAAGCTCGTCTTCGACTCCGCGCCGGGGCGCGTCGCGCTCATCACCGACGCGATGGCAGCGGCCGGAAGCGCCGACGGCCACTACGACCTGGGTGCCGTCGGCGTGACGGTGAAGGACGGCGTCGCCCGCGCCGACGACACCGGCTCGATCGCGGGTTCGACACTCACGCAGGACGTCGCGCTGCGCAGGGCGATCGCCGCGGGCGTCGCGCTGCCCGAGGCGGTGCGGGCGTTGACTGCGACCCCTGCCCGTGCAATCGGATACGGCGACAGGCTCGGACGTCTCGTCGACGGCTTCGTGGGAGACGCGGTGCTGCTGGACGCGCAGCTGCGCGTCGTGCGCGTGTGGGTGGGCGACCGACCGTAGGCGGACGCCGCGCGCGCATCGACGCGCAGCTCTGCGTTCTCCGGTCGCGCCCCTCGCGGGTGAGGGGCCGCCGTTCCCCAGAGCGGCGGCCCCGTCACATTCCCCCACGTCGAGAGCTGGCGGGCCGAGCGCTCCTCCCCCGAGGTGCCCGACCCGCCATGCCGGTGCACTTGCCCCTTGCACCAGCGCCTGAGCTCCGCCCCCCGGTGGAGCTCCATGGCTGTCTCTATGTGATGAGACGAAGTCGACCCGGATTCATTACGCGACTTCTCAGAAATTTTTGGAATATTCTCGTCCGGGTCGGCCAGATCCTCTCCTGAACTGGGATTTCTCCGATAAGCCTCGATCGGATGAAGATTCCTTCAAGGGGTGGCGACCCTGGGAGATTGGAGAGAGAATGGAGAAGACGCGTGATGAAAATGGGGTTCACGCGTCTCTTCATGTGGAGGCGCACTCGCGCTCCACGACAGATGGATGACAGTGGACCAGGACAGCACTTCGCACGAGGAATCGATCGCAGACGCCGATCTCGTCCTGCGCACCCGCTCGGGTGACGCGGCGGCGTTCGGAGAGCTCTGGAGGCGGCACTACCCGTCGGGGATGTCCGTCGCGCGGTCGATCACGTCGTCGATCGACCCGGACGACCTCGTGCAGGAGTCATACACCCGCATCTATCAGGCGATCATCAAGGGCGGCGGCCCCAACGGATCCTTCCGCGCCTACCTGTTCACGAGCATCCGCAACACTGCCGCCGCATGGGGGCGGTCGCGTCGCGAGTCGGCGATCGACGAGCTCGACAGCGTCGCCGACCCCGACAGCACCGACCAGGCCGCCAACGAGGCTCTCGACCGAAGCCTCACCGCGCAGGCGTTCCGCAGCCTCCCCTCCCGGTGGCAGGAAGTGCTCTGGTACACCGAGATCGAGCAGATGAAGCCGCAAGAGGCCGGCCCGCTGCTCGGGATGAAGGCCGGCGCCGTCTCGCAGCTCGCGTTCCGCGCCCGTGAGGGTCTCCGCGAAGCGTGGATCCAGGCGCACCTGCGCAGCGCAGCGCCCGGCTCGGACTGCCAGTGGACCATCGAGCACCTCGGCGCGTACTCGCGCGGCAACCTCAGCACCCGCGACCACAGGCGACTCGAACTGCACCTCGACGAATGCGCACGCTGCATGATCGTCGCCGCTGAGGCCAAAGATGTGTCGAAGCGACTCGCACTCGTGCTGCTCCCGCTCGTGCTCGGAGTGGCCGGCTCGGCCGGCTATCTCGCCACCCTCCAGGGCGGCGGCACCCCGATCGTCGCACTCGCGGCGATGCCGTCGGGCATCACCCAGGGCGCAGCGGTCGTCGCAGGCGGAGGAACCGCATCCGGCGGCGTCGCCGGCGGTGCTGCGAGTGGGTCGGCAGGGGGCTCCGCCGGAGGAGGCGCCGGAGGCGCGACCACCGGAGGAATCTTCAGCGGAGTCGGCGCGCTCGTGGGAGCCGGATCCGCCGCACTCGTCGTGGCAGGCGTCGTCGCCGCGGCCACGATCATCCCGGGGCTCGCCGGAGCGAACCCCGCCGCGTCCCTTCCGAGCGCCGGCGACAGCGATTCCTCCTCGATCAGCTCCGATGTCGGTCCTGACGAGGCGATGGCAGAAGACAAGCCGGTGATCGTCGACGACACCGAGCCCGAGAAGCAGCCTGAGGCACCACCGGTCGAAGCGCCGGTGACCCCGGAACCCGCCGAGGACACGGCTCCTGCACTCGTGGCCCCCGCCGCTCCGGTCGAGATCGTCAAGCCCGCACCGCCCGTGGAACCGGGTACGCCTGAGGAACCGACCGATCCCGTCGATCCGACCGACCCCACCGACCCCACCGATCCGACCGACCCGACCGATCCGGCCGTTCCGACCACGCCGATCGAGACGCAGGGCGCGAGTATCTGCGTGGACGATGACGGCGACGGTGTCACGCACGTCTCAGTGCCCGTCCTCGGGCAGCCGGGCGCCGAGATCGAGGCGTTCCTCGGCCGCGGCGGCGGCGGAGACAGCCTTTCACTGAGCGACGCGGGAACAGGCACGGTCGACCTTCGACCGACCCTTGGTCAGATCGTCCTCGGCACGACGGTCGAGATCCATTACGTGACGGATGGCGGGCCTGTGCTGCCTCACAACACGACCCTCGCAGGGCTCGGCGTGACACTCGACTCGGTACTGCTCGCGCCGTCCTGCGGCGGGCAGGTCGACGAGGTCCTCGACGAGGCACCGGCCGACGAGCCTGCGCCGGTCGACCAGACGCTCGTCGCACCCGCGCAGACCGAAGCCCCCGCACCGGTCGAGACCGCCCCCGTCGAGGCACAGGCTCCTGCGGAGGCGCCTGCTGAGTCACCGGTTCCTGTCGACGCCCCCGCAACGACGCCCGCACCCGCGCCCGCTGAGGCGGTCACCCTCGCAGACGAGGCTCGGGTCGACGAGCCCGTCGCCGTCGTGGATGAGGCCGTACCCGCGCTCTAAGTCTGCGTCTGCATCTGCGGCGAATAGCCCTGCGTCTGCGGCGAATAGACTGGATGCATGCCCCAGGATCCCGCCTCAGTACCCGGCGTCGACCGCCCGAACTTCACCGCCCTCGACATCGTCCGCTCGATCGTCCTGGTCGTCGCCGTCGGCACTCTCGCACTGTGGGGCTTCGCCCTGTGGTCGTTCCCGTGGAACATCATCATCGGCATCGGCGCTCCCGTCGTCGTGATCCTGGTCTGGGCGCTCTTCCTCTCCCCTCGTCCGGTGCTGCGACTGCACCCGTTCCTCCGCGCGGCCGTCGAGCTGCTGATCTACGTCGGGGTGACGATCGCCTGGTGGCTGATGGAGCAGCCGATCATCGGCATCGCCTTCGCCGTCGTCGCTGTCGGCGCCGGCGTGGTCAGCGGACGGCGTCGCATCGCATGAGCGTGCTCGCACAGCTCACGGCAGTTCTCGGCGAACTCGTCGACACGGCACCGGCCACCCTCGAAGACGCTCGCGCCGACAAGTCCGGACACGCGGCCCCCGGACGCCCGCTGGCGGTCGTGCACGCCGAGACCGTCGAGCATGTCCAGAGCGTGATGCGCATCGCCACCGAGACGCGCACTCCCGTCGTCGTGCGCGGCGCAGGCACCGGCCTCGCGGGTGCTGCGAACGGCGGAGAGGGAGAGATCGTGCTCTCCACCCGACGCATGACCGCGATCCGTGAGATCCGCGCCGACGACCTGCTCGCCGTCGTCGAGCCGGGCATCCTCAACGCCGACCTGAATGACCTGCTCGCCGAACACGGCCTGTGGTGGGCGCCCGACCCCGCGAGCCGTGCGATCTCGACGGTGGGCGGGAACATCGCCACCGGTGCGGGCGGTCTTCTGTGCGCGAAGTACGGAGTGGTTCGCGATGCGGTGCTCGGCCTCGACCTCGTGCTCGCAGACGGACGCCTGCTGCACCTCGGCCACCGCAGCGTCAAGGGGGTGACAGGGCTCGATCTCACATCGCTCGTGATCGGCTCTGAGGGCACGCTCGGCGTCGTCGTCGGCGCGACCCTGAAGCTCCGCCGACTCGTCGAGGGCACGACCTGCACGGTCACCGCGACGTTCCCCGATGTACGTTCCGCCGCTGCCGCCTCCGCCGCAGTGACCGCTTCGGGGGTCCAGCCCGCGATCATGGAGCTCATGGACGCAGCCAGCCTGGCCGCCGTGGCCGCGCTGCTCGATCTCCCCCTCCCTGCTGCCGGCAGCGCCCAGCTGACCATCCAGACCGACGGGCCTGCGGCCGTCGCCGAGGCCACGACGATCGCGGCGATCCTCTCGGCGCACCACGGCGAGACCCAGGTCTCCCATGACCGCGAAGAGGGCGAGCGCCTGCTGGCGATCCGCCGTGCCATGCACCCGGCCATGTCCGCTCTCGGCACGACCCTCATCGAGGACGTCTCGGTACCCCGCAGCGCCATGCCGGCGATGTTCGACGAGATCGCCCGGATCGAGAAGGCCTACTCGATGAGCATCCCGACCGTGGCGCATGCGGGCGACGGCAACCTGCACCCCAACTTCATCTTCGAGGGCGCAGAGCCTCCCCCCGTGGTGTGGGCGGCCGCAGACGAGCTGTTCCGGGCGGCGATCGCGCTCGGTGGGACGCTGACCGGCGAGCATGGGATCGGAACGCTGAAGAGCCGCTGGCTGGCCGACGAGCTCGGTGACGACCAATGGGAGCTGCAGCGGCAGATCACCCGGGTGTTCGATCCGCTCGGCATCCTCAACCCCGGCAAGGTCTTCGCGGTCGATGCCTGACATCCATGTCAGTGCCGCGGTGATCGTCGACGACGCGGGCCGGGTGCTGGTGGTCCGCAAGCAGGGCACGACGCGCTTCATGCAGCCCGGGGGCAAGCCCGAACCGGGCGAGACCCCATCGCAGACGTTGATCCGCGAGCTGCACGAGGAGCTCGGGCTGCGCCTCGACGAGGGAGACCTCGAGCCGTTGGGGACGTTCGTCTCCGAGGCCGCGAACGAACCGGGTCACCGCGTCGTCGCCGAGGCATTCTCCGTATCGATCGCAGCAGCCGAGGTCGCGGTGCAGGCGGAGCTCGCCGAGCTCCGCTGGATCACCCCGGCCGACGCCGAGACGCTGCCTCTCGCACCGCTCAGCGTGGAGCACCTGCTCCCGCTCGCGTGGCCCACGACGGGGCGCTGAGGCCGAGCCCTCAGATGCCCTGCCAGGCGGGCTTGTTCGCGTAGGTGTAGCGATAGTAGTCGGCGAGCTTCAGACGCGATGCCGCGGCCTCGTCGACCACGACCGTCGCGTGCGGGTGCAGCTGGATCGCGGAGCCTGGGAGGATGGCCGAGAGCGGCCCCTCGACGGCATCCGCGACGGCCTGTGCCTTGCCCTCGCCGAAGGCGAGCAGCACCAGATGACGAGCGCGCAGGATCGTGCCCAGCCCCTGCGTGATGCAGTGCATCGGCACGTCGTCGATCGAATCGAAGAAGCGTGCGTTGTCCTCACGGGTCTGCTCGGTGAGGGTCTTCACACGCGTGCGCGAGGCGAAGGACGAGCCGGGCTCGTTGAAGCCGATGTGGCCGTCCGTGCCGATGCCGAGGATCTGCAGGTCCACGCCCCCGGCCGCGTCGATGGCGGTCTCGTAGTCTTCGCCGGCGTGCTGGATGGTGGCCTGGGCGCCGTTCGGCACGTGGATGCGCCGTGGGTCGAGTCCGAGCGGCTCGACGACCTCGCGCGTGATCACCGAACGGTAGCTCTCGGCGTGCGCCGGGTCGAGGCCGACGTACTCGTCGAGGGCGAATCCGCGGACCTGCGACACGTCGCGACCCGCGAGCCTCGCACGCAGCGCCTGGTACACGGGAAGCGGGGTCGAACCCGTCGCGAGTCCGAGCACGGCATCCGGGCGACCGTCGATCAGCTCGACGATCTCAGCGGCGACCAGCGCGCCTGCCGCTTCGGCGTTCTCGACGATGACGACTTCAGCCATGGGAAACAGTCTCCTTGGTGGGGGTGGATGATCCGACGAGAGCGGCACCGAGGGCCGCAGCGGGCGAACCCGCCGGGAGCAGCTCTATCCGTTCGTCGAGGTGCAGTGAGCGCATGAACGCCGAGGCCTCGGCTCCGGCCTGGAGGGCATCGCGCACGCCGGCGTGGAGGCGATCGCCGAGGGAGGTGAGACCGCCGCCGATGATCACGCGTTCGACGTCGGCCGAGAGCACGAGAGCGCGCACCGCGGCCGCGGCGCCGTGGAAGAGATCGGCGCGGAGCTCCAGGGCGCGCTCATCTCCGGCGTCCGCGGCGTCCAGGATGTCGCGCACGGGTAGAGCGCCAGGACGATCCCAGGCGCGTGCCAGCGCACCTCCGCCGCAGAACGTCTCGATGCACCCGCGCTGACCGCAGCCGCACAGGCGTCCGTGCGGATCGACCGAGAGATGGCCCACCTCGCCGGCCGTCCCTCGCGCGCCGCGCCAGATGGTGCCGTCGACGACGATCCCTGCAGCGACTCCCGTGCCGAGATTGAGGTAGGCCATGGAGCCGTCGATGCCGCGGAGCCTGGCTGCGCCGAGTGCGGCTGCCTTCACGTCGTTCTCGACCTTGACCGGGATGCCGAGCCGGCGGCCGGCGAGACCGGCGAGGTCGAGCGATTCGACGCCGAGGTTCACGGCGTGCAGCACGCGCCCCGTGTCGGCGTCGACGAGTCCGGGGATGCCGACACCCACCGATTCGACGGCGGAGCGTGCGAAGCCGCCTTCGGCGGCCAGCGCGTCGACGGCGTCGACGATGCTGACGACGACCGCGTCCTCGCCCCATCCCGTCGCACGGCGGAGGCGCGCGAGGATGTCCCCTTCGGGAGACACCGCCACCGCGTCGATCTTGGTTCCGCCGACATCCAGGCCCACTCGAATCCGCCGACCGGAAAGGTCGACGGCGATCGCATCCGTCATCGGATGTCGCTCCTGCTCGTCTTCGAGTCGCCCACGCGCATCACGAGACGCCCAGCTGACTGGACAGCACCATCACGGCCGCACCTCGCAGAACGATGTCGTCCTGCTGCGTGCGGCGGATGAGAGCGTCTTCGAAGACACCCTCGAGCGTGCGGGCGTGGAGGGTCTCGACGGCGGCATCGATCAGCACGCCGTCGAGCAGATCGCCGGGCCCCGAGAGCACGACCTCCGACAGGTCGAGAGCCGCGACGATCGGTGCGATCGCGATGCCCATGCGGGTGCCGGCGTCGCGGAGGATCTCGTCGCGTGATCCGGGAGACGCGTCGATGGCCGGGCGGAGTCGTGTCTCACTGAGCCAGGCTTCGAGGCAGCCGTCCTTGCCGCAGGCGCAGCGCGGACCGCCGTCGGTGCCGACCACCACGTGACCGATCTCACCCGCGGCGAACCGGCTGCCGAGAAGCGGCTGGCTGCCCGTGATGACACCGGCACCCACTCCTCGACCGATCTTGATGAGCATGAAGTCCGCCTTGGCCTCGCCGAACGTGTACTCGGCGAGAACGGCGGCGTTGGCGTCGTTGCGGACGAGCACCGGAAGGTCGAGGTCGATCCCGAGCTTGGCCTCGAGCGGGAGGTTGCTCCACCCGAGGTTCGGGGAGCTGAGCACGACGCCGTCGGGGCGGACGACACCCGGCGAGCCGATGCCGACGCCGAGGATCGGCTGGGTCGCGGTCGCGGCCAGGGCGCGCGCGAGCTCGAGCGTGGCGGCGTAGGCGGCATCTCCGTCTGCGGTCTCCGGACGAGGGACCTCTCGGCGTTCGAGCACATCGCCGTCGAGGCTGAGCAGCGCGCCCACGAAGGCGTTCGGACCCGACAGATCGAGACCGATGATCTGGTGCCCCACACGATCGATGTCGATCAGGATCGGGGGCTTGCCCGGACCGACGGTCTCACGTACGCCCATCTCGATCACGATGCCGTCGGCGATGAACTCGGCGACGAGGTCGGAGATGGTGACTCTCGTCAACCCCGTCTCCCGCGAGAGGTCCGCCCGGCTCATGGCGCCGGAGTGGTAGAGCGTCTGCAGGACGAGCGCGCGATTGTGGCCGCGCGCGTGCTCCGGGAGCACCTTTGAGCGCGAGCGCAGGTGGCGCCCGGGGCCGAAGGCGTGTGCGCTCGCAGCGACGTAGTCTGACGACGTCGATGGACGAGGATCATCCGATACGGACATGTTTGTTAGTAGACCTTACGAACAAAAATTGCGCAACCCCTGCCTCGTGTAGCACAGGGAGGGTTACGGAAACGTTACATTATGCCGAGAGTGGCTCGTCGGCGCTTGTGGACGGGTCGATCAGACGAGCCACGAGACCCGCCACGATCTCTTCCCGTGCCTCCCGCGTGAGTGGCTTCCCCGGCACTCCGGGACGCCGTTGCAAGGGCGTCGGCCCGTCGAGAGGACGATACCGCACCCCCGCTTCGGCGAGCCGCCGGAGGTGGGCGGGAAGCCGACGGGCGAAGCCCTCGAAAGCGGGAGGATCGCCGCCGTCCCAGAGCCGCTCCGCGATCGCCGCGAGCCTGGGGAACATCGCGAAGTCGACTCGATTCCTGGTCGGCAGATGCTCGGTCCAGACGTTGGCCTGGCCCCCGGACGCGCCTTCCTCGATGCGGAGCGTGTACGCACGCTCGATCGGAAGAGGCGGCCCGACGCGGATCGGCTCCTCGGCCGAATCGGACTGGGGGTAGTCGAGGTACACCTCGAGATCGGGACACGCGATGACCGGGATGCCGCGACTCAGCGCCGCACGCATCGCGACCGGACCGCGCCACGCGAGGATCTCGACGCCGTCGGGCACCTCTCCCTCCAGCACTTCGTCCCATGCCAGCGCCGTGCGGCCACGAGCTCGCACGTGTGCGACGAAGTGCGCCGTGAACCACGGTTGGACGTCGTGCGGTGTCGCAAGTCCCAGTTCGCGCATCCGCTCCCCCGCAGCCGCGCTCTGAGCCCACTCGGTCACGGGCACCTCGTCGCCGCCGATCCCGATCCACGGCGAGTCGAACAGGTCGCACAGCGCGTCGATCGCGGCTCGTCCGAACGCGAGCGCCTCGTCCGACGGTGCGAGGGTCCGCGGATTCACACCGAACCGCTCCCACGGCGCCGTGACCGGTTCGCCCACGTCGGTGTTGCCGAGCTCGGGGTAGGCGGCCAAGCCCGCCTGGATGTGCCCGGGCAGCTCGACCTCCGGCACGATCGTGACGAAGCGCTCGGCGGCGTAGGCGACGAGATCGCGCAGCTCGGCATCCGTGTAGTGCCCCTCGTGTACGCCGGGTTCGACGGTGGCGAGCGGGCCATGCCCCCGTTGCGTCGACTCTCGGCGAGCGCCGACCTCGGTCAGCCTCGGGAATCCGGGCACCTCGAAGCGCCAGCCCTGATCATCGGTGAGATGCAGGTGCAGCACGGTGAGGTGGTGGTCGGCGAGCAGGTCCACGAGCCGGCGCACATCATCGACCGGACGGAAGTGCCTGGCGACGTCGAGCATCACGCCGCGCCATCCGTAGGCGGGCGCGCCCTGCCACGTGCCTGCAGGGATGCGGGACTGCTCCGCGCCGGGTTCGCGCAGCTGCCGCAGCACCGTGACGCCCCGGAAGACGCCGACCGCGCTCGCACCGCTGACCTCGACCCCAGACGCCGAGACCTGCACCCTGAAGGCCTCGTCGCCGATGCGTCCGCTCGCGAACGACTCCCCCGCCAGGGACTCGTCGATCCGGAGCGTGATCGCGGGACCCGACCCTTTGTTCTCCTGAGGAGTGCTCAGGCGTGCGGCGGTCGAGGCGAGCGAAGTCGGCGCGACGACCGGGGTGCGCGCCGTCCAGTGGAACGGTGGTGCGGTCGCGTCGATCTCGAACTGCGCGAGCGGAACGGTGGCGCGGTGCGCGGGCGGGCTCATGCGCAGAGCACGACCGGGCGTCGATCCTGTGACCGAACCGTCGGTGACCACCGGCACTCCTGCGACGAGCACTTCGGCTATCCCGAGCGGAGCGCCGTGCGGCGACTCGAACGTCGCCCCGGCTGCGATGGTCTCCGGGTCGAACAGCACCAGATCGGCGGTCGCCCCTTCGCGGATGATCCCCCGCGGTGCATCACCTCGGTCGAGGCCCAGACGCGAAGCCGGTGTGCCCGACAGGTGCAGGACCGCCTCTTCGAGGGTCAGTACTCCGAGTTCTCTCACGTAATGCCCGAGGTAGCGGGGGAAGGTGCCCCGACCTCGGGGATGAGGCCGCGCGCCGATCAGGATCCCGTCGCTCCCGCCGCTGTGGCGGGGGTGGCGCATGATGGCGCGGACGTTGTCCTCGTCGCCGATGTGCATCAGGATGCCCGTCGCCCCGGCATCCGCGAGGATCGTGTCGAGCACCACGTCCACGGCGCGCCTGCCCGACGACGAGGCGATCTCGGACACGGTGCGTCCCACCAGGTCCGAGAGCCGCGGATCGGCGGTCCCGGAGATCTGGATGGCATCCCAGTCGGCGCGTTCGCCGTGGAATCCGTCGCATCCGATCTCTTCCAGGTCGACGCGCACGCCCTCTCGCCCTGCGTCGTCGAGCGCGGCGATCGTGCCCAGCAGATCGCCGCTCTCCGCGAGCCGGCTCGGGAGCAGCGCCGCGAGGGTCGTAGCACCGGGGAGATACGGATAGGTGTCGAGGGTGACGTCCACCCCGTCGTCGACGGCAGCGTCGACGAGAGCCAGCAGCTCTGCCGCGCGGCCGCGGTTCGGCGCGAAGTTCATCGTGGCGTGCGTGAGGTGGATGGGGCATCCGGTCCGTCGGCCGATGTCGAGCGCCTCGCGGTAGGCGTCGAGCGCCGCCCCGCCGTAGCTGCGGGTGTGGGGCGCCCAGTATCCGCCCCGCTCCGCGACGATCCGGCAGAGCGCTTCGAGTTCGGCGGTGTCGGCGTACATCCCCGGGGTGTAGGTCAGTCCGCTCGACATCCCGAAGGCACCGGCATCCATCGCCGCTCCCAGGATCTCGGACATCTCGGCGATCTCGCCCGCGGTTGCCGCACGGTTCTCGTGTCCGACCACCATCATCCGGAGATTGCCCTGGGGCACGAGCACCGCGGCATTGGCGACGGAGACGGCGTCGATCGCGGCGAGCAGATCGTCCATCGACCGCCACGGCACGTCATCGGGAAGGCCGTTCCAGCCGGCGATCTGCGCGGGGATGATCGCCGCGGTGGCGTCGTCGAGGGGCGCATAGCCCAGGCCGTCCTGCCCGAGCACCTCGGTCGTCACGCCCTGACGGATCTTCGCCTCGTGGCTCGCACCCCGGAGGACCGCCAGCTCACTGTGCGCGTGCATGTCGATGAAACCGGGGGCGAGCACCAATCCCGTGGCCGGGATCTCGACCGCATCGGCCGGGAGATCGAGCTCTCGCTCGTCTCCCTCACGGAGGACCGCGACGACGCGCGCGCCCTCGACGGCGACGTCGGCGACGAATCGGGCGGCTCCCGTTCCATCGACCACAGTGGCGCTCCGATAGACCCTGACGGGCTTCTCTCCGCTCAGAAGCATGTCGCCACCGCTCCGATGACACGCGGATCCGCGGCATCCGGGTCGTCGATGACTGCGACGACCCGCCACTTGTCGAAGGCGGTGCACGGGTGCGAGAGCCCGAGGCGCACCACGTCGCCCTGCGAGATTGATGCCCCGGGCGCGAGGCTCAGGAAGGCGTGCTGGTCGTTGAGGGCCGTGATCTCACCCCCGACGCTCTGCGGCACCGGCAGGTCGAGATCGAACGGCACATCGCGGCGCCCGGCGTCGAGCAGGGCGAGTCCGTCCTCAGGCTGAGACACGACCCTCGACCACGCGTGCATGGCGGAACGGAGCGGGGCCGTCGACGTCAGCGCGCCGAACGGCGACATCCGCGAGTAGAAGCCGTCGTCGTGGATCTGGAACGCCCCCGAGCGCAGCACGATGTCGGCGTCGTCGCGGTGCGGAGCCAGGATCGCGGCCGCGCGATCAGGGAACGAGCTTCCGCCGGCGCTGAGCACGGGGCGGATGCCGCGCGGGTAGGTGAGTCGCTCGTGCAGCTGCACGAGCGTGGACAGATACGCGTCGACGGATGCGACGGACGCCTCGCTGCGATCGGGACCGAACGGCCCTTCATAGCCCGTGACTCCGGCGAGTCGGAGGCCGGGCGATGCGGTGATCGCCCGGGCGATGCGCTCCCCCTCTTCCAGAGTGCGCGCTCCCGTGCGACCTCCGGCCCCGCCGAGCTCGACGAGGACGTCGAGGGGACGCGGCGCGTCGGCGAGCTCGGCGGCGAGGATGTCGACGGTCACCACGGAGTCCGCCCAGCAGAGGATGCGGAGGCCGTCGTCTGCGGCGAGGAGGTCGCCGAGGTGGCGCGCCGCCGCAGCATCGGTGACGGCGTTCGCGATCAGGACGGTTCTGACCCCGGCGTCGACGGCGACCTCGGCCTGCCACGGCGTGGCGACCGAGATGCCCCACGCCCCCGCATCGAGCAGGCGCTGCCAGAGCGCCGGCGCCATGGTGGTCTTGCCGTGCGGGGCCAGCAGCACCCCCTGCGCCGCCGCCCAGCCGAACACGGTCGACTCGTTGTGGGCGAGCGCCGCCTCATGCACGGTGAGCACGGGGGTCACGAGGTCCGACAGGTGCAGATCCGCGCCCGGCACCTCCGAGAGACGCAGGCCCGAGGCGTGCGCGGGAAAACCTTTGGTCCAGGGGCCGAGAACAGGATCCGGGATTTGTAGAGGCATCTAACAAGGCTACTAGGCTGGTCACATGACTGCGAAGATCCGCGTTTCGACCGACGCCGCCCCCGCTCCCGCCCACACGTTCTCCCAGGGCATCCGCAAGGGTCCGATCGTGCAGGTCTCCGGCCAGGGGCCCGTCGACCCTCAGACCAACGAGTACCTCTTCCCCGGCGATGTCGCCGCGCAGACCACCCGCACGCTCGAGAACGTCAAGGCGATCGTCGAGGCGTCGGGCGCCACGTTCGACGACGTCGTGATGCTGCGCGTGTACCTCACCAAGCGCGAGGACTTCTCGATCATGAACGATGCGTACGGCGAATTCGTCACGGCCCACACCACCAGCGGCGTGCCGCTGCCCTCACGGACCACGGTCTTCACCGGTCTGCCCCGCGAGGAGATGCTGGTCGAGATCGACGGACTCGCCGTCGTCTCGGACTGATCGGCGCGGGGAATCACCCCGACCTGAGGACCGTTGCCTCCCCGTTACCTGCGATCGCGTAGCATATCGCTAAGGACACGTGAGAAACCGGGGGGTGAAGTTCGTGACCGATCTGATCTCAGCGCAGGATGCGAAGACCGAGAAGCTGACCGAGGCGACCGCCTCCGGCGACCGGTCCGCCGTTGCCGCGCCCACGCACTCGGGCGACGATGCGCCCACCGATTCCATGCCGCCGAACGGCGGTGACCAGGAGCTCGCCTGGGCACCCATCGAACCCGCTCCCAAGAAGAAGCGCCTCGGCCTGTGGATCGGTCTCGGAGTCGGCGTCCTCGCGCTCGGCGCAGGCGCTGCGTCGATGATCCTCATCGCACCGGGAACAACGGTCGCGGGGATCCCCGTCGGCTGGCTCACGCCCGGCGCCGCGGCGGACACCATCCAGGCACACGTCTCCCAGACCGAGATCACGCTCACCGGAGCAGGCGACGACGCCGTGCTCACAGGGGCAGACCTCGGCGCCACGATCGACGCGACCGCTCTCGCCGACCAGGCGTTCGCCGAACGCCCGCTCTGGAACGTGAGCATGTGGATGGGCGACCCCGTCCCCGCCGAGATCGCCCTCGATCCGGCCAAGGCGGACTCCGCACTCCGTGAGGCCGTTCCGTCGAGCTTCGAAGATCCGCTGGACGCCGGCGTCGTGTTCGACGCGGCGACAGGCGCCTACGTGATCACACCGTCCGCCACCGGCACCGCCGTCGACGTCGACGCACTCGCTGCGGCCATGGTCGATACCATCGCCGACGGCGGCAGCAGCCTCGAGTTCCCTGGCGACCCCGCCGAGGCCGCACCGGCGGTCACCGATGAGGACGCCACGACCGTCGCTACGTCGCTGAACACGATGCTCGGCACGATCGGCTTCTACATCGGCGAAGAGCGCACCGTTCCGGTCGATGCCGCGACAGCCTCGACCTGGTTCTCGGTCGTCGACGACGACGGCGAGCTTCGCATCGTCGCCGACGAGACGGCGATCCAGGCCACGATCGCCGGGCTCCCCGCCGCAGTCGACCGTGCTCCCGTCAACGCGACCAACATCGTCGACTCTGCGGGAAAGATCCTCCGTACCGAGTCCGAGGGCATCAACGGTCGCGCGATCGGCGACACGTCGAACCTCGCCTCCGAGGTCGCGTCGAAGCTCGAGGCCGGAGACGGCGTCATTCCGATCACGGTCTCCGAGACCCCGTTCGAGTCCGTCAACCTGGTTCGCAAGATCGACGTCGATCTGGGTTCTCAGACGGCGACCCTCATCGAGAACGGCGCCGTCGTGCGATCGTGGAAGATCTCATCGGGCAAGAGCGCGACACCCACGGACACCGGGAACTTCAAGGTGTACGCGCACGTGCGGATGCAGACGATGAAGAGCCGCGAACCGGACGGCTCGATCACCGAGACGCCGAACGTCCCGTGGGTCACGTACTTCAACGGCGACGAGGGCTTCCACGGCACGTACTGGCACAACGCCTTCGGATCCCCGCGCAGCCACGGCTGTGTGAACATGCCGATCGACGTCGCGAAGTTCGTCTATGAGTGGTCGCCGGTCGGCCTCGAGGTCTCGGTCCACAACTGACCTCCGAACTCCGCTGAGCGGGAGCATCGGGTCTTCTCACCGTCGATGCGCGGTCGATGTTCGTCGAGCGCGCGTCCCCGCGGCCCGTCCAGCGCGTCTTCTGACAGGGGCACGATTCTTCTTCGAGAGCACGAAAAAGGGGGCCGGATGCATGCGCATCCGGCCCCCTTTCTGCCGTCGTCAGCTCAGGGCGTCAACGATGCCGTTCAGCGTCGAAGACGGGCGCATGACTGCGGTCACGAGCGCGTCGTCTGGACGGTAGTAGCCGCCGATCTCGACGGCCTTGCCCTGCACGGCGTTGAGCTCGGAGACGATCGTCTCCTCGTTCTCGGCGAGCGTCGCGGCGATCGGAGCGAACGCCGCTGCGAGGTCGGCATCCTTCGTCTGCTTCGCCAGCTCCTGCGCCCAGTACAGGCCGAGGTAGAAGTGGCTGCCGCGGTTGTCGATCGTGCCGAGTGCGCGGCCCGGTGAACGGTCCTCTTCGAGGAAGGTTCCCGTGGCCGCATCCAGAGTCTCCGCGAGGACACGCGCCTTCTCGTTGCCGGTGCGGTCGGCAAAGTGCTCGAGCGACGCGGCGAGAGCGAAGAACTCACCCAAGGAGTCCCAGCGCAGGTAGTTCTCCTCGACGAGCTGCTGCACGTGCTTGGGCGCGGAGCCGCCGGCACCGGTCTCGAACAGACCGCCGCCCGCGAGCAGCGGCACGATCGAGAGCATCTTGGCGCTCGTGCCGACCTCGAGGATCGGGAACAGGTCGGTGAGGTAGTCACGCAGCACGTTGCCCGTCACCGAGATGGTGTCGAGGCCGTGACGCATGCGCGCGAGCGTGTACCGCGTCGCCTCCTCGGGGGCGAGGATCGTGATCGTCAGACCCTTGATGTCGAGCGTGGCGAGTCCCTGGTGCACCTTGGCGATGATCTGCGCGTCGTGCGAACGGTTGGCGTCAAGCCAGAACACGGCAGGGTCGCCGGTCGCGCGTGCACGGGAGACGGCCAGCCTGACCCAGTCCATGACCGGGATGTGCTTCGTCTGGGTCGCACGCCAGATGTCGCCGGCGCCGACCTCGTGCTCGATCAGCACGGTGCCCTCACTGTCGAGCACCTGCACGGTGCCCGCCGCGGCGATCTCGAACGTCTTGTCGTGGCTGCCGTACTCCTCGGCCGCCTGCGCCATCAGCCCCACGTTCGGAACCGTGCCGATGGTGGCTGGGTCTAGGGGGCCGTTCGCGATCACGTCGTCGATGACCGCCTGGTAGACGCTCGCGTACGAGGAGTCGGGGATGACCGCGAGCGTGTCCGCCTCGCCGCCGTCCTTGCCCCACAGCTTGCCGCCGTTGCGCACGAGCGCGGGCATCGAGGCGTCGACGATCACGTCGCTCGGGACGTGCAGGTTCGTGGTGCCCTTGTCGGAGTTCACGTACGACAGACGCGGTCCCTCGGCGATGGCCTTGTCGAACGCGGCCGCGATCTCGTCGCCGCCGGCGATGTCGCCGAGACCCGCGAGGATCGAGCCGAGGCCGTCGTTCGCGTTCAGGCCCGCAGCGGCGAGCTTGTCGCCGTACTGCGCGAACACGTCCTTGAAGAAGGCGCGGACGACGTGGCCGAAGATGATCGGGTCGCTGACCTTCATCATCGTGGCCTTGAGGTGCACCGAGTACAGGACGTCGTCGTTCTTCGCCGTCTCCAGCGTCTCGGCGAGGAACGCGTCGAGGTGCTCGGCCGACAGGAACGTGGCGTCGATGATCTCGCGCGGAAGGACCTTCAGCCCCTCTTTGAGGACCGTCACGGTGCCGTCTGCGGCGGTGTGGCGGAAGCTCAGCACGTCGTCGTGGGCGGCGACCCACGAGCGCTCGTTGTGCTTGAAGTCGTCGTGGCCGAGTGTGGCGACGCGCGTCTTCGAGCCGTCGGCGAAGGGCTTGTTGCGATGGGGGTGCTTCTTGGCGTAGTTCTTCACAGCCAGAGGCGCACGGCGGTCGCTGTTGCCCTCACGGAGCACCGGGTTGACCGCTGATCCCTTGATGCGGTCGTAGCGCGCGCGGACGTCCTTCTCCTCGAGCGAGGACGGCTCGTCCGGGAAGTCGGGGATGTCGTATCCCTGCGACTGCAGCTCGGCGATCGCGCCCTTGAGCTGCGGGATCGAGGCCGAGATGTTCGGGAGCTTGATGATGTTCGCCTCGGGCAGTGTGGCCAGGCCACCGAGCTCGGCGAGCGAATCGCCGACCTGCTGCTCGGGCGTGAGCTTCTGCGGGAACGCCGCGAGGATGCGGCCGCCGAGCGAGATGTCGCGGGTCTCGACCTCGATGCCCGCCTGACCCGTGTAGGCCTTGATGATCGGCAGGAAGGAGGCGGTAGCGAGAGCCGGAGCCTCGTCCGTGTAGGTGTAGATGATGGCGTCGTCGGTCACCAGGAGGTTCTCCGTTCGCGAGGGCATATTTGTCTCGATACCAAGATACCTGAGGCGCTCCCGACGCATGTCCGCCGACCGGTCGGGCCGCGCATCGACTTCCGGCATCGCGCACTCGCCCACCCCTGACGAAAGTCGACGTTTCCGCACAGCTGACCACCGAAGGGGTTAGCCTGTGACTATGTCCGAACTGCGCATGGTCGAACTCTCCGCTGCGACGATCGTCGCCGTGAACAACCTGTCGCTCAAGCCCGGACAGGAGCAGTTCCTCGCTCCGGTGTCCTACGGCATCGCAGCGACCGTCATCAATCCGCAGACCTCCTGGCAGCGAGTCGTCCTCGACGGCGATCACGTCGTCGGTTTCGTCAGCGCCAACTTCGATGCAGAAGCTCCCGAGGAGCACTTCCGCTCGGTCCTGTGGCGCATCAACGTCGATGCCGAGGGCCAGGGCAAGGGTGTCGGGCGCTTCGCTGTCGAGAGCCTCCTCGAAGAGGCGCGTGCCCGCGACTTCGATCACGTCAACGTCATCTATGAGGCCGGAGAAGACGGCCCTGAAGCGTTCTTCCTCCGCGTCGGGTTCACCCCGGTCGGCGAGACCGAGTACTCGGAAGTCATCGCCCAGATCCGCATCACGTCGTAGACCGGCGGCGGGGTCTCGAATCCCCTCCCCCATCGAAACCCCGTCGCCCTGTCCGGTCTCTGCGTGGGAACGCTCCCGCGAGCGTACGAGCCGATTTGTTGCGAGTGACCACAAAAGGCTTGCTTTCGGTGGACGAGGGTGTCTATCATCGCTCCAGAGGCCTTAGCGAAACGCTTCGACGATTCACACACGACGATGGAGTCCTGATGACGACGATCCACCAGGTGGCCGCGGCCGCCGGCGTATCGATCAGCACGGTCTCCTATGCGCTGAGCGGCAAGCGCCCGGTGTCGGAGAAGACCCGACGCCGCATCGAAGACGCCGTGCAGACACTGGGCTACGAGCCGGATGCCGGAGCACGGATGCTCGCCGGGCGCCGCACTCACATCTTCGGCCTGACCGAGCCGCTGCGCGCCGACACACACGCTCCGACGCACATGGCCTTCGTGCTCGCGACCGCGGTCGCCGCTCGTCGCCGCGGGTACGACATCCTCCTGCTCACGGACGAGCAGGCGTCGGAGGGCATGAATCGCGTGGCCGCGAGCAACCTCGTCGACGCCATCCTCGTGCTCGACGTCGCGCCGGACGATGAACGGGCCGACATCGCCCGTTCGCTGCGCTCTCCCACGGTCTTCATCGGAATCCCTGACGAGGCAGACGGTCTGACGTGCGTCGACCTCGACTTCGAGGCCGCAGGCCACCTCGCCGTGGATCGACTCGCAGATGCCGGTCACACCGCCGTCACACTGCTCGGGCAGACCGAGGTCTCGTACCGCAAGTCGAACTTCCCCCGTCGCCTGCTGCGCGGAGTGCAGAGCCGCACGAGGGATCGGGGGCTCACCCTCGAATGGGCGACGACCGGAGTGACGACCACGGATGCGTCGGCCGTGCGCGCCGCTGTCGGACAGGCGCTCGATCGAGGCGACCGCGCCTTCATCGTCCACGCCGTCGGCGACGTGCACGAGGCGCTTCTCGAGACCCTCTCCGCCCGCGGACTGAGCGTCGGCGACGACGTCTCGGTGATCTCGGCGGCGGCGTCCTTCGACACCTCGGGTCTTCCTGCGCCGATCGACACCATCCCGCTCGTGCCGCAGCAGTCCTGTGAGCTCGCCGTCGATCTCGCCGTGCAGCACCTCGAAGCGCCGGGCATGCCCGCGCAGGTCCACCTCATCCCTCCCGAATATCACTCCGCCGGTTCCGTGGCCCGCCCACGCGAGTGACCGCGGACGGAACAGTCTTCCGCTTCGCCGTCATCGAAACGCTTCGACGATGGCTTCCTCACAACTGAAAACCCGACCCACCGATGTGTCCGGCCTCAGGGCCACCGAGAAAGGAGTGCCGACGATGGCACGCAATATCCGCAGGACGAAGACGTTGGCGGCTCTCGCCGCCCTCACCGTGACCGGCATCGCGCTGAGCGGCTGCACCGCCGGATCATCCGACGAGGGCGGCGACGGGCAGACCCTCAAGCTCTGGCACTACGAGGGCGCCGACAGCGCTATGGGCAAGGCATGGGCCGAAGCGATCGCCATCTTCGAGGAGGAGACCGGCGCGACGGTCGAGTTCGAGGAGAAGTCGTTCGAGCAGATCCAGAAGACCGCCAGCCAGGTGCTCGACACCGATGCCGCGCCCGACCTCATGGAGTTCAACAAGGGCAACGCGACAGCCGGCTTCCTGGCCTCCACCGGGCTGATCGCCGACATCTCCGACGCCGTCGACGAGTACGGGTGGGACGAGAAGCTCGCGCCGTCACTGCAGACCACCGCGAAATACTCGGAAGACGGCGTCATGGGCGGCGACACCTGGTTCGGCGTTCCGAACTACGGTGAGTTCGTCGGGGTCTACTACAACCAGGACGCCTTCGCGGCGGCGGGACTCGAGATCCCCACCACGTATGAGGAGTTCGTCGACGTGCTCGACGCATTCGTAGCGCAGGGCATCACGCCGCTCGCCGAGGCCGGAGCCGAGTACCCCCTCGGCCAGCTCTGGTATCAGCTCGCACTGCTCGAGGGCGACCGCAGCTTCGTGGATTCGTACCAGCTCTACGACGGAGAGGTCGACTGGCAGGGCCCCGAGGTCACCTCGGCGACCGAGACTCTTCAGGAGTACATGGACAAGGGATACATCGCCTCGGATGTGTCCTCCGTCAAGGCGGAAGACGCCGGCGTCTCGTTCATCAACGGCACCTCGCCGATCTTCGTGTCGGGCTCCTGGTGGTTCGGTCGCTTCGTCTCGGAAGCCACCGGCTTCGACTGGACCATGACGGCCTTCCCCGGTGCGGACCTGTCGCTCGGGTCGTCCGGCAACCTCTGGGTCGTCCCCGAGAACGCCGCCAACAAGGAGCTCGCCTACGAGTTCATCGACATCACGATGCGCCCCGAGATCCAGGCGATCATCGGCAATAACGGCGGTCTTCCCGTCGCCGCTGACACCGCCGACATCACCGACGAGAAGAGCGCAGCCCTGATCGAGACGTTCAACGGCGTGCTCGACGCCGACGGGCTCTCGTTCTACCCGGACTGGCCCGCCCCCGGCTTCTACGACGTGATCGTGCAGGAACTGCAGGGCCTGATCACCGGATCGCAGGACGCCGAGACCACCAACAAGAACCTCGGCGAGCAGTACGACGAGGGCACCTCGGAATTCCGTTGATCCACTCGCGGGGGCGGCGGCCTCACGGCTCCGCCCCCGCATCCTCCTGGAGATGAAAATGTCACTCGCCACTCGCCGCGAGGGCCGCACCAAGCTGCCGCCCGAAGAGCCGTCGATCCCACAGCGCAGCGGTGGGACCGGTGCCTACTGGATGTATCTGCTTCCCGGCTTCGTGCTCCTGCTCGTCGTCGTCATCGTCCCGCTGATCTGGAACGTGTACCTGACCTTCACCAAGTGGAAGGGCGTGCGCACGCCGGAATTCATCGGGCTCGAGAACTGGCAGAAGATCCTCACCGACAGCGACTTCTGGACGTCGTTCACGAACTCGGTGTGGATGATCATCGCGATGGTCGTCGTCCCGACCATCGTCGGCCTGATCGTCGCCGCTCTCCTCTTCGACGTCGTCGGTCGCAAGTTCGGCGGCAAGGTCGGCAGCTTCCTGCGTGCCACGTACTACCTTCCGCAGATCCTCCCCATCGCGGTCGCCGGCATCGTCATCGGCTGGATCGTCCGACCGGGCGGAGACGGAGCGCTCAACCAGATCCTCGCGTGGTTCGGCCTCCCCGCCTACGACTGGCTCGGCCAGATGCCCTCGGCGCTCATCGTCCTGATGGTCGTCATGGTGTGGGTGCAGCTCGGCTATCCCGTCGTCGTCTTCATGGCGGCGCTGCAGCGGGTGGACCCCGAACTCTACGAGGCCGCGGAACTCGACGGCGCCAACTGGTTCCAGCGCTTCTCCTCGATCACGATGAGCATCATCCGTCCAGAGATCTTCGTCGTGACCCTCACCTGCACGATCGCCGCACTGAAGGTCTTCGGCCCCGTGTACATCATCACGCGCGGTGGCCCTGCCGGCGCGACGCTCGTTCCGGCCTATTACGCGTACCAGGAGTTCTTCACCAAGCGGAACGTCGGCTACGGCGCCACCATCGCAACGGTGCTGACCATCGTCGTGGTGATCGTGTCGATCATCTTCATCCGCGTCCAGAACTCCCTCGAGCGCAAGGAAAGGGCGGGTCTGTGATGCACGCCACCACCGCCATCGTCACCGGAAAGCCGTCCAAGACCCGCCCCCGCGGGGGGATGACCAAGAAGCGTCCGATCGACTGGCTGATGCTCGCGCTCGTCGTGATCGGCGCGCTCCTTGTCATCGCGCCCTTCTACCTCGTGCTCGTCAACTCGTTCAAATCCCCCGTCGACTACGCGACGTCTGGCCCCCTCGCCTTCCCCGAGAGCCTGGACTTCGGCGGGATCATCAAGTTCTGGGAGCGCGTGAACTTCCCCGAGAAGGTCTGGAACTCGCTCTTCATCGCGGGTGTCGTCTCGGTTCTTGCCGTCGTCATCTCGATGCTGAACGCCTTCGCCATCGGGATCGGCCGCGTCCGCGGGCGCAGCTGGATCGTGCTGCTGTTCCTGCTCGCGAACCTGCTCCCGCAGGAGGCGCTGCTCTACCCGCTGTACTACATGTTCAAATCCGTCGGCCTGTACGACAACGTGTGGTCGGTCATCATCGTCTTCACCGTGATCCAGGCGGCCTTCGGCACCTACCTGCTGTCGTCGGTCTACGGCACTTTCCCGAAGGAGATCCTCGAGGCCGCCTCGCTCGACGGCGCGAGCCGCTGGCAGATCCTCTGGCGAGTGGTCTTCCCCATCAGCCGCCCGACGCTGTCGGTGCTGCTCATCTTCTTCTTCATCTGGACGTGGAACGAGTTCCTGATCCCGCTGACGTTCCTCGCCTCGAACGCGAACCAGACAGTCCCCGTCGCGATCAGCGTGCTGCAGGGCGACCGGCTGATGGATGTCACGACGACCAGCGCCTCTGCGCTGCTGGGCATCATCCCCACGCTCATCTTCTTCCTCATCTTCCAGCGCACCCTCACACGCGGCATCACGGCAGGAGCAGTCAAGTAATGAAGTTCACCGACGGGTTCTGGCAACTGCGACCAGGCGTCACCGCGCTCTACGCGCAGGAGGCCTACGACATCGCCGAGACCAGCGACACCCCCGACGGACCCGGCATCGTCATCACGGCACCCACCATGGTCATCGCGAAACGCGGTGACACCCTGAACCGGCCGGCGCTGACGACGACGCTCTCCTCCCCGGCCGAAGGCGTCATCCGCGTGCGGGTCGCCCATCATGAGGGCGGCCGCTGGCACGGAGGCTTCGACCTTCCCGGTTCCGGTTCCGGGGCACCGACCGTGTCGATCGCGGAGTCCGGCGGCGTCCTCGACGCCGGATCTCTCGTCGCACGGATCAATCCCGGGGCACCCTGGGATCTCGCCTTCGAGGTCGACGGGCGACGCGTCACCGGAAGCGGTCACAAGGCCCAGGGGTACATGCGTCTCGCGCCGGGTGCACAGGTGGACGCGGGGATCGTCGACAACGCACGACAGGGCGGAAGCACGCTGACCGCGTCGACGTTCATGCACGAGCAGCTCGATCTCGGGGTCGGCGAACTCGTGTACGGGCTCGGCGAGCGCTTCGGTCCGCTGGTGAAGAACGGCCAGTCGGTCGACATCTGGAACGCCGACGGCGGAACCTCCAGCGAGCAGGCGTACAAGAGCATCCCGTTCCATCTGTCGAACCGCGGCTACGGCGTGCTGGTCAACGACCCCGGTCATGTGTCGTACGAGATCGGCTCGGAATCCGTCGAGCGCGTGCAGTTCTCGGTCGCCGGCGAGGTTCTCGAGTACTTCGTCATCGCCGGCCCCACGCCCAAGGACGTGCTCGGACGCTACACGGCGCTCACGGGACGCCCGCCGGTCGTTCCTGCCTGGTCGTACGGCCTGTGGCTCTCGACGAGCTTCACGACCGACTACGACGAGCAGACCGTGAACTCGTTCATCGACGAGATGGCCGCCCGCGAGCTGCCGGTGTCGGTGTTCCACTTCGACTGCTTCTGGATGCGCGAGTTCCAGTGGTGCGACTTCGAGTGGGACCCTCGCGTGTTCCCCGACCCGGAGGGCATGCTGTCTCGACTGCACGACAAGGACCTGCGGGTCTGCGTGTGGATCAACCCGTACATCGCGCAGCGCTCACCGCTGTTCCGTGAGGCGGCCGATCAGGGATTCCTGGTCGAGCGGCCCGACGGCACCATCTGGCAGTGGGATCTCTGGCAGGCCGGCATGGGACTCGTCGACTTCACGAACCCGGCGGCGACGGCCTGGTACCAGGCCCACCTGCGTCGCCTGCTCGACCAGGGCGTCGACTGCTTCAAGACCGACTTCGGCGAGCGCATCCCCACAGAGGTCGTGTGGGCGGACGGCTCGGACCCCGAGCGGATGCACAACCTGTACACCGACCTGTACAACCGCGCGGTGCACGACGTGCTGACCGATGCACGCGGAGCGGACGACGCGGTGCTCTTCGCCCGGTCGGCGACGGCGGGCGGACAGAGCATGCCGGTGCACTGGGGCGGCGACTCGACCTCGACGTACACCTCGATGGCGGAGACGCTGCGAGGCGGCCTCTCGCTCGCGTTGAGCGGCTTCGCGTTCTGGAGTCACGACATCGGCGGATTCGAGGGAACACCGGATGCCGGTGTGTTCAAGCGCTGGACGGCCTTCGGGCTGCTCGGCTCGCACTCACGGTTCCACGGGTCGAGCTCGTACCGGGTGCCGTGGGCCTTCGACGAGGAGGCCGTCGACGTCACTCGGACATTCACCCACCTCAAGATGCAGTTGATGCCGTACCTCTATCAGCAGGGCATCGACGCCTCGCGCACCGGTGTCCCGCTGATGCGACCGATGCAGCTGGAGTTCCCGGATGATCCGGCTGTCGGCTATCTCGATCGGCAGTACATGCTCGGGTCGAGCCTGCTCGCCGCGCCGGTGTTCTCCGAAGACGGCCGTGTCGAGTTCTACCTGCCGGAGGGGGAATGGACGTCGCTCCTCACGGGCGAGACCGTGACGGGCGGCGGATGGCGCCGTGAGACTCACGGCTTCGAATCGCTGCCGCTGTACGTGCGCCCGGGCACCGTCCTCCCGTGGGGCGCCCGCACCGACAAGCCCGATTACGACTATCACGAGGGTCTGACGCTGCGCGTCTTCCCCGGCGGCGAAGGCACGGCGACCGTGACCGTGACCGCGCCGGACGGAGAGTCGAAGACGTATTCTGCCGATCTCTCGGAGGTGACCCGATGACGCTCCCCCACGCCGACGACTACCGCGGCTCCGGTCTTCTGCTCCCGGAGGGGTTCCTCTTGGGCTCGGCGACAGCGTCGTATCAGATCGAAGGAGCAGCAGGCGAGGACGGCCGGACGCCGTCGATCTGGGACACCTTCAGCCGAACACCCGGAAAGGTGTGGAACGGCGACACGGGTGACGTCGCGTGCGACCACTACCACCGCGTCGATCAGGACCTCGACCTCATGGCGGACCTGGGGCTCGAGGCCTATCGGTTCTCGATCGCCTGGCCGCGGATCGTGCCGGCGGCCGATGGGGCGGTGAACCAGGCGGGGATCGACTTCTACTCACGGCTCGTCGACGGGTTGCTCGAACGCGGGATCCGCCCGGTGGCCACCCTGTACCACTGGGATCTCCCGCAGTACCTCGAGGATGCCGGAGGGTGGACATCGCGGGCCACGACCGACGCCTTCGAGCAGTACGCCTCGATCATGGGGGCGGCGCTCGGCGACCGCGTGCAGACCTGGACGACGCTCAACGAGCCATGGTGCTCGGCCTACCTGGGCTACGGTCAGGGAGGTCACGCGCCGGGGCGCCACGAACCGGCATCCGCTCTCGCCGCGGTCCATCACCTCAACCTCGCTCACGGGCGCGCGCTGCAGGCGCTGCGTGCCACGTCGACCGGCGACCCCGACTATTCGGTGACGCTCAACTTCCACGTGCTCCGCGGTCAGGGCGATGGGGCGGATGAGGCTGTGAGGCGCATCGACGCCCTGGCGAATCGGGCGTTCACGCACCCGATGCTGCGCGGCGAGTACCCGGCAGACCTTCTCGAAGACACAGCGCACGTCACCGACTGGTCATTCGTGCGTGACGGAGACCTCGCCGCGATCGATCAGCCGATCGACGTGCTGGGCGTGAACTACTACTCCACCGCGACAGTGAGGCTGTGGGACGGGGTCTCGGAGAAGCAGCAGCATGACGGCCACAAGGGCGCGGCAGGAGGCACGGCGTGGCCGGGAAGCGATCGGCTCGTGGAGTTCGTCGAGCAGCCGGGGCCGTATACGGCGATGGGCTGGAACATCGCACCCGAGGGGCTCGAGGAGCTGCTGGTCTCGCTGTCGGAGCAGTTCCCCGGGCAACCGCTGATGGTCACTGAGAACGGTGCCGCGTTCGAGGATGCGGTCGCCGACGACGGTTCGGTCCACGATCCCGAGCGCACCGACTACCTGCGGCGGCACTTCACCGCCGCGCACCGTGCACTCGAACGCGGTGTGGACCTGCGCGGCTACTTCGTGTGGTCGCTGCTCGACAACTTCGAATGGGGATACGGCTACGCCAAGCGGTTCGGGATCGTTCGCGTCGACTTCGACACGCTCGAGCGCACCGTGAAGGACTCCGGCCACTGGTACCGAGAGCTCATCGCCTCACGCACGATCGGGGCCTGACCCCGGACCGGCACGAACGACCGCCGTCTCCCCGAAGGAGACGGCGGTCAGTGCTTGTCGGGGCGCTTGCGGGCGTTCCAGGCGGCGAGCGCGGATGCCGCGGCACCGGCCGCACGATCGATGGCGTCGGCGGAGCGGCTGATCATGTCCTGCGCGGCATCCTGCCAGGCCGATGACGGCTGCGGCGCCTCACCCGCCTGGACCCTCGCCGAATGCTCCGCGGCTTCGAAGGCGCGCTCGAGGTCGGCCACCGCATCGCGATACGCGGCGTAGTCCGTGGGGCTGACCCGACCGGTTGCCGCTCTCCGAGCCTCGACCGCGTTCCCGGCAGCGCGGAGGTACTCGGCCGTGGCCGGCTGCTTGACGTCGGTCATGGCCGGGTAGGCGATCTGGAGCCCCGCGTCGGTCTCGTACCGCATCCAGCGCACGACGATCGCGTCATGCTGCGCCTGCAGCCGCTCGAGTGGACGCGGTGCGGATGCCGCGGGGATCGCCGCTCGAGCGGCACTGAGCCGCACCTGCTTGGCACGGACGTCGGCGTTCGCGGCCTTCGCGTCGTTCTCCTTGGCGCGGAGCATCCGCTTGGCTCCGGCGACCTGTTCGGGTGTCGCGCGTCGCGCACTGCGTTCGGCAGAGAGGCGAGCGACGTCGGCTCTGGCCAGCTTCACGGCCATCCGTCGTTCGACCACCGCCTGCTGCGCGGCCTTGAGATCGTGGCGGGCGGCGTCGTACTCGAGTCGGCGCCCGCTCTTCGTGCTGCGGCGACGGAGTCCGATCGCGCCGGCGACGGCCCCACCCGCGGCGACGGGCGCGATCCACCACAACTCGACGGCGAGCAGCAGCGGGTCCATACTCCGATGCTACCCAGACCGACGACTCGTGTCCCTCTCCCCTCCCTCCCCACTCCCCCCTCTCCCTCCTTCCCCCCTCTCCCCTCTCCCCCCTCTCCCCTCTCCCCCCTCTCCCCCTCCCCCCTCTCTCCCCTCCTCCCCCCCCTCTCCCCTCCCTCCTTCCCCCTCTCCGACATCTGCGGTGATGGGCACTTTCTGCGGCCGGTAGCTGAGCCTGTGGCCGAAGAAGCTCACCCAGGCCGCAGAAGTCGAAGGTGCGACCGGCCCTCCACATCCCGAGTCTGCGGAGCAGCTCTCCTCAGGATGCGGATAGCGGGTCCGCGTGGGGGTTGCAGGGGCGGCATCCTGGGGCGATGGATCTGACGGAGTGGCTCACTGCACGAGGCGGCATCGCCCACCGATCGGACGCCGCCGACCATGGTTTCGCACCGGGACACGTTCGCGCGGCCATCCGCTCTGGGTCCGTGCGCCGCATGCGCGCCCAGTGGGTGGCCCTGTCATCGGCTCCCGACGATCTGGTGGCAGCTGCCGCGGCATCCGGGCGGCTGACATGTGTATCGCTCGCGCGACACAGTGGGTGGTGGGTGCCGGATAAAGCACCGGCAGACCTGCACCTTCAGGTGGGCCCCAATGCGCACCGTCACCGAGCTGACGCGACCCTGCATTGGGGCGCGCCGCTCGTCGACTGCGGTCCGCGGCGCCTCACGGCATCCGTCGAAGACGCGCTGGCGCACATCGCCAGCTGCTGCTCCCGCGAGGACGCACGGGTGATCTGGGAGTCGGCCATCCGCATGGAGCGACTCGACATCGAAGCTCTTCGACTCGTGGAATGGCGTGAGCCTCGATCACGCATACTCGCCGAGGAGGTCGTCGGCCTGTCGGATTCCGGCTTGGAGACGATAGTGGTGGTAAGGCTCAGCGGATGGGGTGTGCCCCTGCGTCAGCAGGTCCAGCTAGCGGGCCACCGGGTCGACATCGTCATCGGCTCGCACCTGGTCGTGCAGATCGACGGATACGCGCACCACTCCTCGTCGGCGCAGCGGGGATCCGATGTAGCCCACGATGCCGAGCTGCGCCTGCGCGGGTACACCGTGTTGCGGTTCTCCTATTCGCAGATCGTGCACGGTTGGGAGGATGTCGAGCGCACACTGCAGGCCGCGATCGCGAGGGGGCTGCATCTTCCGCCGCGTCAGCGCCGGTGATGGGCCGAATGGTTTGCGCGGCCACAGTAACCTTCCGCGGCCACGACACTCCGCCGTGGCCGCAGAAGTTCGCCGAGAGCGACGGAAGTCGGGCCGACTCAGGAGGAGGTCACACCAGCGTCTGCTGCCAGGCGGCGTGCAGCTGGGCGAACTTGCCCGTGCCGCTGATCAGCGTCTCGGGGGTGTCGTCCTCGATGATCTTCCCATGCTCCATCACCAGCACCCGATCGGCGATCGCGACCGTCGACAGGCGGTGCGCGATGATGATCGCCGTGCGGTCCTTCAGCAGCGTCTGCAGAGCATCCTGGATCAGGCGCTCCGACGGGATGTCGAGCGACGCCGTGGCCTCGTCGAGAATCAGCACCGCCGGGTCGGCGAGGAAGGCGCGGGCGAACGAGATCAGCTGACGCTGGCCCGCCGAGACGCGACCACCGCGCTTGTTCACATCGGTGCCGTAGCCGTCGGGCAGCGACGAGATGAACTCGTCGGCGCCCACCGCACGCGCCGCCGCCCTGATCTCGTCGAGCGAGGCGTCGGGCTTTCCGAGGGCGATGTTGTCGGCGACCGTGCCGCTGAACAGGTAGGCCTCCTGCGTCACCATGACGATGGCGCGGCGGAGATCCTTCGGATGCAGGTTGCGCAGGTCGACGCCGTCGAGCGTCACCTTTCCGATCGAGGGGTCGTAGAAACGCGAGATCAGCTTCGCAAGCGTCGATTTTCCCGCGCCGGTGGTGCCGACGAGGGCGATCGTCTGCCCCGCGGGGATGTCGAGCGAGAAGTTCGGCAGGATCGTCTTCTCGCCGTTGTACCCGAAGGTCACCTCATCGAACTCGATGTGCCCGCGAGACTCCCAGAGATCGACCGGCTTCTCGGGGTCCGGTACCGTCGGCACCTCTTCGAGCACACCCGACACCTTCTCGAGCGCCGCAGTTGCCGACTGGTAGGAGTTCAGGAACATCGCGATCTCCTGCATCGGCGCGAAGAAGTTGCGCACGTACAGCACCGCCGACAGCAGCACGCCGACCGTGAGGGCGCCCTCGGACACCCGGATGCCGCCCCACAGCACGACGATGCCGAGGACGAGGGCTGCGACACCCATCAGCCCGGGCTCGAACGTGCCGAACAGCAGCATCGAGCGACGGTTGACATCGCGGTACTCCCCCGCGATCTTCTGGAACGCGACGTCGTTGCGCGGCTCCTTGCGGAATGCCTTGACCGCGCGGATGCCCGTCATGGTCTCGACGAACTGCACGATCACCTTGGCGCTGATCACGCGGGACTCGCGGTAGACCAGCTGCGAACGCGAGTAGAACCAGCGCATCAGGAAGAACAGCGGGATGCCGCCGATCGCGAGGATGAGTCCTGACTGCCAATCCCACACGCACAGGGCGATGAAGGTGAAGAGTCCGAACAGCACGCCCGAGACGAGCTCGTTGAGACCACCGTCGAGGAGCTCCCTGATCGAGTCGAGGTCGCTCGTCTGTCGCGAGATGATGCGCCCGGAGGTGTACGACTCGTGGAACTCCAGGCTCAGGCGCTGGGTGTGCAGGAAGATCCTCTTGCGCAGGTCCAGCAGCACGGCCTGCGTGAGCTTGGCCGCGATGATCACGTACCAGGCGATCATCGCCGCGGCCACGGCACCCGCGAGCAGGTAGACGCCGCCGATCATGAAGGTCGGCATCCAGTCGGCTCGCTCGAGCACGGCGGGCAGCGCACGGTCGAGGCCGATGCTGATCAGGATGGGCCCTGCCACCTGCAGTGCGGTCGAGATCACCAGCACGACCGCGGCGAGCGCGATCCTCGGCTTCAGCGGCTGGACGAGCGAGCCCAGCAGGTGCAGCGACCGGCGACGGATCGCCCTGCTCTCCTCCTTGGTGTAGCGGGAGCGGTCTTCGTCCTGCGTTCCGGTGATGGCGGAGCTCATCGCTGCACCTCCTTCTCGGTGATGATGTCTTCGTCGGCGGATTCCTCGCGGATCCCGTCGCGGACCACGGCCTCGACCTCGTCGATCTCGTCCTCCTCGTGGATGATCGGGATCGCGCCGGTACGCGCGGCTTCCTCCGCCTCGAGGCTCGAGATGACGTGGCGGTAGTGGCGGCTCGTCTTGAGCAGCTCGGTGTGAGTGCCGACGGCCGTGACGCGGCCCGCTTCGAGCAGCGCCACGCGGTCGGCGAGAGCCACGGTAGACGGGCGGTGGGCCACGATCATGGCCGTGGTGTCGGCCAGCACATGACGCAGCGCCTCTTCGACGAGCGCCTCGGTGTCGACATCGAGCGCAGACAGCGGGTCGTCGAGAACGAGCACCTTGGGGTTGGCCGCGACGGCGCGAGCGAGCGCCAGACGCTGACGCTGACCGCCGGAGAGGCTGAGCCCCTCTTCACCGATGATCGTCTCGACGCCGTCGGGAAGCGAGTCCACGAAGGCCGCCTGGGCGACGTCGAGGGCCTCGCGCAGCACGCGCTCGGCCTCGTCGCTGTGGACGTCGAGGTCGGCTCGTCCGAGCAGCACGTTCTCGCGCACGGTCGCCGAGAACAGCGTCGCGTCCTCGAAGGCCATGGCGATGTGCTGACGCAGCTCGGCGAGCGGCAGGTCGCGCACGTCGACGCCGTCGAGCGTGACGCGGCCGCCGGTGACGTCGTACAGACGCGTGGGCAGGGTGGTCAGCGTGGTCTTGCCGCTGCCGGTGAGGCCGACGAGCGCCATGGTCTCGCCGGGGCGCAGCACCAGATCGATGCCGTCGAGCAGGTCGCGCTCGTGCGCTCCCGCATCCTGGTAGCGGAAGTGCGCTCCCTCGAACGCGAGCTCGCCGCGGGGTTCAGCGATGTGCACGGGGTTCTCGGGGTCTGTGATCGAGTTCGTCTCCGAGTAGATGTCGAACACGCGGTCGGTCGCCGTGCGTGCGTCCAGCATGAACGAGAACAGGAATCCGATCGACTCGATCGGCCACCGCAGCACGACGGCCATCGCGAAGAACGCGAACAGCTGCGCCTGGTCGATCTCGCCCTGCGAGATGAGCCAGATGCCCGACATCAGACTCAGACCGAACGCGATCTGCGGCATGAGGTCGAGCCAGAACCAGATCGACGCGATCGCGCCGGCCTTGCTCATCTCGGTCTCCCGCAGCGTCTCGGCCTGGCGGCTGAAGCGGCTGAGCGCGTGCTTGCCGCGACCGAACGCCTTGAGCACGCGGATGCCGTGCACGCTCTCCTCGACGCTGGTCGCGAGGTCGCCGGCCTGGTCCTGGCTGCGGCGCGTGAGCGCGCCGTAGCGCTTCTCGAACAGGTAGCCGCGGATCCACAGCGGGATCGCGGTCACGATGAAGATGACACCCAGCAGCCAATGCCAGCGGAACAGCAGCACCGAGCCGATCACGATCGTGAGGATGTTGACCACGAGCAGCACGAGGCCGAACGCCAGCCACCGGCGGATGAGTCCGATGTCCTGCATCATGCGGCTCAGCAGCTGACCCGACTGCCAGCGGTCGTGGAACGAGACCGGGAGCGTCTGCAGCCGCGAGTACAGCTCGGTGCGCATCTTGTACTCGACCTCGGTCGAGGGGTTGAGCACGAACTGGCGGCGCAGCCAGACCATGAGCGCCTCGCCGAGCGCGAGTCCGAAGACCGCGACGGCGCCCCACACGATCGCGTCGATCGCGCCGGACTGCACGGGACCGCGGATGATCTGCTCGAGGACGATCGGGATCATGAGCGCGATGAGGGCGGCGGCGAGTGCGCTGCCCGCACCCGCGGCGAGTCGGCCGATGACCGGCTTGACGAACGGCTTGAGGCGCCAGAGCGCGGCCGGCGTGGAGAGGGAGGACGAAGGGGACGTGTTCGGCGATGAAGGCGAGGAAGACATGTCTCTCAGAGGAGTTTCGTATGGAAAGCGGTTGCTGATGGGGGCGGACGCAGGAACGGACTCGGAGAGTCCGGCGGCCGGTGCGTGGCGGAGCGGGCTCTAGAGGAGCGGACGCGCCGGGGTCGAGCCGAGAGCGGCGATCTGCGCGACGGCGGTGATCGTTGTCATGGTGTCCTCCTCAGGGGCTCGGCTTCGTCGCCCGGTCGGCGCGACAGCCCACCAGCCTATTCCTGTGAACAAGCTGAGCGCAAGAGCGATTCCCGATCCGCCGAGATCGGCGCCCCTCGACGTCAGACCCGGGCGGATTCGCGCGCCAGCAGCCGTGCCTTGACGTCGACGCCCCACGCGAAACCGCCCAGCCTCCCGTCGCTGCGCAGCACCCGATGGCACGGGACGAAGAGCGCCGGGGCGTTGCGGGCGCAGATCGATGCGGCGGCGCGCACGGCGCGCGGGCTTCCGAGGCGCTCGGCGAAAGACGTGTACGTCAACGGGGCGCCGGCGGCGATCGCACGCAGCGCGGACCACCCGGCGAGCTGCATCGGGGTGCCGACCTGGGCGACGGCGACCTGGTCGATGGCCGCGAGGTCGCCGTCGTAGTACGCGCGCACCGCGTGGGCGGCATCCGTCTCGCCCTCCGCCACGTCGGTCGGGCGATGGGCTGCGCCGAGACGCGCGAGCACCGCCTCGGGGTCCGCGGTCCAGCCGGAGGCGAGCACCCGCTGCCGGTCGTCGGCGAGGATCGTGAACACGCCGTCGGCGGTGTCGAGGGACTGGATGATCGCGGTCATGACTGCTCCTTGCGGATGGGCGTGCGCGCTGCGCGCGTCGGTCGGACGGGCGCAGCGCGCCACAGGTGGGCGCTGAGGTAGCTGCGCCAGGGAGAGGTGCGCTCGGCCCAGCGCACGAGCGGTGCCGGGTCAGCGGGCAGCCCGGACGCCGCGGCTCCCGCGCGGAGGGCGACGTCGCCGGGGAGGAGGACGTCGGGATCGCCGAGCACGCGCATCCGCACGTAGTCCGCCGTCCACGGACCGATGCCGGGCATCGCGATGAGCGCGGCGCGCTGCGCGCCCCCGTCATCGCCCACGGTGAGGGTGAGCGAGCCGTCGGCGAGCGCTGCGGCGGCTCCGACGACGGCGCGGATGCGTGCGGCGGGGCCGCGGAGCACCTCGGCGCCGCGTTCGGCGATCGCGGTCATCGTCGGGAAGAGCAGCCCGTCATCCGTGCGCTCCCCCAGCGCCTCGGTCAGCGCGGTGAGAGCCGTGCGCGCGGCGGCGACCGTGATCTGCTGCCCGATCATCGCGCGGATCAGCATCTCGTGCGGATCCGCCGAGCCCGGCACGCGGATGCCGGGGGTCCGCGCCACGAGCGGCGCGAGCTCGGGGTGCCGACTCAGCGCCTCGTCGACCGCGAGGGGGTCGGCGTCGAGGTCGAAGATCCGACGCACCGTCGAGACGAGCGGGGCGAGATCGCCGAGCTGCGTGACCCGGGCGCGGAGGTGGAGCCGTTCGGCGGCGTCCTGCGACACCTCGAACCAGGCCGGGCCGCCGGGCATCCGCAGGTGGCGGGCGAACGACGTCTCCGTCGCCTCCTCGACGCCTGTGACGGCGCGTGCCCGCATCCAGTCGAAGACGCCGGCCGCGTCGAGCGGTCCCCGGTAGGGCAGGACGAGGTCGATCGCCCCTGGGGCCGCGGATGCCGAGCTCCGACGCCGCGCGCGCAGGGCGCCGGGTGTGAGCCCGAACACCTCCCGGATCGTGTCGTTGCACTGCCGGATGCTCGCGAACCCCGCGGAGAACGCCACGTCGGAGATGGGCAGGTCCGTGCCGACGAGCAGCATGCGGGCGGTGTGCGCGCGATGCGCCCTCGCGAGCGCCAGGGGCCCCGCCCCGAGCTCCGTCGACAGCAGGCGTGTGAGATGCCTGGTCGAGTAGCCCAGCCGACTCGCGAGGCCCGAGACGCCCTCGCGCTCCACGACGCCCGAGGCAATCAGGCGCATCGCCCTGGCGGCGACGTCGCCACGCAGATCCCAGGCGGGCGACCCCGGAGCGGCCTCGGGAAGGCAGCGCTTGCACGCGCGGAACCCCGCCTCGTGCGCGGCGGCGCTCGTCGGGTAGAACGTGACGTTCTCGGCCCGCGGGGTGCGAGCAGGGCAGCTGGGTCGGCAGTAGATGCCGGTCGAGCGGACCGCGGTCACGAACTGGCCGTCGAAGCGGGTGTCGCGCGCGCTGATCGCGCGATACCGCTCGTCGAAGTCGGTCACGGGAAGACTCATGTCTCCACTGTGACACGCTCCACGGACACCGGCTGGCGGAAATCGGACATGACAGTGCCTGCTCCGCGCGGCGGTCAGAGCAGGCGCAGCAGATGCGCCTGACGGAGGGCCTCGACCCTCGAGGACGCCCCGAGCTTCTCGTACAGCGCCCCGAGCTGCGTCTTGACCGTGTTGATGGACAGGAACAGCTCGTCGGCGATCTCCTTGCGGGTCGCACCCGCCTCGAGCGCCAGCAGCAGCGACCTCTCGCGCTCGGTCAGCGCGACATAGTGCACCTGTTCCGGGTAGACGTCCGCGGCGGCGTCCAGCGCCGTGCGCTCCTCGCGGGTGAGCACGATCGCGGCGGCGTCGAGGACGGCATCCAGGTCGGTCCGGCTCACGGTCGTCAGCACGCGCAGCGCCCCCGAGCCCCGCAGGAGCGGGATGGCCCGGTGCGCGGCGGCGCTCGCCGCATCGCGGTCCCCCAGGCGGAGCGCGCACACGGCGTCGAGCAGCAGCAGCTCGAGCCGGTCGCGCACACGGCGTCGCGCGTTCCAGACCTCGGCGCTGATGAGGATCCGCGCCTCCTCGTACTCCCCCGCCAGCAGATGCGCCCTGGCCCGCGGGACGGTCAGCAGCAGGTTCTCCGGGTGCTCGAGCATCCCGGCGACGGCCTCGTGCACGCGCCCCGCCATGAGCAGCAGGTCGGCGCGGGCGCGCGTCAGCAGCACGAATGCGCGCGCATCGCCTCCCCGCTGCGTCGCGTGCGTGCGCTCCGCCTCGTCGAGCTGTGCCAGGGCCGAGTCGGCGTCGCCGAAGTGGAGCGCGTACTGGGCGCTGACGTACGCGATGGCCTGCCACGCGTCCAGCGACGCCGACGCGTCCTCGTTGCGCGCGATCTCCTCCCGTGCACCCTCGCCGTCGAGCGCGTCGAGCTTCAGCAGAGCAGACGCGACGCGGGCGGGGGCGTGCACCAGGTGATCCGCCCAGTGCCCCCGGGTGGGTGCCTGCTGCTGACGCTCCAACCACAGTCGCGCCCTCGGGTGATCCGAACGGTACGCGTAGATGAGTCCGAGGCTGGCGGCCGCGTTCGCGGCGACGAGCGTGACGCCCGAACGCGCGGCGTGCTCCCAGGCGAGCCGATACGCCGGCACCGCCGCGATCTCGTCCCCGACGATCCGGTGGGTCAGGGCGGCCTGCAGGTGGAACCAGCAGAGGCGGTCTCCGGGCTCCTCCCCGTCGACGAGCCGCTGAGCCACGTCTGCGCTCACGCTCGTCGCGAAGGCCACCGCGTCCTCGAAGCGGCCGAGAGCACGCAGTCCGATCAGGCGCGCGGGCGCGAAGTGCAGGAGGTCCCGCAGACTCAGGCCGTCCGTCCCCTCCGCCAGCGCCCGAGACCCCGCCTCGGCATAGGCGCGGAACCACGCCGCGGTGCCGTCGACGCCGTCGCCGATCCCCCCGGCGAACACCGAGAGCGATTCGCGCGTGACGCGCATCCCGCGTTCGTCCGTCGCGACGTCGGGAGGCAGGGCGGCGAGCGCACGGTGGAAGCGCTGCGGGAAGGACATGAAGAAGAGCGTCGCGCGCTCCTGCCACAGGCGTACGGCCATGGGCCAGTCCTGGGCATGCACCGCGTGCTCGAAGGCCGACATGAGATCGTTCTCACCCGCGGCCGCCTCGAACCAGCGCGCGAACTCGCGATGAGCCGTCCGCGCGGCCTCAGGATGCAGGGTCTGGTACTTGTCCCGCAACAGCTCGCGGATCACCGACGGCAGGAGCAGCTCGACCCTGTCCTCCACGTAGCGCCGCTCGAACAGGCCGGGGCGCTCGAGCGCCTCCAGATGCCGATCGGGGTCCTCGGCGCCGGCGAGCGCGCGCACCATGTCCGTGTCCACCACCTCCGGCAGGGAGAAGCGCATGAGCGCTCCGAGCACCCTCTCATCGCGGACCGCGGGGAAGACCGTCGATCCGAAGTACTCGCGCACGGCCGCGAGCGGGAGGGGCGCATCGTCGCGCGTGAGCTCCAGCACGATGCGCACCGCGGAGATCCAGCCGCCGACGGCCTCATGCACCCGGCGCGCGACACGGGCGTCGACCGGTCGCCCCACCAGGCGCGACAGCTCCCCGATCTGGTCCGGCGTCAGCAGCAGCTCGCGCGACAGGATGACCCTGGTCTCGATCTCCGCGGCGCCCAGACGCTCGATCGGATGCTGCCGACGCGTGCTCACGACGATGCGGAGCCCTCGGTTCACCAGCGGCAGCCGGAGCAGGTCGCGGATGACCTCGGGGTCGTCGATCTCCTGGAAGTCGTCGACGACGATGACGACGTCGTCCGGGTCGTCCTCGCGGCCGCTCCACGGCGCCGAGGCGGCCGCCGCCGAGACCAAGGGGGCGTCGCGCACGACCTCCCGCCACTCCCGCCGCAGCGCGCTCTCGAAGCTCGCACGGTCATTCACCGAGGACGACGCCGTGAGCCACACCGTCGGCAGTCCCCGGCCGGCCCGCCGCCAGGCCCACTCGGCGAGAAGCGTCGTCTTGCCGTAGCCCTGCACGCCGAGGACCACGGTGAGCGCGGCACCGTCATCGAGACGCGCGATCAGCTCCGTGCGCGGCAGGAGGTGACGCGGCAGCGTCGGGAATCGGGGTCCCGTGCGCTCGGAGCCTGCGATGCTCGGAAGGACGCCCATGCTGTCATGGTATTGGTCGCCGGGGTCGACCCGGGTCGTCCTCGGCATCATGTCACGCGGGGTCGGACGCTCGTCGTCGCCGTGCGAGGATCACGAGAGTCCCCGCCACCGCGGCCAGGAGGACCGCTGCCGCGATACCGACCATCGGGACCGCGAGCGGGATGCCCTGCTCGGCCGCCGCGACCGGGATGGTCGGCTCTGCGGGGTTCTCGCGATCCGGGATGGTGTTCACGTCCGCCGCGCGGACCACCGGCGCCGACGCGTCGCCGACGTAGACGCTGGCGATCGTCGCGAGCTGGAACTCGGACTCCGGGATCTCCCCGATGTCCAGCGTCGCCGTCACGGTGCGCGACTCCCCCGACGCCACGGACACGACCCAACTGGCGTCGCTCCCTGAGACGGCGGCGTCGTCGGACGCCGCGTACGACGCGTAGCCGGGGGCGGTCAGCACCACGGTCGCGTCGACCGCGTCCGCGCCGGAGTTGGTGAGCGTGGCCTCGACCGTGAGGGCGCCGCCCGGCGACACCTCGTCGACGGCGTCCGAGATCTCGATCGTGAGGCCGGTGGGCGCCTCCGCCGCGGCCGCGGCGGAGGCGGGTGCCAGGGCCGTCGCGCCCACCAGCAGGGCGGTGAGAAGTGCGGGCCCGGCTCCGAGAGCGCGCCGGCGGCCGGGCTGAGAGGATGCGGTCACTGCGATGTCCTTGCCTTTCGTGATGTGCGCGGGTGCGGTGCAGGGGACGACGGCGGGGAGGGCCGTCGTCCCCTGCACCGGCTCAGGCCTCCTGGGTCCGCCGACGACGGCCGATCAGGAAGAACCCGCCGCCGATGAGGAGGGCCAGCAGAGCCGAGAGCCCCGCCGCCGTCCACGCCGCCGCGTCGCCGCCCGTCGTCGCCAGCGGCGGCACGACCGCGGTGTCCGTCGAGCAGCCGTCGAACAGCGCGCCCGGGGCGCAGACCGAACCGGAGTCCGCGGGTGCGATCACCGCGTTGCGCAGCGAACCGCTGCGGACGCCGTCCATCACGGTCACGGAGTACGTCACCTGGATGCTCGCGCCCACTTCCAGCGGACCGGACCACGACAGGACGCCGTCGCTCACCGTCGCACCCGCGCTGGCGTCGCCGTTGTACGTCGCCTCATCGAGCACGTCCGCGAGGTCGTCCGTGAACGATGCGGGCTCCTCCTCCGTGTAGTCCACCTGTCCGGTGTTCGTCACGGTGACGGTGTAGCCCACGACCTGGCCCGCGGTGACCTGCACGGCCGACGCCCGCTTGACGACCTCGTAGGAGGCGATCAGGGTCTCGGGTGCACAGGACTCCTCGTCGATGCAGTCGCCGCCGATCTCGGAGTCCGACAGCACGACGTTCGTCGCGATGCGGTCTCCCGTGGCCGGGGCGTCGACGGTCGCCGTGTAGGTGACCACCGCGGTCTCGCCGATCGCCAGCGGTCCCGTCCACTCGAGCAGCGGGTCCTCGAACGTCAGCTCGTCGCCGGGCGCCTCGGGCTCGTCATCACGCTGCACGATCGCGTCGTCGTTGTACGTCGCGTCGTCCAGCAGGTCGGTCATGTCGTCCGTGAACGTGGCCGACATCTCGCCGGCGTAGTCCACCTGACCGGTGTTGACGACCGTGATCGTGTAGGTGATCACATCGCCGGGACGCGCGGTCTCGGCATCCGAGGTCTTCTCCACGCTGTACGAAGCGACCCGGGAGACCACGTCGCAGTCCTCGGCGGGGTTCTCCGCCGAGCACTCGCCGCCGCTGCCGTCGGGCGTCAGCACCGCGTTGTCGAGGATGTCGTCGCCGGTCGCCGGCCGGTTGACCGTCGCCGAGTACGTGATCTCGATGCTGTCGCCGATCGCGAGCGGACCCGACCACGACAGCACGGGCTCGGTGTACACCGCTCCCCCGGTGGCGTCGTCGTTGTACACGGCGTCGTCGAGGACGTCGCTGAGGTCGTCCGAGAACGACGCCGGCGTCGCGGCGGTGTAGTCGACACGGCCGATGTTGCTCACCGTGATCGTGTACTGCACCGTCTGTCCCGGGACGACGATCTCGGCATCCGACGTCTTCGTGACGTGGAAGGCCGCGATCGGCGTCTCCACCGAGCAGGGCGCCTCCGGCGTGCACTCGCCGCCCGTGCCGTCGTCGGGGACGACGCCGTTCGTCAGCAGGTGATCACCGGTGGAGGGATTGTTCACCGTCACCGAGTAGGTCACGGTGATGCTCTGTCCCACGGCCAGGGGCCCCGCCCACGCGAGCGTCTGCCCCGTCACGACCGCACCGGAGCTCGCGTCGCCGTTGTACGTCGCGTCGTCGAGCACCTCGGAGAGGTCGTCGGTGAACGACGCCGGGTCGGCGGCCGTGTAAGGCGCCGTCCCCGTGTTCGTCACGAGGATCGTGTAGGTCAGGACTCCGTCGAGCGGGACCGTCGTGGCCGATCCGCTCTTCGAGACGGCGAAGGTGCGCTCCGCGGTCTCGGTGGAGCAGTCGCCCTCCGCCTCGCAGCCGCCGCCGTTGGCCCCGGGGACCACGGCGTTGACGAGGCTGCGGTCGCCCGTCGCGGGCGAGTCGACGGTCACCGAGTAGGTGATCGTGACCGACTGACCCACGGCGAGGGCATCCGCCCACGACAGCACCTGACCGGTGACCGTGGCGCCGTTCGTCGCGTCACCGTTGTAGGTCGCGTCGTCCAGGACCGCCGAGAGGTCGTCCGTGAAGGATGCCGGCGCGGCGTCGGTGTACGCCACGTTGCCCGTGTTCGTCACGACGATCCGGTACTCGAGCACATCGCCGGGGATGACGATGTCGGAGGACGCGGTCTTGACCACCGAGAACGACTGCACGTCGGTGACCGTCTCGCAGTCCTCGCACTCGCCGTCGCCGGGGATCACGCTGTTGGTGAGATCGCTGTCCCCGGTGCGCGGTGCGTTGACAGTGACCGAGTAGACGACCGTCACCGACTGCCCGACCGGCACCGCGCCGGCCCACGACAGGGTCGGAGCGGCATAGGTCGCGCCGTTCGTCGCATCGCCGTTGTACGTCGCGTCGTCGACGACATCGCTCATGTCGTCGGTGAAGGTGGCCGGGCTCTGGGCCGTGTAGGCCGCGTCACCCGTGTTCGTGACCGTCACCGTGTACGTCACGACGCTGCCGGGGATCGCGATCCCCGTCGACGCCGCCTTCGACACCGTGTAGGAGCGCACCACGCTGGAGACCGAGCAGTCCTCCGCGCAGTGCCCTCCACCCAGCGGCACGACCGCGTTGGTGAGGTTCTGATCGCCCGAGCGCGGGTCGTTGACCGTGAACGAGTACGTCACGCTGACGCTCCCGCCCACGGGGATGGCGCCGGACCAGTTCAGCACCGACCCGGTGACGGATGCCCCGGAGGAGGCGTCGTCGTTGTACGTCGCGTCGTCCAGGACGCCGGAGAGGTTGTCCGTGAACGCCGCGGGGCTGGCGGCCGTGTACGCCGCCTGACCCGTGTTGACCACGGTCACCGTGTAGGTGATGACGTCGCCCGGGTCGAGCACCGACGCCGACGCCGTCTTGGTGACGGAGAACGAGCGACCAGCGGTCTCGGTCGTGCACTCGCCGGTGTCGACGCAGTAGCCGGGGCCCTGGGCCACGACCGCGTTGCGGAGGATCTGGTCGCCCGTCTGCTGCAGGTTCACCGTCACCGAGTACGTGATGACGATGGTCTGCCCCTGAGCCAGCGCACCCGACCACGACAGCGTCGTGCCCGCGAGCGTCGCGCCGTTGGTGGCGTCGTCGTTGTACGAGGCGTCGTCGAGCACGCCCGACATGTCGTCCGTGAACGAGGCGTTCGGGATGTCGGTCTCACCCGTGTTCACGACCGTGATCGTGTAGGTGACGACTCCGCCCGGGTCGACGACCGTGGTGTTCGCCGTCTTCAGGAGGCTGAAGGAGGCGACATCCGTGGACGTCGAGCAGTCGGGGTCCGTGCTGCCGACGACGCAGTCGCCGAGCGGCGTGGTCACGACGTTGCGGAGGGTGCGGTCGCCCGTGGGCGGGTCGTTGACCGTCACCGAGTAGGTGACGACGATCGACTGCCCCACGCCGAGCGCACCCGACCAGGTGAGCGTCGTCCCGACGACCTGAGCGCCCTGGGTGGCGTCGCCGTTGTAGGTGGCGTCGTCGAGCACTCCGCTGAGGTCGTCGACGAACGACGCCGGGTCGGCTGCCGTGTACGCGGCCTGGCCGGTGTTCGTCACGGTGACCATGTACCCGACGGAGTCGCCGATGTCCGCCTGCGTCGAGGACGCCTGCTTGACGACCGAGTACGACAGGAGATCCGTCTCGGTCCCGCAGGTGACGCAGTCGCCGCCGTCTCCGGGGACGACCGTGTTGTCGAGGTTCCCGTCGCCCGAGCCCGCCGCGCGGACCGTGACGCTGTACGTGATCGACACCGACTGCCCGACGGGGATCGCCCCCGACCAGGAGAGCACCGGAGCCGCATAGCTCGCGCCGCCCGAGGCGTCGTCGTTGTACGCCGCGTCGTCGAGGACGTCGCTGAGGTCGTCCGTGAACGACGCGGGGTTCGCCGCCGTGAACGCGGACTGTCCGGTGTTGGCGACCGTGACGGTGTACGTCACGACGCTGCCGGGGGTGGCCGTCGCCGAGGAGGCGACCTTGGTCACCGCGAACGACCGGAGATCGGTCTGGGTGCCGCAGGTGACGCAGTCGCCTCCGGCGCCCGGGACGACCGCGTTGTCGAGGTTGCCGTCACCGGAGCCTGCGGCTCCGACCGTGACGCTGTAGGTCACGGACACGGACTGCCCGACCCCGACCGCACCGGCCCAGGAGAGGATCGGCGCCGCGTAGGTCGCGCCGCCCGAGGCGTCCTGGTTGTACGTCGCGTCGTCGAGGACGGCGCTCAGGTCGTCGGTGAACCGCGCAGGGTCGGCCGCGGTGTAGGCGACCTCGCCGGTGTTCGTGACGGTGACCGTGTACGTCAGCACGTCACCCGGGGATGCCGTGGCCGAGGACACGCTCTTGGACACCGAGAAGGACTGCAGTCCCGTCTCGGTCTGACACGTCGCGCAGTCGCCGCCCGAGCCGGGAACGACGGAGTTCTGCAGGTTGCCGTCGCCGGAGCCCGCTGCCGCGACCGTGACGCTGTACGTCACCGTCACCGATTGGCCCACCCCGACCGCACCGGCCCACGAGAGGATCGGCGCCGCGTAGGTCGCACCGCTCGAGGCGTCCTGGTTGTAGGTCGCGTCGTCGAGCACGCCGCTGAGGTCGTCGGTGAAGGATGCCGGGTCGCCGGCGGTGTAGGCGACCGTGCCGGTGTTGGTGACGGTGACCGTGTAGGTGACGACCTCGCCGGGAGACGCGTCGCCGGACGACGCCGCCTTCGTGAGCGAGAACGCCTGCACTCCGGTCTGCGTCTGGCACGTCGCACAGCTGCCCGACTGCCCCGGTACGACCGCGTTGAGCATGTTGCCGTCGCCGGAGCCGGCCGCGCGCACGGTCACGCTGTAGGTGATGTCGACGAACTGCCCGACCGGGACGGCGCCCGACCACGACAGCGTGGGCGCCGCGTAGGTGGCGCCGCCGGAGGCGTCGTTGTTGTAGCTGGCGTCGTCGAGCACGCCGCTCAGGTTGTCGGTGAAGCTCGCCGGGTTCGCCGCGGTGAACGCGACGTTGCCGGTGTTCTGGACGCGCACCGTGTAGGTGACCGATTCGCCCGGCGACGCAGCGGTCGTCGAGGCGGTCTTCGTCACCGAGAACCCGGGCTGGGCGACGGGGACGATCGTCGTGGTCGCGCTCGAGGAGTTGTTGGCCGGCACGGGGTCGGCCTCGTAGCCGAGGACCGTCGCGGTGTTGACGATCGTCCTGGGCGATCCTCCGGCGATGCCGGTGAGCGTGAAGGACGTCGACTGTCCGCTCAACAGCTGGTCGCCGGTGCAGGTCAGCTGACTGCCGACGACCGCGCACTCTCCGTCGGGAGAGGAGACGTTCGTGATCCCCGCGGGCACGGTGTCGTTGACGATGAAGCCGGACGAGCCGCCGGGTCCGTTGTTGGTGACCTGGAGCGTCCAGGTGATCTGGCCGCCGACCGTGACCGTCGCGGGCCCGGTCTTGACGATCGCGAGGTCCGCGGGGTCACCGGGCGCCGAGGTGCCGTCGTTGTTTCCGCTGGAGGGCCCCTGCACGGTGGAGATCTTGTTGAACGTCGGGTTGTTGCTGCCCGGGTTCGTGATGCTGATCTGGGTGATCACACCGCTGTTGTTGTTGGAGAAGGCGAGGTTGCCGTTTCCGTACGTCCACGCGCCGCCGTAGGAGCCGGTGTCGGTGAAGAAGTTCGCCGGCACCGCGATCTCGCGCCGCGTCTGGCCCACGGGGTCGATGCGGATGATGTAGTCGCCGTCCTGCGCGACACCCCACAGGTAGCCGTACGCGGCGGTGATGTCGCTCGCACCGTTCGGCGACTGGAGCGCGGGTCCGGTGAGCGCCAGTTCCTGGTAGTTGCCGTTGTTCGGGTTGATGACGTAGAGCAGGTCGTTCTGCGTGCGCGTCACGAGGAAGCGGTCAGCGAACTGACCCTCGCCGAACGTGCCGGCGATCAGGCTGTTCTGCGGCGTGTAGTCCGGCGCCTGCGGGATCGAGCCGACGACCCCGTCGACCTGACCGTCGCTGTTGATGCGCACGATGTTGTGCGACCGCGCGTCAGGGTCCGGGCCGAGCGGCGGCGTCATGCCGTAGATGTAGCTGTTGCTCTGCCGGAAGCCGATCGCGTTGTAGGTGTCGGCCGAGCCGACGGGCGTGAACGAGACCTGACCGTTCGCCTGCGCGGCCTGCGACAGCAGCGTGCCGCCGGCGCCGTCGCCCTGTGAGATCCACACCATGGGGACCTGAGGGTTGAACGGCGCGGCCGCTGCGGGTGCCGGAGCGATGCCGAACGCGACCCAGAAGGTCGACACCACCGCGGCGATGGCGGTCATCGCCAACGCGCGCAAGGGCACACGTCCGATCTTCCGCTCGGTGAACATGGTTCTGCGTTGCACGTCTGTCTCCCTCATGAAGGCACTCTCGGATGCAGACGCGACGCGTCGGCCTCCCCCTGATCTCTTCCTAGCAGCGGCCATCGCGGGCCTCGGAGCGGTTCCGCGACGGCGTCGCGATGGTGTTCCCTCGGTGTCGCATTCGCGTCGTTTCGGCGTTCACGCGTGCCCCGACGTGCCCTGCGCGTGGAGGAACGCGGTGGCAGCGCCGAGCGCCTCGCGGAGGTCGTTGTCCGCGATCGCTTCAGCCGGCGTGCGCTCCGAGAGCGCGGGGTTCGGAGAGATGAACCAGGCGCGCACGGTGCGCGCGGACAGGTGAGCTCCCAGAGCCCGGCAGATCCGGTACGCCGCGAACAGCCGTGTCTGGGTGGCGTTCGCGGGCTCGGGCCCGTCGGGGTTCGCCCAGCGGTAGGCGATGGTGCGATTCCTCGTCCCGGCGAGGGCTGCCACGAGACTGGCGCCGAGGATCGCGTTCATCTCCCTGACGACGCTGTGTATCTCGACGAGCGTCGAACGGGAGTGCATCGCGGCGACCGGATCCGGCCGATCCGGCACGCCGGCGTCACCTCCCGACGACGGCACGGCATCCTTCAGTCGGTCGGTGATCATGGCAGTCCCCCAGCTCTCGTCGGCGCAGGCATCGGCGGCCGGAGCGGCGGGAGGGCATGGCGAAGCACTCCCCCTGCACGGCACGCGCAGATTCGGCGGAGCATCCGCATACCCCGCCGAAAATCAGCCAATCGGCCCGGGTGGGCGCGAGACAAGCGCAACGGGCAGAATCACCCCTCGTTTCGCCCGCCCGTCACCCTTCTCCGCGTCGCGGCCGTCGCGCCCGCACCCTCGCCGCACCCGCCTCGAGACGCCGAGAGCCCGGCCGGAGGACTCCGGCCGGGCTCTCGCACGAAAGGGCGTGTCAGTGGAAGAAGTGGCGCTCCCCCGTGAAGAACATCGTGACGCCGGCCTTGCGCGCAGCGTCCACGACCTCTTCGTCGCGCACCGATCCGCCGGGCTGCACGATGGCCGTGACGCCCGCATCGATCAGCACCTGGGCGCCGTCGGCGAACGGGAAGAACGCGTCGGACGATGCGACGGAGCCTGCGGCCCGGTCACCTGCACGCTCGACCGCGAGGCGGCACGAGTCGACGCGGTTGACCTGGCCCATGCCGACGCCGACCGTGGCGTTGTCCTTCGCGAGGACGATCGCGTTCGACTTCACGGCACGGCAGGCCTTCCACGCGAAGATGAGGTTCTCCATCTCCTCGTCGGTCGGACGCTCACCCGAGACGAGCTCCCAGTTCTTCGCGACCGAGACGATGTCGTCGGGGAACCGGTCGGCATCCTGCAGCAGCAGGCCACCCGAGACCAGGCGCACGTCCATGCGCTCCTGCTGCCAGTCCTCGGGCAGCTGCAGCAGACGCAGGTTCTTCTTCGCCTTGAAGACCTCGAGGGCTGCCGGCTCGAACGACGGCGCGACGATCACCTCGGTGAAGATGTCCTTCAGGTTCTCGGCCATCTTGAGCGTCACGGTGCCGTTCGCCGCGATGACTCCGCCGTACGCCGACACTGGGTCGCACTCGTGGGCGCGGATGTGCGCGCTCGCGATCGGGTCGAGGGCGTTGGGAGCGGTGGTCGCGATGCCGCAGGGGTTCGCGTGCTTGATGATCGCGACGGCGGGCTTGACCATGTCGTAGGCGGCGCGCAGCGCGGCATCCGCGTCGACGTAGTTGTTGTACGACATCTCCTTGCCCTGCAGCTGCGTGGCCTGGGCGATGCCGTGACCGCCGACGCGTGTGTAGATCGCGCCGCGCTGGTGCGAGTTCTCGCCGTAGCGCAGCGTCGCGAGGCGCTCGGCCTGGATCGTGAGGTGCGTGGGCAGGTCCTCGCCGTCGCCCAGCGTGCCCTCGGCGAACCAGGCGGCGACCGCCGTGTCGTAGGCGGCCGTGTGCGCGAACGCGCGCGCTGCGAGCTCGCGGCGCTGGGTGAGCGTGGTGCCACCGCTCTCGATGGCGCTGATGATCCCGGGGTACGACTGCGGCGAGACGACGATCGCGACGTTCGCGTGGTTCTTCGCCGCGGCGCGCACCATGGCGGGGCCGCCGATGTCGATCTGCTCGACGACGTCGTCGCCCTCGGCGCCCGAGGCGACCGTCTCGACGAACGGGTAGAGGTTCACGACGACGAGCTCGAACGGAGCGATGTCGAGGTCGGCGAGCTGGCGCTCGTGGTCCTCGAGGCGAAGGTCGGCGAGCAGACCGCCGTGGATCTTCGGGTGCAGCGTCTTCACGCGACCGTCGAGCATCTCGGCGACACCGGTGACGGCGGCGACGTCGGTCACCTCGAACCCGGCCTCGCGGATGGTCGACGCGGTCGAGCCGGTCGAGACGATCTGCACGCCCGCCTCCGACAGGGACTTCGCGAGCACGAGCAGATCGGTCTTGTCGCTGACCGAGACGAGTGCGCGGCGCACCGGGACGGTGTCGCGATCGCGGTACAGCGAGTGGTCGTGGCGGGGGCCGGCCATGATGGGCTCCTTCGTGCGAGGGTGGCGTGCGTGGTTCGGTTCAGGGTGCGGAGGACAGCGAGAGCTCGCCGGTCGCGATGCGGCGCACCACGTCGATGAGCAGTCGGCGTTCGACGGGCTTGATGCGCTCGTGCAGGGTGTGCTCGGTGTCGCCGTCGAGGACGGGCACCCGCTCCTGCGCCAGGATCGGCCCGGTGTCGACGCCGTCGTCGACGACGATCACACTGGCGCCCGTCTCGGAGACGCCTGCGGCGAGCGCGTCGCGCACGCCGTGAGCTCCGGGGAACTCCGGCAGGTACGCGGGATGCGTGTTGATCAGGCGCGGCGCGAGGCTCGCGACCAGTGATGCCGGCAGCAGTCGCATCAGGCCGCTGAGCACGACGAGGTCGGCGTTCCAGACGGCGAGCTGACGTCCGAGCTCTTCACCCCACGCGTCGCGCGACTCGTGCTCATGCCACGGGACCGTGAAGCTCGGGATGCCGAACTCCTCGGCGTGAGCGAGTCCGTCGGCTTCGCGATCGGCACCGACGACCACCACCCGCGCAGGAAAATCGGGGTGACGAGCGGCCTCGAGGAGGGCGCGAAGGTTCGAGCCGGTGCCCGAGATGAGAACGGCGACCGTGAGCACGCGCCAAGTCTACCGGGGCCGAGGTGACGCCCCGACCCGTGTGTCAGCGCAGCGGATCGTCGGGGTCGCGCTTCGGCAGCCGGAAGCCGCCGTCGTCGCCGAGCGTTGCGGTGTCGAATGCGGAGGGAGCCCCCGGCCACGTCGTCGCGGCGGGCACACGATCCGTCGAGTCGTCGAAGGCGAGGTCGGATGCGGTCATCTCGGCGACCCATCGATCGGTGCGCTCTTCGGCGAGCTCGTCGCGGTGTCGCGGCGAGAGCAGCAGGATCGCAGCGCCGAGCAGCACCTCGCCGCCCAGTGCGAGAGCGAAGGGCAGCACGGCGGGTCCCGCTTCGGCGAGTCGCCCCGGTCCCATCGATCCGCCCGCCACTAGGGCCGCCAGCGCGGCGACCACGGCCGTCAGCACCCCGATGCCGCCGGCGATCGCCGCCCGCGGTCCGGTGCCGAGAGGTGTGCCCTCCCAGACGAGGCGGGACCGCACGGCCCATCCGGCGAAGGCTCCGGCGCCGATCGGAAGAAGGATCACGATCAGCATCCACATCGAGGTGGCCTCGGGCAGCAGCCCGAGCACGGGGATGCCCGGCACGACCCCGAGCTGCGTGCCGGCGGGAGACACGGCGGTGCCGACGCCGACGGCGAACCCCGGTCCGGCGAGCCAGGATGCCGCCCAGACGATGATCGTCGGCAGGTACGCGAGGTGTCCGAGCGTGATGACTCCCGCTCCGAGGGCGTCGACGCGCGCCGCCTGGAACAGCGCGACGACCTCGCCGCCGCGGGTCAGCGTCATGAGGGCCACCGCGAGAGCGGAGACGGCGGTCACTCCGACGAGGGCGAAGGCCGCTCCGCGCACGGCGGCACTCGGCACGGGGCCCCAGTCACCCCAGGAGTCGACCACGTCGTGCACCCGATCGAGGAACCCGCCGTCGCCGTCCTCCCACGCGATGCGCACGGCACCGCAGACCGCGCCCACGAGGTACACGGCGGTCGGCAGGAGGATCGCCGGCACGAGGGCGGTCTGGGCCGCCGAGAGGGTCGAGGTCAGCGCCACGCCGGTTGCGATGATCCCGAAGGTCAGCGCACCCGAGAGTGCGCCGAGCAGCCACGCGCCCGCGCGCGCCGCACGCGCTCCTGACCGTGCGGCGAACAGCAGCGTGAAGAGCAGGAAGGCGAGCGGGGTCACCGAGAGCGTGAAAGCGGCGGCGGCCGGAGCGATGCCTGTCGCACGCAAGACGTCGGCTGTGACGTCGACGTCCAGGGGCACGCCGTGGCCGAACTGCCACAGCGTGCCGGTGAGCGGCCAGAGGGCGCCCCAGTCGGCCGTGACGCCGAACGCGAGCGTCCAGAGCAGCGTGAGCGGCGCCAGCAGGACCACGAGACCGACCGCCGCGGCGATTGCGGCATCGAAGGCGGCGAGGAGCGCGACGAGGAGGCGTTGCATATCGAATCGAGACTACGACGAGAACCCTGTCGTCCCCTGGGGGCGCGCGCGACTCGGGCGACACGATATCGTCTCCAGCGGAGGTTTCCCGATGACAACTGCCCCGTCCCCCACCCGCTCAGAGGCCGAACCCAAGAACGCCCTGGACCGCTTCTTCGAGATCAGCAAGCGCGGATCCACGATCGGCACCGAGATCCGAGGGGGTCTGGTGACCTTCGTCACGATGGCCTACATCGTGATCCTCAACCCGATCATCCTGTCCGGCTCGGCCGACGTCGCCGGCGACACGCTCGATTTCAGCGCCGTCGGCGCCGCCACCGCGTTGACCGCAGGCATCATGACGATCCTGTTCGGTCTCATCACGCGCCTACCGTTCGGCTTCGCCGCCGGCCTCGGCATCAACGCCTTCGTGGCGTTCTCGGTCGTCGGTCAGGTCACCTGGCCCGAGGCGATGGCTCTCGTGATGATCAACGGTCTCGTCATCGTGCTTCTCGCGGCGACCGGCCTGCGGAAGATGATCTTCGACGCCGTCCCGTTCCAGCTGAAGATCGCGATCACGGTCGGCATCGGCCTGTTCATCGCCTTCATCGGGTTCGTGAACTCCGGCTTCGTCACCGCGACCGGCAGCGCGTCCCCGCCCGTGGGCCTCGGCGTCGGAGGATCGGTCGCGACCGTGCCCACCGTGCTGTTCATCGTCACGCTCATCGTCACCGGCGTCCTGGTCGCGCGCAAGGTCAAGGGCGGTCTGCTCATCGGCCTCGTCTCAGGCACCGTCCTCGCGGTGATCGTCGAGGCGATCTGGCACCTCGGAGCAGCTGCCGACGGCAACGCGGGTGGCTGGGGGCTCACGGTCCCCGCCCTCAGCGGATCGCCGTTCGGCCTTCCCGATCTGAGCCTGGTGGGCGCCGTCGACTTCAGCTTCGACTTCAGCAAGGTGAGCCTCGTCGCGATCGTGATGATCGTCTTCACCCTCGTCTTCTCGAACTTCTTCGACGCCATGGGCACCATGACCGGTCTCGCCAAGGAGGCCGATCTCGCGAACGAGAACGGCGACTTCCCGCGCATCAAGTCGGCGCTGGTCGTCGAAGGTGTCGGCGCGATCGTCGGCGGCGGCACCTCGTCGTCGTCGAGCACCGTGTTCATCGAGTCCGGAGCGGGCATCGGAGAAGGCGCGCGCACAGGTTTCGCCAACCTGATCACGGGCGGCATGTTCCTGCTCGCGATGTTCCTCACGCCGCTCACCTCGATCGTCCCGACCGAGATCGCGGCCGCCGCGCTCGTGATCGTCGGCGCGATGATGATGGCGCAGATCAAGTACATCGACCTCACCGAGTTCGACGTGCTGCTGCCCGTGTTCCTGACGGTGACCGTGATGCCGCTGACATACTCGATCGCCAATGGAATCGGCGCCGGCTTCGTCAGCTGGGTGCTCATCCAGGCGCTCTCCGGCAAGGCCCGCAAGATCAGCCCGCTGCTGTGGATCGTCGCCGCCGGCTTCGTGATCTTCTTCGCCCGCGGACCGATCGAAGCGCTGTTCGGCGTCGCCTGAGCGACGAGGAAGATCGGAGGGGCGGATGCGCGTCGCATCCGCCCCTCCGTCGTGTGCGGGACCCGCCGCGTCACCCCTCGCGCAGTGCGGTCTCAGCGGATCGGGTTCAGCCCGAATGGCGGCGGCGCGTCCGGGGCGAGGAGCCGGCGGTATCCCGAGAGCCGCGCCTCGAAGACGATGCTGACTACGATGAACGGCAGCGGCGCGAGGAACCAGATGAGACCGTAGCCGCCTGTCAGGCTCATGACCACGGTCACTGCCACCCACAGGCCGGCCAGAACCCAGAAGGCGGTGGCGAACAGGCGACCCCGGCGTAGGAACGTCGTGCCCGTCTGGCGTGAGTCCGTGCCCGACGATGAGCGGACCACGAGGTCGTCGGTCCATGCGACGCCGTTCCACCATCGGAGCATCGAGGGGGTGAGCGAGATCGCGTACCAGCCCACGGAAGGGGTCAGGGAGGGGATCACCATGCGAACCGCGAATTGGGCCACTCGGTGATCTCTGCTCCGCTCAGAACGCCCGTCAGAGTGTCGGCTCGTGACTGTGACGCCGGCGAGGTGAGCAGCATGCCGATCGCCGACACGATGACGCCGATGACGCCGATCACGAGTCCCACGATCGCGCCGACGCCGGTCACACCCGTCGCCAGCGTGACGGCGACACCCGCGACCGAGACGCAGTATCCGATGGTCGCGAGAAGGTTCTCGGAGTACCAGGAGTCCTGCGACGAGGCACTGTCTCGTAGCACCCGGATGAGCGCATCGATCGGCGCGACGAGGTCGGACACCTGGTCGCGCTGCTCGTAGAAGGCCTCCGAGTAACGGTCGACGATGGGCGAATCCCATGCGGCGTCCTTCAGTCCGTCCATCTCCGAGATGTCGGCGTCGTCTTCGAGTCCCGAGAACGCGGCACGGACTCCGGCCTCGAGACGAGTCGCCTCTTCGCGCAGCTGCGTCGGCATCCCCCACTTCGCGACCTCGTCACGCATGAAGTTCACCGACTCGCGAAGGACCGTGAGCTGGATCGTCACCGTGGTGAGTGCGGCTTCGTATGCGGCGTCCTTCGCCCAGTCGGGGTAGGGCACACCCATGAACTCGAGCCGATCGGCCGCATCGCGAAGCACTCCGGGCAGAATCCGCTCGAGGTCCGCGATGCCGGCGAGGGTGTCATCGAGGACGCGGATGATCTCGCGTCCGAGGGCTTCGGGATGCATCAGGAACCCGCTCTCTCGACGATGGCCTCGGTCTGCGCCTCGGCCTCTTCGTACGCGGAGGCGACCTCATCGAGTCGATCCGCGATCGCCTGCATCGCCCTGGACCCGGCGCTCACCTCTCGGCGGAGATGCCCCAACTTGGCAATGTAGTCGGCACGCACCTGCTCGAAGCCGGGCTGATCAGAGAAGGCCCAGGCATCGAGAGTCGACGCGAGACCGCCGTCTTCCGCCGTGAGCCTTGACGACCAATCCGTCCATCTGGCCACGTCAGAACGCAGCGCGCTGACATCGACCGCGAATCCGTCACCCATCAGCGTCCTCCCTGTCGAATGCCGCGTTCACCCGCGACTTCACCGCCGCCTCCATCTCGTCCAGAGTCGCCGTCGCATACCACCCGGCATCGAAGTGGACGGCGTCGAGACGACCGAGCCGCATGCTGACGGCCACGTCCGGAGCAGGATAGGTCCGAACGTCCCCGAAGAGGTCAGCGATCTGCAGGCTCTTCGCGATCTGCACGGGGCTCTGACCTTCGCGGTACCGGCTCAGCATCTCCGGTGTGCCCTCGACAGCCGCTGACCGCGGCATCCGGTCGATCGCGCTCTGGATGGCGTGGGTGACCGAGGCAGCGAGTTCGAAGACACCGGGAGCGGTCAGCCCGGATGCGATGCGGATATTCGAGATTCTGGAGCCGTCGACTGACGAGACCTCGACTGTCGCCGTGCTCACCTGCGAGAGTCCCTTGATCACCTGGCTCTCGATGTCCGCCATGACAGCGCGATAATCGACGATCGATTCCGTGTAGCGACGCTGCAGGGCGTCGAGTCGCTCACGTCGCTCCGACACGTTCGCATCCCCCAGCGGCGGCCGCTCGCTCATTCTGCCCCGCAGAGGTCTCGGAGCCGCTGCTCCGTGGATGTGTAGATCTCGAGGACGTCTCCCAATGCGGAGATCATCCGCTCGAGCTCCTGTCGACGCACCTCGCCGTCCTCTGCCCACGACTGCTGAGCGATCCGGAACGCCTCGGCGGCGTCGCCCTCCCACAGCTGAAGCAGATACTGCGACTCGGTGTCGAAGGTCTGGAGCGACAGGTTCAGATCGGAGAGGTCTGTGATGAGGCCGTCGATCGCAAGCTGAATACCGTCGAAGTCGACCTCGATTGTCCCCGCCACGTGATCGACGGTAGCAGATCGTCCATCGTCTGGATCAAATCAGTCGGGCCCGGGCATGAAAGAAGGCCCCGGAGTGGAGTCCAGGGCCTTCTCTTCAATCATAGCGCTTAGAGCGCCTCGACGATCTCACGCATCAGAGCAGCGGTCTCGGACGGCGTCTTGCCGACCTTGACACCGGCGGCCTCGAGGGCCTCCTTCTTGGCCTGAGCGGTACCGGCGGAGCCGGAGACGATCGCACCGGCGTGACCCATGGTCTTGCCCTCGGGAGCCGTGAAGCCCGCGACGTAGCCGACGACCGGCTTGGTGACGTGCGCCTTGATGTAGTCGGCTGCGCGCTCTTCGGCGTCGCCACCGATCTCACCGATCATCACGATCGCCTTGGTCTCGGGGTCGGCCTCGAATGCGGCGAGCGCGTCGATGTGCGTCGTGCCGATGACGGGATCGCCACCGATGCCGATGGCGGTCGAGAAGCCCAGGTCGCGCAGCTCGAACATCATCTGGTACGTCAGGGTGCCCGACTTCGACACGAGGCCGATCGGGCCCTTGCCGGTGATGTTCGCCGGGGTGATGCCGACGAGCGCCTCACCGGGGGTGATGATGCCGGGGCAGTTCGGTCCGATGATGCGGGTCGTGTTGCCCTTGCTCTGCGCGTAGGCCCACGCCTCGGCCGAGTCGCCCACGGGCACACCCTCGGTGATGACGACGAGCAGCGGGATCTCGGCGTCGATGGCCTCGATCATCGCGTCCTTCGTGAACGCACCCGGCACGAAGGCGATCGACACGTCTGCGCCGGTCTCCTTCATGGCCTCGGCGACCGAGGCGAAGACGGGGAGCTCGACGGCGTTGCCGTCCTTGTCGGTGTGCGAGACCGTGGTGCCGGCCTTGCGGGCGTTCACGCCACCGACGACCTGGGTGCCGGCCTTCAGCATGAGTGCCGTGTGCTTGGTGCCCTCGCCGCCGGTGATGCCCTGGACGATGACCTTGGAGTCCTTGTTGAGGTAGATCGACATTTCTCTAGTCCTTGTGTCTCAGGCGTTTGCGAGCTCGGCGGCCTTGTCGGCGCCCTCGTCCATGGTGCTGGCGAGCGTGACGAGCGGGTGCGCGTACTCGGCGAGGATCGCGCGACCCTCGTCGACGCGGTTGCCGTCGAGGCGCACGACGAGCGGCTTGGAGGCCGCGCTGCCGAGGGTCTCGAGAGCGCCCTTGATTCCGTTGGCGACGGCGTCGCACGCCGTGATGCCGCCGAAGACGTTGACGAACACGCTCTTGACCTGCGGGTCGCCGAGGATGACGTCGAGGCCTGCGGCCATGACCTCAGCCGAGGCGCCGCCGCCGATGTCGAGGAAGTTGGCGGGCTTGACGCCGTTGTGGTTCTCACCGGCGTAGGCGACGACGTCGAGCGTCGACATGACGAGTCCTGCACCGTTGCCGATGATTCCGACCTCGCCGTCGAGCTTGACGTAGTTCAGGCCGCTCTTCTTGGCCTTGGCCTCTAGCGGGTCGGCTGCGTCCTTGTCTTCGAGCGCCTCGTGCTCCGGGTGACGGATCTCGGAGGCGTTGTCGTCGAGCGTGACCTTGCCGTCGAGGGCGATGATGTCGCCCTCTTCGGTGCGGACCAGCGGGTTGACCTCGACGAGAGTCGCGTCTTCGCCCTTGTAGACGTCGAAGAGCTTGACGAAGACGTCGGAGACCTTCTCGATCAGGTCTTCGGGGAAGTTGGCGGCGCGAGCGATCTCGACCGCCTTCTGCTTGTCGATGCCCGTCAGCGGGTTGACCTCGACGCGCGCGAGCGCCTCGGGACGCTCGACCGCGAGCTCTTCGATCTCCATGCCGCCCTCGACCGAGCAGAGGCTCAGGTACGAACGGTTGGCGCGATCGAGCAGCACGGAGAAGTAGAACTCCTCGGCGATGCGCGCACCCTGCGCGACCATGACGCGCTTGACGATGTGGCCCTTGATGTCGAGACCGAGGATCGCCTTCGCGGCCTCGTATGCCTCTTCGGGGGTCTTCGCGACCTTGACGCCGCCGGCCTTGCCGCGACCACCGGTCTTGACCTGGGCCTTGACGACGACGACGCCGCCGATCTTCTCAGCGGCTGCCTTCACCTCCTCAGGGGTGTCGGCGACGATGCCGGCGAGGACCGGCACTCCGTACTTCTCGAAAACGTCTCGTGCCTGGTACTCGTACAGATCCACTGTGGTTCCTTCACTGGGCTGCTGTCTGGTAATTCTCTCGATGTCGAGACATCGACCAGTCGCCCAGCCTACTACCTCGAACTGAACGCTCCCGGCGGCCCAAGGGCCGCCGGGAGCGCATATCGGTATGGAGACGGGGTCAGCGCAGCGTGTCGCGGCTGCCCGCCTGGGCGGATCGCGACCGGGGCCCGGCTTCCTCGTCGTCTTCGAGCTTGGGGGCGATCGGGCCACCGAGACCGGAGCGGTCGCGACGCTTCTCGTCGTCTCCGGCTGCTCCGCCCATCATGCCCGGCGCCATCGAGCGGCCACCTGCACCTGCCGTCGTTCCACCGGCTGCGCCGGTCGCCGAGCCGGATGCCGAGCCCGCTGCTCCGAGACCGCCGGGTCCGGTCGCACCACCCATGCCGAGCAGTCCGCGTCCGGCCGTGGCCGCACCTGCACCGGCACCGCTTCCGCCACCGCCGAACAGACCGGCGCCGCCCGCGCCATTGAGCGACGCCGAGCGTGCACCCATGAGCGCCGCAGCTCCTGCGCCGCCCACGACCGCCGCGCCGAGCGTGCCCGAACCGCCGGATCCGCCGGCGAGCAGGCCTCCGCCGCCTCCGCCGCCACCGATGCCGGGGTATCCGGGCAGGGTGCCGCCGTTCGGCGAGTCGACGCTGGGGTTGGAGCCGCCGTTGCCGCCAGAACCACCGTTGTCACCGTTGTCCCAGCCGTTGTCTCCGATGGTGCCGGTGTTGCCGCCACCCGAGCCGCCGTTGCCGCCGTTGACCCAGCCGCCGTCGCCGCCACCGCCGGGAACCCACGTGCCGACCTGTGGCGGAGCCACGCTGCCAACGCCGGTTCCGCCCGGCGACGTGCCGGGACCGCCGGAGGGTCCGTTGCTGCCGACGGGAGGCACGCGCGAGTCGATGCCCTCGACATCGATCACGGGGAGCGGGACCGATGTCGTGTCCGCATCCTTGAGCTCAAGGTCGTCCACCCGGAAGTGATCGACGGCCTGGCCTGTGAGAGTCGATCGGATCTTCTTGAGCTCGTTCATCGCCGCAGTCTCGCGTTCGGCCGCCAACCTGGCTTCCTCTTGAGCGACCATCTCTCCGGTGTCCAGCACACCCCAGCCGTCGGTGACGTTCGAAAGGTTGCGGCCGGCATCAGCCAGGAAACCCTCGGCAGATGCGGACGGAAGACTGCTGAGGGCGGTGGCCGCGTCGCCGGAGACTGTCGATGTGGCGGCGTCCAACCGAACCCGCATGGCGTTGAGTTCCCTCTTGATCCGGTTGGCATTGTCTTCCATGCGGTCGAGGATGCTCTTCGCACTGCTCACCGACTCACCGCTCCAACCCGGAATCTCGCGCACAGCCTCGATCGCTTTGCGGAGCTCGATGACTGCCGCCTCGCGCCTGTCGAGATCAGGGTCGGAAAATCTCGCGCTCGTCAGCGCGCGGAGCTCGTCTTCGAACATCGTCGGCGTACACACATTGGGGTTATACAACTTCGTTCCCTCCACTCTTCTTACGGCTCGTAATGATGATGACGACGAGGACGCCTGCGACGAGCACCGCACCGCCACCGACGATCCAGGGGAGCATGACCGGCGTTTCACCGTTCACGTCCTCGGGAGTCTCGGTCGAAGGCGAGTCCATCGATGCATACACCTCGTCAAACGTCGGTACCTGCCCGTCTGTAAACAGTGGGTTTTCGTCCGGATATTGTGCCGGGTCCTCCTGAACAAGACGGGTCGCGTTGACGATTCCGTGGCCGAACGTGTCCGACCACTCCAGTTCGTGCGGGCTCGCCCCCGTGTTGCGGATGAGTGACTGCAGAAGCTGCGCAGGCGTTGCCTCAGGCCACTTCTCCTTCGCGAGCGCGAGCAGCCCGGAGACGATCGGCGTGGCCGCAGAGTTCCCCGACCATGTCGACATCCCCCAGCTGCCGTCGAATCCGACGCCCGCGACGTCGACACCGGGTGCAACGACATCGACGTCGCTATTGCGCATGTCCGAGCCGTCTCGCATTTTCGCCGCCTGCGCCGTGGCGTCCACGGAGGCGACGTTCACGACGCCGTTCACCTTGCCGAGTTCTGTATCCCATACCGTGTCGGCATTCGGAAGCGCGCCCACGATCAACACCCCCGCTCGCAGGGCGTCAGCCGCCGCCTCGGCGGTGGGTTGTGCCAGCTCTTCCGCCAGACGCGAGGACCCTCCCGACATCGAGACGATGTCAGCACCCTGAGCGACCGCGTCGTCGATCGCTGCAGCGAAGGAGTTGCCGTCGCAGTCAGCCTGCAACGAGCCGTAATAGAGGATCCGTACGTCGGGGGCGATCCCCGCAGGTCCAGCGCCACTATCCGATGTTCCGTTCCCGACGATTAGTGACGTGACGGAAGTACCGTGGCTCGACGCCTCGAACGCCGTCGGCACCGATGCGACCGGATCAGGGCACTGCTCAAGCTGCCGCACCTCTATGTCAGCGCCCCGAAGTGTCGCGACATCCGGGCTGATGCCACCATCGAGCACCGCGATCGTCACGCCCTCCCCCGTGATCCCGGCGTCATGGATGGCCGGAATCTTCATCGCATCCAGATACCAGAGCGGCCCACCGGCTGAGAAGTCCTGGGCCGAAGCCGCTGCAGGTGCAACCGCTCCAGCAAGGGCGAAAGACACCGCGAAGGCGGCAGCCGCCCACCGACGAACTGGCATCAGTAGCTGACCGAGTCGGTGTCGGCGTCCTCGGCGGCGACCGAAGAACTCTCCTCGCTGATCTGTCCGACTGGGGCGCCACCGGACTGCAACTGGGAACTCGGAGTGAGCGTGGGGTCGTCCACAATTCCCGCGACCTGAGCGAGTGTCGCCGAGAGGCTCTCTTCAGACTCCTGCTTCTGGTCAATCACAGCCTTGAGCGCATCACGGAATGCAGCCGCGTCTGCGCTGAGTTCAGCAATCATCTTCTCCAGGCCCGCTGTGTACAGCGTGGCGGACTCGAGATACGTCGAGGTCGTGTTCGTCCGCAGCCCTTCGATCTCCGTACCGCGCGACCCGACTCCGGCCGCTTCGATGCTCTTGACGAGCGTGTGGATGTTCTCGAGCATCTGCTCGAAGTCAGCACCGATCTGCGCTGCCATGATCTTCCCCTCCGTCAGGGACGCCAGCGCGTCCCACCCTCCGACGACCCATGATAGACGACGTCATGGACGGTGCACAGAACTCGTTGGCACCGAAGTGTTCTTCTCCCGGTCTCCTGGGTCGACAGCACCTCCGCGTCTTCTGCGGATGACGACGATGAGCGTCACCACAACGAGGCCCACGACCGCCCCACCACCTGCGAGCACCCACGGCAGTGCCCCCGGCCCCGTGCCCTTCTGCGCGTCCGCTGCGTCGGGCGCAGACGACTCCGGTGCCGAGTAGACCTCGTCGAACGTCGGCGCCTGGCCGTCTGTGAACAGCGGATTCTCGTCCGGATACTGCGCTGGATCCTCCTGCAGCACGCGCGTCGCGTTCACCGTCCCGTGTCCGAACGTGTTCGACCACTGCAACTCATGGGGAGCAGACCCCGTGTTGCGAATCAAGGACTGCAGGAGCTGTGACGCGGTCGCGTCCGGCCATTTCTCCTTCGCGAGCGCGAGGAGCCCCGCGACGATAGGCGTGGCCGCGGAGTTGCCAGACCAGGTGGACATCCCCCACGTGCGATCCCACCCCACGCCAGCAACGTCGACCCCCGGGGCCACGACATCGACATCGTCGTTCGTCATGTCCGAGCCGTCCCGTGACTTGGCCGGCTGTGCGGTGGCGTCCACGGAGGCCACGTTCACGACGCCGTTGATCTTCCCGAGCTCTCCTTCCCACGTCGAGTCCGCGTTGGGGAGACTCGCCACTACAACGACGCCGGCTCGCAGCGCGGCGGCTACTCCGTCTGCGGATTTCTGCGAGAGCTCTTCGACCAGTCGCCCGTTGCCGCCGGACATGGTGACGATGTCGGCTCCTTGAGCGAGGGCGTCAGCCAGAGCTGCGGGGAACGGATTACCCTCGCAGCCCTCCTGCAGCGAGCCGTAGTAGAGGATGCGGACGCCGGGGGCCAGCCCTACGGGACCCACGCCGCTGTCGGAGGTGCCGTTACCGACGATCAGCGATGTCACCGACGTGCCGTGCTGGAGTGCTTCGAAGTCCGATTCCGCCGCCGCAAGTGGATCCGGACACCCGTCGAGCTGCCGCACCTCAATGTCAGCACCCCGGAGTGTGGCGACGTCCGGGTTGAGCGCGCCGTCGAACACCGCGATCGTCACGCCCTCCCCCGTGATCCCCGCGTCGTGGATCGCCTGAATCTTCATCGCATCCATGTACCAGAGCGGCCCATCGCCCGAGAAGTCCTGCGCCGCCGCCGCACTCGGCACCAACACGACACCCAGCACACACACCATCGCGGCAACCCGAGCAGACCATCTACGCAGCACCATCGCCTCCCCCGTCCCCACGTCCACGCCCTCTCCGGAAAACGACGATGAGCGTCACCGCCACGACGACCACGACCGCCCCACCACCTGCAAGCACCCACGGCAGCACTCCCGGGCCCGCCCCGGCCTGCGCGTCCGGCGCCGCGGACGCAGACGGCTCCGGCGTCGAATAGACCGCGTCGAACGACGGCGACTGGCCGTCTGTGAACAGCGGGTTCTCGTCCGCATACTGCGACGGATCCTCCTCCACCAGGCGAGTCGCGTTGACGATCCCGTGGCCGAACTTGTTCGACCACTCCAGTTCGTGCGGCTTCGATCCCGTGTTACGGATCAACGACTGAATGAGCTGCGATGCAGTGGCGTCGGGCCACTTCTGCTTACCGAGAGCGAGAAGCCCCGAGACGATCGGGGTCGCCGCGGAGTTGCCCGACCACTCCGACATGCCCCATGTGCCGTCCCAGCCGACGCCTGCAACATCCACTCCGGGCGCAACGACATCGATATCGTCGTTCGTCATCTCGGATCCGTCCTGCCTCTTGGCTGCGTTCGCAGCGGAGTCCACCGAAGCCACGTTCACCACGCCGTTGATCTCGCCGAGTTCCCCCTCCCAAATCGAATCTGCATTGGGGACTCCGGCCACGACCAGGACGCCCGCTCGCAGGGCGTCTGCCACACTGTCGGCGGCTCCCTGCGAGAGCTCGTCAGTGAGACGTGCGGAGCCACCCGACATCGAGACGATGTCTGCTCCCTGTTCGACAGCATCGGCGATGGCCGCCGGGAACGCATCACCATCGCAGCTCGCCTGCAGCGAGCCGTAATAGAGGATCCTTGCTCCCGGGGCGATACCTGCCGGCCCCGAACCGCTGTCAGATGTTCCGTTGCCCACTATCAAGGAGGTCACGGACGTACCGTGTTGTGTCGCGGCGAATGCCGTCGGATCCGCAGACGCCGGGTCAGGGCACTGCTCGATCTGGCGCACCTCGATGTCGGCACCCTCCAGATTGACTATCTCCGTGTTCACTCCCGCGTCGAGCACCGCGATCGTCACGCCCTCTCCCGTGATCCCCGCGTCATGGATCGCCTGGATCTTCATCGCATCCATGTACCAGAGCGGCCCACCGCCCGCGAAGTCCTGCGCCACCGCCGCACTCGGCACCAACACGACACCCAGCGCACACACCACCCCGGCAACCCGAGCCGTCCATCTACGCAGCACCATCATCATTCATCCCCCCTGGACGCATACCCGCTCATCGTAGACGCAGCGTCTGCGGTGCTCGAAGCCGAGGTCTAGGCTCGTCCCATGCACGAATCCGCAGAACTGCGCACCGGCGTCGTGGCCGCTGCACTCGAGCTCTTCGCATCGCAGGGCTTCGACCAGACCTCCGTCGAGCAGATCGCGAAGGCCGCGGGGGTCTCGCGTTCGACGTTCTTCCGCCAGTTCGGCGGCAAGGAGGATGTCGTCTTCGCCGACCACGAGGTGCTGCTCGAGCAGCTGCGGTCATTCCTCGCCGAGGGACACGACGACCCCTGGGGCGCGGTGTGCGCGGCATCCGAGTCGGTCTTCGCCCACTTCGCGCACGACCCCGAGCTCGCGCGTCGCCGCTACCAGATCGTGCGCCAGGTGCCGGTGCTCCGTGAGCGCGAGATCATCACGGTGTTCCGCTACGAGCGGCTGTTCGACGACTATCTGCGCAGCTCGCTTCCCGGCATCGATCCTCTCGACGCGGTCGGGTTCTCGGCCGTCGTCACCGCCGTGCACAACCATGTTCTCCGCCAGCTGCTGCGCGGCAAGAAGAAGGTGCCACTCTCGACGCTGCAGACCGCTCTCGCCGACGTCCGCCGCCGATACGGTGTGCCCTCGGAAGCAGTCGCCGAGGCGCCGGATGACGTCGTCGTCGCCGTGTTCCCTCGTTCGATGCCGATCGCCGAGGTCACCCGGCGTCTGCGCACGCAGCTCGATTGAGCCGCACCGAACGGACTCGGAACCGGACGGAGGCGCAGCCTCTCCGACTCCGCGCGGGTTCCGACGCAACCGGAGTCGTGGAACCGAGTATCGAGGAGTACGATACTTGGTGCCACGAAGGAGTCACCATGAGCACCGCAGCCTCTCCCTTCCCCGGCGAGCGCGTCTCGTCGTATGACATCACCGGACGACAGGACAGCGACTATTACGCCGTCTTCGCCGACATCCCTGACGCCGACCGCTCGGCATGGGACCGCGCGAAGGCGTACATCGACGAGGTCGGCCCGCAGATGGCGGATGCTTGGGACCGCGCCGAGTACCCTCTCGACGCCGCGCGCCGCATGGGCGAGATGGATCTCGTCGTCGACGGCATCGAGCATCCGTCGCTCACCCGACTCTCGCCCCTCGCCGCCGGCCTCGTGAACATGGAGATCTCGCGCGGCGACGGATCGCTCGGCACCGTGCTCGCCGTGCAGGGCGGTCTGGCGCTGCGCACCCTCGCGCTCTTCGGTTCGGATGAGCAGCAGGAGAAGTGGCTGACATCTCTCGCCGACGGTTCAGTCTTCGGCTCCTTCGCCCTCACCGAGCCCGATCACGGGTCGGACTCCGTCTCGCTCGAGACGGTGGCCAGGCGCGACGGCGACGAATGGGTCATCCGCGGCGCGAAGAAGTGGATCGGCAACGGCGCCTCGGGCGGCATCACCTTCGTGTGGGCCCGCGTCGATGATGAGACCGCGCCAGAGCACGGCGCCGTTCGCTGCTTCCTCGTCGAGCAGGAGACCCCCGGATACACCGGCACCGCCATCCGCGGCAAGGCATCGCTGCGCGCCATCCACCAGGCGCACATCGTGTTCGACGACGTGCGCGTGCCGCTCGACGCCGTGCTGCCGGGGACGAAGAGCTTCAAGGATGCGTCGATCGTGCTCTACGCGACCCGCTCGGGCGTGGCCTGGTCAGCGCTCGGACACGCGACCGCCTGCTACGAGGCCGCCCTGGCCTACTCGAAGGAACGCATCCAGTTCGGCAAGCCGCTGGCGAAGTTCCAGATGGTGCAGGAGCGGCTCACCCACATGCTCGAGGACCTCACCGCGATGCAGCTCTACTGCCGCCGCCTCGCCGACCTCGAGACCGCGGGCGAGCTCCGCCCCACGCAGGCATCCCTCGCCAAGTTCCACAACACGCGTGCCGCGCGGCGGGTGGCGTCCATCGCCCGGGATCTACTGGGTGGCAACGGCATCCTGCTCGAGAACGGCGTGATGCAGCACATGGCCGATATTGAGGCGATCCACACCTACGAAGGCACCGAGAGCGTGCAGGCCCTGCTGCTCGGCCGCGACATCACCGGGATGAGCGCCTTCGCCTGACGCTCCGGGCAGGCACCCCGATCAGGTGTCGGGCTGCTCGGCGACCCCGACCGCATCGGACTCGGGCGTGAACCTCTGGGCACCGATCACCGAGAGCAGCCTCAGCTTCTGCGCACTCTCGCTTCCCGGTGCAGCCGTGTAGACGAGAAGCGCGTGCGACTGCTCCGGGTCGACGAGCGTCTGACACGAGAGGTCCAGACGCCCGAGCTCGGGGTGGATGAACCGCTTGGTGCCCGGCGGACGAAGCCCGACCTCGTGTCGCTCCCAGAGCGCTCTGAACTCCTCACTCCGGGAAAGCAGGAGCTCGACGTAGCGCGCGGCACGCGAGCCCTGTCCCCGAAGGGTGGCGATCTCTCGCAGTCCCGACACCCACAGTCGGGAGAGGAACTCGTGGTCGTCGGGGTCGTATCCCTGCCGCGTCGACGGGTCGGTGAACCACCGGTAGCCGATGCTGCGGGCTGGCCCCTGCAGACGGGTCAGATCCCCGACCAGAGCAATGCCGAGCGCGCTCTGCCGCAGTGTCTCCCCGAGTTCGGTGACCACCTCGGCAGGCGTGTCCTGCAGCCTGTCGAAGATCCGCAGCATCCCGGGGCTCACGTGGTCGCTCTCGGCACCTCTCGGCGGCGGCGTATGACCGGCGAGGGCGAAGAGGTGGTCCCGTTCGCCGAGCGAGAGATGCAGCCCCTGGGCGATCGCCGCGACCATCTGATCCGACGGGTGCGGCCCTCGCTCCTGTTCGAGTCGCGCGTAGTAGTCGGTCGACATGTGACTCAGCGCAGCTGCCTCCTCCCGGCGAAGCCCGCTCGTGCGCCGGCGCTCCCCTCGTGGCAGCCCGACGTCCTCGGGTTGCAGCGCCTCGCGGCGTCCGCGCAGGAACTCGGCCAGCCCCCGTCTGTCGATCGCCATGCGTCGCCTCCCCTGGTCGTATCCGTTGTACCAGTCGACCGGGGAATCGATCCACGGATCGACGATCCCTGGATGCCCAGCCATGCATCGCGAGAGCATCGACGTCGACAGAGAAGAGGGCAGACATGCCACGAAGGAACACAGACCTGGTCATCCCCGCGCAGCACGGCGCCCGAGCAGTGGTCACCGGAGCCAGCGATGGGATCGGCCTCGGCATCGCCAGCCGGCTCGCTGCTGCAGGCGCGGAGGTCATCCTGCCGGTGCGCAACCGGGAGAAGGGCGCAGCCGCGATCGCACGGATCCGCCGCGCGGTGCCGGAAGCGTCACTGTCGCTGCGCGATCTCGACCTCGCATCACTGGAATCGGTCGGCTCCCTCGCTGCGACTCTGCGCGAGGAGGGCACGCCGATCAGCATCCTCATCCTCAACGCCGGGGTGATGACGCCTCCCACCCGACGCACGACGGCCGATGGATTCGAGCTGCAGTTCGGCGCGAATCACCTGGGGCACTTCGCGCTCGTGGGTGGACTGCTGCCGCTGCTCATCGAGGGACAGACGCGTGTCGTCTCGCAGATCAGCGTCGCGGCCGACAGCGGCGCGATCAACTGGGACGATCTGCAGTGGGAGCGCTCGTACGACGGGATGCGCGCCTACAGCCAGTCGAAGATCGCGTTCGGGCTGTTCGGGCTCGAGTTCGATCGACGGAGCAGGGCTGCGGGATGGGGAATCCGCAGCCTGCTCTCGCACCCCGGTGTCGCGCCGACGAACCTGCTGGCCGCACAGCCGGAGCTCGGGCGCTCGACGCAGACGACGTCGCGTCGCGTCATCGACGCGCTGTCACGCCGCGGCGTCCTGTTCGGGACGGCCGAGACGGCAGGGCTGCCGGCCCTGTACGCCGCGACAGCTGCGGATGCCGTCGGCGGAGGGTTCTACGGCCCGTCGGGCCTCGGCCACCTGGGCGGCGGACCAGGGCTGCAGAAGCTCTACTCACGACTGCGGGACGACACCGCGGCCGCCCGCATCTGGCAGATCTCGGAGGAGCTCACCGGGGTGACGGCAGCCCACCCGTGATCAGTCGCAGCCGCAGCCGCCGGCCGGAGTCTTCACCATGAAGCAGACGTCGCACACGCCGTAGTCGCGCTCGATGAGCTTGGGGGCGCGCTGGACCTTCGGCGCCGCGGCGACGCGCGGGGTGGTCGATCGCTTGGCCTTGACGGGCGTGATCGGGCGGAACTCGCTCGGGTGCGTCACGTAGAAGAACGGTGCGCGGCCCTCGCTCGGGCGCAGACGCAGCGGCGTCGAGCCGACGACGACGACCTCGTCTTCCGTGAAGCCGTTGGTGTAGGTCTTGCCGATGTGCAGTGCGGCGCCCTCACCACGGCGGATCGCCTCGATGTACCGACCGCGGTCGATGAAGGAGGAGATGCCGACGGCATCCGTGATCGCTGCGATGAACTCGTGGTTCTCTTCGGCGATGCGGTGCGCGCGGAGTGCCTCCGCGAGGGTTCGGTACGGACGGGAGTTGCCTGTGGGGGTCGGGCCCTGAACTTCATTCATCTCTTCAAGGATCTCACGCCTGAGCATGGAAGACTGGCCGTATGGCTCGCGCGACGATCATCGGCTCCGGCCCGAACGGCCTCGCTGCCGCCGTGACGCTCGCTCGCGCCGGCTACGAGGTGCAGGTCCTCGAGGCCGCAGACACCATCGGCGGCGGTGTGCGCACCGCCGAATCCACGCTCCCCGGCTTCCGGCACGACGTGTGCGCCGCCGTGCATCCGGCCGCGCTGTCGTCGTCGTTCTTCCAGGCCTTCGGCCTCGCCGAGCGGATCGAGTGGATCACCCCCGACATCTCGTACGCGCATCCTCTCGACGACGGCCGTGCCGGCATCGCCTGGCGCGACATCGAGCACACGGCCGCCGGGCTCGGCGTCGACGAGCGCGCGTGGCTCTCGCTGCTGCGCCCGCTGAGCAGCCACGTCGAGGGAGTCGTCGACTTCACGGGCAACCAGATGCTGCGGATACCCCGCGAGCCGATCACGGCACTGCGCTTCGCACTGCGGATGCTCGACCAGGGCACACCGCTCGCCAACCGCTCATTCCGCACGGAGGAGGCCGCGTCGCTGATCGCGGGGGTCCTCGCCCACGCCAACACGCCACTCCCCTCGCTCGCGGGAGCCGCGGCGGGCCTGCTGCTGGCTGCGCAGGCGCATGCCGGCGGCTGGATGTACCCGCGCGGCGGAGCCCAGCGCATCGCCGACAGCATGGTCGCCGACATCGAGGCGCACGGGGGGTCCGTCGAGTCGGGTGTGCACGTCACCGACCTGAGTGCGCTCGACTGGGGCGACCCCGCGCGGGGCGACCTGCTGCTGCTGAACACGTCGCCGCGTCTGGCCCTCACCCACCCCGACATCCCCGCCGCGTACGCGCGCGCCATCCGCGGGTATCGCTACGGCCCCGCCGCCGCCAAGGTCGACTTCGCGCTCGACGGACCGATTCCCTGGACGAACCCGGATGTCGCGCAGTCGCCGACCGTGCACGTCGGCGGAACCGCGGCCGAGGTATGGGAGAGCGAGAACGCCGTCGCGCGAGGCCGGATCAGCGATCGACCGTACGCGCTCACCGTGCAGCCTTCGGTCTTCGACCCGACCAGGGCGCCGGAGGGCAAAGCCGTGCTGTGGGCCTACATCCACGTGCCGCAGAACTCCGACCTCGACGCCACCGAACTGATCACCCGTCAGGTCGAACGCTTCGCCCCCGGATTCCGCGACCTGATCCTGGCGCACCACTCGGTGCCGGCGTCGTCTCGGGAGGCGATCAACCCGTCGGAGATCGGCGGGGACATCCTGGGCGGCGCCTTCACGATCCCGCAGGCTCTGCGCAGGCCGGTGCTCGGCCCGGCACCGTGGCGTACGCCGATGCGCGGCGTGTACCTCGCCTCGGCCTCGACACCCCCCGGCCCCGGTGTGAACGGCATGGCCGGGTGGCATGCCGCCCGCACCGCACTGAAGGATGCCGGCACCCGCGTGACCCTCGACGACCTGTTCGACTGAGGCGCGTTCGCGAGCGACACCCCTTCTGCTGCAGCGCCACCCCCGCCAGGATGGACCCATGCGTTACGAGATCCCCTCCCCCATGCTGGCGAAGGCGGCAGCCTCCGTGCCCGACCCCGCGAAGACGACGGGCGGACTGCTGTTCGAGCCGAAGTGGGACGGCTTTCGCGGACTGATCTCGTGGGACGGAGAGACCGTCGAGATCGGATCGCGCGGGGCGAAGCCCCTGACCCGTTACTTTCCCGAACTCGTCGAGGCCATCCCCCGGGTGCTGCCCGGGCCCTGCCTGCTCGACGGCGAGATCGTCGTCGCCACCGGCCCCGACGGCGCACAGCGGCTCGACTGGGAGGCACTGAGCCAGCGCATCCACCCCGCAGTATCGCGCGTGGCCAAGCTCGCCGACGAGACTCCGGCGATGTTCATCGCCTTCGATCTGCTCGCCCTCGGCGACGAGGATCTGCTGAGCACGCCGTTCGCCGAGCGACGCGAGCGCCTCGAGTCGCTGATGGCCGACGTCGAGCATCCGCTGCACATCACCCGCACGACCCGTGACCGCGACGCCGCCGTGCGCTGGCTCGCAGAATTCGAAGGAGCAGGTCTCGACGGCGTCGTCGCGAAGCCCCTCGACCAGCCGTACGCCCCGGGCAAGCGCACACTCATCAAGATCAAGCACGCGCGCACCGCCGACGTCGTCGCCCTCGGCTACCGCATCCACAAGTCCGGCTCCGGCGTCGGGTCGCTGCTCGTCGGCCTGTACGACTCCGACGGCACGCTTCGCCAGGTCGGCGGTGTCGCGGCATGGAGCGACGTCCGGCGCAGACAGCTCGTCGACGAGCTCGCGCCGCTCGTCGAACGCGACGACGCCGGCGACGCCGTGACCGGTGCGGGAGAACGCTCGCGCTTCAGCGGTTCGAAGGACGTGTCCTTCGTGCGGCTGCGCCCCGAGCTCGTGCTCGAGGTGCGTTACGACCAGCTCGAAGGAGCGCGATTCCGCCACACCGTGCAGTTCGAGCGCTGGCGTCCCGACCGCGACGCGCGCTCGTGCACCTACGACCAGCTCGACACCGTCGCCGGATACGACCTCGCCGACGTCATCGGCTGACGGTCACTCGTCGACCGGTTCGCCGTTCTCGTCCCAGTTCGCGGCGACCTTCTTGCTGGGCTGCACGCGCGGGGGCTCGCCCGGCATCTTGGGGAACTCGGGCGGGAACGACAGCTCGCCGAGCCCGGCTTCCTTGTCGCGCTCCCACCATTCGAGCAGGGTGTCGATGCGCCCGGGCGCACTCTGCATTCCCGCCCACGGGTCGCCGACCTCCGCGAGCCGCTTCGGGATGCTGCGGACCGTGAACGTCTGGGGGTCGAGCCCGTCGAGCTCGTCCCAGTGCACGGGCGTCGACACCGTCGCCTCGGGGAGCGCTCGGGGGCTGTAGGCGCCGGCCATCGTGCGATCCCGATTCGCCTGGTTGAAGTCGATGAAGATGCGCTCTCCGCGCTCCTCCTTCCACCAGTTCATCGTGACCTGCTCGGGCATCCTCCTCTCCAGCTCGCGCCCGGCCGCGATCACCGCGTGGCGGACGTCGAGGAACTCGTGGGTCGGCTCGATCGGGGCGAAGACGTGCAATCCGCGGTTGCCGCTCGTCTTCACGAATGCGTTCAGCCCCACCTCGTGGAGCACCTCGCGCAGCGCGTGCGCAGCCGGGATCGCGTCGGCGAACTCGGTGCCCGGCTGGGGGTCGAGGTCGATCCGCAGCTCGACGGGGTTGTCGGGGTCTGAGGCGAGAGATGCCCACGGGTGGAACACGATCGTGTTCATCTGCGCCGCCCAGACGATCGCACTCGGCCGGTTCAGCACGATCTGCGGATGCCGCCGGCCGCTGTTGTACGTGACCGTCACCGCATCGACGTAGTCGGGCGTGCCCTTGGGCGGGTTCTTCGAGAAGAAGCCCTCGCTGCCCATGCCGTCGCGGAACCTCTCGAGAGAGACCGGTCGGTTGCCGTTGGCCTCGAGGAAAGGCTCACCGACGAGCTGGAAGTACTCCGCGAGCTCGGCCTTCGTGATGCCGACCTTTGGCCACACGACCTTGTTCGGACTCGAGAGCACGACCTCGCGCTCACCGTCCGGGTCGACGACGGTCAGGGTCACGCGTTCTGAGGCCATGCTCCGACCCTAGAGCGCACGTGCGGCGCGCGGAAGACCGTCAGGCGTCGAGGTCGACGGCCAGGATGAGCACCGACGCCAGCGCGTCGCGCTCGACCACCATGGTGGGTCCGGCCGGGTCGACGACCACACCTGCCATGTCGATGTGACTAGAGAGGAGCTTGGCGAGCTGCTCGGGCTCGAACGGCAGCGGGCGATCTCCGCGGCCGAGAGCGAGCACCTCCAGCGGGTGCGAGAACAGCTGCAGGAACCGCTTGCCGTCGGGGGTCTGCGCCTCGGCGATGCCGACCTGCCCGTTGGGGTTGCCCTCGTTGACGGCGACCCACATGCGCTTCGTGGCGAGCGCCTCGCCGAGCTTCGCTGCGGTGTCCTGCTCGCGCGGCGCAGCGACGATCGACTTGACGGTCATGTCGACGTCGGCCTGCTCGAGCGCCTTCTGCAGCAGCTCGGTCGGGAACACCACGCGGTGGGGAGCCGAGGCGTTGTCGACGATGAGGCCCGCGAACTCGCCCGAGACGACCTGCTGCAGCACCGAGGTCGTCGGCTGCGCGACAGCCGACGTCGCGGTCGGGTCCTTCTCGAGCTGCACCGAGTCACGCACGGCGGCGGCCGAGCTGAACGCGAGCATGAACTGACGGTCGCCGTCACGGACCACGGCGACGGCCAGGGGCTTGCCCTCGCTGATCTGGGCGCGGGCGTCGCCGTTCACCCGGATGTACAGGTGCCCCTGCAGGGCCTGGCGCAGAACGCCGAGGAGCTGATCGTTCGTGGCCCCCTGCTCGACCTGCTTGAGCGACTCGCGAAGCAGGACGTTGTCCTTCATGCCCGCGACCGTCTCTGTCTGCTCGGGCGGCAGTGCGGGTGCCAGCGGAAGACGCCGTTCGACTTCAGGAGCCGGAGTGGCAGTGGGAGCAGCGGAGGGCGCTGTCGGGGCCTGAGCAATGGTGGCTGCCGAAGATGCGGGAGCCGCGTCGGGGTCGGGGAGCGCGACCTCGGGGCCCGCCTGGGCTCCCACGCCGCGGAAGGCCTGCACGGAGATCCCGATGGTCGGGGCGGCCTCGGTCACCTCGGCGGCTGTGTCGGACTCTTCGGGAGCGTCGACGGCAGACTCCTCGGTCTCTGTCTGGGTCTCGATCTGGTCGGCGACGACGTCGTCAGCGGACTTCTTGCGGCGGGAGAACAGGGCCATATCAGCCAGCCTAACCCGCGAAACCGCTCAGATCTTCTCGATCGGCGCGACCTTGATCAGGAGCTTCTTCTGTCCGGCCGAATCGAAGCGCACATGCGCGATGCGCTTCGCGCCCTCCCCCGTGACCGCGTCGACCCGTCCCTCGCCGAAGTCGGAGTGACGGATGCGATCGCCCGCGGCCAGCTCGAGGTCGCCGTTGTCTCGCATCTTCGCCGTCACCCGGTTGGGGAACTTGTCCATCGCAGTCGACAGCGGCTTGAGCGAATCACGACCCGGCAGCTGCTTGACCGCGAAACGGTCGCCCGAACCAGAGCCGGATCCCGAACCGCCGAAGCCGCCGGCCCGACGGGCGTTGAGCGCACGCGACTGCATTCCGCCGCGCGAGTTCACATCACCCGGCGACTGGCGCCAGTCGATGAGACCCGCGGGGATCTCCTGCAGGAAGCGACTGGGCATCGCGACCGAGACCTCGCCGAACTGCGCGCGGGTCATCGCGAGAGAGAGATGCAGGCGCTTGCGTGCACGCGTGATGCCCACGTAGAAGAGTCGCCGCTCCTCCTGCGGACCGCCGGGCTCCCCGGCCGAGATGCGGTGCGGGATGAGATCCTCTTCGACACCCGTGACGAAGACGGCGTCGTACTCGAGGCCCTTCGCCGTGTGCATCGTCATCATCGAGACCGAACCGGACTCGTCGTCGAGGTCGTCGGCGTCGGAGACGAGTGCGACCTCGGTGAGGAAGTCGACGATCGTCCCGTCGGGGTTGTTGCGCGCGAAGTCGCGCGCGACCGCGACGAACTCGTCGAGGTTCTCGACCCTGGCCTCGTCCTGAGGGTCACGGCTCGCGCGCAGTGCGTCGAGGTACCCGCTCTTGGACAGCAGCACGCTCAGTCCGTCGGCGACCGTGGTCGGGGCGGGCACCTCGCCGGAGGCGGGGAGCATGATCTCGGTCGCCTCGGCGAGCACCGCGTCGAGCTGAGCGATCCCGGCCTGGATCTTCGGGCCGAAGCCGAGCTGGTCGGGCACCGACAGCGCCTGGCGGAACGTGATGCCGTGCTCCTCGGCGAAGCGCGCGATCGTGGTCTCGGTGACGTCGCCGATGCCGCGCTTCGGCTTGTTGAGGATGCGCCGCACAGCCATCTCGTCTGCGGGGTTCGCCACCGCGACGAGGTAGGCAAGTGCATCCTTGATCTCGGCGCGATCGTAGAACTTGGTGCCGCCCATGATCTTGTACGGCACGGCCGAGCGGATGAAGATCTCCTCCAGCGCGCGGGACTGCGAGTTGGTGCGATAGAACACGGCCATCTCGGAGTACGGCATGCCCGAACGACGCAGCGCCTCGACCTCGTCTGCGACGAACTGCGCCTCGTCGTGCTGCGAGTACCCGGTGAAGCCGACGATCATGTCGCCGGCTCCCTTGTCACTCCAGAGCTTCTTGTCTTTGCGGTCGAAGTTGTTGCCGATCACCGAGTTCGCGGCCGACAGGATGTTCTGGGTCGAACGGTAGTTCTGCTCGAGGAGCACGACGCGGGCTCCGGGGAAGTCCCGCTCGAACTCGCTGATGTTGCGGATGTCGGCGCCGCGGAAGGCGTAGATCGACTGATCGGAGTCGCCGACCACGGTGAGTGACGCCCCCTCGAGTTCGGGGCTGGTTTCGGGCTCGAAGATCATCATGCCGTTCGAGGCATACGGATCGGGGGCGTCGCCCGACACCGGCCGGGTGAGCTCGTGGATGAGCGCGTACTGGGCGTGGTTGGTGTCCTGATACTCGTCGACCAGGATGTGGCGGAAACGCCGGCGATACGTGTCGGCGACCTGCGGGAACGCGCGGAACAGGTAGACCGTCTGCCCGATGAGGTCGTCGAAGTCGAACGCGTTGGCCTTCTGCAGCTGTCGCTGGTAGTCGGCGAACAGCTCGACGAAGATCCGCTCCGCCGGATCGCTCATGTTGGCCTGGCGTGCGTACGCATCGGCATCAGACAGCTCGTTCTTGAGCTTCGAGATGCGGGACTGCACGGATGCGGGGGTCAACCCGTAGGCATCTGCCTCGTGCTCTTTGACGAGGCGCTTGAGCAGCGCGCGCGAGTCGCCGGAGTCGTAGATCGTGAACGATTTCGTGAACCCGAACTGCTGAGCCTCCCGCCGCAGGATGCGCACGCAGGCGGAGTGGAAGGTCGAGATCCACATGCCTCTGGCCGCGTCGCCGATGATCGCCTCGACGCGCTCGCGCATCTCGCCCGCTGCCTTGTTGGTGAAGGTGATGGCGAGGATCTGGCTCGGCCAGGCCTCGCGTGCCCGCAGCAGCGAGGCGATGCGGCGGGTGAGCACGCTCGTCTTGCCCGACCCTGCTCCCGCGACGATGAGCAGCGCGGGGCCGCGATAGGTCACGGCCTCGAGCTGCTGAGGGTTGAGGCCGGCGAGGAGATCGTCCTGCCCCTGCTCCCCTGTGGGGCGTGGGCCGACGGATCCGGGGACGATGAGGGGGGCTTCGGTCATGGCCTTATGAGTCTAAGCCGCGCCACCGACACCGACCGCGGGCGCGGGCGACAGCTCGGAGCGGGAGCTTGGCAACGCCGGGCGCCCGACCTATCGTGGAACCTGTCTGCTCGCCGCTCCGACGGGTGGACACGCAGATTTCGGGGGGAGCTCGACCGATGGCGGAGATCGAAGTCCACAGCGATGCCTACGAGGCCGCACGCAGCGCACTGACGGAGGCGGCAGCGAAGCTGGCATCGTCGCGCGGCAGCATCACCTCAGCCGTTCCAGGCATGGCGTTCGGTCCGATCGGGGCGTTCATCCCTCCGGTCCTCAACTCGATCGGCGCCGTCGTCGAGGGCGCAGCCGGATTCGTCGGGACGGTCTCGCAGCGCACCGCCGACGGTGTGCAGAAGGCCGTCGAGGGCTTCCGCACTGTCGACGACACCGGACGCGCCGACCTCGACCGCATCGCCGCGGAGGGATGACATGAGCACTGCCGTCCTCCCCGAAGCCGATGCCGCGGCATCCTCACTCGCCTCCGGCAGCTGGAGCAGCCAGCTCCCTCCGGCCGGAGGAGCCGGCGACGACTGCGGCGGCGGGCTGAGCGGGTTCGCGTCCGAGATCATGCAGTTCGTCCGCCCGTTGGAGCAATTGCTCGAGCAGGTGGCAGGAGATCCGGCCGGGCTCTATCAGGCGTCCCACGCCTGGGAGACCTATGCGGGCGACGTGCAATCGACCTCCGCCCTCTACCAGCAGGCGTTGACCCAGATCAGCGGCCACGTGCAGGGGATCACCGCGGTCGTCGTAGAGGGCTCGCTCCGAGTCCTCCAGTCGGCGACGCACTCGATCGCCGACTGGTCGAAGGTCATGAGCCAGGCCCTCCAGCTGTGCGTGCGCGCGGTCGAGATCATGCGCTCACTGGTGTGCGCCGGCTTCGAGCTGCTGTCCACCGTCGGCGGCAGCATCAAGGACTTCCTGTTCGGAAGCTGGCCGTGGGAGCTCGACAAGAAGGCTCAGGTCATCCGCGACTTCGCCGACAACTGCGCACAGGTGATCGCCGAGGTCACCTCCAACATCGATCGTGCACTGCAGGCGCTGCGGGAGATGGTTCGTCTGGCCACCGACCTCTACCGCGCAATCATCCCGTTCCACCAGCGTCTCGAAGACCTGCTCGGCGAACTCCTCGAGCAGTTCCCTCCCGGCAAGCTTCTCGGCCCTCTCGGCGGTCTGCCCGGAGCGATCCCGCCCGGCGGGATGGGCGACACCTACAACCCCGGCCCGACGCCGTACCCGGGCTCCGATCACGAGTTCGAAGGCGAGTACGACCTGGGCTATTCGCACCAGTTCGACCTCGGCGAGACCGACATGACCACCGAGCAGCTCAATCAGATGCTGCAGCAGGAGTTCGGCCACGTCTTCCTCCCCTCCCGCGAGGGCGACAACTCGCAGCTCAACATGCAGCTCACCGGAGAGGGGCAGACCATCCAGACTTCACTGTTCGGCATGGGCATCCCCGGCGTCACCGCGGGAGACATCACCGTTCAGCAGATCACCGACGACGGCTTCGTGATCGCCGCCCAACCCGGGCATCCGGAGTACCCGGGCGAGGTCGCCTTCCGCCTGCGCAACGTCGACGGCCGCGGAGTCTTCGAGGTCACGGGGGCCTACAACGAGACGATCCTCGAGGGCATGGGATTCTCCGGCAACACCAACCCCGCATACGCAGGTATCTCGGATGTCAGCATCTGGTCCGACATGCAGTACCGACTCGAGGACATGATGAACTATGGCCGCTAGGCGCTGGTCCGCACTCTCCGTCGTCGCCGTGGGCGTGCTCGCGCTCACGGGATGCTCCTTCGGGGGTGGCGGCTCTGACAGCGGGATTCCGCACGACGCCCCGTCGGGCGGGCAGACCCTGGCCGAGCTGCGCGAATCGTTCGACTCGATCCCCGGCATCGTGGTCTCCGACATCGCCGGCGGCGACAAGCCCAATGTGAAGGGCAACACCGGGTACGCGATCGGGCTCCAGGTCGAGCCCGGCTTCGCGATCGCCGATGGGGCCGCGCTGGTCGATTTCGTGGTGTCGTCGGTCTGGTCGGTGCGTGAGGGCTATATGCCGAATGCGCGCATCGACATCAGAGTGCGGACCTCGTCGAGCGGGGGCTTCGATGTGGGCGCCGCCGCGGCGCAGGCAGGTTGGGTGCGCGACTCCACCTCGTCGCCGAAGCCGTACAGCACGGCCGCCATCGACCTGACGGAGGACAAGGATCAGGGCGCCAGCAACCGCGAACGGCTCGGGTCGTGGCCGGGCGACGTGCCCGAGGTTCCGACCGGTGTGACAGTGCAGGAATGACGGAGGACGACATGAGCGACAACACATTCGGGATCGACGAGGGATTCGCCGCAGCCCGCAAACAGCTCGACGACATCAACCGGCAGGCGCAGCAGAACCAGGCACGCGCGCAGGCGCTGGCGACCGACGTCGAGACGCTCGTCGAGTCGGCTCGCAGCCCCAGAGGCGAGGTCACCGTTCGGGCGAAGGTCGGCGGAAAGCTCGCCGGACTCGAGTTCGGCCCCGCCGCCGAGGCGCTCACGCTGCAGGCTCTGGCCCAGGTGACGCTCGAGACGATCGCGCAGGCGCAGCACAACGCGATGTCGACCCTCGCCGATCGCAGCGCGGAGCTGTTCGGCGAGGAGTCCGACATCGCGGCGAGCCTGAAGTCGGATGCGCGACGCGGCTATCCGTCCCCCGGACTGGAGCGCTGACATGGATCTCAAGGTCGACCCCGACCGGCTCGCCGAAGCGGCCGCTAGCGGCGCAGCCTCCGCCGCCTCGATCGTCGAGTCGCTCGACTCCCTCGCAGGCACTTCGCAGGACCTCCGCAGCCGCTGGGAGGGTGCGGCCCAGAACGCCTACACGCGGCGTTCGTCGGCGCTCGACTCGCAGTGGCGCCTGCACGCGGGCACGCTGCGTCTCTCCGCCGAGCGGACCGCGCGCCTCGCCGAGGAGTACCGGCAGGCGGACTCCGACGGCGCCCGCGCCGTGCTGGGTCTCTGACGGAGCTTTCCCGCAGACCTCCCGCCCACGACACGACCCGCTGCGGGGCGTCCGGGTCGACGACGACATGACGACGGGGAGCGCACGCGGTCGTCCCGCGTGCACTCCCCGTCGTCATGCACGACGCGAGGGCGTCAGACGGTGCTCCGGCGACGGCGGACGATCACCGCACCGGCGACGATCAGCATCAGAGCCAGCGCGATCATCGCGACAGGCACCTCGGCGCCGGTCGCTGCGAGTCCGCTCGGGTCGGTGATGCGGATGTCCGCCCATCCGATCAGCTCGCCGGCTGCCGAGTAGACCGCGATGCGATGGGCGCCGAGCGCGGCATCCGTCGGAATCGTCACCGTGAGCGCACCGGACGCGGATGCCGCGCCCGAGGCCAGCTGCACGGGGTCGGAGTACATCCAGACCGAGATCCGGTCGCCGGCGGTGTCGCCGCCCGCCGTCACCGTCACCTGCGAGCCGCGTGCCGCGACCGCCGGGTTCACCGTGACGCCGTTGCGATTGGCATCGACGAGAGCTGTGCCGGGAAGCGGAGGGTTCTGCGCCCCGGGGGTGCCGCCAGGGTTCCCGCCCGGGTTCCCATCCGTCCCGGAAGGGAGCGTGCCGACTCGCAACGCCTCAGAGGCGAAGCCGTCGGCGAACCACCACACCGGCCGCTGGCCGTCGACCGACAGCGAGGCCGGAGCGGTGGCGAAGCCCTCGTTGTTGATGTCGGGCATGCCAGTGGGGCGCGCGAAGTGCGCTATCCCCGGCTGTGCGGTGCCGTTCAGCGTGATCTGCGCCGACTGCCCGTGGCATCCGTCGTCGCAGACGGCCCACAGCACATCGAGGACGCTGTCGTAGTCGAGTGCCATGACCCCCGCCAGACCGGGTGCGATCTCCGACACCAGCGTCGCCGTGCCGTCGGTGCCGAGCGCGAAGGCGTAGACGTGGCCGTCGTCCTCGACCGCGACGAAGAACAGGCCGTCGCCGTGACCCGCGTAGTCCGCGGGGTCGTAGGCAGCACCGGTGTTGGTGTCGAAGAGCGCGCCGTCGAGTGCGCTGTCGGGCACCCACTGCACGGCTTCCATGCCGAGGTTCGCGCCCACCGCGGGCAGCAGCGACGTGAGGTCCCACTCCTGCTGGGCGATGAGGTCGCCGTCGGCAGCCTCGGGGTCGACCTTCAGCACCGTGTTCTGATTCACGCCCTTGGCGCTGTTGTCTCGCTCCGAGGCGACGTAGACCGAGCCGGCGCCGTCGACCGTGATTCCCTCGGTGTCAGGACCCGCAGCACCCGGGTTCGCGGCATCCTTCTGGAACCGCACGCGTTTGCCGGATTCCCAGCCGTCGATCTGCGTGAACGAGCCGTCGGCGTGGGCCTCGAGCTTCCAGATGCGCCCCTCGCCGTTGTCGACGGCCCAGAGGAACGTGCCGTCGGCGGTCTCCTGCACGTCGAGACCGGAGCTGTCCTCGAGGAACGTCGGAACGGTGTCGAGCACGCGGACGTCGGCGGAACCGGGCCACGGCGCGACGGCGATCTCGCCGGCGCAGACGTTCGCCGCACCCTTCGTGCTCTCCGCAGTGACGGCGAAGGCGCCGGTGATGTCCGGGCATCGACCCCACGTGACCGCTGCGTGTCCTGTGCCCCAGGTGGTGGAGTCGATGAGGAGGTCACCGTCGAAGACCCGCACCGAATCGCCGTCACCGAGGCCGAAGCCGAGGTCGGCACCCTCGATGACGAGGTATCCGCCCGCGGCGATCGTGGTCGCGGCCGGGACGACGTAGGAATGGGTGTCGTCGTCGTCCTTCACGACGATGCCCGAGACGTCGAGGGCGGATGCCGTCGGGTTGACGAGTTCGATCCAGTCACCGGGCGATCCGCCGTCGGACTCGACCTCGTTGACGCGCACCGGATTGCCGCACGCGTTGCGCAGCCCCTTGGTCGAGACCGCGATGTCGACGAAGTCTCCGCTGCCGTCGGCACAGCGGGCGAGCACACCGGCCGCATGCGCCGCGTACACGTGCTCGTCGACGACGTTGAGGTTCGCATCGCGCAGCGTGACCATGTCGCCGTTGCCCAGACCGAACACGAAGTCCGTCGGCTGGTCGAAGACGAGGTGCGCGCCCGGCGCGAGCACCGTGCCTGCGGGCAGCGGCGTGACCTGCGCTGCGTGACCGACGGGGTCGCCGTCCATCACGGTCCAGCCGGCGAGGTCGACCGGGGTGCTGCCCGTGTTGACGACCTCGACCCAGTCGGTCGTGTCGCCGTTGGACTCGATCTCGTTGATCACGACGTCGGGCATGACGCACGAGTTGGCCGCCCCCGGGGTCGAGTATGCGAGCACGAAGTCGCCCTGGCCGTCGGGGCAGCGCGCGAGCGTCGCGGCGATGACGTCGCCGTCGATCGCGGCGTGGCCGCTCCACGGGAGCGTGTCGTCGATCAGGAGGCTGGCGTCGTCGAAGAGACGGATGCGGTCGGCACTGCCGATGCCGATCGGATCGCGGAACGCGGTCTCGACGCCGTTCACGAGGCCGATCGAGCCTTCCTCGACGACGAGGAACTCGCCGGCCGCGATCTCCGTTCCCGGCAGGAACTGCCAGCGGTGGTCGTCGGAGTTGTCGCGGATCTCGTAACCCGAGATGTCGAGAGGGGCATCGCCCGCGTTGTGGAACTCGACCCAGTCGGCCGGCTGCGAGTCGACCTCGTTGATGACGATGCTGCCGCCCAGAGGGTTGTCGGCCGCGAAGACGTTGACCGCGCCCTTCGTGGACTCGGAGGTGTCCGCCCATTCCACGGTGCCCGCGACGTCGCGCGCACCCCAGGTCGCTGCAGCGTGAGCCGCCCACGACGTCTCGTCGAGCAGCACGGCGCTCGGGTCGAACAGGCGCACCTGGTCTTCCTTGCCGAGCCCGAAGGTGAAGTCGCCGACGCCCGCAGCCACCTCGTCGATCAGGAGGTAGGCGCCGGGCTCGACGATCGTCCCCTCGGGGAACGTATAGGACTCGTCCTCGCCGTTGTCCTTGACGACGTAGCCGCTCAGATCGACGGCGACGGCGGACGTGTTGACGAACTCGATCCAGTCGCCGGGCACTCCCCCGCTGGATTCGACTTCGTTGATGCGGACACCGGATTCGGCGCCGGTGGCGGCGAGCGGAACGGCGAGCAGGGCGGCGGCGCTGAGGGCGCAGACCGTCGTGACCGCAGCCGCGGAGTGCAGGCGGGACATGGGGCTCCTGAGGGAATCAGACGGGTATCACCCCACATCACCGACATCGCATGGCTGACCGACGACCCACAGGTGCACGGATGGTGAACGGCCGGTGGCCATTCCCCCGACAGCAGCGAAGGGCGGATGCTCAGGCGTCGGTGCGAGGATCGTGTCGTGCGCACCATCCTCAACATCATCTGGCTGATCTTCGCCGGGCTCGCCCTGTTCCTCGGCTACATGCTTGCCGGAATCCTGCTGTGCATCCCGATCGTGACGATCCCCTGGGCAATCGCCTCGTTCCGCATCGCCCGGTACGCGATCTGGCCGTTCGGACGCGAGATCGTCAGCAAACCCACCTCGGGCGTCGGCTCGTTCCTCGGCAATGTGCTCTGGGTGATCCTCGCCGGCTGGTGGCTCGCCATCGGGCACATCGTCTCGGGTCTCGCGCTGTGCATCACGATCATCGGCATTCCGATGGGCATCGCCGACTTCAAGATGGTGCCCGTCTCGCTGATGCCGCTCGGCAAGGAGATCGTGTCGCGCAAGGGTGCATTCGATCGCACCCTCTGACGGATAGGCGCGTCCGATCTAGACTGACCGGGATGGATGCCGACCGCCTGATCGCCTGGGACGACGAGCTCCGCCGGGCGCACACCCGCCTCCGCGCGGCTCTGGATGCGACGCGAGCAGCGCTCGACGCCGACGCCGATGCCCCGGACGCCGCCTCGGAGCTCGCGCTGTTCTGCATCGGATTCTGCTCTGCGCTCGACGGACATCATCTGAGCGAGGACCGTGCACTGTTCCCCGCCCTCCGCGAGGAGCACCCCGAACTCGGGGAGGTGATCGACAAGCTCATGCAGGATCACTCGATGCTCGCGCACCTGCTCGGCGCGCTGCGCACCGCGGTCGAGAGTGGCGAGAGCGCCGAGACGATCGAACGGCACCTCGACGGCGTGGGGGCGATCATGGAGTCGCACTTCCGCTTCGAGGAGCGCGAGATCCTGGCGCCGCTGCGGGCGCTGCACCTGGATCGCGCCGTGCCGGACGTGCTCGGTCCGCTCTGAACCGGGTCAGCCGCGGAAGAAGCCGACCCCGAGGTCCGGGTGGTCCACGAACACTCCGTCGACGCCCGTGCGGGCGATGACGCCCCACTCGGCCTCGTAGTCGCCGTACGCGCCCTTGCCTCCGGAACCGCGGAACTCCGCGGAGAGGAACGCGTTCTCAGGACGACAGGTCCACGTGAACACCTTGAGCCCTCTGGCGTGGGCGTCGGGCACGATCGTGTTGCCTGCCTCGAGCAGCATCCGCTTGTTGACGCTGATTCCGTCGACCTGACCGACGAGACCGTCGAGCCCGGTCGGCGCGACCGTCGCCTTGTAGGTCAGCGCCTTCTTACCCTGCGCGACGAGCAGGTCGTAAGGGCGCCCCGACGCCTCGATCAGGTAGATGTACGAGGCTGCGATGCCACGAGCCTTCAGTTGCCCGAGGATGCTCGACTCGAAGCACTCGACGATCAGCGGCAGCTCGCCGTCGGCCCAGCCGGCCGCGCGCAGGTCGCGCTCGATCAGCGGTGCGAGATCGAGCCCGATGCTCGCGAAGTACGTCGCGTGCTTGACCTCGAGCACCACTCCGATCTCACGGCCGTGCTCGACCGAGCCGTCTCGCACGATGTCGAGCACGTCGGTCAGCCGGAGGATGGCCTGCGAGCCGCTGAAGCTCGCACTCGAGAGCCGCACCTCGGGGAGGCGCTCGCGGCTGCGCAGCGTCGTCAGCTCGTCCCACGTGAAGTCCTCGGTGAACCAGCCGGTCAGCGCCTGCCCGTCGACGCGCTTGGTCGTTTTGCGGTCGGCGAACTCCGGATGCTCTGCGACATCGGTCGTGCCCGAGATCTCGTTCTCGTGACGGACGATGAGCACACCGTCCTTCGTCGCGACGACGTCGGGTTCGACCGCATCCACCCCCATCGCGAGGGCGAGCTCGTACGAGGAGCGACTGTGTTCCGGACGGTAGCCGGGCGCACCGCGGTGCCCGATCACGAGAGGCGATTTCCTGGGCACGCTCTCAGCGTAGGACACCCTGATGGCCCGGCATTCCAGGTATCGTGGAGGAAAGCGACCCACAACCCACTTTGGAGTGAGGCCCACATGAGCAACTTCGCCTTCAACAATCCGGCGTTCCAGCAGCAGGATCCGCGCAACGTCGCGACCTACCCGGGTGCGCCGCAGGGCGCTCAGGGTGCACAGGCCGCGTCGTTCCAGCACGGCACGATGGATGCTGCCGCCAACGCGCAGCTCGAGGGAATGTACGCCGCTCCCCCGGCCGGCGCGATCGAGACCGACCGCATGTCGGTCGAGGACACCGTCTGGAAGACCGCCGGACTCTTCGGGATCCTCCTCGTCACCGCAGCCATCGGCTGGTTCGTGACGCTCGGCGGCGTCGCCGCACCCGAGCAGAACCCCTACGACCAGTTCCAGCCGAACATGCTGCCTTGGATCGTCGGCGCACTCGGCGGCTTCGTGCTCGCCATGGTGATCTCCTTCACCTCGCGCAAGAAGGTCCGCCCCGCGCTGATCTTCGCCTACGCCGCGTTCGAGGGTCTCTTCATCGGTGGCATCTCGGCGTTCTTCGAGGTGCTCTACCCCGGAATCGTGTTCCAGGCCACGCTCGCCACCGTCTCCGTGGTCGGCGTGACGCTCGCCCTCTTCGCCAGCGGCAAGATCCGCGCGTCGAAGAAGGCCACCAAGATCTTCATGATCGCCATGATCGGCTATCTCGTCTTCTCGCTGCTCAACGTGGTCCTCACGTGGACCGGCGTCCTGGGCGAGGGCGCGGCCTTCGGCCTGCTCAGCAAGGTCGAGATCCTCGGCATCCCGCTGGGGCTCATCATCGGCGTCCTGGTGGTCATCATGGCCGCATACTCGCTGGTGCTCGACTTCGACCAGATCCAGCAGGGCGTGCGCAACGGCGCTCCCCGCAAGTACGGCTGGCTCGGCGCCTTCGGCATCATGGTCACGGTCGTCTGGCTCTACGTCGAGATCCTGCGGATCATCGCGATCGCCCGCGGCAACAACTGACGCAGCGTCTCTCGAAGAGGCCCGTCTCCTTCCGGAGGCGGGCCTCTTTGCACACCCTGAGGCTCCGGCGCAAGGGGTTGGCTGATAATCAGCTGGGAGGGCACAGTGGTTCACACGAGCCCTGGCACCCCGGGGCTCACGATACAAAGGAGCTGAACATGAGCTTTCTCGGATTCCTTCTTCTCGGCCTCATCGCCGGTGCCATCGCGAAGCTGATCCTTCCCGGCAAGCAGGGCGGCGGATGGTTCATCACCCTCCTGCTCGGCGTCGTCGGCGCCTTCCTCGGCGGATGGCTCGGCAGCCTCATCCTGAACCGTCCTCTCACGGAGTTCTGGGACCTGGGCACGTGGCTCCTCGCCATCGGCGGCTCGATCATCGTGCTGCTGATCTACGGCCTGATCGTCGGTCGCGGCAGCAAGGCCCGCAGCTGACCACATCGCGCACCGCGCGGTGAACGGAACCGCCCCCGCCTGAAGCACTGCTTCGGACAGGGGCGGTTCTTCGTGCGGGTGTGCGTCAGCGCTCCGCGGCTCTGGCCTCGAGCAGCGCGCGCTCCCTGTCGTTTCTCGCGAGCGCGGCGGCGACGGCGAACTCGCTACGTGCCTCCTCATCACGGCCGAGACGCGACAGCAGCTCGGCACGTGTCGCGGGCAGCAGGTGGTAGCCGGCCAGAGCGCCCGATTCCGAGAGCCGGTCGATGATCTGCAAGGCGGACGCGGGTCCTGTCGCCATCGCCACGGCAGCCGCACGGTTGAGTTCGACCACGGGCGACGGCGCGATGCGGCCGAGCGCCTCGTAGAGCACCACGATGCGGTCCCAGTCGGTCTCGTCGACGCTCGCCGCGAGCGCATGGCACTCGGCGATCGCCGCCTGCAGACCGTATGGCCCGCGACCCGCGCCGAGCGCGTCAGCGGCTGCCAGCGCGGCACGTCCGCGCGAGATGCGCCCTCGATCCCAGCGATGCCGGTCCTGATCGGCGAGCAGCACTGGTTCGCCGTGCGCGTCGACCCTGGCCGGAAAACGTGCGGCCGTCAGCTCCATGAGCGCGAGGAGGCTGTGCACATCGCGCTCCCGCGGCATCAGCGCCGCCAGCACGCGTGTCAGCCGGATCGCCTCGAGGCTCAGCTCCGGTCGCATCCAGTCGGGGCCGCTGCTGGCCGCATGCCCCTCGTTGAAGATGAGATACAGCACGCCGAGGATCGCACCCAGTCGAGCCGGGTGCTCGTCGCGGGAAGGCATCTCGAACGGCACCTGCGCTGCGGCGAGGGTCTTCTTCGCGCGGACGATGCGCTGCTGCACCGTCGCCGTGGGAACGAGGAACGCCCTGGCGATCTCCTCGCTCGACAGACCGCCCACCACGCGCAATGTCAGAGCGACCTGCGCCTCTCGCGACAGCACGGGGTGGCAGGAGATGAAGATCAGCCGCAGCACGTCGTCGTCGACGGCATCCGGATCCCACGGCGGCGCATCCGCAGCCTCGGCCTGCTCACGCTCCAGGTCGTGCGCGAGCACCGCCATGCGGTCGTCCAGCCGCTCTCTTCGGCGCCATCCGTCTACGGCCTTGCGCTTCGCGACCGCCGTGAGCCACGCTCCGCCGTTGCGAGGGACACCGTCGATCGGCCACTGCCGCAGCGCATCCACCAGGGCCTCCTGCGCCAGATCTTCGGCGAGACCGAAGTCACCGACAGCCCGTGTCAACGTGCCGACGATCTTCGCGGATTCGATGCGCCACACGGCGGCGACGGCGCGCTCCGCGGCACCCGTGCCGGGTGAGGAACGCGCCGTCTCGCTGTGGTCGGTCATGTCACTGCTGGGCGCGACGCGCCTCTTCCTCTTCGCGCCAGCCCTTCTCCTTCTCGATCCACTCGTTGTCGGCCGGGAAGTCGGACTCGTCGGTCACGCGTCGCACCTCGAGGAAGGAGCCTGCGCCCAGAGGTGCACGGCTCGCCCACTCGGCAGCCTCCTCGCGCGTCGATGCCTCGATGATCCAGAAGCCGTTGAAGAGCTCCTTCGTCTCCCCGTAGGGGCCGTCGGTGATCAGGGGCTTCTCGGCGCTGAAGTCGACCACGAAGCCCTCCGAGGCGTCGCTGAGTCCCTCACCCGCGAGCAGGACGCCCGCCTTGATCATCGACTCGTTGTACGCACCCATGGCTGCGATGACCTGCTCGAACGGCATCTCCTTGTACGCCTCGACCGCGTCGTCGTTCGAGCGCATGATCAGCATGTACTTCATGATGTTCTCCTTGGTGGGTGGGGCCGTCTTTCGACCCTCTCATTGAAGACGTCGAACGGGAACGGCACGGATCGACACGCTCGACGAAGATTCTCGAGAATCTTTTTCCGAAGGGGTCAGCCGAGCTCGTCGATCGCCGCCCGGATCGCGTCGGCTGAGGCCCGCAGCAGGCTCAGCTCACGCTCGTTCATCGGCGTCTCGGCCAGCGGCACCGCACCCGCAGCGCCCACCACCGAGGGCACCGACAGCGCGACGCCGTGCAGCCCGTATTCGCCGTCGAGCACCGTCGCCACCGGAAGCACCGCCCGCTCGTCATGCAGCACCGCCTCGGCGATGCGGGCGCAGCTGACGCCGATCGCGAGGTTCGTGGCTCCCTTGCCTCGGATGACGGCGTAGGCCGCGTCGCGCACCTCGATCGCGATCCGGTCGAGCTCCTCGGCCGTGAACGGCTCCTCGGCAGGCCAATCGAGGATCGGCACGGATCCGATCGTCGCGTTCGACCACAGAGGGAACTCGGTGTCGCCGTGCTCGCCCACGATGTCGGCGTGGACGCTCGCCGTGCTCACCTGCGCCCGATGCGCGAGACGCCAGCGCAGACGTGAGGTGTCGAGAACCGTGCCGGATCCGAACACCCGGTGGGGCGGGAGGCCCGAGACGCGCTGCGCGACGACGGTCATCACGTCGGCCGGGTTGGTGACGATGATGAAGACGGCGTCCGGGGCACGCTCGACGAGCTGCGGCATGAGCTTCTCGAGCAGACGAGCGTTGATGCCCGAGAGCTCCATGCGGGTCTGTCCCGGCTGCTGCTTCGCGCCAGCCGTCACGACGATCACGTCGCTGCCGTCGACGACCGAGAGATCGGAGCCTCCGCTCACCGCGGCGGAGGTGAACTGCGTGCCGTGAGCGAGGTCGAGCACCTCGGCATCCACCTTGTCGGTGGCGATGTCGTAGAGAGCGACCTCGGCCGCGCTCCCCCGGATCAGCGCCGCATACGCGACGCTCACCCCCACACTGCCCGCACCGATAACCGTGATCTTCGTCCGCGCCTTGGTCATAGGCTCATCCTGCCCGAAATACCGCGAACGGGCACGGACCTGATGGCCCGTGCCCGTTCACCTGATCTGCGCGGGAGCGCCTACTCCCACTCGCCCGCTGGCGCGGTCGAGTGCCACCAGCGCCTATACGAGCGGGAGCTCCTGCGTCACTCCCACTCGATGGTCCCCGGCGGCTTCGACGTCACGTCGAGCACGACACGGTTGACGTCGCGGACGCCGTTGGTGATGCGGTTCGAGATCTTCGAGAGCACGTCGTAGGGCAGACGCGTCCAGTCGGCGGTCATGGCGTCTTCGCTCGAGACGGGGCGCAGCACGATCGGATGCCCGTAGGTACGGCCGTCGCCCTGGACGCCGACAGAACGGACGTCGGCGAGCAGCACGACGGGGCACTGCCAGATGTCCTGGTCGAGGCCCGCCTTGGTGAGCTCCTCGCGAGCGATCGCATCGGCCTCACGAAGGATCTCGAGGCGGTCCTGCGTGACCTCGCCGATGATGCGGATGCCGAGGCCGGGCCCGGGGAAGGGCTGACGGCCGACGATCGCCTCAGGGATGCCGAGCTCTCGACCGATCGCACGCACCTCGTCCTTGAACAGGGCGCGCAGCGGCTCGATGAGCTCGAAGTCGAGGTCGTCAGGGAGTCCGCCCACGTTGTGGTGAGACTTGATGTTGGCCGTGCCCGCACCACCACCGGACTCGACGACGTCGGGGTACAGCGTGCCCTGCACGAGGAACTTGACGGGTGCTCCGCCCGAAGCCTTCGCCTCGGCGACGAGGTCGAGCTGCACCTTCTCGAACGCGCGGATGAACTCGCGGCCGATGATCTTGCGCTTCTCCTCGGGGTCGGTCACGCCCTGGAGGTGACCGAGGAAGGTGTCGGCCGCATCGACCGTGATCAGTCGCACACCGGTGGACTCGACGTAGTCCTTCTCGACCTGCTCGCGCTCGCCCTTGCGGAGGAGCCCGTGGTCGACGAAGACCGCGGTGAGCTGGTCGCCGATCGCCTTGTGCACCAGAGCCGTCGAGACAGCCGAGTCGACACCGCCGGAGAGCGCGGAGATGACGCGAGCGTCACCGACCTGCTCGCGGATGCGCTCGATCTGCTCGGCGATCACGTTGCCGCTGTTCCAGTCGGACGCGAGCCCCGCACCCTTGTGCAGGAAGTTCTCGAGCACCTGCTGCCCGTGGTCGGAGTGCTTGACCTCGGGGTGCCACTGCACGCCGTAGAAACCTCGCTCCTCGTTCGCGAAGGCTGCGACCTTGGTGGCGTCGGTCGTGGCGAGCACGTCGAAGCCCTCCGGGGCCTTGGCGACCTGGTCGCCGTGGCTCATCCAGACGTTCTGCTCTGCCGGCTGGCCCCCGAGCAGAGTGCCGCCGTCACCCGAGATGACGGCATCCGTCGCACCGTACTCGCGCAGGCCGGTGTTCGCGACCTCGCCGCCGAGGGTCTGCGCCATGTACTGGAAGCCGTAGCAGATGCCGAGCGTCGGCACGCCGAGCTCGAAGACGGCAGGGTCGAGACGCGGGGCGCCCTCTTCGTAGACCGACGACGGACCACCCGAGAGGATGATCGCGACGGGGTTCTTCTCGGCGATCTCGGCGGCCGTGGCGGTGTGCGGCACGATCTCGCTGTAGACACCCGCCTCACGCACTCGACGGGCGATCAGCTGCGCGTACTGCGCGCCGAAGTCGACGACGAGCGCGGGGCGCTGCTGGGTCTCGGACTGTTCGGTCACCGGACACCTTCCGTGGCAGGGGCGGAGGCCGAGGCGGCCTCCCTCGAAGCGAGATAGGCCTTGACGTCGCGGGCGACGATGGCCTCCATGAAGAACGACAGGAGCGGGATGACGCCACCGAGCGCGAGCAGGATGAAGCGCAGGAACGGCCAGCGCATCAGGCTCCACATCCGGAAGCACGCGAAGAGGTACACGACGTAGAACCAGCCGTGTGCGACGAGGATCGAGAGCGAGATGTTGAGTCCGTCACCGGTCGACTCGAGGCCCTCGGGCCCCTCGACGACGGGAGCGAACCACAGCAGACCGCCGGATCCTCCCGCGAAGAGCTCGAGTCGGATCGGCGTGTACTTCAGCACCATCTCGGCGACCAGCAGGAGCAGCATGACTCCGGTGATGATCGACGCGACCTGGTAGAACTTCAGCGCACCACGGATCGCCGGAAAGCTGGCGACTTTCGGTTCGGGCATGACTCCAGTCTAGCCGGGCGCGTTACGCGTCGAATCCGGCGTCACGGTGCGGGTGGACGCGCCACGAGCAGTTCGCCCGTGCCTGTCGCCGCGAGCGCTCCGGCCGCGTGCGGCACGAGCAGGGTCGAGCCGATGCTCAGCCGCCGTCCGTCGATCTCGACCTCGCCGTCGTTCACGATCACGATCGAGAAGCCCTGATCGACGGTCGCTGCTCCGCGCACGGGAACCCGCTCGAGTCGGAAGTACTCGTCGGCGGCCTCGGGGAAGACTGACCCGGAATCGGGGGCTGCGGAGATGAGAACCGCGAGATCCGTGGCCGATCGTGCGGTCGAGGTGACCGCGGCGAGCGCGAGGTCGAAACCGAGGCCGAGATGACCGACCGCCGCGCCGTCGATCGCGAAGTCTCCCCACTCGAGAAGGATCGACAGGTCTTCCGGCTGCTGCAGCTCGAGCAGCAGGACGCCGGAGCCGATCGCGTGCAGCTCGCCCGGCGGCACCCAGACGACATCGCCCGCGGCGACCTCGACCTCATGCAGCAGACCGAGCAGCGTCGTCGCGTCCTGTCGCTCGACGAGAGCGGCCAGATCGGCTGCCTCGACGTCCTGCCGCAGGCCGACGTGCACAGTGCCGCCCTGCAGGATGTACCAGGCCTCGGCCTTGCCGTGCGCGCGGCCGAGATGCGTCGCCGCGAAGTCGTCGTGCGGGTGCGCGTGCACCGGCAGCCGCTGCCCGGCATCCAGCAGCTTCACGAGCAGGCGGGTGTCCGCGCCCCACCGCGCGACGTGATCGTCGCCGAGCCAGGCGACAGGGTCCTGCTCGATCGCGTCACGCAGCACGCGTCCGTCCGGGAGCGTGGTGAGACCGAGCGCGGGTTCGCCGTTGACCGTGGTCGTCGAGCCGATCCAGTCCTCGGGTTCCCGAGGAGCGGCGCCGTCTTCGCCGCGGAAGGCGCTGATGCGTGCGCCACCTCGATAGAAGCGCTCGGCGGGTCGATTCGACGGCAGCAGGACGGGATTCATACGTTCTCCTTCGATCGCACGGCTCCCGCGAGGAAGCCCCCGACGAACGTGTCTCCGAGGCCCACGGTGGTCGGGGTGGGGACGTCGAGCGAGAATGCCGCGACGCCCACGGCATCCGGCAGCGCCGCTTCCACCGCCGCGACGAGCGCATCTCCTCCGCCGTGGCGGGGCATCGCCGCGGTGTCGTCGACGTCTGCGGCCGTCACGCCGTCACCGACGCGATAGCGAGTGGCCGCGACGAGGACGGCACTGTCGAGGGCAGCACGGTGCCGAGCGGCATCGGGCCCTGTGGCGATCGCCCAGTAGCGGGTGTGCACCACGAGCGCGCGAGCGGGAATGATCATGTGCGCCTCGCGCAGGGCGCGGATGACGTCGGACTGGTCGAGCAGGTTCACTGACCGGCCGAGGTACTCCTGCAGCTCGTCCTCGTTCATGCCGTAGACGTCGATCTGCGGCAGCAGCCGGGCCCGAACGGTCTCGGCGAATCCTCGCGTGTAGAAGCCCGCGTCCTCGTAGTAGACGAGAGCGTCGCCCGGGAGGCTCGACATCGCGCGCTGCACCTCGATGAGCCGCTGCTCGAGCAGGTCGTGATCCTGCATCGTGTTGAAGCCCGAGACGAGGAAGACGCCGGCGTCCGACAGAGATGCCGGCAGATCGGCCGAGAGCAGCATCCGCCGGTTGGGCGGGTCGTTCGCGAAGATCAGCCGGTTGGGCGCGGGCGACAGCACCTCTCCGTCTACGAGGTGCACGTGCGCGCCGACCGGGTACTGCACGATCAGGTGCGGGTCGAGGGTGTCCTCGGTCGCCGAGCAGATGTACGAGATCGCCTCCGGGAGCAGCCGACGGACGTTGTCGTCGATGCTCACCAGGTGCTGCACGCTCGGGATGCCGAGGGCGTCGAGCACGAGTCCTGCCCGCACACCGGTGCCGCCGAGCGTGATCGCGTACTCGAAGTGCGACACGAAGTCCTCGATCACCTCGGACGAGGCGACGAATCGCTCAGCACCCGTTCCTGAGGCGACGAAGGCCAGCACTGCCACCAGCAGCGAGCGTTCGTCGGTGATCGGCGCCGTGGTCGTGAGCTCGTGGCGCCGCACGCCGTGCGCGTGCGCCAGCGTGTCGAACACCGATGAGTCCCACCTGAGCTCGTAGTCGACGGTGCCGCCTAGTCCGAGTACGAGCGTTCTGTCCACGTCGCCGATCATCCTCCCGAAGTCCGCAGTTCAGTACAGCGTCGCCTTGCCGTCTGCGCCGAACAGGTCGATCTTCTCAGCAGCCGTCACCTTCATGGCTTCGAGCGCCGCCGGCTGGATCGCGTTCGGCTCGCGCAGACGCTCGTCGGTGCCGAGCACCTCGCGCATGCGGTTGTGGTACGAGACCTTGATGTCGCTGGAGATGTTGATCTTGTTGACGCCCAGTTCGACCGCACGACGCAGTTCGGCGTCCGGGTTGGACGATCCGCCGTGCAGCACGAGCGGGATGCCGATCGCGGCCTTGATCTCCTCGAGCAGATCGTGACGCAGCTCGGGGTTCTTGTCGCTCGGGTAGAGGCCGTGCGAGGTGCCGATCGCGATCGCCAGGCTGTCGACCCCGGTCTCCTCGACGAAGCGCACGGCGTCGGCGGGATTCGTGTAGATGATCTCGGCCGCACCGGACTCGCCGTAGCTGTCGTTCGCGCCGATAGTGCCCAGCTCGCCCTCGACCTGGATGCCCACCGCGTGAGCCGCGTCGACGACCTTGCGGGTCAGCGCGACGTTCTCGTCGAACGGCAGCAGCGAGGCGTCGATCATGACCGAGGTGAAGCCCGCCTTGATGGCCGTGATGATCTGCTCGTAGCTTCCGCCGTGGTCCCAGTGGATCGCGACGGGAACGCTCGACCGGTGTGCGCGGGAGTGCATCGCCGCGATGAGGTCGGTCGTGATGTGAGACACCTCGTCGGGGTGGATGGCGATGATGACCGGAGCGGCCTTCTCTTCACTGATGTCCATGATCCCGTTGAACATCGCCCAGTCGCTGATGTTGAACGCCGGGATGGCGAAGTTGTTCTCATTGGCGACATCGAGGATGGATTTGCCGGTGTAGAGCACTTGATTCTCCTGTTTCGTGGTGGTCGTTGATCCGTCGGCACGACGTCAGCTCTTCACGGACCCCGCCGTGAGACCGCTGATGAAGTACCGCTGGAAGATGAGGAAGAGGATGAGCACGGGGATGGATCCGAGCACGCTCATCGCCATGATCTGGTTCCACTCGTACGAGTGCTGCCCCATGAGCAGCTGGATGCCGATGGGCACCGTGCGCATGTCGATCGTGCGGGTGAGCGTCAGCGCGAAGAGGTATTCGTTCCACGCGATCATGAAGGTGTAGATGCCGACGGACACGATGCCGGGGATCGAGATCGGCACCAGGATGCGCCACAGGGCGGTCATGGATCCGGCGCCGTCGACGCGGACGGCCTCGTCGAGCTCCTTGGGGAGGGTGTTGAAGTAGCCGGTCATCATGATGATCGCGTAGGGCAGCGTGAACACCATGTAGGTGAGGATCAGCCCGAGGTACGAGTTGTAGAGCCCGAGCGCCACCATCAGCCCGAAGTACGGGATCAGCAACGTGATCGGCGGCACGGCCTGCACACTGACGATCACGACGTTCAGGATGCGCTTGCCCCGGAAGTCGAAGCGGCTGAACGCGTACGCCGCCTGGATGGCCACGAGCAGCGTCAGGATCGTGACGGAGCCGGCGACGACGTAGCTGTTGAAGAAGAACCGCATCGTCTCGGGGTTCGTGAAGATCGCGATGTACGCGTCGAACGAGAACGTGTCGGTGACCAGCCGAGGCGGAAGCTCGAAGATCTGGGTGTTCGACTTGAACGAGCTCGAGAGCATCCACAGCACCGGGCCCGCCGCGAACACGGCACCGAGGATCAGCCCGATCATCACGCCGGTCTTGGCGACGCGACGCTGGTTCTGAACGGTGAGAGCCATGATCAGTCCCTCGCTTTCTGGTGACGGACGTAGAAGACGGCGAGCACCATCGACATGAGCAGGACCAGCACCGCGGAGGTCGCGGCGAGCGAGAAGTCGTACTTGGCGAAGGCGAGCTTGTAGGTGAAGGTGCTGAGCACCTCGGTCACGTCGATCGGTCCGCCGCCGGTGGTCATCCAGATGAGGGCGAACTGCTGAGAGGTCCAGATGAGATCGAGCAGCACGAGGCTGATGATGATCGGCCGGAGCTGCGGGATGGTGACGTTCCAGAAGCGCTGCACCGCACCCGCGCCGTCGACGGTCGCGGCCTCGTTCAGCTCGTTCGGGATGCCCTGGAGACCGGCCAGCAGACTGACCATGAAGAAGGGGTACCCGGCCCAGATGTTGATGAAGATGATGGTCCCGAGCGCGAGCTGCGGCGATGCGAGCCATTCGATGTCGGTGTTGAGCAGGAAGTTCACGACGCCGTTCGGGGCGAGGAGCATGCGCCACAGCACAGCGATCACGGCGACCGTGAAGAGCCACGGCAGCACGTAGAGGGCCCGGAAGAAGGAGCGCGAGAAGCGGCCGAGCAGCGGGCTGTTCAGCATCATCGCGAAGGCGAGACCGAGCACCAGGTGCGCGACCACACTGGTCACCGTGAAGAGGATCGTGTTGCCGGTGGCCTTCCAGAAGCGCGGGTCCGACAGGATCTCGACGTAGTTGCCGATGCCGACGAACTCGGGCGACTTGTTCAGGATCACGTTGTCCTGGAACGAATAGCCGATCACCATGACGATCGGCACGATCATCAGGACGAAGAGCAGGATGATCGTCGGCGAGAGGAAGGCGTACGACTCGGTGGTCTTGCGCAGCTGCCGCCGGCGACGCGACATCGCGACCCCGGTGACGATCACCTCGGTGTCGTCGGATGTTCTCAGACTCATGGGAAGCATGGCTCCTTGGTTGGTCGGGTGCCGCATCGCATCGGTCGCGATGCGGCACCCCGTTCATTCGGGAAGCGGGAGGTCAGAACTCCGCTTTCCAGCTCTCCTGCGCCTTCTTGAGCGCGTCGTCGATCGACTGCTGCCCGTCGAAGGCCGACTGCAGCTGCTCGCCGAGCTGACGCATCAGCTCCTCCGCGACGGGGAGTCCGGTGAACTCGTTCGCCGGGTATCCCGCCTGGTAGATGTCGAACGCCTGCTTGAACAGCTCGTCATCGTTCACGAAGTCGGGGACCGACTTCGAGTTGCCGGGGAAGGCCTTGGCCATGGTCGAGAGCTCCGAGTTGGTCTGCTCGCTCATCAGGAACTCGACCAGCTTGAACGCGGCGTCCTTGTGCTCAGAGTTCTCGGCCACGCCTATGCCCCAGGATGCGTAGGGGATGCCCCGTTCGCCGTTATAGCCGTCCTCGGCAGGAAGCGCCGAGATCGAGAACTTCAGGTCGGGGTTCGTCTCACGGATCAGGTTGATGTGCGCGAGCGAGTCGATCATCATGCCGACTCGGCCGTTGGTGAACTCCTCGACCTTGTCCTGCTCCTTCATGGTGAAGGATCCGGAGGCGATCGAGCCGTCATCCCACATGCCGCCGATGAAGTCGACCGCCGACGTGACATCGCCGTTGGTCAGATCGGGCTGACCGTCCTTCAGCATCGACCCTCCCGATGCCCATACCCACGACATGACGTCGTTCTGCACGCCGTTCGGCGCTTCGAGGGAGAGCGGGAGAACCCAACCCGAGACGTCGCCGCCGAGCGCCGAGACCTTCGATGCCGCATCCGCGAACTCCGTGCGTGTGGTCGGCGGGGCGGAGACGCCAGCGTCGGCCAGCAGCGTGTCGTTCGTGAACATCGGGTAGACGAAGTTCACGACCGGGATCATGTAGGTGCTGCCGTCGACCTGGATCTGGCTCGCCAGTTCGCTGTCGTCGTAGTCGTTCTCCTTCATCAGAGCGGTGAGGTCGGCGATGACGCCCTGCGAGGCGAAGTCGTTGACCCACGCGCCGTCGAGGCCGACCACGTCCGGCATGGTGCCGGAGGCCGCTCCGGCGAACAGCTGCTCCTTGGTCGATGCGTACGGCCCGCTCACGAGCTTGACCGTGATGCCCGGGTTGGCGTCTTCGAACTCGTCGATGAGCGCCCGGAACTCACCGTCGGGGAGCTCGGGCTCCCACCACTGTGCGAACTCGATGGTGACGTCTCCGCCATCGGATCCATCGGTGCCGCTGTCGCCTGCCGCGCAACCTGCCACGGCCAGGACTGTCACGGCTGCTGTCGCTGCGCCGGCGAGCTTCAGAATGCGTCGCCCTCGCCCCACTGTGATCATCACTTCTCCTCTTCGAGATCGTGCCGCACACGCGCTTCAATGCTTGTTCGTGCGGTTTTGAGCCATGTTATGCCGACATTTGCGGGAACGTCAAGCACTTATCTGCATTTGATCAGACATGTAACTACAGATTTCATGACTGTATCGCTGTTCTCCCCGGCGAAAACTCCGTTGGTCCCACCGGAATACAGGATGCCGTTATCTGCAGAAGTCTGCCGACTTATCTGCGTACATGTGCTAGAGATGTTGCATGGAAGCAACCGCACCGTCGCCGAAGCGCCGACTCCCCGCGGGTCGGAAGGCCGATCTCGCCGCCTACGTCGAGCAGATCGGAGAGGTCACCGTCGGAGGTCTCGCTGAGCACTTCCACGTGTCCATCGACACGATCCGGCGAGATCTCGACCAGCTCGATCGCGAGGGGGTCGTCATCCGCACGCACGGCGGAGCGGTCAGCGCCGAGGGCCAGCTGAAGGATCGCGCGCTCGATGTGCGCCTGCGAATGCAGACCGAGGAGAAGGAGAAGATCGCCCGCCTCGCGGCGGGCCTGATCGACGACGGCGCCGTCGTCATGCTCAACGCCGGGACCACGACCCTCGCTCTCGCCCGCGCCCTGCGGAACCACCGCGATCTCACGATCGCCACGAACAACCTGCGGATCCCTGCGGAGATCTCCCCCTCCGCTTTCCGCGACCTCTATGTCTTCGGCGGAGCGGTGCGGGCGATCACTCAGGCCACGACAGGGCCCGTCACGTTCACGATGACGCCGGGCGGGCCCGAGGTCGACATCCGGTGCGATCTCGCACTGATCGCCGTCGGAGCGATCGACGAAGCAGGATTCTCGACGTCGAACATGGGTGACGCGAACATGATGTCCGAGATGATCCAGCGCGCCGAACGCACCGCGATCCTCGCCGACTCCTCGAAGTTCGGCCGCCGCCTGTTCGCTCAGGTCACGACCCTCGATCGCGCGGACTACCTGGTGACCGACACTCCTCCGGAATCCTCCTTCGCGGCCGCTCTCGCACAGGCCGAGGTCGAGGTCATCTCCGCCTGACCGGGTCTGACCACTCGCACGCACGACGAAGGCCGCCGGGAGAGCTCCCGACGGCCTTCGCCTCTGTCATGCCTGCGTCACACGCCCGAGGGCTCAGAACCACCCGTTCAGGAGATCCCACAGCCAGTCGAGGATGTCGCCGATGATGCCGCCGATCCCGCCTGCGCGGTTCACGGTGACGGTGGCGGTGGCCTCGTCTCCGTCGGCCTGAGCGACCGCGACCGTGTACTTGCCCGGCTGCGTGCTCTTCGGCACGGTGACCGAGGTCGAGAACGTGCCGTCGTTCTTGACCAGGACGGTGCCGACCTCGGTGGCCGCACCCTTCTTGGGTCGCAGCTCGACCGTCACGGTCTCACCGGGCTCGTAGCCCTCACCGGTGATCTTCAGCTTCTTGCCTGCGGTCACCTTCGAGGATCCGAGGTCGATGGAACCCGCGAACTCCGCCGGTTCCTCACCCGCGATCGTGAACGGCACCTGCACAGTGGTGCCGGTACCTGCGACGGCGACGGTGAGCAGCTGCTCGCCGAAGACGCCCGAGGGAACCGTGAAGCTGAGCGACGCGCGCCCCGCCTCGTCGGTCGTGTCGACGATCGTCGGATCGACGGCCCCCGCGGCGAGCTGCGTGCCGCCGAGCGACAGGGTCACCTCACCGGGTGCCTGCTCGCCCGCACTGAACGCCAGCGACGAGAGCGCGACCGTCACCTGGTCGCCGGCGCTGTAGCCGTCGGCATCCGGCGCGCTGACCGAGACACCCACGGCACGCTGTGCGAGGTCGGGGGTCGCGGTCTTGTTGGCGTCGAACCAGTCGACCATGGACTGCAGGTCGATCTTGCCGGTGTCGCGCTTGCCCGCGCCCTCCTTGAAGGTGAAGAAATTGTCTCCACCCGCGGCGAGGAACGAGTTGGCTGCCACCGTGTAGTTCGCCGCCGGATCGATCGCGGTGCCGTTGAGCGTGATCGACGTGACCCGCGAGCCCTGCGCTGCGGCGGGGTCGTACGTGTAGACGAGCCCCTCCGAGACGCCGAGCTTGAGGAACGGGCGAGCAGAGCCCGCCGGCTGCCACTGCTCCTCGAGAACGCCCTTCAGCTGAGCGCCGGTGAGGGTCAGTGTCACCAGTGTGTTGGCGAACGGCTGCACCGTCGCCGCCTCACGGTAGGTCACGTTGCCGTTCGGGTCATTCGCGTTCGACGAGGCGTACGTCAGGTTGGCACGGATGCCGCCCGGGTTCATCAGCGCGATGTCCGCGCCGGTGGACCACTTCTGCACGTCGGCCACGAAGTTGCCGATGGTGGACTCGCCACCGCGGTTCTCCGACCCGTTCGTCTGGCGAGCGCGGTTGAAGTCGGCGGTGATGTCTCCGACCTTCACCGCACCGAGAACGTCCGCCTCGGCCTTCGCCTTCGCGACGATGTCGGCCACCTCCGGAACGGCCGGGTAGAGCGGCTGACCGGCGGCGGTGAGCGGCTTGATCTCATTCGTGATCGAGATCAGATCCTTGGTCTTCGGATCGACCTGCAGATTCATGAGACCCAGGTTCTCGCCGTACTGCCCAGCCGAGACGACCGGGCGGCCGTCGATGACGTGGTTGTACGCGAGGTGGGTGTGCGCCGACACGATCGCGTCGACGTCCTCATCGACCCCGTAGACGATCTCACCCAGGGGCGAGTCCGGAGTGATGCTCGACAGTTCCACGCTGGACGCGCCCTCGTGGACGAGGAGGATGACGACGTCCGCCTCACCGTTGGACGGATCCCCGTCGCGCAGGTCGTCGGCCACGGCGTTCACCGAGTCGACGATGCTGCGCACCTCGAGGTCAGCGATCCCCTCAGGGGAGACCAGCGAATCGAGGTCCTCGGTCACCGCTCCGACGAAGCCGACGCGCACGCCGTCGAGTTCCTTGACCCAGGCCGGGGCGAGCGCGGGCTCGCCGGTCTCGGTCACGAACACGTTCGACGAGATGTACTCCCAGTCCGCGCGGTCCTGCACACGGTCGCGCAGGTCCTCCCAGCCCTGGTCAAACTCGTGGTTTCCTGCCGCGCTGACGTCGAGCCCGGCAGCATTGAGCGCGTCGATCGTCGGGTTGTCGTCGTTAATGAACGAGGTGAACGTCGACGCGCCGATCAGGTCGCCGGCTCCGGCGAAGATGGTGTTCGGGTTCTCCTCACGGAACTGCTTGACGGCTCCGGCGACCACTGCGGCACCGGCGGCGGCGCCGTCGGCCTCGATCCGACCGTGGAAGTCGTTGATCGTGACGATGTCGATGCTCACCGGCGGGATCTCCGACGAAACTCCGACGATGATCGGGTCGTGGTCGCTCGAGCGGAACGGCGTACCCGCCTCGGTGGCGCCGAACGCGTACCCGCGGTCGCTCCACTCCGGAGAGTTGATGCTCCACACACCTGCACCCGTGATCGACGCGGCCAGCGACGGCGATGCCAGCACGTGGTCGAGCGATCCGAGCTCGCCGTCGAACGTGTAGGTGTGCTGGTCGGGGGCCTGCTCGCGAGCGACGTCACTCCACCCCGCCGTCGTGAAGACCTCGATCGGGTCTTCCTTGGCGTAGGCGTTGAAGTCACCGATCAGCAGGATGTCGCTGCTGCCGGTCGACTGCTCGATCTCCTCGGTGAAGCCCTTGAGCGAGTTCGCCTGCTTCACGCGGTCGGCGTTGAAGAAGCCCTGGCCGTCGGCCGGCTCCGCGCCACCGCCCTCGGGTGCAGACTTCGACTTGAAGTGGTTCGCCACGACCGTGACGACGCGGCCGTCGATGTCGAACGCCTGGGCGATCGGCTCGCGGGCGTTGCCCCACACGGTCTCGTCGGTCACGGTCAGGCTGTCGCCCACCGTCTCGACCGCATCCTTCTTGTAGATGATCGCGCTGGTGATGAAGTCCGTGGTGGCCGAATCGTTCAGCTCTTCGGGAGTGCGGACGTAGTCCCACTCGTCGCTGCCGAGCGCGTCGTTGAGCCCGTCGACCAGATCGGCCAGAGCCTCGTCGAGCGAGCCACCGAGCTTGATCGAGTTCTCGATCTCCATCAGCGACACGATCTCGGCGTCGAGTCCGTTGATCGCCGCGACGATCTTCGACTTCTGGATCTCGAACTGAGCCGCGTTCGCCGCACCCCGAGCGTTCGAGTTCTCGCTCTTGAGCGTCGTGAAGTAGTTGAAGACGTTGAACGACGCGACCTGCACGTCGCCGCCCACCGTCGGCGCCGTGTCGGAGCGCGGGTTCGTCGCCGTGAAGCCCACCTTCAGCTCGTCGGACGAGGTGTTGTCAATGGGCACGACCGGCTGCAGACGCCAGTCGTCGAAGCCGTACTGCAGCACGTATCCGTTGTCGCTGAAGTCGACGGTGTCGCCGTTGCGGACGACGAGGTCCTTCGTGAAGTAGGGCTGGTCGTTCGGGTGACCGCTGTTCGTGATCTGGATCGACCAGCCGTCGTCGAGGAGGATGCGGTTGGCGCGGTTAGCCGCGGCGATCGCCACCGCCTCGTCGCCGGGGCGGACGGTCTCGGTGCTCTTGACGTTGAGGTCGGCACCGGCGTTCAGCCAGAGCGCTCCGAAGTTGTAGAGCTGGTGGCTCGATGCGACGCGGTATGTGCCGGCGGGTGCGACGTACATGTTCTCGTACTGCTCGCGGTCGGCGCCCTCGACCGAGTCGGGAAGCGGCGTGAGCGCGGGAACCCCGACGCCCGCCTGCACCACGGAGATGCCGGACAGAGCCGCGGGGTTGATCTGCGTCTGGCCGAAGTACTCGCTGACCGATCCCGTGACCGAGACGAGGTCGCCGATCTCGAGGGTCGGAGCCAGCGCATTGAGGAAGACGAAGACGCCGTCGGACGCACCAGGCGTCGCGTCGGTCTCGCCGCCGGATCCCTCGGTCTGGATGACGATGCCCTTATAGCCGCCGGTGCGGTAGTCGGCCGTGACCACGCCCTCGACCGTGACGGTCTGACCGTTCAGCGGCGAGACGTCGGTCGTGCCCTGCACCTCGGCGATGGAGACCGCGGTCGGGTCGGGCTCAGGCTCCGGGTCGGGGTCGGGTACGGTGCCGGTGTTCTGCGGCGTGATGGTCGCGGACAGCGAGAAGTCCGCCCTGTTGTCGTCGGTGTCCTTGCCGTCGGTGCGGTTGAGCGACTTGACGTCGGTGTTACCGGTGGGCGGTGTCGCCGCCGTGGTCTCGAACGTGTTCGAGGTGCCGTAACCGAGAACGTCGATGACCCCGTCGACACCTGTGACCGAGCCCGGGGTCAGCGTGACCGCCGCAGTGCCGTTCACGAGGGCGAGCGTGCCGTTGGTGCCGCTCGGGTTGAGGGTGCTCACCGCGTCGGCCGTCGGCAGAGCCGCGCCGTTGGCACCGTTGCTGCCGGCCTGCACGAGGTAGTGCCCGCCTGCCGGGATGACTCCGGTCAGCGGCGCGACACCGTTGGAGCCACCCGTGCCCGTCGCAGATCGATACTGCAGCGAGAGTCCGTCGAGGGTGACGGGTGCCGCGGTCGGGTTGTAGAGCTCGACGAACTTGTTCGTGAAAGCCGCGCCTGCGCTGCCTCCCGAGAGGTACGCCTCGTTGATGACCACCCCCGTCCCTGCGACGTCGGCGGATGCGGGCGCTGCGATCAGGGCGCTGGCGCCGAGAGCTGCGACGCAGGTGGCGGCGAGGACGCCGAGACGCCCCCGACTTCTGCGATCTGACCCCGGAACCTCGCGGTTCACGGCGTCGGGAGCGGACATCATCTGTGTTGTCTCCTCGGGTATCGTCTGGCGACGGCTCTCGTGAAACCGTGGCTGCGCGCTCTCAGCTGACGCACATGTGAGCGAGCATACGGAGGCCCTCGGACAACCTCAACGGAGTTTTCCGATTGGTAACCAAGCCCTCACCGAACGTCGGAAACGACCCCTGACGAAGGTGGAATATCGCTTGCGTGCGCGCTCGGATGCGCAGGTGGCCGCGCGCAGAAGCGCGTCGGGATCAGACCGACTCGCCCGCCACGGCGTCTTCGAACTCCTCGACCTCGCGCTCCCAGGCATCCTTCGCGAGCCGGTACCAGAGGTAGAACGCGAAGCCCGCGAAGATCGCCCACTCGACCGCGTAGAACACGTTGAGCCAGTTCACGGGAGACTGCTCCTCCGGAGCCGGCGACGAGATGTCCGTCAGGCCGGCCGCAGCCGTCGTCGACGCGAGGTACGGCCGATACACGTCGAGCTGATCGATGTCGTGCCAGTGGCTGAGCAGTGCAGCCGTGGACATCTTGTCCATCCGCTGCGGATCGTTCTTGGGTGGCACCGACGGACCTTCGTCCGAGATGAGGCGTCCGGTGATCGTCGCCTCCGCCTCGCCCGCGTTCAGCTTCTCGACCGCGGCATCGGCGACGGCATGGTCGGCCGTCCAGCCGATCGCCACGGCGATCGAGGTGCGGTCGGCGACCCGCAGCTGACCGGTGACCCAGTAGCCCTCGACGTCGTCGTTGAAGCGGCTCGACACCACGAGGAAGTCATCCGGAACCCAGGTGCCCGACGTCTCGACCTTCTGCCCGACGAGCGGCTCGGGCAGGTAGACGCCCGGCTCGACCACGTCGGTCAGGGGACGCACCTCCTCGGTCGCTCCGGCGGGCGGCGGGTCGGTCTCGATCGCGCGCTCCAGCTGCCACTGACCGAGCCAGGCGAACACGCCGGCGACGACCAGGCACAGCACGAGCATCCCGATCCAGCGTCCCCGGAGCATGACCTCGCGAAGGGTCGGCGGGAACAGTGCGGGAGAAGTCACGGGACGAGCGGAGCCTCAGGCCTCGTAGGGGGCGAGGACGACCTCGACCCGCTGGAACTCCTTGAGGTCGGAGTATCCGGTGGTGGCCATCGACTTGCGGAGCGCACCGATCAGGTTCGCCGTGCCGTCGGCGACGGGTGCGGGACCGTAGAGGATCTCCTCCAGGGTGCCGATGCCGCCGACCTCGACGCGGCGACCGCGCGGGAGCTTCGGGTGGTGCGCTTCGGGGCCCCAGTGGAAGCCGCGGCCGGGTGCATCGGTGGCGCGAGCGAGCGCGACACCGAGCATGACGGCGTCCGCTCCCATCGCGAGCGCCTTGACGATGTCGCCGGACGTGCCGACCCCGCCGTCGGCGATCACGTGCACGTAGCGTCCGCCCGACTCGTCGAGGTAGTCGCGACGAGCGGCCGCGACGTCGGAGACGGCCGTCGCCATGGGCGCGTGGATGCCGAGCGTGGCGCGGGTGGTCGATGCCGCCCCCCCGCCGAAGCCGACGAGCACGCCGGCGGCGCCCGTGCGCATCAGGTGCAGCGCGGCCGTGTAGGTGGCGGCTCCGCCGACGATCACCGGCACGTCGAGGTCGTAGATGAACTTCTTGAGGTTCAGCGGCTCGTCGACGCTCGACACGTGCTCGGCCGAGACCGTCGTGCCGCGGATGACGAACAGATCGACGCCTGCAGCGGCGACGGTGTCGTAGAACTCCTGCGTGCGCTGCGGGGTCAGGGAGCCTGCGACGGTCACACCGGCCTCGCGGATCTCGGCGAGGCGCTGCGTGATGAGCGCGGGCTTGATCGGCTCGGCGTACAGCTCCTGCATCCGCACCGTCGCCTGGCCCTCGTCGAGGCCGGCGATCTCGGCGAGCAGCGGCTCGGGGTTCTCGTACCGGGTCCACAGGCCCTCGAGGTCGAGCACGCCCAGGCCGCCGAGCTGCCCCAGCATGATCGCCGTCTGCGGACTCACGACGGAGTCCATCGGGGCACCCAGCACCGGGATGCCGAAGCCGAAGGCGTCGATCGTCCAGGCGGTCGACACATCCTCGGGGTTGCGCGTGCGCCTCGACGGCACCACCGCGATGTCGTCGAACGTGTACGCGCGTCGCGCGCGCTTGCCTCGGCCGAGCTCGATCTCCATGGTCACCACGTAAGCCTACCGGGCGCGCGCGGAGGTGCCGACGGCTGGGACACTGGGACGAGGTCAGGAGGCAGTATGTCGGTGGATGCCGTGGAGATCGCCGTCGTCGGAGGCGGCGTGATGGGGCTCGCCACCGCGTGGGAGCTGACCAGACGCGGCCGTCGACCGGTGGTGTTCGAGCGCTTCGCTCGCGGGCACCGCGAAGGAGCCTCGCACGGGGCGACGCGCAACTTCAACAACGCCTACGACGAAGAGCACTACCTCGATCTGCTCGTCCGTTCGCGGAAAGGCTGGGATGCCCTCGGCCGTGTCGATGGCGAGCCTCTGCTGCGCCTGCACGGCCTGGTCACGCACGGCGATCTCGACGTGTCATCGGTCGAGCAGCGCCTGCGTGAGCGGGGCATCCACGCCGAGATCCTGTCCCCCGCCGAGGCGTCGTCCCGCTGGCCGGGCATGCGGTTCGCCGATCCGGTGCTGTTCTCCCGAGACGCGGGGGTGGCCCGCGCATGCGCCACTCTGCGGGAACTCGAGCGGCGCATCGTCGAGGCGGGCGGCGAGGTGCGCTGGGAGACCCCGGTCCTGCGGATCGACGAGACGGATGCCGGTGTCGAACTCGTGCTCGCAGACCGGCGGATCCGCGCCGAGGTCGCCGTCGTCACGCTGGGCGCCTGGACCGAGAGGATGCTCCCCGGCATCCGACTTCCTCGACTCGAGGTCACCGAGGAGACGCCCGCTCACTTCCGGCCCGCCGACGGATCGGCCTGGCCGTCGTTCAACCACTACGTCGCCCCCGACCGCTATCCGGCGACGGTGTACGGAATGCCGACTCCGGGCGAAGGCGTCAAGGTCGGCTTCCATCGGGTCGGCGATGTCGTCGACCCCGATGCGCGCCCGCACCTGACGACCCACGCCGGTGCGCTGGCCGACTACGTCCGCGAATGGATGCCCGGCCTCGACCCGGCATCCGCCGTCCCGATCAGCTGCACGTACACCTCGACGGACGACAGCGCCTTCGTGCTCGACCGACGGGGACGGCTCGTGGTGGGCGCAGGCTTCTCGGGTCACGGGTTCAAGTTCGCACCGGGAGTGGGGGCCACCCTGGCCGACCTCGCGCTCGACCCGACGGCACTCGCGGCCGAGCCTTTCCGCCTCCCCTGACCTGGGACTCAGCGGGAACGCGCGACGCGGCGCTCGTCCCACACGGGGGCGCCAGCCTCGTACACCTCCCCGTCCGAGCCGAACACGAGGAACCGATCGAACGACCGAGCGAACCAGCGGTCGTGCGTGACCGCGAGCACGGTGCCCTCGAAGCGCGCCAACGCGTCTTCGAGCGCCTCCGCCGACTCGATGTCGAGGTTGTCGGTCGGCTCGTCGAGCAGAAGCAGTGTCGCACCGGAGAGCTCGAGAAGCAGCACCTGGAACCGCGCCTGCTGCCCTCCCGACAGCGATTCGAAGGTCTGCTGCGCCTGACGCACGAGCCCGTAGCGGTCCAGCGCCGAGCTCGCGGCATCCCGCGGCATCCCTGCGCGCCGTTCGTCGCCGCGGTGCAGTATCTCGAGCAGCGTACGCCCCACGAACTCCGGGTGCGCGTGGGTCTGCGCGAACAGACCGGGAACCACCCGTGCACCCAGGGTCGCCCGGCCGGAGTGCGCCACCTCGGAGAGCTGCTCCCCCGTCGAGGTCACGTGGCCGAGTGTCGAGTCCGGGTCGCTTCCTCCTCGGGCCAGCAGGCGCAGGAAGTGCGACTTGCCCGAGCCGTTGGATCCCAGCACGGCGACGCGATCGCCGAACCAGACCTCGGCGTCGAAGGGTCGCATCAGCCCCGTGAGCTCCAACCGCTCCGTGACGACCGCGCGCTTGCCGGTGCGAGAACCGCGCAGGCGCATGTCGAACTCCTGGGCAGGAGGGCGCTCCTCCGGCGGCCCCGCCTCTTCGAACTTGCGCAGGCGGGTCTGGGCGGCCTGGTATCTCGAGGCGAACCCGTCGTTCGCCGAGGCCTTCACCTTGAGGTTGGCGACGAGGATTCGCAGCTTCTCGTGCTGCTCGTCCCACCGCCGACGCAGCTCGTCGAGACGATCCATCCGGTCGCTCCGCGCCTGGTGATACGTCGCGAAGCCGCCGCCGTGCACCCACGCAGACGCCCCGGCGCCTCCCGGTTCGAGAGTGACGAGCCGATCGACCGCGCGTGCGAGGAGTTCGCGGTCGTGCGACACGAGAAGCACGGTCTTCGGGGTCTGCCGCAGCTGCTCCTCGAGCCAGCGCTTGGTCGGCACGTCGAGATAGTTGTCGGGTTCGTCGAGAAGCAGCACCTCGTCGGGGCCGCGCAGCAGCGCCTCGAGCGCGAGCCGTTTCTGCTCACCTCCCGAGAGCGTGGTCAGCTCGCGGAAGCGCGCACGGTCGTAGGGCACGCCGAGTGCTGCCACCGTGCACTGATCCCAGATCGTCTCGTGCTCGTATCCGCCGGCGTCCGCGTACTCGGCGATCGCCGTCGCGTACGCCATCTGCGTGTCGTGTTCGTCGCGCTCGATCAGCGCGTTCTCGGCTGCTTCGAGCGCTTCCGCCGCCTGCCGGATCCGCCGAGGGGCGACGCGCACCAGCAGCTCGTGAACGGTCTGGCCCGCTTCGCCGTGTCCCACGAACTGATCCATGACTCCGAGGCCGCCGTCGATCGTGACGACGCCGGAATCGGCCGCCTGATCGCCGCGGATGATCCGGAGCAACGTCGTCTTGCCCGCACCGTTCGGTCCGATCAGAGCGCTCGTCGAACCGGCTCCGACGCGGAACGTCGCTTCGTCCAGCAGCGGTCTGCCGTCGGGGAGGGTCAGCGAGACCCCGGCTACATCGATATATCCCACCGTGCGTGGCCGTCCTTCCGCCCGCATGGCGAGCCGACCAGGATATCAGGAAGCAGGCCGGTCGATCGCACCTATCGGACGACCTGAATGGCTTCCGTGCGCGGGGCGGCGGGAAGGAGCATCCGGAACTCCGTGCCGACGCCCTCCTTGCTCGTCACGTCCATGGATCCGCCGTGGGCGAGCATGATCGCTCGGGTGATCGTGAGCCCTAGCCCCACCCCCGGGACCGCGTTCTGCGTCGCCGTCGATGCGCGGAAGAAACGAGTGAACAGCATTCCCTGCTCGTCTTCAGGGATCCCGACGCCGGTGTCCCTGACCGCGAGTTCGACCGCTCCGTCGAGCATCCGCAGGCTCGCTGTGACCCGCCCGCCGGTGCCGGTGAACTTGATCGCGTTCGAGAGGAGGTTGTCGAGAGCCTGACCGATCCGCCCCGAGTCGATCGACAGACGCACAGGAGCAGTCGGCACCTCGGCGACGATCTCGATCCCCTCGCGCTGCGCATGGGGTCCGGCGGACTCCACGGCATTGCGCACGAGCTCGACGACGTCGGCCTCTCGGCGCTCGAGTGGGAACCTGCCGGACTCGACCTGAGCGGTGAAGAGGAGGTCGCCGACGAGATTGAGCAGTCTCTGCGCGTTGCGCTCGATGATCCCGACGAACTCCTGCTGATCGGGCGTGAGCGGCTGCGCCGGGTCGTTCTGCAGCAGATCGAGGAATCCGATGATCGCGCTCAGCGGTGTGCGGAGCTCATGCGAGATCATGCCGACGAACTCGTCCTTCATGCGCGCGACCTCGACCGCCCGGGTCTCATCGGTGATCACGAGCAGGTAGCCATGTCTGGAGCCGTCCGAGTCCTGGTACGGGGTGACGGTCGCGCGGACTGGAACGGTTGATCCGCCCGCCGTCGCGACGTCGACGTGCGCATCCACCGGGAGACCGGCGTCGGCGTCGTCGAAGAGAGAGCGCAGGCCCGGGTGGAGTCCATCGACCTGTTCCGGTCGGCCTTCGGGCGCGAACTGCGCGAGCATGTGCGACGGGAAGAGACTGTCGACCCGCACCCCGGCGAGGGCGTCTTTCACGGGCATCCCGAGCAGACGCACGGCTCCGGGATTCCAGGCCGTGATGATGCCCCCGTTGTCGGTGGCGATGACAGCCTGGCCGGTGATCGAGTTCCACACGCTCGTGAACGACTCCGAGAGCGCACGGTACTGCTGCTCGCTGGCCTTCAGCTGCTCGAGGATCGCCTCGTTGGCAGCGAGGGCGGCTGTGCGCTCGACGACGTGCGCCTCGGCCTGGGAGGTACGAAGCCGCTGTTGACGCGACAGCTCGTTGACGATGGCGCCCACCGTGGCGAAGACCAGCGGACCGATCACCCCGCGAAGCCAGTCGGCGGCTTCCTCGGGCGGGTCGATGAGGTTCGGCATGATGAGGGCGATCGATGAGAAGACGGCCACGATGACGACCTGCCTGCGCCCCGGCGCCGCCGCGATCCAGATCACGGGCAGGAGGACGAAGGATGAGAAGAGAGATGCAGGGCCGCCGGTGCCGGCCCTGATGGCCCCCAGCCCGAGGATGTCGATCATCGGGACGAGCATCACGACCCAGCCCTCGTACACGCCGCGCACCGAGAGGACCGCGGCGAACGCCGTCGCCGCGGCGATGGTGGCGAGTCCGAAGATCGCGACCGCCGTATCCGTCACCGGGATCCCCGGAATCGTCCACATGAGCACGGCCGCGATGGCGACCGCGACCGCGGTCGGCCCCTGCTTCATGAGCGGAGTCGGGTTGTCGAAGTAGCGTCGCCAGCTGAGCTCCATCGACTGCTGCACGGTGTTCGTCGGGGTCACCGCGGCACGTCTCGCAGAAGGGCGCGCAGGTCGGCGCCGACGATCGGCTTGGGCAGTGCCCCGTCCGCCTCGGGGTAGTCGGCGACGTCGAGCACCGAACTCACGATCAGGAAGCAGTCGGGGAACCGGTCACGCACGCGACGAGAGCATTCCTCGCCGGTGACACCGGGCAGCAGGAGATCGATCACGGCGACCACAGGGCTGATGTCCGGGAAGGCGTCGATCGCGGTCTCGGCGTCGATCGCCGCGAACACGTCGAAGCCCTCCCGATCGAGGTACCGCTGCAGGAGGTCCCGCTGATCCGCACTGTCCTCGACCACCAGGGCCAGCGGCCGCCCGGTCATCGCAGGAACAGCTCTCGCACGATGACGATCACGACGACGATGCCGAGAGCGAGGAGCGCCTGCGGGATGAGGAGCTTCTCGCGGCGGGCGTCCGTCGCGATCTCCTCCTCTTCGCCGCTGCGCGAAGGTGCTTCGATCATGAGTCGACCCGTCCGATCTTCTCGGTCTTGATCCATGCGGCGTCGGCGTGACGCCATTCCTTGATGTACGAATCGACGGTGATTGCGCAGAGCAGAGAGCCGTATCCGCACACGTACAGCAGCAGCCCGGCGAAGAACCGTCCGCCGGGAAGAGGCTCGACGGTGCGCGCGAGCCAGATGCCGAGCATCGAGATCGGGCCCCAGAGGTAGAAGATGATCGCCCACGTGAATCGGGTCTGGTCGGTGACCGCGAGTCCGAGTTCGCTCAGCCCCGCCTCGAACAGCCCGGGGAAGAGCGCTATGGCCATCAGGATCAGTGCGCCGAGCCCCGGGAACATCAGAGCTTCACGCCACGACTGACGCCCGATCCGCGGATCCAGCTGCACCGCGTAGAGCATCGAGAAGAGGTAGATGCAGGCGGCGGCGATCCACATGAAGCGGAACACGAACTCGGCGATGTCGCTGTGCAGGAGCAGCAGGACGAGCAGGGCCGACGCCGCGAGGATCATGAAGACCGGGAGGAGCAGGATCGTGAACCACGCGAGCCCGAACGAGAAGCTCCCCAGGTTGTGCACCCGGCTGGGGCGGAACCACAGCGTGCGGTAGATCGAGGTCAGCTGCACATTGCCTCGCGCCCACCGGAGTCGCTGCTTCCAGAGGCTGTCGATCGTGCGGGGCTCCTCTGCGAGAACGACCGCGTGAGGTTCGAAGACCATCCGTCGGCCGGCGAGCTGCCCCTCGAACGTCGTCATGGTGTCCTCGGCGAGGGTGCCGGTCGGGATGCGACCGCCGATCGCCTCGAGGTTCGCGCGCGAGTGCAGCTGTGCGCCTCCCGCGAGGCAGGCGATCGCGCCGCCCACGTTCTGGGTCCGGCGCGCCGAGAGCTGGCCGATCACATACTCGATCGCGATGAAGCGCGTCAGATAGTTGCGGTCGCGGCTGCCCTCGGCGATGTACGCGGTGACCGCCCCGACCTTCTCGTCGGCGAGGTGCCGGCTCATCTTGCGCAGCGAGTCGCGCGCGAAGATGACGTCGGCGTCCATGATGAGCACCGCCTCGGTCCACTCGTCCGCGAGGACGATCTCGAGACCGTGGTTCAGCGTGTGCGCCTTGCCCTGGCCGCCCTGGTCGCGGCGCAGGTGCACGACGCGACCGGGGTACGCCTGAGCTTTTGCCGCCACGACCGCGGGGGTGTCGTCGGTCGATGCATCATCGATCACGAAGATCCGGAGTCGATCCGCCGGGTACTCCAGCTGTGTCAGACGATCGATCGCCTGGCCGAGCACGAGGCCCTCGTTCCAGGCGGGGATCAGCACGGCGATGCGCGGGTGATACGGAGCAGCCTTGCCGTAGTGATTGCGGAACGCGTGCAGGGGCAGCACGAGGAACTGCAGACCCGTGTTGATGACAGGCAGCGTGCCGACGAGCACGCAGAGCAGCAGGATGACGACCACGACGGTCTCGACCCAGGTGAGCTGCGGCATCAGCGCTGCGCCTCTCGCTCGCCCAGGAGTTCGGCGACGCGTGAATAGCGACCCACCTCGGACGCCTCGTGGCTGTCGGTGGAGGCCACGACGTCGGCTCCCGCATCGCGCAGTGCATCGAGCAGAGGGATGCCGGGGCAGCCCCACTTCTCGTTCACCTCGACCATCGTGTCGGTCTCGGCCGCGGCCCTCGCCCACGCGGTGACCCGCTCCGCGCCGAGGTCGTCTTCGGCCAACCCGATCTTCGGGAGGAGGGAGAAGCAGTGCGCCAGCTGGTTGCCCGGGTGGCGGCGCATGGCGGCGATCAGCGCGGACACCAGCTGGTCGAGTGCATCCTCCGCTCCCCACCCAGCGGCGATCCGCTCGCGGACGGCGCTCGGGCTGAGCGGCCCCTCAACCCCCGGGAACTGGTGGTCGGCGATCAGGATCCGATCGATCCCCGCGGGCAGCACGGGGATGTCGAGCTCGCCCGATGCATCCAGGATCTTCGCCTCCACGCCTGTCAGGACCGTGAGCCCCTCGGGGACGTGCAGGGCGCGAACCGCGCTGAGGTACTCGGGCACCCACGTGGTGGTGCGGCGGACGTGATCGACGAGGCGGAGCGTCTCGAGGCCCGCGGCGGACGCTGCTGCCACGTTCTCGGCGAGCGTCGAGACGGCGTCATCCGAGAACGTCGAGTGGACGTGGTGATCGCCTCGCAGCAGGGGGTGGGTCACTGCTCCTCCTGATGCCCGGCGTGCGCGGACACGAGCACCTCGCCGACCTCGACGATGATGTCTTCGAGGAAACGCACGGAGGCGACCTCACGGAAGGGGACGCTCGCGGGGATGTCGCGCCCGAGAAACAGATCCGCGACGAGCGAGGGGATGTCCACCCCTGCCGCGATGGTGAGCGGAAGCGCTCCGGGGAACCGCGGGTTGACCTCGAGCAGCACGGCCCGCCCCTCGCGGTCACGGCGCAGCTGCACGTTGGCGACGCCGACGAGACCGATGGCGCGCGCGATGGCGGCGGCGGTCTCCTCGAGTTCAGGGTCGTGCACGGTGCGGCCGGCGATGGCCACGCCCGAGTCGACTCTTGCGCGAGTGCGGGGCACGGCGGCGACCACGGTGCCTGCGGCATCCGCGATCACGTCGACCGAGTACTCCTCGCCCGGAAGGTAGTCCTGGACGATGAGTCCTTCGTCCAGCGGCAGCGACTCGAGCGCCGCGCGGTCGGCGACCAGGCGGATTCCCCGGCTGCCCGCGCCCTGACGGGGCTTGGCGAAGACCGGGAACACCCAGTCGACGGCGTCGGCGTCGGCCCCGGCGAGCACCGTGCGCGGAGTGAGACCGGTGGACTCGCAGCGTTCGGCGAGCAGCAGCTTGTCGAGCGCCACCGAGAGCGTCTCCTGGGACGGAGCTGCGAGCACGGCGGGCGCGAGCTCGTCGCGGCGACCGGCCAGCGCGATCAGCTCGACGTCGACCGTCGAGATCACGAGGTCGAGCCCGTCCTCGGCCACCATCCGTGAGATCGCGGGCACGAAGTCCTCGTCTCGCCCGGGCGGCACGAGACGACGATGCGTCGGGGGCACCAGATAGATGCCGCTCGCCCAGCCGTCCATGTCGGCGGCGAAGACCTCGAGGTCGGAGCGACGCAGGAGGGAGCGGATCACGGCGACCCCGGCGGGACCTCCCGCGCCGGTCACCAGTACGCGTGCAGACATCAGCTCTCCCGCCGCGCGAGTTCGTGGGCACCGATGAACTCGGCGGTCTCGCGCACGACCTCGAGCGGCTCCACGGCCACTCCCCCGCCGAAACGTGACCAGTATCGGGCGGTGGCGGTCACGAAGTCGGGCTCGAGGTAGTCCCGCATCGCGGTCTGCGAGGCGAAGCACTCGAGCAGCCGGAGCTTCTGAGGGAGATCCTGATCGATGCGGACGAAGCGTGTCGGCCGGAAGTCGATCGTCGAGGAGGGGCTCTGATAGCAGGCGACCGTACCGACCCGCCTGGTGGCGGCGACGGTCGCCTCGCTCACAGCCCGGTGGTCCTGGTGGCGGTCGTGACTGGAATGCGTGTAGACGATCGTCGGTCGCACCTCTTGCACCACTTCTTCGATGAGGCGCACCGTCGCGCCTCCACCGGAGATCTCGGTGTCGACGAGATCCTTGAGGAACAGGCGGGCGCCCAGCATGTCGGCAGAGGCCAGCGATTCGTGCTGACGGCTCTCCGCGTCTCCGCCGCGGGAGCCGCGAGAGAGAGTCAGCACCGTGATCGAGTCACCTGCGCGTGAGTGAGCTGCGAGGATGCCGCCGACGCCGATCTCGACGTCGTCCGGGTGGGCGCCGATCGCGAGAACCACCTCGCTGGAGCGGTTCGCCTCCCGACGAGCGCGGCCCTCCGCCGCGAGCCGTGTCACGGCCTCGACGAGTCGCGCATTGTCGAGCGGTTTGGTCAGGAACTCATCCGCCTGCGCTCGCAGCGCCGAGACCGCATACTCGACCGAGACGTGCGCGGTCATCACGATCACCGGTACGAGAGGGTCCTTGCGGCGCAGTTCCGCGAGAAGCTCGAGGCCGTCGAGGCCGGGCATCTCGATGTCGGTGACGACCACGTCCGGTGTGAAGACCGCCAGCCGTTCGACGGCGGAGAGTCCGTCCTCCGCGACCACGACTTCGCAGGCGGCGCGCCTCTCGAGCACGGTCTTGACGAGCAGGGCGACGTCAGGGTCGTCATCGACGACCAGGACGCGGGGTGCATCCTGAGGCATATCTTCAGCTCTCAATGGGGAGTTCCTCCCTGCCGGAAATGCTCGGCAGGCGGCTCGCGACGCCCTTCGCGTCAGGAGCCCGAGAAAAATCGAGCGGGTGTCCCTAAATACTGGCATACCGAGTCGTCACCGGACGCGACGAGATCCCTCCGGCATCCGGTCGCGTCAGGATGCGGTGCGCGCAGCCCGCTTCTCTTCCTGGAACACACGGATCGCCTCGTACCGCTCCGCCGAACGCGCGCGGCGTTTGGTCGCCTCGTCCTCACGATTCTTGCGCGGCGCGGTGGTCGTGAGCTCATCGACGAGCGCTCTGGTGGCGCGCGCGATCTCTTCGACGGCACGATCGAACACGTCCTGATTCGCCCGGGACGGGGTGGTGGTTCCGGCGATCTTGCGCACGAACTGCAAGGCGGCGTCGTGGCACTCGTGATCTGTGGCAGCGGGCTCGAGGTTGTTCAGCGGGACGATGTTGCGGCACATACCGGCACGGTACGCCGCCCTGCGGACATGCGGAAGACCCGGGGCGAGGGATGGCGCGCGCGGCGCGCGCCTCAGTACGCTCGGCTACGAGCGCGGCCACCCCAGCGACCGCCCACGCAGATCGGAGCGACCATGACGAACCCGCCCGGAGACCCTCAGTACACCCCGCCGGGATGGGACGGCACCGCCCCCGCCGCGGCCTCGTCCACGAATCCCGCCGCATACCCGGTCGCCAGCCCCGGCTACGCGACCCCGCCGCCCGCACCGGCCGGGAACGGACTCGCGATCGCCGGACTCGTTCTGGCGTTCGTGATCGCCCCGCTCGGCCTCATCCTCAGCATCGTCGCCGCCGTCAAGCTCAGCAAGGCGGGAGCCTCCAAGGGACTCGCCGTAGCGGGCATCATCGTCGGTGCCGTGATCACGATCCTGTGGATCATCGGCATCGTGCTGCTGGTGACGGTGTTCGCGAACCTGTTCTCGATGTGCGCCGAGCTCGGCCCGGGCGTCTGGCAGGTCGACGGAGTCACCTACACCTGCAGCTGAACGCGAGCATGGAAAGGGGCCGGATGCTCTCGCATCCGGCCCCTTCTCTTTCGTCTCAGCGCTTGTAGTTCGGCGCCTCGACCACGATCTGCACGTCGTGCGGGTGCGACTCCTTGAGTCCCGCAGCCGTGATGCGCACGAACTTGCCGCGCTGCTTGAGCTCTTCGATGGTGCGAGCGCCGACGTAGAACATCGACTGGCGCAGCCCGCCGACCAGCTGGTAGGCGACAGCTGCCACGGGGCCCCGGTAGGGCACCTGGCCCTCGATGCCCTCGGGGATCAGCTTGTCGTCGCTGGGCACGTCGGCCTGGAAGTAGCGGTCCTTCGAGTACGAGGTCTGCTTGCCACGGGTCTGCATCGCTCCGAGCGACCCCATACCGCGGTACTGCTTGAACTGCTTGCCCGACTGGAAGACGATCTCGCCCGGCGACTCGTCGGTGCCGGCCAGTAGCGAGCCGAGCATGACGGCATCGGCACCGGCGACGAGCGCCTTGGCGATGTCACCCGAGTACTGCAGACCTCCGTCGGCGATCACCGGAACGCCGGCGGGACGGGCGGCGAGCGACGCCTCGTACACGGCGGTGACCTGCGGCACACCGACTCCTGCGACGACGCGCGTCGTGCAGATCGAGCCCGGTCCGACACCCACCTTCACGGCGTCGACGCCGGCATCCACGAGCGCCTGAGCGCCCTCGCGGGTCGCGACGTTGCCGCCGATCACGTCGATGTGCGCGAAGCTCTCGTCGGCCTTGATGCGCTTGACCAGTTCGATCACGCCCTGGGACTGGCCGTTCGCAGTGTCGACCACGAGCACGTCGACGCCCGCGTCGCGCAGCGCCTCCGCGCGCTCCCATGCGTCGCCGAAGAAGCCGATCGCGGCGCCGACGCGCAGACGACCCTGGTCGTCCTTCGTGGCCAGCGGGTACTTCTCGCTCTTGTCGAAGTCCTTGATGGTGATGAGGCCCGCGAGCTTGCCGTCCTCGTCGATGAGCGGCAGCTTCTCGACGCGGTGATGCGCGAAGAGGGCGATGACCTCGCCTGCGGCGACGCCCACCGGTGCGGTGACGAGACCCTCGGAGGTCATGACGTCCTTCACGAACGTCGTCTGACGCTCGAAGCCCGAGACGAAACGCATGTCGCGGTTCGTGATGATGCCGACGAGGCGTCCGTCGGCATCGACCACCGGAAGCCCCGAGATGCGGTACTTGGCGCAGAGCGCGTCGACCTCTTCGACGGTCGCGTCCGGCGTCGTCGTGATCGGGTCGGTGATCATGCCCGACTCGCTGCGCTTGACGCGATCGACGTGGGCGGCCTGATCGGCGATCGACAGGTTGCGGTGGAGGATGCCGATTCCGCCCTCACGTGCCATCGCGATGGCCATGCGCGACTCCGTCACGGTGTCCATCGCGCTGGAGAGCAGCGGAGTCGCGACCGAGATACGGCGAGTGATCCGCGACGAGGTGTCGGCCTCGCTGGGGATGACGTCGGTGTGCCCCGGGAGGAGCAGCACATCGTCGTACGTGAGTCCGACGAAGCCGAAGGGGTCGTGCTGGTCCATGGATTGTCCTCCTGCGGGCGCGATCTGGGGCGAGGGTGTACCAATTCTAAGCGCGAGGCGGCTGAGGAAATTCCCGGGCCCGCCCCGACATCACCCTCAGGACGAGACCGCGCCCCATCCGGTATTTCGCAACTTCGTGATGGGATCGTTCTCACCGTGAGCAGATCGTGCCTTGGTTGAAACAGAGCCGACACATTACGCTCATACCGTCGTACATCAAGGCCGATGAACAACCCTGTCATGGCCTGTGTACTCGGCTGGAGGTTCTGTGCGTCCGACGATCTCGGCGAATCGAAGCGGAATGCGGTGGGTCATCATCCTTCTCGCGTCGCTGCTCGCCATCGCTTTCCTCTGGTTGCAGCCCCCGTCGGCAGCCTCCGCCGAAGAGACGGACGACGGCCAGGAGATCACCGACTTCTACTTCGCCGGCGTGATCACCTTCGACGACGACCCTGTCGAGGGCGTCGTGATGGCGATCAAGGGCAACGGCTTCGAGGGTGAGACCGAGACCGACGCCGAGGGCAAGTGGCGCCTGTACGTTCCCGAGAAGGAGACGTACACGCTCACCGTCGACGAAGAGACCCTCCCGGACGGCGTGATCGTCGATGCGGCGCAGTTGCCGGAGGGCACTCAGCCGATCGCGGGAACGACCGCGTCCTTCGAGGTCGAGTTCGGCCTGACTGGCACCAAGATCATGAACCTCTTCCTCGGTGAGGGAGAGCGCATGACGACGTCGTTCATCGATCAGCTCGCCTCACGACTCGTGGGTGGTCTCAACTTCGGCCTCCTGCTGGCCCTGGCCTCGATGGGTGCGGCGCTGATCTACGGCACGACCCGCCTGTCGAACTTCGCCCACGCCGAGATGGTCACCTGGGGCGGCCTGGTCGCCCTCGTGACGACGAGCTTCTGGCATCTCCCCCTGTGGCTCGGCATCATCGCCGCCGTGGTCGGCGGCGGCCTCTTCGGCTGGGCACTCGATGCCGGCATCTGGCGTCCGCTGCGGCGCCGAGGGCTCGGGGTCGTGCAGCTGATGATCGTCAGCATCGGTCTGTCGCTCGCTCTGCGCTACGCCTTCCAGTACATGATCGGCGGAGGCACCCGGCAGCTCCCAGGGGCAAGCCCCGAGCCGTTCCGATTCGGACCGATCTCGCTGTCGTACATCGATCTGATCGGCATGGGGGTGAGCATCGTCGTGATCATCGGCGTCGCGTTCTTCCTCACGCGCACCCGCATCGGCAAGGCCACCCGCGCCATCTCCGACAACCCGCAGCTCGCCGCGGCATCGGGCATCGACGTCGACAAGGTCGTCCGCTACGTCTGGATCCTCGCCGGCACGCTGGCTGCGATCTCGGGCATCCTGTGGGCGTACTTCCGCCCCGGCGTGAAGTGGGACATGGGCATGCAGATGCTGCTCCTCATCTTCGCCGCCATCACGCTCGGCGGACTCGGCACCGCATTCGGCGCCCTCGTCGGCTCGCTCATCGTCGGGATCGCGGTCGAGGTCTCGACCCTGTGGATCCCGTCCGACCTCAAGTACGCGAGCGCCCTCGTCGTGCTCATCGTGATCCTCCTGGTGAGGCCGCAAGGCCTGCTCGGACGCAAGGAAAGGTTGGGCTGACCATGGACTTCGGAAGCATCCTCTCCAACACCGCGGTCTATCTGCTCAGCCCGGTCACCATCGCCTATGCCCTCGCAGCAACGGGCCTCGCGGTGCACTTCGGCTATGCGGGACTCCTGAACTTCGGTATGGCCGCGTTCATGGCCGTCGGCGGTTACGGCTACGCCATCTCGGTGCTGACCTTCGGTCTCCCGTGGTGGATCGGCATGCTGATCGGCCTCGTCGGCGGCGCGTTCTTCGCCGTGCTCCTCGGCATCCCGACTCTGCGGCTGCGTGCCGACTACCTCGCGATCGCGACCATCGCGGCCGGTGAGATCGTGCGCCTGCTCTTCACGACGCAGATCTTCGACGAGTACACGAACTCGGCCGACGGACTCGCGCAGTTCAACGGCGGATTCCGTGACGCGAACCCGTTCCCCCCTGGCACATACGGCTTCGGTCCGTGGACGTTCAGCGCCAATGACCTGTGGAACCGCGTGTTCGGGATCATCGTCCTCGCGATCGCGATCCTCCTCGTGTGGGCGCTGATGCGCAGCCCGTGGGGTCGCGTCCTCAAGGGCATCCGCGAAGACGAGGACGCCGTGCGCTCGCTCGGCAAGAACGTCTTCGCCTACAAGATGCAGGCGCTCGTGGTCGGTGGAATCATCGGCGCGGCGGGTGGGATCGTGTTCGTCCTCCCCTCCGCCGTGGTCCCCGGCAGCTACACCACGTCGCTCACCTTCTTCCTGTGGACCGTGCTGCTCCTCGGCGGCGCCGCGACCGTCTTCGGCCCCACTCTCGGCGCGATCCTGTTCTGGGTCGTGTTCGCGTTCATGGCGAACCTGCTCCCGGCCCTGGCGAAGGCGGGCGTCCTTCCGATGTCCGACAGCCAGGCTTCGACGCTCGTGTTCATCTTCGTCGGCATCGCCCTGATGCTGCTCGTGATCTTCCGTCCTCAGGGCATCCTCGGAGACAAGAGGGAGATGACCTTTGTCAATTGAACCCACCCCCGACGAGAACGTCGAGGCGGCCCCCCAGACCGGGAGCATCCGTCGCCCCAAGACCACGGGGCTCGCCAAGGGACCTGCGGCCCCCGGAGTGCCGAAGGTCGACCCGATCCTCGTGGCAGACGCCGTGCAGCGACGCTTCGGCGGACTGACCGCCGTCGACGTCGACCACGTCGAGATCCCGCGCGGAGCGATCACCGCACTGATCGGTCCGAACGGTGCCGGCAAGACCACGCTGTTCAACCTGCTCTGCGGATTCGACAAGCCCAACAGTGGCACCTGGTCGTTCGATGGCAAGAACCTGTCGGGCGTCCCCTCCTTCAAGGTGGCGCGCATGGGACAGGTGCGCACGTTCCAGCTGACCAAGTCGCTGTCGCTGCTCACGGTGCTCGAGAACATGAAGCTCGGAGCCCCCGGCCAGCGCGGCGAGGGATTCTGGTCGAGCCTCTTCCCGTTCCTGTGGCGCAAGCAGGACCAGGAGATCGAGGTGAAGGCGCGCGAGCTGCTCGCCCGCTTCAAACTCGACGCCAAGGAGAAGGACTTCGCCGCATCGCTCTCGGGAGGCCAGCGCAAGCTCCTCGAGATGGCCAGGGCCCTCATGAGCGACCCGACTCTGGTCATGCTCGACGAGCCGATGGCCGGCGTCAACCCTGCTCTCACTCAGTCGCTTCTCGACCACATCCTCGATCTCAAGGGACTCGGGATGACGGTGCTGTTCGTCGAGCACGACATGCACATGGTCCGCCACATCGCCGACTGGGTCGTCGTGATGGCGGAGGGGCGCGTGGTCGCGGAGGGTCCGCCTGACGAGGTCATGGAAGACCCGGCAGTCGTCGACGCCTACCTCGGCGCCCACCAGGACGTCGACCTCGGCGCCGTGACCGGGCGCATCCCGGTGCTCGCCGATACGGCCGCCGTGAAGCTGCGCGAGCAGATCGAGGCTGAGGCAGAGGCAGAGCTCGCCGCCGAAGACACCGAGGAGGGACGCGCATGATCGATGACGCATCTGTGAAGACCGACGACATCGTCGTCGAGCTCAAGGACGTGCACGCCGGATACCTGCCGGGGGTGAACATCCTGAACGGTGCCAACCTCGTCGCACGCCAGGGCGAGCTGATCGGCATCATCGGGCCCAACGGCGCGGGCAAGTCGACGCTGCTGAAGTCGATCTTCGGCATGGTCAACGTGCGCAGCGGCGAGATCACCGTCAACGGCGAGAGCATCGTCGGGCTCAAGGCCGACAAGCTCGTCAAGCGCGGCGTGGCCTTCGTGCCGCAGACGAACAACGTCTTCCCGTCGCTCTCGATCGAGGAGAACCTGCAGATGGGGCTCTACCAGAACCCCAAGATCTACACGGAGCGTCTCGAGTTCGTCACCGGCATCTTCGCCGAGTTGGGCAAGCGGCTGAAGCAGCGCGCGGGCTCTCTCTCCGGCGGTGAGCGCCAGATGGTGGCGATGTCCCGGGCTCTCATGATGGATCCCTCGGTGCTGCTCCTCGACGAGCCCTCCGCGGGCCTGTCCCCCGTGCGTCAGGACGACGCCTTCATCCGCGTCTCGGACATCAACAAGGCGGGGGTCACCACGATCATGGTCGAGCAGAACGCGCGGCGCTGCCTGCAGATCTGCGACCGCGGCTATGTGCTCGACCAGGGCAAGGACGCCTACGAGGGCACCGGACGCGATCTGCTGAACGATCCGAAGGTCATCGGCCTGTACCTCGGAACGCTCGGTACCGACGCGGCCTGACCGCTCACCGCAGAAGGGGACGGATGCTTCGGCATCCGTCCCTTCTTTCGTCTCTGCGTGCGCCGGCTGCGCGCTCGGTCCCGGCTCGTCTGCGCGCCGACGTCGCCGGGCACGACGAAGGCCCCGGATGCACGGCACCCGGGGCCTTCGCTCGTGATCAGTTGGTGCGGGAGATCAGGTTGTCCGCGCCGTAGACGTACGTGCCGATCGAGGCGCCCTGCGGATCGCCGTTCTCGTCGAACGTGATCTCGCCGGAGTAGCCGTCGTAGTCGGCGGTGCCTCCGTCGTTGATGATCTTGGCGCAGTCGGCGAAGCTGGTGCACTTCTCACCGTCGCCGGAGCCACCCGAGACCTCGGCCATCTTGGCCGCGATGTCCGCGCCCTCGGTCGAACCTGCCGCGAGAGAGGCGAGTGCGACGAGCACGACGGCGTCATATGCCTCGGCCGCGTACGTGAAGTCGTTGACCTCGGGGTTGCCCTCACCCGTCCAGAACGTCTGCAGACGGTCGGTGAAGTCGTCCTCGAGCGCCGGCCCCGGCTTGGTGCCCTGTGCGCCCTCGAGCGAGAACGGGAAGTTCGTGTCGGGCGAGGAGCCGTAGTCCGACAGGTTGCCGTCGACGAGGTAGAACTTGTCGGGCGAGATGCCCGCGTTCACCAGCAGCGGCGCGATGGTCTTGAACTGGTCGAACGACACGATCGCGACGGCGTCGGGGTTCTGAGCCTTGATGGTCTCGACCTGTGCGTCGAACTGACCGTCACCGACGTTGTACGACGCGTCTGCGACGACCTCGCCGCCGGCGCCCTCGAACGTCGACTTGATGTTCTCGAACAGACCCGTGCCGTAGGCGTCGTTCTGGTAGATGACACCCAGCGTCTTGTGGCCGTCCTCGGCGATCAGGTTGCCGAGCACCTCGCCCTGCAGAAGGTCGCTGGGAGCGGTGCGGAAGTAGAGTCCGTTGTCGTCCCAGTCGGTGAAGTCGGGGCCGGTGTTGGAGGCCGAGATCTGCAGGATTCCTGCGGAGACGTTGCCGTCGAGGATCAGGCGCGAGACACCGGATGCGGCGGCGCCGACGATCGCGGTGACTCCTGCACCCTGGAGCTTGGTGATCGAGGTCTCGTACGCCTTGGTGTCGGTGTCGCCCTCGTCTTCTGCGGTCAGGTCGATCGTGACGCCTGCTGCAGCGTCGTTGACCTCCTTGACGGCGAGTCCGACGCCGGATTCCATGGGCGGGCCCAGGAACGACAGCGATCCGGTCTGCGGCAGCAGCGAACCCAGCTTGAGGGTGAGGTCGGCGGACGATCCGCCACCGTCGGACGGCTCGTCCGAGGGCGTGCTGCTGCAGCCTGCGACGACCATCGCCGAGACGCTCAGCAGCGCGACTCCGGCGAGGATCTTGGCGCTGCGCGAGCGCGTGAATGCGGTCATGATGCTCCCTTGCGTGACTGGCCGTGGATTGTGACCACGGTCGGGTGCTCTAACACTAGGACTGAAAGGTCTCGCGTAGGGGTCGCCGATGTTTCGGTGCGTTAACGATCCGACACCGGGTTTCGCAGTTGTTGATCCGCCGGTTCAGACGAGCTCGGGCTGCGCGCTCCTCCGCCCGCGGCGGGCGGCCAGGAGCAGGTCGATGATGAACACGGTGATCGCGATCCAGACGATGACGAAGCCGAGCCATCGCTCGAGCGGCATGGGCTCGCCCAGCACCGCTGCGCCGATGATGAACTGCATCACGGGAGTGACGAACTGGATCATCCCGATCACGGTGAGGTTGATGCGTCTCGTGCCCGCGGCGAACAGCAGGAGCGGCACGGCGGTGGCGATGCCCGCGAAGGCGAGCAGGACGGCGTGCCAGGCACCGTTGTTGCCCATCGTGATCCCGGTCGTCATCGCCACGACGATCAACTGCACGACCGCGATCGGGATCAGCCAGAACGACTCGAGGGTGAGTCCGCTGATCGCGTCGACCGCGGGGCCGATCTTCTTCTTGATGAGTCCGTAGACCCCGAACGACGCGGTGAGCGACAGCGCGATCCATGGGAATGACCCGTAGAAGAGGACGATCACGATCACCGCGACCGCGGCGATGCCGATCGCCGCCCACTGCAGCCTGCGGATGCGCTCCTTCAGCACGAACACACCGAGCAGCACCGTGGCGATCGGATTGATGAAGTAACCGAGGCTCGTCTCGATGACGTGCCCGTTGAGCGTGCCGATCAGGAAGACCTGCCAGTTGACGTAGATCAGGACTCCGGCGAGCGCAGTCCATCCCAGCAGCTGGGGCTGCCGGATGATCGCGCCGATCGCCTTCCATCCGCGCGTCACCGTCAGAAGAATGATGCAGAACACGAACGACAGCAGCACCCGCCAGGCCACGACCTCCCACGGCCCCGTCGGCACGAGCAACAGGAAGTAGAGGGGAAGCACGCCCCACAGCAGGTACGCCCCGCCGGCATACGCGACCCCGGCGGTCTGCGTCGCTCGGGCGGTGGCGGTGTTCGTCAGGGTCACCGCACAACCCTATTCCCGGCACGAAGCGGCTCCTCGCCGGGTGCCCGCCTCGGCCCGAGAATGGCAGGAATCGGTGGTCACGTGGCGGGATGCAGAAAGGGCCCGGATGCGAGAAGCATCCGGGCCCTTCCGAAGACGTTGTCTCAGCGGACGACGACTGCGAGCACGTCGCGCGCCGACAGGACGAGGAACTCGTCTGCGCCGAACTTCACCTCGGTGCCGCCGTACTTGCTGTACAGGACACGGTCGCCGACGGCGACGTCGAGCGGAACGCGGTTGCCGTTGTCATCGATGCGGCCGGGGCCCACGGCCACGACCTCGCCCTCCTGGGGCTTCTCCTTGGCGGTGTCGGGGATGACCAGGCCACTCGCGGTGGTCTGCTCGGCCTCGACCTGCTTGATGACGATGCGGTCCTCGAGCGGCTTGATGGAAACCGACACGGTCTACCTCTTCTTTCTTGACGCTGACAGGAAGACTTTTCGCACTCTCAACCCGAGAGTGCTAATCCAGTCTAGGCGCTTCGCTGGCACTCACGCAATGCGAGTGCCAATGCGCCGATCGGGCCGCCGCCTAAGCTGGACAGGTGGAGATCTCCGAGCTGCGCGCCCTGCTCACGCCCGAGGGCCTCGAACTGCTGGATGCGCTCGGCCCGGTCGATCAGGTCGCCGAGGTGGCCCGAGCCGTGTCGCGCCTGCGATCAGCCGGGCACTCCCCGGATCTCGTCTCGGCCGTGGTCGGGCAGGCGCACCTGCGGGCCAAGGCGAAAGCCAAGTTCGGAGACTTCGCGGCGAGGATGCTGTTCACCCGTGCGGGACTCGAGCAGGCGACGCGTCTCGGCGTCGCAGCCCGCCACGCGCAGCGGATGCGTCGGGCCGGAATCACGAGCGTCGCCGACCTCGGCTGCGGAATCGGCGGCGACGCCCTCGCCTTCGCCGGCGCGGGCCTCGACGTGCAGGCGGTGGACGCTGACGAGGTGACTGCCGCGATCGCGGCGTACAACCTCGCGCCCTTCGGCGAGAGCGCGGTCGTGACGCACGGCACGGCGCAGGAGAACGTGCCGTCCGAGGTGAGCGACACCGGCGCGATCTGGATGGACCCTGCTCGGCGCACCGCGGGGCACAGCGAGACGCGGCGGGTGTCGTCCGACGACTACTCGCCTCCGCTCGACTGGGCCTTCGACCTGGCATCCCGCCGACCGACGGGCATCAAGCTCGGCCCCGGACATGATCGTGATTCCCTGCCCGCCGACGCCGAGGCGCAGTGGGTGAGCGCCGACGGCAGCGTCGTCGAGCTGGTGCTGTGGACCGGAGCGCTCGCGCGTATGGGCGTCCACCGCGCGGCACTCGTCATCCGCGGCGAGCGCTCGCACGAGCTCACGGCCGGGGCTGACGCGGAGGACGTCGCGGTTCGCAGGCTCGGGGCCTTCCTGCACGAACCGGACGGAGCGGTCATCCGCGCACGGCTGATCGGAGACGTCGGGCGGAGCCTCGATGCGGGCATGCTCGATGAGCGCATCGCCTATCTGACCTCGGATGCCGCGCTGACGAGCCCGTTCGTGCAGTCGTTCCGGGTGCGCGAGACGATGCCGGCGAACCCCAAGGCGATCAGCTCCGTCCTGAAGGCGCACGACATAGGCACTCTCGAGATCAAGAAGCGCGGCATGGACGTCGATCCTGCGGCCTTCCGCAAGAAGCTCACTCTGAAGGGGAGTCAGCCGGCGACGCTGATCCTCACCAGGATCGGCGACCAGCGGCGGGCGATCCTCGCCGACAGGGTGCCGGCGGCGGACTGACCGCTCACCCTTCGGTGTCGTCGGACGGGATCTCCACCTGGATGGGGTCCTGGTACTCCCCACCCAGCTCCAGCGTCTCGCCGGGCTTCACAGTCGCCCCGGGTCTTGCTGTGTCAGCCGCCGACACGTCTCCCGCGATCACGAGGTACGGGGTCTGATTCGACGTGAAAGCCAGTGTGATGGTCCAGGACTCCTCGACGCTCCCCGAGACATCGGCCGTGATGCCGCCGAGGCTGAGGCCGGAGGACTGCGCCTCACCCAGAGGCCCGCACGCGATCCCATCGATCGCGTCGACCACCAGGCAGTCCTCGGCGGTCGCTCCCTCGAGACGCTGGCCGTACCAGATCGGCTCGTCGCGGAAATAGCCCACGACCGAGATGGAGTACTCCTGGAAGCCCTGCTGCAGGAGCTCCTCCGCCCGCACGCGCTCCTCACCCGGGAACTGCGACAGCCAGTCGTTCTCCGAGCTCGGCCACCGCTGGATGATCGCGACGAGCTCACCCTCTGTCGTCCGGACGGCAGACGCCCAGATCTGTTCGGCATCCCCGCTCTCGCCCTCTCCGGAATCGAGGTTCACCGAGACACCGACAGTGTTGCCGTTCTGGACGTCCTCGCTCCGCTGGCACTGCGTCGCGGAGTCCTGCGGGGTGTCGAGGATGAGGCAGACCATCTCGCCGTCCTCCTTGGTCGCATGCCAGACCAGGACGTCCTCCTCCTGTCCGATCGCCCGCAGGCTTCCGACGTCGTACCCGCCGTCGGCCTGGAGTTCGGCTCGACGTTCCTGTTGCTCCGCGGTGAGCTCGACTCCTCCCGCCCGACCGAACAGAACCCACCCGGCCGCGAGACCGACCACCAGCAATACGGCGGAGGTGGCGGTGATCGCCTTCCAGTGCCGTCGAAGGGCAGGGCGCAGAGCCGTCGTCTCGCGAGCCTGCACGTCGTCGGTCGGTGCGCTCGTGTCCGCCGCGTCCGCCGAGTCGCCGTCGACGACCTCCTCGGCGACGAGGCCACCGGTCGTCTCCGGTACGGCAGCACCCGATGACGCGGTCGCGGCCGGCTTCGACCCCCTGGTCGCCTCGAGTTCACGCAACCGCGCGGCATCCGCATCCGTCAGACCGCCGTCGCGTCCGTAGGCCTTCAGCTGCAGGGCGCGCAGCTCGTCGGCGTCACTCTCCTGGAGCATCGTCGGCACCCGGACCCTTCGTCACGGTGAGGTACTGCTGACCGTAGCTGAATCGATACTCGTAGCGCGTGATGTCGTCGTCATCGGCGCCGGTGACATCGAGCACCAGCGTGCGGTCGGCATCGGCGAGCATCAGGCTGTCATCGCACACCATCGGGGGATCCGGCATCGATCCGTCGTAGATGAGGCAGTAGCGCTGCGTCGACATGTCGATCCCTGTCCAGATCGGCACGTCGTCGTCGTAGCCGGCGACCATGATGCTGCGGCGGTCGAGACCGGTATTCTCGGCGAGGGTCGCCGCAGCCTCTGCCTCTGCCTGGCTGGCGAACATCGATGTCGACTGCGGAGACGTGATGAAACTGCGGGCGATGACCGCCGGTCGGCCGTCCGGGGTGAGGAACATCTGCGCCTGGATGTCGTAGCTCTGAGACGCGTCCACCGCCTTCGTGAGCGTCGCGTTCACACCCTGGATCGTCGCCTGCTCACGGGTGGTGCACGCGGGCGCGGTGGCATCGGCGCTGGCGAGCACGAGGCACACGTCTGCGCCGCTGTTCTTGGTCGCGAACGAGATGACGACGCCCTCCTCCTCCGCCATCGCGCGGAGAGAGCCCGAGTCGAAGTCGCCCGACGCGACGATCGTGCTCTGCCACTCCTGTTGCTCCGCCGTCAGCGGGACGGGGGCAGCACCTCGATCCGAGAACAGCAGCCAGCCGACCGCGACTCCGACGACGGCGAAGCCCACAGCGATCACGAGTGCGAGACGCCAATGTCGTCGCACGGTCGTGGCGAGGGGGTCTCCGTGCGCCTCCGCATCCGCGCCGGGACCATGACCCGACGGCGCGGCAGTATCAGTCCCGGCGAAGCGCGCGACGACCGAGGAGGCCGTCGCGGGCACCTTAGCCACCGTGGGCACCGTGGCCACCGACGGTGCCGTGACCGGGGCGATGACCTGCTCCGGCACCTGCGGCTGGGGCTTCTCCGTCGCCCGCAAGTCGCGCTCCGGCGTTCGCGCCGCCTCCAGCTCCCGCAGGCGCATCGCCTCGGCTTCACTCAGTGAACCGGCACGACCGTAGGCGCGTGTCTGCAGGGCACGCAGCTCGACGGCGTCCTCGGCGTCCTCGGCGTCGAGCATCCGCTAGCCGAGCCTCTCGAACTGCATGCCTGCCCACACCAGCCATCCGAGGCTGTACACGGTCGCGCACAGGCCGAGGACGAGCGCCCACCGCGCGATCGCGCGGCTCTCGACCGGCCGCCGCAACGACATGATCGCCGCGATCACCGCGACGACAGCGATCGGAACGCCCCAGCCGACGAAGAACGACGCCACCAGGGCCACGATCGCCGCCATCAGGGCCCACGGCGCGAGCCTGGTGTCGTCGACGGCTGCATCCGCGGTCGACGGCTGCCACTCGGAATCGTGTCCGATGTCGTCAGCGACCGGTCCGCTCACGACCACGGGCTCGATACCGACCGGTCCCGTGGGCAGCTTGGTGTAGCCGTCGCGCCGTGCACCCGGGATCCGCGCGGAGCCGGCCGGGTGCTCGACCTCACCGCTGGGCCCCTCGATCCTCGGACGAGGGAGGGCTGCTTCCGGCACGGCAGCGGGGTCGCCTCCGTGCGGGGCGGGGGTGCGGGGAACGTCGCTCATCACATCACCGAGACGCGCTCATCGACCTGGATCTCGGTGACGGGAAGGGTCGAGTCCGCGCCGAAGCCGAATGTCGAAGGGCGGTGCCCCGACGCGATCAGCTCGGCCGCGAGAGCGGCGATCATCGCCCCGTTGTCGGTGCACAGAGACAGCGGAGGGATGCGGACGGTGACCCCCGCGGCCTCGGCCCTGGCGAGCGCGACCTCGCGCAGTCGACGGTTGGCGATGACGCCGCCTCCGAGCAGCAGACGGGGGACGCCGAGGTCGGCACAGGCGGCGAGCGCCTTGGTCACCAGCACATCGACCACGGCCTCACGGAAGCTCGCAGCCACATCGGCGACCGGCACGGGCACGCCGTCTGCCTCGCAGCGCTCCACCCAGCGGGCGACAGCCGTCTTGAGGCCCGAGAACGAGAAGTCATAGCGATGCTTCGCCAGGTCCGACGCTCGGGAGAGACCCCGCGGGAATCGGATCGCTTTCGGATCGCCGTCAAGCGCTGCCCGATCGATCTCGGGCCCGCCCGGATACGGCAGCGAGAGGAGGCGAGCTACCTTATCGAACGCCTCACCGGCCGCGTCGTCCATGGTCTCGCCGAGCATCTCGACGTCGGTGGTGAGGTCCCGCACGTGGAGCAGCGACGTGTGTCCACCCGAGACGAGCAGCGCGATCGTCGGATATTCCAGAGGATCGGAGTCAGGGGTGAGGATGTCGGCCGCGATGTGACCCACGAGATGGTTCACCGCGTACAGCGGCTTGTCGAGCGCCACGGCGAGACCCTTGGCCGCCCCCACGCCGACCATGAGCGCGCCCGCGAGGCCGGGGCCGCTCGTCACGGCCACCGCATCGAGGTCGTCGAGTCGCACACCCGCATCGGCGAGAGCCGCGTCGATGGACGGTTGCAGCGCCTCGAGGTGCGCACGTGCCGCGACCTCCGGAACGACACCTCCGTATCGAGCATGCTCGTCCATGCTCGAGGCGATCGTGTTCGACAGCAGGGTGCGCCCACGCACGATCCCGATCCCGGTCTCGTCGCAGCTCGTCTCGATGCCCAGCACCAGCGGCTCGGTCATGCGGTTGCCTCCTTCTCGGCATCCGTGCTCGCCTCGTCCTGATGCGCGGAACGAGGGTGCTGCAGGGCGAGTCTCATCACGATCGCATCGACGTCATCGGGCTGGTAGTACCGCGGGCGGCGGCCGATCTCCTCGAACCCCTCTGACAGGTACAGCCCTTCGGCACTCGGGTTGTCGGCGCGGACCTCGAGGAAGACCTCACGGGCGCCTCTCTGCCCCGCGGCGTCGAGCAAGGCGCGCAGCAGCGCACGCCCTCGCCCCGCGCCTCGGTGGTCGGCGTCGAAGGCGATGGTCTGGATGTCGGCATCGCGAGAGCCCTCGAGGGCTCGGACTCCCCCGTAGCCGATGATCGCGCCGTCGAGCTCGTCGACCAGATAGCGCCCGTGCGGGCTGGAGAGCTCGAGAGCCATGGCCTGCGAGCTCCACGCGTCGGTGGGAAAGGAACGGTGCTCTATCGCCATGATCGCGTCGAGGTCGTCCGGCGTCGCTTCGCGCAGAGTCACCGGCCCACCTTCTTCGGAGCGCCGGGGACAGTCACATCGGGGTGTCGCAGATACAGCGGCTCGTCACCCGCGAGGGTGCGCCCCGCGGCCACGGCCCTGGCCCCCACCCGGGCGAGGTCCACGGCAGAGAGGGTCGCGACGTCGATGCGTCGGATGCCGTCGAGGTGCTCGTCCGCCTCCGCGCTGGGCACCAGCGTCGTATCGGCGGTCACGAGCGGGATGCCGTCGGCATCCGTCCCGTCGAACACGGTGATCGCGACCTCTCGACGTCGTGCGTCGGTGACGATCGCGAACGGCCCCGAGACGGCATCCCGTTCGATCGCGGTGAGCGCCGCGCCGAGATGGCTGGGCACGGGGACGACGGGAATCCCGCGTCCCAGGGCGAACGCGCGCGCAGCCGCGATACCGATGCGGAGTCCGGTGAAGGGCCCTGGGCCCATGCCCGCGACGACATGTCCGATCTCGCCGCCCCCGGTCTCGCTCAGCGCTCGGACCAGCAGATCTCCGATGACCTCGGCGTGACCGAGGGGGTCTGCGGCGGAGGCGTCGGACCGACGCGTGCCGTCGTCGTCGATGAGGGCGACGGCGGTGCCCAGGGAGGTGTCGACGGCGAGGATCACCTCTCCAGGGTAGTCGGCGATCAACCGACGATCGCTGAGCGTCCGCCGCGCGTGATCGTCACGTGCCGCGGAGCGTCGGCATCGAGCTCGGACGGGTCCAGATCGTCATCGCCGCCGACAGGGCGTTCGAGCTCGATGTCCCACCAGGTCTCGGCGAGGTCCTCGGCCAGCCCGCGCCCCCATTCGATCACGACGACCGAGCGGGCGAGGTCGAGATCGAGGTCGTCGAGCTCCGCTCCGGAGCCGAGACGGTAGGCGTCCACATGCACCAGCGGCGCACGTCCGACGAGTGAGGGGTGCGTCCGTGCGATCACGAAGGTCGGGCTCTGCACCGGACCGCGCACGCCGAGGCCTTCGGCGAGCCCTCGCGTGAACGTCGTCTTGCCGGCGCCGAGGGGGCCGGTGAGGATCAGCAGGTCTCCCGCTTCGAGCTGTTCGCCGATGCGGAAGCCAAGCTGCTCCATCGCCTCCGAGGTCTCGATGTCACGGCGTCCGAGGAAGCCCGGATCGACGCTCATGCCGACCGCCGGGCGACGCGTGCGCCTATGCGCGTCACGATCTCATAGTTGATCGTCGAGGCGGCGTTCGCCCATTCCGCCGCCGACGGGACTCCGAGGGTCGGGTCGCCGAACAGCACGACCTCGTCGCCGATCGACACGGGCGCGTCGCCCACGTCGACCACGAACTGATCCATCGCGATGCGGCCGACGTTGACGTGACGGCGTCCGCCGATCGACACGGGCAGCCGACCGGATGCGTGTCGGGGCACGCCGTCGGCATAGCCCAGGGGCACGAGGACCAGGGTCGTGTCATGCGGCGCGCGGTGGTCGTAGCCGTACGAGACTCCCGCGCCGGCCGGCACCCTGCGCACAGCGGCGATCGCACCACGCAGCGTCATGGCGGGGCGGAGTCCCAACTCGGCGGACGAGCGGTCCTCGAACGGCGAGAGTCCGTAGATGCCGACGCCGATGCGGACCGCATCCAGCCGCATCTCCGGCAGATCGATCGCGGCAGCCGTCGCCGCGATGTGGCGGATCTCCGGACGGATGCCGAAGGATGCCGCGGCCGTGACGCCCTCCTCGAACTTCGCCAGCGCGTCGCGGTCATCCTGCGCGGAGGTGTTCGACAGATGACTGAACAGCCCGATGATGCGAAGACGCCCGATGCGCTCGAGACGAGCCGCCTCCGCGAGCACACGACGCCAGTCGGCGGGCGCGATCCCGTTGCGAGACAGCCCCGTCTCGAACTTGAGGTGCACCCCCACCGGACGGTCGACGGATGCCGCGGCCCCCGCGGCCTCGAGCTGGTCGAACGACGAGATGCCGACCTCGATGTCCTGCTCGGCGGCCTGCTCGAACCGCTCGCCCGGCGCGTGCAGCCACGCCACGATCGGCGCGGTGATGCCCTGTCGTCGCAGCTCGAGGGCCTCGGGGATCTCGGCGACGCCGAGACGCGTGGCACCGCCGGCGAGCGCTGCGACAGCCGCCGCGGCGGCGCCGTGGCCGTAGGCGTTCGCCTTGACGACGGCGATGACCTGAACGCCGGTGAGCCGACGGAAGTGGCGGACGTTGTCAGTGATGGCATCCAGGTCGATGCGCGCTTCACGGAACGGAACGGTCACAGCGGCTCTCCTTCGGCGACGACGAATGCGGCGGCGAGCCCCGCGTCGTGAGTGAGTGTCAGATGCAGTCGGGTGATGCCACGCTCGGCGACCACCTCGGCTGTGGTTCCCGTCAACACGAAATGCGGTCGCCCTGAGGCCTCGGAGGCGATCTCGATCTCGATCCAGTGGACCCCGTCAGACCCACCGAGGGTCTTGATCAGGGCCTCCTTCGCGGCATACCGAGCGGCGAGGGACGCAAGGCGCAGCGTCCGCTCCCCCGGTGCGAAGAGTCGCTCCAGAAGCCGCGGCGTGCGCTCGAGTGTGCGCTCGAACCGCGGGATGTCCACGAGGTCGATGCCGGTCCCGATGATCACCAGTTCAGCCTAGTCGCGGCATCCGTCGGCGGCTGTCGTCACGGTCTGCTGACCGAGCAAGGGCCCACCGAGGACTACTCGACGGTGACGGACTTCGCGAGGTTGCGGGGCTGGTCGACGTCGAGTCCCTTCGCGGTGGCGAGCGCCATGGCGAAGATCTGCAGCGGCACCACAGCGAGAAGCGGCTCGAACATCGCACCCGCGAGCGGGATACGGATGACCTCGTCGGCGAACGGCAGCACCGCCACGTCGCCCTCTTCGGCGACCGCGATCACACGAGCACCGCGCGCGCGGATCTCCTGGATGTTGGAGACGACCTTCGAGTGCACCACAGCCGAGTGACGCGGCGAGGGCACGAGGACGAAGACGGGCTGTCCCGGCTCGATCAGCGCGATCGGACCGTGCTTGAGCTCGCCCGCGGCGAAGCCCTCGGCGTGGATGTACGAGATCTCCTTGAGCTTGAGCGCGCCCTCGAGAGCGATCGGGAAGCCCACGTGGCGACCGAGGAACAGCACGGAGCGGGTGTCTGCCATCCAACCGGCGAGCTGAGTGACGTGCTCCTGCTCGCTCGAGAGGACCTTCGCGATCTTCTCGGGGAGCGCCGTGAGCTCGGCGACGTCGACGGTGGCATCCTCGACGGATCCGCGTACGCGCCCCATGTGCAGGCCGAGCAGGAGCAGAGCGGTGATCTGCGCCGAGAACGCCTTGGTGGATGCGACAGCGACCTCGGGGCCGGCGTGCGTGTAGACCACGGCATCCGACTCACGCGGGATCGTGGCGCCCTGGGTGTTGCAGATCGAGAGCGTGCGCGCACCGCGCTCGCTCGCGTACTTCACGGCCATCAGGGTGTCCATCGTCTCGCCCGACTGGCTGATCGAGACCACGAGGGTGTCGTCGCCGATCACCGGGTCGCGGTAGCGGAACTCGTGGGCGAGCTCGACGTCGACGGGGATGCGGGCCCACTGCTCGATCGCGTACTTGCCGACGAGCGCGGAGTACGCGGCGGTTCCGCACGCGGTGATGATGATGCGGTTGATGCCGAGGAACAACTCGTCGAGACCCTCGAGCTCGGGGATGACGACCTGGTCGCCCTGGATGCGACCGCGGATCGTGTTGGCGACGGCCTCGGGCTGCTCGGAGACCTCCTTGGCCATGAAGCTCGACCATCCGCCCTTCTCGGCAGCGGCCGCGTCCCACGAGACGTCGAACGGCTCGGCCTCGACCGGCGTTCCGGCGAAGTCGATGACGGTCACGGCGTCAGGGGTGATCGAGACGATCTGATCCTGGCCGATGGCGAGCGCCTTGCGGGTGTGCTCGATGAACGCGGCGACGTCGGATCCGAGGAAGTTCTCCCCCTCGCCGAGGCCGATGACCAGAGGCGAGTTGCGGCGGGCGCCGACCACGAGACCAGGGTAGTCCTGGTGCATCGCAAGCAGGGTGAATGCACCCTCGAGACGGTTGACCACGGCGCGGAAGGCGCCCTGCAGGTCACCGCCGTTGTTGCGGTACTCACGCCCGAGGAGCGCAGCGGCGACCTCGGTGTCGGTCTCGCTGCGGAAGCTGATCCCGTCGGCGAGCAGCTCGTCACGCAGCGCGGCGAAGTTCTCGATGATGCCGTTGTGGATGAGCGCGAGCTTGTCGTCGTCCGCGAGATGCGGGTGCGCGTTCTCGTCGGTGGGGCCGCCGTGGGTGGCCCAGCGGGTGTGCCCGATGCCCGTGTTGCCGTCCGGCAGGGCGGCGTCCTTCAACGAGTCGCGCAGCATGGCGAGCTTGCCCGCCTTCTTGCGCATGCCTAGCGCGCCCTCGCCGTCGATGACGGCGACACCCGCGGAGTCATAGCCGCGGTACTCGAGCCTGGCGAGGCCGGCGAGCAGGATGTCCTGGCTGGGCCGCGGGCCCACGTATCCGACGATTCCACACATGTGGTCAAGAGTAAGCCGGGCTTTTTGCGAAGGTTCCGAACGAAACCCTCCGTCGGTCAGAGCTTGCGGAGCAGCACGCTCTCGACACTGTGATCGACGCCCTTGTTGAGCACCAGACGGGCGCGGTGCTTGGTCGGCATGACGTTCTCGACCAGGTTCGGCATGTTGATCTCGTTCCAGTAGCCGAGAGCCGTGGTGATCGCCTCATCATCGGTGAGATGCGCGAAGACGTTGAAGTACGAAGACGGGTTCGAGAACGCTCCCTGCCGCAGCGCGAGGAAACGATCCACGTACCACTTCTCGATGTGCGACGTGTCGGCGTCGACGAAGATCGAGAAGTCGAAGAGGTCGCTGACCGCGACGTCGTTGGGCGCGGGCGGGGGCTGGAGGACGTTCAGGCCCTCGACGATGACGACGTCGGGACGACGCACGACCACACGGGCGTCGGGAACGATGTCGTAGCGCATGTGAGAGTAGAAGGGTGCTCGCACCTCGGCGGCCCCGCTCTTCACCTCGGTGAGGAACTCGAGCAGCGCCCGCCGGTCGTACGACTCGGGGAAGCCTTTGCGCTCCATGAGTCCCCTGCGCTCGAGTTCGGCGTTCGGGTAGAGAAAACCATCGGTCGTCACGAGCTCGACGCGTGGTGTGCCCGGCCACCGGCTCATCAGCTCGCGCAGCAGACGGGCGATCGTCGACTTGCCGACCGCGACGGAGCCTGCCACTCCGACCACGAACGGGGTGGTCGAGTCGTCTTCCTGCAGGAAGGAGCTCGTGGCGGCACCCAGCCGCTTCGTCGCGGTCGCGTAGAGGCTCAGCAGACGACTCAGCGGCAGATAGACCTCCCGGACCTCGGTGAGGTCGAGGCGGTCTCCGATCCCCCGAAGCTCCACGACCTCGGTCTCGGTGAGTGGCTGGTCGAGCCCCGCCGCCAACCTCGCCCATTCACCACGACCGATCTCTCGATACGGAGACAGCGGCAGCGTGGGGTCGGCGGTGGTCACGCATACATCGTAACGGCGCGCGAGTAGTCTCTATCCGTGCGCCTCGGAGTCCTCGACATCGGTTCCAACACCGTCCATATGCTCGCAGCCGACGTGCGCCCCGGCGGTCGCCCTCTGGCGACGACCAGCGATCGCACGGTTCTGCGTCTGATGAGATACCTCACCGACGACGGGGCCATCTCCGAAGAGGGCGTGGCCGCGCTCGAGTCCGCTGTCGTGCAGGCACGGCGGGTCGCCGACGCCGAGCGGGTGGACGAGCTGCTCGCCACCGCCACGAGTGCGGTGCGCGACGCCCGCAACGGTGCCGATGTCATCGCCCGGATCGAGGCGGCCCTCGGGCAGCCATTGCAGGTTCTCGACGGCGAGACCGAGGCGGAGCTGACGTTCCTCGCGGTCCGCCGCTGGTTCGGCTGGTCGGCCGGCCAACTGCTGCTCCTCGACATCGGTGGCGGTTCGCTCGAGGTCGCGGCCGGCGGAGACGAGATGCCGGATGCCGCGGCATCCGTCCCGCTGGGCGCCGGACGCATGACCGTGCAGTTCCTCCCGCACGATCCTCCCGGCGAGGACGACGTCGAGCGCCTCCGCGAACACGCGACCGCGACCCTTTCCGAGATCCTGCCCCGTTTCACGGCGCTCCCCCGTCCGGATCACGTCGTGGGGTCATCCAAGGCGATCCGTTCGCTGGCGAGGCTCGCCGGCTACCCGGTGCCCGGCTGGTCGGGCATCCAGCGCATGGTCCTTCCGCGCGCGTCGCTCGGATCCTGGATCCCACGGCTCGCTCGTCTTCCCGCATCCGCGCGGCAGGAGCTTCCCGGGATCACCGCCGACCGCACGTTCCAGATCGTCGCCGCTGCGGTCTCACTGCACACCGCGATGACCGCGCTGGACGTCGACGAGCTGGAGGTCTCTCCCTGGGCGCTGCGTGAGGGCGTGCTGCTGCGTTACATCGAGCAGCTGAACTGGAACGCGCCGCGCGGCTGACCGTTCGACGGTGCCGCGCGGCGCGCTCGACTGTTCAGTAGGAGTGGCGCTTCAGAGCGAGAGACGCTCCCGCACGACGTCGACCAGACGATCGGCATACGCCTGAGCCGAATCGGCATCCGCCGCCTCGACCATGACGCGGACGAGCGGCTCGGTGCCGGACTTGCGCAGCAGCACCCGACCGGTCTCGCCGAGCTCCGCCACGACCTCGCGGACCGCATCCTGCACGACCTCGTCGGAGTCGACCGCGTCCTTATCGACATCGCGGACGTTGATGAGGACCTGCGGGTAGACCTTCATCACGCTCGCGAGCTCGGCGATCGTCTTGTTCTGGCGCGCCATCTCGGCGACCAGGTGGAGTCCGGTCAGCAGGCCGTCACCCGTGGTCGCGTACTCGCTCATGATCACATGGCCGGACTGCTCACCACCGAGGGCGTAACCGCCCGCGTTCATGTCCTCGAGCACGTAACGGTCGCCGACAGAGGTCTGACGGACCGTGATTCCCTGCTCGCGCATCGCGACGTGCAGGCCGAGGTTGCTCATCACTGTCGCGACCAGGGTGTCGTCGGTGAGGTGACCGCGCTGCTTCATCGAGACCGCGAGGATCGCCATGATCTGATCGCCGTCGATGACGTTGCCCTGCGCATCGACGGCCAGGCAGCGATCGGCGTCGCCGTCATGGGCGATTCCGATGTCCGCACCGAGCCTGACGACGGCTTCTGCGAGCTGACCGAGGTGGGTGGAGCCCACACCGTCGTTGATGTTCCAGCCATCGGGGTCGGCACCGATCACGGTGACATCGGCTCCCGCGTCGCGGAAGGTCTCGGGAGACACTCCAGAGGCCGCGCCGTGCGCGCAGTCGAGGACGACCTTGATGCCGTTGAGGCGGTTCGGCAGTGAGCCGAGGAGGTGCACGACATAGCGGTCCTCCGCGTCGGAGAACCGGTCGATCCTGCCTACGCCGGCGCCGGTCGGGCGGAGTTTCTCTCCTGCCATCGCATCTTCGATGCGCTGCTCGACCACATCGGGGAGCTTCACGCCGCCACGCGCGAAGATCTTGATGCCGTTGTCGGGCGCGGCATTATGCGACGCCGAGATCATCACGCCGAAGTCGGCGTCACGGTCGGCGACGAGGAAGGCGAGCGCCGGCGTCGGGATGACACCGGCCTCGAGCACGTCGACGCCGGAGGACGCGAGTCCTGCCGAGACCGCAGCGGTCAGGAAGTGACCGGAGACCCGAGGGTCGCGGGCCACGACTGCGGTGAGGCGCTTGCCTTCGGCTTTGCGAGCCTCCGCAGTACGGCCCTGGCCCAGGACGACAGCAGTCGCCTGGGCCAGGGTGAGCGCGAGGTCGGCGGTGAGGATGCCATTGGCAAGCCCTCGCACGCCGTCCGTGCCAAAGATCGGCATCGGAGCGGTGGACCTTAACGCTTCGAGTACTGAGGCGCCTTACGGGCCTTCTTGAGTCCAGCCTTCTTGCGCTCCTTGACGCGAGCGTCGCGCGACAGGAAGCCGGCCTTCTTCAGGGTCGGACGGTTGTTCTCCTCGTCGATCCCGTTGAGGGAGCGAGCGATGCCGAGGCGCAGTGCGCCGGCCTGGCCCGAGGGGCCACCACCGGAGATGCGCGCGATGACGTCGTAGCCACCGGCGAGGTTGAGGATCGTGAACGGGTCGTTGATCAGCTGCTGGTGCAGCTTGTTCGGGAAGTAGTCCTCGAGCGTGCGGCCGTTGACCGTGATCGTTCCCGAGCCGGGGACGAGACGCACGCGGGCGATGGCCTGCTTGCGACGGCCGACAGCGGCACCCGGGACGCTCAGCACGGGGCGGGGAGCCGCCTCGACTGCGTCGGTCTCGGGAGTCGACGTCGAGAAGTTCTGGGGGTTTTCGGTGGTGTCCTGGATGTCAGCCACGAGTATGTCCTTAAGTCTTTACGGCGCTTACTGGGCGACCTGGTCGAGGGTGTACGTCTTCGGCTGCTGAGCGGCGTGCGGGTGCTCTCCACCGACGTAGACCTTGAGCTTCGACAGCTGCTGACGGCCGATGCTGTTCTTGGGGAGCATGCCACGGATGGCCTTCTCCACAGCGCGGACCGGGTTCTTCTCCATGAGCTCGGCGTAGGTGACCGACTTGAGGCCGCCCGGGTAACCCGAGTGGCGGTAAGCCAGCTTCTTCTGGAGCTTCTGACCGGTGAGCGCGACCTTGTCGGCGTTCACGATGATGACGAAGTCACCCGAGTCGATGTGGTTGGCGAAGGTGGGCTTGTGCTTGCCACGCAGGAGCGTAGCGGCGTGCGAAGCCAGGCGGCCGAGAACGACGTCAGTGGCGTCGATGACGACCCAGTCACGCTGGACCTCGCCGGCCTTCGGAGTGTAAGTGCGCGTCACGATAGTGCTGCTTTCTTGTTCGAACGGAGAAGTTCGTGAATCCCACTCCGGGGTGGTTCTTCCCTACAGGGAGGAACACGCCAGTGGAGGGCTCACGTTCGCGGCACTCGGCAGTCGAGTACCAAAGTGACAGCTTACGTCATCACGCGCGGGATTCCCAATCCGAGCACCCGCCGTCAGTCGAACCGTGTCGTCACGAGGATCGGGCGGTGGTCGCTCAGCCCCTGGGGCAGCGTCGTGACGCGTTGGATCTCGAAGCCGACAGACGTCGCGAAGTCGTAGTGACCGCGGAAGACCCGATAGCGCGTGTAGGTGTGGTCGTCGCTCATCGTGAGCGCGTAGCCGTGCTCGCGCACCGTCTTGCCGAGGTTCTCCTTGAACACCGGATAGTTGTAGTCCCCGACCATCAGCTGCGGCAGTCCCTCGCCGAGGGTCGCGAGTTCCGTGAGAGCTGCGCGGATCTGATGGCGCCTGAGCGAGTTCAGCGCGGTGAGCGGCGCCGCGTGGAACGATGCCGCGATGAAGTCCCTGCCCGCGTCGATGTCCCGGAGCCGTGCGCCGAGCACCCGCTCGTGCGCGGGTTTCGCGATCCGGTCGTGCAGCGACTTCTTCAACTCGATCGTCCGGATGCCCTGGAGGTGGAACTCGCTCGCGCGGTAGAACATCGCGAGGCCGAGCCGGTTGCCCTGCGTCGCATCCGCGAGCGCGAGGTCGCCGATGGTCGCGGGCAGATCAGCGACATCGCACTCCTGGAGGCAGAGGATGTCGGGGTCGTGCTCCGATGCCAGCGCGGCGAGTTCTCCGACGGCGCGGTGCTTCTGCAGGTTGTACGAGATGACCTTCATCGCACCTCACGGTAGTCCGTCAGGCTTGGATTCCGGTGGAAATCGCCGATCCTCGGCATGGGTGTCAGCTCCGCCTCACTCGTCATAGCCCCAGCGGATGCCGAGCACGCCCGGACCGAACCCGTGCCGCACGAGATGGACGGACCCGCCGTGCACCGACCGCATCGATGACGAGTACTCATCATCCGTCTCGATGTATTCTTCGCACCAGCTCGGCAGCGCCTCGGGGTCGAAGCGCACCCAGACGAGGCTCTCGCGAGCCGGCCTCGAGGTGGCGTGCCAGGCGGACTGCCGCGGCGGGTAGCCAGCGGGAAAGGTCTCGGTGAATTCGAACAACGTGGTCGCTCCCGTCGAGATCGGCTCGTCGAGCGCGATCACCACACCGGAGAGCAGTCGTCCGGGGTGCAGGTACTCGCGGTCGACGCGTCCACCGACGACGTCCGAGATCACTGACATCACATCGGTCTCGATCGGCGCGACGTCGATCAGCGGCACCTCCGAGATCGTCCCCTTCGTCGACTGCACGAGACAGCGCATGACTATCCTCTCGACCGCCCCCGAAGCCCCCACGAACGCGGTGACATGCGTGGAGAGGTCGCGGAGCGCATCCTGCGGCGCGGCGCGCAATTCTTTCAGGGTCTCCTCGGTCTCACGCTGTTCCCGCTCCTCGTCGAACGGCAGCCGCGGCGGAGCCACCGGACCCAGACGTGCCGTCGCGCGCAGCAGACCGCCCAGATGACCGCGATGCAGACCGAGGCGGTCCTCGATGCCGTCGACGACGCTCAGCGACTGCGCTCCTTCAGGCTGCCGATCGCCGGAGCGCCAGTAGCTCAACGTCGCCATGGAGATGGGATTGCCGTCGTCGATCAGGTGGCTCCGCAGACGTGCGAGGGTGATGCCCCGTTCGGAGATCGCCGCGCGGAGCGCAGCGGCGAACGCGCCGCCCTGATCATCGATCCGCTCCGTCACAGTTCCCCCGCCGCAGTGTGAAGACGCCGTCCGTAATATCAGCATACGGTTCAGCTGCGCCACACCCCTCGGCCTGCTCGAGCCGTCACCGCCGCGGACGGACTGGGGCCTGCCGCGGTGGCTCCCGCATCGTGGCCGCCTTCGGGGAGGCAGCCACGAATCGGTCCTCGGCACCATCGGCGCGCCCGTGCCGCCTGGCGCATATCGTCGCCACCGACCACCAGCCGGCTTATGCGCTCGTACTGTCGCGGCGAGCGCGCGTCTGCTCCGCCCTGGTCGAGAGCAGGTCGTCAGTGGGATAGCCGACCTCGGTGAGCGTCAGCCCCCTGGCGGCCAGCACCTTGAACTCGCTGGTCCTCGTGAGCTCGTCGCGCAGCACGACCAGATCGGCCACGTCGAGGCGACCTTCTCCTACTGCCGCGCACGCGCCGACCAGGGCACGCACCATGCTGTGGCAGAAGGCGTCGGCCTTGACCTCCGCGATGAGCACGCCTTCGGCATCTCTGGCCCAGCGGTAGTCCAACAGCGTCCGAATGGTCGTCGCCTCTTCGCGCGGTTTGCAGTAGGCCGCGAAGTCGTGGAGTCCGATCAACGTGCGCGCCGCGGCATCCATCGCCTGCTCGTCGAGAACTCCGCGATGCGTCGTCGTATCGTGCCGGCGTGCGGGGTCGTATCCAGAGGCCTCATCGGCGAGCCGGTACCGGTACCGGCGCCAGACGGCCGAGAAGCGGGCGTCGAATCCCTCGGGGGCGATCGAGCTGCGCGTGACCGTCGCATCGGGGTAAGCACCCAGGACCCCGCGCATGCGGCGGGCGATCGACGCCGCAGGATCCTGCGGCGTACGGCCCTGTCGCGATTCGATGCGCGACCACTGCTCGTCGTCGAGATCGACGTGAGCGACCTGCCCCTGCGCATGCACTCCCGCATCAGTGCGCCCGGCAACGACGAACCGCACGTCGGAGCCGACGATGCGAGCGAGCGCCGCTTCGAGAGTCCCCTGCACGGTGCGCAGGGTCGGCTGCTTCGCCCACCCGCGGAAGTGGGTGCCGTCGTAGGCGATGTCGAGCCGGATGCGCACGGATAAAGCCTAGGGCGTCCCCGTGCGCCTGCCGGAGACGATCAGATGCCGCCGTCGATCGAGCGGATCAGGTCGCCAGGCTCGTCCGGCACCATGACCTGAGTGTCGCGATTGAGGCTCTCGCCGCGGAAGAAGCGCTTGGAGCGCGGGAACAGATACCAGACGAACATGAGCACCACACCGAACGCGAGCGAGCCGATGCCGATCACGAAGGTGCCGCCGATGCCGAAGAGCACGGTGTATCCGTAATCGACGTCCCACATGTCGATCGCGGACTGCACGAACGCCCCGGTGAGCATGAGGCCGCCGATCAGCGGGAAGAGCCCCTTGAAGAAGAAGTCCCTCGCCGAGGTCGTGAGGTCCTTGCGGAAGTACCAGACGCAGGCGAAGCCGGTGATCGCGTAGTAGAACGCGATGGCGAGTCCCAGCGACAAGATCGAGTCCTGCAGGATGTTGTCGCTGATCAGGGTCATGCCGACGTAATACGCCGACGCCACGACACCCATGACGATCGTCGAGAACGACGGCGTCTTGAAGGTGGGGTGCACGTCCTTGAACTTCGCGGGAAGAGCACGGTAGACGCCCATCGCCAGGGTGCCGCGCGCCGTCGGGAGGATCGTGGTCTGCGTCGAAGAGACGGCCGAGATGATCACGGCGACGACCAGCATCCAGCCGAACGGGCCGAGCAGGCCGTCCTTGATGGCGAGGAAGAAGTCATCGGCGTTGGCCTCGTTGCCGAGACCCGTTCCGGTGTCGCCGAGCCCCGCGTACATCATGGCCGCGATCGTGACGCCGACGTAGGTGAACAGCAGGATGACGGTGGTGAGGAGAGCTGCGCGACCCGGGATCTTCTTCGGGTCCCTCGTCTCCTCGTTCAGGGCGAGGCAGGTGTCCCAGCCCCAGTAGATGAACAGGGCCAGCAGGATCGATTCGGTGAAGCCCGACCAGGACGTGAATCCGAACGGGTTGAGCCATTCGAGATCGAACGGAGTCGGGTTCGGCGCTGTGCCGGCGAAGAACTGCCACAGGGCCGCCACCACGAAGATCGCGAGGGCCAGGTACTGGATGCCGAGCAGGATGTTCTGGATGCGCTCCCCGATCTCGACACCGCGCCAGCTCACCCACGTCATGGAGGCGATGAAGAGCACCGCGACGAGGATGATCCGCCAGTCGTTGTTCTCGAGATCGAACCCGATAAGCGACCAGAAGTACACGGATGCGATCTGGGCGAGGTTGGCGAGCACGACCATGCCGGCGACCGCGACGCCCCAGCCGCCCATCCAGCCCACCCACGGACCGAAAGCCTTCGTGCCCCACGTGAAGGTGGTGCCGCAGTCGGGCACGGCGTTGTTCAGCTCGCGGTAGGCGAAGGCGATCAGCAGCATCGGCACGAACGCGATGATGAAGGCGATCGGCGCCTGCGCCCCCACTGCGAGCACCACGAATCCGAGCGTCGCGACGAGCGAATACACCGGCGCAGTGGACGCGAGTCCGATGACCGTGGAGCCCCACAACCCCAGCGAACCGGTGGCGAGCCCCTTGCCGTCGGGGCGTTCGAGATGGATCGGCGTCGTAGCTGACATGTTCAGAACATACGGCTACTGCGGTTATCGCGTCAATCGTTTTCTCAGACCGATGGATTTCGTTGAAAGTGCTGCATCAGACCGATGCAATCCGTTGCGCTATCGTCGACCCGTCATGCCGTCTGCGTGATCCGCCACCCACTCGACGAGCGGCAGCATCCGCTCCATCAGATCCCGACCGAGCGGCGTCAGGCTGTACTCCACGTGCGGGGGCACGGTCGGGAAGGATTCCCGATGCACGAGCCCGTCGTCGGCGAGGGTGCGCAGCGTCGAGGCGAGCATCTTCTCGCTGATGCCGCCGACCTCGCGCCGCAGCTCGCCCCAGCGTCGGGTCCCGTCGGACAGCGAAGAGAGCACGAGCACGCCCCACTTGCTCATCACATGATCGAGGATCACGCGAGTGCTGCAGCCGGGTTCGAAGATCTGCGGTGTGGACTCCCGGATCTGCGCATAACTAACCGTCATGTGCGTACCTTACTTCAAAGTGGGTACCCACGTTCTGGAATGTTCCGCTTCCGCCCCGCGGTTATCGGTGATGTCACCTACGAAAGGACACCCCATGACCATCCTCGTCACCGGCGCGACCGGCAACCTCGGACGCCTCGTCATCGCCAGCCTCCTTGAGCGCGGTGCGGACCCTCAGTCGATCATCGCCGGTGCCCGCGACGTCACCAAGGCAGAGAACCTGGGCGTGCGAGTCGCCCGTCTCGACTACACCGACCCCTCCTCGATCGCAGCGGCGGTCGAGGGCGTCGACGCCGTCCTGCTGATCTCGGGCTCCGAGGTCGGACAGCGCGTCGCGCAACACGAGGCCGTCATCGACGCCGCCAAGGATGCCGGGATCACGAAGTTCGTCTACACCAGCGCTCCGAAGGCGACGACGAGCGACCTCGTGCTCGCCCCCGAGCACAAGGCGACAGAGGAGCTCATCCAGGCTTCGGGCCTCCCCGCCGTGATCCTGCGCAACAACTGGTACACCGAGAACTACGCCGCAGACCTGACGCGCGCGGCCGAGACGGGCGTTCTCGCAGCCGGTGTCGGCGACGGACGAGTCGCCTCTGCGAGCCGCAAGGACTTCGCGGACGCCGCAGCAGCCGTCCTGCTCGAGGACGGCCACATCGGCCAGGTGTATGAGCTCGGCGGCGACGTCGCGTGGAACTACGACGACCTCGCGGCGGCGATCGCAGAGATCTCCGGGCGCGAAGTGACCTACCAGCCTCTGACCGCGGACGACCAGCGGGCCGGCCTCCTGGCAGCGGGCCTCGACGAGGGCACGGTCGGATTCGTGGTCGCCCTGGACGCCGGCATCGGCTCCGGCGCACTCGCCGACACCGACGGCACTCTCGCGCGTCTCATCGGCCGGCCCACCACACCGCTCATCGACGGCCTGCGCGCGATCGTCTGACTCCGAGGCGCGACCCGCGGACCGCGTCCCGGAACACCGAGAGGCGCCGATCTTCACCCAAGATCGGCGCCTCCCCGTACTCACGCGGACTCAGTCCGACGATGCCTCCCGAGGATGGACATACGCGATCGTGAGCACGATGTCGGCGAGCGCCAGGCCGTCAGCGGTGAGGGTCCGCTCGACCACTGCACGCACCTCGCGGAGCGTGTCGATGGCGCCCGCCGAGTATTCGATCCCGAGCGACGCTTCGACCCGCGCGGCGTCGTCTGAGATCCGCACCGCGACGAGAGGTTCGTCGGAGCGGCTGATTCCGAGCGCGACCGCGCTCGTGCCGACGAGATTCGAGATCAGCGAACCGGCACGGTAGAGACTGCGCACGCCCGGTGTGGCGAGCACCGCTGCCTCCACACGCTCCGCGAGATCCTCGTGCCGCGCTGTGGTCGTCATGACTTCTCCTCCGTCGGGTCGCTGACCCTCTGGACATCACGCACCGTGATGTCGATACCGGTCAGCACGAGGTCGGTGTGCCTGTGCACTCGCTCTCCCACCTCCTGGCGCAGCCGTTCGACAGCCGCCGGGATCGACTCGCCGTACAGGGCGTTCACCTCGATGGCGATCCGAATCGGCGCACCCACGACCGTGACGTCGCCGTCGAGGGTCGAGTGACCGACGAGGATTCCGGGGACGGCGTTCTCGGCAGAGCGGATCAGGCCACGGACGGCTCCCTCGGTGATCCCGAAGTCGACACCCGCCTCCGGCTCGTCGAACGGGATGCGGCGACCGGCACGGGCATCGAGAGCGATCCCGCTGAGGATGCGGTCGACCCAGCTGTCGTCGACCTCCGGCATCGCCGCGGCATCCGCCTCCATCAGCTGTCCGCCCAACCCGCGCAGACGCTCGAGCGCGTCGAGCGCCAGCTGACATCCGGGCGAGCCCTCGATGTCGGGGTCGGCAGGCAGCCGCCCCGCCTCGAGGTAGTCGGTCAGCTCTTCGAGCGTGTGTCCGTCGAGATCGCTCGGCTCGAGACCGAGCTGACGCACGTCGGGAGTCTCCTGCTCTTCAGTCATCGCCACGCCTCCATCCGCACGATCATGAACTTTCGAGCTCTGGCAAGAAGGCCACGGGCGGTCGAGACCGAGATCCCCAGCTCCGCGGCGATCTCGTCGTAGGAATATCCGCCCATCTCTCGGAGCACCCAGCACTCGCGCTGCGCTGCGGGGAGCTCCTGCAAGGCGACCCCCAGCGCCGCCACGCCCTCGCGCGCCTCCACGACCCGCGCAGGCGAGTCCTTCGAGGGGGCCGCCTGCTCCATGTCATCCACGTCGAGTGTCGGCCGCAGCGCACGGATGCGGTCCACCGCCTTGCGGCTCACGATCCTCATCAGCCAGCTCTTGACCTTCGCCGGGTCGTCGAGCTCCGAGAACCGCTGCCACGCGGTCACGAACGTCTCCTGCACGATGTCGTCGACGTCGGCGGAGGCGTTCAGCATCCGGTGCGTGTATGCGCGCATCATCGGCGTGTACCTGCGGACGAGCACCGCGAACGCGGCGACATCGCCGTCCATCGCGCGTCCGGCGACGATTCGATCGTCAGCCTGCTCGAGAGCAGAGCGAAATCGTTCCCCAGCCACTTGGCCACTCCCTCGTTCAGTCCCATTGGGAGGTTCGGAACCGACCCGTCATCGGATGGGATCGACGTTCCCCCGACGACGAGGCCACGACGTTCCGATTCGGTCATGGTCACCCCCCTCCGTGCGAGGACTACTGGACTCGGGTCTCGTCGGACTGGACACTGTCGGCGTCGTCGTCGTCGGCCGGGATGTGCACATCGTTGATCGTCACGTTGACCTCGACTGCCTGCTTGCCGACATATTCGGCCATGGCGACGGAGATCGCCGCGCGCACGTCGTCGGCGACCTTGTGCAGGGCGGACGGGTACTCGGCGACGATGGTGACATCGACGGCGACCTGAGTCTCTCCTACCTCGACGCTGATGCCCTGCGAGAGGTCGGTGGAGTTGAGCGCGTCACGGATGGCGCCGACCGCACGCGCCGCTCCCCCGCCGAGAGCATGGACGCCCGGAACCTCGCGAGCGGCGATGCCCGCGATCTTCGCGACGACACCGTTCTCGATGACGGTCTGGCCTGTCGACGGCGCGCCAGTCGCGGCCGGCACGACCTGGACCTTCGACCGGGTGCTGTTCGTCACGTTCGCCATGATGCGCTCCTTCATCCGAGTGTCCGCCTCCTCGAGGACGCGGGTCGCACTGCCGCGACACCTCTAAGACGGATGCTACGAACGATTCGTCACAAAATGCCCCTGAGAGTTCTTCAACGTGCACTCTTAGAGTAAAAGTGCAAGAATGCACTCTATGAGCGAGAGTGCAGATTCATTGCGGGAGCAGCGCAAGCGCGAGACCTCGCGCGCACTGACCGACGCCGCCCGACGACTGACCGCCGAGCAGGGTTTCGCCGGGTTCACGATCGAAGAGCTGTGCGCGGAGGTCGGCGTCTCGCGGCGGACGTTCTTCAACTACTTCGAGAGCAAGGAGAACGCGGTCTTCGGCTTCGCTGCGATCGACGCTCGGCAGGAGGCGCTCGAAGAGGACTTCGTGGCGCGCACCGGCGATCTGCTCGACGACTTCATCGCGCTGACGACCACCCGGTTCGATCTCTTCAATCCGCTCGACGACGCCCCCGCACTCTTCGCCGTGATCGAGCAGGAGCCGCGGCTCATCAAGGCCGCGTTCGAGCAGATCGCCAAGAACGAGCGACGTGACATGGAGCTCGTCGTGAGGCGCACGGGCGAAGGCGACGATGCCGAGCTGCGCGCCGAGGTCCTCGTCCACTCGGTCGGCGCACTGGTGCGGCTGAGCATGGACCAGCTGCTCCACCACCACTCGACCGACTCTTTCAGCGACCTCGTCAGCCGTCGGCTCGTGGTCGCCCGCACCGTGTACGCACCATCACAGAAAGCCGACTGAATGTCCGCCACCGCCACCAAGGATGCGCCCTTCCTGCTCACCAAGCGCCGCATCTGGATCATCTTCAGCGCCCTGATCGCGGGGATGCTGCTCTCGAGCCTCGACCAGACGATCGTCTCGACCGCGATGCCGACGATCGTCGGCCAACTCGGCGGGGTCGACCACCAGGTGTGGATCACCACCGCCTATCTGCTGGCGACCACCATCGTCATGCCCATCTACGGCAAGTTCGGCGACGTCCTCGGTCGCCGCAACCTCTTCCTCGTCGCGATCGCCCTGTTCACGCTCGCCTCCGTCGGCTGTGCGTTCGCCACGGACTTCTGGATGTTCGTCATCTTCCGCGCCCTTCAGGGACTCGGCGGCGGCGGTCTGATGATCCTGTCGCAGGCGATCATCGCCGACATCGTCCCGGCGAACGAGCGCGGCAAGTACATGGGACCGCTCGGTGCCGTTTTCGGGCTGTCCGCCGTGGCCGGCCCCCTTCTCGGAGGCTTCTTCGTCGACCACCTCACCTGGCAGTGGGCCTTCTACATCAACATCCCGGTCGGAATCGCAGCCTTCATCATCGCTCTCGTGGCCTTGAAGCTGCCCAGCAAGAAGGCTCAGAAGCCGATCGACATCTTCGGCGTGATCTTCCTCTCGATCGCCACCACCTGCCTGATCTTCTTCACGGACTTCGGTGGCGACAAGGAGTTCGGCTGGGACTCGCTGGCGACCTGGGCGTGGGGTGCAGGGCTCATCGTGGCGGCCACCGCGTTCGTCATCACCGAGGCGAAGGTGCAGGACCCGATCATCCCGCTGAGCCTGTTCCGCAACCCGATCTTCGTGAACGCGACCGCAATCGGCCTCGTGCTCGGAATCGGCATGTTCGCGGCGATCGGCTTCGTGCCCACGTTCCTGCAGATGTCGTCCGGAACATCGGCAGCGGCCTCCGGCCTGCTGATGATCCCGATGATGGTGGGCCTTATCGGAACCTCGATCTTCTCGGGCATCGCGATCTCGAAGACCGGCAAGTACAAGATCTATCCGATCGTCGGCACCATTCTCACCGGCATCGCTATGGTCTCGATGACCACGCTGTCGGCCGAGACGCCGATCTGGCTCATCTGCACGTTCCTCTTCGTGTTCGGCGCCGGACTCGGCCTGATCATGCAGGTCGTCGTCCTGGTCGTGCAGAACGCGGTCCCCGCCGGCGAGATCGGCACCGCGACCAGCACGAACAACTACTTCCGTGAGGTGGGCGCGTCGCTCGGCACCGCGGTGTTCGGAACGATCTTCACCACGCGGCTGACCGAGAACCTCCTCGGGGTCTTCGCCGATGCCGGGGCATCACCGGGCGATGCGTCCCAGGCGGCGTCGACCATCGATCCGGCCACGCTGAACGCGCTGCCGGACGAGGTGCGAGACGGCATCGTGACGGCATACGCGGATGCTCTCGCACCGGTGTTCTGGTACCTCGTGCCCTTCATCGTGCTCGCCCTCGTGCTCTCGCTCTTCCTCAAGCAGATCCCTCTCTCGGATCAGGCGGGACTCGTCGCCCGCGGCGAGGCGATCAGCGGCGAGGAGGCTGAGCGCCTGGAAGCCGAACAGCGCGGCGGCTTCGGCCGGAGCAGCGCCACCAGCGGCGAGGAGACCCGCATGGCGGCCGGCCGAAGCGAGACCCCACCCGCCGCTCGCTGAACCGCATGAACGCACCACGGGCCCGTTCCTCGCATGAGGAGCGGGCCCGTGGTCTGCGCGCGGTCAGGGGAGGTCGCCGACCTCGAGTTCGTCAGGGTGATCGGCGTTGTCGCCGTCCGCCTTCTGGTCCTCACCGGGAGTCGCCGGGTCGATCTCGGGATCAGGATCGTTCGTCACGAAATCGGCGTCCACGCCGGTCGCATCGATCTCGGCGCCTTCATCGGGCGCTGCCTGAGGGTCTGACATGTTCGCTCCTGTCGTCTGTTGCGGCAAAGGACCCTCAGTCTCGCCGCCGCGCGGATCGGGCGGCATCCCCTTGACAGGGGATCGACCTTGCGGGGTTCTCGCCGCGTCGACGATGACCATGCGACCATCGGAGCATGAACGACACGTCGCTGGTCCTCCCGACCCTCCTCGGAGAACGGACGCGACTCCGAGAGTGGCGCGCCGACGACGTCGCCGTCGTGAAGGAGGCATCCGGCGACTCCCTCATCCCGCTCGTCACGACTGTCCCTCGCACGGCAGGCGAACCGGAGGCTCTGGCATTCATCCGTCGCCAACGCGATCGACTCGACTCCGGGGTCGGCTACGCGTTCGCGGTCGCAGACCTCGACGACCGCGCGGTCGGGCACATCGGTCTCTTCTTCGCAGGCGGCACGCGTGCGAGCGTCGGCTATTGGATCGCATCCTCGCATCGCCGACGCGGGTACGCGCTCGACGCACTGCTCACGGTGACGACATGGGCGACAGGACTCGAGAGCCTCGATCGAATCGAGCTCTACATCGAGCCGGGGAACCACGGATCCTGGCGAGTCGCAGAGCAGGCCGGCTACGAGCGCGAGGCGCTTCTGCGAGCCTGGAAGCGCATCGACGGCGAACCCCGCGACATGTACATGTACACCCGGCTCACCGACCGCGCCCTGGTCCACTCAGGCCGGTCCTGACCCCGGATACGCAAAAACCCCCGGGAATCCCGGGGGTTTTCATCTGTAGCAGGAGCGGGGCTTGAACCCGCGACCTCACGATTATGAGTCGTGCGCTCTGACCAGCTGAGCTACCCTGCCACACCGCATCCGCATCGCAGATACGAACGCTGTGAGCCCCGAGTCAGGATTGAACTGACGACCCCTTCCTTACCATGGAAGTGCTCTGCCACTGAGCTATCGGGGCGTGCTGCCCCTCGCGGGGCAACCACACGAGAATACCATCACTGTGGCGTCCTCATGAAATCGAGGCGGGTCAGTACGAGTACCGGCCCGCGTTCTCGCGCAACCACGGCAGCGGATCGATGGTGCTGCCGTTGATGATGATCTCGAAATGCAGGTGGGCACCGTACGAACGACCGGTGTTGCCGGTGTGCCCGACGATATCGCCGACCTTCACGGTCTGCCCGGCCTTGACCTGGAGCGAGCCGTACTGCATGTGCGAGTAGTGACTCGTGATGACCTGTCCGTCGATGACGTGATCGATGTAGACGGTGACACCGTAGGCGCCACCCTGCTCGGTCGCGATGCGCACGACGCCGTCGGCGACCGCCTGGATGGGCGCGCCCTCACCGGGCACGAAGTCGATGCCCTCGTGCAGCCGGCCCCAGCGCATGCCGTAGCCCGAGCTCATGCCCACGCCGACCTTGAAGGGCCACTGGATGGCCGCCTCGGGGTCGTTGGTGAAGACCTCGTTGGAGTAGTTGATGCCCTCTTCCGACGCCACCTGGATCAGGGACACCGTCGAGAAGCTGTCGGAGCGCGCGAGCGACTCGTTCTGCACGTCGGACGACGTGACGAATGCCTGGATCTCGTCATCGGCTGCGCCTGCGGTCGATGAACCAGAAGCGGCGACGAGCGACGTGGCGCCGAGCGACTGCGAGCCCTGGACCGCAGCGACAGCCTCGGCGGGAAGAGTCATGCCGACAGCGAGGAGACCTGCGAGGCTCATCACGCCGACGGTGGCACCGACCGCGAGGAACTTGCGCATGGGCGGGCGACGACGAGCGACGTGCTCAGCGGGCACCTCTTCGGCCGGAGCGGCCTCGGAGGCCTCATCGGCGGAAGCCTGAGCGGTCTTGGGAGCGACGGAGCGGAAAGCACGGGATGCGGACGCGAAGGCGTCTTCGTCGGACTCACCGTTCGACGCGGGGGTCTTGTCATCGACATCCGCCGGCGCGGTGTCCACGTGCTCCTCCTGAGCGGCTTCGGCGAGCGGCTCGACGACGATCTCGGGAGCCTCGGCTTCGGCCTCGGCGATCTCGGTCGAGTCGGCACCCGCGGATGCGGCGGCGACGGCGGTCGCGGCGAGGAAGACCTCGGCGGTGTTGAGCCGCTCACGAGCGGCGCGACGGGAAACGGGAGCGTCCGAGGCGAGGGGGGCGGCTTCGGAGACGGCTTCCGTCACTCCTGCCGCAGAGGCCTCGAAGGCCGCAGTGCGGGGACGGCTGGAGCGGCGCGTGGGCGCAGAGGCAGCCTGTGAATTCTCGAAGGGCAAATCAGATTCTCTCGGGTCAAACGTCAAGCTCGGGGGCGCTTACAACGTTCATCGATTCGGGCCGATGAAAGTAACGATCGGATAAACCCTAGCCTGGTCCACCTGGGAATGCCATGAATTCGTCACGTTTCATCTCGAAGAATATCGAGGACACGGTCGTGGACCTGGGTTCCACCCGCGACGAGCATCGGTCTCAGCGACGTCGTGTCGGTCAGCGAGACGCGACCGCCGGCTTCAGCCACCAGCAGCGCTCCAGCCGCGTGATCCCAGGGCTTGAGCCCACGCTCGAAGTATCCGTCGAGCCGGCCGGCCGCGACGAAAGCCAGGTCCAGGGCAGCGGATCCGGCGCGTCGGAGATCCCGGGCGATCGTCATGACCTTGCGGACGGTGGCGAGGTCGCCGTCATGTGTGGCCGGGTCGTAGCCGAAACCGGTCGCCAGAAGCGCTCCCGCCGGCGTCTCGGTCGTGACCGAGAGTCGGAGGTCTCCGAGAAACGCTCCCTCACCACGCGCGGCCGTGAACATCTCACCGGAGGCGGGTGCATGGACGGCCGCTGCGAGGGCCTCCCACTCCCCTGGGATCGCGCTGCCCCGCACCGCGGCGATGCTCACCGCGTAGGAGGGGATGCCGTAGGCGTAGTTCACCGTGCCGTCGATCGGATCGACGACCCACGTGATGCCCGTCTCTCCGCGCTCGGCCTCGGACTCCTCACCGAGGAACCCGTCTCCCGGGCGGACCGCCCGGAGACGTTCACGGATCAGCACCTCGACCTCGCGGTCGGCGTCGGTCACGATGTCGGCGAGGCTGGACTTGGTGGCGGCGAGGTGCACGCCCTCCGCGCGACGCGTGCGCGCGAGTTCCCCGGCCTCGAAGGCGATGCTCGTGGCGAGGGCGGTCAGGTCGAGTTCGAGGCTCACTGCGGTGGGTACGGCGGAGCCGGCGGGTAGGCACCGGGCGCGTCAGGCGCCTGCGGCACCGGCGGGACCGCAGGTGCCTGCGTGTGAGGCTCCGGCGCGGCCGGGAACCGCTGCGGGGCAGGAGCAGCCGGGAACTGCTGCGGAGCCGGCGCGACCGGGAATCCCTGCGGAGCGGGAGCGATCGGCAGCGCCGCCTGCTGCTGCTGCTGCTGAGCCGACGGATAGCCCGTGTAATACGCGTTCCAGTCCGGCGACCCATCGGGCAGGACGGGCAGCGGCGTGACACCGTCGGCGTACGACGGCCAGGCCGGCGCGGCGGCGATGCCGTGTCCTGCAACGGCGGCCGCCGCGGGCTTGCGCGGTGCGAACAGCGCGTTCAGCAGCGGGATCAGCGTCGTGCCGACCGCGGCGAGGATCGTGAGGGCGACGACGATGCGCCAGTACAGCTCGCCGTACTCGAAGGTGTGCGGGAACGTCAGGAAGAAGACGAGCATGCCGACGAGACCGGCGAGGAACGCGATCGTCGCGAAGTAGATGATGCGGGTGAAGGTCGTCACGTGTCGCTGCGCCGCCGGAGTGAACAGACGCACGTGCAGCAGCGCGAGCTGGAGGATGCCGACGACCAGGAGGAGCTGGAAGAACCGCTCCGCGCCGGTGAAGTACTGGTCGTCCTCAGGCAGCCAGATCTTGACGGCTCCGACCAGCAGAGCGACGATCCAGGTGACCATGCTCGACAGAGCGAGCCAGTCAGGACGGTTCGGAGCGAGTCCCGCCTCGAGGATCGCGATCCCGGCGAACGCGGCCAGCAGGAGGATCGTCAGGAACGCGCGACCGATGAGGCCGTCCTGGTCCCCGATCAGCACCCATACGACGCAGACCAGCGCAGCGGCGATGAGCGCACCGATGGCGATCCAGATCGCTCCTCGGATGAGGAGGGACATGTTCTTCTTCTCGACCAGCGCAGGGGCCTGCGGGGCGATCTCCGGCTGCGACATCGCGTTCCTCTCGTTGAGCGGCGTTGCGTTCATCCTTGCATGCGCCGACGCCCGACCAGGAGCGACAGCGCGATCGGGGACGACTTCGCGCTCGAGGCGCTCGCCCGGACTCAGCCGCCCTTGCGAGCCGACGAGGCCGCGAAGGCGGTGATCCTGGCCTGCGCATCGGCCGTCGCCATGGACGCGCCGATGGAACGCGCCTCCTCGCTCAGCTGCTCCGCGAACGTGCGCTCGGGTTGCGAACGCACGAGCCTCTTGGCGTGGCCGTATGCCTCTGCGGCGCCCGCGAGCCAGAACCGGGCTACCTCCTCGGCACGCGCCCGCACCTGCTCGGCCTCGTCCCGCGAATCGCTCCCCTCGACGGCCTCGGCGACGAGCCCCCACTCCACTGCCTCGGCGGCGGAGAGCAGGCGATCCTGCAGCACGAGCTGAAGCGCACGGCGCTGCCCGATCGCGTGAGCGAGTTGCGCCGACACGGAGAGATCGGGGGTGAGCCCGATGTTCGCGTACAGACTGCCCAGACGCGAGCGCGAGCCGACGACGGCGTAGTCGCTGCTGAGCAGGATGCCGAGTCCGCCGCCGGCCGTCGTACCGTGGGCCGCCGCGACCACGGGCACCGCAGACTCGGTCAGCGAGCGGATGCCGCTGTTGATCACCTCGGCGAGTGCGGTGATCTCGCCACCGGAGCCCATCGTCGTCGCCATCTCGATGACGTCGCCGCCCGCGCAGAACGCGGGACCTGCGGCATCGACCAGGATCGCCTTCACGTCCGTGCGCGACGTCGCCTCAGCCGTCGCATCCCGCCAGGCGTGCGCGAGATCTGCATTGAAGGCGTTGAGTCGCGCGGGGCGGTTCAGCGTGAGCCGAGCCAGCCCTTCATCGACCGAGAACAGGATGGCATCGCTCATGGCTTCTCCTTCGAGCACAGGACGTGGGCCCCCAGGCTAATCGCGATCAGCGCGGTTCCTGCACGCGTTCGGTGAAAGCCTCCATACGGCGCCTGGTGCCGTCGAGACGGAGGTCCACCTGCCCCGGCGCCAGTACCTCACTGGGAGCGAGGGGGTGCGCGAGTCTCACATTCTCGTGGCAGGACAGGTCGGCGCACATGTAGGTTCCCACCGAATCACCTCTCGCGCCGGCCTCACCGACGCGTCGCGCCGCGAACAGGGCGACCTGGTTGCCCGGTTGCATCGTGTGGCAGATGTTGCACATCCCGGAACGATGACGACCGGGGTCGGATGCCCGGAGCACGACGCCTGAGACCCGTCCGTCCCGCTGAGTGAGGACGTACCCCCGACGGCCGGCGCCCGGATCGCGCCAAGCGAAGAAGTCCAGGTAGTCCCAGTCGATCAGAAGGAGGTCGTGCGGCATCTCCATGACCCGCAACTCGTCCTCGTCCGCGTTGACGAAGGACGCGCGGATGTCTGCCTCGGTGAGCGCTCGCATCCGTCCAGTCTATGAAGACGCTCGGGTACCGGCACCGATCCGCTCGCTCCGCACGCTCATCCGGGCGGCCGGGGTGAGTTCCGGGGTGAAATAAGGCACGGACCGGTCGCCCGCTCGGGGCGACCGCCGGCTCCCACCTATCGTGAACACAGGTCGACGAGAACTCGAACCCCCGGGTTCGGCCTCCCACACGCTCCCGACCTCGAGGCGCACTCCGCGTTCCCCAGACGCGAGGTGCGCCTCGACCGACCGGCGCGATCACTCGTCGAGCAGGCCCAGTTCGGCGGCGCGCAGGAGAGCCTGCTCTCTGTTCGATGCCCCGAGCTTGCGGTAGGCGCTGCGCCGTTGGACCTTCACCGTGTTCGGCGAGACGAAGAGGGCCGCGGCGAGCGCATCCGTCGATGACGTCCTCCGAAGCTCGCGCATGACGGCGAGCTCCCTCGACGTGAGCCGGACCGGAGGAGGCAACGCGGGAAAGAGGCTTCCGGGGGATGCCTGTGCGAGGTACGCGTCGAGGAAGTGCTGCTCGACCGGAGCGCAGAGCTCACGGACGTCGCGCAGCACTTCACTGTCGAACAGCGCCAAAGGAGCCGCCGATCCTTCCTCTCGCATCACGGCGACCCCGCGCGCCATCGCGCGCGCGGACGCCTCGTGCATGCCCAGATGTGCCGCCGCCGCTGCGGAGGCCACGGCGGCGAGGCAGAATCGATCCAGATCCGGATCACGTTCCGACAGGGCGACCTCCGCTGCCGAGAACGAGCTCGCGTCTTCATGGTTGAGCAGCGCGGTGAAGGCCTCGATGGCGTTCCGGGCCGGATCGCCCGCTGCCAGCGCGGCCAGGTCACGGCGCGCGGCCGTCTGATCGCCGAGCGCCAGGGAAGCCATCGCCTTGGCCAGCGTCAGCCTGAACGAACCATACTCGGAGACGGCCGAGTTGACGCCCCTGCCGAGTGCGCGGGTGATAGCGCGTGCTGCCTCGGCCGTGCGCCCGTCACGCAGATCGATCTCGCTCCGGACGCCGACGAGATACGGCCAGAGGTCGGTCGTGCCCAGGTGGTGCTCGATCGAGTCCATGCGGCGACGTGCGTCATCGAGGTCCAGCGCCCCCACCGCGACGAGCGCGTGGGCGATCTGCTCCATGATCCCGAACAGATCAGTGCGCCACGCCGGAGGCGGGTCGGCATGCGCGATCTCCGCGAGGACCCGTCGAGCGTCCGAGAGACGGCCCCGCAGGGCGTACACCCCGGCCAGCGTCGCCGCACAGTGATACCAGCCGCCGTCGTCATCGGGCATTCGCAGACCGACGCCGTCCTCGAGGATCACGACAGAGTGCGCGACCCGAATCGTCATGCCGAGTTCCAGAACGTCTATCGCGTCCGAGATACGGCCGAGGTGCAGAAAGCTCAGACCGCAATTGCTGAGCAGAAGCGCCGCGAACCCGTTGCACTCTGCGCGCTGCTCGGCATCCATCGCTCCGAAGGCCTTCACGACGACGTCCGCGGTCTTGCCGGATCGTCGGAACTGTCCGGCGAAACGTTCAGCCAGCGTCTTCGCGCTGAGCATCCAGAACCGCTCGACGGGATCATCGTCCAGTCCGCGTCGACGGAGCGACAGCGCGGCGCCTTGGAAATAGGCGAAGGCACGCAACCGCTGGCCGAGGCGCAGCAGGACCAGTGCCAGCAGCATCCCCAACAGCGGGAATCGTGCGAGGACGAGAGGGTTCTCTCGCCGCAGCAGCGACTCGACCTCGCGCGGATTCGATCGGGAGAGGATGAACCACGACTTGCGGCCGAGACGCGAAGCGAGGACGTAGTCCTTCGCCCTCATCGCATTCGTCAATGCCTCGAGATGCCGACCATGCTCGGATGCCCAGAGCGCGACGGTTCTCCTGATCGGTGCCACGTCGTCGGCCGTCCGCTGATCGACTCTGCGCAGAAGCGCTTCGCGCAGGAGCGGGGTGTAGACGAAGGCGTGACCTTCGTCGCCCGGCTCCCACATGCCGAGGCCCCACAGCTCGGCACGGTCGAGATGGTCGCGCCCGCCGTCGACCCATCCCAGTCTCCCGGCGATCTCGAAGGTCACGCCGCCGGGCACGGACGTGCGGAGAAGGAACTCCTGAAAATCAGCCGGTGCATCCGCGCTGATGAGGCTCGACATGAGCGCGTCGGCGAGCGCCTCGACTTCGACTGCGGCGATCTCGACGGGAACGCGATGCGTCGCGAGCGCGAGGCCCAGTGCTCGAGCGGCGAGCGGCAGCGCGCTCTCCTCTCCGAGCGCGTCAGGGGATATCGCCTGCCCCGATATCCGCTGCACCACATCGCGGGCTTCCTCAGGTGTGAAGAAGAGATGTGCGGGGCCGATGACGCAGACGTCCGCTGAGGCGAGCAGCTGCAGCGTTCGTGAGACGGTCGAGCGACGCGTGGCCAGGACGACCCGCAACAGCGGCGCGGCCTCGAGAAGGTCGAGAATCAGGCTCAGGAACGATCTCTCGTCGACTCGCTCCGCGTTGTCGACCAGGATCGCGCACGGTCGGTGGAGATCGCCGAGGAGCCGTCCGAGCTCGCCAGCCGGATCCCGGATGCTGTCGAACCCGCGCAGCACCGCGCGCGCATCCTCCCGGTCGTCGATCAGATCCTGGATGACGATCTGCGCGAGTATCTCGCGAAGCATGAGGCGCTCGTTCGTGATGCTCTCGTCGAAGCCGAACCTCACCGATGAGGCCTCGCCGGACTCCTGCACTGTCGCCCACTGGCCGAGCAGCACCGACTTCCCTCCGCCCGCGGGGGCGGTGACCACAGTCAGCGCATGCCCCCGATCGAGGATCTCGGTCAGCCGAGGGCGGTCGAGCATGTGCAGGGGAACACGTGCACCACGCGCGCGCCCGCCGGACCCATGCCTCATCGACCGCCTCCTCCGAGCGCGCGGAACCACCCGCGCTCCGATCGTAGAACCGGGGAGGCGCCGGGACTGCGGTACGAGAGGTACGTATACCGAGATACCAGTGGCGTGGTGAGTGCCGGCCTACTCGGCGGCGCGCTGCATCGCCTCGTCCGCCTCCGAGACGATGTTCCGCATGGCGGCTGCCGCGGCATCCGCGTCGCCGCTCGCCACCGCGAACGCCACATCCCGATGCCATTGCACCGCGCTCTGGTTCGCCACGTGCGGCATCAGGTCGTGCGCTGTCCGCCCCCTCAGCACAGCTTCGACCGTGCCTCCGAGAGCGGCGAGCATCCCGTTGCCTGAGGACTCCAACAGCAGCCGGTGGAAGCGGATGTCGGCGGTGAGATATCGCTCACGATCCGCTTCGTGATCCTCCTGCCCCATCGCCACGACCAGCGAGACGAGATCGACCTTCTGCTCGGAGGTCGCCGATCCCGCCGCCAACTGCGCAGCCAGGGGTTCGATCACCGAGCGGAGCTGACTCAGCTCGCGGAGCTGCTCGTCACGCCCAGGACCCGCCAGCCTCCAGGCGATGACCTCAGGGGCGTAGACGTTCCAATCCGCGCGAGGTCGCACCTCGACGCCCGATTTGCGACGCACCCAGACCAGGCCGAACGACTCGAGGACGCGCACGGCCTCGCGTGCGGCGGAGCGTGAGACGCCGCGCGCCTGCGCGACGTCGACCGTGAGCATCCTCGAGCCGGGAGCGTGCACTCCGTCGACGATCGCGCGACCGAGTTCAGCGACGAGAGAGTCGTGCACAGGGCTTGCGGCGCGGGAGACGGTCATATGACGAGTATGGCCGCATCGAGGTCGTCACGTGGTTCATCTCACACTCATGTTTCGATTATGTTGCGCATGACGTGGTATGCGTGCTTATTATGTACGGCATAAGGTCGTAAACAACGCCCGGATCAAGGAAGCTCATGGCACTCTTCACCCCCGCCGCTGACGCGCTCATGACAGCCGCCACCGACACCGCAGGCGCCGCTCAGCCGGCTGGCCAGCTCATCACCGCCGCCGTGATCGGCATCGCGATCATCATCGTGCTGATCACCTGGGTGAAGCTGCACCCGTTCCTGTCGCTCACCATCGGCGCACTCGCCACCGGCGCGATCGCCGGCATGGACATCGCCGCCTCCGTCACCAGCTTCTCGACCGGGTTCGGCACGACCATGGGCGGCGTCGGCATCCTGATCGCCCTCGGTGCGATCTACGGCAAGCTCCTCGCCGACTCAGGCGGCGCCGATCGCATCGTCGACACTCTCGTCAGTCGGGCGAGCGCCCGCTCCCTCCCCTGGGTCATGGGCCTCATCGGCGCCGTCATCGGTCTGCCGATGTTCTTCGAGGTCGGCCTCGTGCTCCTCGTACCGGTGATTATCCTCGTCGCCCGTCGCTCCGGCGCTCCGCTGATGCGCATCGCGATCCCCACGCTCGCGGGTCTCTCGGCGATGCACGGACTCGTCCCGCCGCACCCTGGCCCGCTCGCCGCCATCGACGCGCTCGGCGCCAACCTCGGCCTCACGCTCGCCTTCGGTGTCATCGTCGCGATCCCCGCGGTGATCATCTCCGGCCCCCTGTTCGCGCGCTTCGCCGAGCGGTGGGTCGACGTCCCCGTCCCTGAGCTCTTCGTGACCGAAGAGGACGAGGGCGTCGAGCAGCGTCGCCGCCCGTCGTTCGGCGCCACGCTGTTCAGCATCCTGCTCCCCGTCTTCCTCATGCTCGCCAAGGCCGTCGCCGACATCTCTGCCGCGGGCTCCGACGCCCCGTGGAAGCTCGCGCTCGACTTCCTCGGAACACCGGTCATCGCGCTGCTCATCGCCGTGCTCGCCGGATTCTTCATCCTCGGTCGCGGCGCAGGCTTCGACCGCACCAAGATCAACGACATCGTCGGTTCGTCGCTCGGCCCGATCGCCGGCATCCTCCTGATCGTCGGCGCCGGTGGCGGTTTCAAGCAGGTGCTGGTCGACACCGGTATCGGCGAGGTCATCGCACAGTTCGTGTCGGGATCCTCGGTGTCGGTGCTGATTCTCGCCTGGCTCGTCGCCGTCGTCATCCGCATCGCCACCGGTTCCGCGACCGTGGCGACCATCACCGCCGCGGGCATCCTGCAGCCGCTCACCGAGACGCTCGACTCTCCGATGGTCGCGTTGCTCGTGTTGGCGATCGGATCCGGCTCGGTCTTCCTCTCGCACGTCAACGACGCGGGGTTCTGGCTCATCAAGGAGTACTTCGGCCTCAGCATCCCGCAGACTCTGAAGTCATGGACTGTTCTCGAATGCCTCATCTCGGTCACCGGCCTCGCCGGCGTGCTCGTCCTGAGCATCTTCGTCTGAGCGCGCCATGATGTCCGTCAACGCTCCCGTCCTCGTCTTCATGGGCGTCGCCAGCACCGGCAAGTCCACCGTCGCCGCGATGCTCGCCGGTCGCCTCGGCTGGGCCTTCGAAGAGGGCGACGACCTGCACCCCGAGGCGAACGTCGCCAAGATGGCGGCGGGGCACCCGCTCGACGACGACGACCGGTGGCCGTGGCTCGACCTCATCGCCGAGTGGATCGACGAACGCATCGAGGCGGGCGAGCCCGGCATCGTCACCTGCTCTGCGCTGAAGCGCAGCTACCGCGACGTGCTGCGCCGAGATGCGGTCACGTTCGTGCACTTCGCGGGCGAGCGCCAACTCATCCTCGACCGGATGTTGCGACGTGAAGGGCACTTCATGCCGACGACGCTGCTCGACTCGCAGTTCGCGACGCTGGAAGCGCTGGAGGACGACGAGAGGTCGATCGAGATCGACATCGCTCTGACGCCCGCCGAACAGGCGGCGCAGATCGCTTCACGGCTGCGGTTGCACCCGGACTACTGACCCGCGCGCATCTCGCCCCCACGGCTATGCGAAGGCCCCGGAACACTCCGCGTGTTCCGGGGCTTTCTGCATTCAGACGAGCAGTCCGAGACTCCGGATCCCGGACACCACCAGGTCGTGGTCATCCGCCGACGGAAGGCCGGATACCGTGGCGACCGCGACGACACCCACACCGTCGACGCGGATGGGCACTGCGCCTCCCGCAACCGCGTACACGACGGGGTCGAGCCATCCGGGCTCATACATGTCGCGCCCGCCGTTCTCGATTCGTGCCTCGAGCAGAGCGGTGCTCGTCTCGAACCGCAGGGCGGTCGCCGCCTTCTTCGCGGCCCACACGTCGTTGTCGCCGGTCGCGCCAGGCAAGGACGCATGGAACAGGATGCCCGACGACGTGCGCACATCCACCGCGACCGGGAACCCCTCGCTTAACGCCCTCTCCGCGATGAAGCGCCCGAGCTGCCAGGCATCCGTGCGATCGAACCGGCGCAGTACGAGCTCGACGTGCTCCGCCTCCAGCTTCGCGAGCCTCGCGTGATCACTCATCGGCATGCCTCTCTCGCGTCGACTCTCGCGTCGACGACTCGCCTCAGACTGTAGCCCGCCTACTCGCGGAGCGCCCGCCGAACCCGGAGAACCCCGAGGACGAGCAGCAGGACCGCTGTCAGAATGGCGCTCAGAATCGCGCTGTTCGCCGCGAACATCCACCAGTCGTATGAGGTCTCGATGGGATCGTGCCACGCCCGCTGATACTCGAACTCGATCGTCGCGGGGTATCCCGCGGGCTCGTAGCGCGAGAGATCCTGCGTCACCCACCCGAACGGCCACCCGAACACCGCGTGCTGAAGCTGAGCGTGCGCGGCCACCCTCACGCTGTCCGCCACGACGAAGAACACCGCGGCAGCCGCACCGAGAGGCAGCAGGCAAACGAAGTACTGCAGGGCTCCCCTCGCCCATCTGCGCAGCGCTCGCCGCTCGTCGTCGTCCACAGCGCTCCCCCGGATGATCTGTCGTCGCATCCATGATGCCCGCTCAACCGGAAGACGACGAAAGCCCCGGATGCCTGAGCCTGTCCGGAGCTTTTCGATCGTGGGGTGTTCTCGGTTCTGCGGAAGCCCTTTAGGCTACAGGGGTCATACGCACCATGTACGCGGGCGAATCCTCCGACGCGAGAACGCTATTCCTCCCGACCATCGCGCGCCTCGGAAAAATTGTCTTTTGATCTGGCCTTTCCATTCGTCCAGGACCACCGCTTTCCGTGGTTGGGCGGGCGCGGGGCGCGATTGGGCAGCAAGCCACACCTCGGCCACGCTGGAACGTCGCGCCCGATCGGCCGCCCACCAGATTGCAACGAGGGTGAGGAAGACAAGGGTCAGGAGCGCGAACGGCATCGCTTCGGCGAGACCAAAGCTGAGGTCAAGCGACTCGACCGCGAGTTCGCGCGCTTCGAGCGCCAGCTCGCTCTGCCCACGCTCATCGGCGAGATCGGCAAGTTCCACGGCGGAGCTCCGCTGCATCGCAACGCTCTGGGCTTGCAGCCCCAGCGCAGTTGCATACGCACCAACGAGGCCGACTCCTGCCGCAATCAGGAGCGCCGCGATTGTCGCTGCTGAAGTACCGGAGTGCTGCGCCTGACGCCTAGTGAGCTCTGCGATGGCACCAAGTTTCTCTGACTCAGAGGCTCTACGGAAGGCAACGGTCGTGGACCGTTCAAGATCGGAGGTCACGACTTCCATCACCTCGGATGCCTCCGCCCCGAACATGCGACGCGTTTCGCGCCAGCGAGTTTACGTGGACACCCTCAGACCCATCGCCAGCTGCACGGTCGGGACAAGCGGCGGCACGTGCACCATCTCATCCGGCAAAACCGTCACCCGAATTGTGGGGGCAACGTTCGGGGTCGACGTCTGTTTCGTGAAGGCACAGCTGTCCATCAGCCGCGCCGATTCCGAAGTGACGTCCGTGAGTCGCACGTCCCCTGTGCTGTCAGCCGGTCAGACCTGGGCCGCGTGGGGCATGGGAAACAAGTTCGAATACAAATTTATGCGGTGGTACGCAACGCCCATCGGCGAAACCATCCCCAAGATCAGCACCGAAGAGCGCGCGTTCGATCCCGACGGCACCCAGATCTACTGCGGCCTGCTCTAGTCCGCCCCGGGCGCGAGTGAGACATTGCCGCTCGCGCCCCTCTGATGCACCATGCTGAGACACATGACCCAGGAGACGGCCGCGGACAAGACCCCTACACCTGACCCCAAGGCCCAGTCTGGGCGGCCATCGTGGATGACGGACGAGTCGAACGCCACCGTCGCGCCCCGGTTCGGTCGAGCCGACTTCCTCCTCCGCGCCTGGGAGATCATCGACGAAGCACGGACCGAGGAAGACTCCTCGGTCTTCGGCCTCGTTGGCCCCTGGGGATCCGGCAAGACCTCCATGCTCGACTGGTTGCGAGCCAAGGCTGACACAGAACCCGCCCGGGCGGGCGTCTCTCCGTGGACCGTCCTGACGTTCAACCCGTGGGACTACCCGGATGCCAGCACTCTGCAACTTGGATTCTTTGCCTCGCTTAACACGAGTTTCGGTTCCTCCAAGGTCACGAACGTGCGCGACTTCATCAGCGATCTCGGCGTCGCCGTCGCTCCGCTCACTGCTGTCGCCTCCGCATGGGGGATCTTTGATGCCAGCAAAGTCGTGGAGGGTGCCGCGAAGCTCCTCGGCAGCAATCGCAGCGCCGACGCTGCGCGTCGCAAACTCGTGAAAATACTCCAGGAAGCAAAGACGCCCGTCCTCATCGTCATCGACGACCTCGACCGAATCTCCGCCGATGAGCTCCTCCTCACTCTGAAGCTCGTCCGCCAGTTGGGCCGGCTCCCCTACGTTCACTACCTCCTGTCATACGACGAGTCCACAATCCTCGATGTCCTCACCCGCACCAACCTCATCGGCGACGGCCACATCGCTCGTGCGCGGGACTATATGGAGAAGGTCGTACAGATCCGGTTCGACGTGCCTCAGCTTCGCCCGAGCGACGTCTTCGAACTCACGAACGAAGCCCTGCGGGACTTGGAGGAGGACACCGGTCACGTCATCGACGATCTCGCCCGCCCACGGTTCCAGGAAGCATATGAGCGCTTCATCTCCAAGCGACTAGTCACCCCTCGAGCTCTCCGGCGCTACTTCGCTCAGGCACGCATCCTCAGTCCCCGCTTCGTAGGCGAAGTCGACCTTGTCGACTTCCTCATCGTCACGTGGATTCGGACCTTCGAGCCAGGGGTGTACGCGCTGCTGCAGACTCGGCGGGATCATCTCATCGGTAGCGTGCCGGGGAACGCCGACCCGCAAGACACTCGAAGCCCCGAAACGATCCGAAACGACTGGGCGAAAGCATTCGTAGACGCCGGTACAAGACCGTCCGAAACCCCGAGCGTGGTCTTTGCCGTCGCATCGTTGTTCCCCCGCTTCGCCCACGCAACCGGCATGCCAAGCGGCGGCAGCTCTCACCTTGGCCCGCACATCGCGTCGGAGGACTACTTCGACCGCTACTTCACTGCTGGAGTGCCCGACGGCGACCTCCGCGACTCCGTTGTTCGTCAGGCGATTCAAGACCTTGAGAGCGGCGTCGGGGCCACGTCTGATGCCGCTGAGCGTTGCCTCAAGAGCCTCCAGGAGAACCCGGGTCGCACTGCACCGAAGGTCGCCATGGCGGCCGGAGACGCGAAGATCACGGCACCTGACACCTTCGCGTGGCTGGCAGACATCGTCATCCAAGACTTCGACCGGGTCCACACTCTGGATTGGACTCTTCAAATTCAGCGCGAGATCGCCCGGCGACTGCGAGAGCTCCCGCGAGACAGCATCGAAACCGTCCTTCGCAGGATGTCTGGTGGACGCCGGGGCGCTGTTGTCGCAACCAGCGCGTGGTGGGCCACGGAATCAGGAGCCGACGGCACCCTACCTCTCGAACTCACCCTCGGAGCGAAACAGGCAGTCACTGAGGCGCTTCGCGACTTGCTGGCCATAGAAGGTGCGACGGTCGTGAACATGCGTTGGCGCATTCGGGAGGCTCTGAACGGATGGGACGAGATCCACCCGAAGGGGTTCGCGGCCTGGATCGACGAGGAGAAGAAACTTCGCGGCGAACTGGAGACCTTGTCCTGGTTTGTACGGCTATCGGCGTCATTCGAGCATGGCGTGGAGCACACACGCATCGAGGGATTTCAGACCGAAAAGGCGCGCAAGTTCTTCGACCTTGAGGACATCGCAAACAAGTACGCCGACGAACTGCCAGACAGCTACATGCGCATGACTGACACACCTGAGAACCGGCGTACCGCGGCGCTCGGCGCGGTTGCGGAAGCCACGTCGACGAACTAACTCCGCTAGTTATGACTGCATCGCTCGCCTGCCGACAGCAGTTTGAGTGGCGGTGTCCGGGACGCTCCGTTCCTACACTCAGGACAGGGACGCTGACACAGTGCAGCATCCTGCGCACTGATATGCGAGCGAGGCCTGATTCGCGTTCGTATCCTCAATGAGTGGCGACGGCTCGTCGGTTGCGTCGTACACCTGCTCGTACGTCACAGACGCTGCCAGCACAGCTCGCGAGCCGTCGTCCTTCCCCTCGCTACACAGGAGCATCGTGGACCCCAACACACTCGATTAGCCTGACCTCCCAGAGATCAGCCTGCGTGACGCCGCCGGTCGGCTGTCATCTATCGCGGAGCAATCCCAGGCACGCGCGACCTACCTCACCCGTCGCGGTCGCCCTGTCGCTGCTTTGGTCAGCCCACAGGTTCTCGCGCGACAGGTCGCAGACGCCGAGGAACTTGCCGACATGCGTGCCGCGGACACTGCGACGGAGGACGCCCTCTGGACCACTCTCGTCAGCTGGGAGGACGCGAGAGCGACCCTCGGCCTGCCCGCATGAAGCCCGTCAAGCTGGCCCCGACGCCGGCCGCGGCGCTCACACGGTCCCCCGCCGACATCGTCAGTGGACTCGACGACCTTGCTGCCGGCCGTCAGCCGATCCCAGCCGAGAAGGTACCTGGACGCCCGATCCATCGCGCCTACGTGAATGGCCATCGGATCCTCTACCGGGAGACCAAGCGAGAGATCACAGTCCTCTGCGTGAGACCGACTGTGAGACGGCGGTGGGAAGCAGTGTTGTAGTGACGGTCCGGCGTATGTGCGCTGGTGCATGACCGCGTGACCTGCACTCCGCGAATCATGGGTTGAATGACACGACGCACTTGGCCCCTCGCTCTTGCACTCGCCGGGCTCCTCGCAGTCGGATCCATCAGCGGGTGTGCAGCACCGGAAGCCGACCAGCGAGCCGTGGGCCCCACGCTCAGTGGCGTCGCCGAAAGCTCCGACGCAGTGAACTTCGACGACGGCTATATCGCCTTTGGATCCGGGGAGCACACGGCCGATCTGTAGATCGACCCCCTATGCCCGTACACAGCAGCCGTAACACCAGCAGTATTGTATTGATCCCCGAAAGCACGAAACGCCCGCAGCGAGGAGTTCTGAGGCATCTTGGGTGTCTCGGTCATGGGTCGTCTATGCGCGGTCGCGATGACCTCATCGTTCAGCCCTACGAAACAAGCCGGATCTTTGCGCGGCGACGCGGTGGATGCCACGCTGAACGCGGCGAACGCGGAAGGGCCTCGTGGCGGTCGCTGGGGCTGGCGCCACCTTCAGCGTCCGACTGGTCGCCCTCGCGTTCTCCCCCGCCGAGGGCAACCAGCAGGGTCCATCAGATGGCGGCTTCAATGCCTGCGACATGCGCCAGGATGAGGCCATGTCGGAGGACGATGACGCACGGTTTCAACAGGCCGGATACGCGATGCGGCGGCTCGTATCGCAGTGCACTGCTCACGTGCGCACGGCCGGGGCGAAGCTTCCCGAGCGCATGACCAAGGCGCCGCCTGCAACCGACTACGCGACCGACTACGCCGCCGCCCTCTCCGGAACCCACGACATCGCGTACGGGCATCGTCTGAAGCAGGTCGAGTCGTCGTGCAACGCGCTTCTCTCACACCTGGAAGGCCTTCGCGGGCTCGTTCACCTCGAGACGCTTCATACGCTGCCTGCTATCACCATCGCTCGGTCCATCGCCGAGCTTTCTGCGTCGAGCTGCTGGCTACTTCGATCCGGGTTGAGCGCCGACGAACGCGCGGCACGTGCCTATGCGGCGCTGTTCCGGTCATTCGACTCCAACAGGGCCTCCTTTGACGATTCCAGTCGGCAGTTTCGGAGCCGGCTGATTGCGCAGCTCGAGGAGTCGCACGTTCGAGTCACGATGGCTCTCGACAAGAAGAATCGGCCGACCGATGAGGTGGCTCAGGTGTTCGTGGGCCGCTCACACGCCAAGACTCGGTTCAATTACTCGCAGAGAATCACGGAAGAGATTCCGTCGATGGGCACCTTGTACAGCGGCCTGTCCGGCGTTGCCCACGGAGAGCATCTTCACGTGTCCACGTCGTGGGCAACTCCCGACACCTACGTGCGGCTCATCGGGATTGTGGCCTACCGATCCATCGAAGCGTGGTCCCGGAGCCTCCATGCGTGGGTGGGCGTGACAGCCGCACCTTTCCTCAATCCGAACGACGTCGAGGACCTCATCCAATCGATCCCCGCGGACCTCATCGCGGAGTTTGATGCGGAGGCGGCCAGCGCTCCATAGCTCCTCGTCCGCGCAGCCGCACAACGTTCCTCCCCACCAGGCGCTCAGAGCTGTACGCTGTCCACTCTGGCGACACGAGCTCGCGCGATGTCCCGTCATGGTGGAATGTCTTCGTGACAGTCAAGAACTCTGAGCGCGAGCGAGTTGGACGGCTCGCTGTCTCCTTCGTCGAGCAACAGGTCATCGGGTCGCTGAAGTGGCTGTTTCGCGCTCAGGAAGTGAGCGACCACGGGATTGACGCGCACATCGAAACGATGGATGCCGACGACAAGCCCACTGGCAAACTCGTCGCCGCTCAGATCAAGGGCGGAGACTCCGCGTTCAAGTCTCCGACTTCCGGTGGATGGCATTTCCCTGTGAAGCCTCGTCACGCCAAGTACTGGTTGGCGAGCTCCCTTCCCGTCGTCCTCATCCTCGTGGACGTGAGAACAGGGTCGTGCTACTGGCAGATCGTCAACAAAACGACGCTGACCAGCACCGGCAAGGGCTTCAAAGTACTGGTGCCTGAGGCACACGACCTTCGCGAGGCTGGACATGCCTGGGAGTCATTCACAATCGAGTACTCCAAGGTTGTCGAGCAGCAGTTCGAGTATCACGGGGCCCGGCTGTCACCCGAGGTGCGAAAGCATCTGCAGGCGCTTCGAGAGCAGCACTATTACGCGGCTGGCGCCCTCGCGTCGGATCTCGTCGCTGGCAGGGAGGACCCGACCGCCGCGATTCGTGAGCTTCTGCGATCCCGTTCCGAGTGGCTCGACGCGCACGGACGAAACGCTTGGCTCGCGGTTCTCACTTTCTGTCTTGAGCATGAGAACCATGACGCCGCCTCGACCGTGCTCCAGCGCCTCGCCGACGTCGACCCCGATTCACGGGGCGCGTATCTCGCGAACGCCGCCATACAGGTCATGGATTCCGACCCGGACCTGGCACACCGACTGAGTCATCAGGCCCGCGAGATCAGCCCCGATGACACCGCGGTTCACGTGGCGAATGCTCTGCTCGGGTACGACGTCGAGCACGCAGAGCAACGACTCACGGGTCGCAGCGACGTGCTGTCGCATAGCTACTTCGCGACCAAGGCGCTACACAACGGTGACGACACCGAAGCGATTCGCCGCCTCGAGCTCGTCGTCGGTGAGCGACCTGAGTCTGTCAACGGCTACGTTCGTCTCGCTCAAGCGCTCCTCAGACGATCCCACACCCCACACGCAGAGACGTCCGACCAAACCCTCGCAGAAAGTCACCTGCGAACAGCTCTGAGCTTGCACCGTTCGTGGAGCGACCACACCGCCGACACCCTTGAGGTGCTGCTCGTCGCCCTCGCCTCCCAGAGCAAGTACGCGGACCTCATCAAGGAAGCGTCGCTTCCGCCGATGGGGACGGCGACACCACCCGAGGCAACAGACCCAACGATTCGATATCTCGCACGTCAAGCCGCGCTGCGAGTCGGCCGCCCAGATATCGTGCCCGCCGACGACCAAGACCGTCCCCGCGAGTCGCGTGAAGACCAGATCGCTGCATACCGTCATCAGGTCACTCAGGGGCGAGAATCGGGAGACAACCAGCGCGTCTTCGAGGCGGTCCTGCAACTCGCGGTTCTCGGGGTCGATGCAGTCGCTGACGTCCAGGAAGTCCCAACGATCTCCGACGAGCAGCGCAACCTACTCTCCGCAGTCGCGCAGGCTGGCGACCGTGATGACAAGTCACTCCCGGCACTGCGGGGCCTTGCTCGTACGCACATGCTGGCCGCCGAAATCGTTCTCGATATTCTCCGCCGGCGGGACACCAGCACTGCCGCGATTGCTGCCGCTGACCAGTACTTTGGGATCTACAAGTCGGCATCGTTCCTCATGACGAAGGCGTGGATCCATCTCAACTTCAACGAGCGCGAGGACGCGATAGCGGTCCTCACCAGCGCCCTCATTGAAGGTCGACTCGCAGGGGAAGACAAGCGATCCGCGCACCTTCTTCTCGGCGAATACCACGCTGAAGAGTCGCGCTGGAAGCAAGCTATCGAGCACTTTCGTGCGGCCGTCGACGAGAATCCATTCACCACTGAACGGCCGGTATGGTCGCTTGCCCAGTGCTACACCGCGACCGGGGAGACGACGCTCGCGCGCAGGCTCCTCGACACGCACCAACACGTGCCCGACAACGAGAACGACATGGAGCTCTGGGCACTGATCCATTCCCAGACCGGGTGGGACGAGGTAACAGCTACGCAGGCGATTACCTTCGCTGAGGCCGAGGAGCGCACACCGGCGCTCGCCTTCCGACTCGCCGGCAACGTCTTCGGTGCCACGAGCTCACCTCGTGCCCAATCCGAGGAAGACGAATCCGATCCAGAGATGGATGAGCTTCTGAGCCCTACAGATGACCTCAGGCCGCTCGTTTCCGGCGATCTACATTCCAGGGCGCTACGTCTGATGACGTCGCTGCAAGAGAATTACGGGGAGATGTTCGGGCGAACGATCTCCGGCACGACCGAGGAGGCAGTTGAGCAAATCGTGTCAGTTCTCGCCGAGAGCCGCGATCCCGAACGCGACCGCATTGCACGAGAGGTCGTCACCGGCAACGCGCCCCAGGGATTGCTCTGCGAACTGAAATCTGATCCCTACGGGCTGATACTCGCGTCGCGCTACGAAAACCTTCGCATAGCCTCATACGCGGACGGCGAACGTCACGCGCTGGAAACTGCGGCCGCGCAGCGGAGCATCGGCGGGGACATCATCATTGATCTCTCGGCCATCGACCTCGCCCTCGAGCTCGGCGTGTGGGACAGCATCTACGCCGATTTCAATGTCATCACCATCCCGTCACGGATCAAGCGAGACGCAATCGCCTCCGCCGCCCAAGCACGTCGGGAGACGGCGCCGGGCGGCTCAATACACATGGACGCGGACGGCAAGATGTGGGGCGTTAGCTCGGATGTTGCGCGCGCGAGAGCCATCTTCGAACGATGCGAAGAAATGGTGCAGGTTGTCGACACCCTGCAGACCTCTCGATCCTCACCCTCTCACCTGCCGGAAGAGATCCAGAGCTTCGGGGACAGCGCCTGGACAACCGCCCTAGCGCTCTCGATTGAAACGGGCCGCCCATTGTGGGCTGACGACCTCGCACTCCGCCAGGTTGCGGCGGAGGCGGGCGTAGAGACGTTCGGGACCGTGAACATCCTGGAGGCACGCAACCTTGCACAACTCGAGAACGCGTCCTCGCCCGAACAAGTCAATGAGGCGATAGCCACGCAAGCCCAGCTCATCGCAACCCTGGTCGAGCATCGAGTCGCAGACCAACCAGTTAGCGTCGAGGAAGTCATCGCGAGCATCCGACGCCACCCGAACGTGCTCGCGCCTGCAGCGGACATTCTCCGGCGCGGCCCCTGGTGGCAGGACGCGGGCAGCATCGAGCCATGGGAGCAGATCATCGAGGAGGTGCGCGCGCACTCACCTTCGATGGTCAGGGAATGGCAAGCACGCGCAATCATCGGCATCTGTGAAGCGATGCCCGGAGAAACAGCCGTCCCTGTCGTGACAACACTCGTCGCTCTCGGCACCGCAGCGTCGCCTTCGGTTGACGATGCCATCGAAGGGATTCAACTCGCCGATGCAATCGCCCGAAGTCGAAAACTCCCTCTCCGCCCTTCCACAGCGCTCCCCGTCGTCGCGAAACACCTCGAACTCTGCGAAGAGGGCGGCACCACAGAACAGTTCGTTCACGCAATCATCGAGCGTCTAAAGGAGGACCGCTCCGACGCCGAGGACCAGCCACCCACGGCAACGGAAAGCGAGGACGACGCACCCGTCGAGCCCTCGGATCGCGACTAGATGTACTGACCTCGACCGTTGTTGATTCGGTCGATGGGGGTTGTGCCGTCGATGCCGAGGTGGGCTCTGTCTAGGTTGTAGTAGTTGAGCCAGGTGGGCAAGGCTATCGCGCGGTCAGTGTTCGAGGCATAGACACGGGCGTAGGCCCATTCGGCGGCTAGGGTGCGGTTCAGGCGCTCGACTTTCCCGTTCGTCCAGGGGCAGTGCGGCTTGATGAACTTCTGCGTGATGCCGTGGGCGTCGAGGACCGCGCGGAACGCTGCCGAGTTCCGGTAAGCGAAGGCATTGTCGCTGAACGCAAAAACGACTGAACCCCCGGAAACCGGGGGTTCGACCGTTCACGATGTCCTGAGACATCACAATCGTGGCGAGTGAGGGATTCGAACCCCCGAATGCGATGCAGTCTGATTTACAGTCAGATCCCTTTGGCCGCTTGGGTAACTCGCCAGAGCGCACCCGTCCAACTTCGACAGCCAACCGGGGGCACGATAGATAATCATACCTGCGAACGGCAGGCGCGAGAAATCGAGACCTCAGCTGCCGAAGACGCCGCGGTCGGCGTCCGCCAGAGACTCGGGAGTGCGGAGCAGACCACCCTCGGCGCGACACGTCGCCGCCGCCACATCCATCGCCCGATCGAGCAGTTCCTGCCATCCCTCAGCATCGGCGGGTGTCCCGTCGGCGAGTCCTGCAGCCACCGCCGCGAGCGTCGCATCGCCGGCACCGACCGTGTCGATCACGCGGCCCGGCAACGCCGAGATGGGAGCGGTGACCACTCCGGCATCCGACTCGAGTGCGGCTCCGGCAGCACCTGCTGTCGCGAGCACCGCACGCACCCCGAGCCCGCGCAGACGCGCGCGAAGGGCGTCGAGGTCGCCGTCGTAGAGAAGTGCGGCGTCATCCGCGCCGACCTTGACGATCGCAGCTCCTGCGACCGCACGCTCGAAGCCCCGCACGAACTCCTCGCGGTCGCTCAGCATGCCGGACCGCGGGTTGGGGTCGATGGCGAGACGCGCCTCGCCCACCGCGGCGAGGAGAGCATCGACTTCGGCGGGCACATCGAAGGGGAAGCAGCTGACGGCCACGAGACCGGCATCGGCCATGGCCTGCACGGCCTCATCGGAATAGCGGATGCTGCGCCGCTGCGCCGCTTCATTGAAGACGTACACCGGCTCGCCGTCGGGCCCGCGTTCGACGATCGCGCGCGACGAGCCGAGCGGAGCCTCGCTCGCGATCAGTCTGACGTCGTGATCCGAGAGGTATTCGCGGATGTGCGCACCCGCCTCATCATCGCCGACCATCGCGATCAGCGTCGTCGGCACTCCGAGTCGGCGCAGGCCGACGGCCACGTTCAGCGCGGCGCCGCCGACGAGCTCGCGCACGCCGGCGCCGTCACGGATCTCGTCGATCAGCGCGTCTCCGACGACGACGGCACCGGACGCACGGGAGGATTCAACGCTCATTCCGCCGACACTACCGCGCGAACGGCATCTGCGGCGGCGCGGTCTGCCTCCCGCTCCCCCGATCCCTCCGGCGCTACGGTGAGCGCATGAACGCGCGACTCGCCGCCGGCGCTGCGGCTCTTCTGCTCATCGCCGTGCTCACAGGCTGCGATCCTGCCGGTTCCGGCAGCGCCGAGCAGAGCGCATCGCCTGAGCCGTCATCGAGCTCGACCCCGGACGACACCGCGAGCCCCTCGCCCACAGCATCTCCCACTCCCACGACCGCACCGATCGCTCTGCCGACCGACTGCCGGGCGATCCTCTCGGAGGAGGTGCTCGCGCAGCTCGACGGGGTTCCGCTGAACGACGCGGCGTTCGGCCCCTCGGGCGTCGCGGACGACGGCACTCTCACCTGCATCTGGGCCGACCCGCGCGCCGACACCACATCGCTCGTCACCACGATCTCGCTCATGAACCGCGGGCCCGCTCTCGACATGCTCAATGCCCTCGTCACGAACGAGGGGTTCACCTGCTTCGCCCCCGATGGCGGCACGCGCTGCGAGAAAACCTGGCAGAACACGCAGTACCCCGTGACGGACGGGCGCACCCTGTTCTGGCGAGACGACGTGCTGATCGACTCGCGCTACTCGAACCTCGCTCCATCGGGCTACACGTCGAGCATCATCGCGCACCTGTTCGACTGACCCGAATCAGACGCCGCCCACCCGGTCGCCACTCGGTATAGCCAACCCGGACATCTCCAACCGGTCACCTCTCCCCTCCTCGGGCACAACTTCGGATGCCGGAGTCGACACCCCGGGCCGTCGATTCCCTGCCCCGGGGCGTCGGCTCTTAGATCCGAAGCTGTGCCCGGCACAGGATCGGAGGGGTCGGGGCTCCGGCAACGTCGCGCCCCGGCATCCACCCGCCCTCCGGGCACGAAGAAGGCCCCGGGCGAATCGCCCGGGGCCTTCTCACTCACTCACTCAGTGCGTCAGTTGTACGTACCCGGCGTGATGTCGTCCGTCGAGAACGCGTCGAAGTCGACGTAACCGAAGTCGCCGTCAGCGTACGCACCGTCGGATGCGAAGATCCGGTTCGGGTAGCGCTCGCTCTTGGCTTCTTCCGTCGCCTCGACCGTGACGTCGCGGTACTTCGAGAGACCGGTTCCGGCGGGGATGAGCTTTCCGATGATGACGTTCTCCTTGAGACCGACCAGCGGGTCGCGCTTGCCCTGCATCGCAGCCTCGGTGAGCACGCGGGTCGTCTCCTGGAAGGAGGCGGCCGACAGCCACGACTCCGTCGCGAGCGACGCCTTCGTGATACCCATCAGCTCCGAACGGCCGGACGCGGGGCGCTTGCCCTCTGCCACAGCCTCGCGGTTGATCGCCTGGTAGCGCTTGAGGTCGACCATCTCACCCGGGAGCAGAGTCGTGTCGGCGTGATCGACGACGGTGACCTTGCGGAGCATCTGACGGACGATGACCTCGATGTGCTTGTCGTGGATCGGCACACCCTGCGAGCGGTACACGCCCTGGACGCCACCGACGAGGTAACGCTGCACCTCGCGGGCACCCATGACACGCATGACCTCCTTGGGGTCGAGCGTGCCGACCAGGAGCGGCTGACCGACGCTGACGTGCTGACCGTCCTCGACCAGAAGCGTCGCACGCTTCAGGACCGGGTAGATCACTTCCTCGTCACCGTTGTCGGGCGTCAGGATGAGCCTCTTGGCCTTGTCCGTCTCGTCGATCGTGATGCGGCCATCGGCCTCGGCGATCGGCGATGCCGCCTTCGGGGTACGAGCCTCGAAGAGCTCCTGCACACGGGGAAGACCCTGCGTGATGTCATCTGCAGACGCGGAACCACCGGTGTGGAAGGTACGCATCGTCAGCTGGGTACCGGGCTCACCGATCGACTGGGCCGCGATGATGCCGACGGCCTCTCCGATGTCGACGGTCTTGCCCGTCGCGAGCGAACGGCCGTAGCACTGCGCGCAGACACCGACGGCGGAGTCACACGTGAGAACCGAGCGCACCTTGATGCTCTCGACGCCCAGCGCGACCAGCTTGTCGATGAGCACGTCGCCCACGTCGTCGCCGGCAGAGGCGAGGACCTCGCCCTTGCTGTCGACCACGTCGGAGGCCAGGGTACGAGCGAACACCGAGTTCTCGACGTTCGCGTCGCGCACCAGCTCACCCTGCGAGTTCGGAGCGGCGATCGGGAGCTCGAGGCCCTTCGACGTGCCGCAGTCCTCTTCGCGGATGATGACGTCCTGCGAGACATCCACCAGACGACGGGTCAGATAACCCGAGTCGGCGGTACGCAGAGCGGTGTCGGCCAGACCCTTACGGGTACCGTGCGTCGCGATGAAGTACTCCGCAACCGACAGACCCTCGCGGTACGAGGAGATGATCGGACGCGGGATGATCTCACCCTTGGGGTTGTTCACCAGACCACGCATACCGGCGATGTTCCGGATCTGCAGCCAGTTACCACGGGCGCCCGAGGACACCATGCGGTTGATGGTGTTGTCCTCCGGGAAGTTCGCCTTCATCGCGGCCTGGACCTCGTCGGTCGCCTCGGTCCAGATCTTGATGAGCTCCTGACGACGCTCGACGTCGGTCGTGAGGCCCTTCTCGTACTGGGACTGGACCTTCGCGGCCTGCTTCTCGTAGCCCGCGACGATCTCAGCCTTGTTCGGCGGCGTGAGGATGTCGCTCAGGGCGACGGTCACACCCGAGCGCGTGGCCCAGTAGAACCCGGCGTCCTTGATGCGGTCGAGCGACGCAGCCGTCTCGACCTTGGGGTACTCCTCGGCCAGCTTGTTGACGATCTGCGACAGCTTGTTCTTGTCAGCCTGCTCGCGGACGAACGGGTATCCCTTCGGAAGCGTGTCGTTGAAGATCGCCTGTCCGAGCGATGCGTCGACGAGACCGTGACGCTCGTAGCCCTCGGGCGCTTCGCCCTCGAGGAACGTCAGACCCGGGATGCGGATGCGGACCTTGGCCTGCAGGTCGAGGGTGCCCTCGTCCTTGGCCAGGATGGCCTCGCCCACCGAACCGAATGCACGGCCCTCACCGGCTGCGCCCGCCTTGACCGTGGTCAGGTGGTGCAGACCGATGATCATGTCCTGCGAAGGCAGGGTGACCGGGCGTCCGTCGGACGGCTTCAGGATGTTGTTCGACGCGAGCATCAGCACGCGGGCCTCAGCCTGAGCCTCGACCGAGAGCGGCAGGTGGACAGCCATCTGGTCACCGTCGAAGTCGGCGTTGAACGCCGCGCAGACGAGCGGGTGCAGCTGGATGGCCTTGCCCTCGACGAGCTGAGGCTCGAACGCCTGGATGCCCAGACGGTGCAGGGTGGGTGCACGGTTGAGCAGCACCGGACGCTCGCGGATGATCTCCTCGAGCACGTCCCAGACCTCGGGACGGGTGCGCTCGACGGCACGCTTGGCGGCCTTGATGTTCTGCGAGTGACCGAGGTCGATCAGGCGCTTGATGACGAACGGCTTGAAGAGCTCCAGAGCCATCTGCTTGGGCAGACCGCACTGGTGCAGCTTCAGCTGCGGTCCGACGATGATGACCGAACGGCCCGAGTAGTCGACGCGCTTTCCGAGCAGGTTCTGGCGGAAACGACCCTGCTTACCCTTCAGCATGTCGCTGAGGGACTTCAGGGCGCGGTTGCCGGTACCGGTGACGGGGCGACCACGGCGACCGTTGTCGAACAGTGCGTCGACGGCCTCCTGCAGCATCCGCTTCTCGTTGTTGACGATGATCTCGGGGGCGCCGAGGTCGATCAGACGACGAAGACGGTTGTTGCGGTTGATCACACGACGGTAGAGGTCGTTGAGGTCGGAGGTCGCGAAGCGGCCACCGTCGAGCTGCACCATCGGGCGCAGCTCCGGCGGGATCACCGGAACGACGTCGAGAACCATGGCGGCCGGGCTCATGCCGGTCTCCAGGAACGAGTTGACGACCTTCAGGCGCTTGATCGCACGGATCTTGCGCTGGCCCTTGCCCTCGGAGATCTGCAGGTGCAGGCTCTCCGCCTCGGCGGCCAGGTCGAACGCCGCGAGGCGACGCTGGATCGACTCGGCGCCCATGTAGGCCTCGAAGTACTGACCGAAGCGGTCCTGCAGCTCGTGGAAGACGTCGTCCTCGGGGCGGAGGGCCCCGACCTCGAGGGTGCGGAAGTCTTCCCACACGCGCTCGAGCTTGGCGATCGCCTCGTCGGCACCCTTGCGGATGAGCGACATCTCCTTCTCGCCGGCGTCCTTGACCTTCTTCTTCGCGTCGGCCTTGGCGCCCTCTGCCTCGAGGGAAGCGAGCTCCTCCTCCAGGCGAGCCAGGCGCTCGGCGATCTTCGCGTCGCGGCGGTCTCCGAGCGTCTTCAGCTCGAGGCGGATGTTGTTCTCCTGCGTGCCGAGGTCGCGGTGACGAGCATCCTCATCGACCGAGATGACCATGTAGGCAGCGAAGTAGATGACCTTCTCGAGGTCCTTCGGCGCCATGTCGAGCAGGTAGCCGAGACGCGAGGGAACACCCTTGAAGTACCAGATGTGGGTGACGGGAGCGGCGAGCTCGATGTGACCCATGCGCTCACGACGGACCGAGGACTTGGTGACCTCGACGCCGCAGCGCTCGCAGACGATGCCCTTGAAACGGACACGCTTGTACTTGCCGCAGGCGCACTCCCAGTCGCGGGACGGGCCGAAGATCTGCTCTCCGAAGAGACCGTCCTTCTCCGGCTTCAGGGTGCGGTAGTTGATGGTTTCAGGCTTCTTGACCTCGCCGTAGGACCAGGCGCGGATGTGATCCGCAGTGGCCAGGCCGATGCGAAGCTCATCGAAAGTGTTTGACTCGAGCACAAATTCTCCTGTGTAGGAATTCTTCTGAAGAAATCGGGGAGGTGGGCCGCCGACCGGGCGTGACGCTCAGTCGGCGGCCTGGACCTTAGATCTCGTCGATCGAGGCGGCCTCGAAGCGGCTGGAGATGTTGATGCCGAGCTCCTCCGCTGCGCGGAAGGCCTCGTCGTCCGTGTCACGCAGGTTGACCAGCGTGCCGTCGGCCGAGAGGACCTCGACGTTCAGGCAGAGCGACTGCATCTCCTTCATGAGCACCTTGAAGGACTCGGGGATGCCGGGCTCCTGGATGTTCTCGCCCTTGACGATGGCCTCGTACACCTTGACGCGGCCGAGGATGTCATCGGACTTGATCGTGAGGAGCTCCTGGAGCGCGTAAGCGGCACCGTAGGCCTCGAGGGCCCACACCTCCATCTCACCGAATCGCTGTCCACCGAACTGCGCCTTACCACCGAGCGGCTGCTGGGTGATCATCGAGTACGGACCCGTCGAACGCGCGTGGATCTTGTCGTCGACCAGGTGGTGCAGCTTCAGGATGTACATGTAGCCCACCGAGATCGGCGCCGGGAACGGCTCGCCGGAGCGGCCGTCGAACATCTGGGCCTTTCCTGTGGAGTCGATCAGGCGGATGCCGTCGCGGGTCGGGATGGTCGCGTCGAGGAGACCTGCGATCTCCTCCTCGCTCGCACCGTCGAACACCGGGGTGGCGACCTTGGTGCCGGGGGCGGCCTCGAAGGCGTCCTTCGGGAGCTTGGTAGCCCACTCGGGGTTTCCCTCGACCTTCCAGCCCTGCTTCGCGATCCACCCGAGGTGGGTCTCGAGCACCTGGCCGAAGTTCATTCGACCGGGGATACCCAGCGGGTTCAGCACGATGTCGACCGGCGTTCCGTCCGCGAGGAACGGCATGTCCTCGATCGGGAGGATCTTCGCGATGACACCCTTGTTGCCGTGACGACCGGCGAGCTTGTCACCCTCGGTGATCTTGCGCTTCTGGGCGATGTAGACCACGACGCGGCGGTTGACACCGGAGCCGAGCTCGTCGTCACCGTCTTCGGCGTTGAACTCCTTGACGGCGATGATCGTGCCCTGCTCACCGTGGGGCACCTTCAGGGAGGTGTCACGGACCTCGCGGCTCTTCTCGTTGAAGATCGCGCGGAGCAGACGCTCCTCGGCCGACAGCTCGGTCTCGCCCTTCGGCGTGACCTTGCCGACGAGGATGTCGCCGGGGCGGACCTCGGCACCGATGCGGATGATGCCGCGCTCGTCGAGATCCTTCAGCAGCTCGGGGCTGACGTTGGGGAGATCACGGGTGATCTCCTCCTTGCCCAGCTTCGTGTCGCGGGCGTCGACCTCGTACTCCTCGATGTGGATCGAGGAGAGGGTGTCGTCCTTCACCAGGTCCTGGCTCAGGATGATCGCGTCCTCGAAGTTGTAGCCTTCCCACGTCATGAACGCGACGAGGAGGTTCTTTCCGAGTGCCAGCTCGCCGTTCTCGGTGGCGGGGCCATCGGCGATGACCTCTCCGACCTCGACGCGGTCGCCCTCGTTGACGACGACCTTCTGGTTGTACGACGTGCCCTGGTTCGAGCGGTCGAACTTGCGCAGGTGGTAGTCCTGCGTTCCACCCTCGTCGAGCATGACGGTGACGCGGTCTGCGGAGACCTCGGAGACGACACCCGGCTTCTCGGCCGTGAGCACGTCGCCGGCGTCGATGGCCGTGTAGCCCTCCATACCGGTTCCGACGAGCGGCGAGTCGCTGCGGAGCAGCGGCACAGCCTGACGCTGCATGTTGGCACCCATGAGGGCGCGCTGTGCGTCGTCGTGCTCGAGGAACGGCACGAGCGAGGTCGCGACCGACACCATCTGGCGCGGCGAGACGTCGATGTAGCCGATGTCCTCCGGGAGGAACATGTCGACCTCGCCGCTGCCGCCCTTGGGGCGGGCCAGGACGTGGCTCTCGATGAAGCGACCGTTCTTGTCGAGCGGGGCGTTGGCCTGCGCGATGTTGAAGTCGACCTCTTCGGAAGCCGTCAGGTAGTCGATGTCCTCGGTGACGACGCCGCCCGTGACCTTGCGGTACGGGGTCTCGATGAAACCGAACGAGTTGATGCGCGCGAAGGTCGCGAGAGCACCGATCAGACCGATGTTCGGGCCTTCAGGGGTCTCGATGGGGCACATGCGGCCGTAGTGCGACGGGTGGACGTCACGGACCTCGACACCGGCGCGGTCACGGCTCAGACCACCGGGGCCGAGAGCCGAGAGGCGACGCTTGTTGGTCAGACCCGCGAGCGGGTTGTTCTGGTCCATGAACTGCGACAGCTGCGACGTTCCGAAGAACTCCTTGATCGCGGCGACGACGGGGCGCACGTTGATCAGGGTCTGCGGCGTGATCGCCTCGATGTCCTGCGTGGTCATGCGCTCGCGGACGACGCGCTCCATGCGGGAGAGACCGGTGCGGACCTGGTTCTGGATCAGCTCGCCGACCGCGCGGATGCGACGGTTGCCGAAGTTGTCGATGTCATCGGTCGCGATGCGGATCTCGGCCTTCTTGCCCGAGCGGATGCCGGGGAAGGTCTCTTCGGTGCCTGCGTGCAGACGCACGAGGTACTTGATCGTCGCGACGATGTCCTGAACCGTGAGGACCGAGTCGGTGAGCGGAGCGTCGAGGCCCAGCTTGTGGTTGATCTTGTAACGACCCACCTTCGCCAGGTCGTAGCGCTTCGGGTTGAAGTAGAAGTTGTCCAGCAGCGCACGGGCGGCCTCGGCGGCGACCTGCTCGCCCGGACGCAGCTTGCGGTAGATGTCGCGGAGCGCATCTTCCTTCGTGACGATGGTGTCCTTCGCGAGCGTCTCCTCGATCGAGGTGTAGCCGGCGAACTCCGTGAGGATCTCCTCGCTGGTCATGCCCAGCGCCTTGAGGAACACGGTGACCGACTGCTTGCGCTTGCGGTCGACGCGCACGCCGACCTGGTCGCGCTTGTCGATCTCGAACTCGAGCCATGCACCACGGCTCGGGATGACGCGGGCCGACACGATGTCCTTGTCGGACGTCTTGTCGGGGGTCTTGTCGAAGTAGACACCAGGGGAACGCACGAGCTGCGAGACGACGACGCGCTCGGAGCCGTTGATGATGAACGTTCCCTTGTCGGTCTGCAGCGGGAAGTCGCCCATGAAGACCGTCTGGGTCTTGATCTCACCCGTGAGGTGGTTCATGAACTCGGCCTCGACGTACAGCGGAGCGGCGTAGGTCTTGCCACGCTCCTTGCACTCCTCGATGGAGTACTTCTCCGGCTCGAGGTACGGGTTCGTGAACGACAGCTGCATCGTCTCGCCGAGGTCCTCGATCGGAGAGATCTCCTCGAAGATCTCGCCGAGACCGCTGTTCTCGTTCACGTCGGTGCGGCCGGCCTTCTTGGCCTCTGCGACACGAGCCTTCCAGGCGTCGTTGCCGACGAGCCATCCGAAGGATTCGGTCTGCAGAGCGAGAAGGTCAGGGACCGTCAGCGTGTCGGAGATCTTGGCGAACGAAAGACGGGAAGCTCCGCGTCCGTTCTTGGTGGTGGTGGATGTGGATGCGTTGCGAGCAGCAGCCAAGGGAATAACCTCCGTGAGCCCCGCAGGGCTTCTCGATTCCTTTGTCGTCAGGTGGAGTGTGCGCCCGAATGCTCAACGAGCTGCCGACCACCATATGAGGGCAGGGAGAAGCGAGCGCAACTACCAACTATACGCTCGATCTCGCGACATGGCAAGCTCGATCCTTGACCTTCTTCGGATGCTGCGGTATTGGCATCCGAAGAAGGCCGAGAGGAACGGGGCCGAATGGCCTCAGGAGGCGATGTTGAGTTCGTTCCCCGGGATCGATGCCAGCAGCCGTCGCGTGTACGGGTCCCGCGGATTCGTGAAGATCTCCTCCGACGAGGCCGCCTCCACGAGCGATCCGTCCTTCATCACGCACACGTAGTCGCTGATGAGTCGCACCACCGCGAGGTCGTGCGAGATGAACAGGTAGCTGAGCCCGTACTCGGTCTGCAGGTCGCCGAGCAGCTTCAGGATCTGATCCTGCACGAGCACGTCGAGTGCCGAGACCGGTTCGTCGCACACGATCAACTCGGGCGAGAGGGCGAGCGCTCGCGCGATGGCCACACGTTGACGCTGACCTCCGGACAGCTCAGACGGGTAGCGCCGCAGCATCGACTGCGGCAGGGCCACGTCGTCGAGCAGCTGACGGACGCGCTTGCGCCGATCTGCGCTGCTCCCCCGCTTGTAGAAGTCCAGCGGTTCGGCGATCAGCCGCTCGATCGTGAACATCGGGTTCAGGCTCGAGTACGGATCCTGGAAGATCGGCTGCACCTTCTGACGGAAGTCACGCGTCTCCGCTCGACTGAGCGAGGCGATGTCCTTGCCCTCGTAGCGGATCAGCCCGCTGGTCGGCTCGATGATCTTCAGCAGCATCCGCGCCGTCGTCGTCTTGCCCGAGCCGGACTCGCCCACGATCGCGACCGTCTCGCCTCGCGGGATCGCGAGGGACACGTCGTTCACCGCGACGAAGTCCTCCTTCTGACCGCGCACCGGATAGACCTTCGTGAGGTTCTCGATCTCGACGATGTTGTCGGCCGTCGACGGAGCATCGATCGTCGCCGCGCCCGCCGAGCTGTCCGCATCCGCAGGCTCCGCCGGACGATCCTCCACCTGGAAGGCCTCGGGGCGCAGACGCGCTGCGGCCACCGACGGCGCCGCCTTCACGAGCGACTGCGTGTACGGATGCTGCGGATCCTCGAGGATCTGCTTCGCCGGCCCCTGCTCGACGACCTTGCCGCGGTGCATCACGATGACGCGCTCCGCCCGCTCGGCCGCGAGTCCCAGGTCGTGGGTGATGAGCAGCACGGCGGTGCCGAGCTCGCGTGTCATCTCACCGATCTGGTCGAGGATCGTCTGCTGCACCGTGACGTCGAGCGCGCTGGTCGGCTCGTCCGCGATCAGCAGACGCGGCTTGCACGCCAGACCGATCGCGATCAGCGCGCGCTGACGCATGCCGCCGGAGAACTCGTGCGGATACTGCTTCGCACGCTTCTCAGGGTCGGGCAGACCGGCGGCGGTGAGCGCCTCGACGACCTTCTCCTGCACGTTCTGCCTGGTGGCGAGTCCGTGTGCGAGGAGGGTCTCGGCGACCTGGGTGCCGATCTTGGCGACCGGGTTCAGGTTCGACATCGGGTCCTGCGGGACGAGCCCGATGTCGCGACCCCGGATCATCCGCAGGTCGTGCTCGGGCGCGTGTGCGATCTCGCGGCCGTCGAGGCGGATGCTGCCTGCGGCCACGCGGCCGCCTCCGGCGAGCAGGCCGATGATCGCCATCGCCGTCGTCGACTTGCCCGATCCCGACTCCCCCACGATCGCGACGGTCTGCCCCGGCGCGATCTCGAGATCGACGCCCTCGACGGCGTGTACGACGCCGTCCATGGTGGCGAAGTCGACAGCGAGTCCCTCGACCGACAGAAGAGGTGCGTCCGGATTCTGATTCACTTTCGCAGCGTTCATCGTGCTCTCGTCCTCGGGTCCATGGCCTCGCGCAGCGCTTCACCGAACAGGGTGAAGCCGAGCGCGGTGACCGCGATGCAGATGCCGGGCAGGAACGCCAGCCACGGCGCGATGGCGAGTTCCGCCTGCGCGTAGGTGAGCATGCGCCCCCACTCGGCCGTCTCGGGTCGACCGCCGCCGAGACCGAGGAACGACAGCGCCGCCGCGTCGATGACGGCGGTGGCGAGCGTCAGGGTTCCCTGGACGATGACCGGGCCGATGGCGTTCGGGAGCACGTGCGACATCGTGATCTGCCCACGGCCGAGCCCCAGGGTCTGAGCCGAGAGCACGTAGTCGCTGGATCGCTGCTGCAGCATCGACGCGCGCAGCAGCCGGGCGAAGATGGGCACCTGCGATGCGCCGATCGCGATCATCACCGCGAACGGCGTCTGACCGAGGATCGCCGCGATCGAGACGGCCAGCAGCAGGTTCGGGACCGACAGGATGATGTCGACGACACGCATGATCACCGTGTCGACCCAGCCGCCGAAGGTGCCGGCGAGCAGTCCGAGGATCATTCCGCCGACAAGGCCCAGCGCGGTCGAGATCACGCCGATGAGGAGTGACGCCTGCGCACCCCAGATGAGCTTGGAGAGCACGTCTCCGCCGAAGCGGTCGAGTCCGAGCGGGAACTCGGGGATCTCCCCCGGGCCCGGGATGTTGGTGGGCGTGATGTACTTCGCCCCGGGAAGCGCGGTCTCGGGGTACGGCGCGAGAATCGGTGCGAGCACCGACACGAGGATGAACACCAGGACGATTCCGGCGCCGATCCAGGCGGTGGGGTTTCGACGCAGGCGTCGGAACACGTCGCGCCAGAATCCGCCGGGCCCCTCCTTGAGGCCGGCCTGGTTGACGGCGACGGTGTCGACGACCGAGCCGCTCGCAGCCGACGGGCCTTGTGCGGGTGGGAGCGAGATGGTCATGACGCCACCCCCTTTCGGAGAACGAGGCGGGACATCACTGCACCCGCACTCTCGGATCGATGAAGCTGTACGACACGTCGACCGCCAGGTTGATCAATGCATAGGCGATCGCGATGAAGATGATGAACCCCTGGAGCACAGGGAAGTCCCTCGTGAAGATCGCCCTCGCGAGGAAGGAGCCGATGCCGGGGAACGCGAACACGGTCTCCGTGAGCACGGCACCCGATATCAGCAGACCGGTCTGCAGGCCGATCGTGGTGATGACCGGCAGCATGGCGTTGCGCAGGATGAACCGGCTGCGCAGCGTCGAGGCTCCGACGCCCTTCGCCCGGCCTGTGCGCACGTAGTCCGCGTTCTGCACCTCGAGGACACTCGCCCTCGTGATGCGGACGATGATCGCGAGCGGGATCGTGCCGAGCGCGAGCGCCGGGAGCACGAGGTGCATCAGCGCATCCCATGACGCATCGAACTCGCCGGTGATGATGCCGTCCCACACGTAGAAGCCGGTCGGGTGGGTGGCGTCTATTCGAGGGTTCTGTCTGCCGTCGGAGGGCAGCCAGCCCAGCTGCACCGCGAAGACGTACTTCAGGATGAACGCGAGGAAGAACACCGGGATGGTGATGCCGACGAGGCTCAGGACCACTGAGGCGTGGTCGGTGAACTTGCCGTGCCGGCGGGCGGCCCAGTATCCGAGAGGGATGCCGACGCCGATCGCGAAAATGAGCGCGACGACGCTCAGCTCGATCGTCGCGGGGAAGCGACGGAAGAACTCCTCCGTGACCGGTCGGTTTGTCTGAATCGAGGTGCCGAAGTCGCCCTGCAGAAGGCGTCCGACCCAGATGAAGTACTGCTCGATGATCGGCTTGTTGAAGCCGTAGAGCTCGTTGACCCTGGCGATGGCATCCGGGGTCGCCTTCTCGCCGAGAAGAGCGACGGCCGGGCCGCCGGGGAGGGCCCTGACCCAGGCGAACAGCAGGATGCTGAGGCCGATGAGGGTGGGAATGAGGAAAAGCAGTCGCCTGCCGATGGTGCGCAGCAAGAGGTCTCCGTTGATCAGAAGATACGCCGGGCCCGGGCCTCCGCAGCGAGCGCGGAGGCCCGGGTGGGCTTCTCAGTCGGTCAGACCTACTTGGTGAGGACGATGTCCGTGAAGACCTCGTCGTTCACCGGGCTGGCGGGGTAGCTCTCGACGCGCGGGTCGAACGCCAGCGTGGGCGCCGGGTGCGCGAGAGGAACTCCCGGGATGAACTGAGCGACCATCTCGTTGATCTCCTCGTAGAGGGCCGTCTGGTCCTCGAGGTTGGAGACGCCGCGAGCCTCGTTCAGCTTCTGGAAGAGCTCCGGGTTGTCGAAGCCCCACTCGGAGCTCTGCTGGCCGAAGAAGACGCCGACGAAGTTGTCGGTGTCGTTGTAGTCGCCGGTCCAGCCCAGCAGGTGGATGCCGTGGTCGGACGTACCGGTGGTGCGGTCGAGGTATTCGACCCACTCCTCCGAGACCGGGGTGGTCTCGACGCCGACCTCGGAGAGCTGCGACGACAGGACCGTGAAGATCTGCTCGGGGTCCGGCATGTACGGGCGCGAGACGTTGACCGGGTAGTTGAAGGTGAGCTTCAGCGGGTTGGCCTCGTCGTAGCCGGCCTCCGCCAGGAGTTCCTTGGCCTTCTCGGGGTCGTAGTCGTACGTCGTGACATCGGGGTTGTAGCCGTTGACGGTGTCCGGGACGAACTCGATCGCCTTCTCGGTGCCCTCCGGGAGCACCTGGCTGATCAGCGCGTCCTTGTCGACCGCGTACGAGAGCGCTTCGCGCACCTTCGGGTCCTGCAGCTCGGGGATGGCCTGGTTGAACGCGAGGTACAGGATCGTGAACGGAGGGCGCGACACCATGGTGAAGCCGTCGTCCTCGAGCGCCTGGGTGTCGGCGGGGCCGACCAGGTCGTAGCCGTCGATCGAGCCGGACTCGAGTGCCTGACGACGCGCGGTCGGGTCGTCGATCGTGCGGAAGATGATCTCGTCGATCTGACCCGCGTCACCCCAGTAGTCGCCGTAGGCCTTGAGCGAGACCTGCTCGCCCGGTGCCCACTCGTCGAACTGGTAGGGGCCGGTGCCGACGGGGTGTCCCATCGCGTACTCGGACAGCACCGGTGCTTCGGCGGAACCGCTGACGTCGTCGGCGCCGAACTCCTGCAGCGCCGACGGGCTCTGCATCGCGAACGAGGGCAGCGACAGCGACGCGACGAAGCCGGCGAACGGCTTGTTCAGGTCGATCGTGACGGAGTAGTCGCCGTCGGGCGTGCAGGACTTGTACACGGCGTCGGCGGGGTTCTCGGCATAGCCCTTGAAGAGCTTGTTGTAGTAGTAGCCGAAGGCCTCGGACGCGGCGAGACCGGTCCAGTTGAACCAACGGTCGAAGTTCGCGCACACCGCTTCGGCGTTGAACGGCGTGCCGTCGTGGAAGGTGACGTCCTCCTTCAGGGTGAAGGTGTGGCTCATGCCGTCTTCGGACGACTCCCACGACTCGGCGAGGAGCGGGGCGGGGTCGGCGGTGCCTGGTTCGGTGCCGACGAGACCCTCGAAGATCTGACGGGAGACGCGGAAGCTCTCACCGTCCTGGGCGAATGCCGGGTCGAGGCTGGCCGGGTCCGACGATGCGGCGAACACGAACGTGCCGTCCACATCTCCTGAGCCCTCGGAGCCGTCGTCGCCGCGCTCGCTGGCGACGCATCCCGAGAGGACCAGCGCGGCGAGCGCTGCTCCGGTGACGGCGATGAGTCCTCGCCGACGCATGACTTTATGGTGCATTGTGTGACCTTCCTGTCGAGCGCTGCAGTGCGCGTTCCGGAGGCGTCTTCGACTCCGGAAACGGTGATGCCCTCGACGCTACCCAGTGGGTACACCGTTGCAAAACACCTCCAGGTTGCATTCCTGTTACGGATGTTCGGCACCACGGCCGATCCGGTAATCTCCAGAAGGTGCCAGACACGTCTCCCCTCGCCGTCTGCGTCGGCGAGGGCCTGGTGGCCCTCGTCCCCGCCACCGCCGCCCCTCTCGAGGACGTCCGGACCTTCCACCGCTCCCTCGCCGGAGCGGAGTGGAATGCCGCGATCGCCCTCGCGTCGGCGGGCATCCGCACCGCGGTCGTCTCCCGGGTGGGCGACGACGGATTCGGTCGCTTCCTCACCGCGGAGCTGCGCAGGCACGAGGTCGACGACACCGCCGTCGAGGTGGATCCGGATGCTCCCACCGGCCTCTACCTGAAGGAGCTGTCTCCCCGTCCTGACGGGTCGGTCGACGGGACCATGCACTACTACCGATCCGGCTCTGCAGCGGCGGCGATGTCGCCCGCGACTCTCTCCGCCTCCCCCGCATCCGAGCTGCTCGCGGAAGCGGCACTGGTGCACACCTCGGGAATCACCCCGGCCCTCTCCGACACGGCACGGGCGGCTCAGGACGCCCTGTTCGACGCCGAGCGGGAACGCCGCCTGCTCAGCTTCGACGTGAACTGGCGCCCTGCACTGTGGCGAGGGCGCGAAGCCGAGGGGCGGGCGGCGATCTCGGGTTACGTCCGCCGCGCCGACGTCGTCTTCTGCACGAAACCCGACGCCGAGGCGGTGTTCGGCACCTCAGACCCCGACAGGCTGCGTGAACTGTTCCCCGAGCCCCGGTACCTCCTTGCGACGAGCCCGCGCGGTGCAGTGGCGTTCGACGGAGCGGAGCGCACCGACAGCGCGGCACTGGATGTGCCGGTCGTCGAATCGATCGGCGCCGGAGACGCATTCGCCGCCGGATTCCTCGCGGGGGTGCTCACCGGGCTCTCGCTCACGGGCAGCCTCGCCCGCGCGCACCGCATCGCGACCCGCGCTCTCGCCAGCACGCGCGACCACGTCGACTGACACTCGTTCTCAGCCGGAAGATCCGCCGACTGCGCCGAAGTCAGCGTCGGCGCCGCGACGCCGCCGCGTCGTGCGTCAGCTGGAGCGGGATCACGACGGGCTCCCCCCGGTGCTGCACGACCCGTACGAAGAGGATGTCGACCAGGGCGAGCTGCGCGATGCGACTCGACATCGCCGCCATGCGGAACGGCGACTCCTGGGCATAGGTGAGCAGCACGATGTCTGCGGCGAGCGCGAGAGTCGAGTCGGGGGCGCTCGTGACGGCTACGGAGAGGGCTCCTGCGTCTCTCGCGACCTCCACCGCACGCACGACCTCCTGGGTCTCACCCCCGTGCGAGAAGGCGATCACGACGTCGTCCGGCGAGCGCAGGGACGCCGTCGTGAGGGCGAGGTGCGGGTCTGCCGAGTGGGCGACCGAGCATCCGATGCGGGCGAGCTTCTGCTGCAGGTCCTGCGCGGTGAGCGATGACGCGGCCTGCCCGAACAGGTCGACATGTCGGGCGGCGACCACGGCCAGCGCGACGCGGTCGAGAGCTGCCGCATCGAGCCCCAGCGCCGTCTTCTCGATCGCGTCGATCTCTTGGGACGCGAGCTTGGCGGCGATCGCCGACGGCTCGTCATCCGGATCGATCGCCGTGGTGTCGAGACCGAACCGGGCCTGCTGCGCCTGGGCGAGCGTCACCGTCCGAGCCACCGCGACTCTCAGCTCGCGGTACCCGCTGAACCCGAGCGACTGCGCGAACCGCGCCACTGTCGACAGCGACGTGTTGCACAGTCGCGCCAGGTCGTTGATGGCGAGATCCACGACCAGCGTGGGGTCTCCGAGAATGGTCTCCGCGACCCGAGCCTCGGCAGCACTCAGACGGGCGATCGATCGGCGCACCAGCGCGAGAACGTCTGAGTCCACGGTGTCATCCTGCCTCAGTCGGCCAGCCCCGCGTCGCCGCGTGACGAGCCGTCGCCGGACGAGCCTTCGCCGGTCAGCCGCTGCCTGGCCGCCTGCGCACCGACCAGACTCGCCGCTCCGACCTCGACGATCGGCAGAGGGAGCGGACGCTGCGGCGCGAGCCCGACGTTGACCACGACGGCGCCGGGGTCGCGTGTGGCAGCGCGATCGACCAGAGATCGCTGCGCATCGTCCGCGTCCGGCCGGTCCAGCAGGATGACCGTGAGGCCGTCTGCCGCGACGGCAGCGTCCAGCGCGGCGTCCTGCTCATCGAGCGTGGTCCGAGCGACGTCGACCCTGGCACGGTGGCCGCCGGCGGCCAGCGCTTCGGCGACATAGGCCGAGGCGCTGTCGACGGCGAGGGTCGAGCGGCGGCGTGCGTCCACGACGGCGAGCGTCGTGGCATCCGCCGTCGCACCCGTGATCGCCCGCCCGACGATCTCGCGCGGATCGAAGTCGACGGGAGCGGATGCCGAAACTGCGCGCTCACGGAGGGACACGGCGAGCGCGGCGACCCGAGCCGCCGCCTCCTCGATTCGCGGCCGCGTCAGCGAGCCGTCCTTGAGCGCGGCGACGATGCCGTCACGCGCAGCGAGGAAGTCGCGTCGGTCCTGGTCGGGAAGGGCGGCCTCTCCCCTGTTGGTGGGATTGCCGATGCACAGCAGGTCGACGCCCGCCGCGAGCGCACGTGCGGCGCCCGCACCGATACCCACCGTCTCGCGGATCGCCGCCATGTCGAGAGCGTCGGAGATGATCACACCGTCGAAGCCCCAGTCGCGGAGCATGCCGAGGACGCGCGGGTTCAGCGTCGCGGGCTCTGCCCCCCACGCCGGGACGACGATGTGCGCCGTCATGATCGTGTCGACTCCCGCAGCCACCGCGGCCCGGAACGGCTCGAGGTGCACCCGCTCGAACTCGTCGATGTCGAGCGAGATGACCGGCGATGCATGATGCGAATCCAGGTGCGTGTCGCCATGCCCCGGGAAGTGCTTGACGCACGCCGCCGCCCCGCCGTTCTGGATCCCGTCGACGGCGGCCAGCACGTGTCGCGAGACGAGAGTCTCGTCACTGCCGAACGCACGGACGCCGATCACGGGGTTGCGCGGATCGGTGTTCACGTCGGCGACCGGGCCGAGGACCACGTTTCCGCCGATCGCAGTGACCCGTCTCGCGAGCTCCGCACCTGACGCTCTCGTCGCCTCGATGTCGTCGAGCGTCCCGAGCTGCCCGGCCCCGGGAAGGGTCGACCCGGTCGCGGACTCGAGACGGGTGACGCTGCCGCCCTCCTCGTCGATGCCGATCAGAGCATCCGGATTCGCGCGGAGGATCTGCGCGCTCAGAGCAGGCAGCCCCTCGCCGATGTTCTGCCCGAAGTAGACCACGCCGGCGAGGCCGTCCTCGAGCTCGGCGACCAGCCACTGCGGAGCCTCGGTCCCGAGGAAACCGGGCCAGAGCACCGCATTCGCGAGTCGTTCGAGCTCGTCCGTCATCCCTTCACCGCTCCTGCCACCATGCCGGCGGAGAGCCGGCGCTGCACGATCACGAAGAAGATCATGACAGGGATCGTGATGATCGTCGATGCCGCCATGATGCTGCCCCAGTCATTGGAGTGCAGACCGAAGAACGACTTCAGACCGATCGACACCGTGTACTGGTCGGTGGCGCTGCCGAGGATCGTCATCGCGAAGATGAACTCGTTCCACGCCGTGATGAAGCTGAAGATGCTGGTCGCGACGAGGCCGGGCATCACGAGCGGCAGCAGGATCGAGCGGAACATCCGCCACCAGCTGGCACCGTCGATGTACGCGGCCTCCTCGAGCTCCACCGGCACGGCTGCGACGAATCCGCGCAGCATCCAGATGCCGAACGCCAGCGAGAGCGCCACGTAGACGACCATCAGTCCCAGGATGCTGTTCAGCAGTCCCAGGCTCTTCACCTGCAGGAACAGAGGGATCACGAGGGCCTCGAGCGGCACCATCTGCACGACGAGGATCATCATGAGGATCGTGGTGCGGAACTTGAAGCGGAAGCGCGCGACGGCGACCGCCGCGAGCAGGCACACCAGGGCGCTGACGAGGACGGTGACGAGCGCCACGATCGCGGAGTTGCGGAGGTAGGTGGCGAAGCCGCCGTCGGTGAGCACGAACGCGAAGTTGTCGAACGTGAACTCCTGCGGCAGGAGGGACTGTCCGCCGCTGGACGCCTTGGCGTCGAGGGCGCTGGAGACCATCCAGTACACGGGGAACAGCGTGAAGATCAGGACGGCGGCGATCGCGATGCCGGTGCCGACGCGCGACATGACGGAGGGGCGGGGGTTCACAGCTCGTCCTCCTTCATGAGCGAACGGATGTACACGATCGTGATGCCGATCAGCACGAGGGTGAGGAGAACGGCGAGAGCGGCGCCGAACCCGTAGCGGTTCTGGCCGAAGGACTCGACGTACGACCAGACACCGAGGTTGAGCACCGATCGGTTTCCGCCGCCTCCCCCGGGCATCAGATAGACCTGCGCGAAGACCTTGAAGTCCCAGATCGTCGACAGGATGATCACGACCGAGAAGACGGGCTTGAGCGTCGGGAAGATGATCTTCCAGAAGCGCATCCAGGCGTTCGCGCCGTCGAGGGCCGCAGCCTCCAGCATCTCCTTCGAGACGCCCAGGAGACCGGCGAGAACCGTGATCGCGACGAACGGGAATCCGTGGTGCACCACGTTCAACAGGACGATCGCGTAGAACGACCACTGGTTGGTGAACCAGTTCACCGGGTCGTCCATGAGACCGAGGTCCTGCAGAACCGTGTTGAAGATGCCGCGGTCGGCATCGAAGATGAACGTCCAGACGTAGGTGCCGGTGACGGCGGGCATCGCCCAGGCCACCATGATGCAGCTGGAGACGATCGTGCGCCAGACGGTGCCGAGCTTCGCGAGCAGCAGGGCGACGAGCGTGCCCACTGCGACGGTGACGAACACGGCGACGGCGGCGAAGCCCACCGTGTTCGGGAGCACGACCGTCCAGAGTGTCGGATTGGTGAGCGCCTCGACGTAGTTGTCGACGCCGATCCAGTTGTTCTCTCCGGTGTTGATCTCACGCAGGCCGTAATCCTGCAGCGAGAAGATGAAGACCTGGATGAGCGGCCAGAGCATGAGCACCGCGAGGATGACCAGGCCCGGGGCGAGGAGGAGCCAGGGGCGGGCCGTCAGCAGCGAGAGTCCTCGCTTGCGCGGCCGGCCGCCGGCCACGGGGGCGGAGGGGGTCTCCGCCTTCGTGGCCGGCAGTGGCGCTTGCACCATCGACATGAAGGGATACAGCCTTACTGGTTGAGCAGATCGGTCATCTCAGCAGCGGCGTCCTTCGTCGCCGTGGCGACGTCCTTCTGCCCGCTGAGGATGGCCTGGATCATCGAGTTGGTGGTCTTCTTGGCCTGGACGGCGCCGAAGTTCGGGGTCACCGGCACGGATGCACCACCCTCGACCATCTGCTGCGCGAACGGAGCGACGAGCGGGTCGGTCGAGGCCAGGGCCTCTTCCATCGCCGACTGAACTCCGGGGAAGTATCCGGTCTCGTCAGCCCACTTCTCGGCGAACTCGCCCGTGGTCATGAGCTTGACGAACTGCCACGCGAGGTCGGCGTTCTCGGTCGTGTTGAAGACCGACAGGTGCGAACCGCCGAGCACGGACGGAGCGATCCCGCCGTCCTCACCAGGGATCACGGCGGCGCCGATCTTGCCATCGAGCTCGGGGTTCGCCTCGATCAGAGCCTTCGGAGTCCACGAGCCCGAGAGCATCATGGCGACGTTGCCCTGCGTGAACGAGTCACGGAGGTCCGTCTCCTTCCACGTGGTGGCGCCGGCCGACGAGAAGCCGTGCTCGGTCGCGAGTGCGGTGTAGAACTCGATGCCGGCCTGCGACTCCTTGCTGTCGAGCTCGCTCGTCCAGGTCTTGCCGTCGAGGGTCGCGACCTCGCCACCCGCGCCCCAGACCCAGGGGTAGACCTGGAATTCGGCGTCTCCGGCGACGGGGAAGGGCAGCATGTCGGGCTTGGCGGCCTTGATGGCCTCGCCGGCGGTGACGATGTCGTCCCAGGTCTTCGGGGCCTCGAGCCCGAGCTCCTCGAACACGTCGGTGCGGTAGACGATCGAACGGACACCGGCGTACCACGGCATGCCGTAGAGCTCGTCCTCGTAGGTCCCGGCGACCGCGAGGCCCTCGACGAGGTCGTCGCGCAGGCCCTTCTCGGCATCGACGTACTCGTCGAGAGGCTCGAGCGCGCCTGCGTCGGCGAACTCGGCGGTCCAGGTCGTGCCGGTCTCGGCGATGTCCGGCGTGGTACCGCCGGCGATCGACGTGACGAAGCGGTCGTGGGCGTCGGCCCACTGGATCTCCTCGATCTTGACCGTGGCTCCGGTCTCGTCTTCGAAGGCGTCCGAGACCTCGTCGTAGAACGCGCTCGCGTCGGGGTTGGTGCCCTTCATGATCCAGACGGTGAGCTCCTGGCCCTCTCCGTCGACGGCTCCACCGTTGTCGGCGCCACCGCCGGCACAGGCCGCCAGGCCCAGGGTGGCCACGGCGCCGAGCGCCACGGCCGGAAGAATGCGCTTGTACATCAGGGTTCTCCTCTTTGAAACGTCCTGGCGGCATCGGGTGCCTACCACGTAGGAAAAAGTATTCATCACTAACTAATTCCCTGCAAGTTATTCTCAGAAACGTCATGCGGCCGTAACATCGCCCTCCGCGGGTAGGCTCTGCGGCATGTCAGGGGCTCTCGACGACGCGAAGCGCAGCACGGTGGCGCGCCATGCCGACCTTCCGACCCCCAGTGCCCTGTCGACCTTCCTCAAGCTCCTCGGCGTCGCGCTGAGTGTGCTCCTCGTCTCGTCCATCGCCGTAGCCGGCTTCGTCTTCGTCGACGTGCTGAACAGGGTCGGCGAGGGCGCGGTCGCGCTCGAGGACGATGCGGAGGTGGCTCCTCCGTCGCTCGGCGCCTATCCGAGCGACAAGGCCTTCAGCATCCTGATCGTCGGTACGGACGAATGCGGAGAGGTATCGACGCAGCTGCTCGGCGAGCGCTGCGAGAAGAGCGACGAGGGGTCGCGCAACGATGTGAACCTGCTCGTGCACGTGTCCGCGGCGCCTCGCAACGTGACCGTCGTGTCGTTCCCCCGTGACCTGATGGTCGAGGTTCCCGAGTGCACGCGCGACGACGGTTCGACCGCGTCGTCGATGGCGAAGGCCCCGCTCAACTCGCTCTTCGACCACGCGGGCATCTCGTGCATCGCGAAGACGGTCAGCGACCTCAGCGGCATCCCGATCGAGTTCGCGGCCAAGATCAGCTTCGACGGCGTGATCGCGATCACCGATGCGATCGGCGGGGTCGAGGTGTGCGTCGCCGGCGAGGGGATCCGCGATTCGCAGGCGGGCATCGACCTGCCCGTGGGGACCCACACCGTCTCGGGAGCGAACGCCCTCGCCTTCATCCGCACCAGACACGGCGTGGGCGACGAGAGCGACCTCGCTCGCATCTCGAATCAGCAGCAGTACATGTCGCGTCTCGCGAAGAAGATCCTCAGTGCGGAGACGCTGACCGATCCGTCGAAGGTGCTGCGACTGATGAACACGGTCGCCGACAACATCGTGCCCAGCGAGTCGCTCAGCAACGCGCTCACCCTCACCCAGCTCGCACTGGCGTTGAAGGACGTGCGGTTCTCGGACTTCGTCTTCGTGCAGTACCCGAATCTGGACGACCCCGACAACCCGGGGATCAAGGTTGTTCCCGACTACGACGCCGCCGAGCCGCTCTGGGCGGCGCTGATCGCCGGCGAGCCGATCACGCTCTCGGGCGACGTCGCGACGAACCGCAGCGTCGAACTCGCGACCCCGCCCGCCACCGGAGAGACCCCCGAGACCCCCGAGACCGCAGCGCCGACCGAGGCGCCGGAGACCCGCGCGACGCTGCCTCCGGAGATCTCGGGTCAGAGCGTCGATCAGGACACCTGCTCGGTCGGCAACCAGGCGAAGTGAGCGCGTAGTCTCGGAGCATGGGCAGGACGCGAGCACGAGACACCGAGCATCCTCAGGCCCGACTCGACCACGGCGGCATCGCGCGCATCGTGCCGTCGGAGTTCACGAGCGGGTTCGAGCTCATCGTCGACGACACCCCGCAGTCCCATGTCGATCTGGACGACCCCACGCATCTGCACTTCGAGTACATCGTGCGCATGGGCGCGGTGATCGACCAACTGCCGTCCGGTCCCCTCACCGCCGTGCATCTCGGCGCCGGCGCGCTGACCATCCCCCGCTACATCGATGCCACGAGGCCAGGCTCCCGCCAGCAGGTCATCGAGCTCGAGGCACCGCTGGCGACCCTCGTGCGCGAGCACCTGCCGCTGCCCAAGGGTGCCGCGATCCGACTGCGGATCGGTGACGCACGCGAGGGGGTCAAGCGCCTGCCTGCTGCCATCGTCGGCAGCTGCGACCTGGTCGTCTCGGACGTCTACTCGGGCGCGCAGACACCCGCCCACCTGACCAGCCTGGAGTTCTACCGCGAGCTCGCAGACCTGCTCTCACCCGGCGGCGTCCTGCTCGTGAACGTCGCAGACGGCCCCGGCCTCGCCTTCGCCCGCCGACAGGTCGCGACGATCGCAGAGGTGCTTCCCGAGATCGGCGTCCTCGCCGACACGCAGGTGCTGAAGGGACGCCGCTTCGGCAACCTCGTGATCGCCGCCTCGGCAGCGCCGCTGCCCACCGAGTGGCTGCCGCGGATGCTCGCCGCCGGCCCCCATCCGGCCAAGATCGCCCAGGGCGCCGAAGTGACCGCATTCGTGCAGGGCGCGCGGATCGTGACGGACGCGGATGCCGTCGCCTCCCCTCGTCCGGACGCATCGCTCTTTCTGCGCTGAGAGCATCGATCTCGATCCGGATGCGGGCCCATGGGGCGTGCCGCCCCGACGAGCGCACGGTCGCGAGGCACACTGGTCGGGGGACACTGCGGAAGGAGAGCAATGAGTTTCATCCAGGGTTACGACCAGGAGAGCCTTCGCGAGCTGGTCGACCTCGGTGAATGTTCGGCACGGCTCGAGGAGATCGAAGGCCAGCGCAGTCTTCCCGCACTGCTGGAGCGCGTCTGGCTGCTGAAGGTCCTCGACCGACTCGACGAAGCCCTCCCGCTCGCCGATGAGGCCGTCCGCCAATCCCGCATGGCCGGCACCCGGAAAGACGTTCTCCGCGCACGCGTGCTGCACGCCACGATCCTGCAGCACCGCGGAGCGTACGCCGCGGCCGAGCAGGAGCTCGCGACCTGCGCGGCAGAAGCCGAAGGCCAGCGTTGGGTGTCGATCGCCGCTTTCGCGCACCACCATCACGGCAAGAACGCCTATGAGGCCGGGGACTACGAGACGGCCCGCGAGAGCTTCAAGCAGTCACTCTTCCTCCGCCGCGAAGCGGGCGCACAGGATCGTGAGCTCGAGACCGTGCTGCTCGCGATCGAGGCCGCCGAGCGACGCCGTACGTCACAGCTCGTCTCGGGCTGAGGCGTTCCTGCGTCGCGATGTCGGCGGCATGGCTTACCCTGATCGCATGGCGGAACTTGACCGGGTGCGCGTCTGGGGCGAGGCACTGATCACGCTGCATCTCGACGACAGCTGGTCGTTCGGCTTCGACAATGCGAAGCGTCGCGCGGGGCAGTGCGATTACACGAAGAAGCGCATCACCGTGTCGCGCTATCTGGCGGCGCGATTCGAGGACGACGAGATCCATCAGGTACTGCTCCATGAGGTCGCACACGCGCTGGCCGGGCATGAGGCGGCTCATGGCTCCGCCTGGAAGCGGGTGGCCCGCGACCTCGGCTACGTCGGCGGGACGACCCACCACGGCGAGACGGCGGTCGAACTCGCTCCGTGGGTGGGGTCATGCCCCTCGGGCCATGTCACCTACCGCCACCGGCGTCCCTCGCGGGCGACGTCGTGCGCGCGATGCTCGCGGTCGTACGACGCGCGCTATCTCTTCGAGTGGACGCGCCGCGAGATCACGGCCGACACCCGGCTCGCCGCTCAGATGTCGCGCTGAACCGCCCTCACACCGGCACGCTCACCGGCGCTGACGTGGCCGGTGGCTTGCAGTGGGACATCACCGCGGTGCGGGGTCGAGAGCGCGCCCCAACCGCCGGTCGCGATGCGGAAGCGACCCCGCATCAGCCGCAGCTGTCAGCGCGGGTCCGCGCCCGTGTCAGGATCAGCCTCGGGTGCAGGCTCCGGGTGCGGCGAGATGGCGTCGGCATCGGCATCGGCACCGGCGTCGGCACCGGCATCCGCGGCAGCTCGATCGACTGGGAGCGTGGCATCCACCGCTTCGGGAGTGCGGTCGTCCGTGTCGCCGGCGTTGCGCGCATGCGCGGCACGCCGCCGGAGCAGTGCTGCCACAGTGCGCCACCCGACCAGGAAGACGCCGAGCACGAGCGTCGCGACGATGATGAAGGCAACCTGAGCGGTGTCACCCGACACGACGCGAAGGAGCATCCCTCCGACGACCGTGACGGCCCAGACGACCACACCCCAGGTGAGCGACCAGGGCCGGCGCGGCCTGCCCGGAAGCAGCGCGGCGACGAGGTGGCCGACGAGGAGCGCGACGATGAAAGGCCAGGCGGTCAGCAGGAATCCGCCGGGGTCCTCGTCGTGCGACGCACGACCGATCACGGCGAAGACGAGCACCAGGACGGCGTCGAGGACGAGAGCGGGGACGAACCTCATGCCACGACCCTACGTCGAGGGTGCCGAAACAGCTGCCGAGCGCGCGGCCTGTTGCCGAGTGGGTCGACGTATCAGTCGAAGGCGACGAACAGCCCGTCGCGGAGCACGGGAACGACATCGTGCGCGTCGAGTTCGGCGGCGGCGACGGTCGACGTGGGGTCGAGGCCAGCAGACGTGATCCGCTCTGTCGCGCTCACACCTTCGGCGATCTCTCGCGCGGAGCCGCTGGCGCTGATCATATGCCGCAGAGCCCTCTTGAGAGCCCGGAATCCCTCGGCGGCGACCGCCGCGTCCGGAGCGGTGTGGTCGATGCCGAGGTCCGTCAATGCCGCGATGACGGCACCGGCGCCCAGGTGGTCCTCGACCGCGAAGCGCACGACTCCTGCGGCATCCGCCTCGCCTGCGGCGATGACGGCGACCGATGTGCGGGCCTGCCTGCGCTCCTGCACCGTCGCGACGGCGCGCGCCACGGCCGAGGCGTTGCGGAGGCTGCCGACGAGCACCACAGACGACTCCCCCGCACGCGCGGCGACTGCGGCGCCGTTACGGGACCAGCCGACGGCGTCGTCGAGAGAGACCGACGATCCGGATGCGACCGCATCGGCGACCGTCGACGAGAAACGCAGGACGTCGACGACCACGACCACATCGGCGGATGCGAGGCGGTCGAGCCCTTCGACGCCCCACTCGAGGCGCACCTGATACGTGGACTGATCGAACGGAGACGGCATCCGTCCAGCCTAGAACGAGCCTGCGCGAGCCCGGGCCCCGATGACGGATCGAGTCATCAGGGCCTGGGCGGCTGCGGCTCCCCCGCCGGCTCGGGTCAGTCTGCGGCGAGCGCCTCGACGGGAGCCACCCGGGTGGCGAGCCTGGTCGGTGCAGCGGCGGCGACCAGGGTGAGCACAGCGGTCGCCGCGACGATGATGACGACCGGCAGCCAGGGCACGTGCGGTGCGACGAGCCCCGCCGGTTCGAAGTCCGGAAGAGTGGGCGTCGAGCCGAGCAGCGACTGCGCCGCGATCCATCCGTAGACGATGCCGAGGACGAGACCGGTCAGAGTGGCCGCGACCGTGATGTGCGTGGCCTCGAGCAGCACCATGCGGCGCACCTGACCGTTGGACAGGCCGATCGATCGCAGCAGACCGAGCTCACGGCGGCGCTGCACGACCCCGATCGTGAGCAGGTTGACGAGGCCGACGGCGGCGATCACCGCAGACACGGCCACGAGGACCATCATCACGGCGGCGAACGCGTCGAACGGCGTGAAGAACTCCGCGGGGATCTCGCCCTCGACCTGGCCGATGAGCATCTGCTTGACCGACTCGAGCGCGACGGCGAACATCGTGACGAGCGTGACGCCCATGACCACGCCGATCGCCATGCGGGACGACCGCTCGGGGTAGCGCAGAGCGTTCTCGGCGGCGAGCCGCGCGGTGGCGCTCGATCCGAACATGCGCCCCACCAGACGCAGCACGGGCGGCATGAACAGCACCGAGCCGAGCGCGAGCCCGGTGAACGAGAGCAGTCCACCGAAGAAGGCGACGACGACTCCGAGCGGATGCACCAGCCCCACCGCCACGCCAGCTGCGAGGAGGATCGCGCCCGCCACCAGCAGCACCCAGGCACCGATGTGGCGACCGGCGCGCGAGACCTCGTCGTGAGTGCGCTCGACCGAGCCGCCGATCGCCTGCAGCGGCGTGACGGCGAGGACCCTGCGGGAACCGGCCCAGGCGGCAGCCCACGTGGTCAGGGCGACGCCCACGGCAGGAAGCGCGATGAACGGCTGTGCGAGCGAGAAGCCCTCAGGCACGTTCGCGATCAGCCCGCTGCCGATCTGGACGCCGATCGCGGCGATCCCCAGACCCGCGAGCAGGCCGAGGGCTGCGCCGATGACGCCGACGACGAATCCCTGCTTGCCCACCTCGGCGCGTTGCGACCGGGCGGTCGCGCCGATCAGGCGCATGAGCGCGATCTGACGCGTGCGGCCGGCGATGATCGTCGAGAACGTGTTGGCGGTGACGATCGCGGCGACGTACATCGCGACGCCCGTGAGCAGGATCGAGAGCAGACCGACGATGAATGCGAGAGTCTCACTGTCGCCGATGAACGGGTCGGCCTGCAGCACTGCGCCGAGGTAGGCGGTGGTCTCGACCAGCACCACTCCGAACGCGGCGGAGAGAGCGGCGACGAGGATGCTGGCACCCATGCCGCGGTCGCGCAACCAGCGGAGGCGCGGACCGGTCGCTGCGGTCTGCGGCACGACCGTCCGGGTCGGGGAGTCGATGACGGCGCTCACGCCGCCACCTCGGCGGCGAGCATGTACGCCGAGATCTCCTCGGCGCTCTGCCGCGGGTGGTCGGCGACGATGCGCCCGTCGCCGAGGAAGAGCACGCGGTCCGCGTGGCTGGCCGCGATCGCGTCGTGGGTCACCATCGCGATGGACTGCCCGTGCTCGCGGCTCGCCGTGGCCAGCAGCTGCAGCACCTCGCGCCCGGTCTTGGAGTCGAGGTTCCCGGTCGGCTCGTCCGCGAAGACGAGATCGGGGGCGGTGGCGAGGGCTCTGGCGATCGCGACTCGCTGCTGTTGTCCTCCCGAGAGCTGATGCGGACGGTGCTGCAGCCGGGAGCCGAGCCCGAGCGTCTCGATCAGTCCGTCGATGCGGGCCTTCTCGATCGCACTGGGGCGCCTGCCGTCGAGTTCGAACGGCAGCATGATGTTTCCGAGCGCCGTGAGGGTCGGCACCAGGTTGAAGGCCTGGAAGATGAAGCCGATACGGCGGCGGCGCAGGATCGTCAGATCGAGGTCGCCGAGGCCGGTGATCTCGGTGTCTCCGATCCAGGCGCGTCCCTGCGTGGGGGTGTCGAGGCCCGCCATGATGTGCATGAGCGTGGACTTGCCCGAGCCGGATGGGCCCATGATCGCGGTGAACTGACCGCGGCGGATGCCGACGCTGACGTCGTCGAGCGCGCGGACGGTTCCCTCGCCGGCGCCATAGGTCTTGTCGAGGTGCTGGACGCGGGCCGCGAGCCCGAGGTCGGTGGTCGTGATCTCCATGCTTCGACGCTACGGAGCACTCCCCTGCCGCCGCGTCGCCCTGGCGACGCATCCGCGTACATCGCAAGGATGATCCCTGGCGCTCACCCGATCGGGACGGTGGGCTCGGTGGGTTCCATGCGCCCAGCATCCTCGCGCCCGCCGACTTCCGTGTCGGGGTTGACGAATGCGAGTCAGGCGAGTCCGTGCTCGAACGCGAACACGACGAGCTGCACGCGGTCGCGCAGGGTCAGCTTCGTCAGGATGCGGCTGATGTGCGTCTTCACGGTGGCCTCGCTGAGGTACTCGCGGGCAGCGATCTCGGAGTTCGACAGCCCCCTCGCGGCGAGCGCGAAGATCTCGCGCTCGCGATCGGTCAGCGACGCGAACTGGGCGGGAACCGGCTTCGGAGCCTCGGCGAAGTGCTCGAACAGCTCGCGCGTGGCGGATGCCGCGATCACGCTCGAACCGGAATGGACTGTGCGGATCGCGGCGAGCAGGAACTCGGGATCCGCATCCTTCAGCAGGAAGCCGCTGGCTCCCTGGCGGATCGCGCGGGCCGCCGCCTCATCGAGGTCGAACGTGGTCAGCATCACGATCTTCGGCGGGTCGGGTTGCCCGAGGATCTCGGCCGTGGCGGTGAGACCGTCCATCACCGGCATCCTGATGTCCATCAGCACGACGTCCGGTCGGGTCACGCGGACGAAGTCGATCGCCTCCCGCCCGTCTCCGGCTTCACCGACCACGTCGATGTCCGGCTGCGAGGCCAGCAGCATGCGGATGCCGGCGCGGAAGAGCGACTGATCGTCGACGAGGACGACTCTGATCATGCGACTTCTCCGATCGGGAGCGAGGCGTGGACGACGAACTGCACGCCCTGACGCTCCGCCTGAAGGCTACCGCCGACCAGCTGGGCGCGTTCGCGCATGCCGATCACGCCATGCCCGCCGCTCCCCTGAGTCTGCTCGCGGCCGACGGTGTTGCGCACCTGGATGTCGACCCGCTCGGGTAGCCACGCGAGGTGCACGTCGACCGCGCCGTCGCCATGCCGGATGGCGTTGGTGAGCGCCTCCTGCAGGATCCGGTACACGGCGAGCTGGATGGCTCCGGGCGGTTCGCCGGGAGGTGTGGGATCGACCGTGATTCGCGGTTCGATCCCCGCCTGCCGCACCTGCGCGAACAGCGCTTCGAGGTCGGCGAGGGTCGGTTGCGGCCCGTCTCCCTGCCGGTGGCGCAGTTGCGTGAGCAGCAGCCGCACGTCGCTCAGCGCCCCGCGCGCGGTCTGGGCGATGGTCCCCAGCGCCTCGGTCGCCATCTCGGGCTTCGCTGCGGCCGCGTACCGGGCGCCGTCCGCCTGCGCGATGACGACGGCGAGGGAGTGCGCGACGATGTCGTGCATGTCACGGGCGATGCGCACGCGCTCCTGCTCCTCGGCCGCGAGGGACTCCGCCTGCAACTGCGCGGACCTGTTGCTCCGTGCACGCAGCACCACGCGCCAGAGGAGGCCGCAGACCCAGGCGAACCCGAGCGCGAGCACCGAGAGCACAAGAAGGAGCGTGCCGGTGGTCAGCTGATCCCACCCCGTGGAACCCGAGGAGACACCGTTGACGGCCACCATGTAGACGGCGGCGACGAGGCCGCCGAAGAGCGCCGACCCGAAACCCCACCAGAGCACGGCCCGCGAACCCCAGGCAGCGGTCGCATAGAGCACCATCAGGATCGCCAGGTCGATGGGGAGCGGACCGAAGCTCGCCGACATCTGGATGATCGCACCGGCCCAAGCGGCGACGAGTGCGAGGCCCGGGGCGAGTCTGCCGATCGCGACGCCGCCGCACATCAGCAGACCAGCGACGATGACTGCGGCGACGCCTGCACCGTCGACTCCCACGCCACTCGCACCCGGCCCGTAGAAGGCGACGGAGAACGGGGTGAGGATGACGAAGAGCAGCGCCGCCCCGACGATGTCGAGGATCAGCGCTGTGCGGGAGAGCGGGCGGATCACTCCCCCACGCTACGCGGCGCGGCATGCGCCCCGCATCCGCCTGCAGATGTATCCGCCGGGCCGATCAGGGCCGCGCGATGATCTCTCCGTGCGGCACGAGGTACCAGCCGTCGCCGTCGTCGGCCCAGCGCTTCCAGGCGTCGCTGATCGCCTGCAGGTCTGCGGAGGTCGCCATGTCGCTGTCGACCAGCTGCCGGGCGAGCGCGGACTCGAGGATGCGGTCGGCCCACATGCCGCCCCACCAGGCGCGGTCCTGCGGCGTCGCATAGGTCCAGTTGGAGCTGGTCGCCGTGACGTCGTCGAACCCGGCCGCCCGCGCCCAGGCGAGCAGACGGCGGCCCGCGTCGGGCTCGCCGCCGTTCGCCCGCGCCGCTCGTCGATAGAGGTCGAGCCAGCGGTCGAGCTCGGGGAGCACCGGGAACCAGAGGAAACCCGCGTAGTCGGCGTCGCGCACGGCGACGACGCCGCCCGGCACCGTGACCCGGCGCATCTCACGGAGCGCCTGTACCGGGTCGCCGACGTGCTGCAGCACCTGGTGCGCGTGGACGACGTCGAAGCTGTCGTCGGCGAAGCTCAGGGAGTGGACGTCCTCGACGGAGAAGCCGAGGTTCGTGAGCCCTCTGCTCGCCGCGAGGCCGCGCGACAGTGCGAGCGCGTTCTCATCGATCTCGGTGGCCGTGACGTGGCCGACCACGCCGGCGAAGTCGACCGTGATGCTGCCGGGCCCCGCTCCGACGTCGAGAAGCCTCGTTCCGGCAGTGAGGTGCGGCCGCAGGTACTCCGCCGAGTTCGCGATGGTGCGACTGCTGTGAGAGCGGAGAACGGTCTCGTGATGTCCGTGCGTGTAGGTGGCCATGCCCCACTCTCGCAGGAGAGCTCCCGCCCCGGCGAATCGACGGTCAGTGCAGCTCGGCGACGGCACGCCTGATGGCCTCGCGGTCGGGCTTGCCCGAAGCGAGCACGTCGAGCTCGTCGACCAGGATCAGCCGCGCGGGCCTGGCGTGCTTGCCGAGCTCCTCGGCGACCACATCCCGGGCATGCGCGAGCTGCTCCGGCTCGCTGCGCCGCAGCGCCTCACCACGAGGGGCCACGATCACCGAGGCCTCACCCCAGCGCTCGTCCTCGACGCCCACCACGACCGCTCCGGTGAGCCCGGGGACGCGACGCACCAGCCTCTCGACGCGGTCGAGTGAGATGTTGAGGCCACCGGAGACGATCACGTTGTCGGCTCGGCCGTGCACCCGCACCACGCCGTCGTCCAGGAGCCCGAGATCGCCGGTGTGATACCAGCGGATGCCGTGCTCGTCGTGCGAGAAGTTCTTCGCCGTCAGCTCGCCGTCCCCGAGATACCCGTCGGCGAGCATCGGACCGGCGATGCGCAGTTCGCCGTCGACCGTCCGCACGCCGACGGTGTCGAGCGGGACGCCGTCGTACACGCATCCTCCGCTGGTCTCCGTGGAGCCGTAGGTGCGCACCAGCCGGACTCCGAGATCGGCCGCGCGGTCGCGCAGCGGCTCGGGCAGCGCCTGACCGCCGACGAGAATCGCGCGATACGCCCGCAGCGCTGCCCGGACGGGCGCATCGTCCGCCGCGTCGAGCAGGGTCGAGAGCTGTGCGGGAACGAGGGACGTGTAGAGGTCGGGGAGGGAGCCAGCCGCTCCCGACGACGGTCGGAGCATCGACAGCGTCGACGCGGCGAAGGATGCGGGTGAGAATCGTCCGCTCAGAGCGACCGGATACGTGCCCGCGACCAGCGACCGCACGACGACCTGGAGCCCCGCGACGTAGCCCGCGGGGAGGGCGAGCAGCCAGCGACCCTCGCCGATCCGCGCTGCCGTGGCATCCGCGCTCGCACGCAGCGCCTCAGCGCTCAGGGCGACCCGCTTGGGGATGCCGCTCGAGCCCGATGTCGCTATCACGACTGCCGTGCCCTCGGACACCCAGCTCGGGGCGTCTCCGAGCATTCCGAAGCCGAGTGCCGGACCTCCGTCGAGAGCACGGGCGAGAGCATCGCGGAGCTCGGCCGGATCCTCGGCATCCGTCGATCTCAACGCGACCATGTGCTCCTCGCTCCGCTCCGTCGTCCCAGGATCAGTAGTGCCAGGGGAACGAGGTCCAGTCCGGATCCCGCTTCTCGAGGAACGAGTCCCGCCCCTCGACGGCCTCGTCGGTGCCGTAGGCGAGGCGCGTGGCCTCGCCCGCGAACACCTGCTGGCCCACGAGCCCGTCATCGACGGCGTTGAACGCGAACTTCAGCATCCGGATCGCGGTCGGCGACTTGGTGAGCACGGTGCGCGCCATCTTCAGCGCCTCGCGCTCGAGCTCCGCATGCGGCACGACACGGTTCACGGCACCGGCCTCATAGGCGCGCTGCGCCGAGTACTCCTCGGCGAGGAAGAACACCTCTCGAGCGAACTTCTGTCCGGTCTGCCTGGCCATGTACGCCGAGCCGTAGCCCGCGTCGAAGCTTCCGACGTCCGCGTCGGTCTGCTTGAACCGCGCCTCCTCCGCCGAGGCGATCGTGAGGTCGCACACGACGTGCAGCGAATGCCCTCCTCCTGCAGCCCAGCCAGGGACGACCGCGATGACGACCTTGGGCATGAAGCGGATGAGCCGCTGCACCTCGAGGATGTGCAGGCGGCCCGCGCGTGCCGGATCGTGCACGGTGGTCTCGTCGTCGGAGTACTTGTAGCCGTCGCGTCCGCGGATGCGCTGATCGCCACCGGAGCAGAACGCCCAGCCGCCGTCCTTCGGACTCGGACCGTTGCCCGTCAGCAGCACGGCGCCGATGCGCGGATTCTGCCGTGCATCGTCGAGTGCGCGGTACAGCTCGTCGACGGTGTGCGGGCGGAAGGCGTTGCGCACCTCGGGCCGGTTGAACGCGATGCGCGCGACGCCGCCATCGGCGCTCAGATGGGCCGTGATGTCGGTGTAGTCCTCGGCACCGGGCGCGAGCACCCATTCGTCGGGGTCGAACAGGTCTGAGACGAATGAGCTGGTCACAGCATCCAGCCTATTCCTGTGGAGGTTGCAGACGCAGACGGCGCCGCCTGCAAGCAGGCGACGCCGTCTGCGCTCCGTGTTCAGATGCGGCGAGCGCGAGCCGTTTTGATCCAGCCGTCGACGATGTCCCAGATCGGGAAGGCGACGAGGCAGAACCCTGCGATGACCGTGAGGATGCGCATCGTCTCGTCGGTCACGCCGTTGTCGGTGAAGACGAAGCTCAGGAACTCGGGGTTGATCAATGCTCCCTGCAGCAGCAGTGCGAGCGACCATGCGGCGAACACCACGGCGAGCAGTGTGTTGGCGACGGCGATTCCGATCGTCCACCGTCGTTTCGCGTAGACCACGACCGCCAGCACCGCCTCGGCGGCGAACAGCACGAAGAGGAACGTGATGCCCCACGGCCAGAGCGTGGGGTTGAGGATGGCGATCGGCTCCCCACCTGTCGGGAAGAACCCGATGAACGCGTCCCAGAGCACGGCGCCCACGCCGAGCACGAGGAAGATCAGCGATGCGATCGCATCCGCCCGCCCCGCACCGTTCTGCGTCGGCTCCGGCAGCTGGTCGACGTTCCACTTCACCCCGGTGTCGGCCCCCGTGCGCTCGAGGATGAAGAACACGAGCGTGACCCAGAACCCGACGTGCACGATGGAGCCGAGGGCTGCGACCACCGAAGTGCCGATGATCTCGCCGGTCGGTGCGCCGTCGATGAGCTGTCCGAGCATCACTCCGCCGAACGCGCACACCGGCACGATGATGAGCAGCAGCTTCAGCAGCCGCCACCACACGAGGTAGTACTTCGGACCGATCAGGTGGAGCGGGCGGTCGGCGTAGCCGGCGGCGAGGATGCCCGGGTCGCCGAGCTCCGTGAGGACCGCGCGCTCGGCGTCCTCTGGGGCCTCCCCCTGCTCGAGCCGGGCGTCGATCGCGTCGGCGATGGAGGCTTCGAGCTCGGCACGCACGTCGCCCTGCACCTCGGGGGTGAGGCTTCGGATGGTGGCGCTGATGTAACGCTCGGTGAGCGTGGCCGTCGTGTTCATGTCAGTTCTCCTCAGCTGTGAGGGTCGCGATCGCCGTCGTCAGTGATCGCCATTCTTCGGTCAGGGTGTCGGCGAGCCGGATGCCCGCTTCCGAGGTGCGGTAGAACTTGCGCGGCCGTGCTTCGTCGGTGTTCCACTCGCTCGTGAGGTACTCCTGCTTCTCGAGCCTGCGAAGCAGCGGGTACAGCGTGTTCGCGTCGGTGGCGAAGCCTCGGCGCTCGAGTTCCTCGAGCAGCGCGTAGCCGTACCCCGCCGTGCGCAGCAGCTGCAGGCAGGCCAGCACCACGGTGCCACGGCGCAGTTCCTGCAGATGCGTGTCGAGGGTTTCGTTCATGTCTGTCACAGTACTGTGCGTCACACACCATTGTCAATCACACATTCATGTAGCGATCGTTGCTCCTGCCCACGAAGTAGCGTGGGCGGATGGCCATCGAGATCTCGCGCATCGATCCGTTCGATCCTGTCGAGCTGGACGCCTGGTGGGAGACGTATGCGGCCGCCGAGCGCGCGGACCGCGGTGCGGACGCCATCGTGTGGTCGCTCGCGGAGAGCCGCAGCGAGCTGCAACAGGAGTCCGCCGTCGTCGATCGGCGGGCCTATCTGCTGCGCGACGGAGACGAGGTGGTCGGCTCCGCGAGCCTCGCTCTGCCACTCAAAGACAACACGCACACAGCCCACCTCGCGATCAGCGTGCCCCCGCGCCACCGACGGGGTGGGATCGGATCGACAGCGCTGGAGTTCCTCGAGGGCGAAGCCGTGGCATCCGGCCGGACCATCGCGCACGGCTCGACGTCCTGGCCCTACGAACGCGGATCGGAGGGAGCCGGTTGCCCCGGGCGCGAGTTCGCCCGCGCGCACGGATACGCGCTCGCTCTCGGCGACGTGCAGAGCAGACTCGCTCTGCCCGTCACCCCCTCGCTGCTCGACGGCATCGAGACCGACACCGCCGGCTCGACCGAAGGCTATGAGCTCCGCAGCTGGGTCGGCCGGATCCCGGACGACGTCGTGGAACGCTGGACGATCCTCGACGCCACGCTCGAGACCGAGGCACCCACCGGCGAACTCGACATCGAGCCGCAGAAGCCCGACATCGACAGCATCCGTGAGAGCGAAGAGCTGATCGACCGACAGCGGCGCATCTCGTTCGGCACCATCGCCCTCGCCTCGGACGGCGAGGCGGCCGCGTACTCCCAGCTGGTCGTCTCCACCGACGACGGGAACGCGTACCAGTGGGGAACCCTCGTGCGCGCGGCCGACCGCGGGCACCGCCTCGGCATCGCCGTGAAGGTCGCCAATCTGCGGATGCTGCACCACGAGGCACCCCGAACGCAGGCGGTCTACACCTACAACGCCGAGTCGAACGCGCACATGCTCGCGGTCAACACGCTGCTCGGCTTCCGACCGAGCGAACGACTCGGCGAACTGCAGAAGCGACTGACCTGACTCACCCCTCTCGGCACGGCGGATGCCGTCGGCGCACGGGCACAGAGCAGAATGAGCACATGCTCCCACCGCTTGCAGACCTGCTCAGCTCGGCCCGCATCGTCGCGCTGCCGATGCACACCCGATTCCGCGGAGTCGACACCAGGGAGGCGATGCTCTTCGAAGGACCGGAGGGCTGGGCGGAGTTCTCCCCGTTCCTCGAGTACGAGGACGCGGAGGCGGTGACGTGGCTCGCAGCCGCGATCGACTTCGCCTGGCGGCCGCAGCCCGCGCCGCTGCGCGAACGGATCGGGGTCAACGCGACAATCCCGGCGATCGAGGCATCACAGGTCGCGGGGGTGCTGGCGCGATTCGCCGGCTGCCGCACCGCCAAGGTCAAGGTGGCTGAGCCCGGCCAGACGCTAGCCGACGACATCGCGCGCGTGCGGGCGGTGCGCGAGGCCATGGGCCCCGAGGGACGCATCCGCGTCGACGCCAACGGGCTGTGGAACGTCGACGAGGCCGAGCACGCGGTGCACGCCCTCAACGAGTTCGATCTGGAGTACGTCGAGCAGCCGTGCGCCACTGTGCCCGAACTCGCCGAGCTGCGCACCCGCGTGAAGTACATGGGCATCCCGGTCGCCGCCGACGAGAGCATCCGCAAGTCATCCGACCCGCTCGCGGTCGCTCGCGAGAAGGCCGCCGATCTGCTCGTGATCAAGGCGCAGCCGCTCGGCGGCATCACGCACGCGCTGCAGATCATCACGGCCGCAGGCCTGCCGGTCGTCGTCTCCAGCGCGCTCGACACCGCGGTCGGTCTCTCTCAGGGCGCGGCTCTCGCTGCCGCTCTCCCGACCCTCGACTACGACTGCGGTCTCGGCACCGCGTCGCTCTTCCTCGACGACGTCGCAGACCTCCGCCCGGTAGACGGCTCGATCCCCGCAGCGCGCGTCACCCCGGATGCGGCGGCGCTCACGCGTCTCGCCGCGTCGGACGACCGTCGCGACTGGTGGCTCGATCGCCTCGCTCGGTGCTACGCGGTGCTCGACGCGCGCTGACCTCAGGATTCACCTGCATGCCGCAGACGGCTCACTCGGCGAGGAGCAGCTGCACGAGCCTTCCGAGTTGCTCTCCGCCCGAGTGGCGCAGCTGGTCGGAGTCCTGGCCGGCCATCGCCCCGCGCACGGTCATGCCCTCCCAGATGATCATGAGCATGCGCGCCGCTTCGTCGGCCGGGATCTTCAGCTCGAGTGAGCTCACCGAGACGATGTCGGTGATGATGACGGCGATACTCGAGACCATCTCGCGCTCCTGCACGAGGTAGGCCGCACCGAACTGCGCGTCCCGCAGCGCGCGGATGCGGATCTCGCTCATGAGCATCACACCGAGGCGGTCGTCGCCTCCTGCATCCATGATGCGCTGGACGAGCTCGACCGGATCGCATCCTGCTGAGAGTCCGCCCTCCGCGGCGATCTCCTCGACGCGGGCACGCACAGCGTTGACGCGCTGCTCGGCGACGCTTCCGGCGAGCATCAGAAACAGTTCGTCCTTCGACTCGAAGTTCGAATAGAAAGCGCCGCGCGTGAATCCGGCACGCTCGCAGACCGCCTCGACGGATGCACCGTCGAGGCCGACCTCGGCGAAGACCTGTGCTGCGGCATCCAGAAGCCTGGCTCGCGTGTTCTCGCGACTACGGGTGGCGGGTGTCGTCATCGAATCCTCCTGCCTCTCATTCTCACACCCCGCACACAGACTCCGGGGCTCGGATCACCTTACGATACATCTACGTATCGGATACACCTGTGTATCCAACCCGGATCCCCTGAGGTGCTTCGTGTCCACACTCCTGTCCTCGCTCGGCCGCTGGTCCTACCGGCACCCGTGGCGTGTCCTCGTCTCCTGGCTGCTCGCTCTCGGCATCGCCGGTGCGGGTGCACTCGTTCTCGGAGCGGGCACCGACAACTCCTTCTCGATCCCCGGCACCGAGTCGCAGGCGGGTCTCGAGCAGCTCAACCGCTCGTTCCCGGCTGTCAGCGGGACCAGCGCGCAGATCATCGTGGTCGCGGCCGACGGCGACTCGATCACCGACGACACCTATCGGGATGACATCGAGGATGCCGTCGCCGAACTCGCCGACCTCGACGACTCCGTGCTCTCGGCAACCTCGCCGTTCGACGAGATGGTCAGCGGCATGATCAACGACGACGAGACCGCCGGGATCATCCGCCTGCAGTTCGACGGCCAGGCGAGCGATGTCTCAGACGCGACGCAGGACGACCTCCGAGCCGTCGTCGCCGACCTCGCCGACGAGCTCCCGGCCGGATCCCAGACCGCGCTCGGCGGCGACCTCTTCGCGACGTCCATTCCCGGTGTCACCCTCACCGAGGCGGTCGGGCTCCTGATCGCCCTGCTGGTGCTGATCGTCACGTTCCGCTCGTTCGTCGTCGCGGGGCTGCCGCTCCTCACCGCCATCCTCGGCGTGGGGATCTCGATGGCCGGCATCTTCGCGGCCACCGCCTTCGCCACCGTCTCATCGACCACTCCCCTGCTCGCCCTCATGCTCGGACTCGCGGTCGGCATCGACTATGCGCTGTTCATCATGGCCAGGCACCAGGACCAGGTCCGCGAGGGCGTCGACCCCGAAGAGTCGACGGCCCGCGCGGTGGGCACCGCAGGCTCAGCCGTCGTGTTCGCCGGTGTCACGGTGCTGATCGCGCTGATCGGACTCGGCTTCGCCGGCATCCCGTTCCTCACGACGATGGGCATCGCCGCATCCGCCGCGGTCGCCGTCGCCGTGGCGATCGCCGTGACCCTCACCCCCGCGCTGCTCGGCTTCATGAAGGGCCGCGTCGCCGGACGCCCGCGCAAGGCACCCAAGGCGAAGGAGGGCAAGCCCGCTCCTGCCCCACGTCGACGGTTCAGCGAGCGCTGGGTGACCGGGGTGACCACACGTCCGATCCTCGTGTCGCTCGCCGTCGTGATCGGCCTCGGCATCGTCGCGGTGCCGGCTCTGAGCCTGAACCTCGCCCTGCCCAATGCCGGAGTGCTCCCGAAGGACTCCGAGGCACGACAGAGCTACGACCTCGTCGGCGAGGAGTTCGGCCCCGGCTTCAACGGCCCTCTGATCCTCACCGGCACCATCGTCACCTCCACCGACCCGCTGACCCTGATGGACGACCTCGGTGATGCGGTCGCGAAGATCGACGGGGTCAAGGAGGTCGCCCTCTCGACGCCGAACGAGACAGCCGACACCGGCATCGTGCAGATCATCCCCGAGACGGCCGCCGACGACCCTGCGACCGCGGATCTGGTGCGCGAGCTCCGTTCCCATCACGACGAATGGCTCGACGAATTCGGCATCGATCTGAAGGTCACCGGGTTCACGGCCGTGGGCATCGACATCTCCGACCAGCTCGGCAATGCCCTGCTGCCGTTCGGCATCTTCGTGATCGGCCTCTCGCTGATCCTGCTGACGATCGTGTTCCGCTCGCTCTGGGTGCCGATCACGGCCGCCGCCGGTTACCTGCTCTCGATCGTCGCCGGGTTCGGCGTCGTGGGTGCGGTGTTCGAGTGGGGCTGGTTCGCCGACGCCCTGCACGTCGCGAAGGTCGGCCCCATCATCAGCTTCATGCCGATCATCCTCATGGGCGTGCTGTTCGGACTCGCGATGGACTACCAGGTCTTCCTCGTCTCGCGGATGCGCGAGGACTTCGTGCACGACCCCGAGGGCAGGAGCCCGGATCGGGCGACGCGTCGCGCCGCTGCGCTGCGGGCTGTGCGCACCGGCTTCACGGGCTCGGCCAAGGTCGTCACCGCGGCGGGGCTGATCATGTTCGCCGTCTTCGTGGCCTTCGTCCCTGAGGGCGACTCGTCGCTCAAGCCCATCGCGCTGGGTCTCGCCGCGGGCATCGCGATCGATGCGTTCCTCGTGCGGATGACGCTGATACCCGCGCTCATGGCAATCCTCGGCGAGCGCGCCTGGGAGATCCCCGCCTGGCTGGAGAAGATCCTGCCCAGCGTCGACATCGAGGGCGAAGCGGTCGAGCGCGAACGGCACCTGGCCTCGTGGCCGGGGGACGGCTCGGTCGTGGCCGCCGATGACCTCGTGCTCGCGGATGCCGGCATCGACCGGCTCCACATCCGGCTCGCTCCCGGCGCTTCCGCGGTGCTGACCGGTTCTTCGGCCGGCACGCTTCGCGCGCTGTCGCTGGCGATCGCCGGCCGGGTGACCCCCGACGACGGCCGCCTCCGAGTGGCCGGGCATCTGCTCCCCGGGCGGGCAGCCTGGGTGCGCTCGCACGTCGGCGCGGTGATGGCGCCGGACAGCGGAAGCCTGTCGGCCGACCTGTCCGAGGCGCTGCGCGGACGCCCTGCTCTCGTGGTGATCGACGGCGTCGACCGCCTCTCCCGCCCCGAGCGCGATCAGCTCGCGGCCCGCCTGCGAGACGCCCGCAGCTCGACCGCGGTGCTGCTCACCGCGCTCTCTGCCGAGATCGGCCTCGACGTGCTCGCGGATGCCGGGCGCACCCCCGTCGACGTGATCGACATCGACGCTCCCGCCGCACTCTCCCCCGCGCCTCACGGCGCAGACGAATCCTCCGAATCGACCGAGGTGAACGCATGACCCTCCCAATCGAGCGCGCCCGTTCGCGCAAGCCCATCACCTGGCTGACCATCCTCGGCATCCTGCTGCTGCCGGCCGCGGTCGGCGGCATCCTCGTCGCCGCACTGCAGAACCCGACGGAGCGCCTGGACTCGATGACGGCGGCGATCGTCAACCTCGACGAACCGGTCGAGATCGACGGACAGCTCACCCCCCTCGGTCGACAGCTCGCGTCGGGGCTCGTCGAGGGTTCCGACGAGCTGGACTCGAACCTCACCTGGGTCATCTCGAACGAGGACGACGCGGCCGAAGGGCTCGCAGACGGCTCGTACCAGGCGGTCATCACGATCCCCGAGGAGTTCTCGGCGGCCGCGACCTCTGCCGGTCAGTCGATCTCAGACGGCGGAGGCGAGGCCGAGCAGGCGACGATCCAGGTCACGACCCCCGATGACGGCCTGGTCGCCGACGACCTCATCACCAGCCAGATCGCCAACGTCGCGGCCTCGAGCATGGGCACGCTGCTGTCGGAGGCGACGACCGAGAACATCCTCGTCGGCTTCACGACGATAGGCGACCAGATCGGCGACGCCGCAGACGGTGCCGTGCAGCTCGCCACCGGAGCACGGGATGCCGCGACCGGTGCCGCGGCGATCCCCGACGGTGCCACGCAATTGGCGTCGGGGGCCGCCGAACTCGGGACTGGCGCCTCGTCGCTCGCATCCGGGCTCGACACGCTCGCCTCGAAGACGCGGGAGGCCGCCGGCGGAGCCACGACTCTCGGGCAGGGCCTCACCGCAGGCGCGGCTACGTTGCAGGGCCAGGCGGCGGGCGCACAGCAGGTCGCAACCGGTTCCGCAGGCGTCGCCGCGGGCCTGACCAAACTCTCGAGCGAGTGCGTGGCCAGCGGAGCAGCCCAGACGTACTGCGATGAGATCGCCACGTTGTCGGCCGGCGCTGCGAAGACGGATGCCGGAGTGCAGCAGCTCGCAGCCCTGCCCTCGACGATCGCCACCCAGATGGGCCAGGCCGGCGCCGGCGCGACCACCCTCGCCGACGGCCTCAATCAGCTCGCGTCGCAGGGCCTCGACGAGTCGGCCGCCGGTGCACGCGCGCTGTCGAGCGGTGCGGGGCAGCTCTCCAGCGGAGCGACCGAACTCGCGACGGGCGCCACGGAGCTCTCGACCGGGCTCGACACGCTCGCGACCGGCACCGGTGACCTCGCGGGCGGCCTGCGTACGGCCGCCGATTCGCTCCCCTCGTTCAGCGACTCGGAGTCGACCTCGCTCGCCTCGGTGATCGCCGACCCTGTCGCGTCGAAGGGCGCCGACGGAGCAACCATCTTCGGGCCCACCGCCATCCCGCTGCTCGCCGCGGTCGTGCTGTGGTTCGGCGCTCTCGCCTCGTTCCTCGTCATGCGCGCCCATACGGCCCGCACCCTGACGTCGCGTCGATCCTCCGCCGGGCTCGCTCTCCGTGCCTTCGCGCCCGCTGCCGCAATCGGTGCGGCCCAGGGCCTGCTGGTGTCGCTGATCGTGCAGATCGTGGCGAGCTACGACGCCGGCAGCTGGTGGGCGTTCGCCGGAATCGCCGTGCTCGCAGGCATCGTGTTCGCAGCCGTCAACCAGGCGCTGGTGGCGGTCTTCGGCGGCATCGGCCGCTGGATCAGCGCTCTGGTGGGAGTCCTCGCCATCGCGACCGGTCTGATCTCGACGGTGCCGGGATGGCTCGCCGACCTCGGTGCGGCCCTCCCGACCGCACCCGCCTTCACCGGCCTCATCGCCGCGGACGGAGGCGCCGCCGCAGGACTCGTCGTCTGGGGTGTGCTGTCGCTCGTCGCGACCACCGTGGCGGTGGCGCTGCGGCGCACCACCTCGACCAAGGCGGCGCTCGCGACCGCCTGAGCATCCGATCCGATCGTCCCTCCCGGCGCAGTTTCTGCCTCGTGCCCGAGCACAGGTTCGGACCCCACTCGCCGACGCGTCGCGCATCGTCCTCGATGCGCAGCGCGTCGCGTATCCGCTCCGAGTCCGTGCCCGCCGGGCACGAGACGGTATTCAGCCTCCCCTCGACGCACGTACGATCAGGAGATGCGCCCCTTCATGTCCTCGCCCGCCCAGCTCGCTTCGCTGGAAGGGCAGCAGTACCTCGTGCTGCGCCCGACGAGGGCCGTCTCGGACGTCTACCGCGCCGAGCAGAAGTCCGCACTCGGCCGGATGGACGCGCCGCATCCGCACACCGAGCACGTCACGCTCCGCGCCTTCCACGAACCCGAGCGACGCGATGAGCTGCTCTCGCTGATCCGCGAGTGGGCGGTCGCGCAGCGTCCGATCGAGGTCGTCGCCGAGGCCGTCGACGTGTTCCCGACGCCGTGGCAGATCGTGATCCTGCGACTGACACGCACGTCATCCCTCGTCTCCGCCTACGCGAACCTCAGCGCCGCACTCGAGTCCACCGACTTCCGTCGCCTCGATGAGCGCAGCACGGAGGAGTGGACGTTCCACCTCTCGGTGATCTACGCGAAGACCCTGTCGGTCGCAGCCTGGACCGAGCTGTCGCACAAGTCTCGCCGTTCGCTCAGCAAGCGCCCCGCAGAGACCATCTCCGAAGCGGAGTTCGTCTGGTACGAGAACGGCGTCGAGCACTCCGAGGTCATCCCGTTCGGACTGCGCTCGTTCCGCTGACCCGGGATCAGCCGGTGGTCGGTCGGGCGGTCTAGCTCAGGCCCGAGTAAGCGTGCAGGCCCTTGAAGAAAACGTTGACGATCGTGAAGTTGAAGAGCACGGCCGAGAAGCCGACGATCGCCAGCCAGGCCGAGGGGTTGCCGCGCCAGCCGCGCGTCGCACGGGCGTGGATGTATCCGGCGTAGAGCACCCAGATGACGAAGGTCCAGGTCTCCTTGACGTCGAAGCCCCAGAAGCGGCTCCAGGCGTAGTAGGCCCAGATGGATCCGGCGATGAGGGTGAACGTCCAGAGGATGAACCCGATGATCGTGAACCGGTAGGCCATGCTCTCGAGGCGGTCGGATCCGGGGAACGTGCGCAGGAACCCGGGGCCGGTCTTCTCAGCGCCCTCGGAGATCAGGCGCTCCCGACGGGACTGCATCAGCTGGATCACCGAGAGCGAGAACGCGAGAGCGAAGAACGCGGTGCCCAGCGAGGCCACGAAGACGTGGATCACGAGCCACACGCTCTTGAGCGGGTCCATCAGCGGCGACACGTCGACGTAGAAGTTCGTGGCGGCGAGGCCGAGGAGGATCACGACGAGGCCCGTGATGAACGTGCCGAGGAAGCGAAGGTCGATGCGCGTCAGCACCACGAGGAACACCGCGACGATCAGGAGCGTGCCCATCATCGCGAACTCGTACAGGTTCGCCCACGGCACGCGGCCGGCGGCGAAGCCGCGTGTGAGGGTCGCCGCGAGGTGGAAGACGAATGCCAGGACGGTCAGCGAGGTGCCGATCCGGGCCATCACGAATCGCTGCGGAGCGGCGTCCGAGTCGGATGCCGCAGTGGCGCCCTTCGCTGCCTTGCCTCCGCGTGCTCCGGCGCCGGCACCGACGAGCTCGAACTCGCGAACGCTCGCCGAGTCGGCCGACAGCTGCGACCGGCGGGCGAGATCGAAGGCGAAGGCCACGAAGGCCGCCGCGTAGATCGCGATCGCCGTCCACAGCAGGATCGGCGAGATCACTTCGAGGTCGAACATGATGTCAGTCTACTTTCGGGATGTCGGATGCGGGGCGGTCGGGGTCGCCCTCGGATTCGGTCGCAGGGGTCGTGCCCGGCTCGATCTCGGACTCGTCAGAAGGAGCCGCGGGCGCGCCTGAACCCTCGTGTTCCTCGGCATCCTCAGGCTCGGGCACAGCCGCGGTGACTCCCGCCGCATCGAGCAGTCGGGCGTGACCTGCCACGAGGTCGTCGACGGCCGTGGCGAGCGTCGGGTCCTCACCACGGGCGAGACCGGCGTATTCGATCGAGACGGCGCCGTCGGCGGCCGTGGCTTTGACCCACACGCGGCGGCGCGGGATGAACAGCGCGAGCATCAGGCCGCCGAGGGCGAGCAGCGCGAAGCCCAGCACCCAGGGGCCGGAGGCATCGCGGTGGATCTGCAGAGACGCGAAGCGCTTGACCGACTGAGAGGCGTCGGTGGCGCCCGCCGGGGACTCGTCCTCGAATGTGACGGTCCCGAGGCCGTTCGGCAGGTCGGCCGTCTGTCCGGGGGTGAGCTCGATCGACTCGAGGTCGGTCGTGCGCCCCGTGACCTTCGTCATGCCGGTCGTGTCGAGCACGTACACCGACCGCGGGATGCCCTCGTTGATGCCGAGGTCGCCCGTGTACACGTCGAGCGTGAGAGTCGGGTTCGTCAGCTCCGGGAAGCCCGAGACGAAGGCGCCCGTGTCGAGCGCCGCCGTGGTCGGGTAGAAGAAGCCGACCAGGCCGACCTGCTCGCTCAGACCGTCGGGGATCTTGATGACACCCAACGAGGTCATGTTGTTGTCCTGCGGCAGGAACGGCGTGCTGTTCGTGAACACGACGTCACCGTCGGCATTGCGCACGGTGACGGTCGGCGCATAGCCGTTGCCGAGCAGGAAGACGTTGTCGTCTGCGACCCCGAGCGGCTCGTTCACCTTGACCGACCCGGTGCGCTCCTCACCGTTCTCCTGCACCGTGACGTTGGCCGAGAAGTCGCCCGCCTGTCCCGATCCGGGCTCGCCGAACGGCTGGTAGGTCACGTCGAAGCTGTCGAGGCGCATCGAGTAGGGCGCGAGTGCGCCGTCGCTCACGAAGCGTCCGCGGTTCATGGAGTCGTAGTCGAGCAGGGTGTTCGCGAAGGTCTCGCCCTCGACCAGCACGCGCTGACCCGTGTAGGCGAATCCGCCGCCGACGCCCACCGTGATGAGCACGCCGACGAGCGCGAGGTGGAAGAGCAGGTTGCCGGTCTCGCGCCAGTAGCCGCGCTCGGCCGAGACCGACGAGGATCTCTTGTCGTCGTAACGCTCGACGCGATACCCGAGGGCCTTGAGCTGCTTCTGCGCGATGTCGATCGACGCGGCAGCCTCGGCAGGAGCATCCGTCGACGTGCGCTCGACCGCGCGGAAATCGGCGAGTCGCTTCAAACGTGCGGGCGTGCGCGGCGGTCGAGCCTGCAGAGCCTTGGCGTGGTGGCGGATGCGCGGAATGACGCAGCCGACGAGCGAGGCGAACAGCAGCAGGTAGATCGCCGAGAACCACGGCGACAGGTAGACGTCGAACAGCTTCAGGCCGTCGAGGATCGGGAAGAGATCGGGGTTGTCGCGCTCCCACTGCGTGACGCCGTTGGGGTCGGCCATCCGCTGGGGGAAGATCGAGCCGGGGATCGCCGCGATAGCGAGCACGAGGAGCAGGATCAGCGCCGTGCGCATGGAGGTCAGCTGACGCCAGCCCCAGCGCAGCCAGCCCACGAAGCCGAGGCGGGGCTGGGTGATCGACTCTTCGCCGTCGACGTGGTCTGACGGTCGGAGCGGATCGCTCGACCTGTCGGTAGTGCTGCTCACGTCATCCTTCCGATGCGTCTTCTTCTGATCAGAACGGGAGGGGGACACTGCTGATCACCGCCGTCAGTCTCGACATGATGTCGGTCCAGAGCCCGGTCACCATGAGCACGCCGAGGACGATCAGCAACACGCCGCCGATGATGTTCACGACGCGGATGTGGCGACGGAGGAACCCGATCGTCTTCGTGGCCCACCCGAATCCGAGGGCGACGAGCAGGAACGGGATGCCGAGGCCGAGCGAGTAGGCGAGGCCGAGGAACCCGGCGCGCACCGGGTCGCCGGCGTTGAACGAGAGCGCGATGATCGCTCCGAGCGTCGGTCCCATGCACGGCGCCCAGCCGATTCCGAGGGCGACTCCCAGCAGCGGTGCGCCGATGATGCCCACCTTGGAGTCGACGTGGAAGCGGATCTCTCGCTGCGCGAACCCGAAGGCCCCCAGGAAGATCAGGCCCATGACGATGATGAAGGCGCCGAGGATGCGGGTGATCAGATCGCCCCAGCGGATGAAGAAGACTCCGAACGTGCCGCTGAGCACCGTGTAGAGGATGAAGACGACGGTGAAGCCCAGGATGAAGAGCAGCACGCCGAGCACGAGCCGGCTGCGGGCGGGAGCCTCGATCGTCGAGACGCCGGTGCCGTCTGTCGTGTTCGCCGCGCGACGCGGCGCGACCGCTCCCCCGAGGAACCCGAGGTAGCCCGGCACGAGCGGCAGGACGCACGGCGACAGGAAGGAGACGAGGCCGGCGAGCATCGCGACCGGGATCGCGAGCCAGAGGGCTCCCGATCCGATGATGGCTTCGGGGTTCACGCCGCTCCCGAGAGACTCACGAGTCCTCCGCGAGCGCGTCCTTGACGAGCGTCGAGAGGATCGAGGTGCCGTCGATGGGGCCGATGATGCGCGCGGCGACCCTGCCCTGCTTGTCGAGCACGAGGGTGGTCGGCGTCGCCTGGATCGGCACGGATGACGAGAAGGCGAGCTTCGCCTCGGCCGTGTCGACGTCGATCAGGCTCGGGTACGTCACGCCGAACTCGGCGGAGAAGGCCTTGGCGGTGTCGGCCTGGTCGCGGGTGTTGATTCCCAGGAACGCGACGTCGTCGCCGCCGTGCTCCTGCCACACGCTCTCGAGGTCTTCGGCCTCGACGCGGCACGGCGCGCAGCCCGCGTACCAGAAGTTGACGACCGTGACCTTGCCCGCGAGCTCCGAGCTCGAGAAGTCTTCACCGTTCTCCGTGACGCCGCCGAACTCGGCGACCGGCTCACCGCGGTCGGCGACGGGGATCTCGACGATCGCTCCGTCTGCGGCCACGTATCCCGGGTTGTCACCGCTGAGGAACGAGTCGTTCACGGGATCAGGAGCGCAGGCGCTCAGACCGATGGCGAGTACCGCGGCGAGCGCGACACCGACCGCGCGGCGAGAAGGCCGGATGCGGGAGGAGCGGCCGCTGCGGATCGGACGGACCGTCGAGGCGAGTGGCACGATTCCCAGTTTACGCAGGGGTTCCTATGCATGGGCCGGACGCCCGAGGGCCGCAGAACACCGGTCAGAGGCGCGCCAGCACGTCGTCCACACTCGCCCGGAAGCGAGGGCAGGTGGCGATGTCGTGCGAGCGGCATCCCATCGCATGCTCGGTCATCTCGCGCGAACGACGCATGTCCTCCATCCGCCTGTCGAGATCATCCAGATGCTGCTGAAGCACCTCGTGACGCCCCGCTGCCCCGTCATCGAGAAGCACGGCGATCTGGTCGAGCGTCATGCCGGCCGCTTTGCTCCGCTGGATCACCGCGATACGCACGACGTCGTCCTGTCCGTATCGGCGGCGACCGGCGGCATCGCGAGCAGGCGTCAGCAGCCCCACTGCCTCCCAGTGCCGCAGCACGTTCGTCGGCAGCTCGAAGCGGGCGGCCACCTCGCCGACGGACCAGGGGCTCTCGACACTTGACTTCATGTTGACATGAAGTCACAGACTGGGGGCGAACGCAAGCGCGACCCCTCGGAAGGACCCCACATGTACGACGCGATCGTCATCGGCGCAGGCCCCGCCGGCCTGCAGGCGGCACTGACACTCGGACGGATGCACAGGAGCACCCTGCTTCTCGATTCCGGTGAGTACCGCAACGGCACCGTGCGGCACATGCACAACGTGGTCGCGAACGACGGCACTCCCCCTGCGGAGTTCCGCGCCACCGCGCGAGAGCAGCTCGCCGAGTACTCCGACGTCGAGATCCGCGACGTCGGCGCGCAGACCGTGACCGCGGTCGAGGGCGGATACGCCGTCCAGCTCGCCGACGGGGATGCGGTCGATGCGCGCCACGTGATCCTCGCCACCGGAGTCGCCGACGACCTCCCCTCAGTACCGGGGCTGCAGGAGCTGTGGGGCACGAAGGCTTTCAGCTGCCCGTTCTGCGACGGTCATGAGCATGCGGGCCGATCCATCGGCATCCTCGGGCCCGCTCCCCGCGCCGAGCACCTGATCGGTCTTCTCGGACGCATAGTCGGCGACATCACCGTCTTCCCCGTGGAGGCCACATTCACCGCCGACGAAGCCCGGACGCTCGAAGAGTTGGGCGCGCGGGTCAGCCCGGAGCCCGTGACCGCAGTGGCCCCGGACGCCGACGGCGTGCGCATCACCACGGAGTCCGGCGAGCACTCCGCCGCCGGCGTCTTCGTGGCAGCAGGCGCCATGCGGCACCGCGCGCCCTTCGCCGACCAGCTCGGACTGCAGATGCTGCCGTCGGGATCGATCGAGGTCGACGACTTCGGTCGCACCTCGCTGCCCGGTGTCTTCGCCGCAGGAGACCTCGCGCACCGCGCATCCCTGCCCGGTCCGATGGCGTCCGTACTGCTGGCCGCCGCGGCAGGTCAGATGGCGGCGGTCGGGGTCATTCAGTCGCTGATGGCCCCCTGACCCGCAGTCGCCCTTGACCCCCTGACCGGTAGTCGCTGATGACCCCCTGACCCATACGAATCGCGCACTTTGCGGATAGGGAGCCCCGTGAGCCGCCAAGTGCGCGACTCGAACGCGGAGGCGGTCAGACCGCTCCGACGTCGACCGCGCCCCCGGTCGCCGCAGGCTCGGCATAGGCGACCTCACGCCATACGTCGCCGACGAGCTCGAACGACGTGACGCTCGACAGCGCGCAGCGGCGGGTGCGCGGATCGTGCCGGAGGGGCAGACCAGCGACCCTGAGGTGCGTGATCCAGATCGGCGCCTGGTGCGACACCATCACGACGTCGCCGCCGTTCGCGGCCTTCCAGGCCTCACCCATCGCGCTCAGCATCCGCTCGGCGATCGACGAGTACGGCTCGCCCCAGCTGGGAAGCGCCGGCTGCCGCAGATGCCACCAGTTGAGCGGGTTCATCAGCGAGCGCCGCATCTGCGTTCCTTCGAACACGTTGGTCGGCTCGATGATGCGGATGTCGATCTCGGGCAGCAGATCGAATCCGGAGGCGAACGGCTCCGCCGACTCCTGAGCACGCTCCAACGGAGAGGAGTACAGCGCGGCGACCGGCCTGTCGAGCGAGGCGACGTGGTCGGCGGCCGCCTGGGCCATCTTCCGGCCTTCCTTGCTCAGGTGATAGTCGGGCAGCCGGCCGTAGAGCACGCGCTTCGGGTTGTGCACCTCACCGTGGCGGACGAGGTGCAGTCGCGACGCCACCATGTCAGACCTGGCGGTAGCGGGATTCGCCGAAGCCGATGATCAGATACCCGATGTAGGGGAAGACGAACAGCAGGAAGAACGAGAAGAACCCGCCCTTTCCGAACCGTTCGCCGAGCTTGATCGCGACGATGATCCCGAAGATGAAGCCCACGATCGGGATGATGTAGAGCAGCGCGAGCCAGCCCGACATCCCGGCGATCTTGACGAGGAACACGATGTTGACGAAGGGGATGATCGCGAGGATGCCGGGGTATCCCGCCTTCGTGAACACCTTCCACAGGCCGATCACGACGAGGACGTAGAAGGCGAGCGTGATGAGGCCCGTCGTGCCGGAGAAGATCTGGGCGTACAGATCCGAGATGCCGTTGGAGTCCATGGTGACCCTTTCGCTGGTCGAGCGGCTGTCGTGGCGATCCTACTGAGCGATATGCCGGGGGCGGAGGAGGCGCCACCTGCGCACGTAGAATGGGCGGGTTCATCATTTCCCAGATCAGGAGGAATCCTCCGTGCTTCGCACCCACTCGGCAGGCTCACTGCGAGCCGAGCATATCGGTCAGACCGTCACCCTCTCGGGTTGGGTCGATCGCCGTCGTGATCACGGAGGAGTCGCATTCATCGATCTTCGGGATGCGTCCGGCATCGCCCAGGTCGTCATCCGCGATGAAGAGGTCGCGCATCCGCTGCGCAACGAGTTCGTCCTCAAGGTCACCGGCGAGGTCTCGCGTCGCCCCGAGGGCAACGCGAACCCGAACCTGCCGACCGGCGACATCGAGCTCATCGCGACCGACGTCGAGGTGCTGAACGAGTCCGCTCCCCTGCCGTTCCAGGTGTCGACCGCTGTCGCCGACACCGAGACGGTCGGTGAAGAGGCGCGTCTCAAGTACCGCTATCTCGACCTGCGTCGCCCCGCCGCTGCATCCGCTCTGCGTCTGCGCTCGAACGTCTACAAGGCCGTCCGCGACGTGCTGCACGGCGAGGACTTCACCGAGGTCGAGACGCCGACGCTCACGCGTTCGACCCCTGAGGGCGCTCGCGACTTCGTCGTGCCCGCTCGCCTGCACCCCGGCAGCTGGTACGCGCTGCCGCAGTCGCCGCAGCTCTTCAAGCAGCTGCTCATGGTCGGCGGCGTCGAGAAGTACTACCAGATCGCCCGCTGCTATCGCGATGAGGACTTCCGCGCCGACCGTCAGCCGGAGTTCACGCAGCTCGACATCGAGATGAGCTTCGTCGACCAGGAAGACGTCATCGCGCTGATGGAGTCGCTCATCCAGGCGATGTGGAAGACCATCGGCGTCGAGGTGCAGACCCCGCTGCCGCGCATGACCTACGCCGAGGCGATGGCCAAGTACGGCTCGGACAAGCCCGACCTGCGGTTCGGGCTCGAGCTCGTCGAGGCGACCGAGTACTTCAAGGACACCCCGTTCCGCGTGTTCCAGGCCGAGTACGTCGGCGCCGTCGTCATGCCGGGGGGCGCGAGCCAGCCCCGCAAGCAGCTCGACGCCTGGCAGGACTGGGCCAAGCAGCGCGGCGCCCGCGGCCTCGCCTATGTGCTCTTCAACGAGGACGGCTCGCTCGGCGGCCCCGCCGCCAAGAACCTGTCCGAGGCCGAGCAGGCAGGGCTCGCGGACTTCGTCGGCGCATCCGCCGGCGACTGCGTGTTCTTCGCCGCAGGGTCGACCAAGGAGAGCCGCGCTCTTCTCGGCGCCGCCCGCGTCGAGATCGGCCGCCGGCTGGGCTACCTGAACCCCGACGAGTTCGCGTTCACGTGGGTCGTCGACGCTCCGATGTTCGAGCCGGCAGCGGATGCCGTCGCATCCGGTGACGTCGCCGTCGGCGCCGGAGCCTGGACCGCCGTGCACCACGCGTTCACCGGCCCGAAGCCGGAGTTCCAGGACACGTTCGACACCGACCCCGGTTCGGCCCTCGCCTACGCGTACGACATCGTGTGCAACGGCTCGGAACTCGGCGGCGGATCGATCCGCATCCACCGCGAAGACGTGCAGAAGCGCGTGTTCGAGGTCATGGGCATCAGCGACGAGGTCGCACAGGAGCAGTTCGGATTCCTCCTCGACGCGTTCAAGTTCGGCGCCCCGCCCCACGGCGGAATCGCGCTCGGCATGGACCGCGTGCTCCAGCACCTCTCGAAGACCGAGTCGATCCGCGACGTCATCGCGTTCCCGAAGTCCGGCAACGGGTTCGATCCGCTGACGGCGGCCCCCGCTCCGATCACGGCCGAGCAGCGCGCAGAAGCTGGCGTCGACTTCGAGCCCGAGGACGACGAGGCCTGACCCTCGCACTCAGAGGCCCTCTCTCGCTCAGGCGGGAGGGGGCTTCTTCGTCTGCCCTGCCCGCGTCGTGCTGCACATGCAGTCCGCACAGGTCACAAGTCCGAATGCGCTCCGGAAGTCCTTATCGCACCGATTCGCACCTGTGAAGCGCAATCGGACTTGCGGGGCGCACGCACACGGGCGAATGCTCAGCGCAGCGTGGCGAGCGCCGGCGCGATGTTCTCGTTCCACACGTCGACTCCGAGCTTCGCGATGAGGGCGACCACCACGACGAGGAACACCACTCGGATGAAGGTCGTGCCGCGTGAGATCGCCATGCGCGAGCCGAGATAGCTGCCGGCGACGTTGGCGACCGCGAGGATGCCACCCAGCAGCCACAGCACGGCGCCGTGCGGGATGAACAGCAGCAGCGCGCCGGTGTTCGTGGCGAGGTTCACGATCTTCGCCTTCGCGCTCGCCTGCAGGAAGTCGTAGCCGAGCAGCGCCACGAGCGAGATCACCAGGAACGTGCCGGTGCCTGGGCCGATCAGACCGTCGTAGAAGCCGATCACGAGACCTGACAGCCCCGCCATGATGTGGTGCTTGTGCCCACTGAAGCGCAGCCGCGTCGCGGCGCCCATCTGCGGGCGGAAGGCTGTGAAGAGCGCGACGGCGAGCAGCGCGACCACGATGATCGGCTTGAACGCGGCGGCAGGGAGGACGGTGGCGACGGCGGCTCCGCCGAAGGATCCGACGAGTGCGATCGCGGCCATCGGCAGAGCGGTGCGGATATCGGGTTTCGCGCGCCGGTAATAGGTGACGCTGCTCGTGGCCGTGCCGAAGACCGAGGCGAGCTTGTTCGTCGCGAGCGCCTGGATCGGCGAGATGCCGGGGATCAGCAGCAGAGCGGGGAGCTGCAGCAGCCCTCCCCCGCCCACGACGGCGTCGATCCACCCGGCCGCGAATGCCGCGACGACCACGAGGATCAGCGTGCCCCAGGTGAGCTGCTCGAGCCCGAGCACACTGCCGATGTCCATCCGTCCAGGATGTCAGACTGGGCGCATGCTCGACGCTCTCCCGCTGCCCTTCTCCATCGATTCCCGAGCGGGAGTCGCGACCCTGCGCAGAGCCGTCGTCGGCGACACGGATGCGATCATCACGCTGCTCTCGGACGACCCGATCAGCGCCTCGCGAGGCGACGTCGCCTCGGTCGCGGATCGCCCCGCCTACGCATCCGCGCTCGACGAGATCCTCACCGACCCGTCGAACGACCTGCTCGTGGTCGAGCTCGACGGAGCGGTCGTCGGCACGCTGCAGGTGACGTCGATCCCCGGGATGGCCCGCCGAGGCGCGAAGCGCCTGCTCGTCGAGGCCGTGCGGGTGCGCAGCGACCTGCGCTCCGCGGGCATCGGGTCGGCTGTGATGCGGTGGGTGTCGGATGACGCCGCACCCGCTCTCGGCACGGCGATGGTGCAGCTCACCTCGGATGCCGCACGCACCGATGCGCACCGGTTCTACGAACGACTCGGCTATGTCGGTTCGCACGTCGGCTTCAAGTACTCGGTGCCGCAGGGCTGAGCGCCGCTCCGACCCGCCACGACCCGGACATCTCTCGTTCACCCGGGCCGCTGCGATCGGCAACCCTCGGCTCATAGTGTCCTCTCGCAACCCGAATCCGGCTGACAGCGCCGGGCACCGAGAGGACCCTGATGACGAACTTCCACCGCCGCGCGCGCATCGGCGCGGGCATCGCCCTGTTCACGACCGCTGCGCTCGGCCTCACCGCCTGCGCCACGGGTGCGGAGACGCCCGCCTCCGGCAGCGACGCGGTCGACGCCGCGTCCGCGACCTCGGTCGAGGACTTCGGCTCGTTCGCCGACCTCGAGGAGGCCGCCAAGGCCGAAGGCCAGCTCAACGTCATCGCACTTCCGCGTGACTGGGCGAACTACGGCGAGATCCTCGATCTCTTCGCCGAGAAGTACCCCGAGATCACGATCAACGAGGCATCGCCCGACGTCTCGAGCGCCGAGGAGATCCAGGCGGCCGAGACGAACGAGGGTCTCGACACCGCACCCGACGTGTTCGACCTCGGCCTCACGGTCGCGCTGCAGAACACCGACGTGTTCGCGCCGTACCAGGTGCAGACCTGGGACGAGATCCCCGACGCTCTCAAGGAGCCGACCGGTCTCTTCGTCGGCGACTACGGCGGATACATGTCGATCGGCTACGACTCCTCGAAGTTCGACGCTCCCGAGTCGCTCGACGATCTGAAGGACGCCGCCTACAAGGGCGCCGTCGCCATCAACGGCGACCCGACCCAGGCCGGTGCGGCCTTCGCTGCCGTGGGCCTCGCCACGGTGCAGTCCGACGGCACGCTCGACGACTTCCAGCCGGGCATCGACTTCTTCTCCGACCTGCAGAAGGCCGGCAACCTGCTCAAGGTCGACGTCACCACGGCGACCGTCGCGAGCGGCGAGACCCCCGTCGTCTTCGACTGGGACTACCTGAACGCGGCGCACGCCACCGACAACAAGGACTGGAAGGTCGTCGTCCTCGACGGCACCGGCTACGCGGGCTACTACAACCAGGCGATCAACAAGGATGCCCCGAACCCCGCCGCCGCACGCCTGTGGCAGGAGTTCCTCTACAGCGACGAGGTGCAGAACCTGTGGCTCAAGGGCGGTGCTCGACCGGCTCGTATGGAGGCCATGACCGAGGCCGGCACGATCGACGCCGACCTGGCAGCAGCCCTTCCCGAGGTCCCGAGCGAGACCGTCGTTCCGACCGAGGAGCAGTCGACGAACGCCGGCACCCTCCTCGGCGAGAAGTGGGCAGCGGCGGTCCAGTGACCTCTGCCGCCACCACGACGGGGGCGGATGCCACGGCATCCGCCCCCGTCTCCCCCGCAGCGCACGGCGCTGGGCCTGCGACATCGTCGCGGGCCCAGCGCTCCGCGCCGTCCATCGCCTGGCTCGGTCTCGTACCGTTCGCGGCATATGTGCTGCTCTTCCTCGCCGTGCCGACCGTTCTCGCGATCGGGTCCGGCTTCTTCACCGAGGACGGGAGCTTCACGTGGTCGAACGTCTCCGCCCTCGGTGATCCCGTCGTCCTCAACACCTTCGCGAACTCCGCCGGACTGTCGCTGCTGACCGCCGTCGTCGGGGCGATCGTCGGAGCACTCGTCTGCTATGCCCTGCTCGGCATGAATCCCGACGGTGCCGTGCGCTCGACCGTGGATGCCGCTGCCGGCGTGCTCGCCCAGTTCGGCGGTGTCATGCTCGCGTTCGCGTTCATCGCCACGATCGGCATCCAGGGCGTGCTCAAGCTCTTCCTCCAGGACTCCTTCGGCATCGACATCTACGCGAACGGGACCTGGCTGTACGAGCTTCCCGGGCTCATCCTGCCGTACATCTACTTCCAGATCCCGCTGATGGTGATCACCTTCATGCCCGCCCTCGCGGCGCTCAAGCCGCAGTGGGCCGAGGCGAACCTCACTCTCGGCGGCACGCGCTCGAGCTTCTGGGTGCGCATCGGCATCCCGGTGCTCGCCCCCTCGTTCCTCGCGAGCCTGCTGCTGCTCTTCGCGAACGCCTTCTCGTCGTACGCGACCGCCGCGGCTCTCGCCAGCCAGGGGTCGCAGATCGTGCCTCTGCAGATCCGCGCGTCACTCACGAGCGAGACGGTGCTCGGCCGTGAGAACCTGGCCGGCGCCCTTGCGCTGGGCATGATCGTGATCGTGGGAGTCGTGATGGCCCTGTACTCGCTCATCCAGCGCCGGGCAGCGAGGTGGCAGTCGTGAACCGTCTCGGCCCCTCCCTCGTGACCCGCTGGATCGTCGGCGTCCTCGTCGGAGCGTTCTTCGCGATCCCCCTGGTGTCGACCTTCCTGTATACGCTGCGCCAGACCGACGGCACCCTGGGTCTCGAGCGCTGGGTGGCGCTGTTCGACCCGACGAAGTCCGCAGCGATCAAGCCGATCTGGATGGGTCTGGGCAACTCGCTCATCCTCGCCGCGGTGACTGTCGCGATCGTGCTCCTGCTGCTCGCTCCGACCATGATCCTGGTGAACCTCCGCTTCGCGAAGCTCAAACCGCTCTTCGAGTTCGCCGTCCTGCTGCCGATCTCGATCCCCGCGATCGTGCTCGTCGTCGGTCTCGCCCCGATCTACCTGCAGATCGGTCGAGCACTCGGCACAGGGACCTGGACCTTGGCCTTCGCGTACGGCATCACCGTGCTGCCCTTCGCGTACCGCTCCATCCAGGCCTCGATCGACGCCGCCGATCTGCGCACGCTCGCGGAGGCCGCGCGCTCACTCGGCGCCAGCTGGCCGACCGTCGTGCTGAAGGTGCTCGCCCCGAACCTGCGTCAGGGCCTGCTGGCCGCCTCGCTGATCTCGATCGCGGTCGTGCTCGGCGAGTTCACGATCGCCTCGCTCCTCAACCGCCAGGTGTTCCAGACGGCCATGGTCGTCGTGCAGAAACAGGACCCTTATGCCCCGGCGATCTTCACCCTGCTGGCGCTGCTGTTCGTCTTCCTGCTGCTCCTCCTCATCGGCCGCGTCGCTCGCGGCACCGGAAAGGCCCGCTCATGACACTCCCCCAGACCGCCGACAACATGCTGCTCGCCGAGGCGGGCGAGGGCACACGCGTGCAGTTGCAGGGCATCGTGAAGAGCTACTCGGGCACCACCGTGCTGCACGGCGTCGACCTCGACATCGCCCCCGGTGAGTTCGTCTCGCTGCTGGGGCCCTCGGGGTGCGGCAAGACCACGCTCCTGCGGGTGCTCGCAGGTCTCGAAGGTCTCGACAGCGGCGCGGTGCTGCTCGACGGCGGAGACGTCTCTCGCGTGCCGACGAACAAGCGCGACATGGGCATGGTCTTCCAGTCGTACTCGCTGTTCCCGCACCTACGCGTCGCGGAGAACACCGCGTTCGGGTTGCGTCGACGAGGCGTCGGAAAGAGCGAGGCCGCGAAGCGCGCGCTCGACGCCCTGGCGCTCGTCGGGCTCTCCGACTTCGCAGACCGCTTCCCTCACCAGCTCTCGGGTGGACAGCAGCAGCGTGTGGCGCTCGCGCGCGCACTCGTCACCGAGCCGAAGGTGCTGCTGCTCGACGAGCCGCTCTCGGCACTCGACGCGAAGGTGCGCGTGCAGCTGCGCGACGAGATCCGCCGCATCCAGCTGCGACTCGGCATCACCACCGTGTTCGTCACCCACGACCAGGAAGAGGCCCTCGCGGTCTCCGACAGGATCGCCGTGATGAACTCCGGGAGGATCGAGCAGATCGGCACCCCCGAGCAGCTCTACACGACACCGTCGACTGCGGGAGTGGCCGCATTCGTCGGCTTGTCGAGCGTCGTCTCCGGCGTCGCCGAGGGCGACCATGTCGTGGTGTGGGGTCAGCGACTTCCTCTGCAGTCCCCGGCCGACGGCCCCGTCGACGTCTACCTGCGCCCCGAGAACGTGCACTTCGCGTCCGAGGCGGATGCCGCGACAGATGCGCTCGTGCAGGAGAGCACGTTCCTCGGCAGCATGCGGCGCACGCTCGTCCGCACGGAGTCCGGTGAGCTGGTGCGTCTGCAGCACTCCCCCGGCATCCACCCGGCGTTCGGCGATCGAGTGCGGATCGCCGTGGCGCCGGAGCCCGTGGCGGTGCATCCTCGAGGCTGAATCGTGCTCTAGCCCTGGGCCAGTACTCCGGGATACCGTGATCGTCGAGGGCGTAACTCCCTCGATCCGTCAGAGAAAGGACGCCTCATGGCAGGCAAGTTCGAGCTGTACACCGACAGTGCCGGTGGTCACCGGTTCCGTCTGAAGGCCGGCAACGGTGAGGTGATCGCGTCGAGCGAGAGCTACTCCTCGAAGGCCGCCGCGTTGAACGGCATCGACTCCGTCCGCCGCAACGCCGCGGATGCCGAGGTCGTCGAGGCCTGACGCACCACACGACACTTCATACGAAGACCCCCTCCTGCTGATTCAGCGGAAGGGGGTCTTCGTATGAAGCGGGTCGAGAGACCGAGAACTCAGAGCACGCGGGCCAGGAAGTCCTGTGTCCGCGGATGCTGCGGATTGGCGAGCACCTCGCGCGGGTCGCCCTCTTCGACGATGTGCCCGCCGTCCATGAAGATCAGACGCGATCCGACCTCGCGGGCGAAGCCCATCTCGTGCGTGACGACGAGCATCGTCATGCCCTCGTCGGCGAGCGAGCGCATCACCTGCAGCACCTCGCCGACCAGTTCGGGGTCGAGCGCAGAGGTCGGCTCGTCGAAGAGCATCATGTCGGGATTCATGCACAGCGCTCGTGCGATTGCGACACGCTGCTGCTGACCGCCCGACAGGTGTCCGGGAAAGGCATCCGCCTTCTCGGCGAGCCCGACGCGTCCGAGCATCTCCTTCGCCACCCGCTCAGCCTCAGCCTTGGAGCGCTTCTTCACGCGCTGCTGCGCGATCATGAGGTTGCCCATGACGTCGAGGTGCGGGAACAGGTTGAAGCTCTGGAACACCATGCCGATGCGGGTGCGCACGCGGTCGATGTCGACATCGGGGTCGGTGATGTCGATGCCCTCGATGAGCACCTTGCCACCGGTCGGCTCTTCGAGCAGGTTCACCGAGCGCAGCAGCGTCGACTTGCCGGATCCAGAGGGCCCGATGATGCAAACGACCTCTCCGGCGGAGACGGTGAGGTCGATGCCCTTGAGCACCTCGTTGTCGCCGAAGCTCTTCACGAGCCCCTGCAGGTCGATCGCGGGTGCGTGGACGTCAATCAGATCGGTGATCATCGCTGCCTCGACATCCTTCGTTCCAGGTACGCGCTGAAGCGCGTGAGGGGGATCGTCACGATCAGGTAGAGGGCCGCCGCCATGATGAGCGGCGTACCGTTCGCGTTCTGCGTGCTCGCGTCACGGGCGAAGTTCGTCAGCTCCTTCGACCAGATGAAGGAGCCCGCGACGAAGAGCAGCGAGGTGTCCTTCAGCAGCAGCACGAACTCGTTCGTCAGCGGCGGGATGATGATGCGGAAGCCCTGGGGCACCACGATCCAGAAGGTGGTCTTCATGGGAGACATGCCGAGTGAGCGAGCCGCCTCCGTCTGTCCCTTCGGAACCGCCTGGATTCCCGCTCGGATGGTCTCGGCCATGTATGCCGATGCCACCAGGATCAGGCCGATCAAGCCGAGCACCACAGGCCCGCCGAGCTTCGTTCCCGGCACACCGAGTCCGATCGGCAGGATGAAGGCGATGGCGAAGATCGTGAGGATCGCGGGTAGTCCGCGGAACAGCTCGATCCACGCCGTCGCGATCCATCGGAAGGGTCCGATGCTCGACAGCTTCAGCAAAGCCAGCACGATGCCGAGCAGCAGGCCGCCGGCGAAAGCGACCGCAGTGAACCACAGCGTGTTGACGAGCGCGGTGGTGATGATGCCCGGGAGCATCTTCGCCGCGATCTCCGGGTTGAAGTACAGCTGCGCGATCCGCGGCCAGTCGGTGCTGACGATCAGCCATACGGCGACCGCGATCAGCACCGCATAGACGGTGTACCGATACAGCTTGCTCTTCGTGGTGCGCCTCAACGCCATTGTCAAGGTCTCCCTGTCCTACGTCGCTCGCCGATTACTTCGCGGTGAAGTAGGTGTCGTAGATCGTCTGGTAGTCGCCGCTGTCGCGGAGATCCTGCAGCGCGCCGTCGATAGCCTCGCGCAGAGCATCCTTCTCGCCCTTCGCGAAGGCGAAGCCGTAGGACTCGCCGGTCTCGTACTCCTCGACGATCTTGTAGGCGCTGTCGGCCTTCTCGTGCTCGAGGTTCACCGGCTGGTCCTGCAGGATCGCGTCGATCTGACCGGCCTGCATGGCGGGCCACAGCTCACCGTCGGAGGGGTACTGCACGAGCTGCGCGCCCTCGGCGTTCTCGGTCGCGTACGACTCGCCGGTCGTGCCCTGCTGGACGCCGACGTTCTTGCCCGACAGGTCGTCGATCGACTCGATGCCGGAGTCCGTGCGGACGAGCAGCGACTGCAGCGACTCGTAGTACGGCTCGGAGAAGTCGATGTTCGCCTTGCGCTCGTCGGTGATGGTCATCGCGGAGGCGCCGATGTCGCACTGTCCTGCGGCGAGGGTGGTGCCCGACTGCAGAGCGTCGAAGCCGACATCCTGCACCGCGAGCTTGAGGTCGAGCTCCTTGGCGATCGCGTCGAGCAGATCGATGTCGAAGCCGGTGTAGCCGGTGCCGTTGTCGCCGCCCTCGAACTCGAAGGGCGCGTAGGGGATGTCGGAGCAGACGGTCAGCGTGCCGGCCTCGATGAGGTCGTACTCGTCGCCCGCCGCCGGCTCACCGGATCCGGCACCTGACCCGGTCGCGCAGCCTGCGAGGGCGAGGGTGGCGGTCGCGGCGAGCGCGATCCCGGCGATGAAGTTGCGACGCTGCATGTCAGCTCCTGAAGGACGAGGGTGTGTTTCCCACGGACGGGTAGGAGAACATCTAAACATGCGCCACCCGGCCGAACGTGCCGCCAGCCGCCCTCAGCGGATCACATTTGTGTTGCAAGTGTGACCGAATATGACAGCCGTGTTACAGGTCACCCGGCACCGATTGTTCACCTTGCCTGAGTATCCTCTGGCCAAAAGCCCGAGCCGACGCGCTCCGGATTCGGAGGAGACCCGATCATGGCCAAGAAGACCCCTGCACAGCGCACCGCAGAGGCGGCTCTCGATGCCGCGAAGGATGCGGCGAAGGATGCGAAGAAGCTGATCAAGTCCCTCCCGAAGAAGGACGCCAAGAAGCTCAAGGCACTTGTCGAGGACGCGAAGGACGCGTCGAAGGCTTCCAAGAAGAAGATCGCCGACAAGCCCAAGAAGGTCGCGAAGTCGGCCACGGCTGCCACCGACCGACTGCAGGAGGCCGCAGCCCGACTGCGGGCTCCGAAGAAGAAGGGCTCGGCGAAGGACGCGAGTACGTCCGCCCGAAAGGTCGACAAGAAGGCCGACAAGAAGGCCGACAAAAAGGCCGACAAAAAGGCCGACCAGAAGCTGACGAAGAAGAGCACGACGACGACGACGGCTGCTCCGGTGGAGGCCGAGCCCGAGGTCACGACTCCGAAGGCAGCGACGCCGAAGGTCACGACGCCGAAGGCAGCGACGGCGACCGTCGTGAAGCCCGCGATCCCCGACTCGACGCCCGCAGCCGCCCCGACCGCGGCCCCCACCACCACCTCCGCGGAGCTGGCGTCGCTCACACTCGTCCAGCTCCGCGCCCGCGCACGCGCCCAGGGCCGCACGGGCTACTCGCGCCTCTCGAAGGCCGCCCTGCTCGACCTTCTTGCGAACTGACGTGCAGGAGGCGCTGGACCGCCGTGCCGAGGCGCCGCTCCCCCGGACGCTGATCGACATCCTCCGGGACACGACTCAGCGACACCCCGACGCTTCGGCCGTCGAGGACGCCGACGGTGCCCTGAGCTACGCCGAGCTGCTCGCGCGCGTCTGGCGCGCGGCCGCCGTACTGCGCGAGCACGGCGTGCATCGAGGTGACCGTGTCGGCATCAGGATGACGTCGGGGCGCCGCGATCTGTACATCGCGATCCTCGGGGCGATGGCAGCCGGTGCGGCGTACGTCCCGGTCGATGCGGACGACCCGCAGGAGCGCGCCGACCTCGTGTTCGGCGAGGCTCGGATCGCTGGCATGATCACCGACACCGGCTACCACCCGGCGGATGCCTCCGGTGCAGTTCCTCTCTTCGGCAGTGAGGATCCGCATCCCAGCACTTCCGCGATCCCGATCGTCGCCCCGCCGACGATCGACGACGACGCCTGGATCATCTTCACCTCCGGTTCGACGGGTGTTCCGAAGGGCGTCGCCGTCTCGCATCGCTCCGCAGCGGCGTTCGTCGACGCCGAGGCGCGCCTGTTCCTGCAGGAGGCACCGCTCGGCCCCGGCGACCGCGTGCTCGCAGGGCTCTCGGTGGCGTTCGACGCGTCCTGCGAGGAGATCTGGCTCGCCTGGGGGCATGGCGCATGTCTGGTTCCGGCTCCGCGGGCTCTGGTCCGCTCCGGCGAGGACCTCGGCCCCTGGCTGCTCGGCCATGGCATCACGGTCGTCTCGACCGTCCCCACGCTCGCAGCACTGTGGCCGCAGGATGCGATCGAGAACGTACGCCTGTTGATCTTCGGCGGCGAGGCCTGTCCACCCGAACTGGTCGCGCGGCTGGCATCGGACGGTCGCGAGGTCTGGAACACCTACGGCCCCACCGAAGCCACGGTCGTCGCGTGCGCCTCGCTCATGGATGGCACAGGTCCCGTGCGCATCGGCCTGCCTCTGGACGGATGGTCCCTGGCCGTCGTCGACGCCGACGGCCTCTCGGTGGCCGACGGCGAGGTCGGCGAGCTCATCATCGGCGGGGTGGGCCTCGCCCGCTACCTCGATCCGGCGAAGGATGCGGAGAAGTACGCGCCCATGCCCACGCTCGGATGGGACCGCGCCTACCGCTCGGGAGACCTCGTGCGTCTCGAAGCCGAGGGCCTGATCTTCCAGGGGCGCGCCGACGACCAGGTCAAGATCGGCGGACGTCGGATCGAGCTCGGCGAGGTCGAGGCCGCCCTGCAGTCGCTGACCTCGGTCTCGGCCGCGACAGTCGTCGTGCAGAAGACCGAAACCGGCATGTCGATCCTCGTCGGCTACGTCGTGCCCGATGACGGCTTCGACAGGCAGGTGGCGCGTGGCGAACTCGCCGACACTCTGCCTGCACCGCTCATCCCCCTGCTGGCGACCGTCGATGATCTGCCGGTGCGCACGTCCGGAAAAGTCGACAAGGCGGCGCTCCCCTGGCCCCTCGACGCCGGCGACGCGAGCGACTCCTCACTGTCGGGCACTGCCGCGTGGCTCGCCGAGCAGTGGTACGCCGTTCTCGGCATCCGCCCCGGTGGCGAGGACGCCGACTTCTTCCAGCTCGGCGGTGGATCCCTCGCCGCCGCGCAGCTTGTCTCGCGACTGCGCACCCGAGCCCCCGAGTTCACGATGACCGACGTCTACGATCTGCCGCGTCTCCGCCAGATGGCGGATGCCGTCGACGATGAGGCAGACGACGAGCACACCGAGGAGAGGGTCTTCAGCCAGCAGGCGCCCACGCCCAGACGCATGCAGTGGGTGCAGACGATCGCCGGGCTGCCCCTGTTCGTGTTCACCGGCATCCGATGGCTGCTGTTCCTGCTCGCCGCGAGCTGGATCCTGCGACTGACTCCGGGCTTCGAGTTCCTGCCGGACGTTCCGGTGTGGACGATCATCGTCGGCCTGCTGATCTTCGTGACTCCCCTGGGCAAGATGACGATCGCCGCGGTCGCCGCCCGTCTGCTGCTCGCAGGCCTCCGCCCGGGCGACTACCCGCGCGGCGGCGGCGTGCACCTGCGTCTCTGGCTCGCCGAGCAGATCGCGCAGCAGGTCGACCCGGTGGGCCTCGCTGGGGCCCCCTGGGTCGTGTACTACGCACGAGCGCTCGGCGCCCGCATCCACAAGGATGTCGACCTGCACACGGTGCCTCCGATCACCGGCATGCTCGACATCGGCGCCGGAGCGTCGATCGAACCGGAGGTGGATCTCACCGGTTACTGGATCGACGGCGACACCGTGCGCATCGGCGGCATCCGTATCGGCGCCGACGCGACCATCGGTGCGCGCAGCACTCTCGCCCCCGGCACCAAGATCGGCCGTGGCGCCGAGATCGCGCCGGGCTCGGCCGTGTTCGGGCGTGTGCGCTCCGGGCAGCGCTGGGCCGGATCTCCGGCAGCACGCGTCGGCGGTGTCTCGAAGCCGTTCGCGGCCGGCCGTCCTCCGCGCCGCACCCGTTGGCTGTGGGCCTACGCCGCTTCCTCCGCGGTGCTCGGCACCCTGCCCGTCGTCTCTCTGGCCACCGGGGCCTGGGTGGTGGCGCTCGGCATCCGAGGAGCTGAATCCCTCACGTCCGCGATTCCCGGCATCCTGGCGCTGCTCGTGCCCGCCGTGCTGCTCGCGGGTCTGGTGTTCGCCGTCCTCGTGCTGACTCTGGTGCGTCTGCTCGGCCTCGGCCTGTCAGAGGGCGTGTACCCCGTGCGCTCGCGCATCGCGTGGCAGGCGTGGACGACCGAGCGTCTGCTCGACTCCGCCCGCACCTTCCTCTTCCCCCTGTATTCGAGCATCGCCACCCCGCTCTGGCTCCGTGCCCTCGGAGCTGATGTCGGCCGCGACGTCGAGGCGTCGACGGTGCTGCTCATTCCGAAACTCACGACCATCGCCGACGGCGCCTTCCTCGCCGACGACACGATGGTCGCGACGTACGAGCTGCAGGGTGGATGGATGCGGCTGGGCACCGCGCGCATAGGCAAGCGCGCGTTCCTCGGAAACTCCGGCATGGCCTCCGGTGGCCACAACGTGCCGCGCGACGGCCTGGTCGCCGTGCTGTCGGTCGCACCGCCCAAGGCCAAGGCGGGCTCATCGTGGCTGGGCTCGCCCGCCGCGCGACTGCGCCGTGTGGTCAACGACGCCGATCTCGAGCGCACGTATCGCCCGCGCCCGGGACTCCGCCTCGCGCGAGCTCTCTGGGAGCTGTGCCGCATCATCCCGGTGTTCGTGACCTGCGCGATCGGAGTGAGTGTGATGCTCGTGCTCGCCGCGGTGGTCGAGGCCTGGGGGCTCGCATGGGCCGTGGTGCTCTCGAGCGCCGTGATGCTCGCCGCAGGCGCCTTCGCCGCTCTGATCACCACCGCCGCCAAGTGGCTGATCGTGGGGCCGATCCGGGCCGGCGAGCATCCGCTCTGGTCGAGCTTCGTGTGGCGCACGGAGGTGTCGGACACCTTCACGGAGATGGTGGCCGCGCCTTGGTTCGCCAACGCCGCATCGGGCACTCCTGCCCTCGCCATCTGGCTGCGCACGCTCGGGGCGAAGATCGGCCGAGGCGTCTGGACCGACAGCTACTGGCTGCCGGAGCCCGACCTCGTCACGCTCGGCGACGGCGCCACGGTGAACCGCGGATGTGTGGTTCAGACGCATCTGTTCCATGATCGTGTCATGAGCATCGACGCAGTGACCCTCGAGAACGGTGCGACACTCGGCCCGCACAGTGTGATCCTGCCCGCGGCGACGATCGGGGCCGATGCGACCGTTGGCCCGGCCTCGCTGGTGATGCGCGGCGAGTTCGTGCCGATCGGCAGTCGATGGAGCGGGAACCCCATCGGCCCGTGGCGCGCGGTCAAGGTGCGCTCCTACCAGGCGTCCGACGCATGACCGTCGACCCGTACACCCCGCACAGCGGCGATCGGCGCTACGGGGTGTTGCACTACGACCTGGCGCTCGACTACCGAGTCACCACGAACCGTCTCGTGGGTACAGCGACGATCAGACTGCGGATGCGGGAGTCCGCGAAGCACGTCTCCTTCGACCTCGTCGGGCTGAAGGCGACGAAGGTGCGGGTCAGCGGCGACCGCGCCGCGTCTTTCCGACAGGACGATCGGCGGATCAAGGTGATCTTCGGGAGCGAACGGGCCGGCGGCGACGAGATCACCGTGACCGTCGACTACTCCGGCGCTCCGTCACCTCGCCGTACGCGGTGGGGACTCCTCGGGTGGGAGGAGCTCGAAGACGGCGTGCTCGTCGCCTCCCAGCCGACGGGCGCCCCGACCTGGTTCCCCTGCAATGACATCCCCTCCGACAAGGCGACCTATCGTCTGGAGTTCACCTCCGACCACGAGTACACCGTCGTGAGCGGCGGGGCCGCCACACGGTCGACGCAGCGGGGCCGCACGCGGTGGACCTTCCACCAACCGGTGCCGACCGCCACCTATCTCATGACCGTGCAGATCGGTCAGTACGACGACGACCGGATCGATCTCGGTGCGACTCCCGGCAGGCTGTTCCACCCACGGGCGCTCGCATCGCGGGTGCGCTCCGACTTCGCCGCATTGCCGCAGATGATGGACGCCTTCGTCTCCGCCTTCGGCCCGTATCCGTACGAGTCGTACAAGGTCGTCGTCACACCGGACGTTCTCGAGATCCCCCTCGAAGCGCAGGGCATGGCGATCTTCGGAGCCAATCACGTCGACGGTGCGGGGGGCAGCGACCGTCTCATCGCCCACGAGCTCGCTCATCAGTGGTTCGGGAACAGCGTCGGGGTCGCCCGCTGGCAGGACATCTGGCTGAATGAGGGCTACGCCTGCTACGCGGAGTGGCTGTGGTCTGAAGCGTCGGGCGGGCCCTCTGCTCAGGCGAAGGCCGTTGCGCATCACCGCCACCTACGCACACTGCCACAGGATCTGGTTCTGTCAGATCCCGGCGCGAACGACATGTTCGACGACCGCGTGTACAAGCGCGGCGCTCTCACGCTTCACGCGTTGCGAGTGACGATCGGCGACGAGGTCTTCTTCGCCCTCACGCGGGAGTGGACGACCCGCTTCGCCCGGCTCGCCGTGACGAGCGACGATTTCCTCGGTCTCGTCGACGAGATCGCCGGAGGGCAGGCACGGGCCCTGGTGCGCACCTGGATAGACGAGCTGGCGCTGCCTGCGCTTCCCCCGGCCCAGGCGCCGAGCCGCGCGTAGGCGTTCCGCACGATAGTCAGGAGCTGCCGCTGCCGCGGGACTGTGCGGATGCCGCGAGACGTCCCGCGACTCGCGTCAGCCGAGCGCGATGCTCAGCACGTGTCCGGGTGGGCCCGAGAGGGTCGCGACCTCGATACGAGTCACGCCTCCGGGGAGGGCAGCCGACCATACACGCGGATGCACGTCACGCGGCCCGTCGTGCATGATCACCGCGCTCGGATCGATTTCGAAACCTCGGCCGTCCGCCTTGACCGCCGCCTCGACGCGCGTCCATCCAGCCAGATCGGGTGCTGCATCTTCTCGAAACAGCGAGCCCAGCTCGCTGACACGACCGGCGGCCGTCTGCGCCTCGACATCCACGCCGAGTCGGACGATCCCCGCGGCGGCGGCCACCACGACGAGGTCGCCGGCGTGACTCACGCTGAGCGAGACGTCCGCGGTGCGCGGACGACCATGCTCCCCGCCGCACCGGTGGCACCGGCTGTCGACCAGAACCTCCCCCGGGCCCCGAGTACTCTGAACCAGCGCACGGATCAGAGCCCTGCCTGCAAGGAACCCGCGCGCGCGGTCACCGCTGAGCTCACGGAATCGGTCGAGCTGTGTCTGCCCCATCGCGGCGACGTCGGCGTGGGTGAACTTCTCCAGTTCGGACGTCCGCGCCCACGCGACGGTCACCTCTCGCCAGGAGATCTGCCCCATGATCCCGCTTCTGTCTCGTCAGACGGCGGTCGCGGATCGACGGCTAGATCTCGAAGTCGACAGCGGCACGCGAAGCGACGACCGACCGCACGTACGCGACGACCTCTTCGTGCGCCGGATGCACCTGATACTCCTCGAGCGCGGCGATCGAGTCGAAGTCCGCGACGAGGGTGACATCCCAGTTGCTGTCTGGGTAGGCGGCGTTCGCGCCCGCCGAGATGGAGCGCAACTGCGGCACGACGCCGTCGAGGGCGTTGAGCCGACGGGCCACCTCTGCGGCCTGCTCGGCGCGCTCGCCTGTGTCCTCAGCGGCCAGCTTCCAGGTGACGACGTGACGGATCATCGCAAGTCCTTTCCCACTGCGTCCTCCTGGACGGCCTCTTCGAGAGCATCACGCAGTCGGTCGGCGGACAGCCGCCAGTGCGCGTGCAGGTCGCCGTCGATCAGGACGACGGGGATCTTCTCCCACCACAGCTCGTAGAGCGAAGGATCGTCGGCGATCGAGGCCTCCACGATCTCGATGCGCTCAGCCGCGGCATCCGGAAGCTCGGCGACCACCGCGTCGATGATCTCGGACGCGACGTCGCACAGATGGCAGTCGGGCTTGCCGATGAGGGTCAGCGTGGTCACGCCGAGGGCACCTCGACAGATCGCCCCTGTGCGATCCACTCACCGGTGCCGCCTTCGACGTTCGTCGCGTCGTAACCGCGGGACTCGAGCGCCTCGACGACGCGAGCCGACCGGCCGCCCGCCTGGCAGATCACATCGAACGACTCCGACGGAAGCTCTTCGAGTCGATTGCCGATCTCGGACATCGGGATGTTGACGGCACCCGGAACGTGGCCCGCGGCGAACTCATCGACCTCGCGGACGTCGATGAGCGGGGTGTTCGAGCGCTCGGCGAGCTCGGTGACGGTGATCGACTTCATGGCATGCTCCTGCGACGAGTGGGAAACCGGGGGTAGAGACACAAAGCGCCCGTCCGGAGACAGGCGCTCGTGTCTGGTCGCTTACTTCTTGTTGCGACGCTGGTGGCGAGTCTTACGAAGCAGCTTGCGGTGCTTCTTCTTCGCCATGCGCTTGCGGCGCTTCTTGATGACAGAACCCACGGAAACCTCACTAAGTCAGTGGCTGGGTGTCGTCGGTGACGGACACCCGGGTACGGGCACGGAAAAATGCCTCGGATCAGTCTAGCAAATCGTGGAGCTCCTGCTGCACGCCCCTGCCGGACGGTCGCCGAGGGTTCAGCCCACGTCGGCAATGGGCCGCTGCAGCGCGTCGGCGACCGCGGACTCCGGAACTCGGAAACTGCGACCGAAGCGGATGGCAGGCAGCTCCCCAGCGTGCACCATCCGATAGACGGTCATCTTCGACACGCGCATGAGTTCGGCGACCTCGGCCACCGTAAGGAACCGGACATCAGGAACCTCGGGCATCCCACGTACCCCTTTCTCGATTGTGCACACTCTATGGGGAACCTGGGACGCGTGTAAACCCATGTGGCCTGTGTGATCAGCGAGGAGTCCCAGCAGAGACATAGGATGTATGCCGGATCCGCTCAGAATGCTCTGACAAGGTGATCCCACGACTCACGATGGCACCATCCCGAGTCCACGTGGGCTGGGGCCCACGGCTTCGCCCCTGACGACATGCCCCCCGATCGTCAGGGGCGACGTGTGCCCGCGGGCGGAGTCAGGCGCCGAATCGCTTGAGCGCCGTCTCCACGACGTGCTTCGCGGACGCGGCTGCGCGACCGACCACCTCGGCGGCGTGCGCGGCACTGCCGGGCAGCGGCTGCCCGGGGTAGTCGATGTCCGGCGCGTCGTCACCGTATGCGTCCATCAGGAAAGGCACGAGCCAGTCGTCCACGACCCCGAGCGGCTGCACGGCCAGGCTGTAGAAGCGGCGCTGACCGTCTTCTCGCACGCTGACGAGTTCGGCCTCGCGGAGCACCTTCAGATGCTTCGAGACGGTCGGCTGGCTGATGCCCAGATCGGCGACGATCTGGCTGACGCTCGTGCCGGCATCCCCTTCGGTGGTGCGACGCAGGAGGAGCTGGAGGATGTCTCGCCTCGTACCGTCTGCGATCACGTCGAAGATGTCCGTCATGTGATCAGGGTAGTCGTCCCCGGCACGGAGTACCATGACGAAGGCTCGGCGATCGGCGTCGTGCAGCCGCAGAAGGCGGAGCAGGAAGAAAGAAGGGGGACGCGATGTCGGGCATCGTTTCGGCGTCGTCCCCTCGACAGCGGCTCCAGAACGCCGCTTCCTGGGGCAAGCACCTGATCACGTCGTCGCCCTCGCGCTTCGCGATCGTGATCTTCGCGCTCCTCATCCTCGTCTTCACCGTGCTGCTCTCGCTGCCGATCGCGTCGGCCTCGCGCACCGTCACACCGCTGGCCGACGCGCTGTTCACCGCGGTCTCCACAATCTGCGTCACGGGCCTCGCGACCGTCGACATGGCGACCCACTGGTCACCGTTCGGTCATGTGCTGATCTTCGTCGGTGTGAACATCGGCGCCCTCGGAGTGCTGACTCTCGCGTCGCTGATGGGCATGCTGATCTCCAAGCGGCTCGGCCTGCGCGCCAAGCTCATGGCCGCGGGCGACACGAACCCGATGCGCGCGCACGGCGGTGTGGTCAACGAAAGCCAGACCGTGCGGCTGGGCGAGGTCGGCCAGCTGCTGACGACGGTCGCGGTCTCAGCCCTGATCATCGAGGGCGCGCTCGCCATCCTGCTCTATCCCGCACTCGTGATGGCCGGCGTCGAGCCGATCGCGGCACTGTGGGAGGCCCCGTACTTCGCCGCCATGGCCTTCACCAACACCGGCTTCGCGCCGAACGCCGGTGGCGTGGCGGTGTTCGCCGACGACTATCTGGTGCTGTCGCTGCTGATGGTCGGGGTGTTCCTCGGAAGCATCGGCTTCCCGGTGATCTACACCCTCGCCAAGCATGTCTGGCACGTCAAGAAGTGGTCGCTGCACACCAAGCTCACCCTCGTCACCACCGTGCTGCTGTTCGTGCTCGGCGCCGTCGTGTTCCTCGTCCTCGAGTACGCCAACCCGAAGACCTTCGGGTCGATGGATGCGGCGGATACGACGTTCCAGGCGTTCTTCCTCTCGGCGATGACACGCTCGGGCGGATTCAACGTGATCGAGATGGATGACCTGAACGGCTCGTCGCTGCTCGCCGCCAGCATGCTGATGTTCGTCGGCGGCGGCTCGGCATCCACCGCCGGCGGGATCAAGGTCACGACGCTCGCGGTGCTCGCGATCGCCGTGTGGTCGGAGGCGAAAGGGCGCCAGTCCGTCGAGGCGTTCGGTCGACGCATCCCCAGCGACGTCCAGCGCGTCGCCCTCAGCGTCGTCGCATGGGGCGCCACGATCGTGGCGCTCTCGACGATCATCATCTCCCAGATCACCAAAGCCGACATCAGCCATGTCCTCTTCGACGTGATCTCGGCTTTCGGCACCGTCGGACTCTCGACCGGGCTCACCGCAGAGCTTCCCGACTCCGCCTCGTACGTGCTCGCGACCACCATCTTCATGGGGCGCGTTGGTACAGTGACTCTCGCCGCGGCGGTCGCCGCGACATCGCGAACGCAGTACTACTCACTGCCCGTGGAAAGGCCGATCGTTGGTTGAAGTCCTCCGGGGCGACGCGCCCGTCCTCGTCATCGGTCTCGGCCGGTTCGGCGCCGCCTGTGCGGGCGAACTCGACCGCCTCGACCGCGAGGTCCTCGCGATCGACGACAACCTCGAGCTCGTGCAGAAGTGGTCGGACCGCGTCACGCACACAGTGCAGGCCGACGCCAAGAACATCGACGCGCTGCGTCAGATCGGTGCGCAGGACTTCCAGGTCGCCGTCGTCGCCGTCGGCTCGTCGATCGAGGCGTCGGTGCTGATCACCGCGAACCTCGTCGACCTCAAGGTCCCGCAGATCTGGGCGAAGGCGGTCTCGCAGTCGCACGGCAAGATCCTCGCCCGCGTCGGCGCCAACCACGTGATCTACCCCGAGCGCGAAGCCGGCGAGCGCGTCGCGCATCTCGTCTCGGGTCGGATGCTCGACTTCATCCGCTTCGACGACGACTTCGTGCTGGCCAAGATGTACCCGCCGAAGTTCATCCGCGGAGTCGGTCTGAACGAATCGGGCGTGCGCAGCAAGTACAAGGTCACCGTCGTCGGAGTGAAGAGTCCCGGCAAGCCGTTCCGCTACGCCGAGGCGAACACGATCGTCACCAATCACGACCTCATCATCGTCTCGGGCACCAACAGCGACATCGAGCGCTTCGCCGCACTCGACCGCTGACCGGCATCCGCTCGCGCGTCAGGCGTCGATGTCGAGCGTCAGGTCGACGATGTCATCTAGCGTGATGCCCTCGCGATCCTGAAGGACCTTCTTGATCGGCACGATGTATCCGCCGTCCTTGGGCCAGAGTGCGGTCGTCACCGTGGTGCTCCCGATCGTCACGGATGCAGGGATCATGCCCCATCCGTAGGTGACGACGCTCGCCACGTCGCCGATCATCTCGCTCTCGGCCGGCGGCACGGTGACGAAATGGAACGGCGCGGGACCGCGCCAGAACCAGATCGCGCCCGAGAACCGCAGCTGCATGTCAGGCTCCGGCCGCCATTTCCTTGGCGCGCGCGAGGGCTGCGGCAGCAGCGTCAGCGAAGGTGCGGTCGAGGTGCGCGTCCTGCAGCACGGCGACCGCTCGTTCGGTGGTGCCCTTCGGACTCGTGACGCGGCGACGGAGCTCGGACGGCTCCTCCCCCGACACATCGAGCAGCGCGGTCGCCCCGATGAATGTCTGCTCCACCATGGTGCGCGCGTCGGTCTCACTGAATCCCATGCCGACAGCGGCCTTCGTCAGCTCCTCGATCAGCAGGTACACGTAGGCGGGACCAGAGCCCGAGATGGTCGACAGCGCGTCGATCTGCGACTCGGGAACCTCTACGACAGCCCCCACGGTCTCGAAGAGGCGGTGCACGAGGGCGAGGTCGTCGGCGGACGCCGCAGGGCCCGCCGCGAGACCGGTGACTCCCTTGCCGACCGTAGACGGCGTGTTCGGCATCGACCGGATGACCCGCACTTCGGCGCCGAGGTTGTCTGCGAAGGTCTGCAGGGTGACGCCCGCAGCGAGGCTCACGACGATCACGTCGTCGGTGAGATGCGGTGCGATCTCGCGCAGCAGATCGGGCACCATCGCGGGCTTCACCCCGACCATGACGATCCGGGCATTCGCGACCGCATCCGCGTTGCCGTCGGGGGTCTCGGACAGGGCGATGCTCCTGACCCCGTCGAGGTCGGCGAGGGCCGCCGCCTTCTCGGGTGTGCGGTTCGTGGCCGTGATTCCGCCTTCGACCCGGATGCCGGATGCGACCACCCCGCGGAGGATCGCACCCCCCATCGAACCGGCACCGAGGAACGCGAGAGAGGGAAGAGACTCAGCCATGTCGTCATCCTACGGCGGGCGCACCCGGCTTCCGAGGACGAGCGGATCTAGACTCGACGCATGAGTGCATCCGGCGGCGGCAAGGCCATTCTCGCGGCGTTCCTGGCGAACCTGGGCATCGCCCTGGCGAAGTTCGTGGCATGGGCGCTCTCGGGATCCGCCTCGATGCTCGCCGAGGCGATCCACTCGGTCGCTGACTCCGGCAATCAACTGCTGCTCATGCTGGGCGGCCGCAAGGCCAAGCGAGAGGCCGACCGGGCGCATCCGTTCGGGTACGGCCGGGAGCGCTACGTCTACGCGTTCGTCGTGTCGATCATCCTGTTCTCGGTCGGTGGCCTGTTCGCGATCTACGAGGCGATCGACAAGCTCACCCACCCGCACGAGCTCGATCCGACCTGGTGGTGGCTCCCGATCGTCGTGCTGGTGATCGCGATCGGACTCGAGTCGTTCTCGTTGCGCACCGCGGTGAAGGAGAGCAACCTCGTCCGCGATGAGGATCAGTCCTGGGTGTCGTTCGTGAGGCGTGCGAAGGCGCCCGAGCTGCCCGTCGTGCTGTTGGAAGATGTCGGGGCTCTCACCGGACTGACCTTCGCCCTGCTCGGTGTCGGTCTGACCGTGATCACCGGGAACCCGGTCTTCGACGCCCTCGGCACACTGATGATCGGCATCCTGCTCGTGGTCATCGCGATCGTGCTCGGGATCGAGACCAAGAGCCTGCTCGTGGGCGAGGGAGCCACCCCCGCCGATCACGACCGCATCGTCGACGCGATCAACGCCGGCGACGAGATCGAGAAGATCATCCACATGAAGACGCTGTATCTCGGGCCCGATGAGCTGATGGTCGCGGCGAAGATCGCGCTCAACGCCGACAAGCCGCTGCGCGAAGCGGCGGTCGACATCGACGCGATCGAGGCGCGGATCCGCGAAGCCGTTCCGACTGCCCGAGTCATCTACATCGAGCCCGACGTCTACCGGCCATCGCTCGACCCCGAACCGTCCACCGACGTGTTCGTGCTCAAGTCGTCCGACTGATCTTGGTCGCTCTCCGCCGTCTCAGCGGCGCTGGTCGAAGAAGTCGCGCAGCAGTACGGTGGCTGCGTCAGCGTCGATCCCTCCGATGACCTCGGCCCTATAGGGAAGTCGTCGGTCGCGGAGCACGTCGTACATCGACCCCGCCGCGCCTGCCTTCTCGTCCCAGGCGCCGAACACGACGCGCCCGATGCGCGCCTGCAGGATCGCGCCCGCGCACATGACGCACGGTTCCAACGTCACCACGAGAGTGTGGCCGTCGAGATTCCAGGAACCGACGGATGCCGCCGCCGCGCGCAGCGCCTCGACCTCCGCGTGACCGGTCGGATCGTGCGTCGTCTCGCGGTTGTTGCGGCCCTCGGCGACGATCCGGCCTTCGTCGTCGAGAACCACCGCGCCGACGGGGATCTCGGATGCCGCCGCCGCTTCGGCCGCGAGCTCGAGCGCTCGGCCCATCGCGATCTGGTCGGCGGCGGTCATGCGTCGAGCCTACCGACAGCGCGGCCGCCCTCGTCGGGCCCTCCCGTGCATCCGATGTCGTGCGGGGGCGTCCGGCGCATTAGCCTGTATCCATGCGTGTCCACGTCGCCGACCACCCTCTCGTCACTCACAAGCTGTCGGTCCTGCGCGACCACCGCACACCGTCGCCCGTGTTCCGCCAGTTGACGGAGGAGCTCGTGACGCTCCTCGCGTACGAGGCGACACGCAACGTGAGGGTCAGCCCGGTCGAGATCACCACGCCGGTGACGACGACGATGGGCGTGAAGATCTCCGAGCCTCGCCCCATCGTCGTGCCCATCCTGCGCGCAGGCCTCGGCATGCTCGAGGGTCTCGTCAAGCTGCTGCCGACCGCCGAGGTCGGCTTCCTCGGCATGGTCCGTGACGAGACGACCTTCGAGCCGACGACCTACGCCGAGCGTCTTCCTGATGACCTCAGCGACCGCCAGTGCTTCGCGATCGACCCGATGCTGGCCACCGGCGGCTCGCTGGCCGCAGCGATCCAGTTCCTCTTCGACCGCGGGGCCAAGGACGTCACGGCGATCTGCCTGCTCGGCACGCCTGAGGGCGTCGCCGCGATCGAGGCACTCGTCGGCGATCGAGATGTCACGCTCGTGCTCGGGGCACTCGATGAGCGTCTCAACGACAAGGGCTATATCGTCCCCGGGCTCGGCGACGCTGGAGACCGTCTGTACGGCACGGTCTGACGCGCGCGTCTCGTCGGACGGCGCACATGCCGTCGACCCTGCTCACACCTTCAGCGAGTAGGCGCGTTCGTCTCCGTAGTGCGTGAAACCGGCTCTCGCGAGGATCGGCGCAGACGTGGCGGTGCGACCTTTGACCAGCGCCGTGGTCGCTCCGAATGATGCACTGACGCGCAGTCGTTCGGCGAGGACCGCCCGGTAGGCGCCTCGGCCACGAGCTTCCTCGAGAGTGGCGGCGCCCCACAGGCGCGCGAACCCGTCGACGATCGTGCATCCGCCGGTGCTCACCGCCCGACCATCGAGACGCGCGAGCACGCGGACGTGTGTGCCGGCTTCGAACGCCGAGACCACTTCGTCGAGTTCGGTCCTCAGCCCGTCTTCGTCGAGTGGCTGCTGCTGCCAGACGGGCACGTTGATCGCGTCGACCTCGCGCACCTGGTCGATCGTCCGCACGATCTCTGCGGTGGTCTGCGACGGAACGCCGATCTCGGCGCCGGCGATCTCGAGGGCGAACACCGCGACCGTGTCGATGTGCTCGGCTCCGCGGCGGAGGAGCTCGTCTTCGAGATCGGGACGATCGGATTCGTTGGTCCAGAACCGGAGCTCGCCCTCGCCCCAGTCCCTGGTGCGATCGATGGCGCGATCGAGGACCGCGCCCGCATCAGCATCGGTGTCGACCTGCGAGGCTCGCACACCGCCGCCGAATCGCTCGGGGTACCGCACCAGCTGCAGATCTGTCTTCTCGTGCTCGCTGTCGCGAGGAAACCACACCCACGCGGCTGAGGCGCGCAGGATCTCGTCCGTCGTGTGCATCGTGATGTCTCCCTGCAGTGCGGGTCAGCCTGCGGCGCCGACGAGTCGGGCGAAGGCACTCAGCCGCACCACGCCTTCGGGCGTGCGGGGAAGGTCGTCGAGCAGCGCCGGCGAGTGGATCAGATACGCCGCGACCTGCGCTCTGGAGATCGCGACATTCAGTCGATTCTGAAGCAGCAGGAACTCCGGTCCGCGCGGGGCGTCGCGCCCGCTGGATGCGGCAAGCGACGTGATCGAGACCACAGCCTCCTTGCCCTGGAAGTTGTCGACGGTGCCGACGGGCACATCGGGGAACCCGGCCGCGTCGAGCGCGTCGAGAACCAGCTGACGCTGCGCGTTGTACGGCGCGACGACGATGATGTCGCTCTGCGCGAGAGGCCGCACCGTGGCATCCGCGTCGTTGTCGGTGAACGCGCGACCGACGAGATCTCGCACCAGCGCCACGACCTGTGCCGCCTCTTCGGGCGACTGCGTGGCATTTCCGCGATGCCGGAGCGGGACGATGTGCAGCCCCGGGTCGATGCCCTCGAGCGACCTCAGCTCGGTGCCGGGGGCTGAGGCCAGCTGGCCGGCATAGGCGAGGTTCGACACGGCGGCGGCGACGAACGGGTGCATCCGCCAGGACCGCGCCAGGAAGTACCCATGGTCGGGCCGGACGACCGGATCGCCCTCCATGACCCACCCGAGAGCGGAGGTGTCGACGGGCTCGGGGTGTGCTCCCTGACTCACCTGCGGAAGCTGCTGAGGGTCGCCGAGAAGCAGCAGCCGCTTCGCCCCCGCGGCGACGGCGATCGTCGAGGCGAGGGAGAACTGGCCCGCTTCGTCCACCACGAGCAGATCGAGGCCCCCACGCTCGACGCGCGACGTGTTGCTGAAGTCCCAGGCCGTGCCTCCGACGACCGCACCGTGCTGCGCGTGCTCGCCCAGGAAGGATGCCATGCCGTTCTTCGGTATCACCGTGTAGGACGGATCTGCCGAGGAATCCTTCGGTGCCTTCGCTACCTGCGCCGCGGGGACGCCGTCGGCGACCACCCGCTCGAGCAGGTTCTCGATGATCGCGTGCGACTGCGCCACCACACCGACGGTGAAGCCGTGGTCGTTGACGAGGCGCGCGATCACCTGAGAGCCGGTGTAGGTCTTGCCCGTGCCCGGAGGGCCCTGAACCGCGAGGTAGCTGCGGTCGAGGTCGAGGATGCCGCGCACGATCGCGTCGATCGTGTCGTCGCCCTTCGTCGGCAGTGCGTCGCCCGAGACGGTGCGCGGCGGGATGCGACGCAGGATGTCGGTCGCGGCATCGTGCGGGAATCCCGGCGCGGCAGCGTGCACCGTATCGGCCCACTCGTCGATCGCGCCCTGCAGCGAGACGACGCGCGGAGGTGCCGCCGGTGTCAGGGCGAGCGGCAGTTCATCCCACGTCTGCCCCTGGATCGCCGTCTCCGTGATCAGGTAGCCGTCGTCGAGCACCTCGGCGACCGTGACCGTGTGCGGCACGTGCACGGCACGAGACGGCACCTCTGTGTCGAACGGTGCAGGAACGGCGTAGAGCGCGAACGGTTGGGATCCGACACCGAGCGTGGTGCCCGGCGAGACCTCGCCGCGGACCTCGAGGTCGCGCGACATCACTCGACGCCCCTCGGCGACGCTCCACTCACGCCGGATCGTCGATGAGGTGCGGTCGACCCTCACCACGTCGCGCGTGCCGTCCCACATCGTGACCGGCTCGCGGAGCCGCTGGAAGTGCGACACCCAGAAGCTCTTCGCCTCGCGGGGGAAGTAATCGATCGCGGCGGCCGCGATGCGATGCACCTGCCCGTCTTCGCCCGCATCGACCGCTCGCTCGGCGTCGGCGAGCAGCGCCACCGACCGCGGAGAGGGCTCGTAGATCACCTCGTCGGCCTCGTCGGGCGGGGCGGGGTTCACCCCCTCTTTCTTCGCGATCTCGATCAGCCAGTTCCGCAGGCGTCTGGTCGACACGCAGTCGTAGCGGTTGTAGTCGGCGAGGTCGGCGAAGACCGCCTCGGCTTCGGCCTGCTCCCCCGCGGCGGCGAACTCCCGCGCCGCGACGTACTGGACGATCGAATCGTCGCCCTTCTGGACGTCGCTCGTGCGCACGTCTTCGCCCATGTACAGAGGTTCGAGCTTCTTGATCGAGTACGACCTCGATCCGACCCGCACGGTGCGCAGGACCAGCGGATACAGGTCGACGAACACTCCCTCGCGCAGCAGACGATCGATCTCGCCCTCGCGCACGCCATGTCGCGCCGCCATGGCCACGAGGTGAGATGTCTCATACGGGGCGTAGTGGTAGATGTGCATGCCGGGATGCGCCGCGCGGCGCACCTTCACGAAGTCGAGGAATCGCTCGAACGCCTCGCGCTCCGCGGCGAAATCATGCGCCCAGAGCGCGGTGTACTGATCGGTGTTGTCGACCCAGCCGAAGAGGTAGTCGATCCCCCAGTGCGCCTGGCCGTCAGGCGCGGGTTCCGTATAGAGCGGGTCGCCCTCGAAGTCGAAGAAGATGTCACCGTGGCTCGGTACGGGCAGCGTATGGATCGCCGCCGCGTAATGCACGTCATAGGTCGGTGCGCCCTCGGCATCCGCCCTCAGCTGCAGCCGCGCCTGCGCGCGGAGCGTCTCGAACGTGTCGGTGTTCATACCCTCCGGCACATCGGTCGCCGTGGCCAGCGCGTCGATAGTCTCGATTCCTGCCGTGCGCAGCCGCGCGCGCTGCACCGGCCGCATCCGCGCGACCATCAGCAGATCGCGATGCGCGATCACCTGCTCTTCGCAGGTCGCGCAGCGGCCGCATGCCACGATCTCGAGGTCACCGCGGTCATCGCCCCACGCGAGCGCCGCGTCGGAGGACGGGTCGTCGATCCTGCGGTCGGCGATCAGCGCACGCAACCGGGCCCTTCTCACCTGGAAGAGCGGGAGAAGGTCATCGACGGCATGCGTGCTGGTCGATCCGTCGCCGAGCAGGAGATCGACCTCGTCTGACCGAGGGATGCCGAGCCTGTCGAGTTGATCGACGTATGCCGCGAGCTGCATGAGAGCCGTGACTCTGGCCTTGCGGGCGAGCTTGGAATCCTGCACCCGCCAGCGACCGTCGTCATCGCGCTTCAGGAAGTCGGCGAATCCGACGAACTCGGGAGTCGCGAACGCCGCCTGGAACACGACGACGGCGTCGGATCCGAGCGCCTGCACCGTCTCGTCGACGGCTGCCGCGAGCGCCTCGGCGTCGACCGACGAGACCTTCTCGACGCGGTGCACCCGATCGTCGCCGAGGTCATCGATGTACCGCGCGAGGACGTTCTGCTCGTGGACGTCTCCGAGCAGCGCTGCGCGCGCGAGGGTCGCGTCTTCAGGCTCTTCGACCGCCGGCACGCGACCGAGCTTGGCGTCGATCGCCCGACACCACGCGAACTCGCATTCGGCGGCCGCCTTGAGGTCGCTCGCGCTCCAGATGACGCGCTGCGCCTGAGTGTCGATCCGCACGATGCTCCCGTTCTCTCGGATGCTTCGACACTAGCCGCGGCATCCGACACGGGAACACGATGGTCGCGTGTCAGCGCCACCAGGTGTCATCGGGCGTCACCGGCAGGTTCCGCTTGTGCTGGGTGGCGAGGTAGCGCGATTCGATGCGACCCGCCACGTCGGGGTCGACCTCACGCCCCTCGAGGAAGTCGTCGATCTGCTCGTAGGTGAGCCCCAGCTCGTCTTCGTCGGCGCGACCGGGCTGACCGTCGAGGAGATCGGCGGTCGGCACCTTGTAGGCGAGCTGGTCGGGTGCTCCGAGAAGAAGCAGCAGCGAGCGCCCCTGTCTCTTCGACAGGCCCGACAGCGGAAGGATGTCGGCGGCACCGTCGCCGAACTTCGTGTAGAAGCCCGTGACGGCCTCGGCCGCGTGGTCGGTGCCGATCACGAGCAGGCCGTCGTGCCCCGCCAGCGCATACTGCGTCACCATGCGGACTCGTGCCTTGATATTGCCGCGGTTGAAGTCGCTGATGTCGCTCGTGACGGCGAACTCGATGTCCTCCTCGACGCCGTCGACGCCGTTCTGGATGTTCACCTCGACGGACGAGTCGGGGGCGATGAACTCGAGCGCTGCCTCGGCGTCCGCCGCATCGTTCTGCACCCGATAGGGCAGCCGAACCGCGAGGAACTTCGCCTCCCCGCCCTCAGCGCGCACGCGCTCGACCGCGAGCTGCGCCAGACGACCGGCGAGGGTCGAGTCCTGGCCTCCTGAGATGCCGAGCACGAAGCCCTTGGCACCCGTGGTGCGCAGGTAGTCGACGAGGAACCCCACGCGGCGTTCCACCTCGACCTCGGGGTCGATGTCGGACTTCACTCCGAGTGCGTCAGAGATCTGCTGTTGCAGGGTCATGTGTTCCTCCGGTCTACCCGTCGTCAGTATCCTCCTCCAGTGTTACATCGAGATGTCGACGATCGCACGCACTTGACTTCGCGGCGATCGATGCACCTGAGAGGATGGCGGGGTGAAACTTCTCGTCGCAGCCATGGCCTCCGAACTCCAAGCGTTCCCGGAGCATCTCGAGGGATTCGACCAGCTCGTCACCGGCGAGGGCAAGATGCAGGCGGTGTTCGCCCTCACCCGCGCACTCGACGCCAAGGAGTACTCCGAAGTGGTGGTCGTCGGGACCGCCGGTGGTATCGACCCCGAACTCGAAGCGACCGCGCACGAGATCGGCAGCGCGCTGCAACACGACGTGTTCAACCTCGACGGTCTCGCGGGACACCACGTGTCGCTGCCGGCCCGAGTGTCCACGGGTCGCGAGGGCGTGCTGATCGCGACCGGTGACAGCTTCGTCGGCGATGCCGGGATCACCGCCGTCATCCGACGGTCCGGCGCCGGACTGATCGATATGGAGACCTACGCGTACATCTGGGTCGCACAGCAGTTCGGAGTACCGATCCGCGCATTCCGCGCGATCTCGGACCGGGCCGAGGACGGCGCGCTCGTCGACTTCCGCGAGGCGATCGCACGGTGCAGTGTTCAACTGCGCGACGTGATCCGTCGGGAGTACGGCGTCTGAGTACGGTCGCCGTCCGACTCGCGCTCTCGGCGGCGGAACGGCTATGACACGACGGGCGTCTCAGCGCGCGTCGATGACGCTCGGCCCTTCCGGCGTCGCACGCACTCGGAGTTGAGCAGGAATCTGCTCCTGCATCGCCTCGACATGGCTGATCACGCCGACCGTGCGCCCGCCCTGCCGTAGCTCGTCGAGCGTGCGCATCGCGACGTCGAGGGTGTCTCCGTCGAGGGATCCGAATCCTTCGTCGATGAACAGGGTGTCGAGGCGGATGCCGCCGGCGCGCGCCGTGACGACCTCGGCGAGGCCGAGCGCGAGGGCGAGCGAGCTCAGGAACGTCTCTCCTCCTGACAGCGACTGCGCAGGTCTCGTCTGTCCGGTGAAGGCATCGAACACGACGATGCCCAACCCCGACGCGGCTCCGCGGGCGGCCAGTGCGTCGGAGTGGCGGAGTTGGTAGCGCCCGGTCGACATGTCTCCGAGTCGGCGGTTCGCCGCATCGACGATCTCTTCGAGCTCGGCGGCCAGGACGAACGTCTCGAGCGTCATCTTGCGGGTGTTAGCCCCTCGCCCGGCGATGGTGTCGGCGAGGCTGCGGAGCACTTCGTAATCTGCGGCTTCGTCCGCGGTGCGCGCATGCTCCGCAGCCGAAGCCTCGATGATCGCGCTGAGCTGCTCGGCAACGCCGGCCGCTCGCCCTGCCTCATCGACCGCGGCAGACCAGCGCTGCCGCGCGGCGAGCGACGCGCGCTCAGCGGGGCCGGGATCGATCGTCTCCTCCGGAAGGGTGCGGAGCTCCAGCGGCAGGAGGATCGCACGTTCCTTCTCCTTCTGGACCGTGTGCTCGGTGACTCGGCTCTCGAGCGTCGACTGCGCGGCTGTGGAGCGGAGCGCGAGCTCGACCGCAGCGACTCCGTCGAACTCGGACGCCTCGAGCGCCGCATCCTGCTCGGCGTGCGCAGCTGTCGCCGCCGCGGCTCTGCGCGCTCGTTCCGCGGACGCCTCGACCAGGGCCGCCGCGTCCCGGACCTCGGCGAGTGTCGCCGTGAGTCTGTCGGCCACGGTGCCGTACGGCCCTCGCGCTTCGGCGACCGTCGTTCGCATCTCCTCGATCCGCTGAGAGACGAGTGCGTGGGCTTCTCGCGCCGCGGCCAGCGCTGCAGAATCGTGTTCGCGGTCGCCGTCCAGACGACGGATGCGTTCGACCAGAGCGTCGCGCTGCTGCTCGAGCGCGGCCTGTCGAGCTGACGCCTCGGTGCTCTGCGTGTGCGCGGCGGTCGCAGCAGTGAGCTCCGCGACGGCCTCATCGACCTCTCGACCGTCTGCGCGGGTGATCGCCGCGGCGAGTTCGGCGCGTAGCGAAGACTCTGACTTCGCAGCATCCCGCTCACCCCGCGCAAGGAGATCACGGGCGGCCTCGGCCTCGTCGACGTCGTCCGCCGAGACCGGATCAGCGTGCACAGCCGGAGCCGGATGCTCGTGCGAGCCGCACACGGGGCATGCATCGCCGTCTTTCAGAGAACCGGCCAACTCGCCCGCGAAACCGTCCAGTCGCCGCTGCCTGAGCCGGGCGAGGTCATTCTGCGCACCGGCGAGCGCCGAGCTCGCCTGGGCGAGGGCGCGGTCGGCGTCGGCGTGGGCGGCCTCAAGACGGACGGCCTCGAGCGCCGCCGCATGCCGCACAGCGGCAGCGTCTCTTGCTGCGGCCAGGTCTTGCGCACGATCGGCGAGCTGCCTGGCGGCGTCGCGCGCGATAGTGAGGGTTTCGAGCTGAGCGGGGAGCTCGACGCGATCGGCCTCTGCCGCCTCGACGCGCGCTGCAGCAGCCTCGACTGCGGCAGCGGCAGCGGCGAGCTCGACGTCGAGCGCGGAGGCATTCCGTTCGAGCTCTGCAGCCCGTTGCCACGCCCCTGTCTGCCTGGTGCGCTCGGCGATCCATTCCGCCAGGTCGTCCACGACGATGTCGCGCGCGTCCCAGGCCGCGCGTGCTCGCGTCTCGGCGTCGGTCGCCGCATCGAGGGCCGAGGCCGCCGCGACCGCGGCGGCGATCGGAGCTCGCAGCAGCTCCGCCGCCCTGGCATCGCGCAGCTCCCTGCGTGCGTCAGCGATCTGAGGTTCTTCGGCCTCCAGGCGATCGAGCGCGGCTCTCGCGCGATCACGCTCGGTCTGCGCCCGCTGCTCGTCGCGCACGGTCGAGAGCGCGGCATCTGCGGCAGCAGACTGCTTCTCTGCCTCGGCGCGCTCCGCTGCACGACGTTCGGCCCGGTAGTCGGCACGAGCCTTCGCACGGCGCAGACCCTCGAGGCGCTCATCAGTGGTCATCGCGAGCGGTTCTTGCTCGGGCGTGGTCTCGTCGGTCTGCGCCTCGCTGTCGTGGCCGAGGTCGGCGCTGTCGACCAGCCGCTGCGCCTCGTCGAGGCGAGCAGACACCGCGGCGCGTCGAGCACCCAGGGACTGCTCCGCCGCCCTGCGTCTCTCGTCGAACCGCGCCTGCACGTCTTCGAAGCGCTCGGTGCCGAACAGCCGCCTCAACAGCGCCTGTCGCTCTCTGCTGCCTGCGAGGAGGAACTCCGAGAATCGGTTCTGCGCGAGCAGGATGACCTGCAGGAACTGCTCGCGACTGAGCTGCAGGATCTCGTCGAGCTCGTACGCCGCCTCACGTTCCTTCGCGGCGAGACCGATCCATTCTCCGCCGACCATGGTGTCGAGCTGCACGGCCGCCGACTGTATCGTCATGCCGCCGCCGCGCTTCTTCGGACGCTCGTAGTCGGGTGAGCGTCTCACGCGGTATCGCCCGGCCGGGGTACTGAACTCGACCACGACCTCGGTGACGTCGTCGGGCTCGCAATGATCGCTGCGCAATCGCTTCTCGCCGCCCTCGTACCGCGGCACCCCGCCGTAGAGGCCGAAGCATACGGCGTCGAGGATGCTCGATTTGCCGGCACCTGTTCGCCCGGCGATCAGGAAGATCCCGTCGTCGGCGAACGCATCGAAATCGACCGTCTGCCGCTCGCGGAACGGGCCGAACCCTTCGACCTCGAGTCGGTGCAGCTGCATCAGAGCACCTTCTTCGCTGTCAGAGCATGATCGCAGTCACGCGTCACCGGGCCGGATCGAGTCGTCGCCGCGTTGGATCGAGTCATCGCCGGACTAGATGAGCGCTTCGGCGCGGACGCGGTCGTCGAGGACTTCGCGGATCAGCTCGCCCTCACGCTCCGTCGCGCCATGGCCCGAGCGCACGTGTTCGAGGAAGGCCTCGATGCGCTCGGGGTCGGTGACGGCACCGCGCAGTCTCTCGACGTAGGAGCGCTCGACCGCCTCGAACGTCTCGGAGGGCTGATGCTGCACCATCGCGCAGTGCGGGTACCGCTCGCGAAGCCTGCGCATCGGCTCGGTCTGGGCGAGCGCATCGGTGTACACCGCGCACACCCAGTCGTCGGCGTGCGCCGAGACGTTCTCGGGTGAAAAGATCTCGTCGAGCGTGCCGGTCAGCGTGACGAGACGGCGCGGCACGGGCAACTCGAGCCAGTCGACCGACGCGAGGCCTGTCGCATCGAGCTCGACCAGCCACGACCCTCGAGGCTTGTTCTGCTCTCCGAAGCTGTAGTGCAGCGGAGCGCCCGAGTAGCGCACGCGCTCGCTGATCTGCTGGCGTCCGTGGATGTGGCCGAGGGCGACGTAGTCGGGGCCGTCGAACACCGCCAGCGGCACGACGTCGAGGCCGCCCTGGCGCACCTCGCGCTCGAGGCCGATCGTGGCGTCGACCCCGGCGGAGAAGCAGTGGGCGATCGCGACCGATCGACCGGGGTGCTCGGCCATGCCCGCACGGACCAGATCCATCGCGTGAGCGAGGGTCTGCGCCTGTGTGCGGAGGTCGGCCCCGATCCAGTGCTGACGGACGATCGCCGGTTCGAGGTACGGGATGCCGTAGAACCGCACCGGACCATCCGCATCCGTCAACGTCACCGGGGTGCCGATCTCGAGGGGATCGGTCAGCACGTGAATTCCGTCGCGCAGCAGGCGCGCCTGGAATCCGAGGCGAGCGGCGGAGTCGTGGTTGCCGCTCGTGACGATCACCCGGGCGCCCGTCTCGTGCAGCGCCACCAGAGCGTCGCCGAGCAGCGTGTAGGCGGCGCCCGCCGGCGTCGCCGAATCGAAGATGTCACCCGCGACGATCACGACGTCGACCGCGTTCTTCCGAACCTGCTCCGTGAGCGCCTCGAGCACCTCGGCCAGCGCGTCCATGGTCGAGTTGCCATGGAAGGTGCGGCCGATGTGCCAGTCGGAGGTGTGCAGGATTCGCATACTCACACGGTACGAAGAGCCACCGACATTTGGCCCGAGGCGTGCCGCAGCGAGCGTTCCTGAGCGTCGATGTCTCCGGATGCCGTCAGGAACGCTCGCTGCGAGCGCGTCAGTGCGCGCCGACCGCCATTCCCGCATTCGCCGGCATCAGCTCGTCCTTCGTGCCCCGCACCATCACCGCGGCGATGAGGGCGGCGACGACCATGAGGATCGACGCGACGATGAAGATCCAGCCGTACGCGTCGGTGAGCTGCCAGGGAGAGAGCTCCGCCTGCGCGTGCCCGCCGACGGATGCCGCGTACACCGCGGTGAACACCGACAGTCCGATGGATCCGCCGATCTGCATCGCGGAGTTGGCGACCGCCGATGCGACGCCCGCATCGTGCGGAGCGACTCCCGTCAAGGCGAGGTTCTGCAGCGGGATGAACACGAAGCCCATGCCGACTCCGAGGAGAACGAGCGCCGGGGCGATCTGCACGATGTACGCCCCGTCAGGGGTGATCCCCGACAGCAGGAACAGACCGGCTGCGGCGATCAGCGGCCCCACGATGAGCATCGGACGCGGGCCGATCACCGTGAGGAGCTTCGTGGCGATGGGGGCGATGATCATCGTCGCGATCGGCAGCGGAAGGGTCGCAGCCCCCGCCGGGAGCGCACCCATCCCGAGCACGAACTGGAGGTGGAAGGTCAGATAGAGCGTCGCCCCGATCATGATCGCTCCGGCGACACCCTGGATCAGGAACGCACCGCCGCGCACCCGGTCAGCAACCACTCGCAGCGGCAGCAGCGGCTGTGCGACCCGGCTCTCGACCCACACGAACACGCCGAGAAGCACCACGCCGAGTGCGAGGAACGAGATCGTCAGAGGGTCACCCCAGCCGTTCTCGGCGAGGCTGAATCCGTAGACGAGAGCTCCGAGTCCCAGGGTCACAGTGATCGCACCCCAGACGTCGTAGTGGTTGTCGCCCTCAGCTCGGCTCTCGGTGAGGAAGAGCGCACCGCCGACGAGACCGACGGCGACGAAGAAGAGGTTGACCAGCAGGCACCAACGCCAGTCGGTGAACTCGGTGAGGAATCCGCCGAGCAGCAGTCCGATCGCTGCTCCCGTTCCCGCGACCGTTCCGAAGACCGCGAACGCGGTGTTGCGCTCCCGTCCTGAGGGGAAGGTCACGGTCAGCAGAGCGAGCGCCGCGGGCGCCAGGAGCGCGGCGAAGACGCCCTGGAGGCCGCGCGCGAGGACGAGCTCCCATCCCTGCTGTGCGAGACCGCCGAACAGGGATGCCGCGCCGAACCCGACCATGCCGATCATGAACGTGCGTTTGCGACCGAGGTAGTCGGCGATGCGACCCCCGAGCAGCAGCAGCGCGCCGAAAGCGAGGGCGTACGCGGTGACGACCCATTGCCGCTGGCCGTCGCTGAGGCCGAGATCGGCCTGGGCTCGCGGGAGGGCGATGCTGACGATGGTGCCGTCGAGCACGACGATCAGCTGCGTGAGAGAGATGACGGCGAGCGCCCACCATTTGGTCTGGGGGCGGGCGCGCAAGGACGATGACATGGAAGAACCTCCGGTGTCGGGGACGATGCCGGAGGTTTCGAGCCTCGGACCAGCACGCGTCGAGCGCCTGACCACCTCAGCCGACGGGGCTGAGCAGAAGATCCATATTACCCGAGTCGAGACTCTGCGAGTGCGAGCGAAAGGTCCCCTGACCCACCCTCGTCACGAAGATCGGCACGTGGTGATGCGACATGCGCGATGCGCGGTCACATGTGCGGGGTGCGGGGCTGCGCGATGCGAATCTGGGCTGCCCTCCGCCCGACATGTGCCGGAATTGCCCCTCCGGCTGGGGGTGTGCCCGCCTCGTCGTGACTACCGACTTCCGCTCGCTACTCCTTCAGGTCATGCAGCCAGTTCGCCTGCTGGATCCGATTGTCGAGTTCGCGCAGCTCCTGCGCGACCGTGTCAGCGCGCGAACGCAGCTCGGCGACGGGGAGCGCGGAGATCTGGCGCAGCTCCGATCGCATCTGTCGGAGGAACTGGTCGTTCGCCCCGGACGCCGCAGCGGCCGCATCCGCCAGCAGCGAGTGCTGCAGACGGAGCACGTCCCGGGCGGCGAGCGCATCCGTCATCGTTCCGTCCGCGCCCAGGTCGAGCCGGGAGTTGGTCGCATTGATGCGCCTGATCAGGTCTCGGAGCTGCGCCAGGGCGGCCTCCACGTCGACGAGCAGAGCCGATGCGTCTTCTGCCGGCTCCTCTCCCTCCTGATACCGGGCATTCGCGGTGATGCGCGCGCGCAGTTGCTCGATGCGACGCTGCAGATCGGCGCGGGCGGTGAGGGCCTCTGCGAGTTTCATGCCTTCATCCTGGCAGGACACCGCGTGTAACAGAGCGTCACACGGGCGGAGGTCAGCGCGAACGCAGCAGCGACGCGTGCTCGGGGTGCGCGGAGAACCAGTCGGAGACGTACCAGCACACGGCGTCGACCTTGCGGTCGCCTCGCGCTTCGATGTCGGCGACGGCGCCCTCGACGACCGTGCCCGCATAGCCCTTTCCGCGGAAAGTCGGGATTGTGAACGCTCTCGTCAGAGCGATCGTGTGTCCGTCGTCTCGGTAGTCGAGCACGCTCACGAGCTGCCCGTCGCGCATCAGCGTGTACCGCGATGCGTCCTTCTCGTCGGTGAGGATGAAGCCTGAGGCGAGGGTCGAGGTGGTCACCCGGACCACGTTACGCCCGACTCCCCCGCCGACGGCCGTTTTGACACGCACGGACTTCTTCCGACATAATCCCCCCATGACTACCAACGCAAGCCCTTTGTCCGCCCAGGAGGCGAACAGGACTGCCGGGATGATGATGCCCGGTCGCGTTGGCATGTGTTGCCGAATGTGTCGCTGAACGAACAGCCACTCCGTCTGACCTGACTTCTCGCGATCTGCGAGGTACAGGTCTTCGAGCATCCACCCTTTGCTCGCTCTTCCGGCTCGCCCGGTCATTCATGCAACGCATCAGAGCCCGTCTCCCGGCTCACGTCCTGAGGACTTCATCATCATGTCGAACATCGCACTTCTCGAGCGTCCCGCCGTCTCCGCCGCCGCCCGCACCGCATCGGCGCCCGCAACCGCCCCGCTCGACGCAGATCTTCCCGCCGTCCGCTCGCCCCGCGGTTTCGCGCTCTACGTCGGTCTCGACGAGATCAAGGCAGCCGAAGCCGGGGTCAGCCTCCCGCTTCTCGTCGACGCCCTGCGTCGCACCCTCGCCGAGCTGGCGCCCGGCGCCGAGACGCACGCCACGGTCGCCCTCGCCCCGCACGGATCTGGTGGCCGCGACCTCGACGTCGTCCGCCTCGCACTCCACGAGCCCGGCGCGATCGCTCGCACCAAGGCCGCGGCCGAGGAGGAGACCACTGACGAAGAGGGCGGAGTCGTCGTCGACATCTCCCGCAAGCGAGTCCTGATCGACGGCGAGTCCGCTGCCTTCACATACAAGGAATTCGAGCTCCTGCAGTACCTGGTGCTCCGCGAGGGACGCACGATCGAGCGCAGCGAGCTCGTCTCTGCACTGTGGCAGGCACAGGACGACGAGACCCCCGGCGAGCGCACCATCGATGTGCACGTCCGGCGACTGCGCGCCAAGCTCGGCCGCTACGAGGACATCGTCCGCACCGTGCGCGGCATCGGCTACCGCTTCGATCGTCACGCCGACGTCGTCATCCGCTACGGTCACGGGACTCCCTCGCCCGACCGCTTCTGACCTCGGTGTCAGGCCCGCCACGTATGGTGGGCGCATGACCCTGACCGCGGACTCCGGAGCCGCCGACGCCGCTCCGCAAAGTCCTCCGCGGGAGAGCGTCTACCGCCCGGCAGAACCGGTCGATCTGCGCGCCACTGTGGGGATGCTCCGCCGCGGCCCAGGCGACCCGACCATGGTCCACGACGGCCCCGTCATCTGGCGCGCGCTGCGCACGCCCCTGGGGCCTGCGACACTCGCGCTCCGAGTCCACGGTGACGAGATCAGCGCGACCGCGTGGGGTGCCGGAGCGGAGCACGCTCTCGACAGCGTGCCGTCACTCTGCGGCGCCGACGACGACCCCTCCGATTTCGATGCGTCGCACCATCCGTTCATCGCCGAGGTGGCGCGCCGCACGCGCGGACTGCGCCTCGCCCGCACGGGTGTCGTCTTCGACGCTCTCGCGTGCGCCATCATCGAGCAGAAGGTCACCGGACTCGAGGCGTTCCGCGCCTGGCGACTGCTCGTCACGAAGTTCGGCGAACGCGCACCGGGTCCGACGCCGAGACCGATGTACACCGCCCCCGCCGCTGCGCAGTGGCATCGCATCCCTTCGTGGGACTGGCATCGCGTCGCCGTTCAGCCACCGCAGTCGAAGACGATCGTGCGAGTGGCCGCCCGGGCCGACAGCATCTCTCGCGCCCTCCTGGCCGCGCCCACGGGCGACGCACGCGACCGCGTGCTGACGAGTCTTCCCGGGGTGGGCCTGTGGACTTCGGCGGAGACACGCATCCGCGCGCTCGGCGACCCGGATGCGGTGAGCGTCGGCGACTACCACCTCGCCCACGAGGTCGGCTACGCGCTCACCGGTCATCGCACCGATGACGCCGGGATGCTCGAACTGCTCGAGCCGTGGGCCGGGCACCGGCAGAGGGTGATCAGGCTCATCTTCGCGAGCCGGGTGAGCGAACCCCGTCGCGGACCCCGACTCTCCCCCGAAGACCACCGCAGTCGCTGACCCGCGCGTCAGACGAAGATCGCCTCTAGGCTGAGCCCATGTCCCGCACCGCGCTCCGCTTCTCCGTCACCGCCGGGCTCCTCATCCTCGGCGTCGTCATCGGCCTGATCTTCCAGAACGTCTGGCTCGGCGTCCTCCTGGCCGCCATCGTCTGGCTCGGGTGGTTCATCGGCTACGAATCCCGTCGAGGGCGCAACGAAGGCGTGAACGACGAGGATCACGGCATCGAGCTCTGAGCGACCTCAGTAGTAGACGGCCAGTGGGCCGGAGGGCCCCTCGACCACCTGCACGTCGGTGTCGAACACCCGGGTGAGCACCTCACCGGTCATGATCTCGGCCGGAGAGCCGAATTCGACCACGGCGCCGTCCTTCATGGCGCAGATGTGATCGGCGTAGTGCCCGGCGAAGTTGATGTCGTGCAGCACGATGACGATCGTGCGTCCGAGCTCCTCCGACGCACGCCGCAAGTGCTTCATCATCTGCACCGCGTGCTTCATGTCGAGGTTGTTGAGGGGCTCATCGAGGAGGACGAACTCGGTGTCCTGCGCGAGCACCATCGCGACATAGGCGCGCTGCCGCTGCCCTCCCGAGAGCTCGTCGAGGTAGCGCCCCTCGAGCTCCCCGAGGTCGAGGAAGTCGATCGCCTCGCTGATGACCTGCTCGTCCGCCCGGCTCAACCTCCCCTGGGAGTGCGGGAAGCGGCCGAAGCCCACGAGCTGACGAACGGTCAGACGCGTGACGAAATGGTTCTCCTGCCGGAGCACCGAGACGATCTTCGCCAGATCCTTCGACTTCGTGGTCGCGACGTCGTACCCCGCGATCTCGATCGCGCCCGCATCCATCCCGCCGAGTCGTCCGATCATCGTCAGCAGAGTGGACTTGCCCGCGCCGTTCGGACCGATCAGTGCGGTGATGCCCCCCGCAGGGATCTCGAGATCGACGGGGCCGATCGCGACCTCGCTGCTGTAGTCGCGGCGCACGCCGTCGAGTGTGATCACAGTCGGCCCTTTCTGAGGATGACGATGAGGAAGACCGTGCCGCCGACCAGTTCGATCAGGATCGACACCATGCCCTGCGCGTAGAAGACGTTCTTCATGACGAAGTACGCCCCTGAGAGGATCGTGAAGGCGGTGAGCACGGCCACGGGGAAGATCAGCCGGTGATCGTGAGAATCTGCGAACTGATAGGCGAGGGTCGCGACGAGGAAGCCGAGGAACGTCATCGGCCCCACCAGCGCGGTCGACGTCGCCATCAGGACGGCCACCAGGAACAGCACGATGTAGAGCTCGCGCTTGTGGTCGAGGCCGAGCGAACGAGACACGTCGGGGCCCAGCGCCAGCAGGTTCAGCCTCCGCGATCTCAGCCACAGCAGCGCGGATGCCGCGACGCACAGCGGAATCGCGAGCGGCAGGTACGACGCGTCGGCGTTGGAGACATTGCCGAACAGCCGCGCCGCCAGAACGTCGAACTCGCTGGGTGTCAGCAGTCGCTGCATGAAGGTCGAGATCGCGCCGAGCCCGCCTCCGATGATGATGCCGATGAGCAGCATGATCTGCAGGTTGCCGTAGCGGCCGGACAGCAGCCATCCGTACAGCGCCATCGCGAGCCCGACCATGATGACGACCTGCAGGCCGAACTGCCAGACCCCCTGGATCGCGACGAGACCGGCGACGCCGAACAGGTACACGGTGGTGGTCTGCACGACCCGGTAGAGCGACTCGAACCCCATGATCGAGGGGGTGATGATGCGGTTGTTCGTGACCGTCTGAAAGCTCACGGTCGCGATCGCCTGCGCCACGGCGACCACCGCCATCACGATCACGTTCGTCGTCCTGAGCTTCGCGATGCGCCAGAAGCCGGGAGAACCCACGGGCATCGGGTTCTCCCACGCCAGCAGCGCGAAGGCGAAGACCGCGGAGAGCACGATGAGGATGCCGAGCGCGATCGCATACCGGCGCCGCGCGCGAGGCGTCGTGAAGGATCCGGAGGTGCGGTCGTGTGCCGCGATCGCACTAGCCACGACGGCGCTGCCTCAGCAGGAGCAGGATGAAGACGATCGCGCCGACGATCCCGAGGATCAACGACACCGGGACCTCGAAGGGCATGATGATGGTCCGTCCGATGATGTCGCAGACGGTGACGATCGCGATGCCGAGCAGGCAGACCCATGGCAGGTTGCTGCGCAAGTCGTCACCGCGGACCATCGAGACGATGTTGGGGACGATGAGTCCCAGGAACGGCAGGTTGCCGACGACGACCGTCACGACGCCTGTCGTGATCGCGATGAGCACGGTGCCGAGGAGGATCACCCGGTTGTAGTTCACGCCGACGTTCGTGGCGATCTCCTCGCCCAGCCCGGCGATCGTCAGACGGTCGGCCACGAGGAACACGACCACGCCGACGATCGCGACGATCCAGAGCATCTCGTACTGCCCGCGCAGCACCGAGGTGAAGCTGCCCGCGAACCACACGCCGATCGCCTGCAGGGAGTCCGTCGCCAGCGCGAAGTAGGTCGAGACCGCTCCGACGACGGCACCCAGCATGATCCCGACGATCGGAACGATGAGCGATGACTTGAGCGAGACGCGGCGGAGGAACGCGAAGAACACCATGGTCCCGATGAACGCCGCGACGATCGCGCCGATCATGCGCAGCGGGATCGAGGGGTCGGGTACGAGCACCATCACGGTCAGCAGCCCGAGCCCCGCCCACTCGGTGGTGCCGGTGGTCGTGGGCTCGACGAAACGGTTCTGGGTCAGCAGCTGCATGACGAGGCCCGCCATGGCCATGGCGGCGCCCGCGAGGACCAGCGCGATCGTCCTCGGCACGCGGGTGATCTGGAACATCTCGGCGCCGTCCGCGGCCCCGGCGATGTCGTACACGCCCGTGAAGAGGGACACGACGAGGAGCGCGGCGACGACGAGGACGCCGATGAGGAGTCTCGCGTCGAAAAGTCGCCCGACGGTGCGGGCCAGCTCTGGAGAAGCGGTGCGGGTCATGATCGAACGCCGGACGGCGGCATCCGCCGTGGAGCGGATGCCGCCATGCCGCTGCTACTTCTGCGCCGCCTCGAGCGCGTCCGCGAGGTCGTTGAGGAACGTCGTGTACGTCTGGATGCCCTCGTTCAGGTAGGTGTCGGTGGGCATGTACACGATCTGCTCGTCTGCGACGGCGGTGACGGAGGCGAGCGCCTCGGAGCCCTCCAGGATCTCGGATGCCTGTACGTAGTCGGGGGTCTCTGCGGCGAACACGGCATCACGGTCGAGCACCAGGAGCCAGTCGGGGTTCGAGGCGGCGATCGCCTCGACCGAGATGTCGTCGCCCTGGTGGTCGTCGGAGGCGTCGTCCACCTCGAGCGCCGGGGTCAGTCCGAGGATGTCGTAGATCGGCCCGAGCGAGCGCCCCACGGTCGGTGCGAGGTATCCGATCTCACCGCCCGACGTGTTCACGGCCATGACGGTGTCGGAGTCGTCATAGGCGGCCTTGGCGCGCTCGACCGCGGCGTCGAAGTCGTCGACCAGTGCCTGTGCCTCGTCCTTCTTGCCGAAGATCTCGCCGAGCACCGTGACCTGCCGCTTGAGCTCCGCATCGAAGGACTCGCCCTCGCGCGGTTCCAGGTCGACGATCGTGGCGTCGGGAACGAGCTCGGCGATCGCCTCGTTGTGCTGCGTGAAGCGCTGACCGCTGATGATCAGATCCGGCTCGACGGCGACGATCGCCTCGAGGTCGGGTTCGCTGTGCAGGCCGATGTCGACGATCGCGTCGTCTTCGAGGTACGACACTGTGTCGGGCATGAGCGCGACCGCGCCGGCCGAGAGCTCGATTCCCCAGTCTGACAGCGTCTGGAAGGTGCGGTTGTCGAGTGCGACCACCGACGCCGGCGGGGTCGCGATCTCATGCGTGCCCGTGTTGTCCTCGATCGTGACCGAGGATGCTGCCGCCTCGGTCTTCTCCGGTTCGGATTCGCCGCCGGAAGCGCACCCCGAGAGGGCGAGGAGGCCGACGAGACCGATGCTCGTGGCGGTGAGGATTCTGGGCATCGACATGGAGAGACTCCTGTTCTGCGGTGTGGAAACGCGCACGAATGGCGCAGGACGATCGACTTAGGCATGCCTAACTTCAACCTGAAAGATAGGTTAGCCTTACTTTATGAGCGATACGAAATCCGGCTTCTCGATCGAGCGTCGCAGCCTCGACCTGCGGTTCCGCACAGTGGCTCTCAGTGCCAGGGAGTGGCTCGCCCCCGACTTCGTCCGTGTACGCCTGACCGGCGGCGATCTCGAAGGATTCGACTCGCCCGGATCCGACGACCACATGCGCCTGTTCTTCCCCACCGGCCCTGTGAGCTCGGTCGAGGAGATACGGGCGTCGCCGAGTCGCGAGTACACGCCCCTCGCCTGGGGTGCGGACTGGCTCGACGTCGAGTTCGCGGTGCACGGTGACGCCGGCATCGCTGCACCCTGGGCAGCCACCGCTCCCCTCGGCTCATCGATCGGCGTCGGCGGACCCCGCGGATCGATGGTGCTGACGGGCACGCCCGGCTCCTGGCTTCTGGTCGGCGACGAGACCGCGATCCCCGCGATCCGGCGGTTCGCGGCGCTCCTTCCCGCGGATGTCAGCGCACGGATCGTGATCGAGACGGTCTCGACCGGGCGCGAGATCGACATCGGAGCGCCTGTCGACGTCGAGTGGATGCATCGGGGTGATGCCGCCTCGGGCTCGGCACTCATCGCGTTCCTCGACGGGCTGACGGCAGAGGATTCGATCGGCGACGACCCGTTCGTGTTCATCGCGGCCGAACAGTCGATCGTCAGACCCGGGCGCGCGCTGCTGGAACGGTGGGGCATCGACACGGCGCGCGCCGTGGTGAAGGGCTACTGGAAGCGCGGCGAAGCCGAGTACCACGCGCCGCATTAGGGCGACTCCGGCGCCGCCTGGAATACTGCGCACATGGCTCTTCTGGATCATCTGGGCATCACCGTCGACGACCTCGAACGGGGCAGGGCGCAGTTCCATCCCGTGCTGACCGCACTCGGGTACGAGAGCGGGGGCGAGGACGACCACTCGATCTCATGGAACAAGGGCGACGAGACCGAGATCATCCTCTACACGTGGGATGAGGAATCCGGCCCGCATCGGCACGGCCGAGTCGGCTGGCAGCACATCGCGTTCGCCGCATCGTCTCGAGAGGAGGTCGATCACCTCCACGCGGTGGCCCTCGACGCCGGCTGGACGGCCGTCCGCGAACCGAAGGAGTATCCCAGATACTCGGATCGCTACTACGCCTCCTTCGTGGAGGACGACGACGGCATCCGGATCGAGTTCATGCACAATCCGCCCCGCGCGGCAGGGTGACGCCAGGGCGGGCCGCCGAGCTCTTGCGCCTGTCCTGCACTTCTCGGCTGCAACTCACGTTCTCCCCTGTATTCGGGATGACGGTATACAGCGACGTGGATCTCGGTGCGTCGTCTGGAACGATGCGAGGATGACACGGTGCACCTCATGAACGACGCTCAGATCTGGACGATGATCGGCTCGTTCACTGCGCTCATGCTCAGCATGATGACGGTCGTGTCGACACTCTTCATCCGCGTCGTCCGGGCCGAGATCGGCGGACTCCGTGGAGAGATCGGCGGACTCCGCGGCGAGATGAACGCTCAGATCGGCGGACTCCGCAATGAGATGAACGCCCGCTTCGACACCGTGAACACCCGCATCGACGGGCTCGACCGCGACATGCAGGCCGTGGTCAAGCGCTCCTTCGGCCTCGACCGCGACTGACGTCAGACCACGGGGGCGGCGACCGCCTCGGCATCCGTCCGGTCGGTGAACGCCTCTTTGGGGACGAACACGAGGATCGCGGCCGCGACGAGCGCCGTCACACCGCAGACCACCCAGACCGTGATGTAGCCGGCGAAGGAACCGGCGGTGCCCTCGACCGCGCCGCTCACGCCGTTCAGCAGCGCGATGCCGAAGATGCACGAGGCGATCGCCCCGCCCACGGTCTTGACCGAGTTCGTCAGTCCCGTCGCGACCCCCGTCTGCGTGGCCGGAGCCGCTGACGCCGCGGCGGCCGGAAGCGCAGCGACGAGCGCGCCGGATCCGAGACCGACGACGACCATGTTCGTCACGACCTGCACGTACGAGTCGTGGAAGGGGAGGAACAGCAGGAATCCGACGCCGACCAGCAGTGATGCTCCCATCAGCGTGACGCGCGGGGTGAGGAGTCGGGCGATCACCGGGAACAGCAGGGCGCCGGCGATCATCGCAATCAGATACAGGCCGATGATCAACGAAGTGGCGAAGCCGGTGGTTCCGAGCCCGTAGCCGTATACGCCGGGGTCGGTGCGGGCGAAGGTCGACAGCGGCGCCTGGGCGCCCAGGACGCTCACACCGAACAGACCGGCGGTGAGGAACACCGGGCCGAGCGCCGGCGAACGGAACATGCGCACGTCGATGAGCGGGTCGTCGCAGCGGAGCTCCCAGAGCACGAACGGGATCACGAGCAGGAGGCCGAGCGCGACGACGGCCCACGACCACGGGTTCACCAGTCCACCCTCGAGGCGGAGCAGGCTGAGCCCACCGGTGAAGCAGATCAGCGCCATCGAGATCAGGACCACACCGACCGTGTCGAACACGCCGCCGGTCGGATCGGGAGACTCCTTCACCCCGAACAGGATCACGAAGAAGCACACGACGATGAGGACGGCGGGGATGAGGAGCACGACGGTCAGCGGCAGCACGTCGATGAGTGCGCCGCCGACGAGGGCACCGATGATCGCGCCACCCTCGAGTGCCGCGACAAGGAGCCCCGCGGCCTTCGCTGTGATCGACGAGCGCCCCTCCATGCGGCGCGAGCGCGACCAGATCAGGGCGATCTCGAGCGGCAGCCACACGACGTAGAAGCCCATCAGCGTCCAGCCGATGAGGAAGACGGGGAAGGAGTAGGTGAAGGGCAGGATGAGCGCCGCCGCGGCGGTCAGCGCGGTCGAGATCAACAGCATCCGCTTGTGGCCGACCATGTCGCCGAGCTTCGCGAATGCCGGCACGACGAGCGCCGAGAGCATGAGCTGTGTGCCCTCGAGCCAGTTGACATCGGCGTCGTGGATGCCGAGGTGCCGCGCGATGTCGGTCAGCATGGGCGTGTAGTAGCCCTGCAGCACGCCGCTGGTGAACTCGACGAAGGCCAGGAAGCCGACGACGGTGGCGAGGGTTCCCAGAGTCCGACTGCGCGTCATCGCGACTCCTCGGTGAAGGGGTTGAGTCGGACGCCGAGACGCCCGCGAAGGGGTGAGATCACCCTAGTCGCTCGAGGAGGGCCCGGTGGAACCGCTCCCCTCGTTCGAGGGCGGCGATCTCGACGTTCTCGTCGACGCCGTGGATCGACGCCCGCTGCGCGTTCGACATGTCGAGCGGGGCGAAGCGATAGACGGCGGGGGCGAAGCGGTGGAAGTGGCGCGAATCCGTCGCCGCCATCATCACGTACGGCACCGCCGGAACGCCCGGGTGCGACACCGAGAGCGCGTCGGCCAGCAGCGCGAACTGGGCGTTGTCGGTCGCGGACTCGGGCGACGGCTCGCTCGCCTCCTCGACCTTCACCACGACCAGCGGATCGCGGATGCGCCGACGCACCCGGAGCACGGCCTGCTGCGTCGTCTCGCCCAGAGCGATCCGCAGGTTCACGGTCGCCGAGGCGTGGGAGGGCAGGACGTTCGCCGCCGTTCCGCCCGACTGCATCGTGGGCGCCACCGTCGTGCGCACGAGGGCGGCCGGCTCACCGCCGAGCGCCGCGAAGAGCTGGCCTGTGAGGAACGGTGCGGATCCGAGCAGACGGAGAAGATGCCGAGCCGGCCCCGGCGTCTGGGCGCCGAGCTGTGTCAGCATCCGCCCGATGGCCTTCGAGGGCCGGGGTCGGAACGTTTTGGGCCCGAGTCGGTCGACGGCCCGCGCCACTCGACGCACGGCGGTGAGCGCCGGGGGCGCCGAGGCATGACCCCCCTCGCCGCGCGCCGACAGAGTGAGCGTCATGACGCCCTTCTCCCCCACGCCGATCATGGCCGCGCGTCCGGGCACGAACGGCAGTGGAGCGTCGACGACCGCGCCTCCTTCGTCGACGACCAGCCACGGGACGATGCCGCGCTCGCGGAGCACACGTGCGATCTCTTCTGCCGCGCGGCCGTAGGTCTCCTCGTTGCCGCCGAACGAGAGGTAGACGTCGCGGGCGGGGGCGAAACCGTCAGCGAGCAGGTTCTCGACCGCTTCGAGCACGACGATCAGCGGACCCTTGTCGTCGAGGGCTCCGCGTCCGTAGACGATGCCGTCGGCGATGACACCGGCGAACGGCGGATGCGTCCAGGCGTCGCTCTCATCGACCGGGACCACGTCGTAGTGCGCCATGAGCACGACCGGCTCCTCGGCGACAGCGCCGATGCCCGCCCAGTGGAAGAGCAGTCCGAACTCGGTGTGCCGCTCGAGCGTCAACTTCTCGTGGACGAGTGGGTAGAGCTCGGCGATCAGCGTGACGAAGTTCTCGAACGGCTCGGATCCACGCTCCTCGAGCTCGGCCGAGACTGTCGGCAACTGGATCATCTGCGCGAGGCGCTCGGCGATTCCGGGGCGAGGTTCGGTCACGTCGGCCATCGTATCGTCGGGCTCCCCTGTCTCCGTCGGTTCTCCGGGCGCAGTTCGTGCCGTCTGATGCGTGGCCCGGCGGTACGAACTGCGACTGGAACGACTCCTCGGTGTCACGCGAAGCGCACGGGACGCGAGACAATCGAGGGATGAGTCTGTTCGCCCTGGCCCCCAAGCGCGGCCCGCGCTGGCACCTGGCGACGCAGGCGGCTCTGGGAATCGCCGTCCCGATCGCCGCCATGACCCTCCTCGGCGAACCGTCGCTCGGCTACATCGCCGCATCCGGAGCCTTCACCGTCCTGTTCGCCGGCACCGCGCCCGTGATCGACCGGGCGAGGATCCTCCCGTTCGTCGCCGCGGGCCTGATCCTCAGCGCAGCCCTCGGCGTCGCCCTCTCGGCGAGCGCCGTGCTCGTGAGCATCGGCGTCGTCGTGGTGGCGATCGTCAGCGCGGCTCTGGCGTTCGGATTCCGGCTCGGTCCTCCAGGGCCCCTGTTCTTCGTGCTGGTCTTCGGCCTCTCCGCCCACGTCATCGCCAGTTCGCCGATCGCACCGCTCGTCTACATCGCAGCGCTCGCAGCGGGGTGCCTGTTCTCATATCTGGTCGCGATGGCTCCGCTGCTTCTCCCCCGCTCTCGCACGATCGCCGCGCGACCGCTGCGCGAGCTGCTGCCCGGCCCTGCCTTCACGCCCGATTCGCGCCTGCTCCTCGTGCGGGTCGCCATCGTCGCCGTGATCGGAGTGCTGCTGGGCCTGGTGATCGACCCGACGCGAACGTATTGGATCGTCGGTTCCGCCGTCGCCGTGATCGGTGTCGCCGCCGCGCGTCGTGCCGCCGTGCAGCGCGGACTGCACCGGATGCTCGGCACCGTCGTCGGCGCCGGAGTGTACGCGCTGCTCGCACTGCTGCATCCGTCCGGCCTGTGGCTGGCGCTTCTGCTGGGCGCACTGCAGTTCACGATCGAGCTCGTCGTGGTGCGTCACTACGCCCTGGCGCTCGTCTTCATCACTCCGCTGGTGCTTCTGCTGACCGGCGCGGCAACCGGGGACATCGGATCGATGGACGTCGCCTTCGAGCGCATCGTGGACACCGTCGTCGGGGCGGCCCTCGGCGCCGCATCCGGACTGCTCCATCCTCGTGCCGCCGCCAAGACGGGCTGACTCTCGACGCCGATCGGCGCGCGGGGCATACTCGCACCATGAGCCGCGCACCTGAGATCGACGAGTATCATCGCAACCTCGCTCCGGAGGACCGCGAGATCTGCGACCTGCTCGTCACCGAGATCGAACAGGGGCTCCCCGAAGCTGCGGGCAAGGTGTGGCACGCGCACCCGGTCTGGTTCCTCGACGGCAATCCGATCGTCGGCTACCACCGACTGAAGGATGCCGTGCGTCTGATGTTCTGGAGCGGCCAGTCGTTCACGGGCGGCGGGCTCACCGCGTCAGGGACGTTCCAGGCGGCCGAAGCGAGGTATCTCGACGCCGCTGAGGTCGACACCACAGCCCTCGCCGGCTGGCTCGCCGAATCACGCCTGATCCAGTGGGACTACGAGCACATCCGCACGAATCGCGGGTTGGTGAAGCGCACCGAGTTCTGACCGGGCACCGGGAACACCCAGCGCATTCCGCCGGTTGCACAGGGAGGACCGAGAGGGAGCCCGATGGAACTGACGCTCGTCACATCCGCGTTCTGCGGAGCCTGCTCGCGCACCCGCTCGGTTCTGACCGATGCCGCACGGTTCCTGCCGGATGCCACGATCACCGAGATCGACGTCGCGCGCGAGCCCGATGCCGCCGAAGCGCTCGGCATCCGCTTCACGCCGCCCGTCATCATCCGCGACTCGTCGGGCGCCGAGGTGTTCCGCGCCGAAGGCGTGCCGACCGTGCCACAGGTGCTCACGGCGGCAGTGAAGGCACTCCCGTCCTGAGCCGCCGCGCACGCTCTTGCGGATGTCCGACCCCCGGCGAAGAATGAGCGTGCAGCGGGGTCGTCGTCGACTCCGCATCACATGACTGGGGGCAGCACCATGGCGAATCTCAACCCGTATCTCTCGTTCCGCACCGAGGCGCGGCAGGCGATGGAGTTCTATCAGAGCGTGCTCGGCGGTGAGCTCGACATCAACGTCTTCGGCGAGTTCCCTGACATGGTCCAGAACCCGGATCAGAAGGATCTCGTGATGCACGCGCAGCTCACGACCGACGACGGGCTCGTGCTCATGGCGTCGGACACGCCCGACGGAATCCCGTTCGAGCCGCCGCAGGGCTTCTCGGTCTCGCTCAGCGGCAACTCGCAGGAGCGCACTCAGGTCGTCTGGGATGCACTGGCCGACGGTGCGGCCATCACGATGCCGCTCGACACCCCTCCGTGGGGTGGCACGTTCGGCATGCTCGTCGACCGCTTCGGCGTGCCGTGGATGCTGCACGGCGACCCGGAATGACCCTGCTCGGCGTCGTCCGACCCGCTGCCGACCGGAATCCGACCCGGTGACTGCGAGACCCCTCCTGCCGTGAGCGGCGGGAGGGGTCTCGGCGGTCGCTGGTCGGATCTCGGATCAGCGCAGGTCGGATCTCGGATCAGCGCGATTCGGCTGTCGGATCAGCGCAGCGCCTTGGCCTCGATGAAGGCGCGGAGCTCGTGCTCGTCATCGGCCATCTCGGTCGTGCGCTGCGCGGCATCGAGCATCGTGCGCAGCTCGGACGAGTACTCGAGCTCGACGCCGATCGCCTCACGGATCGTCTCGGCGAACTTCTGCGGCTTCGCGGTCTCGAGCACGAGCATCGGAACGCCGGGCTCGAGGTACTCGCGGGCGACCTTGACGCCGTCCGCCGTGTGCGGATCGATGATGTCGCCCGACGCGTCGTACACCGCCTTGATGGTCGCGAGCCGGTCGTCGTGGGTGGAGGTTCCGCTGACGATGCCGAACTCCTCGACGAAACGCTCGAGGTCTGCGGTGAAGTCGAAGTACCCCTGCGTGTCGAGTTTCTGCCACGCGCTCACGACGCGAGCGGCATCGCGGCCGACGAGCTCGAAGATGAAGCGCTCGAGGTTCGAGGCCTTCGAGATGTCCATGGACGGGCTCGACGTGGCGAGGGTCTGGGCTGCGCTGCGCGGACGGTAGACGCCGGTGCGGAAGAACTCGTCGAGGACGTTGTTCTCATTCGCTGCGAGCACCAGGCGACGGATCGGAAGACCCATCTGCTTCGCGAAGAAACCCGAGAGGATGTTGCCGAAGTTGCCAGATGGCACCGTGAACGACACCTCGGTCCAGCCGCCGGCATCCGTCGCACGCAGCCATGCCCAGAAGTAGTACACGACCTGGGCGGTGATGCGGGCGAGGTTGATCGAGTTGACAGCGCCGAGGTGCTGGGCGCGCTTGAAGTCGAGGTCGCCCGCGAGCTGCTTGACGAGGTTCTGGCAGTCGTCGAAGACGCCGTCGACCACGATGTTGTGGATGTTCTCGTCATCGAGCGAGAACATCTGCGCCCGCTGGAACGCGCTCATGCGCCCCTTCGGGGAGAGCATGAAGACCGAGATGCGGTCTTTGCCGCGCAGCGCGTGCTCGGCAGCGGAACCGGTGTCACCGGACGTCGCGCCGAGGATGTTCAGCACCGAGCCCTTGCGCTCCAGCGCGTACTCGACGACCTGGCCGAGGAACTGCATGGCCATGTCCTTGAACGCCAGCGTCGGCCCCTCGGACAGCCCCACGAGCGTGAGGTCGTCGCCGATCGAGCGCAGCGGAACGACCTCTTCGGGGAACGGCTCGTATGCGGCGGCCGTCATGCGTGCGAGATCGACACGAGGGATGTCAGTGGCGAAGAGCGCCAGCACCTCCGTAGCCAGCTGCGGGTACGTCAGTGCGCGCCAACGCTCGAGCGTCTCGCCGTCGACCGTCGGCATGGTCTCGGGAACGGCCAGGCCGCCGTCGGGAGCGAGCCCTTCGAGCAGAGTCTCGCAGTACGGCAGCGGCTGCATGCCGCCTCGGGTGGAGATGTACTGCACGGGTGCTCCTCGGATCGGAATCGGCACGGGACTTCCATTGTCGCAGGTGGTCGGGAGGTGATTGCGCGAACTCCCGAGACTCCGCGATCAGAACAGGGATGCGGGCAGCGCACCCTCGTGCTCGAGCAGCCAGCGCTTGGTCGCCAGCCCCTGTCCCGGGGCACCGCCGGAGTATCCTCCCAGCCCGTCGCCCGCGACGACGCGATGGCAGGGCACGATGATCGGCACCGGATTGGCACCCATGATCGCGCCGATCCCTCTCGCGGGCACATCGGTGCCGCTGCGCCGAGCGAGTCCGCCGTAGGTCAGCGTCTCTCCATGACCCACCGTCTCATAGAGCGCTGTCAGGACCGCACGGGTGGTGTCGGTCTGCCGACCGAGATCGACGGGCAGGTCGAACTCCCGCAGCGCGCCAGCGAAGTACGCGGTCAGCTGCGCGAGCGCTTCTGCGAGCAGCGGGTCCGGCTCGGCATCCGTCTCGGCATCCGGCTCCGCCGGCGGATCCGAGCGCCAGGTGACCTTCCGGATAGCCGTCCCGTCGCTGACGATGCCGATCTCGCCGATGGGAGAGAGCAGGGTTCCGAACGAGGGCATGGCGAGAGGCTACCGCGACTCGGGGCAGCGGCCTGGACCTAGCGCCTTTGAGGTGTGGAGGCAATGGTATTCCGCTTCCGGTTCTCACCTCTTAGCGTGGAGCCCATCAACAGAATCAGGAGCCCTCATGACTGCGAAGACCCATACCGCGCATGACCACCAGCCCGTACAAGGCCAGGCTCCCGCGAAAGCGCCCACGCCTGTCGAGCCCCTGTACGAACGCGTCGACCTCGACCGCTACGTCGTGCTCCACGAAGGGCCCGTCGGCTACGTCGAACACGTGCATCCGGTGTTCGTCTGCTACGTCGGACACCCCTATCACCAGGCCGATGAGGTCGCGCAGGTGCATGACTTCCATGACGCCGTGAAGACCGTCCTGCACCGCGCCGTCGCGACTCGGCGCGCTCTGTGAGCCACGACGTCTGGCCCGGTTCGCCGTACCCCCTCGGGGCGACCTTCGACGGACAGGGCACCAACTTCGCGCTGTTCAGCGAGGGAGCGGAGAAGGTCGAGCTGTGCCTCTTCGACGATGACGGCGTCGAGGAGCGTGTGCTCCTCGAAGAGGTCGACGCGTTCGTGTGGCACGGCTATCTGCCTTCGGTGCAGCCCGGCCAGCTATACGGCTACCGCGTGCACGGCCCCTACGAGCCCACGCAGGGTCAGCGGTTCAACCCGAACAAGCTCCTCCTCGACCCGTACGCGAAGTCAGTGGCTGGGCGCATCGACTGGGGGCAGCCCCTCTTCGGTTACGACTTCGGCGACCCGGACTCGCGCAATGACGATGACTCGGCTTCCACGATGGTCAAGGGCGTCGTCATCAACCCGTTCTTCGAGTGGGCCGGCGACCGCCTTCCCAAGACGCCGTACGCGCAGACCGTCATCTACGAGGCGCACGTCAAGGGCCTCACCGAACTGCACCCCGACGTTCCCGAAGAGCTGCGCGGCACCTACGCGGCGATCGCGCACCCGTCGGTCATCGATCACCTCGTGCATCTGGGGGTCACCGCCATCGAGCTGATGCCGGTGCACCAGTTCGTGTACGACTCCACCCTGCTGGAGAAGGGCCTGACGAACTACTGGGGCTACAACACCCTGGCGTTCTTCGCGCCCCACAACGACTATTCGTCCAGCGGGCAGCACGGTCAGCAGGTGCAGGAGTTCAAGGCGATGGTGCGCGCTCTGCACGCCGCGGGCATCGAGGTCATCCTCGACGTGGTCTACAACCACACCGCCGAGGGCAATCACATGGGCCCGATGCTGTCGATGCGAGGCATCGACAACGAGGCGTACTACCGCCTCGAAGAGGACCGTCGGTACTACACCGACTACACCGGCACCGGGAACAGTCTCAACGCCGGCAACCCGCACGCGCTGCAGCTGATCATGGACTCGCTGCGCTACTGGGTCACCGAGATGCACGTCGACGGCTTCCGCTTCGACCTCGCGTCGACTCTCGCGCGCGAGTTCTACGACGTCGATCGTCTCGCGGCGTTCTTCGAGCTCGTGCAGCAGGATCCGATCGTCTCGCAGGTGAAGCTCATCGCCGAGCCGTGGGATGTCGGCCCCGGCGGATACCAGGTGGGCAACTTCCCGCCGCAGTGGACCGAGTGGAACGGCAAGTACCGCGATACCGTGCGCGACTTCTGGAGAGGAGAGCCCCAGGCTCTCGGCGAGTTCGCCTCGCGCCTGACGGGCTCCGCCGACCTCTACGAGCACTCCGGCAGGCGCCCGGTGGCATCCATCAACTTCGTCACGGCGCATGACGGCTTCACGCTGCGCGACCTCGTCTCGTACAACGAGAAGCACAACGACGCGAACGGGGAGGACAACAACGACGGCGAATCCCACAACCGCTCGGAGAACAACGGGGTGGAGGGGCCGACCGACGACGAGGCCGTGAACCGCATCCGCGCCAGGCAGCAGCGCAACTTCCTGGCGACACTGCTGCTGTCTCAGGGCGTGCCGATGATCGCGCACGGCGACGAACTCGGCCGCACTCAGGACGGCAACAACAACGGCTACGCCCAGGACAACGCGCTGACCTGGGTCGACTGGGATGCTGCGGATCGCCCCCTCGTCGAGTTCACCGCCGCCGTCGCCAGACTCCGCCGCGCGCATCCGACCTTCCGGCGCAGCCGCTTCTTCGACGGTCGTCCGGTGCGCTCCGAAGACGGCGAGCGTGTGCCCGACGTGGTCTGGCTCCGCCCCGACGGCCGCCGGATGCAACCGGAGGACTGGGACTCGGGCTTCGGCCTCGCGATCGGCATGTTCCTCAACGGTCAGGGCATCCGCGAGAAGGACCGCCGTGGCCGACCGGTCGCGGATCAGAACTTCCTGATCTACTTCCACAGCGGGGCGGAGGCGATCGACGCCATGCTTCCGGACGACCGGCACGGACGCGCTTGGGAGGTCGCGATCGACACCGCCTCAGACCGGGCGGGCGGCACGCCGCTCGACGCGGGAGCTCCCGTGACGCTCGAGGCTCATTCCCTGCTGGTGCTGCGCGAGGTCGACCAGACCGAGGTGCCGACGGACGACTCCGTCGAGGCATCGCTGCGCATCCAGACGGAGCGCGCCGAGACGCCCTCGCCCGCACCGAGCCCGGAGCTGCCTCGATGACCCGACGCCCTCTCTCGACGTATCGACTGCAGATCAGGGCGGGCTTCACGCTCGACGACGCCGCGGCGGTCACTCGCTACCTGGCCGAGCTCGGCGTCTCCTGGGCGTACCTGTCGCCACTGCTCGCGGCCGTGCCCGGGTCCGACCACGGATACGACGTCGTCGACCACTCCCGGATCGACGACGCCCGCGGCGGCCCCGAGGGACTGGAGCGCTTCGCCGCCGCCGCACGAGCTGCGGACCTCGGCATCCTCGTCGACATCGTCCCGAACCATGTCGGGGTGGCGCTCCCCCGCGCCAACCCGTGGTGGTGGGACATGCTGCGGCTCGGTCGCGCATCGAGGCACGCGGTGGCCTTCGACGTCGACAAGAGGGTGTCAGAGGGTCGGGTGCGACTCCCGATCCTGGGGTCCTCGCCCACCGAGGTCCTCGCCGCAGGGGAGCTCGTCATCGACACGACCCCCGCGGACGATGCTCCCGACGGAACCCTGAGCTACTTCGATCATGTGCTGCCGCTGGCTCCCGGCACCGGCGCTCTGGCAGAGGATCTTCCTGCTCTGCTCGAGGCCCAGCACTACGAGCTGCGGTTCTGGGAGGACCAGAACACCGACCTCGACTATCGCCGCTTCTTCGCCGTCTCGGAGCTCGCGGGCATCCGCGTCGAGCTTCCGGACGTGTTCGACGAATCGCACCGGGAGATCGCGCGGTGGATCACCGACGGACTCGCCGACGGACTGCGGGTGGACCACCCGGACGGGCTGGCGCACCCCGGCGACTATCTGGAACGTCTCGCCGACGCGACCGGCGCCGCCTACACCCTGGTCGAGAAGATCCTGGAGCCCGGCGAGGAACTGCCCGCCTGGTGGCGCACCGAGGGCACGACAGGCTACGACGCTCTGGTCGAGATCGATCGGGTGCTGATCGACCAGTCGGGCGTCGATGAACTCGACGCCCTCGACGCCCGGTTGCGCGCCGAGACCGGTCTGCCGGTGGCACAGCCGTGGCATGATCTGATCCTCACCACGAAGCGCAAGGTCGCCGACGAGATCCTGCAGTCCGAGATCCGCCGACTGGTGCGCGCGCTGCCGTTCGGCATCGTCGGAGCGGAGGATGCTCTGACCGAGATCGTCGCGAGCTTCCCCGTCTACCGGGCGTATCTGCCGGCGGGACGCGAGCACCTGCAGCACGCGATCGACGACGCCACCCGCCGACGGCCCGATCTCGCCGAGTCGATCGCCGAGCTCGCGCCGCTGCTCTTCGACACGACGCTCGAGGTGGCGGAGCGGTTCCCGCAGGTCACCGGAGCGGTGATGGCGAAGGGCGTGGAGGACACCGCGTTCTACCGTTTCACCCGGCTGGGCACGCTGACCGAGGTCGGTGGCGACCCGTCGATCGGGTCTCTCTCGGTCGAGTCGTTCCACGATGCCCAGCGGTCCAGGCTCGCCTCATGGCCGCACTCGATGACCACACTGTCGACGCACGACACGAAGGGCTCCGAAGATGTCCGTGCCCGACTGTCGGTGCTCGCCGAGGTCCCTGAGCGCTGGTCCGAAACGCTGACGGAACTTCGCGCCGTCGCGTCGACCGGACACGGCCCCCTCGATGCGCTCCTGTGGCAGGCAGTCGTGGGAGCGTGGCCCGTCTCGACCGAGCGCCTGACCGCCTATGGCCTGAAGGCCGCTCGCGAGGCCGCCGAGGGCACCGGATGGCAGCATCCGGACGCCGAGTTCGAGAGGGGCGTCACGGCGATCGCCGAGGCCGCCAACGGCTCAGCACGACACATCGTCGAGCGGTTCGTGAACGAGATCGTCGCCCCCGGCCGTGTCAACTCGCTGTCCGCGAAGCTGCTTCAGCTCGCGGCGCCCGGTGTTCCCGACGTATATCAGGGCACCGAGCTGTGGGACCACTCGCTCGTCGACCCCGACAACCGTCGTCCGGTCGACTTCGCCGAGCGGTCCGCGCTGCTGCGGCTCCTCGACGAGGACGCCTCCCGCGGCATCCTCCCTCCGATCGACGACTCCGGACTCGCGAAGATGCTCATCACCTCGAGGACTCTGCGCCTGCGCCGTGACCACCCCGACCTCTTCCGCGGATACCGACCCGGCGCGGTCGCAGGACAGGCCGCCGACCACGCGATCGCCTTCGATCGCGGCGGGGTGCTCACGGTGGCCACTCGGCTGCCGGTCGGTCTGGCGCGCCGGGGAGGATGGGGAGACACCGTGCTGATGCGGCCCGACCTCGCCGCCGTCGATGTGCTGACGGGTCGACGCATCGCCGGAGGTCCTGTTCCGCTGGCGGAGCTGCTCGACACCTATCCGGTCGCGCTCCTGGTGGAGGAGCGATGATCTCGGTCTGGGCACCACGGGCGAACACCGTGCGGCTGCGGCGCCTGACCCCCGCATGCGTGCTGATCTCGGAACACGACATGACGCCGACCTCGGCGAAACCGGGATGGTGGAGCAGCGACGTCCCGATGTCCGAAGGTGAGCGCTACGGCTTCCTGCTCGACGGGAGCGATGACCTTCGGCCCGATCCCCGGTCTCGAAGACAGCCTCGCGGTGTGCATGGTCCGTCCGCTCTGTTCGACGCCGCGCGGTTCGAGTGGACCGACACGAGCTGGACGGGTCGGCCGCTCGAAGGCGGAGTGATCTACGAACTGCACGTGGGCACCTTCACGCCGGAGGGGACTCTCGACGCGCTGATCGGGCGCCTCGATCACCTCGTCGGGCTCGGGATCACGCACATCGAGCTGCTCCCGGTCAACGCGTTCAGCGGCATGTGGAACTGGGGCTACGACGGAGTGCTCTGGTATGCCGTGCACGAGGCCTACGGCGGCCCCGCCGGATACCAGCGGCTCGTGGATGCGGCGCACGCCCGCGGCCTCGCGGTGATCCAGGATGTGGTCTACAACCACCTGGGTCCGAGCGGCAACTACCTGCCCGAGTTCGGGCCGTACCTGCGCGACGGCGAGCACACTTCCTGGGGCGAATCGGTGAACCTCGACGAGCCGGCGGTGCGCGAGTACATCATCGAGAACGCCCTGATGTGGCTGCGCGACTTCCATGTCGACGGGCTGCGTCTCGACGCGGTGCACGCGCTCCACGACGACCGCACTCCGCACCTCCTGCACGAGCTCGCCGAGCGGGTCGACACGCTCTCCGCCGAGCTCGATCGCCCGCTCAGCCTCATCGCGGAGTCCGACCTGAACGACCCGACGCTCATCCTGCCCCGCGACGCCGGCGGATACGGGCTCACGGCGCAGTGGTCCGACGACTGGCATCACGCGGTCCATGTCGCCCTCACCGGTGAGACCGACGGCTACTACGCGGACTTCGCCGCGCCGGATGCCGTGGCCAAGGTGTCGGAGGGCGGCTTCTTCCACGACGGCACCTACTCCTCTTTCCGCGGCCGCACGCACGGTGCTCCCCTACCCGCGACCGTCCCCGCCTGGCGCCTCGTCACCTTCGCGCAGGACCACGACCAGATCGGCAACCGGGCCGCCGGCGACCGCCTCGCAGCTTCGCTGTCGCCGGGCCGCCTCGCGGTCGCTGCGGTGCTCACGCTGACCGCCCCGGGCACGCCCATGCTGTTCATGGGTGAGGAGTGGGCCGCATCGACGCCCTGGCAGTTCTTCACCTCGCACAAGGAACCCGAACTCGCCCGGGCCACCGCCGAGGGGCGCATCTCCGAGTTCGCGCGCATGGGCTGGGACCCGACGCTGGTGCCCGATCCGCAGGATCCGGCGACGTTCGAGCGCTCGCACCTCGACTGGAACGAGCTCGGCGACGAGCCGCACGCCGAGCTGCTCGACCTCTACCGCCGCCTGATCTCCCTGCGGCACGAGCGCGCCGAGCTCACCGATCCCGACATGGCGCAGACGACCGTCACCGTCTCGCATCGAGATGCGTCTCCGGATGCCCGTGCGTACCGCATCGACCGCGGACACCTCTCAGTGCTCGTCAACCTGACGGCGGACGACGTCGAGTTCGACCTGGAACCGGATGCCCGAGTGCTGCTGGAGACGGCGCCCGGCCGGATCATGGCCCGCACGATCTTCGTGCTGCCGGAGTCGGCGGTGATCGTCGGCCCGCCCTACTGATCGACGTCACCCCGCGGCGAGCGCCTTCGCGAAGCACAGCGAGAGGTCGCTCTCCACGTAGTGGCCGTAGAGCGGGATCGGCGTGTACCCCTCGCGCTCGTAGAAGCGCACCGCATCGGGCTGCGCCGTGCCGGTCTCGAGCACCAGGCGTCGGATGCCGAGCTCGCCGGCCGCCCGCTCGAGAGCGGTGAGCAGCGCGGTGGCGGCTCCCGTTCCGCGCGCCTGCGGAGCGGCGTACATCCGCTTGATCTCCGCGACGCCTTCGCCGAGCACATGGTCATCGAGCGGGCGCAGGCCACCGCACACGATCGCCTCTCCGTGCGGGTCGCGCGCGAGCAGGAAGACAGGTACGTCGTCGGCCGAAGGGATGACGCCGGGCTCGTGATCGTCGCTGCCGTATCGGGCGTCGAGCTCGACCCGCTGCGCGGCGCGCAGCCGCTCGGCATCCGGGTGGGTCCAGGCCACGCGCTCGATCGTCACACTCGTCATCAGTCGTTCTCCTTCGCTCCCGCGTCCGTTCGCAGAGCCACGCTATCGATCCGGAGTTTCGGCGATGTTGCCAACTTCGAGTTCAGGTTTCGCTGAGTTCAGGGTTTTCTGTACTGTTGTGGTGTGACTCTCACGGCCTCCCCCACCCACACCGCCGCCGTCGCCCGGCTGGGACACGCCCTGTCCGACTCGACGCGCGCGTCGATCCTGCTCGCGCTCCGCGAAGACCCCGCGTATCCCTCCGACCTCGCCGAGCAGCTCGGCGTGAGTCGACAGCTGCTGTCGAACCACCTCGCGTGTCTGCGCGGGTGCGGTCTCGTCGAGAGCGTCCAGGACGGCCGTCGCAGCCGATATCAGCTCGCGGATCCGCACCTCGTCCCGGCACTCGACGCCCTGCTGCAGGTCGTGCTGATCGTCGAGCCCGACTGCTGCGACGGCGAAGGATGCTCCTGCTGATGACCACTGTCGCCCCAGCCCCCGCCCGTCGCGCGACGCTGCACCGTCGCATCCGACTCATCGTGGCGTTCACGATCGTCTACAACGTGATCGAGGCGATCATCGCGATCACGGCCGGGTCCCTCGCGTCATCCTCCGCACTCATCGGCTTTGGCCTCGACTCGAGCATCGAGGTGCTGTCGGCTGCGGCCGTCGCCTGGCAGTTCACCCGCCGCGACCCCGAACGGTGGGAGAAACCGACGCTGCGGGTGATCGCGGTCGCCTTCTTCGCCCTCGCGATCTACGTGGTCGTATCCTCCGCGCTCTCGCTGATCGGCGGCGAGCGCCCCGCACACAGCACGGTCGGCCTCGTCCTCACCGCCGTGAGCGTCGTCATCATGCCTCTCGTCTCCCTCGCGGAGCGACGTGCAGGGCATGAGGTCGGCTCGGCCACAGCGGTCGCCGATTCGAAGCAGACGCTGATCTGCACCTATCTGTCAGCCGCCGTGCTGATCGGTCTCGCGCTCAACAGCCTGTGGGGCTGGTGGTGGGCGGATGCCGTCGCAGGACTCGTCATCGCGATCTTCGCCGTGCGCGAAGGCGTGGAGGCCTGGAAGGGCGACGCGTGCGCCACCTCGGTGGGCATGATCCTCGACGACGGACATGACCACGGACATGACCACGACCACGACCACGACCACGACCATCACCGCTGACGAGCGAGCCTCCGGGTTCAGATCCAGCCGCGCTCCTCGGCGAGCAGCACGGCCTGCTGCCGGGTTCCGACCGACAGCTTCGCGAGCACGGCCGAGATGTGATTGCGCACCGTCCCAGGGGCGAGCGACAGAGCCTTCGCGATCTGACCGGTCGTCTGGCCACGGCGACCTGCGCGCAGCACATCGAGCTCGCGGTCGGTGAGCGGGGATCGTTCGTCGCTCAGCGCATCCGCTGCGATCTCCGGATCGACGTATCGAGCACCGGCCGCGACCCTGCGGATCACGTCGGCGACCTGATCGGCCCCGCGGGACTTCGGCAGGAACCCCGAGACGCCGGAGGCGAGCGCCCGGCGCAGCACGCCCGGCCGAGCATGCCGGGTGACGACGACGCACCGCGTGGCGATCGCCCTGTTCAGCCTCTCGGCCACTTCGACGCCGTCGAGTCCCGGCATCTCGAGGTCGAGCAGGCACACGTCCGGCGTCAACCTCAGAGCCTCGGCGAGCGCCTGCTCTCCGTCTTCGCACTCGGCGACGACCTCGATGTCGCCCTCCAACCGCAGCAGTGCCGCGAGCGCCGAACGGATCATCCCCTCGTCGTCGGCCAGAAGCACCCGGATCATCGCGACCCTCCTCGCTCTACGGACGCGCCCTCGCCCGCGGGCACCGTGACCACGACGGAGAAGTCCCCACCCTCGTCATGGATCTCCAGCGTGCCTCCTGCCTCGGCGATGCGCCGCCTGACCCCGTCGAGGCCCGAGCCGACCGGCTCCCGCGCGGCATCGGCATCCACGTCGTTCACGACTTCGTAGCACCACCCCTCCGGCACCCTCTTCAGCGTGAGCCGCGCGTGGCGTCCGGCACCGTGCCGCAGGACGTTGGTGGTCGTCTCGCGGATCACAGGCCCGAGAGCGGATGCCGGTGCATCGTCGGCATCCGGCGCGATCTCCGCCTCCACCGCGAGGCCCGCGGCGCTGAGGAGGTCGCGCGCGTTCGCCACCTCGTCGCCCAGCGGCACCGAGCGGAAGCGGGTCGCGAGATCGCGCGTGCCCTGTCGCGCCTCGTCGACACTCACCCTGGCGGCCTGCAGCTGCTCGAGGGCAGCATCAGGATCGAGACCCATGAGTCGCTCGGCGAGTTCGAGCTGCAGTGCGATCACCTGCAGATGGTGTCCCTGCAGATCGTGCACGTCGGTGGCGACGCGAAGGCGCTCCTGCGTCGCGGCGAGCCTCGACTCGGAAGCGCGCGCCCGGTCGAGCGTGACCAGGACGTCCCACCACCACAGCGAGCTCACCGACATCGCCGGGATCAGGATCGCGTACAGCGCCGGCAACCACCCCGGCGCACCGGGCTCCATGGCACCGCGGGCACCGTCGATGAACGCCAGGCAGAAGAGCAGCACGGTCGTCAGGACCACGATCCGCAGCCGCACGCCCTTCGGCCAGTTGAGCAGCGCGACCGACTGCGCGATCGGCATGACTGCGAGCAGCCAGCTGTCGGTCACGAAGCCTGCCAGCGCGCCGTAGCCAGCCGCGATCAGCAGCGGAAGAGCGATGCGCGTCCACGGGATGCCGGGGTCAGCGTCGACGCGGTGGCGATACGCCCACAGCAGGATCGCGGTCGACAGCCACCAGACGATGCCGCCGGCGCCGACGATCACCGGCGCGGCCGCGTCACCTGGCGAGGCGAACGCCTCGAGTGTCCACACCAGCACCAGGAAGAGCTCGAGGAACACGACGGCCGAGAACGTGTACCACCAGGTCGCAGTGATGCCACGAGCCAGCTGGCGGGCTCCGAGCGACGGGTCGCCGGGTGGCTCGACCAGCGGGGATGTGCTCTGCATGCCCCCACGATACGGGCGTGACACATGTCACGGATGCCGTGGGCGAACCACCCGGAAACGAGTGACGCCCCGACACTGCCGCCGAGAGCGGAGGAGCGATGGACTGGATACATCGCGGCGGAGACACCGGCGCTCAGACCATAGGAGCAATCCAATGAACCTCATCGAGACCTTCCAGGGCTTCGTCGCCCAGGTTCCCGAACTCGTCCAGCCGCTCATCGTCGCCCTCGCGGGTGCCATCCCCTTCATCGAGGGCGAGGGTGCCGTCTCTATCGGCATCATCGGCGGCATCCACCCCGTCGTCGCAGCGATCGCGGCGATGGTGGGCAACTTCCTCTGCGTCGCCGTGCTCGTGATCGCGAGCTCGGGTGCCCGCACGGCGATCGTGAACCGCAATCGCAGCCGTGAGGCCGTGTTGGCCGGAACGACCGGCGGCGCGGCCGAGGCGATCCCCGCGGACTCCGAGCGCGGAGGAGCACGCAAGGAGAAGTTCCAGCGGGCGTTCGAGCGCTACGGAGTTCCCGGAGTGAGCCTCCTGGGTCCGCTGCTGCTGCCGACCCAGTTCACTGCCACGATGCTCGCCGCCGCCGGCGTGGGCAAGGTCCGCATCCTGATCTGGCAGGCCGTCGCCATCATCGGGTGGACCACGATCGTCGCCGTGATCGTCGGCAGCGCCGTCTACGCGATCCGCTGATCGGGCGGTCGCACGAACAACGGGTGGTCGCCGATCGGCGACCACCCGTTGTCTACGCACGTACCACGCTCAGCGACGACCCGCGCTCACTCGCCGCTTCACCGAGACGGCGGTCGCGAGCCCACCGCCGACGATCAATGCGACCGCGAGGGCGAGGAAGCCCGACCCGTCGGCGCCACCCGTCAGCGCCAGCTCGCCGGGAGCTGTGGCCGGCGTCGGGTTCGGGGATGGCGGCTGCGTGGAAGTCGGGGTCGGGGTCGGCTCGACCACCGGAACCGGGTTCGCGACATTGGTGAGGGTGAGAACCACCCCTGCCGCTGTTCCGGGCGTGACCTCGTAGGTGCCATTGCCCGCATCGACGACTCCCTCACCGGAGATCGTCCACGTGCCCCAGGTCACTCCCTCCACGACCGGGAGATCGATCTCTTCGACGACGAAAGTCGATCCGAGGGGAGCACGATCGCTGATGACCGACTGACCGACGGGCACGACCATCGTCTTGGCCGGAGCGGTGGAGCCCTTGACCGAGTACCGCACGGTGTACGTCGCGGCCCGTGCGGCAGCTGCCTGGGGCCCTGTCAGCGCCTTCGAGATCGAGAAGCTCGCGTACGTCACTCCGGTGCCGTCGCCGCCGCCGGATTCGGTGACCGTGTGGGTCGCGGACGTCTCGAACGTGTCGACGACGGCGCGATTGCCGAAGACCTCTCCCTTCACCACGGGACCATCCGCCTGCGTGTAGTACGTCAGCTCATAGGCGAAGTCTCCGGCCGGCAGCCCCGAGGCGGCGAGTTCGAAGGACTGGCCATCGTCGGCGAACACGATCTGGTATCTCGACGGGTCGACCGTGATCCAGTCTCCGACGAGGTCGCCGTTCACGACCGCTCGCTGCATCATCCGCACCTCACCGGTGTAGCGGTGTCCCGTGAGGCCAGCCTCGAGGGTGTCCGCGATCGTGAAGGAGCCGTCAGCGACATAGCCGCTCGGAATACCGACCACCCACCTAAGCCGTCCGTCAGTCGCGGTCGCGTTGCCGTACTTATAGGGCTCTCCCTCTTCCGCAGGATTCTCAGCCACCACTCCGCCCTCCCCCGGGAGGTCGGTGATCTCGATCGTGTCGCCCAGGTCGAACTCGACGGTCTCGCTGGTCGTCGACTGCGAAGCGCGCGCCTCCATCCAGAATGAACCACCGACCTCGTCGAGTCCCTCGACCGCATCGGTCAGAGTGCACACCATCTCCGGCCCCTGGCCGGTGGACACCACGCAGTTCGCCATGATCAGCCCGGCCTCAGGGTCTGCGATGGTGAACTCGCCAGCGGACTGCCGGCTGAACTCCGCGGGGAGGGTCATCCCGAACGTCTCCCCTGCGCGTGCTCCCGCCGGAACCGCCCACGTTCCCGAGATCCGCACGACCTCGTGCTGCACCAGCGGCCCCCCGTTCGGATCCTCGAGGACGACACCGCTGATCGCGCCCGGATAGGTGACGGTCGGCGCAGCTGCGGCAGGCAGAGCAGCCCCCAGCATTCCGACCGCGCCCATGATCATCCCCATGATGATCGCGAGGACCGCTCGGCCTCGCATCCCCTTCTTCGCCCCGTCGATCGCCCTCTGTCGGCCGATCGTCCTTGTGTGCGCGCGCACGTCAGTGCTCTCTCCGGTCATCGTCTTCCCCAGTCCGATATTCGAGCCGCTCCCAGTCGCGACTCATCTAAGAGACCAGACGATCGCGATCTGATTACGCCGTTACCGGAATACAGCACCGATATGCCAGCACAGCAGCTTGTGCGACTCGCAGAGACGAGGAGAACAGGGACTCCTGATATGCACAGGATTAATACACTAGATTGGATTCGTTCATCCTCGATCCGGCAGCGAAGCCCGGTCAGAGCCACGTGCACCCGATGAGCACGCGGTGCACACACCCGCATGCGGAGGTCCACCAATGCCGATTCCCACATCGTCGAAGCCCGAACTCAAGCGTCGACTGTTGAAAGACGAGGCGTACGACGCCATTCGACGGGCGATCATGGACGGTTCCTTCCAGCCGGGAGAGCACCTCGACGACGTCGCGCTGCAGGAGTGGCTGGGCATCTCCCGCACCCCCATCCGCGATGCGCTGATGAACCTGCAGCGAGACGGACTCGTCGAGATCGTGCCGCAGGCCCACACCAAGGTCGTCGATGCCCACCCCGAGGTCGTCGAAGCGAACATCCAGACTCTCGGCGTCGTGCTCGGCGGCGTGGTCAGGGTCACCGTGCCTGCGCTCGACGCGTCCGCGCACCCCGCACTCACCGCGGCGACCCGTGTGGCACGCGATGCGGTGGCCTCGCGAAACAGACGGGCGCACGTGGACGCGGCGCTCGAGGTCTACAGCGCGATCATCGACCTGTGCCCCAATGCCGTGCTCAAGGGCGTAGCCCAGGAGACGGTCACGCGACTGGTCTTCCAGGTCCAGCTGACGATCGACACCCGCGAACCGAACTGGGATCTCCTCGCCGACTGCTGGCAGCGGTTCGACGCCGCGCTCGCCGATCACGACCCGATCGCCGCCGAGCTGGCGTTCGAAGAGATGCACCGTCTACCGCTCCCTTACGACACCCAGTGGGCGCCGGCGACCTGGACGACCAAGTAGCGAGCCCCCTCACCGGCTGCTTCGCCACCGACGTCTGAGAAGTGCCCCACCCGAGAATCGGACGATGTGGATCTCGAGCGCGGACGACGGCGGCGGATGGCCGAGCGCTGACTCCAGCGCACGGAGACTGACCGGAACGACATCGGCGAGCACGCTTGCGCGCACCCGCAGCCCGTGGTCGGGAATGTCGATGATCCACCATCCCCGATCCGTGTGGACAGTGATGTCGAAGCGCGGAGTCGCGCGCGCGGACTGACTCATGAGCATCCTTGGGAACGAAGCGGTGAGTGGGCCCGGACGGGCCCACTCACCTGTGTCGATCTCCGGAACGGGGAAGCGTCCGGAGATCTGCGGGCGGGCGTCGAGGAGAGGCGCCCGCCCGAGTCACGTCAGGAGACCGTGGTCTCCCTCCGGCGACGGATGACCAGGAGCACGGCACCGCCGATGGCGAGGCCACCCGCCAGTGCGATGAGGCTCCAGGCGATCGTCTGTCCGGTCTGCGCGAGGGCTACGGCCGGGCCGTCGACCCGGTCGGTGTCGCTCGTGGTGCAGCCGTCTTCGTCGAAGCACCCCTGATCCGTGGTCACGGAGGCGTGGTTGATGACGGTGTCGCCGTCAGCCGCATTCGGGGCGACCGTCACCGACACGCGCACGACCTTCTCGGCCCCTCCGGCGAGGTCGCCGAGGTTCCAGGTCACGGTGCGCGTCGCGCTGTCGTACGTGCCGCCGTCGGATGTCGAGACGAACGTCGTGTTCGCCGGCAGCTCATCGGTGACGACGACTCCAGTCGCTGCCCACTCCGCACGATTCGTGACCGTGAGGTCGTAGTCGAGCTGCTCGCCGGGAGCGACGACCGTCTTGTGGTCGTCCTTCACGATCGACACGTCGGGGGTGTGATCGGTGTCGCCCGTCTCGCAGTCCTCCGCGATCAGGCATCCCTCATCGGTGGTGACCGTCGCCCGGTTGACGATGGTGTCGCCGGGCGGGGTCTCGTCCTTCACGATGGCGGTGACCTGCACGAGTGCGCTGTCTCCTGCGGCGAGTGTTCCCAGGTTCCACGTCACCGCGTGCGTGTCGGCGTCGTAGACGCCGCCGTCACTCGCACTGACGAAGGCGAGCTGAGCAGGCAGCTCATCGGTCACGACGACGCTCGTGGCATCGGTCTTGGCCGAGTGGTTGCGCACCGTCAGGTCGTACGTCAGCTCCTCGCCGAGTCCGACGACCGTCTTGTGGTCGTCCTTCTCGATCGACACACGCGGCGGCGTGATGTCGACATCGGTCGACTCGCACGTGGCGGTGTCCTCGCAGCCGTACTTCGTGTCCACGAGCGCGACGTTGGCGATGTCCGCGTCGGTCGGGGTGTCGGCCTTGACGACGGCAGTGACGTGCACGGTGCGCACCGCTGCCGCGGCGAGATCTCCCAGGTTCCAGGTGACCGTATGCGCATCCGCGTCATACATTCCTCCGTCGCTGGCGCTCTCGAATGTGAGCTCTGCCGGAAGGGTGTCGGTGACGACGACTTCTTCGGCTTTCTGAACGGACGACGTGTTGGTCACGCTGAGGTCGTACCTCGTCGCCTCACCGGGCGCGACCACCGTCCGGTGATCGTCCTTCACGATCGTGACGGCCGGCGGAGTCCTGTCCACGTCGGTGGACTCGCAGGTCGCGGGGTCGATGCATCCTTGATCCGTGGCGACCGTCGCCACATTCGCGATGTCGGTGTCTGCCGGGGTCCCGCTCTTCACCGCACCGGTGACGGTCAGGGTGAGAGTCGTGTCTGCGGGAAGGTCGCCGATGTCCCAGCTGACCGTGTGAGCGGCCGCGTCATAGACACCGCCGTCTGCCGCGGATTCGAATGCGAGTTCGGCGGGCAGGACGTCCGTCACGACCACACCGGTGGCGGCCTGCGTGGCCGAGGTGTTCGTCACGACGATCTCGTACGTCGTCGACTCGCCTGGTCTGATCACCGACCGGTGATCGTCCTTGACGATCGTGACAGCAGCAGGCGGGGCGATCGGATGCTCCGTGCAGGTGTCGTCACCATCCTCGCAGGTCGGAGGCGGAGTGCCACCCGTCTTGACGACGAAGTTGTCGGCCTGGTGGTCGACTCCGTCGGCATACGGCTTGACGGTCACCGAGAAGGTGAGGGTTGCTCCCTGATCATGCGGGATGGAGCCCGTCCACACGATGTCGCCGCCTGGCGCCACGGTGAAAGTCCCGGCGGAGGCGGTGGCGTCGCCGTTGTAGACGGCTTCGGCGAGGACGTCGGACATCGAATCGGTGACGTCGAACGCAATGACGGCGCCCGCAGGCGAGTCCGCCGTGGGCTCGACGTGGAGCGAGTACGCGATCACGTCGCCCTGGCCGACGAGACTGCCGGAGGCCGGATCCGAGGTCTTCGAGACGGTGTAGTCACCGACGACCAGCGTGGCGCATTCCGGTCCATCCAGTCCCACCACGTCGGTGACGTGGGTGCCGGGGCAGTTGTCGAAAGATCCGGTGGCGGCAGCGGTGACCGAGACCGACACCTCGCACGATGCCTGACCGGAGTCGAGGTCGCCGGACACGGCGAGCGCCTGGCCGTCGATCGACACCGAGCCGTCGGTGCAGGTCGTGGCGACCGAGGCCGGATCGGGTCGTAGATTCGGGTCGAGGCTGTCCACGAACGACCACCCGCGTTTGGCGGAGAGCTCGCTCGTGTTCACGACCGTGAACGTGAGCGTCGAGGTCTTGGCCGTATCCGGCTCGGAGAACGCCTTGTGCAGCGTCGGGGTCACATCGACGACGCGGATGTTGTCGAACGCGGCGTCGTTTCCCTGACGGCTTCCCGAGCCGTTGACGAGGCGGATGCCGAGCGCCGTGCCCGAGTAGAGGACCGATCCGTCCGAGTAATAGGTGCCGGAGTGCAACGGCCCCCAGCCCACGCCATCAGGATCGGTGATGCCTCCCGGAGGAGTCACGCAGGGATTGATCGGCTTGTCGTCGATGACGGCGATCGGGTCTCCGGCGCCCGTGAGGTAGAACATGTACGCCGGGTCTTCGCCGGGGATGCTCACGGGGAAGCCGTATTCGCCGACGCAGGTGACGGCTGCCGCATCGACCGAGAAGGTGAGGAAGCGGCCTGACGGCACAGGGATCTGCGCTCCGGCGGTCTCGAACTCGGTCTGGGAGGCACCACCCGGGAGGGACCATCCCCAGTCGCCGCTCTCGGGGTAGGGATCGGACGATGCGGAGACAGCGCGGTTGGAACCGGGGACTGCACCGTGGAGGGCGCCGATCGCATCGGAGAGAGGGCCGATGAGCTGCTGCCATGCTCCGTCCTGGCAGTCCATCGCGGCCTGAGCGGGCTGCGCGTCAGTGGAACTCGCCACCCACCCGTTGCAATAGTCGAGCCAGTCCGCCGAGGCTCCGTACGTCGTTCCGTTCAGCCCGACGTAGTCGGAGAGGGCGACGGCCGACGAGGTGTTCTCGAAGTCCTCGAGGTACAGGACCTCGGGGTCCTCGGGCGTCGGAACGGCGGCCGCTGCGGCTGCGGCCACCCGGTCCATCGAGGACGAGGCGGGCGTCGGACTCGCAGCGAACGCCGGCGCGGCGATTCCGCCGGCGAAGAGGGCCGCGACGACACCGCTCGCCGCGGCGAGCTTCCCCAGGCGTCGCGTACGCGCGCCGGTGTCTATGGCAGTAGTCATTGGATGTGGCTTTCTGAGAGGGCTCCGCACGAACGGCAGAGCGACTCCTGAATCGTACCACAATTAAAATATTAGGGTTCTAGTCCTCTAATCGTTGATGCATCAGAGTCACAGGGGCGCAGCGGCCGATCTGACCGACCTGTGTCGGTAGGTGAAGCGCGACCCCCGTGAAAACGCGGGTGAGTCATGAGACGTGGAGGCTGCCGTCGCATCAGCGCCCGAGCCATCCTCCGTCGACCGGCAGGGTGATCCCCGAGACGTAGTCGGACGCCGGTGCGGCGAGGAACACCGCGGCTCCGCCGATGTCGGACGCCGCACCCCAGCGTCCTGCGGGGATGCGCTCGAGGATCGACCGTGATCGCTCCGGATCATCCTGCAGCGCCTGAGTGTTGTCGGTCGCGATGTAGCCAGGAGCGATCGCGTTCACCGTGACCCCGCGCATCGCCCACTCGTTCGACAGCGCTTTGGTGAGGCCGGCGATCGCGGACTTCGCCGCCGCATAGCCCGGCACGTTGATGCCTCCCTGGAAGGCGAGCAAGGAGGCCGTGAAGATGACCCTGCCGCGACCGCGCTCCAGCATGCCCTGCGCGAGCGCCTGGGTGAACGCGAACTGGCTCGAGAGATCGACCTGTATCACCTCGTCCCACCATTTGCTCGGATGCTGGGCGGCGGGGGCGCGACGGATCGTGCCCGCATTGTTGACCAGGATGTCGACGGGCCTGTCACCGAGGCGGGCGCCGAGAGCGGCGACGGCCTCGGGGTCGGCGAAGTCGCACGCGAAGGCCTCGAACGCGCGTCCGCGCGCGGCGACGGCATCCCCCACCGCGCTCCGCGTGGGATCGATCGACGCACTCACCGCGATGATGTCCGCCCCCGCGTCAGCGAGGGACTCGGCGATCGCTCGGCCGATGCCGCGGGACGCGCCCGTCACGACGGCGAGACGTCCGGTGAGGTCGAACGGGCCGCTCATTCGCCCGCTCCGACGTCGACGAGGATCTTCAGCGCGGTTCCCTGCTCCAGGTCGTCGAATGCCGACTGCACCTGCGAGAGCGGGACGACCTTGGTGATCAGCAGCTCCGTCGGGATCGCCCCCTCCGCGAGCAGTGCGACCGCCGTGTCGAAGTCGCGCCGCTCGTAGACGCGGGCACCGAGCAGCCGCAGCTCGCGCCAGAACACCCGCTGCAGGTCGATCGGCCGCGGAGTCGGATGGATCGCGACGACCACGATCGTTCCGCGGACCTTCGCCAGCGACGTCGCCCCCCGCACCGCGGCCTCCGCGCCGGAGACCTCGAAGACGACATCGGCCCCCGCCCCTTCCGTCCACCTGTGCACCCAGGCATCCTGGTTCGTCACACGCGGATCGAGCGTCTCGAACCCGAGCCCGGCGATCTGCGCGCGTCGGGATGGTGCCAGCTCGATCACCGCGACGTCGGCACCGAAGTGGCGGGCGACGCTCGCGATGAGCACACCGATCGGCCCCCCGCCGATCACGACGACCTTGTCGCCGGGGCCGAGTTCAGAGCGTCGCACATCGTGCACGGCGACCGCCGTCGGCTCAGCCAGCGCGGCGATGTCGAGGGGCATGTCGTCGGGCAGGGGGATCAGCCACTCGGCGCGGACGTTCCAGCGCTGCTGCAGTGAGCCAGGGGAGTCGATCCCGACGAAGTCGAGGTTCTGGCAGATGTGCTGATGTCCGGCGAGGCACGCGGGGCAGGTGCCGTCCCACTCCAAGGGCATGACCGTGACCCGGTCGCCGACCGCCCATCCCTCGACGCCCGGCCCGATCTGCTCGACCGTGCCGCTCATCTCGTGCCCGAAGACCAGAGGAGTCGTCACGCGCGAGTCCATGGATCCGTGGATGATGTGCAGGTCGGTGCCGCAGAGGCCCGTGAAGGCGACGGCAAGCTGCACCTCTCCGGCGGCGGGCGCCTCGGTCGGCCGGTCTGCGACCTCGACCCGACCCGACCCGATGTACGACACGCTCTGCATGACAAACTCCTCGCACCCTTAAAGATATGATGAATTCACTGTAGCGCGAATGGAGAATCATGGACGGTCGACTTTCGCCCGGGCGGCTCGCACTCCCCCCGATCGGCCTCGGCGGCAGCGCCTTCGGCAACCTGTACCGGGTGACGAGCGATGAGGACTGCGCTGCCGCCATCGATGCCGCCTGGGATGCCGGCGTGCGCTACTTCGACACAGCCCCCCACTACGGGCTCGGGCTGTCCGAGCGCCGGTTGGGCGCGCTTCTCGCCGATCGACCGCGGTCGGAATGGATCCTGTCGACCAAGGTGGGTCGCCTCCTCGATCCCACCCCCGAGCACGCCGACCGCCTTGACGACGACTTCGCGGTGCCCGCCACGCACCGCCGTGTGTGGGACTTCTCGCGCGACGGGATCCTGCGCTCCCTCGAAGCGAGCCTCGAGCGACTCGGCCTCGACCGGATCGACGTCGTGTATCTCCACGATCCAGACGAGCACTGGGAGCAGGCGTCGACCGCGGCCGTCGACACCCTCATCGAGCTCCGGGACCAGGGCGTGATCACGGCGATCGGTGCCGGGATGAACCAGTCGCCGATGCTCGCGGAGTTCGTGCGCCGGTGCGACATCGACATCGTCATGCTCGCCGGCCGCTACACACTGCTGGATCGCTCTGCCGAAGCGGATCTGCTCCCTCTCGCGCAGGAGCGCGGAGTCGACGTCGTGGCCGCAGGCGTGTACAACTCCGGCCTGCTCAGTCGTGCACACGTGGACCCGGCCTCGCGGTTCGACTACCTGGCGACGCCTGGTCGCCTCGTCCGGCGCGCATCGCGCCTCGCCGAGATCTGCCGCTCGCACGGAGTGACGCTGCCCGACGCCGCCGTGCAGTTCCCGCTGCGGCACCCGGCGGTCGCGTCGGTCGTGATCGGCGCGCGGGATCGCCAGCAGGTCGAACAGGGCATCGAGCGCGGCTCGGTAGCGATTCCAGAATCCCTGTGGGACGAGATCGATGCGTGGCTGAGCGACGACAACCTCTCGCCCACAGACGAATTCATTCGATGATTACCGATAGAGTGTAAGCAACACTGCCGTTGCATCGACCGCCGGGAAGGAACCGCGCCGTGTCCTACAGATCCGGGTTCTGGAGTTCATCCGCTGCTCTCGATTGGGAGCACGGCCTCGTCGCGGGCACGGGCTCGCTCGGCGCCGTGTTGTCCGGGACCCCGGCACGGCACGTCGTGCACGTCTGCCACGAGGAGTTCTTCCTGCCCGTGAACTCGGCCATCCCCGCGCCGCGCATCGGCGAGCGGATCACCGAGGTCCGCGCGGCGCTCCTCGCCGGGGACACGGATGCCGCGGCAGGGATCACATCGGCAGCCGCGGCGGAAGACGGCTACGACGGACGACTGATCTGGACCGACCCTTTCATCCCGGTCGGCGCGATCTCGTGGATACCCGACGACCCGACCGAGGAATCGACCTACCGCAGGGTCGGCGACTTCACGACGGGTCGGGTCGAGGCGGAATGGATGACCGCCGCCGGAGAGCGGAGCAGCATCGCCCTGATCCCCGACCGCGCCGGGGGAACCCTCGTGCTCGAACTCTTCTCCACCCGCGAGGTGGCCGGCGTACTGACTCTCGACTTCGGTCCCGACGAGCAGATCGAGGGCGACTACCCCTCAACCGACTACGGAGTCTTCCTGACCTCGTCCGAGCCCGTGTTCGAGGGCGGTCGACTGACGGTCGACGTCGAGGTCGACGCGCAGGCGCTCCCCGCGTTCGTCCGCGAGCATCCGCCGAGCCCGTCGCAGCCCACGGGCGCGCGGCTCGACGTCGATGTCTCCGGTGGCCTCGATCCACACCCGGTCGACGGCGGCGTGCACATGCGGCTCCCGGCAGGCGTTGCCGTGCGCCTGCCGATCCGCGTCCAGCTGTCCGGCGGTCATGTCGAGGCGGCACCAGAGGTCGACGCTTCGCATGCATCCCTGTTCGCCACGACGTCGCTCGATCTGCACAGCGGCGTCGACGACGCCGTCTCTTATGACGACGTGCTCCGCGGGGCACGGACAGGTGACGCGGACCACGTGCTGGCCGCCCTCGAACTCGCCTTCGCGTCGGGGCGGCACACGATCATCTCCTCCACCGGGGTGCTGCCGCCGACGCTGGTCGGCATCTGGCAGGGAACCCGTCGACCGGCCTGGTCGGGCGACTGGACCCAGAACGGCAATGTGCAGCATGGCGGAGTGGCCTCCCTGGTCGCGTCCGGCACCCCGGAGCTGTTCACCTCCTACCTGCGCGCGCTCTTCCGTCACGTCGAGGACTACGTCGAGAACGCGCAGCGCGTGTTCGGCGCTGACGGCTGGCTGCTGCCCGCCCGCTTCGACTCGCACGGCCGTAGCAACCACTTCGCCACCGCGTACCCCCACCTCTACTGGATGGCCGGTGGGGCGTGGGTGCTCCGCCTCGCGTGGGATCAGTTCTGCGCGACCGGTGACCTCGGGCTGCTGCGGGAGTACGCCTGGCCGCTCGCCCGGAACGTCATGGCGTTCGCGACGTCGGTCGCGTCCGCTGACGAGGCCGGAATCCTCCACCTCGCGCCGTCGTACTCGCCGGAGAACACCCCGGCCAATCGCACGAATCCGCTCGCGGTCGATGCGACCATGGACGTCGCCGCGTTCCGGGACGCCACGCGACTCAGCGTCCGGATCGCCGACCTGCTGGGCGAACATGTCGATCGCACGGCCTGGGAGTCATTCGCCGATCGCCTTCCGCCGTTCCGCGTCGCGGACGACGGGACATTCGCCGAATGGCTGGATCCGGCGTTCGACGAGCAGCTCGCGCACCGTCACGTCTCGCAGCTCTACCCGTTCTGGTACGAGGAGGATGCCGCCGCTGAGACGCCCGAACTCCGCGCGGCGGCGCGCGAGACGATCCGCCGGAAGCTGGACTGGCGGGACGAACGGCCCTGGGCCGGACAGGACGGCCACCAGGAGATGGCGTTCGGTCTGGTGGGTCTGGGCCTCGCAGCCGCGCGGCTCGGTGATACGGACTCCGCCCTGCGGTGCGTCGAGTCCCTCGCCCTCGACTTCTGGCGCCCCAACGCGGTCTCCACACACGACGGCGACTCGATCTTCAACGTCGATGCGAGCGGTGGCCTCCCCGCCGTCGTGATCGAGATGCTGATCCAGTCGCAACCCGGGTCGCTGAGGATCCTCCCGGCGCTGCCTGCGTCATGGCCCTCCGGTTCGATCCGCGGCGTGCGAGCGCGCGGCGGCGTCGTGATCGACGAGCTGATGTGGGATGCCGATGGCGCCACGCTCTCACTTGCGCTCGTTCCCGGATCGGATGCCGCCCGCCCCGGCGACGTCGTCTCGGTGACCGGCCCCGGCGGCTCGCTCTCGGTCGACCTGTCGCACGGACCGCGCACCGTGCGGCTCGATCGCATCCCCCAGCAACGACAGAAGCAGCCGCGACAGACCACTGAAACGAAAGCCGACACATGACGCAGAACAAGCAGGCCCTGATCGTGCGGGGAGGGTGGGACGGACACGAGCCGCTGCAGACCACCGACTCGGTGATCCCGTTCCTCGAAGCGGAGGGCTTCGACGTCCGGGTCGAGGAGGGGACGGCCGTCTACGCCGATGCCGCGACCATGACGAGCATCGACCTCATCGTCCAGGTCAACACCATGAACACGATCGCCGATGACGAGCTCGCGGGGTTGATCGCCGCCGTGGTCGCCGGCACCGGACTGGCCGGATGGCACGGCGGGATCGCGGACTCCTACCGCAACAGCGCCGACTACCTGCAGCTGATCGGCGGGCAGTTCGCGCATCACGCCGCAGCGCCGAAGGAGGAACGCACGGGCGAGCAGTCCGACCACTACCTCGACTTCACCGTGAACATCGTGCCCGAAAGGCGTGATCACCCGATCGTGTCCGGCGTCGAGGACTTCTCCCTGCACACGGAGCAGTACTGGGTGCTCTCCGACGCCTACAACGACGTGCTGGCGACGACCGAGATCGTGCACCGCGACTTCGACGCCTGGCACCACTCGTTCACAACTCCGGTGGTGTGGACACGGCTGTGGGGTGCCGGCCGCGTCTTCGTCTGCACCGCCGGGCACAAGCTCGACGTCCTGAATGAAGCACCCGTGCGCTCGATCATCGAGAGAGGGCTGCTGTGGGCAAGTCGCTGAACGGGGTCGCCGGTGCTCCGCTGAGAGTCGGGATGGTCGGCGTCGGCTTCATCTCGCGGATGTACTTCGAGACGCTGCAGCGGATCAGCGACGACGTGCGACTGGCCCGCGTCGCCGATCTGGATGTTGAGCGCGCCGCGGCCGTCGGCGCCGCCCAGGGAGTCCCCGCTGGCGGCGTCGACGACCTGCTCGCGGATCCGGACGTCGACATCGTGCTCAACCTCACGATCCCCGCCGCGCACGCGGACATATCCCTCCGTGCGCTCGAGGCCGGAAAGCACGTGTACGGCGAGAAGCCGCTCACCGTCACGCTGGCGGAGGCGCGGACCGTGCGCGAACTCGCCGCGCAGCGCGGTCTCTGGGTGGGCTGCGCTCCGGACACGGTGCTCGGAACCGGCATCCAGACCGCCCGTCGCGCCGTGGACGACGGCCTCATCGGACGACCGGTCGCAGCGACGGCGACCATGGCGATCCCGGGTCATGAGGCGTGGCATCCGAATCCCGACTTCTACTACGCGCCTGGCGGGGGACCGCTCTACGACATGGGTCCGTACTATCTGCACGCGCTGATCACGCTGCTCGGCCCGGTCGTGCGGGTCTCGGCTGTCGCGTCGCGTCCGCGAGACGAACGGACCATCGCCTCGGGCCCGCGCGCGGGCGAGCGCGTTCCCGTGCTCACCGACACGCACATCACCGGTCTGCTCGAGCACGCCGGAGGTGCCACGACGACGCTCACGATGAGCTTCGACACCGTGGGCACCCGCGCCGTCCCGATCGAGGTGCACGGGCTCGAGGGATCGCTGATCGTGCCCGACCCGAACGAGTTCACCGGCACCACGCTGCTGAAGGTCCGAGGCAAGGACTGGGAGCCGCTTCCGGTGTCAGCGGGCTACGAGGAGAGCGCCCGCGGATTCGGCCTGCTCGACTTCCATCGGACCGCGCCCGGAGACGTGCCCCGCGCGGACGCGGGCATCGCCTTCCACGCTCTCGAGATCATGGAGACGATGATGACCGCCTCGGTCGAGGGCCGACGTCTGGACCTCGGCCCTGCGGCGGACCGGCCGACTGCCGTGCCCCTGACGTCACTCTGAAGGACGCAGGCCCGGCGCTCAGCCGGCCTGCGCCTCAGACGGCCCACACCTCAAGGGAGACGGACGGCAGCCCCGGCGCGGACGCGGTCAGCACGACGCCACTCGCACCCGACGAGCGGACGACCGCGAGCGCGCGCCCGTCGTACAGGCGATGGCGGGAATCGGCGAACGACTCCTCGGTCTCCGGACGCGCGCTGCCGAATCCCTGCAGCGCCCCCGCACCGTCGACGTCGATCTCGATCTCCACGTCGCCGTCGGTCGCTCGCACGCCGAGATCGTCCACAAGCTCGACGACGACGAACGCGAGGCAGTGACCCGCGGCATCCGGATCGGAGAGTTCTGCGCTCAGCGCGAGCCGACGATCGGTCCCGGCCGCCTGCAGCGCCGTGCGCTCGGCGGGGATGCCGTCGCGCACGGCGACCGCCTCCAGCGCGCCCGGCACGTACGGCACGGCGAACAGGGCGCGGAATCCGTGCTCGACTCCGGCGGGCTGTCTTCCGAGCGAGGATCCGGCGAGGAACAGCTCGACCTCGTCCGCGTCACTGTAGACCTCGACCTCCAGAGGATCTGCGCCGGCGTCGGGCCACGTCCAGGAGGGGATGCTGTCCGTCCACGACCAGGGGGCGGGCTTCATCTCGCGACCTCGGGTACGCGGCCGTCGCACGGCGATGAAAGGCTCGGGGCGCAGGCCGTAGACGACCTCCCGGTAGTACGACGCGGGGCGCCGTTCACCCGTGATGTCGATGTCGCCGGCGGAGGAGAGGAGGAACGGGTAGGCGCCGAGCGCCCCACCGCCGGGCTGGTCATCGCGGTAGTGCATGCGCCCGAGGCCGGGTTCGCCGAGATAGTCCCAGCCGGTCCAGGTGAAGTCGCCGATGACATGAGGGTTGGCGAGGACGAGGCCCCACAGCCGGTCGATCCGAGTAGGGAACGTCTCAGATCCGACGATGACCCGATGCGGGTACCGCTCGTGGTCGATCTCGTAGCGGGCGTCCTGATAGTTCATCCCCGCGATGTCGAGCGCACCGTAGGCCTCTTCGGTCAGTTCGGCGACGGCATCGGTGACGGCCAGAGAACTCATCCGCTCCGCGAGGCTCAGCGAGCGGGCGTTGATCTCGGTCACGGGCTCCAACGACGCGCCGCCCAACAGCTCCGGGTCGATGTCGACGGCCTCGTCCATCACGAACAGCGCGCCGTTGACTGCCGCCGTCACGTAGCGGGTCGGGTCGAGCGTGCGCGTCGCAGCCGCCATCGCCCTGGTCAGTGCGCTCCCCGACCGCGTCGCCGCCTCAGGGATCTCGTTGCCGATCGAGTAGACGATCACGCTGGGGTGGTTGCGGTCCTTGCGGACCATCGCCTCGAGATCGGACCGCCAGCGCTCGAGGAAGACATCCGAGCCGTCCTCGGGCGACTTCGCCACCGTCCACACGTCGGTGAGCTCGTCCATGACGAGCATCCCGAGCCGATCGCAGGCGTCCAGCATCGCCCTGCTCATCGGCTGGTGAGCACTGCGGATCGCGTTGAAGCCGGCGGCCTGGAGGATCGCGACCCGGCGCACCTCCGCGGCATCGAACGCCGCGCCGCCGATGACCCCGTTGTCGGCGTGCACACAGGCCCCGCGCAGCTTCACCGGCTGTCCGTTCACTCGCAGACCGCGCCGCGCGTCCAGATGAAGCGATCGGATGCCGAAGGTCACGTCGCTCCGGTCCGTCTGGCCCTCGTCCCCGTCGCCCGTGGTGAGAAGAGATGTCGCGCGGTACAGGTCCGGAGTGTCGACGGACCAGCGCCGGGGCGCCTCCACGAGGATGCGCTGACTGACTTCCGCCTCGCCTCCAGCTGGCACGCTGACCCTGGTCCGGTCCACGCCGACGACGTCGCCAGCGGGGCTCAGCATGCTCGTCTCCAGCCACCGCACGACGGGCACGGTCTCGCGGTTGTGCACCGTGGTGATGATCTGCACGAGCGACGACTCCACATCGTGCTCGGGAGTGGTCACCACGACGCCGTCGAGGGGGATGTGCACGCGGGGTCCGACGGCGAGGTGCACGGGTCGGATGATCCCTCCTCCGGTATACCATCGCGCGTCGCGGTCGGCACGGAATTCGACGACGATCTCGTTGTCGGCGCCGTAGCGCAGGAACGTGTCGAGCTCGACGAGCAGAGCGGTGGTCCCGGACGGCTGACGGGCAGCGAGGTCCCCGTTCAGGAACACGGCGGCGGAGCGGTGGACGGCCTCGAATTCGAGGACCACATGTCGATCGTGCCAGTCCACAGGGGCGAAGATCCGGGTGCGGTACTCCCCCTTCACGCCGGGAAAGTAGCCGGAGGCCATCTGGCGCGAGTCCGCGACACGCGCCGTCGCAAGCACCGCATCGTGGGGGACGGCGACCGGGCGTGGATCCCCCGGGCTGCCGCCGGTGAGCTCCCGATACTCCCATGGCCGTGAATACGCATCCCGCTGCATCCGGGTCTCCTCTTCAGTGACGACACGTCACGCTAACATCGTGGCCAGTTCGTGTAAACATCAGATCTTTCACTCGTTATGCCAGTAGCATGGAGTGAGTCGTGATCGAGGTGCCGCGAAGTGACAGCCGTCAGAAACACCGAAATCTCGATGATTTCAATGGAGAATCGATTTGAGCGTTCGAGTGACGTGGCGATCGACGTAGGGGCAAACCTCTACGAGAGCAGTGATAGATCGAATGATCTCCGATCTATCACCAGGAAGAAGGTACGACTGATGGCCACCATCACCGGCGTGCGCGTGCACGACATACGCTTCCCCACCTCGCTCGACGCCGACGGCTCCGATGCGATGAACAAGGACGGCGACTACTCCGCCGCCTACGTCGTCCTGGAGACCGACGGCGACCTGAGCGGCCACGGCTTCACCTTCACGATCGGACGCGGGAACGACCTGTGCGCAGAGGCAGCCCGGCAGCGCGCCCAACCTCTGATCGGTCGCGACGTCGATTCCCTTCTGGACGATCTCGGAGGGATCTACCGCGAGCTCGCATCCGACTCGCAGCTGCGATGGTTGGGGCCCGAGAAGGGTGTCGTCCACCTGGCGATGGCGGCGGTCATGAACGCCCTCTGGGACATGGCCGCCCGGCGCGCCCGGGTGCCGCTGTGGCGGCTACTCGTCGAGATGACCCCGGAGCAGCTCGTGGATGCGGCGGATCTGCGGTATCTGTCCGACGCCCTGACTCGCCAGGAGGCCCTCGACATCCTGCACGCGGCCGCCCCGCTGCGTCAGCAGCGCATCGCGGAGCTGACCGCCCGCGGCGGCTACCCGTGCTACACGACCAGCGCCGGCTGGCTCGGCTACTCCGACGACAAGCTGCGCACCTTGCTGCGAGAGGCCGTGGACGAGGGCTACAGCCACTTCAAGCTGAAGGTCGGCGCCGATCTCGAAGAGGATCGTCGGCGACTGCGGGTGGCCCGCGAGATCATCGGGTGGGACGCCGAGCTCATGATCGACGCCAACCAGGTCTGGGATGTGCCGCAGGCGATCGACTGGATCAACGAGCTCGCGGAGTTCCGCCCGCTGTGGATCGAGGAGCCCACGAGTCCCGACGACGTGCTCGGACACGCAGCCATCCGCAGAGCCGTCAGCCCCATCGGCGTCGCGAGCGGTGAGCACGGCATGAATCGCGTGCTCTTCAAGCAGATGTTCCAGGCCGAGGCGATCGACTTCTGCCAGCTGGACTCAGCCCGCCTGGCCAGCGTCAACGAGATCCTCTCCGTCTATCTCATGGCCCACAAGTTCGGAGTCCCGGTGTGCCCGCACGCGGGCGGTGTCGGGCTATGCGAGCTCGTGCAGCACCTGTCGATCTTCGACTTCGTCGCCGTATCAGGGTCGCTGGACAAGCGCCTCACGGAGTACGTCGATCACCTGCACGAGCACTTCGTCGATCCCGTCGTCGTCGTCGGCGGGCACTACCTGCTGCCCTCGAACCCGGGATACAGCGCGGAGATGCTCGAGGACAGCATCCAGCGCTACGAATTCCCGACCGGCGGCCACTGGGTGGAGTCGGAGGCCGCGGCTGTGCTCATCACGTCCTGACCACTCACGCCTTCGACGCCGGCGGCTCGTCGCCCTTGACGTGGTGATCGGCGGCGAAGACCTCGACGCCCAGCAGATGCGCGGCCATGCGGATGCGAGCGCGCTCCGCATCACGCGTACGCAGGGCAGCCAGAATGGCCCTGTGATCGGCGTGCGCTTCGCCGAGGGAGTCCCGCTCGGTGATCGCGCGCCAGAGGCGCCCGCGCAGGGTGCGGGTCATGAGGCTGTCGATCAGCGCGGCCAGGGCGGGGTTGCCGCTGGCGATCGCGATCTGGCGGTGGAACGCGGCATCGGCATCGATGAACGACTCGGGCTCGAGCTCGCCCGTGACGAGTCCGGCATCGATCTCTGCGAGGATGCGCTCCAGTGCGTCGAATTCGTCATCGGTGAGCCGCACCGCGGCCAGACCGGCCGACTCCGTCTCGAGCACGCGACGCACCGCGAGCAGGTCGACCGACTGGTTCGCCTCCTGCAGACCGGCCCAGAACTCGAGGTGACGCAGGAGAGAGCTCGCGTCGAGCTGCGTCACGTACGTGCCGTCGCCCTGCCTCGTCTCGAGCACGCCGAGCGTAGCCAGCGATCGTACGGCCTCGCGCAGAGAGCCACGGGAGACGCCCAGCTGCGCGGCGAGCTCCTTCTCGACCGGGAGCCGGTCCCCCGCTCGCAGCTCACCGGACGCGATCATCCGCTTCACATGGTCGATCACGTGATCCGACCGGGAGAGGGAACCCGTCGGGAGGTCTTCAGTCTCAGCAGTCACGTGCCCAGTGTAGAACGTCGGACGAATATTCCCCTCGGTACCGCACTACCGCTTATCGGACCGAAAGATTCAATCAATCGACAAGCATCCTGCGAGAAATCGTGACCCTTGGCGGTAATTGACACAGATTGATCTGACGTTTATCGTGAAGTGTGCCTGCATCGAAGCAGAGAGGAAGCCAGATGAACATCCGCCCGAGGTTGATCGCCGGTTCCCCTCCCCGTCCCACTTCCGCCCGCCTCGCGAGGTCCTCATGGTGAGCCCGCCCGGTGTCGGCCTCGATGTCGGCGGCGTCACCCGCAAGCTCCGCGACCGGCGCAACTCCCGCGGGTTCCGCGGACTCAAGCGCAGCTGGCGCCGGCATTGGCAGCTCTACCTGCTGATACTGGTCCCGATCGCCTACTTCGTCATCTTCAAGTACATCCCGATGGCGAACGCCATCATCGCGTTCAAGGATTACAACGTTATAGACGGCGTCTGGGGAAGTGATTGGGCCGGAGTGAAGCACTTCGAGCGCTTCTTCAACAACCCGATGTTCTGGCCGGTGCTCCGCAACACCTTCATCCTCTCCGCGTACGTCGTCCTGGCGAGCTTCCCGATCCCGATCATCCTCGCGCTCGCGCTGAACGAAGTCCGCCTGCGGTTCTTCAAGAACACCGTGCAGATGGTCACTTACGCCCCGTATTTCATCTCGACGGTCGTCGTCGTCTCGATGACGATCCTCTTCCTGTCACCACGGCTGGGCATCGCCGGCCACGTGACCCAGTTCTTCGGCTTGGGATCCATCGACTTTCTGAGCGACCCGGAGTTCTTCCGTCACATCTACGTCTTCAGCGACATCTGGCAGACGATGGGCTATTCCGCCGTCATCTATCTGGCGGCCCTCGCGGGCATCGATCCCACGCTCTACGAAGCCGCGCGGGTCGACGGCGCCACCCGCTGGCAGAAGATCCGCAACGTCGATCTACCGGGCATCATGCCCACCGCGATGATCGTGCTCGTCCTCGGCGTCGGCAACGTCATGGCGATCGGCTTCGAGAAGGCCTATCTGCTGCAGAACAGTCTCAACATCTCGCAGTCCGAGATCATCGCGACCTATACGTACAAGGTCGGTCTACTCAGCGCCGACTTCAGCCAGGCGGCGGCGATCGGACTGTTCAACGGCGTGATCAACCTCGGACTGCTGCTCGGTGTGAACGCGATCGTGAAACGACTGACAGGAAACGGACTGTGGTGAACACGATGCTGAAGAAGACCTCCGGCGAGGCCGGCAGGAAGTCGCGTCTCCCGAGGTCGCGCAACGACTTCACGCCGACGCGCATCAAAGAGCCGGTGGTCGACCGGTGGTTCATGGCAGGCGTGTACATCCTGCTCACCACCTTCCTGCTCGTGGTGCTGCTGCCCCTCGTCTACATCCTCGCCAGCTCCTTCAGCGATCCGCTTGCGGTCTCGTCGGGCCAGGTCACCTTCTGGCCGATCGACTTCACGCTCGAGGGCTATCAGCGCGCGCTCAGCGACAGCTCGATCCTCACCGGATTCGGCAACTCGCTGTTCTACACGATCGCGGGCACCGCGATCAGCCTCGCGCTCACGGTCGCGATCGCCTATCCGCTGTCCCGACAGGACTTCTGGGGCCGACGCGGCATCACGGTCTTCGTGGTGTTCACGATGTTGTTCGCCGGCGGCATCATCCCGATGTATCTCGTCGTGCAGAACCTCGGCCTCCTCGACACCCGATGGGCCATCATCCTCCCGCAGGCGATCGGCGTCTGGCAGGTGATCATCGCCGTCGCGTTCTTCCGGTCGTCGATCCCCGACGAACTCTACGAAGCGGCACAGCTGGACGGTGCGAGCGATCTGCGCTTCCTCTTCTCTACGGTGCTGCCGTTGTCCAAACCGCTGCTCGCGGTGATCGCGTTGATGTACGCGATCTTCCAGTGGAATTCCTACTTCGACGCACTGCTCTATCTGCGCAATCCGGATCTCTTCCCCCTCCAACTCGTGCTCCGCAACGTGCTGATCCTCAATCAGGCCGCCCCCGGCCTCGACGCGGCCGCAGCCATGGAGCGGCAACAGCTCGCCGACCTGATGAAGTACTCGCTCATCGTCATCTCGACGGTGCCGGTCATGCTCGTGTATCCGTTCGTCGCCCGCTTCTTCAACAAGGGGATCCTGATCGGGGCCGTCAAGGGGTGACCGTGGGCGAGCAGATCACCTGGCGTCCTGGCGCCATCGAGCTCGACGTCTCGATGCCGGACGACGGACCGCCGACGGTCTGGCGCCTCGCGCGGGTCGGCGACGAGAGCACTCCCGATCCGGCATCCGCTCTGCCGATCGCCGAGATCCACCTCGGCGGCGAGGGTTCTGGAGTCTCCTCGTCGGAGCGTCTGATGGGCAGCGCCGCGGGGCGTCGACTGCGTTTCGTCGGCCACCGGGAGTGGCACGAAGACGGGATGGCGCATCTCGAGGTGACCTCGCAGGACCCGGTGACGAACATCAGCGTGATCTCACGATGGTCGAGCTGGCCGGACCTGTCGGTCGCGCGATGCGAGACCGAGGTGGTCGCTGGCGCAGATCCCGTCGAGCTCCGCGCGGTCTCGTCGGTCGCACTCGGCGGTATCTCGGCACCGGGCTCGAACTGGTGGCTCGACCACGAGGTCGGCTTCGCGCACAACACCTGGTTCCGCGAGATGGTCTGGCAGCGTCGCCTCCCGGCTGAGCTCGGACTCGACGACGCGGGACTCGACCAGTGGGGCATCACCAGCTCCCGCGCGTCGTTCGCCATCGGGCAGCGCGGAAGCTGGTCGACCGGCGGTCACCTGCCTATGGGCATGCTGCGAGCCCGGGATCAGTCTCGATCCATGCTGTGGCAGGTGGAGCACAACGGAGCCTGGCGCTGGGAGCTGGGCGATCAGGGCGGAGCGCTGTACCTCGTGGCGAGCGGGCCGACGGACCAGAGCGCTGCGTGGATGCGCCGCCTCGCGCCCGGCGAGCGGTTCTGCTCCGTGCCGACGACCATCGTCCTCGCCGGGGATGACGACGCGCTGTTCGGAGCTCTCACCCGCGCGCGGCGCCGCATGCGTCGGCCACACTCCGACAACGAGGCGCTGCCGGTGATCGTGAACGACTACATGAACGCCCTCATGGGCGACCCCACGAGCGAGAACATCCCGCCGTTCATCGACGCCGCCCACCGTGCGGGCGCGGAGATCTACTGCATGGACTCGGGCTGGTACACCGACGGGGCGACCTGGTGGAACGACCTCGGGTCGTGGGAGCCGTCGCGCCGCCGGTTCCCCGACGGCCTTCACGCGATGACGGATCGAATGCGCGACGCCGGCATGGTGCCGGGTCTCTGGCTCGAACCCGAAGTTGTCTCGGTGTCGAGCCCCGTCGCCGCGGCTCTGCCGCCGGAGGCCTTCTTCCAGCGCGACGGACGGCCGGTCATCGAGTCCGGTCGAGTGCAGCTGGACCTCCGGCATCCGGCCGCACTCGCCCACATCGACGGCGCGGTCGAGCGGCTCATCACCGACCTGGGCCTCGGCTACCTGAAGTTCGACTACAACATGGATGTCACGCAGGGCACCGACGTCGACGCCGACAGCCCCGGCGACGGGCAGCTCCGCCACCAGCAGGTGCTGCTGAACTGGGTGCGAAGTCTCATGGACCGGCACCCCGGACTCGTCATCGAGAGCTGTGCGAGCGGCGGGCAGCGGATGGATGCGGCGACCCTCGCGGTGCACCCCGTGCAGTCGACGAGCGACAACCAGGATCCGCTGTTCACCGCGGCGATCGCGGCGGCGGCACCCACGGCTGTCACTCCCGAACAGGGGGCCGTGTGGGCGTACCCCGACCCGTCGTGGTCCGACGAGCGGATCGCCTTCTCGCTCGCGAACACCCTGCTGGGACGCGTGCATCTCGGCGGTCGGCTCGACCTTCTCTCGCCGCCGCAGATGGCGCTGGTGCGGGCGGGGCTGGCTGCGTACCGCGAGACGCGTGACCGACTCCCGGCGGCCGTGCCTTTCTGGCCCCTCGGCCTGCCCGGCTGGCATGACCCCGTCGTCGCCCTCGGCATGCGCGACGACGCGGGCGAACTACTCACCGTCTGGCGCCGTTCCGGTCCCCGCACCGTGTGGGTCCCGCTCCCGGGGCACACGGGGCGCGAGCTCGACGTGGAGATCGTGTTCCCGAAGGACTTCCCGACGCGAGTGGTGTGGGATGCCGACGTCGGCGAACTCGTGATCGAGCTCCCCGACGAGCCTGCGGCGCGGACGTTCCACCTGCGGCGCGCGTAGCCGCCGAGCCCCGTCTCGGGTGGATCGCCTCAGCTGAGGCGATCCACCCGGTGTTTCAGGAGTCCTGTCTAGGCGTCGACGACCGGGCTCGGATGCGGAGCGAGAGCGGGCGCGTGGGCCAGGTCGGTCGCGACGAACTTCCCGGCCGCGTCACCGGGGTCATCCCCTGCGCGCAGCGGCAGCATCCGATAGAGGTGTCGATACGGGCCCTTGGCTGGAGTGTTGCTGAACCTGTCGGGCCGCGTCATGACGTCCCAGTTGCCGCCGTGCATGCCCTCCTGCGCCGCGTCCACGCGGACCACCGTCCGGTTCGACGCCGGAACCTCGTGCCAGTGGCGACGGTCCGCGAGCTCAGCCGGGCTGTTCGGCTGCGCGTTGAAGAACATGCTCCCGCCGGCGACGAAGAGCACGCCCGCGCCGTCGTGATCCGTGACCGCCGCCCAGCGGGTGTCGGCCTTGTTCGCCGAATCCTGAGGGCGGCTGTAGCGGGTGACCTGCTCCGCGACGGAGCCGGAGTACCGCCCGAAGAACGCGGAGGACCGTCGGTCAGCCGTCGACTCCCACGGCCCGCGGCCGTACCAGTGGACGGTGTCGAGCTCCTGCCGGAGTCCGAGCGTGGTGCCGATCACCTGCGGATTGGGCGCGCCCGCCACAGGCTCGAACGTCGTCAAGACATCGACCTGTCCGTTGCCGTGGATCGTGTAGACGATCGACTGCGGCGAGGTGGTGATCTGATCGCTCGGACGGAAGGGCACCTTCGTGGTGACGGAGCCACGGACCGTGATCCGCACAGCCCCGGTCATCGGCCGCACCTCGACCTCGTCGATGGCCCAGTCCTCGCCGACGCCGCGCCACGGCAGGGACGGCTCCGGACGCTTCAATCGGATGTCGGGGATCGCCAGCTCCGAATCGTTCGGCGTGCGCCAGAAGTTCGGCATCAGGTCGCCGGCGAGCACTTCGCGCCCGTCGTACACCAGCGACGTGAGGCGCCCCGTCTCGCAGGAGATCACGGCATCGAACCTGTCGCCGCTGACGTGGACCGAGCCGGCCTCTTCGACCACCTCGACGGGCGGAAGATCCTCGGCGGCGACGTGCGCCGCCTCGGGAGCCACGAGCGGGATGTCGAACTGTGCATGGGCGACGATATGGCCACGCTCGGCCCACGGTGCGTCTTCGGAGAGCGTGAGCGCGACGTCCAGCCGGTACTCCGCGCCCGGGCGAAGACTCTCGGGAAGTTCGAGCGGAAGCGTGACCTCGGAACTCTCCCCCGGGCCGATGGCCAGCTCTGCCCGCGGCACGGTTCCCTGCTGCAGCGTGATCCCGTCTTCGGTCAGCGACCACTCGAGAGTGTGGCCCTCCAGATCCGTGAACAGGTACTCATTGGAGATCGTGATGCGCCCGGTGGGCACGGCGAGGCCTGTGATGCTGACCGGCTGGTAGGCGAGCTTCGCTTCCGCGAGCTTGGCCGTGGGAGTGCGATCGGCGAGCGTCAACCCGCTCATGTGCGCACTCTCCTCATTCGGGTCGTCGCCCCAATCCCCGCCATACGCGATGAACTCGACCTCCGGGTTTCCCGGCGTCGGCCACCACAGGCCCTTGTCGGCCCAATCCCAGAGGAAGCCGCCGTACACCTGCCCCGGGTGCTCTCGAATGGCAGTCCAGTACTCGTCGAGGTAGCCGGAGGCGTTCCCCTGCCCGAAGGCGTACTCGATGAGCAGATACGGCCTGGGGTCGCGTTGCGAGCGCGTGATCAGCTGGCCGGTCGGCGGATAGAAGTCGCCGTCGAAGTCGGAGAGCTCCGTCGGGACGATCGGCGTCCCGGAGCCGGTCGGGTCCTGGTAGCTGACCGGACGGGTCGGGTCATGTTCCTTCGCCCAGTCGTACATGGCCTTCAGATTGGAACCGACACCGGATTCGTTGCCGATCGACCAGGCGATGACGCACGCGTGGTTCTTGTCCCTCTCGACCACGTTCCGCATCCGCCACAGCAGCGGGTCCCGCAGTTCCGGGCGGTTCCCGGGGATGTTGGGCTTGCCCTCTGCATCGACGCTGTTGATATGGGTCTCGTTGTTGGCTTCGTCGAAGAGGTACAGCCCGTAGGCATCGGCGAGTTCGTACCAGCGAGGGTCGTTCGGGTAGTGAGAGGTGCGCACGGCGTTGATGTTGGACTGCTTCATGAGCCGGATGTCGGCGATCATGTCTTCACGGGAGAGCGTGCGCCCGGTCCGCGGGTTCCACTCGTGCCGGTTGACGCCGCGGATGGACAGCGGTCGACCGTTGAGCAGAAGAGCGCCGTCGACGATCTCGACCCGGCGGAAGCCGACGCGGGTGGAGACGCGCTCGACGACTGCTCCGGTCTCGTCGCACAGTTCGAGGACCAGTGTGTAGAGTTCCGGATGCTCGGCCGACCACAGACGCGGGTGATGAACCGGCGCCGACAGGCTGACGCGGGAATCGACCCCCGGGCCGGCGAGCCGCACGATGGTGACCTCTGTCCACACCTCGGCCGCCGACGGCCCGGTGCCGTCGAAGAGACGCGCCCGAAAGCGGTGCTCGAGCCCGACGCTCTCACCCGCGTAGTCGCGGATGTCTGCCGACACATCGAGCAGGGCGTCGGTGAACGCGTCGTTCAGCGGAGTGCGGACGGTGAAGTCGCGGATCAGCACCGGCGATCGGGAGATCAGGGACACACTGCGGAAGATGCCGGAGAGCCGCACGTTGTCCTGGTTCTCCAGGTAGGAACCGGTGCTCCAGCGATAGACCTCCACCGCCACCAGGTTGCGCCCAGGGCGGAGGTGGGCCGTGATGTCGAATTCGCCGAGGGTGTAGCTGTCTTCGCGGTACCCGATCTTCTGGCCGTTGATCCACACGTAGTAGGCGGATTCCACACCGTCGAACCGAAGGAAGGTGCGGCGCGGCGCCCATCCCTCCGGCAGTTCGAAGGTCGTGCGGTACTGACCGACCGGGTTGTACGCGGTCGGCGCATGCGGGTAGTCGCCGTGCGGATCGGGCTGCTCCCCTCTCCCGTTGGCTCCGGTCCACGGCAGGACCGTGTTGGTGCCGATGGGGAAGTCGTAGCCGTGCAGCTGCCACGAGGACGGGACCGGGATCGTGTCCCACCCCGAGTCATCGACACCGTCGCCGGCGAAGTCGAGCATCCTCACCGCGGGATTCTCCGACCAGAGGAACTTCCAGTCGCCGTCGAGGCTCAGGCGATAGGGGGAGTCGAGCCGATCGGCCTCCAGCGCCTGCGCGTGCGTCTCATAGGGCATGAGCGCGGCGTGAGCGGGCTCGGTCCCCCATTCGTAGACGGCGGGATCGTTCCACTCCGGTGCGTTCGTCATCATGGGTCCTCTGCGGTGTCGACGCGCCCTTGCGCGAGCCGTAAGTCATTAGATGTTTAGCCTAGCGCGCTCGCACGAACGGCGCCATAATCTCTGTATTGACACCGAATGATCAGACGTTTACCGTGAAGACATGCCTGCAGAGCCGCAGCCATCTCTTGATGCCGTTGATGCTCCGGCACCTGATCGTCGCCACATCTCCGCTGAGGGTCATCGACTCCTCGGCGATGCCGTACCCACCACAGAGAGGCAAGACATTGTCCAGACAACACCTATCCGACACGATGCGACACCGCCGTCGCTCGGTCGCCGGCGTCGCGGCGGTCGCGGTTCTGGCCACCGCTATGGTCGCCTGTTCCCCCAGCTCGGAGGACGACCAGAAGGTCATCACCATCTTCGGCGAGCAGGGCGGGCAGATGGATCTGAACACCAACTCGTTCACCCTCCTCATGGAGGAGAAGTTCGACGTCGACATCCAGTTCGAGACGACCGGCTACGAATCGGGAGCGGCGAACGAGGCCCGCCAGGTCTCCCTGGCCGGCGGCGACCTGCCCGAGGCGTACATGCTCGTCCCGTGGGCGTCGCAGTTCAACAAGGCGGAGCTGCAGCGCTACGGCGACCAGGGCGTGATCCTCCCGCTGAACGACCTCATCGACGAGTACGCACCGAACATCGCCGACGCCCTCGCCGCCGAGCCCGGCTTCGAGTCGCTCGCCACCGCACCCGACGGCAAGATCTGGGGCCTTCCGCAGTGGAACGACTGCTACCACTGCTCCTATCCGTACAAGTTCTGGATCAACCAGGAGTGGCTGACCACGCTCGGGCTCGACGAGCCGACGACCCCCGATGAGTTCTTCGACGTCATGATGGCGTTCAAGACGGAAGACCCCAACGGCAACGGTGTCGCGGACGAGATCCCGATCACCGGCAGCTCGCAGTGGTCGATCGTGCCGTTCATCATGAACGCGTTCGTCTCCAACTCCTTCAACACCGGAGCCGGCGCGAACGGGCAGCCCATCTCGCTCGGACTCGATGGGGACACCGTCCAGATGCAGACGATGCAGGACGGATGGCGGGAGGGACTGGCGTTCCTCAACAAGATGTGGGAAGCAGGCCTCATCGATCCGGCGGCATTCTCCCAGGGTGACGACACCATGCAGGGCACGGGCAACAACGCCGAAGCAGTGATCGTCGGCGGCGCCACGGCCATCCACTCCGGCATCTTCGTGAGCATCGGTCAGGAAGACGGTCGCGACAACCAGTACTTCCCGATCGCGCCGCTCGAGGGACCCGGCGGTGCGAATGCGACATATCAGCTGCCGAGCATCCCCGGTGCCACCTTCGTCGTCACGAAGGCCGCCGACGAGACGGAGCAGAAGGTGATCATGGAGATGATGGACTACCTCTTCACCGAGGAAGGCCACATGCGCGGCGAGTTCGGCGAGCAGGACATCGGCTGGCGCGCAGCGGAGGAGGACGAGATCGCCCTCGACTCCGACCTCGAAGCGACCTTCTTCGACATCCTGGTGGATGAAGAGAACGAAGCCGACTACAACGGCAGCTGGGGACCGATGGCCCAGGTGTTCGAGACGAGGGAGTTCCGCAACGCACAGGTGGCACCACTCGACATCAACACGCAGCCCGGCTTCGAGCGTCGACTCTTCGAGGCGACCGAACTCTACGACGGTAAGGACTCCGACGCGATGTTCCCGTACTGGGATCTCTGGGTCCCCGTCGAGGAAGGCAATGAACTGTCCACACTGACCGCCAACATCGAGAGCAACGTGGCGACATCGACCGCCGAGTTCGTCACCGGAGTGCGCGACCCCAACGACGACGGCGACTGGAAGGGCTACCTGGACGGACTCCAGGGTCTGGGCGTCGACCGCTACCTGGAGATCTGGCAGAACGCGTACGACGCGAGCTGACCCGGAGTATTTCCGAATCGGGGGGCGAGGCGCAAGCTTCGCCCCCCGATTCGCTCATTCCACCCCACCCCGAAAGGATTCACTCATGCACACACGCACACTCGGCAACGACACCGTCGGCCGCACCGAGGTCGGAGCGATCGGCCTCGGCCTGATGACCTTCGACCAGACCGGCCATCAGCCCAGACCACAGCTGCTCGACACCGTGCGCGCCGCGCTCGACGCAGGCGTCACCCTCTTCGACACCGCCGATGCCTATGGCCCCGGCGGTGAGCTGGGTGCCGAGGCGCAGGGCGAGAACGAGAGGCTCATCGCCTCGATCCTCGACGAGCTGGGCGTCCGCGATCGCGTTCTCCTCGCCACCAAGGGCGGTGCGTTCCGCATCGAGGGTGGCGGCTGGGATCACGATGGCCGACCCGAGCACCTGCACCGCGCGGTCGATGCCAGTCTGTCCCGGCTCGGAGTCGAGCAGATCACGCTCTGGCAGCACCACCGCCCCGACGCCACGATCGACTATTCGGAGACGATCGGCGCACTCTCCGAGATCGCCGCCAGCGACAAGGTGCGGATGATCGGGATCTCCAACGCGGACCCTGCGCAGATCCGGGCCGCGCACGCGGCGCTGGGGGACAGCCTGGTCAGCGTGCAGAACCAGTTCAGCCCGAAGTTCCGCAGCAGCCGACCTGAGATCGACGTCTGCGACGAACTGGGTCTGGCCTTCCTGGCCTGGAGCCCGCTCGGCGGGCTGTCGGATGCTAAGGAGCTGGCCGAGCGCCACCCGGCCTTCCAGCAGGTGGCCGAGGCCCGCGGCGTGAGCGCCCAGCAGGTGGCGCTGGCCTGGGAGCTGGCGCAATCGCCGGTGGTCATCCCGATTCCGGGGGCCAAGCGGCCGCAGTCGGTCATCGACTCCGCCGCAGCCGCCGACCTCGAGCTGACCATCGACGAGGTGGCCACCCTCGACCGGGTCTGAGTCCCGCAGCCTGCACACCGCAGAGGACGCCTGCTCAGCGCACAGCGCTCAGCGGGCGTCCTCGGGTTTCAGCAGGCGTTCATGGCTTGGTGGAGAAGGCTGCGTCGAAGGCGGCATCCGGCGGGGTGATCGCAGCGAGCTTCTGCACGAAGGCGAGCGCCTCGGGGGCGCCGTGCAGACGATCCATCCCGGCATCCTCCCACTCCACACTCGTCGGACCCGTGTACCCGATCGCGTTCAGCGCGCGGAACAGCGGCTCCCATTTCACGGCACCGTGCCCGGTAGACACGAACGTCCACCCCCGCCGCGGGTTCACCCACGGCAGGTGCGAGCCGAGCACCCCATTGCGGCCGTCGAGGTTCGTGATCGATTCCTTCACGTGCACATGGAAGATGTGACCCGCGAAATCGAGGACGAATGCGACCGAGTCGAGCTGCTGCCAGACGAAGTGCGAGGGGTCGAAGTTGAACCCGAAGCTCTTGCGGTGGCCGATCGCGTCGAGCGTCGCCTTCGCTGTCCAGTAGTCGTAGGCGATCTCGGACGGGTGCACCTCGAGCGCGAACCGCACACCCACTTCCTCGAACACATCGAGGATCGGATTCCACCGGTCGGCGAAGTCCTGATAGCCGGCCGCGACGAACTCGTCCGACGCCGGTGGGAACATCGCCACGGCCTTCCAGATGCTCGACCCGGTGAAGCCGTTCACGGTCGTGACGCCGAGCTTCGCGGCGAACCGCGCCGTGTCCTTGAGGTCCTCGGCCGCCCGCTGACGCACGCCCTCCGGATCACCGTCGCCCCAGACCCGGTCGGAGAGGATGTCGCGGTGGCGCATGTCGATCGGATCGTCGCACACCGCCTGCCCGGTCAGATGGTTCGAGATCGCCCACACCTGCAGGCCGTTGCGCTGGAGGATGTCGCGGCGGCTCTGCACATACTCCTCATCGTCCCAGCGTGAGACGTCGATGTGGTCACCCCAGCAGGCGATCTCCAACCCGTCATACCCCCACTCCCCTGCAAGCCTGGCGACCTCGTCGAACGGAAGATCGGCCCACTGACCGGTGAAAAGCGTGATCGGACGTGCCATGAACGACTCCTTCGTAGAAACGTGGCGGGGATGCGGATGGAGGATGCGCGTCAGCGCACCCGGGTGTAGCGGCCTTCGTCGCCGGCGCTCTCCTCGACCGCTGCGAGCACCCGCTGCACCTGGTACGCGTCGGCGAATGTCGGCGGTTCGGGCGTGCCGTCGATCGATCGCGCGAAATCGACGACCTGGTGCGTGAATGTGTGCTCGTAGCCGAGGCCGTGGCCGGTGGGCCACCACGCGTCCGCGTAGGGGTGCGCGGGATCGGTGGCCTGGATCGTGCGGAACCCGCGGCGGTCGTCGGCGTCGTGTTCGCTGTAGTACTCGAGCTCGTTCATCCGCTCGAAGTCGAAGGCGATCGAGCCGCGGTCGCCGTTGATCTCGATGCGGTTGGCATTGCGGTGCCCGAGCGCCATGCGCGTTGCCTCGAACACCCCGAGCGCGCCGCCGCTGAACCCGGCGATGAACGCCGCCGCGTCGTCGACATCGACCGGCAGCCGCTCGGCGTCCAGGTCGCCCTTGCCGCCGAGACCCACCTCGGCGCGCCGCCGAGGGCGCGAGGTCACGAACGTGCGGAGGTGCGCGGACACGCCTTCGATTCGCTCGCCGGTCAGCCACTGCGCGGTGTCGATGCTGTGCGCACCGATATCTCCGAGAGCGCCGGATCCCGCCGCGGCCCGGTCGAGACGCCAGGTGTGCGGGGAATCCGCGTCGCTCAGCCAGTCCTGCAGGTACTGGGCGCGCACGTGCCGGATGGTGCCGAGGGCTCCCTCGGCGATGAGGCGGCGGGCCGAGGCGAGCGCGGGCGTGCGTCGGTAGCTGTAGCCGCACATCGCAGCGATGCCCTGCTGTGCGGCAGCATCCGCGGCGGCGACCATCTCGGCGGCATCCGCCGGGTCGTTCGCGAGTGGCTTCTCACAGAGGACATGCTTGCCGGCGTGGAGAGCAGCGATCGCGATCGCCGCGTGGGTGTCGCCCGGAGTGCAGATATCGATCACATCGATGTCATCGCGTTCGATCACGGACCGCCAGTCGCCCGACCAGCTGTCCCAGCCCCAATCGTCCGCCGCCTTCTGACCACGCGCCTCATCGCGCGCTACGAGCACCGAGAGCCGCGGCTCCCGCGGCAGGTCGAAGAAACGCGGTGCGGTGCGCCAGGCGTGCGAGTGCGCCCTCGCCATGAAGCCCGCACCGATCACGGCCACCCGCAGCGGAGTCGTCATCATGACGCCACGTCCTCTCGTTCGATCGCCGGGTGTTCCGGTCCCAGTTCGAGCTCCACCGTGGCGAAGGAGTGCGGCGGCAGGGTCACGGTCAACATCCCGTCGCGCAGCACGGTGTCGAACGCGCGCGGGGCCACCCGGTCAGGCGTCGCGGCATCGTTGAACGCCGACGCATCGTCACCGGTGAGCACGCGGGCCCTGCTGACTTTCGCACCCCGGCCGCGCAGGTCGATGCTCACCGCGCAGTCGGCGTCGACCGCGAGGTGGCTGAGCGAGATCAGAGCAGTGTCGCCCCGCGTTGAGGCCGACAGGGAGACCAGAGGGAGGTCGTCGCCACGCACGCGGGCGGTCGGCACCTGACGCAGGTGTGCGGACAGCTGCAGCGCGTCCTGGTGCCCCTTGTTCATCTCGAACACGTGGTACGTCGGCGTGAGCACGAGCGTGTCGCCGTCGGTGAGGACCATCGCCTGCAGCACGTTGACCGTCTGCGCGATGTTCGCCATCGAGATCCGTCGCGCGTAACGGTGGAAGACGTCGAAGTGGATTCCTGCCACCAGCGCATCGCGCACCGTGTTCTGCTGGAACAGGAAGCCGGGGTTCGTACCCTCCTCGACGTTCCACCAGGTCCCCCACTCGTCGCACACGAGCGAGACGCGGTTGTCGGGATCGTAAGAATCCATCACGGCCACATGTCCGCGCACGATGCGCTCGACGTCGGCGGCGTAGGCCATCGTCTCGTAGTACTTCTCGTCACTGAAGGGGGCGGCATCCTCGGTGTTGATGCCCGATCCGGAGTGCGTGTAGTAGTGGAACGAGATCGCCTGATACGGCAGGTTCCCGTAGAGCGTACAGCCGTGACACTCCATGAGCGTCTTCATCAGGACGCGGGTCCAGTCGAGGTCGTCCTCGTTGGCGCCGGCCGCGATGCGGGTGAGCCGGTTGTCGCCGTGGTTGTGGGTGAAGGTGGCGTAGCGCCGGGCCTCTTCGGCGTAGTGCGCGGCCGACATGTTGCCGCCGCATCCCCACGCCTCGTTCCCGAGGCCCCAGAACGGCACCTTCCACGGCTCGTCCCGGCCGTTCTCTCGCCGGAGCCGCGCCATCGGGCTGTCGTCGCCGCGGGTGAGGTACTCCACCCACTCGGACATCTCCTGCACCGTTCCGCTGCCGATGTTGCCGTTGACGTAGGCGTCGGCGCCGAGCAGGTCGCAGAGGTCCATGAACTCGTGCGTGCCGAAGTGGTTGTTCTCCACCACGTCGCCCCAGTTGGTGTTCGCAATCTGCGGCCGCAGCTCGCGCGGACCGACGCCGTCGCGCCAGTGGTAGGTGTCGGCGAAGCATCCGCCCGGCCAGCGGAGATTCGGGATGTCGAGGGCCCTCAAGGCCTCGATGATGTCGAGACGGATGCCGCGCACGTTCGGGATATCGGAATCCTCGCCCACCCAGAAGCCGTCGTAGATGCAGCGGCCCAGATGCTCGGCGAAGTGACCGTAGATGTGCCGGTTGATGCGATCTCCGGTCACGTCGAGGTCGATGATCGCGCGCGCAGTGGTGGTGGTGATGGTCAACGCTTTCTCCAGGAGTTCTCGGGGGTGAAGGGGATGAGGGCCGGCCGCTCGGGAGCGGTGGTCAGATCGATGCGTCGGCCGCTGGCCGCGGAATCCGTCAGCGCCGTCATGATCTCGAGCACGTGCAGGGCGATGTCGCCGCGTGCGCTGCCGGCGCCGGTGGCGAGGCGGTCGAGGATGCCGATCCCACGGCCGGCGTTCTCGTACCCGGCGCGCTCGGTCACCGGGGTCCAGTCGCCCTCGCCCGGCCGACGCAGCCGGACGACGCCCTCGAAGAGGTTCGGGTCGGGCACCGACAGCGTGCCGGTCTCTCCGTGGATCTCGAGCGGAGCGGCATCCGTCGCCGCGCCGTCGAAGCTGAAGGTGACGGTCGACACCGCTCCGCCGATGTGCTCGAGGATGCCGGTCACATGCGTGTCGATCTCGACCGGGATCTCCTCCCCCGCCCGCGGGCCCGACCCGATCGTGCGCACGGCCTTCGGGCGGGACGACGCCCCGGAGACACGGGCCACGGGCCCGAGCAGGTGGAACAGCGTCGTGAGGTAGTACGGCCCCATGTCGAACAGGGGCCCGCCCCCGTCGCGGTAGTAGAAGTCGGGGTGCGGATGCCACGCCTCGTGCCCCGATGAGACCCAGGCCGCCACCGCGGCGACGGGTCGTCCGATGGTGCCGGCATCCACGGCCGCACGTGCCGTCTGCACGCCGGTGCCCAGCACGGTGTCCGGCGCGCAGCCGACCCAGGACGACCCCGCGGCCTCGATGATCCGGCGGGCGTCGACGAGCGTCGCCGCGAGCGGCTTCTCCCCGAAGACGTTCTTGCCTCCGGCGAGCGCGGCGAGCGCGACATCGGCGTGCGCGGCCGGAATCGTGAGATTGATCACGGTGTCGACGGACGGGTCCGAGACGAGGTCGTCGACGCTGAGCGCGCGGCACCCCGGATACCGGGCGGCGACCGCCTCGGCCCTGGTGGCGTCGAGGTCGGCGGTCGCCACGATGCGCACGCCGGGGTGCGCGCCGAGCGTGTCGAGGTACTGCGTCGAGATGACGCCGAGACCCACTATTCCTATGCCGTGCGGCTCGCCCACAGCATCCCCCTTTCGATGATGGTACGGACGCTCGTGTCCCGCAGGACGGCGAGGCTGTGCCCCGGTGTGGCGACGAACACCCGGCCCCGACCCCACTCGCGTGTCCAGACGGCGGGCGTGGTGATCGGTCGATGCCAGGGATGGAACGGCTGCACGGGGTGAGTGGTCGTGGCGAGGACGTCGTTGAGGTCGTCGGTCAGCACCCAGTACTGCTCCGTGCGGAGTGTGAAGTCCTCGATGCCCGCCATGATCTCGTGCCCCCGGCCGAGGTCGGTGAGGTCGACGGTGTAGCAGAGGAAATTGTCGGCCTCGCCGCCCTCGCGCGCGTCGGGGTGCTTGCCGGGGTGAGTGGCGAACTGGCCGCCGACGAGCTGCAGGTAATCGGAGCTGTTGCGGTAGGAGTCGGCGATGCCGCCGTGCCACCCAGCGAGGCCCGTGCCGCGCTCGACCGCACCGCGGAGGCCCTTCAGTGCCTCGTCCGAGATGTCGGACATCGTCACGCTCTGCACGATGAGGTCGGTGCGATCCATCTCGTCGCGGTCGGCGTAGACGTCGTTGGAGTCCTCGACCCGCACATCGAAACCGTTGTCGGCCAGGAACGGGAGGAACATGTCGGTGGCTTCGACAGGGCGGTGCCCGTCCCAGCCCCCACGCACCACAAGTGCTCTGCGCGCGGTCATGACGTCTCCTCCGGCCAGGTGCCCGGTTCGTCAGGGCGCACCCCGGTTCCGCGCTTGTTCAGCGCTGTCGGCAGCGTCGTCTTCATCGACAAGTCCCTCCGCATCGACGGGCATGTGTGCAACGTCCGACACGATGCCATCGACCTGTGGCGGACCGCACTGATTTTGCGCAAAAATAGGATGATGACCACGTCGCCGCGCATCACACTCAGCGACGTCGCGGACCGCGCGGGGGTCAGCGTGGCCACGGCGTCGCGCGCGCTGCGGGCACGAGGCGAGATGGCGGCGGACACGAGATCACGTGTGCTGCGCGCGGCGACGGAGCTCGGGTACTCGACCGTCGGTCAGCTGCGCGGGCGTCCGCGACGCGGGACGTCGCTGATGTTCGATCTGGTGCTCGGGCACTTCCACGACCCGTACACCGAGGAGATCACGGCGGGTGCGCGCACCACCGCGTCCGAGCTCGGCTACGACCTGGTCCTGACGGGCGAGCGCGACGATCCGGCGGACGACTGGCCCGAGCGCATCCGCTCGCGCGGCTCCGCCGGGGTCATCGTCGGCCTCATCGTGCCGACCAGTACCCAGATCGCCGCGATGCGCCGCGCCTCGATCCCGCTGGTGCTGATGGAGCCGCCCTCCGAGGCGTCGAGCCCACTACCGAGTCTGCGGACCACCGACCGTGCGGGCGGTGGAGCGGCGGCCAGGCACCTGGTCGAACGTGGCGCTCAGCGCTTCGTCGTGATCGGCGGAGCACCCTCCTACCGCTACGGTCGCGCACGTGTGGACGGCTTCGTCCGCACGATCGACGAGGTCGCGCCGGGCGCTGCGTGCGTGCGCACCAGCGCGGACTGGAGCGCCTGGGATGCCAGGAGGGCCTGTGCCCGAGCGCTCGCCGAGCTGCCGGGCAGCGGTCCGATCGGCGTGTTCGCCTGCTCCGACGAGATGGCTGCCGGCGCCTACCGGGCGATCGCAGACAGCGGCCGCAGTATCCCCCGCGACGTCATGGTCGTGGGCTTCGACGATGTGCGCGGGGCGCGCTGGCTGCATCCGTCACTGACCACTATCCGCCAGCCGATCCGCGAGATGGCTTCGGCGGCCGTGCGCATCCTCGCCCAGGCGACGGCGGGCGGCGAGGTCTCGACCGAGGCCATCGTCATGCCGACGGAGCTCGTCGAGCGGGGCTCCACTCGCCCGCTCGTCAGGGGGTGACCGCCGCACGCACCGGGAAGTAGACCGAGTAGCGCTCGTCGGTCACCTCGTTGAGCGGGATGAAGCGGATGCCGGTATTGCGGCCGACCGTGCGGTACCGCACCAGCCACTGGGTCCACTGACGCTCGTCGTCGGCGGCGAGAAGGGTGGACGGATCGGCCGGGTCACCCTCCAGAGAGACCTCCCTGTCGACCAGGCCGGCGAGGACGATCGGCCCCTCCACGAACGCGACCGTGTCGGGTTCGTCCGGGATCGGCACGGTGCGCAGCACGAAGGGGAACTCCACATCGACGGCCGTCTGCCCGCCGGGATGGACGAGTTCGAGGAACCGGTCGTCGCGCTGCCATGACGCGCCGGTCGTCACCACAGGTTCGCTCGACGTCCACGCCGGGATGCGGAGGCGCACCCGCGCGGCCGCTCCCTCCGCCGAGGTGACCACGACCTGCACGCGCAGCGCCCGCGGGCGGTGCAGCTCACCACCGGGCCCGCCGTTCGCATCGGGGCCGACATAGCTGGCGTCGTCGCGGAGGCGCACTTCGACGGTCACCGGCCGACCCGACGCCATGGCCTCCGCCCGCACCGGCAGGTACTGCGCGACCGTCAGCGTGTCGTCGTCGGCGTAGACGGCGAGCGGCGCGATACGCGTGTGCGCCTGCACGAGACTCCCGTGGCAGCACCAGAAGTCCTCCGTCGGCGTGCCCCAGTTCTTGCGGGCGCCGCCTTCCAACGGCAGGAAGTACGCGACCATGCCCGTCTCCGGATGCTGCTGCGCGAGCAGTCCGTTGTGCAGATTCGCCTCGATGTAGTCGAGGTGCGCGGGGTGGCCGTCCCAGCGATACAGCACGTCGGCGAGCCGGATCATGTTGTACACCGAGCAGTGCTCCTGCGTCTTCGGTCCGCGGCGAGCCGCGAAGGAGAACGGCGGCGTCCAGATCTCGCCCGACGTCTGGCCGCCGGTGCAGAAGGTGCCGCGGCGGGTGACCGCCCACTCCCAGTACTGTTCGACGACACGCTTCCAGCGCTCTTCACCCGTGACCTCGTACGCGCGAGCGGCGCCGAGCACCTCGGGGATCGTGGTGTTGGCGTGCATGTTCGTGAGCGCGTCCTCGCCGGCCAGCAGCGCGTCGAACAGCGAGCCGTGCCAGTACCGCTCGAGGAGCTCACGATAGAGGTCGTCGCCGGTCGCCTCGAGGAGGTCGGCCCAGACCTCCAGCATCCCCCCGGTCTCCATGTCGAGGATCTGCTGGAACTTCTCCCGCTCGAAGCCTCGCGCCCACTCGGCGATGGCGCCGGCCGCGCGGTGCGCGATCTGCAGCGCGCGCTCGTCATCGAGGTCGCGGTACACATCGACGAGCCCCATGAACGTCTTGTGGATCGCGTACTGCGGCGCCCAGACGTCGCGGCCCTCCGCGAGCCGCCGGAGGAAGGAGGGCGGAGTCGCGAAGACCCACTCACCCCCGTTCTCCTCCTGGCACCGGGCGAGCAGATCGAGCACCCCGTCGAGCTTGGCGCGCAGCATGACGTCTCCGGTCGCCGCGGTCTCGCGGGCCGCCGCCGACATCCAGTGGCCGAGGAAGTGCCCGCGCAGCAGAGAGCCCGGCGTCTCCCACCCCCAGTGCCGGTCGAGCCCCCGGTCGGCCGCCGAGGAACCGGACGGCTTCAGGTGCCAGAGCTGGTCGCCGATGCCCGCCTCGATCAGGTGGTTCTGCACCAGGTTGCGCTCCGACAGCGACACGAGGTACTCGCGATTGCGGCGTCGGCGCCGGTCGAAGGTTCCCGCTGTGAGGCGCACGGCCGAGGGCGGGAGAGCGAGAGCGGACATGAATCCTCCTGGGTGTGCGAGATCGATCTCTGACTGTACTCCAGCAGCACGGCCGTGCAGAATGGTCGGCATGCAATCCCCTCGCGTGATCCACCTCGCCGCCGATGACGTCTCTCTCGTGCTGGCGACGTTCTCGGACGATCTCCCGGTCATCCTGCACTGGGGGGCGAGGATCACCGCGACCGAGGAGGTTCTGGAGGCCTTCGCACTCGCAGAGCAAAGACCAGGTCTGGGCGGAGTTTCCGACCTGCCGTACCGGCCCTCGGTGCTTCCTGAGCACAGTCGAGGGTGGTTCGGTCGCCCCGGCCTGAGTGCGCATCGCGTGGGCGCCGGATGGGCGCCGTCATTCCGCGTCGACACGATCGCGGTCGACGGCACGCCGATCGAGGCGGGGGTGGTCCAGGCCGGAGCGGCGTCGATTCGGGTCGACGCGAGGGACGATCAGGCGGCGATCTCGATCCGCGTGGAGATCGATCTCACGACGGCGGGCCTGCTCCGGCTCCGCGCCGGCGTCCGCAACGACGCGGCGGAGGGCGCACCGCTCGAAGTCGAAGACCTGATGCTCGCCCTGCCCGTCCCGACGCGGGCGACCGAGATGCTCGACTTCTCCGGCCGCTGGGCGCACGAGCGCATCGCGCAGCGGCACCGCGTGGTGCGCGGCACCCACAGCCGCCCCTCACGGCGGGGGCGGACCGGCCTGGATGCCACGACCGTGATGCTCGCCGGCACCCCGGGGTTCTCCGCCGAGGCGGGGGAAGTCTGGATGTTCCACGTCGGATTCAGCGGCGACCACGAGCACGCCCTCGAACGCGGGGACGGGACGCTTGCCTTCCGCGGCGGTGAGCTCCTGCTGCCCGGCGAGATCCGACTCGCACCCGGCGAGGAGTATTTCGGGCCGTGGGTCTACGGCAGTCACGGCGCGGGGTGGGATGCCGCCTCCGCCCGCTTTCACGCCTTCCTGCGCGGCATCTCGCGATCGGCGCGGAGGGACCGGCCCGTCACCCTCAACGTCTGGGAGGCGGTGTACTTCGATCAGGATTCCGCCACCCTTACCGACCTCGCCGAGACCGGCGCCGCGCTCGGGGTCGAGAGGTTCGTGCTCGACGACGGCTGGTTCCGGGGTCGCGCCGACGACCGCGCCGGACTCGGCGATTGGCAGCCAGACCCGGTGGCGTGGCCCGATGGGTTGCGACCGCTCGCCGACCAGGTGCGCGACCTCGGGATGGAGTTCGGGCTGTGGGTCGAGCCCGAGATGATCAATGAGGACTCCGATCTCGCCCGCGCCCATCCCGACTGGATCCTGCGGGCCGGCAAAGAACTCCCCGCCCAGTACCGCTTCCAGCAGGTGCTGGATCTTACCCAGCCGGAAGCCTTCGCGTACATCCTCGACTCGCTCGACGGGCTGATCCGCGACATCGGCGTCAGCTACCTCAAGTGGGACCACAACCGCGACCTCGTCTCGGCCGGGCACCCGGCCACCGGCGCGCCCGCCGTGCACGAGCAGACGCTCGCTCTGTACCGACTGCTCGACGAGCTGCGGGCGCGACACCCCGAGCTCGAGATCGAGAGCTGCGCCTCCGGCGGCGGCCGCGTGGATCTCGGCATCCTGGAGCGCAGCGATCGCATCCATCCCTCCGACAGTCATGATCCGATCGACCGCTTCGACATCCTGCGGAACACGGGTCTGCTCGTGCCGCCCGAGATGATGGGATCACACGTCGCGTCGCGGGTGTCGAGCGTGACCGGACGCACGTCCGACCTGCACTTCCGGTGCGCCGTGGCCTTGCTCGGGCACTTCGGGATCGAGTGGGACATCCGCGAGCTGAGCGACGGGGAGCATGCCGAACTGGCCACGTGGATCGCCCGTTTCCGTCGTCTGCGCCCACTCATCCAGACAGGTCGTACCGTCGGCGGCGGCGAGGACGACCCCTCGGCCCCGTCGATGCGCGGTGTCGTCGCGCCGGACCGCAGCGAGGCGTTGTACACCGTCGTGACGCCCAGAACGACGGCCGACACCCTGGCCCGGATACGCTTGCAAGGACTCGACCCCGCGCGTTGCTATCGGCTCACGGCCAGCGTGCCGAAGACGCTCGGACCGCCCTGGCAGGTGCCGGACTGGCTGCGCGCGCCCGACCTCGACGATGGCGGGCCGGCGCCCGTGTTCTCCGGTGCGCTGCTGTCGACGGCCGGGCTGGAGTTCCCGACGTTCCATCCGGAGCGCGCGGTGGTCCTGCACCTCCGCGCCGAGGAGGCGTCGTGAGTGCCGCCCGGCGAGCCGCCGCCGCACTGCCGCCGATGGGGTGGAACAGCTGGGACTGCTTCGGCTCCTCGGTCACAGAGGACGAGGTCATCCGCAACGCCGAGTTCCTGGCGGAGCGCCTCGCACCCTTCGGGTGGGACACGGTCGTCGTCGACATCCAGTGGTACGAGTCCGATCCCGGCCATCACGACTACCGCGAGGTGTCTCGCCCTGCGCTCGACGAGTGGGGCCGTCCGCTGCCCGCGGCCAGCCGGTTCCCGTCGGCGGCCCGGGGATCCTTCCGACCGCTCGCCGACCGCATCCACGCCCTCGGTCTGCGCTTCGGCGTGCACATGATGCGCGGGGTGCCGCGCGTCGCGGCGGAACAGGAGCTGCCGGTACTCGATGCACCCGGGGCGACCTGCGCGAGCATCGCGGATCGAACGAACGTCTGCCCGTGGAACCCCGACAACTTCGGCATCGACATGGGTGCGCCGGGCGCACAGGAGTACTACGACTCGCTCGCCGCGCAATTCGCCGCGTGGGGCGTCGACTTCATCAAGCTCGACGACGTGCTCTATCCGCCGGTGCAGACGGCGGAGGTCGCCGCGTTCTCCCGGGCGATCGACCGCACCGGACGCCCGATGGTACTGAGCCTCTCCCCCGGCAAGCAGCTGTCGACCGCGCACCTGGATACGCTGCGCGCGCACGCTCAGCTGTGGCGCATCTCGGACGACCTCTGGGACGAGTGGCCGCAGGTGCGGGAGCAGTTCCAGCGCGCGGCCCGCTGGGCCCCGCTGCAGCAGTCGGGTGCGTGGGCGGATGCCGACATGCTGCCGTTCGGGCGCATCGGCATCCGCGGGCATGTCGGTCGCGACCGGCTCAGTCGACTCATGGTCGAGGAGCAGCGCACGGTGATGACTCTGTGGTGCCTCCTACGTTCTCCGCTCATGTTCGGAGGCCACCTCCCGGACACCCCCGACGAGACGCTCGCGCTCCTGACACGCCGCGAGGTGCTGGCGCTCCGCGAAGGTCGAGAGGCGGGCGAGATCGTGCGCGATGGCGATCTGGTGATCTGGAGATCGCAGGTCGGCGACCGCGAGTATCGCGCGCTGTTCTGGCTCGGCGATGAACCGAAGACCCTGCGCGCCCACGTCGATGACCTCGGCGTGGATGCAGCGCTCACCGGCGCGTGCGAAGACGCGTGGTCCGGCGAGACGCCGGCCGTCGACGACGGATGGGTCGAGGTCGAAGTGGCCGCGCACGGCGTGCGGCTGCTCATCTTCGGGTGAGACGTTCGTCGGCGGCCGGGAGCCGCGGATCCCGGCCTCAGCGCGGCGGACCACCCTCCCATGCACGCAGCTGGTCGACGACCTCGACTTCCCCTGCCGCCTCGGCTTCGGCGAGCGCCGCAGCACCGGCGCGCGCGAAGACCGAGTCCAGCTCGACCCTGTTCCCGGTCGAAGCCGACTCCCCTGCCGCCTCGACCATCGCGAGGCTGCGGATGTTGCGACGGATCTCTCCGGACGGAGCCTCGCCCCCGTCCAGCGCAGTCAGGAACTCCGTGAGCGCCGCGTCGAGCCCCTCGCTCGCCGACCCCACCGACACGTCCTGCTCGGGCCCCTCCGCGCCCTGCATCCGCACGGTCATCTCGCCATCCCACGTCGCCGAACCGCCCGGCGCGCTCGCGCGCCAGTCTGCGTTCCACGACGTCATCAGACCGTCAGCGCACCAGCTTCCCGCGTATCCGAAGCGCGCCCCGTTCGAGAAGCGGAAGATCGCCTGCGCCGCAGCCGCCCCGCGGTACCAGCTCCACGAGGGCGAGAACTCCTCGCAGTAGACCGACTCCGGTTCGCTCCCGAGCAGGAACCGCGCCTGGTCGAATTGGTGGATCGCCATGTCGACCAGCAGCGGTGAAGCCATCTCGTCGCGGAACCCGCCGAACCGGGGGTTCTGGAAGAACTGCGTCTCGAGCTGTCCGGCGCCGCCGAGATCGCGCAGCGCCGCACGGAAGGCGCTGATCCCGGCCGAGTGCCGGCGCGACTGGCTGGTCGCGAGCAGCACCCCGCGGGTGACGCTCAGTGCGCCGAGCCACATCGCGTCCGCCACGGTCGGGGTCACCGGCTTCTCACTGAGCACCGGAATGCCGGCGCGGATCGCGGCCTCGCTCACCGTCCGGTGCGCCTCGGGGATCGTGACGTTCAGCAGCAGATCAGCCGGCGCCTCCCGCAGCGCGGTGGTCACGTCGTCGAAGACCGGCACATCCCAGCCGCGCTCCGCCGCCGCTGCTCGCGCCGCCGAGGTGTCGATGTCGACGACGGCCGACGGGCGCAGACCCACCCTCGCCTGCACGACGTCCATCCAGGCACGGCCCATGCCGCCGGCCCCGACCACGATGACGTCGCGTACGTCAGCATCCTTCACTGCATCCATCGATCCCATGTCCCCGCTCACTCCGGCGGCAGTTCGAACTGGCCGTCCCGCTGCATCGTGATCCGTGGCTGCGCGCGCGACCGATCCTGGAACGCCCAGCCGACGGCGTTGGCGAGCACGCGCTTGATCTCCGGCTGGTGATAGACGGGATAGTCCTGATCACCGGGTGAGAAGTAGAAGATGCGCCCGTGACCGCGCGAGAACGTCATGCCCGAGCGGAAGATCTCGCCACCCGAGAAGCTCGAGACGAACACCAGTTCGTCGGGTGCGGGCACATCGAAGAACTCGCCGTACATCTCCTGGGCGGGGATCACGAGCGGATGCGGCACGCCCTCGGCGATCGGATGCGTCGGGGACACCGTCCACACCAGCTCGCGGTCATCGCCCTGCCGCCAGCGCAGGGTGCAAGTGGTTCCCATCAGTCGGATGAAGATCTTCGAGAAGTGCGCCGAATGCAGCGGGATGAACCCCATCCCCCCGAGCACGTGGCGGTGCACACGCTCGACCACCTCGTCGTCCACGGCGTCGTGCTTGATGTGCCCCCACCACAGCAGCACATCGGTCTGCGCGAGACGTTCCTCGCTCAGACCGTGCTCCGGGTCGTCGAGGGTGGCGGTCTCGACCACGACGTCATCCCCGAGGAGCTCCCGCAGGCCGGCCGCGATCGTGCCGTGCATGGTGTCCGGATAGATCCGTTGCGGGACCTCGTCGTGCTTCTCGTGATGGTTCTCGCCCCAGACCAGCACCCGTATCGGTCGCTTCGCAGTCATTCCTCATCCTCTCCATGATCGACGTCCCACTCTCCATGATCGACGTCCCACGCGGTTCTCCCCGCGCGGGCCAGCACCAGGTGTCGCGGTCCGGTGAGCCGGACGGACACCGCGCATTCTCGGTCCGCGACCGATCGGCCCGCGGCGAGCACCACGGTTCCCGGGTCGACGCTCAGCCGGCTGTCGACCCCGGTCGCCGCGAGGCGCGCAGCCTCGAGCGTGAAGCGGACGGTCCGGCGCGCTCCCGCCGGGATGCGGATGCGGGCGTAACCGACGAGCTGCGCCTCCGGACGCACCACCGGCCCGAACGGATAGGAGGCGTAGAGCTGCACGACCTCGACCGCCGATGCCCCCGCATTGCGCACGGTGACGACGACCTCGGCGGCCCCGTCGGTGCGGAGGCCGACGGGAGCATCGATCGACTCGTACTCGATACGGCCGCGGGTCAGTCCGTATCCGAACGGATAAAGCGGGGTCGGGTCGGCGACCGTGATCCCCGCGTTGTGACGGCCCAGCAGCGGCTCAAGATACGTGCTCGACACCGAGGGCGATCGCGGGATCTGCACGGGAAGCCGCCCGCTCGGAGCGACCCGACCGGAGAGGATGCCGGCGATGGCGCCCGCACCGTCGGCGCCGGGGAAGAAAGCCTGCACGATCGCGCGAGCCGCGCCGTACTCCCCCAGCGCGTACGGGCGTCCGGAGACCACGACCAGCACCGTCGGCACGCCCGTGGCGAGCACGGCCAGGACGAGGTCGTGCTGGCGACCGGGAAGCCGCAGGTCGGGGGCGTCGCATCCCTCGCCGGAGGTTCCGTCGCCGAAGAGCCCGGCGACATCGCCGACGACCACCACGGCCACGTCGCTCTCATGGGCCGCCTTCACGGCGGTGGCGATCTCCTCAGCGTCGTCGAGGATCTCGCAGCCTCGGACGAAGCGCAGCTCTCCCACACCCGGCTCGGTACGCAGCGCCGCCTCGATCGTCGGAATCGTGATGCCGGGATCGTGGCCCGGGTACTTGGTGAGCACATGGTTGGGGAAGGCGTAGCATCCGAGCAAGCTCCGGTACTCGGCGGCCGCCGGTCCGATCAACACCACCCGGGAGTCGACGGTCAGGGGCAGGACGCCGTCGTCGTCGAGGAGCACGATCGACTCCTCGGCGATCCGGGCTGACAGAGCCCGGTTGCGCGCGCTGTCGAGGTCGACGTCCTCCGCCGCGGTCGGCACCGCCGATTCCGCGTCGAGCAGCCCCGCCTCGATCTTGTGCCGCAGATGACGCACCGCGGCGCGGTCGATGTCGCTCTCGTCGACGATCCCCTCGCGGACCAGTCGCGGAAGTGCTGCGAACGCGACCGTCGACGGCAGCTCGACGTCGACGCCGGCGCGGAGCGCGAGTGCGCCCGCCTCGGCGGCATCGGCGGCGACCCGGTGCATGGTGACGAGGAAGGGGATCGCCCAGTAGTCCGCCACGACCGTGCCGTCGAATCCCCACTCGGTGCGCAGGATGCCGTCCAGCAGCGCCCGATTGCCCGTGCTCGGGATGCCGTCGACATCGGTGTACGAGGTCATCACACTGCGCGCGCCGCCCTGCCGCAGGGCCATCTCGAATGGCGGCAGCACGGTGTCGGAGAACTCACGCGGCCCCATGCTGACCGGGCCGTGATTGCGCGCGCCGCGGGACGCGGCGTAGCCGGCGAAGTGCTTCAGCGTGGCGATGATCCCGGCGCTCTCGAGGCCAGCGACGTACGCGGCGCCGAGCTGACCGACGAGATACGGATCTTCACCGAGGGTCTCCTCGACGCGCCCCCAACGGTAGTCGCGTACGACGTCGAGCACCGGAGCCAGGCCCTGGTGCACGCCGATGGCACGCATGTCGTCACCGATCGCCCGCGCCATCTCCCGCACCAGCTCGTCGTCGAAGGTCGCCGCCCACGCGAGCGGCGCGGGAAATGCCGTCGCGCCATACGCGGCAAGGCCGGTCAGACACTCCTCGTGCACGAGGGCGGGGATCCCCAGGCGCTGGTTCTCCATCACCTTCCGCTGCAGGGCCCGCAGCTTCGTCACGCCGTCGCGCAGGCTGATCGGAGCGGTGCCGAAGACCCGGGTGAGCTGGCCGAGGCCGAGCGCGAACGGGTCTACGACGGCATCCGCGAGGTCGTCCGAGAGGCGCGGTGCGAAGGCGTCGGCGCTCTCGGTCAGCCACACCGATCCGAGCTGGGCGACCTTCTCCTCGAGGGTGAGCTCGTCGACCAGGGCCTGGGCACGCTCGCGCGCACTCAACGTCGGATCGCGCCACCGATCCTGGTCGACGGCGCTCAGCTCGACGGTCATCCCTTGAACGCCCCGTCCATGATGCCCGCGACCATGCGGCGTCCGACGAAGAAGAACACGATGAGCAGCGGCAGGGTCGCCATGAACGAGCCGCCCATCGTCAGCGCCAGGTCGATCGTGCGGTTCGCCTGCAGCTGCTTCAGCGCGATCTGCACCGTGAACAGCTCGGGCGACTTCAGCACGATGAACGGCCACATGAAGTCGTTCCACACCCCGGTGAACGTGATGAGACCCAGGACGAAGGCGGCCGGCCGCACGACGGGGAACCCGATGCGCCAGAAGATCTGCCAGCTGTTGGCACCGTCGATGCGCGCGGCGGCCATCAGCTCGTCGTTCAGCGTGGTCGACAGGTGCTGCCGCATCCAGAAGATGCCGAAGGCGCTCGCGAGGCCAGGCAGGATGATCGCCTGCAGCGTGTCGACCCAGTCGAGCCACGAGATGATCAGGTACTGCGGGATCACGCTGAGCTGCGCGGGCACGGTCATCGTGAGGAGCACGATGAGGAACAGTGCGTTGCGCCCGGGGAACTGCAGCTTGGCGAAGGCGAATCCGGCCAGCGCACACAGCAGCGAAGTGATGACCGCCACGGCGAGCGAGACGATCACGCTGTTCATCAGCGATTGCAGGAACGGCACGGTCTCGAACACCTTCGCCGCGATGTCGAAGAAGTTGAATCCCGGGTACAGCCGAGGCGGGATGGAGGTGACGGCCGACGCCCCGACCGAGGCGATCACGAACATGTAATAGAGCGGGAAGACGCTGATCACCACCGCGACGATGAGGAACGCGTAAACGTACCAGCGCACCTTTCCGACGCGGTTGCCGCGACTGCGGCGACGCGCGGGGACGTCTGGCTTCACCTGCGAAACGAGCGTCGCCTCCTGGGTCACGTGAGTCATGCGCGTGCCTTCCTGGTGCGGGTGGTGAGGTAGAAGTTGATCAGCGACACGACCACGACGATGACGAACAGCGCCACCCCGATCGCGGAGCCGTAGCCGAACTCGAACTGTCCAAAGCCCTGCTCGTACAGGAAGAGGGCGAGAGTCTGGCACTGACGACCGCCGCCACAGGTGAGTCCCGCCTCGGGCGCGACGAGCAGCGGTTCGGTGAAGATCTGCAGTCCGCCGATCGTCGACATGATCACGGTGAAGATGATGATCGGACGCAGCGACGGGATCGTCAGGTGGATGAACTGCTGCCATCCGGATGCCCCGTCGACGGATGCCGCTTCGTACATCTCGCGCGGGAGGGCCTGGAGCCCTGCGAGGTAGAGCAGGGTGTTGTAGCCGAACCAGCGCCACATGACCATCGATGAGATCACGATCCAGGAGCCGAGCTGGGAAGACATGAAGTTGACCGCCGGCGCTCCGACGAGATCGAGGATCCAGTTGATGAGCCCGAAGTTCTTGTCGAAGATCTGCGCGAACACGAGCGCGGTCGCGGCGACCGAGGTGATGTACGGGATGAGCAGGGCCATCCGGAAGAAGTTCGCCAGCTTCAACGTGGCGTGATTCAGCAGGTGCGCGAGGCCGAGTGCCAGCAGCAGCTGCGGAATCGTGGAGATCAGGAAGATCCCGAAGGTGTTGACGAACGCGTTCCAGAACCGCGGGTCCTGGAAGAGCCGCTCGAAGTTCGCCAAGCCGACGAACGTCTGCTCGCCGATCGGGTTCCAGTCGAACAGCGCCACGTAGAAGGTGAACAGGAGCGGGAAGAGGCCGAAGATCGCGAAGATGACGAAGAACGGCGCGACGTAGAGATACGGAGCGAGTCGTTCGGCGAACGGCTGTCTGATCTTCTGAGTGGGCGGCCGGTCACGCCGGCGGGTCTTCTGGACGGGGAATGCGGTCGCTGTCGCGGTCATGGTCCTACCTCGGTGGGGATGGTGGCCCGCCCTCCCCGGCACGGGCCACCATGGATCGGTTCGATGGTTCAGCCGCCGATGGCGGCTTTGGCGCTGTCGAGCCCGGTCTTCCACGCGTCAGCCGGTTTGACATTGCCGGCCTCCATGTCGACCAGGGCGTTCAACAGCGCGGCACCGATTGCGCTCGTGTCCGGACCGTTGTAGAACGAGCTGAACTCCAGCACCGAGTCGCTCATGGTCGCACCGATCGGCGAGTCACCGAAGAACGGGTCGGTGTAGTTGCGCACCTCTTCGCTCTCGAGGGCCTCGTTCGCGGCGGGGAAGGTTCCGACAGTCGCAAAGTGCTCGGTCTGGCCCTCCGGGGACAGCATCGTCTCGATGTACTGCCAGGCTGCTTCCGGGTTGTCGGCTCGTGCCGGGATCGCGATGACGCTGCCACCCCAGTTGCCGCCCACGCCGGGGATCGACGCGATGCGCCACAGCCCCTCGGTGTCGGGGGCGTCGGTCTTGAAGCCGGACAGCATCCACGAGGGAGCCGTCGTGACGGCGAACGCGCCGTTCGCCTTGCCGGGCGCCCAGCCGGACGACCAGGCGGGGATGCTGGCGCTGATGCCGGCGTCGTAGGTGCGCACAGCGACGTCGAACGCCTCTTCGACCTCGGGGTTCTTGTCGTAGATCAGCTCGCCGTCGGGCGAGTAGTACTTCTCACTCACCTGGTTGACGGTCGAGAAGAACACGCTCGTCTCGACGTTGTCGACGAAGGGCTCGCCCGTCGCTGCGGTGTACTTCTCACCCATCTCGATGAACTTGTCCCAGGTCGACCACATCTCGGCCACCTCGGCCGGGTCGGTAGGGAGGCCCGCTGCCTCGAACAGGTCGGCGCGATAGGCGAAGCTCAGGCCTCCGACGTCGGTCGGGATCCCGATGATCGAGCCGTCCTCCGCGGTCGCTCCGTCGATCGCCCAGTCCAGGTACTCGTCGCCGATGTCGTCGCCGCCGAGCGTGCGCAGGTCGACGAAGTTGCCCGGGTTCTCGACGAACTTGGGCAGGTCGTCGTTCTGGATCATGACGAGGTCCGGTACGCGGCCGCCGGCGAGGGCGGCGGTGAGAGCGGTGGCCGTCTCGGTCGTGCTGCCGACCTCGCTCAGCTTCACCTTGGCGTCGGGGTTCGCCTCCAGATACCGGTTGACGGAATCCTTCTGACCGATGCCGGTGAACGACCAGAACTCGAACTCGGCATTCGGATCACCGGATCCGGACTCCGATCCTGATCCGCCGGATGAGCATCCGGAGATCAGCAGCGCGAATGCGCCGATCGCTGCGATCGGCAGGGCCAGTTTGCGACGGTACACAACAGCTCCTCTTCTTCGGGGACTTGTGAGTGCAGGGCGAGTGGAGACTCGCTGAGAGATCGATCTCTCGTTCGGGTCACAGTAGCCAAGATTTCTCCACACGGCAACCCTGGCGATCGAGATGGCCGCAGGTTGGGCAGTGCGCTGCGGTTGACGACACTTCGCAGCGGTACGCGCGGACGATCACCCGATTTCGTGCAATGATCTCTTCAGTCAGAGATCGATCTTCGGTCCACCCTCACACCTGCGGAGAGAGCCATGGTCAGACCCACCATCGTCGACGTCGCACACGCCGCAGGAGTCTCCCGCGCCACCGCGGCGCGCGTCCTTGCCGGCGCGACGAACGTCGACCCGACGATGACCCTGTCGGTCGAGCGCGAGGCACAGCGCCTCGGCTACGAGACGAACTTCGCCGCACGAGTGCTCCGTGGCGGTCGCGCCGGCGCCGTGGGCCTGGTGATCGCCTTCGAAGAGCTCGGCAGCCACAGCGGAACGTTCTTCACCGCCGTACTCAAGGGCGCGGCGAAGGGCCTGTCGGCGGGCGAGGTGCAACCCGTCCTGCTCCCCGCAGACGAGGAGGACCTCGACCGCATCCCCCGATTCCTGCGCTCCGGCGCGGTCGACGGCGCCATCGTGATCCTGCAGCACGAGATCACGCACCTCGTGGAGCGGCTGGCCGACTCTCCGGTTCCGATCGCCTGGGTCGGTCGCCCGCACGCCGACATCGGTCCCGACCCGATCGTGATCGACTCGGACAACTACGGCGGCGGCGTGCTCGCCGCCCGGGCCCTCGTCGAAGCGGGACGCCGGTCGATCGGAATCATCACCGGCCCCCTCGACCTCGAGCAGGCGAGAGACCGCACGCGCGGCTGGACGGACGAGCTGGCCAGACACGGCATCGCGCCGGGCCCGATCGTGCACGGCGACTTCACGCTCGACAGCGGCACCGCCGCGATGGCGCGGCTGCTGCAACGAGCACCCGACCTCGACGGCATCTTCGCGTCATCCGATCTCATGGCAGCGGGGGCTCTGCGCGTGCTGCAGGCCGCAGGACGCCGGGTTCCGACGGACGTCTCTGTCGTGGGTTTCGACGACATCCTCATCGCCGGCACCTCCGACCCGCCGCTGACGACGGTACGCCAGCCCCTCGAGGAGATGGGCCGGGCCGCAGCCGACACGCTTCTCGCGACCATCCGCGGGCTGCCGGCTGAGAAGGAGCAGCTGCTTCCGACCTCCCTGATCCATCGTGAATCGCTCTGACGTCCTGCATACTCCCCCGCGCCGCAAGGTGCTGATCAGCACGGATGCCGCGAACGAGGCCGACGACCAGTTTGCCGTCGTGCACGCGCTGCTCTCGCCCGTGCTCGACGTGCGCGGAGTGCTGCCGGCGCACTTCGGTCGCGACGGCAGCAGAGCGGCATCGAGCGACGAGATCGAGCGACTCCGCAGACTGATGGGGGCCTCGGGGGATCTCGCGGTCGCCGAAGGCGCCGACGGCCCCCTGCCCGACGCGCGAACACCTCGCCCCTCCGCGGCATCCCGGCTCATCATCGATGAGGCGTACTCCGACGAGCGGCGGCTATGCATCGCCGTGCTCGGCCCGCTCACCGACGTGGCCACCGCACTCCTGGAGCACCCCGATCTCGTCGCGGCCGATCCGCTCGTCGTATGGGTGGGCGGCCCACCCTACGAGGGGTTCGCGGGGTACTCCCCCGAGTTCAACCTCGTGAACGATGTGGCGGCCGCCGAGGCCGTCTTCGCGTCCGGTGTCGAGATCTGGCAGATCCCGATGCCGGTGTACACGATGATCGGCGTCGGGCACGCCGAGCTCCGCGAGCGACTGTCCGGCACTAGCCCGCTAGGCGACTACCTCGTGGATCAGCTGATCGCGTTCAACTCGACCGTGGAGTACGGACCGGTGGATTTCCGATCGCTCGGCGACAGCCCTGCGATCGGCGCGCTCCTGAATCCGCTCGGCGCGCGCTGGAGCATGCGTCTGCCGCCGCGGTTCACGGCCGACGCGCAGATCGATGGCGTTCTCGATGACGACCCGCGCATCCGGGTGTGCGAGGCGTTCGACACCCGCTGGCTGATCGAGGACATGTTCGCCAAGCTCAGGTGCTGGGGAAAGAACCACTGACCATGTGCCAGGAATTTCGTGACCAAACCGTTGCATTCGTTATCTCGCCGTTATAGAGTGATCGCACGGTGAATGTTTGCTGTGGCATACACCGCATGTGATTGCAGGACACTCTTGGTGCAAGGGACAAGGGCCGGTCGGGAGCCTCTCCGACCGGCCCTTTACTGTTGCCAGTACGCTGTTCCCATGACCGATCGCAAGCTCGCCCTCGAGGCATGGGAGAGCCTGTTCCGCGCGCAGCACGAGCTGTTCACCGAGATGAACGCCGACTTCGAGGACACGGATCTCGGCCAGGCCGAGTACGACGTGCTGCTCACCGTCACCCGCTCCCCCGGCATGTCCGCGCGACTGCGCGACGTGACGGCGAACATGCTCATCAGCCAGCCGAGCGTCTCGCGCCTGATCGACCGGATGGTCGCGCGCGATCTCGTCTCGAAGTGCCCCGACCCCGATGACGGACGCGGGGCACTGATCAGGGCGACGGATGCCGGCTCGAAGGCCTTCCGCGCCATCGCGACCGTGCACGGGCGATCGATCGCCGAGCGGATGTCGCGTCTCGACGACGCCGAGTTGAAGACGCTCCGCGACCTCGCCGAGAAGCTCCGGGCTCGCTGACCTTCCCTCCGCACCACGGCCACGACGGCCCCTGCGCTTTTCTGGCAGGGTGGAGCGTGAACGCCCGCGCGGCCGCGCCGGCATCCAAGACCGCCCCCTCGGGGGGAACCAGGGAGGTCATCCATGGAGATCGCCGGAATCGTCGGCATCCTCGTCATCGTCGGAATCGCAGTCGTCGCCGCCGTCGTCGTCCTGCTCATCCTGCTGCTGTTCGCACGCAGCTGGATCAAGGTCGCGCGCGCCGATGAGGCGCTCGTCATCTCGGGACGCAAGCAGAAGGTGGCACGCGCTGTCATCGGAGCGGACGGCTCGACCAGAGACGAGATGTCGGAGTCGCCCGTCACGGTCATCGTGAACGGCAAGTCGCTGGTGAACCCTATCACCCAGCGCCACGAGATCATCTCGCTGCGCTCGCGCCAGGTCTCGCTCAACGCCGAGGCCCAGTCGCTCGACAGCGTCACGCTCAACGTCGACGGCGTCGCGATCGTGAAGATCGGCTCCGACCCCATCCTCGTGCGCCGCGCCGCCGAGCGTTTCGCCTCGCAGGACAAGGCCATCGAGCAGTTCACCACCGAGCAGCTCGAAGGTGCTCTCCGCGGCATCGTCGCGACGCTCTCGGTCGTCGAGCTCATGCGCGAGCGCAAGAAGTTCTCCGACCAGATCGCTGCCGACGTCTCGCAGGAGCTCGCCGAGCAGGGTCTGATCCTGGACTCCTTCCAGATCAAGGGCATCACCGACAAGGTCGGCTACATCCAGTCGCTCGGTGCTCCCGAGATCCAGGCGAAGCGTCAGTCCGCCGAGATCTCGCAGACCAACGCCGACCGTGCGATCAACCAGAAGAACATCGCCAATCAGGAAGCCAACCTGGTCGAGCAGACCGCTCTCGACACCAACACCGCCAACGCCAACGCCGGCATCGGCCGTGCGCGCGCCGAGGCAGAGCAGGCCGAGAACCTCGCCCGCGAGCAGGCCCAGCAGGCCGTTCTGCAGCAGCAGGCCGAGAACCGGCAGGCTCAGCTCGACGCCGACGTCAAGCGCGTCGCCGACGCCCAGCGGTACGAAGCCGAGACCCGTGCACAGGCCGAGCTCTACACGCGTGAGCGCGCGGCAGAGGCCGGCGCGATCGAGCAGGTCAAGCAGGCCGAGGCCCGCACCCGCATCGCCGAGCAGCAGGCCCAGGCCGACAAGGCCAAGGCCGACGGTGAGGCCGCAGCCGCGATCGCCCGTGCGACCGGTGAGGCCGACGCACTGCGCGCCCAGGCCGAGGCGGAGTCCGAGGCTCGTCGTCTGCGTGCGAACGCCGAGGCCGACGCCATCCGCGCCGAGGGTGAGGCGCGAGCCGCCGCCGTCGAGGCCGAGGCGAAGGCCATCGCCTCCAACCAGGATGCCTTCCTGTCGCAGCGCGTGCTCGATGTGCTGCCGTCGATCATGGCCGAGTTCTCGAAGGGCTACGCCGCGATCGGCAACGTCTCGATCATCGGCGGCTCGAGCGAGGACGGCGCCTCGAACGTCGTCGGCGCCGACAGCGCGAAGGCGCTGAAGTCGGTGTTCGACAGCGTCAGCTCGGCGACCGGGCTCGATCTCGCGTCGATCATCCAGGGTCAGGCCGTCGGTCGCGGCATCGGCGAGGGCGTGGCTGCGGCAACAGCCCCGGCCGCCGCGCCGACTCGCCAGTCGGCACCGACCACCCCGCCGCCGCCGGCACCGCCGGCTCCCGCAGCGGAGTAGTCAGCACACAGCACACAGCACACAGCACACAGCGGATGCCGCGGCCGGATCGGTCGCGGCATCCGTCGTCTGCGGAGTCGCGGAGAACGGGCAGACTGGAGGGGTGACCGCTCCCGTCTTCGACCTCGCTGCCATCGGCGCCGGGCTCTCGTTCGCGGCCGCCGTCGATGATCTCTCCGCAGCGCTCGACGCCAGTGCGTCCGTGGTGGTGAGCGCACCGCCGGGCACGGGCAAGACCACGCTCGTGCCGCCTCTCGTCGCATCGCGGACGACCGGGCGTGTGATCGTCACCCAGCCCCGCCGCGTCGCCGCCCGCGCGGCCGCACGGCGACTCGCCCACCTCGACCGCACCGCGCTCGGCACCCGCGTGGGCTTCACCGTCCGCGGCGAGCGCTCCGCAGGACCCGAGACGCTGATCGAGTTCGTCACGGCCGGGGTGCTCCTGCGGCGGATGCTCGATGATCCGGGGCTCGACGGCGTGAGCGCCGTGATCATCGACGAGGTGCACGAGCGCGCCCTCGAGACCGACCTGCTGATCGGCCTGCTCTCGGAGGTCCGTGAGCTGCGCGACGACCTGACGGTCATCGCCATGTCCGCCACCCTCGACGCGCCTCGAATCTCGGCCGCCCTCGGCACCGACGACCTTGCCGCACCGATCGTCGACCACGACGTCCCCGCCTTCCCGCTCACGGAACGCTGGGCCCCGAGCCCCGTGCCGCGACTCGATGAGCGCGGGGTCACCTGGGGGTTCCTCGATCACGTCGCCGCGACCACGGCATCCGCTGCCAGGGAGCTCACCCGAGACGACCATCGGGCCGACGTGCTGGTCTTCGCCCCGGGCGCGCGTGAGGTCTCCGAGATCGCCCGACGCCTGCGCACCGCGAGCGACGCGTTCGATGTGCGCGAGCTGCACGGACAGATCTCCGCGGCAGAGCAGGATGCCGTGATCGTCGGCCGCGCACCGGATGCCCCTCCGCGCATCATCGTCACGACGTCGCTCGCCGAGTCGTCGCTGACCGTGCCGGGCGTGCGCCTGGTCGTGGACAGCTGCCTCGCTCGGCATCCCCAACGCGACGCCGCGCGCGGCATGACGGGTCTGGTGACCGCCGCCGCCTCCCGCTCGTCGTGCGTGCAGCGTGCGGGACGCGCGACCCGCCAAGGCGCCGGCACGGTGATCCGCTGCGTCGACGAGCGCACCTACGCGGCGGCTCCTGTGCGTCCTGCTCCCGAGATCGCGGTGACCGACCTCGCGGATGCCGCCCTGTTGCTCGCCTGCTGGGGCGCCCCCGGCGGCGCCGGCCTGCGGATGATCGACCCGCTTCCTGCTCAGAACCTGGCCGATGCGCTCGCCGTACTCCGGGGTCTCGGCGCGATCGACCACGAGGGTCGAGCCACCGCCGAGGGCCGCAGCCTGGCACGCATCCCTACCGATCCACGGCTCGCCCGCGCTCTCCGCGATGGGAGTCCCCGGGTCGGGGCGCGACTCTCGGCCGAAATCGTCGCACTGCTGGGCGGCGACCTGCGCATCGCCGAAGCCGACGTCGCTCAGGCGATCATCGCGCTGCGTGGTGGCCGGGCGCCGGACGCCCGCCGATGGCGCAGCGACGCCGATCGCCTCGAACGGATGGTGCGCCCCACGCCGGGGGTCCGCTCGGACCTCGACGGAGTCGGCCTGGTGATCGCTCTCGCCTTCCCCGAGCGAATCGCCCACCGTGTCGAACGCACCGCCGAGGGTGCGACGTTCCTGCTGGCATCCGGAACCCGTGCGGGAGTGCGCGGTCCGCTCGCGGCGGTCGAATGGCTCGCCGTCGCCGACGTCGCACGCGCCTCTGCCCGAGCCGCAGCGGGATCCGGTGCCATCATCCGGTCAGCCGCCGTGCTCACCGAGGCGCAGATCGACAGCGCCGCGAATCATCTGATGACCGATCGCGTCGAGGCGGAGTTCACCGGCGGTCGGGTCCAGGCTCGTCGCGAGCGCCGCATCGGTGCGATCCTGCGCTCCTCGGCGCCGGTGCGCGCATCGGCCCGGGAAGGACGGGATGCCGTGCGCCGGGCGATCCGACGAGACGGACTCGGCATGTTGTCATGGTCCGAGGGTGCAGACGCCCTGCGCCGCCGTCTGGCTCTGCTGCGACGGGAGATCGGCGATCCCTGGCCCGACGTGTCGGATCCCGGGCTGATCGCGACCCTCGATGCCTGGCTGGCGCCGGAGCTCGACGCCCTCGCGGGTGGTGTGCCCGTGAGCCGGCTGGATCTGACGTCGGCTCTTCGCCGGCTGCTCCCCTGGCCTGAGGCCGCACGGCTCGATGACCTCGTCCCTGACCGGCTGGAGGTGCCCACCGGTTCCCGCATCCACATCGACTACCCGCCACACGACGACCCGAGCGCACGCCCTGTCGTGGCCGTGAAACTGCAGGAGTGCTTCGGCTGGGCGGAGACCCCGCGGCTGGTCGACGGACGGGTTCCGGTGCTCTTCCACCTGCTGTCTCCCGCGGGGCGTCCGCTCGCGGTCACCGACGACCTCGCCTCGTTCTGGTCGGGTCCGTACTCCCAGGTGCGCGCCGAGATGCGCGGGCGCTACCCGAAGCATCCGTGGCCGGAGGACCCCTGGGCCGCGGTGCCGACCAGGCACACCAAGAACCGCTCCGCGCGCTGAGCGGTTCTCGAGCAGGTCTCAGGGCGTGCGGCGCCGCAATGTGAGCGACGCGAGCACCAGCGCGCCGACCCCGAACGCCACGACCACGAGCAGCGGCCCGTAGACGTCCCACCCGTCGTCGCCGGCCGTCACGGCGTTGATCGTGTCGATCGCGTAGCTGAGCGGCAGCCAATCCGAGATCGCGTGCAGCACGTCGGGCATCTGGTCGCGGGGCATGAAGAGCCCGCCGAGGATGATCTGCGGGAAGACGAGCAGGGGCATGAACTGCACGGCTTGGAACTCGGTCTGGGCGAACGCGCTGGCGAGCAGACCGAGCGCCGTGCCGAGAAGCGCGTCGACCACCGCGACGAGTCCGAGCTGCCACAGTTCGCCCTCGACGTCGAGACCGCACACTCCCACCGCGAACGACACAGTGACGACGGCCTGCAGCAGCGCCATGAGGCCGAAGGCCAGTGCGTACCCGAGGATGAAGTCGGCCTTGCCGAGGGGCGTCGTCATGAGCCGCTCGAGCGTGCCGGAACGCCGCTCTCGCAGGGTCGTGATCGACGTGATCAGGAACATCACGATGAACGGGAACAGCGCGAGGATCGCACCGCCGAACTGGTCGAACACTCCGTCCTGGTCGCTGAACAACCAGGCGAAGAGACCGACGAGCAGGCTCGGGGCGATGAGCATCAGAGCGATCGAGCGAGGGTCGTGGCGCAGCTGGCCGAGCACCCGTGCGGCGGTCGCGAGCATCCGTCGACCGTTCACTGCGCCGTCCCCCGCCGCTCGCGCCGTGTGGCGGGCGGTGCATGGCCTTCGTGCTCACGACTGTCGCGGTCGATCAGGGCGAGGAACGCCGCATCGGGGTCGGCGGTGCCGGTGTCGGCGAGCAGTGCCGCCGGGCTCGTGTCGGCGATGATCCGTCCGCTCCGCATCAGCAGCAGCCGATCGCATCGCAGCGCCTCGTCCATCACGTGACTCGACACGATCATCGTGACTCCGCGCTCGGCGAGCCCTCGGAACAGGTCCCAGAGCTCGACCCGCAGCACCGGATCGAGGCCGACCGTCGGCTCGTCGAGCACGATGAGCTCCGGCGTGCCGATGAGGGCCATCGCCAGCGAGATCCGCGTGGTCTGGCCACCGCTCAGTGATTCGACGAGCTGACCGGCCTGCGCGCCGAGACCCACCTCATCGATCACGCGGTCGACGTCACCCTTCGGCGCGTTGAGCACGGAGGCGAGGTACGACAGATTCTGGCGCACGGTGAGGTCGCCGTACACGGCAGCCCCCTGCGTGCCATAGGCCACCCGGTGACGCAGCTGTCGCGATCCGCCCGGCTCGCCCAGCACCGTCACCGTGCCTTCGGAGATCCGCTGCACCCCGACGATCGAACGCATCAGCGTCGTCTTGCCGCACCCGGACGGCCCGAGGAGTCCGGTGATCTCCCCCTGGGGGATCATCAGGTCGATCCCGTCGAACACCGACGTCTTCCCCCTGCGCACACGGAGCCCCGAGATCTCGACCGCCGCTTTATTCATCATGTGATGAATTATGCGCCTGCCGACGGGCGGGGTCAACGGGTTTCGAACGCTCGCGCGGCGGTAGGGCGAGCCCCGGCCTACTCGAAGAGGTAGCGCTGCACGGTAGGTCCGACGCGTGAGACGATGTCGTCGACGGATGCCGAGGCGATGGGCCCGAGCTTCAACACGTAGCGGGTGAGGAGCAGGCCCGCGATCTGCGAGGCGACGAGCGTCGCACGCAGGTCGGCATCTGCGACACCGAGCGTCTTCGCGATCTTGCCGATGAGCTCGCGCGCGAGGAATCCCGCCAGCAGCGGTGTCGTGAGCCGGCTGCCGATCGCCGTGCGGATGAGCATGACCCCTCGACGGCGGATGTCCGGTTGCTCGAAGGCGTCGAGCACGTAGCGCACGAGACGCTCACCGACGGCGTCACGCGGACCCGCGACGATGGCCGGCACATCGATGTCGGGGCGGAGAGGGATGCCGACCGCCTCGGCGAACAGATCGGCCTTCGTGCCGAAGTAGTGATGCACGAGAGCGGAGTCGACGTCGGCACGGGCGGCGATCGAGCGGATCGTCGAGCCGTCGTATCCGTGCTCGCCGAACTCGTCGACAGCCGCAGCGATGATGCGGTCGCGCGAGTCGGAGACGCCACGGGGGCGCCCGCGCTTCCTCGGCGTGCGCTGCTCGGTCATGGCGCCAGCCTACGACGAGGATGCAGTGGCGCCGTCAGTCGAGCAGATGCCGCAGGTAACGCTGCGGATCCTGCAGGAACGAGCGCCAGTGATTCACGATCTCGAGGTCATTCCATTCGGCGGGACGGATGCCCCAGTCGCCCACCTCGAGGATCCGAGCCCCTGGCAGCGCGGCGAGCACCGGCGAGTGGGTGGCGCAGAGCACCTGACCGCCCTCGTCGACTATGCGCTGCAGCACGGCGATGAGGGTGAGCGTCGACTGGAACGACAATGCGGCTTCGGGTTCGTCGAGACAGTAGAAGCCCGGTTCGTCGAATCGGCTCTCGAGGAGGGCGAGGAACGACTCGCCGTGACTCATCTCGTGGAACGGCACATCGCCCCGCGGCGAGGGGTTCTCTTCGAGGTACGTGTAGAACGAGTGCATCGTCTCAGCCCGCAGGAAGAATCCCCAGCGGTTCGCGCCGACCCCTCGTTGCAGCTGCAGCCACTCCGACAGCGGAGACTCGCTGGGCCGGGTGCTGTGTCTGGCGAACTTCGACCCGCCCTCGGGTGAGAGACCGTAGGCGATCGCGATTCCCTCGACGATCGTGGACTTGCCGCTGCCGTTCTCGCCGACGAGGAACGTCACACCGGGCGAGAGATCGATCCCCTCTTTCAGCACCTGCGCCACGGCGGGGATGCTCGCGGGCCAGACCCGACCGGGTTCGGGGGCGTCGTCGCTCGCTCGCACGGCGACGACCGGCTGCTCGCGTCGGCGACGGCTGCCCGGGGTCCAGATCGATTCCATGCGCTCCTCCTCCGAGGGAGGCTAGTCGCAGCCACCGACGCGAAGGCCGGGAGGCCCGCTCAGCACTCGATGACGTTGACCGCGAGTCCGCCCTCGCTGGTCTCCTTGTACTTCGTCGACATGTCGATTCCGGTCTGCCGCATCGTCTCGACGACCGCATCCAGCGAGACGTAGTGGCTTCCGTCGCCGCGAAGGGCGAGGCGTGTCGCCGTCACCGCGGTGGAGGCGGCGATCGCGTTCCGCTCGATGCACGGGATCTGCACGAGCCCGCCGATCGGGTCGCAGGTGAGTCCGAGGTGATGCTCCATGGCGATCTCCGCGGCGTTCTCGATCTGCCGGTTCGTGCCGCCCATCACGGCGGTGAGGCCGCCGGCGGCCATCGCGCACGCCGAGCCGACCTCGGCCTGGCATCCGCCCTCGGCCCCCGAGATCGACGCGTTCGCCTTGAACAGCGATCCGAGAGCAGTGGCGGTCAGCAGGAAACGCCGGATGCCGCGGCGACGGTTCGCCTCGGCGACCGCGTCGGGGTCGTCGATCGCTCCGACGGCGACGAGCGACGCCTCCGCGCCGAAACCGAGCAGTGCGCTGCCGACGAGCTCTCCGTACGGAGTGACCGCGTTGCCGGCCCCGAGGCCGGAGTCGGCGAGGAACCGCCACCAGTACATCGCGACGGCGGGGAGGATGCCGGCCGCTCCGTTCGTCGGTGCGGTGACCACCCGACCGCCCGCCGCGTTCTCCTCGTTGACGGCGAGAGCGAAGGCACCCAGCCATTCCCCCGGAAGCTCGCGGTGCCCGTCGGCCTCGGCCTCTTCGAGCTGCCCGCGGATGGCACTCGCGCGACGCTTGACCTTGAGCATGCCCGGAAGCACACCGTCGGAGTGCAGACCGTTGTCGACGCAGGCGGCCATCGCGTCCCAGATCGCGTCGAGGCCGGCTGCGACGTCCTCCTCCGAGCGCTGCGCAGTCTCGTTCAGGCGAGCGATCTCGGCGATCGACAGCCCGTGCTCGTCGCACAGCGCGAGCAGCGATGCCGCGTCCGCGTAGGAGTAAGGCAGCGGAGCCGCGGAGATCTTCGTCTCCTCGCCGTCCCGACGGATGAACCCGCCGCCGACCGAGTAGTACGTCTCCTCCGCCACGACCTGCTCGTCGGCATCCCACGCGCTGATCGTCATCGCGTTCGGATGGCCCGGCAGACGGGTGCGCGGCTCGAACACGATGTCCGTCTTCGAGAAGGGGATCTCGTGCGAGCCGTCGACGCGCACCGTCGCACCCTCGCGAAGGTCCGTCCAGGCGGCGCGCACCTCCGACGGATCGCAGGTCTCGGGGGCGAGACCGCGCAAGCCCGCGACGACGGCATCAGGCGTGCCGTGTCCGATCCCTGTGGCCCCCAGGGATCCGTACAGCGTGCACCCGACGCGAGCGACGCGGTCGAGCACCCCGGTCGAGCGCAGTCGGCGGGCGAACTCGAGTGCCGCCCGCATCGGCCCGACCGTGTGGGAACTCGAGGGGCCCACTCCGATGGAGAAGAGATCGAAGGCCGAGACGTACGCTGTCACGTCCTAAGCGTACGTCGTGATCCGCACCGCGGACGATCCGGACGCCGCCGTCAAGCCCCTTCGTCCCCACACACCGAGACTCCATCCTGGTCAGGCACTCGATGCGAAAGGACGATCATGACGAACAGCACACCCGAACAGGACCCGACTGCGAGTCGCGCCCCCGAGGCGCAGAGCCCGACCCCCACGCCGTCGTCCGGCGACGCCGGGGAGTTCAAGACCCCTGGAGAGAGCGCGGAGGCATCCGCCGAGGCGGAGTCGCCTGAGGACGCCGATCCGTCGGAGATTCCCGACAACGACGAACTCGAAGAGCCGAGCACCGAGAAGGAGCCCTCGGAGGAGCCCAAGGCCCCGTCACGAAATGACCCCGAGCCCGACCATGAGGCGGTCGGGATCGGGGTCATCGACGGTCCGGAGACCGACGAGGGCGACTGAGCGACTCCTACCTCGCTCAGGCCCTCCGCTCCCGTCGCGGTGTCTGTCGTGCCGAGGGCGATCGGCACGACGGATCGCGCGACGGGAGCGTGCTCGGATGCGGGCTACTCGACGAGCTTGCCCTCGGTGTCGACCTCGCGCATGAGCTCTGCGATCTCTGCGGGGATCTCGGGGATCGGTTCGTGCGTCACGCCGCCTGTGGGCGACCAGACGAGGTTGACCTGCAGCGTGGGGTCGGTGTCGGGGTAGTCGCTGCGGTTGTGGCATCCGCGCGTCTCACGACGCTCGAGTGCGGCCTCGATCGTGGCGCGTGCGGCAAGCGCCGACGCCTTGAGGTCGAAGGCATGCGCGAGATCCTGGAAGCCCGCGATGTCGGGGTGGATGCCGATGTCCTCCATTCGTCCCTCGATCATGTCGAGGTCGGCGAGGCCGGCACGGAGCCCCTCCTCCGACCGCACGACGCCGGCGTGCTGGGTCATGGTGTTGCGGATGGCGCGCTGCAGGGCTCGCACGTTCTCGCGCCCGTCCGCCGCGAGCAGATCGTCGATCTCGGCGCGGGCTTGCGCCACGGCATCCGCCGACCGAGGCTGGGCGTCGAGGGCGGCCGCGTGCGCCATCGCCGCCTGACCGACGATGCGCCCGTAGACGAGCAGCTCGATCAGCGAGTTGCCGCCGAGGCGGTTCGCCCCGTGCAGTCCGCTCGATGCCTCGCCGATCGCATAGAGGCCGTCGACGTCGGTCTGGTGGTCCTCCGGACGCACCCACACCCCACCCATCGAATAGTGCGCGGTGGGCGCGATCTCGATCGGCTCGGTGGTGATGTCGAGCATCTGCAGCTCCATCATCGTCTGGTAGACGCGGGGCAGTCGGGTCATGATCGTCTCGCGCGGCAGGTGCGACACGTCGAGCCAGACGCCGCCGTTGTCGGTGCCGCGGCCTTCGGCGATCTCGGTGTACGCGGCGAGCGCCACGCGGTCGCGGGTCGAGAGCTCCATGCGCTCGGGGTCGTACTTCGACATGAACCGCTCACCGAGGGCGTTGCGCAGGATGCCGCCCTCGCCGCGCGCGGCCTCGGAGATCAGGGTGCCGGCGGCGTTCTCGGGCTCGATGATCCCTGACGGGTGGAACTGCACGAGTTCGGGGTCGCGCAGCCGGGCCCCTGCCTCGACCGCGAGGCGGAACGAGTCGCCGGTGTTCTCATCGCGGCGCGACGAGGTGCGACGCCAGATGCGGTTGTGACCGCCGGCGGCGAGGATCACGGCATCCGCGTGGATCAGGTAGCGCGTGCCGTCGGACTGGTCGAAGCCGTAGGCGCCGAACACGACGTTGTCGCGCACGAGCAGCCGCGTGATGTAGACGTGATCGAGGATCGGGACCTCGAGCTGCTCGGCCTTGGCGACGAGCGTGCGCTGGATCTCGAGTCCCGTGTAGTCGCCGGCGAACGCTGTGCGGCGGAAGGTGTGGGCGCCGAAGAACCGCTGCGAGATGCGGCCGTCGTCTTCTCGGGCGAAGTCCATGCCCCAGCGCTCGAGGTCGCGGATGCCGCGCTCGGCCCCCTGCGTCACGATCTCGACCGTGTGGGGGTTTGCGAGCAGGTAGCTCTCCTTGATGGTGTCGGCGGCGTGCTGCTGCCAGCTGTCGCCTTCGTCCATGGTTCCGAGGGCGGCATTGATGCCGCCGGCGGCGAGAGAGGTATGGGCATCCTGTCGGGGGCGTTTGCCGACGGCGAGGACGTCGATGCCGTGCTCGGCGACCTCGATCGCCGCGCGCAGCCCGGATCCGCCGGTCCCGATGACCAGGACCGTGGTGGAGATCTGACGTTCGCGAGTACTCATGCATTCGACGCTAGTTAGGGGGCCCTAATAACTCCAATGCATTGTTCTACTGGTATCGATAGACTGCAGGCATGAACCTCGAGCAGCTCCGCGGGTTCGTCGAGGTCGCCCGCCTCGGCCACTTCACCCGCGCCTCCGAGCACCTGCATCTCGCCCAGCCGTCGCTCAGCCGACAGATCTCGACGCTGGAACGCGAGCTCGGCGCCGAGCTCTTCCACCGGGCCCGCGGCCACATCGCGCTCACCTCCGCCGGCGAAGCGCTCCTCCCCCGCGCACAGCGGATGCTCGCGGAATCCGACGCCATCCGCGAGGAGATGGGCGAGCTCGCCGGCCTGCGCCGTGGGCGCGTGCGTCTCGGTGCCCCTCCCACGCTCTGCATCAGCCTCGTCGCCGAAGCGATCAGCACCTTTCACGCCGCCCACCCCGGCGTCGACCTGCACCTCACCGAGAGCGGCTCGCGGCTGCTGGTCGACCAGCTCGCCGTCGGCGCGGTCGACATCGCGCTCATCACCGAGTCGGAGGGTCCCCCGCCGTCGGGGTTCAGCCTGTCGCGGATGCCACTGCTCACCGAGGAGCTCGTCGTGGTGTCGGCGGCATCCGAGCCCCCGGTGTCGTCGTCCTCGTCGATGAGCCTCGCTCACCTCGCCACCCTGCCCCTGATCGCCCTCGACGAGACCTATGAGCTGCGGGCGACGACCGATGCGGCGTTCCGATCGGCCGGGTTGACCCCGAACTTCGTGCTCGAAGGAGCGGAGATGGATGCCGTGCTGCGCTTCGTCGAACGCGGCGTCGGGGTCGCGGTCGTCCCGGCGATGGTGCTCCTCGATCAGCCGGCGCTGCGGTCGGTGCGGCTCACGCATCCGATGATGACCCGCACCGTGAGCCTCGCCCACCGCGCTGACGTCACCCCGGCGATCGCCGTCGCGGCGATGCGTCACGCGATCGTCGCGACGGCTGCCGAGGTCGCCAGACGCGACCCGGCGATCACGAGCCTGCTCGACTGAGGGCGCTCAGGCGCGAGCAGGGATGCCTCCTGCCGGAGGCATCCCCTTCCTCAGCGCAGATCGAAGGTGAAGGTCTTCGCGTTGCCTGCCACGTCATAGGCGACGAGCGTGTTGACCCCGCGCACGGCTCCGAACACCCCCGGTCTGATGCCGTTCACATCGGACCAGGCATCGTTCACGAGGTCTTTGACCACCCCGTTGATCGAGACCCTGTCGATCTTGCCCGCGTCGTGCAGCTTGACGCTGACCTTGTTGTAAACGCTCCCACGCTCCACCGTGAACTGTGCGCCCGACTTCACCGTGACGGTCGGCGGAGTGACATCACTCGGCACCGGAATCTTCCCGGGGTACTCCATGACGGTCGACGTTCCGAAGCCTCCGACCAACGCCGCGCCCTGGTCGTTGACGACGTGACTGATCGAGCCGTTGCCGGCGAGGAACACCGAGACCATGTTGCGCAGCTGTACCCCGTTTCGAAGCGGCACCTGGATCGCGGACTCGACGTCGATCGGAGCCCCCGAGTTGAAGAACGAGTAGACACCCAGTGCTGTCGCGGTGTGGGTGGTCACCGTGTCGGCCACTCGATACGAGGCGTAGCCGTTACGGGATCCGTCCATCCAGTCCGCCTGGGTCGGTGGGTCATAGGGCAGCTCGCTCTGGTAGAAGAAGGTGCTGCCTCCGTTCCCGTTCCAGACCACCTGGTTCTTCTGATAGTGCTCGACGAAGAGACCCCACGCCGAGACATCATCGCCGTTGACGACGAGACCGTGGTCACCGCGGTTCGTGTCCCATTCGGCTCCCGCGCCGTGGTCGGCGCGCCACATCCAGATGTGGTCGATGATGACGTCGTCGCTGTTGACCTCGAGTGAGGTGACCGCGCTTCCCGCACGCGCTCCGCCGATGCGCACGTACACATCCTGGATGCTCGTGGGATTCGCCGCGTGATCCTCCGAGGCGCCCGGGCCGCCGACCCGGATCAGGACGTCGGACTGCGGCTCGCCGGCTTCGACGGTGAATCCGGCGAGCCGGACGCCGTCGACGTCGGCGACCTCGACAGCGGCGTTGCCGGCTGTGGGCACGACGGTCGCATACCCCATGCCCAGCACGATCGTGTCCGGGTGGGTCACCTCGATCGGAGACGAGTACTCGTAGATACCCGGGGTGAGGATGAGGTCGCGCCCCGCAGAGAGTGCCGCGTTGATCGCCGCAATGCTGTCGTCCGGCTGGGCGATGAAGAAGTCGCCGATGGGCAGTGATTCACCGTCCGGTGTGCCGTCGGTCCAGCTCGCACCCCGGCTCTCATGCGCGAGGGCGGGAGCGAAGACCTGCCAGTCGCCCGCGTCGTCCACGTAGAGGAACGGCTTCTCGCGGCTCACCGTCGTCGTGTCGACCGTCGTGTAGGCAGGCGACGGGAAGGAGGTCGCCGGGGCGCCTTCGACGCCGGTGAACGCCTGGTTCCACACGGACCCGGCCCACGATCCCACCTCGCTGTTGCGGGTGTACCACTGCTGCTGAGGGCCTGAACCTGCCTCGCCATCGATCACCGAGTCCGCGAGGAATCCGCCGCTGGAGAACCCCCAGTACTGCGGATACAGCTGCAGATCACCCTGGATGTGCACCCGTCGCATCGGGGCGGCCTGCGAGACCGCCCAGCGCGCGGCTCCGCCCGAGGGCGTGATCGAGACGTTCTCGAGCGAGCGCCAGAAGTTGGTCAGGGCGTCGTCGACCCAGGGCTGAGTCTGATCCCACACGCGACCTTCGACGCGGATCTGTCCATCGATGCTGACGTCGTCGGGAAGAAGTCCGAGCCCGGCGACCGAGGTGTAATAGCCGAGCTGCGCGTCGACAGAGTACTCACCAGGCTTGAACAGCACCGCTGCGCGCTGATCGGTGAACTCTGCCGTCTCCAGGTCGCCGAAGAGCGACTCGAACAGCGACTGCGTCTGGGCCGGATCATCAGTGGGTTCGATGATGTGGACGTTCGGACCGAAGTCTGGCTCTCCGGCGCTCTCTTCGGCTGATGCCGCAGAGCCGGCGGCCATCAGGCCGGTCAGGAGCAGGGAGCCGACGCACAGTGCGGCGCCGATTCGGAAGGGTCGTCGAAGGTGCATTCATTTCTCCTCGTTGAGTGTGAATCTCGGGCGCGGGATCGCGCCCCCTCTTACGTCATGGAGCCGTCGGATCAGGCGTCCTCGTACTCGTCCGGCGACCACTCCGCTCGCCAATCGATGATCGGGCGGTCATTCTCGAAGCGGATCGGCAGCCAGACGTAATCGGCGATCGAGGTGTCGACGTAGGCGAACTCCTCCATCGGCTCGTCACCGTCTTTGCCGGGCGCGAAGTGCTCGATGAAGGCCTGACGAGCTCGATCGCCGTGGTCGAGGTAACGCGGAAGCCAGCGGTCGGCGATCGCGATGTAGAGGTCCTTCTTGCCCGGGTGCCGGAACACCGAGGAGATCTGCGAGTGGAACGACGTGCGCGAGTCGTCCTGCGGATGCAGATCGCCGAGCACCTCGAACGGGCCGTGATGGCTGCGCGCGACGGCCGACTCCGACGGGTTCGGGTAGTACCCCGTGGTGCCGGACGTCAGCAGGTAGTGCAGTCCGCCGCGCTGGAAGTGCGCCGGCGCCTCGCGCACGAACGGAGGCTGCGGCTGGGGGAAGTGGGTCGAGTAGTACCCGGTGACGTCGGTGTAGTCGCTGGTGAGATCCGCGCAGATCATCTCGGAGTGCACGCGCTCGAAGTAGTAGTACCCCTTGCCGTCGTGCGGGTCGACGACCAGATCGAAGTCGCCGGCGCTCATGTCGAGGGGTCGCAGCCAGGTGCGCTGGATCTCGTACGGACCGAGGATGCTGTCGGCGGTGAGCACCGTCGAGCGCTGCACCGATCCCTTGGTCATCACCTTCACCCAGCAGACGAACCTGCCGGTCTCGGCGTTGAAGATGATATGCGGGCGATCGAGGCCCTGCGCCGGATGCAGCGGCGAGGACTCATCACTTTCGTCGGGCGGGATGATGACACCGCGGTCGTCCCAGTTGACGAGGTCGGTCGACGAGTAGCACCGCACGCCCCAGTGCCAGATGCCGCTGCCGGGGGTGGAGAACTCCTTGTTCTCGCCGTACCAGTAGTGCACACCGTCGACCGTGAGTACCGAGCCGCCGTGGGCGTGGATGCGCTCGCCCTTGGTGTCGAGCCACACCTCACCCGGTCGGATGTGCGACTGTGTCATGCTGCTCCCTCATTCTCGAGAACGGGTTCTGGCCGGCGCCAACCGAAGAACGGACGGTCGGGATCGTCATCGACGGACCGGACCGTGGTGGCGAACGAGTGCCGGCCGGGGCCGACGGGAATCTGCTCCGCCGAGCCCGGCAGCACCAGGATGCCGGTGGATGCTGCAGGCACCTCGAGCTCGATCGACAGCCTCTCCCCCTCGCGCTGCCACGAGATCGACGCCGTTCCACGGACACTGTCGTATCGCGCGCTCGCACGCTCCAGACCGCCACCCGGGCGAGGCTCGAAGCGGATGCGCTCCCACCCTGGCGCGTCGGCGGCGAGCCCGGCCACAGCACGGTGCAGGAAGTCGGCGACGGCCCCCAGCGCGTAGTGGTTGAAGGACGTCATGTCGCCGGGGTTGATCGACCCGTCGGGGAGCATGCTGTCCCATCGCTCCCAGATCGTCGTCGCCCCCATGCTGACCGGGTACAGCCACGACGGCAGCTCGTCCTGCAGCAGCAGGTGATAGGCGTAGTCCATGCTGCCCGCGCGCACCAGAGCGTCGCAGATGATCGGTGTCCCGACGAACCCCGTCGAGATGTGGAACCCTCCGGCCCCCACCAGCTCCTGAAGCCGGGCACCGGCACGCAGCACTTGGTCCTCGTTCTCGAAGAGCTCGAACACGAGCGCGACGGCGATCGAGGTCGGAGTATCGCTGACCACTCGGCCGCTGTCGCTGAGGAACTCGTCCTGGAAGGCGCGGGCAGCACGATCGGCGATCGCGCGGTAGCGCGCAGCATCCGCGTCCTCGCCGAGAAGCGCAGCGGAGTCGGCCACGATACGCGCCGTGCGCACGTGATAGGCGGTCGCCACGAGGTACTTGTCGGTGTGCGACTTGCCCGGGTCCTCGGGCGGCGCGGTCGGGTCGAGCCAGTCCCCCAGTTGGAAGCCGGTGTTCCAGAGTCCGGTGTGACCGGTGAGGTCGTCGACCAGGTCGACCCATGCCCGCATGCTCGCGAACTGGTCGGCAAGGATGCGCAGGTCGCCGTCGTTGCGGTACATCTCCCACGGCACGATCACTGCCGCATCGCCCCAGGCGGCCGTCGGGAAGTTCGGGAACCCGCACTCCACCCACGGCACGAAGTTGGGCACGTGGCCCTGGTCGGCCTGCTCGAACGCGAGATCGCGCAGCCACCCGGTGAGGGTGCCGTGGGCGGCGAACAGACGAAGCGCGGTCGGCGCGAACACCTGGATGTCGCCGGTCCAGCCCACGCGCTCGTCGCGCTGCGGGCAGTCGGTCGGCAGATCGACGAAGTTGTCGCGCATGCTCCAGACGACGTTCGAGTGCAGCTTGTCGAGTCCCTCATTCGAGGACTCGAACCACGCCGTGCGGCGCATCCCGGTGTGGATCACCACCGCCTCGACGTCGCCGTCACGCAGCTCGCCCGGCCAGTTCTCGAGCTCGGCGTACTGGAAGCCGTGGATCGTGAACCGAGGACGGTAGATCTCCTCGCCGGTCCCTGCGGCCGTGTACGTGTCGACCGAGGTCGCCGCGCGAAGCGGACGGATGCCGAGTTCGCCGTTCTCGATCACCTCGGCATGATGCAGCGTCACCGTGTGCCCGGCATCCGCGCGAAGCCTGATGCGCAGCACGCCGGAGATGTTCTGCCCGAAGTCGAGTCGGATGCGTCCGCTCGGCTGTCGAGTGACCGACGCCGGGCGGAGGGTCTCGGTCGCCTGCACGGGGAGCGCGGTGGGCGGCTCGATCGCGGCCGGGAAGTCGGCACGGGGCAGAATGGCCGCCGGAGTCCACCTGGACGCATCGAAGCCGGGGGCGGACCAGCCGTCCTGCTCGAGCCGCGCATCGAAGGACTCTCCCTCGTACAGCCCCACCTCGATGATCGGCGACGGCGCCGTGGTCCATGCCAGGGGTACGTGATGGATCATGCCGTCGGTCGTGGTGACCTCGAGCTGCGCGAGCAGTGCGACATCGGAGCCGTAGATGTCCCAGACTCCGCCGTCGAAGCCGATGTGACCTCGGTACCAGCCGTCGGCGAGCCACGCGCCGACCACGTTCTCGCCGCCACGCAGCGCCGCGGTCACGTCGTGCGTCTGATACCGGATCCGGTGGCTGTAGCTCGTCCAGCCGGGGGCCAGCACGTCATCACCGATGCGCTCTCCGTTGACCTCGAGCTCGTACACGCCGTGCGCTGTCGAGTGGATCCGCGCGCGGACGATGCCCTCTGGCAACGCCCCCTCGGCGACGACCGCCCGCAGCAGGTAGGCGGGGCGGGGTGCATCGCGGCCGGCGACGACCGACGGTGACACGAAGTCGACTCGCCAGTCGTCAGCGATTCCGGCCTCGATCCTCAACGGCTCGCTCCAGACCCCGGAGTCGACGGCACGGATGCGCAGCCCTCCCCCCTCGCGCGCGGCGAGCGGGGCGAATGGCCACGGCACGTTCTGGGTCGACAGGATCCGTTCGACCTGCACCGTGCCGTCGTCCGCGGTGAACTCGGCGTCGAACGCGGATGCGACGGCATCCGCCACGAAGGAGATCCGCGGCTCGGCCTCTCCGATCCCGATGGTCATGCCATCGCGCCTGTTCTCCAGCCAGATCTCGATGATGTTCGTCATGTCAGCCCTTCACCGATCCTGCGGTCAGGCCCTTCATGACCTGCTGGTTGAGGAACACGTAGATCAGCAGTGTTCCGAGTACGTTGACCGAGATCGCGGCGAAGGTCGGCCCGTACTGGACCGCCCCGTACTCTCCGGTGAAGTTGAGCAACCCGACCTGGATCGTGCGCAGGTCGCTGCTGTTGGTGAAGGTCAGCGCGATGAGCAGGTCGTTCCAGAGGAAGAAGAACTGCACCAGGCCAATCGTGAACAGGGCGTTCTTGACCAGCGGGAGCCCGATCGAGAAGAACGACCGGAAGATCGAGGCTCCGTCGAGAGTCGACGCCTCGAAGATCTCCCGAGGCACCGAGCGGAAGAACGTCGCCATCATGAAGACCGTCAACGGCATGCCCAGCGCCACATAGGTGATGATGAGCGGCCACAGGGTGCCGGTCATGTTCGTGCGGAAGTAGATCGTGAACAGCGGCAGCAGGATCATCTGCGCCGGCACCATGATGCCGGCGAGGAAGAGCAGCAGGACGGTGCCCCTGCCCTTCCAGACCATGACCTCGAGCGCGAAGCCCGCGGCTGTGCCGAACACCAGGATGATCGCGAGTGACGGGAACACCGCGATCACGCTGTTGACGATGTACTTGCCGAACTCGCCGGTGGTGAAGACCTCGATGTAGTTGACGATGTCCCAGGACTGCGGCAACGCCCAGAACGGCTCGTTGAGGAACTCGCTCTGGGTCTTGAACGACCCGAGCAGCATCCACAGGATCGGGTAGACCTCGACGATGAGGAGCACGGCGATGAGCAGCCGGATCGGAAGCCGACGGAAGAAGTCCTTCGCGCCCCGGCGTTTCGGGTCGACGTCGCGTCGGGTGGGCAGCGGCGTGCCCGTGACGATGGTGGTGGTTGCGCTCACTGGTTCAGTCCTTCGTCAGGTCGCGGCGGGTGGAGCGGAAGATGAAGACCGTGAACAGCAGGCACAGGATCGTCAGCATCAGTGCGATCGTGCTTCCGTAGCCGTAGTCGCCGTAGGCGAACGAGGTGCGGAACATGTACAGGGTCAGCGGTGTGGTGGCGTTGCCGGGCCCGCCGTTGGTCAACGCCACGACGGTGTCGAACACCTTGAGCGTGCCGTTGATGCTGAAGATGATCGATGACAGCAGCACCGGAAGCGACAGGGGCAGGACGATCGTGCGGATGAGCTTCCAGCCGGATGCTCCGTCGATGCGGGCCGACTCGATGAGCTCATCGGGGATGTCGACGAGACCCGCGTAGAGCAGCACGGCGTAGAAGCCCATCGAGCGCCAGAGGTCCATCGCGATGATGACCCAGAATGAGGCATCAGGAGTGCCGAACCAGTCGAGGTTCTGGACTCCGAGGATGCCGAGGAACGAGTTCACCGGGCCGACCGTCGGCGCTGCCTCGAACAGCCGCTGGAACAGCAGCGCCACCGCGACCGTGGGCAGAACGACCGGGAAGAAGACGATGGTGCGGATGAGACCCGACCCCTTGCGGAGCCAGAAGACGTACATCAGGGAGAGCAGGTAGCCCACGATCACCTGCAGCGCGGTGAGGATGAGCGCGTACCTCAGAGTGAAGAGGATCGCATCCCAGGCGGCGGGGTCCTGGAAGAACTTCGTGAAGTTGTCGACCCCGTTGAAGGTGAAGCCGGTGATGGGATTGCCATCCTGCACCGTGTAGAACAGCGACCACACGATCGGGACGAGCATGACGAGCGAGTAGACGAGCAGCGCGGGTCCGAGGAGGACGAAGATGGCGCGCTTGTCACCGAGGACTTTGTGCATGGTGGATCTCCTGATGCGACGACGACGGTCTCGGGGTGGGCGATCGCCCACCCCGAGAATGGGTCAGCCTTCGTCGTTGGCTGCCTGGACGAGCTTCATGAACTCTTCGCCGGAGAGGCTGCCGTTGGCGAGGCCTGCACCGTTGTTCTGACTGATGCCGGTGGCCTTCGGAGTGAAGAGCGCCTCGAACCAGAGCACACTGGAGGGTGCATTCGCAATCTCCTCCTGCACGATCTGCGTCGTCGCAGGAAGGTCGGACGGCGGATTGTCGACCACGAAGCCAGAGACCACGCCGCTCTCGTTCAGCGCGGTGTCGCCGTATCCTTCGGCGATGCACTTCAGCCAGGCGGCCGACTCGTCGTCGTAGTTCTTCTCGGACAACATCACCGGGATGCCGACGTTCGCCGGGATCTCGTCGATGCTGCCCTTTCCGCCCTCGACGTCGGGGAAGCGTGCGAAGCCGATGTTGTCGGCGCCGATCTGGTTCTGCTCCTCGTCGTTGAAGTTCGCGAGAGCCCAGCTGCCCATGTAGAAGAAGGCGGCCTTGCCCGTGAGGAACAGGTTCATCGAGGCGTTGTAGTCGATCGATCCGACCGCATCACCGAAGAATCCGTCCTTGCCGAGTTCGGCGACCGCATCGGCCGCGGCGACGTACTCGGGGTCGGTGAGCTTGGCATCGCCATCGGCGACCTTCTGCAGGGCGTCGGCGCCGAGCGTGCGGAAGATGTAGTCGCCGACGAGGCGGGTGACGGGCCAGCCGTCCTTGCCTGCCGTCGCGAACGGCTGAACACCGGCGTCCTTCAGCGTGGAGGCGGCGTCGACGAGGTCGTCCCACGTCTCGGGAACCTCGACGCCACTATCGGCGAGGAGCTCCTTGTTGTACCAGAAGCCCTCGATGTTGAACTCGGTCGGCAGGGCGTAAAGGGCGCCGTCACCATAGAGCGCCTTGACGGTCGATTCGGCAGCAGGGACGAGTCGGTCCGAGACGCCGAGGTCATCGAGCGCCTTCGAGAGGTCGAGCACCTTGCCGCCCTCGATGAACTCCGACATCAGCGCGGGAGTGCCTGCAGCCATCTGCATGTCCGAGAGACCGTCCTGGCTGGCGAGCAGCTGCAGCTGCTGGTCCCACTGGGTACCCGAGATGTCGTCGGACGTCAGCGGCGCTGCCTCATCGGCGGCCTTGCACTGGTCACCGGCGAGGCTCTCGAGCGTGTTGATGATCGTGGTGTTCTCGGTCTGACCGAGGTAGGTGAACTCTCCGTCACCGGCGCCCGACTCGGATGACCCCGAGCCTCCTGAGCAGGCCGAGAGTGCGAGAGCACCGACGCCGATGAGCGCGATTGCGGGGGCCAGGCGACGGGCGCGCCTCATTGCTGTGGTCACTGTTCCTCCTTGAAGAGCGACGCCTCTTTTGAAGCGCTTCATTCACACCATGCCATATGAAAAAAGGGCATGTCAAGACCGTTACGAATCAGAAATGAAGCGCTTCATGACATCGAATGCTCTAGAGTTGAAGGACCAGGTCATGGCGACGACGCCGAGGAGGATGACGTGACCGACACTCCCCCGTCAGGGCGCGCGAAGCCCAGCATGGCGGACGTGGCTGCCCACGCAGGGGTCGCCCTCGGTACGGTCTCCAACACCCTGAACAACCCCGAGAAGGTGCGCGAAGCGACGCGGCGCAGGGTGCTCTCATCGATTGCCGAGCTCGGCTTCGTGCGCAACGATGCCGCGCGGTCGCTTGCTGCGGGCAACAGCACGTCTGTCGGCCTCGTGCTCGCCGACCTCGGGAACTCGTTCTTCGTCGACATCGCCCGAGGCGCCGAACGCGCCCTGCGACGACACAAGATGGATGTCCTCATCGTCAACTCGGACGTAGACCCCGATCGCGAGATCCACAATCTCGAGCTCCTCGACCGCTCGCGCGTCGCCGGGATCATCCTCGCCCCGCTCGACACCGCGCTCGCGAAGTCACCGCACCCCGACAACCGCACCACGCCGACAGTGCTGGCGAACTTCGAGTCGCCGTCGCTCGCCTACCCCGGCGTCACCGTCGATGAACGACACGGCGGGGCGTTGGCCGCCTCGCACCTGATCACGCTCGGACGCCGGCGCTTGCTCTTCGTCGGAGGGCCGCGGTTCCTCACCGCCGTCAACCAGCGTTGGGAGGGCGCCGAGCAGGCGACCGCCGCGCACCCGGACGCATCGATCGACATCCTCGAGACACGGGGCGTGAACATCCGGCATGGCCGGGATGCCGGAAGGCAGATCCTCGCGCGCGGAGCGGGCACCTACGACGCCATCGTGGCCGCATCCGACCTCGTGGCGATCGGACTCATCCAGATCCTCAACGAGGTGCCCGGATTCTCGGTGCCCGGAGACATCGCCATCACCGGCTATGACAACAACCACTTCGCGTCCGAGAGCGCGATCCCGATCAGCACGGTGAGCCAACCCGGCGAGGAGATGGGTGCCGTCGCGGCCGACCTGCTGCTCGAGCGCATCGCCAACCCCGGCGCGCCGTCGCGCAACGTGACTCTCGAGCCCCGCCTGCTCCCCCGCACGTCAACCCTCGGCGAGATGTGGCGCAGGGACTGATCACCGCTTTTTCCAGAGGGCCTGCTCGAGTGAGGGCGCTCAGCCGGCGAACACGCGCGTGAGCCGCACCACCAGCAGACCGACCGACACGATCAGCCCCAGATACGCGAGGCCGAGCCCGACGATCGCAGCGGCGCGGAATGCACCGTGACGCCGCGCGGAGGCGTGGCCGATCAGCGCAGCGGCTGCGGCGATCGCGATCGCGACGAGGTACCCCACGATGCCGCTAGGCAGCACGAACAGCGACGCGATCGCCAGGACGCCGCACACCAGGCCGACCACATGCCACACCCGATTGTTCTGGGCCTGCTCGGGAAGCGTCATGAGCACGAGCCTATCGAGCTGGGAGGTCTTCGCTCCCGTCTGCGTCCGGTCCTTGCGCGAACGACTGCAGGTCAGGGTGCGAAATTCGAACGCGGATGATCCCGTGTCACGTCGCGCCCTCATAGGCTGGTAGGCACCGTTGCGGCTGCTCCATCCCGTGCAGCACCGACGGGCAGGGTTTTCTGTGGGGAGGACAGAAACGGATGACCGAACAGAGCGATCTGGTCGAATCGCTGTCACGGGCTCGAGAGGCCGAAGAGTGGGACCGCGTCCTGGCGCTCCTCCGAGATGAATGGAGCGCACTCTCGCAGGACTTCCCCGAGCTCCTGCTCACGGTGCTCGCCGAGCTACCGCCGCAGGTGGTGGCGCAGAACTCCCGACTCCGATTGGCCGAGCAGTACCTGCGCCGCACGCTCGGCAGACAGCCCGAGGGGCGCGCCTATCCCGACATCATCACCGACGATCCGGGGGCAGCCCCGATCGACCGACTCGCGGCTCTGACGGGACGCATCGCCGTGGCACGGGGAGCGGGTCGCCACAGGGATGCCGTCGCGGCCACCGACATCGCGGTGTCGACGCTGCGCAGCATGCCGGTGGAGGTGATCCCGACGTTCGCGAACGCGCTGCCCGAGTTCCACTACCACTGGGGAGTCACCTTCCTGCTGGTCAGCCGCTTCGACGACGCGCTCGGCCAGTTCATCCAGAGCCACGATTGGGCGGTATCGGTCGGCAACCACATGGTCGACGCCCGCGCGATCGGCGCGGCCTCCCTCATCCATGCGCTTCACGGTCGGGGCCAGCAAGCCCGGGAATGGCTCGCGAAGCTCCCCCCGGTCCCGAACGATGCATGGTGGGCGAGCGACGCGACCACTCCGGCGCGTCTCGCCGATGCGATATTGCATACCGAACGCCTCGAACCGGATGCCGCCCGAGTCGTCCTGTCCGGCATCGACATCCGCCTTTCCATGGACTTCTGGGGTCCGTACTTCGCGCTCCGCGCCTTCCTGATGCCGGATGACCCGGGTGATGCACAGGCGCTTCTCTCCGAGTTCGATGCCTTCGTCGGGGGGCTGCCACCGGAGTACGCGGATATCCCGCTGAATGCCGAGTACACGACCATCACGCGATACCTGCTCCTGCAGATCCTGCACCAGCCGGACAGGGCAGCCAAGGCGCTCGGCGATGTCCACGTGAACCTCGACTCCAACGTGGTGCGGCAGACAGGGGCGACGCTTCACGCGCTTCGGATGCTGAAGCTCAACCACGCCAGCGATGCTCGAACGATCATCGCGCCGCTGTTGCACGCATCCAGCGCGCACCCACGAGTTCTCATCCCCGCTCTGCTCATCGCCGCCGAGACGGACGCGGTCGATCATCGAGACGCTCTCCTGCGCCGCACGGCAGCGCTGGCGGTGTGGAATCAGTGCCATGCCGCCCTCGCGCTGGGCACCGCCAGCACGCGGGAACGCCTCGCCGAACTGGTACGAGAGCGCGGCGAGGGCGAGATCGCCGACCGTCTGGGTGCCGTCGTCGAGAACGCGGCGATCGCAGGTAGCGATGCGCTGACCAGACGGGAGAGCGCGGTCGTGCGCGCCGCACTGTCCGGCCGCTCGAACGCCGAGATCGCCGCCGATCACCACGTCAGCGTCAACACCGTGAAGACCCACCTGCGCACCGCCTATCGCAAGCTCGGTGTATCGAATCGTTCGCAGCTGCAGCAGCTGTTCGAACTCGGCCGCTGACGCGCCTCGGAACCCGACCGACGGCGGCAGGGGTGAGGTTTTCTCCCGAAGGGTGATTTTGCTTCCTGTGGGTCCGCTGAGACCCGGGGACGCTGAAATACTCAGCCTGACTCGGACGCGAGTCGCTCCTCCACGCCGACGACCGGCGTGGCCGACGAGACGTCCTGGGTCGAAAGGGCCTGCCACTCCGGGCAGGCGGGGAGGGAAAACATGCGTACCTATTCACGAGCGCGCTCGCGCTCATCGTCTCCGAGACAGCTGGGGCGATCAGTCGCCGCCGCTCTCGGACTGCTGGCTCTTGCGAGCGCGTCGCTCGTCGGCGTCGCGACCGCGGCCCAGGCTGCACCGGGCACACCGGGAACGCCGCAGGCCAACTCGGTCGTGTTCCAGGAGAACTTCGAGAACGGCCCCGGCACGGCTCCGCAGCTGCTGAATGCCTACACCGGAGCCGGGGGCCAGACCTACACGGCCGCCCAGGGGTGGCTGACCGGCTGCAACGGCGCGGTCGTCAACTTCAACATCCCCTACACGTCGCTCGGCAACTGCGTCTCACCCAACAGCTCGGCGAATCTGCGTCAGCTCGCCTACGCGCTCGGTGCGCACAGCGGCGCGGCGAATCCGGCGGCGAACGACGCCATCGCAGCATTCACGGAGAATGATCCTGGCGCGAACGCCGTCGAGTTCCAGACGGTGAACAACATCCCGCTGGCTCAGTCGTCCGGACGCTTCCTGACATTCAGCGTCGACACCGCCGCCGTGAACTGCCAGGTGTCCGCACCTCTGTACCAGTTCGCGTTCCTCAACCAAGGCGGCGCCGCGACCAACGTCGGTGGACAGCTGAACGCCTGCACGTCGGGTTCGACGGTGACGGCCCCCGCGGTCGGACCGCTCGCTGCGCGCGCCGTCAACGTCGGCACCTACACGTCGAACGGCTCTGTGCTGTTCACCGGTTCGACGCTGGGCATCCGCATGACGAACGCGAACGGCTCCGGGCAGGGCAACGATGCGGCTTTCGACAACATCCGCATCCTCGACGTGACCCCGCAGCTCGACAAGGCGTTCAGCCCCGCATCCCTCGTCGCGGGTGAGGTGTCGACACTCACTCTCACCGTGACGAACACCGCTGACCTCGCGGCGAAGAACGGCTGGTCGCTCACCGACGCGCTGCCTGCCGGGCTCACGATCGCCGATGGAGCCGCCGCGACGACTTGCCCTGCCGGCGTGGTGACTGCACCGACAGGTGGCACGTCGATCACGGCATCCGGCAACCTGACCGCGGGAATGGCGTCGTGCACGATCACCGTCAACGTCACCGCGCCCGTCGCAGGCTCGTTCACGAACGGACCTGACAACATCACCAGCACGGGCCTCAACCCGCCCGCTGAGTCCACCGTCGTCTTCGACGAGCAGGCACCGGCGATCCGTGTCGTGAAGTCGGCCACGCCGACCTCTGAGGAAGAATTCACGGTCGGCCAGGAGGTCACCTACTCCTTCGTCGTCACCAACACCGGAAACGTCGCGCTGACCGACGTCGAGGTCGATGACACGGGCTTCACCGGCACCGGTGAACTGTCGCCCATCGTCTGCCCGGCAGGAGCCGCGAACCTCGCACCCGCCGTCTCCGTGACCTGCACCGCGACCTACACGGTGACGCAGGCCGACGTGGACACGGGGTCGATCACGAACACCGCGACCGCCACCGGCACCCCGCCGCAGGGCACTCCGCCGGTGTCCCCTCCCTCGGAGGTGACCATTCCCTCGGTCGACCCGGCGCCCGCGCTGTCGATCGTCAAGAGCTCTGATGTCGAGACGATCAGTGAGGCCGGCGAGACGATCACGTATTCGTTCCTGGTCACCAACACCGGAAACGTCACGCTGAACGACGTCACCGTCACGGAGACCGACTTCTCCGGCACCGGCGAGCTCTCGGCGATCACGTGCCCCGCTGGCGCCGGCGCCCTGGCACCCGGCGCGGATGTGACCTGCACCGCGACATACGTCGTGACTCAGGCCGACGTGGATGCCGGAGAGATCAGCAACACGGCTTCTGTGACCGGCACCCCGCCGAACCCGCTGACGCCGCCGCCCGTGACGCCGTCGAACGAGGTCGTGGTCGAGGTGCCGCCGGCGCCCGCCCTCGAGATCGACAAGACCGCGAACCCCACGACGATCACCGCCGCGGGCCAGACGATCACCTACTCGTTCCTGGTCACCAACACCGGAAACGTCACCCTGACCGACGTCGCCGTCACCGAAACCGACTTCTCCGGCACCGGTGAGCTCTCGGCGATCGCCTGCCCTGCCGGCGCTGCATCCCTGGCACCGGGCGCATCGGTCACCTGCACCGCGACGTATGTCGTCACGCAGGCCGACGTGGACGCAGGATCGGTGACGAACGCGGCCACCGGGACCGGCACCCCACCGAACCCGCTGACCCCGCCGCCGGTGTCCCCGCCGGACGAGGTCACGGTCGAGATCCCGCCGACGCCGGCCATCACGGTCGTGAAGTCCGCAGATGAGGCCGCGCAGGCCGACATCGCGCTGGGTCAGGAGGTCACATACTCGTTCCTCGTGACCAACACCGGGAACGTGACCCTGACGGACGTCTCCGTCGTCGAGGGTGAGTTCTCAGGCGCCGGCGAACTGGGTGCCATCGTGTGTCCCGAAGCAGCGGCCTCCTTGGCGCCCGGCGCTCAGGTCACCTGCACCGCGACCTACACGGTCGTGCAGGCTGACGTCGACGCGGCCACTGTGACGAACTCCGCCACGGCGACCGGCACGCCGCCCACCGGTCCGGACCCCGTGTCTCCGGAGTCCGAGATCACGGTCCCGAGCGCTCCGGCCCCGGGACTCAACGTGGTGAAGACGTCGAGCATCGACCGCGCGACCACGGTGGGACAGGCGATCACCTACTCGTTCGTGGTGACCAACACCGGCAACCTCACCCTCACGGACATCGTCGTGAACGAGACTGGCTTCACGGGGACCGGAACACTGTCGGCGGTCACCTGCCCGGCGGACGCTGCGTTGCTGGCGCCTGGCGCGCAGGTCACCTGCACCGCGACGTACGCGGTGACGCAGGCCGACCTGGACGCCGGCACCATCCGCAACATGGCGACGGCGGGTGGCAGCACCCCCGGTGGTGACCCGTTCACCTCTGACCCGTCGATCGTCGTCGTCGAGACGCCCGGCACGCCGCTCGCGGTCACCGGTGGTGAAGTCGCCATCGGCGTCGTGATCACCGGCCTGTCGCTGCTCGTCGGCGGTGGCGTGCTGCTTCTGATCCGTCGCCGACGGACGCAGGTCACGTCGGTCCTCTGATAGACCGACAGCAGTGAGACTGTGCGGTGCGTGCGACAAGGCACGCACCGCACAGTGCTTTCCGGCAGTACGGGCAGGCGAACGCTCGAGCGGTTCATGACCGCCTGGCGCGAATGCGTGCAGGCTCGCGAATCCGGGTGCCGGAGTCTGGAAAACGCAAAACCCCCGCCGCTTTCGCGACGGGGGTTTCAGCTGATGTGCGCCCGAAGGGACTCGAACCCCTAACCTTCTGATCCGTAGTCAGATGCTCTATCCATTGAGCTACGGGCGCTCCTGGACCGCTCAGCGGGCCGTGGAACAGCCTATAACAGTCCACACCCGAATGCGAATCGAGCAGGGTCAGTCGTCGTCATCGGGGACGCTCTGCTTCTTCTTGCGCTTGGCTTTCGCACGCTGCAGAGACGACAGAGCCTGCAGGTCCACGAGGCGCAGCGCCTGCATCCTCGCCTCGCGCATCCGCTCGTAGTCGGGGTCCTGATCGGGGCGCATGCCCTCGACGTGCAGCCGACGATCGAGGTTGTGACGCACGTCGGCCCAGGCACCCTCTCGGGCCTCCTCGACGATCGCGCGCAGCGCGGCCTCGTTCTCCATCGTCTCGCGCAGCTTGGTCGCGACGCCGTGCGACTGCTTCGCGCGGCGACGGAGGTTGCGCACATCGCGGTCGCGATAGTCATGCGTTCCGGAAGGGTCGGAATGGCGACCGCGAGCGCGCTTGCGCAGCTCGGCGAGGTTGCGTTCGACCTCTTCGGACTCCTCTGCCATCGCCCGCAGCGCTTCTCGCGCGTCGGCGACGTACTTGTCGGTGTCGAACACGCCGTTCTCGGCGATCGTGCCGATGAGGATGTGATTCTTCACGGCGAGGCGCGCGGCAGCGGTCGCGATCGCAACGCCTTCGGCGATGGCCTCCGCAGTTCGTCCCACCGCTACCTCCTCTCTTCGAGCGTACCGGTATCGCTCCCCGATGCAGTGGGCCAGAATGGATCGGAATCGGGTCGCCACGGCCTGCTCTATGACCTGCGGCACTCCCGAACGCCGCCAGGAGGAGTGCAATGAAGCGTCTCACCCTCACCGGAAGCACCACCGTCATCACCGGGGCCGCGAGCGGCATGGGCGCGGAGATCGCGCGGATCCTCGCCGCGGACGGCGTGCATCTGGCTCTGGTCGATCACAATGCGGAGGCTCTCAGCACCGTGGCCGCAGGGCTCCGGGGCACGAACGTCACCACGCACGTCGTCGATCTGCGCGACGATGAGGCCGTCTTCACCGCGGTGGGCGAGATCACCTCAGCGCATCCTCACGTGAACGCGCTGATCACGTGCGCCGGCTCCTCGATGCTCGGCACCCTCGACCAGCTGACGATGGAGGAGATGCGCTGGCTGACCGATGTGAACCTCTGGGGCACGGTGTCCATCACCAAGGCGCTGCTGCCGACGCTCCGCGCAGAGCGCGCCGCGCACATCACGCACCTCGCAAGCATCTATGCACTGGCTGCTCCCGCCGGGCGCATTCCCTATGCGCTCAGCAAGTACGCCGTGCGAGGGTTCTCCGAGGCGCTCCGCCATGAACTCGAGGGATCCGCGGTGACGGTCGGCGCGATCTATCCGGCAGGCGTGCGCACGGGCATCATCCTGCACGGTCGCTATGCCGCAGCCATCGACCCCGCGGTGGCGGCACGGGCGGCGGCGGCACAGGCGGCGATGTACCACACCGAGCCCGCGGATGCCGCGGCGCAGATCGTGAGGGCGACCGAACGACGTCGGGCGCGCACCATGGTCGGTCGGGAGGCGCGACTCGTCGACGTGCTCGTACGCGTCGCGCCGGCGGCATACTGGCGCGTGATGCGGCGCCCGCTGCGCGAGGCGGTCGACACGACCACCCCGGTCCGCTGAGTCAGCGGACCGCGCCGACCCAGATCCCCGATGCCCAGGCCTGCTGGTCGCCGTTGCAGCCGACCGCGCCGGGGAATCCGCGCACGACCGCCATGCAGTTCGCGAGGAACTCAGGATCCGCACCGAACATCGACTGGTACGAGCCCGACGAGGTGAGGGAACCCCAGACCCGGAACTGGTAGATGTGCGCGAGCTCGTGCGCCATCGCCCACCTCAGTCGATCGGCGCTCCAGTTCGAGATGTCGGCCCGGTATTTGATGTACCCGTTGCTGTTGGCGCAGGCCGGAGCCGTTCCTCCCGCGCACGACGACGACTCGTAGAGACCGACACCGCCGCCCCCGACAGCGTCCAGCGCGGCGCGCACTCTCGCGTAGCCGTCGGGCCCGCTCGACGACCAGGCCGGACCCTCAGGAGCCGCGTACTGGGCTGCCTCCCACGTCGTCACGTCCTCGCCGACCCTGTCGATGAGGGCATGGACCGTCGCGGTCGCCGCCACGACCGTGGCCGGATCCTTGCGCTCCGCGAGCACGGTCTGCTGGGCCGACAGCACGGACGCCCGATGAGCTGCCGTGTCGACCTTGCCCTCGGCGCCCGCCATCGCGGCACTGAGCGCGGCGACCTCCTCCACGAACGCGGAGCGCACCTCGAGCACCGCTGCGCGAGCTGCGGTGTCCCTCTCGGCGAGGTCGATCGCCCCCTCGAGGTGGTCCGTGCGCATCTGCGCGGTGCGCGTCGACTGCGACAGCGTCTGCAGCTCGGCGATGGCGACGGCTCTGTCCTCATCGAGGGCGACGGCGCGACCGATCACGCCGGCGGCGAGGAGGATCGCCGCGACCATGGTGACCGAGAAGACTCTCCGGATCACGACGCTCCCGTCATGGGAGGAACCCCGTGGTGTCGGCGAGCTGCGTCTCCTGCTCGGCGATCGCCGTGCGCAGCGCCGTCAGCTTCTCGGCGAGCAGGTAATTCGCGTCCCGAGTGGCGTCGAGCTGCTCCTCGGCCTGCGCGACTGCGGCTCGTGCCTCGGCGAGCGAGTCGACCCGCTGCTGATCCGCGGCCACGACGAGCACCGTCCCGCCGATCAACAGCAGGCTCCCGGTGACGACGGCGAGGCCCCTCATACCGCTCCCCAGAACACGATGATTTTCCGGAACGATTTCCGTAGGGCCAATATATCCTCGCGGACGGTGCCGTTCTAGCGCACTGTCTCGCCCGCCGCGCTCCGGAAGCGCCGGAGCGCTCAGGCTGTTGCGCTCAGATCGAGTTCGTCCGGCTGCTGAGACGCCGCTCCGCCGCCGCCTGACCGCTCGCCAGGTGACGCGGGATCAGCCAACGGAGCGTCTCGACATCGCGGGCGACGACCGCCTCGAGGATCACACGGTGCTCTTCCGCCATGGCGAGCAGATCGTCGTGCTGCCCGAACAGCCACCGCAGGCGCGTGACGAACACGCCGATCAGCTCCCCGAGCATCTCGTTGCCGGCCAGCTCCGCCGAGATCTCGTGGAACTCGCCCGCCGCGATGCGGGCGGCCTCGACGTTCCCCGCCTTCGACGCCGCGAGTTCGCGTTCGTACGCCGCCTGCAGCCTCGCGATCCCCGCATCGTCATGACGCTCGGCGGCGAACACGAAGATGAGGGTCTCGATCGCCTCTCGCACCTCGCCGAAGTCCTGGATGTCTCGATGCGTGAACTCGCGCACGACAGCCCAGGTGCGAGGTCGTGCGACGACCACGCCCTCGCCGACGAGCGTGCGGATCGCCTCGCGCACCGGCAGTCGCGACACGTTGAGCTCCGCCGCGATATCGCGTTCGACAAGTCGGGATCCGGGCGCACGGCGGCCAAGGATGATGTCATCACGCAGAATGCGCGTCACCCTCACCGACTCGAGTTCGCCGGCAGTCCCCACCCCCGCCATACCGTGATTGTCGCACCCGCGCACCGGTCCGACAAGTTTTGGTATCCCAACGGGAGTATTTGTTACGGCCTCGCGCCGCTCGACCCACAGAAGGGGCGGGGCAGATGCCGCAACATCCGCCCCGCCCCTTCGCCTCGCTCAGGGCAGACGGTTCGCGATCGCGAGGTTGGCTTCGAGCTCCTCGGCGGTCTGCTTCACGACGTAGGCGGGGCGATCGCGCTCGACACGCCAGGACTCGCTGAGCGGACCGACGTTGACCGTGTCGAAACCGGCCTCGTCGTAGAAGCGCGTGACGAACGCGACCGCCTCGGCGTCGTCACCCGCGGTCGCGAGCGCACGGCGCCCCTCGGTGCCGGCCGGGGTTCCGTCGGTCGTGATGTCGGCAGCGAGGATGTGATTGAAGGCCTTGGCGATCTTCGACGTCGGGAGCTGCTTCTGGAGCATCTCCGACGTCGTCGTCTCGCCCTTGTCGAGCGCCTCGATGTGGCCGTCGCGCTCGAAGTAGTAGTTGTTGGTGTCGAGCACGATCTTGCCGGCGAGCTGCTCGACGGGGAGGGCGTCGATCTTGCCGAGCGGCACCGTCACGACGACCGCGTCACCCGCTTCCGCCGCATCCGCGGCAGTGGCGGCCTTCGCCTGCGACCCGAGCTCAGAGACGAGATCTGCGAGCGTCTCCGGTCCGCGCGAGTTCGCGATCACGACGTCGTAGCCGTTCGCCACCGCGACTCGCGCGACCTGGCTGCCGATGTGTCCTGCACCGATGATTCCGAGAGTTGTCATGTTCGGGCCAACGCCTGCGGGATCGGGCTATTCCCTCGGTGACGCCGCGTGTCGCGATCAGAGGGCGAGGAGGAAGCGCTCTTCCACGCGGCGATACCCCAGGCTCTCGTAGAGACGGATCGCACCGGTGTTGAACCCGAAGACGTGCAGACCGATGGAGTCGGCTCCGAGCCGTGCGGCCTCCCGTTCGGCCGCGTGCATGACGTCGCGGCCGTAGCCCTTGCGCCGCTGGTCGTCGGCGATCTCGATGTCGAGGATGAACCCGTGCGGACGTCCGCCGCGCGAGCGGACGCCGATCCAGAGCACCCCCACCTCGACGTCGTCGACCTCGGCGGTGAACAGCTCCTGGCCCTCCGACGCGACACCGTCGGGCAGCTCCAGCTCCATCTGCCTGTGGGACTCGACCGCCGCGTCCTCAGCCGAGTACCGGCCGGAGGCGGCGAGGTCCTCGGCGAAGGCCGCTTCGGATGCCGCGGCGAAACTCGTGAAGCGCTCTGCAGTCATGGGCCTCACGACGACGCGCGAGTCCGTCTCGCGCGTCGGGAGCGGCTCGAGGAGCATCTGGATCGAGGCGACCTCGAATCCGCCCCGTTCGACGAACGCGCGGCTCTCGTCGTCGGAGGCGTAGACGCCCATACTGATCCGATCGACCTGCTGCTTGCGCGCGAGGGCCTGCAGCGCGTCGAGCACAGCACCTCGCTGCTCGACGGTCGGCGCGAGCTCGAAGGAGAGATCCACGACGAAGAGGACACCGTTGTTCGCGGCGAGCCAGATGCTTCCCAGCCGCGTCCCGTCATCCTCGATCTCGAGGATCAGCGAGGTCTGCGTCTCATGCCCCTCCGCGAGCAGCTCGGCGAGGAACTCCTCGACGCGGGCGGCGGCATCGTCGCCGACGAACATCCCCGAGTCCTGCCGGAGAGCGATCAGACGCTCGCGTGTCGCCCTGAGCCAGTCGTCGAAGCGGTCTGCACCGAGAGGATTCAGAAGAAGAGGCATGGTTCCATCCTGCACCTCACGGCACCGGTCGCATGCCCTGCGCCTCATGCCTTGTGCAGGGCGTCCTCCACGGCGACCCAGGCCAGCATCGCGCACTTCACCCGTGCCACGTACCGCGAGACGCCGCCGAGGGCTGCGACATCACCGAGAAGCTCCTCGTCCGGCTCGATCTTGCCGCGCGAGCGCATCGCCTCGCGGAAAGCCGCGATGCGGATCTCCAGCTCCTCGACGGTCAGTCCCTCGGCGAGCTCGGCGAGAAGCGAGGCGGATGCCTGCGAGATGGCGCAACCGTGCCCCTCCCACGCGATCGCCTCGATACTGCCGTCTCCGGCGCGATGCACCTGCAAGGTGACCTCATCACCGCAGGTCGGGTTCACCTGGTGCGACTGCGCCGTGATCTCGCCGCGGAGCCCGAACCCGTGCGGGGTGCGGGAGTGGTCGAGGATGAGTTCCTGATACAGGTTCTGCAGGTCGCTCATGCGCCCCTCCGGAAGAAGTCGATGGCACCCTGGACACCGTCGAGCACGGCATCGATCTCGGCATCGGTCGTGTACAGATACGTGCTCGCCCTGGTCGACGAGGTGACGCCGAGGCGTCGATGCAGCGGCTGCGCGCAATGGTGCCCGACGCGCACGGCGATGCCGCGGTCGTCGAGGAACTGGCCGAGGTCATGGGAGTGGATGCCGTCGACGTCGAAGCTCGCGAGTCCCACCCGCGGCAGGTCAATGCCGGCGCCGAGCACGCGCACCCCGTCGATGGCGGAGAGCCCGTCGACGAGACGCGCCCCGAAGGCGGCCTCGTGCGCGGCGATGCGCGGCATCCCCACCGCGGTCAGGTAGTCGACCGCCGCGGCGAGCGCGACCGCCTGCGACACCTTCTGGGTGCCGGCCTCGAAGCGCTGGGGTGGTGGCAGGTACGTGGCCTCGGTCGTGGTCACGGTGGTGATCATCGAACCTCCGGTGAGGAACGGCGGCATGGCTTCGAGAAGCTCGCGGCGACCGTAGAGCGCACCGATCCCGGTGGGTCCGAGCATCTTGTGCCCGGACAGCACCGCGAAGTCGACATCGAGCTCGCGGACGTCGAGCGGCAGATGGGGCGCCGACTGGCAGGCGTCGAGCACGACGAACGCGTCGACCGCCCGCGCCAGAGCGACGAGCTGCTCGACGGGGTTGATGACGCCGAGCACGTTCGACACGTGGGTGAACGCGACGAGCCTGGTGCGCTCTCCGATCAGCTCGGCGGCGACATCGAGACGCAGCGCGCCCTCATCGTCGAGCGGGATCACCCGCAGGGTCGCGCCGGTGCGCGCTGCGAGCTCCTGCCAGGGGATCAGGTTCGCGTGGTGCTCCATCTCGGTCGTGACGATCTCGTCACCCTCGCGCAGCCGGAGGCGCTCGGCGGCCGCTCCCCCACGACCGAGGGAGGCGTTGGAGATCGAATAGGCGACGAGGTTGAGCGCCTCGGTGGCGTTCGAGGTCCAGACGACCTCGCCCTCATCGGCGCCGATGAATCGCGCGACGGTGGCGCGAGCATCCTCGAAGATCTCCGTGGCCTCCGCTGCGAGCGTGTGGGCTCCACGGTGCACGGCCGCATTGAGAGTCGTCACGAACGTGCGTTCCGCGTCGAGCACCGCGAACGGGCGCTGCGATGTGGCCCCCGAGTCGAGGTACGAGAGCGGATGTCCGTTGACCTCGACCTGCAGGATCGGGAAGTCCTCACGCAGTCGCCGTACCTCGGCATCCGTCAGGGGATCGTCGCTCAGCGGGGCGATCACGTCGGCATCGCGAGAAGCACTCATCCTTCTAGCTTCTCATCCGGTGCGCCGAGCAGGGTCACGACCGCTGCCTCCGCGAGCCGCCAGCGGCTCCTTTTCGATCGGATGCTGCCCGGCTGCCCTAGGCTCGCAGCATGTTCAGCGCCGACACCCTCGTGACCTTCGTCATCGCTGCCTTCATCATGGTCGTGATCCCCGGGCCGACCGTGCTCTTCACCATCGGCAGGGCGATGGCACTGGGCAGGGTCGGCGGCTTCCTGAGCATCCTGGGCACGGCGATCGGATCGATCCTGCTCGTCGTCGGCGTCGCGCTGGGCGTGGGCACCGTGGTCGCGCAGTCGATCGTGCTCTTCACGATCGTCAAGGTCCTCGGCGCGGGCTACCTCGTGTTCCTCGGGATCCAGGCGATCAGGCACCGCAAGGACGCGGCGAAGGCGATGACGGGAGCCGTGCCCCGCCGCTCAGGTCGGCGACTCCTCGGCGAAGGCCTGGTCGTCGGGGTCACGAACCCCAAGTCGATCGCGTTCTTCCTGGCGATCCTGCCGCAGTTCGTCGACCTTCACTCGGGATCGGTGCCGATGCAGCTGTTCGTGCTCGGGGTCATCGTCGTCGCGATCGGTGTGGCGTGCGACGCGATCTGGGTGCTGCTCGCAAGCGCGGCCCGGGACTGGTTCGGTCGCTCGCCGCAGCGGATCGAAGCAATGAGCGCGACCGGCGGAGGCCTCATGATCGGCCTCGGGGCGTTCCTGCTGGTGTGGAGCGAGAAGCCCTCGAGCGCCTGAGGCCCTGATTCACATGCGGGCGTAGCGCGCGCGGACCATCGAGAAGATGCCGTAGATCGCGAGTCCCGCGCCGACGAGCCACAGCACGAAGCGTCCGAAGGGCAGGTCGGTGAGACTGCGCAGCGCGGCGTCGAGGCCCGCTGCCTTCTCGGGGTCCTGCGTCCACGCGGCGACGACGAACAGCGCGCCGGTCACGGCGACCGCGATGCCCTTGGCGATGTAGCCCGTGATCCCGAGGGCGATGATCCCCGGGCGTGCAGCGCCCGTCGGCACGTCCATCGTCTTCTCGAACCCCCGCGTGAATCCGATGACGATGAACCCGACTCCGACACCTGCCACGCTGAGCCCCAGGACGATGAGCAGCACCACCCCGCCGGGAGCGGAGAGCACCACGGCACTGAGGGTCTGCGAGGTCTTCTCGGACTCGACAGAGCCGCCGAAAGCGAAGATCAGTGCGAGCCCGGCGATCACCAGATACGCCACCGCGATCCCGATCAGCTTCACCCGCTGCCCCCACTTGCGTGGTTCCCTGCCCGAGGCGAGCATGCCGCTCGCGACCTGCCAGATCGCCAGCGCGATCAGCGCAGCGGCGACCACCGCGAGCAGCAGCCCGCCGATCGGAGTGGAGCGGATCTGCTCCATGGCGCCGTCTTGATCGGCATCCCCGCCGCCACCTGACGCGATCGAGATGGCGATGGCTCCGATGATGATGTGGACGACCCCCACCATCACGAAGCCTGTGCGCGCCACACGACGGAAGGCGTCGGAATGCTGGGCGGTGCGCGCGGCATCCTTCGGGGAGGAAGTCATCCGTGCAGGATATCGCCGCGCCGGGAATCGGCGGAGGGGCTTGCATCCAGGCCCTCACCGAGGAGTCTCCTGTCGACCTCGTCGTCGTAGCGGTCCTGAGCGTCGAGGACCTCCTCGACATGCGATTCCGCCCAGAGCTGCAGAGCCTGCAGCGGTTCGTGCAGTGTGCGTCCGAGCGGGGTGAGGCGGTAGCGTGCGTGTCCGTCGTCGTCCACCGCATGCACGAGCATGCCGTCACGATCGAGGGCGCGGAGAGTGTCGACCAGGACCTTCTTCGTGATCCCCTCGACCTTGCGATGCAGCTCGCCGAACCGCAGAGGCTCCTCGTGCAGGAGGATCACGATCATCGCGGTCCACTTGTTCGCCACCCGCGCCAACGACGCCCGCGACGGGCAGCTCGACGAGAACACGGTCCACTCGGGGCTCATCCGCTCGGAGTCCTTCCGGTGACGTTGAAGTGACCAGGCTCGGGTGGAGACGCTGGATCCTCAGAGTACCGAGTCAATGAGGAGGACATCATGTCGGCGATCGACATCGTGGGGCAGTACGGCGCGGCCATGGCCGAGGGGGACATGCAGGCGCTCGCGGCGACATTCGCTGCGGATGCCGTCTGGCACCAGCCCGGCGGAAGCCAGGTCTCGGGCGACAAGGTGGGGCCTGCGGCGATCATCGCGCACCTCGGACGCTTCATGGAGCTGAGCGGCGGCACCTTCGTGCTCGAGACCGAGTCTGCGACCGAGAGCGGTGACCTCGTGTCGGCGACCGTGCGATTCCGGGCTGTGCGCGAAGGCCGTGCGGATCTCGAGCAGCACGGGGTCGACGTGTTCCGCGTGGCGGACGGCAGGATCGCGGAGGTCTGGCTGATCAGTGAGGACCAGCAGGCGGAGGACGCGTTCTGGGGTCATGCCTGAGGCCGAGATCTGAGAACGGAGGCCGGAGAAGCACAGGCCGCTGATGCATCTCGTGCGATCTCCGGCTTCCGTGAAGCAGGGTGGGTCACCCCACCCGCTCGACCGGTTGACGGAGGATGGTGCGGAGCTTCGCCGGCTCGACCCGTCGGACGTCGCTGAGATAGATCTCGTGGTGCAGGCCCGTCATTCGCAGTCCGCTCTCGGGGATGAAGCGCTGGTGCAGGTCGTCGAGCACCGGGGCTTCGTCATCGTAGGAGCCGACGTGCAGGGTCTGCACACAGAGTCCCTCGTCGAGTGTCTCGAGGCGCACCGAACGCAGCGCCGGTGTCGCCAGCTTCTTCTTCGCCGACTTCTGCGTGACCGCCTCGACGGCGTCGGCGAACATCTCGGGGGTGACGTGGTCGGGAACCAGGATCATCAGCGTCCACAACCACGCCGATTTGTCTCGCCGCGATGTGAACGACTCCATGTCCGGCGCGTGCCAGAGCCCTTCCAGAGGCATCACGACGGTGTCGACGCCCAGACTCTTCCGGCTCTCGAACTTGAGCGTGTACGCCAGCGGGAAGAGTGCCGCGACGGCATCCGAATACGCCGGCGCCGTGTTCGGGTCTCCCGCGCCGTCGATCATGAGGTACTGCATCGCGGGGATCTCGAGAATGCGGAACTCGCCCCGCTTCGCCTGGTACGCGTCGAGCGTCTTCTTCGGGTCTGTCGCCATCGCCGTTCCTCTCGCTGCCTGTCACGACCTCCGGCCGCGGCGACAGTGTCGCACGGGCGGCCGACATCGGGTGGACGATGCGCAGCGGATCGCCCACCCGATCGCGATCAGGCCTGCTCGACGGCCAGCCAGAGTTCGCACGACGCATGCGTGCCGGTGAACTCGAGGTACCGCACGATCGACGGCCCCGGTCGCAGCCTCCACGGGTTCGACGGGAACCAGTCGCTCGCGGTGGCGGCCCACAGGTTCTGCAGGGTCTCGGGGAACGGACCCTCGGCGGCGAAGACCGCCCACGAACCTGCCGCGACCCGAATGATGTCGAGGTCATCGGGTACCGGTGCAGCCGGACTCACCGAGACCCCGTGCAGGTAGGTCAGCTCCGTGCCTTCGGGTGCGTCCGGCGCGATGTCGCCGGTGATCGCGAGGATTCCCGCGGGCTCCGCATCGCTCAGCTGCTTGAGCCTGATGTGCTCCTCCGGTGCGATCGCCGTGATGTGCGCCTGGATATGCGGATTGACACCGGCGTGGATGAGCGGGACTCGCGCGGCATGGCCCACGAGCACGAGCTCGGGCATGGTGGTGATGGTGACGTCCATCGGGGTGCTCCCTTCGACGCTCAGGCGGAACCGGAGCGTGGGTTGTGTACGGAGAGGACCCCCGTCTCGGCGCGCGTCGACGGGGCCGATGCCGTGCACCGCACGGAATGCGCGACCGAACGCCTCGGATGAGCCGTAGCCGTGTCGCACCGCGACCTCGAGCACGCTCGTGGCACCCGCCGCGAGCTCGGCACCCGCGAGCGTCATCCGACGTCGACGGATGTACTCTGACAGCGGCATACCCGCCAGCGCCGAGAACATCCGGCGGAGGTGGTACTCGGTCGTGCCGTTGATCCGGGCGAACCCGGCGATGTCGAGGTCTGCGTGCGAGTCGCTCTCCACGAGCTCGACCAGAGCGTTGAGCGTTCCGATCATGAGGTCCTCCTTTCCCCACCATCGTGCGCCGATCGGGGCCGCGCCACCCGATCATCCGGATCGGATGCGATCAGGCGGTGCGACCGGTCAGGCGCGCTCCCCCGGATCGGCCAGCAATCCGGCGAAAGCCAGCTCCGCAGCTCCGATGAGCAGCCGGTCCACGCCGAGAGCCGCAGGGCGGATCTCGAGCCCCTCGACGCTCTCGGACATGGCGAGCGCGCCGACGTCGGCGGCGATCTGCTCGGAGCGCAGGTCCGCGATCGTCGCAAGGAATCCTCCCAGCACGACGAGTGCCGGATTGAGCACGTTGACCGCGTTGGCCAGTGCGCTCGCGAGCACATGCGCCTGCCGCGTGATCTCGTTGACCACTGTCGGCGACTCGGATGATGTGAGCTCCGCGTCGAGGGTCTCGTCGTCAGCGGCACCCAGCCCCACCGCGTCGAGCAGCAGCCGCCTGCTCACCTCCGCCTCCAGCACGCCGTCGCCCGTGCGACGGTCGCCGTCCGCCGAGATCCGCGGACGGTTCTGCCCGAACTCCCCCGCGTATCCGCCCGCACCCGCGACCGCTCGACCGTGGATGATCAGGCCGCCGCCGATTCCGGAGGCGCCGCCGTTCAGATAGACGATGTCGTCGATGCCCCTGCCCGCTCCGTAGCGGTGCTCGGCGATCGCACCGAGGGTGGCGTCGTTGTCGATGGCGGCCCGCGATCCCGTCGCCGATCGCACGAGATCGGCGAGCGGCACATCGGTCCACTCGAGGTGAGGGGCATTGCGGACGACGCCGTCCGACGTCCGCACCAGGCCCGGCACGGCGATTCCCACGGCCTCGATCCGCGCCCCGGCGAGCGGCCCCGCTCGCCAGGCCTCGACGCGCTCCCGGACGGTCTCGGCCACGCCCTCGGGCGTGGGCAAGCCCTCGTTCGGCAGTCGCTCGCGAACCAGGATGCTCCGGTCGAGCCCGACGGCGGCGATCTCGATCGCATCCACCTCGGGGTTGACCGCGATCGCTGCGACGCGCGCAGAAGCCGTCACGACGGGCGACGGGCGCCCCACTCTGCCCGGCAGGTCGGGCACTCGTTCATCGACGAGACCACGCCTGACCAGCTCTGCGACCAGATCAGCGATCGTCGATCGGTTGAGCCCAGTCGCCTCGGTGAGTGCCGCCCGCGACTGCGCGCCCTCTTCGTGCACGAGGCGCAGGATGCGGGCGAGATTGTGCGCGCGCGTTCCCGATGCGGGACTCGGCTGTGACGGCATCCCTTCACTGTAGGGGGTGGACGCCGCTCCTGTCGTGATATATGTTGTGAATCACAACTTATTCGATGACCTGCACAGGAGCAGCCATGCCCACCCCCACCCGTGACGACAAGTTCTCCTTCGGCCTGTGGACCGTCGGCTACAACGGAGCCGACCCGTTCGGCGGCCCGACCCGACCTGCACTCGACGTCGTGCACGCCGTCGAGAAGCTCGCAGAGCTCGGCGCCTTCGGTCTGACCTTCCACGACGACGACCTCTTCGCTTTCGGTTCGACCGATGCCGAACGCCAGACCCAGATCGACCGCCTCAAGGGCGCTCTGTCCGACACCGGCCTCGTCGTGCCGATGGTGACGACCAACCTCTTCAGCGCACCGATCTTCAAGGACGGCGGCTTCACCTCGAACGACCGCGACGTGCGACGCTACGCCCTGCGCAAGGTCTTCCGCCAGCTCGACCTCGGCGCTGAGCTCGGAGCCAAGACCTTCGTCATGTGGGGTGGCCGCGAGGGTGCCGAGTACGACTCCGCGAAGGACATCCGCCAGGCGCTGGAGCGCTACCGCGAGGCCGTGAACCTGCTCGGCGACTATGTGACCGACAAGGGATACGACATCCGGTTCGCGATCGAGCCGAAGCCGAACGAGCCCCGAGGCGACATCCTGCTGCCGACCCTCGGCCACGCGATCGCGTTCATCGACTCGCTCGAGCGTCCCGAACTCGTCGGAGTGAACCCCGAGGTCGGTCACGAGCAGATGGCCGGACTCAACTTCACCGCCGGCATCGCTCAGGCGCTGTTCCACGGCAAGCTCTTCCACATCGACCTCAACGGCCAGCGCGGCATCAAGTACGACCAGGACCTCGTGTTCGGTCACGGCGACCTGCACAACGCCTTCTCGCTCGTGGATCTGCTCGAGAACGGCGGCCCCGGCGGCGTTCCCGCCTATGACGGCCCGCGCCACTTCGACTACAAGCCGAGCCGCACGGAAGACGAGAAGGGCGTCTGGGATTCGGCCGCCGCGAACATGCGCACCTACCTGCTGCTCAAGGAGCGGGCGGCCGCGTTCCGCGCCGACCCGGAGGTGCAGGAGGCACTCGCCGCCGCCCGCGTCGACGAGCTCTCGACGCCGACGCTGAACGCCGGCGAGACCTACGACGACTTCCTCGCCGACCGCTCGGCCTATGAGGACTTCGACGCGGACTCCTACTTCGGCGGCAAGGGCTTCGGGTTCGTCCGTCTGCAGCAGCTCGCGACCGAGCACCTGCTCGGCGCCCGCTGAGCGTCATGCCGCTGGTTCTCGGGGTCGATTCGTCGACCCAATCGTGCAAGGCCGTGGTCGTCGACACGTCGACCGGGGCCGTCGTGCGCTCCGGTCGAGCGCCTCACCCGGAGGGGACGTCGGTCGACCCCGAGGCCTGGTGGCAGGCGCTGAACGCCGCACTCGCGGACGCGGGGGCTCTCGACGACATCGCCGCATGGTCGATCGGCGGCCAGCAGCACGGCCTGGTCGCTCTCGACGAGTCCGGTGCCGTCATCCGCGATGCGCTGCTGTGGAACGACACCCGCTCGGCGGGCGCGGCGCAGGATCTGATCGACGAGTTCGGTGCCGATGAGCTGGCGTCCCGAACCGGTCTCGTGCCCGTGGCGTCGTTCACGATCACGAAGCTGCGCTGGCTGCGCGATCACGAGCCCGAGAACGCTGCGCGGGTTGCTGCGGTGGCTCTGCCGCACGACTGGCTCACCTGGCGGCTGCGCGGCTTCGGCCCCGACAACCCCGTGCTCGAGGAGCTGATCACGGATCGCTCCGACGCGTCGGGGACCGGGTACTGGAACCCTGCGACGGGTGAGTACGACCGGGAGCTCCTGGCGGCAGCACTCGGCCACGATGCGTTCCTGCCGCGCGTGCTCGCTCCCGACGAATCGGTGGCGGAATCCGACGGACGGCGAGTCGGCGCGGGAGCGGGAGACAACGCCGCGGCGGCGCTCGGACTCGGCGCCGCGCCCGGCGACGTCGTGGTGTCGATCGGCACGTCGGGCACCGTCTGCGCCGTCAGCACCACGCCGATCAGCGATCCGAGCGGCACCGTGGCCGGCTTCGCCGACGCCTCAGGCAACTTCCTGCCACTCGTCGCGACACTCAACGCGGCTCGGGTCGTGGACGTCACCGCCCGCCTGCTCGGGGTCACCCACAGCGAGTTCAGCGACCTGGCGCTGCAGGCATCGCGGGGAGCCGGCGGCCTGACGCTGCTCCCCTACTTCGAGGGCGAGCGCACCCCGAACCTGCCGGATGCCACAGCATCCCTCACGGGCATGACACTCGCTTCCGCGACCAGGGAGAACCTCGCCCGGGCGGCCGTCGAGGGGATGATCCGAGGACTCGGCGCAGGGCTCGACGCGCTTCGCGACCTCGGCATCCCGCTCGAGAGGGCGTTGCTGATCGGCGGTGGCGCACAGTCGGAGGCCGTGCGCCACATCGCACCCGAGGTTCTCGGCCTGCCGGTCGAAGTACCTGAGCCCGGCGAGTACGTCGCTCTCGGCGCCGCACGCCAGGCAGCGGCGCTGGTCGTCTGAGCGTCGCACCTTCGTTCCTTCGGGAGGAGAACTGCGCTTCGGGCTGACGAATACGCTGCATCCGTCCTCCCGAGGCGCAGTTCTCCTCCGCAGGAGCCTCAGCGCGACCGGGTTCCGTCAGCCGGCGAGCACCCGAGCATCCCGTTGCGCGATGATGCTCAGCTCTGCCGCCGCGAAGGCGTGCTGCTGCGTCATCGCGTGCTCAGTGCGGTCGAGGCAGTCGCGGATCAGCTGGCCGAAGAACGGGAACCCGGTCTTGCCCGTCGCATCGAAGCGGAACTGACCGTCCTGGTTGACGAGCAGCACCTGCCCTCCGCCATTGTCGGTCGTGATGTCGGTGTACTTGCGCAGCTCGATGTATCCGTCGGTTCCGAGCAGCACCGTGCGCCCGTCGCCGAAGACGTCGAGCCCCGCGGGGGTGAACCAGTCGACGCGGACGTATCCGGTGGTGCCGTTGTCGAGCACGACATGCGCATCGCCGAAGTCCTGCAGTCCTGGGGTCTCGGGGTGCGCGTAGTTGGCGACCGTCGAGCTGACGATCTCGCCGTCGGTCGCGCCCGTGTAATGGAGCATCTGCTCGAAGTTGTGGCTGCCGATGTCGCAGATTATGCCGCCGTACTGCTCCGGGTCGTAGAACCAGTCCGGGCGTCCTGCCCCGATGCGGTGAGGGCCGAACGATGCCACCTGCAGCACGGTTCCGATCGCACCCTGATCGATCAGCTGGCCGGCGAGGATCGCCGCCTCAGAATGCACGCGCTCACCGTAGTAGACGGCGAATTTGCGGCCCGTCCGCTCGACAGCCGCACGCGCAGCCGTGAGGTCGTTCATCGTCGTGATCGCGGGCTTGTCGGCGAAGAAGTCCTTGCCCGCATCCAGCACGCGCACGCCGAGCGGAGCCCGCTGATTCGCGATCGAGGCGCTCGCCACCAGCTGCACGGCGGGGTCGTCGAGCACCTCCTGCTCGCTCGCGGCGGCTCGTGCCTGCGGAAACCGCTCGACGAAGTCGGCGACCTTCGCCGGGTCGCCGTCGTAGACGAGTGAGAGGGTCGCGCCGGCGGCGATGAGCTGCTCGACCATCCCGTGGATGTGCCCGTGTGCCAGGCCCACGGCCGCGAAGACGAATTCCTCGGGGCCCAGGACCGGCTCGGGCAGCGGATCGAAGGTATAGGCGCGGGTCATCGGTCGTTCTCCTCGTCGGTCATGTCAGGGTCGGTCGCTTCATAGGTGCGTAGGCGTCCGCACATGCCGAAACCGCGGTCTCCCACCGAGGGTACGGCCTGGTGGACGCGGGCATCAGCGAGGTGCGCCACCGAACCGGACACGACGGCTGCCGCGAGTGCGAGCGACTGCTCGGCCTGGGCGAGCGGACGCTCCCGCACGAGGTCGCCCCAGGCCTCGGCTCGGTCACGCACGAGCGCCCCCGCAGCGGCATGGAAGGCCTCGAGAGCAGCACGATCGCCGGCGACGACGGCATCCCTCAAGGTCTCGAATCCGGCCACGGCGAGGTTCCGACGCGCGGACGCACGCTCGGCTCGGCCGCCTTCGTCTCCGAGCGACGCCGCCGCTGCGTACGCTGTCGGGTCCGCCACGATCTCTGCGGGGAAGGTCATCACGGCATCTCCCGCCTCGGGCAGCCCTGCGTTGCTCATCAGCACGACGACCCGAAGGTCTCCGCGGTTCACGGCGCGATGGATGGTTCCCGGGGTGAACCACACGACTGATCCCGCCGACAGCGGCGTCTCACGAAAACCGTCCGCGTCGATCGTCTGCAGCGCGCCCTGCCCCGAGAGCACCACGTAGGCCTCGGTCGAGACGAGGTGCATGTGCGGGCTCCCGCCGCAGATGCCGTCGGGGGCCGCATCCGCATAGACGTCGAGATACGACAGCGACGTGCCGCCGGGAAACGAGGATGCGGTCACGATGCCGCCTCGATCAGCGAGGTCGTCTTCTCGAAGAAGTGCGGCGCGTTCGCGACGAGCTGCCCGGCCCGGTAATACGGATCGGATGCCGCGATCGGCAGAGAGACGAAACGGCGCTCGAAGCCCGCCTTGTAGATGGCGGTGACGACCTCGACCGCATTGCGTCCGTCACGGCCGTCGGCGATCGGCGGCCTGCCGTCGCGGATCGCGCCGAGCAGATCACCGATCTGGCCTTCGTGCCCGAGGTGAGCGAGCGGCGTGCGTTCGGCGACGAGCGCCTCGATGCGCGCCACCACGTCGGCATCGCCGCCCTCCTCCGGGAAGCCGTCAGCGCGGGACCGCTCGGCGGCGATCGAGAACGGCTGCGAGACTCGGGCATTCGCACCCTGGATCACGATCGCCTGTTCCTGTCCGTGGTGCACCACCGAGCTGGTCAGCTGGGCCAGGCACCGGTCGTAGCGGAAGATCGCGACCGACAGGTCCTCGACCTCGGCGTTGTCGTGCTGCGCGTTCGCGAGCATCGCGGTGACCTCGCTCGGGGTGCCGAGCAGCCACAGCAGCAGATCGATGTGATGGATGGCGTGGTTCAGGGTGCATCCGCCGCCCTCCTTCTCCCACGTGCCGCGCCACCAGAGGTCGTAGTAGGGCAACCCCCGCCACCACGCCGAGTCGACCCGGACGTGCGAGATCGGTCCGAGCAGCCCGGAGTCGACGACGTCCTTGAGTGTCGCGAGATCGTCGCGGAATCGGTTCTGGGCGACGACCGAGAGCACCTTGCCGGAGCGCTGCTGCGCCGCGAGCATCGCATCGCATTCTTCGAGCGACGGGGCCATGGGCTTCTCGACCAGCACGTGGAGGCCGGCATCGAGAGCCTCGATCGCGAGCGACGCGTGCGTCGACGGCGGGGTGGCGACGCTCACGATGTCGACCAGCCCGGAGGAGATCATCTCGAGCGGATCGTCGAACGTCGCGACGGCTGTCAGATCGAAGGCCTCAGCCTTCTGCGCAGCCTTGCCGGGGACCACGTCGGCGAGTGCTGCGATCTCGCACTCGCCCGGGAAGGCGAGGTATCCGTTGATGTGCGCGTCGGCGATCCCGCCGGTGCCGATGATTCCGATCCTGAGCATCCACTGCCTCCTCGATGAGGTGTTACTACGTATTACTAAGACGTAGTAGATACTATCGAGAGAGACACCGGTCGCGTCAAGCCCCGAAAGGACGGATGCCGTGGAGAAACGCCCGACGAGCCATGACGTCGCCCATCTCGCCGGGGTGTCGCAATCCACCGTGTCGTTCGTCTTCACCGGACGCGCCGGAATCTCCGAGGCCACCCGCGAGAAGGTGCTGCGTGCGGCATCCGAGCTCCACTACCGGCCGAACCTCGCCGCCCGATCGATGCGCACGCAGCGCACCGGCCGCCTCGCCGTCGTGGTGCCGATCGCGACGATGAATCCGCTCACTCTGCTGGCGGGGGCGATCGCCGCCGCGCGAGAAGAGGGGTATGTCGTCGAGGTCGTCAGCCTGCCCGACGACGCTGAGGAACGCATCGACCGGTTGACCGAGGTGGTCGAGTCGGGGCAGTACGAGGGCGTGCTCGCGTTCACTCCGCTCCCCTTCACCGACACGACCGGAGGAGGGCCGATCGTGCTCTCGGTCGGCGAGTTCGATGACGCTATGCACATGACCGGCGAGTTCACCGACTCACGCCCGATCGCCGAGATGATCGAGCGCCTGGCAGCGCACGGGCACCGACGATTCATCCACCTGGCCGGGGCCGAGGACTTCCCCTCCGCGCGCGCACGCCGCGACGCCTATCTCTCGACGATCGACCGACTCGGACTCGAGTCCCTCGGGGTCACCGACGGCGACTGGAGCGGGAAGGCCGGCGAGGATGCGATCGACGCACTGCCCGACGATGCTCCCCCGCTCGCCGTGATCGCCGCGAACGACGTCATCGCGACCGGCGCCATCCGGGCCGCCACCCGCCGAGGATGGAAGCTTCCGCAGGACGTCGCCGTCACCGGCTGGGACGACCACCATCAGAGTGCGTTCCTCGTGCCCTCGCTCACGAGCGTCTCGCAGGACCGCGAGCGTCTCGGTGCCTACTCGATGCACCGCCTCGTCGCGGCGGTGCGAGGTGGCGAGCCGCCCGAGAAGCCCGACGGACTGCTCACCATAGTGTGGCGCGAGTCGACCGAGTCCCCTCAGTGACTACCGTGGAAGCGGAGGCCCCCATGAAGATCCTGATCCCGAACACCATCGACCTGCCGGTGAAGGCCGACGTCGAGGCAGTCGTCTACGACATCGACGAAGCCGTCCCGGACGAGCACCGCGACGCCGAGGTGCTGGTCGTCTGGCACAACTCGTCGGAATGGCTGCAGGAGGCCGCCCGCGTGCTTCCCCGGCTCCGGCTCGTGCAGGCGCTCGCCTCGGGTGCCGATGTCGTGCTGAACGCCGGATTCGGCGATGAGGTGCGCATCTGCTCCGGTCGTTCGCTGCACGACGGCCCGGTCGCCGAGCACGCGTTGGCGTTGATCCTCAGCGCGGTGCGGCGCCTCGATCGGCTCCACGATGCGCAGCGCGAGCACCGCTGGGACGACTTCAACGACGTGCAGAGCGCTCCCGACACGCAGCAGTCCTACACGCTCGTCGGCGCACGGGTCACGATCTGGGGCTTCGGCTCGATCGCCGGCACTCTCGCTCCCTTCCTCACGGCGCTGGGCGCCGATGTGCAGGGCATCGCCCGCAGCGCAGGCACCCGATCGGGTTACCCGGTGCACGCGGATGCCGACGCCACGGCGATCCTCGCCGAGACCGACGTGCTCGTCTCGATCCTCCCCGCCACAGCCGAGACCACCGACCTGTTCGACGCCGAGGTCTTCGGCGCGCTCAAGCCAGGAGCAGCCTTCGTGAACGTCGGCCGTGGCGCGACGGTCGACGAGGCCGCCTTGATCGCGGCACTCGAGTCGGGCCGACTGCGCGCGGCCGCCATCGACGTCACGAAGTCGGAGCCGCTTCCGGCATCCGATCCGCTGTGGGATGCACCGAACCTGCTCATCACACCGCACATCGCAGGCAACCGGCCGGTCGGTGCCGCGGACCTGGTCGACCAGAACGTGACGCGACTGAACGCCGGCGACGACCTCGTCAACCAGGTACGCCCGTAGGGTCTGGACACCGCGCGGCGAGCGGCGCATGCTGAACGCATGACCGCCTTTCAGACCACGCACGCGTTCAGCGGGTTCAGCGTCGACGACATCGACGCCGCCCGCTCCTTCTACGGCGACACCCTCGGGTTGGACGTCACCACCAACGCCATGGGCTTCCTCGACATCAGCCTGCCCGACGGGGGCTCGATCCTCGTCTACGCCAAGCCGAATCACACGCCGGCGAGCTTCACGATCCTCAACTTTCCCGTCGACGACATCGACGCGGCGGTCGACGACCTCAACGGGCGCGGAGTCGTGACCAAGATCTACCCCGATTCGGACTTCGACACAGACGACAAGGGCATCCTCCGCGGCGGCCCTGATCGCGGCCCCGACATCGCGTGGTTCACCGATCCTGCAGGCAACGTGCTCGCGGTGATGTCAGCCGCCTGAGCGACGCGGCCGCCGCGACCGGTCAGGGCGTGCGTGTGCTCGACGCGATCAGCGCGCGCCCCAGTGCGGCGGCTCCCAGGAGTTCGACGGCAGCGGAAGCAGATGCATCTCCTCGAGGGCCAGCTCCGCAGCGATCGGATCCCCGTCTTCGACCGCGCGGCCCAGACGACCCCACCCGGTCTCCAGCATCACCCAGTTCGGCTCGCGATCACCCGCCGTGATGCGGATCTGGTAGCTCATCGGGGTCATCGCAGCGCGCGCGAGCGAGACCAGCGCGGCATTGGCGCAGCGGCCGAGGAGCAGCTCGTACATCTCGATGCCCAGACGCAGGTGCTCATGCGTGTCTCGCGCTGCGAGGGCCGCCTCGACACGGCGGACGATCGCGGCGAACCCGGCCCGGTCGGTGTCGTCGAACACACCCACCGTGGTTCGGGTCACTCCACCCATCACCACGCCCAGAGTCTGGATGAAAGACTCCACGTGGTCAGGGTCAGGCTTCACGACACGCGTGTAGCTCTGCGCAGCCGACTCGACGAGTCCTTCCATCGCCAGGCCCTGCAGTGCATCGCGAATCGGTGTGCGCGAGATGCCGAGCCACTGCTGCAGCTCTTTGTCGTCGAGGCGTTCGCCCGGTTTGAGCGTGCCGTCGAGGATGGCGTCGCGGATCGCGTCGTGGGCTTCATCACGCAGAAGCCGTCGCTGGACGGTCGGCTTCGAATCATTGGGAACCGGCATGTGGCTTCCTGCTCGGGGGTCGGGAACGCTCCAGCACAGGTTACCGGTGCGCCACCGGTGTCAGATCTCCCGGCTCACGCGAGCAGCGTGTCGAACAGCGCGTTCATGGCGGGGTCGACGCGCTGCAGCTCGGGGTGCGAGTCATGCCAGTCGATGATCTCGCGCGCCGCGGTGTGCAGGGGGACGACCGGGGCGAAATCCGGCACGACGCGGCGGATCTTCGTGTTGTCGAAGATGACCGAGTGCGCCATGTCGCCGGTGAGCTGACCGGCGCGGTCGGGCGCGGCATCCTCGATCGTCGCGCTCGTGGCGTAGCGGATCTTCGGCTCGGCCCCCGCCGCTCGTCCGAGGATCGCGTAGATGTCGTTCCAGGTGTAGACGAAGTCGCTGGTGATCTGGAAGGTGTCTCCGTAAGCGAGCGGGTTGCCGAGCAGCCCTGCGAATCCGACCGCGAAGTCGCTCGAATGGGTGAGGGTCCACAGCGACGTGCCGTCGCCGTGGACGATGATCTCCTCGCCGCGGCGGATGCGGTCGATCGCCGTCCATCCACCGAACGCGGGGATGGTCCACCTGTCGTAGGTGTGCGATGGGCGCAGCACCGTGACCGGGAACCCGCGGTCACGGTAGGCGGCGGTCAGCAGATCTTCGCAGGCGATCTTGTCGCGCGAGTACTGCCAGTACGGATTGCGCAGCGGCGTGGACTCAGTGATCGGCAGGCGCGCCACGGGCTTCTGATACGCCGATGCCGAGCTGATGAAGACGTACTGCCCCGTGCGGCCCTCGAAACGATCGATGTCGCGCTGCACCTGATCGGGAGTGAAGGCGATCATGTCGGCCACCACGTCGAACTCGCGGCCGGCGAGAGCGGCGTCGACAGCAGCAGCATCCGAGACGTCCGCCGTCAGCACCTCGACGCCCTCGGCGGGCTCACGTCGAGACTGCCCGCGGTTCAGCAACGTCACCTCCATGCCCCGAGACGCGGCGAGCGCGCTCGCCGCCGAGGAGATGATCCCTGTCCCACCGATGAACAACACCTTCGTCGCAGTCATGCTCCGACTCTATCGACGGGGTGGGCGCCGAGCTCCGATCGCTGCCGGTCGCGGCACAGCCCGGGGCCGAGGAACGCCGTCGTCTACACGAGCTGATCGAAGAGCGCGCGAACGGCCGTCTCGGCGACCTCCGGCTCTGCCGCCCGTATCGCGCGGGCGGCGGTTCCTGCCGCAGCCGACTGCGCCTGCGTCGCCTGGTCAGGGAGCGACGCTGCGGCGAACTGCAACGCGCAGCGCGCCAGAATGGTGCTCTCCACGAGGTGCATGGCCTGTCGAGGATGATCCACGAGGTCGGCTACGGCACTGAGGAATGCGATCACCGCGGCGTTGCGGTCCCCCGCCGTCTCCGCGCGACCGATCAGCTCGAGATCTGCCGCGAGGTCACTCCGGACCTCATCCGCAGTCGTGGACAGAGTCTTTCTGAGTGCAGCTCCGGCGAGCACCCCCGCATAGCCGATCGCCGCACGCGACTCGGGGGTCGAGAAGTCGGCGACCTTGGTGTACCGGGCGGGAGTGACCTGCACCAGTCCGATGTCGCGAAGCCGGATGATCGCTTCGCGGATCGGATTCAACGACATGTCGAGCTCCTTCGCGAAGCGCAGGGTGCTGAGCGTGTCGCCCGACAGGTAGTCCCCTCGCAGTATCGCCGCGAGGATGTGCTGGAACGCCCGTTCGGGCAGCGGAACGGCACCGTGATGATTCCACTGGCGCGTCCGTGGCTCCGCGTAGGCGATGGTCATCGGTGCTCCCGGGTCGTCCGTGGACGCCTCGGCGTGAGGAGCCTCTACTGAACAGACGCGCTGCCGCCGGGAATATTACGCAGAATGCACCGATCCGCCTCAGACGACGGTGGCCCCGGGGGTGGCGGCGAACTCTTCGAGAGCGGCGATGACGTCGACCGAGAGCACGACCTGGCTCGCCGCGACGGCGTCGTCGATCTGCCCCGTGCGCGATGCACCGATGATCGCAGTGGTCACCACCGGATCGCGCAGCACCCAGGCGATCGCGAGCTGCGGGATCGACAGGCCCGCGTCCTTGGCGACGCGGTCGATGCCGCGGATGCGCTCGAGATAGCTGTCGGTCAGTGCCGATCCGTTGAGGAAGTGGCTGTTCGCCGCACGCGAGTCGGCGGGCACATCACCGTCGATGTACTTGCCGGTGAGCAGCCCCTGGGCGAGCGGCGAGAAGACCGCGCTGCCGACCTTCAGCTCGCGCAGCGCCGGGAACAGCTCGGCCTCGGGCGTGCGATCGAACAGCGAGTAGCGGGGCTGGTGCAGCAGCAGCTTCACGCCCTGCTCCGCGAGCAGCTCATACGCCCGACGAGCGAGCTCGGCCGGGTAGTTCGAGATGCCGACGTACAGCGCCTTGCCGCTGCGGACGATGTCGGCGAGGGCCGTGACCGTCTCTTCGAGCGGGGTCTCGGGGTCGGGGCGGTGCGAGTAGAACACGTCGACGTAGTCGGTCTTCATGCGCTGCAGGCTCTGCTCGAGCGAGCGCGTCAGGTATTTGCGCGATCCGCCGTCGCCGAAGGGTCCGGGCCACATGTCGTACCCGACCTTGGTCGTCACGAACAGTTCGTCCCGGTAGCGGGCGAGACCGCTGCCGAGAACCGCGCCGAACGTCGACTCGGCCGAGCCGTAGGGCGGGCCGTAGTTGTTGGCGAGGTCGATGTGCACGACCCCGCGATCGAAGGCGTGCAGCACGATCTCACGCTGGCTGTCGAAGGTGCGGTCGCGGCCGAAGTTCTGCCAGAGGCCCAGCGACACCTTGGGGAGCTGCACACCGCTGGCACCGGCACGCTGGAAGGGCACGTCGGCGTACCGGGTGGAGGCGGCCTCGAAGGGGGTCGTCAGGCGGGGGTCATCGGCGGCGATGGGCATGAGGGATGCTCCTGTATGCGAGGCGGGGAAGGCCTTCAGGATAGCGCTTGCTCGGCCATGGACGCCCTGCGTCCGCTCATCCGAAGCGGGTGAGGCGGCGGGCCGGAACCCGGCGTTCCGCGCTAGCGTCGGGCCGCAGACCTTCATGCCCGTGCGAAGAGGAACCGGAGCCCACGATGAACCCCGACCTGACAGCGCTCGCCACCGAGGCGTACGTCTTCGGCTTTCCCCTGGTCTTCAATCTCGACCAGGTTCGTCGTTACGTGCACGAGGGCGTCGGAGCGAACCCGGCGGCTCCCTTCAATTCGTTCAGCCACGCGCGCACGATGGCCGGCCCCGCAGACACTTTCGTGACCATCAACAACGACACGCTCTACTCGATGGCCCAGGTCGACCTCAGCGTCGGCCCCGTGCTCCTGCGGGTGCCGGATACGGCGGGGCGCTACTACGTCCTGCAGTTCGTCGATGCGTGGACCAACAACTTCGCCTATATCGGGCACCGCGCCACGGGCACGCAGGCCGGGAAGTTCCTTCTCGTCCCTCCCGGCTGGTCCGGCGACGCGGAGGATGACGTCACCACGATCGAGTTCCCCACCCGCGTCGCTTCGATCGTCGGGCGCTGGGCGTGCGCCGGAGATCACGACCTCGCCTCCGTCGCCGCGCTGCAGGATGGAACCACGTTGACGCCACTGGACCCGCGAGCGCGGCCGACCGGCATCCCGCAGCCCGCCGACTCCGACTCCGACGCCCTCGTCTTCTTCGACAAGCTGCGTCTGTGGAGCCAGGCCTTTCCCGCCCCGGAGCGCGACCAGGAGCTCCAAGCACGCCTCACGCCTCTCGGGATCAACGCCGCCGATCGGTCGATACCCGACGTCGACGAGGAGGTCGCGTCCGCACTCACCGCGGGCTACGAGCATGGGCAGGCCCTCATCGAGAAGGTGCTCCACTCCGGCGGCACCAGCCCCGAGGCGAACGGGTGGAAGCTCACCTTCCACGCGTTCGACTACAACCTCGACTACTTCCAGACCGGCGCACTGGATGATCCCCGGTTCAAGATCAGCGACCCGAAGATGCGCATCATCGAACGAGCGGCGGCTGCCGCAGGAGGCCTGTGGGGCAACCACTCCTACGAGGCGGCGTACATCATGACCTACCTCGACGATCAGGGTGAGCAGCTCTCGGGATCGCGCACGTACACCCTGCACCTCGATCCCACACCTCCGGTGGGTGCCTTCTGGTCGTTGACGATGTACGACGTGCCGAACTTCTTCATGGTCGAGAATTCGATCGACAGGTACTCGATCGGAGATCGAACTCCGGGCATCGTCTACGAGCCGGACGGTTCATTGACGATCACGATCAGCCACAGTGTGCCCGCTGACACCGCTGCCCGAGCGAACTGGCTGCCGTCGCCGGCGGGCGATTTCCGCCCCGTGCTGCGCATGTACGAACCGGATCAGTCAGTGCTCGACCGCAGCTACGAGGTTCCGGCGATCGTCCGCGCCTGACGCACCCGCCGCGCACAGAGGAAGGCCGCACTCTGCGGCAGTCACGTCACCGGTGTGAGATCGGAGGGTCCGATCGAGCCCTGTCAAGGACTCCGACGAAGTCGGACGGGCGAGGTAACGTGACGCGGAGTCGGCGAATGTCGCATCCGTCCCCGCTGCATCCATCCACGCTGTGCGCGGGATATGAGAAGAGGTCCATGATGGGCGGGACCCCACCGTCGAAGCTCTCCGGCACGTCGAACGCCATCGTCGTGACCGGAGCACGTGTGCACAACCTTCGTGACGTCAACGTCGCGATTCCCCGCGACGCCCTCGTCGCTTTCACGGGTGTCTCCGGTTCGGGAAAGAGCTCCCTCGCTTTCGGCACCCTCTACGCCGAAGCCCAGCGCCGCTACTTCGAGTCCGTGGCGCCTTACGCGCGGCGGCTGATGAGCCAGGTCGACATCCCCGACGTCGACGCCATCGCGGGGCTGCCCCCGGCTGTCGCCCTCCCCCAGCAGCGCACCGCGGGCAGTGCGCGATCCACCGTCGGCAGCGCCACGTCGATCGGCAACGTCGTGCGCATGCTGTTCTCGCGCGTCGGCACGTACCCGCCCGGCGCAGAGCCGTTGTTCGCCGAGGACTTCTCAGCGAACACCGTGCAGGGCGCCTGCCCCCGGTGCCACGGGATCGGGCAGGTGTACGACGTGCCGCTGCACCTCATGGTTCCCGATGAGTCGCTGTCGATCCGAGACCGCGCTCTCGACGCCTGGCCGAGGGCATGGCACGGCAAGCAGCTCATCGACAGCCTGATCTCTCTCGGCTACGACATCGACATCCCGTGGCGCGATCTGCCTGAGGAGCAGCGCCAGTGGGTGCTGTACACCGAGGAGTCCCCTCAGGTTCCGGTGTTCACCGACCGTGGTCCTGCACAGGTGCGCAAGGCCGTCGCGGCCGGCATCGAGCCGTCGTACATGAGCACGTTCGTCGGAGTGAGGCAGTACGTGCTCAACACCTTCGCCCACTCGAAGAGCGCCAAGATGCGCGAGAAGGCAGCGAGCTTCATGGTCAGCGTCCGCTGCCCGCTGTGCGACGGCCGCCGGCTGAAGCCGGAGGCTCTCGCCGTGACGTTCGCCGGTCTCGACATCACCGAGATGGCCGGGCTGCCACTCGCCGACCTCGCCGCTCTGCTCGAGACGGCACTCGACCGATCCGACGGCGGGTCTGGCGCCGATCACGCAGTCGGCGAGGCGCTCTCGCCCGAGAAGCAGCTCGCGGCCGAGCGGCTGGTCGACGAGCTGCGAGATCGGGTGTCGCCCATCATCGAGCTCGGTCTCGGCTACCTCTCACTGGATCGATCGACCCCCACGCTCTCGTCCGGCGAACTGCAGCGGATGCGGCTTGCCACTCAGGTGCTCTCGCAGCTGTTCGGGGTGATGTTCGTGCTGGACGAGCCGTCCGCCGGGCTCCATCCCGCCGACGGCGAAGCGCTCGTGAGCATCCTCCGCTCGCTCAGGGACTCAGGCAACACCGTCTTCTTCGTCGAGCACTCCCTCGACGTGATCCGGCACGCCGACTGGATCGTCGACATCGGCCCCGGTGCGGGAGCGACCGGAGGCGAGATCGTCTACTCGGGTCCGATCGACGGGCTCCGACAGGCGGAACACTCCCAGACTCGGCGGTACCTGTTCGCCGACGAGCTGCGTGCCGACCAGCCGACGACGAAGCCTGCCTCTCGCGAGCCCGACGGCCGGCTCGAGCTCACCGACGTCTCACGGAACAACCTCCGCGGCGTCTCCGTGTCGATCCCCCTGGGCTGCCTCACCGCCGTCACCGGCGTCTCGGGCTCGGGCAAATCGTCTCTCGTCACCCAGGCTCTGCCCGATCTGCTGCAGAAGAGCCTTTCCAGCGAGGTGGACGGCTCTACCATCGACGCGTCGAGAGAGGAGCAGAGCGGCACGACAGCGGATCCGCTGTTCTCCTCGCCGACGAGCGAGACGACCGGACGCGCTTCCGGTCCCGCCGACCGCGTGCGGCGCGTCGTGCAGGTCAGTCAGAAGCCGATCGGCCGCACGTCACGATCGAACGTGGCGACGTACACGGGGCTCTTCGACCGCGTCCGCGCTCTGTTCGCTGCGACGCCCGAAGCACGCCGGCGACGCTACGCCGCGAGCCGGTTCTCGTTCAACCTCCCGAACGGACGATGCCCCACCTGCAAGGGCGAGGGCACGGTCGAGGTGGAGCTGCTCTTCCTCCCCACCGTCCACGCGCCCTGCAGCACGTGCGGTGGCACCCGCTACAACCCGGAGACCCTCGAGATCGAACTCCACGGGCACACCATCGCCGACGTCCTCGCTCTGAGCGTGAACGACGCACGTGCACTCTTCGCCGACGATGCCGACGTCGCGCGACACCTCGATGCCCTGCTCGATGTAGGGCTCGGATACCTGCCGCTGGGTCAGTCGGCGACAGAGCTCTCCGGCGGCGAGGCGCAGCGCGTGAAGCTGGCGTCCGAGCTCCGGCGCGCGCAGCACGGCGACACCCTCTACCTGCTCGACGAGCCCACTTCAGGACTGCATCCGTCGGACACCGACCGGTTGCTGGTGCACCTTCAGCATCTGATCGACGCCGGCAACACGGTCGTGATGGTCGAGCACGACATGCGCGTGGTCGCACAGGCCGACTGGGTGATCGACATGGGTCCGGGCGCCGGAGACCTCGGAGGCACGGTCGTGGCGCAGGGAACTCCGCGCGCAATCGCCTCGGAGAGCGGGAGCACGACGGCGTCATACCTTGCGGATGCCCTCGACGCTCAGGACCTCAGAGTCAGCACCTGAAACAGAAAATCCCTGCCGAGGCAGGGATTTCATCTGCGGAGACGAGGGGATTTGAACCCCTGGTCCCCGTGAGGGGACTCCACCTTAGCAGGGTGGTGCACTCGGCCGGACTATGCGACGTCTCCAGGCATCCGAACTCTCACGAGCGGATGCACCTTGCAAGCATAACGGGTTCAGCGGACAGTCACGAATCGGGACTCAGGCGACTTCGGCCGGGGCCGTCTGCAGGACGAAAGCACGTCTGCAGGACGAAAACAGACGGATGCTCCCGCATCCGTGCCCCGGTCCTGCACACTGCACGGGTTCCGAGCGCGCCACCCACCGACGATCGCTCAGCGACCGCTGGCGCTCGACTCCCGCACGACGAGCTCGGGCTGGAATCGCACCCGGCGGTCGTGCTCGACGCCGTCGAGCTCCTTCAGCAGCAGATCGACACCCGTCCAGCCGAGCAGCCTCGCGGGCTGGCGCACCGAGCTCAGCGGCACGACGGTGGCCGAGGCGAAGTCGATGTCGTCGTAGCCGACCATGGCGATGTCCTGGGGCACGCGGATCGCGGATCCGAAGCTGAACGCCTGAAGCAGACCGACGGCGAGCAGGTCGTTCGCGGCGAAGACCGCATCCGGGCGCGATTCAGGGGCACGCGCTGCGATGGCCTCACCCGCGGCCCTCCCCTGCAGCACGGTGAGCGCGGACTGCTCGAAGATCTCGAGAGTGACGTCGGGGTGGGCTGCGACCGCCGCCTGCACCCCCCGAAGACGATCGGCGACCTGATGCACCGACTGCGGTCCTCCGACGAACGCCAGTCGGCGTCTTCCGGCCGAGAGAAGGTGCTCGGCGGCGAGCCGGCCGCCCTCGACATCGTCGACCGACACCGAGGGAAGAAGCCCCTCCTCCACCTCACGGTCGACGAGGATCACCGGCATGCCGCCCGCGGCGAAACGGTGCACGGCCGAGAGGTCGTCGGAGGCGGGGGTCAGCAGCACCCCGTTGACCCGCTGCTCCTGGAAGAGTTCGAGATGAGCGACCTGGCGCTCATCTCGCTCGTCGCTGTTGCCGAGCAGCACGGTCATGCCGGCATCCGCTGCTCTGTCTTCTGCCCCGCGCACGACCTCGGCGAAGAACGGGTTGCCGATGTCGGGCACCACGAGGCCGATGCTGCGGCTGCGTCCTGCCCGCAGCTGTCTGGCCGCGTCGTTGCGCACGAAGCCGAGCTCCTGGATGACGCGCTGGACGCGTTCGACCGTCTTCGCGGACACGCGTTCCGGTTGGTTGAGCACGTTCGAGACGGTGCCGACCGAGACGCCGGCCGCAGCCGCGACGTCCTTCACCCCTACTGCCATGGCGTGCCTCCGTCCGTCCGCGCGTGCGCCAACGACTACCTTCTCATCCCTCGTGGTTCTCCCGGCGCCGACGACGCCCCGGCACGGCGACGACGGCGAGCGCCGCGCAGCCGATTCCGGCGATGAAGAGGGGCGCGAGCGCCCAGGTCACGACACCGGTGAAGACGGCTGCGGCCGCGATGTAGGCGGCACCGGCAGCATCCGCCCTGATCGCTCCTGGCACCGCACGCACGGCGTCCTTCCACCCGAGCGAGGGCGACCAGGCGCCCGCTGCGAGGAGCACGGCGACGGCGAGAGCGAGCAGCCCCGCCCAGCCGACGACCGCGATGGCCTCGCCACCGGGCAGAGCACCCGACCCCGCGAGCACCACGTCGATGGTCAGCGCGGTCGCGATCAGCGCAGCCGGCACGCCGACGGCGAGCGACGGCAGGATGCCGGCGCGCACGTCCTCCCAGAACAGCGCAGTGCGCGAATCCTCGGCGGCGACGAAACGTCGCAGGTGACGGATGCCGGCGGCCAGCGCGATCGGCAGGGTGACGACGCCGAGGGCGATGATCGTCATGAGCAGCCCGACTGTGAGCACCTCGCCGAACAGTCCGAACTTCGCTGTCGCGCCGGGGTTGACCCCCGGTTCGATCCCGGCGACCGTCGGACCGGCACCTGAGCGCGCCTCACGCTTCGCGGCGCGATGGGCCCGACGGTCTTCGCGGATGACCGACATGGCTATCCCTTCAGCCCCTGCGTGGCCACACCGTCGACGAGGAACCGCTGGAAGACCACGAAGAACAGCAGCACCGGCAGCAGTGCGACGAACGAGGCCGTGACGGTCGCACCGTAGTCGGACGACGAGGTCTGGTCGTTGTAGAGACGCAGCGCGATGGGCAGTGGGTAGTTCTCGGGGCTCGTCAGGTAGAGCAGGGGTCCGAGGAAGTCGTTCCACGCCCAGATGAACGAGAAGATCGCGCAGGTGATCAGCGCCGGCTTGATGAGCGGCAGGATGATCGACCAGAAGATCCGCAGGTGACCCGCACCGTCGATCTTCGCGGCCTCGTCCATGTCGCGCGGCATCTGACGGATGAACTGCACGAGCAGGAAGACGAAGAACGCCTCGGTGGCGAGGAACTTCGGCAGGATCAGCGGGATGAACGTGTCGACCCAGCCGAGCTGGTTGAAGATGATGTACTGCGGGATGATCACGACGTGGAACGGCAGCAGCAGCGTGCCGATCATCGCTGCGAACAGCACCCCGAGTCCCTTGAACTGCACGCGGGCGAACGCATAGGCCGCGAGAGCAGAGGAGAGCACGGTGCCGACGACCGCGGAGACCGCGAGGATCAGCGAGTTCAGGAAGAAGCGCCACATCGGCACTCCGGCGATGCCCTCCATGACCTTGCCGTAGTTCTCGATGGTCGGCGCCTGCGGGAACAGACCCGGGTTCTGACCGAACTCGGAGTTCGGCTTGAACGTCGACAGGAACAGCCACAGCAGCGGGTACAGCACCACCGCGGTGAGCACGATCAGACCGATGAACCAGATGACGGTCTGCCAGGTCTTGCGCTTGATCCTGCGACGAGGGGCAGGCGGGCCGGCGGGCGTCGTCTGCTGTGCGGCGAAGACCGGGGTCGACGCGGCACCCGACGTGGTGGCCTGGTTGGAGGTACTCATTTGTCGTCTCCCGAGTAGTGCACCCACGACCTCTGGGTGCGGAAGAGGATGAAGGCGATGATCGCGACGACGACCAGCAGCACCCAGGCGATCGCCGCGGCGTAGCCCATCTGTCCGTCGGAGAATCCGCGCTTGTACAGGTACACGGTGATGAAGTTCGTCATGCCGGCAGGGCCGCCGGTGCCGTTGGAGATGATGTAGGCCGAGGCGAACACCTGGAACGCACCGATCAGACCGAGCAGCAGGTTGAAGAACATCACCGGCGAGAGCATGGGGATCGTCACTGCGCGGAACCGGCGGTAGGCGTTCGCGCCATCCATCTCGGCCGCCTCGTAGAGCTCCTTGGGGATCTGCTTGAGACCCGCGAGGAAGATCACCATCGTCGCGCCGAACTGCCACACGGCGAGCAGGATCATCATCGGGAGCACGAGCCCCGGGTTCCCGATCCATCCTCCGAGGTTGATCCCGAAGATCTGCAGACCGCTGTCGACCGGACCGTCGGAGGAGAACATCGCTCGCCACACGATCGCGACCGACACCGAACCGCCGATGAGCGACGGAGCGTAGAACGCCGAGCGGAAGAAGCCCGCGCCCTTGTCACGGTAGTTCAGCAGCATCGCGACGGCCAGCGCCGCCGCCAGGGTGATCGGCGTGCCGATGAACACGTAGACCAGGGTGATCTGCGCCGACTGGATGAAGTTCGGGTCGTTCGTGAACAGGCGGATGTAGTTGTCCAGGCCGATCCACTTGGGCGGCTGGAAGATGTTGTACTTCGTGAAGGACAGGTAGAGGGAGTACACCATCGGCACTCCGGTCAGCCCGAAGAAGCCGATCAGCCATGGGGTGAGGAACGCATAGCCGGTCGCGGTCTCACGACGCAGTCGTGCGCGCTGTCCGGGCCGTGCGAGTTCGTTCTCGGGGCGGCGGCCGCTGCGCAGCGCCCGCCCTCGCCCGGACTTCTTGCCCGTGACGATCGTCCTGGTCGCCGTCGTGCTCATGACAGCTCCTTCCGAAGTGGATGGGGTGCGGTGGGTCGGGCGGACGTCGCCCGACCCACCGGCGGAATCACTGGTTGAGGACGACGTCCATCTCGGAGAAGAACTGCTCCACGGCCTCGTCGACCGTCGTCGTGCCGAAGTTCAGCTCGGTGCCGAGTACCCGGAACTTCTCCTCGAGGGTGCCGTAGCCGACGATCGGCACGGGCGGTGCGTCGCCGAGGCGGTCGGAGATGGACTCCTCGTAATCCTTGACGAGCTGGCTCATCGGGTCGAGGTCGGCCGCCTCGAGGGCGGTCTCGGATGCCGGGAGGCCACGGTTCGTGCCGAAGATCTCACCGGACTCGGGCGAGTTCACCAGGAAGTTGACGAGCGTCGCCGCTGCCTCCGGGTGCTCCGTCTTGGCCGAGATCGTGTGCAGCATCGACGGCTTCAGGTAGAGGTCCTTCGCGCCGTCCTTGGTGACGGGAGGAGCCACGAGGCCGAGCTCGGTGTAGTTCTCACCGAGGTTGGCGAGGTAGCCGGCACCGAAGTTGTCCCACGTCAGCTCGCTGGCGTTCTTGGCCGCATCGAAGGCGCTCAGCGGGTTGAGCTCCTCGACGGTCTGCTGAGGAACGACGGCGCCATCGCGGATGTCGTCTCCGGACTCCCAGAACTCCTTCAGGCGGTCCTCGTCGAAGCCGGGGGTGCCGTCCTCGTCGAACAGGTTCTTGCCTTCGCTGCGCAGCTGGATCTCGAAGTTCTGGATGCGGCCGGTCCAGTCCGATCCGCCCCAGAACGCGCCGCCGCTGGCATCGGTGACCTCGCCGATCCACTCGTCGTAGTCTTCCCAGTCGCCACCGGCGAACTGCTCGACGCCCGCGGTCTCGAGGAGCGCCGGGTTCGTGAACATGCCCCACGCGTTGGTGGAGGTCGCGATGCCGTAGGTGGTGTCGTCGACGACGCCGATGCCGAGGATGTTCTCGGGCAGCGGGTCGGTCTCGATGACGGATCCGAGGTAGGGCTCGAGATCCAGCAGCAGACCGTTCTCGGAGTACTGACGCAGGTACGAATAGTCGAACTGCATCACGTCGGGGAGTCCGCCACCGGCGGCCTCGGTCTGACGCTTCTCCCAGAACTCCGGGAACCCGAGGAACGTCGCGTTCACCGTGATGTTCGGGTACTCCTCGTTGAACGCCTCGATCGCCTGGTTGTACAGGTCGGCGCGGACGTCGTTGCCCCAGAACGCGAGGTCGAGCGTGACCTTCTCGTCGGGATCGTAGGTGGCCCCGCCCTCGGGGCTGCCACCGCCGGCGCAGCCGGCGAGTACCAGCGCTGCGCTGGTGGCGACGGCCGCTGCGGCCGCCAGACGCTTCTTGCTGAACATCGTTGTCCTCTCTGGTGAACGTCCTCGTTCGGCTGAGCCGCGGAACGCCTGTGTCCATGTGGTGCGGGATGCGATCTCCGAAGTGCGGGGAAAACGCTTACCTGCACGCTAATCCAGATTGAAACGTTTCGCAACCGGCAATTCCGCGGCCGGATTACATCGATTACCGCGGGATCTTCCAGTCTTTCACGACCAGGTTCCCGGCCTCGACGTCGAGACCCAACCGATATACCGCAGCTCTCCGCTGCTCACCCGTCGCAGCGTGCACAGGTGCCGCCTCGGCGGTGGCGAAGAAGTAGAACCACAGCTCGTCACCGTCGCGCACATGGGCGCCGTGATTGCCGTGCCCTCCCCCGGGAGCATCGGTGAGGATGACGGCATCATCACCGCCCTGGCGGGTCCACCCGACGCCGTCGTCGGAGCGATACACGCCCATCCCCCGCCACTCGTCGACGATCATCCACCAGAATCCACCGAGGTCGAAGACCGTCGGCCCCTCATGGGGGCGTCCGCCGATCGCGACACCGTCGAGACGCCATTCCGCGAGGTCGGCGGATGACGCGACCATCGTGACCGAGTCCGCCGCCTCGTCCTTGTACCAGATTCGCCAGAGGCCGTCAGGGGTGCGCGCGACCGCCGCGTCGATGACCCGATCGCTGCTCAACGCCAGCGGTCCGCGTCTCACCCAGCGACGGAGGTCGTCTGAGACGTACTCCACGATCTCGCGCACGAATCCGGGCCAGCGGTCGGGAATGCCGTCGATCTCGGTCAGGTACATGCGCCACCGGACGCCGTCCCAGACGACCTCGGGGGCCCAGTGCGTGCGCTCGACGTCGACAGGCGGCAGGCCCGGCACCAGGACGAGGTCGGATGCCGCGGGCTCGAGCGTGCCGTCGTACGTCCACTCGACTCCATCGTGCGAGGTGGCGACACCGATGCGGCTGCCGTGGATCCACGAGACGCCGGGCCCCGCGTCCTCGAGGCTCGCCCGGCGCTGCGTGTAGAACATCCACCACAGACCGTCCGCATCGATCACGACCCGCGGATCCGTGGCACCGTCGTAGACGGGGTCGCGGTAGAGCTCGATCATCGGCGGAGGTCGGTCACAGGGCTCGCGAAGCCGGCACGATGCGTCGGATGCGTCCCCAGAAGTTCCGGCGTGATGACCGCGCCGTCGGCGGCCGCCGAGGCGTAGATCCCCGCGACGATCTCGAGAGACCGGGCGGGAGCATCCGCGGTCGCCGGCAGGGGCTCGCCGTCGAGCAGCGCGTCGAACACGTCACGCAGCAGCGGCCCGTGGTCGCTGCGCTCTTCGACGTCCGGGAACGCCCACGAGTTCGCCTCGGCCTCGAATCCGGGCGCCGGGGTGATCCGCCAGTTCTCGTGCCCGTGACCGTAGACGTGGTCGACCGTGATCGTGGCCTTCTGCGTGTCGATGCGGATGGAGCTCGTCTCGCGCGGCGATACGGCGCTCGTGATCAGCTGCGCCACGACACCCTGCTCGAAGACTATGGTCGCGGTCGACACGTCCTCCGTCTCGGTCTCACGGTCAAGCCTCCAGAGCCGCCCCTGCACCGACGACCAGTCACCCAGCAGGTGAGCGAGCAGATCGATCTGATGGATGCCGTGGCCGAGCGTCGTGCCACCGCCCTCCGTCTCCCACCTGCCGCGCCACGGCACCGCGAAGTAATCCGCGTCACGGAACCAGAGCGTCTGGCACACCGCGACGAGCGGGCGACCGAGCGCTCCGCGCTGCAGCAGTCCGCGCACGTGCGCTGCCGCCGTGCCGGTGCGCTGCTGGAACACGACAGCAAGCTGCCTGTCGGCTGAGAGTGCGCCCGCGCGCATGTCGTCGAGCTCATCGAGTGAGGGCGCCGGCGGCTTCTCGACGATCACGTGGGCGCCGGCCGCGAAGGCGGCCAGCGACTGCGCGCGGTGCGGACCCGGCGGGGTGCAGATGAGCACGACGTCCGGATGCTCGGCGGCGAGCATCTCGTCGAGGTCGGAGTACGCGGCGGCGATGTCGTATCTGACGGCGAACTCCCGAGCCTTGTCGAGGCTGAGGTCGGCGACGGCGACGAGTTCTGCGCGCGGGTACGCGGCGACTGCGCGGGCATGGGAGTTCGCCACGGCTCCGGTGCCCACGAGGGCAGCGCGAAGGGTCTTCTCGGAAGTCATCTGTCCTCCTCAGGACGGTGAGTCTGCGTCATCTCAGATCGCCGGTCATCTCATGCCGTTCTGCACCAGGTGCAGCCGAGCGTATCGCCCGTCGGCGGCGAGCAACTCATCGTGCGAGCCCTGCTCGACGATGCGGCCGTGTTCGAGCACGACGATGCGATCGGCCTGCCGGATGGTCGACAGCCGGTGCGCGACGACCAGGGTGGTGCGGCCGCGCATGAGTCGTTCGAGAGCCTCTCTCACGAGGCTCTCCGATTCGGGATCGAGGGCACTCGTCGCCTCATCGAGCAGCAGAATGCGCGGGTCGCGCACGAGCGCACGGGCGATCGCCAGTCGCTGGCGCTGGCCGCCCGACAGGCGCGCTCCCCGCTCGCCGACCACGGTGTCCCAGCCATGGGGCTGCTCGCTCACGAACTCCCACGCATTGGCGTCGCGCAGCGCCTGCTCGACGCGGCCCGGCGTGACGTCGGGCATGCCGTAGGCGATGTTGTCGAAGACCGACCCTTCGAACAGCACCGACTCCTGCGGCACGACCGAGATCGACCGCCGCACCGTGCGCAGGTCCAGCTCCTGCATGTCCTGGCCGTCGAGCCTGATGCGGCCGCTGGTGGGTCTGACGAAGCCGAGCACCAGGTTCAGGAGCGTCGATTTGCCCGACCCCGACGACCCCACGAACGCGACGGTCTCGCCCGGCGCGATGCGCAGATCGATCTCGAACAGGGCGTCGTCTTCGGCATCCTCATATCGATGCGTCGCCGAATCGAGCACGATCTCGCCGGTGACGGCTGAGACGACGCGCTTGCCGGAGTTCTGCTCGATGTCGGGCTCCTGCAGCACCTCGGCGATCGAGCGCACCGACTCGAGGCCGCGAGCGCCGACGGGGATGAGCATGAGCAGCTGCGTGAGCCCGCCGGTCAGCAGCGTGAAGTAGCTCGAGAGCATCACGACCTCACCGGGCGTGATCGGCAGGAATCCGGTGAGCGCGCACACCGCGGCGAGCATGAGGCAGGCGACGCCGAGCAGCTGCATCGCGACCCACGAGATCGACGCGACGCGGCCGTTCAGCAGATCGAGGTCGAGCCCGGCCCGACGCACTCCGTCTGCGCCGCCGGCGACCCGGGTGATCGCCGTCTCCTCGAGTCCGTGGGCTCGGGTCACGGGGATCAGCGATGCCATCTCGCCGACCCGGGCCGAGAGTGTCTCGATCTCGCGGCGGAAGATCTCGTTGCGTCGCTTCGAACGGTTGCGCATCCCATAGCGGATGCCGATGGCAATCGGCACAGCGAGAGCGTAGACCGGCAGGAACTGCGGCACGGTGACGGCCGTCATGGCCAGCGCACCGAGCATGACCATGGTCGACGACAGCAGCGGATGAGTGACCTGCTGCAGCATCAGCTCGACGTTCTCGACATCTCGCACGACCTTCGTCTGCACGATCGACGAGCTCATTCGCGTGTGGTACCCGATCGAGAGGCTCTGCAGTCGCGCGGTCAGGGCGTTGCGCAGGTCGGCGCCGAGGTCGCGCACCACGGTCATGAAGTTGCGCGTGTAGATGATGTGGTTCGGATAGTTCTGCAGCAAGAGGACCGCCGCGAGGGCGAACCACCAGAGCACCTCGGTGACGTCGCCCTTGCTCGCCACCACATCGATGATCGCGGCGGTGATCACCGGCAGGAACCACAGCGGGATCTCCTTCACCGCGAATGCCGTGATCGCGAACGTGAGGCGCCACGGGCGGCGCGCGACCAGACGCAGCACAGAACGGGTCGGGTGCTGACCGTCGATGAGCGCAGCCGGGTGGGAAAGCGCTTTCTGTCGCATGGTCCTATCGTAGAGTCCGAGCAGTCGCCACGGAAGCGCGACGGCAGGAATCGCCAGGAGATGACACTTATGACCTTCGACGCAGCGTTCGACTGGGCCCGCCGCCACGTGCACGCGGAGCGGCTGCCCACCGCCGTCGTCGGTATCGCGACCGCCGACGGCATCGTCGGCCTCGACGGCTTCGGCGCAGCCACGGATGCCGTGTATCCGCTGTTCTCGATCACGAAGGTCCTCACGGGGATCACGGCAGCGAGGGCGATCGAGCGCGGACTGCTCACCCCGAACACTCCGTTGACCGACGCCCTTCCCGACTTCGGCTCGTCTCGCGATGACATCGTGCGCCTGTGGCATCTCGCCTCGCACACATCGGGGATCTCCGAGCCGGCGCTCGACACGGCCCTGCCGCTGCGCCACGAACTGCTCACCAGAGGACGCGACTTCGCCGCCGGAACCGCCTCGAGGTACTCGACGCTGGCCTTCGAGGGCATCGCGGCGATGATCGAGCATGCGACCGACACGACATGGGATGACGGCACTCTCGACTGGGCTGCCGGAATCGGTGCGATCGGCCTGACGCTCGACACCGCGCAGTCGGTCGGCGTGCCTGACGCTGCGGCGGGCGGGCTCGACCTCGATCGATTCCACGCCACACGGGCACCGGGTGCGGGCCTGCTGGGCAGGGCCGAGGACCTGCTGCACCTGGGCACCGAGCTGCTGCGAATCGACCGGGGCGGCCGCGACGGCATCCTCTCACCGGCCGGTCTCGCCATGATGCGTCGCCCGCTCACGGGAGACATCCCGCGCCTCGACCCGTATCCGGACGAGCGTGGTCAGGACTGGGGGTTCACGTTCAATCTGCGCAGTCGCGCCCCCGGCCTCCTCGACCGCGACGTCTTCGGCCACGGCGGGTGGGCCGGCACCGAGTTCTGGGTCCACCCCGGTGCGGGGGTGGCCTGGGTGCTGCTCACCAACGCCGCCGTCCGGCCGGGCGTCGATGCCGACGAGCTCGACAACGCGGTGGTCAGCGCACTCTAGCGCGGCCTGGCGCGCGACGGTCGGCACCCGCGCGAGCCGCCCGGCCCATCTTCGAGAGACACCCTGAAACGTCTCAAGACAGTTCTGAAACGTCTCAAGAAAGTTCTTGCCACCGCCTCCGACCGCGTGCAAGGATCGGTGCCAACCCTCGGGAATACGTTTTCCGGGCAATTCGGATCCATCGATCGGCCGAGACGAAGTGGTCTCTTTCGCCTCGGCTCCCCCTTTTGATATCCGCACCGACGCGGGTCTCTCAGTCGTACCCCTTAGCCAGTGATGTCCAAGGAGGAACCGTGGAGCATTCCACCCGTTCTGCACGAACGTCCCGTCCGTTCCCGCGCCTGCGCGCAGGGCTCGCCGCCGCCACGATCGCCGCCGTGATCGGAGCGACCATGACCGCCGTTCCGGCGGCGGCCGCGCTCGAACCGGCCGCCGATGGCGCCTGGCGCTTCGACTTCGGCACGGCTACGAGCCCGGTCGCCGAGGGATACGAGCCAGTGGTCGCGACCTCGCTTTACACGGCCGCATCGGGATGGGGAGTGACGGTTCCCGACGGCGTCGCACTGTTCGCCCGTGACCGCACAGGCAACCGCACTCCGGCGGATCCGGTGGCCGAGGACTTCGTCGCCGGGACCTCCTGGGGCTTCCTGCTCGACAGCGTCCCCGCCGGCGAGTACGACGTGACCGTGACCATCGGCGATGCGCTGACGACGGCGTCGAGCACGAACGCGACGCTCACGCTCGAAGGTGTCGCGCAGACGCGACTGCTGTCACCCAAGGGCGGCTCCACCACCGAGACGTTCCGCACGAAGGTCGAAGACGGACAGCTGACCGTGGGCTTCACGGGGAGCGGCCTCGGGGCCTACGTCAACGGACTCGTCGTCGCCCCGGTGCTCCCTGCGGTGCCCGCCGACCTCGCAGTCGCCAAGGTCGCCTGGAACACGGTCGATCTGACGTGGACACCCTCTGATGGCGCCACGGCCTACCGTGTGCTGCGGGCCGACGTCGCTGGCGATGCTGTCGGCGAGTTCACTCAGGTCGCCGAGACCGAGACGACGACGTTCTCCGACACCGCCGTCGCCGAGGGCGACACCTTCGCCTACGTGGTCGAGTCCGTCAATTCCTATGGGCTCGTCTCCGCCCGCACCGCCGAAGTGCGCAGCGGCGCCATCCCGGCCCTCGCCGTGCCGGCGACGCCTGAGGGACTCGCGGTCGCGCAGGTGACGAAGGATGCCGTGGCGCTGACCTGGACCGCGACGCCCAACGCCGACGAGTACGCCGTCGAGCGCGCGGGTGCCGACGGACTCTTCTCCCCCGTCGCCACGGTGTCCGCACCTGCCTTCACCGACACCGTCGACACGTCAGAGAAGTGGTCGTACCGGGTGACCGCACGCAACGCGGCAGGTACCTCCGATGCCTCCGTCGCCGTCGATTCCGCGGTCTACGCGGCGCCCGCGCCCCTGCCCGCCGGCGACCGGATCGTCTTCGACTTCGGGCCCGGCGCCCTCGCCGACGGCGCCGTCGGCGTCACCTCGGCCATCGGGTTCTCCGACGAATGGGGATACGGCTTCAGCACGGCTCCGACCTCCGCCGAGCCCGATGTCGACCGCGGCGGCGACGACCCGCTGCGCGCAGACCACGTCGCGGCCCAGGGCGGCACCTTCGAGGTGCAGCTCGGCGCCGGCGACTACATCGTCACCGTCATCGCGGGTGACCGCACTGCCGCGAGCGAGATCGCGATCACCGCGGAGGGCATCGCCAAGGTGCAGACGACCGCGAAGCCCGCCGGGGAGTACCTCGAGATGGCCTTCCCGATCGCCCTCATCGACGGGCGCCTGACCCTGCAGGTCGGCGGTACGGCGGCGGCGCTCGACGCGCTGACCATCACGCGCCAGACGAGCCGCGCTCCCGGAGCGCTGCCGACCGTGTATCTCGCCGGCGACTCGACCGTCCAGACCTACACCGACACGTTCGCACCGCAGGCGGGATGGGGGCAGATGATCGACCGCTTCTTCGCCGACGACGTCGCGTTCGCGAACCATGCGATCGGCGGACGATCCTCGAAGAACTTCATCACGCAGGGCCGTCTCGACGAGATCCTCCGCGGGATCCGCCCCGGCGACTATCTGTTCGTGCAGTTCGGCCACAACGACGCGACTCAGGGCGTCGACGATCGCTACGCGTCTCCTGCCGACTACAAGGAGTACCTGCGCAGCTATGTGCAGGGAGCCCGCCAGCGCGGAGCCACCCCCGTGCTCGTCACGCCCGTCTCGCGCCGCAGCTTCGACGCTGCGACAGGGGCCGCCAACGTGAGCTTCCCCGAGTACGTGGCGAAGATGATCGAGCTCGCGCAGGAGGAGGGCGTGCCGCTCGTCGACCTCTCTGCATCGAGCCGCGCCTACCTCGACGAGATCGGCCCCGAAGCCGCGAAGTCGGTGTTCCTCTGGGTCGACCCGGGCATCTTCCCCGGGCGCCCCTCCGGCACCCAGGACGACACGCATTTCCAGGACTACGGCGCGATCCAGATGGCGCGCCTGATCGCCCAGGACGTCGCCGCCCTCGACGACCCCCTCGCCGCGAAGGTCATCGACGTCGAGCCGCCCGCCGCGGTGCCGGCCGCACCCGCGAATCTCGTGGCCGGCTCCATCTCGAATGCCGGCGCCGTGCTGCAGTGGGACGCATCCTCGGGCGCCGATATCTACCGCATCGAACGCCAGGCCACCGCGGACCCCGAACAGGTCTGGTCGCTGGTGACCACGACCACGCAGACGAGCGCCATCGTGCAGGGCCTCGCCGAGGGCGCGGGATACCGCTACCGCGTCTTCGCGGTGAACGGCCGGGGCGTCTCGGACGCGTCGAACACCGTGAGTTTCTCGACCAAGCAGGCAAAGTGGAAGTTCGACTTCCAGCTCACCGGCGGGGTCGTGATGCCGGGCTACACCGAGGTGAACCCCGACGACGGGTACACGGCTGATGCCGGATTCGGCTTCGAGGCCCCGTTGGCCGCGAGCGCCGGACGCGACCGGGGGACCGCGGGTGGTGCGAGCGACCTCGAGCGGGACTTCGTCCTCCCCGGCGACTCGAGCGAGTTCCTCCTCGACGTGCCGAACGGCACCTACTCGGTCAAGACCTACTCCGGCGATTGGATCGGCTCCACCCGGACCAACTTCGACATCGAGGGCAAGGCCTTCGGGACGGGCAACGCCGGATCCGGATCCGTCAACGCGTCGGTCCGCGGCCCTGTGCTCGTCACCGACGGTCAGCTCACCGTGCGGGTGCACGGTGCCGCCGCAGGAACACGCCTCAACGGCATCGAAGTGACTCCGATCCTGCTCGGCCCGGCCGGCCTCGAGGTGACGGACGTGGACGCGGATCCTGCTGCGCCGACCGTCTCCCTCGCCTGGACCGCCGAGCCGGGGATGACCTGGAAGGTGTATCGCACCTCGGCGTTCGAGAAGTCGTCGACCCTGGTCGGCGAGACGACGACGGCCTCGTTCGTCGATGCCGGCGCCCGCCTGGGGCTCGATTACACCTATCACGTGACCGCAGTCGACCAGACCGGGCTCGAGTCGGTGCCCTCGGCATCCGTCGACGTGTCCCTGGTGGACCCGGCTGTCGCCGCTCCGTCTTCTCCCACCGCACTCGCGGTCGACCGGCTCGAGAAGCGCGAGGTCGAGATCTCGTGGGCGCAGCCGAGCACCGCCGTGTACACGATGGTGTTCCGATCCGAGATCGAGGGTGAGCGTGGTGAACTCGCCGGCTTCACCAGCTCGAACCGCTTCGTCGACACCGCCGTGCTGACCACGATCCCGTACCACTACACCGCTGTCGCGGTGAATGCCGGTGGTGCAGGGCCCGACTCCGCGCAGCTGAGCACGGAGGCGGCCACGGTGCTGCAGCGGCAGGCCGAGTACCTCGACCGTGCGCCTGCAGCGGTGCAGACGGGCGATGGCGTTCTGGTCAGCTGGCGCATGCTCGGCACCGACCCCGATGCGATCGCCTTCCATGTGTACCGAGACGGCACCCGCATCACGGACGAGCCGATCACCGACTCGACCAACCTCCTCGACGCCGACGGTTCGAGCGACTCGACGTACTTCGTCACGAGCCTCCTCGACGATCGCGAGGTCACGGTGACCGACGAGTTCGGAGTGCAGGACGGCGACCACCTCTCGATCCCTCTCGACAAGCCTGCCGACGCGTACACGAAGGACGGCCAGCCGTACTCGTACCGCGCCAACGATGCGAGCGTCGGAGATCTCGACGGCGACGGGCAGTACGAGATCCTCGTCAAGTGGGACCCCTCGAACTCGAAGGACAACTCGCAGTCGGGTTACACGGGCAACGTGTACCTCGACGCCTACCGTCTCGACGGCACGCGCCTGTGGCGCATCGACCTGGGGGTGAACATCCGGGCAGGCGCGCACTACACGCAGTTCCAGGTGTTCGACTACGACGGCGACGGCCGCGCCGAGGTGGTCATGAAGACCGCTGACGGCACGATCGACGGCGTGGGGCAGCCCATCGGCAACGCCAGCGCCGACCACCGCAACAGCACGGGCTACGTGCTGACCGGCCCCGAGTACCTCAGCGTCTTCGCCGGACTGACGGGGGCTGCGGTCGACACCGTGGACTACGTGCCGGCCCGAGGCGACGTCGGCTCGTGGGGCGACACCTATGGCAACCGGGTCGACCGGTTCCTGGCGGCGACCGCCTACCTCGACGGCGAGCACCCCAGTGCGATCTTCAGTCGCGGGTACTACACCCGGGCCGTCATGGCGGCGTACGACTTCGACGGCACGACGCTCACTCAGCGCTGGGTGCTCGACTCGAACGACCCTGGCAACGAGGGCTTCTACGGGATGGGCAACCACAACCTGTCGGTCGCCGACGTCGACGGCGATCAGAAGGACGAGATCGTCTTCGGATCGGCCACGGTCGACGACGACGGCAGGCTCCTGTACTCGACCGGCCTCGGCCACGGCGACGCGATCCACGTCTCAGACCTCGTGCCCTCGAACCCCGGGCTCGAGGTGTTCGCCGCACACGAGGAGATGAACGCCTCGGGCAACGTCGGCGCGACGATGCGCGACGCGCGCACGGGTGAGGTCCTGTGGTCCATTCCCGCGGCCAAGGACACCGGTCGTGCCGCCTCCGGCGACATCGACCCCCGGTACGAAGGCGCCGAAGGCTGGGCGATCGGCGGTGATGCCGCGTGGAACTCCCCCGTCGGCCAGTTGCGCTCATCTACCGGTGAGCTCATCGGCGAGCGCATCCCTGCGGCGAACTTCCTCGCCTGGTTCGACGGAGACCCGCTGCGGGAGATCGTCGACCACGACTGGAACGCCGAGACGTCCACGGGCGTGCCGACCGTGTCGAAGTGGAACTGGGAGACAGAGTCCAGCGACGTGATCCTGAAGGCTGCGGGCGCGCTCTCCAACAACAGCACCAAGGGCACGCCGAACCTGCAGTCGGACCTCTTCGGCGACTGGCGCGAGGAGATCGCCTGGCGCTCCGACGACTCGACAGAGTTGCGGATCTACTCGACCACCGACGAGACGGATCTGCGCCTGCGGACCCTGATGCACGATCCCGTGTATCGACTCTCGGTCGCGTGGCAGAACACCGGGTACAACCAGCCGCCGCAGACGAGCTTCTTCCTCGGCGACGGCATGGAGCAGCCGCCGGCTCCGCGCATCGCGGTCACCGGCGATCCTTCGGGGGCAGTCGATCAGACGGCTCCCGTGGTCTCGGGAATGCCTGCGGACGGCACCCTGTTCGCCAGCACGTCGACCTTCACCGTGGACGTGACGGCCGCCGATCCCGAGTCCGGGGTGCGCACCCTCGACGTCACCTTCGACGGAGAACCCGTCGCACCGGGCCAGACGATCGACCTGGCCGACCTCGTCGGACCCCACACGGTCACGGTGAACGCGGTCAACCACGACGGCCTGGTCACCCGTGCGGAGGCTCAGATCCTGGTCTACGACGACGAGTGGCCGACGGCGAAACCCGCCCGCGGCACGCTGTCGACGGACTCGGGCTGGGACACCGGTCTGCACGACGGCGAGTTCACCGTGTCGATGAACCTCTGGCACGGCGTGAACGGGGCGGTGTTCCGGCTCTACGAGAACGGGACGCTCATCGCGACGAAGCTCCTCGACGCCGACTCGCCCAAGGCCCAGCTCACCACCGTCTCGGTGAGTGGCCGCACTGACGGCACGTATGTGTACACGGGCGAGCTGACCAACGCGAAGGGCACGACGTCGACGACGTCCATCACGGTCAAGGTCAAGGACGCCGCCCCCGGGGTACCCGTCGTCAGCCACGACAACTGGGATCGCGACGGCAGCTACACGGTGACCACCGACCTCTGGTGGGGCACCAACGGCACCGAGTACCGGCTCTACGAGAACGGGGTCCTGATCGACACCCAGGCTCTGGTGACCGCCTCCCCCTCGGCGCAGCGCGCGCAGACGGCGATCACCGGTCGCGCACCCGGCGCGTACGCGTATGTGGCCGAGTTCTCGAACGCGGCGGGGGCCACAGCCTCGAGGAGTGTGACTGTGACGGTGAGATGATCAGCGGATCCACCCGAGGCATGGCCGGTCGCTTGACAGAGCGACCGGCCATGCTAGTCTGGGAGACATTGAATGAAACGATTCAAAACCCCTCGATGAAGAGAGACCCATCATGACCCGCGTCGCGTTCCAGTTGCAGGTGCGTCCTGAACTGCTCGACGAATACCTGGCCCGTCACTCGCCCGTGTGGCCCGAGATGCTGGCAGAGATCGCGGCCGCCGGCCGCCGCAACTATTCACTGTTCCTCGCAGACGGTGGTCGGCTGATCGGCTACTACGAGGTCGACGACGACTCCGCAGCACAGGCGTACCTCGCGGCCTCCCCCGTCGCCGCACGCTGGGAGGCCGAGATGGGCCGCTTCTTCATCGGGCTCGACGGTCGCCCCGACCAGGCAGCCGCCACACTGACCGAGGTGTTCCACCTCGAAGACCAGCTCGACACCCACAACCGCAACGACACCGAAGGCAGCGCCTCATGAGCATCCTCTCGTCCGACAACCTCGCAGCTCTCGAGCAGCAGGGCATCGAGCTCCCCAGCTGGGCGTTCGGCAACTCCGGCACCCGCTTCAAGGTGTTCGGCACGCCTGGCACCCCGCGCGACCCGTGGGAGAAGATCGCGGATGCCGCGCAGGTCAACAAGTACACCGCCCTCGCTCCTTCGGTGGCGCTGCACATCCCGTGGGACCTCGTCGACTCGTTCTCGGACCTCCGCAAGCATGCCGAAGACCTCGGCGTGACTCTCGGCACGGTCAACTCCAACACGTTCCAGGACGACGACTACAAGTTCGGCGCCCTGACCCACGAAGATCCGACGATCCGCCAGAAGGCGATCGACCACCACCTCGCCTGCATCGACGTGATGGATGCCACGGGCAGCCGCGACCTGAAGATCTGGCTCGCAGAGGGGTCGAACTACCCGGGCCAGGCCGACCTGCGCGGGCGCCAGGACCGCCTGCAGGAGTCGCTGCAGCAGATCTACGCACGCCTCGGCGACGACCAGCGCCTCGTGCTGGAGTACAAGTTCTTCGAGCCGGCGTTCTACCACACGGATGTTCCCGACTGGGGCACGTCGTACGCTCAGGTCTCGTCGCTCGGCGACAAGGCGATGGTGTGCCTCGACACCGGCCACCACGCCCCCGGCACCAACATCGAGTTCATCGTCATGCAGCTGCTGCGCCTCGGCAAGCTCGGCTCGTTCGACTTCAACTCGCGCTTCTACGCCGACGACGACCTGATCGTCGGCGCGGCCGACCCGTTCCAGCTGTTCCGCATCCTGTTCGAGGTGGTCCGCGGCGGCGGTCTCAACAACCCTGACGTCGCGTTCATGCTCGACCAGTGCCACAACGTCGAGGACAAGATCCCCGGCCAGATCCGCTCGGTGCTGAACGTGCAGGAGATGACGGCGCGTGCCCTGATCGTCGATCGCGAGGCACTGGCCACGGCGCAGAAGTCCGGCGACGTGCTCGCCGCGAACGCCGTCTTCATGGACGCGTTCTACACCGACGTGCGCCCTGCCCTCGCCGAGTGGCGCGAGTCGCGCGGACTCGCCGCCGACCCGATGGCGGCCTACGCCGAGTCGGGTTACCAGCAGAAGATCGCCGCGGAGCGCGTCGGCGGTGTGCAGGCCGGCTGGGGCGCCTGACCCTCGACTGCTGAGACCATGAGACCCGTCGGGATGCGGGAGCCGATCCCCGCATCCCGACGCCCCACCGACAGAAGGACGGATGCTGTGAGCGACCAGGTGCTCGACGGGCCGCACGGACCGCTGCGCGTGCGCGTGTACGAGCCGGAGAATCCTGCAGGGCCCGGACTCGTCTGGGCGCATGGCGGAGGGTTCGCCGCCGGCGAGCTCGAGATGCCGGAGGCCGACTGGGTGGCGCGGAGCTTCGCCGACCGGGGCATCGTCGTGGTCTCGGTGGACTACGCGCTCGCGCCGTTCCCTCGCACCTGGGCTGTGGCAGCCGGTGCTCCGGAGCGCGCAGGCGTGCACTATCCGGTCGCGTCCGACGAGCTCGAGGCCGCGTTCCGCTGGGCCGTCGACTCCGGCCTCGCACGCGGCCCGTGGTCGATCGGCGGAGCGAGCGCCGGCGGCAACCTGGCGACCGGCGCAGCTCTGCGCCTGAGCCATGGAGCAGGCCCCGTCCCCGCCCTCGCGGTGCTCGCCTACCCGACTCTGCACGCGGTCCAGGGCGCACCGGATGCCGTCCTCCGTGCGGCGCTCGACGCGGATCCGGAGGCCGACCTGTTCGGGCCCGACCCCGTGCGCGTCATGTACGAGAACTACCTGGGCGGCTCCCTCGCAGACCACGACGTCTACGCGGTGCCCGGCACCGCATCGGTCGACGACCTCTCGCGCTTCCCCGCCACGATCATGATCAACGATGAGGTCGACGAGCTGCGCGTCTCCGGCGAGGCCTTCGGTGCCTCACTGCGATCCGCCGGTGTCGATCTCGACATCTCGACCGAGCCTGGCACCCGCCACGGCCACCTCAACCGTCCCGAACACGCGGCGGCGACAGCATCCATCGACCGCTTCGCCGCGCGCATCCTCGCCACTTCTCCCGAGAACAAGGAACAGCCATGACCAACCCCACCGCCGCCGCCCTCATCGAGCGGTCGAACCGCCTGGGCGCCGATCCGAAGAACACCAACTACGCCGGCGGCAACACGTCGGCGAAGGGCACCGAGACAGACCCGGTCACGGGCCAGCCGGTCGAGCTGATGTGGGTCAAGGGCTCGGGCGGCGACCTGGGGACGCTGAAGGAGCAGGGACTCGCCGTGCTGCGCCTCGACCGCATGCGCGCGCTCGTCGACGTCTACCCCGGCCTCGACCGTGAGGACGAGATGGTCGCCGCGTTCGACTACTGCCTGCACGGCAAGGGCGGCGCCGCTCCGTCGATCGACACCGCGATGCACGGCCTCGTCGACGCCGCGCACGTCGACCACCTGCACCCCGACTCGGGCATCGCGATCGCGACCGCGGCCGACGGCGAGGCGCTGACCGCGAAGATCTTCGGCGACAAGGTCGTGTGGGTTCCGTGGCGTCGCCCCGGCTTCCAGCTCGGACTCGACATCGCCGCGATCAAGGCACAGAACCCGCAGGCGATCGGCACGATTCTCGGCGGCCACGGCATCACCGCCTGGGGCGACACGTCGGAGGAGGCCGAGGCCCACTCGCTGTGGATCATCGACACCGCAGCTGCCTACATCGAGGCGAACGGCAAGGCCGACCCGTTCGGCGGCGTCCGCTCGGGCTTCGAGGCCCTCCCCGAGGCCGAGCGCCGCGAGCGCGCAGCGGCCCTCGCCGGCACCATCCGCGGCATCGCCTCGACCGACAAGCCGATGGTCGGCCACTTCACCGACTCCGACGTCGTGCTCGACTTCCTGGCGTCTGACCGCGCTCCCGAGCTCGCAGCCCTCGGCACCAGCTGCCCCGACCACTTCCTGCGCACCAAGGTCAAGCCGTTGATCCTCGATCTGCCCGTCACGGCCTCGGCCGACGAGCAGATCGCCCGTCTGCACGAGCTGCACACCGAGTACCGCGCCGACTACCAGGCCTACTACGACGCGCACGCGACGAACGAGTCGCCCGCGATCCGCGGCGCCGACCCCCTCATCGTGCTCGTGCCCGGCATCGGGATGTTCTCGTACGGCGCGAACAAGCAGACCGCCCGCGTCGCCGGCGAGTTCTACGTCAACGCGATCAACGTGATGCGCGGCGCCGAGTCACTGTCGACGTACTCCCCCATCTCGGACGCCGAGAAGTTCGCCATCGAGTACTGGGCACTGGAAGAGGCCAAGCTGCAGCGCATGCCGAAGCCGAAGTCGCACCAGGGCCGCATCGCCTTCGTCACCGGAGCCGCCAGCGGCATCGGCAAGGCGATCGCCACCCGTCTCGCTGCCGAGGGCGCCTGCGTCGTCATCGCCGACCTCGACCTGGAGAAGGCGCAGGCCGCTGCGGCCGAGCTCGGGAACACCGACGTCGCGATCGGCGTCGCGGCGAACGTCGCCGATGCGGATGCCATCCAGGCCGCGCTGAACGACGCCGTGCTCGCGTTCGGTGGCGTCGACCTCGTCGTCAACAACGCCGGACTCTCGCTGTCGAAGCCGCTGCTCGAGACGACCGAGAAGGACTGGGACCTGCAGCACGACGTCATGGCCAAGGGCTCGTTCCTCGTGTCGAAGGCCGCAGCTCGCGTGCTGATCGACCAGAAGCTCGGCGGAGACATCATCTACATCTCGTCGAAGAACTCGGTCTTCGCCGGCCCGAACAACATCGCCTACTCGGCGACGAAGGCCGACCAGGCGCACCAGGTGCGACTGCTGGCCGTCGAGCTCGGCGAGTTCGGCATCCGCGTCAACGGCATCAACCCCGACGGCGTCGTGCGCGGCTCGGGCATCTTCGCCTCGGGCTGGGGCGCGAACCGTGCGGCCACCTACGGCGTCGCCGAAGAGGACCTCGGTCAGTTCTACGCCAACCGCACGATCCTCAAGCGCGAGGTCGTTCCCGAGAACGTGGCGGATGCCGTCTACGTGCTCACCGGCCCCGAGCTCAGCCGCACCACTGGCCTGCACATCCCGGTCGACTCCGGCGTCGCCGCGGCGTTCCTGCGATGACGGTGCGGTCCGTCGCCGCCGTCGACCTCGGGGCGACCAGCGGTCGCGTCATGATCGGGCGGATCGGCGACGGCCGGCTAGATCTCGAACTCGTCTCGCGGTTCCCGAACGGGCCCGTCGAGCGCGAAGACGGCCTGCACTGGAACTTCGGCGCTCTCTACGAGCACGTCGTCTCAGGACTCGCCGAGGCCGTGCGCCGCGAGCCGGGCATCGAGAGCATCGGCATCGACTCGTGGGCCGTCGACTACGGGTTGCTGAGCGACGGGGAGCTTCTCGCCGAGCCGTTCCACTATCGCGACGAGCGCACCGTGCGCGGGGTCGCCGAGGTGCACGCGATCGCCCCCTTCGCCGAGCTGTACGGGCGCAACGGACTGCAGTTCCTGCCGTTCAACACGCTGTACCAGTACCGCGTCGACGCCCGCCTCGCCGATGCCGACACCGCCCTGCTGATCCCCGACCTCATCGCGTTCCTGCTCACCGGAGCGTCGGTCGCCGAGCGCACCAATGCCTCGACGACGGGTCTCCTCGGCGTCGAGTCGGGCGAGTGGGACGACGAGCTGGCCGAGCGCCTCGGCATCCCGTCGGGCATCCTGCCGACGCTCGTCGATCCGGGCGAGACGATCGGTGTGCTTCGCGCGGACCTCGCTGAGCGCATCGGCAAGGAGCTGCCCGTGATCGCGGTCGGCTCGCACGACACGGCATCCGCCGTCGTCGCGGCTCCCCTGTCGACGCCTCACTCGGCCTACATCTCGTGCGGCACCTGGGGCCTGGTCGGCGTCGAGCTGGCCGAGCCGGTGCTGACCGATGCTGCACGCGAGGCGAACTTCACGCACGAGCTCGGCGTCGACCGGCGCTACCGCTTCCTGCACAACGTGACCGGGCTCTGGCTGCTGAGCGAGACCGTGCGCGCGTGGGAGGCGGAGGACGGATCGGCGATCGACCTGACCGAGCTGCTGGCCGCGGCCTCCGCCGTCACGGACGACGTGCCCCTCTTCGACGCGAACGACCCCTCGCTCAGCGCCCCGGGAGACATGCCCGCACGCATCGCTGCACTCCTGGGAGCACAGGCACCCTCGACGCGACCCGCCTTCGCCCGATCGATCGTCGAGTCCATCGCCACGGCATTCGCGGATGCGGTGCAGACGGCATCCGATCTGTCGGGACGCGAGCTCGACAGCATCCATCTCGTGGGTGGCGGGTCGTTGAACCGCCTGCTGTGCCAGGCGACGGCCGATCGCACCGGGCTTCCGGTGCTCGCGGGCCCCGTCGAGGCGACTGCACTCGGCAACGTGCTCGTGCAGGCGCGTGCCCTCGGCGCCGCCCCGGCGATTCTCGAGGAGCTGCGCTCCTTGGTCGCCGCCACGCACGAACCGGAGCACTTCGACCCGCGCTGACCCGCTCTGACCCGCAACCTCCCCGCAGCGGCACACGTGGCCGCCCGGATCACAGATGGATGCCGAGAACACCCTTTCTCGGCATCCATCTGTGTTCTCGGAATGCATCTGTGTTCTCGGCATGCGTCCGCAGCGGGCCAGGAGGGCACCCGGACACACGAAAGGGGCGCCGGAGCCGAAGCCCCGACGCCCCACGCGAACCGACTCAGAAGTCGAAGTCGCCGATGTTGTCTGCGTTGAACTCGAACGGGTCGCCCAGCAGCACGACGCCGTCTGCGCCGACCGTGTACTCGCCGAGCTCGCCCGCGTCGAAGGTGTCGCCCTCTTCGCCGGTGATGTCGCCCTCGATCAGCGCCTTCGAGGCGAAGGCTGCCAGGTAGCCGAGGTCGGCCGGGTTCCACAGCGCGAACGCGGTGACGGTGCCGTCTTCGACGTACTCGCGCATCTGGTTCGGGGTGCCGAGACCGGTGATCGCGACCTTGCCCTTGTAGTCCGAGGTAGAGACGTAGCGAGCGGCAGCAGCGATGCCGACCGTGGTGGGCGAGATGATGCCCTTCAGGTTCGGGTGGCTCTGCAGGAGAGCCGCGGTCTTGTCGAACGATGTCTGGTCGTCGTCGTCACCGTAGACGGTCTCGACGATCGTGATGTCGGGGTACTCGGTGGCGACGTACTCCTTCATCAGGTCGATCCAGGCGTTCTGGTTGGTCGCGTTGGCGGATGCCGACAGGATCGCGACCTCGCCCGCTCCACCGATCTGGTCGGCGATCAGGTCGACCTGCACCTTGGCGATGCCCTCGGAGTCGGCCTGGTTGATGAACAGGTCACGGCACTCGGGGTTGGTGTCGGAGTCGAAGGTGACGACCTTGACGCCCGCGTCGCGCGCCTCGTTCAGGGCGTCGCAGATCGCCTTCGGGTCGTTGGCCGAGACGACCAGCGCGCCGACGGCCTGCTGCGTGGCGGTGTTGATGTAGCTGACCTGAGCGTCGGGCGTGGCTTCAGCCGGTCCGACCTCGGCGAACGTGCCGCCGAATTCGTCGACGGCGGTCTTGCCGCCCTCGCTCGAGGTGTCGAAGTACGGGTTGCCGAGGTTCTTCGGCAGGAACGTGATCGCGAGGTTGTCGGATCCTCCGCCCTCCGAGCCCGATCCGCCGGAGCCGCCGCTGGTGTCGGCACAGCCGGTCAGCACGAGCGCTGCGGCCACGGCGACCGCCGCGAACCCCGCGATCTTCTTACGTGCAAACGTCATTGTTCTTCCTTTCGTGATGATCACCGCAGGCGGGTGCCGACGATGAGAGGCTGCCTCATGGTGCGGGAGAGGCTGCTACGCGCAGTGGCGGACCGGCCTTCGCACGGACGCGCTGCGCCCAGGCGAGGACGCTGGCCGCGACGACCGAGAAGATCAGCAGTCCGCCGGTGATGATGTTGATGACGTCGGAGGTGACGCCCGCGAGACGCAGGCTGCTGCCCAGGACTCCGATCAGCAGCACGGCGGCGACGACACCGTGCAGGTGTCCGCGTCCGCCGAAGACCGAGACTCCGCCGAGCACGACCGCCGCGATGACCTGCAGCTCGAGCCCGGTGGCGTTGTCGCCTCGGGCGCTGCCGAACCGCAGCGTGTAGAAGATGCCGGCGAAGGCGGCGACGACGCCCGAGAGGACGAACAGGATGAACTTCGTGCGCTCGACGTCGACGCCCGAGAACCGTGCGGCGTCCTTCGAGAGACCGATCGCGAAGACGCCACGGCCGAACGGCGTGAAGTGCAGCAGCACGACGAACAGCACGAGCAGGATCAGGAACGGGATCACGATGTACGGGATCGTCGTTCCCGCGATCTTCGCCTTCGCGAGAGCCGTCCAGGTCTCGGGGAAGTCGGTCACGGCCGTGGTTCCGAGAAGCCCGACCGCGAGGCCGCGGAAGAGAGCCAGGGTACCGATCGTGACGGCGAGCGAGGGCAGTCCGACGATCGTGACGAGGAAGCCGTTGAACGCACCGCCCACCACTCCGACCAGCAGGGCAGCGAGGGCGGCGACCTCGAAGGGCGCACCCGACTCGGTGAGCACACCCGTGACGACGCTGGCGAGACCGACCATGGAGCCGACCGACAGGTCGATCTCGCCGGTGATCATCACGAGCGTCATCGGCAGGGCGATCAGCAGGATCGGCGCGACGTCGAGCAGCAGGTAGTTCGCGGTGATCGGCTGCGCGAACCCGCGGATCGAGAAGGCCGCGACGATCGTCACGAGCACGAGCAGCGCGATGATCGCGAACTCGCGGTTGATGAAGACGCGCCGCCAGAGCGGACGGTCGTAGTCGCGGATGACGCGCGTCGACGTGGTCGTCGTTGTCGTGGTCATGATTCGTCCCTCGCCTCGATGAGCTGGCGTCTCTGTCTGACCGCGAGCACCCGGTCGAGCACGATGGCTCCGATGATCAGCACGCCCACCACGGCGCGCTGCCAGAAGTCGGGGATGCCGAGGATGGGCAGCGCGCGGTTGATGGTCATCAGGAGCATCGCGCCGATGGCCGCGCCCCAGACCGTGCCGACACCGCCGGTGATCGCGATGCCGCCGATGACGGCTGCGCCGACGGCATCCAGCTCCCAGCCGCTGCCGGCCTGCGAGCTGATCGATCCGTATCGAGCGGCGTAGAAGACTCCGGCGAGACCCGCGAGCGCGCCGGAGAGGATGAACGCCGAGAGCACGCGGCGGGTGACCTTGAGGCCGTAGAGCTCTGCGGCCGACGGGTCGGATCCGATCGCGTAGTACTCGCGGCCGCCGCGGGTGTTGCGCAGGTACCAGGCGGCCATGGCGAGCACGATCACGGCGATGATCGACAACACCGGGATGAACAGGATCTGCTGGGTGCCGAGCGCGAGGAAGTCCTTGGGCATGTCGGAGGCGTTGATGCGATCACTGCCCGTCCACAGCACGTTTATGCCTCGATAGGCATACAGGGTGCCGAGCGTGATCACCATCGCCGGAACCTTCGCGAATGCGACCAGGGCGCCGTTCACGAGACCGAGGAAGGCTCCGAGCAGCACGGCCGCGATCACGACGACGACGATCGGGATGCCGGGGACGTCGACGAACAGGCGTCCGGTCAGGTAGGCCGTGAGGCCCATGACCGAGCCGACCGAGAGGTCGACGTTGCGCGTGATGATCACGATCGCCTGGCCGACGGCGACGAGCATGAGGATCGACGGCGTCAGCAGCAGGTCGCGCCAGCCGTCGGAGCTGAACAGGAAGTTCGGGTTCTTCACGGTCGCGGCGATCACGACGAGCACGAGAGCTGCGAGGATGCCGAACTCGCGCGCGCGACCGATGCCGCCCGGCTTCTTCGAGATCGCCGGAGCGGCGGGCGCCGGCGCGGTGGTGAGGCTCATGAGTGCAGCTCCGATGAGTGAGTGGCGGCGAACATGACGTTCTCGCTGGTGGCGTCGTCGCGGGAGATCTCGGCGGTGATTCGCCCTTCGCGCATGACCAGCACCCGGTCGGCCATCCCGAGGACCTCCGGGAGCTCGGACGAGATCATCAGGATCCCCAGCCCTTCGCCCGCGAGCTGCGAGAGCAGTCGGTGCACCTCGGACTTCGTGCCGACATCGATGCCTCGCGTCGGCTCGTCGATGATCAGGACCCGAGGATCGGTGGCCAGCCACTTGGCCAGCACGACCTTCTGCTGGTTTCCGCCTGACAGCGTGGCTGCGACGGTGTCGAGCGCGTGGGTCTTGACCTCGAGACGGGATGCCCACTCCTTGGCGGCGCGGTTCTCGATTCCGCTGGTGATCAGGCCCCACTTCGACAGACGCCGACGGATCGCGAGGGTGATGTTGCCCCCGACGCCCGCATCGATCACGAGCCCCTGCTTGCGGCGGTCCTCCGGCACGAGCGCGAGGCCGCTGCGCATCGCGGCGGTGGGGTTGCGGCGCGCGACGGCTGAGCCCAGCATCCGCACCTCGCCCTCGCTGTACGGGTCTATGCCGAAGACCGCGCGGGCGACTTCGGAACGCCCGGCGCCGACGAGGCCGGCCAGGGCGACGATCTCGCCCGCTCGCACGGTGAACGAGATGTCATGGAAGACGCCGGGCCGGTTGAGGCCCGTGACCTCGAGCAGCGGCTCGCCGATCGCGGCCTCCTGCTTCGGGAAGAGCTCGGTGACATCGCGGCCGACCATCTGCCTGACCAGGTCGTCGACCGTGGTCTGGGCGATCGGGGTCGTGTCGATGTAGGCGCCGTCACGCATCACGGTGACCGTGTCGCACAGGTCGAAGACCTCGTCGAAGCGGTGCGAGATGAACAGGATCGCGCGCCCCTCGTCGCGCAGGCTCCGGGCGACGGCGAACAGGCGGTCGACCTCGACGCCGCTGAGGGCGGCGGTCGGCTCGTCCATGATCAGCACGCTCGCGTCGAGCGAGATCGCCTTCGCGATCTCGATGATCTGCTGGTCGGCGATCGACAGGCCCTCGGTGATCCGATCGGGGTCGAGCGCGACGCCCAGGCGACGGAAGATCTGGTCGACCTCGGTGCGCATCGCCTTGCGGTCGATGCGTCCGAGGAAGCCGGTGGGCTGACGGCCCATGAAGATGTTCTCGGTCACCGAGAGATCGGGGAACAGCGTCGGCTCCTGGTAGATGACCGCGATGCCCGCGGCCTTCGACTGGGCCGTGCTGGTGAAGTCGACCTCTTCGCCGTGCAGGCGGAAGTCTCCCGAGTCACGGCGGTAGAGACCGGCCATGATCTTCACGAGGGTCGACTTGCCCGCACCGTTCTCGCCGATGAGGGCGTGGATGGAGCCGGGGCGGAGCGTCAGGCTGCCGGAGCGGAGCGCGACGACGGGGCCGAAGGACTTAACGACCCGATGCAGCTCGAGCGCGGTGGGGGGAGCGCTGCGGGCGGAGGCTGCGTCTACCACTGGCTTTCCTCTCCGTTGAGGGGGATGATGATCGGAATGAACTTTACCTGAATCGATTCAAGCTCGTTTCAGGCTAGTGTATGTGATGCCGGTCTCAGGTCAACCCCTGATGCCGAAGCGTGATCCGCCCGACGACGAGAGGACAGCCGAATGCCGATCAGCATCCGCGATGTCGCGCTCCGTGCGGGCGTCTCGGTGGGGACGGTCTCGAACGTCCTGAACCGCCCGGACGAGGTCTCGAGCGACTCGGTCGTGCGGGTCACCCAGGCGATCGAAGAGCTCGGCTACGTGCGCAACGACGCGGCCCGCAAGCTCAGAGCCGGCGTGAGCACGACCGTCGGATTCGTGGTGCTCGACGGTCAGAACCCGTTTTACAACGACGTGGTGCGCGGGGCCGAAGACGAGGCGTCCAGCCACGGCATCGCCATCCTCTACGGCAACACCGACGACGACCCCTCTCGCGAGAAGGTCTACCTCGACCTGTTCCGCGAACAGCAGGTGCGCGGACTGCTCATCGCCCCGTACGGCGACGTCATGACACAGCTGCGCAGGTTCCGCGCGAGCGGTATCGCCACCGTGCTCGTCGACCGGTTCAGCGCCGACAGCGGATTCTCGTCGGTCTCGGTCGACAGCGTCGCGGGCGGCAGATTGGCCGTCGAGCACCTGATCGAGGGCGGGCGCAGACGAATCGCGTTCGTCGGCGGCCCCTTCGACATGCGCCAGGTCACCGATCGGCTCGCGGGAGCACGCGCTGCGGCCGAGAACGCAGCGGTGCACGTCGAGCTCGAGGTCGTCCCGACGGCTGCGATGACCGTCGAAGAGGGCGTCGCCGCAGGTGCCAGACTGCTCACCCGGCCGCGGCGCGAGTGGCCGGATGCGCTCTTCGCCGCCAACGATCTGCTCGCTCTCGGGCTGCTGCAGTCGCTCGTGTCCGGCGGGCGCGTGCTCGTCCCCGACGAGATCGCGCTGATCGGATTCGACGACAATCCGTTCGCCGCCGCGGCCGCGGTGCCGCTGTCATCGATCCGCCAGCCCAGCCGCATGATCGGCCGCACCGCGCTGCGCATCGTGCTCGAAGAGGCGGCAGACCCCGAGAGCATCCCGCGCCAGACGGTGTTCCCGCCCGAGCTGATCGTGCGCCGCTCCACCGGCGGCTGAGACGGCATCGGGCTGCGCCGATCAGGCCCCGTACGCGCGTGCGACCGGCCGCCGCAGCCGTTCGTATTCGACCGAGGGCCAGCGCTCGTCGACGGTCAGCACCTCCCAGCCCGTCTCGGTGCGCAGCATGGTGTCCTCGACCTTGACCCCCGGTGCGGTCGGATTCCACGCGAACGCCTGATTCTCGACCAGCAGATCGGTCGTGGATGCCGTGGCACGCGGGTCGCGTCCGGCATATCCGGTCGGCCCGCCCTGGTGATGCCGCTGCCATTCGTCGGGATCGAACCCGAAGCGCGCGTACGCTGCGATCCCTGCCGCGAAGGCGTCGTCGAGACGAGCGCCGGGAACGGAGGCATCGAGGAACGCGCGTTCGACCCCGAGGATCGATTCCTCGTCGACGGATGCGCCGACCCATCGTGTCGCGTTGGCGATGAGCCCATCGCGTCGACCGCACACGACGATCATCGCGCGATCGCCGAGCAGGCCGGCAGTCGGGAGCGGATGCCGGAATGCGCCGCGCTCCGCGCCCGAAACGAGCACGACGAGCGGATCGATGCCTCGGGCCATGAGCTCGGCCGCGGCGACCGCCGCGACGGCCCGTTCGGTCTGGTCGGGCTCTACCCTGCTGAGCGCATCGGTCAGCGTCTCGGCCGTCTCCCGCCCCAGCGACCGATATCTCGCACGCTCGGCCGGCAGCATCCGAGCCCTCGCTGCACGCAGCTGAGGCGCCGCCTGAGACTCCGGCACCGCCTCGTCCTCGGCGGCCGCGACCGCCGGCGGGATCCACCAGGGCACTCGCACGATGCGCTCGGCGTCCTCGGGCAGCAGCTCCTCGGCGATCATCCGGTCGGCCTCGTTGTCGGCGACATAGAGCACGTCCCCGCCCTCCTCCGCACGCACGGCGAGCACCGGGGGCCCCGCAAGCGACACGTGGGTGCGCACGCCCTCGAGGTACCACGACACCGCCTCATGCGACGCCAGAACGAGCGCTGCGCCGCCGAGCTCCCGCCGCACTCGGGCGACACGATCCTGCTTCTCGATGCGGTCCTCGGATGCTCCGACCATGCGACTCTCCCTGCAAAACGTTTTCTCGTAGTATGACGACAGCCGCGACCGATCGCGGAACGAAGGGATGCCGATGGCACGCGAATCCTCACGCCCCGGCATCACCGACGTCGCGAAACTCGCCGGGGTCTCACTGTCGACCGTGTCGCGCGCGATGAACGGCAATCCGAGGGTCGATCCGGCACTCGCGGAGCGCGTTCAGGCGGCCGCAGCCGAGCTCGGCTACACGGCCAATCCGGTCGCCCGCAGCCTGGTGCTGGGTCGTACGCAGACCGTCGCCGTCGTGATCCCCGACCTCGAGAACCCGACGTTCCAGGCGATCCTGCGGGGCCTCAGCCGGGCAGCCACGGCCGACGGATATCACGTGCTGGTCGCCGACTCGCGTGAAGACCTCGACGAGGAGCACGCACTCGCCAGGGCCACCCGGCTGCGTACCGACGGCGTGATCCTCTGCGCACCGCGCATGCCCGAGGAGGAGCTCGCGACGCTGCTCCCCGCACTCTCCCCCGCCGTCGTGATCAACCGCGGCCCACAGCCGAGCGCACCGGTCGTCGGCGCGGACTACGGGTCGGGCATGCGCGAGATCGTCGACCACCTGACGTCGCTCGGTCACCGTCGCCTGGTCTACCTCGCCGGCGCCACCCGCAGCGTGACCCACAGGGCTCGACAGGATGCGATCGCGGCAGCGATCTCGAGGACGGCGGGCCTGGAGGTCGAGGAGATCTCCGCCGGTGTCGACTTCGACAGCGGCACCGCGGTCGCCGATCAGGTGCTCGCGAGCGGCGCGACCGCCGTGATCGCCTACAACGACCTCGTCGCGATGGGTCTCCTCTCGGCACTGATCGTGCGCCGCGTGGAGGTGCCGGGTCGGCTGTCGATCACCGGCTTCGACGACATCCCGTTCGCTGCCTACACCTCGCCGCCGCTCACGACGGCCGCCGTAGCCGCGGTCGAGATCGGCGCCGCCGCCTGGGCTGCGATGCACGCTCAGCTCACCGGCGGCGACCCCACCCCGACGCTCACACTGACGCCGAGCCTCGTCGTGCGCGGAAGCACCGCGGCCCCGCACGAAGGCTGAGCGTCCGCATCCCGACGACTCGACATATGCCCTGTGCTATCGTCGAGAAAACGTTTCCTGAGTTCGAGATCAAAGAAGGATCACGATGACGAAGACCCGCTACGCCCTCGCCGGCGCCGGAGCCCGCGCCCAGATGTACATCGAGGGAATCCTCGGCACCCACCGCGACAGAGCAGAGCTCGTGGCGATCATCGAGCCCAATCCCGTGCGGGCGGCGCTGTACGCAGACCGGATCGCCGAGGTCGGGGCACCCGCTCCCCGACTGGCGACGCCCGACGAGCTCGAGCAGGTCATCCGCGACGAACGGGTCGACCGGGTCATCATCTGCTCCCGCGACGACCTGCACGCCGAGCTGATCGTCCGCTCGCTCGAGGCGGGCGCCGACGTCGTCGTCGAGAAGCCGCTCACGATCGATGCGGCGAGCGCGGCACGCATCGAAGAGGCTGTGGAGCGCACCGGCCGCCAGGTCGTGCTCACGTTCAACTACCGCTACTCGCCGCGCAACAGCGCGCTGCGCCAGGTGATCCAGGACGGGACGATCGGAGAGGTCACCTCGGTGGACTTCTCGTGGATGCTCGACACCAACCACGGCGCGGACTACTTCCGCCGCTGGCACCGTGAGAAGAAGAACTCCGGCGGTCTGCTCGTGCACAAGTCGAGCCACCACTTCGACCTGGTCAACTGGTGGATCCGCTCGCAGCCGACCCGAGTCTTCGCGTCGGGCGCGCTGCGCTTCTACGGCGCCGACAACGCCGCCGCCCGTGGACTGGGCGAACGTCCCGCCCGCGGTACCCACGACGGCGGCGACCTGTTCGAGCTCGATCTTCGCACCGATGAGCGCCTCACCGCGCTCTACCTCGACGCCGAGGAGCACGACGGATACCGGCGTGACCTCGACGTCTTCAGCGAGGGGATCACGATCGAGGACAACCTCGCACTCGTCGTCGACTACGCCTCGGGCGCGACGATGTCGTACTCGTTGAACGCGCACTCGCCCTGGGAGGGCTACCGCGTCGCCGTCAACGGCACGCTCGGCCGGGTCGAGCTCGAGGTCATCGAGCGGGGTGCCGTCCTCGCGGGCGAGGGCCTGCATCCGCACATCGACCCCAGCCTCTCGGGCAGCGACGGCACCACCGCGCTGCGCCCGGAGGGCGAGCGGCTGATCGTGCAGCGGCACTGGGAAGAGGCCTACGAGGTGCCGATCGACGGCGGCGACGGAGGCCATGGCGGCGGCGACGAGCTGCTGCTCTCGGATGTCTTCGAAGGCCCGGGAGACGACCCGCTCGCACGCCCGGCCGACTGGACCGACGGCATCCGCTCGATCGCCGTCGGCATCGCCGGCAACCGCTCGCTCGAGACGGGCCTGCCGGTGAAGGTCGACGAGCTGGGGATCGCCCTGCTGGCACGTCGATGAGAATCGTCGTCACCGGCGGATCCGGCCGGCTCGGGCGCACGCTCGTGACGGGCCTCTCCGATGCGGGTCACGAGATCGTCTCGATCGATCGCGAGCCGACCGGCGATCTCGATCGCCCCGGGATCACCCAGTTCTCCCTCGACCTGACCGATGCGGATGCCACGGCATCGGCACTCGCCGGCACGAAGGCCGACGCTCTCATCCACCTGGCAGCGATCGCGGTGCCGTTCAGTGCCCCGGAAGACGTCATTCTGCGCACCAATGCCGCGCTCGCGCAGTCGGTGCTCGGCGGAGCGGTGCGCGCTGGCATCCACCGCGTGGTCGCCGCCTCCAGTCCGACAGTGATCGGCTACGGCGCTCCGCGCGGATGGACGCCCGAGCGGCTGCCGCTCGATGAGGCTTCGCCCGCCGAGCCCTGGAACGCCTACGCCCTGTCGAAGCTGCTGATCGAGCAGACCGTCGCCATGCTGCAGCGGCAGACCGGCGACGACGTGCGCTTCGCGTCCTTCCGCCCCTGCTACGTGATCGCCCCGGAAGAGTGGGCCGGCGCGCCAACGCAGCAGGGCCACACCGTGCTCGAGCGACTCGATGATCCGGCACTGTCGGCTCCCGCGCTGTTCAACTACGTCGACGCCAGAGACGTGGCCGGCTTCGCCGACACCCTGCTCGCCGCCCTCGATGACATCCCGAACGGCGAGGTCTTCTTCGTCGGTGCCGACGATGCACTCGCCCGTCGCCCGCTGAGCGAGCTGCTCCCCCGGTTCCACCCCGGCACCGAGAAAGCGGCAGCGGCGCTGACCGGCAGCGCACCCGCCTTCTCGTCAGCCAAGGCCGCCCGACTGCTCGGCTGGCATCCCACCCACACCTGGCGCACCGAACTCGTATCCGCCGCCGCACCCGCCTCCGCACCCGCCTCCTGAAAGGCTCGACATGGACTTCGATGGAATCCTCTTCTTCCCGGTGACCCCGTTCACCGCTGACGGCACGATCGACCACGAGCTGCTCGCCACCCATGTCGCGACCGGCGTCGAGGCCGGAGCCGGCGGGGTGTTCCCCGCGTGTGGAACGGGCGAGTTCCACGCCCTGTCGACGAGCGAGGCGGCAGCAGTCACCCGCACGACCGTGTCCGCTGTGGCCGGCCGAGTGCCGGTGATCGCCGGTGCCGGCGGCCCGCTCGGGCACGCGATCGAGGTGGCGAAGGCCGCAGCGGATGCCGGCGCCGACGGGCTTCTCATCCTTCCGCCCTATCTCGTCGGCGGCACCCAGGCGGGACTCGCGGCCTACGTCGAGCAGATCGTCGAGGCAGCGAGCCTGCCTGTGATCGTCTACCACCGCGGGAGCGCCCAGTACTCGGTCGATACCGTGCGCCGACTCGTCGCGAACCCGAAGGTCGTGGGCTTCAAGGACGGCACCGGCGACATCGGCGCGACGCAGCTGATCGTCCGCGCCGTCGCCGAGGAGGGCCGCTCGGACTTCGCCTTCTTCAACGGGCTGCTCACGGCCGAGCTCACACAGGGCGCGTATCGCGGCATCGGCGTTCCCCTGTACTCGTCGGCCGCATTCGCGATGGCGCCCGACATCGCGAACGCCTATTACCGCGCCTACGCCGACGGAGATGAGGAACGGCGCCTCGCACTGCTCGACGGCTTCTATCGACCGCTCGTCGAGCTGCGAGATGAGACCCCCGGATTCGGCGTCTCTCTGATCAAGGCGGGGCTGCGGCTCTCGGGACTCGCGGTCGGGTCGGTACGCGCACCGCTCGTCGACCCGACGCCCGACCAGGAGGCGCGCCTCGCTGAAATCCTCGCCGCAGGGCGCGCGCTGCTGTGACCGCGATCCGGAGTCTGACGACGCGTCTGCAGCAGGTGCCGCTGACGCGCCCGTGGGCTGCCGATGTCACCTCGGTCGGCGTCATCGCGACGCATGTCGTGCGCTCCGACGGAGCGGAGGGATGGGGCTTCTCGTGGAGTCCGCAGATCGGCGCGCCCGCGGTGAAGGCTCTGCTCGAACACGACATCGCACCAGCCGCGGTCGGACGCTCAGCCAACCCCGGCGAAAGCTGGCAGGGCCTGTGGGAGCACCTGCACGAAGCCGGAGGCGGAGGCGTCACGACGATCGCGCTGGCAGGGCTCGATCTCGCACTGTGGGATGCCGAGGCGCGGTCGGCAGGCGGCACGGTGTCCGGGCTGCTCGGCCGACACCGCGAACGCGTGCGCGCGTACGGCTCGGGTGTGAACCTGCACTATCCGCTCGAGGAACTGCTCGCGCAGGTGCAGCGGTGGATCGATTCGGGGTTCACCGCCGTCAAGATCAAGGTCGGCAAGCCCGATCTCGCCGAAGACCTCGATCGTGTCGCCGCCGTCCGCGAGCTGCTGGGACCGGATCGGTCTCTGATGATCGACGCGAACCAGCGGTGGGATCTCGCGCGGGCGACCACGTCGGTCGAAGCGCTGTCGCGGTTCGATCTCGCCTGGATCGAGGAACCGTTGCGGGCCGATGACCTCGACGGCCACACGGAACTCGCGCAGCGCATCGAGGTGCCGATCGCGCTCGGCGAGAACCTGCACACCGTGCACCGCTTCGGCGACTTCCTGCGCGCCGGAGCAGCGCAGATCGTGCAGCCCAACATCGTGCGGGTCGGTGGCATCACCCCGTTCCTCCGCATCGCCGAGCTGGCGGCGTCTCACGGCGCGGCCCTGCACCCGCATCTGCTGCCCGAGCTCTCGGGACAGCTCGCTCTGACGCTGCCAGACACCGCCGCCGAGGTGCTCGTCGAAGACGTCGAAGACGCCGGATTCGGCGCGCTGGGCGCTCTGGTCGAACCCTCACCGGTGACGATCGCCCGCGGCTGGCTCACCGAGAACGCACACGACGGCCTCGGCATCCGCTTCTCCCCTCTGCTCGACGCACCGGCGCTCGATGACGCCACGGCTCGTGCCGATGACCCTCTGCTCGACATCCCCGCGTTCATCGCAGGAAAGGACCCCTCGTGACCACGTCCCCCGAAGATCTCAATGCGATCGTCCGCGCCGCAGCCGCCGCTGCCCCGATCTGGCGTCGCTCGTCGGCCACGGAGCGAGCAGCCTGGCTGCGCGCTGCGGCCGATGTGCTCGACGCGAACGTCGCCGAGCTCGTCGCGATCGCCGATGAGGAGACCCGCCTGGGCGCGACCCGCCTGACCGGCGAGGTCGCCCGCACGAGCGGTCAGCTGCGGCTCTTCGCGACGGTCGTCGAGGAGGGCTCGTACCTCGAACTCACGGTCGATGACGCGGATGCCGGCGCCACCCCGCCGCGACCGGAGCTGCGCCGCCTGCTCACCGCTCTCGGACCCGTCGCCGTCTTCTCGGCGTCGAACTTCCCCTTCGCGTTCTCGGTCGCCGGTGGTGACACGGCCTCGGCCCTCGCCGCCGGAAACCCCGTCGTCGTGAAGGCGCATTCGGGCCACCCTCGGCTGTCGGCGCGCACCGCCGAACTCGTCTCCGCAGCGCTGGAGGCCGCGGGAGCGCCCACCGGATCGCTCGCGCTCGTGGAGGGTCGCGAAGCGGGCAACGCGCTCGTGCAGCATCCGCTCGTCCGCGCCGCCGGCTTCACGGGTTCGGTGTCGGGCGGACGCGCACTGTTCGACCTCGCCTCCGGGCGCCCCGACCCCATTCCGTTCTACGGCGAACTCGGCAGCATCAACCCTGTCGTCATCACCGAAGCCGCGGTCGCCGCACGCGGTGAGGCCCTGGCTCAGGGCCTGGTCGGATCGTTCACCCTCGGCGTCGGCCAGTTCTGCACCAAGCCGGGGGTGGTCTTCGTTCCCGCAGGCACGGGCTTCGAAGACGCCGTCGTGGCCGCCGTGCCCGCGACCTCGGGCGGCCCGCTGCTGACCGATCGCATCACCGAAGCGTTCCCCGCCGGACTCGCCCACCTCGAGGGCGATCCTTCGGTGTCGATCCTCGCCGAAGGCGTCGAGGTCGACGGTGTGCGCCCGGTCGCCCTGCTCACCGATGCGCGTGCGGTCGCAGCGCGGCCCGAGACGCTGCTCGAGGAATGCTTCGGGCCGGTCACGCTCATCGTCCGCTACGACTCCGAGGCCGACCTGCACGCGGCGCTCGCCACTGTGCCGGGGAGTCTGACCGCGACCCTGCACGCCGAGCCCGGCGAAGACCCTGCCGCAACTCTGGAACTCCTGCAGGAGCGTGCAGGGCGAGTGCTGTTCGCGGGCTGGCCGACCGGTGTCGCGGTGACCTGGTCGCAGCAGCACGGCGGCCCGTGGCCGGCGACGACCTCGCTGCACACCTCGGTCGGCGCGTCCGCGATCCGTCGGTTCCTGCGTCCGCTGGCGTTCCAGGACGCGCCCGAGACTCTGCTCCCCGAGGCGCTCCGCGACGAGGCGCTCATGCGGCTGCCGCACCGCCGCAACGGGGTGCTCGTGCTGCCGGCCTGACCGCGGCACACGGATCGCATCCGATACGAAACGCCCTCGCCGCCACAGGACGGAGAGGGCGTTTCGGCATTCGGGGGCGGGTCAGCTCTGCGGCAGGGCTCCCGCATTCGCGGCGGCGAGAAGCTGCTCGATCTGCTCGTAGGTGACGTCGACACCGGGGAAGCCGATCAGGCGCCCGATCGGGAACGACGCCATCATCTTCTCCATCGCCTCGTCGTTCGGCATCATCGACGCCGCAGACGAGTCGGCACCGGTGAGCCCGTCCATCAGTCCGCCGAGTGCGGCCATCGCGATCGGCCCCGCGACGGGGTGGGCGACCACGTCGCCGATCGACGAGTTCATGGTCAGAGGCAGCGAGACGACGTCGCCTTCGACAGAGACGGTCGACGACGAGCGGATGTCACGGCTCGACGCCGCGACCTCGACCGAGTACTGGCCGCTCTCGACGATGAAGCGGTCGACACGGACGTCCCAGTACGCCAGGTCCTCGCGGCGGACGACGAGCTCGACCGTTCGGGTCTCCCCCGCGGCGAGCGCCACGGACGAGAACGCCTTCAGCTCACGCGGCGCGCGCTGCACCGACGATGCGACCGGAGAGACATACACCTGCACGGCCTCTCGGCCGTCGCGCGTGCCCGTGTTGATGACGTCGACGGTCACGGCGACGTCACCGTCAGCCCTGACCGACACGGAGGCCTCGCCGTACGAGAACGTCGTGTAAGACAGCCCGTGGCCGAATGGGAACGTGACGTCGAGACCCTTCGCGTCGTACCAGCGGTAGCCGACGAGCACACCCTCGCCGTAGCGGACGTGACCGAACTCTCCGGGGAAGTTGCCGAACGAGGGGTTGTCCTCGAGTCGTACCGGGATGGTCTCGGTGAGCTTGCCCGACGGGTTCACCGCGCCGTACAGCACGTCGGCGACGGCGCCGCCACCTGCCTGACCGAGCAGCCAGGTCTCGACGATCGCGGGGACCCGGGCTGCGAACGGCAGCGCCACGACGCCGCCGTTCGAGAGCACGACCACGGTCGCGGGGTTGGCCTCGATCACGGCGTCGAGCACCGCGAGCTGGTCGGCGGGGAGGTCGATGTGCTCGCGGTCGAAGCCCTCCGACTCCTCCGCCGCGGGAAGGCCGAGGAACACGACGGCTACGTCGGCCGTGGATGCGGCGGCCACCGCCTCGGCGCGCAGGTCGTCATCGGAGCGACCGGATGCCGCGACGGCACCGCCCGCGACCGAGTAACCGGCTGCGTAAGAGACGTGGCCGCCGCCGACGGCGCGCAGCTCGTCGAGCGCCTTGTCGACTCGGGTCGGGTTGATCAGCGACGAGCCTGCGCCCTGGAAGCGCGGTTCGGTGGCGAAGGCTCCGATGACCGCGATCTTCTGTCCCGCTGCGAGCGGAAGCACATCGCCGTCGTTCTTGAGCAGCACGATCGAGCGACCGGCGGCCTCCCTCGCGAGCGCATGGTGGGCGTCGACATCCAGCGGCCCCGACACGGCAGGACGCTCGCCGGCCTTGCGCACCAGGTCGATGGCTCGGTCTGCCGCCGTGTCGAGCACGCTCTCGGCGAGGTCGCCTGCACGCACGGCGGCGACGAGCTGAGCATCCGTCCGCCCACCCGACGACGGCATCTCGAGATCGAGTCCTGCGGCGACACCGGCGACCCGGTCGTTCACCGCGCCCCAGTCCGAGACGACGAGGCCGTCGAAGCCCCAGTCGTCGCGCAGAACCTGGGTGAGCAGCCACGGGTCCTCCGAGGCGTAGACGCCGTTGATGCGGTTGTACGAGCACATGACGGTCCACGGCTGTGCATCCTTGACGACGCGCTCGAACCCGCGGAGGTAGATCTCGTGCAGCGGGCGCGGGTCGACATCGGAGCTCGCGCGCATGCGGTCGAACTCCTGGTTGTTGGCCGCGAAGTGCTTGAGCGAGGTGCCGACCCCCTGCGACTGCACGCCGCGCACGGATGCCGCGCCGAGGACGCCCGACACGATGGGGTCTTCGGAGAAGTACTCGAAGTTGCGTCCGCACAGCGGCGAGCGCTTGATGTTGATGCCGGGGCCGAGCACGATGGCGACGTCCTCGATCGCGGCCTCGATGCCGATGGCCGCGCCGACCCTCTCGATGATCTCGGGGTCGAACGACGAGCCGATGCCGACGGCAGGCGGGAAGCATGTCGCGGGCACACTGCTGGAGAGGCCGAGGTGGTCCGTGCCTCCCGACTGCTTGCGGAGGCCGTGCGGACCGTCGGTCATCATGATCGACGCAAGACCGATGCGGTCGATGGCCTTCGTCGTCCAGAAGTCCGCGCCGCTCGTGAGCGAAGCCTTCTCCTCGAGGGTGAGGTCGGATGCCGAGAGCTCGGTCATGGTCTTCCTTTCGCAGGCGACAGCAGTGTCTTGCGAAAACTATATGCGAGTAGGTATTGGATTTCAAACGTTGTTCAGGATTACTCTCGAGAAATGGCACGACGAGGTTCATACGCGAAGGGCGTCGCACGACGCGGAGAGATCCTCGAGAGCGCGCTCGATGTGATCGGGCGCAAGGGCTACCAGAACGCGTCGCTCAAACAGATCGCCGAGGTCGTCGGGGTCACCCCGGCGGCCCTCCTGCACTACTTCGGGAGCAAGGAGGAGCTGTTCACCGAAGTGCTCCGCACCCGCGACGAGCACGATCTCAAGGAGCCCCAGCCCTCGGATCCCGCCGACGCCAAGGCCGCCTTCGTCGACGTGATCCGCCGCAACGCCGAGGTCCCCGGTGTCGTCGAGCTGTTCTCGCGCCTCTCGGTCGATGCCGTCGACCCCGAGCATCCCGCCCACCGGTACTTCCTCGATCGCAGCGCACGGCTGCGGGAGAGCATCTCCGCTGCCTTCGAACACGACGCCGAGAGACGCGCGACGCTCGACCCCGACAGCATGGCCAGGGTGATCCAGGCCGTCTCCGACGGACTCCAGCTGCAATGGATGATCGACCCGTCCGTGGACATGCCCGGGATCATCGAGGCGCTGATGGACGTGCTGTACCCGCCGACCGCCGAGGCGCGGCGGGAGCCGACACCCGAGGTGTGAACGGGAAAGCCGCCTCTCCCGGCACGGGGAGGGGCGGCTCTCAGCAAGCGATCCCGCGGATCAGCGCACGTTTCCGTTCGAGCAGGTCTGCTGTGCGGCCGAGTTGCCCTTGATCGAGTCGGGCAGAGCCACCACGTTGTCGGGTGTCGCCGCAGCATCCGGCGTCGCCGCCTCCGCGTCCGTGGGAGCCGCCGGGACCGGATCGGTCACGACGACACCGTCGTTCGCGGTGTTCTCATGCGTGACCTGCAGCTGGGCATTCGCGTTGATCGCGTCCCACATGGCCTGGGCGGCCGACTTGTTCGCCACGACCTTGTTCGGGTTCGCCGAGTCGGTACCCGTCGGGTACTGCAGGAAGACGATGTCCTCGAACGGCACCGACTTCACGGCCAGGGCGATCTGCACGATCTTCATCGGATCGGCGAGCGAGGTGCTCGCCTCGACATTGCTGAGTCCGGTGTTCGCGAGCTTCAACATCATCGGGACGTTTCCGAGGGTCTCGCTGCTGATCAGCTTGCGCACGAGGCTCGACATGTACTGCTGCTGGTTGCCGATGCGACCGAGGTCGCTGCCGTCTCCGACACCATGGCGAGTGCGCAGGAACTGCAGAGCTTCGAGGCCCTGGACGGTGTGCGTTCCCGCAGTCATGTCGAGTCCGGTGTAGCGGTCCTTGATCGGGGTCGCGAGGCAGACGTCGACGCCTCCGATCGCGTTCGTGATCTCGATCACGCCACCGAACGTCACGGAGGCCGCGAACTGGATCTCCTGGCCCGTGAGCTCGGTGATGGTCTTCGCGACGCAGTTGAGCCCGCCGTCGGTGTACGCGACGTTCAGAGGCTGCTTGCTCATCGCGGAGTGGACGTCGCCCTCGGCATCCTCGCACTCCGGGATCGACAGCAACAGGTCGCGGGGGAAGCTGACGACGGTGATCCGGCGCGGCTCCTGCGAGACGTGGACGAGCAGGTTCACGTCGTTCAGGGTGCCCTCGGCGTCCGAGCCGCTGCAGCGTTCGCCGAAGTAGGCCGCGTACGCCTCTTCACACGTGTCGACGCCGGTGAGCAGGAGGTTGAACCCCTCCTTGTACTCGCCGATGTCCGGCGGGAGCTCGGTCTTGGTCTCGAGCTCGACCGCGTTCGCGGTCACCGTGGTGGAGAGGTCGTAGAACACGTACGCCGCCACACTGGCACCGCTGACGAGCACCACGGCGAGGCCGATCGCGATGAACTTCAAGAGCTGGTTCAGGGGACCTGGAGTGCGCAGCTGACCGTGTCGCGCGATGGTACGACGGCGTCGGGTGTTCGGACTCACTCGGGGCCTTTCGGTTCAGCGTGCGGTGCGGGGATACACCGTTCCCTGTAAAGCGGAGGGTGTGGGATTCGAACCCACGAGACATCTCTGCCCACTGGTTTTCAAGACCAGCTCCATCGGCCGCTCGGACAACCCTCCCGACAGACGAATCTGCCGACAAGCCGTGAGTCTAGCCGAGTTCTATTCTCCCGCGCTGACCTGGGCAGGTGCTGGAAGCGTGTTCAGCGCTGCCGCCAGGCCGCCGTCCTCGACATTCGCGGTCACCTCACCGGCGGCATCCTTGACCTCATCGGGGGCCTGCCCCATCGCCACGGCACGCCCGTCGAGACCGAGCGCCCAGCCGAACATCCCGATGTCGTTGCGACCGTCCCCCGCGACGAGCACGCGACCGCGCTCGAAGCCGAGCTCGGTGCGCACGCGCTCCAGCGCGGTGCCCTTGTCGACACCCTGCGGCGCGATGTCGAGCCAGGCCGTCCAGCCGATCGCGTACGAGACCTCGTTGAGCCCGGCGTCCGAGACGAGCCGATGGAAGTCCTCCTCGTCGTGCCCCGGAGAGACGACCACGACGCGCGACACCGGCTCGGCGACGAGTTCCTCGAACCCGACCTGGCGCCCGCCGTCGAGCGTCCAGTCATCGAGGTGCTCCGTGTAGAGCCGCTGGCCCGACCCGAGCTCCACCATGTATCGCGCTTCAGGCAGCCGCTCTCGCAGCAGCGCGAGAACAGGCGCGGGGTCGAAGACCTCGATGTGCCATCGCTCCCACTCGTCGCCGACGCGACGCATCGTGACGGCCCCGTTCGAGCACACGACGAAGTCCGCCGTCAGACCGAGAAGTTCGACATAGCGACGTGTGGCCATCCAGCTGCGCCCGGTCGCGATGGTCACTTCGTGACCGGCATCCCGCAACCGCGCAACGGCCTCTGGCACGCCGGGGCTCATCGTCTCGTCCTGCAGGATGATCGTTCCGTCGACGTCGAGGCCGACGAGCCAGGGGGTCGTCACGCGTGAGGCTCCAGCACTTCGAGGCCGCCCAGGTAGGGACGCAGCACCTCGGGCACACGCACCGAGCCGTCCGCCTGCTGATGCGTCTCGAGCAGCGCCACGATCCAACGGGTGGTGGCGAGGGTGCCGTTGAGCGTGGCGACGGGCTGGGTCTTCGCCGTCTGACCGTCCTGAGCCTCCGGACGGTGACGGATGTCGAGACGGCGTGCCTGGTAGGTGGTGCAGTTCGAGGTCGACGTCAGCTCGCGGAAGGCGCCCTGCGTCGGAACCCACGCCTCGATGTCGTACTTGCGCGCGGCGCTCGATCCGAGGTCGCCCGCAGCGACGTCGATGACCCGGTAGGCGAGGCCGAGCGAGGTCAGCATCTCCTCCTGCAGCGCGACGAGGCGCAGGTGCTCCGCCTCAGCATCCTCGGGGTTCGTGTAGACGAACATCTCGAGCTTGTTGAACTGGTGCACGCGGATGATGCCGCGGGTGTCCTTGCCGTGCGAGCCCGCCTCGCGCCGGTAGCAGGTCGACCAGCCCGCGTAGCGCAGCGCGCCCTTGCCGAGGTCGAGGATCTCGTCCTTGTGGTACCCGGCGAGCGCGACCTCGCTGGTGCCGACGAGGTACAGGTCGTCGTCCTTGTCGAGGTGGTAGACCTCGTCGGCGTGCTCGCCGAGGAACCCGGTGCCCTGCATGATCTCGGGGCGCACCAGAGTGGGGGTGATCAGGGGCACGAAGCCGTTCTGCAGGGCCTTGTCCAGCGCGAGGTTCATGAGTGCGATCTCGAGACGCGCGCCGATGCCGCGGAGGAAGTAGAAGCGCGCACCCGAGACCTTCGCGCCGCGTTCCATGTCGATCGCACCGAGGAGCTCGCCGAGCTCCAGGTGGTCACGGGGCTCGAAGTCGAACGCGGGAACCTCGCCCACACGGCGGAGTTCGACGAAGTCGGCCTCGCCACCGGCCGGCACGCCGTCGACGACGACGTTCTCGATGCGAGCGAGAGCAGCGGATGCCGCGTCCGAGGCCTCGTTCGCGGCCTGCTGCGCCTGCTTGACCCGCTCTGAGAGATCCTTGACCTGCGCGACGAGCGCGGCCTTCTCCTCCTTGGGCGCCTTCGCGACCTGCTTGCCGAAGGCGTTCTGCTCCGCCCGCAGCTCTTCGAAGGCGGCGAGAGCCGCCCGGCGCGATCGATCGGCCTCGAGTGCGATGTCGACGGTGCCCTGGTCGTTGCCACGGGCGGCCTGAGAGCGGCGGACGATCTCCGGGTTGTCGCGGAGGAGTGCGAGGTCGATCATCCACCAAGTCTATGGTGCGGGCCGGGCGAGTCCTCCGCGAACAGGTGGGGCGGATGCCGGGGCTAGAGTAGCGCCATGATGATGAGCGCCCCCGCCCGGCGACAGGCGGCGCTCGTGTACAACCCGATCAAGGTCGATGAGAAGCATCTGCGCGCACGGGTCCGGGCGCTCTCGCGCGAGGCCGGCTGGGAGCATCCCGCCTTCTATCCGACCACGATCGAGGACCCGGGCCAGAACGCGACAGCTCAGGCGCTCGCCCGCGATGTCGACGTCGTTCTCGTGGCCGGCGGTGACGGCACGGTGCGCGCGGTCTCGGAGGCGATCGCGAACAGCGGGGTGCCGCTCGCAATCCTCCCGAGCGGCACGGGGAATCTCCTCGCGCGCAATGTCGGGCTCCCGCTCGGCAACCCCGACGAGATGATCCGCGCAGCGCTCGGCGACTTCCGACATGCGATCGACATCGGGTGGGCTCGGCTCACTCGCGAGAACGGCGAGCACGAGGAGCACGCCTACGTCGTCCTCGCCGGAGTCGGGTTGGATGCCGACATGATCGCGAACACGCGACCGGACCTCAAGAAATCGGTCGGATGGATCGCCTACGTCGACGGGGCCGCGAGGTCTCTGGTGACGGCCGAGCCGTTCCGCGCGGTGTTCCAGATCGACGACGGACGCCTGCACTCGACCAAGGTCCACAGCATCCTCTTCGCCAACTGCGGCCTCCTGCCCGCGGGCATCGCACTCATCCCGGACGCCTCCATCACCGACGCCATCCTCGATGTCGCGGTGATCCAGCCCACGGGCATGCTGGGGTGGCTCGGCGTGTGGCGCAAGATCTGGTGGGACAACTCGGTGCTCCGGCGTTCACGCGCAGGTCGCCGCGTGCTGGAACGCCGAGGCCGGGATGCGTCGGTGCACTACTTCCGCGGAGGCGTCGCCGAGGCGGCTGCGAGCTCGCCTACGCCGATCGAACTCGACGGCGACGAGTTCGGCACCGCAGTGCGCATCACCTGCCGGGTGGATCCAGGGGCGCTGCTGCTGGCTCTCCCCGCGGACCACCCGGTCTCCGGGCTCTGATCCGCGGAGAGGTCGGATCAGCCGCGAACCTCGACCGTGCCGTCAAGCCCTCCACCGACCAGCGTGAGGGTGAAGGCGTCGTCATCCACGGCGTCATCGCCGAAGGCGATGAGCGTCGCCCGAGGCGCCATGTCCATGGTGCACACCTGAGTGTCATCGGTCACGAACGTGGCTGTTCCCGTCGCACCTGAGCCCTCCACGCCCTCGACCACCGGGGCGCAGCTCGAGGAGCCCCAGGTGAGCAGCACGAGCGAGCCGTCGCCGATCCATCCGGCGCTCGGCGTGTACTCGGTCGACGATCCCGGCGTGCCGGAGAAGGACGGGTCTCCGTCGAGGTCGACCTCGTCGGCCACATCGCCGTACGTCACCTGCAGCGTGATCTCCTTGGTCGGGTCCACGCCCTCGGGCAGCGCCCCGACGCTCGCGCGCTGCACCATGTCGGCCGTGCACACGGCGTCTGCGTCGACGTCGACCAGTTCGACCGATACCGTCTGGCCCTCAGCCGACACCTGGTCGACCTGCGGAACGCAGGTGGAGGACCCCCACGTCACGACGGCGAACATCCGACCGTCATCGAGCAGTGCGCCCTCGACGTCGTCGAAGTCGTCGTCGCTCCCCGCCGAAGGCGAGGACGACGGCGCATTCGTGGGCGCGTCCGCGCCCGGAGTCGACGTGCATCCGGCGACCAGCATGACTGCCGCGAGGGCGGACAGAGCGGCGATGAGGCGTGTGGGGGTGGCCATGCACAACAGGGTACCGGCCAAGCGTGATCGGCGGGCACCCCACGTCTGGGGGACTACTGGAGTGCGGACGTGAGTCGCGCGAGGTTGTCGAGAACGGTCGAGCGCAGCGGCTGCTGCATCCACTCCTCCAGCGTGAGTTCCCGGCTGAGTGAGCGGTAGTGGTCTTCGACCTCGCGCATCTCGGCGACGAACTCCTCGCCGCGCACGAGCATCGACACCTCGAGGTTGAGACCGAACGAGCGCATGTCCATGTTGCTCGATCCGATGACGGCGACCTGATCGTCGATCGTGAGGCTCTTGGTGTGCAGGATGTACGGCTTGCGGTACATCCAGATGCGGACGCCGGCCTTCAGCAGCACCTCGTAGTAGCTGCGCTGCGCGTGGTAGACCATGGCCTGGTCGCCCTCTTCCGAGACGAACAGCTCGACCACGACGCCACGGTCGACTGCCGCCGTCACGGCCAGCAGCAGTGCCTCGTCGGGGACGAAGTAGGGGCTGACGATCATGATCTTCTCTTTGGCCGCGTAGAGCAGCCCGAGGAACAGACGCAGGTTGTTCTCGACCTCGAATCCCGGTCCCGACGGTACGACCTGGCAGTCGAGGTCTCCCGAACCCGCTTCGGCGTGCGAGATGTCGATCTCCTGCAGCACCTCGTCGGTCTCGCTGTACCAGTCGCTGAGGAAGATCGCGTTGACGCTCAGGACGACAGGGCCGTCGATGCGCACCATGAGGTCGACCCAGTGCAGGCCGCGCTTGATGTTCTTCGGGAGGTTGTACGTCGAGTCCGTGACGTTCTGCGACCCGAGGAACGCGACCTTGCCGTCGACGACGAGGAGCTTGCGGTGGTTGCGAAGATCGGGACGCTGCATGCGTCCCTTGAGCGGCTGCACCGGGAGCATCAGATGCCAGTTCGCGCCCATGCGGTTCAGTCGAGCGATCGTCTGCCGGTACTTCGGCTTCCACCGGTTCGCCCAGTGGTCCAGGAGCACCCGGACGTGCACCCCGCGTGCGGCGACCTCTTCCAGGGCTCGGAAGAAGTTGTCGGTCGACGCGTCGGACTGCAGGATGTAGAACTCGACGTGGACGTAGTCCTCGGCCTTGCGGATCTCGTCGGCCATCGCATCGAGCGAGTCCTGATATCCGGAGATCAGGTGCGCTCCGTTGTCTCCGGAGATGGGCAGGGCACCCAGCCGATGGTTCATCTCGACGAGCGGCGGGAACCAGCTCGGAGCGTTCGGGCGCAGGGTGCCGAAGTGCAGATGCTCGCTCGTCTCTGCGATGTACTCGTTGATCTGGTCCTGTTTACGGCGGCGCGCACGCGGCAGGCGCGGGTTTCCGATCAGCAGGAAGAGGAACACGCCGACGAACGGGATGAAGAACACCGCGAGCAGCCAGGCCATCGCCGCGGTGGGACGCCGGTTGCGCGGGATGATGATGATCGCCGAGATGCGGATCGCCAGATCGAGGGCGAGCAGGAACGCCGTGATCCACCAGGCCCAGGTCTCGGGCGTCATCCCTCGTCCTCTCGGCCGGTCGGCACTTCGACGGTGCGCCTCAGTGGGCACCTGAGAGGTGCACTGGCTACACAGTAGCCGATGGTTCGGACGTCGCTCAGGAGCGCGGGGGCAGACCGCGCGCGGCGCGCTCCTCGGCCTCGATGCGCGCGTGCACCTTGCGCTCGGTGCGATCGAAGCGCAGGATCCCCCGGAGAACGAAGAAGAACACGACGCTCACTCCGATGGTCGGGATGATCGACCATGCGGCTGCGAGCCAGAAGTTCTCCATGACTCCATGGTACGCGACCGACTGCTCCTCCACATTCGAGAGCCCGCAGGACAAGGGCAGCCGCGGCTGTGGACTCGCCCCGCGATGCCGCCTGCGCGATCACACTCGCAGCATGACAACAGTGCTCCGAGCCTCCGGCTCCGCTGAGTTCCTCAGCATCGTCCCGTCCCTCGCAGGGTTCACCCCCACCGAGAGCCTCGTCCTGCTGCCCTTCGACGGCTCACGCACCTGCGGAGCCATGCGGCTCGACCTCCCGAGAGGCGACGTCGGCCTCGCGGACTACGCGGACGCGGCGATCGGCCTCGTGTCTCGAGTCGACAGGACGGATGCCGTCGCCGTGGTCGTATACACCGATGACGAGGTGCACTCGACGCGCGACGGACTCGTCCTGCCGTTCGCCGTCGAGGTCGACGAAGTGCTCGGGCGCGCGGAGGACGCAGGTCTCCGCATCGTCGACGCGCTCTGCGTGACGTCCGACGGCTGGTCGAGCTACCTCGACGACGAGCCCCGGCTCCGTTCAGTCGATCACGCTTCGCCCGACGTGCCGGGCGTCGGAGACGTGTCAGGCGACCAGCTTGCGGGAGCGTCGCTCCCGAGCGTCGATCTCGCCGCGAAGGAACGAGTGGCGAGAGCGCTGTGCGACATCACCGACCTGCTCGATCGGAGCAGCAGGGGAGAGTCGCGAGGTGTCGGGAATCCGCAGGCACTCGCGGCTCTCGTTCTTCTCGAAGACCTCCCTGCGTTCTTCGAGGCGGTGCTCGCCTCGCCCGACGACCTTCCGCCGTTCGCGACGGCGGCACTGGTCTGGTGCCTCGATCGCCCGCTCTTCCGCGATGTGGCGCTGACGCAGTGGGCCACCGATGCCCTGGGCGGCGCACGCACGCTCGAGGCGCAGCTCGCGTTCGCCGACACGAGGTCGACCGTGCCCGACGACCTCGGCGACGTCTTCCTCGGCCGGGGCCCCACGCCCGACCCCGAACGACTCCGAGGTGCTCTCACCCTGGTGCGCGCCGCTGCCGCCCGCGCACCACGCGCGTCTCGGCTCGGCCCCCTCACCGCAGCCGCGTGGCTGTCGTGGGCGCTCGGCCGGGCGAGCCATGCCGCGCACTACCTCGACCTCGTGCGCGAGATCGATCCCGAATACGGCCTCGCAGCGCTGCTCGAGACGATGATCAGTGCCGCGATGCTGCCGGAGTGGGCGTTCCGACGCGGCGCGACGCCGGTTACTTGACGAGTGGGAACAGGATGGTCTCGCGGATGCCGAGCCCGGTGATCGCCATCAGCAGGCGATCGATGCCCATTCCCATGCCACCGGACGGCGGCATGCCGTGCTCGAGAGCCCGCAGGAACTCCTCATCGACCGGCATCGCCTCGACGTCACCACGCGCAGCGAGCTTCGCCTGCTCGACGAACCGCTCGCGCTGGATGACCGGGTCTACGAGCTCGGAGTATCCGGTCGCCAGCTCGAAGCCGCGGATGTACAGGTCCCACTTCTCGACCACGCCGGCGATCGAACGGTGCTCACGCACCAGGGGCGACGTGTCGACGGGGAAGTCCATCACGAAGGTGGGGCGCACGAGGTCGCCCTTGACGAAGTGCTCCCAGAGCTCTTCGACGAGCTTGCCATGCGTCGCCTGGGCCGGCAGATCCACACCGTTGGCCTCGGCGAAGGCGATGAGGTCCTCGACCCGATCGCTCGGGGTGATCGTCCGGCCGGACGCCGCCGACAGCGATTCGTACATCGAGATGCGGTCCCACTCGCCGCCGAGGTCGTACTCGGTGCCGTCGGCCCAGGTCACGGTGGTCGAACCGGACACCGCGACCGCCGCCTGCTGCACGAGCTCCTGCGTGAGAGCAGCCATCTGGTTGTAGTCGCCGTACGCCTGGTAGGCCTCGAGCATCGCGAACTCGGGGCTGTGGGTCGAGTCGGCGCCCTCGTTGCGGAAGTTGCGGTTGATCTCGTAGACGCGCTCGATACCGCCGACCACCGCACGCTTCAGGTAGAGCTCCGGAGCGATGCGCAGGTACAGCTCGGTGTCGAACGCGTTGGAGTGCGTCACGAACGGACGCGCCGACGCTCCTCCGTGCTGCACCTGCAGCATCGGCGTCTCGACCTCGAGGTAGTCATGACTGCCGAACGTCGCGCGCAGGCTGGCGTTGACCGCGGCGCGGGCGCGAACGGTGGTGCGCGCCTGTTCGCGGACGATGAGGTCGAGGTAGCGGCTGCGGACGCGGCCCTCCTCGCTGAGCTCCGAGTAGGCGTTCGGGAGGGGCAGGATCGCCTTGGAGGCGATCGTCCATCCGTCGGCCATGATCGACAGCTCGCCACGACGGCTGGAGATGACCTCGCCGTGCACGAACACGTGATCGCCCAGGTCGACGTACTCCTTCCAGTCGGCGAGGGACTCCTCGCCGACGTTGGCGAGCGAGATCATCGCCTGGATACGCGATCCGTCTCCCGCCTGGAGCGTGGCGAAGCAGAGCTTGCCGGTGTTGCGGCTGAACACGACACGGCCGGCGACGCCGACGACGACACCGGTCTCGGCGCCTGCCTCGAGATCGTCGTACTCCGCGCGCAGAGCAGGGATCTGGTGCGTCACCGGAACGCTGACGGGGAAGGCCCCGCCCGCGGCGTCCGCCCGATTCGCGACCAGGCGCTCGCGCTTGGCGAGACGCACGGCCTTCTGCTCGTGGACGTCTTCTTCGGTGGCGGCGGTGGCCGTCTCGGGCGCGGCAGACGCGTCAGTCATTCGGGGGCTCCTTGAAAGTCGTCTCCAGTTTACCGAGGTCGCGTCCCTCGCCCCACGGTCGAGTCTGGGTAGCCTCGATGCATGGCAGCCATCAGACTCGCCCCCGCTCTCGTCACGGTCGGTCTCGCCGCCACGGTCCTGTCGGCGCCGGCCGGCTCCGCGACCGCGGCGAGCGCCGATGCCGACGTCGACGTCGATGACTTCTCCTACGCATCGTGGGACGCACGGTTCGAGGTGAGTCTCGATGACGAGGGCCGCTCGCGCATGCACGTGACCGAGTCGCTGACGGCGAGATTCCCGGACTCAGACCAGAACAAGGGCATCGTGCGCGGGCTGCCGACCAGCTACGAGAATGCCTGGCTCGAGCTCCAGGTGCTCTCGGTGACCGATGAGACCGGCACAGAAGTGCCGTACGAGACCGATGAAGAAGACGGTCTGCTCTATGTCCTCACGGGCGACGACGACTATGTGCAGGGGCTCACGACCTACGTGATCGAGTACGAGATGCGCGACGTCATCCTGGCGGCCGACACCGGCGTCGATGAGTTCTATTGGGACCTCCTCCCCCTCGACAGCACGCAGCTCATCGAGGAGTTCCGTGCCGATGTGGTGTTCGACGACGAGATGACCGAGCGCATGACCGGCGACGCGCGCTGCTACGCCGGGTACGCGGGCTCGACGAGCGAATGTCCACTCACCACGTCATCTGGCGGCTCGGAGTTCCACGTCGAGGCGAACGAGCTGTCTCCGGGCGAGGGCGTGACCCTCGCAGTCGGCTTCGAATCGGGCACGGCCGCGCAGCCGGCGGCCCGCCAGCCCGACCCCGTGACCGACACCGTGCCCGCGATCGCCGCGCTCGGCGGACTCGGGCTCTCGGTCGGCGGCTGGTTCGCCGTGTCCTCCTTCCGACGATCCCGCCGCACATCGAGCGGCATCATCGTGGCCCAGTACGACGTTCCGGATTCGATGCCGCCGCTGCTCGCCGCAGCGATCGTCCCCGCGGCGAAGGATGCGATCCCCGCCGAGATCGTCCACCTCGCAGTGCGCGGCACGTTGCGCATCGAGGAGAGCACCGAAGCCGAGGAGCCTCGCCTCCGACGCCTCCCCGGAGGCCGTATCCCCGACCAGCTCGACGTCGAGGCGGTCGATGCGCTGTTCGCGGATGCCGACGCCGATGGCGTCGCCGAGCTCCCCCGCTCGAGCGAGGACTTCGCCGCACGCATGACGGCACTGGTGAAGAGCGGCGCCGATACGGCGGTGTCGCGAGGCCTGGTGACGAAGGCGCGCAGCCGCGGTGCGATGATCCTGCAGTGGTGCGCGATCGCCGTCGCGGTCGCAGGCTTCGGTCTCGGCCTGTGGGGCATCATCGCGGGCAGGGTCACGGCGTTGCCCGCGTTCGTGGCCATCGCATTCGGCCTGTTCCTCGTACTGCTGTCCTCGCTCTACAGCTTCTCGAAGCACACGGTCCTGACTCCCGACGGAGCCCGGGAGTACGAGTACCTCATGGGGGTGAAGGAGTTCGTCCGAGTGGCCGAAGCCGACCGACTGCAGATGCTTCAGTCGTACTCGGGCGCCGAACGCCGTCAAGACGGCAGCGCGAACGTGATCGTCGTCTACGAGCGCCTGCTCCCCTACGCGATGCTGTTCGGCATGGAGGACGAGTGGGGTCGGGTGCTCGAAAGCGCCTACACCTCGGAACAGCGCGGGGCCTCGTGGATCGGCGATCCCAGCGCACCGTTCGTGAGCGGGCAACTGGTCGCGTTCGCGGCCTCGTCGAACGCGGCCGCGAACTACTCGGCCCCGAGCGCGAGCAGCTCGTCGAGCTCCGGCGGGTCGTTCGGAGGCGGCTTCTCGGGCGGTGGCGGCGGAGGCGGCTTCTCAGGCGGCCGCTGACCCCGGAGTTTCTGGCCTCGGTGTGCGTCCGGACTCGGTGTGCGTCTGACCTCGGTGTGCGTCCGGCCTCAGAGCAGAGGCGAGGGACCGGACGCGTCCCGCAGCGCCCGCTCGACGGTCGACTGCACCAAAGCCGACAGGTACCCGCCCGGGTTCTCGATGCCGATCTCGCCGAGGCGCGTGGTCGACTGCACGATGATCGACCGCGAGAACTCGGTCGCAGCCTGGATCACGTCCGCGTACGCCGCCCTGTCGGCTTCGGCGATGACCACGGGCTCGCATCCCATCTCCACCGCCAGCGCCTGGGCGATCGGGAGCACCGCTGCCGGCGCCGTGACTGCGGCGTAGCTCGCCTGCAGCTGGCGCAGGTCGATCGTCGTGCCCGTGAACGTGATGGCCGGGTGCACGGCGAGCGCGATCGCACCGCTCTCGGCGGCGGGCCGCAGCACGTCGATGCCGTACCCGGGGTCGGTGTGCAGCACGAGCTGTCCGAGCTGCCACCCGCCCACCTCGGCGATGCCCGCGATCAGGGCGGGAAGCTGGTCGTGCGGAACGGCGACGATGACGAGTTCACTGCGCCGCACCACTTCGAGCGCGTCGAGGATGGGCACCGCGGGGAGCACGGCGGACGCCCGATCGTCGTCCGATCCGCTCGTGATTCCCGTGATCGCGTGACCGGCGCCGGCGAGCGCCGCGCCGATGACAGGACCGACGCGTCCCGCGCCGATGATGCCGACTCCGAGGCGCCCGTCGCGGCGCGACGGATCACTCACCGTTCGGCGCCGGAGGCGCGGACGGAGATGCCGGAGGAGCAGGAGCGGCCACCGGCGGGGCGGGCGGGGCGGCGGGCGGCGCAGGAGGAGCCACCGGCGCGGCACCCGGCGGCACGTAAGGCGGAGGCGGCGTCACCGGCGGAACAGGAGGAGCCACCGGCAGAGCAGGCGGAGCGGCAGGCGAGGAGACGGGAGGCGCAGCAGGCGCGACCGGAGGCACAGGCGGCGCACCCGAGCCGACATACGGCGGAGGCGGGGTCACCGGCGCGGGCGCACCCACGGGCGGCATCGGAGGAGCGCCGAGCGCATCGGGCTCGACACCGGCACCCGGCGCGGCCTCGGCACCGGCACCCGGATACCCACCGGGAACCTGCGCGCCCCCGGCATCCGTCACATACTCGCCCCAGCGATGCGTGTGGTCACGCGCCGCAGCGGCGACCGCGGCCGAACTCACACCGTCGAGGAGGAAGAGCGCGTCATCCCGCTCGAGCCCCGACAGGTAGCCGGTGATGAGACCCTGCACCGAGTGCACCTGCGCCCCCGAGACGCGCTGAGCGCGGTCGATCGGTCCTTGGGAGAGCGAGACGCCCTGCAGCCGGGCGAGCGGGAAGACGGCCAGCTTGCGCCAGACCGTTCCTCTGCGCAGCAGCAGCCCGAACTCGGTGAGCGCGTAGCCGTGCCGCTTCCACGACAGGGGCCTCCGCCACCACGCCCGACGTGGCATCGTGCGGTACGGATCGCCCTCGACCGGGCCGAGGATGCCGTGCTCCCAGACGAGCGGGATGTCGGCGACGGGCGCGTCCGGGAGGATCAGCGCGAGCACGCGTTCGACGTCGGCGCGCTTGCCCACCGGCAGCACGACGTTGAACTGCTGCGCCGAGCCGGACGACTGCTGAGCTGCGCTCTTGCCGCTCATGCGGTTGATCTTGATGGTCCACCAGCCGAACGGACGCCACAGCAGCGACTGCGTGACCTCCACGGCGAAGATGCGCCCCGGGGGCAGCGTCTCGGTGACGGTGGTCAGCAGCCCGTAGGTGATCCGCACGCCGTCAGGAGTCGGCGCGATCGAATACCGCAGGGACTTCGAGATCTGCGCCCAGGTGATGCCGACCACGGCGATGACCATCGGGATGCCGATGCCGAGTGTGATCCCGAGGCCGAGGAAGCCTCCGATCGGGTCGCCGTCGATCAGCGATCCGATCGCGACGCCGCCGACCGCGACGCCGAAGATCACGCCGAAGAACACGACCCACAGCACGCTCGAGATCAGCTGCGATCCGATCAGACGCCCGGCCGGGATCTTGACCACGCTCTCGGGTTCGACATCGGCGAGATCGACACCGCCGATCAGACCGTTGACGCCGTCGTTCACCGAACCGACGAGCTGAGCCCTGGCCGACGCGGGAGCACCGGGAACGGCTCCGGCAGGATTCGCCGGGCGCACTCCGGCTGCCGCATCCGATGCCGTCTGCCGCGCGGCGCGAGCCCCGGAGGCGAGGCGGAGGATGTCCGAGCGCACGGACTCTGCGCGAGGCGTGGCCAGGTACTCGAGCTCGACGTTCGAATCTGTGCCGGCACCCACCACCTCGAGCTTCGCGAGGCCGATGATGCGCGCGGGGAACGGACGCGTGAGGTTCACGCCCTGCACCCGATCCAGCGGCGCGCGGCGGTGCGAGCGGAAGATGATGCCCTTGCGCACCTCGACGTGGTCACCCGTGATCCTGAACTGCTGGAAACGCCAGATGAACCAGAAGATCCCCACCAGCACGACAACCAGCGCCAGCACGCCGAGCAGCACGACGAGGATCAGGTTGTTGGCGAGCACCCAGTCGACCGGGTCGCCGCCTGTGTAGTCGTCGTAGTGCGCTTCTTCCGGAGTGAAGAGGTCGACGAACCAGGCGATGAGACGGTCGCGCAGGTTCGCGATCGCGATACCGGCGATGATGATGAGCGCCAGACCGCCTTTGAACAGCGGGGTGAGCGGATGCATCCGATGCCACTCGCCGTCGGCGAGGGTCGTCGACTCGACCCGCGGCTCGACGTTCGCCACGGGCGGCGGCGGGAACTGCTGCTCGCTCACAGGCCCGTCCGGCGGGTCTCGGCCACTTCGATGAGCGTGTCGCGCAGGGCCTCGGACGCCGCCTGGGTGAGCCCGGGGATCTGCACGCCGGTGGTCGCGGCTGCCGTCACCATCTTGAGCTGCGTGACCCCGAAGGCGCGGTCGAGCGGTCCCTGAGTGATGTCCACCAGCTGCATGCGCCCGTAGGGCACCGCGATCATGCGCTGCCAGAGGATTCCCTTACGGAAGACGATGTCGTCGGCGCGGAGCATGTAACCGATGGCCTTCGCCTGCCGCGGCAGGATGATCAGCGTGATCAGCGTGATCAGCACCACGACGCCGGTGGGTATCCACACCCACGTCTGATGCAGCACCAGCGCGAGAACCAGCGCGACGGCCAGCACGAATGCCACGAAGATCACGTTCTGCAGGATCTGCGACACGACGTATCGCGGGGAGATCTGGTGCCAGCTGCCGTCGAGCTCCAGCCTCGCCTCATTGCGAGCGGTGCGCAGCTGGGAGTAGGTGCCTTGGTCGAGAGAGGCGAGGTCAGTGACCTCCGCCGAGTTCAGCGGGGCCGGGATCCCCGGCTCGATCTCTGGGTTCTGAGTCATCAGGATCCTTCGGAAGTATGCAGAACTGTTCGGCGATGAGCGCGGCGACCACGAGCACGATCGCGCTTCCGATCAGTGCCAGCATCGCCACAGTCGACCCTACCGGGGGATCGACCGGCCTCGACAGGAGGAACACCAGGAGGCCAGCTCCGAACCCCGCCATGATCGCGCCCACGAGGCTCGAGGCACGGGCGAGCGTCACGGCGCGGGTCGCGCGGAACGGGTCGATGCGGATGCCCTGACGCACGCTCGCACGCACCGGCCAGGCCACGCCGAGCGACGCGGCGGCGATCAGCAGAAGCAGCACGGGCAGCAGCAGCGACGGAGTGAACGTGGTGCGCCCCATGGCGGTGAGCATGTGGTCGAGCACGTAACCCGCCGCACCGGCGAGGAGCGCGAGGACGACGAGCAGCCCGACAGAGGTGCGCTTCATCACTGCTCCGAGGCGCGCAGGCGCGCGACGAGGTCAGCGACGCGGCCGCGGCCCGGCAGCTCGGCATCGGCATCGAGTTCGAGCCAGGGCTCGAGCACGAACAGCCGCTCGAAAGCGCGCGGATGCGGCAGCTGCAGGCGCTCGTCATCGGAGGCCTCATCGCCGTAGGCGATCAGATCGAGGTCGAGGGTCCGGTCGCCCCAGCGCACGTGGCGCTCCCTGCCGTGCTCGTCCTCGATCGCGTGCAGCATCCCGAGGAGGATCGAGGGCGCGAGGCGCGTGGTCACGAGAGCCACGGCGTTGACGTATCCGGGGGCCTCGGGGTCGGGGCCATCGAGTCGCAGCGCGACCGTCTCGAACAGCGGAGACAGGCGGACGTCGCTCACCAGAGGCAGCCGCGCGATGCGCTCAGCCGCTGCGCGGATCGTGGCCTCGCGGTCGCCGAGATTCGCCCCGAAGGCGACCACAGCCACCGCTTCGTCCCTGCCGGGGCGCGGGCCGGGGATGCTCGGCGGGTTCGCCAGGTTGCGGCTCATCGCGACACCTCCGTGGCCGAGTGCTTCTGAGCCCGGTGCACCGTCACGGCGACGTCGCCGAAGGACAGCGCGATCGGGGCATGCGGCTTGTGCACCGTGACCGTGACGGCGTGCACGCGGGAATCGGCCAGAGCGACATCCGCGATGCGCTCCGCCAGCGTCTCGATGAGGTTGACGGGCTCTCCCCCGACCACGGCGGCCACCTTCTCGGCGAGTTCGCCGTAGTGCACGGTGTCGGCGACGTCGTCGGATGCCGCGGCCTCACGCAGCGGCATCATCAGGCGGAGATCGATCGTGAACTCCTGACCGTTCTCGCGCTCATGGTCGTAGACGCCGTGCCGGCCGAAGACGGTGAGCCCCGTCAAGACGATCTCATCCAGGAAATCCATGGTCCTACCTCCCGTCCCAGGCGTGGGTTATGGCGAGAGCATCGCGGGTGGCACCGACATCGTGCACCCGCACGGCCCACACACCCGCTCGGGCGGCGAGTGCACTGGTCACCGCGGTCGCGAGATCGCGTCGCGCTTCCGAGACCTCCCCCGGGTCGACGCCGATGGTCTCCGCGAGGAATCTCTTGCGCGACGTGCCGATGAGCACCCGCGGCCCGAGGGCGACGATCTCGTCGAGTCCCCGCAGGACACCCCAGTTCTGGCCGCCCTTCTTCGAGAATCCGATGCCCGGATCGAGGATCAGCCGAGACGGCGCGATCCCGGATGCCGCGGCTTCGCCCATCCGCTCCTGCAGCTCCCCGGCCACCTCGCGAGCGGTACGACGGTAGACGGCGTTCGCGTACATGTCGTCCGGAGCGTCGCGCCAATGCCCGATCGCATAGTCGGCGCCGGATTCGGCGACCGCCGCGAGCATGTCGGGGTCGGCCAGACCGCCCGACACGTCGTTGACGATCCGCGCTCCCGCTCGCACCGCGGCGGCGGCGGTCGAGGCGTTGAGGGTGTCTATGCTGACCGGCGCGCCCTCGGCGACCAGCCGCTCGATCACCGGCAGCACACGCCGCTGCTCCTCCGCCGCTCCCACGCGCTCGGCGCCTGGTCGGGTCGACTCGCCGCCGATGTCGAGCACCGTGGCACCGTCGGCCCGCAGCTGCAGACCGTGCGCGACCGCCCGGTCGACATCGAAGTACCGCCCGCCGTCGCTGAACGAGTCGGGCGTGATGTTGACGATGCCCCAGATGCCGGTCATGGGTGCGCCGATCCGGTCGATGCGCCGATCAGCGCGATGAGCTCGGCCCGAGCGACCGCATCCGTGTACTCGCCGCGCGCGGCGATCGTCAGGGTGGAGGCCTCGGGCTGGCGTCCTCCGCGCATCGTGACGCAGCCGTGGCTTGCGTCGAGCACGACCAGCACCCCGCGGGTGTCGAGGTGCTCCGCGATCGAGTCGGCGATCTGCTCGCCGAGACGCTCCTGCACCTGCGGCCGAGCCGCGAGGGTCTCGACCACCCGCACGAGCGCACCGAGACCGACCACCTGCTCGCCCGGAAGATAGGCGATGTGCGCCCGCCCCGCGAACGGCAGCAGGTGGTGTTCGCACACCGACCGGAACCGGATGTCGCGCAGCAGGACCGCACCGGACGGCAGCGTGTCCGGGGCAGGGCCACGGGCGACGCTGATCGTGTGGGCGAGGGGCGCCGCGGCGTCCTCGCCGACTCCGGCGAAGAACTCCGCGTACAGCTCGCCCATGCGCGAGGGGGTCTGCTTCAGACCGGGACGATCCGGGTCCTCCCCGATCGCCTCGAGCAGTTCTCGTGTCAGTCGCTCGACACGTGCACGGTCGACGGACACGGGTCAGGCCGTCGCGGGTCGTGCCTGACCGGCGTTCGCGGATCCCTGCTGCGTGCGCGTGGCCGCCGACGGAGCCTCGACCGATGCGGCGAGCGAGACGTCCTTCTTCGGGACCTCGATCGGAGGCCGCTCCGACACCGGACGGGCTTCGCTGGAGAGCCAGAGCGGGCGCTCGGGGAGCTTCTTCACCTCGGTGAAGATCTCGGCGATCTGGTTGTGGTCGAGGGTCTCCTCCTCGAGCAGCGCCAGGGCGAGCCTGTCGAGGATGTCACGGTTGGCGCTGATGACCTCGTAGGCCTCGTTGTGGGCCTGTTCGATGAGCGCGCGCACCTCGGCATCCACCCTCTCGGCGACCTTCTCGGAGTACTCGCGGCCACGCCCCATGTCGCGCGCGACGAACATGTCGCCACCCTCGGAGCCGAGCTTGACCGGCCCGACCTGGGTGGTCATGCCGTATTCGATGACCATCTTGCGGGCGATCGAGGTCGCCTTCTCGATGTCGTTCGATGCGCCCGTGGTCGGGTCGTGGAAGATGATCTCCTCAGCGACGCGGCCACCCATGGCGTACGTGAGCTGGTCCTGCAGCTCGTTGCGCGTGACGGAGTACTTGTCGTCGAGCGGCAGCACCATCGTGTAGCCGAGAGCCTTGCCGCGGGGCAGGATCGTGATCTTCGTGACGGGGTCGGTGTAGTTCATCGCCGCCGCTGCGAGCGCGTGGCCGCCCTCGTGGTAGGCGGTGATGAGCTTCTCCTTGTCCTTCATGACGCGGGTGCGACGCTGAGGGCCGGCGATCACGCGGTCGATGGCCTCGTCGAGGGCGCGGTTGTCGACCAGCTGCGCGTTCGAGCGAGCGGTCAGCAGGGCGGCTTCATTGAGCACGTTCGCGAGATCGGCTCCGGTGAAGCCGGGGGTCTTGCGGGCGACGACCTCGAGGTCGACGCTCTTCGACAGCGGCTTGCCCTTGCTGTGCACCTCGAGGATCTTCTGGCGACCGCGCAGGTCGGGGGCGTCGACACCGATCTGGCGGTCGAAACGACCGGGGCGGAGCAGCGCGGGGTCGAGGATGTCGGGACGGTTCGTCGCCGCGATCACGATGACGTTCGCGTTCGGGTCGAAGCCGTCCATCTCGACGAGCATCTGATTGAGCGTCTGCTCGCGCTCATCGTTTCCGCCGCCCATACCGGCACCACGGTGGCGACCGACGGCGTCGATCTCATCGATGAAGATGATCGCGGGAGAGTTCTCCTTGGCCACGTTGAACAGGTCGCGCACTCGGGATGCACCGACACCGACGAACATCTCGACGAAGTCCGAACCCGAGATCGAGTAGAACGGCGCTCCGGCTTCACCGGCGACGGCACGGGCGAGCAGCGTCTTTCCGGTTCCGGGAGGGCCGTACAGCAGCACACCCTTCGGGATGCGGGCGCCGATCGCCTGGAACTTGGCCGGATCCTGCAGGAACTCCTTGATCTCGTGGAGCTCCTCGATCGCCTCGTCGGCACCGGCGACGTCGGCGAAGGTGACCGTCGGGGTCTCCTTGTTGACGAGCTTGGCCTTGGACTTGCCGAACTGCATGACCTTGCCGCCACCGCCCTGCATCGACGACAGCAGCCACCAGAACAGCAGGCCGAGCAGCACGAGGGGAAGAAGAAGGGAGAGGATGCCGTCGAACCAGGTCGCGCGCGGAACGGCGTCGTTGAAGCCGTCCTTCGGGTCGGCGTCGTTGATCGCCTTGACCACCTCGTCGGCACGGGCGTCGACGTAGTAGAACTGCACGTTCTCGGAACCCTCGAACGCCTTCGACAGAGTCATGTCGACCCGCTGATCGCCGTCGGTGTTGACGACCTCGGTGACCGACTCGCCGGCGAGCAGCTTCAGACCCTCCTGGGTCGTGATCTGCTTCGGCGCGCCGAGGTTCGAGATCAGAAGGAAGCCGCCGAACAGCAGCAGGCCGATCAGGGCGACGTAGATCAGCGGATTCCGCGTGAGCTTCTTGACATCCATGGTCGGATCAGCGTATCGCGCGTGCCCTAGGTGGCCGCTGTGCGTTCACCCACGGCGTATCGGTACTCCACCGTCCGTTGAGCGAGAAGCCCGCGACGAGACGAGACGCGCTCAGCTGTAGACGTGCGGCGCCAGCACCGCGACATCGCGGAGGTTGCGGTAGCGCTCGTCGTAGTCGAGGCCGTAGCCCACGACGAAGTCGGTGGGGATGTCGAAGCCGACGTACTTGCAGTCGATGACGACCTTCGCAGCCTCGGGCTTGCGCAGCAGCGCCAGCACCTCGATCGACTCCGCGCCCCGCGACTCGAAGTTCTCGAGCAGCCAGCTGAGGGTGAGGCCGGAATCGATGATGTCCTCGACGATCAGAACGTGCTTGCCGTTCAGATCGGTGTCGAGGTCCTTGCGGATCTGCACGACGCCGCTCGACTTCGTGCTCGCCCCGTAGCTCGAGACGGCCATCCAGTCCATCGGCGCGTGGAAGGGCAGCGCGCGGGCGAAATCGGCCATGACCATGACCGCACCCTTGAGAACGCCGACGAGGACGAGCTCCTTGCCTTCGTAGTCGGCGGCGACCTGAGTCGCGAGCTCGTCGAGCTTCGCGATGATCTCCTCCTCGGTCACGAGGATCTGAGCAAGGTCGTCCTGGATTTCCGCGGCGCGCATGGATCGATGTTACGTCGTCGGACGGCCACCGCCACAACCGAGCGGTGTGCCGGTGCACGCACCCGTCCGGGGGGTGTGCGTCAGCTGCAGGTGAGCGTGCCCGAGAGCGTGGCGGCCTCATCGACGATGCCGAGGATGTCGAGGTCGGCGCCCTGTTCGACGACCGATCCCTCGAAGCCGTCGAACGTGACCGAGTCGCCGTCCGGCTCGGCGCCGCCGCTGCTCACGAACCAGCGGTCGTCTTCGAGGTGGATCGCGACGGTCGCCTGACCGTCGAGGATCGAGATCGTCACGGCCGCGCGCCCCTCGACGTCACCGCCCCCGATGAATGTGCGGAGCCCCTGGGCCTCCGAGCAGCGAAGGCCGTCGACCGCGATCTCCGCGTTCGACGTCGCCCCCTCCTCCGAGTAGAAGATCGAGATGCTCTGCGGATCGGACTCCGCTGCAGGTGCGCATCCGGTCGCCGAGACCGCGACGAGCAACCCGGCGGCCAGGACCGCGGCGAGCCGCATCGACGCCACCCGCCTCATCGCTCCTCCGCCGGCCGGAACCGCTTCATCATCTCGGCTCGCTGTTCAGGAGTCATCTGACGCACCTCGTCCTGCACCCGCTCGTTCAACGCCGTCATCCGGGCCTTGATCTCGGGCGAGTCGAAGAGCTGCTGGATCGTCGTCCGTCCGTTAAGCACGGATTCCACCGATCGGCGCATCGAGTCGTCCTGCGCCGTCTCCCTCAGCTGCCGCAGGGCCTCGCGCGCCTTCCGATCCTGCTCGGAGCCGACGGCGAAAGACCCGAAGATGGGCTGGTCGTCTGCGTCTCGCGGGCCAGAGCCCCGTGAATCCTGAGTCATGCGTCCACCTGTGTGTTGTCGTATCCGCTGGGGATCGAGGCGGTGATGCTGTCCGGCGTGAGCTGCAGCTGGATCACCGAGACGGCCGCGGCGAGCACGTTCCAGTAGTCGTTCGCCTTCTGCACGGTCTGATATGCCTCGATGATGAGCGAAGGGACCTTCGCCGCTTCGAGGGCGGCGAGCGCCCAGAGGATCACCGTCCCGATCACGGTCTCGATGAGCGCGGTGCCGGCGAGCGCGAGCAGAGCGACGTAGAGGATCTGGTCCATGATCTGCGCGAACAGACCGGCGAGGATGTCGCCGAGAGCAGACATGCCGATGTAGATCGTCGTGTACTCGTTCTTCAACGTGTCGAACTGCGAGCCGAGGTCGTCGCCGATTCCCGGCCACTGCGCGAACCAGGCGGCGGCGGCCTCGGCCGCCTCACCCGTCCAGTCCGTCATCGCGGCGCTCGCACTCTGGATCGCGCTGTTGCCCGTCGCACGGCAGTAGTCGCCGAGCTGGCCGAAGGCCACGGCGGTCGACTCCACATAGGACCAGTCGCCGATGAATCGCTTCGACACCTCGTCGAGCGGGTTCCAGTCGAAGAGCATGTCGATGATCGTCGCGACCATGTCGGTCGGGCTGAGCCAGTTGGCCGACAGGATCTTCGAGACCCAGTCGCTCGAGGCTGGGGCGGGGATGTTGTCGAACGCGTGCGCCGGTGAGACGACGCAGACGGGAGGCGGGAGGCTGACTGCGCCCACCGACGCAGCATCCGGATACGCGGCGTCCAGCCGCGCGCGCTCCGTCTGGTCCAGGTCCTCGTAGTTCTGCGCCGTGGCGCGGACCTCCGTCGCGGATGCCAGGAATGTCGTGCCCATGCGCTCGAAGACGCTGAGCGAGTTCGCCCGCACCTCGTCGGTGAGTCCCGCCACCTGACTGTAGATGCTGACCGGCGGGATGTACCCCAGCTGCACGTAGGAGCTCGTGAACATCAGCGCGGTGGTGGCGGAGCAGTAGGATCCGTACCCGGTGAGGTCGGCGAGTCCCTGTGCCTCGTCGGCGAGCTTGTCGAGAGCTGCGAGTTCGACGGAGAAGGTCATCGCCACACCCCCGCATTCGCACTCTCGACGCGACTGAACTCCAACGACGCGGTGGACGCTGCAGCGATCACCTGGTTCGCGATGCCGTGGAGATCGCGGAAGTCGGCCATCCACGCGCGCTGGGCGTACCGATAGGCCTCTTTCGCCTCGCCGCTCCAGGCCTCATCGAGGCGGTCGATCTCGGCGTCGAGATCGTCGAGCGACGTCCGAATGTCCTGCAGTGCGGTCACGATACTGTCCACGGCTCCGTTCACGGCGCTGCTCGTGATCGAGATGTGTTTCCTCGACATGCTTCCCCCCGGGGCTCCGCCGTTCGGCGAAGGCTACGACAGGCTACACCGCTGCCCCGTGTTCCCCACTACTCTGGGCGGTGACACGGGCGGACGCCCCAGACGGAAGGAATCTCCATGGCTCTCGACGACATCCTCACGCAGGTCCCGATCGACGACATCGCCGCGAAGCTCGGAGTCTCCCCCGAGGTCGCCAAGTCGGCTGTCGAGCAGGGCGGCGCCGTGCTGTTGGGCGGTCTGGCGAAGAACGCCTCGACCGCCGAGGGCTCCTCCGCGATCGAGAACGCGCTCAAGCGCCACGAGGGCAAGACCGGCGCCTCGAAGGTCGACGACATCGACCAGGCGGACGGCGGCAAGATCGTCTCGCACATCCTCGGCGCCGACGAGAAGAAGGTCACGCAGAAGCTCACCGAGTCGAAGGAGACCGCAGGCATCGACTTCGGCAAGCTGCTCCCGATCCTCGCCCCGATCGTGATGGGCCTGATCGCCAATGCGACCAAGGGCAAGTCGACGAAGACCGAGACCGCAGAGGCGCAGTCCGGCGGCGGCGGGATCGGCGATGTGATCGGCGGCCTGCTCGGCGGAGGCAACTCCTCGGGCGGCGGCGGAATCGGCGACCTGTTGGGCGGCCTGCTCGGCGGAGGCAACTCCTCGGGCGGCGGCGGGATCGGCGACCTGCTCGGTGGCCTGCTCGGCGGCGGCAAGAAGTAGCGAACGGCGGAGCGGTCGACAGGTGTCGGTCGCTCCGCTCCGCTCCCTCGCTCGACGACCGCGGTGCCGGTCGTGTGAGCGCAGACCCGGTCGTTGCGCGAGCGAAGCGAGACGAGACGGATGCTTCGACTCAGCGCGCGGTGAAGACGATCCGTCCGCCGAGCCTGGCCGCGGAGCACGCGGGCAGATCGATGGGGCCCTGACCCGACCAGTCCGTCGCGAGACGGGCGACCTCGAGCGTCTGCAGCCTCGTCAGGCTCACGCCGAACTCGCTGTCGACGACGAGGCGGATGATCCGGTTGCGGAGGGCGGCCGGATTGGCGGCGAGGGCGGCGACGCTCACCGATATCCCCGCCTCGGCGTGCTCGACGATGTCCTCGATCGTCTCGTGGATCATCTCGTCGAACGCCTCGGCATCCTCGCGAAGCTGTTCGGCGGTGCGGGCGAGGGCCTCGGCGATGCCCGGGCCCAGCTCCGACTCGAGAACGGGCAGCACGCGCTCCCGCACGCGTACCCGCGCGAAGCGGTCCTCGGAGTTGTGGGGGTCGTCCCAGAACTCGAGATCGGATGCCGCACAGAACGCGCGGGTCGTCTCGCGCCGCACGCCGAGCAGCGGGCGCACCCACCGCACTCCGTCGTCGTCCTCGCGCACCGGGGCCATGCCCTGAAGGCTCGCAGCGCCCGATCCACGGGCGAGTCCGAGCAGCACCGTCTCGGCCTGGTCGTCGAGCGTGTGCCCGAGCAGCACGGCTGAGGCACCGGCATCCGCTGCCGCGTCCTTCAGGACCCGGTACCGCGCGTCGCGGGCCGCAGCCTCCGGACCACCCTCCTCGCCCACCTCGACCCGCACGATGAGTGCGTCGAGTCCGAGAGACGTCGCCGTCCGCGCGGCGCGCGAAGCGACGGCATCCGAGTCGCCCTGAAGACCGTGGTCGACTGTGAGGCTCCCCACTCGGAGTCCGAGCTTGGGGGCTTCGAACGCGGTCGCCGCGGCGAGCGCGAGCGAGTCCGCTCCCCCGGAGAGAGCTACGACGATGGCCGATCCCTCGGGCAGATCGGCGAGCGCGGTGCGCACGGCTAGGCGGATCTCGGCGATGGCAGGTGAGAGCGACGGCACAGCTCCACGGTAGATCACGAGCCGGGATCGTCGCACAAGGGTCGCGCGTGAACGGGTGATGGCCCTAACCTGGCGCCGTGGCAGATCGATTGGGCGGGCAGCAGTACAGCACCGAACGGTTCACGACCTTCGTCGACGCGGTCGTCGCGATCGCGATGACTCTTCTCATCCTGCCGTTGCTCGAATCGGTGTCGGACGCAGGTGCCGCCAACCTGAGCACGGCTGAATTCCTCGAGGAGCACCACGGACAGCTCCTGAGCTTCGCCCTGAGCTTCGTTCTGATCGCGTCGTTCTGGCTCGAGCATCATCGGCTGTACGCCGGGGTGAAGGGCATGACCGGTGGGCTGTTGTGGATCAACATCGCCTGGATGGTCACGATCGTGTGGCTCCCTGTGCCTACCGCCATGCTCGGCCAGATGGATGAGGACCCCCTGCAGACGGCGGTCTACATCGGGACGTTGATCCTCACCCAGGTGACGACACTCGCCGCGAAGGTCTACCTCCGACGGCATCCTGCTCTCACCGATCTCCCCTCCGATGTGCTGCGGCGTGGTGTCCTCGGAGACGTCGCGGCGATCATCCTGTTCCTGATCGCTCTGCCGATTGCGGCGTGGGTGCACCCGATCGGCTATGCGGCGCTGCTGCTCGTCATCCTGTCCAGCCCTCTCGAACGTCTGTTGAATCACGCCACCGCCCGAGGCCGGCGAGGGCGTGGCACAGATGATGCGCGCGACGGCTCAGATCACTGAAAGGTAGGCTGGTCGGCGGCATCCAACCGAACTTTTCCTGAGGAGCACACGCATGGGCGCACACGACGCCGTCATCGAGATCCCGCGCGGCAGCCGCGTGAAGTACGAGGTCGACCACGAGACCGGGCGAGTGCACCTCGACCGCGTGCTCTACACGACCTTCGGGTACCCCGCCGACTACGGCTACTTCGACAACACCCTCGGCGAGGACGGCGACCCGCTCGACGTGCTCGTGCTCCTCGACCACGCCATCTACCCGGGCGTCGTCGTCGAGGTGCGCCCCGTCGCCGTGCTCAAGATGAGCGACGAGGCCGGCGGAGACGACAAGCTCGTCGCCGTCCTGTCGAAGGACCCCCGCTGGGCGCACATCCAGGACATCGACGACATCGCCGAGTACACGAAGAAGGAGATCGCGCACTTCTTCGAGCACTACAAGGACCTCGAGCCCAACAAGTGGGTCAAGGTCGACGAGTGGGGCGACGCTGCTGAGGCGCAGCGCATCCTCGACGAGGCGATCGTCCGTTTCGGCGAGCAGGGTCACTGATCCCCAGGCTCCACGAAGAAGACCCCCGGTTCCGCTGAGCGGACCGGGGGTCTTCTTCGTCGCTGGCGCGGTTCTCAGACTGAGATGCCGCGGGCGGCGAGGAACGTGATCGGGTTCGTGTACGCCCCGTTGAGGTAGACCTCGAAGTGCAGGTGGCATCCGACGGATGCTCCGGTGTTGCCCGCGTAGGCGATGACCTGGCCGGAGCTCACCTGTGCGCCGTTGCGGACGGCGAATCCGCCGTCCCTGATGTGCGCGTAGCCTGACGAGACCCCGCCGCCGTGCTGGATGCGGATGTAGTTCCCGTAGTTCCCTCGCGGGCCGGCGTAGTCGACGGTTCCCGAATTCGCCGCGTAGATCGCCGCTCCGCAGCCGTTGGCGAGGTCGACCCCGTAGTGGTAGCCGGAGCAGGCCGCGCAGGGCTTGGGGCGCGAGCCGTATCCGGCGCTGCGGTGGCCGCCGTGCGGGCGAACCCAGCCACCGGTACCCGGTGACCCTCCCGTGCCGCCACCGCCGCCTCCGCCGCCGCCGTTGTTCCCGGCTGCGGCCGCTGCGGCCTCTGCTGCCTCGCGCTGCCTACGCTGCTCCTCGGCGACGCGCACGCCCTCCTGGTAGCCGGCGACGGTCGTCGCGGTGGCGTCCTTGAGGGCTGCGAGCTGCGCCTGCATCGTGGAGAGATTGGCCGTCTGCTCGTCGAGCGCGACCTGAGCGGCATCCGCTGCGGCCTGCGCCTCGATCATCTTCTGCTCGGCGATCTGCTGCAGGCGGTCGCGCTCGGTGCGGGCGACGACGGCCTGATCGGTCAGCGACTGCGCGGAGTTGCGTGCGGCGACAGCGTTGTCGTGCACGGTCTGGTTGTACTGGTAGACCTTGTCCATCGAGCCGAGGCGCGAGAGTAGCTCGTCGGCGTTGTCGGCGGAGCCGGCGAAGAACAGTTCGAGGGCGGTGTCATCGCCGCCGTTGCGGTAGAGCTGGGCAGCGAGCTGGGCGGCCTTCTTGGTCGCGTCGTCGGCGACGACAGCCTGCGCGTCGGCCTGGGCCTGCAGCTCCTCGGCGACGGCGATCGCGTCGAAGTACGCCAGCTGCGCCGTGTTGTACTCCTCACCGGCGAGCTGTGCCTTCGCCTGCGCATCGGCGACCCGCTGCGTGAGCGACTGGATCAGACCCTCGATGCGGGTGACCTCGGCGGCCTTGGAGGACTGGTTCGCCATGGCGCGCTGCACGTCGTCCCAGCTGGGGTACGTCGCCGCGTACGCGGCGGTCACCCCGGAGGAGACACCGAAGGCGCTGAGCGCGACGACACTGAGTGCGCCCATCGTGAGCGCACTACGACGAGTGACCGAGCCGTTCTTCCAGAACGCTCGGCTTTCTGCAGGTGTGGGCGCGCAGCCGCAATCGTCGGATGCCGCCGAGGCAGCATCCTTCGAGGAGTGCTTGTCGTTCACACGGCCCCTTCCGCCGGTTTCACAAATGCCACACTAACAACATCCTTCACATCCGCACCAGGGGCGGACAGCGTCGGAGGGCACAGTGATACGACTCCATCGTCCTCCCGAACACGCCCGGGAGACAGCAGGCTCGCCCTCGATTCGCGTTTTGCTCGAATCTTCCCTTATGCTTGAGCGTCGGCAAGGAAGTCCCCCGGGACAGACTTCGGCCCCATCGTTTAGCGGCCTAGGACGCCGCCCTTTCACGGCGGTAGCACGGGTTCGAATCCCGTTGGGGTCACTCCTTCCGGTACAATTGAAAACAAGTATGGCCCTGTAGCGCAGTTGGTTAGCGTGCCGCCCTGTCACGGCGGAGGTCGCGGGTTCAAGTCCCGTCAGGGTCGCTCTAAGCGACGGGCCCTTTTCTTCGAGAAGGGCCTTTCGTCTAGATGCGGCAGGTTCAGCCGGTCGCATGGCTCTGTAGCTCAGTTGGTAGAGCGCACGACTGAAAATCGTGAGGTCACGGGATCGACGCCCGTCGGAGCCACAGGGTGATCATTACAGTCACCTTAGGAACCCTCGCCTAGCTTCTACATGGCGGGGGTTTCCGCTTTTTCCTGGCGGGCACTTGGCGCCCTGCTCTAACCTTGAGCACATGCACGCTCGACACAACCCTCGCGGTGGTGCGGCGTCTGCCCCGCTCCTCCTCGGACTTCCTCTGGGCGCGCTCGTCGGCCTCGGCATCGGGGCACTGAATGACCAGCCAGGACTCGGCGCGGCGATCGGCGCTCCGTCCGGTCTGATGATCGGACTGATCATCACGATCTTCTGGGAGCAGCTGCGAAGGCGTGAGCGTCGGAGCGAGTGACCCCGTCGGCCACTCCGCGAGAGGCCACTCCGCTCACGGCCACGCGACACCAGACCCTCCCCTGATACCGTCGAAGCCATGTTCGTCGCCGGGATCGCCTCCGCCGTCATCGGCATCGTGCTGTTCCATGTGGCACTCGGCAGGACTCTGCGTGCGAACGCCGGGGTACGCATCCCCTTCGGTGCGCGCCCTCGCGAAACTCCGCCCGGGTCCGTCCAGATGCGTGCGCTCGCCGCAGGCCTGATCGTGCTCGGTGCTGTGTTCGTCAGCACCGAAGGGTGGCACTGGACCGTGATGGTGATCGCAGCCGGCCCCGTCGCGGCGATGATCGTGCTGACCCTCCACAATTGCCGCGTCAGCCGCGAGGCACGTTCCGCAGACGCCTGAAGCTGCTTCTCCCAGATGAGAGAGCGCTATGAAAAACACGCTTCCTTTGTTAAGCGTCGTAATATATCGACATGGGACCTGAACTTCCCGTTGCGCCTGGGGCGCAGCGGAACCTGGGGCCGGACGAGCTCTTCCGACGCCTCGCGACATCCATCGCCGACGGCACATATGCGCCCGGAGCGAAGCTGAGCGACAAGGCGATCGCCGACGACCTCGGCGTCACGCGCACACCTGTACGCGAGGCCGTGCAACGTCTCGCGCGCGCAGGGTTGATGGAGGTGCACGCGAACCGCTACTCGATGGTGACCGACATCACGGACGAGCGCTCCCGCATCACCCGCGAGTTCGCCGCGTCTCAGGGCGGCGAGATCATCCGCGAGGCCGCGCTCGCACTGTCGGAGCAGGATCTCGTCATCGCGTGCGAGCTGATCCACGACGCGATCGAGTCGGTCGAATCCGGCGAAGGCTGGATCGAGGCGCACGTCGAGCTGTTCGAGTTCCTCACCGACCGCGCTCTCAACGACCTGTACCGCCTGATGCTGAGCGACTTCTGGTACCTGGTGTTCCGCGACCTCTACCTCGGCGAGCCGCGAGTGAACACGAGGGACTCCCTCGAAGAGCTGGAGTCGGCGATGCGCGCCCGCAGTGCGAACGCCGGCGTGAAAGCCGTGCAGCGGATGCTCCGCTTCAAGTAGCCGGAGCGACTCGACGTAGTTGGTCCCGGCCCTCCCTCGCCCGAACGGGGAGGACCGGAGCAGCCGATTGAGAAGGTCCGCAAGCGTACCCACCCCCATGTGGGCGCTCAAGACCGAGAGAACTCGAGGGCACCGTCTGGTTCGACCGACGGAGAGCGGCAGATTGCTGCTCGTCGTGATCTCAGCGTATGGCGACGGGTCTCCTGACGCTCGTCGAGGCCCGACCGTTGACGCGGAGTCTCTCGACCTGCTAGGTCCTTCGTGTCCGCGTGATCAGTTGGTGGCGACGGCGTGAGCCCACCCTCGATACGCTCGAATCATGCTCGAGACGCTCACCGGATTCGCCGTCGTGGGAGTCGCGATCGCCCTCGGCTACGTGCTCGGACGCATCGACCTGCTCGGCCCGCACGCCCGACACGTGCTGGGCCGTCTCATCTTCTTCGTGCTCTCGCCGTTCCTCCTCTTCACGGTGCTCGCCCACGCCGACGCGAAGATGCTCTTCTCCGCACTGCTGCCGGTCTCGGCGATCGCCGCCGTGTCGATCATCGCGGTCTACACTCTCGTCGCGCGCATGTGGTGGAAGCGCCCCGTGGGCGAGACGCTGATCGGCGCCCTGTCCGCCGGCCAGGTCAACTCGAACAACATCGGCATCCCGCTGTCGCTCTATCTGCTGGGCAGCGCCGCCTACCCGGCCCCCGTGGTGCTCATGCAGCTGCTGGTGTTCACACCCATCTCGCTGACGATCCTCGACGCGGTCACCAGCGACAGGGTCTCGCTGCGCAAGACGCTCGTGCGCACCGCAACGAACCCGATCATCATCGCCTCGTTGCTCGGAACCCTCGTCTCGGTGCTCGGCGTCACGGTGCCCCCGATCGTCATGGAGCCCGCGCAGCTCATCGCCGACGCAGCGGTGCCGGTGCTGCTCATCAGCTACGGCATCTCCCTGCACGGCCAGCGGGTACTCGGCGCTCCGGGCCACCGCCGGGACATCATCCTCGCCACGGCGCTCAAGCTCATCGCGATGCCTCTGATCGCGTGGGTCGTCGCGGAGTTCGTGTTCGGGCTGTCGTCGACCGAGGTGCTGATCGTGGTCATCCTCGCCGCCCTGCCGACCGCGCAGAACGTCTTCAACTATTCGCAGCGGTACGACATCGGCGAGACGATCTCGCGCGACACGGTGTTCCTCACGACGCTCGGATGCCTGCCCGTACTGATCCTGATCATGTTCCTGCTGGGGTGAACCCCTCGGCGCCCGCGCGCCCCCGAGCGTCCGTGAGCACCAGCGGAAGATCCCGCATCACCACCACGCTGTCGAAGACCGCGGAGCCCTCAGGAAGCGCGTCGAAGAACGATGACCGAAGGTGGTGCAACTGCGCGCCCTCGATCTTCCATTCGCCCGTGGACAGGGCCACCGGCTCGACGGTGCGCCCGTCGTGGCCCAGCGACCACCCGACGCGGCCTGCCCGGTAGAAGTCCGACGCCTCATCGACAGAGGCGAAGACCCCGCTCGTCCACTCGCCGCCCACCTCGACGTCGGCATCGAGGCTGTGCGCCCCTGCCTGCATCGTGAGGGCATAGCGGTCGCCCGCCTCCTGAGTGTGGAATCGCGCCTTGCGATGGACCCCGGGGAACATCCGCCCGCCGAACAGGACCGGATGCCACGCCGAACTGTGCCTCTCGAAGATGAAGACGCCCTGCTCGACGCCATCCGCGCCGTCCCACTCGACGGCGATCCGATGCGCGGCATTCTCGGAGTGGAGGCCCCACCGGCGATCGGCCCAGCTCGGCCGGATCGATTCCAACCCCAGGACGCACACTCCGGCGAGCGCCGCTCCGCCGACGATCTGCGGACGGAAGCCGTCGGGCAGCAGAGTCGCGGCGACCGCCGGGTCGACGCGATAGCTGATGAGGAGTCGCCTGCGGAGCTGTGCTCTGACATCGCGGATGATCGTCATGTTGCGAATCTAGCACTGTAGCTAAATTCCTCCAAGGGTTCCGCGGTGACGCACGCCCCGTAGGTTGGACGCGTGGACAACCCGCTCTTCTTCATCGCGCTGATCGTCGGCGTCATCGTGCTGGCGATCTTCCTGCCACGGTGGGTCCGCCGGTCGAGCCGGTCAGCCGGCGAGCGCGCAGAGCAGCGCGTCACAGCATCCCGCCTCGAAGAGGTCCTCGGCGAGCTCGGCTCCACGGTCGTGGTCCACGCGCCGGAACCCGTGGCGCGCGAGATCATCGACGGCGTCGCGCTGCAGCAGCCCCGCAAGTTCACCGTGCTCGCGGGCGGTGACTACGGCATCCGCTTCGTCGAACCCGACGACTCCCTCGTCCGCCTCGTCGAGGACCAGGACGGCACTCGCGTGCAGATCGAACGGTTCCGGGAGTACCTCGGGAAGCCGCAGACCACGGAGTTCTGGGCGGACCTGCGCTCCCGCGTCGCCTCCGCGGCGAGCGCTCGCGGCATTGCGACCACCGCGGGGCCCGCACTGCGCCATCGGCGTGACCGCACCACCGGCGTCTGGTCACTCGAGTAGACGATTCTCGGACCGGGTGCATCTCACAGCCGTCGCAACTAGGCTGTGGTATTGCCGATGACGCCCCGACCAGCCCTGCAGCCGGACAGCGACGGCACCACTTCTCATCACAGTTCTCAGTCCCTGTGACCTGCGCCGGAAAGGCTGACCCATGAGTGCATCACCCGACAACGACCGCACCCCCGACTTCTTCGACAAGCTGATCGAAGAGACTCCCCGCGAGAACCCGCGTGAGCAGTCCGGCTTCACCGCCTCGTTCCGCGGCTACGACAAGGCCGAGGTCGACTCGGCTCTCAGTACGCTCCGCAACCAGCTGCAGCAGGCGAGGGCAGATCTCGCCGCGACCGAGGCGCGCCATGAGGATGCCGTCGAGGCTCTCCGCGACGAGGAGCGCATCGCTCGCGAAGAACTCGAGGCCGAGCTGCTCGCCGCCAAGGCGAAGGCAGCCGAGACCGAAGCGCAGGTCGCCACACTCACCAACGAACTCGTCGACACTCCTCGGGCTGACGGTCAGGAAGCGCCGTCCCGCGAGCAGTTCGAGGCGATCCTCCGCGTCGCCGAGGAGCAGGCGAACGTGCTCATCCAGAACGCTGCAGTGCAGGCCGACCGGCTGATGGCCGCCGCTCGCGAAGAGGTCACGACGCAGCGGGCCGAGGCCGACGCCGACGTCACACGCATCATCGCGCAGGCGCAGCACGACGCCGATCAGGTGCGTCTCAAGATCGACACCGAGTACACCGCACACGAGGCCACGCTCGAGCGCGAGGCTGCGCACGCGGCCGAGAAGGTGCACCAGGCCACGCAGGAGGCCACGGCCATCCGCACCGAGGCCGAGAAGGGCGCAGCCGCGCTGCGGTCCCTCGTCACCCGCGAGACCACGCAGCTGCGCGCCGACGCCGAGCGCGAGGTACGCGAGATGAACGCCCGCGTGCTCGAGTTCGAAGAGACCCTCACCCGCCGCCAGGACGACGCACAGCAGGAGTTCCTGGTGCTGCACAACCAGGCCGTCGCCCACGCCGAGCGCATCACCACCGACGCGAACGAGCAGGTCGCCGCATCGCTCGATCACGCACAGCGCATCTCAGGCAAGGCCGACGACTACGAGCGCCTGATGCGCTCGCAGGCGCAGACCATCGAAGCGGATGCCCAGGTGCGGGCGCGCGACACCCTCGACCGCGCCCGCGTGAAGTCGCAGAAGATCGTCGACTCCGTCACGAGCCACACCTCCACGGTGCTGCGCGACGCCGAGGATCAGGCCAGGCAGCTGCGCTGGCAGCAGCAGCAGCTCGCCAGCTTCATGGCCGAGGTGCGTGAGCTGATCCGCCCCGACGGCATCTTCAGCGATGAGGCACCGATCCTCGGAACCGTCGTGACCGCAGCGGATGCCGACGAGGACGAGGACGCCGCCACCGCCGAGGCCGTCGACGCCGAGCTGATCGACGACACCGAGGCCTATGGCACGGATGCGACCGATGAGCCGGCGTCGGAGTTCCGCGGCGACGAGGCGCTGGACGACGAGCTCCTCGACGACGACGCGGAGACCATCGACGGCAAGATCACGATCGAGGTCGTCGAGTCCGACGAGAAGGCCTCGCGCTGAGCATCCTCTCCTGACTGACGAACCGGGGGCGTGGGCGGATATCCGTCCACGCCCCCGCTTCGTGGTCCACCCACCGGCTATCGCTCCGGCCCTTCAGCGGGCACGCTGTACCTATGACAGACAGCGTGATCGAGGTGCGGGACCTCCGCAAAGAGTACGGTGGCGCCGTCGCGGTCGACGGCATCACCTTCGACATCCGCCGCGGAGAGACCTTCGCCCTTCTCGGCCCGAACGGCGCGGGCAAGTCGACGACCATCGAGATCCTCGAGGGCTATCGGCACCGCACCTCCGGTGACGTGCGTGTGCTCGGGGTCGATCCCCAGCGCGGCGGTCTGTCGTGGAAGGCTCGGCTCGGCATCGTGCTGCAGTCCACCGGCGAGGCCGGGAACTTCACCGTGCGCGAACTCCTCACCGAGTTCGCCGGGTACTACCCCGACCCTCGCTCGGTCGACGAGGTGATCGCCGCAGTGGGGCTCGAGCACAAGCAGCGATCGAGAGCGGGCAAGCTGTCGGGCGGTCAGCAACGACGCCTCGACGTCGCTCTCGGGATCATCGGCCGACCCGAGCTGCTGTTCCTCGATGAGCCGACGACAGGGTTCGACCCCGAGGCGCGGCAGCAGTTCTGGCAGCTCATCCGCACCCTGAAGGCGGAGGGCACCAGCATCCTGCTGACGACCCATTACCTCGACGAGGCGGCGCGTCTCGGCGATCGAGCTGCGGTGATCACGGACGGTCGGATCGTGGCCATCGGTCGGATCGACGAGATCGGCGGGCCCGAGGCGCGCACGCCGATGGTGCGATGGAGGGATGCCGCCGGCGTACGCCACGAACAGCGCACCACCACGCCCGGCGCTGTCGTCTCCGAACTTCAGCGAGCTGGCGGCGAGCCGGACAGCCTCGAGGTGGTGCGTCCCACGCTCGAGGACATCTATCTCGGCCTCATCCGCGAGCACGGAGCCGACACCGACACCGACACCGATCCGACGGCCGACGGCCTGCGGGCAGATGTGACGGAGTCCGCATGAGCGCCCCGACCGCCACCACGACCGCCAACCAGGGGTTCGGGCTCGCTCGGACCATCCGCCTCGGGGTCCGCCGCATCCCGTTCGAACTGCGTCAGTACTTCCGCGCCAGCGATCAGGTCTTCTTCACCTTCCTGTTCCCGACGCTGATGTACCTCATCTTCGCGACGATCTTCACGGGCGACATCGGAGAGGGAGCCGACAAGATCAGCATGGCGACCTACTACCTTCCCGGTCTCGTGGCCGGAGGCATCTTCCTGTCGGGCATGCAGGGCCTGTCGATCGAGATCGCGGTGGAGAAGAGCGACGGAACCCTCAAGAGGCTGGGCAGCACTCCGATCTCACCCGCCACGTACTTCATCGGCAAGATCGGCGAGGTCTTCGTCACTGCGATCCTGCAGATCACGCTTCTGCTGGTCGTCGCCGTCGTCCTGTATCAGGTGGAGCTTCCGTCCGACGCCGAGGCCTGGGGGCGCTTCGCCTGGGTCTTCGTGCTCGGGTTGCTCTCGTGCACCCTCCTAGGCATCGCGCTGTCGGCGGTGCCCCGGTCCGGAAAGACCGCCTCTGCGGTGGTGATCCCGGTCGTGCTGCTGCTGCAGTTCATCTCGGGCGTGTACATCGCCTTCACCGCACTGCCGGAATGGCTGCAGAACGTCGCTGCGGTCTTCCCCCTGAAATGGATGGCTCAGGGGATGCGCGCGGCGATCCTGCCCGAGTCGTTCTCGGCGGTCGAGCCGAGCGGATCGTGGGAGCTCGGCCTCGTGGCGATCGCCCTCACCGCATGGCTCGTGGCGGGTTTCATCCTCAGTCGCGCGACGTTCCGCTGGATCAGGCGCAACTGACTCCCCGGCACGCGAACGGCCCCATCCCGGAGGATGGGGCCGTTCGATGCGTGGGACGGCTTCGAAGCCGTCAGAGCTCTACGCGCGGACGAACTGCGCGGCTGCGGGGCAGTCGAACGGATCAGCACCCGCGGCGAGACCGACGCGGTTGAGGTACTGGATGACGATCGCGTACGACCGGCCGAGGCTGGTCTCGGTGTACGGCACGTTGTTGGCTGCACAGTAGTCGCGGACGACCTCGCGGGCCTTCGAGAGGTGCGGGCGCGGCATGTTCGGGAACAGGTGGTGCTCGACCTGGTAGTTGAGTCCGCCCATGAGCCAGGTGGCCCACCATCCGCCGCGGATGTTGCGCGAGGTGCGCACCTGCTTCGAGAAGAAGTCGAGGCGAGCGCTCGGGTCGATGATCGGCATGCCCTTGTGGTTCGGCGCGAACGACGCGCCCATGTAGACGCCGAAGACGGCCATCTGCACGCCCATGAAGGCGAAGGCCATGCCGAGCGGCAGCATTAGGAAGACCGGGACGAGCACGATCGCGAAGCGCAGGGCGATGAGGCCGAGCTCGATCCAGCGGCCCTTGGCCTTCTTGCTGGTGACCAGGTGCTTGACGCCGAGGTAGTGGAGGTTCAGGCCCTCGAGGGTGAGCAGCGGGAAGAACAGCCAACCCTGCTTGCGAGTGATCAGGCGGATCAGACCCCGCGACTGCGCAGCATCCGTCTCGAGGAACGAGATGGTGTCGACCTCGATGTCGGGGTCCTTGCCGACCTGGTTCGGGTTTCCGTGGTGCTTGGTGTGCTTCGAGTCCCACCAGGAGTAGCTGATGCCGACGACACCGGCGGCGAGGATGCGGGCGAGGCGGAAGTTCGCCGGGCCCGTCGAGAGGATCTGGCGGTGAGCGGCCTCATGGGCGAGGAACGCCACCTGCGTGAGGATGATGCCCAGCGCACCGGCCATCAGGAGCTGGAACCAGCTGTCTCCGAGAAGGATGAAGCCGGTGACGACTCCACCGAGGGCCACGGCGATGCCTGCGGCCACGAAGATGTAGAACCATCCGGCCCGCTGCAGCAGTCCGGTTTCGCGGATGACCTGCGACACCTGCTTGTAAGCGTGGGTCATCGGGGGGATGTCCGCGTTGCCCGAATACGTCTGACGTACCGGTCCGAGAACTGCGTCGGTCTTTTCGACCTGTGAAATGGAGATGTTGCTCTCCCGTCGATCGGAGCCCTTGAGCTGTGGAAAGCCCAAGGCAGATCGCCGAACGCTTACCTCAACCTAACCCCCCGCACATGCGCTGTGGGGAATACGTCGCGGACTCTGTGACGACTCTGTGTGACGTCACAGGCGATGGTCAGGCGCGCGCCCGATGCGGGCCGCGCCGCAGCACCTGACGCAGCCTCCGCGAGAATGCCGACGGGCGCCGCTCCGGCGTGTTCGCGCTTTCGAGAGCGTCGCGGGCGTCGTCGAGGGACTCGAACGAGCCGAGATCCGTGCCCCGCTGGTCGCGGGCGAGGTGGGTGGTGCCGTCGAACTCGACGAATCCGGCGAACTCGCCGGCTCGGGTCGCGACGTGCACGTCGGTGTCGGCCTGTTTCCAGGTCAAAGGGTCAGAAGGCGGAAAAGTGGTCATACTCATGGTGGTACTCATTGCTGTGTGACGGGCGCGCGCTGTCGCGGCCCGCAAGATGATGAGATCGAGGGCGGATGCCGCGCGCATCGATGCGCTTGGTCCGTGATGGCCCTGATCAGTGGCTTCGTGGTGGCCTAGAGGGGGGCCAGAACACACGCTGCAGCATCAGCTTAGCAGATCGGCATCCACAGGGCGAGGATCAGTTTCGCCCGCCACCGGGGCCGCCGCCACTACCCGAGGGGGCGGAGCCTGCGGTGGGGATGGTCGTCGTGTCGACGCCGACCACGAGGGTGGTCGCGTAGCCGCCGGCCACGTCTCCCGCGATGGTGGGCAGCTGCATGGCGGCGGAGTCGTCGCCGAAGACGTTGTCGCCGGAGAGGCTCGTCTGCGACAGGTTCTGCGAGGAGCCGTCGTAGCGGGAGTCCGCATACACCGCAGCACACGCATCTTCGGGGAGAGCTATCTGCGAGGTGGCGATCGCGTTGGCGGAGTCGGTGATCGAGTCGACGTCGGGATACACCTCGAAGTGGATGTGCGGCCAGCGTCCCGAGTAGCACCCGGGGAAGATCGACGAGAATGAGACCTTGCCCTCGGCATCCGCCACCTGCACGCCGCGCAGATACGTGACGTCCTCCAGCCCCGAGGAGTACATCGAGCACTCCCCCTGGGCGGTGCAGTGCCAGGCGTAGACGGCGACGCCGGCGAAGGGCACGCCGCCGTTCGCCAGGTCGAGCACCTCGAACTCGAAGGTGAGGGGGACGCCGTCGGCCGTGGCCGAGCCGTCGATCGAGGTCGTGATGTCCTGACGCACGATGCCGGAATCCTCGAGCACGTCGGGACCGTTGGAGCCGTCTCCGGGATACGGGCCGGCGGTCTCGTCGGGGATCTCCCCCGCTGCTGTCGAGGTGCCGGTCGACGCGTCGCTCTCGGTCGTCTCAGTGGGATCGCTGCTGCTCGTGCTCGACGTGCCGGTCGCCGCGGGAGCGCAGGCGGCCAGGACGACCGCGCCGACGCCGAGGCCTGCGAGACCGAGCACGCCGCGACGGGTCACGAGGGTGCGGATGTCGAAGGCCGCGCCCTGATCAACGACCTCCTCGTCGACCCGGTCGAGCAGCCGCCCTTCGTAGGCGGGGCCCTCAGGGGTCTGGACAGGTTCGGGGATGCGGCTCATGATCGTGCTCCTCTCAGTGGGTTCGGGATGTCGATGTGGTTGTCGATGTCCCCATGGTCACGGAGGAGCCGATCAGCGAGCTATGCGCCGTCTATACGAAAGCTATGACCTCTTGTCGACAGGCGGATGCAGCACGAGCACGACGACGATCGCGACGAGCACCAGTGCCGAGATGGCGACCGGGATCGGGAGGATCGGGTCGAGGAGCACGACCAAGGCCCCGATCGGGACCACGGCATTCACCACACGGTCGGCGTTCTCGCGAATCGCGACCCACCAGATCCCGAGCAGGAAGATCGCGATCGGGATCGTCACCGTGAACGAGGCGACGACGTTCGAGAGATGGCTCTCGCCGGTGAGGACATCGAGCTCGACCTCGATGCCGGCCGAGAACGCGGCAGCGGCGGCGAACACCACATAGTGCGTGTAGCCGTAGCGGAGCGAGCGGCCGAACGTCGTGATCGCCCGGTGGTGCGGCGGCCAGAAGTAGATCCACCACAGCGATGCCGTCACGGCGAGCGTCAGAACGGAGATGGAGATGAGGGGAGCGAACGATTCCAGCTCATGGCTCGCGTCGATGATCGCGTTCGCCGACGCGAGCAGGCTCTCACCCAGCACGATCAGCGTGAACAGCCCGTACCGCTCGGTGATGTGATGCGGATGCCACGGCGTCTGCCTCCGGTACTCGGCGAACACCGGCACGCTGATCTCGATCAGCGCGAACACCACGAAGGCGACGAGCTGCGCGGCGCCCGCGGGGATGAGCAGGAACAGGACCCACAGCACCTGCACGGCGGCGATCCCGAAGGCGTACCGACGGGTCGCCGACCGGAGCTCCCCCGCACCACGCGACGCCCGGAGCCACTGCGCGACCATCGCGATGCGCATCACGATGTAGCCGAGGACGGGCACGGTGAAGTCGCCGTGCTCGAATGCGGCGGGGATCCCGGAGGCGAAGACGAGCACCCCGCCCATCTGCACGATCGTGGTGACGCGGTACAGCCAGTCGTCGGTGTCGAAAGATGTGGCGAACCACGTGAAGTTCATCCACGCCCACCACAGCGCGAAGAAGACCATCGCGTAGGAGGTGATGCCGTGCACGAAGTCGCCGTGGCTCAGCGCGTGGTGCAGCTGCGCCGAGGCGATGCTCACGGCGACGACGAACACCAGATCGAAGAAGAGCTCGAGCGTGCTGGCCGTGCGATGCGGCTGCGCGGGGTCGCGCGGCAGCATGCGACTCAGGTGGAATCGAGGTGCGGGAGTAGTGGTCACGCGGTCAGAATATCGGCGCGATTCCGGGGCGGAGCGCGCGTATCGGAATATCGGTTCGTCCACTCGTGTGAATTATCTTCCGCTGAACGTCCGGTTCCGCTAGAGTGAACGAAGTCTGCAGTGCCTGCTGCCAGCACCACCGTGTGGGACGGTGATCGCAACCCGTGATGTGGGATCACGGATGCAGCAGGAACCCGAGGGGTCGGGATGCAGACGATGCCATGGACGTGGGGTCCGTGGTCTGGGGAAACACTGGGGAAAACAATGGCGCACTGGGGATTTCTGCGTACATACACGGCTCAAGGAGCCTCGGCATGACTTCCGTCGAGGATGCCCTGAGCATCACTCGCGCGGGTTCGGTCTTCACGCCGGTCGCTGCACCGCGAGCCGCCAAGTCGGTCACGCACACGGTGGTCACACCGCGCGTGTCCGCAACGCTGGAGAGGCGCCGCCAGTGGGAGCGGCGCTATCGGATGAGGCTGCGGATCACGGATGCCGGGGTCATCCTGTTCGCAGTCGGGATCACCGCAGCTGTCCAGCTGATGACCGGTGTCGCGGGGGAAGAGGCCCTGCGCAACGGCATTCTGCTGGCCACGCTCTGGTATCTCATGCTCAGCGCTCTGCATACACGTGATGCAGCGCTGTTCCGCGCCAGCGCCACCGAGTACCGCGGCGTGGCCCACGCGAGCGGATTGGCGTTCGGGATCATCGCCATGCTCGGCGTCGTGCTCGGCTGGCAGACGATGCAGCTCCTGCTGCTCGTCGGCCTGCCGCTCGGTGTTCTCACACTGCTCGTCACGCGCTGGGCGTGGCGGCACTGGCTGACGGCTCAGCGTGCGCGGGGGCGGTTCGCCTCCCGCACGCTGGTCGTCGGCAACAGGGACGACGTCGAGTACGTCATCCGCACCCTGCACCCGATCGGCGCCTCCGGCTATCAGGTCGTCGGCGCCACGCTTCTCGACGGCAATGCCCGAGACGTCGAGGTCGCGAACGCGCAATTCCCGGTGCTCGGCAACGTGAACTCCGTCTCGACGGTCGCGGCAGAGCTCGGTGCCGACACGATCATCGTCGCGAGCCGTCCTGACGGCGACCCGGACTTCGTGAAGCACCTGAGCTGGCAGCTCGAAGGCACCGCTGCGGAGCTCGTGCTCTCCAGCCGCCTCACCGACGTCGCCGGCCCGCGCATCTCGTTCGCGCCGGTCGAGGGCCTTCCGCTCATCCAGGTGCAGATCCCCTCGTACGAGGGCGGCCAGCACGTGCTCAAGCGCGCACTCGACATCGCTGTCGCATCCGTCGCGCTCATCCCGATCGCGCTGATCACGCCGATTCTCGCGCTGCTCGTCAAGCTCGACTCCCCTGGACCGCTGTTCTTCTCCCAGGAGCGCGTCGGACGCGACGGACGCACCTTCAAGATCATGAAGTTCCGCTCCATGAAGACCGACGCCGAGCAGCAGCTCGCGGCGCTCAAGGAGCAGAACCAGGGTGCGGGCCTCCTGTTCAAGATGAAGGACGACCCCCGGGTCACCCGGGTCGGCAGGATCCTGCGCAAGCTGTCGCTCGACGAGCTGCCGCAGTTCTGGAACGTCCTCATCGGCGACATGAGCGTCGTGGGTCCTCGTCCGCCGCTGCCTACCGAGGTCACGGCATACGACGGCACGGTCTTCCGCCGCCTGTACATCAAGCCGGGCATCACAGGCCTGTGGCAGGTCTCCGGCCGCAGCGACCTCTCGTGGGACGAGAGCGTCCGCCTCGACCTGCGCTACGTCGAGAACTGGTCCGTGATGAACGATCTGCAGATCATGTGGCGCACCGCCAAGGTCATGGTGCAGCCCAGCGGGGCATACTGAACGAATGAGTGAGGGGAATCCGACCGGCGCCGATGTGTCCGTCGAGGTCGCAGGAGTGCGCGTCGATTCGTTCACGGAAGCATCGCTGATCGAGCACATCATGACCATGGCCGCTGGCCGGCGGACCCAGGTCGCCGTCGGCGTGAACGCGCATGTCTGCAACCTCGCCCGACGCGACCCGCAGCTGAGCCGGCTGCTCTCGACGAGCACGACCTACGCCGACGGGCAGTCCGTCGTGTGGGCCGCGAACCTCCTCGGAGGTTCGGTTCCCGAACGGCTCGCGACCACAGACATCGCAGAGCCGCTGCTGCGTGCGGCCGCGGAAGCGGGCCATCCGGTCTACTTCTTCGGGGCCGCCGATGGTGTCGCCGAGAAGGCTGCCGAGCTTCTCAGGGCGAAGATCCCCGGGCTCACCCTCCGCACGCACCACGGCTACGTCTCGGCAGAGCAGGTCGGGGTGGTGCTCGACGACATCGCCGCGCATGGAACGCGCGTGCTCTTCGTCGGGATGGGCGACCCTGCCCAGCAGCTCTGGGTCGATGCGCACCGCGACCGACTGCCCTCGGCCGTCCTGACCTGCGGCGGACTGTTCGACTGGCTGAGCGGCTCGAATCGACGGGCACCCGAGTGGATGATCCGCGCGGGACTGGAGTGGCTGTGGCGCCTGATCATCGAACCTCGCCGCCTGGGCAAGCGCTATCTCCTGGGCAACCCGAGCTTCATGGCCGCCGTCGCGATGCAGAAGCTGCGCGGGCGCCGGGCATGAGCGCCGGCGCCACAGCGCGCGGAGACCTCGCACGCGGTGGCGCGCTGAGCTTCGTCGGGTCGGCGATCAGCGCCGTGATGGGGCTGATCCTGATCATCGTGCTCGGGCAGCTGCTGGGTGACGCAGGCTCCGGCGTCGTCCTTCAGGCGGTCGGCGTCTTCTCGATCGCGCTCGGCGTCGCCCGCTTCGGCATGGATTCCGCCGCGATCTGGATCCTCCCACGCCAGCTCGAAGACGGTCGCGCACTGCTACGACCGACCGGCGCGTTCCTGATCCTCGTCTCGGCGGTCGCCGGCCTCGCATGCGCGGGCGTCCTCTTCGTCGGAGTGCTCCTCGCAGAGGCCCGGAGCCCTGGGGACCCGGTCACCGCCGCCATCCGGTCGGTCGTCTGGTTCCTGCCGGTCGCCTCGGTCATGCTCACCGCCCTGTCGGCGACGAGAGCGCTGGGCAAGGTCAACGCCTACGTGCTCGTGGGCAACGTCCTGCTCCCGTCCTTGCGTCCCGTGGCGATCGCCGCAGCCGTCGGCATCGGCGCCGGCGCCGTGGGCGCCGCATTCGCCTGGGCACTGCCTCTGCTCCCCGCTGCCATCGCGGCGATCGTCGTCATGGTTTTCCAACTGCGCCGCCTGGGTGCTCAGGCGGCCCCCGGCTACCTCCACTCCGGAGTACCGGGCCGGACCATCCGCTACGCCCTCCCGCGCGTGCTCTCGTCGGGCCTCGAGCAGCTCCTCATCTGGCTCGCCGTGATCATCGTCGGTGCGATCGCGGGCCCCGCCGCAGCCGGCGTGTACGGCGCGGCGAGCCGGTTCGTCGCGGCCGGAATGATCGTCGACACCGCCCTGCGGGTCGTCGTCTCCCCGATGTTCAGCAAGATGCTGCACCGCGAGGACACGAAGGAGCTCGAGACGGTGTACCGCACCGCGACGATATGGCTCGTGCTGTTCAGCTCCCCCGTGTATGTGCTGCTCGCCGTCTTCGCACCCGTCGCGCTCTCGTTGCTCGGCGAGTCCTTCGCCGACGGACAGTCTGTGCTGATCGCGATGTCCGTCGGCTCGATCGTGACCTTCCTCGCGGGCAACATCCATTCGGTCCTGCTCATGAGCGGCCGCAGCGGTCTCGCCGCGATGAACAAGGCGATCGCGGTGGGCGTGAACGTGGCACTGATCTACCTGCTGGTCCCGATCTGGGGCATCACCGGCGCAGCGATCGCATGGGCGATCGCCTGTGCCCTCGATGCGGCGCTCGCGTCGATCCAGGTGCGTTTCGTCCTGGGACTGAGGGTCTCCCCCCTCCCCGGGCTCTACCCGCTGCTCGTGGCGCTGTCCACCTTCGGCATCCCCGCGATCGCGCTTCGACTGTTCATCGGTCCGACCTGGCTGGGCCTGATCCTCGCCGCCCTGATCGGCGCGGCATTGTTCCTCGGGTGGTGCCGCCTCGACAGGAAGCGCCTGCATCTGCACGAACTGCGCCGACCCCCCGGAACATCGTCGCGGTAACCAGTGGTGCGACTTCAGGCAGTGTGATATTCTGCCGCTTGGGGAAAGCTTCCGGCCTCTTTGTGCCGGTCGCCCGCTCGGTGGGACGAGCTACTACTATCTGGGGAAAATAGGGGATGTCTGGGGACGTTTTGACGACGCCCGACGCGCGCAAGCGCAGGGCGCTATGGATTTCACTCGCTGCGGCGACCGTCATCGTGGTGGGCGTGCTGATCGCGCTCGTCACCACGAGCGGTGACCGCAGCTCCACACCGGGCGCCGAGCCGACGCCGACCGTGACGGCGACACCGGCACCGGCAGCTCCGCCGACCGTCACGGGCGAGCTCGCCGATGACGAGGCGCTCGCCACGATCGAGACCGCGCTCGCCGCGCCGATCAGCACCGTCGGGACATCGGCAGACCTCGCCGCACTCCTGAAGGACGTCGCGGTCGACTCGTACGCGGCCGAGCTCGAGGCCCAATGGCAGGAGCTCATCGCGCAGGGCTGGAGCATCGCTGGCTCCCCCACGCTCGTATCGAGCGACGTGACCGCGGTGAGCACCGACACCGATCCGGCGACAGCCGAGGTGACCGCCTGCATCGACTCCTCCGCCGTGTCGATCCTCGATGCCGCAGGCGCTCCGATCGGCGACGACTCCGCGAAGATGCCTCGCGCGTTGCACCTGTTCACCCTGGTGCAGGGAGCCGACGACATCTGGCGCATCGCCAACCACAGTTTTCCGAACGACCCGACATGCTGAACCTGGCCGCTGACGAAAGGCGCCCTGAAATGACCACGAAGACCACCCGCCGCCGCGGAAGGATCGCGGTCGCCGCGGCCACCGCGGCGCTGACTCTCGCCGCCCTGTTCGTGCCGGTGACGAGCGCGACGGCCGCCGAAACACCGCTGCCGACGGCCGACGGCCAGTCCGAGCTCACCGCGGCCGCGTCCTGCTGGGAGATCAAGCAGCGCAATCCGCAGTCCGCCGACGGCGTGTACTGGCTGAAGACGCCCGCCATGGTCGCCGCAGACCAGTTCTACTGCGATCAGACCACCAACGGCGGTGGCTGGCTGCTCGTCGGGCGCGGCCGCGAGGCCTGGGCGACATCGACCAACGGCTCCGGTTCGCCGGAGCAGGTCCGCACCGACGTCACCGGCACGGCCGCTTTCACGCCGCGCCAGCTGTCAGGCGAGCTGATCGACCAGCTCAACAACAACCAGCCGATCAAGAACCTCGCCGAGGGCGTCCGTCTCGTCCGCGCGACGAACCAGGCCGGAACCACCTGGCAGGACCTGACGTTCACCTTCTCCAGCCCGCGTGACAAGTGGACCTGGATGTTCAACAACGAGCAGCGTGTGTCGCAGTACAAGATCGGCAACACCACCCGCAGCGGTGGACAGACGTCGAACTTCGGCAACGACAACAACTACGTGCGCGTGCGCACGATCACCGGCGCCACCGAGGGCTGGGCGATGGGCTTCGGCTTCGGTAGCAACATCCGCGGCAACCCCGCATCGACGAGCTACCTGTGGTCGAAGGACACCAACACGGGATACGCACGCCCGTTCACCCAGGTCTACATCCGTCCGCAGATCTCGACCTCCTCGCTGACTGCGATCCCGGCATCCGGGACTGCGGCTGTCACCAACGAGGCCGTGGTCGACAGCTTCGCGCAGACGCAGAACTGGGGCGTCTCGGGCCTCGGCGCAGGAGCCGCCAGCACGGAGGGCAGCAACGAGGTCTCGGCGTTCGCCGAGGTCGGCAGCACCGTGTTCGTCGGCGGCAACTTCACCACCGTGCAGAAGACGGCCGGTGGAGGCAGCTCGCAGCCGCAGGCGTACCTGGCCGCCTTCCAGCGCGACTCCGCCGAGTTCGTCCCGACCTTCCGCCCGACCTTCAACAACCAGATCAAGGCGCTCGCCGCACTCCCGGGCAACCGCATCGCGGTGGGTGGATTCTTCACGCAGGTCAACGGTCAGAACGTCGCGGGCCTCGTGGTCCTCAACGCCACGACCGGCGAGATCGATCCGACGTTCACCGGACGCCTGAGCAACGCGCTCAGCGGCGGTGTGCCGATCGTGCGCACGCTCGACGTGCAGGGCGGCTGGCTGTATGCGGCCGGGGTGTTCACACACTCGACCGGCGGCAGCTCGAGCGTGCTGAACTACACGCGCGGCGCCGTGCGCTTCAACGTCGCCAACGGCACACCCGACGCCACCTGGAACCCTGAGTTCAACGGCACCGTGATGAGTGTCGACGCCTCGGCGCAGGGTGATCGCGTCTACTTCGCCGGCTTCTTCTCGATGTCGAAGTCCCGCCCCGCTGACAAGGCTGCGGCGATGTCGGCGGCCAACACCGATCTGTTCAACTGGTCGGTCGTGTTCTCCAACCGCAACAGCGGTCGCACCGGTTACCAGCAGGCCGTGCTGGAGGTAGGCGACAAGGTGTGGCTCGGCGGATCCGAGCACTCCCTGTTCAGCTATTCGCGCGACAACCTCACACTGGTGAGCTCTTCCGTCGGCAACGCGGGTGGCGACTTCCAGGCCATCGCGACCGACGGCAACGCCGTCTACGGCGGATGCCACTGCTTCGAGACGCAGTACGACGGATCCACCACGTGGAACCCGATCGGCACGGCGTGGACCGCGGCCAACGCGGTCTACGGCTCGGGCGCCTGGAGCGCCACGACCGGCACTCGCATCCCGAGCTTCAACGGCGACTTCGACACGAACCGCGGAGCCGGCTCCTGGGCACTCTTCGTCGACTCGAAGGGAACCCTGTGGCAGGGCGGCGACTGGACGTACTCGACGCAGCAGGGATACGTCCGACAGTGGTCGGGCGGCTTCGTCCGGCACGCGCAGCGCGACACGGTCGCTCCGACGACTCCGGCCAACCTCGTCGTGAACACCACGACGGACGGCGTCTCCCTGACCTGGGGCGCGTCGACCGACGATCGCGGAGTCACGGCATACCAGGTGCTGCGCCACGACCGGGTCGTCGCGACGGTGACCGGCACGACGGCGTCGCTACCTGCAGCGCCGGCCGACACGCAGTACTTCGTGCGAGCCATCGACGGCCGAGGCAACGCCTCGGCATCCTCTGCGGCCGTCAAGGCCGTCGCGCCGCCGGCTCAGCCGACCTACGCGACGCTGGTCGCCGCGGGATCGACCTGGTCGTACCTCTACAACGCCACCGGCCCGTCCGGTGCGTGGACGACCGCGGCCTACGACGCCTCGGCGTGGCAGACCGGCCTCGCTCCCCTCGGCTGGGGACAGACGACCCTCGGCACGACCCTCACGACGACGGTCACGCCGAAGCCGCTTGCCTCGTTCTACCGACAGACGTTCGACGTCGCCAACGCATCACAGCTCGAGTCGGTGAAGATCACCACCCGAGCGGATGACGGCATCGTGCTCTACGTCAACGGCACCGAGGTGCTGCGCAAGAACGTCGATGCGGGCGTAGCCGCAGGCGTCGGGACCTACGCGAACACCGCCGTCGGCGCTGCTGCAGCGCTCGCGGCACCGCAGACGGTCACCGTGCCCGGCTACCTGTTCACCACGGGCACGAACGTGATCTCCGCCTCGGTCCACTCGAACTACCGCTCGACCCCGAGCCACAGCTTCGAGCTCGAGGCGGTCGCCACGATCGGGACCCAGCCCGTCGCTCCGCCTGCCGACCCGCAGCCGGAGCCGGAACCGGAGCCCGAACCCGAGCCCGAGCCGGAACCCGAACCCGCAGTCACGACGCCGGTCGTCACGGCAGGATCCACGTGGTCGTACCGCTTCACGAACGACGCCACTCCGACGGACTGGGCCGCGGCGAACTTCGACGCCACGGCCTGGGCGACCGGTGCAGGAGCCTTCGGATGGGGACACACCGGTCTCGCGACGGCGTTCGACACTTCGGTGTCGCCCCGCCCGATCACGAGCTACTACCGGCAGCCCGTGAGCCTGACCTCGCTGAACTTCAGCAAGGTGACGGTCACGACCCGCGCCGACGACGGGATCGTGGTCTACGTCAACGGCGTCGAGGTCGCACGTCAGAACATGAGCGCGGGAGCGGTGACTCAGAGCACCTATGCGAACGCGGCGGTGTCGGCGACCAACGCGGTCAACACCCCGTTCGTGTTCGACGTACCCGTCTCCGCCTTCCAGGTGGGCGCGAACGTGATCGCCGTCGAAGTTCATTCGAACTACCGTTCGACCCCGAGCCACAGCTTCGAGCTGTCCGCTGTGGCATCATGACCGATGTGACCGCCCCGACTCGACCGGGATTCAGCGAATATCTCGCCGACCTGAATCGCGCACAGAAGAGCGGGGCGGGCGTGCCCGCATACACACGCTGGGTGAACCGCAGACTGGCCCGAGGCGTCGCCGCATCCGCGGCGGCCCTCGGGCTCACCCCGAACGCCGTCACCATCCTGAGCGCCGGGCTCTCGGCGGTCGGCCTCGCGATGATGATCGTCTTCGAGCCCTCATGGTGGTCTGCGCTGGCGACGGCGGCGCTGCTCGCCGCGGGCTACGTCTTCGACTCGGCCGACGGCCAGGTCGCGCGTCTCACCGGAGCATCCAGCCCGGCGGGCGAGTGGCTGGATCACGTGGTCGATGCGATTCGCACCCCTGCCATCCACCTGAGCGTGGCCGTCGCGGTCATGCTCCACCGCCCTGACCTGATCTGGCTCGCGGTCGTCGCACTGCTGTTCACCGTGATGAGCGTCGGACAGTTCATGAGCCAGATCCTCGCGGAGCAGCTCGTCCGCAACCGCGGCGGAGAAGCCGCAGAAGCGTCGGGCACCCGCAAGTCGCTGCTGCTGCTGCCGACGGACACCGGCATCCTGTGCTGGAGCTTCGCCTTCTGGGCCGCTCCCCCGGTGTTCTTCGTGGTCTATGCGGCGCTCTTCGTCATCAACACCGTGCACACGGCTGCATCGATGCGGCGGAAGTACCGCAAGCTCGCAGCCCGCTGACCTTCAGGCCTTGGCTTCGGCCGTGGCCGGAGACTCGATCGCCGTTCGCGCATTCGCGCGGGCGGCGTTCGTGCGTTCGGAGCGGGCCACGAACGGCCACGCGATGCCGCGCTCGGTGCGCTGCGCACGTCGCAGGCCGCGTTCGGCGACGGCGCCGAGCAGCGGAGTCTCGATGGCGTCGGCTTCTTCCTTGAGCCACCGGATCTCCGTGGTGGTCGTGTCGTGCTCGCGTGCGACCACGACAACGGACTGCGCGACGCGGAGCCCGGCGAGGATGCTCGCGGGGTGCGCCGACGACGGCAGCACGACGAAGGTCAGGGTCTCATCGCCGGCGTCCGCGATGGCCGCATGCGTCTGCTCGGTCAGGAGCAGGTCGCCCTGCCGCTCGTCTCCGCTGTCGGATGCGGTGAACACGCGCAGCGTGGGGATGGACGACGAGACGGCACGCCCCTCTTCGGCGTCGTCGAGTTCGAGCGCCGTGCCGAGGTGCTCGCGGAACTCTTCGGTGCCGGCGGGAACGATCAGCTGGACGTCGTGGCCCACCTGCGCCGTCACGACGGCGAGGTTCACCGCCGTCGGCGAGGTCTCGTCAGAGTGAGTTGCATCGATGACCAGGACAGTCGTGCCGAGATAGATGTCGACGAGCAACCGCTCCCTGGTGACGCGCAGCGAATCGGCTGCCGCGCCCTTGGCCGGCACGTCCTCGCGCTTGGCATCGACGGTCGCGAACACGGGCGCGCGCAGTGACCGCGAGATCTCCGCAGCGTTGCGCAGGCGTCGATCGAGCGGGTTCCAGATGAAGGCGGCGATGATCCCGAGCACCAGACCACCCGCGAGCCCGGTGAGCAGGGTGACGGTGCGGCCCGGCGCATATCCGAGCTCGTTGTCCTCCGCCGCGGACAGGACTATGCCACCGGTGGTGTCGACGCTCTGCAGGCCGTTGCGCTGAGTGAGCAGCCCGTCGAGCTCGGTGATGATCTGCTGACGCTGCGTCGTCGCCTGCGCGTAGGCGGCACTGCTCGGATCGGCCGATACCAGCTGCTGGTTGACCTCACCCAGAGTGGTGTTGAGCGCGTCGATGCGCTCATTGAGGTTCGTCACCATGACACCGATGCGCTCCTGCGCCTGGTCGCTGCGGAAGGACAGGTAGGCGGATGCCACGGCATCCGCACCCTTCACCGCCGCGGCGGCCGTCGGCGCGTCGTAATCGACGGTGACGACCGCGGCACCTGACGAGGTCGCGACCGTCGACGCGGCCCGGATCTCACCAGGGGTCGCTTCCCCGTCGAGGAGCTCGGAGGCGCGTGTGGCGACGACGTGCGAGCGCGCGATCGCCGTCTCGGTCGCGTCGTCGAGCAGGCCGGATGCGGCACGCTGCGCGCTGAACGGCTCGGTCGTGATGACGTTGAGGTTGAGGGTGGTCGTCGCCGTCACCGTCTGGGGCGCCAGGAGCAGGTATCCCGCAGAGGCGATGGCCCCGAGGACGGTCGCCACGACGAGGATCCGCCACTGCCTCTTCAGCACGAACACGTAATGGTCGAAGCCCAGCGTCGCCGCGCCTGCCTGATCGTTGTCGTCCATGGACGATTCCCCCTCGCCTAACACTGCCGCGGAATCGTCCCCAGTACTTCCCGCCCATATAACAGCCTGTGCACATATCCTAGGGGCGAACCCTGGGGGAACACGGAGGACGGGTGGACACGCATTTCGCAGTGGCGGGAGGAGCACGCGTCGGCGTGCCCGTCGGCGACCCCGTGCGCACCGAGCTCCCGCGATGGCCGTTCACCGCCATGCTCGCGTTCTTCCCGCTCTGGTGGGTGCTCGGTTTCGCCGAGATGGCCTGGATCCCCCTCGCCGCCTGCATGGTCGTGCTCATGGTGCGTCGCGGCGGCATCCAGGTTCCTCGCGGCTTCGCGATCTGGTTGATGTTCATCGTGCTGATGTGCGCGTCCGTGATCGGGATCGACACTTCCGGCCGGATGATCGGCTTCGTCTACCGGGCGCTGCTGTACATCATGATCACGGTCGTGTTCGTGTACGTGTACAACGCCCGTGAGACGCTGACCATGCGGTACGTGCTCGGTGTCCTCACGCTGTTCTGGCTGTGGGCGGTGCTCGGCGGGTTCGCGGGAATCATCGCTCCGGAGTTCTCCTTCCGCACTCCACTGTCGTACGTCCTGCCCCAGGGACTGCAGGCCAACGAGCTGATCGGCGAGATGGTGGTGCGCCGCCTCACGCAGTACAACCCCGACAGCTGGCTCGCGCTCGACCCGCGCCCCTCCGCGCCGTTCCTGTACACGAACGGCTGGGGCAACGTCTACTCGATCACGCTGCCGATGGTGGTCGCGTATCTCACGCTGATCCCCCGCGGTCGCCGCTTCTGGCTCCTCATCGTGACGATTCCGCTGTCGCTGGTCCCGGCGTTCCTCACGCTCAATCGAGGGATGTTCATCGGCCTCGCGGTCGCCGCGGCGTATCTCTTCTTCCGGTTCGCGCTCGCCGGAAGGCTGCGAGCTGTCGCTCTCCTCAGTGTGATCGGCGTCATCGCGGGGATCGCCGCCGTCGCGCTCGACGTCGGCAGCAAGCTCACGGATCGGGTGGAGACGAGCTCATCGACCGAGGATCGCGCCAACCTCTACGAGGAGACGTTCGTCCGGACGCTGCAGTCCCCGTTCTTCGGCTACGGCGCTCCACGGCCGTCGTTCACCGACGGCGCGCCGTCCGCAGGAACCCAGGGGCACCTGTGGATGGTGATGTTCTCGCACGGCTTCCCCGCTCTCATCTGCTTCCTCCTCGCGTTGGTGTGGATGTTCTTCGCGACCGCGCGGGCGAGCAGCACGGCGATGCTGGTGCTGCACACCGTCCAGCTCGTGATCCTGGTGGAGGTGTTCTTCTACGGCGTCCTCCCGAACGGGCTGATCCTCACCTTCCCCGCCGCGGCGCTCGCCATGCGGGAGCTGCGGACCAAGCCGTTGTCGCCGCCGGTGTCGACCCGGTAGACTGCAGAGATCGCGCTTGGGGAAGCGCGACTTTCTACCACGACTTTGGGGAGTCAATGGTGCAACCGATCATCAGCGTCGTCATGGCGACGCGAGACCGTCCGCAGCTGCTTCGACGCGCTGTCGCTTCCGTCTTCGCTCAGGAGACCGTCCAGCCCATCGAGGTGGTGCTCGTCTACGACGGCACCGAGATCGACGAGTTGAACGACCTCGAGCGCGGACCGCACACGCTGCGTGCGGTCAACAACTCGAGGACACCGGGTCTCGCGGGAGCGCGCAACACCGGCATCCTCGAGGCTTCCGCTCCGCTCGTCGCATTCTGCGACGACGACGACGAATGGAAGCCCACCAAGCTCGCAGCCCAGCTGCCGCTGTTCGAGGACCCTTCGGTCGTCCTGACCGCGACGGGAATCGAGATCCATTCGGCAGGCGGCACTCACGCACGGCTCTCTCCGCAGTCGGTCGATCTCGACGACCTGCTGCGCTCGCGCATCACCGAGCTGCACCCCAGCTCGTTCGTCGTCCGAGCTGAGGCCCTCCGCGGTGAGCTCGGCCTCGTCGACGAAGAGCTGCCGGCCTCGTACGGCGAGGACTACGACCTGTTGCTCCGCGCCGCGAAGGTCGGACGCGTCGTGGCGGTACCGGAGGCCCACACCATCATCCACTGGGACCGCACCTCGTACTTCAGCGAGAAGTGGCAGGGCATCGCAGACGGATTGAGCTACCTGCTTGAGAAGCATCCCGAGTTCGTTCGCAGCGGCGAGGGCCAGGCCCGCATCGAGGGCCAGATCGCCTTCGCCCACGGCGCGCTCGGCGATCGTCCCCGCGCCCGCTCCTGGGCCCGCCGCGCGATCGGCCACGACATGCGGCAGCCTCGCGCTTACCTGGCGCTGCTGGTCGGCATGGGCGTGGTCTCGGGCGAGCGTGTCGTGGCGACGCTGAACAAGCGCGGCAGAGGCATGTAGATGCCTCGGTTGTCTGTGATCGTCCCGGCGTACAACGCGGCGGGGACGATCGCGTCCGCGATCCGCTCCACCACCCGTGCATTGCCGCGGGATGCCGAGGTCGTCGTCCTCGACGACGGGAGCGCGGACGGAACAGCGGAGGCGGTCCGCGCTCTCGACGATGCGCGCGTGCGCGTGATCTCGCGTCCGAACCGCGGAGTGGCAGCGACGCTCGGCGACCTCCTCGACGCGACCGACAGCGAACTCGTCGCTCGGATGGATGCCGACGACCTCGTGCTTCCCGGACGCTTCGTCCGCCAACTCCGCGCGATCGACCGAGGCGCGGATGCGGTGTTCAGTACGGTCGTGACGTGGGGATCGGGGATGCCGGGCCTGCCCCGCCCGTCAGCCATCGCAGCCGACGACTTCGGACTGCACCTGCTTCTGACCAACCCGGTCGCGCATTCGACGTTCCTCGGCCGCCGTAGCTCAATCGAGGCCGCAGGGGGCTACCGCGACCTCCCGACCGAGGACTACGACCTCTGGTTGCGGATGGCGACCCGCGGCGTGCGCATGCAGCGCCTCGCCCTTCCGGGCCTTGCCTACCGAGTGCATGCCGCTCAGGTGACGGCCTCCGCCACGTGGCGACGCGCGTCATGGGAGAGCCCGGAGCTCGCGGCGTCTTACTCCGAGCTCGCCGAGCACCTACTCGGCGCCCCGGCCGTGCGCATCACGTCGCTGTCGATCGACGAGGCCCGCTCCGATGCCGCGAAGATCGAGGAGCTCGATCGGTTCACGGCGCAGTTCGAACAGGCCATGCGCTCGCACTCGCCCGCCGCGCGCCGGGCTCTCGGGCGTAAGCTCGCTGAGCGCCGGGAGTGGCTGGCCGCCCGCATCGCAGAAGGAGCCGTGAGATCACGATGACCGCGCCCGACGCCCGTCAGCAGTTCCGCACCGCATGGGCCGCGGACCGCCAGGCGAACAGGTCGTACCCCAAGAGTCGATTCGTGATGCGATGGTTCCGCCTCGCTCAGCGGTGGAAGGCCGGTCGTGGCCCTCTTTCGAGGCTCTGCTTCATCGTGGTCGGCGGCTCGTACAAGCTGGTGACCGAGGGATTCATGGGGATCGAGCTGCCGGTCAGCACTCAGGTCGGTCCCGGCCTGAGGCTGCGCCACGGGGTCGGGGTGGTAGTCAATCCGGCCAGCAGGATCGGGGCGAATGTGATGCTCCGGCAGGGCGTGACCCTGGGAAACCGCCGAGCATCCGACGACTGCCCGACCATCGAGGACGACGTGGAGATCGGTGTGGGTGCCGTCGTGATCGGCGCGATCACCGTGGGTGCGGGTGCACGCATCGGCCCGAATGCAGTCGTGTTCAAAGATGTTCCGGCCGGCGCCGTGGTGATGTCACCTCTCAGCGAGATACGCCTCTGAGCGCTCGCCGGCGCTATCCGGTGCCGCAGTATATCGTTATTCGGGATCGCCGAGATTTGACCCCACCGTCAGATCATGCTGTGATGAAATGGTTATTTTCCGCGGAGGGGGTTCCGACGGAATGAGTTTTCCGAATAATGAGCATCTCCCGAAAGACGTCTCTCGGTGCCTTGGGCGCCGCCATACTCACACTTTCCTTACTGAGCGGGGCTCCGGCCACCGCCGCAGATGACGACCTTCCCGGATGGGTCTTCCAGGAGGACGTCGATCTTTCCGACTCGAGCCGCTGGACACTCGAGACCGGTCAGTCGTCGAACACCTCGTCGTACGACATCCCCAGCAACGTGTCGTTCGGCTCTACAGGGCTGACGGTGCGCGGCGCTGCCGAGAACCGCTCGAGCGCGGCATACACCTCTGGCGACGCGAAGGGGCTCGACATCGTCATCCCCAACTACTCGCGCGTCGAAGCCGTGGGCTCCGTGCCCTACGGTCCGGGCCTCTGGCCTGCGCTGATGTGGCTGCGCCCGCTCGACAGCGCCCACGGCGAGATCGACCTCATGGAGGTGTTCGGCGACGACGCTCGTCCCGCCGCCACGCTCCACAATGAATACGGACCCACGCACCGCAGCCTGCAAGGCTCCGTTCGCTGGGAGAAGCTGCCCAACTCGAATCCGACCGGCACGCACACGTATGTGATGGAGAAGACCCCGAATCGGATCGTGATCAGCGTCGACGGTCACGTCATGCTCGATGCGGGTCCTGAGGATGTGCGTCCCGGCTTCGACTGGAAGGCGATCTTCGAGCGCCCCACCGCCACCTGGTACCCGCGTGTCACCCTGCAGATCGGCTGCCCGCCAGCCGAACCCGCCTGCGGCATCGGCCTTCCCGCCTCCGGGTGGAAGGGCGGCGAGATGAAGCTCGAGAGCCTCAAGGTCTGGCGCATGGCCAACCCCGGGGAGCAGCCTCCGGTCGTCGAACCTCCGGTCGTCGAACCGCCCGTGGTCGAACCGCCGGTCGTCGAACCGCCCGTGATCGAACCTCCGGTCGTCGAACCTCCGGTCGTCGAACCGCCCGTGGTCGAGCCTCCCGTGGTCGAGCCTCCTGCAGAGGCCGGCGCGTTCGCACTGCGCCCCGGGCAGGAGGTCCGTCACGACTACAAGGGTGCCGAGACAGGGGGGACTGAGGCGTCCGTCACCTTCACGGTTCCCGAGAACATCGGCACAGGGGTGATGTACCACTCATTGCAGGCCCTCTCATCGGATGACGGGAAGAACGGCTACCGTGCCACCGTGACCCTCAAGGCCTCGGGAAGCATCCGCCTGACACTCGCGAAGGTGACCGCCAACCGGAGCGTGATCCTGAAGGATGTCGTCGTCGCGGGCCGGGGGACGTACGAGCCCGGTGACGAAGTGCGCGTCTCGATCCGCGTCGTCGACGGCAAGGTGCTCGCAAAGGCATGGGCCGCTGATGCCAACGAGCCCGACTGGCAAGTCACTGCGTCAGGCGGCGCGAGTGCTTCCACGGGCGACGGAATCCGCATCCTCGGCTATCTGTCGAAGGTCGCGCCCACGGCTGTCACCGCGCCCTGGTCGGAGCTGAGCGCCCAGCTGCGTTAGAGCTCTCCCGGTTTCAGCGCCTCCGCGTCTATCGCTCGGAGGACACGGATCGCGGCGGTGTCCGGCTTCGGCTCGGACACCGCCGTCTTCGTGTTCCGGTGCCTCTTCGGCGCATACACGACGAGCGAGTGGAAGAGGAAGCGCGCGAAGAAGGCGACGATGAGCGACAGCCCCGTGGCGAGCACGCTCGAGATATGCCACGTCTCGACCATCAGCGCCATCACCGGGATGCGCAGAGCGGCCTCGACGTTGTTGAACGTGAACGAGGCTGCGAAGCGACCGCCCAGACCGCGTGCATCCGTGCGCATGTCGGCGAAGACGAACCGCTCCTGCAGGATGAAGTTGCCGATGATGGTGATCTCGGCGCCGATGATGGCCGCCCAGATATAGGGCACGCCTGCCACGGTGAGAAGCCACATGATGCCGAGGTTCGCCACGGCTCCGATCACGCCGATCAGCGCGAAGAGCGACATCTTGCCGAATCGCAGTCTCGCCAGGTGGGCGATGAACGTGGTGCCCTGACGCATGCTCGCTTTCGAGGTGCCGTGGCGCCGCTCGGCGAACTCCATCGGGATCTCGGCGATGCGCAGATCCGTGCGGGCGAGGATCTCGAGGAGGATCTTGAAGCCCTGTGGCTTGAGGGACGCGAGATCGAGCCTGGTGCGGTCGACGAGGAAGAACCCCGTCATCGGGTCGGAGCTGCGGGCGAGCCGGATCGGGAACATCGCGCGCGTGAGCCAGGTCGCTGTCCGCGACACCCCGAAGCGCACGGCCGTGCCGAGACCGCTGGTGTCACCGCCGCCGACGTACCGCGAGGCGGCGACCACGTCGGCATCACCCTCGTGGTGACGGGCCACCAGGGCGGGGAGCAGTTCCGGCGGGTGCTGCAGATCGCCGTCCATCACGATGCAGAGATCGGATGCCGCGGCCTCCAGCCCCAGCACGACCGCTCCCCCGAGTCCGCCCGTGTTGTCCGCTCGATGAATGACGCGGACGGGAAGAGGAGCGTCCGCGGCGACCCGCTCGATCTCGGCCGCCGTGTCGTCGGTGCTGTCGTCTACGAAGAGGATCTCGGCGTCGTATGCGGCGAGCGCGACGGCGGTCCGGGCAACGAGCTCCGCGACGTTGTCGCGCTCGTTGAAGGTCGGCACGATGACGGTGACCGGTGTCCCCACGGACTCTCCCCCTTCATGTGCGTCGGCGATGCTGCGGCATCCATAGTTCCATGTGTTCCTGTGGGCCGGAAACCCGGCACCTGCTAAGCTGTGCGAATGCGGCTGTGGGAGTCGCTGGGTGGATGGGGATCCGCCTTCTGGGGAATTACTGATCTGGGGAGATCATGGGGACGCGCATCGGCTATGCCGTGGGTGCTTTCGACCTGTTTCACGTCGGGCATCTCAACCTTCTTCGTCACGCCAAGCAGCACTGCGACATCCTTGTCGCCGGTGTCGTCAGCGATGAGATGCTGCGGCAGGTGAAGGGCATCGAGCCCGTCATCCCGACCGCAGAACGGGCGGAGATCGTCCGCCACATCTCGTTCGTCGACGAGGTGTATGTCGAGACCACTCCGTCGAAGATGGATTCGTGGCGTGACGTGCAGTTCACGCACTTCTTCAAGGGCGACGACTGGCGCGGCACCGACAAGGGCCTGCGGCTCGAACGCGAGTTCGCCGAGGTCGGCGTCGAGGTCGTCTACTTCCCGTACACGGCGCATACGTCGAGCTCATCGCTGCGACGTGCGCTCGATGCGATCAGTGCCGGCGCCACGGCCACCGGCACTCCGGCGCTCGCGACGCGCTGACTCCGCGCGCCCGCGCCCTCACCGTCGCGGGCGCGGGCGCGGGCGTGACGGTTCGTCGGCGCTGAGTCGCCGTGATCAGTTGGCCACGCCGAGCAGGCTGCGAGCCATGCGCGCGACGTGAGGCGGAGTGTGCGCCCCGAGCCAGACCGTCCACTGCAGCGGCGGCTCCGAGCACGTCCACTCGACGCACCACGAGTGCACCGCGGTGGCGAGCCGCTCGCCCTTCGCGTGCTGGCGGATGCCGTCGCCTCGCAGCAGCCACCGCACCGAGACGCCCTCGGGAACATCGATGTGGCGGAACTGGATGCGTGCGGCCGCCTCGAGCATGATGACACCCTCCGCGTCCCAGGGCAGGCGAGCGGCGATGGCCGCGATCGCTGCGGCATCCGTCGAGTCTCCGGCGATGAGTACGACCCCCTCGATGTGCTCCCAGTCCGGATCCTCGAGGTGCTCGCACGCAGTGTTCATGGGACAAGTATAGGTAAGGCTACCCTTACCGAGCAATGGTCGACTTCTCGCCGCGCTGACTCGGCGCCCTTCCAGCCATGCGGCTCTACCCTGGATACATGACTTCTCCTGCAGAATCCGCGATCACGCTGTTCGGCGCCGACTGGTGCCGCGACTGCATCCGCACCAAGAAGCAGCTCGACGGTCTCGGTGTCGAGTACACCTACGTCGACCTCGTCGCCGACCCGTCGGCCGCCGACGTCGCGAAGGAGATCTCGGGACGCACGAACATCCCCGTCGTGCTCTACCCCGATTCCTCGCACCACGTCGAGCCGTCGAACGCCGACGTCGAGTCGAAGCTGCGCGAGCTCTCCCTCATCTGAACCCGCTGCTCTGACCCCACTGGGGGCTCCTCGCGCACCGCTACACTGGCGCGATGAGCACCGCGGCTCGGCCTGAACGAGCATCCGCCCGCCTGTCCGCCCGCACGGTCGCCCTGTACGCGATCGGCTCGCTCGGCACGGGCGGCTACGCGACCCTCCCGGGGCTCGTGCTGACGTACTTCCTCACCGACAACCTCGGTGTCGCGGCCCTCGCGGCCGGCCTGATCGTGACCGCGGCCAAGATCTGGGACGTCATCATCGACCCGCTGATCGGTGCGGCATCCGATCGCCAGCAGGCGCGGACGGGCTCCCGTCGCGGCTTCATGGTCGTGGGCGCCCTCACGCTCCCGCTGTTCTTCGCGCTCACCTTCGCGGTGCCTCCGTCGTGGGGACCGACAGCTGGCGCGATCTGCGTGCTCCTCGCGTTCCTCGCGACGGCCACGTCGTTCAGCCTGTTCCAGGTGCCCTACGTCGCCCTGCCCGCCGAGCTCACCTCGGGATACGACGAGCGCACCCGCCTGCTCGGGTGGCGCGTGGTCGTGCTCACCGCAGCGATCCTGCTCTTCGGCGCCGGCGGACCCGAGCTGCGCCGAGCGGGGTCGGACCCGGTCGCGGGATACCTGCTGATGAGCGTCGTCGCGGGTGTCACGATCGGCGTCGGCATGCTCATCGCCTCGCGCACGGCGGATGCTGCCGCGCACCGCCCCGACGAGGCCGTACGCCCCATGCTCACGGCGCCGGCCGGAGTCCGCGAACAGTATGCCGCGGGCGTCCGCACCCTGCGCCGCAGCCAGCCCTTCCGCGCGCTGCTCGGCACGTTCCTGCTGCAGGCTCTGGCGACGGGCACCATGCTCGCCGCCGCACAGTACGTCGCCACCTGGGTGCTGCGCAGCGAGGACGCCGTCACGCTGGTGTTCCTGACGCTCGTCGGCCCCGCGCTGGTCGCCACCCCCGTCTGGACGGTCGTCGCGCGGAGGATCGGCAAGGAGCGGGCCTTCGCCATCGCGAGCATCCTGTTCACTGCTGCCGCTGCGACCCTCGTCCTGGCCGCCTGGATGCCCGGAGCCTGGATGTACGGCGCGATCGGGTTCGCCGGCATCGCGTACGCCGGGTTGCAGTCTCTGCCGATGGCGATGCTCCCCGATGTCATCTCCCACGACGAGCGGGCCAGCGGCCGGGGCCAGGCAGGCACGTTCACGGGGGTATGGACGGCGGGCGAGACCGTCGGATTCGCCCTCGGCGCCACCGCGGTCTCGCTCACCCTCGCGGCGACCGGGTACGTGTCGACCGTCGCCGGGGCGACGGTCGAGCAGCCGGACGCGGCGATCACGGGGATCGTGCTGAGCTTCAGCATCCTTCCCGCACTCCTGATGGCGGCGAGCCTGCTGACCCTCGGCCGATATCGGCTGCGTCGCGCCGACATCGACGCGTGAGCGGGTGCCCGGCCTAAGCTGGGATCCCGTCCGAAGGAGACGCCGATGACTTCTGCGACCACGCCCGCCGCCAAGACGGCGACCACCGACCTGCCGGAGGGTGAGCGCGAACGCCTCGACGCCGCGATCGCCGAGCTCCACGTCGGCAGCCGCACGTGGTCGGCCCTGACCCTCGCGCAGCGCGTCACCCTGCTGCACGGGGTGCGCACGAGCGTCGCCGCGACGGCCGAGGACTGGGCGAACACCGCCGCTGCCTCCAAGGGCCTCGACGGCCGGCATCCGCTGCGCGGCGAGGAATGGCTCAGCGGACCGTACAGCGTCCTCGGCGCCCTCGATGCGGACATCGAGACCCTCTCGCGCCTCGCGAACGGCACCAATCCGCTCGACGGCGTCAAGATCGACCGGGCTCCCGGCGGACGCTCTCGCGTGCACGCCTTCCCCCTCACCGGCATCGACCGGTTCCTGCTCTCCGGCTACACGGGCGAGGTGTGGTTGGAGCCTGGGATCACCCCGAACGGCGCGCGGGCCGCGGCCGGCCTCGCCCAGCGCACGCCGTCGGAGTCCGGCGGCGTGGGGCTCGTGCTCGGAGCCGGCAACATCACGTCGATCCCCGTGCTCGACGTGCTCTACGAGCTGCTCGCGCACAACCGCACCGCACTGCTCAAGGTCAACCCGACCCAGGATGCTCTCGTGCCGGTGTACAAGCGCGCATTCGCCCCGCTGATCGCCCTCGGCCTGCTGCGCATCGTGCGCGGAGGACCCGCGGTGGGGGTGTACCTGACGGGTCACCCCGATCTCGCGCACGTGCACATCACCGGTTCCGCCGCGACGTTCGACGCGATCGTCTGGGGCACGGGATCGGCCGCCACGCGTCGGCGCCGCGAGAATCGGCCGCAGCTGAAGAAGCCCATCACCGCCGAGCTCGGTGGAGTGTCGCCGATCATCATCGTGCCCGGCGACTGGACGCCCGCCGACCTCACCTATCAGGCCGAGCATGTCGCGACCATGCGCCTGCAGAACAGCGGCCACAACTGCATCGCCGGCCAGGTCGTCATCATATCGTCGGATTGGGCTCAGGCCGACGACTTCCGGGCGGCCCTGCGTCGCGCCTACGCCAACGCCCCTGAGCGGCAGATCTGGTATCCCGGCTCTCCGTCGCGGATGGACCTCGCGACGCAGGCCTACCCCGATGCACTCGTGCTCGGCGACCGCCTGCTGGTCGAGATCGAGCAGGGCGACGACCCCACAGCACTGCAGAGCACCGAGTACTTCGCTCCCGTCCTGGGCGTCGTCTCGATCGCCGGCACCGGGCAGGAGTTCCTCGACTCCGCGGTGGCCTACGCGAACGATCGGCTGCAGGGCACTCTGGGCGCCAACCTGCTGATCGCCCCGTCGACTGAGAAGACGCTCGGCGCCGGGTTCGACCGTGCCATCGCCGCGCTGCGCTACGGCTCGATCGCGATCAACGGATGGACAGCCTTCGGCTTCATCACACCGACCCTGACCTGGGGGGCGTTCCCCGGCAGCACGATCGACGACGTCGGCAGCGGCATCGGGGTCGTCCACAACGCGCTACTGCTCGACGGCGTCGAGCGCTCGGTGATCCGCGGCCCCTTCCGGCCGTTCCCGCGCTCGCTGCCGATCCTCAACGGCGGTGGGCGCCTCACGATCCTCCCGAAGCCGCCGTGGTTCGTGTCGGCACGCACGGGTGCCGCGGTGAGCGAGGGCCTCACACGGTTCCGCGCGAACGGCGGGATCATCGGGCTGCTGAAGACGCTGACGCAGGCGCTGCGCGCCTGAGGCGCCCCGCCTCTGAACACCCCGTCCGAGGCGCGGTCTCAGCTCGCGAAGCGGTCGGTCGCCGCGCGCAGTGCCCGCTGGGTGCCGGGTTCGGTGGCCGAGTGGCCGGCGTCGTCGACCACGACGAACTCCGCCTCGGGCCACGCCACATGCAGGTCCCACGCCGTCATCATCGGCGTGCACACGTCATGGCGCCCCTGCACGATGACGGTCGGGATGTGACGGATACTGTCGACTCCCGCGATCAGCTGGCCCTCCGACCACCATCCGCGGTTCACGAAGAAGTGGTTCTCGATGCGGGCGAACGCGGTCGCGGCGCGCGGATCGGACATCGCCTCGATCTGGGCGGCATCCGGTCGGAGGGTGACCGTCGACGCCTCCCACCGCGACCAGGCGACCGCCGCCGGCTCGTGGACGGCCGGGTCGGGGTCGAACAGCCGCCGGTGATAGGCCTCGATCATGTGCGACCGCTCGAGCACCGGGATGGGAGCGAGGAACTCCTCCCACAGATCCGGGAAGAGCGCCGCCGCGCCGCCCTCGTAGAACCACTCCAGCTCCTCCCGGCGGAGCGTGAAGATGCCCCGGAGGATCAGCTCGCTGACGGCCTCAGGCTGCGCCTGCGCATAGGCGAGCGCGAGCGCGCTCCCCCACGATCCGCCGAACACCTGCCACTGGTCGATGCCGAGGTTGCGGCGAAGCAGCTCGATGTCGGCGATCAGGTGAGCTGTGGTGACGAAGCGGAGATCGGCGTCCGGCGCGCTCGCATGCGGGGTGCTGCGCCCGCAGCCGCGCTGGTCGAGCAACACGATCCGATACGCGGCGGGGTCGAAGAACCGGCGCTGCCAGGCGGAGGTGCCGCTTCCCGGCCCGCCATGCAGGAACACCACGGGCTTGCCGTCGGGGTTGCCGCTGACCTCCCAATACATGCGGTGGCCGTCGCCGACGAGCAGCTCGCCTGTCTCATACGGCTCGATCGGCGGATACAGCGCGTCCAGGTCCATCGTCACAGTTCCCCGGGTGCCGCCGTGAGTGGGTCGGCGCACACGTCGAGCCCGTACTTGTAGCCGCTCGCGAACCAGCCTTGCCTCTGCTCGCTCGTGCCGTGCGTGAAGCTCTCGGGGTTCACCGAACCCGAAGACTGCTGCTGGATGTTGTCGTCGCCGACGGTGTTCGCCGCGTTCAGCGCATCCTGGCGCTCGGCCTCCGTCGTCTCCTGCAGGTACGGGACGCCGTCCGGGTCCTTCTCCTGCGTCATCTGCCCGATCCACGCGCCGGCGTAGCAGTCGGCCTGCAGTTCGATGCGCACACCGTTGCTGTCCGGACCCGTGCCGTTGTTCGGATACTGGTCCATCACGCCGGTGATGTATTGAATATGGTGACCCCACTCGTGACCCACGATGTAGAGCTGGGCGAGGTTGCCGGCCGATGCTCCGAACTGCTGCTGCATGAGCTGGAAGAAGGTCGGGTCGATGTAGACGGTCTCATCCGGCGGGCAGTAGAAGGGGCCGACCGCATTCGAGGCGGTTCCGCACGGAGTGGACGTCGCGCCGTCGACGATGATGAGCTGCGGGGCCCGGTACGGGTCGACGTGGTCCTCCCAGTAGCCGTCGAGTGCCAGCTGCGAGCTCGCCACCCGGCAGTCGACGTTCTCGTTGGCGTCCTCGCCGGTGAGGCAGTTCTCGATCACGCTGCCGCCCTCGGGCTCGGATCCGCCGCCGGTGGCTCCCCCGCCGCCGAACAGGCCTGTCAGGTCGATCCCCAGCAGCGGACCCGCGATGAGGGCGATGATGCCGAGCAGGCCCACGCCGCCGGCTCCCGCGACGACGGCGCCGCGGCCGCGTCGGCGGGCGGTGTTGCCGGAGACATCGGCATCTGGGTTGAAGGTCATGCCACGAGGGTACTCTGCGCCGAGGGCTCGTCACGGTCGTAGGCTCGAGTCATGACGACCACGATCACGCTGACCGGTGCAGGTGGACAGATCGGATACGCGCTGCTCTTCCGCATCGCAGCAGGAGACCTGCTCGGGCCCGATGAGAAGGTGCGGCTGCGGCTGCTCGAGATCCCCCAGGGGCTCGGTGCCGCCGAGGGCGCGGCGCTCGAACTGCAGGACGGCGCCTTCGGGCTGCTCGAGCATGTCGAGGTGACCGACGACCCCGCCGTCGGCTTCGACGGCGCCGACCTCGCGCTGCTGGTCGGAGCGCGCCCGCGAGGGCCCGGCATGGAACGGAAAGATCTGCTGGCCGCGAACGCGGGCATCTTCGGCCCCCAGGGAGCGGCGATCGCCGCGCATGCGTCGTCCGATGTGCGCGTGACCGTGGTCGGGAACCCGGCGAACACGAATGCTCTCATCGCCGCGGCATCCGCAGACGGCGTTCCTGCCGAGCGGTTCACGGCGCTCACGCGCCTCGACGAGAACCGGGCGAGGGCTCAGCTCGCGCAGACCCTGGCAGCGCCCGTCGACACCGTGCGACGGGTCCCGATCTGGGGAAACCACTCGGCGACGCAGTTCCCCGACGTCTCGCATGCGACGGTCGGCGGCGTTCCGGTGGCCGATGCCCTCGAGGCCCTCGTGGGCGACGTGCCCGCATGGCTCGACCAGACGTTCATCCCGCGGGTCGCGAAGCGCGGGGCGGAGATCATCCAGGTGCGCGGGTCGTCGTCGGTGGCCTCGGCCGCGAACGCGACGATCGAGCACGTGCGCGACTGGGTGCACGGCACCGATGACTGGACCTCCGCCGGCGTCGTCTCGCACGGCGAGTACGGGGTTCCCGCAGGGCTGATCTCGTCGTTCCCGGTGCGCTCGATCGACGGCGAGTGGCAGATCGTCGAGGGACTCGAGGTCAGCGACTGGGCGCGCGCCCGCATCGACGCCTCCGTCGCTGAGCTGGTCGAGGAGCGCGAAGCGGTGCGAGCCCTCGGGATGCTCTGAAAGGTCACCGCGCAGCCTCGGATCAGGGCAGAATGGATGCCGGAGGTGCGCGATGAGCGAGACGATCGATCCCATGAAGGCGACGGCATCCGTCGACGAGGCCCTGACGAGTCCGCTGCACCTGCCGCATGCGGCAGCGGAGTGCCCGAAGTGCTTCACCGAGCTGCAGCAGAACCGCGATTTCTGGCTCGCCCGACCAGACGGCTCCCGCCTTGTCGGACTCGTCGTCTCGCGCGAGGGCATGCCTTCGGTGGTCGAGCAGCGCGACGACCTCACCCGGTTCGGTGTGCCGATCGAGGGGTTCCGTCACCCCTCCCCCGACATCCTCGAGAGCTGGAGCGACCGGCTCTCACGCCTCATCGGCACGCTGAAGACAGGCGACGTGCTCGTCGTCGCGAACATCCACGCTCTGGGCCGCGACGCCGACGAAGGCGCCCGCACCGCCAAGGAGCTGCGCCGTCACGGCATCATCGTCAAGGTGCTGAGCCACAACGCACGCCACCTGGCCGACGCCGCGCGCTGACGCCCGTCACGGGCCTCCGCATCACTGCGGCCAGGCCTCAGAAGTCTCCGGCCTGAAGGCGCGCGAGCGTCGCCGGGCCGATCTCGGCTCGCGCCGCAGGATGATGCGCGTAGAACGACACGAGCTCGGCGAGGATCACCGGATCACTCGCGAGATCACGAGTCGCCCACGACGAAGGACGCATCGTGGTCGTGCGGACGACGACGCGGTCGCCCTCCAGCGATGCACCCTCGATCTCGTCCCAGGTCGCGCTCACATCGTTGCGCGGGATTCGCAGCTCGAGACCGTCAGGGTGCACCGTCAGACGATGGCGGGAGGGGGGACGGAACCACGAGCGGGCGCCTGCGATGAGCAGGGTCGCTCCGATCACGGGCACACCCAGCAGGGTGAGTAGCGTCATCCGCTCTGCGGGAACCGTGAAGACACTCCATGCCCACCCGGCGACGAGGAGGATTCCCGCCAGGCCGAGAGTGCGCAAGGGCCAGATGATCTGCTCAGCGCCACCGAACACGACGCTCGTTCCGTCCACGACCAGGCGAACGACCCTCATGCGCCCGACTCTGACGTGGGCCACCAGCAGCCAGACGGCGATACCGACGGCCGCTGTGACTCCCGCTCCGAGAACCTTCATGGACGGGGCAGGGTCGGCCACCAGCGTCGCCGCGTAGAAGAGGATCGCGGCAGCGAGCAGGACGCCGAGTGCGATCAGCCCGGTCGTCGACCGACGCTGACCCTGCCATCCGGCGAGACCCGGGACCCAGACGGTCTCGACGGCGAGCTTCTGCGTGCCCGTCACTGGTAGCTCGGCGGCACCCACAGCAGCTGCGCGGCGACCAGGCCGCGATCGCGGCTGACGATCTGCGCGCGACCGGGGATGGCCGGAATCGCCTTGACCTTGCCGATCAGCTGCCCCTCCTCCGGGCTGCCCGAGAGCAGGATGCCGGTGGCGCCCAGGTCGGTCATGCGCTGGATGATCGGGTCGTAGGCCGCACGGCTCGCTCCGCCGGTGCGACGCGTGAGGATCACATGCAGACCGAGGTCGGCCGCCTGCGCGAGCAGCGGGGCGAGCACGGCCACAGGGTTTCCCTGCGAGGTGGATACGAGGTCGTAGTCGTCGATGAGCACGAAGCCCTCGGCGCCCTTCCACCACGACCGTGTGCGCAGCTGATCGGGAGTGACATCTGCGCCGGGGATGCGGCTCTGGAAGAACTGCGCGAGTTCGCTCATGCCGCCCTCCGTCATCTCGTGCGAGGTGAGGTAGGCGCCGAGGTACTCCTGCGGGATCTCTCCGAGCAGCGCACGGCGGTAGTCGACCACGAAGATCTTCGCCTCGGACGGCCCGTACAGGCGAGTGATCTCGTGCACAACTCCGCGGAGCATCGAGGACTTGCCCGAGTCGGCGTCGCCGTAGAGGTAGAGCAACGGCTCTTCGAGGGGGTCGATCGAGAACGGAGCGAGGTTCGCCTCGTCGATGCCGAGGAGGATCTCGCGGGGCTCCGAACCGTCTGCCGTTGCGGCGGCGGCGACGCCGCGCAGGTCGGCGTGACCGATGCGCGAGGGCAGCAGGCGCAGCTTGGGGCCGGCAGGCCCGTGCCACGCCGATGCGACTCGCGCGACGAGATCGTCGATACCGCCCGCGAGCGAGGAGGCCTCGTCGACGCCGTCGATGCGCGGCAGTGCCGTGAGCATCTGCAGGCCGTTCTCGTTCAGACCGCGACCGGGGATCGCGGTGACGTTCTCCGCCGCCTTGCGGTTGACCTCGGAGTCCGTCGGGTCGCCGAGCCGCAGCTCGATGCGCGTGCCGATGAGGTCCTTGATGTTGGCGCGGATCTCCATCCAGCGAGCCGCCGTGATCACGACGTGCACGCCGTAGGTCAGACCGCGAGCGGCGATCGCCTGGATCTGCGGTTCGAGCATCTCGAACTCGGCTCGCAGCGTTCCCCAGCCGTCGACCAGGAGGAAGATGTCGCCGTAGCCGTCATCCGCCAGCCCCTGGGCACGCCGCTGACGATAGGTGTCGATCGAGTCGATGCCGTTCTGGCGGAAGTAGACCTCGCGGGCGTTGAGCAGGCTCGTGACCTCAGCGACCGTGCGTCGCACGATGTCCGGCTCCGAGCGCGTCGCGACGCCGCTGACATGCGTGAACCTCTGAAGGCCGGTGAAGCTGCCGCCGCCGAAGTCGATGACGAAGAACTGCACCTCCTGCGGAGTGTGCGTGAGCGCCAATGCGACCAGTGCCGTGCGCGCGAGAGTGCTCTTGCCGCTGAGCGGCGCACCGACGATAGCCATGTGACCTGCGGCACCGCCGAGGGAGATCGCGAGATTCTCACGGCGCTGCTCGAGCGGCACGTCGACGATTCCGAGCGGAACGGTGAGAGCACCGGCGCCCCGCCACCGCGGCGAGATCAGACCGAGGGCCGGGTCTTCGACGAGGTCTCCGAAGAGCTGGTCGAGCGTGGCCGGGGTCTCGAGCGGCGGCAGCCAGACCTGGTGGGCCGAGGGGCCGCGACCGCTCATCATCTCGACGGCGATCTCGAAGGTGTTGCGCTTCTCTTCGGGCTCGGCGTCGACCACGACCTCGGGCTCGTCGACCGGGGTGTCAGCACGCCAGACCGGAGCCGCGGTGAACAGCTCGACCGCGGTCGAGCCTGTGCTCTGAGCAGAGCCGGTCGCCGCGCGGCGCCTGCGGCGGGGCGGCGGCCCTGACACGTAGGAGGCACGGAACTGGGTCATCGTCTCGGTGTCGGACTTCAGGATTCCGGCACCCGGCTGCGTGGGGAGGTGGTAGGCGTCGGGCACGCCGAGCACCGTGCGCGACTCGGCCGCCGAGAACGTGCGCAGGCCGATGCGGTACGACAGGTGCGTGTCGAGGCCGCGGAGCTTGCCCTCCTCCAGGCGCTGCGAGGACAGCAGCAGGTGCACCTGGAGCGAACGGCCGAGTCGGCCGATGTTGACGAACGTGTCGACGAACTCGGGCTTGGCCGACAGCAGCTCGGAGAACTCGTCCGCGACGATGAGCAGCGCGGGAAGAGGAGCCAGGTCGGTGCGTCCGCCACGACGGGCTTTCTCGTAGTCGGCGACGTTCGCGAACGGACCCGTCGCGCGCAGGAGCTCCTGCCGGCGGACCATCTCGCCCTGCAGCGCGTCCTGCATGCGGTCGACGAGCGAGATCTCCTCGCCGAGGTTCGTGATGATCGCCGAGACGTGGGGCATGTCCGCCATGCCGGCGAACGTCGCGCCACCCTTGAAGTCGACGAGCACGAAGTTGAGCTGCTCGGGCGAGTGGGTCATCGCGAGGGCGAGCACGAGCGTGCGCAGCACCTCGGACTTGCCCGAACCGGTCGCGCCGATGATGAGACCGTGGGGTCCCATGCCCTGCTGCGCGGATTCCTTGATGTCGAGGATCAGCGGACTGCCGTCTTCCGTCTGACCGATCGGCACCCGCAGTCGGTCACGTTCGAGACGAGGAGCCCAGGCCGCGTCGAGGTCGAGATCGCGTACGTCGGGGAGTCCGAGCAGTTCGACGAGCTCGGCCTGATCGGTCGCGCTCTTCTTCTTCGTGATGGTCGTGCCACCGGAGTACAGGGCGATGAGCCGCCGGGCGGTCGCCTCGGCCTCGACGATGCTGATCGCGTCGGCCTCGAAGGGGCGCGCGGGAGCCTGCAGGCTCACGAGCTCGGCGCGGCTGCCCTTGTCTCCGGGCTCGAACGCGATGCGGAGTGCGTTCGGGTCGTCGAGGTCGCTCCACCGGGAGGGAAGGTCGATCACGGTCACGCCCTGCACGCCGTCACCGCTGACCAGCATGTCGTTGAACGACGTGCTGACACCGTCGGTGAGGATCACGATGTGGGGCACCTTGGCGCCGGATCCGTCGCGCGAGAAGCGCGACCGCTCACGCACCTCGGCCGGGAGCATGTCCTCGAGCTCGGACAGCTGCGAGCCGATCATTCGCGCCGCGCCGAGACCGTCCCGGACTGTGCGCGAGTGCGTGTGCGGCATCCACTTGGCCCACTCCCACTGCGGCAGGACCGCGGAGTCTGCGGCGATCACGATCTGCACGATGTCCGGATCGTGCATCGTGGCGAGGTGCAGCAGCATGGCTCGCGCGAGGCCACGCGATTCGCTCTCGTCGCCCGTGATCTCGATGCGCGCGTAGTCGCGCAGGGTGACGCCGAGCGACAGGTTCTTCTGGAGCTCGTGGGTCAGCATGAATCGATGCGCGGCGGATGCCGCGACCGGGTCGAGCTGCGCGAGCGGAGGGAGCTCAGGCGCCTCGAGAGTGATGCACAGCGGCTGGTCGCTCGTGCCGACTCGAACCGTGAGGAAGTCGGGGTCGTTCATCCCGCGCTCCCACACGCGGGTGCGTTCCTCGGCGATGTACGGCAGCGCCGAGGGCGCGGGGAGGTGCCAGTTGGCGGCCCGTCGTTGCTGCCTCGCGGCGACACGCACGGTCTGGCGCAGCTCGGTCAGGTAGGCCAGGTACTCGCGTCGCGAGCCGAGCGTGGCCGCCTGCCGCTGCGACCGCTGACGCCAGCCGTTGACGGCGACGAAGCCCAGCGACGACAGCAGGAACATGCCGCCGGTGAGCAGACCCGTCACCGACTGGTTCGACATGGTGACCATGACGATCGCGCCCACGCTTCCGAGCATCGGCAGGAGGGATCCGAGGATTCCCATGCCACCGTCGTTCGGCTGCAGCTCGGGCGGTGCCTGGACGGGGAGCTTTCCGGAGGGGACGCGGGGCGGCGCGAGGCGGGGTCCTGTCATGCTCTCTCTCCGGCGCTGCTGTCGTTGGCCAGCAGGAGGCTGATGGTGAAGCTGCGGTTTCCGATGCGGACGCGGTCGGCGTCGTCGAGAAGCACCCGCTCCCCCGCGACGAGTTCCGTCATGTGTCCGTCGTCGGAGCGGATGTCGGAACCGTTGGTGGATCCGAAGTCCGTGACCCAGGTGCGGCCTCGGGAGTGCTCGATGCGCAGGTGCGTCTTGGACACCGACGAGTCAGGATCTGTCACGGTGACGAGCCGGTCGTCATGGACGCTGGCCACAGGGGCACGACCGAGGTTCACTGCGACCGGGAGTCCGAGCTGCACCCGCTGACCGGTGTCGAAGATGAGCAGCAGAGCGCCGGACTCGGATGCCGGGGCGCCGGCGTCACCGCCGGACTGCTGCACCGGGGCAGGAGCGACCGTGAAGAGCGGCCGGTCCTCTCCCTGAGGCACGGGGGCGGGCGTCTCGGTGCGGTGCGATGCCGCGCGGGCATCGGTGGGCTCGGAGTCCTCGTCGACCGCCGAGGGGTGCGCGCCCAGCGGCACGACCTGAGGGGGCGCGAGCGGCGCTGCCGCCTGCGGAACCGGCGCAACCGCGGCGACGTCCGCGGAAGCACGCGGAGGAACCGACACCACCACGGTGCCAGCCATCCGGTCGGCCCAGGACTGACGGCGCCCGCCGCGGTCCCAGGCGGTGGACGCGACGACGACCCAGCTGCCCACGGCGACCAGGAATCCCGCACCGGTGACGACGCCTCGCACGAACTGGCGGCCGATGCCGGGAGAGTACGGGCGGTCGGCGCGCGCCGCGCGCAGCCTGAGCACGGCGTTGCCGAGTGTGAGACCCGTGCGGGCTTCGAGCACCCACAGGAAGATCGCGAGCTCGGCGACCGTCAGGCCCGAGAGGAGCATGCTGCGCGTCGTGACGAGCACGATGGCCGCGATGAGGATCACCGCGGCGACGTCGAGGGTGAAAGCCGCGATCCGCTGCCCTGTGCCTGCAGGCGAGCCGACGAACGCGGGCCCCAGACCGTCTGCGGGCTGCCTCGTCCGTGCGCGCGTCGCGACGATCGGCGTGGGTGCGGGAGGAGTGGGTGCGGAGCGCAGCGGTGCGCCGTCGACCCCGGGTGGCGCCGCGATGAGTGCCGGAGGAAGCGCCGGGATCTCGCCCTGCTGAACGGGTCCTGGCTGCACCGGGGGGATCAATCCACCCGCCGGCCAGGGCTGTGGTTCGCCGTTCCCGCTCATCCCGCCATCATTCCACGAACGAGCGACAGCGCATTCGCATAGAGCAGGGCCGCCGGGAGCGCGAGTGCGACGGCGAGCCACTCGAACGCGTCGCCGAATCGCGACCAGACGAGCGAGCTCGCGCCGCGCGAGATCGGGATGATGACAGCGACAGCGGTGAGACCGACGACGAACAGCACTGCCGCCCCCAGCACCTGGAAACCTGCACCGAGGGTGACCGATGCCTGGATGCCGGCGACGACGAACACGACGGCGGCGGCCGCACGGGGCAGCCACCGCAGGATGCGCGACGTGGTGTGCCGTGGAGTCAGCAGAAGCGCGAGGCCGACGCAGACGAGGAGGGCGATGCCCCCGGAGACCACGATCGGGTCGTCGGGCCACTCGCGCAGGAACGCGAGCGGTGTCATCAGCACGGCGACGAGGCTGAGCACAGCAGTGCCGGCGATGAGACGCGCGGAGGAGTCGTCGACGACGTCTGTGATGCGCTCGGGGCGCAGCAGACCCACGGACTCCGGAATGGCTCCGCGCACCGTCCAGCGGCTCGTCATGAAGTGCTTGTAGTCGATGAAGTACCCCTCGGGGAGGTTCACCAGACTGCTCGGCAGAGCACGGAGCCCCAGCGGGACGAGTCCGAGGGAGATCGCCGCAGCCTCGGCCTGCCCCCAGCGGAGCAGCAGAGCGAGCCCCCAGACGGAGGCGAGCACGACGAGCAGCACTGTCGCCGTGCCGGCGGCCGCCCGCATCGGACGTGCGCGTGCGGACACCGCGATCACGGCGGTGGTGATGCCGCCCGCGAGGAATCCGGCGGCTGCGGAGAGGTGAGCACTCGCCTCCAGCCCGGCCGGGATCAGAAGCGCCCCTGCCGCGAACGACAGCAGGATCGGAGCGAGAACGCCGAGGATGCCGCGCACGCCTGCCGCCGAATCCCGACGCGCCCACGCCACCGCTCCGCTGATGGCACCGAGGACGAGCAGCAGCCCGATCAGCAGTCTGAGCAGCGGATCGCCTGCCCCCTGCGCGAAGACTGCGACGAGCAGCAGACCGCTGACGGCCAGCATCCACCATCGGGCGCCGTGATCCGCCCGCGTGGGCGCTGCGGTCGCACCCGTACGACGGGCCTGCGGGGCCAGCGCCGTGCGATCGATGAGCGCGTACAGCCCTCCGTCGATGAGGTCTTCGCACTCGGTCTCACCGGGGATCTCGAAGCCGCCGGGGCCGATCGTCACGAAGCGATCGGCCGTCGACAGCCCACTGAGGACGAGAGCGTCGTCGAGGGTCTCGTCGAACGGAAGCGAGAGATCGAAGCGACGATCCTCGCTCTGAAGAACGATCCGACGCCGCTCTACCGTCTCGATTGCCACACCTGCACCCTATCGACCTGCACGGCCGAAGCCGTGGACTCTCCCTCTGCGCTGACCCGTGACGTCTGCACCGCCCTCCGATCCCGCGACCGGAGGACACAGCAGACGGCGCGGACCCGACGCATCACTGCGACGGGCCCGCGCCACGGGATCAGGCCCCGAACCGCCCGGCAGCCGACTTGTCGGTCTGCACGTACTGGCCCGAGATCTCCTCGGTCTTGCCCGCGATCTGCGTGAGAAGCTGCTGCATCTCACTCAGCGAACGGTTCCACTTGGCCTGAGCCTGGTCATACGCCTGCTGCGCGGAACCATCCCACGCTGCACGAAGCTTGCCGACCTCGGACTCGAGACGATCGAGCTCCGAACGAATACCCTGCGACCCGCTGCGGATCTGCGCTGCCAGAGCGTTGACCTGCTCCGGGCGAACTGACATCGACTGCATCATGTTCTCCTTGAAATCTCTGTGGTCTACGCTCAGGAACCCATCATCGAGCCGAGGCCCGAGATGGTCTGCTGGTGAGCTTCTTCGGTCGCAGCCTGGTCACGCTCAGTACCCGCGAGGGCATCCTCGAGCGTCACGAGGACCTCGTTGAGCTGACGAGCCTGCTCGTCCCAGCGGGACATCAGCGTCGAGAACGATGCGGCAGCCGCACCCGTCCAGAAACCACGCAGCTGCTCGATCTCGCTGCGGACCTTCTTGGTCTGCTGGTCGATCCCGGACTTGGTCTCCCGCACCGCCTGGGCTCCGCGGCGCAGAGCCCCTTCTTCTGCGGAGATGACATCAGCCATAACTCACTCCCTCCGGTCCTTGCGGACACACGTGCGGGGAGCGCATCCCAGAGTTGGGACGACTTCGAAACAACCCCCCACGATTCGTTTCAGGAGACAGGCTAGATCAGATCGCCCCCGATCACCAGAAGGGCGCGGTTTACGGACAGACGATCAGCGCGCTGAGCGTGCCGGTACCGGTCTCCGCATCATCCGGTGAGAGCGTTCCGCTCGACTGCCCCGCCCAGAACTTCACCTCACCCTCGACGTCTCGGAGCCAGTAGGAGCCGTTGCTCTCTGCGGCGATGTCCGCACCGTCCGCGCGAAACTCGGTCGTCCCCGCCTCATCGGTGACGGTCATCTGCACCCGGCCGGAGGAATCGAAGGAGAATGTGCCGGGGTACGGCTCGACACCGGTCGCGGAGACGCGCGCCTCACACGCCACGGTGCTCGGCACGAACGCCGCCAAGTGCACCGTCTCTCCGGCCGTGAACCTCACGCTCACCCCGACGGGCGGCGTCGATCCTGACGCCTCCGGGTCGGGAGTCGGCACCGTCACGGGATCGTCGCAGCTGATCGAGCCCGCGAGCACCCCCGAATACTGCTCGGCGTCATCGGCTGCGACATTCACGTCGTCACCGGGCGCCCACCCCTCGACGAGGGACACGTCGCCCTCGGACGCGTCGACGGTGAGCACCGTCCCGGATGCGGAGAGAACGAGCCCGGTCGCTTCGAAGAGCACCAGCCCGTCATCGCTACCGACGCCGACCGAACCTCGACGGGGCCCGTCGAGTCCGATCGAGAACCGCCCCTGCGGGTCGTTCGAGATCGCGAGCCCGTGCACGCTGCCGGCGTCGCAGGTGATCTGGTCGGGATCGAGAGTCACGGTGCGTTCAGCGCCGTCCACTTCGTAGGTCACCGTGAGACCAGTCGACGCGCCGGGCGCGCATCCCGCGAGCGCGAGCACCATCGCTGCCGCGGCGACGAAGGCTGTCGTCGCCCGCAGCCTCAACGGTGCCACGCGCCGGCTCGGCGGCGATCGAACGCGTCGACCCGCTCCACGGTCTGACCCGCGACACGGCTCGCCTCCCGCGCGATGAGCCGAAGCCGTTCGAGGGATTCGTGCCAGTCGCGCACCGCGACCGACATGGCCTCGCGAGCCTCACCGTCCCAGCGGGACTCGAGCACGGCGGTCTCATCGCGAAGCGCATCGAGGATGCGCTCGATCTCGTCGATGCCTCCATCGATCTCCGTCAGAGCGCCCTTGGCGGTCGACACCTTCAGCCCGATCATCGCTGCGTCTCCTCATTCGTCTCCACAAGTTCCCGCAGCGCATCCGGGATGGCTGCAGGCGGCGCGGGGAGCACGCCGCTCGCCAGCAACGTCGACAGCGGCGCCCGCCCGTTCAGGACGCCGTCCAGCACCTCGTTCAGCTTCGGATCGTCGCTGGTGGCGCGCACCTCCCGCATCTGCTTCGCCAGCTGCACGAGCACCGGGGCGCTCGCGGCGACCGTGGAGAGCGCGAACGGCGCGCGCTCGGAATTCATCCGCCCGGCGAACGCGGCGTCGGGGTCGAGGGGCTCGGAACTGCGGTTCGCTTCAGCACCCGGAGTCATGAGGTCTGCTCCATCGTCGGCACGGGCATGGTCGCGGCGAAGTTCGACAGATCACCGGAGAGATTCCCGAGGGCTTCGAGTATCGAGTACAGGGACGAGAGATCCTGAAGGATGTCATTCACGTCCGCGAGCTTCTTGAACGCCCACAGCAACGAGACGCCTGCCGTGCCGTAGCCGATGAGGCCACCACCGCCGGTCCACACCGTACCGGTGCCGAACGCCGCGCCCGCAGCAGCGACGAGCACGGCGTCGTAGAGACCGTATATCGCGCCGGCGATCTGCTCGGCGGACTGGATCACGCCGGTGCAGTAGTCGGAGAAGACGGTTCCCGCGTCGGCGAGGGCGCTCTGCGCGTCCGAGAGGGCGTTCAGCAGATCTTCGAGGTAGGCCTGTGCGCTGTTGGACGCGTATCCCTGCCATTGGACGCCGGCGTAGGCGACCGCGCTGGCCAGGTGACCGTGCATGTCGTCGACGAGCGACGCGAGGCCGTTGATCGTGTCGGCGAACTGCTGGATGTCGCCCCACCGGCCGCCGTAGGTCTCGAGCACGCGCTGCGGCAGAGTCTGCGCACCGAGCCATCCGAGCACCGTGTCGATCCACTCGCTCGGACTGAGCAGGTCGCCCGGAACGAGGTTCGTGCTCAGCTGATTCAGCTCGTCATAGCTTCCGAGGTCGCAGAAGAAGGCGGCTCCGCCCGTCGGCGGCCCCCATACCGGAAGCGAGTCGTCGGTGCGGTCATAGCTGGGCGCGATCTCGGGGGCTCCCGACGGCGACTGCGTGTTGTCGTTGTATTCGTCGGGGTCGGTCGCGTCGATGAGCGCGGCCTGCTCCATGTCGATGCCCTCACCCTCGTCGGCGACGGCGATGAGCTCGGTGGCGGTGCCGTCGAGCACCTGCTCGAGGTGATCGAACCAGTCGATCAGCGACGACCTGATCTCGATCGCGGCGCCCGCGACCCGCGTGTAGGCGTCGAAGCTGCCGTCGTCGGTGATCGTGCGACCTTCCAACCAGGCGCGAGCACTCGCGGCCTGATCCGCATACTGCGTGAACGCTCCGGCCTGCTCACGCAGTCCGGCGGGATTCAGCCAGAAATCGGTGTCGCTCATACCACCCCTTCGTCATCTGCCACGGCATGGGACCGGCACCGTCGACTGCGCGACGGCGCTGACCCGTGACGTCTGCACCGCCCTCCGATCCCGCGACCGGAGGACACAGCAGACGGCGCGGACCCGACGCATCACTGCGACGGGCCCGCGCCACGGGATCAGGCCCCGAACCGCCCGGCAGCCGACTTGTCGGTCTGCACGTACTGGCCCGAGATCTCCTCGGTCTTGCCCGCGATCTGCGTGAGAAGCTGCTGCATCTCACTCAGCGAACGGTTCCACTTGGCCTGAGCCTGGTCATACGCCTGCTGCGCGGAACCATCCCACGCTGCACGAAGCTTGCCGACCTCGGACTCGAGACGATCGAGCTCCGAACGAATACCCTGCGACCCGCTGCGGATCTGCGCTGCCAGAGCGTTGACCTGCTCCGGGCGAACTGACATCGACTGCATCATGTTCTCCTTGAAATCTCTGTGGTCTACGCTCAGGAACCCATCATCGAGCCGAGGCCCGAGATGGTCTGCTGGTGAGCTTCTTCGGTCGCAGCCTGGTCACGCTCAGTGCCCGCGAGGGCATCCTCGAGCGTCACGAGGACCTCGTTGAGCTGACGAGCCTGCTCGTCCCAGCGGGACATCAGCGTCGAGAACGATGCGGCAGCCGCACCCGTCCAGAAACCACGCAGCTGCTCGATCTCGCTGCGGACCTTCTTGGTCTGCTGGTCGATCCCGGACTTGGTCTCCCGCACCGCCTGGGCTCCGCGGCGCAGAGCCCCTTCTTCTGCGGAGATGACATCAGCCATAACTCACTCCCTCCGGTCCTTGCGGACACACGTGCGGGGAGCGCATCCCAGAGTTGGGACGACTTCGAAACAACCCCCCACGATTCGTTTCAGGAGACAGGCTAGGTCAGATCCACCGGAATCGCCAGAACAGCGGGCTCATCCGTGCGGAGATCGTCCGGTCGATGGAGAAATCGTCGCGACCGACGACTACGTGTTGTCGCATGCCTCAACTAGGGTGAAAGGCGGAATGCGCAGCCACGGGTCTCCTCCCGATCGGCGGCACACCATGGAGGGGGCATCGTTCCATGACTCAGAGCAGCACAGCGGCAGGCACCGTGTTGCGGCTTTCCGTCGTCAGCGACGACCGACGGCTCGACGTCGGCGTGCCGTCGCAGGTGCCGCTCGTCGAGATCATCCCCGGCTTCGCCCGGAGCCTCGGCGTGCTCGACCCGACCCTCACCCACGGCGGCTACTCGCTGCAGAGGGCAGACGGCACCCCTCTCGACCCCGCCCGCGGCGCCGCTGCGCAGGGCGTGCACGACGGCGAGCTGCTGACCCTCGTCCGTGGCGGCCTGATGAAGGAGCCGCGCGTCTACGACGACGTCGTCGAGGCCGTGATCGACGCCACCGCCGAGCAGCACGGCTCGTGGACGCCGGCAGACAGCTCGCGCACCGCCCTCTTCGTCAGCCTCACGTTCCTCGCGCTCTGCGCGCTCTTGCTCGTGGCCACCCCGCCGACGTCGCTCCTCCCGGCGATCATCGCGGGAGCGGGCGCCATCGTGCTCAGCGTCGCCGCAGCCGTCCTCATGCGCCTCCGCCAGCCGGAGGCCGGACACGCACTCGGACTCACCGCTGCGGCCTACGGAGGGCTCGCCGGGTACCTCGCCGTGCCGGTGCAGAGCATCTGGGGCTGGCCACTCGCCGCTCTGGGCCTCGGACTCGTCATCGTCGGAGGCGTCGGCCTCGCGGTCACACAGGACAAGCCCGAGATCCACCTCGTTCCCATCGCCCTGGGCGCATCGATCGGCATCACGGCCACGAGCGCCGCGATCTTCGGAGATGCGCTCGCGCCCTACGCGATCATGCTCGCCACGACGGCACTGCTCGCCAACGGCATCCCCTGGCTCGCCCTCACCTCCACCCGCATCCGGGTGATCTCGCCGCAGAGCGATGCCGACATGTTCGCCGCCCCCGAGCCGATCGACGCCGACGAGGTCAAGCGCCGCGCAGCGGCCGGCACGCGCACGCTCATCGCGCTGCGTGCCGCACTCGGCCTCGCCGCCCTGATCGCGACTCCGCTGGTCGCCGCCAGCGGCGTCTTCGGTGCTCTTCTCTGCGTTCTCGCGTTCGTCGGCATGATGTTCCAGTCGCGACAGATCCACGCCCGCCTCGGCGTGCTCGTGCTCATGGCGATCGGGGCCATCGGCCTCGCGACGACGGGCGTGACGGTGGCGCTCGCGCTCCCCGACGTGCGCACCTGGATGCTGCTCATCCTCGTCGTCGCGACGGTCATCCTCGTCGGACTGACGCTGCTGACCCCGAAGGCCCGGCTGCGACTGACCCGCCTCGGCGACACCGTCGAGGTCATCGCTCTCGCCCTCCTGCTGCCGCTCGGCGTCACCACGGCCGGACTCGTCTGACCGATGGCGACCAAGAAGGATCTGATCGAGGCGCAGGGCTTCAGCCGGCGTCGACTGCTCTCGGCGTTCACCGGGGGCGCCCCCGGCGGCAAGGAACTCGACCCCGCGAAGCCGTTGCGCGCCGTCGTGGCAGGCGTCGCTCTCACGGTCGGCGTCATCCTCGTCGGGGTGTTCTGGGGCATCATGCAGCCCGGGCTTCCTGGCGACTGGCAGAACAACCGACTCATCGTCGCCACCGACACCGGGGCGCGCTACGTCTCGGTCGACGGCACTCTCTACCCGGTGATCAACACCGCCAGCGCACGCCTGCTGATCCCGGCCGGCGAGTTCAAGGTGGTGCGCACCGACCAGGCCGCGCTCGACGGGATCCCGGTCGGCCCGGCGATCGGCATCCTCGGTGCCCCTGACGACCTTCCTGCCCCGAGCGCGCTGATCAACTCGTCGTGGACAGCCTGCGTCGACGACGGCGAGGGCGCCGCCGTCTCTCTCTCGACCTCTCCCATCGCCGACGTCTCGACAGGCACGGGAGCGGTCGTCCAGCGCGGCGACGAGCTCTTCGTGATCGCTGACGGCCTGCGCTACGCGGTCTCGGCCGATGACGCGAACGCCGTGCTCCGCGCGGTCGGCCTCGGAACCAGCGACATCCTCGAGGTCGACGGCCGCTGGCTCAACCTCTTCGAGTCCGGAGAAGAGCTCGAGCCGATCAGGCTCAACGCCATGGGCGCCCCCGTCCCCGACACGAACCTCACGGCGGGAACGATCGTGCACACGCAGGGCACCCCGGCCGACGAGCGCTATGTGGCTCTCGCGACCGGCGAGCTCGCACGCCTCAGCCCGCTCGCCTACCAGCTGTACCTCCTCGGCAGCGGCCAGGAGGCCACCGAGAAAGAGGTCTCTCCCGCCGAGACCGGAGACGTGCCGACCGTGCCGTACATCGGAGGCGAGGACTGGCCCACTCTGCCGCTGAAGCCACTCGCGGCAGGTGAGTCTCCGTGCGCGGTGCTCACCGACGACGCTCACACCGTGCTCGGGGCGACCACGACAGCGCTGCCTGAAGAGCGCTCCACGGTCGATGTCAAGGTCGGTGGCGGAGCCCTCGTTCAGGTCAGCGCCGCATCTGACGACGCGGTCGGCATGGCCGTGCTGATCGACGAATCCGGCACGGCCTACGCGATCCCCGGGGCTGTGGCAGAGCAGAGTCCAGAGGATGCAGCGAGCGGCCCGATCGCGCAGCTCGGCTACTCACCCGACGATGTGGGACGGGTGTCCGACGCGTGGCTCGAGTTCTTCGCCGCAGGGCCAGCCCTGACCACCGAAGCCGCGAGAGAGTCGCCCGGCTCGGGGACGAACTGATGCGTCATCGCAGCGCCGCCCTCGCGGCCGTCATGCTCGGCGCCGCAGTGCTCGGCGCACCGGCGACGGCGCTGGCGTCGACCGCCCCCGCCTCGTCGATCGTGTCGACTGCTGCAGCGGGCCAGGCGTGCACCCCCGGAACCGTCGTCTTCAGTCCCGAGGCTCCGGCCGCTCTCGCCGAGCTCGGCGCCGAGGACGCGAACCGGCTCGCCACGGGCAAGGGCATCGTCGTCGCGATCGTCGACTCGGGGATCGATGCGAGCAATCCGCACCTCGCCGGCGTCGTGATCGGCGGCGTCGATCTGGTCGGCGACGGCGAGCGCGCCGACGGCATGAGCGACACGACCGGTCACGGCACCGCCATCGCCGGTCAGATCGCAGCGCAGCCTGTCGCGGGTTCGGGCGTGGTCGGACTCGCACCCGACGCGCGACTGCTGTCGGTGCGGGCATTCCGCAGCACCCAGCAGCAGGATGTCGACAAGGGATACGGCCCGACCTCGCAGCGCCTCGCAGACGGCATCCACTGGGCAGCAGACAACGGCGCCGACATCATCAACGTCTCGATGTCACAGGACAGCGACTCCGCCGAGCTCCGAGCCGCCGTCGAGCACGCTGCCGCCGTCGGCGCACTGGTCGTGGCGAGCGGCGGCAACCGGGCATCGGACGCCGATGCTGCGGACGCCGCCCGGTATCCCGCGGCGTACGAACAGGCACTCGGGGTCAGCGCGGCCGACAGCAACGGCCTAGCCACCGAGAGCTCGATCCACGGCCCCCAGGTCGATGTAACCGCTCCTGGTGGCAACGTGCTGACGGCGGCGGCCGGCGGCGGGGATTGCATCTTCGCCGGCGACGCGCCCGCATCGAGTTACGCCACCGGATACGCCAGTGCCGCCGCAGCCCTCGTCGCCGAGGCGCACCCCGAGGATCCTCCGGCAGGGTGGGCCTATCGGCTCACGGCCACGGGGCTGCGAGCAGACGCAGACAACCGCGACGACGTGAACGGGTGGGGCTTCATCCAGCCGTTCGCCGCGATCGAGCTGCTCCCTGACGAGACCACACGGGGCCCGGTGAGCCCGTACTTCGACACGACCGAGAGCGCGGCCCGACCGCCCGCCGCCACGGTCGACCCCGACCACGGAGCCTCGCCGTTCCTACTCACCCGCGAGGCGGCGCTGTTCACCGCGATCGGCGGAGCGAGCCTGCTCGGTGTGCTCGGCATCCTCATCGTGCTGCGACGCCGCAGGGAGGCTCCCGTCGATGACCCGAGCGAGGTCGAGCGCGAGGGCGGACTGCTGCACACGCCGGACACGGGCGCCGACAGCGACCGGCTGAGCTGACCGGGCCGGTCCGGTGAGCGGAGCCCGCGGTCGAGGTCGCCGGCTCGGTGCGCAGCGGGCGGGGCTTCAGGCGAAGACGACGAAGCCCAGCGCGACCAGCCCGACGACAGAGACGGCACAGGCGGCCGCGAAGGCGAGGAGAGTCATCATGCTCCAGCGCAGGCCCTGCTTCGCGACGGAAGGAAGCTCCGGGTCCACCGCGCGCGTGGGCGCGGCAGCGCCGACGACGACCGGAGGCGCGGAGGGTCCGAGGGGAGCGGGACGCGGACGGTAGATCTCGGGAGCCGGGGCATCGGTCGGCGCCTCGAAGGAGAGGGGCGCGGCAGTGGGCGCGGGTTCGACAGGGGCATCGTCGTGTTCCGCGGCTCCCGGCTTTCGCTTTCGCCGCAGACGTCGAGGCGGCCGAGAAACGACGACGGTCGCCTCTTCGACGGGTTCGTCGTCAGGAGAATCCGTGGGCTTCTCGGCGCGTCCCGCACTCCGGTCGACGACGACCGTCGCCTCATCGGCAGAATCGGCAGGCTCCTGGACGACTCCCCCGCTCCGGTCCACCAGGACTGTGGCCTCATCTATGAGTTCGTCGTCGGGAGTAGCGGCGGGCTCCTCGACGGGTCGCGCACTCCGGTCCACCACGACGGTGGCCTCATCGAGAGCGTCGGCGGCGGTGACATCCGCTGAATCCGCGGCCCCCGCGGACCCCGCGTCTTCGTCCGCGACGTCCGCATCAGCCGTCTGCGCTGGCTGCGCTGACTGCGCCGACTGCGCCGACTGCGCTGGCTGCGCATCCGTAGCCGCGCCACCGCGCCGCCGATCACGACGGGTGAGGATGACGGTCTCTTCACCGTCGTTCTCGTCTTCGCTCATCTCACCCGCACCGGGATCGTCGTGCCCTCGAGCATGGAGTCGGTCAGCGAGGAGGATGCCGCGATGCGTCCTGCCGTGCTGTCGTCAGGCCTCGTGCGCGCCCCGCCGGCGACCACGTCGATGACGACGACCGAGACGTTGTCGCGCCCACCTGCCTTGAGCGCACGGCTCACCAGCGCCGCGGCGGCGGTCTCTGGGCGTCCGTTCATCGTCAGGGTCGCGCGGATGGCCTCGTCGCTGACCTCACCGCTCAGCCCATCGGAGCACAGCAGCAGCCGTTCGCCGTCGACGACGGGAAGCAACCAGCTGTCGGCCGTGCTGTCCGGCGCACCGATGGCCCGGGTGATGACGTTGCGCTGAGAGAACGACGCGAGGTCCTCGGGGCGCAGTTCTCCGGCATCCACGAGCTCTTGCCCCAGCGAGTGATCGATCGTCAGCTGGGTCAGGTCGTTGCCATGGTGCCGGTAGACGCGGGAGTCACCGACGTTGAAGACCAGCCAGTGCGGCGCACCGTCGTGCTCGACGAGCGCGACGCCGGTGACCGTGCTTCCCGCCCCGCGCTTGTGCTCGGCGGAGATGTCCTCGACCACCGCGGCAGCATGGCTCAGGGCTTCGCCGATGTCGGCGACCTCGACCGTGCGCCCTCGCAGGGGTTCGAAGGCCTCGACCACGGCAGCGCTGGCCCGGTCGCCCGCCTCATGCCCGCCCATGCCGTCGGCGACCAGGAAGACCGGCGAGGCGACGAGCATCGAGTCCTCGTTCGCGGCGCGCTTGAGACCGGTGTCGGTCAGCGACGCGACATTGAGGACCACCGAAGAGAGACTCACGAATCGCGCTCCGCCATGACGTGCATGCCCACTTCGCCGAGGATGAAGCGCCCGTTGCCGGTGACGCTCTCACCCGGATCGAGCAGGGTCTCCGTGCCGTTCTCCTCGACCACGACGACGCCGTTCGTGGCGTGCAGATCGGTGAGGCGCCACTCGTCGTCGTGCACGACGAGGCGCGCATGCGTCTTCGACAGCGTGCGTGTGGTGTCGGAGATCGCGAGTCGCTGCTCGCCCGGCTCGCCGATCGGATTGCGACCGATCACGACGCTCGCGCCCGAGAGCGAGAACTTGCGGCCGTCGTCGAGCACGAGCGAGCGACGTATGCCGCGCTTGCGCGCCACGACCACCGTGGCATCGAAGTCATCGACGTCGATCTCTGCCGGACGGGGCGTGACGACTGTCTTGTCGACGTCAGCGGCGAGTCCGCCGAGCGGCATCGGAGCGACGGGGGATGCGGCGGCATCCGAGGGATCGACCGGCGCCGGCGCCGGGTCGACTGGCGCAGGGTGGGCCGGCGCAGGCTGGGCAGGCGCTGCGGGCGCCACGGAAGCGTCCACGGTCGCCGACGGGGCCGGACGGATGACGGGCATCTGCGGCTCGAGGTCCGAAGCACCGTCGCGGAACGACGGCGGGGCGGGACGCACGACACGCTGCGGGTCGGCGGTCGGCGCGGCGGGAGGCTGATCCGCTGCCCCATGATGCGGCGATGCCGGCGCCGCGAACTGCACGGCGGGCGGTACGGAGGGTGCGTCCTCGAACGGAGCGGGCGGCTGCGCAGCGGCAGCAGGCGGCGCAGCGGCAGGAGCAGGAGGCTGCGGAGCGGCAGGAGCAGGAGGCTGCGGAGCGGCAGGAGCAGGCGGCTGCGGGGCAGCGACGGGCGCGGGTGCCGGCGGGGCCACCGGCTCTCCGCCCATCGCGGCCATGATCCCGGTCGTCGGGTGCGCCTCGACCGGAGCTGACGGCTGCGGAGCGGATGATGGCACCGGCGGCTCCGGAGACGCCACCGGGGCGGGCGGCTGCGGTGCGGGCGGCTGCGGTGCGGGCGGCTGCGGAGCGGCCACCGGGGCGGGCGGATGGGGTGCGGACTGCGGTGCGGGCGGCGCGAACGACGCGGCAGGCGCTCCGATGTTCGGCGACTGCCCTCCGGACGATGCGAACGACGGGGGCTGCGCGCCGGGCACGGGCGGCGGACCGACCGGCGCCATCGGTGTCGATGACGGAGCTGATGACGGAGCTGATGACGGTGCCGACGGCGACTGAGGCGGCTGCGGCGGCGCGCCCCACGCGGACGGTGTGGCGGGTGCGGCGGGAGCAGCGCCACCGGCGGATTCCGACGGCGGGGTCGCCCGGGGCGGGGCCGCGTAGTCGGGGAAGATGAGCGCAGGAGCATCCGGCTGGCTCGGGGTGTGCGGCGCGAGCGACGGGATCGTGTAGCCGGACGCGTCCCGAGCGGGCGCCGCGGCAGGTTGCGCGGTGCGACGCGGGCCGGGCTGCAGGGCGGCCAGACGGTCACCCTCTGGATAGGGCGGGGCGCCCCAGGCGAGCACCGTCGCCCACACCGGCGGAAGCAGGATGGCGAGCACCGTCATGCCGGCGCCCCGCCCGAACCGCTGGTTGATGCGGTGGGTCGCGACGACCTTGAGGTAGATGCCGTACAGCTGCACGATCGGGATGAAATAGAACACGACCGACCAGGCGGGGACTCCACCTCGTGCAAGGATCTCGGCCTCGTTGAGGATCGGGACCCACCCCTTCCACCCCTCGCCGTCGATACGCGGGAACAGGCGCGAGAGCGCGTACGCGTACCAGACGTAGATGGCGATGCCGATGAGCACACCGAGGCCGCCCACGATGGCGAGCATCGTCGCGTAGCCGGTATCCACGGGCGCGATCATGAGTCCCCCTTCTTCCGGTCGCCGAGCGAACCGGTCAATCCGAGCGTACCGAGCGCGGGCCGAAGTCCGAACGAGCGGAGGCCGCCCGCTGACCGGATCCGACCGATGAACGATGTCGGCCGCACGCGCTTGACGAGGCGATGCCACCATTTTCCGTCATGCGCGAGCTCGGCACGTTCCGCGTCCACGATCTCCCATGCGGCACTCGCGTCGTCCTTCGTCGGTGGATGCTCGGCGAACACCGCACGGTCGACGAGCGCCGCCAGGCGGTCCGACGCCTCGCGGTCGGTCGACAGCGCACGCTGAGTGCGTGTGCCCTGCGCATCCATCGCGACATCATGGTCGGCGTACACGTCGACGAGCTCCTCCCATGCGCCGGCGAGTCGCACTTCAGGGTCCGCCGCCGTGCGACGGGCTCTGGCGCGATACCGCTTGGCGAACACGAGGACGAGGAACGGCAGCGCCAGCAGTACGAGTCCGAGAAGGCTCAGACCGACCGCCCGCAGGATGGGCAGGAGGATCGCCAGCAGCTCCGACTGCGGTTCCTCGAGCGGAGGCGCGTCGTTGTTCGAGTCGCTCTGCGCCTGGGGAGGATCCAGCGCCTCCGAGCGAGGCTGCTCGGGGACGGTCGGATGCTCGGGCAGCTGCTCGCCCTCCGTGATGGAACTGGGCAGCATCGCGTACTGCGGCGTCGTGTCGACCGGCATCCAGTCGGCGCCGGAGGCGCGTACCTCGACCCAGGCGCTCATGTTCGCCCCCGTGCACGTCTCGGTGCACGCGGGGATCCCCGGCACCTCCTCGGCCGCGGCGAGACGCGTGCCGATCACGACTCGGGACTCGAGGCCCCAGTGCTCGGCGAGAAGCGCCGCGGCCACCGAGAACTGCTCGTCGTCTCCGACGGCCGAGACGAGCAGCTCGGGTGCGGCATCCGCTCCCGCCCGCCGCTCCTGCTCGACCATGTCGGTGAAGAGCTCCTCGACGCGAGCGGCGGAGTGCCCGGCGTAGCTCGGTGCGAACGCGTACCCCTCGGACTCCTTGAGCGAGGCGATCCACCCGGCTGCCGCTTCGTCATCGATCAGGGCATGGCTGAGGTATCCGCGGGAGCGCAGGCGATCGATGATCTCGAGATAGCCCGCCCCCGTGCGGGGCTGCTCCTGCATCTCGGCCCACTCGACGAGTGCCGGATAGCGATCGGTGTCGAGGTTCGACGCTCCGCCCTGCAGTGCGGTGATGTCGCCCTGGCCGTCGGGAGCATCCGCGAGCACCGTGTAACGGTCGCCGGGGATGAGTCCCTCCTCACCTGTGGAGGTCTCGGCGATCGTGATCGCCGTGTCGCCCCCCTCGTTCACATGGAACCCGTCCGCGAGCGCGTCCGCACGGGTGCCGGAGAACGCCGGCGCCTCCGCGAGGCCGGCCGGTGACGGCACCCAGATGCCCCGGTAGGCGTCGCCGATGGTGATGTCGAGGGAGACCCGCCCGGCCGCGGGGAGCGCCGTGCGCGGGAGCCGGCTGAACCGGTCGTCCGGGTCGATGTGGAAGTCCTCGCCGTCGTACGAGTCGAGGGTGACGAGGCGGATGCGGTCGACCGCCCCGGGGTTTCCCTGCACCCGCAGGACGGTCTCATCGAGAGTGCCGCCCGCGAACCACGAGCGATAGGCGCTGAGCGGGCTCGCCTGCTGCTGCACGACGATCATCGGCTCCACCTCGTCGCGCAGCACCGATCGGTCCGACCATCCGGCCGCCGCCGGGGCGATCGCGAATCCGGCGACGAGCGCGACCACCGCGAGCGCGGCCGACAGGAGATGCCGACGCACGGTCAGCCAGACCGGGGTGGCCCGGCGCGAGATGTTGGCGGCGGCGACCGTGCGCAGCGCCTGGGCACGCTGCAGCCGCGCACGACCGACCAGCCAGACGAGGGCTGCGACGAAGAGGGCGACGCCGATCAGCCACTCTCGGGGAGCCGGAAGCGCGACTCCGAGGATCGAGACCGGCGACGTGGTGCCGCTCACACCGAAGGCGATGCCGAACACGCTCATCGCCGTCACGACCGGGACGGCGATCGTGGCGCGGCGTCCGTTCTCGAGCACGAGGAGGGTCGCGACGAACGCGCCGAACAGCATCACGACGAGGAACGGGATGAGCACGGCCTGGTATTCGCCGAGCGGCGGGTTGAGCGTCAGCATCTGCTTCCACCCGAGCACGACGCCGAGCACCGCATCGCGGAGGCCGCCGATGAATGCGGGGACCGACGAGAGCGCGGAAGGGATCGCGAGCGGCACCGCGACCACGAGGTACGTGCCGACCGCCGCGAGGGCGCCGATCAGCATCCCCCAGCGCAGCACGCGGGCGAGCACGGCGATCGCCATGCCGAGCAGACCGCCGACGAGACCGACGGCCAGGGCGCGCGGCGATTCGTAGACCGGCCAGACCGCAGCGGTCGCGAGGCCGACACCGACCAGCACGTAGCCGAGCGACCAGAAGGTGAGGGCCGAGAGGGCGAATGACCGCCGCGACCCGGCCACACCGCGCTTGGCCCCTGCCGCGCTCATCGAAGGGCTCCGCGCGCGAGCATCTGCGGCAGGTCTCCGAGCGCTCCGAGGGTCATCACCGCGAGCTCTCGCGCCGACCGCATCGTGGGCTGTTCGCCGAGTTCACTGCGCACGGCGACGGCCTCGACTGCGGCGGGCAGCTTGACCGCTGCGAGTCGGAGTCGGTCGAGCGGCATCCGCGAGCCGGTGAGGAGGAATCCGATCGAGAGGTCCGGATACGACTGCACGGTGAGGGCGGTGACCGCCTCGAGACGCATGACCCGGTCGGCCGCGTCGATCGTCGACGTGGCATCGAGCAGCGCTTTGGGCGTCACGGTCGGCAGCGTGCGGATCGAGAGCACCTCGGCACGACTGTGCTCGGGGATCTCGTTGCTCACCGAGAACAGCACGTCGCGGCCGTCACGGACGCCCTGAAGCGCCAGGGACGCCGCGGCGCTGACCGTGTTCTCGAACTCGTCGTCGCTCTCGTACGACTCGGCATCGAGGTCGAGGATGATCGCGATGCGGGCGTGCCGCGACTCCTCGTACTGGCGCACCATGAGCTTGCCGGTCTTGGCCGTCGACTTCCAGTGCACGTGGCGCTGCGAGTCGCCGACGACGTACTCGCGCACGGCGTGGAACGAGAGGTCGGCGTCGACCAGGACCGAACTCGGTGTGCCCTCGAGATCACGGATGAGCCCCGCACTGGTGCTGGGAAGACGCACGGTGACCGGATGCACGTGAATGCGCTGCACGTCGGGCCAGCGGAGCTCGCGGCGGAGGATGCCGATGGGATCGCCGCGGGTGATGGTCATCGGGCCGACGTCGATGACACCGCGGCGGTGGGCGGCGATCGTGAGCTGCTCGCGGTGATGCGCGCTGGGGCGCAGCAACGGGACGTGCGCCTCGACCAGCCCCTCCCCCACGGGGACGTCGACGACACCGGGGAGCGAGAGATGCTCGCCGTTGTTGCGGACGTCGAGGGTTGCCCCGATCTCCGCTCCGGCCACCACGCGGTCACGATCGAGCGTGAGGTCGATCCGGTAGTCGTGGGTGCCGAGGATGAACGGGACGCAGGCGACCAGCAGCACCAGGGCGATCGCAGCCACGGCCCAGGCCTCGACCCAGCCGAACAGCAGTCCGGCGATGAGACAGAGAACGAGCGCCACGGCCACCAGCATCCCGGCCGCCGTGACCGTCTCGCGCACCCAGGCGACGGATGCGCGAGCGGCGCGCCCCGTGTTGCGAGCCGCACGACGAACGCCGAAGACCGCGCCGCGGACGGGGCCCCGGCGCGTGCGGTCGTAACGCGTGACCGTCGACGTGCGCGTCGACGTGCTCGTGCCCGCCGTCGTGCGCGTCAGACGGGACTCGGTGCTGAAGCTCACGCAGTGCCGTTCTCGCGCGGGGGCTCGACGTCGAGCAGGATCTGGCCTACGACGGCGACAGCGGTGACGCCGTCGAACTCCGCCTCGGGTTCGAGCACGAGACGGTGGGCGAGGGCCACGACAGCGAGCTCGCGCACGTCGTCGGGCGTGACGAACGTGCGGCCGTTCTTGGCAGCCCAGGTCATCACGAGACGCGAGAGCGCGATCGCGCCTCGCACGCTCGCGCCGAGACGGACCTCCGATGCCCGGCGCGTGGCATCGACGATGCGCATGATGTAGTCGGAGACGAGCGGGTTCACGTACACGCCGCGGGTCATCTCGGCCATCGTGAGGATGGTGTCTGTGCCGACGATGCCGTCGAGCACGTGCTTCGGCTGCGCGGCTCCCTGGAGGATGCGCATGGTCGCCGCCTCATCGGGGTAGCCGATCGACGTCTTGATCATGAACCGGTCGAGCTGCGCCTCGGGCAGACGGTAGGTGCCGCCCTGCTCGATGGGGTTCTGCGTCGCCATCACGAGGAAGGGCGAGGGCACGGGGCGGGTGACGCCGTCGACCGTGACCGTTCCCTCTTCCATCACCTCGAGCAGCGAGGACTGCGTCTTCGGGCTCGCGCGGTTGATCTCGTCGGCGAGCACGATGTTCGCGAAGACGGGTCCGGCGTGGAACTCGAAGGCGCCCTCCTTCTGGTCGTAGACCGTGATGCCCGTCACGTCACCCGGCAGCAGGTCGGGGGTGAACTGGATGCGCGTGCTCGTTCCGGTCACGGTCTGCGCGATGGCACGTGCGAGCGCCGTCTTGCCCGTGCCGGGGAAGTCCTCCAGCAGCACGTGTCCTCCGCTGACGGCCGCGGCGAGCACCAGCTCGACCACGTGCCGCTTGCCGAGGATCGCCTGCTCGACGTTGCCGGTGAGGATCGAGAAGGTCTCCGCGAACCAGGCGGCCTGTTCGGGAGCGATGGTCACGGGAGCGGCTGTGGGAGCAGACATAAGGAAAGAGTATTCGTTGGTTGTGTGGTGGTCGGGCGACCCGCCTCAGGGGCAGGCGCCCGTCACGCGATGGGTGATGGATGACAGGGTCGCGTATGCGCCCTTCCAGGTGATCTTCACGTCGAAGGCACCGGGGGTGTCGGTGACGGGCGTGACGACCCGGTCATACGACCCGCTGGCCGCTCCCGAGACCGCTACGACGTCGGACTCGCGTGCGGGCATGCACGCCCGGAACTCGACGTCGACGATCGTCGGCGCAGTCGTCGCAGTGATGTTCACGGCTCCCGAGCACGAGCGCGTCTGCTGGGGGTGGCACGCGCGCGCCTGCACCTGACCCGGTGACGAGTCAGGGCTGAGGAAGAAGTCTCCTCGCCAATCGCCGTACATGTTGTACTGCGCGACGAAACCGTCTTCGACGTCGAGTGCCGGAGCCGACGACAGTCCGTACGAGTACCGGTCGCCGTTCTTCGACGGCGAGGTCGCCACCGTGTAGGTCGTATTGCCGCCGGGACCGTCGACGAAGGTGAAGGTGAACACCGTCGCCGTCGACGACTCCGCGACGCCGTAGCCGTTGGAGGCACACGCCTTGACGTTGTAGACCTGGTACGCCTGGAGTCCCTGCAGCGACGGCGAGGCGGACTGCACCTCGGCGCCGGAGACCGACAGACGGCCATTGCCGTCGGCGCTGCAGCTGGCGTTGCCCGAACGCCAGGCGAGGTACACGACGTCGAGACCCTGGGCGCTGCCGTTGGCCTGCGCGGCGATGCCCGACACATTGATCGACGTGTTGGATGCTGCGCTCGCGTTGGTCCACGACGGTTCGAAGTACGGAGCGCCCGCCACCGTCACGGACGTGCGGAAGGCTCCTCCCTCGTTGCCACCCTCGCCGTTAGGGGGCTGGAACTGGCTGATCGGGACGATCGTGAGGTTCTGCGCTCCGGGAGACAGTCCGATCTCCACCTGGGTCGTGCCCCCGTTCCGGGGGATCATCTCGCCGGTCTCCTCGATGCGGAAGGCCAGCGCGTCATCCGAGGCGTCGATCGCGAGCGCGACGATGCCCCGCCCACGGTCGGACTGTCCCGGACGGTAGACCGGCGTCGCGGTCGCGTTCGAGACGACCGGCGCCGCATACGCCCAGCTGGTGAGGGGCGAGGTCGTCGCCGATGTGCCCACGGCGTTCACTGCGGCTGCGGTGAAGACGTGCGGCGCCCCGTTGACGAGCCCGTTCACGGTGCAGCGGTAGGAGCCTCCCGCGGGACTGCACGAGGCGTTCGCCGGCGATCCGTCCTGCATGATGGTCACGCCCGAGACGCTCGGGTGTGCACGCCCTGCCTCGCCGAGGGGTACGTCGAGCACCACGGTCGTCCGGGTGAAGCCGACCGTGGTGACGCTCGCGGGCGCCTGCGGGAAGCCCTGCAGGTCGAGTGTCAGGGTTCCTGTTCCGGTGCGACCCTGCGCATCCGACACCACGAACGGGATGACGCACTGGCCGCCGGGCGCCTGTCCGCCGCCCGGCCAGCTCGCCGTGATCGACTTGCTGCCAGACGTCGAGATCGAGGCGACGTCGCAGCGCGCTCCCGCGCCGAGCGACATCAGTCGCAGCCCGGAGCCGGGCTTGCCCGCGAACGGGTCGTACTCGCCCGCCACGTCGACCACGTCGATCGTGCAGTTCGGGTTCGTGACGATGCACTGCTTCGTGAAGGTGGCCCCTCGCGGAGCATCCGGCGGAGCCGCACCGACGACGAGGCGGACGGATGCCGAGGGCTGCCCGTACTGCTCGACCGTGACACTGATGTTCTCGCTGTTGCCCGGCTTCGCATCCGCACGGGCCTCGATCGTGAGGGTCTTGCCGTTGGACGTCACGATGAAGGCCGACCCGGAGTACACGACCCGGTACACGAGCGACCCGGAGTTGCCCTCGCGCCCACCCTCCCAGGCGGCCATGTTGGCGTACATGTCGATGGTCTCGGTGGCACCGGGAGCGATCGTGTGCGAGATGGACGAGAGCAGCAGCTGCGGCTCGGCAGGACGGATGCTGATGGGCACGTCGATGTACGACCAGCGCTCCTGCCCCTTGAGCCGCACGGGCACCAGGCAGGTATCCGACCATGGCGCCTCCCGGCCGGCACGGTAGGTCGCACCACCGGATCCCTCGGCGACGCACGACGCAGCCGCGCGCTGGGCGCTGAACTGACCGCTGCCGACCTCGACGGCATCCGATGCCGTCAGATCGACGTAGTCGCTCACGTCGAACGTTGCCGAGGCATCCTCGTCGACCACGACGGGCGTGGAGCCGGGTTTGAGCTGCACCTGCATGTCGTCGAAGGCTGGGATGCGCAGGAACCCGTATGCGACGACGTCGCGTCCTCCCGACCCCTTGCCCTTGAGCTGGAACGGCACGAGCGCGCCTTCGGCCGGAGCGGTGCCCACGATGCGGTTGCCCTCCACCGTGTATCCGGGCTGGTCGCCCCACAGGCTCAGGGTGAGCGACGACGTGTCTCCCGACGGCCAGCTCACGCGATCCGTCACGACGTCGATGCCGCGGTCCGCGAGGTCGTCGCGATCACGTGCGGTGAGGACGGTGTCGGCGACGCTCGGCTGATCGGCGACCGCGCCATCGGTCACCGTGACCACGATCAGGCCCTGCGCGGTGCTCGACGTGCGCTTGGACTTGACCGTGTAGAAGTAGGAGTTGGTTCCGGCGGTGTCGCCGGCACGCAGCACGACCCGGCCCTCGTCGAGGTCGGTGTCGGAATCGATCAGCGCGTTCAGGCGGTCGTACAGCGGGTTTCCCTTGACCGGCGGAGCGTTGGGCACGAGCTCGGTGATCTCGAGCTCGCTCTGCGCGGGATCGAGGTCGTTCGAACGAGGATCGAGGACGATCGGGGTCTTCGACCCCGCCTCGACGCGCACATAGTCGCTGAAGGTCACGGGGGCGGAATCATCGACATCCGCGTCGAGCACTCCGATGCGGACGACGCCCGTTCCCTCCTCTCCCTGCGGGTCGCGCACGGTGTAGCGGAAGCTGGCCTGGCCGCCCTGGACGCCGGCTGCGGGGGCCCGGTAGACGATGGACTCGCCGCTCGCCGAGATCGTCGCCGTGCCCGCGCCCTTCTCGGGCTGCTCGATGCCGGTGAGCACCACGCGATCGCCGTCGCTGTCCATTCCGTTGGCCGGGACGCGGAGCGAGACCGTCTGGCCGCTGAGCACGCGTCCGGTGAGAGTGGTGGGAGTCGGCGCACGGTTCGTGCCCGGGGGCACGACGGTGACCGTCACCGTGCCGGTGTCGGAGAGCGACGGGTTGCGCTCCAGCGAGACGGAGTAGGTGAGCCGGTACGTGCCCGGCGTGGTCGGGGCGAGATATCGCAGCGCGTTTCGGTCGGCGAACACGAGCTCGCCGGCTTCGCCGGAGCCGGTGACCTCGGGGAGCACGACCAGGGGCTCTCCTCGCGGAGCGACGTCGTTCGCCGTGACGCTGATGCGGGTGAGCGACCCTGCGCGCACGGTGATCGCGTCCGAGAAGACGATCGGGCGGGTCACGGTCGACGGCGGGGTGAGGAAGACCGTGACGGTGCCCTGCACCGCGGCTCCCGATCCGTCGGCGACGGTCACGGTGGCTCGGCCGATGACTCCGGGCTCGCCGTCTTCGGTCGTGCCGTTGACGCGGATGCTCTCGTTGCCGACCACACGCACGTTCAGCTGCGGGGTGGAGCTCACGGCATCGGACAGCATCAGCACCCGGCCGCTGGTGTTCTGCACCGCACGCAGTACATCGACGGTGGTGTCCTCGCCCTCGCGCACGAAGGCGGTCAGGGGTGCCATGGCCAGCCCGGACGACCCGTCGACGGCGGTGATGCGGATGACGGCGGACTGCTCGGCCTGCGTCGAGACGTCCTGGGCGGTGTACGTCACGACGTACTGACCCGGTTCTGCGACGGTCAGCTCGACCGTGCCCGATGCGGCGTTCGGCGTGACCTCGAGTCCCTGCGCGGTGGCGGCCGTCTGCACGGCATCGACCAGTCGATACGAGCCGGAACCGCCGGAGAGGTGATCGGAGATGCGGATCGACTGCAGCTCACCCACGCGAGCGGTCAGGGCGACGGGCGATGCCACGAGGGCCGGACTGCCCGTGACCTGCACGTCGAGGGTCTTCTCGGCGGTCGCGCCGTGCACGTCCTCGACCACCACGGTGACCGCGATCACCGCATCCGCCGCGTTCGGGTCGGTATGACGTATGGCCACACGACCGTCCGCCATCGGAACGACCATCACGGGCGATGACGAGTCGGTCTCGTAGGCGTCGCTGAGCACGAAGGGGTCACCCTCGGGGTCGACCCAGCCGGAGAGGGCGGAGACCACCGTGCTGCCACCGGGGAGGAGCTGCGGAGTCGGCCACTCCTGCTGGCAGGCGTCGACGCCGCACCACACCGGCGCCGAGTTCACGCCCGCGTCGACGACGGTCAGGGTCACGGTCGCGGGTGACGACACCGCAGCCCCATCGGTCACGGTGTAGGTGAAGGAGGTCTGGCCTGATCCCGCCTTGACATTGACCACCAGCGATTGGCCGTTGGCGACGAGGGTCAGGTCGCCGAACGCGGGATCCCCGAGACCGCCCGCCACAGAGTCGGGGTCGATCGTCAGGACGTCCTTCTTGTTCGGATCGTGGTCGTTGAGCAGCACCGGGAGGATCACCTGCTCGCCGGCGCGGACGCCGAAGGCGTCATCGACGGCGACGGGCGGAAGCTGCTCCGCCACATCCTCGACGATGATGGTGCCCTCCTGCTGCTCCGTGTCGTCTTCGATCGCCCACTGCTCGAGCGGGATCAGCACGCCGTCTGGCGCGGTCCAGATGAGCCCGGTGCCCGTCTCGCTCAGCACGGCGCGGTCGCCGTTCTCCTGGAAGACCGGCTCGATCGTCGCGGAGTCGAGTGCCTCGTCCGGAACGCGCAACGGCACGGTCTCGCCGTCGGCCCACAGGGTGCCAGCGCCGGTGTCGAGCCAGGCGGCATAGACCTGGTCGCCCACGACGACGGGGGCCGCCGGAACTCCGGTCGCATCAGCGACGCGCTCGGACTCTCCGGAGGCGAGGTCGACCGACACGAGGCCGTCGGAGTCGGCGATGAACAGGGACTCGCCGGAGGCGGCGCCCTCCTGCAGACGAGCGTCCTCGGCGACATCGAGCTCGACGGGTTCGTCTCGACCCTGGAGCCACAGTTCACCGGACCCCGTCTGCAGCATCGCCCAGCGGTCGCCCACGACGGTGACGGACAGCCCCTCCCCCGCGTCGGGAGCCGAAGAGACGGATGCCGGATCGCCGAGGAATCGGTGCTCCTTGATGTCGAACCGGCGCACCGCGCCCTCATCGGCCGAGTACAGCACGAGCAGACCCTCGGGTGAGAGCCCGATCGCATCCGCCGTGTAGGTCGGCGGGTCTTCGCCCTCTTCGACCTCGACGCCCGCGAACGGGTCGACGAGCGCGGTGGCAGCCCCCGCGTCGAGTGTCGTCACCGAGACCTGACCGGTATCGGTGCGGTAGGCCACGTAGGGACCAGCGGAGAGGATCTCCCTCGTGCCCGCAGGGGTCGGCTCGGAGGCGAGCGGGGTGCCTGCATCGGACGAGTCGGAGAGCAGGTCGGTCGGGCTGGCGGGGTCGAGATCCCAGCGCTGCCTGTTCCCCTGCGCGTACAGCACGGCGGCGGAGCCGCTCTGCCAGACAGCCTCGGGGTCGTCGACGTTGCGCACCGTGTCGATCTCGGCGAGCTCGGTGTTCACACGGGCGTACTGGCCACTGTCGCGCATCACCCAGACCGCGGACTCGAGGCGGGGCACCTCCTGCGACTGGTATCCCTGCGCCGTGACGGCGAGGGTGACCACGACGGCGAGGGCGGCGACACCCGAGATCGCGGCGATCAGGCGGCCTCGCGACCGGGGCTTCGTCTCCGCGCGGTTGCGGTCGCCGATGGCCATCAGAGGATCCCTGTCAGGTAGAGGACCGCGATGCCGACGCCGGCGAGCACGGCGGCGCCGATCAGCGCGCCGATCACTCCCGCGATGAGGGGCGAGCGGGTCTTGGTGCGGGCGGCGGGGAGGTCGTCACGGTCGCGGGGTGCGGCCTGCTGGCGCGCGGCACGCACAGCACGACGCGAGTCGGGGGCCACCGTCGTGATCACGGGCCCGCGCGGCGCGGAGTCCGAGAAGCTCACCGGTGCCGCGGCCGCCCACTCGGCGGATGCCGCTTCGAACGCCGTCGGGTGGATGCCGAGCTCGTACTGGGCCCAGCGCAGCCGTTCGGCGAAGTCGGCCATGCTCGCGAACCGCTTGGCCGGATCGCGGTGCATCGCCGTCGCGAAGATCTCATCGACGATCGGCGGGATGCCGGGCAGGGGCACAGCGGTGTAGCGGGCCTTGACGATGCGATCGGTGAGCTGGTCGCGCGAGTTGGATCCGCGGTCGGGGCGCTCGAAGGGGCTGCGCCCTGCGAGCAGGGTGTAGAGCGTCGCGCCGAGGCTCCAGATCTCGCTCGGCACGGACCCGGAGACGCGTTCCTGCAGTACCTCGGGCGAGCTCCACGGCACGGACATCGCGATCGTCTCGCCGTCGCCCTCATCGATCACGGCGGCAGCGATGCCGAAGTCGGCGAGCACGGGAGCACCGAGGGAGTTGATGAGGACGTTCGAGGGCTTGATGTCACGGTGCAGCAGACCTGCCCGGTGCACGGTCTCGAGTGCACCGGCGATGCGCACACCGGTGTCGAGCACCTCCGCGAGGGCGAGCGGCGCCTTCTTGTACCGGGCGCTCATGGTGTCGGGGCAGTATTCCATGGCGAAGTACGGGCGACCGTCCGCCGAGATCGACGCCTGGTAGATCGTCACGATCGACGGGTGCGCACTGAGTCGGGCGGAGATGTCGGCCTCGACGTTGAAGGTGCGCAGCACCTCGCGGTTGACCGCGTCAGCGAGGAGCACCTTCACCGCGGCGACGCGACGAGGCATGTCCTGCTCGTAGAGGAACACGTCGGCGAAGCCACCGGAGCCCAGCGGACGCACGTAGCTGTACCCCGCCAGCGTAGGCGGTGTCGATGCCATGCGCGTTGCCACTCATGCTCCTCACGGTCGGATGGGGAGACCGCGCCCTGCATGAACCCGACGCGCTGCGTTGGGCGTTCCCCCCGATCACAGAGTATATCGAGGGGATCGACGATCCCGAGGGCCGCTCGTCGCCTCGGGAGGGCGCTGCGGTGCAGGATTCAGGCGCGCCAGCATCCCGCGATGTGATCGTCGACCATCCCTGCTGACTGCATCAGCGCATACATGGTGGTGGGTCCGACGAAGCGGAAGCCGCGGCGACGCAGCTCTTTGCTCATGGCCGTGGACTCGGGCGTCACCGCGGGGACGTCGGCGAAGGAGGTCGGGCGGGTGCCGGGGGGCGGAGCGAACGACCACATCAGCGCATCCAGTTCGCCGTCCTGCATCGTGCGAACGATGGAGGCGTTGCCGATCGTGGCCTCGATCTTCGCGCGATTGCGGATGATCCCTGCATCCGCCATGAGCCGCTCGATGTCGGATTCGTCGAACTCGGAGACCGTCTGGACGTCGAATCCGGCGAAGACCTCTCGGAATCGAGGGCGCTTGCGGAGGATCGTGATCCAGGAGAGCCCTGCCTGGAATCCTTCGAGTGCCATCTTCTCGAACAGCGCACGGTCGCCGTGGAGCGGGGTTCCCCACTCCTCGTCGTGGTAGCGGCGATACTCCGCATCGTCACCCACCCATGCGCAGCGTTCGCGGTGGTCGGGCCCGGCGATCAGAGACGTCATGACCTCACGTTATCCGGGCGCACGGACATGGCCGACGGTTTCTCATCCGGTGACGGCGGGTTTCTCCGACCGGTGGGTTTCCGCGACCGGTGATGCTTCCGTGACGTGTGGCGTGTGCGCGGACCGCTGAGTCGTGGGGTGCGCCATCGTTGCTCGGGGTCCCACCATTTCGGCCCCCGCACCTGCGGGAGACCGTCGTTCATGCGGATCTCCCACCCGGACGTTCCGAGGGAACGGTGGTGCCACCAGCACAGCGGCACCCCGTTGTCCGTATGGGTCGGACCACCCCTCGCATGTTCGACCACATGGTGGATCTCGCACCACGATGCCGGGACGTGGCATCCGGGGATCAGGCATTCCCTGTCACGGGCGACGATCGCCCGGCGTTGATGCACGCTGAAGATGCGGTCGGTGGTGGTGATGCCGATGATCCTGCCCTCATCGAACAGGACGCGTTGGATCGTGCCGGAGCATCCGATGTGCGCGGCGACGGAGACGGGGAGGTGGGCACCGGATCCTGGGATCGTCGCCCACCCGCCATTGCCGGAGTTCGCGCCCGTTCCGGACGCCGCGGGTCCGAAGGCAGCCCCGGCACCGTGACCGACATGGGCATCGTGACCGGTGTGGGTGGCGTGATCGACATGGGCGCCGTGATCGGTGTGGGCGGCGAGGTCGTTCGCGTCGACGTTGACGACCAGGACCGGTGCCGCCCCACCGAGGGTGGGCATGGCGTTGTGACGGGCCGCGATCGCGAACACCATCGCGAGAGCGTCGTGGCGCTTCTGCGACGCGGTGCGATCATCGAGCACGCACCGCGGATCGGAGTTGAACGGATCCGCATCGGCATCGTCAGCATCTATGCCGGGGTCAGCATCGACATCGACATCAAAGTCGGCATCGGCATCAAAGTCGGCATCGGCGCCGAAGTCAGAAACATCAGAGACCGAGTCGGCACCGTCGCTGGGGGCGAAGTGCACGCCGGGCATGGGTGGGCCGTCGCCCTTGGGGTTGAGGATCGCGTCGATGATTAACTGGAACTGCGCCGCGACGTCTGGGGTCAGATAGCCCCGGATCGCGTGCACGCCGTCTTTGAGACGGCCGATCGTGATGCCCCGGCGACGCTTCGCGTCCTCATCTTTGGGTTCTTCCCCATCGGGGTCGAACATCGACGCGAGATCCTCCGCGAGAGCCGCCAGATCCTGCGCGGTCGGCGCCGGCCCCTGCCCATCAGCCTCGTCGTCGTCAGCATCCGCATCGTCAGCATCCGCATCGTCGGCGTCGGCGTCGGCGTCGGCGTCGGCGTCGGCGTCGGCCACGAGACCGTGCCCGCGGGCGCACCCCGCCAACGCGACATCCGCCGCCAGGCGCTGATCGACCGTGAGCCGATCCCACACCTTCTCGATCGGACCCGTCGCCGCGAGAAACCCCGCCACGCCGACCACCCCATCCAGCAACGCGAGCCGCAGCTCCGACCACCGCGCGGGCATCCGCTCCCCCGCCAGACTCGTCGGGCGCCGCACCAGGTCGACGACCTTGTCGACCCTCGTCGCACCCCGCACATCCACGAGCACCGTCCGCTGCAGCAACTCGTTCAACCCCCGACACCCCGCCGAGTGAGGGAAATCACCCGGATCACCCGTCGCGATGGTCTCCACGATCACCGCCTCGGCCCGACGGAACACCGCCCCCGCACCCTGCAGCACCATGATCCGATCCACGTCCGTCAACCCGGCTAACGCGTCATCGGACAGCATCGTGTCGAGGTCGGCGATGACCCGATCCAGAAGCTCCGTGGTGCTGTTCATACCCGTCAGTCAACACGGGACCACCGACATTCAAGACCCGAAACCATCCCGTTTTACCCCAGATCAGAGCCGTATTCCAATCTCCCAGAATGATGCAGAGTCGTCCACCGAGAGGCACACAGGGTGGTGGTGCTGAGGCGGCCCCAGGACGAAAGGGAGCACTGACCCGAGAGGCACCCCCGGAGAACGGGACACGAGCCGACGAGGCAACCGCAGGAGCAAGAGGCACGACCCGGAGAGGCCGCACTAAGAGAGAGGAACACGACAAGAGAGAGGAACACGACAAGAGAGGAACACGACAAGAGAGAGGAACACGACAAGAGAGGAACACGACCTCAAGAGGCGGCCCGATGAGACAGGAACACCGACCGAGAGACAACCCCGGAGAGAGGAACACGAACCGAAGAGACACCGCGGAGAGGCCGAGCACGCGAGACGGAGAACGGCGGGAGAACAGACCGCCCCTCCCCCGAACGCGAAGGTGGCCCCGCTCGAAGAGCGGGGCCACCTCGATCGCGCAATCGCGGAGGTGTCAGTCGGCGATGGTCTTCGCGTCGATGACGAAGCGGTAGCGCACGTCAGACGCGAGCACGCGCTCGTACGCCTCGTTGATCTGCGAGGCCGTGATGACTTCGATCTCCGATGCGATGCCGTTCTCGGCACAGAAGTCGAGCATCTCCTGCGTCTCCCGGATGCCGCCGATGTTCGATCCGGCGAGCGAGCGGCGTCCGCCGATCAGCGATCCGACATGCACTTCCAGCGGCTCGGCCGGCGCACCGACACAGACCATCGACCCGCCCACGTCGAGCAGCCCGAGGTAGGACCGCAGGTCGACGACGGCGCTGACGGTGTTGAGAATCACGTCGAAGGATCCGCGCAGCGAGCGGAAGGTCTCGGGGTCACTGGTTGCGAAGTAGTGGTCGGCGCCGAGGCGGATCCCGTCGTCCTTCTTGTTGAGGGTCTGCGACAGCACGGTCACCTCGGCCCCGAGGGCATGCGCGATCTGCACACCCATATGGCCCAGTCCTCCGAGTCCGACGACGGCGACGCGGGTGCCGGGTCCGACGTTCCAGTGGCGCAGCGGCGAGTACGTCGTGATGCCTGCACAGAGAAGGGGCGCGGCGACATCGAGTGCGAGCGCCTCGGGGATGCGCACGACGAACGACTCGGTCACGACGACCTGCTCCGAATAGCCGCCCTGGGTGATCGTCCCGTCGCGGTCGGTCGCGCCGTATGTCCCCACCGCGCCGTTCGAGCAGAACTGCTCCTCGCCCCTCTCGCAGTTCCTGCATTCACCGCACGAGTTGACGAGACACCCGACGCCGACGCGGTCGCCGACCGCGTGCTTCGTGACCTCGGAACCGACGGCTGCCACGATTCCAGCGATCTCGTGCCCCGGCGCGAGCGGATAGCTCTGCGGGCCCCAGTCTCCACGGACGGTGTGGATGTCGGAGTGGCAGATCCCCGCGAAGGCGATGTCGATCAGGACGTCGTGGGCACCGAGCTCTCGGCGCTCGATCACGGTCTTCTCGAGTGGTGCGGCTTCGCTCGGTGCGGCGTAGGCGTGGACACGGGTCATCGAAGACTCCTCGGGTCGGTTCGGGTGGGCAGATCGACACTACGGGGTGAACCTGTGTCGATCCGTCGCTCGTGTCGGTACCGTGGGCTGAGACTCCGGAGGGGGAAGTCCTATGCGCCGATCATCCTTGACCGCACGCCTGATCACGATCCTGATCACTCTCGTACTGACGCCGATCGCTCTGATACTGCTGTCCGTCGGCGGACAGGCGGTGAACCTCACGCTCTTCTCGTACGGCTTCGACGGCTACCTGGCGCCCCTGGTCGGGCCACTGCTGCTGCAGACCCTCGGGCTCGTGCTGCTCATCCTGGTGGTGCTCACCGGCATCCGGAGTTCTGCCGGCCTGATCGTCGTCGGCATCTTCAGCATCGTTCCCCTGATCGTCGCGGTGTTCCCGGTGACGCTGTCGTGGATCATCCGGATCCAACCGCGGGACTGGGGCGACGGCCTCGTCTACGGGATCCCTCTCGTCGTGCTGGCAGCTCTCGGGGCGATGGGACTGGTGCTCGTTCTCGTCCGACGAGACCCGCGCCCTAAGGGCACTGCCCTGGGCGTGATCGGCATCGTCGCCGCCCCGCTGCTGCTGACCGCGGGCGCCTGGGCGATCACCTGGGGCATCGCCGATGGAGCACTCTTCGCCCTGCAGCGATTCCAGTTCGACCTCCGCCCCGGTGCGGCAGCGGCGGTCTTCGCCGGCACCCTGCTCGTTCTCGCAGGCATCGCCGTGTCGAGGTGGTCTCCCTTCGCGCTCATCCTGCCGGCGCTCGCGCTGCTGATCGCCAGCATCCTGCTGATCGCCGCTCCCGATGCCACATTCCGGATGCTGTTCCAGCTGCCGCGCGGACTGAACGCCGTGATTCCGACCCTGCTGCTCTATGGTGGCGGGGCAGCGGCCGGGCTGCTGTATCTCACGTTCACCGTCGTGCTGCTGCGTGTCCGGAGGCAGTCGCGGCTCACGGGCGACGGCTCAGCACACTCGGGCGACACCTCGTCCGCACAGGCACAGTACTCGGCGGGGCAGTATTCGGGCACGCAGTATCCGGGCGCGCAGCATCCCGGCGCACAGAACGCTCAGAGGCAGTACCCGCCATCGCAGTACCCGCCCGCCCCGACGCAGCATCCGTACCCGCCAGCCCCCGGGCAGCAGCAGCCTCCCGCACCGTACCCACCTCAGCCCGGGCCCTGAGGGCGCGACTTCCGACAGACGACACCGGCCGGGATCCTACGATCCCGGCCGGTGTCAGTGGAGTCGCGAACTCCGTGTCAGCGCTTGGCGTTCTTCTTCAGCACCTTCTCGAGCACCGGAGCGTCTCCTGATGCCGCGAGCGCCGCGTAGTACTCGCGTGCTTCGTCCTGCCGCGCGCGCTCCGCGCCCGAGGCGATGGGGGCGCGCACGTGCTCGGGCTCGTAGCCGAACGCGTCCACGAGTTCCAGCGCGTACGGACGAAGCCGCATGCACAGCCGGTCGATGTACCGTGACACCGCGGCCGCGCGCTGCGTCGACAGACGCCCGTTGATCAGGTGCCACGCGAGGTGCTTCTCGATGAGCTGCAGGCCGAACAGGTCGCGCAGCCACGTGAGCACCTTCTTGGTGTCGGCGTCGTCGACGCGGTGGACGGCGTCGGTGAACGCCTCCCACTGCAGCAGTTCGCCGTGGGCCCGCGCAGCCTCGATCAGCTCGGCCTGGTTCTCGTTGAACAGCTGGGCGCCGAGAACCTTGTCCTTGCCCGCCGGACGCAGTCGACCGGCCACGTCGGCGACCATCTGCTGCACGCGCTCGGCGAGCAGCTGGTGCTGCTGCTCCTCTCGCAGACCGTTCTCGACCGAGCGCGCGACCTGACCCAGGTCGACGACCGACTGACCGAACTGCCGCAGTCCCGCACCGTGGAACACCTTGCCCGCGGTCATCCCGACGGCGAACTTCGCCAGCGCCGCAGCATCCTTGCCCGTGAACTGCTTGGCGTAGTCGGTGAGCAGACGCTTGCCGACGAGCTGCAGCAGAACGTTGTTGTCCCCCTCGAAGGTGACGTAGATGTCGAGGTCGGCGCGGAGCCCGACGAGACGGTTCTCGAACATGAAGCCCGCGCCGCCGCAGGCCTCACGAGCCTCCTGCAGGGTGTCGAGCGCATGCCAGGTCGACAGCGGCTTGAGCGCCGCGGCCAGGGTCTCGAGGTCTTCGCGGTCTGCAGGGGTGTCGGTGCGACCCGAGAACACTCCGTCGAACTTCTGCAGGAACTCGTCGTGCGCGAAGATCTGAGCGTACGTCGTCGCGAGGCGCGGGAACAGGCGGCGCTGGTGCTTGCCGTAGTCGAGCAGCACGACCTCCTGCCCGTCTGCTCCGTCGAACTGACGACGCTGGGTGGCATAGGTGATCGCGATCTTCAGCCCGAGAGCGGATGCCCAGCAGGCCGCGCCGTCGAGAGAGACGCGCCCCTGCACCAGCGTGCCGAGCATCGTGAAGAAGCGACGGCCCGGGCTGTCGATCGCGCTCGAGTATGTGCCGTCTGCCGCGACGTCGCCGTACTTGTTCAGCAGGTTCGTGCGGGGGATTCGGATGTGGTCGAAGCTCAGGCGCCCGTTGTCGATGCCGTTCAGGCCACCCTTGAGCCCGTCGTCCTCCCTGCCGATGCCTGGCAGGTCGACTCCGTCTTCTCCGCGCAACGGCACGTAGAAGCAGTGCACGCCGTGGTTGACGCCGTTCGTGATGAGCTGCGCGAACACGGTCGCGGCGATCCCGTGCAGGGCCGCGTTGCCGAGGTACTCCTTCGTAGCCCCGCGGAACGGGGTGTTGATCACGAACTCCTCGGTCTCGGGGTCATAGGTCGCGGTCGTGCCGACGGCCGCGACGTCAGATCCGTGTCCGATCTCGGTCATGGCGAATGCGCCGGGGATCGAGAGGTCCATGACTCCGGGCAGCCACTTCTCGTGGTGCTCGGTGGTGCCGAGCTGCAGGATCGCAGAGCCGAAGAGCCCCCACTGCACACCGGACTTGATCTGCAGGCTCGGGTCGGCGACGACCAGTTCCTCGAAGCCCGCGATGTTGCCGCCGTTGTTCTCCTCGCCGCCCAGCGACTTCGGGAACGCACGGTGCACGGCCTTGTTCTCGACGAGCAGGTGCAGCTGGCTGAGCACGCGCTCGCGGTGCTCGTCCTTGCCCAGTTCGTCCTTGCGCCAGAACGCCGAGTCCTTGATCATCTCGCGCGCCTCGCGGCGGGTGTCGGCCCAGGTGCCCATCAGCAGATCGGTGACCCGGGCGATGTCGAACGTCAGGTTCGCATCAGCACTGTCGGTGTGGGGGCGAGTCGTCTTCGGACGGACGGCGGCGTCGGCCATGAGCATTCCTCTCAGAGGGAAGTAAAGATGCTTCCATGGTAGGTCTGCCACAACCAGGAGCGAACTGCCCTGTGTTCATCCTCCAACGCCGGGCGGGCACCCCGCCCCGCCACATTGTCGTCAGACCACAGTCGGCACCACACGAGCGACCGTCAGGCCTCGACGGCCGCTCCGGGCGGAGGGGCGGTCTTCGTCTGCTCCCACCGCCGCTTGGTCCCGGAGCTGAGCCGAGCCCACGTGCGGTCGCGGATGAAGATCGAGTCGATCGCGATCATCGTGAGCGAGAACCAGGGCAACCCCATGAGCACGCCGATGCCGATGTGGAAGGAGAGGATGCCGATCAGGCCGATCAGACGCGTCGGTCGGGTCAGCAGCATGAGCGGGAACGCCACCTGCAGGATGATCGACCCCCACGTCGCCGCGACGACCATCGGCCCCCACGTCGTGACGAGGTCGCTCAGCACCGGCCAGGTTCCGAACCGCGCCGTCTGCAGCGGGTTGTAGACCGCGTACCCCTCTTCCCAGGGAGCGCCGCCCGCCTTGTACAGCGCGCCTGAGGCGTACACGAAGCACACCTGCGCTGTGAGCGCCACGAGCGCCAGGTTGTGGAAGACCGTGCCCAGCAGCGCCGGCTGGCTGTTCGGAGCGAACCATTCGCCGCTCTTCGCTCGGCGCTTGGCATCGAGCGACCAGCGGGCCGCGGGGTCGGCGAAGAACAGCAGCAGCAACGCGATGCGGAACATGTTGTCGCCCTGATCGCCCACCATGTCGTTGGCCTCGACGAACCCGACCCACAGGCAGAAGAAGACCGGCAGCACGATGCGGAAGCGCCATCCGAGCACGAACAGCACCGCGAGCACGCCGAGGAGCAGATAGAGAGATGTATAGAGGACGTCGTTGCCCATCGCCGCGTGGAAGGCACTGAAGACCCAGATCTTGGGGAACTCGCTGACGGGCTCGACCATCTCGCCGTTCCATGCCGACCCGGATCCGAACGTGTACAGACGGGTGCCGAAGTTCGCCACGAGCAGGCCGATCGCCGTGACACCGAAGAGGATGCGCGTGACTGCGAGCCCGTAGAGCGCCTTCTTGCCGTTGAAGAGCCAGTCGCCGACGAACGCCGAGATGCGGTCGATGGCCGAGAGCACCATCGCCCAGAGCCCCGCGATCATCGACGACGCGAAACTCAGCAGTCGCGTGACGAAGGACTTCGGCGGGACGGAGGCCGGAGCGGGTGCCGGTGCCGGCACCCGCTCCGGGGTCGAGGGAGCGGATGCCGGAGCGGGCGCCGTGGTCGTCGCTCGGGTGGCCGCCGCATCCGTGCTCTTCGCGGCATCCTTCTTCTTCGCGTTCGCGCGGGGCGCCGCGGTCTTGATCGGCGCGCTCACGGCTGGATCCTCTCGAACTGTGCCCGGAAGGTGTCGGCGAAGTTCTCGCGGCTCTGGCCTTCCTCTTCTACAGGCAGTCGCCAGCCCGTGGTCGAGAACGTCGGGTCGGGGCGCTGCGCCCCGGGGTCATTGCGATCCGCATAGGGGACCACGTTCTGCCTGCTCACGCGGTACTGCACCTTGACGACGGCGTCGGCGCCCCAGATCGCGTAGGCGACCTGGGTGGCGTAGGCGGTCGAGAGGTGCTCCTCGGCCATGTAGGCCTCGGTCGACGGGTTGTCCCCCTCGAGCTCGTCGAAGGAGCGCCCCATCCACTCCTCCCAGTCGCCCTCGGCGAAGTCGAGCCCGACCACGGCCTTCTGATCGGCGTTCAGCTTGTTGAACGCGTTCATCTGACCGCTGGCGACCTCGCTGGACTGGATGCCCGCGCGGGGCGGCATGAGGTTGTACCGGATCATCGAGAGCTCGACGTCGGTCGCGCTCACCCACCCGGTCTCGATCTCCTCGCCGTCCTTCTCTATGACGGCACGGACGTTGAAGTGGTAGTCCCCGTTGATCGGCTCGGGGGCGAAGACACTCCACGACTGACCGAACATGGGCAGCATGTAGCCGGCGAGAACCTCCTGCGTGGGGATCTCCCGCAGCGCCGAGTAGGGCGCGATCCACAGGAACGACGCTCCCACATGCCACAGGGTCAGCAGGCACGCCGCGAACGCGATGAGCTTCACCCACCAGGTCGGGCGGGGTCGTGCCTGGGCGACGGAAGCCGAAGCCGCCTGCTCTTCCGGTGAGGTCTCAGTCATGGTGCTCATTCACATCCTTCTTACCGCTGAAGGTCGGAGCCGCCTCGACGACGGCTCCGACCTTTCAGCGTTCGTGCACTGCGTTCTACTCCGCCTGGACCATCGGTCGACGGGATCGTGCGATCCGCGTCGCCCCCAGTCCGAGCATCAGCAGCAAGGCCGCCAGAGCGATCCATCCGCCCTGGATCTCCCCGCCGGTGGTGGCGAGGCCCGAGGCCACGACCTGGAATGTCGCCGCCACGCTGCCGGAGCTCGCCCCGGTCAGGGTCACGGTGTGGGTTCCGAGATCGGTACTGGACGGGACCGTCCAGGTGAAGGTGACCGTGCCCTGGGCGTCGGCGACCTGAGTCCCCAGCGCGACCGGGGCGGAGGTCATCACACCGCTGACGGATTCACCCGGCGCGAACCCGGTGCCGACCGCGGTCTGCTGGGCGCCGCGCTCGAGAACCGGGACCTTGATCGCGATGGCGATCTTGCCGGTCGGATCCGCCGCTGCATCCGCAGAAGCCGAAGCCTCAGCCGTCGCCGAGGCCGAGGCCTCAGCGGTGGCCTCAGCCGAGGCGTCGGCGGCAGCCGACGCGGAGGCCGTCGCGGACGACGAGGCGTTGGCCGCCGCGGCCGCCGACGCGTTCGGGTCGGCATCGGCCGAAGCCGACGCGTCAGCCGCGCTCGTCGAGGTCGCATCGGTCTGTGCAGCCGCCTGGGCCGCGGTCGCCGCAGAGGCGTTCGCATCCGTGGTGGCGGTCGTCGAGGCATCCGTGGAGGCATCGTCGGTCGCGGCGGCCGAAGCCGCTGCATCCGCCGTCACATCCGCAGCGGCCGAGGCGGTGCTCGTCGCATCGGCGAGTGCCGCAGCGACAGCCGCAGCCTCGACCGAGGCGTTGCTGTCGTCATCGGCCTGAGCCGAGGCCGACGCAGATGCCGAGGCGTTGGTGTTGACCTCAGCAGACGGATCAGCCGCTGCCGTTGCGTCCGCCGTGGCGACCGCATCCGAGGAGGCATCGGTCGATGCGCTGGCGATCGCCGCCGCGCTCGCATTCGATGCCGCACTCGTGCTCGCGTCCGACGTCGCCGAGGCCTCAGCCGCGGTGTCGGTCGACGCGTCGGCCAACGCCGCCGCCTGAGCCGCGATCGCCGCACCGGCGTTCGCCTCGGACGTGGCGTCCGCGGTCGCAGCCGTCGACGACGTCGCCGTCGCCGCCGACTCCGCCGCCGCTTCGGCTGCCGGGTCGGCCGCAGCCGAACCCTCGGCCGTGGCGTCCGCGAAGGCCGCAGCCTGAGCCGCCGCCTCCGCGATCGCATCGGTCGATGCATCGGCGTTCGCAGATGCGGATGACGAGGCCGCCGCGTTCGTGTTGGCCGACGCCTCGGAAGAGGCGTCCGTCGACGAGTCAGCCGTCGCCGCCGACTCCGACGATGCCGCCGAGTTCGAGTCCGCCGCCGTGGAGGCATCCGCGTTCACGTCATCCGAGGCATCCGCCTGAGCCGCTGCCTGAGCGGCCACAGCCGCAGAGGCGTTGGCCGTCGAGGTGGCGTCGGTGGATGCGGTGGTCGACGCGTCGGTCGTCGCTGCGGCCTCAGCCGCAGACTCCGCATCGGCCGTCGCCGCCGCGGAGGCGGTGGACGTCGCGTCGGAGAGAGCCGCAGCCTCAGCCGCCGCCTGCGCCGACGGGTCGCCGTCTGCGGTCGCGTCAGCCGACGCAGACGCCGAAGCCGCCGCGTTCGTGTTGACATCGCCGGGGTCGCCCGCGGTCACCTCGGTGGTGTCCGTGTCGCTGAACGCTCCCGACGTGGCCGTGAGCGTGTATCCCGTGCCCGGAGCCGTGTCGACGGGAACCGGGTAGTTCACCGTGAACGCACCGAACCCGTCGGTCGTAGCGGTCACAGGACCGCCGACGTTCGCGCCGCCACCCGGAGCGGTCAGCTGCAGCGACACCGAGGAGTTCACGGGCCAGCCCGTTCCGGTGACGCCCAGGTTGGCGCCTGCGGGAACGGATGCGGCCGCATCCACGACGACCGGAGCCGCCGTGACCTCGGTCGTGTCCGTCGCCGTCTGGGTTCCGACGCTCGCCGTGACCGTGTAGCCCGTGCCTGCGGGGGTTCCTGCCGGCACCGGATAGTCGATCGCGAATCCGCCGAGCGCACCCGTCGTCACCGTCTGCGGCGTGCCGATCACAGCGCCGCCCGGTGCCGTGAGCTGGATGACGACCTCGGTGTCAGCCGGCCAGTCGGCGCCCGAGACCGCAAGGTCCGTGCCCGCCTCGACGGTCGCCGCCGCATCCACCGTCGCCGCGGCCGTGACCGCGGTCGTGTCGATTGCCGTCTGCGTGCCCACCGTCGCCGTCACGGTGTACCCGGTGCCGGGTGTCGCACCGGCGGGAACCGGGTAGTCCAGCGTGAAGCCGCCGGTGCCATCCGTCGTCACCGTCTCGGGACCGCCGACGTTCGCGCCGCCACCGGGTGCGGTCAGCTGCACCGAGACCTGCGTGTTCGCCGGCCAGCCGGTTCCCGTGACAGGAAGGCTGGCGCCCGCCTGCACTGTCGCCGCGGCATCGACCGCAGCAGCGGCCGTCACCTCGGTCGTGTCGGTCGCCGTCTGGGTGCCTGCAGTCGCCGTGACCGTGTACCCCGCGCCGGGGACTGCCGCGGCGGGAACCGGGTAGTCGAGCGTGAAGCCACCCGTGCCGTCCGTCGTCACCGTCTGAGGATCGAAGGGGACCCCGCCGCCCGGGGGCGTGAGAGTCACCGAGACCTGGGTGTTCGCCGGCCAGTTCGCGCCCGTGACCGGAAGGCTGGTGCCCGCCTGCACGGTGTCTGCAGCATCCACTGCCGCAGCGGCGGTCACCTCGGTCGTGTCGATCGCCGTCACCGCACCTGCGGTCGCCGTGACCGTGTACGCGGTGCCGGGAACCGCCGAGGCGGGAACCGGGTAGCTCAGCGTGAACCCGCCTGCACCATCGGTCGTCACCGTCTCAGGGCCGCCGACGTTCGCGCCGCCACCGGGAGCGGTCAGCTGCACCGAGACCAGGGTGTTCGCGGGCCACGTCGTGCCCGAGACCGCGAGGTTCGTGCCGGCCTGCACCGTAGCCGCCGCATCGATCGTCGCGACGGGAGCATCCGTCACCTCGGTCGTGTCGGTCGCCGTCTGCATTCCCACGGTCGCGGTGACTGTGTAGCCGGTCGCGGCAGGAGTTCCTGCCGGCACCGGGTAGTCGAGGGTGAACGAGCCGGACCCGTCGGTCGTCACGAGTTCGGGGCCACCGATGTTCGCGCCGCCACCGGGAGCCGCGAGCTGCACGGAGACCTGCGTGTTCGCGGGCCAGTTCGTTCCGGAGATGCCGAGGTCGGTGCCCGCCTGCACAGCGGGTGCCGCGTCGATCGCCGCCGCGGCGGTGACCTCGGTGGTGTCGGTGGCAGTGCTCGTGCCATCGGTCGCCGTCACGATGTAACCGGCGCCCGGCACCGTCGCCGCGGGGATGAACACGCTGCCCGTGAAGGCTCCGGAGCCATCCGTCGTGACGGTCACCGGGTCATTGACGACAGCGCCGCCGGCGGTCGTCACCTCGACCTCGACATCGGTGTTCGCGGGCCAGCCGGAGCCGGTCACCGGAAGGTTCGTGCCCGCCTGCACGGTGGGCGCCGCGTCGACGGCCGGGACGACCGCAGCCAGCTCGTTCGGGCCGGCCTGCGCGTGCGCCAGGACCACGGTTCCGACTCCGCCTGCACCGAGCAGGTCGCCGACCGTGAGGACGAACGCCTCCTCGCTGTAGATCGGGCCGCTGTCCGGCTGCACGTTGCCGCGCAGCGAGACGACGCCGTTGAGGAGTCCGACGACAGGATCGAGGGCCGTGATGATCGTGGTGACCGCCGTCGTGACCGTCGGGACGACCGTCGCGATCACTCCGGTCGGTCCGAACAGGGTCGCGTTGATCGGCGTCGTCAGAGCGCCCAGGAGAGTTCCGACCGGGATGGTGATCGGAAGACCCGCGACCTTGAGCGAGATGGTCGCCGTCGCGGTGCCGCTGACGACGCTGCCGAGCGTCTGGTTCGGAACCGAGACCTGCAGGCCCGTGCCGATGTCGACGATGGTCGTCGTACACGTCGGCCCCGTTCCGACGAGACACACGGCCACGTCGATGTTCAGGGTCGCGGCATTCAGCGTGTTGGTGAGGGTGGTCTGGACGAGCGCCGGCACCGTCTCGAGCACGTTGCCCACGCGCGTGATCAGATTGTTCAGCACGTCGGCCGACAGCACCTCCTCGTTCACCGCGAGACCGTTGAGGCCGTGACCTGTGGTGTCCGAGAGCAGCGCGTCGAGGTCGGCCTCGACCGCACCTGTGCGCAGGTTGACGGTGATCACCCCGTCACCCACCGGGGTGTCGAGCACGGTGTTCAGCGCCGCGTTGACGTTCGTGGTGATCGCGATGTCGACGCCGCTGTCTCCGAGGATCGGAGCGAGCGCCGCGTTGAGTCCCGCGAGAGCCTGCGCGAGGAGACCGTTCGGGCCCGCGAGCGTGGCGACGGCGGCATCGACGGTCGACGCGACGCCCCCGGTCCCGGTGAGCGTGTTCACCAGGCCGCCGATGGCGGGAAGCGTCAGCTGGAGGTTTCCGCCGGCGACGTTGTAGTCGCGCGTGACGGCACCTGTGCCGTCGATGGCGACCTCGGCGCTGATGGCGTCGAGCGAGATGTCGAGGTCGGCGACCGCTGACGTCACTGCGGAGCCGAGCAGCCCCTGCAGGTTCAGCGACGCGTTGGCGGGGTATGCCCCGGCACCCGTGGTGTCGATGACTCCGGTATCGCTGACCGCGCCGGTCGCGGCGCGCGAGACGCCGGCATCCGACGACTGCGAGTACTGGTTCACCGCACCGAGCTGCAGGAATCCGCCGAGCGGAACGCTGAGGCCACCGGGGATTCCGAGATTGAGGGCGTTCAGCGCCGTGAGGTCGAGTGAGCTCGTCTCGGTGACCGGAGTCGGATCGCCGCTGTTGCTCGTGGCAGAACCGTCGAGTTCGGCGACGTCGTCGAGCGAGACCCCACCGAGCAGGAGGCTGCCGCTGAGGAATCGCGAACTCGACGCGGACTCGTCACCGGGTGCCGCAGTGGCCGCCGTCGGTATCAGTGCACTTGCGAGGATCACAGCCCCGGCGGTCACGCCGGCGATGCCCCCTCCGATGGCTCTGCGTCGCCGCAGAGTCTTCCCCCTCAGAAATTCCATTCGCCTCTCCCGTGATGCAGATGTTCCGCGTCACAAGGCCCTCCCCAGGCGTCGACACGAGTCGACCGAGCGCATGTCCAGACAGTATTGCGGGATCGAGATTGTTAAGTCCAGCCAACGTCCAGACTTCTTTCCGGATTCGTCACTATCCGAGACATTTCGCATCGTGCCTCGCTAACCATCCCACAGGTGGGTTCTCGGCATCGGTTCGGCAGGACGAATCGTCGACCGGTCAGAGCACGCAGAAACGCCCCGCAGGTCGATGCCTGCGGGGCGTTTGCGTGCGTGCTCGGGTCGTTAGAGCGTGAGGCCGTGCCCGAACCGGAAGAGCGGATCGGCGGTGTCGAACGGGACATCGGGGCGCGAGGCCTCGACGGCCGCCATAGACCTCGGCAGGTCGAACGGCAGCGCGCCCCGCGCGCTCACGACGCCGCTCAGGACATCGAGCAGGGCAGCCGCGGAGACACCCCAGTTGACCGTGACGGCCGCCGCCGCATCGGTGATCGGCTGGAGGATCGGCGGGCGATCTGCCAGCACGTCGACCACGGTCGGGACTGCGCTCGCCACCTCGCGCACGTGGGCGATCACGTCGTCTGCGAAGTCCAGCGAGCCCGCGTGGAAGAAGTTCTCGAACATGGTCTCGCGCTGCTCGAACGGCGCCTGCAGCCGGATGATCGCGAGATCGGCCTCCGCGGGGGTCGCGACCACCGTGCCGTAGGCCGACGCGGCCTCGGCGTCGATCCCCTCGACGTAGAGCTTGAGCCCCATGGAGAAGGGCAGCGATCCGTCGTTCGTCAGCACCGTGACCGAAGCACGCTGAGCCGCTTCGCCGGCGGCACGGAACTCCGCGCGTCCGACGACCTCGTCAGCGGCATCCTCGTCGACGAACGGGTTCTCGAAGAGTCCGAGCTCGAACTTCTCACGGAGGATGCGGCGGGCGGAGACGTCGAGACGCTCCTCCGACACCGAGCCGTCCGCGATCAGCCCGAGCAGCAGCTCGGGGCAGTCCTCGCCGCCGAACTGATCGGCGCCCGCATCGAGCACCTTCAGCATCCGCTCGCGCGGAGTCAGGTCCTCGACGCCCCATGCTCTGGCGGGGAAGGGCTGGCCGAAGATCTCGGCGTCGTTGATCAGCCCCCAGTCGGTGCACACCAGACCGTCGAAGCCGTAGCGCTCACGGAGCAGGCCGGTGATGACGGATCTGTTGAAGCCGAACCCGACCTCCTCGTACTCGGTGCCGACGGGCATGCCGTAGTACGGCATCATCTGCCGCGTGCCCGCCGCGAGGGCATCCTCGAAGGGCTTGAGGTGCAGCTCGAACTGCCCACCCGGATACACCTGCTCACGACCGTACGGGAAGTGCGGATCTTCGCCGTCCTTCTGCGGGCCGCCCCCGGGGAAGTGCTTCGTCATGGTCGAGACCGACCCTGGGCCGAAGGCCTCGCCCTGGAATCCACGGATATATGCCGCTCCGAGAATGCCCGACAGCTCGGCGTCCTCTCCGAAGGTCACGGTCTGGCGGGCCCAGCGCGATTCGGTGGCCAGATCGACCTGCGGGTGCAGCGCGACGCGCAGACCCACAGCCGTATATTCCTGACGCGCGATATCTGCGAAGCGCTCGACCAGCTCGGGGTCGCGCGTGGCGGCGAGGCCCAGCGTCTCGGGCCACTGGGAGAAGGGGCCCGCCAGGATCGATGCGCCCGGATTCTCACTGAACGAGTGGCGCGGATCGGTCGACAGTGTCACCGGGATGCCGAGTCGGGTGTCTGCGGCGAGACGCTGCAGGGCGTTCTGCCACGCGGCGATCTCGCGTCCGGTGGGAGCTGCACCGAGCAGGTTGAAGTGCGTCATGTTCTTGACGTGCACGAACTCGCGTGCACTCGGGGTCGCGAAGACCGGGTTGGCCTCATCGAGGTCGCCGATCGCGATCATCGTGTGGAAGAACAGTCCCGCTTTCTCCTCGATGCTCATCTCGTCGAGAAGCAGCTGCACACGATCGTCGACAGGGAGGGCCGTGTCGAGCCAGGGTCGGGCGGTGGTCACGTCTGTCATGGTCACTTGACTCCCTTGATGCGATAGACGAGGACGGCGCCGGCGAGTGCGACGAGCGCACCGAACAGGTACCAGGTGGTGTATCCGCCGAGCGGTGTCGCCGCCCCCAGGGCGATGATGCTCGGCGCGATCGCGGGGGCGATCGACTGCGGAAGGGCGTTGGCGATGTTGAGCACGCCGAGGTCCTTCGCCACGTCATCCGGGTTGGGCAGCACCTCGGTCGCGAGGGCGAGGTCGACGGAGAGGAAGGACCCTGCTCCGAGCCCGATGATCGCCTGCGCGACGATCACGATCTCGATGCTGGGAGCGACGGCGAGGATCACGAGGCCGACCACCATGATCAGCCCGGCGATCGCGACGAACGGACGGCGCTTGCCGATCTTGTCGGAGAGGAATCCGCCGAGAGGCGCAGAGATGGCCATCGCGGCCATCGAGGCGAGGTTTGCGATCAGGATCGTGCCCACCGCCGCCTGCTCGTCGAGGGCGAACTTGTTGACCAGGTAGAGCGGAAGGAAGGTGGCGATGCCGGCGTAGCCGAACATCACGAAGAACTTGGTCAGCCAGGTCCAGCCGAAGTCGGGGTGCTTGCGGGGGTTGAAGACGAACGAGCCGAAGAACGTGCCGATCGTGAAAGGGGTCGCCGGCTTCTGGGTGAGGCGACGGTCTTTGAGGGTCAGCACGAACACGACGACGAGGATCAGGGCGATCGCGCCAGGCACGACGAAGCGCTCGAAGTCGCCGGGGAGGAAGTTCACGATGAAGCTTCCGGCGAGGATGCCGATGGGAGTCGTGATGCCGATGATGCCCGACACCTTGCCGCGACTGGAGACCGGCACCTGGTCGGGCAGGGTCGCGTTGGCGGCCGCGAGCACCGCGTTCATGGCCGCCTGCACCAGGCACCAGGCCAGCAGGACGACGAGCACCGAGGTCGCGGCGCCGATGATCACGAAGCCGCCGAGACCGACGACAGCCCCGCCGAGGATCCACGGGCGCCGCATGCCCCACTTGGATGTGGTGCGATCGGAGAGGCGGCCGACGAGCGGGTTCGCGATGAGGGCGAAGGCGGCGCCCACACCCATCACGAGGCCGAGGCTGCCCTCGGTGTTCACCGGGTCGAGGCGCTGGATCTTGAACGCCATCGACACCATCACCGGGGTGAGCAGCGCCAGATAGACGCCGAAGTTCACGGCGGCGAGTCCGGGGGTGTAGCCGCGCGGGGTCTTGAGGGGCGTGGTGCCGGGAGCTTTGAAGCCGGTCGTTCCGACGGCCGCCGCAGTGGCGGCCGATGACAGCTCTGTCATGGGGGGGTCCTTTCGGGCAAGGTTCGCCGGTCATCCACGACCTGACGTGATCTCGACCATATCGGAATATCGACCGTTTGGTAAGTGAATATCGACCGATTGGTAATGAGAGAGAATGGGAGGGAAGGGTGGGCGGATGACGACAGCAGCCACGAGGGGGTCACGCCAGGCGCGCGCGGCCGAGACCCGGCAGCGGATCGTGGACGCCGCCCGCGAGCTCTTCATCTCGAACGGATACCGGTCGACGTCGCTGCGCGATATCGCGGCGGCAGCCTCGGTCAGCCACCCCGGGCTCCTCGGCCACTTCGCGTCGAAAGACGACCTGCTCGCCGAGGTCGTGGCCGGGTTCGAGGACGACAACGAGAAGGACTTCGACCTGATCGCCGCGGCATCCGAGCCGGGTGGCCTGATCTTCGCCGACGTCGCGCGCCGCAACGCCCGCACACCGGGCTACCTCGAGCTCTTCGCCGCGCTCACGGGTGAGGCCTCGGCCCCCGAGCATCCGGCACACGATCGGATGCGGGCGCGGTACGCACGACTGCGATCGCTGAGTGCAGAGGTGCTCGAAGACGCGGCACTGCACGGCTCGGTCGACTCCGACCGCGACGTGTCCGATGAGACGACGCGGCACATGGCCGGATGGGACGGTCTGCAGCTGATCTCGCAGTACCTCCCCGACCGCGTGGATGTCGTCGACATGCTCGAGGAGCGGGAATCGCTCTGGGCGATGCCCTCCGGATGGCGGGATCCCGATCAGCCTGCCCCGGCCGCCGACGCGGCAAGCCCCTTGCCCGCGCTCGACGGCACGGCGGTCGAGGGAGCACCCGAGACCGACCCCGGGTACGCCGTCGGCCGACGGCGGCGAGCGCAGATCCTCGCGGACGCGATGCGACTCTTCTCCCGCGCCGGATACGGCGACACGAGCCTGCGCGACATCGCGGAGGCCGTCGGGGTGTCGAAGTCGACGCTGCTCCACCACTACGCCTCGAAGGAGCTGCTGCTCAGCGCCGTGCTCTCGGAGCGCGACAGGTCGATCCAGGAGCGCACGGACGCGCACCGGGCGGAGCGGGCAGCCGACGTGCTGCGTGCGATCCACGAGGGTGCCCGCGTGAACGCCCTCGACGAGCCCGGTCTGATCGAGGTCTACGCGGTGCTCTCGTGCGAGGCCGTGCCGGCCGGGCACCCCGCCCACGACTACTTCACCGAGCGGTTCCGCCGGGTGATCGATCACTTCGCCGAGCTGTTCCGGCTCGCGCAGGTCGACGGGGACCTGCCGGATCACCGTGACCCCGAGCACGAGGCCGTCTGGCTCCTCGCGCTGTGGGACGGACTGCAGTACCAGTGGCTCTACGACCGCGATGCCGTCGACGTCGCGGCGCATCTGCGCGCGCATCTCGAGGACGTGCTTCCTCGAGTGTGAACGTGGCGCGCGATCAGGCGGAGGCGATGACCGCCAGCACGCCCTCGCCGTAACCGTCGCGCTTCTTCGCACCGATGCCGGTGATGCCGTCGAGATCGGCGAGCGACGCCGGACGATGCTCGGCGAGCGCGCGCAGGGTCGCGTCGCCGAAGACCATGTACGCGGGCTTGCCCTCTTCGCGAGCAGTCTCGGCGCGCCAGGCGCGGAGCGCCTCGAACAGACCGCGGTCGCCTGCGTCCAGCGCATCCGCCGCGCTCGCCTTGCGTGCCCGCGGGGTGGATGCAGGTCGTCCGATCGTGTCTTTGCGCAGCGGCACGGGCGTCTCGCCCTTCAGCACCCCGGCCGCCTGCTCGCCAGGGGCGAGCGTGCCGTAGTCTCCCTGCGCCGCGATGATGCCGCGAGCGAGAAGCTGCCGGACGACGCTGCGCCAGTCCTGATCCGAGAGGTCGGCACCGATGCCGTAGGTCGCGACCTTCTCGTGCCCCTGCTGCCGGATGCGCTCGGTCGAGGCTCCCCGGAGGATGTCGATCAGGTGCCCGGCGCCGAACGACTGGTTGCGCTCACGCTTGAGCCGCACGATCGTCGAGAGCAGCTTCTGGGCGGGGACGAGCCCGTCGAAGGTCTCGGGCGTCTCCAGGCAGGTGTCGCAGTTGCCGCAGGGCTGGGACTCCTGCCCGAAGTAGCCGAGCAGGTTCTGCCTGCGGCATTCGACCGTCTCGCACAGCGCGAGCATGGCGTCGAGGTGCTGCCCCAGGCGCATCTTGAAGGTGCGGTCGCCCGGGCTCTGATCGATCATGCGGCGCTGCTGCACCACGTCGCCCAGACCGTAGGCCATCCACGCGATCGACGGTTCTCCGTCGCGACCCGCACGACCTGTCTCCTGGTAGTACCCCTCGACGGACTTCGGCAGGTCGATGTGGGCGACGAACCGCACGTCGGGCTTGTCGATGCCCATGCCGAAGGCGATCGTCGCGACCATCACGACGCCGTCTTCACGGAGGAAACGAGACTGGTTCTTCGCGCGCACCTCTGCGGGGAGACCCGCGTGGTACGGCAGGGCGTCGAAGCCCTGCGCCGCGAGATAGGTCGCCGTCTGCTCGACGGACTTGCGGCTCAGCGCATAGACGATGCCCACCGAGCCCTCGGGCTGCGCACGGATGAAGGCCACGAGCTGCTTGCGCGGGTCGACCTTCGGCACGATGCGGTACTGGATGTTGGGGCGGTCGAAGCTCGCGACATAGTGCTTCGCGTCGTCGAGGCGCAACCGCTCGGTGAGCTCCTTGTGCGTCGCCCGGGTGGCGGTCGCCGTGAGCGCCATGCGCGGCACACCGGGGAACCGCTCGCCGAGGTCGCCGAGGGCGAGGTAGTCGGGACGGAAGTCATGGCCCCACTGCGACACGCAGTGCGCCTCGTCGATCGCGATGACGCTGAGGGTGCCCCGCTGCAGCAGCGCCGTCGTCTGCGGCGAGGACAGCCGTTCGGGAGCGACGTAGATGAGATCGAGCTCCCCCGCGACATATGCCCGCTCGACCTCGCGGCGCTCGTCGATCGACTGCGTCGAGTTGAGATATGCCGCGCTGACGCCGTTGGCCCGCAGAGCGTCGACCTGGTCGTGCATGAGTGCGATCAGCGGGCTGACCACGAGCCCCGTGCCCTCGCGGACGAGCGCAGGCACCTGGTACGTGACGCTCTTGCCGCCACCGGTCGGCATGAGCACGACGGCATCGCCGCCGCCGATCACGTGCTCGACGATCGCCGCCTGGTCACCGCGGAACTCGTCGTACCCGAAGACCGTGTGCAGCGCCTCCCCCGCACTCGCGTACCGGCTGGGCGCGGCGCGTCGCGCCGGCGCAGCGGATGCGGTCTTCGCCTGCCCCACCGGCGTCACCGGGCCTGGGCCCCAATCGAGCGGCGGCTCGTACCCTGCGCCCTGCGGAACCCAGTCCATGGGCTCCGGCGGCTCCGAGGGCTCCCACTCGGCGCCGTCCCACGGCTCGTCTGCGTACGGCAGATCCTCGTACGGGTCACGGGGAGTCTGCGGCATCCCTCCAGCGTAACGACCCCCGCCGACCTCGGCCCGCCCGTCCACAACTCAGCGGGCGTAGGTTGGACGCAGACACCCGAAGGAGCACTCGATGACCGATATCACCGTCACCCGCAACGACGACGAGTCCCGCTACGAGATCCGCACGGATGGCGCGCTCGCGGGCTACGCGGAGTATCAGCTGCGGCCCGGGGCGATCCGCTTCATCCACACCGAGCTCGACCCCGCCTTCCAGGGTCAGGGTCTCGCGAGCATCCTCGCCGAGCGGGCACTGACGGATGCCGCGGCAACCGGCGACGCGATCGTGCCGCTCTGCCCGTACATCGCCAAGTACCTCACGAGCCATGAGATCCCCGGCGCGGAGATCCGTTGGCCGAAGAGGCCCGGCGATGCCCCGACGGAGGCCTGACGACCGGGCCCGGTCGTCCTCGCCCGCGCCTACTGCATGCAGGTGCCGGTGTAGTACTCGAAGAGGGCCTCGCCCGACGCCTTGACGTCGTCGTCGTACGCGGTGATCATCGCCGTCGGGTCATCGGTGATCGACTCCGCCGCCACCGTCAGGTAGCCCTTCCACGCTTCGAGGTCATCGACCAGCTCGGCGGTCGGCTCGACCTTCTCCATGAGCGCGAGCCTCGCTGTGACGTCGCCCTCGGAGTTCATACCGGGGATCAGCGGCGAGAATGCAGCGGCCGACGTCTGCGTGTCGTCGAGCAGCGGGCCGCAGAAGCCTGCGTCTCCGCCGGATGCGCACCCCGACAGCAGCACGGCCGATGCACTGAGGGCGAGCAGGATAATGGAAGAGCGTCGAGCGTTCATTCGTTGAGCCTATGAGTCCGCTCGTGCGACCGTGCGCAGACGCACCTGAGCGAAGGAGAATCGGATGACCGAGATCGCGAGCGGATCCGCCGACGCCCACGGAGCTGCGCCGATGATCGGAGAGCGCCGCATCGTGCTCGAGCCGCGCGAGGTTCCGCTCGGCGGCGTCCGCGGCATGAAGGTGCTGCGTGTGCTGCCGCACCGCAACCTGCCGACGATCGGAGCGTGGTGCTTCCTCGACAGGTTCGGACCGGCGGACACCAGGATGCGCGTCGAGCCACACCCGCACATCGGGTTGCAGACGGTCACCTGGCCGCTCGTCGGCGAGATCCGCCACCGGGATTCGCTCGGCAGCGATGCCGACCTCCGTCGTGGTCAGCTGAACCTGATGACCGCGGGCAACGGCATCTCGCACTCGGAGTACTCGATCGGTGACGACCCGATCCCGCTCGACGCCCTGCAGTTCTGGGTCGCGCTCCCCGACGGTGCACGTCAGGGGGTCGGCGGTTTCGAGCGGCACACCGACCTCCCCCAGGTGACCCTGATCGCACACGAGGGCCCGGATGCCACAGCCACCGTCGTACTCGGCGAGTTCGCCGGCACGGCCTCCCCTGCGACCGTGCACACCCCGATCGTCGGCGCCGAGATCGTGGTCCCGGCCGGCTCCCGCGTGCGACTGCCTCTGCGGGAGCACTGGGAGCACGCGATCATGCTCGTCGAGGGCGATATCTCCTTGTCCGAACACGAGATGACCCGGAACGACATGCTGTACCTCGGTGATTCGAGGCAGGCGATCGACGTCGCCAGCACGCAGGGCGCCCTGCTCTTCCTGGTCGGCGGCGAGCCGTTCGACGACGAGATCGTCATGTGGTGGAACTTCGCCGGCCGCACGCACGAGGAGATCGTCGAAGCGCGCACCGAGTGGGAGGCGGCCTCTGCGCGGTTCGGAGTCGTCGAGGGTCACGACGTGCGCATCCCCGCTCCTCCCCTGCCCGACGTGCGCCTGATGCCGCGCGGCCGCAGGATCTGATCCGACTCCTGACACAGAGCGACGCCCCGCACTCCGAAGAGCACGGGGCGTCGCGACCGATCACTGCTACTGCGCGTCGACCGTGACGATCGTCCGCACATCCGACTCGCCGTACTGCACGAGTCCGAGGTAGCGGGTGCCTGCGGTGAGGCCGGTCCAGCCGAGCTCGTAGCTCGTGGCCTGGCCCCGGACGGCGTCGAGCGGATTCGGGTTCGCGGTCAGCGCGCCCTCGCCCTCGGGCTGCACGTTGGCGTAGGTCATGTCCCACGTCATCGGCGCCGACGTCGAGTACACGTTGGCGACGACCAGATACGTCCCGGCCGTCGGAGCAGCCAAGGTGACCTGCTCGTCGGCCGACCCCGTCGCCGACTGCCAGCGCTCGTAGTAGCGCAGGTCGTCGGCGCTCACGACCCGATAGACCGTGAGGTCGAGGTCGCTGCCGGTGTCATCGGACGAGTCGAGGTCGAAGCGCGAGAGCGTCGTGCCCTCGGGCACGTCGACGATCCACGACACGTCCTTGTTCGCGTCTCCCGATGCCTCGTCACCCGAGTGGCCGACGACGCGGCCGTCAGGGTCCTCGAGCAGCGAGAACGGCGTCAGACCCGACACCGCGAGAGCGAGAGCGCCGTCGACACCGGGAGTGATGTCGACCGTGGTCGACCCGTCGACTCCCGTGCCCTCGACCTCGGCCGGAGCATCCGCCGTGACCGGGAACACCGCGATCGGCGACCGCACCGTGTTCTTCTTGCTCGTCCAGGTGAGCGATCCGGTCGCCCACGTCTCGACCGGTGCGCTCTGGTTGTCGAACGTGACCGTGTAGGTCGCGGTCTGGCCGGGCTTGTCGAACTTCAGCGTCGACGGCTGCACCGTCACGTTGACGCCGGGCAGATCGACGGATGCCGTGAACGTGCCCTTCTCGGTCGCGGTGACCGTACGGGTGACGGTCTGCGCACTCGCCAGCGATCCGATCGAGAACGATGCGATGTTCAGGTCGCTGCCGTCGATCGGCTCGCCGGGGAAGTCGGCCAGGCCCTTGCCCTCGAGGAACGCGACCCAGTCGGGCACGTCGTTCAGGTAGAGCAGGCCAGGGTTGAAGTAGCGCTTCGGATCGACCTGGCCGGCACCCTGCTGGAACGGATCCGTGTTCGCAGAGCCGTCGGCATTGACCGTGTCGTACGCGGTGGTCATCATCGCGGACTTGATCTCGGCGGGCTTCGCGTTCGGGCGCTCACCGAGGTAGAGCGCGGCGAGACCGGCGATGTGCGGCGAGGCCATAGACGTTCCCGACAGGATGCCGAAGGTCGGCGCCTCTCCGGGCCCGTTCTGCGTCGCCGCGAGGATCGCCACGCCGGGCGCTGCGATGTCCGGCTTCATGATGTCGCTGCCGTCGGCCAGCATCGGGCCGCGGCTCGAGAATCCGGCGATCTGCGGTACCGGCGTCACGACACCGGTGGTGTTCTCGCCCACGAGCGTGATCGGACGGTCGGTGCCGCCCTGCACGTAGGCCAGCACGGCGGCGCGATACACCGACGAGAGGTGCACGGTGGGCACCGCGTGGAAGTCGTTGTCGAGCGAGTCCGCACCGCCGGGCACGTTCACGAGCACGACGCCCATGCCACCGGCATCCTTCACGACCTGCGACTTCTCGGCGCGGGCGTTGCCGCCGCGATCGCAGACCACGATGTGACCCGTGACCTTGGAGGGATCGATGCTGCCGGGAAGGCACAGCGCCGCGTCAGCGGCCGTCTGGCCTGCAGCCGGCGCGTCACCCGCGTAGATCGAGGGGCCCGAGACAGTGGTGCCGAACGGCACGCTCACCGAGGCGCCGGCCTGGGCGAAGCCGTCGAACTGCACGGTGCCCTCCCAGGTCGGGATCGTGGATGCCGCGACCGTGGTGTACCAGGGGGAGGCGTGGTCGGCGGTGACGGAGTCCGGTCCGTCGTTGCCGGCACTGGTGGCGACGAAAACGCCCGCCGCCGCTGCGTTGAAGAACGCGATGTCCTCGGGGGCGAGCACGGTCGATGCCGCTCCGCCGCCGATCGAGTAGTTGATCACGTCGACGCCGTCGGCGACGGCCTGGTCGATGGCGGCGATCAGGTCGCTGCCCGCGCAGATGTCGTCGGTCGTGACGGCCTCGTCGGGTCCGACGTAGCAGGCCTTGTACGCCGCGACCTTGGCACCGGGCGCGACGCCGGAGATCTTGCCGAAGTCGACGTCCTCGATCGAGGCCTTCACGCCGAAGTTGCCGGCCGCGGTGCTCGCGGTGTGCGATCCGTGGCCGTCGCCGTCACGTGGCGAGAGGTAGTCGTACTGGAAGTCGAAGCCGGCTGCCTGCGCGCCGGTGTAGAAGTACTGGGCGCCGATGAGCTTCGACGAGTAGTCGCCCTTGTCCCATTCCTGAGCCTCGACCATCGTGCCGCGGAACTGACCGCCGTCGGACTTGTCAAAGTAGACGAAGGTGCCGTCGGTGTAGGGCTGACTGCCCTTGTGACGCTTGTCGTTCTTGGGCTGCTTCTTGAGCTTCTTGCCCTCGAACGAGGGGTGCTCCGGGGCGATGCCGGTGTCGATGACACCCACGACGACGCCCTCTCCGGCTTTGTCGACTCCGCCGGTCTGCTGCCAGACTCCGCCGCGACCCTTCTTGTCGTCACCGAGGCCGAGGAAGTCCGTCGACGTCTGCGCGTCGGGGTGACGGATGAAGTCGGGGTAGACGTCGTAGACGTCCTTCGACGCGCGCAGCTTGTCGACCTGCTCACCCGTGAGCTCGGCGCTGAAACCGTTGAGGACGACCTGGTAGCTGATCTCCGGGGTGACGCCCGCCTCCTGGGCGACCGTCTGCTGCTCGGTCTCGAGATGCTGCACGTAGCGCTGCGAGTCCTGCGACTGCGTCTCGAGCTGCTCGCCCTCGGCGGGCTTGGTCGCCTCGAGTCCTTCGACGTCGCCGGTGTAGCTGGCGAGCGGGTCGGACTTGAGCACCACGATGTAGTGGCCAGGCGTTCCTTCGACCGGAGTGGGGTTCGTCACCTCCTCCGTGCCTGCGTAGCCTGCGGTTGCCGTCGATGCGATGAACAGCGTTGCCAGGGTGGTGGCAGCTGCCATCCGGAGGGGTGTTCGACCCATGTGCTTCTCCCGATGATCTTCGTGCGACCGCGTTGCCGCACCGCCGCTCAAGCTACGCCGGGCTTCCGTCTACACACCAGAGTCGAGGGTTATTCCTGGACGAACGGCCAGCCGAGTCGACGATGGTCGACAGTAGGCTGGAGGGGTGGCATCCTCCCCCGTCCTGACGACTCGCGTGCTGCTGGTCTGCGCCGCGATCGGTGTCGCCACCGGCATCCTCGGGGGGATCGCCGGCCTCATCACGCCCGGCGTTCTGGTACTCACTCCCTACCTTTACGGACTCGTCCTCGGATCGCACGTCCTTCCCGGGATCATCGCTCAGGAGGTGCTGCGCCGACCGCTCGTGGCACTCGTCACGCACGTCATCGCCGCTCTCATCTCGAGCGCGTTCAACCCTGCGTGGGCGCTGCGCTTCATCGGCACCGCACTGCTGTTCGGGGCGATCCAGGAGGGCATCGCCGCACTCACCCGCTACCGCTCGTGGGGCGCCTGGCGCTTCTTCATCTCGGCCGGCGTGATCGGCGTGATCGTGGCCGTCGTCGTCTTCTTCGCCGCGCATCTCGCCGTGCTGCCGCTGTGGGCGCAGATCGCCTACCTCGTGATCTCCGTGCTCGGGCCCATCGCCTGGACGGCCGTGGGGCTGGCGATCGGCGGCGCCCTGAGCCGTGCGGGCGTCGCCCGGCGTTGACGCCCGACCACCCCGAATCCGGCGAATGCGGATCAGGTAAGGCTCAGCTAAGTTAGAACGGTACCGATCCGCCGAGACCCGGGGTTATGCCGTGCGCTCAGCTGCGCCTCTTCTCCGCGTGCGTGACCTCTCGATCACGCACGCCGATGCCGCGCACCCCTCCCCCGAAGACGTCACCTTCGACATCCGCCCCGGCGAGGTCGTGCTGCTGCTGGGCCCGTCCGGCTCGGGCAAGTCGACGCTGACGCTCGCGCTCAACGGCCTGATCCCCCACGCCGTGCCCGCGACCATGACAGGGTCGGTCGAGGCCGGCGGACTCGACACCGCCGACACCCTCACCGCCGCGCTGAGCACGCACGTCGCGATGGTCTTCCAGGATCCGGATGCGCAGATCGTCACCGGCAGCGTCTACGACGAGGTCGCCTTCGGTCCCGAGAACCTGCTGCTGTCGCTCGACGAGGTGCGCGCGAGGACCGAAGACGCACTGCGCCGTGTCGGCCTGTGGGACAGGCGAGACGACAACCCCGACCGCCTCTCGGGCGGCGGGCGTCAGCGTCTCGCGATCGCCTGCGCCCTGGCGATGGGCTCCCCTCTCGTCGTGCTCGACGAGCCGACCGCCAACCTCGACCCCCAGGGCATCGACGATGTCTATGCCGCGCTCGCCGACGTGATCTCCGCCGGCGACCGGTCGATCCTGCTGGTCGAGCACAACCTCGATGCCGCGATGGGCTTCGTCACCCGCACGATCGTGATCGACCGGGCGGGTCGCGTCGTCTTCGACGGGCCGCCCGCCGACGTCATCCGCACGAATGCCGCAGAGCTCGTCGCGATGGGCGTCTGGCTGCCCGCGGCGACCCTCGCCGCCTTACGGATGCAGGAGGCGGGATCGCACTTCGACCGACTCCCCCTCACGCCGGACGAGCTCGCCGCCGCGCTCGCCGCAGCCGCGAGTCACCCCGTTTCGAGTCTCTCCGCTCGCTCGACGACCGCAGTCGGCATCCGCTCGACGAGCGAGGAGCGCAGCGACGAGACGAAACGCCCCAGCACCCCGATCATCAGCGCCCGCGGGCTGACCGTCCGCCGGCATCGCACCGAGATCCTGCACGGCATCGACCTCGACATCACACCGGGCACCCTCACCGCGATCGTCGGCACGAACGGTGCAGGCAAGACGACGCTGCTGCAGTCGCTCGCCGGGGTCGTGCCACCGCCGAAGCGACAGGTCACGGTCGACGGCATCGATCCGGGGTCGGCGTCGCCGAGAGATCTCGCGAGCCGTATAGGCTTCGTGTTCCAGAACCCCGAGCACCAGTTCATCGCGCACACGGTCTTCGACGAGCTCGCCCACGGACTGCGGCTGAGGCACACGCCGGATGCCGAGATCTCCGAGCGTGTCGATGCGATGCTCACGCGGTTCGGGCTCGAGGCCAAGGCCGACGTGCATCCGTTCCTGCTCTCGGGCGGAGAGAAGCGGCGGCTCTCGGTCGGCACGGCGCTGATCACACGCCCGCGGGTGCTCGCGCTCGACGAGCCGACGTTCGGACAGGACCGCGCCAGAGCATCCGAGCTGCTCGCCCTGCTGCACGACCTGCGCGATGAGGGCACCACGATCCTCATCGTGACGCACGATCTGCAGCTCGTCGCGGAACACGCCTCGCACACCGTCGTCCTGAGGGACGGTCGGGTGCACGCCGCCGGCCGCACCGAGGTGCTCTTCGGTGCGGAGACGCCCTTCGTCGAGGCGGGGCTGCGGCTTCCGGCACTCCAGCGCGTGCTCGCCGCGGCGGGGCGGACGATCGCATGAGCGCGCAGACGTTCGATCCGTACGCCGCGGTCACGGCATCCTCTCCGCGTCAGTTCCTGTACGCGCTGAATCCGCTGGCCAAGGTCGCCGGCGTCGCACCGGCGATGCTGGTGCTGATCTTCGTGAGAGACCTCGCCACCCCGGCCGCCTTCCTGGTGCTGTCGCTCGCTCTGATCGTCGTGGGGGCGCGGCTCACGGTGCGCACCGCAGCGCTGCTGTTCCTCGCGCTGCCCGTGGGCATGCTCGCGATCGGTCTCGGATTCTCGCTGTGGGTCGACACGGGCCTCGTCGGCGACACCCCTCCTGCTCTGCAGATCGGCGACTGGTCGCTCTACCAGGGGGCGCTCGCGATCGGCTTCGCCACAGCCCTCCGTCTCGGCGCGATCGTCTCCCTGGCGCTGATCGGCGGCCTGACCACCACCGGGCCAGACCTCGTGCGCGCGAGCGTGCAGCAGCTGCGGGTGCCGTATCGCATCGGCTACACGGCGCTCGCGGCCTTCCGCTTCGTGCCGCGGTTCGGACATGAGCTGTCCGTGATCCGCGCGGCACACCGCGTGCGCGGTCATCATGGCGGCAGCGGGCCGTTCGCGAGGATCGCCCGGGGCTGGGGCTACATCGTGCCGCTGCTCGCAGGAGCCATCCGCCACGCCGAGCGCGTGGCTCTCGCCATGGATTCCCGCGCCTTCGGCGCACACCCCACGCGCACCGAACGCCACCTCGTGCCCTTCCGCGTGCGCGACACCGTCTTCATCGTCGCCTCGATCGCCGCATCCGCCGCGATCTTCGTGCTCTTCTTCCCCTGGCAGCTCCCCTGAAAGGCGCCCGCATGGCATTCAGCAAACTGGTCAAGCCCGAGTCGTCCGAGCTCATCCACCTCAGCGTCGTGCGCACTGAACGGCTCGCCCCGCACTGGATCAGGGTCACGCTCGGCGGGGGCGAGATCGAGAAGTTCCGACCGATGGGCTTCGATCAGTGGTTCCGACTGTTCCTGCCGATCGGCGGGGATGCCGGACTCGACCGGGTGCCGGCGAAAGCGAACAAGATGTTCGGATACCTCAGGTTCCTGCGGATCCCCGACGGCGAGCGTCCGGTGATGCGCAACTACAGCGTGCGGGCGTATCGCCCGGCGACCGCCGAGACCGGCGCCGAGCTCGACGTCGACTTCGTGCTGCACGGATCCGCGGCCGACGGCACGGCTGGCCCCGCATCGCGGTGGGCCGAGACGTGCGAGCCCGGCGAGCATGTGCTGATCATCGACGAGGGACTCACCTTCAATCCGCAGCGCGGCACCGAGCGGGTCGTGCTCGTGGGCGACGAGACGGCGCTGCCGGCGATCGCCTCGATCTGCGCCTCACTCCCCGCGGATGCCACGGGCACGGCGCTGATCGAGGTGCCCACCGAGGAGGATGCGCTGGAGTTCCCACACCCGGCCGGCATCGACGTCGTCTGGCTCGCTCGTCCGCATGAATTCGCCCCCGGCTCGTTCGCCCTCGCCCGGCTGGGCGAGCTGTCGCTGCCCGAGGCACCGTTCCATGCTTATGCCGCGGGCGAGCAGTCACTGGCATCCGGTGCACGCAAGCATCTCGTCGGCGAGCGCGGTGTCGACAAGAACGCCGTCAGCTTCTGCGGCTACTGGAAGATCGGTGCGTCGTCGCCTGCCTCGAAGACTGCCCGCGACGCCGCTGCCGAGCCCCTCGCATGAGCGGGGCGGATGCCGTGCGCCCGAACCCCTACGCGGATGCGTCGGCCGGTGCGGGGGTGCCGGTCGGTGCGGGGGCGCCGGTCGGTGCGGGGCCAGAAACGCACCCGGCGCCCGGTGCGGGGTCAGAAACGCACCCCGAATCGCCCTCCGCGGTGCAGAATCGACCCCGCACGGACGGCGGTCGGCCACGCTTCCGCTTCCCGACCGCGATCCTGCTGACGTGCGCCGCGCTCGGCGTCGCGGGCGGCATCCTCCTCGCACCCGCCAACTGGATCTCGACGCTCCTGTTCCTCGGCCTCCCCTTCGTCAGCGTGGGCCTGGCCGGACTGTGGCTGCTGCCCTCGGTGATCGCCCTGCGCCTGTTGCGACGTCCCCTGGTCGGGCTGCTGGTGGGACTCCTCGCCGGCCTCGTGATCGTCCCGTTCTCGGGATACGGCTTCAGCAGTGTGGCCACGAACGTCTGGTGGGCGGCATTCACCGAGCTCCCGTTCCTGTTCGTCCTCTGGCGCTACTGGGGCACCTGGCTGCACTACCTCGGCGCAGCGATCGTCGGCATCGTCTATCCGATCCTCGCCTGGACGTCGTTCAACCTCGGGACGTTCGACCTCGGCCTGCAGATCACCTTCTTCGCGATCACGCTCGCGAGCTGCCTCGGAGGCACCGCCCTCGGCATCCTGATCGCCGACCGGCTGCGCCGAGCGGGTGTCGGCGGTCGTCTGCCCCGCTGACCGCCGGGGCTCCGGGCCTGACTCGCCTGCCCGCCTGCCCGCCTGCCTGTCCGCCCCTCTGCCCGCCTGCCCGGGCACAGCTTCGGATGCCGGTGTGCGGCGCGCCGTGCTCCGGCCGCCGACCCCGGCGCGTCGCGCCCACGCTCCGAATCTGTGCCCGGGAGTGGGGATCGGTTCCTCAGTTCGGCTCCGCCCCAACGAGAAGGGCCCAGGATGCCGGCATCCTGGGCCCTTCTGCAGACGATGCGTCAGCGCTTGCCGACGATCTGGCGACCGACGAGGTCGCGCATGATCTCGTTCGTGCCGCCGTAGATGCGGTGCACCCGGGCATCGGTGAAGGCGCGGGCGATCGGGTACTCCATGATGTAGCCGTAGCCGCCGTGCAGCTGCACGCCCGTGTCGAGCACCTCCCACTCGCGCTCGGTCGCCCAGAACTTGACCTTCGCGGCATCCTCGGCGGTGAGCGTGCTGTTCTTGTAGGCGAGCAGTGCGCGGTCGATGTACGCCCACATCGCGTCGGTGGTCGCGGCCATGTCGGCGAGCCGGAAGCGGGTGTTCTGGAAGTCGGCGATGCGCTCGCCGAAGGCCTCGCGGTCCTTCGTGTAGGCGACGGTCCAGTCGAGGGCTGCCTGAGCGGCCGCGGCCGCGGCGACGCCGATCGAGAGACGCTCGAGCGGCAGGTTGAGCATCAGCTGGATGAAGCCCTGCCCCTCCTTGCCGCTGATGAGGTTCTCGTCGGGGATGAACACGTCGGTGAAGCTGAGCTCGGCCGTGTCCCAGCCGTGGAAGCCCATCTTGCTGAGCTTCTTGCCCTGGTCGAAGCCCTCCATGCCCTTCTCTACGAGCAGCAGGCTGAACGCGTCAGGACGGTTGCCCTCGCCGGTCTTGACGAAGGTCACCACGACGTCGGCCGTCGTGCCGGAGGAGATGAACGTCTTGGCGCCGTTGAGGATGTAGCCGCCGTCGACCTTCTTGGCGTTGGTCTTGATGCCGCGGAGGTCCGAGCCCGCACCGGGGTCGGTCATGGCGAGAGCGCCGAGCACCTCACCCGTGGCCATGCGGGGAAGCCACTTCTCCTTCTGCTCCTGCGTGCCCATATGCACGAGGTAGGGCACGGCCAGGTCGTCCTGGATGCCGAAGGCGCCGGCCAGCGAACCGGCCCCTGAGGCGATGACCTCTTCCATCACGATCGTGCGGAAGCGATAGTCCTGCAGCATCCCGGCGCCGCCGAACTCCTCGGGGACGGACAGACCGATCAGGCCCGCCTCACCGGCCGCCAGCATGGTCGCCCGGTCGATCTCGCCCGCGGCATCCCACCCCTCGATCGCCTCATTGGTCACGTGGCGCTTGACGAAATCCTTGACGAGGTCGCGGAATGCCTCGTGATCCTCTTCGTAGATGTCGCGTTCCATTGCGTCCTCCTGAACGTTCGTGCGTCATTGCTCCGGCGATTCTATGCCGGTTCGCCGACACCGGGACAGCCCGTTGTGAGAATGCATCCCACAATCGGTGGGACTGGGTACCGCGGTTGTCGGATGCCGCAATGCAGCGACCCAGGCGACGTTCGGCCGTGCGTTCAGTGCGTGTAATCGGGTGCGGCAGGGAGCCCGAAGAACTCCTCGAGCGTGTGATACCCGCCGTGATGGTAGGCAGCCGCGAGATCGCGTCCGAGGTAGCGCAGATGCCAGGGCTCCGGCTTGTATCCGGTGACGCCGGAGCCGATCTGCTCGTAGCGGACGATGAATCCGTACTCCCAGGCGTTCGCCGCGATCCACTCCCCCTGCGCGGTCGCCCCGAACGACTCGATCGCCCCGCACCGCGAGTCGCACGCCACGAGATCGATGGCGAGACCGGTCTGATGCTCGCTGTGCCCCGCTCGCGCGGACGACGCATCCGCACCGGCCTGCCCGCTGTTGCGCACATGCGACGCATGGGTCGCCACCTGGAGGTCGTACGAACGGTAGCCGTTGTTCGCCCCGATGCGCCCCGCGCCCTCAGCAGCCGCGGCAGCGGCCATCTCGCCCACAGCCGAGGCGACATCCGCCCGCGCCTGACCGGACGCGGTCGTCATCTGCAGCGGGATGTCCGCGAGCGACGACGGCGCGAAGGCGACAGGGGCGAGCGGGCGCGCCTTGTTCACGACAACCCAGACATGGGCGGGATCGTCGAGCGCCACGCACGGCGCGTTCCCGGCGATGACGGCTGCGCGGAAAGTCTCGGCGCCGCCGAAGCCGGCGATGATCGCCGCGTCATCGGCCACCGCGATCGCCTCCAGCACAGTCGGCTCCGAGCACGGGTCAGCCGCCGTGGTCGCTCCGACCTCGACCGCAGGGACCTCCTGCACGACGAGCGGTTGCGGCATCTCCGCCTCTTCCGCTGCCGAGTTCGCGATGGGCGCGCCGGCGATCGACAGCAGGATGCCGACGGCGGTCACCGCAAGACCGATGGGCAGCGCGGGTCCGCGAATCGGGGAACGCGGCGCCGCATGCTGAGGCTGCGGCGCGAAGTACATGCTCCCATTGTCCCTTAAGTCGGATAGAACATATGTCGCACTCCGGTTGACTCGAGTATCGTTTCTATGTTCGAATGGCTCTCATGCGGTGGCAGGGACAGAAGCTCGGTGACGTCGATGCCGCGGCGCTGCCCGGACTCGAGAACCGCTCGAACGTCCTCCGCACGGTGACCACGCCCGACTTCGCGGGCATGACCTTTCACGAGGTGCTGTCGAAGTCCGCGCTCAACCATGTTCCGGGCGCTTCGCGCATGCCGTTCGCGTGGACCATCAACCCGTACCGCGGATGCAGTCATGCATGTGTGTACTGCTTATCGCCGGACACTCTGATCCTCTGCGCGGACGGCCGCCAGCGACCTCTGCGTTCACTCGAGATCGGCGACGAGATCATCGGAACCGAGCGACAGGGCAGCTATCGGCGCTACGTGCGCACGACCATTCAGGCGAAATGGACGACGCGTAAGCATGCCTACAGAGTCACGCTCGCCGACGGGACGGAACTCGTCGCGAGTGGTGATCACCGATTCCTCACCGAGCGTGGCTGGAAGCATGTGTCGGATGCCGATTCCGGGCAGCGTCCACATCTCACGACGAACAATCGACTCATGGGGTTCGGAATCGGATCCGCCGGATCATCGATCGATGCGCTCTCCTCCGGATACCGTCGGGGCTACCTCGCGGGGATGATCCGCGGCGATGGGATGATCTTCCACGGCACGTACCCAAGCGAGACCCGAACGCGTGAGATACACAGCTTCCGCCTCGCACTGATCGATGACGAAGCCCTCGCGCGAACTCGGCGATTCCTCGATGATGAAGGCGTGCCGACCAGGACCCGCCCCTTCACGGTCGCCACCGATACGCGCAGCGCTGCGGACGCGATCCACACCGCCGCCAGGCGACATGTCGAGACCATCGAGTCGCTCGTGGAGACGCCCGACGCTCCGGACGCCGACTGGTACGCGGGGTTCCTCGCCGGCATCTTTGACGCGGAGGGCAGCTGCTCCCGCGGTGTTCTGCGGATCTCGAACAAGGACGCCGACATCATCGCGTTGATCGAACGGGGGTTGCGGCTTTTCGGGGTTCCGCATGTCGTCGAAGGTCCGCGCCCCAACGGCGTTCGGAGCGTCCGTGTCGTCGGCGGACTCCCCAGCCGCCAGCGGTTCTTCGCGATCTGCTCGCCGGCGATCACCCGCAAGCTCTCCATAGAGGGGACCGCGGTGAAGAGCGTCTCCGATCTGAGGGTCATCGAGATCACGCCGATCCCGGGAGAGCATGATCTGCTCGATATCACGACCGGCACAGGAGACTTCATCGCCAACGGGGTCATCAGTCACAACTGCTTCGCTCGGGGCACGCACGAGTACCTCGATCTCGACGGCGGCGCGGACTTCGATTCTCAGATCGTCGTGAAGGTGAACGTCGTCGAGGTGCTGCAGAAGGAGCTGCGCAAGGGCAGCTGGGCGCACGAGACCGTGGCCCTCGGGACGAACACGGATCCGTATCAGCGCGCCGAGGGGCGCTACAAGCTGATGCCGGGGATCATCGACGCCCTCGCCGCCTCGGGCACGCCGATGTCGATCCTCACCAAGGGCACGCTGATCAGGCGCGACATCCCCCTGCTGGTGAAGGCGGCGCAGCGGGTGCCCGTCGACATCCAGATGTCCATCGCGATGTACGACGACGAGCTGCAGAAGGCGATCGAGCCCGGCACCCCGACGACGCAGGCTCGGCTCGACACGGTGCGAGCACTCCGGGATGCGGGTTTCAGGGTGACCGTCTTCCTGATGCCGATCATGCCGCACATGACCGACTCGGTCGAGGCGATCGACACCGCTCTGCGCCGCATCAAAGAAGCAGGTGCCAGTCGCGTGATCTACGGTGCGCTGCACCTGCGCGCCGGCGTGAAACCCTGGTTCATGCAGTGGCTCGGCGAGTTCCGTCCCGACCTCGTCTCGTCGTATCGCGGACTGTATCCGGGCGTCTCAGCAGAGGCGCCCAAGGGCTATCGGCAGTGGCTCGCGAAGCGGACACGCCCGCTCATCAGGCTGCACGGCCTCGACGGCCAGCACGAAGACGACTACCCGGTGCGCGGCATCCGATCGTCCGCGCCGCACGGGCGCCCGGCCCCCGCAGTCGCTCCGTCGGCCGCCCCCGCACAGCCGATGCTGTTCTGATCGCGGATCGGAGCGCTCAGCGAGGCGCCCAGCGCGATCGGGCGACGTCCTGAGAGAGCCTCCAGGGCGCGTAGGCTCGAGCGTTATGGCTATCGGCTCCACAATGCACACGTTCGAGGTCCAGTTGGCCGACATGGACCGTGGTGTGTACGACGACTTCTCGTTGCGCGTGGCGCGGCATCCGTCCGAGACCGATGCGTACATGCTCACCCGCGTGCTCGCATACGGGCTCGAGTTCACCGAGGGCATCACGTTCGGCGGCGGCATCTCGCAGACCGACGAGCCCGCAGTCCTCGTGCGCGACCTCACCGGCCAGATCACCGCCTGGATCGAGATCGGCGCCCCCGATGCCGAGCGCCTGCACTATGGCAGCCGTCTCGCCGAGCGCACCGTCGTCTACACGCACCGCGACCCGGCGAAGGTCATGGCCCCCTGGGCCGACAAGCGGATCCACCGCTCCGAGGACATCCGCGTCTACAGCTTCGACCCCGGGTTCATCGAATCGGCCGCACCGCTCATCGAGCGTCGCAACACCATGACCCTCACCGTCACCGAGCAGGTGCTCTATCTCGACCTCAACGGGACGACCCTGACCACGGCGATCCACGAGCACGAACTCGGCTGAGTCGAGCCGCAGCCTGCGGCATCCGTAGCCGCGCAGCATCCGGCTCATGCCGTCGCTTCTTCCCCGGTCCGCGCGCCTCCCCAGGGAGGAGAACTGCGCCTCGGGAGGAGATTCCGCGCCGAATCCTCCGCCTCAGGAGCAGATCTCCTCCCAAGGAGGTGTCGCACTCCGCGCGCTCCGACGCACGTCTCACGCTTCGAGATAGGTCGCATGCTCTGCAGGAGACTGCACGCTCCGAAGGAGCGATCTCGCGCATCCGTCCTGCGAAGCGTGAGTTCTCCTTCGCACCGACCCTCCGATAAGAGCCAGCCACGCCACGCCAGCCCACGCCAGCCCACACGACGCCAAGCCAGCCCACGCCACAACGCGCCACGCACCGCACCGCACCGCACCGCACCGCCCGACGAAGGCCCCGCCCCCGCAGATGCAGGGACGGGGCCTTCGAGCGTGACGGATCAGGCCGTGAGGTCTGCCGCGGTCGGAACGCGACCGGCGATCTCCTCGATCAGGTCGTCGTCGATGCGCGCGTTCTCGAACGGCGCGTCGATCTCGGCCCGCTCCAGCAGCTCGGTCATGCGGCGCTGGCGCTGGCGCGTGATCAGCGTCACGACGCGACCCGAACGACCGGCGCGGCCCGTGCGGCCCGAGCGGTGCAGGTACGTCTTGTACTCGTCGGGGGCGTCGGCCTGGACGACCAGGTCGATGTCGTCGACGTGGATGCCGCGGGCGGCGACGTCCGTCGCGACGAGCACGTTCACTCGCCCCGAGGTCAGACGCTCGAGGTTGCGCGTGCGCTTGGCCTGGTTGAGGTCACCGTGCAGCGAGACCGCGGGGATGCCGGCATCGTCGAACTGCTCGGCGAGCATGTCGGCGTACGCACGGGTGCGGGCGAAGACGAGGGTCTTGCCGTCGCGGTCGACGAGCGAGGTGAGGATGTCGGCCTTGTCGCGGTGCTCGATCACGAGCACGCGGTGCTCGATCGTGCTCGAGTCCTGGTCCTCACCGGCGACCTCGTAGACAGCCGGGTCGACGAGGAACTCGTCGACGAGAGCTGCGACCTCGCGGTCGAGCGTCGCCGAGAAGAGGAGCTTCTGGCTGCCGTCGGCCGTGTGACGCAGGATGCGCTGCACGGGCTCGACGAACCCGAGCTCGCACATGTGGTCGGCCTCGTCGAGCACTGCGATGCGGCAGTCCGAGAGGTCGAGCTTGCCCTGATTGATGAGGTCCTCGATGCGACCGGGCGTGCCGATGACGATGTCGACGCCCTTCTTCAGCGCACCCACCTGGCGGCCCTGCGGCACGCCACCGTAGATCTGCGTGGTGAAGAGGCCGACGCTGCGCGCGATCGGCTGGATCGTGCGGTCGATCTGCAGCGCGAGCTCGCGTGTCGGAGCGAGGATGATCGCGCGCGGCGACCGACCGAACTCGCGACGCTTGCCGGCCTGCGACTGCAGCACGCGCTCGACGAGCGGCGCACCGAAGGCGATGGTCTTGCCGGAGCCGGTGCGACCACGGGCGAGGACATCGCGCCCCTCGAGCACGGCCGGGATGCTGGCGGCCTGGATCGGGAACGGAGTCGCAGCCCCCATGCCGACCAGCGTCTCGACGATGTTCGATCCGAGACCGAGGTCGCCGAAGGTCACACCGTCGACCTCGACGGCGGCGACGGACTTCGCCTCGAGGCGCTCGTGCACGACGTCATCCGTCGGCTCGAACTTCTTGGCGGGTGCCGCGCTCGAGGTGGCGTTCCAGTCGTTACGGCTGGGTCGCTCGTTGCGCGACGGCCGCCCCCGGGTGTCCGACGTCAGCGGGCGCGGACGCTCGGTGCGGTATGCGCCACCGGTCGAAGGACGCGAACGCTCGTCACGGCCACCCTCGATCGAACGCTGAGTGCGGTCACGGTCGAAGGCCCGACGTGCACGGTCGGCGTCGTAGGAGCGCTCGGCGCCGCCACGGTCGTCACGACGGGGGCCCGCGGCACGGTCGTCACGGCGAGGACGGTCGTCGCGGTCGAAGCGCGGACGCTCGGTGCGGTCGCCCGAACGGCCAGAACGGTCGTCGCGGTCGAAGCGCGGACGCTCGCCCGCACCGCGGCCATCGCGCTGCGGGCGGTCATCACGGGAGAAGCGCTGGCCACCGCGATCGTCGCGGAAGCCGCCGGAACGCTGGTCACGGCGGTCGTCGCGGCCCGGACGTCCGCCATCGCGGTGATCGTTGTCGCGGAAGCCCTGACGCTGCGTGCCCGCACCGCGGTCGTCACGACGAGGGCGCTCGTCACGCTGGCCGCCTCGCTCATCGCGGTACGTGCCTGGTCCGGTCGGACGCTGGCCGCCGCGGTCATCGCGACGCGGACGATCGAAGCCCGCGGAGGAGCGGTCGTTGTAGCGCGGACGGTCGTCGCGGTTGTGCGGTGCCTCACGGCGACCCGACTCGGCCCGGTTGCGGATGCCGCGCGACTCGTCGCGACCCGCACGCTCCTGAGCGCTCCAGCGCTGCTTGGGCGCGCCCTCTTCGGCCGGACGGTAGCCGCGGTGGCTCGCGCTGCGGCTGCCGGGGCGACGGTCGAAACCGGCGGTCGCGGTGCGGCGATCGCCGGCATCCGCATGTCCACCGCGTGCATCGCGGGAATCACGCGTGTCGCGACCGGCGTCACGGCCGCCGGCGTGGCGATCGTGGAACGAGGTCTTGTTCGCGCCGTAGCGCGGCTCGAAGTTGGCGGCGGGACGGCCGCCACGCGGCTTCTTGTTCTTGGGCATGGGTGTGTCCTTAAGAGTTCTCGCACGAGAACGGCGCCGCGCACACGCGCGAGCACCCTGCGCCGGATCGGATGCGATCGGGCGGGGTTCCGGACTGTCAGCGGCCGGGGCCATTCATGTGATGGTTGATTAGCGTCGAGCGACGCTCACCATCGGCCCCTGGACTCACACTTCTTACACAAAAACGTCCGCGCGCTGCGCGGGTGTCCGAAGCCGACCCATCAAGTGTAGCGGTCGCTCCTGAAAATCCGCCCAGTCCCCCTGGCGCGCACACCTCGCCATACGATTGCGGGGTGAACTCCGCATCCCCCACCGGCACCCAGGTGCACCTCCAGCTCGGCGACGTCAGCGCCCAGATCGCCCAGGTCGGCGCATCCCTCCGATCGCTCCGCATCGGCTCGGTCGACCTGATCGCGCCGTATCCGGCCGACTCTCCGACCCCCTCGTGCTCGGGAGTCGTGCTCGCGCCCTGGCCGAACCGCGTCCGAGACGGCCGGTGGAGCGACGAGCGCACCGAGCGGCAGCTGGCGATCACCGAGCCGAAGTTCAGCAATGCGAGCCACGGGCTTCTGCGCTTCACCGCCTACGACATCGAAGAGACGGCGTCGGCGACGACGCTGAGCGCCACGATCGTGCCGCAGACCGGCTACCCGTACCTGATCGAGACGAGTGTCACGTATGTGCTGCGCGCCGACGGCATCGACGTCACCCACGCGCTGACGAACCGCTCGGCGACGGCGGCACCGGTCGCTCTCGGCACGCATCCGTTCGTCACCATCGGCGACGTCGACCCGCACGATCTCGTGCTGCGGGTGCCGGCTCAGACGGAGATCACGTCCGACGAGCGGATGCTGCCCACGGGCACACGGCCCGCCGATGCCGCTCTGCGCGACGGCGTCCGTGTCGGAGACGTCGACCTCGACACCGGATTCACCGATCTCGAGCGCGACCCCGACGGACTCGTGCGACACTCGCTCACCGCACCCGACGGGCGCCGCCTCACCCTCTGGCAGGGCGCCGGGTTCGACTTCGTGCAGATCTACACGACCGACAAGTACCCCGGGCAGTCGCTCGCGGTGGCGATCGAGCCCATGACCGCTCCCGCCGATGCGCTGAACAGCGGCGCGGGAATTCGTCGCCTCGCGCCCGGCGAGACGTGGACCCTCGAATGGGGCATCACGCTCGACTGAGCTTTTCGGAGCGGCGTTCACGACTCAGCATGGAATCGCCGATGCCCGCCCGGGAATCGCTTCCGGGCGGGCATCGGGCTCAGTCGTGCTGAGTTGCGAAGGCGGCAGAGGCTACTCGCTGCGCTCGCGCATCTCCCGACGGGTCAACTGCGGTGCATGCGGCAGACCGGACTCGCCAGCACCAGCACCAGCACTCGCACCCGCACCCGCACCCGCCAGCGCCGGATCACCCGCAGGCAGAGGCCCGACGGACGGCTGATCGCCGGCGACCGGCGCAGACCCGTCGTCGCCGGATCCCGCCTTGCGGGCCCGGCGCCGCTCCTTCGCACCCTCGACGAGGTTGTAGAGCGTCGGCAGCACGATGAGCGTCAGCACGGTCGACGAGATGAGCCCGCCGATCACGACGATCGCGAGCGGCTGCGAGATGAACCCGCCGTGCCCGGTGATACCGAGCGCCATAGGGGTCAGCGCAAAGATCGTCGCGAGAGCCGTCATGAGGATCGGGCGCAGACGCTTCTCTCCACCGGCCTTGACCGCATCGAGAGTCGACAGCCCCTTCTCGCGGTACTGGTTCACGAGGTCGATGAGCACGATCGCGTTCGTGACCACGATGCCGATGAGCATCAGCACACCGATCAGCGAGGCCACGCCAAGCGGCACACCGGTGACGATCTGCAGCAGGATCGCGCCGGTCGCCGCGAACGGCACCGACACGAGCAGCAGCAGCGGCTGACGCAGCGACTTGAACGTCGCCACCATCACGACGTAGACGATCAGGATCGCGGCGAGCATCGCGAGACCGAGCTGCGAGAACGAGTCGGCCTGCTGCGTCGCGACGCCACCGACCTCGGCGGATGCACCGTCTGGCAGGTCGACGGCGGCGAGAGCCTCGGTGACCGACTGCGTCGCCACGGCGAGGTTGTCGGATGCCGGCGGCACGGTGATCGTCGCGGTGCGGCGTCCCTGCTCGGTGGTGATCGAGGTCGGGCCGTTGCGCTCCTCGACCGTCGCGATGTCCTGCAGCTGCACGACGCCGAGGGCGCTCGGGATCGTGAGCTCGCGCAGGGCCTGCGCGGTGGTCGGCGGCTCGGCTGCCGCGAGATAGATCGTCAGCGCGGTGTCGTCGATCTCGACCGAACCCACCTGCTGGGGACGCATCGTGTTCGAGACGAGCGCGCCGACGGCGACCTCCGACAGTCCCCGTGCCGCTGCGGCGTCACGGTCGACGACCACGGCGAGGTAGGGCAGCGCGGCCGCGAGGTTGTCGGTGACCTTGCCGATGCCGTCGCGTCCCTCGAGCTCGTCGACCACAGCGGTCGTGGCGGTCTGCAGGTCTTCGGCGTTCGACGCGGTGACCGAGATCTCGATGTCGCTGGAGCCGAGACCGGCGGATGCTGCGACCGACACCTCTCCGACATCCGTGAGGTCCTCGATCGCGTCCTGCACCGCGGTACGGAGCTTCTCCTGGTCGGCGTCCGGGTCGGTGAGCACCGAGTAGGTCACGCCGGCGCCTCCCGAGAACGCGTCGCGCAGTGCCGATCCGCTCGAGCCGATCGAGGCCTGCACGGTGGTGACGCCGTCGATCTCGAGCAGCGCGTCCTCGACCGCGACGGCGGCCTCCGACTTGGTCTCGAGGCTCGCGGTCGGACCGAGGTCCTGCGTGACGGTCATGGTGTTCTGACCCGAATCGCTGAGGAAGTTGACCTTCATCAACGGGGCCGCGGCCAGCGTGGCTCCGAGCACCACGACCGCGAGGATCACGGTGAGACCGGAGTGCTTCAGGGTCCACCCCAGGATCGGGCGGTAGGCGCTCTGTAGGCGCGTCGGCGGAGCATCCGGGTGCTCGGGGTCGATCTGCACGCCGTTCTCGTCGAGCAGCGGCTTGCCCGGGCGCAGGAACCAGTACGCGAGCACCGGGACGATCGTCAGCGACACGAGCAGCGAGGCCACCATCGCGATCGACACCGTCATCGCGAACGGCCGGAACAGCTCTCCGACCATGTCTCCGACGAACACGATCGGCAGGAACACGGCGACGGTCGTGATGGTCGACGAAGTCACCGCCATCGCCACCTCGCGCACGGCGAGCCGGATGGCATCGCCCTTGTCGGCATCGCCGACGTAGTGCCTCTTGATGTTCTCGATCACGACGATCGAGTCGTCGACCACTCGTCCGATCGCGATCGTGAGCGCGCCGAGGGTGAGGATGTTGAGCGAGTAGCCGAAGGCCTGCAGACCGATGAAGGTGATCAGGACGCTGGTCGGAATCGAGATCGCCGTCACGAGCGTCGAGCGGATCGACAGCAGGAAGACGAGGATGACGATCACCGCGAAGACGAGTCCGAGCAGCCCTTCGGTCGCGAGCGTCTCGATCGACTGCTGGATGAAGGGCGCCTGGTCGAAGATGATCGTGAACTTCGCGTCTGGGAAGGCCTCTTCGATCGTGTCGAGCGCGGCGATGACGCCCTGTGACACTTCGACCGTGTTCGCGGCGGGCAGCTTGGTGATCGAGATCGAGAGGGCGTCCTCGCCGTCGACGCGCGAGATCGACGAGATCGGGTCGGTCTCCTGCACGACGGTCGCGACGTCGCCGACCTTGGCGGTCGTGCCGACCAGCGGAAGCGCGGCGATCTCCTCGACGGACGTGATCTTCGCACCGGTCTGCACCGTCAGGGTCTGACCGTCTTCGGTGATGTCGCCACCCGGGAACAGCGTGCCGTTCTGCTCCAGGGCCGTGCTGATCGCCTGAGTGCTCTCTCCCACCGCGGCGAGCGCCGCCACATCGGGCGTGATCGTGATGCGCTGTCCGACGCCTCCGATGAGCTGTGCGGCGTTGACGCCGTCGACGTCCTCGAGCTCGGGAATGGCCACGCTGGTGAGTTCGGCCTGCGCGTTCTCGGCGTCGTCGAATCCGGTCACCGCGACCTGGATCACGGGGAAGTCGTCGATCGACACCGCGAGCACCTGGGGGCTCAGGTCGTCGGGCAGCTGACCCGAGATGCGGTTGATCGCCTGCTGGATCTTCTGCTCGGCCGTCGCGAGGTTCGTGCCGTAGGCGAACGTCGCCTGCACGATCGACGCGTTGGTCGTGCTCGTCGCAGTGGTCCCCTCGAGTCCGGGGACGCCCTGGATCGCCGACTCGATCGGCGTCGAGACATCGTTCTCGACGACCTCGGGCGACGCACCGGGGTACGTCGTCATGACCATCAGGTTGGGCAGCTCGAGCGACGGGATGAGCTCCTGCTTGAGGTTCGTCAGAGCGAGCCCGCCGAACACGGCGGCGACGATCGTGATCAGTGCGATCAGTGCGCGGTTCTTGAGACTCAGGACGGCGAGGTTCGACAAGGCGGATTCTCTCTCGATCGGATCAGGCGGATGCTGCGGCGGCGGATGCGGAGGGGGACGCCGGAGAGGGAGTGAGGATCCCGGCGAGGGCGTCGCGGATGAGCTCTTCGTCGAGCGGCTCGTCGTGGATCTGAGAGTGCCAGAGTACGCCGTCGATGAAGACGGCGGCGGCCGTGGCCCTGTCGACCCCGTGAACGGGGGCGATGAAGCCGATGATCTCGTCGGACCAGAGTCGTGCGAACGCCCGCACCCGCGGGTCGTGCACGGCCGCGGTGACGACGGCACGGTCGGCCTGCACTGCGCGCGCGTCGTCGAGCCCTCGGCGCACCAGGCGGGCGATCCCTTCGGGAGTCACTCCCTCGATGACCACGGCCTGCCGGGTCGCGTCGATGCGCGCCTCGATCTCGGCGGCCAATGCCCCGATCGCCGCCTCGCGCAGATCGTCGAGCGTGGCGAAGTATTGAGTCGTCGAGCCGAGTGGAACCCCCGCCCGCGCTGCGACCTTGCGGTGGGTGAGCGCGTCGACGCCGATCTCGACGATCAGCTCGGCGGCAGCGGTGACGATCTCGCGACGGCGCGCCTCAGGGTCGCGGCGGCGGCGCGTGCCATCGCTCATTCCTACCCCCAGCGCGATCACCCCTGTACGGGCGTACATGTACTTTTGTACATTCTGCATCCCGAACCTGGAGGTTCGCCCGGCGATCCGGCCGCCGGGCGCACGGGCGCTATTCGACCTGGCCGCGCTCGAAGTAGGCGACGAGGTCGGCATCCAGCTGAGGGACTGCGATCGCCGAACCGTCGCCGCGCAGCGACTCGGTGGCGAGGATGCCGGCGGCCACCGCCTCCCGGGCGGCCACGGGTGACGTCTCGGTGACCCCTCCGTCGCGCACGAACCGCAGGAACTCCGCGACCAGGAGCGCATCGGCTCCGTCGTGCCCTGCGCCCTCAGCCGCGGGAACGACGAACGTCTCGTCGGCGTCTGCGGCGCCTCGGTGCCGACGGTTCCACAGTCTGACCTCGCTGCCGGCCGTGTCGCCGAAGTTCTCGATGCGCCCCTCGGTGCCGATCACCGTGTAGTTGCGCCAGTAGTCGGGTGTGAAGTGGCACTGCTGGTACGAGGCGAGGATGCCCCCCGACAGTCGCATGTTCACCATCGAGATGTCCTCGACGTCGATCACCGGGTTCAGGCCGGTGAGCGATGCGGGCGGCCAGTTGTCGACGCTGAACCAGTCGGGCATCCGCTCTCCGGTGCGATCGCGGCGGTCGGTGATGCCGCCGTAGATGCTGAGTTCTCCCATCGCCGCGACCTGCTCGGTATAGGCGCCGGCCAGCCAGTGGATGATGTCGATGTCGTGCGCGCCCTTCTGCAGAAGCAGTCCCGTCGTGCGGCGGCGGTCGGCGTGCCAGTCCTTGAAGTAGTAGTCGCCTCCGTGCCCGACGAAGTGGCGCACCCACACGGCCTTGACGTCTCCGATCCGGCCGTCCTGGATGAGCCCGCGCATCAGGGTGATCACCGGCATGTGGCGCATGTTGTGACCGATGTAGAGCCGGCTGCCGGTGCGGCGGGCCGTCTCGAGCATCGCGTCGGCGTCGGCGAGGTCGATCGCGAGGGGCTTCTCGCAGAACACCGCGACACCGGCTTCGAGGGCGCGGATGCTGAGAGCTGCGTGCGTGTCGTCGGGCGTCAGCACCATGACGGCGTCGATTCCTGAGGCGAGCAGCTCATCGAGCGAGTCGGTGACGAAAGCCTCGGGGAGCAGACGCCGGGCGTCGTCGCGCGCACGCTCCGACGGGTCGCAGATCGCGGTGATGCGCGACCCCTGGCCGGGGCGGTGCACCTCCTCGCGCAGTGTGGCGCGCGCGCCGAAGCCGATGATTCCGATGGTGAGATCCACGGTGGTCCTTCTGAGAGTCGAATCGTGTGTGCGCGGACGCCTGCGTCAGCGCGCGTGAGAGGTGGGGGCGTCGAGGTCCGTCGACGCCCCGGGGAACAGCGACCAGGCGAACTCGTGCAGCTGCGCGGGCGAGTCGTCTGCCGCGAGCGCGCGGTCGATGATGATGCGTGCCTGCCGGTCGTAGAAGTCGGTCGGTCCGACCGTGGTCAGGGTGGGCGCGATGAGCTGCGCGTCGGGGGTGTTGCCCACGCCGATCACCGCGACGTCGTGCGGCACGCGGAGTCCCAGCATGTGCGCCGCGTTGATCGCCGCGATGGCCGCGAAGTCGGTCGTCGCGTAGATCGCATCCGGCCGTTCGTCGCGCGAGAGCAGTCGCACCGCCGCGGCGAAGGCGCTCGCCTGCCCCTCGGTGTAGGCCACCGTCCACTCGGGATCGACCTCGAGTCCGGCATCCGCCATCTTCTGGAAGTATGGCGTGTACCGGGTGACCTGCGTGGGCGCGAGGCGCACAGCGCCCTCGGCGGCCAGACATCCGATCCGCGCATGCCGCTCGAGCAGATGATCCATCGCGAGCTCGCACCCGGGGATCGCATCCGAGCGCACGACGTCGAATCCGGCGGGTTCGAGGTGCTCCGAGAACACGACGAGCCGCTGGCCGCGCTGCACGAGGTCTGCGAGCTTGCGTTCGGCATCCTCGTCGATCCCGACCCCGTCGAGGTAGGCGACGTCGCTCTCGACCCGGTCGAGAGCCGCGTGCCAGTCTCCGTCGGCGAGGATGAGCGTCGTGAGGCCGTGCCTGTTCGCCTCGACGTTCACGGCATCTGCCACCGCGAGCGACCACGGGTCGCTGAGCATATGCAGCGAGAGCTGCACCATGCCGCTGCGCCCGGTGCGGATCGTCCGTGCCGCGATGTTGGGCCGGTAGTTCAGCTCGTCAGCGGCTGCGAGCACCCTGGCCGCGGTGGCCTCGGCGACGCCTGCCCCCGATGCCGCGCCCGAGCGCCCGGAGAACACGTACGACACCGTGGCGGTCGAGACGCCTGCGCGCTCTGCGACCATCCTGAGAGTCGGACGCCGTGAGGCGGTCGACTGCTGCCTGCGCTCTGCCATCGGTCAGCCCTTCGATCCGCTGAAGGCGATGCCCTGGATGAACTGCCGCTGCAGGATCATGAACGTCACCAGCATCGGTAGGGTCGCGAGCAGCGCTCCCGCCATCAGCACCGGGTAGTCGGTGCCGTGGATGCCGACGAGCTGCGAGAGCCCGACGGACAGCGGCATCTTGGCGGGGTCGGTCGTCACGATCAACGGCCAGAGCAGATCGTTCCAGGACCACAGCACAGTGAACACCACGAGAGCGATGATGCCAGGCTTCGCGAGCGGAACCATGATCCGCCAGAAGGTCTGCCACGGATTCGCCCCGTCGATGCGGGCCGCCTCCTCGAGCTCCGAGGGCATCGACATGAAGAACTGACGCATCAGGAACGTGCCGAAAGCACTGAAGATCCCCGGCACGATCAGCGCCTGCAGTGTGTTGAGCCAGCCGAGCGACTGGATGATCTCGTACTGCGGCAGCAGGTACAGCTGCGAGGGCACCATGAGCACCGACAGGAACACCACGAACAGCGCGTTGCGGCCGGGGAACGGGATGCGGGCGAAGGCGTAGCCGGCCATGGTGCACAGCACGACCTGTCCGACCGTGCGACCGACCGTGAGCAGCACCGAGTTGGCGAACATCTGCGCGAAGGGCATCGAGTCGAAGACCTCGGCGAAGTTCGTGAACACCCACTCGCGCGGCAGCAGACTCGGTGGCACCTGCACCGAGTCCGACAGCGTCTTGAACGAGGTCAGCAGCTGCCAGATGAACGGGAAGACCATGAGGATCGCGCCGACGAGGAGCACGACGTGGACGATCCAGAGCGCCCTGTTGCGGGGCTTGCCCGGCCGGGCTGCCGAGCGACCGGTCGGCGCGCCGACGATGGCGCGCGTGTCGAGCGAGACCTCACTCATAGTGCACCCACTTCTTCTGCAGACGGAACTGCACGACGGTCAGGACCAGGATGATCACCAGCAGCAGGAAGGCGACGGCTGCGGCATACCCACGGTCGTTGTCGAGGAATCCCGCTTCGTAGAACAGGTAGACGACCGTGCGAGTGTTGGGCATGGCCGGATTGCTGCGTCCGAGCATCATGTAGATGAGGTCGAACACCTGCAGCGCGCCGATCACGCTGATGACGCTGACGAAGAAGATCGACGGCGACAGCAGGGGGATGGTGATGGAGAAGAATTTGCGCACCGGACCCGCGCCGTCGAGGTCGGCCGCCTCCATGATCGTGTCGGGGATGCCCTGGAGACCGGCGAGGAAGATCACGATGTTGGTGCCGAGGCCCGCCCAGATGCCCACGACCGCGATGGCCACCAGCGCCGTGTTCGGATCGGTGAGCCAGCTGCGACCCTCGATGCCCACAGAGCCGAGGGCGGCGTTGAGCACGCCGTAATCGCCGTTGTAGATCATGCGCCACACCAGCGCGATCGCGGCGGGCATCGTGACGACCGGGATGAAGTACAGCGTCCGATAGGCACTGCGCCCCTTGAGCCCCGCGGTGTTCAGCAGGGCGGCGATCCCGACTGCCAGCGGGATGCCGATGAGCGCGATGACCGTGTAGAGGGCGGTGTTGCGCAGCGCCCCGATCAGCTCCGGGTCCTGGAACAGGCGGACGTAGTTCTCGAGCCCCACCCATTCCGCGCCGCCGAACGGCCCCGACTTGGTGAACGAGATGATGAGCGTGCGCACGGTCGGCCACAGGTAGAACACGGCGATGCCGAGGGCCGTGGGGCCGATGAAGACGAGAGCCCACCAGGGGGACGCACCGGGGTTGCGCCGGCGGCGGCGGATGCCGGGGCTGGGCGCCTCCGACATCCGCTCCGCCTGCGCACGCGGGGGTGACGCGACGACGGTCATGCCCGGTTACTCCTGCTCCGCATCGAGCGCCGTCTGCATCTGCGCGGCGAGGTCCTTCAGTCCCTCGGCCGGAGCGACGGCGCCCGACCAGACCTGCGAGAGCACCTCGCTCTCGATGCTCGTCCACGCCGAGGTGTTCTTCGAGACCGGGTAGGGCACGGCGGTGTCGAGGGCGTCGATGTAGACCTTCAGGTCGTACTGCGGCAGGGCGTCTACCCACGCCTGCTGGGTGCCGTTGAACGCGGGGATCACGGTGCCGGACTCGGCCTGGATCTTCGCCGCCTCCTCGCCGCTCGCGAAGGCGGCGAACGCCTGGGCCTCGGCCGGATGCGAGCTCTTCGCGTTGGCGACGTTGCCCACACCGTGGATCACGCTCTGATTGCCCTCCGGCCCCTCGGGCAGCGGCGCGACGTTCACCTTGTCGGCGATGTCGGCGTTGTCTCCGTAAGCGATCGCCGCCCACGAGCCGTTCTGGAACATCGCGACCTTGCCCGAGAGGAAGAAGTCCTCGGGGTTGGTGTCGGTCATCTGCTGCGCCGTCGGAGACGACCCCGCCTCGATCAGATCGGTCCACAGCTCGATGCCCGCGAGCGCCTCGGGCGAGCCGTAACCGCTCTCGGTGCCGTCGTCCGAGATGACCTCGCCGCCTGCCTGCGCGATCGAGTTGTAGAAGTTCTCCTGGCCGTACTGGCTCGCCGCGACGCCGAACTGCCCGGTGGCCGGGTCGGTGAGCGCCGCGGCCGCCGCGGTGAAGTCGTCCCACGTCCAGCCGGCGGTCGGGTATTCGACACCCGCGGCGTCGAAGAGCTCCTTGTTGTACCAGAGGGCGACGGTGTCGAAGTCCTTCGGGGCGCCGTAGAGCTTTCCGTCGAACGTGTAGAGGTCGATGAGCCCCTGCGGGTAGTCGGCCGCATCCACTCCGGTGTCGTCGAGCGGCGCGAGCTGGCCGTTCGAGGCGTAGAGCGGGAAGTTCGGACCGTTCATCCAGAAGACGTCTGCGGCGGACCCACCGGTGGCCGCGGTCTGCAGCTTGGTGAAGTACTCCTTGTACGGCGTCACCTGGATGTCGATCGTGACGTTCGGGTTCTCCTTCTCGAACGCGGCCGCGATCTCCTCCATCGCGGGCTTCTGGTTCTCGTCCCAGATGGCGTAGCTGAGGGTGACGTCTCCACCCGACGAGCTCTCACCCCCGGCCTGTGACGAGCAGGCGCTGAGCGCGAGGACGGCTGCCGCAGAGGCGGCGAGGGCGCCGAGGGCGCGACGGGAGGTGCGGGGCATCGGTGTCTCCTTTGACGGGTGCAGGGGATCGTGACGAGCGGAATCGGAATGTTAAACGATTAGCAGTTAAACGATTAGCAAGGAGACTAACCCGACAGGTGGGGAGCGCGCAAGCATCGAACTTCGCGGGCGGGAATGCGCCGGCGGCGAGGCGCTGGTCAGAGCGCGGAGCCGAACGCCAATCCCAGACCGGCCGCGAGAAGGCCGAGCAGAAGCATCCCGATCGCATCGAACGCGGATGCCGCGCGCTCGCCGTCCCGCCACAGTGCGACGGCGTCGAGCATCGCGGTGCTGAACGTCGTGTAGCCGCCGAGGAGCCCCGCCCCGAGAAGGAAGACATCTGCGGGCAGCGCCGTGGTCACGAGGCCGAGCGCGAACGATCCGCTGAGGTTGACGACAAGGATGCCCCACGGAAAGCGTCGGCCCGCGACCTTCGCGACGCCGAGGTCGACGACGTGGCGGAGCACCGCACCCACTCCCCCGGCGAGCGCGGCCGCGACGAACAGCAGCGGGTTCACGACGAGACTCCCGCGAGAGGCGTCGCGCGTGCTCGGCCGAGCCGCAGGCCCAGCGCTGCCGCACCCAGACCGAGCACGAGGCTGCCTGCGGAGTAGGCGAACGCGAGCACGGGAGCAGCGGACCACAGCGCGACCGTTCCTGTCATGAAGGCGCTGTAGGTGGTGAACCCGCCGAGCACCCCCGTGCCGAGGAACAGCCGCAGACCGGTGGTCTGCGGCAGACGCGCAGCGAGGATGCCGATCAGCAGCGACCCGAGCACGTTGACCGCGAGGGTGGCGAACGGGATGCCGCCGGCATCCGGCATCCAGAGCCCGACCGCGAGTCGCGCGGCGGTGCCGATGCTCCCCCCGGCGAAGACGAGGAGCAGGCGGCTAGCGGTCACGCCGCCACTCTAGTCTCGTCGTTGCGGTGCACCCGTCGAATGTCAACCCGGTGTGGCTCAGCGCCGCCGGGGCGAAGACTTACGACATGAAGCCACTGTGGAAGCTCGACCGGACCCCGCCCATCGGCACACCGTTCGACCCGGGAGCACGGCATGACGTCGTCATCGTCGGCGCGGGCCTCACCGGGCTCTCCACAGCCGTCATGCTGACGCGTGCGGGGCTCGACGTCGCCGTGATCGAGGCGGGCGACGTCGCCGAACTCGCGACCGGAGGCAACACCGGCAAGCTGACGCTGCTGCAGGGCAGACGGCTCGCCGAGATCCGCAGGCATCACCCCGCCTCGCTCGTGCAGGCGTACGTCGAAGGCAACCGCGAGGGCATGGACTGGCTGGTCGCCTTCGCCGATCACGCCGGCGTCACATACGAACGACGGGTGGATCACTCGTACGCCCAGGACCCGAGCGGGCTGGACGCTGTGCGCGAGGTGCATGACGCAGCGCGCGAGGCAGGGCTCCCCACCCGGATGCTGACGCGCGACGAGCTCTCCTCCTTGCCGTTCCCGGTCTTCGGCGCGGTCGCGCTCGACGAGCAGGTGACGATCGACCCCGCACTGGTGACGCAGGCGCTCGCCGAGGAGCTCCTCGCCGCCGGCGGGACGCTGCACACCGGGGTGCGGGTCACGGCGACCCACGCGCTTCCCGATCCCCGCGTCGAGACGCCGGTCGGACCGATGTTCGCCGAGCACATCGTGATCGCCACCGGGTATCCGATCCTCGACCGGGGACTGTACTTCGCCAAGATGCGGGCGTTCCGGTCGTACTGCGTCTCGTTCCGTGTGAGCGGCGATCTGCCCACGTCGACGTTCATCTCGGTCGACGGCTCCACCCGGTCGATCCGCCCGGTCTCCGACGCCGACGGGCCAGGCGGCGACGCGCGACTCGTCGTGGGCGGCAACGGGCATCCGGTCGGGCGCTCCGACGGTGAGGCCGCCGCAGTCGACGACCTCGTCGAGTGGACGAGAAGGTACTTTCCCGACGCCGAGGAGACCCACCGCTGGTCTGCGCAGGACTACGAGTCGCACAACCAGATCCCGTTCGTCGGCGCAATGCCTCGCGGACTCGGCGTCATCCGCTTCGCGACGGGCTACGCGAAGTGGGGGCTGTCGAACGCTCCGGCCGCCGCCCTGCGCCTGACCGCCGAGATCCTCGGCGCCAACTGGCACGACCGCCCCTCATGGATGGTCAAGATCGGGACGAGGCTGACGGTCCCCGCCGATCTCGCGCGAGGAGCCGTCGAGGGCGCGAAGGTGGCGGCCGCGGCGACGACCGGATGGGTCGAGGCCGAGCGTCGACCCGTGCCGGTGCCGAAGCCGTCGGAGGGCGAGGGCGTGGTCGCGAACCGCAGCGGACGCCCGGTGGCCATCTCGACCGTCGGCGGGGTCACCCGTGCGGTGTCGGCCGTGTGCCCGCACCTGGGCGGCGTGCTCGACTGGAATGACGCCGAGTGCACCTGGGACTGCCCGCTGCACGCCTCGCGCTTCGCGGCGGACGGCACGCGCATCGAGGGCCCAGCGGTGGAGGATCTGAAGGTCCTCCCGCGCAAGAGCGGGGGCTGATGTCCGTCAGCCCCGCGGCGCGTCAGCACCCGGCGGCGGCGCGTCCCAGCCCTGCTGGGGCTCGTCGCAGTTCTCTCGGAACACGTACTGCGACGCGAGCTTTCGCTGGTGGCTCGACCAGTCGATCGCCGGGCGACGCTGCTCAGGCGGCAGATAGCCGAGGCGGTAGACGGCCATGAGCTCGAGGTCGTCCGGCACGCGCAGCAGCTTCACGATCTCGTCCCAGCGGCCCGGGACCTCCATCGGGAACGAGATGAACTGGATGCCCATGCCGAGCTCGACGGTGCTCAGCCAGACGTTCTCCATCGCCGCGCCCATGCTGAACACCGAGTAGAACGACGACAGCTGGCCAGGCCGGTATTCGCTGCGATCGAGCATCACACCCAGCAGCAGCGGGGAACCGGCGACGAGCTTGTGGTTCTCCTCACCCAGGGTCTTGGGCACCCCGAACGTGTTCATCAGCTTCTGACCGCGCTTGGTGAACACCTGGCTCGTGAACGGGCGCAGCGCCGCGGGGAGCTTGTCGAACAGCATCCCGCTGCGCTTCTCCTCCATCTCGGCCTGACTGAAGCGGAAGTAGGGCTTGTAGCGTTCGAAGAACGTGCCGTTCGACATCGCCTCGGTCATGCTCTCGCCCGAGATGCGCGCGATCCTGTCGATGGTCTCGCGGTTCTCGATGACCACGAAGCGCCACGGCTGGCTGTTCAGCTGAGAGGGCGCACGGCCTGCGGCCTCGAGCAGGATGCGCTGATGCTCCTCCGACACGGCGTCGGGCAGAAAAGGCCCGTTGGTGGTCTTACGGCGGCGGATGGCGTCGAGCAGTTCCATGCGTTCACTTCCGGTCGGTGGTGAGGCGCGCGCACACGAGGCCCGCGACGATGAAGGGGGCCGCGGCGAGCGCGACGATCGGATGCCGTCGGCTGTGCGTGCCGAGGTAGGGGATGGCGGCGAGCGGGGCGGCCGCCGGCGCGATCGCGAGGGCGGCGCGGCGGCTGGCGCGCTTCGGCGTGCCCCAGAAGATCGCCGAGAATGCGGCAGCGGAGGCCACACAGGTGGCGATGTAGATCGCGTGATGCAGCCAGCGGAAGCCGCTCGTGTCGATCAGCTTGGCGGCGACGGCCGAGCCGAGGGCGACGTTGGCGGCGTAGGCGCCTGCGGCCACCGCGAACAGCGGGGCGGCGTCGGTGCGTCTGCGACGGGGGGCCATGGCACGACCCTACGCCCCGCCGCGGCATCCGATCTCGGTCTTGCCCCGGTGTCTCGATCTGTGCAAAGCGCGGCGTTTCGTCTCGTCGCTGCGCTCCTCGCTCAACGACCGGGGAGGGCCCGGTCGTTGAGCGAGCGGAGCGAGACGAAACGCCGAGGGAAGCGGCTACAGGTTGCGGTCCGCGTAGACGCGGAGCGCGTCGCGGACGAACTCGGCACCGTGCGTACCGCCGGCGGATGTCGCGTAGTTCGCGCCGAAGCGCGGGTCAGCGACGTACATCTCACCGAGTCCGAGCACGTACGCCTTGACGTCGCCGTCGGGCGCGGCCGCGGGGGTGCCGGGGATGCCGGTCAGCCACTCGACGTGGCGACGGGCGACGTCCTGAGCCTCAGCGGATGCCGGGTCGACGCCGCTCTCGGCGGCGGCGATCCAGTCCCGACCGAGGTCGGAGACGCGCTGCTGCCACTCGGCGCGCTCGGCGTCGGTCATCCCGCGCCACCAGCGGTCGCTGTCGGCATAGGTCTTGCGACCCCAACGCTGCTCGACCTCTTCCCGGTACCGGGTGTGGTCGAATCCGTCGAACATGTTCTCTGCCATGAGTTCTTCACCTCCTCTCAATGCGTCGATGGTGTTCTCGACCGACGCGATCTGTCGCGCCAGCCGGTTCTGCTCCTCGCGCAGCAGCGCGAGGTGGGTCTCGAGAGCGGCCTCCTCGCTCTGCTGCGCGTCGGTCGGGTTCAGCACCTCGGCGATCTGCGGCAGCCCGAGTCCGAGTTCGCGCAACAGCAGGATGCGCTGCAGGCGCACGAGAGCGGACTCGTCGTAGTGGCGATAGCCGTTGTGTGCGATGCGCGATGGCGGCAGCAGTCCGACGTCGTCATAGTGACGCAGCGTCCTGCTGGTGGTGCCTGCGAGTCGGGCGATCTCCTGGATGGACCAGTCTCGACCGGTCATGACGTCCTCCTTCCGTGGCTCGGTCTGTCGATGACTCCACCGTAGAAGTTGACGTTGCGTCAATGTCAACCAAATCCGCGAATGGCGGCATTCTGCACTCATATGACTAGCTTTAGCGATAATCGCGTGACAGCCTCACCTTGTCACGAATAGATGGAGGTAGATATATGTCCCTGATGGAGATGATCGAGCCGACGCTGATGAAGCGTCGTGCCCAGGATGCACTCGACGACGCGATCCTGCGCCTGGATGCCTGGTGGCTGGTGCTGATCGCAGCGATCCTCGTGTTCGGCGTCGCGTTCCTCGCGGCACTGGCACTGTGGTGCTTCTTCAAGGCGGGTGGCAGGCGCTTCACCGGCAACTGGCAGTGGGGCAAGAGCGGCGTCTCCGTGTGGGTCGAATGCGTCTAAGCCCACGTCGCGCCCGGGCATCGACGTCGATGTCCGGGCGCGACGGCGCCGCCCGGAACCCGCAGATCCTCCTCGACGTCTCCTCCGCCTCGTTCGCCTACTCGAAGCGGGCTCCGGCGCTCCGCGACGTCTCCTTCGTCGTGGAACGCGGCGAGAAGGTCGGCCTGGTCGGGCCGAACGGATCGGGCAAGTCGACGCTCATCCGCCTCACGGCCGACCTGCTGCAGCTCACGCACGGGAGCATCCGCATCGCAGGTCGCCCTCATCAGGTCCGTGAATCGCGGGAGCGACTTGCCTTCATCGCCAGCAACGACTACCTCCCTCAGTTCCTGACAGGACGCGAGTACGTCGATCTGATGCACCGTCTGTATCGGCAGAGCCCCGATGCCGCACGCATCGACGACCTCTTCGCCAGGTACCAGATGGAGGCACGCGAGTTCGACCTCATCGAGGATTACTCCCACGGCATGCGCAAGAAGATCCAGCTCATCTCGACACTCCTGCTCGAGCGCCCTCTCACGATCATCGACGAGACGCTCAACGGCGTCGACGTCGATGCGCTGTTCGAGTTCGAGACCGATGCGTCCCGGTTCGGAGAGTCGCGAGGGCTGCTGCTGTGCAGTCACGACTTCCGGCTCCTCGAGGCGGTCTGCGATCGCATCATCGTGCTGTGCCGCGGCGAGATCGCGTTCGACCTCCCGCTCGCCCGCATCCTCCACGAGTTCGGTTCGGTCGACGCCCTCGTCAAGCGCGCGATCGCGCAAGGTTCGAGGGCATCCGAGTGAACCCTTCTCTGCAGCTCGCGTCATTCCTCGCGGTGTTCCTGGTCCGGCGCATCGCCCGCCGCGGCGTGCTGCGGCTGCCCTCTGTCCGCTGGACGATCGGACTCGCAGCCCTCGCCGCATTCGTCGGGTTCTGCGGGTTCGGGGTGATCGCACTCCGCCAGCTCATCAGCGAACCCGAGCAGCTGTCACCCCTGCTCCGCGTCGTCGGAGTGTCCACCCCGCTGTGGGTCCTCACCGTGTTCACCGTCGTCCGAGTGCTGTTCCTGAAGTCCGGCGAGCTGCTCGAGCTCACCTTCTCGTTCCCCCTGACCAACCGGGCGCGGACCCTGGGGTTCATGCTGTTCGAGACCATGGTCGTGGGCATCGGCGTCACCGTCATGCTCGGAGCCCTGGTCACCGGGACGGTCGCGATCGGCGGCGTCGGCATCCTCGACGAGGTCATCACCTGCCTGGTCATGCCGATGGTCGTCGCCTACCTGGCGGCGAGCGCCTACTACCTCGGCATGGAACGGCTGCTGCTGCGCCTCCGTCTCGCACGGCTCCGCGCCTTCCTCGTGCCGGTCATCCTGGCCGCGACACTGCTCGGCGTCTACCTCGGAGTGTCCTCGCAGTCGGAGCGCGTGCTCTTCGCCGCGATCGGTCAGGGAGACGACCACTTCGTGATCCAGCTGCTGTTCGCCGACATCGCCGCACAACACGGGATGATCGTCGCGACGGTCGCCTGGCTCGCCACGATCGCCTTCCTGGTCGTCGTCGTCCTCGCGATGGCACCTCGGCAGTTCGATCCGACTCGACGCTTCGCGATCATCCCCCGCCTGTTCGGCGGTTCGGAGTTCGGCGCGTACTTCGCCGCACACATCCGGGGCATCGAGACGATCACGGTCTGCGGCATCTCCCTGGCCGGCTCCTACGCGCTCTTCGTCGCCGATATCCGGCTTCCACCTCTTCTGCTGCTGGCCGTCACCGTGCAGTCGGTGTACGCCTTCGTCTCGACGGAGCCGTTACGCGCGTGCGGGCCCCGCCGCCACGGCCCGACCCGGCGATACGTCCTGGTGCTCGCACCCCAGCTCGCCACTCTCGCGATCATCGCCGTACCGATCAGCGCGCTGTCGGCCCTGACGGGTTCGCAGGCAGCGGAGATCCTCTCGGTCGTCGGCTTCGCCGTGTCGAACATCGTGGTACTCACGCTGGCGGGAATCGCGTTCCCGCCCGAGAAGGGCAACCCGTTCTCGGTGATCGCCGGGGCCGCCGTCGCAGGGCTCGTGACCGGCACGATCATGCTCGGCACGAACCTCCTGGGCCTGCCCGCACTGTTCACGATCGGAGTGATGCTCGTCCTCACTCTCGTCGCCGCCGCTCTCTCCATCACCGGGATGGACAGGATAGAAAGGACTGCTCGTCATGAAGTGGTTGTTTAGGGTCGCCGTCAGCGCGGTCGGAGCTCTCGTCCTCACCGCAGGATCGGCGGTGGCCACCGCGATCTGGCTGATGTTCGCGGGAGGTTCCACCGAGGGGCGCCGACTCGGTTTCTTCGATTCGGTCTTCGTCGAGGTCCGTCAGAGCGCCGACGGCGCGACCCAGCTCGGCGCGGGGGTGAACGACCCGCTCCCCCTGGTTCTCGCAGTCGTCGTCGTCACCGTCTTCACGCTCGCCGTGTTCGCCATGCACGACAGCCTTCTCGAACGGAGGAAGCACCTCCTGGCCCAGGCGGAATGACGTGTGGTCGGTCCGCACCTCGCATATCGACGCGGGACTCGTGTGTCGCTGGCTGCTCCTCGCCGCCTGGCCGATGCACGCCGCTTTCGCGGCCCTGAGCGCGGTCGTCGTCTCCGTCGCCGTCATCACGGAGCAGGACGCGATCCTCAGCGCGGTCGCGATGCTCGGCGCGCACTACGCCCTCGGTCTCGGCGGATCGTTCGCCATGCACGAGCTCGGACACCTCACCGTGCTCTCGCGAGCGCGAGGGGTGACGGCGTTCACTCTCCAACGCTCGACCTGGCGGATCTCGATCGCGCCCCACGGGCAGATCACGCGCCGCGACGCCGCGCTCGCCGCGCTGGCGGGCCCTGGGATCTGCGTCGTCGCGGGCGGCATCCTCTGGCTCGTCGTCCCCGAGCTGCAGGTGCACGGGTGGTATCTGGCACATGCGGTGTTCCTCGTCCCGGTCTTCAACGACGGCCGGATCCTGCTCGCCGCCATGCGGGCTCGCAGCACTGCCCCACCCCGCCGCCAGGAATGACCCCACCGATATTCTTCATCCGCCCGTCACACGAATCAGCCTGGCTCTCGCTACGGTCGTCACGTGCCCGAATCACGCTCTCCCCTGCATCCGCTCGCCCTCGCCCCCGTGATCGCCCCGCTGAGCACGGCGGACGAGTTCGCGAAGCGGTTCCTGCACAACCTCAACTTCGACCGGGGCGTCGCCCTGTCGGCATCCAGCGCGAACGACCGCTACCTCGCGCTCGCCCACACCGTGCGCGACTACCTGATGGCACGCTGGCTCGAAGACGTACGTCACCAGAAGGAGGTGCAGGCGAAAGGCGTCTGCTATCTCTCGGCCGAGTACCTGCTCGGCCGTCAACTCGACAACAACCTGCTCGCAGCCGACCTCACCGAGGTCGCCGCCGACGCGCTCGCCTCATGCGGCGTCTCACTCGACGAGCTCCGTGCGCACGAGGTCGAGCCGGGCCTCGGCAATGGCGGACTCGGACGCCTCGCAGCCTGCTTCATCGACTCGCTCGCCACGATGGCGGTGCCGAGCATCGGCTACGGCATCCGCTACGAGTACGGCATCTTCCGCCAGACGTTCGTCGACGGGCAGCAGGTCGAGCAGCCGGACGCCTGGCTCGCGCTCGGCTCTCCGTGGGAGTTCGCCCGCCCCGAAGACGCGCAGACCATCGCGTTCGGCGGCCACACCGAGAAGTACGACGACGAGGGCATCACCCGCAGCCGCTGGGTGCCCGCCTGGAACGTGCAGGCCGTGCCCTACAACTACATGGTCCCGGGGTTTCGGAACGGCCGCGTCAATACACTGCGCCTCTGGAGCGCGGTCGCCACCAGCGCCTTCGACCTGCGGATCTTCAACTCGGGCGACTACGAAGAGGCCGTGCGGGCGCAGACCTTCGCCGAGAACATCTCGAAGGTGCTCTACCCCGAGGACTCCACCCCGCAGGGCAAAGAGCTGCGGCTGCAGCAGCAGTACTTCTTCGTCGCCGCCTCGATCCACGACTTCCTCGACAACATGCTCGCCGAGGGCTTCGACCTCGCGAACCTGCCCGAGCGCGTGATCTTCCAGCTCAACGACACCCACCCGGTGATCGCGGTGCCCGAGTTCATGCGCGTGCTCATCGACGAGAAGCATCTCGAGTGGGATGCCGCGTGGGCGATCACCCAGCGATGCTTCGCCTACACGTGTCACACGCTGCTTCCCGAGGCGCTGGAAGTCTGGCCGGTCGAACTGCTCGGACGACTGCTGCCCCGCCACCTCGAGATCATCTACCGCATCAACGACGAGTTCCTCCTGGCCGTGCGCGAGCGTTTCGGCGACGACGAGATGCTCGTGCGCAACATGTCGATCATCGCCGAGCATCCGGTCCGTTCGGTGCGCATGGCGTACCTCGCGACGGTCGCCGGCGCGAAGGTCAACGGCGTCGCAGAGCTGCACTCGCAGCTGCTCCGCGACAAGGTGCTCCATGACTTCGATGCGTTCTTCCCGGGCAAGTTCACGAACGTCACGAACGGCGTCACTCCTCGTCGGTTCCTGCGTCTCGCGAACCCCGAGCTCTCGTCGCTCATCACCGCGGCGATCGGGGATGGCTGGACGACTGACCTCGAACGGCTTCATGAGCTCGAGCCGTTCGCCGAGGATGCCGAGTTCCGGGCTGCCTTCGCGGGCGTGAAGGCTGCGAACAAGCGCCGCCTGAGCGAGGTTCTGCGCGAGCGCGACGGCGTCGAGATCAGCGACGGCCACATGCTCGACGTCATGGTCAAGCGCCTGCACGAATACAAGCGGCAGCTGTTGAAGGTGCTGCACATCGTCACGACCTACGAGGGCGTGATCTCGGGGCGCACCGCGGTGGCGGACGTCGTCCCCCGCACCGCGATCTTCGGCGCGAAGGCCGCTCCGGGCTACGCGATGGCGAAGCGCATCATCCATCTGATCAACGCCGTGGGCGAGGTCGTGAACACCGACCCTCGCCTCGAGGGCCGGCTGAAGGTCGTGTTTCCGCCCAACTACAACGTGACTCTCGCGGAGCGCGTGATCCCCGCCGCCGACCTCTCGGAGCAGATCTCCCTCGCCGGCAAGGAGGCATCGGGCACGGGGAACATGAAGTTCGCCCTGAACGGCGCTCTCACGATCGGCACGGATGACGGGGCGAATGTCGAGATCCGCGAACTCGTCGGCGATGACCACTTCTACCTGTTCGGCATGAGCGAGCCCGAGGTCGAAGATCTCAGCATCCGCGGTTACCGGCCGCAGGACTTCTACCAAGCCGACGACGGCCTCCGTCGGGCGATCGACCTGATCGCCTCCGGAGCCTTCTCGCGCGGGGATCGCTCGGTGTTCGAGCCCGTGGTGTCGAACCTCCTGTACGAGGACCGCTTCATGGTGCTCGCCGACTATGCGTCGTACATCACGGCGCAGAGCAGAGTGGATGCCGCATACGCCGACCAGGGCGCCTGGGCCCGCTCGGCGATCCTCAACGTCGCCCGCACCGGGTTCTTCTCGTCCGACCGATCGATCCGCGATTACATCGACCGGATCTGGCACACCCCGCCTCTCGTCTGAGTTCGCACGCGCAGCGCTCCGGTCGCAGTTCGTGCCGCTTGCCGAGAGCCTCGAGCGCTCCCGTCGCAGTTCGTGTCGCTTGTCGAGAGCCTCGTGCGCTCCCGTCGCAGTTTGTGTCGCGTCCCGAAGATCCAGGCGGCACGAACTGCGACCGGAGCCTGAACAGGCGACACGAACTGCGACCGGAAGCCCCCTTGAGCGAGACTCGAAACCGAACCTCTTGACAAAGTCGAGATATATCGTGTTACTCTTCCTGAACACGATATATCGTGTTCCCTCAACACAGGAGAAGCAGACATGACCGAGAAGTGGCTCATCGCCCCGGGCGAAGAACGCGTCATCGACATCGAGAACGTCACCCGCCTGAAGATCGGTCTGGTCGGCGGCCAGGTCGACGTCATCGCGCACGACGAACCCGGCATCCGCATCGAGGTCCACGGTGTGACCACCAAGGACCTCCGCATCGAGTCGAACGACGGCGAGGTCGAGATCGATCACCCGCAGCTCGGCTGGGACAACTTCCTCGAGGTGTTCCGCAACTTCGGCTCCGGCGGGCCCAAGGCCGAGGTCAGCGTCGCGGTACCCCGCTCGATCGCCCTCAATCTCGGCGTCGTCAGCGCTGGCGCGCTGGTGTCCGGCATCCGCAACGACGCCCGCCTCAACACGGTCTCCGGCGACATCATCGTCGACACCCTGATCGGCGACCTCACCGTCAACTCGGTCTCGGGCGACGTGCAGGTGCGCGGTCTCACCGGTTCCATCAGCGCGAACAGCGTCTCGGGAGATGTGGCCGTCACCGGCACCGTCCGCCGCGCCACCGTCGACATCGTGTCGGGCTCGACGCTCGTCGATGCAGCGGGAGACGTGAACACGATCAACGTCAACTCCGTCTCGGGCGGCACCACCGTGCGTCTCGACGAGTCTCTCGCCGCAAACTACGTCGTGCGCTCACTGAGCGGACGCCTCCTGATCGACGGCATCGAGCGCAGCGCCTCGGGCCCCAGCAACTACACCGGCTCGTCCGGTGAGCTCGCCGGTCGCTTCGTCGATCTGCGCGCCAACTCCGTCTCGGGTGGCGTGACGGTTCTGCGCCGCTCACCGGCCTCGATCACGAACGATGCGGAGTGGGAAGCATGAGTCCCGCAGTCTTCTCCCACGGGGACCTGAGGCTGTACCTCCTGTCGCTGCTCGCCGAAGCGCCCCAGCACGGCTACGGGATCATCCAGGCCCTGACCGACCGCACCGGTGGCACCTACACGCCGAGCGCCGGCACCATCTACCCCCGGCTCGCGAAGCTCGAGGAAGAGGGGCTGGTCACGAAGACGGTCGACGGCCGCACCACGATCTATGCGATCACGGATGCCGGACGCACCGAGCTCGCAGCCCGCGAGGGTGATCTCGCCGGCATCGAGGCGGGGCTCACCGACTCGGTGCGCCTGATCGCCAACGAGGTCCGCCAGAGCGTCAAGGAGGCCATGAAGAGCCTCCGCGCCGACCTCGCCACCGCCGAGAAGGACGACCGCGCGGCATCCAAGTCCCGCCCCCGCACCGCGGGCGACGACGAGCGCATCATCACTCGCGAGGAGATGCACCGAGCGGACGCCGTCATCAACGCGTTCCGTGCACGCGTGCGCACCGACCTGCGCACGCACATCGCGAAGGGCGGCCCGCTGCCGGCATCCGTGGTCACTCAGCTGGAGGACGGACTGGATGCCGCCGCTCGCGGCATCACCACAGCGCTGGCGTCGCTCGGACGCTGAGTCCACCCGCGTCTCGTCTCGCTCCGCTCGCTCAACGACCGGAAGGAATCGCTCCTGGTCGTTGAGCGAGGAGCGCAGCGACGACGCGAGACGCGGGCCTACTCTGTCCAGATCTCGGGCTGCGTGTCGGGCACCGGATCCTGCAGAGGAACGACGAGCACCGAACGTTGCTGACGGTGTGCGAGGCGGGCGGCGACCGACCCGGTGAAGAACTCGCGGATGGATTCGCCTATGCCGCGCTTGCGCGTACCGACCACGATCAGCTGCGCATCCAGCTTGTTGGCGAGCGCCTTGATGGCGAGCGCCGGGTCTCCGACGAGCTGGCGGGCCGTCCAGGTGAGGCCGGTGCCCTCGAGTGCGGCGGATGCTTCGGCCTGCACGGCTTCGAACTCGGCCGTGCCCGCATCGAAGTTTATGTCGATGGGCGCCGAGTGCACGTAGCCGTCAGGATCTTCGTAAGTGACGAAGCGCGTGACATCGACGTGGGCGACCACGAGCGGAACGCGAAGAAGTCGCGCGAATCTCGCGGCTTCTTCGATCACTCGCGCGGCCTGTCCCGGCTGCATGCCGACGATCACGGCCTTCTGCAGCGTCGCGTTCTGCGCGGCCTCGTCGGAGGGCGTCGAGGTGTTGTCGGTCATGAGGATCGCTCCCTTCACCAGCTGCCAACGGGCCAGTGCGGTCTGGCCGCGTGCTATTCTGAATGCTACTCTTACCGGCCCTCAGCCGGTGTCGTGAATGACTCGGGCCTGTTGTTGCCCGCAGCTTAACTCGTGAGGGGGTCTCAGGCATGGGCCGTGGCCGTCAAAAGGCGAAACACACCAAGATCGCCCGCGAACTGAAGTCGTTCAGTCCGTCGGTGAACTACTCGGCGCTCGAGCGCGAGCTCGCGCACCCGAGCGACTCTGAAGACGCATACGTCGACAAGTGGGCCGACGAGTATGCAGACGAAGACGAGGACGAACTCGAAAAGGCTTGACCGCCCTTTCGTCCACCGTCGTCTCCCCCGTGTACCCCACGGGGGTTTCGTCGTGCCCGGAATCCCGCAACACCGCGCCGTGATCGCGGCGCCGGTCACGGATGCGGCGTCTCTCACCTGACAGGATCGCCCCATGGCACACGTCGTCTCGCTCTACCGTCATCCGATCAAAGGCTTCACAGCCGAGTCCGTCGACACTCTCACGGTGCAGCCCGACGGTCGGATCGCCGGCGACAGAGTCCTCGCGTTCCGCTTCGCGGATGCGAGCACGCCGGAGGATCGCGACGGCCTCGATTACTGGCCGAAGGCGAAGGGCCTCTCTCTTCAGGACTTTCCGACGCTCGCCTCGCTGCGCACGAGATATGACGACCAGGAGCGACGCGTGCGCATCGAGCATGCAGGGTCGGTCCTCGTGGAGGCAGGACTCGACGAGGACGGTCGCACGCAGCTCGCGGATGCGGTGACGGAGTTCGTGCTCGCCAGCGCAGAGGGCCGCAGGGTGCAGCGCCCCGGGCGACTGCCGCTGGTCCTGGTCGGAGACGGTGCGACCTCGAGGTTCCAGGATCGCCCCCGCGGCTACGTCTCCGTGCACAGCACCGGCAGCGTGAGCGAACTGGGTGAGGCCCTCGGCACGGATGTCGATGACCGCCGCTTCCGCTCGAACATCGTCATCGACGGTGCAGCCGCATGGTCGGAGCTCGACTGGACGGGTGAGGTGATCGTCGGCGACCTGTCTTTCGATGCCGCAGGCCCCATCGTGCGCTGCCTCGCGACGCATGCGAATCCCGACACCGGCGTGCGCGACGCGAAGGTGCTCACGACACTCACCGCCGCGTTCTCGCAGGCCGAGCCCACCCTCGGCAGACTGCTCCTGCCCGGCTCCACGTCAGCCGACGAGCAGACCCCGTGGACGGGCGGCACGATCGGTCTCGGCGATGCGGTCACCGCGCACTGAGGTCACCGCGCACTGAGGTCACCGCGTTCGACTCACCAGCGACCGTGCCGGCGCTCCCAGTCCTCTTCTATCGTGCGGCGGCGACCCGCGATCCACCCTGCGGGGATCACGGCGATCAGCACGCCCACGAGCAGCCAGAGCGGGATCAGCCAACTGTCGGTCGCGTCATGGAGCAGCCCGATGAGCAGAGGGAACACCGCGGCCACCGCATAGCCGATGCTCTGCACGAACCCGCTGAGCGCGACGGCGCTCTCGGGCGTGCGGGCACGGATGCTGAGCAGCACCAGCGCGAGCGGGAACAGCGCGGCTGCGAGACCGAAGAACGCCACCCACAGCGGCATGCCCACGGTCGGGAGGAACAGCATCCCCGCGAGTCCGATGAGCCCGGAGGCGATCGCGCTGAAGAAGACCGGACGAGTCGCCTGGAAGCGCACGATGAGGATCGGGACCAGCAGCGAGCACGGCAGACCCATGAGTCCGAACAGGGACAGCAGCAGTCCGGCGTCGGCGGGTGACACGCCTCCCACGTCGATCATGATCGTGGGCAGCCAGGCGAACGACACGTAGGCGATCGTCGAGGAGGACGCGAAGACCAGCGCGATCGACCAGGCCATCGGCAGCCGCCAGAGCCGACCGAAGACTCGGGGGTTCGCCGGCGTCGTGGTGATCGGACCGGTCGCCATCGACGCCGCATCGAACTCGTCCGCTGCCTCCGCGGTGTCGGATGTGGCGGGCGTGCGAGCTGCGCTCGGCGCCGCCGTGACGGCATCCGCTCGGTGGGTGATCAGCATCGTCACCCACGGCACCAGGGCGATCGCGGCGAACACGCCCCACATCCCCAGCGAGACTCGCCACCCCGCCGAGTCGGCGACCGGCACCGCGACCAGCGGCGGTACGAACGTCGACACCGCCATGGTCGTCGAGTACACGGTCATCATCAGACCGAGGCGATCGGGGAAGTACTTCTTCACGAGCGGCGGCAGCAGCACATTGCCCGAGCCGACGCCGGCGAACACCACGGCGGTCGCTGCGAGCAGCGAGGTCGAATCGACGGCGAGGCCCCGCAGCAGCAGCCCGGCGGCGATGAGCCCGATCGCGACGACCGCGACGCGTTCGAGCCCGAATCGACGCTCGAAGATGGGGGTGAGCAGGCCGAACACCGCGAAGCACACCGGCGGAGCGGCGCCGATCAGTCCGACCACGACCGACGACACCGTGAACTCCTCGGCGATGTGATCGATCACGGGCGAGAGGGATGCCACGGCGGACCGCAGTGAGAAAGCGACCAGCACGATGCCGATCAGCGCGAGCGCGCGTCCGCGCCAGAGCGGCTGCGCACGCGAGGTCACGAGGTCTGCGACCCCTCCACCCACGCGAGGTATTCGTCTGACACGGTGCCGGTGACGTACTTTCCGTCGAAGCAGCTCATATCGAGGTCGCTGAGCACCGATCCCTCGGTGATCGCGGCCTTGAGATCGTCGACCTCCTGGTAGACCAGGTGATCGCAGCCCAGCTCGGCGGCGATCTCGGGGATCGTGCGTCCGTGGGCGATGAGTTCGTGACGCGACGGCATGTTGATGCCGTACACGTGCGGGTGACGCACGGGCGGTGCCGCGGAGGCGAAGGTGACCGAGGTGGCGCCGGCATCCCGCGCCATCTGGATGATCTCCTTCGACGTCGTGCCCCGCACGATCGAGTCATCGATCAGCAGCACGTTCTTGCCCTGGAACTCGGTCGACATCGCGTTGAGCTTCTGGCGCACGCTCTTCTTGCGCACCGCCTGGCCGGGCATGATGAAGGTGCGGCCGACGTAGCGGTTCTTGTAGAAGCCCTCGCGGTACTCGATTCCCAGCTTGCGGGCGACCTCCATCGCCGCGGGGCGGGAGGAGTCGGGGATCGGCATGACGACGTCGATCTTGTCCATCGGCACGTGCTTCGCGATCGTGTCGGCGAGACGGTCGCCCATGCGCAGACGCGACTCGTAGACCGAGACGCCGTTCATGACCGAGTCGGGACGCGCGAGGTAGACGTACTCGAACGCACACGGCGCGAGCACGGCATCTTTCGCGCACTGCCTGCTGTGCAGCTCGCCCTCGTTCGTGATGAAGATCGCCTCACCGGGCTCGACCTCGCGGACGACCTCGTAGTCGGCGTTCTCGAGCACCAGCGACTCGCTCGCGACGACCCATTCGTCCCGGCCCTCTGCGCCGGGGACGGTCGAGGGACGACGGCCGAGGATGAGGGGGCGGATGCCGAACGGGTCGCGGAAGGCCAGCAGACCGTATCCGGCGATCACCGCGATGACGGCGTAGGCGCCCTCGATGCGCTCGTGCGTGCGCTCGACGGCCTCGAAGATGCGCTCGGCGTCGAGGTCGACCGTCGAGGTGGTGTTCTGAAGCTCACCGGCGAGCACGTTGAGGAGCAGCTCGGTGTCGCTCGAGGAGTTGAGGTGACGACGGTCGCGCTTTGCCATGTCGGCCGTGAGCTCACGCGTGTTCGTCAGGTTGCCGTTGTGGATGAGGATGATGCCGTACGGTGCGTTCACGTAGAACGGCTGCATCTCCTCTTCGTTCGAGGCCGTGCCCTTGGTCGCGTAGCGCACATGACCGAGCCCGACGTTTCCGAGGAGCCCCCGCATGTCACGGGTGCGGAACGCCTCGCGCACCATGCCCTGCGCCTTGGCGTTGTGCATGACGCCGTTCGCCTCAGCTGTGGCGATTCCCGTCGCATCCTGGCCGCGGTGCTGCAGCAGCAGGAGTGCGTCGTAGATGTCCTGATTGACCGGGGCAGAGCCCACCATTCCGACGATGCCGCACATGGGCTCTTACTTCGCTCCGTCCGCGTAGGCGCCGACCAGGCGCACTGCTCCACCGTCGACGCCCTTGGCGCCCTGTTCGAACTCTCCTGCCGGACGCGCGCCGAAGCCCACGGTTCCGACCTGCCATGCGGGCATGCCCTCGGTCGCGAGGGCCGCGATCGCGGCATCCTTCTTGTCCGCCGCGATGATCGCGAGGAATCCGATGCCGAGGTTCCAGGTGCCCTCGGCCGACTCCAGCGTGGAGCCGGCGATGTCGCTGAGCACGCGGAAGACCGGGCTCGGCGACCAGGTGCTGCGGTCGACCTCTGCCCAGCTGCCCTGCGGGAGCACACGGGCGAGGTTCGCCGCGATGCCGCCGCCGGTCACATGGCTGAGCGAGTGGACACCGCCCTCCCCTGTCGCGCCGCCGAGCTGCTCGATGAGGCGCAGCAGCGGAAGCGTGTAGAGGCGGGTCGGCTCGAGCAGAGCCTCACCCCAGGTCGCGCCGAAGTCGGCGGCGTTGTCGCCGTAGCCGATGCCGGCGTTCGTGACGATGTGGCGCACGAGCGAGTAGCCGTTGGAGTGCAGTCCGCTGGACTCGACGGCGATCACGACGTCGCCGTCCTGCACGCGGTCGGCTCCGAGGATGCCGTCGGCCTCGACGACACCCGTCGCAGCGCCTGCCACGTCGTAGTCGCGCGGGCCGAGAAGACCGGGGTGCTCGGCGGTCTCGCCCCCGATGAGCGCGGTGCCGGTCGCGGTGCATGCCTCGGCGATGCCGCGCACGATGTCGGCGATGCGCTGCGGGAAGACCTTGCCGCACGCGATGTAGTCGGTCATGAAGAGCGGCTTCGCTCCCACCACGACGATGTCGTCGACGACCATTCCGACCAGGTCCTGGCCGATCGTGTCGTGCTTGTCGATGGCCTGCGCGATGGCGACCTTCGTGCCGACGCCGTCTGTGCTGGTCGCGAGCAGCGGGCGACGGAAGTCGCGCAGCGCACTCGCGTCGAACAGTCCGGCGAATCCGCCGACACCGCCCAGCGCTTCAGGGCCGTGCGTCGCGCGCACAGAAGACTTCATCAGCTCGACGGCGAGATCGCCTGCAGCGGTATCGACGCCGGCTTCGGAATAGGGATTGGTGGGGGAGGCAGCCACGCGTCCAGCCTACCGCCCGCGGAGACCTCCTCTCCCCTCCCTCCATCTCCTACGATGGGGCCATGGCCGACAAGCCGCAGTGGTTGATCCGCGAGGACGCGAGCGTTCCGGTGCTCGTCGCGCTCGCGCTGCGGCAATCGCTCGGCATCCGCGCCCCCGAAGACCTTCCGAGCCTGCGGGATCTTCCCGTCAGGGCGCCCGACGCCACCGAGGTCACCCCCGAGCTCGAGAAGCAGTGGCGGGAGTACTGGGACATGACGGTCGAGCCCCGAGCGCATCCGTCCGGAGTCCCGCTCGAGCTCATCGAGGGCTTCGACACGCTCGTCGCCCTGCCCGCCACCGGATCCGAGCAGCTGTCCGAGGCGATCGTGCCGCACGCGGCATCCACCCTGCACTACGCCCGCGTCTCTCACGACCGCTATGTGTCCTCGATCCGCAGCTCGATGGCGACCCGGTCGGGCAACGGCACGATCGGAGGCGAGGCGTATCGCGCCTACGCCAGCGCGATCGCCGAGTTCGAACGCGACATCGGTCGACGGGCGCACTCGTTCGAGCTGAACGTGCAGGTCCTGCCGTTCTCGCAGCGCGGCATCTGGTGGATCGGGGCGTTGACCGTGGCTGTCACCGACGGCCTGCGTCGCGACGTGGTGTCGTTCGACGCCGCCATCCGGCCGATCATCGCCGAGCTGGCGTAGGTCGGCGACCCGCGGTCGGGCGACTGCGGTCAGACGACGGCTGTCAGGAAACGGCGATCAGTCGTTCTCGATGATCGTCTCGTGCTCGACCTTGACGACATGGTCGTGACGTCGCGCGACGCGCTCGAGGATGAGAGCCACGATGCTCGCGAGAGCGAAGCCGATCGGCACCGTCCACAGCAGCAGGAAGCCGAAGACCTGGCCGGGAGGGTAGACGACGTTCACCGCGTCGGACGGCTCGTAGCTGCCCACCATCGTCAGGATGCCGGCGGCGATGATGCCGAGCACGACGCCGATGCCCATGAACACGCCGAATCGCGGCACGCGTCGGACGGTCGCCTCGACCGTCTGGGAGGAATCGTGGGAGGACATGCATCCATTGTCCCACCGTTGGCCGCGGGTCGCGCCCTCCTGCGCAGAGCGACGCCCTCCCCGCGTCCGCTGCGGGGAGGGCGTCGCCGTTCTGCGGCGGATCAGACCTCGGTCGTGACCTCGGCGTTCTCGGCGGTCGCCATGGTGCGGCGTCCGATCAGCACCCCGCCACCGACGGCGAGCACGACGATCACGAGGCCTCCGACGATCCACGGCCAGACCGGAGCACCGGCGGCGTCGGCCACGGCCGTGACGGATGCCGCGGCGGCAGTGCCCTCGGACTCGGCGGGCTCGTCCTCCTCGACCGCGACGCCGCACTCGGCGGCGACCGGGAGCAGCGCGGTCACCGGGTCGAGCTCGTCGCCTGCGGCATAGGTGCCGAATGCCGCGGCGCCCGCCTCGGTGAGCGTCGTCGGGATCGCCTCGAGCGAGAGCACTCCGTCGACCACCGCGGCGTCCCCGAGAGCGAACTCCGCGAGGCGGACCGCCGTCTGGTCGACGCTCTGTCCGTCCTGCGTGGTGCCGAGCACGTCGAACACGAGGTAGCCCGTGTCTCCGGCGAGCTCCACTCGCGCGTTCGCCAACGTGGTGTTCAGCGCGCCGTTGTGACCGGTGAAGTTGATGCTGCCGCCGAACGTGACGAGTCCGGTGAGGGTCTCGTCGTCGAACGAGCCGGTACCGCTCGACCACACGTAGTCGGGGTACTCGTAAGCGACATCGGTGAGCGTCCATCCACCGGCGGCGATGCCCTCGATGTAGGTGCGGAACGACTCCTTGTAGCCCCACTCGAGCGTGGCGCCGTCGACGGTGCAGGCACCGATCACGGCGGTCTCCCGCGCCAGCGTGAACTCGAGGCCGCGCGCGACGGACCCCTGCAGGGTCAGTGTGTGCACGCCGTCCTCGAGGCTCGCCGGCAGCGTTCCGGTCCAGGTCGCGACGCCGGCGGCATCCGCCGAGATGGTGTCGAGCAGCACGGGCGTCGAGTACACGACGACCTTGATGCCCGTCTCGTTCGACTGGAACCCGGATGCCGAGAACGTCGCGGTCTTGCCGGACTGCAGCGACGCCAGGCTCTGCTCGTCGATCTCGATGCCCGTGGTCGCGGGCGGGGTCGCCGGGAGCATCGTCTTGGCCTTCACCGCTGCGGCCGCCACGGTGCCGGTCGTACCCGACGGCGCTGCCGCCACCGACCCGATCGTGAAGGACACGGGATCGAGGTTCGTCGAGAAGCCGGCGAGCACGCGGTTGCGTCCGTCGGCGGTGAGCGAGGCGGGCGCGCCCGAGTAGGTGACCGCACCGTTCGCGGTGGTGACGACGGCCCGTGACAGGTCGAGCGTCGCGAACGCCACCTGAGCGCCGGCATGCGTGACGTACAGGGTCGCGGCCCCCGCGGAGGTGACGCTGATCTGCGGGTTCGACACGGTGACGTCGAGCGCGCCGCCATGCCCGGTGAAGCGAACGGAACCGCGGTACACGACGCTGCCGAGGCCGGTCGCCGCGTTGTAATCGCCGCCGACCGTCTGACCGAACTGGAAGAGTCCGCCCGATCGGGTGGCTCCACCCGAGACATCGATCGCGCCCTTGGCGATCGCGCCGACCACGTACTGCGTGAACGTGGTCGAGATGCCCCAGCGCAGCGATCCCCCCGGGACCGAGACCGCAGGAGTCGTCGGAACGATGACCGGGGGTTTCGGGTCCTCGGGCTTCTCGCCCTTCAGCGCATCCCACTGCACCTCGGTGATGGTGACGCCGGTGCGCGCGTAGATCGTGGTCGCGGTGGGCAGGGTGTGCTGCTGCCACACGATGACCTCATAGGTCTTCGTGCGATCGAGCGACGAGGCCGCCGCCGTCAGGTCGACGCTGAAGGCGCCGCCCGTGATGCCGCGGACGTACTGCATGCCGAGGAATCCACCGCCTGACGTGACACCGGCCTCGGTGCCCGTCTCGATCAGCGCCGCGTAGACCCCCGTGACGTCACCGAGCTTCGAGCCGGCTGCCGTGACCGTCAGGCCCTCCGTCGCGGTGGCGCTCTTGACGGTCGAGGTCACCGCAGGCGCGAGGCCGTAGTTCAGAGCGACGCTCTGCTCCTGGGCGGCGTTGGTGACGCCGCCGGCGCCATAGGTGTAGACGCCGTACGAGCCGGGGGTGGCCGGGGTGTCCTTCAGGGTCAGCGTGACCTGGAACGTGCCGTCGGCGGCGATGTCGACCCACTGCGAGCGGATCGCGGCCTGGTACTGAGCCGGGACCTTCGCGAGGACGTCGGCCGACAGCGCCCATGCCTGAGCGCCGACCGAGCGGGCCGTGCCCGCAGCTCCCACGGACGGCTGCCACGTCGAGGCGAAGTTGCCGAACACGACATACGTGCCCTGGGGGAGATCCGCCGGGATCGGCACTCCCCGTCCGCCGACGTTCGCGGTCGGGTCGTAGCCCGACCCCTTCACGACGACCTTGTCGCCCGCCTTCAAGGCGGTCGTGCCGGCGGGCGTGGTGCCGTCTGCCAGGAAGACCTGGATCGAGGGCGCCGCGGGCTCGAGGGCGTCCCAGTCGGCGTCGCTGATCGTGACGGCGGCACGGGCGAGGATGGTCTGGGCGTTCGGCAGCGTGTGCTGCGTCCAGACGATCACCTCGTAGTCCCTGGTGCGATCGAGCTCCGCCGCCTCGGCCGTGAGGTCGACGGTGAACGCGCCGCCCGTGACGCCGCGCACGTACTGCATGGCCGCGAATCCGCCGCCGGCGGTGACGTTCGCCTCGGTGCCCGCTTCGATCACTGCGGCGTACACGCCCGTCGCCGAACCGAACGAGGTGCCGGTGACCGTGGTGGTGATCCCGGGGTCGCCCGTGGCAAGCGACGATGCGACGGTGATCTTCGGCGGAATCGTGTAGTTCAGAGCGACGGCGCGCTCCTGGGCGGCGTTGGTGACTCCGCCGGCGCCGTAGGTGTAGACGCCGTACGAGCCGGGGGTGGCGGCGGAGTCCTTGAGAGTCAGCGTCGCCTGGAACGTGCCGTCGGCGGCGATGTCGACCCACTGCGAGCGGATCGCGGCCTGGTACTGGGTCGGGACCTGGTCGAGCACGGTCTCGGAGAGAGCCCACGCCTGCGACCCGACCGAACGCGTCGCACTCGCGGCCCCCGCGGAGGGCTGCCACGCCGAGGCGAAGTTGCCGAAGACCACGTAGGTGCCCTGGGGCAGGTTCGCAGGGATCGGCACTCCACGGCCGCCGACGTTCGCGGTCGGGTCGTAGCCCGAACCCTCGACGATGACCTTGTCGCCCGCCTTCAGTGCGGTCGTGCCGGCAGGCGTCGTGCCGTCGGCGAGGAACACCTGGATCGACGGAGCAGCGGGCTCGACCTCGCCCGGGTCTGTGCCGGGGTCGGTTCCCGGGTCCGTGCCGGGGTCGGTTCCCGGGTCAGTTCCGGGGTCGGTTCCCGGGTCGGTTCCCGGGGCTGTGCCCGGGTCAGTTCCGGGGTCCGTTCCCGGGTCGGTCGTCTCCACACCGAAGACCGCATCCCACTGCGCTGTCGAGATGGCGACGTCGCCCCGGGTGTAGATCGTCTCGGCGTTCGGCACCGAGTGCTGCTGCCAGATCAGCACCTCGTAGGCCTTCGTGCGATCGAGGGACCCTGCCGGAGCGGTCAGCGTGAACGAGCTCGCACCCGCGGCCACCGCTGGGAACGGCTGCGCGAACGCGGCGTATCCGCCACCGGGGCCGGAGAGTCCGCTCTCGGTGCCCTTCACGATCAGCGCGGCATAGACGCTGGGCACATCGGGGAGCCCCGACGCATCGACCTGCACCGTTATTCCGGTGGTGCCGGCAGATGTCACAGAAGCGGCGACCGAGCCGCCAGCTGCATGCGCGGGAGGAACGATCACCGCGCCCGCCGCGATCAGGACGAAGGATACGAGGGCGGCGAGCAGCACGCGTATGCGGCCGCTCCCCGTGGATGCTGTGGCTGTGGCGTTCACGATTCTCCAGGACTCCGGGCGCGCAGGAACGGACGCGCGCCAGCGGTGCCGCAATGCAGTCGGGCGAGAGGGTGATTGTTGGTTAGGCTTAGCTAAGTAAGCTCCATTCCTGAGAATAGAGGCGGCCGCGAGGCCGAGTCAAGTTTTAGGATAGCCTTGCCTAATGCGCCGCGCCTCAGCCCTTTTTCTCGCTGCCGTTCTGGCCGTCGGCCTCACCGCCTGCGCAGACCCCGGGGCCTCCGCCGCACCGCAGAAGAGTGACGCCGCAGAGACCTGCCCCCAGGCATCCGTCCCGCTCGCCGACCTGGATCTCGTCGACGACGTGCGCGGCGCGACCGGCGGATCCACGGCCTGCCTCTCGAGCCATGCGATCGAGCCGGTGACCGACGACACCGCCCCGGAACTCCCCGTGACCGTGACCGACAGCGAGGGCCGAGAGGTGGAGATCACGGAGGTAGACCGCATCCTGCCGATCGACATCTCGGGCACGATCGCCTCGACCGTCTTCGCCCTGGGCCTCGGCGATCAAGTCGTCGGCCGGGACTCGTCGACCATGTTCGCCGGCACCGAAGACCTCCCGGTGGTCACCAAGACGGGCCACACCCTGAACGCCGAGGCGATCCTCGAGCTCGCGCCCACCGTCATCCTCACCGACACGACCATCGGCCCGAAGGAGATCCGCCAGCAGCTGCGCGACGCAGGGATCCCGATCGTCGTGATCTCGAGCGACCGACGCCTCGACACCACCGATGAGCTCGTCACCGAGATCGCCACGGCTCTCGGGGTGCCTTCACGCGGCACGGCTCTGATCGAGCGCCTCGACGCCGACCTCGCAGATGTCCGGGCCGAGATCTCCGAGATCGTGCCGACCGACGTCGAAGACCGGGCCCGGATGCTGTTCCTCTACGTGCGCGGCAACGCGAACATCTATTACATCTTCGGCGAGGACTCAGGAGCCGACTCTCTGATCGACGCCGTCGGAGGGGTCGACGTCGCCGCCGAGATCGGCTGGGAGGGCATGAAGCCGATGACCGCCGAGGCGCTCGTCGCAGCCCGACCGGACGTGCTCGTGATGATGACCGACGGACTCGAGTCCGTCGACGGCATCGACGGGCTGATCGAGCGCATCCCCGCGATCGCCGAGACTCCCGCCGGAGCGAACCGCCGCGTGATCGACATGGCCGACAGCGAGATCCTCAGCTTCGGCCCTCGCTCGGCGGACGTGATCGAGGCGATCGCCCGCGCCCTCTACGCCCCGGAGCCCGCGACCGCCGAGCCTGCGAAGTGAGCGGCGAGGTCGTCACCCGCACGCCGTCGAGACACCTCGGGCTGCGCTTCACGCTCGTCGTCGTCGGCCTCGTCGCCGCCCTGCTCGTGACCTGCATCGCATCCATCACGAGCGGACAGTACTCGCTCTCCCCCACCGACCTCGTCGGGGTGCTGCTGCGCGGCATCGGCATCGACACCGCCTGGGCCCCGACCGAGGCGACGGACTACGGCGTGATCTACAACCTGCGCCTTCCTCGCCTCGTGCTCGGCCTTCTCGTCGGCGCAGCCCTCGCCGTGTCGGGTGTGCTCATGCAGGCGATCTTCGGAAACCCGCTGGCGGATGCCGGAGTCGTCGGCGTCTCGTCCGGTGCCGCCCTCGGCGCCGCCGCGAGCATCACCCTGGGCCTCGCCTCGTTCGGCATGTGGACCACTCCCGCGTTCGCCTTCCTCGGCGGCCTCGTGGCCGTCCTCGCGGTGTACTTCATCAGCCGCTCGGGCGGGCGCACCGAGGTCGTCACTCTGCTGCTGACCGGCATCGCGATCAATGCGATCGCAGGCGCCGGCATGGCCTTCCTCACGTTCCTCGGCACGACGTCGACGCGCGAGCAGATCGTGTTCTGGCAGCTCGGTTCACTCAACGGCGCCCTCTGGTCGAACGTGGCGCTGGTCGCTCCGCTCGTCGCCATCGGTGTCGTCGTCGCGCTCATCGTGTCACCCCAGCTCGACCTCTTCGCCCTCGGCGAGCGCACCGCCCGACACCTCGGCGTCAACGTCGAGCTGCTGCGGATGGTCGTGATCGTCACGGTCGCGGTGCTGGTCTGCGCCGCCGTCGCCTTCGCCGGCATCATCGGATTCGCAGGTCTCGTCGTGCCACACCTGATGCGCATGATCATCGGCCCCGCGCATCTGCCGCTCATGATCGCTTCCGCGTTCGGCGGCGCGCTGCTGATCGCGGTCGCCGACCTCGTCGCCCGCACGGCGGTGCCGCTGGCCGATCTGCCCATCGGCATGATCACCTCACTCGTCGGCGGACCGTTCTTCCTCTGGCTGCTCGTTCGCACACGCCGACGCTCGGGAGGATGGGCATGAGTGCCGCCGACACCGTCACCCGGCTGCAGGCGTGCGGCGTCACCGTGCTCGTCGGCGGCGAGCGCGCGATCCTCGACGACGCGTCGATCGAGGTCAGAGCGGGCGAGATCCACGCACTGGTCGGGCCCAACGGCGCGGGCAAGTCCACTCTGTTCGGGGTTCTCGCGGGAGACGTGACCCCGAGCGCGGGCGCGGTCCTGCTCGACGGTGCGCCGATCACCGGCGTCCGCGCGCAGGACATGGCGCGAGCCCGAGCCGTGCTGCTGCAGGAGAACACGGTGTCGTTCTCGTTCAGCGCCGAGCAGGTCGTGCGCATGGGCCGGGCGCCGTGGGCACGCACAGGGGCCGCAGAGGACGACGACGAGATCGTCGCCGCAGCGATGGCGTCGACCGAGGTGCTGTCACTGTCCCCCCGTGCGGTGACCTCGCTGTCAGGCGGTGAGCGCGCCCGCGTGGCGCTGGCCCGCGTGATCGCGCAGAGCACCGGCATCCTGCTGCTCGACGAGCCGACCGCCGCACTCGACCTCAAGCATCATGAAGACGTGATGCGCCTGATCCGGGGACAGGCGGATGCCGGCACCGCCGTCGCGATCGTGCTGCACGACCTCAACGCCGCCCTCGCCCATGCGGATCGCGTGACCCTGCTCTCGGAAGGCCGAGTCGCCGCGACGGGTGCGGCTGCCGAGGTGCTCACGGCCGAGAGGATCGAAGCGGTCTACGGTCAGCCGGTCGACGTCTTCCCGCATCCGGTCACCGGCGTGCCGTTGGTGGTCGCGCGCCGCGGTCTCTGACGGGTTCGCTGCCGCCACAGTTACCGCAGCTTTCGAATCGCGCACTTTGCAATTTCCAGAGGTCGGAAGTTGCAAAGTGCGCGATTCGAAAGCCGGTCAGGGGCGAAGCGGCAGGACGTCCGTGAGATCCGCGCGGGTGCCCGACGCACTGATCCGACCGGATGCGGCGGCATCCGACCAGTGCTCCGCGCCCGTGGCGACGGCGATCCACGTCGCCGCATCCATCTCGACCACATTCGGCGGTGTCCCCCGCGTGTGCCGGGGCCCCTGGATGACCTGCACCGCACCGAAAGGAGGCACCCGCACCTCGACGCTGTTGCCGGGTGCCTTCTCGTCGAGCAGCTGCAGCAGGTACCGCACGGCCGTCGCGAGGTCGGTGCGCTGCGGCTTGTCTCCGGCGGCATCCGCTCGACGCACCGCATCGAGAGCCGCGCGCCCGTCGATGATGTCGATCTTCCTGGAGGGCATGGTGACCAGGCTACGCCGGGCCCCTCCCCTGCGCTTCCCCCTGCGCTTCCCGTGCGCTCGAGAAGTCGATACGCGCGTCCGAAGGGCGGATTGCCCGAATACGGACTTCCGAGGCGCGAAACCACTTCACTGGCGCACACCCCGCCCGCCCTGCTTCGTCGCACACAGGCATAGGCTCAAGGCGATGAGCCAGAATCCCGATACCTTGCACGGTGCGCGAGCCGAGCTGCTCGCGGCGACGCGGCGTGGCGAGCACTGGGCGAAGCCTTTTCCCGCGGTGGTCGGCGATGCTCATCCCGCATCCGTCCTCGTGCTGTTCGGCCGACTCGACGGCATTCCGGCGCAGACCGACGAGCTGACCGTCGCAGCCGACCTCGATGTGCTGCTGCAGCGACGGGCCGCGACTCTGTCGTCGCACCCCGGGCAGGTGTCGTTCCCGGGTGGCAGACGTGAGGAGCAGGATGCGGATGCCGTCGCCACCGCACTGCGCGAGGCCGAGGAGGAGACCGGCCTCGATCCGGCCGGCGTCGAGATCCTCGCCACACTGCCCGAGCTCCCCCTCGCCGCGAGCAACCACGTCGTGACGCCTGTGCTCGCCTGGTGGCGCTCACCGTCGCGGGTCGCAGCCGTGGACCATGCCGAGACGGTCGACGTGTTCCGGGTGCCCGTGGCGCACCTGCTCGACCCCGCGACGCGGTTCACCTCGACCATCCACCGAATGGGTCGCAGCTGGCGCGGCCCCGCATTCGACGTCGACGGAACGATCGTGTGGGGTTTCACCGCGATGGTGCTCGATGCGCTGTTCGACGCGAGCGGTTGGACGCTGGAGTGGGATGCCGCGGTCGAGCGGCCGATCGAACTCTGAGCACGTCCCGCCGGATTCACGTCCACAACTCAGCACCGATGCGGACGACGCCTCTGCAGGGACCCGACACCGGCCCCCTGCCTCATCCTGTGCTGAATCGTGCACGCGCCGGGATCCCGCGGCTGCATGTGCGGGCGGAATGCAACCCGCCGAAACCCGCGCCCCCTCCTCGGTAGTCTGGACGGGTGAAGATTCTCGTCCTCGGTTCCGGTGCCCGTGAGCACGCGATCATCCTCGCTCTGCGAGCAGAGAAGGCGGAGCACGAGATCTTCGTCGCCCCAGGCAACGCCGGTATCGCTCAGGATGCGACGCCCGTGTCGGTCGACATGCTCGACGGCGCCGCAGTGACCTCCTTCGCGAACGAGCGCGCGATCGATCTCGTGGTCGTCGGTCCCGAGGCTCCGCTGGTCGCGGGCGTCGCCGATGTGCTGCGCGCGCACGGCATCCCCGTGTTCGGCCCCGGCAAGGCGGCGGCTCAGCTCGAGGGCTCCAAGTCGTTCGCGAAGCGGATCATGGATGCCGCGGGCGTGCCCACCGGTCGCGCGGTGCGCGCCACCACCACCGCCGAGGTCGAGGCCGCGTTCGACGAACTGGGTGCCCCGTACGTGGTCAAGGCCGACGGGCTGGCAGCGGGTAAAGGCGTCATCGTCACGTCTGATCGCGCTGACGCGCTCGCCCACGCCGAGCACTACCTGCCCTACGGCCCCGTGCTGATCGAGGAGTTCCTCTCGGGACCAGAGGTCTCGCTGTTCTTCCTCAGCGACGGCGACACGGTGCGCGCGCTCAGCCCTGCGCAGGACTTCAAGCGGGCACTCGACGGCGACGAGGGGCCCAACACCGGCGGTATGGGCGCGTACTCGCCGCTGCCGTGGCTCGCCGAACAGTTCGGCAGCGAGCAGGCCTTCGTCGAGGAGGTCACGCGGGACGTCGCGCTCCCCGTCATCCGCCAGCTCGACAGCGAGGGCACCCCGTTCATCGGCCTGCTCTACGCCGGCCTCATCCTGACGCCTGCGGGCGTTCGCGTGATCGAGTTCAACGCCCGCTTCGGCGACCCCGAGACGCAGATCGTGCTGCCGCGCCTCGTGACTCCGCTGTCGGAATTGCTGCTCGCCGCGGCATCCGGCACCCTCGAAGACCAGCCAGAGCCCGTCTTCAGCGACGACGTCGCGATCACCGTGGTCCTCGCCAGCGAGGGGTACCCCGAGGCACCGCAGACCGGTCGTCCGATCGAGGGCCTCGCCGACGCGGCGGCCGTCGAGGGCGTCCGCCTCGTGCACGCCGCGACCGCCAGCCCGGACGCACCGGGAGGCTCGCTCGTCGCGACCGGTGGGCGCGTGCTGAACGTCGTCGCCGTGGCATCCGACTTCCGCACCGCCCGCGACCGCGCGTACGAGGCCATCGGCCGCATCCGCCTCGACGGTTCGCACTTCCGCACCGACATCGCCGCCCGCGTCGCGGAGTAGTCCGGCTCGTCGCCGATCACCGCGCGCGACTCCTCGATCGAACGGCGAAGGCCCCCACCCGACACAGGGAGGGGGCCTTCGAACACGAGAACGGGTCAGAGCACCTTGGAGAGGAAGTCCTTCAGGCGCTCGTTCTTCGGGGCACCGAACAGTTCGGCGGGCGGTGCCTCTTCGACGACGACGCCGGCATCCATGAAGACCGTGCGACCGGAGACCTCGCGGGCGAAGCCCATCTCGTGCGTCACGAGCACCATCGTCATGCCGCCCGATGCCAGGTCGCGGATCACCTGGAGCACCTCGCCGACCATCTCGGGGTCGAGGGCGCTGGTGGCCTCGTCGAAGAGCATGATCTCGGGGTCCATCGCGAGCGCACGGGCGATCGCGACGCGCTGCTTCTGGCCGCCCGAGAGGGATGCCGGCTTGGCGTCGGCCTTCTCAGCCAGACCCACACGGTCGAGCAGCGCCAGCGCGCGCTCCTTCGCCTCTGCCTTCGACAGCTTGCCGAGCTCGACCGGGGCGAGCGTGATGTTCTCGAGCACCGTCATGTGCGGGAACAGGTTGAAATGCTGGAACACCATGCCGATGCGCTGACGCACCTCGTCGAGCTTGACGCTCTTGTCGGTCAGGTCGACGCCGTCGATGATCACCTGGCCAGAGGTCGGCTCCTCGAGCTTGTTGAGGCACCGCAGCAGTGTCGACTTTCCCGAGCCCGAGGGCCCGATGACCGCGACGACCTCGCCGTCGTCGACCGTGAGGTCGATGCCCTTCAGCACATGGTTGTCGCCGAACGATTTGTGCAGGTCTTTGACTTCGATCTTGCTCATGCGTTGAACTTCCTCTCCAGGCGGTTCGCGAGCAGCGTCAGCAGCGTGATCACGACGAAGTAGATGATGGCGACGATCGTCAGCACCTGAGCCGACAGGTATGTCGAGGCGATGATCTGGCGCGAGACGAACGTCAGCTCGGCGAGGCCGATGACGCTGATCAGCGACGTGTCCTTGAGGGTGATGATGCCCTGGTTCACGAACGACGGGATCATGATGCGGAACGCCTGCGGCAGCACGACCTTCTGCATGGTCTTCCAGTGTCCGAGGCCCAGCGACCGCGACGCCTCGGCCTGACCGGGATCGACCGCCTGGATGCCACCGCGGATGATCTCGGTCATGTACGCACCGGTGTTCAGCGAGAGCGTGATGGCTCCGGCGACGAACGGGTTGAACGTGAGTCCGGGGAACAGCTGCGGGATGGCGAAGAACACGAAGAACGCCTGCACGAGGATCGGTGTGCCGCGGAAGACGTAGACATAGGCCGTCGCCACCCAGCGGAACGGCGCGAAGGCCGAGACGCGACCGAAGCCGAATATGAGGCCGAGGATGAACGCGGCCACGATCGCGACGAGCGTCGCGAGGATCGTGAGCCAGAGGCCCTCCATGAGAGCGGGCCAGTACTTCACCGCGACGGAGAAGATGTCGGTCGCCTGCGTGGTCTCCTCGCCGCCGGCGAGGTAGCTGTCGACGATCTCGTCGTACTCGCCTGAGGCCTGGAGGTTCGCCAGGCCCGCGTTGAACATCTCGACCAGCTCGGGGTTCTGACCCTTGTTGACTGCGAAGCCGTACTCGCCGCCGAGTTCCGGCTCACCGATCAGGCGGAAGCCCGAGCCCTGCTGGATGCCGTAGGCGAGCACCGGGAAGTCCTCGAAGTAGCCGACCGCCTGGCCGGCCTTGACGGCATCCACCATGTCGGTGGTGTCCTGATACGGCGTGATGCGGAAGCCGAACTCGTCCTGGTTCTCCTCGGCGAACGTCTGCCCCTGCGTGCCGGTCTTGACCGCGACGGCCTCGCCGTCGAGGTCGTCGAGCGACTGGATGTCGCTGGACTCGAGCACGCCGAGCTGGATGCCGCTGGTGAAGTACGGCTCGCTGAAGTCGAACGTCTTCTCACGCTCTTCGGTGATCGACATGCCCGCCATGACGGCGTCGACCTGGTTGGCCTGCAGCGCCTGCACGGCGGCGTCGAATCCGAGCTGGCGGATCTCGACCTTGAAGCCCTGGTCTTCGGCGATCGCCCGGAGCAGGTCCATGTCGATGCCGACGAGGTCGCCGTCGGGAGAGGTGAACTCGAACGGCGCGAACGTGGTGTCTGTGCCGATGACGTAGGTCTCGGAGTCGTCGGCCGCAGTCGCGGCGGATGCTCCGCCGAGCAGCGCGCCGGCCGCGATGAACGCCGTGAGCGCCATCGCCCCGACGGTGCGTCCGAGCGCGCGCAGGCGCGCGGAAGCAGGGGAAGGATGTGGGATCACGACGGAGGCTCCTCGGATCGGATGGGCGGCAGGATGCTGCCACCGGGATGGTCGTCGACCATCAACCCTAACCGGCGACGGAGTGTCGGCTGTGTTGCGAGGCCGTCCGTGCCCTCGCCGCTAGAGCGTGATCCAGTATCGGCGCACCGGCGCCTCTCCGTGCTCGGGCAGCACGCGGACGTCCTGCAGCACGCCGCCTCCGCCCTCGATCGTGCGGAAAGAGCCGACGTTGTCGTCGTCGCACGTGACCAGCACGCGCTCGAGTCCGATCTCGCGCGCACGCTCGAGTCCGAGCCGCAGCGCCGCGGACGCATAGCCCTGACGTCGACGCGATTCGCGCACGGCATAGCCGATGTGACCGCCCACCTCGCGCAGGTAGGCGTTCAGCTCGTGCCGGAACGAGAGGAAGCCCACGACCTCACCGTCGTCGACGACCCAGTACAGGTCGTTGTGCACGGCATCCTCCGGCAGCTCGGCCGTGGTGTCGGAGAGAAGGTCCGACTTCGCGATCAGCGCGTCGAGCGTCGCTCGATCAGGGGTGACCGGCGCCTGGAGACCCGACCCGTCGACATGCCCGTCTCCGAACTCGGCGACTGCTGCCGCCCAGGAGTCGAACAGGTCGGTGGTGGGCCTCATGAGCTCGATCGTCATCGCCCGATGACACCACACCGGCGCGACCGGCGCAAACCGGGGAGAGCCGGGTCTTCCGCACGATCGTGCAGAAGACCCGGCTCGTCGTCAGGCGCGGATCACGCGGCGGGCGCGGGTGCCTCCGCCGGTGCGGATGCCGCAGCATCCGTCTTGTCGTAGCGACCGAGGAACAGCGAGGCGATCAGGGCGATCACCATCACACAGGCCGGGAGCAGGATCGCCTGCGACATACCGGCCGCGAAGCCCTCGGCGACCTGCGGGGGCAGCGACCCTCCGCCCTCGATGCCTGCGGGAGCGTCGGAGAGACCCGGAAGGTTCGCCTCGAGACGCGACTGCATGAACGCCGCGATGGATGCCGAGCCGATCACCGATCCGATGGTGCGGGTCGTGTTGTAGATGCCCGCACCGGCCCCGGCCTGACGCGGAGGCAGCTTGCGCGTCGCGGTGGTGGCGAGCGGTCCCCACATACCGGCGTTGCCGATTCCCATCAGGGCAGAGGGCAGCAGGAACATCCAGATGGGGGTGTCCATGTTGATCAGCGCCGAGTACCAGACCAGCGCGACACCCACACAGAGCAGACCAGGGATGAGGATGATGCGAGGGTCGATCCGGTCGAGCAGCTTGCCCGCGGCCGGGGCGAGCGCTCCCGACAGCACGGCCATCGGGATCAGCAGCAGCGCAGCTTCCGTCGGGGTGAGCCCGCGGGCCGTCTGCAGGAAGAACATCATCGGCAGCGACATGCTCGTCACGGTGAAGCCGACTGCGGCGATCGCGACGTTGGCCCCCGAGAAGTTGCGATCGCGGAAGAGTGCGAGCGGCACCAGAGCCTCGCTGCGCGTGCGCGCCTGCTGCACGATGAACAGCGCGAGCACGACGAGACCGGCGATGATCAGGCCCCACACCGAGACGGGCCCCCAGATGACGCCCCAGTCGAACTTCTCGCCCTCCTGCAGCCCGAAGACGATGAGGAACAGCGCGACGGCGCTGAGGATCACACCGAGGATGTCGAAGCGATGCGGGCTGGTCTGCAGCTTCGGCACGAGGCGCCAGGCGAGCACGAACGCGACGATGCCGACCGGGATGTTGACGAAGAAGATCCACTCCCACCCGAAGCCGTCGACGAGCAGACCGCCGACGAGCGGGCCGACGAGGGTCGCGACACCCGCCGTCGCACCCCACAGGCCCATGGCTGCGCCGCGGCGCTCGGGCGGGAACGTGCGCGTGATCACAGCCATCGTCTGGGGCGTCATGAACGCCGCGCCGAGACCCTGCACGGCGCGGGCCGCGATCAGCATCTCGAGCGAGTCGGACAGACCGCACCAGAGCGAGGCGAGCGTGAAGATCGCGAGGCCGATGAGGTAGATGTTCTTCGGTCCGAAGCGGTCTCCGAGACGTCCGGTGATCAGCAGCGGCACCGCGTAGGCGAGCAGGTAGGCGCTGGTGACCCACACGACGTTGTCGAGGTTGTTGGTCGTAGGGTCGAGGGCCGCCTTGATCGCGGGGTTCGCGACCGAGACGATCGTCGTGTCGACGAGGATCATGAAGAAGCCGATGACGAGCGCCCAGAGCGCGGGCCATGGGCTCGCGGGGCGGTGTCCCGCGGCGAACGTGCCGGTCGAGGGACCGGAAGACGAGGATGCCACGGGTGGGCGCCCCGTCGAGGAGGAATCGGTCATTGCTGTGCAGCCTTTCGCTGTGCGCGGTAGCGGTCTGAGTAGTCGAAGGCGGAGGGACCCCAGGGGAACTCCTCTGCCTCGAGTCGGTCGATGAGGGAGTCGATCCAGCGCAGCTCGGCCTCGAGCAGCACCTCCTGGCGCTCGAACTCGACGAGCACCTGCTCGGGCACTGCCTTGGCGCGCGCGCCGACCAGTCCGTCGCGGTGCGCCACGTGGCCCTCGTCGAGGGCCGCGCGTCGGGTGCGAAGGCATCCGATGACCTCCGCGCGCTCGAGATTGTGCGCCTCGGCGAGCGCGATGCGGAACTCGGCGGGCCGATCGACGACCGAGAGCTCTCGCCGCAGCCAGTCGACCAGGGCGTCCGTCCCGGCATCCGTGAGCGTGTAGGTGGTGCGCTCCGGACGGTTGCCTTCGCGGTCGATGCCGACCTCGTCGATCAGCCCCTCCCGCTGCAGCCGTCCGACCGTGTGATAGAGCGTGCCGTTCGTGATGGCGAGCAGGCGCTGGTCGCGGCGGGAGCGCATCAGACGCACCATCTCATAGGGATGCATGTCGCCCTCGCGCAGCAGCGCGAGCGCCATCACCCCCATCGGGGTCAATCGCTGCATCGGCCCCTCCCCAGATGGTTCCGTTCAAATAGTCCATGTGGACTATACGCTTCCGGCAGCCTCTCGACAAGACCGGGGATGCAGTGGGCGTGCACGCCTAGCGCAGGGCCGCCGCGAGCTGGGCAGGCGCGAGAGGTCGATCGGCATAGACCAGCCTGATCACCGAGGGGTCGGGGTTGCCGGCATCCGGCGCACGGTGCACGAGTTCGAGCCCGATCTTCTGCGCCACGTGCGCCGACCCGCGATTGTGCTCGACCAGATAGGCGATGATCGGGCGATCGGGGGCGACGATGCGCGCCTGGGCGAGAGCGGCTCGGGCGAGCTCCGTCGCGTATCCGCGCCCGTGGTGGTCGGCGGCGATCCGGTAGCCCACGTTCCACACATCGCCGTCGAGCAGCGTGCACCCGCCGTTGCCGATCACCTCGTCCGTGTCGCGCAGGCGCACGACCCACGATCCGAGACCCGCCCGCTCCCAGCTGCGCTCCCACCGCTGCATCATCTGGATCGTCGCCTCGGTGTCGGTGTGACGCAGACTCGGATAGTGCGTCCACACCCGGGGATCGTTCTGGATGCCGAACACGGCGTCGAGATCGGCGGGCACGGCCCGCGAGAGCCGCAGTCGGTCGGTGAAGAGGTCGTCGGTCACCCCTTTACGCTAGACAGCCCCGCCGACACCCGGGCGGCGCATCGCGCCAGGCCTTGACACGACACCGGGCGCGTCTACCGGGATAATGGGGCGGGTGAGCACACCTTCGGACAGCAATGCGCAGACCATTCCCGGCTGGCGCCACATCTACTCGGGCAAGGTCCGCGACCTCTATGCCTCGGATGACGCCGCCGATACCCGCATCCTCGTGGTGGCGTCCGACCGCGTGAGCGCGTTCGACTTCGTGCTCTCCCCCGGCATCCCTCACAAGGGCGCGCTGCTGACGCGTCTGAGCCGCTGGTGGTTCAGCCAGCTGAGCGACGTTCCCAATCATCTCGCCGACGGCGAGACCCCCGCGAGCGTCGCCGATCGCGCCATGCTCGCGCAGTCGCTGGAGATGCTCCCGGTCGAGTGCGTCGTGCGCGGCTACATCACCGGCTCCGGTTGGGCCGAGTACACCGAGAGCGGCACCGTGTGCGGCATCCCGCTGCCTGAGGGACTGCAGAACGGCGACCGCCTTCCCGAGCCGCTGTTCACCCCCGCCTACAAGGCGCCGATGGGTGAGCACGACGAGAACATCACGTTCGAGCAGACAGTCGAGCTCGTCGGCGCCGAGCGGGCGGCCGAACTGCGAGACGTGTCGATCGCGCTCTACGCGCGCGCCGCCGCGATCGCCGAGGAGAAGGGCCTGATCCTCGCGGACACGAAGTTCGAGTTCGGGACGTATGCCGAGGGCATCCTGCATCTGGCCGACGAGGTGCTCACGAGCGACTCGTCGCGCTACTGGGATGCCGAGGCCTGGCGCACCGGCACGACGCCGAAGGAGCGCATGGCGAGCTTCGACAAGCAGATCGTGCGCGACTGGCTGGCCGCCAACTGGGACAAGCAGGGCGAGCCTCCCGTGCTGCCCGAGGACATCGTCGAGCGCACCGCCGACCGCTACCGCGAGCTGATCGAGCGCCTCGGGGCCTGACCCCCGCGGCCTCCCCCGCACCCTCGGGAGGAGAACTGCGTCTCAGGAGGAGAGATCTTCGAGAATCCTCCTCCCGAGGAGCAGAAGTCCGCCCGAAGCGGTGGCCCCACCGCACCCAGGGAACACTCAGGAATCGGTAGTGTTGCTCGAGCACTCCCCCTCCCCCGATCCTGAGGAGCCCGCATGCCCCTGTGGAAGACCCACGGAAACGGCCGCACGGTCGAACCCGGCGCCGTCGTCAAGCCCGATGAGCGCCTGAACTGGCCCGCCACGATCGCGATCGGCGCCCAGCACGTCGTCGCGATGTTCGGCGCCACGTTCCTCGTGCCGACGCTGACCGGCTTCCCGGTCTCGACCACCCTGCTGTTCAGCGGTCTCGGCACCCTCATCTTCCTGCTGATCACGAAGAACCAGCTGCCCAGCTACCTCGGATCGTCGTTCGCGTTCATCGCGCCGATCACCGCTGCGGTCGCCGCCGGCGGCACCGGATCCGCCCTCGCGGGCGTCGTCGCGGTCGGTCTCCTGCTCACCGTCGTCGGTCTGGTCGTGCAGTTCGCCGGCCTGCGCTGGGTCGATGCCCTGATGCCCCCGGTCGTCGCCGGCGCGATCGTCGCCCTGATCGGCTTCAACCTCGCGCCGACCGCGTGGAACAACTTCCAGCTCGACCCGGTGACCGCGACCATCACGCTCGTCGCGATCATCCTGTTCGCGGTGCTGTTCCGCGGATTCCTCGGCCGCATCTCGATCTTCCTCGGTGTCGCGGTGGGCTTCATCTACGCCGCCTTCACCGGCTCGTTCGAGGTGCCCAACGCCCTGCGCGGAGGCAAGACCCCCGCAGAGCTCATCGCGGATGCTCCCTGGGTGGGCCTCCCCGAGTTCCAGCTCCCCGATTTCGTCGAGCCCGGCACGTGGTCGACCATCGCGATGTTCCTGCCCGTCGTGCTGGTGCTCGTCGCCGAGAACGTGGGCCACGTGCGCGGCGTCGCGACCATGACCGAAGACCCGGCGATCAACAAGCACACGGGTCGCGCGCTCATCGCCGACGGTGTCGCGACGACCATCGCCGGCGGCTTCGGCGGCTCGGGTACCACGACGTACGGCGAGAACATCGGCGTCATGGCAGCCACCCGCGTCTACTCCACCGCGGTCTACTGGGTCGCGGGTCTCTTCGCGATCCTGCTCGCCTTCTCTCCCAAGGTCGGCGAGGTCTTCAATTCGATCCCGGCCGGCGTGCTCGGTGGCGCGACCACCGCACTGTACGGCCTCATCGGCATCATCGGCATCAAGATCTGGGTCGACAGCAAGGTCGACTTCTCGCGCCCGGTCAACCAGTACACGGCGGCCGTCTCGCTCGTGATCGGCATCGCCGGTTTCTCGATGCAGCTCGGCGACTTCGCCTTCGGCGGCATCGTGCTCGGCACGGTCGCGGCTCTGCTGATCTACCACCTGGGCAACCTCATCGCCCGGGCCCGCAAGACCGGCGCCGACGACCCGAGGCCGCTCGAGGCCGTGGGCCCGCTGGGCGGCGACCCCGCGTAGTCACGAACCACTTACGACCACGACGATCCCGGATGCTGCGACTGCGGCATCCGGGATCGTCGCGTTCTGGCGCGATCGCGCTCAGACGATGACGGCGAGCACCGCGTCGGGCGCGATCGCCGCAGAGAGCTCCACCCGGTACGACAGGACACCGCCGCGGTGAGCGGCGACCGTGGTCTCCATCTTCATCGCGTCGAGCACGGCGACCGGGTCGCCCTCCGAGACGCTCGCACCATCGTCGGCGAGCCAGCGCACGAGCGTGCCCGGTGCCGGTGAGCGCAGCTCGGTCGGATCGGAGGCGGGCGCCGCAGTTCCGGCATCCGCAAGACCTCCGAGACCGCCGAGACCGCCGAGACCGCCGAGCAGACCGATCGGGAGTCCGAGCACGACCCGGCGTCCGTCGATCTCGACGGGGAAGCGCTGGAGGGCGGCATCCGGTACGGGATCCGGTCGCAACTGCGGCTCCAGCCGCGGCAGCAGGGTGCTCTCGATCCACTGGGTGTGCACCGCGAAGGTCTCCGTGGCGAACGCCTCGTCGTCGAGAGCGAGCAGATCGAACGGGATGACGGTCGCCGGGCCCTCGACGACGAGCTCGCGCAGCGCCCGACGCGCCCGCACCAGCGCCGCGTCACGGCTGTCAGCATGCACGACGAGCTTCGCGATCATCGAGTCGAAGGCCGGCTGAACCACGTCGCCCGCCTCGATGCCGCTGTCCCAGCGCACACCGGGTCCGCCGGGGATCCGCAGCGAGTCGACGCGACCGGGGCTCGGCAGAAAGCCACGACCGGGGTCCTCGGCGTTGATGCGGAACTCGAAGGCGTGCCCCGTCGGCACGGGCGTCTCGCTGAACGAGATCCCCTCGCCGAAGGCGATGCGGAACTGCTCGCGCACGAGGTCCGTGCCGGTGACCTCTTCGGTGACCGGGTGCTCGACCTGGAGCCTGGTGTTCACCTCGAGGAAGGAGATCGTGCCGTCTGACGCGAGGAGGAACTCCACGGTCCCCGCACCCCGGTACTGCACCTCTCCGCAGATCGCGCGGGCAGCATCATGGAACTGCCTGCGCTGATCGCTCGACAGCCCCGGTGCCGGCGCCTCTTCGATCAGCTTCTGGTTGCGGCGCTGCATCGAGCAGTCGCGGTCGCCGACGACCACGACGCCACCGCGTCCGTCGCCGAGCACCTGCACCTCGATGTGACGGGGACTCTCGAGGAAGCGCTCGACGAAGCACTCGCCGCGACCGAAGGCAGCGATGGCCTCACGGGTCGCCGCGTCGAAGGCATCCGCGACCTCCGACATCTCTCGCACCACCTTGAGCCCTCGCCCGCCACCGCCGAACGCCGCCTTGATCGCGATCGGAAGGCCGTGCTCCTCGGCGAACGACACCGCCTCCGCGGGCCCGGCCAGCGGCTGGTCTGTGCCTGCCGCCAAAGGCGCTCCGACACGCTGCGCGATCCGGCGCGCGGTCATCTTGTCGCCGAGCGCGTCGATGCTCTCGGGCGAAGGGCCGATCCAGATGAGGCCAGCCCCCTCGACGGCGCGCGCGAAATCCGCGCTCTCCGAGAGGAATCCGTAGCCGGGGTGCACGGCATCCGCGCCGCTGGTGCGTGCCGCGTCGAGCAGAGCGTCGATGGAGAGGTACGTGGTCGCCGCTGTGCTCCCGCCCAGCCCCAGGGCCTCGTCGGCGAGGCGCACATGCAGGGCATCCGCGTCCTGATCCGCATAGACGGCGATCGACGTGTAGCCGGCCTCGGCGCAGGCACGGATGACGCGCACGGCGATCTCTCCGCGATTCGCGATCAGCACCTTGGTCATGAGGTCTCCTTGACAGTGAAACGGACGCGCGCGCCCGGCGGCAGCTGACCGGCGAGATCGAGGCTGCGGTCGGTGAGCGCACCGATGATCGGGTATCCGCCGGTGAGCGGGTGGTCGGGGAGGAACAGCACGGGCTGGCCGTCCGGAGGCACCTGGATCGCCCCGGTCACCGCCCCTTCGCTGGGCAGCTCGCCACTGACGGATCGCTCGAGCGGCACGGCGCCCTCGAGTCTGATGCCGACACGGTCGGAGCGCGGCGTCACGGTCCACTCCTGGCCGGCGAGGGTCGCGAGGGCCGCCGCCGTGAACCAGTCGTCGCGGGGGCCGAGGGTGATCTCGAGGTCGACGAGGTCGCCGGGAGAAGGCAGCGTCCGCAGCAGGGCCTCGGGCTCGACCGGATGCGCTGCGGCGTCGCCCGCTCGCAGCACGTCGCCTGCGGCCAGCGGAGCGGGCCCGAGCCCGGCGAGAGTGTCGCTTGCGCGGCTGTCGAGCGCCGGGTCCACGGCCACCCCGCCACGGATCGCGATGAGGTAGCGCAGCCCGCTGGTCGGGTGGCCGAGAATGAGCTCGTCGCCCTCGACGGTGGCGAAGGGCGCGCCGTGTTCGATGCGACGAGTCGCACCGTCCGCGTCGATCAGGTCGAGAGAGCCGACAGCACCCGAGATCGCGGCGACCCCGGCACCCCGGAAGCGCAGCACCGCACCGCCGACGCTCTCGAGCACCGCTGCGCCGGTGGCATTGCCCACCGCACGGTTCGCCTCGCGCATGGCGCGACGATCGGCGACACCGGACGCCGAGACGCCGAGTGCCGCGAAGCCGGGCCGACCGGCATCCTGCACCAGCAGCTGCATCGACGGACGCACGATCTCGACCGCGCCGGCACCCGGAGGACCCGGGTCGGGCGCGCCTGCGGCGGCGTGTGGTTCGGCGACAGCCCGTGCGTCGGCGCGGTCGTCTGCGTTCTCCGACGTCACGATCTGCGCACGCACCTGCTCGAACCGGACGGTCGTGCCCGGCGACAGCAGCGCGGGCGGGTCACGGTCGATGTCCCACATCACGGCATCCGTACGTCCGATGAGCTGCCATCCGCCCGGACTCTCGCGCGGGTACACCCCGGTGAACTGTCCGGCGAGTGCCACGGAGCCCGCGGGCACGCGGGTGCGGGGCGACGAGCGGCGGGGCACATCGAACAGCGGGTCGCTGCTCACCACGTAGCCGAAGCCGGGGGCGAAGCCCGAGAAGGCGACCTTCCAGTCGGCTGCCAGATGGCGGTTCACGAGCTCTGCCGCAGACACACCCAAGAGGGACGCCGTCTCGTCGAGATCTTCTCCGTCGTACCGAACAGGCACCGTGACCTCGCCGGTGGCCTGCAGATGGGCGGTGTCGATCTCGGTCGCGGCCAGCGCATCGGCGAGATCGGCGGCCGACACCGCCAGCGGGTCGAACCGCACGAGCACGGTGCGGGCACCGGGGATGCGCTCGACCACGCCGTGCACGCCCTCCCACGCGAGGTTCAGTCGCATCGCCTCGTCGAGGTCGGCCGCCTCGACGAGGAGCGCGTGATCGGATGCCGTGAGGATGCGCATCAGACCAGGTACTCCGCATCGGGAACGTCGGTGATGAACATGTAGCCGGGCGCGTGGGTGATGGCGAAGGGAGGCTTCGAGGCCATGATCGCTGCCTGCGGAGTGACGCCACAGGCCCAGAACACCGGCACCTCACCCTCGCGCACCTCGGGCGCATCGCCGAAATCCGGACGAGCCAGGTCGGCGATGCCGAGCGAGGCAGGATCGCCGATGTGCACCGGAGCACCGTGTACGGCGGGGGTCCGGCCGGAGATCTGCACGGCATCCGCCACGCGATCCGCGGGAATCGGTCGCATCGAGACGACCATCTCGCCGCTCAGCCGGCCAGCCGGGGTGCAGGGCACAGCGGTGCGGTACATCGGCACGTTGCGCCCGAGTTCCTGGTGACGGATCGGGATTCCCGCCTGCACGAGTCCGGACTCGAACGTGAAGCTGCATCCGATGAGGAACGAGACGAGGTCCGGATGCTCCGCCCAGGCCGCAGTCGCGTCGGCGACCTCGTCGACCAGTTCTCCGTCGCGCCAGATGCGATACCGACCGATGTCGGTGCGGATGTCGCTGCCGGGCGCGAGCCGCGACTCGACCTCGCCCTGTTCGATGACCTCGAGCACGGGGCACGGCTTCGGGTTCCGCTGCGCGAAGAGCAACGTCTCGAAGGCCCAGTCGGCCGGCACGGAGATCAGGTTCGCCTGCGTCAGCCCGACGGCGACACCGCTGGTCGGCTCGGCGTGGCCCGCCCGGATGGCGGCCCGCGCCGCCCGCGCATCGGCGAGCTGGTCGGCGGTGGCGAGGACGGTCATGTCAGACCCCCGCGAACGGTGCGATCGTGATGCCGGCATCCTGCAGCATCCGCTTGGTCTCCGCGGCCATGGCCACGGAGCCCGGGCTGTCGCCGTGCACGCAGATCGACTGTGTGCTGACGGGCACGTCGGTGCCGTCGATCGCGCGGATCACTCCGTCGCCTGCGAGGCGCACCATGCGCTCGGCGACGGCCGCGGGGTCGTGCAGCACCGAGCCGGGCTCGGTGCGCGAGACGAGCTGGCCGTCGGGCTGATACGCCCGGTCGGCGAAGGCCTCTGCCGCGATCTGCAGGCCCGCACGCTCGGCCACGTCGAGCACGACGCCCCCGGCAAGGCCCAGCAGCACGAGGCTCGGATCGATCGCACGGATCGCCGCCACCACATCCTTCGACTGCCGCTCATCACGGGCGATCGTGTTGTAGAGCGCCCCATGCGGCTTGACGTAGGCGACCCGACCGCCGACGGCTGCGGCAAGCCCGATCAGGGCTCCGAGCTGGTACTCGACGTGCGCCTGCAGCGTGGCCGAATCGATGTCGACCTTCGTGCGGCCGAAGTTCTCGTAGTCGCGGTAGCCGGGGTGCGCGCCGATCACGACGCCGCCGGCCACGGCGCTCGCGAGCGTCGACCGGATGCCTTCGGGGCTGCCCGCATGGAAGCCGCACGCCACATTGGCGCTCGTCACCAGGCGCAGCATGCTCTCGTCGTCGCTGACCACCCGGTCGGGGACGTTCTCGCCGAGGTCGGAGTTGAGGTCGATCGATGTCACGCGGTCACGCTCCGATTCCGAGGAAGGCGAAGATGGGGCCGACCGAGACGATGCCCATGTACCAGGTCAGCAGCGTCACGAGCGTACCGGCGATGAGCAGCCACATCGGGTACTTCTTCGAGCCGAGCAGGTCACGACGGAACCAGCCGATGTACATGAAGACCGTGAGCCCGATGGGCAGGATCAGCCCGTTGAAGCCACCGACGAAGACGAGGATCGCCGCCGGCGCGGTGCCGATCGAGAGGTAGACGATCAGCGATACGACGATGAAGGCGACGGTCGCCAGCTGCAGAGGCCACCCACCCTTGAGCTTCTTCGTGAAGGTCGACAGGAAGGTCGCCGACGTGTACGCCGCGCCGATGACCGAGCTGATCGCCGCGGCCCAGAAGATCGCGCCGAAGATGCGGAGTCCCGCGTCGCCGAGCACGGCGCCGAAGGCCTGCCCTGCGGGGTTCGCCGCCTGGCTCGACAGGTCGAGCGCGACGCCCGAGGCGACCACCCCGAGGATCGCGAGGAACAGCACGTAGCGCATGATGCCGGTGACGAGGATGCCGTTCGCCGCCGCGCGCATGACGGGAGCCGCCTGCTCGGGACCGGTGTGACCGGAGTCGAGGTAGCGGTGGGCGCCCGAGTAGGTGATGTATCCGCCCACGGTTCCGCCGACGATCGTGGTGATGGTGGCGAAGTTGAGCTCATCCGGCACGAACGTCTGCCGCAGCGCCTCGCCGATCGGCGGCTGGGCGATGACCGCGACGATCACGGTCATCACGATCATGCCGATGCCGAGCACGACGAGCACGACGTCCATGACGGGGCCGGCCTTCTTGACGAGGAAGATGATGATCGCGAGGGCCGCCGTGATCATGCCGCCGAGCTTCGGATCGATGCCGAGCAGCGCGTTCATGCCCAGGCCACCACCGGCGATGTTGCCGATGTTGAATGCCAGACCGCCGATCACGACGAGCACGGCGATGACGTGGCCCGAGAAGGGGATGGCACGGTTGGCGAGCTCTCCGGCGCGCAGGCCGGAGGAGGTGATCATGCGCCAGATGTTCAACTGCACTGCGATGTCGACGAGGATCGAGACCAGGATCGCGAAGGCGAACGCCGCGCCCATCGTCGCGGTGAAGGTGGCCGTCTGGGTGATGAATCCTGGGCCGATCGCGCTGGTGGCCATCAGGAAGATCGCGCCGATCACGGCGCTGCGGCCTGCGCGCCTCTTGGCGGCGGAGAGCCGGGCTTCGTCTTCTGCTGACAGCGGGGCTGCGGTGTTCTCAGACATTGCGGGGGATTTCCCATCGTCGTTGGTGGGTGTCGAGTGCCACCCAGTGTAGAACGGATTGAGAGATATTGTTCAACAACTTTGTTTCCGCTGTGCTACGGCGCAGTTCCAGTCGCGTAATACCGGAGGCGGGCGGTCGAACGATCCGTCGCGCGCCCCGCCTACGATGAAGGCATGAACCAGCAGGGCATGCTCGCCGATGCGCTCCGACAGCAGATCATCGACGGAGCCTTCGCGCCCGGCTCTCGACTGTCGGAATCGGCCATCGCCGAGCACTTCGGCGTGGCACGCAACACTCTGCGCGAGGCGTTCCGCGCCCTCTCCGAGCAGGGACTGCTCGAGCATGTGCCGCATCGCGGGGTCTCCGTCGCCTCGCCGACGATCGCCGACGTCATCGACATCTATCGAGCGCGTCGCGTCATCGAGTGCACCGCTCTCCTGCACTCCGAGCCGGAGCACCCGGCCGTCCAGCAGATGCGGGAGGCAGTGCTGGCGGCCGAGGCAGCCGCCCGGGATGCACTCCTCGACGACACCGAGACGTGGCGCGCGGTGGGAAGCGCCAACATGGCGTTCCACGTCGCCCTGGTGGCTCTCGCCGACAGCCCGCGGTTGGCCCGCACCTATCGCGACCTGGCCGCAGAGTTGAGACTGGCCTTCCTGAAGATCGACGACCCCCGATCTCTGCACGAGCCGTTCGTCCGCAAGAACCGCGCCGTGCTCGACACGTTCCTCACGCGAGGAGCGCAGGCCGGTGCCGACGAGCTCGAGCGCTACCTCGTGCAATCGGAGCGCGTCGTGCTCGGCGCGTTCGCCCGCATGCAGCTGGGGTGAGCGACTCGGCAGGGCGGCGAACCGGATGAACGACAGGATCTGAGACAGATCCGCTTCCGGGGTCAGTTCTCGGGGCGGAGCGCTCCTGAGGCGCGGGTCCGCGCGTCCGGGTCGCGTGGCGCGAGTTGCAGCGGCAGCGGAGCCTCGGGCTCCGGGAGCCCGTAGAGCCGATGCACCCAGCGTCGCGCGTCTTCGAGCGGGTAGGTGTCGCCGTATACGGCGTACTTCATGAAGATTCCCTCGAGCGTGCTGCGCAGCATGATCTCCTCGAGGGGCGGATCGCTCGCGCCTCGCTCCCGGAAGATCTCTCGCACAGTGTTCTCGGAGGCGACCGCTTGATCTGCATGCCGCTCCTCAGCCTCGGCGTACAGACGGTGGGTGCTCGGCTGCTGCTGCAACGCGAACACGGCTCGCTGCACCGGCAGCGCATACCCGGTGGCTGTGAGCGCGCCATCGATGATGCCGGCCAGGCGCACATCGGCGGGGCCCTCGACCTGGGGAATCCCGAAGAGCACATCGAACCAGTTGTCGAGCACAGCCGCGATCAGCTGATCCTTGCCGCCGAAATGGTAGTTGGCCAACCCCTGCGCGACACCCGCACGGCGAGTGATCTCGGCGATGCTCGCACCCGAGACACCGCGCTCTGCGAACAGTTCGATCGCGGACTCCAGGATGACCTTGCGGGAGCGCTCCCGTGCGATGCGGTTCAGCTCGTCGTTGCGCGACATGTCTAGTCCACCTCCCCAGGATTGGACGACTCGGAAAATGCATCCGAAACCTATATATTACTGATTGAACGGCTATTCAGGCTTTGCGTGTCGTCAGTGCAGCGGCGGAAGGAGTTCGATGCATCCCCTCTCGTGGATCCTGCCCGTCTCCAAGTTTCCGGCGTCGAGCCGGTACGCCACCTCCGATGCCGCGGCGAATGAGATCGCGCTCGGCTTCCTGCAGATCCGCTCGGTGCCGTCCGGCCCATGGAACGATCCGACCGCGCCAGAACTCGGCGACGACGAGAAGGCGGCCCTGATCGCTCAGTGGGGCATCCGCTCCCGTCAGGATTGGCTCGGCATGATCGAGCATCTGACCACGGTCCGCCGTCGTCGTCATGCATGGATGTCGCACCTCGCCGTGCGCAACGACCTCGCCACCCGGCTCGGACGAGCCCCGAAGACGCGCGAGTGGCTCGACGCGATCACCGCAGACGGCGGGGATGAGCGGGACGCGCATCCGTTCACCGCCGGCATCGAGCACATCGAGCGAGAGATCCGCCGACGCGTCGGCGAGGACATCGTGCCGCCCGACATCTACGTCAGAACCCTCGATGCCTATGCCCTGGGCCAGGCCGTCGCCATGACGACGTGGGGTGTCGCGCTCGGGTACGCAGACGTGGCCGAGGCCCGCCTGATCATCCACCGCATCAACGTCGCGGCCAGGCCGTGTTTCGTCTCGTGGGCGGACTTCGGGCTCAGCTATCTCGCCGGACGCATCATGCACTGGAGCGACGGCACCCTCGACGAGGACTCGTTCGCGAAGTATGGCGACGGGTGGAGCGATTTCAAGGCCGCCGCCACGGCGAAACGGCACGGCCCCTGGGCGCTGCTCCCGTGGCCCGCGACGATCGAACTCAGGTCACGCCACCCGATCGGCTGACCCACAGACCCACGGATGCGGACCAACCTGGAGGGGCGTCTGGTCCGCGTCCGTGTCATCCCCTCACCTCCTGCCGCGTCCGGCTGTCGGGGCGCCCAGCGGCGACCCGGCGCACGCGCGGCTACGACGAGGCGCGCACGACCAGCTCGGTCGGCAGGATGGTGGTGTGCTCCGGGTCGCGCCCCGCAAGACGCGACAGCAGCACGCCGGCCATCGCCTCTCCCTGCGCGTACATCGGCTGCCGCATGGTCGTGAGCTGAGGATCGGTGCTCAGCGCGACGGACGAATCGTCGAATCCGACCAGCGCGACGTCTTCGGGAACGCGGATGCCGGCGGCACGCAGCGCCGTCAGCGCTCCGCGCGCCATGAGGTCGCTGGCCACGAAGATCGCGTCGGGGCGTCCGGCCGCGAGGATGCGCCGCGCGGCATCCGCTCCGCTGGACTCGCTGTAGTCGCCGGCCTCCTCTGCGAACGGCGAGAGCCCGGCGTCGGCCAGTGCTCCGCGGAATCCCTGCACACGGTCGACCGAGGAGACCATCGTGAGCGGGCCGGAGATGGTCGCGATACGCGTGCGTCCCGTCTCGATCAGGTGCGCGGTCGCCGTGCGGGCACCCGCGACGTTGTCGACGTCGACCACGTAGTCGCCCTCGCGGATCCGCACCGGTCGGCCGCCCCAGACCACCGGCACCGCGTCGGCGACCCGCTCGATGAACGCATCGCTCGTGTGATGCGACACGATCAGCGCACCGTCGACGCCGCCGTTGCGCACGAAGCTCGTCATCTTGTCGCCGGGGTCGTCGCTGGCGATGAGCAGATTGAGCAGGTAGTCGGAGCCGCGGAGCGCCCCCGTGATGCCCGCGACGATCGCCGCGAAGAACGGGTCGCCGAAGAAGCGGGTGGTGTCCTCGGGCACGATCAGCGCGATCGCGTGCGTCTGCTTCGAGGCGAGCGACCGGGCCGCACGGTTGGGCACGTAACTGAGCTCCTCGATGGCCCGCTGCACGGCGAGGAGAGCCTCGGGGCTCACGGCCGTGGACCCGTTCACGACGCGCGACACGGTCGATCGCGAGACTCCGGCGGCCGAGGCCACCTCTTCGATGGTCGCTCGTAGTGACACGACTCTCCCTCCGTCCGGCGGTGAGGCCGGATGCTCCCTGGTGCCGCCGCCCAGCGTCAGAGAGCGCGAGCGGCGATGATGCGAGCGTACTCCCGACCGGAGTCCTTCAGACTCCGCTCCTGGGTGTCGTAGTCGACGCGCACGATCCCGAAGCGCTTGTCGTAGCCCCACGCCCACTCGAAGTTGTCGAACATCGACCAGTAGAAGTAGCCGCGCACGTCGACGCCGGCCTCGGCCGCATCGAGCACCGCGCCGAGGTGCAGGCGCAGGAACTCGGTGCGATCGTCGTCGTGCACGCGGGTCTCCCCGTCTTCGACCACCGCGACGTCGTCATAGGCGGCGCCGTTCTCGGTCATGTACAGCACGGTGCCCGCGGGTTCGGCATACTCGGTCCACACCCGCTGCAGCAGTCGGGTCAGCCCCTCGGGCTGCACCTCCCAGTTCTGCGCGGTGCGCGGCAGGCCGCGTTCGACGGAATGGATGCCGTCGCTCGAGGGGTAGGGACTGCGACCGACCCGGTCGGTCGCGGGTCCGCCGCTGACGGGGGCGACCTCGGGTGCCGTGCCCGAGAGGAAGTCGCCGTGGTAGTAGTTCACGCCCTGCGTGTCGATGCGCTGCGAGATCGTGTCGAGGTCGCCGTCGTGAACGGCCTCCGTGAAGCGCGCCACCGCGTCAGCATCCACCGCCCTGATGTCCCTGATGATGTCGTCCGGGTACACGCCGCGGTAGATCGGGTCGAGGAACCAGCGGTTGAACTGACCGTCGACGCGGCGAGCGGCATCGACATCTGCCGGGTTCGCGGGATCGGCAGGGTCGGCGACGGTGTGGTTCAGGGTGATGCCGAGGTTCAGGCTCGCGTCGCGTCCGCGCAGTTCGCGCACGGTCTCGCCGTGCGCGAGCAGCAGGTGGTGGGCTGCGAGCAGGCCCTCGGCGACGCTCGTGTGGCCGGGTGCGTGCTCGCCGCCGGTGTATGAGAGGAACGACGAGCACCACGGCTCGTTCAGGGTGGTCCACACGTTCACGCGGTCGCCCAGCGCGTCGTGCATCGTGCCTGCGTACTCGAGGAAGCGCCCGACCGTGTCGCGGTTGGTCCAGCCGCCGGTCTCCTGCAGCGCCTGCGGCATGTCCCAGTGGTACAGCGTCAGCCAGGGAAGTATGTCGTTCGCGAGCAGCTCGTCGACCAGGCGCTCGTAGAAGTCGACGCCCTTCGCGTTGACCGCACCGCCATCGGGCCGCACCCGCGACCAGGAGGTCGAGAAGCGGTACGTCTGCAGGCCCAGCTCCTTCATCAGAGCGACGTCCTGCGGATAGCGGTGATAGTGGTCGCACGCCACGTCGCCGTTGTCGCCGCCGATGACTGCGCCCGGCACCGTGCTGAAGGCATCCCAGATCGATGCGGTGCGCCCGTCTTCGAAAGCCGCCCCCTCGATCTGGTACGCCGCTGTCGCGGCGCCGAACAGGAAGTTCTCGGGAAAGGCTCGGGTCATAGGGGTCATCCTTTCACCGCGCCCGCCATGATGCCACTGACGAGCTGGCGTCCTGCGACGACGAACAGGACGAGCAGCGGAAGGGTCGCGAGCACGGCTCCGGCGAGCACGATCGAGTAGTCGATGTAGTAGCCCGACTGGAGCTGGCTGAGCGCCGTCTGCAGCGTCGGGTTCTGCGGGGAGAGCACGATCAGCGGCCAGAGGTAGTCGGTCCACGCCGTCATGAAGGTGAAGAGTCCGAGGATCGCCATCGCGGGCCGGGCTGCAGGGATGCCGACGGTGAGGAACGTGCGGAACTGGTTCGCGCCGTCCATGCGCGCGGCCTCGATGAGCTCGTCTGGGATCACGTCGACCAGGTACTGCCGCATGAAGAAGACGCCGAACGCCGTGACGAGGGTCGGAACGATGACCGCACCGATCGATCCGGTCCAGCCGAGCTCCCGCATCAGCATGAACAACGGGATGATGCCGAGCTGCGTCGGGATCGCCATGGTCGCGATCACGAAGATCATCAGACCGTCGCGACCCTTGAAGCGCAGCTTGGCGAACGCGTAACCCGCGAGCGTCGAGAACGTCACGACCGACAGCGTGATGATCGCCGAGATCAGGAACGAGTTGCCGAGAGCGAGCCAGAAGGGGATCGCGTCGAACACCTTGGCAGCGTTGGCGAAGAAGTTGCCGCCGGGGATCAGCGGCAGCGTCTCGCCGCGGGTCGCGTTGGTGCCGCTCGCCACGACCACCGACCACCACAGCGGGTAGACGCTGCCGATGATGAACGCGGCGAGCAGTCCGTAGGTGAGGAATCCGGGACGACTGCCGATTCCGGCGTTGCCGCCGACGGCTCCGCGGCGCCTGCGGATCTTCTCGGGGACGCTGAGTGCCTGGGTGGCGGTCATCGCGCGTTCTCCTCGGTCGTGTTGGCGATCGTCGTGGTGGCGGCGGCCGCGACAGCGGTGGCGGCAGCGGCACCCGCGGTGCGTGCGCGCCGGCGGGCGGCGCGGTTCTTGGGAGCATCCCCGGTCGAGATCCGTCTCGACACGAGGAAGTTGATGATGCCGATCCCCACGATGAGCAGGAAGAGCAGGATCGCGACGGCGGATGCTTCACCGAGATCTCGGCGGAAGAAGGCGAGCTCCCACAGGAACAGCACGGTCGTCTGGAACTGCCGGTCGCTGCCGCCGATGCCGCCGGCCGTCGAGACGTCGAAGAGGCGCGGCTCGGCGAAGATCTGCAGTCCGCCGATCGTCGCGGTGATGATCACGAAGATCAGCGTCGGGCGGATCGTGGGAATCGTGATCGAGAAGAATCGGCGCGCGGCTCCCGCACCGTCGAGGGCTGCGGACTCGTAGAGGTCGCGCGGCACCGCCTGCATCGCGGCGAGCAGGATGAGCGCGTTGTAGCCGGTCCAGCGGAAGTTCACCATGATGGCGATCGCGAGGTGCGAGAGAGCGGTGTTGTGCTTCCACTCCTGGTCGGCGATGCCGATCAGGTTCAGCAGGTTGTTCGCCAGGCCGTCGGCCTCATTGAAGATGCTCGAGAAGATGATGGCGACCGCCACGGGCGTGACGACGAACGGGATGAGGATGCTCATGCGCCAGAAAGTCGGGGCGCGGAGGCCGCGGTCGAGAAGGTAGGCGATCACCAGGGCGACGGCGAGCTGCGGGATCGCCGACAGCAGGAAGATGCTGAGCGTGTTGAAGATCGAGTTCCAGAACATCGCATCGCCGAGGATCTCGATGAAGTTGCCCGCTCCGACGAACTCGCCCTGCCCCTTGAGCAGGTCCCACTCGTGCACGGCCACCCACACCGTGTAGATCAGCGGGAACAGGCCGACCAGGCCGAACAGCAGGAAGAACGGCGAGATGTAGAAGTACGGCGAGGCGTTCTGATCGAACCGCGAGAGGCGGTGCCGCCAGGGACGCCGGCCGGCGGCATCCGTCTTCGGGCTCTTGGCGTTCGTCGTCGACGCGGTCGTCGCCTGCGAGCGCTCATCGGTGAGTGTCATGACTCTTCCTTGGTCCTGGTCCGTGGGTCCGGTCGTCCGCGGTGTTCCGGTCGCAGTCCGTGCCGCCCCCGCAGAGGAGGTGCGGCACGAACTGCGACCGGAAGGGATGCGGCTGGGTCAGTCGACCAGCTCGTTCAGGAGCTTGATCGCGGCATCCCACGCACCCTGGGTGTCGGTGTCTCCGCGGTCGAGCCCGCTGAGGGCCGGCCCGAAGACGTTCTCCTGGATGACCGAGTCGTCGGCGCCCTTGAACTGCGCCACGACGCCCTTCGCACGCTCGGCGAGGATCGCACCGGTCGGAGCGTCATTGAAGAACGCGTTGGGCGTGGCCTCAGACGACAGCGTCTCCTGAGCCGTGATCGTCGAGGGGAAGTTTCCCGCGGCCTCGGACTGCTTGACCTGCTGCTCGGGCTGCGTCAGCCAGTCGGCGAGCTCGGCTGCGGCTTCCTTGTGCTCGGAGCTCTCGGGGATCGAGAGGAAGGCGCCGCCCCAGTTGGCCGCTCCTCCGGGGAACACGTCGGCGAAGTCCCAGCCGGTGGAGGCGTCGCCGCCGCCGGCCTCGACCTGACCCTGCACGACTCCCAGCATCCAGCCCGGGCAGACGAACGTCGCGAAGGTGCCGTCGACGAACGACTTGCCGCCGTTCCAGTCCCACGCGGTCTGCGCAGCGGACTGGCCTCCCTCGGTGGCTGCTCCGAGCAGCTCGAAGCGCTCCTTGAGCTCTGCGTTGTCCTCGACGTTCAGCTCGCCGTCGGCCGTGTAATAGCCCTCGTCGAGCTGGTTGACCATGGCGTTCCAGACGAAGCCGGAGTGGTCGTACCAGGCCTTGCCGGTCTTCGCCGTGTACTCGGCGCCGACGGCGAAGTAGTTCTCCCAATCGCCGTTCAGCAGCTCGGCGACGGACTCGCGGTCGCTGGGCAGGCCCGCGGCCTCGAAGGCGGCGCCGTTGTAGCAGATGCCGCTGGGGCCGATGTCGGTGCCGTAGCCGATGACGCGGCCTTCGGCGTCGGTGGCCTGTCCGTACTTCCAGTCGACCCAGTCGGCCTTGCGGTCCTCGATGCCGTAGTCGCGCAGGTCGACGAAGGTGTCGGAGACGTCCATGATGGCGCCGAGCCAGCCCTCTTCGATCGCGACGATGTCGCTCAGGCCCGAGCCTGCGGCGATCTTCGTGAAGGCGTCGGTGCGGGCGTTGCCGCCGGTGTCGATGTTGGTCGCCTCGATCGTGACGTTCGGGTGCTCCTTCTCGTAGGCCTTGTAGAGGTCTTCGTAGCCGAAGGTTCCGAACGTCGTGACGGTCAGCGTGACCTTCTCGTCGCTGCTGCCGGCGTCGCCGTCTGCGCCGGGAGCGGCACAGCCGGCCAGGGCCAGGGCGGACACGGATGCCGCGGCTGCTGCCGCCAGGATCCGGGTGCGGGCACGTGTGTTCACAGTTCACTCCTTTGTGGTGGGTCGTGCGGTGGTGGTGCGGGTGGTGCTCGGGGAGATGCGTGTGAATCCCGTGATGTATTCATGGGAGCGCTCCCACGCACTGTTCAGTGACTCTATGGGAGCGCTCCCACGGTGTCAAGCCCGGGCAGTGGCGTACCCTTGTCCGGTGCCAGACACCGAACTCTCCCCCGCTCTCGTCCGCGCCGAATCGCTGATCCGCAGCATCCCGGACTACCCGGAGCCGGGCATCATCTTCCGCGACATCACTCCGCTGCTCGCCGACGCCGAGGCGCTCCAGGCCACCACCGAGGCGATCATCGCGCCGTTCGCCGGCCAGTTCGACGTGGTCGCCGGTATCGAGGCCCGAGGGTTCATCCTCGCCGGGGCTGCGGCGATCGCGGCAGGTGTCGGCCTCATCCCGATCCGCAAGGCGGGCAAGCTGCCCCGGCCCGCGGCATCCGTCGACTACGCCCTCGAGTACGGCACCGCGACGATCGAGATGCACGACGACCTGCCCGCCGGGTCACGCGTGCTGCTCATCGACGACGTCCTCGCGACGGGCGGGACTCTGGCCGCCGGCCGCGAGCTGGTCGAACGCCTGGGCAGCCATGTCGTCGGCATCTCGGTGCTGTTCGAGATCGACGGCCTGGGCGGCCGCGACGCCATCGGCGACCTGCACACGGTCTTCCACGCCTGAGGCGCGACGCCCGGGAATCGAGCGAGTCCCGAGCCGGTAGACTGAGCACGCCCGTCCGCCCGCGACTTCCGGAGCCGTTCATGCCCACCATCGTCGTCGACGTCATGCCCAAGCCCGAACTGCTCGACCCGCAGGGGAAGGCCGTGTCCGGCGCTTTCGCGCGTCTGGGCGTCGAGGGGTTCTCCGATGTCCGCATCGGCAAGCGCTTCGAGCTCACCGTCGAGGGCGAGGTCACCGAAGAGGTCCTCGCCGAGGCGCGTCGCATCGCCGACGAGGTGCTCTCCAACTCCGTGATCGAAGACGTCGTGGGCATCGAGGTCACCGAGTGACCACGCGCATCGGCGTCATCACCTTCCCCGGTTCGCTCGACGATCGCGACGCGCAGCGCGCCGTCCGCATCGCCGGCGCCGAGCCCGTCGCCCTCTGGCACGGCTCGCACGACCTCGAAGGCGTCGACGCACTCGTCCTGCCCGGAGGCTTCAGCTACGGCGACTACCTGCGCGCCGGCGCGATCGCCGCACTCTCGCCGATCATGGCCGAGGTCAAAGACGCAGCAGCCAAGGGCATGCCGATCCTCGGCATCTGCAACGGCTTCCAGATGCTCGTCGAGGCGCACCTGCTGCCGGGCGGCCTGATCCGCAACGACCACCAGCACTTCGTGCGTCGCGATCAGAAGCTCATCGTCGAGAACTCCGACACGGCCTGGACCAACCGGTTCCGCACGGGCCAGGAGATCACGATCCCGCTGAAGAACGCCGACGGCGGATACATCGCCGACGAAGAGACGCTCGACCGTCTCGAGGGCGAAGGCCTCGTCGCGTTCCGCTATGCCGGCGTGAACCCGAACGGCTCTCTGCGCGACATCGCGGGCCTCACCAACGAGGCGGGCAACGTCGTGGGGCTCATGCCGCACCCCGAGCACGCCACCGAGGCCGGCTTCGGACCCGACACGTCGGCCGCGATGCGGTCGGGCGTCGATGGACTCGACTTCTTCACGAGCGCTATCGCCGCAGTCGCCCGCGTCGCCGCGTAGGCGCGCGCAGCGAGCACAAGCGGTCCGCGGAGAGCATCCGCACCCGGGCGATCAGCGGATGCCGAGCTCCTCGGCGACCACGAGTGCAGTCCCCCCGAGAAGCACGATGTCGTCGCCGCGCACGGCGACGCGGATCTCGAAGTCGTCGGTCACGATCGCCAGCGCCTCGTGCTCGATCGCCGCGCGCGTCTCGTCGAGGAACACCCCGCCGACGATGTCGAGGGGTCCGGAGAGAACGACCTGCTCGAGCCCGAGAGCGGCGACGACCGGGGTGAGCACCCGCCCGAGAGCTCGCCCTGCGCGAGTCAGGATCTCGTCGGCTGATGCGTCGGGCTCGGCGAGCAGCCGACGCACGTACGGCACTGCGGCCACGACCTCGAGACACCCGCGTCGTCCGCACCGGCACACCTCGCCGCCCTCGTCGACGAGCACGTGGCCGATCTCGCCGGCGGTGAAACGGTCGCCGGTGACGAGCGCGCCACCGACGATGACGCCGCTGCCGATGCCCTGACCGATCCGTACGAGCGCCAGGTTGTCGACGCCCGGCTGACCGTAGGTGCGCGCGGCGAGAGCAGCGGCATTGGCATCGTTCGCGATGTGCACGGGCACGGAGACCGCGGCCGAGAGCGCCGCACCGAGATCGAGCCCGTGCCAGTCGAAGGCCACCGCCTCGAGGACCACTCCCTCGGTGTTCACGACACCGGGTGAACCGATGCCCACCCCCAGAACGCGCACGGTCGAGCGCTTGACCAGCGCCGAGGCGAGCGCGCAGACCTTGTCGACCAGCGCCGCGCCCCTGGCACCGTCGGTGGGCACGGTCGCCGAATGCACCACGTCGCCGTCGAGGTTCATGATCGCGCCGCTCAGCTCGGCGTACGCCGAGAGGTCGAGTGTGACCACGTGATACGAGTCGGGGTTCAGCGCGATCAGGGTACTCGGCTTCCCGACCCTCCCCTCAGGGCTCGGCCCGCTTTCGCGCACGACCCCCTCGGCCGCGAGGTGATCGACGATGCGCGACACGCTCACCCTGGTGAGCCCGGTCGCTCTGGAGAGATCCGCTCGACTCATCGCGGCGCTACGGAAGAGCGTGCGCAGGATCAGCGAGCGGTTGACCTGTCGAGTGTGCTCCGGCAGAGCCTTCTCGGTGCCGCGGTTCGTCATGAGATCCCCAGTTCGGCCGAGAGCACCGCGACCAGAGGCCCCTGCAACGCGAGCAGCCCGCCGTCCGAGCCGATCTCGACGCCGATCGTGCTGGTCGTCGAGGGCAGGGTGCGATCGGTCAGACACCGCTGGGTGCGCTGCGCGAACGCCTCGTCGAGGATGTCCTCGGGGCCGACGAGCACTATGCGGGTCGCACCCAGCATCGAGATGATCGGTGCCACGGCAGCGGCGAGCGCATCCGCCGCATCGTCCATGACCTCATCGCGGTTCTCACCGGCGTCGAGGCGCGCGCGCAGCGCCGGCACGGCGACGATCGCGTCAAGGCATCCGGGGCGCCCGCACAGACATGTGGTGTCGCGCTTCGGATCTACCACCACGTGGCCGATCTCGCCTGCCATGAAGTCGACGCCGTCGATCAGCGTCTCGCCGATGATCAGCCCCGCCCCCGCTCCACGCTGGATGGTCAGGATCAGGATGCTGCGGCCGTCGTCGTTCTCGCGGAAGGTATGCACCGCGAGAGCCATGCCGTTGGCGTCGTTGACGATGTGCACCGGCAGGCCGAAGCGCTCGCTCAGAGCCCCGCGAAGGTCGGCGCCGAACCAGCCGAGATGAGGCGCGAAGCGCACGACGCCGTCACGGTCGACCACGCCGGGGCTGCCGACGCCGATCCCGAGGACGGGAGCGGATGTCTCGGCGAGCAGCTCCTCGATCATCGCGATGACGCGCGCGATCGCGTCGTCGCCGCGCTCTGTGAGCGCATCGACCCGGCGCTCGTGCGACACCTCCCCGCGCAGGTTCATGACCGCGCCCCGGAACGACTGCGCGTCGGAGAGGTCGAGGCTGATGATCGAGCGAGAGTCGTCGTCGAGAGCGACCAGCGTGGCCGGCTTCCCCACGCGGCCCTCCGCCGCATGACCCGCCTCGACGAGGATGCCCTGATCGATCAGCTCGCCGACGATGGTCGAGACGGTGACCTTGTTGAGTCCCGACCCGCGGGCGATGTCCGCCCGACTGCGCGGCCCCTCGTGGAACAGCGTCTGCAGCAGCATCGCGCGATTGCGCACGCGATTGTGCTCGGGGAGTGCCTTGGTCGTGATGCGGAGATCGGCCACAGCCCATTGTCTCCCGCCCGCCCGGGGATCGGCATCACCTCGCGGCATGACGACGGCGCAGCAGGGTCACTCCGACGAGGAGCGCGAACCCGGCGACACCGATCGCGATGATCGGGGCCTCGGCGCCGCTCTCGGCCAGAACGTCGTCGGATGCGTCGGAGGTCGGCGCGATGCCTGCGCCCTCGGGGCTCGGGACCGTCGGTGTCTCGGAGTCCACCGCGAGGCGGAACGGGTTGTACCCCGTGACCGCGAGGAGGTACCACGCGGTCGCTCCGGTGTGGAGGCTCGAGTAGTAGAGGTCGCCGAACCCGGTGTCGAGTCCGTCGCTCGACGACGCGACGATCCCTCGTCCGTCGCCGTTCACGGCCTGCCGCTGCGCGAGCTCTGCCGAGGCGAGGATCGACTGCGTGTAGTCCGCGTCACCGGCGGAGTCGCGGGTGCGCAGGGCGAGAGCCAGCTGCCCCGACCCCTCGAACCAGACCTTCGACACATCGGCGCTGCTGAACGCGGGCCCCGCGTACGGACCGTCGGTCGCGTGCAGATTCTCGACGGTCCACGCCAGCGAGGACGCGTATCGGTCGTCGAGTGTCGCGAGGTAGCTCCAGGTCTGCGGATCCTCGGGGATCGGGTAGTAGTTCGTCGAGACGCCATCCGGATGGGTCCCCGTCCACAGGTGGCCGTCCTCGGTCTGCATCGCGGCGACGAAGCCCTCGGCGACGGCCGCCCGATCGGCCCACACCGCATCGCCGGTGAGCGCCGACATCTGCGTGAAGAAGGCGGCGACATCGATGTTGTGCTCGGTCGACTTGAACGTGAACGGGTTGCCGTCGGCATCCTGCCCGCCGGTGTAGCCGAACGGCGCCTGCTCGGTGTCGGCCGTGTTCTGCTGGATCCAGTCAGCCAGCCGCAGGGCTCCGTCGAGGTACTGCCGCTCGCCGGTGACATCGAAGAGACGCGCGAGCGCCATTCCCACCCACGCCTGATTGCCGGTGTTCGACGCCGAGGATCCGATCTCGACCGCACCGGCGCTGAGGCTCGCAGGCTGATACGAAGCCCTGGTGCGCCCGTCGGAGAAGTCCGGGTCGTTCTGCTGCACGAACAGCAGCGCGTCACCGATCGACTGCGCCCGGCGGATGTCGTCAGGAAGACCCCTCGCCGCATATGCCATGACGATCAGCGCGTCGTCGTACAGGAATGACGACGTGAAGTCCCAGTCAGGCGTCGTGAAGAAGCCGCCCTGATAGCTCCGCGGCAGACACATGCCGTCTGCGCTGCAGTACTCGTCGACCCGGTCGTCGAGGAACTCGTAGGCCAGCGCCGCCGAGTGCTCGTAGTCGACCGCTCCGTCGGGTGCGACGTACCAGTCCACGGTCCCCGCGGCCCCGGCAGCCGCGGTTCCCGCCGAGGACGGTGCGGCGAGTGCCGGCTGCGCACCGGCGCCGAATGCCGCCAGGATCATCAGGGTCGCTGCGGTGGTCATGACGACAGTCTTCGTCTTCGGCCGATCGCGGCCGTTCGTCGTGGACATCGGTCAGCCCTTCACGGCGCCGGCGGACATGCCGGTCACCAGGTTGCGTTGGATGATCATGAAGAACACCACCACGGGGAGCGCGAACAGGGTGGCCGCCGCCATCTGCCCGCCGTAGTCCGTGCCCATCTCGCCGCCGACCGAGACGGTGAAGGAGTTCAACCACACCGGCAGCGTGTAGTTCGCCTGATCCTTCATGAACGTGAACGCGACGATGTAGTCGTTCCAGGCGGCGATGAACGCGAACACGCTGCTCGAGATGATGCCGGGCATGACCAGGGGGAACAGCACTCGAGTGAGCACCTGCCAGGTCGATGCGCCGTCGATGCGGGCTGCTTCGTCGAGCTCGATCGGGATGGCGAGGAAGAACCCGCGCATGACCCAGATCGAGAACGGGAGCACGCTCGCGACGTACGAGAGGATCAGGCCCCAATAGGTTCCCAGGAGTCCCATCGAGTTGAAGATCAGGAACTGCGGGATGAGCAGCGCTGTGCCCGGCAGCATCTGGACGATGAGGATGAGCACCAGGATGGGCCGACGTCCGCGGAACCGGAACCGCGACAGCGCCGCCGCCGCGAACAGTCCGAGGACGATCGCGAAGACGACCGCACCGGTGACGACGATCACGGAGTTCTGCAGATAGATGTGGAACTGACCCTTGCCGATCGCCGTGAAGAAGTTGTCGAGGGTCGGCGACTCGGGAAGGAAATGCGGCGTGCTGCTGAGCATCTCCGACCGCGGCTTGAACGCGGTGTTGATCATCCAGTACACCGGGAACGCCCACACGATGCAGAAGAGGATCGCGATGCTGCTGCTGACCCAGGGGGTGCGGCGTCGCCGTCGCCGGCGTCCGGTGGCGGTCGTCGCGGTCGTGGTCGCCGCGGGAGCCGGGGCGGTGGTCGTCGTGGTCATCAGAGGTCCTCTCCCGACCGCACGAGGTGTCGGATGTACACGGCGCTGAGCGCCGCGAGGATGACGGTCGAGGCCACGGCGATCGCCGACCCCGCGCCGATCTGCAGGTTGCCGGAGAACGCCGTCGTGTAGGTGAAGACGCCGAGTGTCGACGTCGCCCCGTCGGGCCCGCCCTCGGAGATGAGCCAGATCTGGTTGAAGACGTTGAAGTCCCAGATGATGGAGAGCATCGTCACGAGCAGGATCGTCGGGGCGATCGAGGGCAGCACCACGACTCGATAGATGCGCCATTCGGACGCCCCGTCGAGTCGGGCGGCCTCCTTCAGCTCGACCGCGACCTGCGTCTCGGCGGCGTACAGGGTCAGCGCGATGAAGGGGACGGCCTGCCAGACGACCAGCAGCCAGATGCAGACCCACGCGAGCACCGGATCCGACGACCAGTCCTTGCTGGTCATGTCGCCGAAGATGCCGAGCTGCGTGAGCATCCAGTTGATCACGCCGTACTGCGGCTGGAAGAGCCACGACCAGACGATCGACGAGGCGACGTTCGGCATCGCCCAGGCCAGGATCAGCACGACGGTGGTGAGATAGCGGATGCCGGAGGGCAGGCGCGTCATGAGATGCGACATCCCTGCGCCGATCGCCACACTGCCCACGACGAGCGCCGCCGTGAAGACGATCGTGCGCGTGAGGGACAGCCAGAACTCCGGGTCGGCGAGCACCGCGGCGTACTGATCCAGACCGACGAAGTCGAATGCTCCCGTGAACAGCGTCCGCTGGTTGTAGTTCGTGAACGACGTGAAGACGAGGAAGCCGATCGGCAGCAGGGTGACGAAGACGATCATCAGGCCCGCCGGCGTCAGGAGCCAGAACGGGGCCGTGCTCCGGCGACTGCTCGCCGTGCGCCGAGCGCGGGGGGACGGGGGGCGAGGTGTTCGCGTCTTCACTGACGGCGGTGACACGACGGGTGTGGTGACCACGGGTTCGCCTTTCGGTGGTCGGGGCACCGCCGGTTCACGGGGCCGAGGAACTGCTGGGTGGGAGGATGCCGCACGTCCGCGATGCGCGGGCGCGCGGCATCCGAAGTGCTACTTGGTGTTGAGAGTCTTGTCGGCCGCGTCGTCGAAGGCGGTCGCTGCCTCGTCGACGGACTTCGAGCCCGAGGCGATCGAGGAGAACAGGGTGTTGATGTCCTTGTTGCTCTCGATCGTGGTCCAGTTGGCGTTGGCCGGCGTGGCCTTCGACCGGAGTGCGGCGGTGAAGAAGCTCACCTTGACGTCGTCCAGCGTCTCCTGCGCGAACTCGATCCCTTCCGTGCTGTTCGGGATCCACCCGTCGACACCGAACACGAAGTCCTTCTGAACCTCGGGGCTGGCGGCGATCTTGACCCAGTTCAGGGCGAGATCCGAGTTCTGCGACTTCACCGGGATCGCCCAGTCCGAGCCTCCGAGCATGACGGGCTGAGCCTCGCCCGAGAGGCCGGGGAACGGGAAGGATCCGAGGTCCGGCTCGAGATCCGGGTTGATCTTCAGGATCGCGCCGGTGTTCGTGTTGAGGATCGCCGAGGTCTTACCGTCGGCGAAGATCTGACCCTGGTTCGGTTCGAAGGTGTCGAGGGTCGCGGATGCCGCGGTGGAGTACGTGTTCTGGAACTCCTTGAACGCCTCGAGGCCTTCGAGCGCCTCGTCCGAACCGAAGCCCGAGGTCCACTCGCCGTCCTTCTCGGATGCGATGTCTCCACCGGCGTCCCAGACGAACTGCATTCCCGCGTAGAAGTACTGACCGGGCAGGTAGAACGGCGAGAAGTCGGGCGTCTGCGCGTTGGCTGCCGCGACCTTGTCGAGGGCCGCTGTCAGCTCGTCGTATGTGGTCGGGACCTCGGTCACACCCGCGGCAGCCCACATCTTCTTGTTGTAGATCACGGCGCGAGCGCCGGCGAATCCGGGCACACCGTAGAGGCTGCCATCGATCGTCGCAGGGTCGACGAGTCCGTCGAGCCAGGTCTGGCCCTGAGCCAGATCCTCCTGGTAGGCGGTGAGATCGAGCAGTCCGCCGTTCGCGGCGTAGCTCGCGATCTGCGTGTTGCCCATGTCGATCACGTCGGGCGGGGTGTCGGTGGCGAGAGCCGTCGTGACCTTCGTGGTGATCCCGTCCCAGGTCTGCTTCTGGAGGTTCACCTCCGCGCCGGTCTCCTCGGTGAAGCGCTTGTTGATCTCGTCGAGTGTGTCGGGCGTGTAGTCGCCGTCCATGACCCAGACCGTGAGCGTCTCGCCGGATCCGTCGACCTCGGGGACCTTTCCGTCGCTGGGGGCGCCGGCGTTGCCGGCACCGGCCGAACCGGAACACGCGCTGAGTGCGAGAGCGGAGACGATGCCGATGGCACCGAACGTCGCCAACTTCTTGATTGCCACTGAATTCTCCTTGGTAGGTGGGATGCCGCGAACGGATACGTCGATGTGTCGTTCGTGAAAGTTAGTACACATCTGTTGCATATCCGTTGTCAATCATTATGTTGGCATTTATAGATCTGTTAGGTTTCAGCGTTATGACGGCATTGTTTCGCCTCCAGCGACAATCCTCGCCGTCGAATTAGGTCACTTTATTTACTAACTAATAGGGCATGTAACCAACTAATTCGTGCCCGACCGAAATAACCAGGGAGTTCGCCCGAATGTCGACCCTTCTGCCTCGACCCACGACCCAGCTCACGTCCCCCGGCGAGTTCGAACTCACCGCGGATGCCACGATCTCAACCCACCCCGACCTCGCCCAGCCGGCCCTGAGACTGCAGGAGCGACTGCGGGCGGCGACCGGGTTCGTACTGCCGCTGAGCGTGTCCGACACCGCATCGCGCGACACCGCGAGCATCCGTCTGCATGTCGATCGGTCCCTCTCCGACGAGGCCTTCGATCTCGAGACCACACCGGCGTCGATCCAGCTCGCGGCGTCGACCGAGCGAGGCGGGCACTGGGCCGTCCAAACCCTGCTGCAGCTGTTCCCGGCAGCGGTCTACCGCCACTCCCCCCTCGCAACCGTGCGCTGGATCACCCCCCTCGTCCGCGTGCAGGACGCCCCGAAGTTCCCCTGGCGGGGAGCCATGCTCGATGTCGTCCGTCACTTCGCGCCGACGAGGGACGTCCTGCGCTTCATCGATCTGCTGGCGATGCACCGCCTCAACACCCTTCACCTGCATCTCACCGACGACCAGGGCTGGCGCGTCGAGATCACGAAGTACCCCCGGCTCACCGAGGTGGGCGGCTGGCGCCCGGAGACCCAGCTCGGAGCGCAGCCCGGATCCGACACCGACGGGCGACCGCACGGCGGCTTCTACACGCAGGACGACATCCGCGAGATCGTGGCGTACGCGACCGCGCGAGGGATCACCGTGGTGCCGGAGATCGAGCTCCCCGGCCATGCGCAGGCGGCCGTGGCCGCCTACCCCGAGCTGGGTGTCGGCGACAGCGGAAGCGCTCCGACCACCCCGTGGACCCGGTGGGGCATCAATCCGGTGATCTTCAACGTCGAGGAGTCGACCATCCGGTTCCTCTCGGACGTGCTCGACGAGATCATCGACCTGTTCCCCTCGGAGTACATCTGCATCGGCGGCGACGAGTGCCCCAAGATCCAGTGGGTCGAGGACGAGCGCACCCAGGAGCGGATGCGCGAGCTCGGCCTGCACGACGAGGAGGAGCTGCAGAGTTGGTTCGTCAGTCGCATCGGGCAGCACCTGGCGTCGCGCGGACGCAAGCTGCTCGGCTGGGACGAGATCCTCGAGGGCGGGCTCGCCGACGGGGCGAGCGTGCTGTCGTGGCGCGGGCGAGTCGGCGCCCTCACCGCCGCTCGTGCCGGGCACGACGTGATCGCCTGCCCCGAGGACACGGTGTACCTCGACTACCGAGAGTCCGATCTCGAAGCCGAGCCCATACCGACCGGCACGGTGACGACGGTCGAGAAGGCGTACTCCTTCGACCCCGTACCCGCAGAACTCGACGCCGACGAGGCTCGACATGTGCTCGGCGGCCAGGCGAACCTCTGGACCGAGCACATCGATTCGATGCGCGGGCTCGACTACCGCGCCTTCCCCCGTCTGTCAGCCGTGGCGGAGGCGTTGTGGACGACGGGTGACCGCGACTACGCCGAGTTCGCCCCGCGGTTGACCGAACACCTCGCACGGCTGGAGGCGGCGGGTGTCGAGTACCGGCGTGCAGAGGGCCCGCTGCCCTGGCAGGAGCGTCCGGGAGTGAGCGGACGGACCAGGTCGGCTGAGGAGGCGGCCGCGCATCTCGCGAAGATCACCGCGAACATCGGCTGAGCCGACCGCCGCACCTGTTCGGGAGGAACTCTCGCCTTCGGGAGGAGCGATCCTCGAGATCTCTCCGCCCGAAGGCGAGTTCTCCTCCCGAGACGCCGCAGGCGCGGAGCGCCGATCAGTCGGCCGGAAGGCTGAAGGGGTTGTCGCCGGCGGCTGCGAGCAGATACCAGGCCGTCGCCCCCGTGTGCAGACTGGCGTAGTAGAGATCGCCGAAGCCCGAATCCAGGCCGTCGGTCGAGGTCGCCACGATGCCCTTGCCGTCGCCGTTCGCCGCATCGCGCTGCCCGAGACGGATGCTGTCGAGCAGCGCCTCCGCGCGGTCGGCGTCGCCCGCTCCGTCCCTGAGCTTCAGGGCGAGCGCCAGGTGCCCGCTGCCCTCGAACCACACCTTCGAGACATCGGTGTCGCTGATCGACGGCCCCTGATACTGCCCGTCGGTGGCGATGAGGTTCGCGAGCGTCCAGTCCAGTGCCGCGTCGTAGCGGTCATCGCCGGTCGCGAGCGAGGTCCATGTCTGCGAGTCGAGCGGCACCGGGTGGGTGTTCACGGTCGAGCCGTCCAGGAGCGTTCCGGTGTCGACATGCCCGTCGGCGCTCTGCATCGCCGCCACGAAGTCCATCGCGATCGCCGCGCGGTCAGCCCACACCTGATCGCCTGAGACCTGGGCGAGCTGCGTGAAGAATCCGGCGATGTCACTGTTGTGCTCGGTGGACTTCCACACGAGCGAGGTGCCGTCTTCGAGCTGACCGCCCGTATAGCCATAGGGCGCCCGCACCATGTCTGCCGTGTTCGTCTGGATCCACTGGGCCGTCTGCAGCGCCCCGTCGAGGTACTTCTGCTCGCCGGTCGCGTGGAAGAGCCGCGTGAGGGCCATGCCCACCCACGCCTGGTTGCCGGTGAAGGTGCCGGGGCCGGTGATCTCGACCCGTCCCTGTCGGATGCCGTGCGGTTCGTAGGAGGCGCGAGTGCGACCGTCGCCGATCGGGTCGTTCTCCTGCACGAAGAGCAGGGTGTCGCCGATCGCCTGAGCACGGCGGATGTCGTCGGGCAGGCCGCGTGCCGTGTAGGCGATCACGACGAGGGCGTCGTCGTAGACGAACGAGGGGGTGAAGTCCCAGGTCGGCAGGTCGGTGAAGAATCCGCCCTCGTAGCTGCGCGGAAGACAGCGGCCCTCGCCGTCGCAGAACTGGTCGACGCGTGCGTCGAGGAACTCGTATGCCAGCGCGACCGACAGAGTGGGATCGGGGGCTGCGCCCTCGGCCGGGTCATCGGCGCCCGAGTCGCCGGAGGCGGCGGTCGTCGCTCCCGCGACCAGCGCCACCGCGACGAGGGCGGCGGCGATCATCCACGGAGCCGAACGGCGCGATGAACCCGACATATGACCCCCTCGGTCCGAACAGCGGTCCGGATGCGGGCCCCGCAGGCGACCAGGAGGTCACGTGCAAAATGCTGGCATACCAGGAAGTCTCGGCGGAAGTGGCGAAGGTCTAGTCTTTCGGCGCCTGCCGACGTCGCAGCCGGCGAGTAGCATCCGAGCCATGCCCATCACACTGGAGAACGTCGGCATCGCCGTGCGCGACCTCGAAGCGACCATCGCCTTCTTCACAGACCTCGGCCTGACGGTGCTCGGTCGAGATGAGGTCAGCGGCGATTGGGCCGACACCGCCGTCGGGCTCGACGGCAACCACGCGAAGATCGCCGTCCTGCAGACGCCCGACGGTCACGGTCAGCTCGAGCTGTTCGAATACATCCACCCCGATGCGATCGAGACCGAGCCGACACTGCCGAACGAGATCGGGATGCACCGCGTCGCATTCTCGGTCGACGACATCGACGAGTCGCTCGCCATCGCCGCCAGGCACGGGTGCCACCCGCTCCGCGGAGTCGCGAACTATCAGGGCGTCTACAAGCTCACCTACCTGCGCGGCCCCAGCGGCATCCTGGTCATGCTCGCGCAGGACCTGACGAAGACCCCGGCGGATCAGCCGACCGACGAGAGCTAGCCGACACCCGGCGAACTAGCCGAGCGCGGGCGGCCAGACGCCGATGAGCACCGCCATGATCACGATCGTGACGAGCTCGTGTGCGATGTTCATGACCGTCAGTCCCGTCGGGCGCCCCTCGAACGCGTCGTGGGTGATGAAGCGCGCGGCCGTGAAGCCCGCCCACAGCAGCACACCGGTGACGACCGACGCCCAGAAGAACGACCCGTCGTAGAAGTGCCAGGCGATGGCGGACGCTCCGGCCAGCACCCACGACGTGATGAAGCTCACGATCACGGTCGTGATGATCGCCATGGTCGCGCTCGAACCCGGCCGATCCATGTCGACGTTCGCGAGCCTCGACCAGCGCGTGCCGAACACCTTCGGCGCGTACCAGACCGAGCCGACGACCATGCTCGACGCCGTGGCGATGAGGACCGCCCAGTAGTTGATCTCGGGAACCATGACAGCCTCCAGTCATCGGATGCCCGAAGCATACTCCCGCACTGCAAGTCCCCGGGGTCCGGCATGGAACATCGCCCGACCGAATCGATTCGAACCCACCTCTGGCAATCATGTAAGCGTTTGCACTAATCTGTTGCCATGGCACAGCTTGAGCAGATCGCAGCCCCCGGTTCCGAGTGGTGGCGCAGCGCGGTCATCTACCAGATCTACCCCCGTTCGTTCGCCGACGCCTCGGGTGACGGCATCGGCGACCTGCCCGGCATCACCAGCCGGCTCGACTCCCTGAAGGAGCTCGGCGTCGACGCGATCTGGCTGAGCCCGTTCATGACGAGCCCGCAGCGCGACGCCGGCTACGACGTCGCCGACTACCGCGACGTCGACCCGCTGTTCGGCACGCTCGACGACTTCGACACCATGCTGAACGAGGCGCACACCCGCGGCATCCGCGTGGTCGTCGACCTGGTGCCCAACCACTCGTCGGCCCAGCACGCCTGGTTCCAGGAGGCGCTGAGGGCCGCCCCCGGCAGCCCCGAGCGCGCTCGCTACATCTTCCGTGACGGCAAGGGCGAGAACGGCGAACTGCCCCCGAACAACTGGGAGTCGGTCTTCGGCGGCGGCATGTGGGAGCGCATCACCGAGGCCGACGGCACCCCCGGCCAGTGGTACCTGCACATCTTCGACCCCACGCAGCCCGACTTCGACTGGAACAACGAAGAGGTGCGTGAGGAGTTCCGTTCGATCCTGCGCTTCTGGCTCGACCGCGGCGTCGACGGCTTCCGCGTCGATGTGGCGCACGGCATGATCAAGGCCGAGGGCCTGCCCGACTACACGCCGCCGGCCGACGCCGACTCGATGGGTGGCGGCGAAGCCGACGTCCCCTATTGGGGCCAGGACGGCGTGCACGACATCTATCGCGACTGGCACAGGGTGCTCGCCGAGTACGACGGCGACCGCGCTCTGTGCGGTGAGGCCTGGATGCCGACGCTGAAGCAGACCGCTCTGTGGGTGCGCCCCGACGAGATGCACCAGACGTTCAACTTCCCGTACCTCATGACCGAGTGGGATGCGAAGGCTCTCGGCGACGTCATCCGCGAGTCGCTCGACGCGTTCGGTGCCGTCGGCGCGCCCAGCACCTGGGTGCTGTCGAACCACGATGTGGTGCGCCACGCCTCGCGCCTCGCGCTCACCGACGACAACCCGCAGGGCGAGGGCATCGGCCCCCACACCCCGCACAAGCCCGACACCGCCATCGGCCTCGCCCGCGCCCGCGCGGCGACGACCGTGATGCTCGCGCTGCCGGGTTCCGCGTACCTGTACCAGGGCGAGGAGCTGGGCCTGCCCGAGGCGATGGAGATCCCCGACGCGTTCCGTCAGGACCCGACGTGGTTCCGCACGAACGGCGAGCGCTACGGACGAGACGGATGCCGCGTGCCGCTGCCCTGGGAGGCCGACGCTCCGGCATTCGGCTTCAACGAGACCGGTGCGTCGTGGCTGCCGCAGCCCGCCGACTGGGCCGCCTACTCGCGCGACGTCGAAGAGGTCGACCCCGCCTCGACGCTGGCGCTCTACAAGCGCCTGCTCGCCGGGCGCCGTGAGCACGGCTTCGGCAGCGGATCGCTCGTCTGGGAAGACGCCGGAGCGGATGCCGTGGCATTCCGCCGCGGCGACGTGCACGTGCTCGCGAACCTCGGCACCGAGCCGCTGCCGCTTCCGACCGACGCGTTCGTGATCCTGCAGAGCCAGCCGTTCGACGGTGGCGCCGTGCCCGTCGACACCGCGGTCTGGTACACCAAGGCTTAAAGTCGCATCACGTTCCGGTCGCAGTTCGCGCCGCCCACGGCACCGCCCGACGGCACGAACTGCGACCGGAACGCCTCAGAGAGGAAACCCATGGCGAGCATCGATGAGGTCGCCCGGCTCGCCGGGGTGTCGACGGCCACGGTGTCGCGCGCCCTGAGCGGCCGAGGCCATGTCTCGGAGTCCGCGCGCCTGCGCGTGCAGGAGGCAGCGTCGGCTCTCGGCTATGTGGTGTCGTCTCGCGCGTCGAGCCTGGCATCGGGCCGCACCCGCAACATCGGCGTGGTCGTGCCCTTTCTCGACCGCTGGTTCTTCAGCACCGTGCTCTCGGGTGTCTCGGCCGCGCTGATGCGCGAGGGCTACGACATCACGCTCTACAACATCACCGCAGACAAGGATGTGCGCCGACACGTGTTCGACACGTTCCTGCGCCGCCAGCGGGTGGATGCGGTGATCGCGGTGTCGATCGAGCTCGATGACGACGAGACCCAGTACCTGCTCGACCTCGGTCTGCCCGTGATCGCGATCGGCGGCCCGAATCCCAAGCTCGACACCCTCACGGTCGACGACGTCGCGGTCGCCCAGCTCGCGACAGAGCACCTGATCAGCCTCGGCCACCACGACATCGCGCACATCGGCGCGAACCCCGAGTTCGACATCGACTTCCACATCCCCACGAACCGTCGCCTCGGTTTCGAGAAGGCGCTGGCGAAGGCGGGCATCCCGCTGAACCCCGCCTTCCTCGAACCCGCCGACTTCACGGTGGAGGGCGGATACCGCGCGGCGAAGCAGCTGCTCGGTCGCCCCGGGCCTCGCCCCACCGCGGTGTTCGCAGCATCGGATGAGATGGCGATCGGCGCCCTTCTCGCGGCGCGCGACCTCGGCTTCGCGGTGCCGGAAGACCTCTCGATCGTCGGCATCGACGGCCACGAGCTCGGTGAGTTCTTCCGCCTCACGACCGTCGACCAGTTCCCCCTCGGCCAGGGCGAGCGAGCGGCCGATGCCGTGCTCGCCAAGCTCGCCGAGGGCGACGCCTCCGGCATCCCCGCCGCCCTCCCGTACGAGCTGAACGTCCGAGGGACGACCGCGCGACTGATTTAGCGGAATATCACAGCCCGCGGCAACATGCCGCCATACTGATGCGATGGACGCGCTCAACGATTTCGTGCTCTCTGCCGGCGACGGGCTGTGGACCTGGGTGGTGCTGCCGATCCTCGTGGTCCTGGGGCTGTACTTCACCGCACGGTCGGGTGTGGTGCAGTTCCGGCTGATCCCCGAGATGTTCCGCACCCTGACCGATCGCACCCCGCGCAAGGAGAACGGCGAGCCGCAATCGGTCTCGGCGTTCCAGGCGTTCACGATCTCGGCCGCGTCTCGGGTCGGTGTCGGCAACATCGCAGGCGTCGGCACCGCGATCGCCATCGGCGGACCGGGCGCGATCTTCTGGATGTGGACGATGGCGTTCATCGGCGGGGCGTCGAGCTTCATCGAATCGACGCTCGGCCAGGCCTTCAAAGTGCGCGACAAGGACGGCTTCCGCGGTGGGCCGGCGTATTACATGCAGCACGGCCTCAAGGCACGCTGGATGGGCATCCTCTTCGCCGTCGTCCTCATCGTCTGCTTCCCGTTCGCTTTCAGCTCCCTGCAGGCGAACACGATCAGTGCGACCGTGTCGTCGAGCTTCGGCGGAGAGGTCGGCTGGATCCCCTGGGTCGTCGGAATCGTACTCGCCGTCCTGACAGCGCTCGTCGTGTTCGGCGGCATCCGCCGCATCGCCAGTGTGACGCAGGCGGTCGTCCCCGCCATGGCGCTGGGCTACCTCCTGCTGGGCCTCGTGATCGTCGGCATCAACTTCGAACGGCTTCCCGAGGTCTTCGCCTCGATCTACACTCAGGCGTTCGGGTTCAACGAGGTCGTCGGTGCCGCACTCGGAACCATCATCATGACGGGCGTCAAGCGCGGAATGTTCTCCAATGAGGCGGGCCTCGGATCCGCTCCCAACGCGGGAGCGAGCGCCGCCGTGACGCACCCGGTGAAGCAGGGGCTCGTGCAGACGCTCGGGGTGTACTTCGACACCTTCCTCGTCTGCTCGATCACGGCGTTCATCATCCTCGTCTCCACCCCGGACCTCGCGAACGCGACCCGCGGCATCGGACTCACGCAGAACGCGATCGTGAGCAACCTCGGCGAGTGGTCGAACATCCTCCTCAGCATCATCATCTTCCTGCTGGCGTTCAGCTCGATCCTCGGCAACTACTACTACGGCGAATCGAACATCGAGTTCATCAGCAGCAGGCCCGCGATCCTCACCGCCTACCGCGTGCTGGTCGTCGCGATCATCTTCTTCGGATCGATCGCCTCGGCGGACATCATCTGGAACACCGCCGACGGCATCATGGGCCTGATGGCGATCGTGAACCTCATCGCCATCGCCCTGCTGTCGGGCATCGCCTTCAAACTCCTGCGCGACTACTCCGATCAGCGACGAGCGGGGCTCGACCCGGTCTTCACCCGGGCCCGCATGCCCGAGGTCACCGGCATCCAATGCTGGGAGGACGAGCTGAGCGTCACGGGGCCGATCCCGGTGCAGGGTGAGGAACGCGCGCGACGCCGCTAGACGATGGCCGGCTGATCTCGGCGGGCGCGCGAGCTGCGCATCGCGAGCACCGCTCCCCCGATCACCGCCGCGATCAGGGAGCCGAGCAGCACGCCGATCTTCACGTGCTCATCGGCGACCGAGCTCGACCCGTAGGCGAGCTCGCCGACCAGCAGCGAGACCGTGAATCCGATTCCGGCGACGAAGGCCATCCCCGTCAGGTCGGGCCAGCGCAGCGTCTCGTCGAGGCGCAGAGCCGGCACGCGACTGAGCAGGAAGGTGGTGGCGAGGATGCCGATCGGCTTGCCCAGGACGAGTCCGACGATGATCCCGATCGCGATGGGGTCGGTGAGCGCCGACTGCAGTCCCTCGACGCCGCCGATCGTGACTCCGGCCGCGAAGAAGGCGAAGACCGGCACGGCGAACAGCGTCGCCACGACTCCCCACCGATCGGCGAAATGCGGGGCCAGGCCGTCGTACATCGGCTCGCCGTCGGCATCCACTCCCCGACGCACCCGGGCTCGCTCGGTGGGCACGACCGGCACGACGAATCCGAGCAGCACACCGGCGACCGTCGCGTGGATGCCGGCGGCGTGGATGCAGACCCAGACGGCGATCGCGAGGGGCAGCAGGATCCACCACGCGCGCACACCCTTCTGCACGAGGAACGCGAACCCGGCGAGGGGCAGCAGGGCGAGGGCGAGCCAGGGAAGGCTGATCGTCTCGGTGTAGAACGTCGCGATGATCGTGATGGCGATCAGGTCGTCGATGATCGCCAGCGTGAGCAGGAACACCCGGAGGGCCGGCGGGAGGAAGCGCCCGACGACCGCGATCACCGCGACGGCGAAGGCGATGTCGGTCGCCGTCGGGATCGCCCATCCTCGAAGGGCGTCGGCGCCGTTGTCCGCGTTGATCACCGCGAAGATGACGGCCGGCACGATGACGCCCCCGACGGCCGCGGCGATCGGCAGCGCCGCCTGACGCGGATCGCGGAGGCGGCCGGTGACGAACTCCTCTTTCAGCTCGAGGCCGACGACGAAGAAGAAGATCGCCAGCAGGCCGTCGGCCGCCCACGCGCCGACGCTGAGGTCGAGGTGCAGCTCGGGGATGCCGAAGGTGAAGTCCCGCACGGATTCGTACCACGACGCCGCCGAAGTGTTGGCGAGGATCAGCGCGGCGACGGTGGCGGCGAGCAGCAGCGAGCCGCCGAGGACGTCGCTGCGGGCGTTGTTTCGGATACCGCGCCACAGCTCGTGCGGAGCGAGCCGGAGACGGGGACGGGTGGATGAAGTGGACACGAAGAGACCTCACGCGGAAGAAGGGGGTGGATGGCACAGGAGACCACCGCCCCGAACGGGGGCGTGGTCTAGCCGCGTGGCGGCGGGCAGCCCGCGATCTCGCCGTGCGAGAGAGTGCCCCACACGCTGGTCCATCCGTTGGTGCCCGGGTGCATCACGACGCGCATCCATTCCTTCATCGGCGTCGCCGTGCGCAGCTCATGCGGAGCACGCGCCGAACCGGCGATCGAGAGAAGGGCCATACGACCAGCCTATCCGGCAGCGCCTGAGGAATTCAGACGCCGCGCAGCGCCTCTCCGGCTGCGTCGAGCGCACCGTCGGCCAGCGCGAAGTAGGCCCACTTCCCGCGCTGCTCTCGAGTGACGAGGCCCGCGTCGGCGAGAAGCTTCATGTGGTGCGAGACGGTGCCCTGCGAGAGGCCGACGGGGTCGGTGAGATCGCAGATGCAGGCCTCGCCACCTTCGGCCGACGAGATCAGCGACAACAGGCGGATCCGCGTCGGGTCGCCGAGAGCCTTGAACAGACGGGCGATGCGCTCCGCCTCGGCGAGGGGCAGAGCGGATGCCGTGCGCGGGGCGCAGCAGGCGGAGTCTGCGATGGTCACCGGAAGGGTCATGTCGACCATCCTCGCACGTATTGACATTCTTCGATACGTACGCGACGCTTCATATTGAAGATTGTCGATCTGAGGAGATGTGATGTCCGAGCTTCCCGTCGCCGTCATCGGAGCGGGCCCGCAGGGGCTGGCCGCCGCGGCGCACCTCGTCGAACGCGGCGAGAACGTCGTCGTCGTCGAGCGCGGCCACGGTCCTGCATCCGCCGTCTCCGAGTGGGGGCACGTGCGCCTCTTCTCCGCGTGGCCCGAGCTCATGGACGCCGCGGCCCGCCGCCTGCTGGAGTCGGCCGGATGGAGTGCGCCCACCTCGGGGTACCCGACCGGGGCGGAGTGGGTGAGCGACTATCTGGCTCCGCTGGCCGACGCCCTGGGCGAGCGGATCCGCTTTGCGACCACCGTCACGGGGGTCGCCCGGCAGGGGCGCGACAAGGTCGTCGACGCAGGGCGCAGAAGCCAGCCGTTCGTCGTGCACACGGCCGATGCCGACGGTCGGGAATCCCGCCTTCTCGCCCGCGCGGTGATCGACGCGAGCGGCACCTGGGATCTTCCCCACCCGGCCGGGGCGGATGGCTTCCCGGCCGTAGGCGAGAGCGCGGCGTCGGACCTGATCTCGTACCGCATCCCGGCTGATGTCTCGGAGCTCGCCGGCTCGCACGTCGTCGTGATCGGGGCGGGGCACTCAGCCACGCATGCCGTGCTGCGCCTGAGCGAACTGGCACGCCGATCGCCCGGAACCCGAGTGACCTGGCTGCTGCGCCGAGGGAGCGCCGCGAACGTCTTCGGCGGCGGCAGCGGAGACGGCAGCGCAGACGGCAGCGGAGACGAGCTGCCCGAGCGTGCCGCACTCGGCTCCCGAGCGCGCAAGGTGATCGACGACGGGGTCGTGGATCTCGTGACGGGGTTCCGCGTCGCCGAGTTCCGCCGAACCGACGAGGGAGTGACGATCGTCGCGGAGGACGCACGCGAGGTGACCGGCGTGGGGCGCGTGGTCGCCCTCACCGGCTTCCGGCCCGACACCGCGATACTTCGAGAGCTCAGAATCGACCTCGATCCCGCGCTCGAGGCCGTCGCGGGTATTGCCGCCGAGATCGACCCCAACATCCACTCCTGCGGATCCGTCGCGGCCACCGGAGCTCGGCAGCTCGCGCAGCCCGAACCCGGGTTCTTCATCGTCGGTGCCAAGTCCTACGGGCGGGCGCCGACCTTCCTCGCACTCACCGGATACGAGCAGGTGCGCAGCGTCGCAGCCCACCTCGCCGGCGATCACGAGAGCGCCGCCCGCAACGAACTCGCTCTGCCCGAGACCGGAGTGTGCGGGGGCTCTGGAGACTTCGACGAGAGCACCGGCGCGGGATGCTGCTCAGCGCCGTCGATCCTGCAGATCGGCAGGATGCCCTCCACCGCCCTCGACCCCGCCCGCTCGCTTACCCTGGAGACATCATGACCACCAGCATCCCCTCCGTCCTGTTCGTGTGCGTGCACAACGCAGGACGCTCGCAGATGGCCGCCGGGTTCCTCCGGGAGTTCGCGGGCGACCGCATCGAGGTGCGCTCGGCCGGATCCATGCCCGCCGACCAGATCAACCCGATCGCCGTCGAGGCGATGGGCGAGCTCGGCATCGACATCACCACAGAGGCGCCCAAGGTGCTCACCACCGAGGCCGTGCAGGCATCCGACGTCGTGATCACGATGGGATGCGGCGACGCCTGCCCGTTCTTCCCGGGCAAGCGCTACGAGGACTGGAAGCTCGATGACCCGGCAGGCCAGGGCATCGACGCCGTGCGGCCGATCCGGGACGACATCCGCCGCCGCATCGAGGCTCTCGCGGGCGAGCTGCTCGGCTGACACGACCGCCGGTACTCCATCCGCTGCGCCTCGGGAGGAGGACTGCGCCTCGGGAGGACGGATGCCGTGGCATCCTCCTCCCGAAGACGAGTTCTCCTCCCGAAGAGGCGCGCAGAGGCGCGCGGGTCAGCGGGCGACGATGAGCCCTGCGGTCTTCTCCTGCACAGCCTGGAACCGGCGCTGCACGTCGGACCAGTTGACGAGCTCCCAGAACGCCTTGACGTAGTCGGCGCGCACGTTGAGGTAGTCGAGGTAGTAGGCGTGCTCCCAGACGTCGAGCTGCAGCAGCGGCGTCACACCGAGCGGCGCATTGCCCTGCTGGTCGAACAGCTGGAAGATCACCGGGCGGGCGCCGACGCTGTCCCAGGCGAGCACGGCCCATCCCGAGCCCTGCACGCCGAGCGCGGTCGCGGTGAAGTGCGCGCGGAAGGCGTCGATCGAACCGAACGCGTCGGTCAGCGCAGCCTCGAGCTCGCCCTCGGGGTTTCCGCCGCCGTCGGGCGACAGGTTCTCCCAGAACACCGAGTGGTTGATGTGTCCGCCGAGGTTGAAGGCGAGGTCCTTCTCGAGCTTGTTCACCGCGGCGAAGTCGCCCGAGTCGCGGGCCGCAGCCAGCTGCTCGAGTGCCGTGTTGGCCCCGGTCACGTAGGCCTGGTGATGCTTCGAGTGGTGCAGCTCCATGATCTTGCCCGAGATGTGCGGGGCGAGTGCCGAGTAGTCGTACGGCAGCTCAGGAAGGGTGTACGGAGAGGTCATGCGTGTTCCTTTCATTCGGACTTCGGTTCTGAATGCGTTCAGTTCTGGGTGCGTTCAGTCCTGGTCGTGCGGCAGCGTGTGGAATCGGCGGTCGAGGTAGACGAGCGGTCGACCCGGCCGCCCGAGCAGCACCTCGTCGATCTCGGCGACCACGACGGTCGATGAGCCGACCGCGACTGTCGACATCGTGTGACCGCGCATCGCGGCGCGCGCCTCGGCGAGGTACGGCTCACCGGTCGGAAGGGTGCTCCACCCCTGTTCGGGGGTGAAGCGGTCGGCGCCGCTCACCGCGAAGCTCTGCGCCAGAGCCGAATGCTCGTCGTCGATCAGGTGCACGACGAACGACTCGGCGTTGAGGATCGAGCCCGCACTGCCGGTGGCCCTGGTGACCGAGAACACGATCGCGGCGGGGTCGACCGCGACGGATGCGACGCTCGACGCCGTGAGCCCGACCGGCCCTGCAGGGGTCATCGCGGTGATGATCGCCACCCCTGCCGGATGCGCGCGGAACGCGGCTTTGAGCCCTTCACCGACCTCGGAGGGGACGGGGGCTGCGGGGTGCGGCTGACTGCTCATTCGGGTGCCTCCTGGGGCGGAAGGGCTGTGATGATCGGATGATCGCGCTCGATGACGCCGAGCTTGGCGGCACCACCGGGGGATCCCATCTCGTCGAAGAATTCGACGTTGGCCTTGTAGTAGTCCTGCCACTCGTCGGGCAGGTCATCTTCGTAGTAGATCGCCTCGACGGGGCAGACGGGTTCGCACGCGCCGCAGTCGACGCATTCGTCCGGGTGGATGTACAGCGAGCGCTCGCCCTCATAGATGCAGTCAACCGGGCATTCGTCGATGCACGCTCGGTCCTTGACATCGACGCAGGGCAGCGCGATCACATAGGTCATCGGTCACTTCCTGTCGCGGTCACATGTGCAACCGTAAGACCTCAAGTACGCTTGAGGTCAAATCGAGGAGGTCGGGATGACCGCAGAGACAGATTCCGATCGGGCCGTCCACGGCCCCGACGAACCGCTGACGATCGGCGAGATGAGCCGGCGCACCGGTGTCGCACCCTCGGCACTGCACTTCTACGAGAGCCTCGGACTCATCGCGTCGACCCGCACCGCCGGAAATCAGCGCCGTTACGCGCGTCACATGCTGCGGCGGGTCTCGCTCATCACCGTGGCGAAGCGCCTCGGCATCCCGCTCTCCGACGTGCAGCACGCGTTCGCCGACGTGCCCCTGACCCAGACCCCGAGCCACGCCGACTGGCAGCGCGCGTCGAGACGCTGGAAGCGCGAGCTCGAGAAACGCCGCGAGGGGATCGAGCGTCTCGAGCGCGAACTCACCGGATGCATAGGCTGCGGGTGCCTGTCGATGAAGGCGTGCGGCCTGCTCAACCCCGACGACGCTCTCGGCAGCCAGGGCGCAGGACCGCAGCGTCTGCGTGACGAGGACGCCTGAGCGCCCTCGTCACGGCGACGATTCAGAGGCCGGTTCAGGACACCGTGAAGGCGGCGCTCAGCAGCGCCTCGTCTCGCGAGCTCGAGCCCACGAGCAGCTCGAACTCACCCGACTCCACGAGGCGGATGCCGGCGGCATCCACGATCGAACAGTCGGCGACGGGCAGGTCGAGGCGCACGCGCACGGACTCCCCCGGTGCGACGTCGACCTGGCGATAGGTCTTGAGCTCCTTGTCCGCCCAGCTGACACTCGTCACGGAGTCGCGCACATAGACCTGCACGGTCTCGCGCGCCGGCCTCGAACCGGTGTTCGTGACCGTCACCTCGGCGACGATGGTGTCGTCGTGGTCGAGCCGATCGGACGCGAGCGCGAGGTCGCCGTAGGCGACTGTCGAGTACGACAGCCCTTCGCCGAACACCCAGGCCGGAGACTGGGTGAGGTCGGCATAGCGGTCGCCGTGCTGTCCGCGGATCTGGTTGTAGTAGGTCGGCTGCTGACCGACGTGGCGGGCGAAAGAGATCGGCAGGCGCCCTGACGGCTCGACGGCACCCGAGATGATCTCGGCGAGCGCACGGCCACCCTGCATGCCGGGGTTGGCAGCCCAGATGACGGCGGCGGCCTGCGAGGCGGATGCCGGGAGCACCAGCGGCTTGGAGGCGAGCAGCACGATCACCACGGGCTTGCCCGTCGCGATCAGCGCGTCGACCAGGGCGTTCTGTCCACCGATCAGCTCGAGGGTCGCGGTCGATCGCCCTTCGCCGACGAGCTCGATGCGGTCTCCGACCACGGCGACGACGACATCGGATGCCGCAGCAGCCGCCACCGCGTCGGCGATGAGCACATCGTCAGCGGGCGCCGGCACGACGACGGAGGGCCGAGGCTGCCCGTCGGGGAACTTCGAGCCGCGAGGGTCGTCCTCGAGCGTGAGGATCTCGGCGCCGCGGGCGTGCGTGACCGACCATCCGTCGACGCCCGCGAGGCCGTCGAGCACGGTCGTGATCATCTCGCGCGGCTGTCCGTCGAGCCAGCCGGCCTGACCGGAGCCCCCCGCCCAGTCACCGAGCTGCGTCTGGGCGTCGTCGGCGAGCGGACCCACCACCGCGACCTTCAGGGGCGCCGTGGCGTCGAGCGGCAGCACACCGTCGTTCTCGAGCAGCACGATCGAGCGGCGAGCCGTCTCGAGGTTGAGCTCGGCGTGCTCGGCGCTGCCGACCACGGCATCCAGCTCGTCCTGCGGCAGGCGGGGGTTCTCGAACAGTCCGAGTTCGAACTTCAGAGTCAGGATGCGCGTGACGGCGTCATCGAAGGCATCCTCTGCCAGGAGTCCGTTCGACACCGCCTCGAGTGCGCCCTCGAAGAAGCCCGGGGTGTTCATGACCATGTCGTTGCCGGCGGTCACCGCAGCAGCTGAGGCGTGCGCGTAGTCGGGCTGCACGTGCTGCTCCCACACCATGCGCCCGACGTTGTCCCAGTCGGTGATGAGCGTGCCGGTGTAGCCCCACTCACCGCGCAGCACGTCGCTGAGCAGCCAGTCGTTGACCGTGATCGGCACGCCGTCGGTGGTCTGGTAGCCGAGCATGAACGTGCGGCATCCCTCGCGGGCCACGCGCTCGAACGGCGGCAGGAACCAGCTGCGCAGCTTGCGCCGCGAGATGTCGGCCTCGCTCGCGTCACGCCCGCCCTGCGTCTCGGAGTAGCCGGCGAAATGCTTGGCCGTGGCGAGGATGGCGGTCGGGTCGTCGAGTCCCTCACCCTGGTAGCCGCGCACCATCGCCGAGGCCAGTTCGCCGATCAGGAACGGGTCTTCACCGAACGTCTCGTCGATGCGGCCCCAGCGCAGGTCACGCGCGATGCACAGCACGGGCGAGAAGGTCCAGTGGATGCCGGTCGCCGCGACCTCGACAGCGGTGGCTCTGGCCACCTTCTCGACGAGCTCGGCGTCCCAGGTCGCTGCCATGCCGAGCTGGGTCGGGTAGATGGTCGCACCGGGCCAGAACGAGTGGCCGTGGATGCAGTCCTCGCCGACGAGCAGCGGGATGCGCAACCGCGTCTGGGAAGTCAGCTCGTTCGCGCGGAGGATGCGCTCGGGCGAGGTGTGCAGGATCGACCCGACGTGCTTGCCGAGCACATGGTCGTCGAGGTCGTCGCGGGCGTCGAGCTGCAGCATCTGCCCGATCTTCTCCTCGACCGTCATGCGATCGAGGAGGTCGGCGACGCGCGCCGCGATCGGCAGTTCGGGGTCGAGGTACGGCAGGGATTCGGTCAGGGTCTGAGAGGTCATCACTCGGCGTTCTGTGTCTTCGTATCGGTCTTCGTATGGGTCGTCGTCGCTGTCGCCGCGCTCTGCACGGTACCCGAGTCGGTCGTCGGCACGCTGCGCACCGCCGTCACCGGGTCGTTCACGTTGAGTCCCTTCTTCTTCATCGCGCGGGCACGCTCACCCGCCGACCGCAGCCTCGGGTTCACGTACTCGTCGATGCCGAAGTTGATGAGCGACAGGGCGACGCCGATGATCGCGATGCAGAGACCCGCGGGCACATACCACCACCACAGCCGCGGGAACGCGCCGTTCTGCTGCGCCCAGAACAGGATCGTGCCCCAGTTGAGGTTGCTCACCGGGATCACGCCGATGAAGGCGAGGGTCGTGAGACCGAGGATCGCCGCGGTGACGGTGCCGACGAAGCTCGACGCGATCAGCGCCATGAGGTTCGGCAGCATCTCGACCGTGATGATGCGGTGCAGCGGTTCGCCGTTGGCGCGGGCGGCCTGGATGAAGTCGCGGTTGCGCAGCGACATGGTCTGCGCCCGCAGCACGCGCGCGCCCCAGGCCCAGCCCGTCAGCCCCAGCACCGCGGCGATCACGATCAGCGGCGGGTTCTCGAACTGCGAGGCCACGATGATGATCAGCGGGATGCCGGGGATCACGAGGAACACGTTCGTGAGCGCCGACAGCGATTCGCTCTTCCACCCGCGGACATAGCCGGCGATGACGCCGATCGTGATCGCGATGATCGTCGCGATGATCGCCGAGAGGAAGCCGACCACGACGACGCCGCGGGTGCCGAAGATGAGCTGGCTCAGCACGTCCTCCCCCATGTGCGTGGTGCCGAGCCAGTGGTCGAAGGACGGCGGCTGACGGAGCGCCGTGCGGTCCTTCTGCGTGGCTCCGTAGGGTGCGAGCAGCGGCGCGAAGATCGCGATCAGCACGAACACCCCGAGGATGATCAGGCCGGCGATCGACTTCGGGTTGCGGAACATCGCGAACGCCTGCACCAGCTGCGACCAGAAGGTCTTGCGGGTCGGCTGCTCGCCGTCGGCGGTGCGGAACGTCGCGGTCTCCGGCATCCCGGTGGGGATGGTGCTGCCGTCGGGTGCGGTGGTGTCGGTCGAGGTGGGAACGCTCATGTCAGGCCTCCGTCTGGCGCGTGCGCGGGTCGAGGTACGCGTAGACGATGTCCGCCAGGATGTTGGCGACCAGCACCGACAGCGTGATCACCAGGAACACCCCCTGCATCAGGGCGAAGTCCTTCGCGTTGGTGGCGTCGAGCAGCAGTTTGCCGACGCCCGGGTAGCTGAAGACCATCTCCATGACGATCGTGCCGCCGACGATGAAGCCGATCGACAGCGCGAAGCTCTGGATCTGCGGCAGTACAGCATTGCGGGCGGCATACGCCCACAGCACCCGTCTGTTCGGCATGCCCTTGGCCTGCGCGACGGTGATGTAGTCCTCGTCGAGCACCGTGAGCATCATGTTGCGCATGCCCAGCATCCAGCCGCCGAGCGACGCGATGATGATCGTGACCGCCGGCAGGGTGCCGTGCACGATCACCTGACCGATGAAGTCGAAGCTCCACTCGGGCGATTGACCCTTGTCGTAGGCGTGCGACGACGGGAACCACTTGAGGGTCGACGAGAAGATCGCGATCGCGATGAGCCCGAGCCAGAAGTACGGGATGGTGTTGAAGAACGTCGTGATCGGGATGAGCGCGTCGAGCCTGCTGCCGCGCTTCCAGCCGACGATCGCGCCGCCGACCGTGCCGAGCGCGAACGAGATGATCGTCGCGAGGCCGACGAGGCCGAGCGTCCACGGGAGGGCGGATGCCAGCACCTCCGACACCGGTCGCAGGCCGTGCAGCGTCGAGATGCCGAGGTCGCCGCGGAACAGCATCGCCCAGTAGTCGACGTACTGCTGCCACATCGACTTGTCGGTGTCGATGCCGAGCAGGATCCGCAGCGAGTCGGCCGCCTCGGGGCTGATGTTGCGGTTGCGGGCGAGGTACGAGCTGACCGCGTCGCCCTTCATGAACCGGGGCAGGAAGAAGTTGATCGTGATGGCGGCCCACAGGGTGAACAGGTAGAAGCCCGCCCGCCCGGCGAAGAACCGCCACGGCACGAGCGTGCGGCCCTTCTGCGCAGTGGTCGCGGTGGTGCCGACCTCGAGCGCGTCGCGGCTCTCCTGATCGATCTGACCCAGATCGGGGGATGCGGTGGTCACTGTGCACCTCCGTGCGAGCCGGCCGTCGCGAAGTGCTTGTCGGGGTCGGGAGAGGCCGCCCGCAGTTCGCGCGTGTAGGGGTCCTGAGGGTTGAGGATGACGTCGTCGGCATCGCCGTACTCGACGACCCGACCCTGGTTGAGCACCATGATCTTGTCGCTGAAGTGGCGGGCGGTGGCGAGGTCGTGGGTGATGTACAGAACGCCGAGACCCTCTTCGCGCTGCAGGTCGGCGAGCAGGTTCAGCACCCCGAGGCGGATCGACACGTCGAGCATCGACACCGGCTCATCGGCCACGAGAAGGGAGGGCCGCGAGGCGAGCGCGCGGGCGATCGCCACGCGCTGACGCTGGCCACCGGAGAGCTCATGCGGGCGGCGGTCGATCACGGCATCCGCGTCGAGCCGCACGCGCTCGAGCAGTCGGCGCACCTCGGCCTCGGTCTCTTTCTTCGGCACGACCTCGTCGAGGCGGATCGGGCGTTCGATGTGGTACCTGATCGAGTGGTAGGGGTTGAGCGACGCGAACGGATCCTGGAACACCATGCGCAACTGCTGGCGGTATCGACGAAGCCCCTTGCCGCGCCGAGGGATGGGCTTGCCGTCGAGGCGCACCTCTCCGGTCGTCGGCGTCTCGAGCTGAGTGAGGATCTTCGCGATCGTGGACTTGCCGCTGCCCGACTGGCCGACCAGTCCGATGGTCTGCCCGGAGGTCAGGGTGAAGCTGACGTCGTCGAGCGCTTTGAGCTGACCGGCTCCGCGGACGTTGTAGGTCTTGGTGACGTGCGAGAACTCGAGAGTGGTCATCGGGTCAGCACTCCTCGCGCACCGGTGAGACGGGGGAACGACGACAGCAGCGTCTTCGTGTAGTCGTTCTGCGGATTCGTCCAGATCTGCTCGGCGGGCGCGAGCTCGACGATCTCTCCCTCGCGCATGATCGCGATGCGGTCGCTGATCTCGAGCAGCAGGGGGAGGTCGTGCGTGATGAAGATCACCGAGAAGCCGAACTCGTGTCGCAGCTGTGAGATCTGCTTGAGGATCTCTCGCTGCACCAGCACGTCGAGCGCGGTGGTCGGCTCGTCCATGACCATCAGCTGCGGCCGGAGGGCGAGGGCCATGGCGATCATGACGCGCTGGCGCATGCCTCCGGAGAGCTCGTGCGGGAACGAGCGGGTGCGCTGACGCCCCACCTTGACGATCTCGAGCAGCTCCTCGGCCTCTGCACGGCGCTGCCGACGCGTCATGTCGGGGCGGTGGATCTCGAAGACGTCCTCGAGCTGCGACCCGATCGTGGCGACGGGGTTGAGCGCGTTCATCGCCCCCTGGAACACCATCGACACCTTGTCCCAGCGGAACTTCTGCATCGCGTCGACGTCGAGGGCGTTGATGTCGACGTCCACGCCGGATGCATCGTGGAACGTCACGCTGCCGCCGGCGATCACCGCGGGGGCACGCAGCAGGCGCTGCACCCCGTAGGCGAGCGTGGTCTTGCCGCATCCGCTCTCTCCCGCGAGGCCGAGGATCTCGCCTCGCTGCAGTTCGAGCGTCACGTTCTTCACCGCCTCGACGGGCGGATCGACGTCGTACACGACCGAGAAGTCGCGCACGCTGAGGAGGGGTTCTGACATGAGGGGTCCTTCGTCGGTCGGGAGGCGCGCGTTTCGTCTCGCTCCGCTCGCTCAACGACCGGGAGATGCCGGTCGTTGAGCGAGGAGCGGAGCGGAGCGACGAGACGAAACGCGCCGCCGGAACTGATTACTCGGCCGGCTTCAGCTTCGTGAGGATCATCACGATGTTCTGCTGCGTCGGGTCACCCGAGGCGTAGGGGTCGTCCTCGGACGGCCACCCCACGTAGTTGCGGGTGTTGTACTCGCCGAGCAGCGGGTGCGCTCCGAGCGGGATCGCCGGGACCTGGTCGACGAAGATCTGCTCGAGAGTGGTGATCGCCGCGGTGCGCTCCTCGTCGGACGACGCGTTCGCGTAGGTGTTCAGCGCCTCGGTGGCGGCCGGGTCTTCGAAGCGTCCGAAGTTGAATCCTGCGATGCCCTCGGGCGAGATCCAGCGCGGGTCCATCGTCGAGGTGTAGAGGCCGTAGGCCGTGCCGCTGTCCTCGAGCCAGTGGATGATGGCCGAGAACGTGCCCTCGTCGCGGGGTCCGGCCCAGCCGCCCCAGTCGGGCATGTCGATCTTGACCTCGGCGCCGATCGCCTCGGTGATGTCCTCGGCGATGAGCTCCTGCGCCGTGTTCCAGTCGCTCCATCCGGAGGGGACGGAGAGGGTGAACGAGACGGGCGTGCCTTCGGGGTCGACGAGCGCGTCGTCCTTCCAGGTGTAGCCGGCCTCTTCGAGGATCCCGCGCGCCTTCTCGGCGTCGACCGAGTAGTCCTGGCCCTCGAACTCGGGCTGGATCTCGTCTTCGAGGATCGAGGACAGACCGGTGACGGACCACACCGGCTCGCTGGCACCCTCACGGGCGATGTCGACGTAGGCGTCGCGGTCGATCACCCAGGCGAGCGCCTTGCGGAACGCCACGTCGTCGAACGGCTTCTGCTGCAGGTTCATGAACAGGGTCGCTGACCCGGTGGTCGGAGCCACGAAGAACTTGTTGTGCTCGGGGTCGGCGTCGAGGAACTGCTCCTGGATCTGCGGGATGAACGCCTGCGCCCAGTCGGCTTCGCCCTGCGCGAGCGCGGTGGTGAGAGCCGTGTTGTCGCCGTACGAGACGTAGTGCAGCTCGGGAACGGCGAGGTCGCCGCCCCAGTAGTCGTCGCGGGCCTCGAGCGTGACCGACTCGGTCGACCAGTTCGACAGCGCGTACGGGCCGGTGCCGACCAGGTCGTCGCCCTTGACCGGGTCGGTCGCGGGCTCGTCGAACTTCTCCCAGATGTGCTTCGGCACGATGGGCACGTGCAGCACGCGAGCCTGGTTGACGTACTTCGACTCGCCGAAGGTGAGCGTGACGGCGTCGCCCTCGACGGTCGCGCCCTCGAACTTGAGGCCGGCGGTGTCGAGCTCCGGCGTCGAGACGAGCTCGTAGGTGAAGACGATGTCGTCGGCGGTGAACGGCTCGCCGTCGCTCCAGGTGACGTCCTTGCGGGGCACGACCGTGACCGCGGTGAAGTCGTCGTTCCACTCGATGCTCTCGGCGAGCCAGGGCGTGACCTCGCGGTCGCCGGTCTGGTTCACGAGGCCCAGCGTCTCGAAGATGACCTTGCCGTAGCCGTACTTCGAGGCCGACGAGTCGCCGACGTACGGGTTGTTCGACTCGGTGGTGATCGCGCCGTCGGGCTTCGCGATCGTCAGGGCGGCACCGTCTCCGGAGCCGCTGTCGTTCGATCCGCCGGCGGCGCAGCCGGCGAGGGCCGAGATGCTGAGGGCGGAGATCGCTGCGACAGCGATCAGGGACTTTCTGAGCTTCATTGCTTCTCCTTGGGCACGGGTCGTTGTGCTGTGGTGCTGTCGGTGCTCGGGCATCCGACCTGTCTTTGCTTACTGGCGAGAAAGTAAGCTGGTGCGAGGTTACTCGTTGGTAAGTAGAGTTGGCAAGTACGATCCAGTGCAGGATTCGGTGCAGAAGAGGATGGACCATGTCGAAGGATGCTGTCGCCCACACGTCCGTCCGGCCTGCCACGCGTGAGAAGCGGGAGCAGATCCTCAAGGCCGCCGTCGAGATCTTCGGCAACAAGGGCTCGACCAACGGCACCCTCGCCGATGTCGCCGAGCAGGTCGGCATCACCCACGCGGGCGTGCTGCACCACTTCGGCTCGAAGCAGAAGCTGCTGCTCGAGGTGCTCGCCTACCGCGATCAGGCCGACGTGGCCGAGCTCGCCGAGAAGCACATCCCCGGTGGCCCCGAGCTCTTCCTGCACCTGGTGCGCACGGCGATCGCCAACGAACGGCGCCCCGGCATCGTGCAGGCGTACACGGTCCTGTCCTCCGAATCCGTGACCGACAACCACCCCGGTCGCGAGTACTTCGAAGAGCGCTACACGACGCTGCGCCGCGAGGTGACCGAGGCGTTCCACCTGCTGTGCGCGCAGGAGGGTGTGGCCGAGCCCGAGACGGTCGCTACCGCTGCCGCCGGCATCCTCGCCGTGATGGACGGCCTGCAGCTGCAATGGCTGCTGCACCGCGACGTCTTCGACCTGGGCGAGGCGAGCGAGTTCGCGATCCGCGCCATCGTGAACGGCGTGCTGCACCCCGGACCCACGCTGGAGTCGTACCGCCACGACTAGGCTCGGGGCCATGACGATCGACCTCGAAGCGCTCTACATCGACCTGCACCAGCACCCTGAGCTCTCGTTCCAGGAGACGCGCACCGCCGGCATCGCCGCCGGCCACCTGCGGGATCTCGGGCTCGAGGTGCACGAGGGCATCGGCGTCACGGGAGTCGTCGGCATTCTGCGCAACGGCGACGGCCCGGTCGTGTGGGTGCGTGCCGACATGGACGCGCTGCCCGTCGGCGAGGAGACCGGACTCGCCTACGCGAGCACGGCGACCGGCATCGACCCCGCAGGCAACACGGTGCCCGTCATGCACGCCTGCGGACACGACATGCACGTCACCGCGATGATCGGCGCGGTCGAGAAGCTCGTCGCCGAGAAGGCTGACTGGTCGGGCACCGTGGTCGTGCTCATCCAGCCCGCCGAGGAGTACGGCGCCGGATCCCGTGCGATGCTCGACGACGGACTTCGCGACCTCGTGCCGCACCCCGACATCGTGCTCGGACAGCACGTCACCCCTCTTCCCGCCGGCACGATCGGAGTGCGCCCCGGCACGCAGATGGCGGCATCCGACGGCCTGACCGTCACCCTGCACGGACGCGGCGGCCACGGCTCACGTCCGCACTCGACGATCGACCCCGTGGTCATGGCCGCGGCGACCGTCATGCGCCTGCAGACCATCGCCTCCCGCGAGGTCGACCCGCGCGACGTCGCCGTCGTGACGGTGGGGTCGATCCACGCGGGCCTCAAGAACAACATCATCCCCGCCGAGGCGAAGCTCGAACTCAGCCTGCGCTACCCGAACGACGAGATGCGCGACAAGGTGCTCGCGAGCGTCGAGCGCATCGTGCGGGCCGAGGCTGCGGCATCCGGCGCCGAGCGCGAGCCCGAGATACGCACCGACCACACCCTGCCGCCCACGATCAACGATGCGGATGCCACGGCACGCGTCACGTCGGCGCTGCAGCGCGCATTGGGCGAGGCGTCGGTGATCGACCCCGGCATGTTCACCGGCAGTGAAGACGTCTCGTGGTTCGCGCGCGACACCGGAGTGCCGCTCGTCTTCTGGTTCTGGGGCGGGGTCGATGCGGCGACCTTCGCGGCATCAGCCGCCGCGGGGACGCTCGACAAGGACATCCCCACGAACCACTCGCCGTTCTTCGCACCGGTGATCCACCCGACCATCGAGGTCGGCGTCACCGCACTGTCGTCGGCCGCGCGCGAGTTCCTCGGCTGACCTCACGACGCATCAGCTGGGCGGCCCCGGAACGCACCCCTGCGGTTCGGAGTTGCCGCTGACGGTGAAGTCTCCGCAGGTCAGGAAGTGCTCCTGGTTCGCACCGAGTGCGAACGAGGCCACACCGACCACGACGACAGCGATCACGACGAGGAATCGCCGACCCCTGCTGATGTCCTCGCCGAACTCGGGCCACATGACTCGGGCGAGCACCCAGATCGTGGCGGGCACGCTCAGCAGCGCCACGAAGATCGCCAGAAGATCGATCACGATCGACAGCACGTCGTCGGAATCGAGGGGCACGAACGACAGCACCAACCACAGCGACGGCACCAGCAGGGCGAGCGCCTTGAGCACCCGCGGCCGCCCCCGGGGTTGGAACAGCACGACGATCAGCGCGCCGACCGACGCCGCCCACACGGTGAGCAGCTGATCGAAGAAGAAGGTCCCCCATGCGCCCAGCGTGAAGGCCGGCCACCAGACCGCGATGCTCATGGCGATGATGACGACACCCGTCGCGCGGGCGGATGCGTGCGACCTCACGCCGGCCGGCACCGGATCGGGGCGGCCATCGTGGGACTCGGGTGACGGGCTGCTCACGCGCTCACGGTAACAGCCACTCCGACGTCACGACAGCGTTCCAGCGAGAATGACGGGCGTTGACCGCGCTCAGCCGCCGATGGCGTTCATGCCACGGGCGGGCTGCAGGAACGACGGGTCGTTGATCGCGTGCCCTGGCAGCTTGCCGTGCACGCAGGAGCGCAGCATGGCGCCGATCCCCTCGGCGCGCTGGCCCGCATCGGGCGCCTCATCGCCGCGCAGCACACCGATCAGGTCGTACTCTGCGTTCGAGAAGAGGCAGTTGCGCAGCTGCCCGTCGGCGGTCAGGCGCAGTCGGTCGCACGCGCCGCAGAAAGGGGCGGTGACCGAGGCGATGACTCCGACCTCGTGCGGCCCGCCGTCGATGCGCCACTTCTCGGCCGGTGCACCGCCGCGACCGGGAACCGGCTCGAGGCTCCACCGCGCGCTGAGCTTCTCGAGGATCTCCTCGCGCGTGACCATCGAGGCGCGATCCCACGTGTGCCCGGCGTCGAGCGGCATCTGCTCGATGAACCGCAGCTGCGCGCCGACCTCCATCGCGAAGGCGACCAAATCGGGCAGCTCGTCGTCGTTCACACCGCGCATGGCGACCGTGTTGAGCTTGAGCGGGCGGAGCTCGGACGCCGCCGCAGCCGCGATGCCCTCGAACACATCGTCGATGCGATCCCGCCGCGTGAGGTCGGCGAAGCGCTGTCGATCGACCGTGTCGATGCTGATGTTCAGCCGCGTGAGGCCGGCGTCGATCAGGTCGGGCAGGTGCTTCGCGAGAGTGATGCCGTTCGTCGTCATCGCGACCTCGACCGGGCCCTCGTCACCCTCGATCGCCGAGACACGTCGCACCACGTCGACGATGTCGGCGCGCAGCAGCGGTTCACCACCAGTGAGCCGGAAGGTGCGGATGCCGAGCGACGCGGCGACCTGGGCGACCTCGACGATCTCGTCGGTCGAGAGGATGCTGGTGCGCGCGAGCCATTCGTTGCCCTGCTCGGGCATGCAGTAGGTGCAGCGCAGCGAGCAGCGGTCGGTCAGCGAGATGCGCAGGTCGCGGTGCACGCGACCGTGGGTGTCGACGAGTCCGTGCGACGCGGGCGCGGCGGCATCGAGGACCGCGGCGCTCGGCGCTCGCATCCCGATCACGACCGGCACAGCCGTCATCGCTCCATCCCTCTCCCCGACATGTTCCGAGACTACCCGCGCCTCCGGCGCCAAGGCCCATGCGGGCACCACGACCGGCATATTGCCAGGTCGCAGACCTTCAGTGCGGGTGCTCAACGGTTTCGACTCGTCCCAGAGTTCGATGCTTGATCACGAAGCTGGGCGCAGCTCAGGGCACCGCGACGAACCGCACCAGTGCCGGGACCACCCGCAGCCGAATCCGATCGCCGACCGCGACCCCTCCGGCAGCATCCAGCGACAGGTCGACCGCCCCGGCATCGGTGTGCACGCGCACCCCGTCGAGCGTGGGCTCGATGCGAGTCACGACACCGGCCCACGAGTCGGGCGCGCCGGGCGCGCCGGGCGCCGCGACCCGCACGTCGCGCGGACGGAAGACCGCGGCGAGCGCAACGCCGTCCGTCGCTGCGAGAGCACGCGAGGCCGGATCGTCACTGGTCAGCAGCACCTCCCCGCTGCGCCACGACCCCCCATTCGCGACGCCCACCAGGCGATTCACCCCGGCGATCGATGCGACGAAACCGGATGCCGGAGCGGCGAGCACCTCGCGCACCGGCCCCTCCTGCGTCACACGACCACCCTCGACGACGATCAGCCGATCGGCGAGCGCGACGGCATCCGCCGCATCGTGCGTGACCGCGACAGTCGTGGTCGAGGCGAGCTGGTCGCGCAGCATCCGCCGGATGTCGCCGGCCGTCTCGGGGTCGAGGGCGACGAGCGGCTCGTCGAGCAGCACGACGCGAGGAGATGTCGCGAGCGCACGAGCGACCGCGACGCGCTGCTGCTCACCTCCGGACAGCTCGTGCGGCATCCGCTCTCCGGAGCCGGGGAGCCCGACCCGCGCGAGCCAGTCGTCGGCATGTGCTCGCGCAGCACGAGTCTCGACGCCAGCCGCACGCGGCCCGAACGCCACGTTCTCGCGCGCCGACAGATGCGGGAACAGCCGGGGCTTCTGCCCGAGCAGCACGACCCCGCGGCGCATCGGCTCGGTCCGCACCCTGGGTTTCGCGACCCGGTCGACGACCCTGCCCTCGACGGCGATCTCACCCCCACCCAGCGGCTCGAGTCCGGCGAGCGCCTGCAGCAGCGTCGACTTGCCCGCACCGCTCGGCCCCATCACCGCGACCGTCTCGCCCGCCTCCACCTGCAGTGAGACGTCGACCGTGAAGTGCTCCCGCGGCACGACCACATGAGCGTGCAGGCCACCGTCACCGAGCGCGCTCATCGCGCAGCCCCCGGACGCCACCCGCGCACGAGCAGCAGCACGAGGATCGCGGTGACGAGCAGCAGCAGCGCGAGGGCGACCGCGGCCCCCTGGGTGACCCCGGCGCCGTTGAACGCGGTGTAGATCGCCAGGGGCATGGTCTGCGTGACGCCGGGGCGGTTGCCCGCGAAGAGCGCCGTGGCCCCGAACTCGCCGATCGCCCGTGCGAAGCACAGCACGACCCCGGCCACGATTCCGGGAGCCGCCAGAGGCAGGGTGATGCGGCACAGGATCGTCCAGCGGCCGGCGCCGAGCGCGGCGGCGGTGCGCTCATACTCGACCCCCGAGGTGCGCACGGCCCCCTCGACCGCGAGTACCAGGAAGGGCAATGCCACGAAGGTCTGCGCGAGCACGACGGCCGGGGTGCTGAACGAGAGTCCGAGCCCTCCGAACCACCCCGCCCGCCCGAACAGATAGAGCAGGGCGATGCCGCCGACCATGGGCGGCAGCACGAGCGGAACCGTGACCGCCGCACGCAGCACGGCAGCCAGGCGCGGTCCCGAACGAGCGATGGTCAGCGCCAGCGGAACGCCGATCACGATGCACAGCAGCGTGGCGATGAGACCGGTGCCCAGCGACAGCAGCAGCGCCGAGCGCGCGGCCTCCGACGTCACGTCGGCGATGAAGGTCGACCAGTCGACGCGGGCGACGAGAGCCGCGAGCGGGAGGATGAGGAACGCGAGACCGATCAGCGCGGGGATGGCCAGCGCACGCGGCGCGTATCCGCGCGCTCCGGCCGCACTCACGGCGCGCCGAACCCGAAGTCGGCCAGGATGCGCTGCCCCTCGTCTGACAGCACGAAGGCGACGAACGCCTCGGCGGCCGCGGAGTTCGGAGTCTCAGACAGTGCTGCGATCGGATAGTGGTTGACGACGTCGTCGGCGCCGTCGGGCACGATCACCTCGACGTCGTCGCGGCCGATCACATCGGTCGCGTAGACGAGTCCGGCATCGGCCTCGGAGGCTGCGACCTTGGTGAGCACAGCGGTCACATTCTGCTCGAGGCTGGCCGCCTCGACCGTGACGCCGGCGTTCGAGAGCAACGTGGCGGATGCGGCACCGCACGGCACCTCGGGGGCGCACAGCACGGTGGTGACGTCGGCCAGGTCGTCGAGGGTCTCGACGCCGCCCGGGTTGCCGGTCGGCACGGCGATCACGAGCGTGTTCGAGGCGAACAGGGTCGGGTCGACCGCGGCATCCTCGAGCTCGTCCATGTTGGCTTCGTCGGCCGAGGCGAACACGTCGGCCGGAGCACCCTCCAGCAGCTGGGTGACCAGCGTCGACGAGCCGTCGTACACGCCACTGAACTGCACGTCGGGGTTCGCCTCGGTGAACGCCGCGCCGATCTCGTCGAAGGCGCCCGAGAGCGAAGCCGCCGCGTAGACCGTGAGCTCACCGCTCACGACACCCTCGGATGCCTCATCCGTGGTGGTCGGCGCCGGCGACTCGGTACCGGCGGCGCACCCCGTGAGGGCGAGTGCTGCGGCGGTCAGGGCGACCGTGACGGTGCGGCGGAGGGCGCGGTTCATGTGTCAGCCCTTCGGCACTTCGACGACGACCTGCGTCGCTTTGACGGATGCGGCGGCGAGCGAGCCCACCTCGAGGTTCAGTTCACGGGCGGCTTCGGCCGACATGAGCGAGACGACGCGGTGGGGCCCCGACTGCAGGTCGACCTGCGCCATGACTCCGTCGATCTGCACGCGGGTCACGATGCCGACGAAGCGGTTGCGAGCGCTCGAGAGCGCATGATTCGACTCCTGCGCCTCCTCGGCGAGCTGCACAGCCCGCGCGGCGAGAGCATCTCCGGGGATCTCGGCCGGCACCGCGTCGGTCGTCGGCAGCAGGCCCTGATCGATCCAGCGCCGCACCGTGTCATCGCTCACCCCGAGCAGCTGTGCCGCGCGTGAGATCCGAAAGCTCTGCATGCGTGAACATTACCGCAGAAGCGGATGCTGAGGCCGAAAACGACCGCATCAGCGGAAGCGCGGCGCCCACCCCGCATCCATCCGCTCCGAGCCCCGGGCGAATCCCCCTGCACCCGCCGCAATCGCGCACCCCGGGCATAGCCTGGGGACATGCAGCCGCTCGTCGCCCCCGCGCCCGCTCTCGACCCGGCCGAACTCGTCCGCACCGCCAGGCACGCGGTGCTCGCGGGCATCGGAGAAGAGGGCCAGCGCCGCCTCGCCGCAGCCCACGTCACCGTCGTCGGGGCCGGCGGCATCGGCTCCCCCGTGCTTCTCGCACTGGCTGCGGCCGGAGTCGGCAGCATCACGGTGATCGATGACGACATCGTGGAACTGACGAATCTGCAGCGCCAGCTCGCCCACCGCGTCGAAGACATCGGCAGGCCCAAGACCACCTCGGCGGCGCGCGCGATCGCCGCACTCTCGCCAGGGGCGGAGGTCGTGACGGCCTCCGAGCGACTCGACTCCGAGAACGCCGAGCGCCTGTTCGCCGGGGCCGACATCGTGGTCGACACGAGCGACTCCTTCGCGACGCGGCGCGACGTCGCCGCCGCGACCCAAGCCCTCGGCATCCCGCTCGTGTGGGGCGCCGTGCAGGAGTGGCACGCACAGGCGACCGTGTTCTGGTCGGATCCGCCCGCGGGCCGAGCACCGGTCGTGCTGACCGATCTCTTCCCGCTCGGCACCGAGGGCGAGCCCCCGAGCTGCGCGCAGGTCGGCGTGCTCGGGGCCCTGTGCGTGCAGGTCGGCGGGATGCTGGCGGGCGAGGTCGTGAAACTCATCACCGGCGCGGGCGAGCCGCTGCTGGGCCGTCTCGCCATGATCGACGCCCTCACCTCGAGGCAGCACGAGATCGCGATCCGCTCGGCGGTGTCGGCATGAGCGCCGCGAACGGCAGCCGCCGCACGGTCGAGGAGCAGCTCGCCCTGGTTCTCGACGCCGTGCGCACCCTTCCTGCCGAGAGTCGTGCGATTCGCGACGCCGCCCACCGCACGCTTGCGGAGCCCGCGACCGCGGCCCACGACATCCCCCTCTTCGACAACTCGGCGATGGACGGCTTCGCGGTGCGAGCGGCCGACGTCGCCGCAGCATCCGCCGACAACCCGGTGGCGCTGCGCGTGGTCGCCGATCTGCCCGCCGGGGTCTCTGACGACCCGCCTCTGGATGCCGGCGAGGCTGCGCGGATCATGACGGGCTCCCCGACACCGACCGCGGCCGATGCGATCGTGCCCTTCGAGGACACCGCCGGAGGGCTCGCCGACTCGCTCGGCGAGGTGCGGGTGCTGCGGGCACCGACGACACCGGGAGCATTCGTCCGCCGCCGCGGCGCCGACCTGCATGCAGGGGATGCCGTCGTGCTCGCCGGCGAGCGCCTCGGCGCCTTCCAGCTCGCGGCCGCCGTAGCCGCCGGCGTGGAGACGGTCTCGGTGACCCGTGCGCCGCGTGTGGCCGTGGTCTCGACGGGCAGCGAGCTGCTGGAGCCGGGTGAGCCCGCCGCCCGTGGCCGCATCCCCGACTCGAACGGCCCCCTGCTCGAACTCCTCGTCGCCGATGCCGACGCCGAGGTCGTGCTCGTGGCGCGTGTCACAGACGACGCCGACGCCGTGCGCACCGTCACCGCGACCGCCGTCGAACGCGGTGCCGATGTGATCGTGTTCACGGGCGGTGTCAGCGCCGGGGCGTACGAGCCGGTGCGCGGAGCCTTCGACGGACGAGGCGCCGTCGAGTTCGCGAGCGTCGCGATGCAACCGGGCAAGCCGCAGGCGTTCGGCGCGCTCGACTCCGGCACGCTCGTGTTCGGCCTTCCGGGCAACCCGGTCAGCGTCGCGGTCTCGTTCGAGGTCTTCGTGCGGCCGGCATTGCTCGCGCTGCAGGGTCGCTCGGAGATCCATCGCGCTCGCGCATCCTTCACGGCGGATGCCGGATGGACCACCCCGCCCGGGCGGCGTCAGTACCTGCCCGCCGTCGTCGATCTCGCGAATCGCACGGTGCGCCCCGCGACGGCCGGAGGGTCCGGATCGCATCTGGCCGGCGGCCTCGCTCGGGCACGCGCGTTCGCGGTCGTGCCCGCCGAGGTCGAGGCCGTCGCCGTAGGCGACGTGATCGATGTCATGCTGGTCGAATGAGTTTCACGCACCTCGACTCGGCCGGTCATGCGCACATGGTCGATGTGACCGCCAAGCAGCCGACCGTCCGCACCGCGACCGCTCGTGGCTTCGTGCGCTGCAGCCCCGAGGTCATCGCGGCGCTGCGCGACGGCACCGCCCCCAAGGGCGACGTGCTCGCGGTCGCCCGCATCGCCGGCATCCAGGCCGCCAAGTCGACTCCCGCCCTGCTGCCGCTCGCCCACGTGATCGGCGTGCACCGCGCGAACGTCGAGCTCGACATCGTCGACGACGGCGTGCACGTCGAGGCGACCGTCGGCACCGCCGACCGCACCGGCGTCGAGATGGAAGCACTGACGGCCGTCTCTGTGAGCGCTCTGGCGATCGTCGACATGATCAAGGGACTCGACCGCTCGGTCGTCATCGAGGACGTGCGCATCGTCGCGAAGTCAGGCGGACGCTCGGGCGACTGGGTGCGCGAGGGCGAGACCCGATGACCGCGCCGCTGACCACGACCATCCGCGTGCGCTACTTCGCGGCCGCCGCAGAGGCTGCGGGCACCGACTCCGAGGAGCGCGGCGAGCGCTCGCTCGCCCAGCTCCGCGCCGGCGTGATCGCCGACCACCCGGCCCTCGCCGACATCCTGCCGCGCTGCGCGGTCATGGTCGACGGCGTGCGCAGCGACGACGACCGATCACTCGACGACGCTCAGCTGATCGACGTGCTCCCGCCGTTCGCCGGGGGCTAGGCCTCCGCTCGACTCACGCCCACTCGCGTACGCCCCGCAAGTCAATATGCGCTTCGCAAGTCCACGGACGCCAGAAACGGACTTCGGAAGCGCACACGGACTTCTGAGGCGCGCGGGCCCCACACGCGACAGGCGACTCGCGACTCCCGACGCGAGACACGCGACTCGGCTCAGCCGCCGATGCCCTTCCACGACGTCGATCCGTCGGACTCGACCTGACGCTTCCACACGGGGAGCGACGTCTTGATGTCCTCGATGATCGCGCGGCACACCTCGAACGCCTCGGCACGATGCTCGGCGGCGACCGCGATCACGACCGCCGCATCACCCACGTCGAGCTGCCCGATGCGATGACTCACGGCCACCGCGACGCGGGAGTCGCCGACGGCATCCGCTGCCGCCTCCTCCGCGATGCGCCGCAGTGTGACCTCTGCGTCGGGATGCGAGCTGTACTCGAGCCCGACGACAGGCGTCGCGGCATCAGGGTCGTTGTCGCGCACCCGGCCGATGAAGGTCGTCACGCCGCCCAGCGCAGGGTCCTCGACGGCGGCGAGATGAGCGTCGAGGTCGAGACGCCGATCGGAGATCGCGGCGATCCGCACCTCGTTCATGCGTGGTCACCGCCCTCGACCTGGTCGACCACGTGTCTCGCGACGGTCAGCACCACCGGGACTCCGGATGCCACGGCACGCGTGGATCCCGGGAGGTTGACGACGAGCGATCCGGCCGGGTCGACGACACCGGCGAGTCCGCGCGAGAGCACCGACAGCGGGGTGTCGGAGAGACCGCTGCGACGCAGCTCCTCGGCGATGCCCGGCACCTCGCGGGTGATCACCTGACGGGTGCCCTCGGGGGTCTCATCGCGTGGGCTGACTCCTGTGCCGCCTGTGGTCACGATCAGCCGCACACCACGCGCGACCGCTCGGCGCAGCGCATCGGCCACGGAGGCAGCCCCGTCAGGGATGACCTCGGCGTCGGGGCAGTGCCACCCGGCATCCCGCAGCAGACCGACCGCGATCGGACCGCCTCTGTCTTCGCGTTCCCCGGCGAACGAGCGGTCCGAGACGGTGATCACGCAAGCGGGGAGCGACGTCATGGCTCCACCCTAGGTGCTGTCCCGCCGAGGCGCACGGGCATCACGAGACGCGGATGAGCGACCGCTGCCAGCCCGACGATCCGTTCGGCGCGATCGGTGCGCGCTCCTCGATCTGCATGTCGCCGTTCTTGTTGATCGCGCGCACGGCCACGTAGTGCGTGCCCGGTGTGGCATCCCATTCCATGAACCACTGCACCCAGGTGTTCTCGTTGATCGGGGCCGAGAGCGTCGCCGGCATCCAGTCGCCCTCGTCGATGCGCACCTCGACGCGCTCGATTCCCACCGTCTGCGCCCACGCGACACCGGCGATCGGGATGCGACCGGCATCGACGGCCTGGCCGACCTTGGGGGTGTCGACGCGCGAGGCGAACTTGATCGGAGCCTCTGCGCTGTATCCGCGCGGCGTCCAGTAGGCCTCGTCCTTGTCGAACGTGGTGACCTTGAGCTCGGTGAGCCACTTGGTCGCCGAGACGTAGCCGTACAGCCCCGGCACCACCATGCGCACGGGGAAGCCGTGCTCGAGGGGCAGCGGCTCGCCGTTCATTCCCACGGCGAGGATCGCGTCGAGGTTGTCGTCGGTCAGTGCCGACAGCGGCGTGCTGGCGGTGTAGCCGTCGACGCTCTTCGACAGCACCATGTCGGCACCGGACTTCACCCCCGCCTTCTTCAGCACGTCGCGCAGCGGAACACCCAGCCACACGGCGTTGCCGACGAGGCCCCCGCCGACCTCGTTCGAGACGCACGTGAGCGTGACCGCATACTCGTCGACGCCCATGTCGAGGATGTCCTGGAAGCTCATCTCGACGCGTTGATCGACCATGCCGTCGATCACGAGGCGCCAGGTCTCGGGGTCGATCGTCGGCACGGTCAGTGCGGTGTCGACGCGGTAGAAGTCCTCGTTCGGCGTGATCAGCTTGGTGAGTCCCGGGATGTCGAGCTCGGCACCCGTCGGGACGGTGACAGTCGACTTCGGCGACGGCAGCTTGAGGGCGTCGCGGATCGACGCGACGGATGCGACCGTCATGCTCACGGTGCGCGAGGCGACGCCCACGACGACGGCTGCGACGCTGGCGATGCCGGCGAGGATGAAGAACTGCCGACGGCCCATCGCCTTCGCGGGCGTGCCGTCAGAGGCCCCGGCCTCGGCATCCGCTGCCTCGGCGGTCTCGGTGGTCTCCCCCTTGCGGTCGACCATCGCGGCGGGAACCGCGGATGCCCTCCACGCGACGAGGCGGCGGATGAGCAGCACGATGATGATGGATCCTGCGATGGTTCCGAGCACAGGAGGCAGGAAGGCGAGGGGCGTGACACCGGCCCTGGTGACGATCGCCGCGGTGGAGAGTGCGCCCGCGAGCACCAGTGCGATGACGCCGAGCGGGGGGCGCAGCAGCTGCAGGATGCCGGCGATCGCCGACGCGATCACCACCGCGAGACCGAGACCGACCAGCAGCGCGATCTTGTCGTACTCGCCGAAGGTCGCGATCGCGAACTCCTTGAACGGCTGGGGCACGATGTCGATCACGAATCCGCCGACGGCGAGGAGGGGGCTGGCCGAGCGCGCGAAGATCAGCGCGAACAGCTCGGCGGTCGCGAGGAAGACGAGTCCGCTGATGACGCCCGAGAGGGCCGCCCAGAAGAAGAACCTCTTACCTCTGCTCTTCCGTGTGCCCGTGCCGCGCTCTTCTGCGGTGCTGCGCTGTGCCATGGTCTGCTCCTTCGCACCGAGGACGGTGTGGTCTCGGGTTGTTCGGAGCAGACGCGCGAACGGATGGTCGCGGCATCAGACGTGATGCGATCAGAGGCGGCGCGCGGTGATGGTGTCGCGATCCTGCAGTTCGCGCAGCGTGCGCAGGCACCTCGAGCAGAGGATCTCGACGCGACGTGGGTGGTTCTCTCCGCACACGCAGTCGACCGACACGCGCCACTTGGCCTTGCGGCCGCAGGCGGCATAGGCCTCGTCGTCGCCGTGGTCGCACTCGCACAGCTGCCGCCCACGATCGAGTCCGGGGAGGTCGACGAGGGTGCGCTCGATGTCCGAGACCGGGGGCTGCTGCGTCTTCACCACCTGCCTATGCTCCAGGGTCACGCGTCCCCGCGCAACACGGCGGGCGGGTCAGACCTGCACGACGTGCGGGGGCGGCGGCGGGGCGAGCTGACGCTGGGGCACGCCGTGGGCCTCGCGGTGCAGACGCTCCATTCGGCTGTCGAGTTCGGCCGCGGCCTCGGCGGCATCCGTCAGGCTCTCGACGAGGTGCGACGGCACCTGGTTCGAGAACTTGTAGTAGATCTTGTGCTCGAGGCTGGCCCAGAAGTCCATCGCGATGGTGCGGAACTGCACCTCGACCGGCACCGACAGGGCTCCGGTCGACAGGAAGACCGGCACCTCGATGATCGCGTGCAGGCTCTTGTAGCCGTTGTCCTTCGGGGTCGCGATGTAGTCCTTGACCGTGACGACGGTCACGTCGTCCTGCGCGGTGAGCAGATCGAACAGACGGTAGACGTCGGCGACGAAGCTGCAGGTCACGCGCACACCGGCGATGTCGGTGATCTCGGCGCGGATGCGCTCGAAGTCCGGCTCGGCGATGCCCTTGCGGGCGATCTTCTCGACGATGCTGTCGGGAGTCTTCAGCCGGCTCTTGACGTGCTCGATCGGGTTGTACGCGTGGTGGTGGGTGAACTCGTCACGAAGGATCGAGATCTTCGTCTCGACCTCCCGCATCCCGAACTCGTATTCGCGCAGGAAGCGCTGGAACTCATCGCGGAGCTCCCGAGTCTGCTGGATGGCGTCATCGGTGACCTGGAGGGACGTCATGTCTTCGACGTTACGCGTCCGTGATCGGAAGTGGCTGTGCATCGTCGATGAGAAATCGGGTCGACCCCCGTTGACGATGTCTGAGCCCGGGTCTAGAACGGAGGACATGACCAGCGCAGGAGAGAAGTGGACCGAAGCGTACGTCGAGGCCTGGAAGTCGAACGATCCCCAGCAGATCGCGGCGCTCTTCAGTGAGGACGCCACGTATCTGACGAGCCCCGATTCCGAGCCGAGAGTGGGCCGAGCCGACATCGTGGCGGGCTGGCTCGAGGATCTCGACGACCCGGACTCATGGTCGTTCGAGTGGTGGATCGTTCGCGAGGATGCCGGTTTCGTGGCGATCGAGGGGCGGACGAAGTACCCCTCCGAACGCGACTACCTCAACCTCTGGATCGTGCGTCTGGACGACGAGGGTCGGGCGACAGAGTTCACCGAGTGGTACATGCCGCGGCCGCACGAGGACTGATCGGTCGCACGCCCTCGCACCGGACCCGTAAGGATTCCGTGAGGACGGCGCATGCGGCCGTAGGGATTCCGTGAGGAACGCGTGAGGAAGGCGTTCGCGGGCGTAGTGTCGCCCGACGTGTCAGATGAATCCCGGGACAACACCGACGCCCCTCCCCGCGCCAAGCGCATCCTCATCGGCGACCCGCTGACGAGCGAGCAGGTCGACGATCAGCTGCTCCCGAAGAAGATGGCGCTGCCGATCTTCGCGTCGGACGCGCTGAGCTCTGTCGCCTACGCACCGCAGGAACTCGTGATGATCCTGCTGATCGGCGGCCTGACGTTCCTGTCGTTCACGCCGCTGGTCGCGGTCGCGGTCGTCGTGCTGCTGATCGTGGTGGTGCTCAGCTACCGCCAGCTCATCAAGGCCTACCCGTCGGGCGGTGGCGATTACGAGGTCGCGTCGAAGAACCTCGGCGAGATCCCCGGCGTCATCGTGGCGGCCGCTCTGCTGGTCGACTACGTGCTCACGGTCGCCGTGTCGGTGGCATCCGGTGTCGACAACATCATCTCGGCCGTGCCGGGACTCGATCCGCTGCGGGTCGAGTTGGCGGTCGGCTTCGTGATCCTGATCATCCTCGTGAACCTGCGCGGTGTGCGCGAGGCATCGCTCGTGTTCGCGATCCCCACCTATGTCTTCATCGCCTCGGTCGTCTTCATGATCGTGACGGGACTCATCCGCACGTTCCTCGGCGATGCGCCGGTCGCCTCCAGCGCCGAGTTCGCGGTGAACGCCGAGAACCTCGGCCAGGCGGCGGTCATCCTCCTGATCCTCCGCGCCTTCTCGAGCGGATGCTCCGCCCTCACCGGCGTCGAGGCCGTGTCGAACGGCGTGCCCGCCTTCCGCACCCCGAAGGTGCGCAACGCGCAGTCGACGCTGGTGCTCATGGGCTCGATCGCGGCCTGCCTGTTCGCCGGTCTCACAGCCCTCGCCCTGATCACCGGCGTGCACTACGCCGAGAACCCGTGCGACCTGATCGGCTTCGACTGCTCCAACCCGCAGCCGAGCCTGATGGCGCAGATCGCATCGGCGACGTTCGGCGGCGGCAGCATCATGTTCTTCATCATCCAGGCCGCGACCGCGTGCGTGCTGCTGCTCGCGGCGAACACCGCATTCAACGGCTTCCCCCTGCTCGGCTCGGTGCTCGCCCGCGACGGCTACGCACCGAAGTCGCTGAACACCCGCGGCGACCGTCTCGTGTTCTCGAACGGCATGATCGTGCTCGGCATCGCCGCGATCGCCGTGCTCGTGATCTTCCAGGCGAAGCTCACGACGCTGATCCAGCTGTACATCATCGGTGTGTTCGTGTCGTTCTCGCTGGGGCAGATCGGCATGGTGCGGCACTGGAAGCGCGTGCTGCGGGGTCCCGTCGAGAAGACGCCGGGCTCGGGGATCGATGGTGCTTCGGCATCCGATCGCCGCTCGGCGAAGATGGGCCTGATCATCAACTCGCTCGGTGCCGCGATGACGGTCACGGTGCTGCTGATCGTGACGATCACCAAGTTCACCCACGGCGCCTACCTGGTGTTCTTCGCGATCCCCGTGCTCGCCTTCCTGATGATGGGCGTCAAGCGGTACTACCGCGATGTGGAGCATGAGATCGCGATCGACGACACGACCAAGTTCGGCGCCACCGGCGACCTCGCGATCGTGCTCGTCAACCGGCTGCAGAAGCCGGTCATCAAGGCGATCGACTATGCGATCGCCGCGAAGCACGGCAAGACGCTCGCGGTGCACGTCGCCGTCGCATCCGACGACGCCACCCAGCTGCAGAAGGACTGGGCCGACCATCTCGTGCCGATCCCGCTCGTGATCGTGGAGTCGCCGTACCGGTCGTTCGCCCAGCCGGTGTCGCAGTTCATCAAGCAGTACCGCGAGAAGCACGGCTCATCGGTCGTCACCGTATACCTGCCGCAGTACATCGTGGGGCACTGGTGGGAGACGTTCCTGCACAACCGCCGCTCGCGCCGCCTCGCCAACCAGCTCATGCTCGTGCACGGGGTGTCGATCACGCTCGTGCCGTGGCTGCTCGACTCGTCGGAGCTCATCTACGGTCGGCGCTCGCGGCCGCTGCCCGGGCAGGAGCGCGCAGGCCGCCCTGTCGTCGTGAACGGACGCCGTGCGCACCGACCTGAGGGACCGCCCGAGAGCTGACGCAGCTCCGGCTCCCACTCGCACCTTCCGGTCGCAGTTCGTGCCGCCCGGGCTCCCTATCGCACCTTCCGGTCGCAGTTCGTGCCGCCCCCGAGCGATCTCGGCGGCACAAAGTGCGACCGGAGCGGGCAGGAGGCGGATGCTGGCCGCGCAGCCGCCTCCGTAGGCTGGGTCGATGACCGATTCGCCACACGCCGATGTCTGGCCCGTCCGCACCGAGCGCCTGCAGATCCGGCCGATGACCGCACCCGACATCGATGCGATGTGGGCGTGGCGGCAGCTGCCCGACGTGAACCGCTGGCTGGGCCTCGCGCCCGACACGATCGAGGCGTTCCGCGAGCGGTACCTCGACCCCGAGCGGCTCGCCTCGATGCACATCGTCGAACTGGTCGCGGAGAACGGTGAGGCGACCCCGATCGGCGACCTCATGATCAGGATCGGCGACGGGTGGGGTCAGCTCGAGGTCGCCGACCAGGTGAAGTGCGTCGAGGCTGAGCTCGGCTGGGTGCTCGATCCCCGCTACACCGGGCGCGGCTATGCGACCGAGGCGATCCGCGCGGTGATCGGCGTCTGCTTCGGCGCGCTGGGGCTTCGCCGGGTGCACGCCGGATGCTTCGCCGACAACGAGCCGTCGTGGCGCCTGATGGAGCGGCTCGGCATGCGGCGCGAGGAGTTCAGCCGCAAGACCGCGCTGCATCGCTCGGGCGAGTGGCTCGACGGCATGAACTACGGCATCCTCGCGGAGGAGTGGGCGGTCAGCTGACGGTCGCGGCCGCAATCTGTCAGCCCGAGACCAGCGCGAGCACGAGCGTCGCCGCCAGCACCGTCGGCACGGCGACGATCGCACCCCAGAGCATGAGGCTGCCCCAGCGGATCTCGACGCCGAGCGACACCACCCGGTGATGCCACAGCAGGGTCGCGAGAGATGCCCAGGGCGTGATGAGCGGGCCGAGGTTCACGCCGATCAGCAGCGCCATGAGCGCGACCGGGTCGCCGGCTGCGGGTTCGAGGATCAGGTAGGCCGGCAGGTTGTTCACGCCGTTCGCGGCGAGCGCGCCGGCGGCCGAGAGACGCAGCAGCTCGGCGGGCGCGTGTCCGCTGGTCGCGAGGACCGACAGGAAGTCGAGGATGCCGTTCGCATGCGCCGTCTCGACCACGACGAACAGCGCCGCCGCGAGGCCGATCGCCTGCCACGGCACGAGCGACAGTCGCAGCACGTGTCGACGCCGGATGCCGAACAGCACGAGGAGCATCACCGCGGCGACGGTCGCGGGGATCCAGACGTCATGGGTCAGTGCGAGCAGCGGCATCAGCAGCAGAAGCACACCGGCGGCGCCCCAGAACAGCACGCGGTCAGACGGCTCTCCCCCGGACGGCACCCGGTACCCGCCGAAGAGGGTGCGCCGGTGGCGAAGAGTCAGCACCAGCACGGGCACGAGCACGCCCACCAGCGTCGGCGCCCAGCTCAGCGCGAGGAACGAGAGCGGGTCATCGCCGATCGCTCGTGCGGCCAGCAGATTGGTGAGATTCGAGACCGGCAGGGCGAGCGATGCGGTGTTCGCGAGCCACACGGTCACGAGCGCGAAGGGCAGCGGCGGGATGCCGACACTCTGCGCGAGCACGACGACGACAGGTGTCACGATCACCGCGGTGGTGTCGAGCGAGAGGAAGATGGTGCTGATCACTGCGAGCACCACGACCGACACCCACAGCAGGATGACCCGCCCGTGCCCCCAGCGCGCGAGGCGCTGGGCGACCACGTCGAACACGGCCGCATCGCGCGCCAGTTCGGCGACGATCGTGATCGCCACGACGAACCCGAGCACCGGCGCGATGCGGGCGCCGAGCGCCCCGGCATCCGCCCGCGGAAGGATGCCGGAGACGACGCAGACGACTGCGACGGCGATGAGCACCAGGACGATGATCGTCCCTGCACTCAGCCGCCGTCGCGTCGCACTCACTCGCTGAGTGTAGATCCGTCAACCTGTGACGTTCAGTCCTCGTCCCAGGGGAGCTTCACCACCGGCAGGATGTAGACCCGGCCCATGACGGCGGTCGGATGCTTCGCCATGAAGGTCGCTGCCTCGTCGATCGACTCTGCGGTGAGGAGGTCATAGCCCGCGAACCACTCCTTGAACTCGGGGAACGGGCCGTCGGTGACGAGCACCTTGCCGTCTCGCACGGCGACCGACTTCGCCTCCTCGGGCCCGGCGACGGGTGCGCCCTCGCCCAGGCTGCCGCCAGCCCTGCCCTCTTCGGCCCAGTCTTCGAGCAGGCGCTGATCCTCTCCCTGAGACATCGTGCCTCCGGTCGGATCGGTCATGTGGATCACGAGGTACTTGTTGCTCATCTGCTCTCTCCGTTCGATGCGGTCCCGGGCGTTCCGGGTGCGGGAGGCGTCGCCAGTTCGTCGCGGCGCCGGGTCAGGTGGATGATCTCGGCGGCGTTGTCGGCCAGCGCGATCGCACGTGCGTACGCGTCGCGGGCCTCTGCCTCGCGGCCCGCGGCTCGCAGCAGTTCGGCGCGCGTCACGTGGAACCCGTGGAAGTGGTCGAGCACGTCGTTCAGCTGCTCGACGAGCGGCAGCGCCTGCTCGGCCGAGTCCCGCTCTGCGAGCGCGACCGCCTTGCTGAGCTTCACGACCGGGCTGGGGTCGATCCGCTCGAGCTGTTCGTAGAGTTCGACGATGCGCGCCCAATCGGTGTCGGCGGCATCCTTCGCTCGCACGTGCACTGCGTTGATCTCGGCCAGCAGCCGATGACGACCGGGCGCCGCAGGCAGCGGCTCTTCGAGAAGCGCGAGCCCCTCCCCGATGAGCTCGTGGTTCCAGGTCGCGCGGTCCTGTTCGTCCAACCGCACCAGCTCGCCCTCGGTCGTGACTCTCGCCGTGGCGCGCGCCTCGCTAAGCAGCATCAGCGCCAGCAGACCCGCGACCTCCGCGTCGTCGGGCAGCAATTCGCGGAGCAGCCCGGTGAGCCTGATGGCCTCGCTAGTCAGCTCCCGACGCAGCGCGGGCACGCCGGCCCCGGACGCGAAATACCCCTCGTTGAAGACGAGGTAGAGCACGGCGAGCACTCCGTCGATCCGGACCGGAAGGTCGTCGGCCGCCGGCATCCGATACGGGATCCGCTCTGTCTTGATCTTCGCCTTGGCCCGGGTGATGCGCTGCCGCACCGTGGACTCCGGGATGAGGAACGCCCGCGCGATCTCCTCGACGGTGAGACCACCGACGATTCGCAGAGTCAGGGCGACACGCGCCTCGAGCGAGAGCGCCGGGTGGCAGCAGGTGAAGAGCAGTCGCAGGCGATCGTCGTCGATGACTCCTGTGGGCTCCGGTGGTTCGGGATCCTGCAGCATCAGAGCCTCCCGCTGCTTGGCATCGCGGAACGACTCCCGGCGGAGCCGATCGATGGCCTTGCGATAGGCCGTGGTGGTGATCCAGCCGGCAGGGTTGGGGGGAACGCCCTCCTCCGGCCAGAGCTCCGCGGCTGCGGCGAAGGCCTCTGCCGCCATCTCCTCTGCGAGGTCGAGATCACCGCATCGTCGGGTGAGACCACCGACGATGCGCGCCCACTCGTCGCGGTAGACCTGCGTGACGCGCGCCGCGACGTCGGCGTTCACCGAGAACCCTCGGTCCGACCTCGTCGCTGCATCACTCAGATTCTCTCCGTCCGCACGATCGAGCAGGCTCTGCGCCGAGCCTCCTCTCCCGTCGATCATCCCGGTTCCCCGCTTCCGCCGGAAGAGATGCGTTCCCAGAGGCCGCGAGCGCGCTCACGGAGGGAAGGACGCCGGATCAGGCTCGGATGCTCGAGCGCCGCCCGACGTCGCATGATCTGCTCCTCGGCTTCCTCCGCCTCGAGTCGGTAGACCAGGTTCGCCACCATCGGGTCGTTGTACACAGCCACCACCGCGTCTCTCGTGTCGTGGGGCGACCGCGTATCGGTCGCCTCCACCTTCACCACGAACGCCGATACCCGGATGCGACACCGAGGGGAGAGAAAAGTTCACACGAGCCCGAAATGTGAGCAACTCGCATGCATCGCGCAGACCCCCGTAGGCAAAACGTGAGGATCGTCATATTCCGGTCTGCACGGGAGTTGTATCGAGTCTCGTGCTCGACATCATCTACATCGCGCTGACTCTCGCGCTGTTCGCCCTCGTCTCCCTGATCGCTGCGGGGGTGGAACGACTGTGATCGTCTTCGAGATCATCGCCGCCGCCCTCGCCGTGGCCGCCGTCGTCTACCTCGTGGTGGCTCTCGTCGCCCCGGAGAAGTTCTGATGGGCGCCGGTGCCGACATCTGGTTCGGCATCCTGCAGGCCGCCGTCCTCATCATCGCCCTCGTGCTGCTGTACCGCCCGGTGGGCGACTACATGGCCCACGTCTTCAGCACCCCGCGCGACCTGAAAGCCGAGCGCGGCCTGTACCGACTGATCGGCGTCGACCCGGCATCCGAGCAGACCTGGCGGGCCTACGCCCGCAGCGTGCTCGCGTTCTCCGTCGTCGGCCTGCTGCTCGTCTACGGGCTGCAGCGTCTGCAGGGCTTCCTTCCCGAGTCGCTCGGACTCCCGGCCGTTCCCGAGGGGCTCGCGTTCAACACCGCCGCGTCGTTCGTCGCGAACACGAACTGGCAGTCGTACTCCCCCGAGCAGACCATGGGCTACACCGTGCAGCTCGCGGGCCTCACGGTGCAGAACTTCGTCTCGGCCGCCGTCGGGCTGGCCGTCGCGGTCGCGCTGATCCGCGGACTCTCCCGCCGCGGGTCGACCACGATCGGCAACTTCTGGGTCGACCTGATCCGCGGACTCGGTCGCATCCTGCTGCCGATCGCACTGATCGCCGCCATCGCCCTGATCGCGGGCGGCGTGGTGCAGAACTTCGCCGGCTTCACGGACGTGACCACCGTCTCCGGAGGCACGCAGACCATCCCCGGCGGACCGGTCGCCTCACAGGAGGCCATCAAGCTGCTCGGCACGAACGGCGGCGGATTCTTCAACGCGAACTCCGCCCATCCGTTCGAGAACCCGACCGGCTGGACCAACCTGCTGCAGATCCTGCTGATCCTCGTGATCCCGTTCGCACTCCCCCGCACGTTCGGTCGGATGATCGGCGACAACCGCCAGGGCTACGCGATCGCCGCCGTGATGGGCACGATCTTCCTGGTCTCGACCGTCGCGCTCTCTGCCCTCGAACTCGCCGGCCGCGGCAGCGCCCCCGAACTCGCGGGTGCCGCGATGGAGGGCAAAGAGGTGCGGTTCGGCATCCTCGGCTCGACCCTGTTCGGCAGCGCCAGCACGTTGACGTCGACCGGCGCCGTCAACTCGATGCACGACTCGTACACGGCGCTCGGCGGCATGATGCCGATGCTCAACATGATGCTCGGCGAGGTCGCCCCTGGAGGCGTCGGATCGGGTCTCTACGGCATGCTCGTGCTCGCGATCATCGCGGTGTTCGTCGGCGGACTGCTCGTCGGCCGCACCCCCGAGTACCTCGGCAAGCGCATCGGCCCGAAGGAGATCAAGCTCGCGAGCCTCTACATCCTCGTGACGCCGACCCTCGTGCTGGTGGGCACCGCGCTGAGCTTCGCGATCCCCGGCATCCGCGAGGACGTCGAGGCGACCAGCATCCTGAACCCCGGCGTGCACGGCATGAGCGAGGTGCTCTACGCCTTCACCTCGGCGTCGAACAACAACGGCTCCGCCTTCGCCGGCCTCACCGCCAACACCCCGTGGTTCAACACCGCACTGGGCATCGCGATGCTGCTCGGCCGGTTCCTGCCGATCGTGCTCGTGCTGGCGCTGGCAGGGTCGTTCGCCGCACAGCAGCGCGTGCCGGAGAACACCGGAACCCTGCCCACGCACCGACCGCAGTTCGTCGGCCTCCTCGCCGCCGTCACGGTCATCATCACGGCACTCACCTACTTCCCCGTGCTCGCACTGGGACCCCTCGCTGAAGGACTCGTCTGACATGACCATGACCACCACACCCTCCGAGACACCGTCGGAACAGCAGGATGCTCCGGCATCCGCCCGGACCGCACCGCCCCGATCGTTCGGCTGGGCGCAGCTGACCCAGGCCCTGCCCGGCGCGCTGCGCAAGCTGAACCCCGCATCTCTCGTGCGCAACCCCGTGATGCTGCTCGTCTGGGTCGGCGCCGCGTTCACCACCGTGCTCGCGATCGCCGAGCCGTTCCTCGGCGGCCCCGCCGACTCGGGCGGAACCCCGGTGCCCGCACCGTTCACCTGGGGCATCGCGATCTGGCTGTGGCTGACCGTGCTGTTCGCCAATGTCGCCGAGTCGGTGGCCGAAGGCCGCGGAAAAGCGCAGGCCGCGAGCCTGCGCAAGACCCGCACGAGCACTATGGCCCGGCGCGTGGTGCGCTACGACGCCGGAGCGGATGCCACGGCCGAGCACACCGAGACGCTCGACGTCTCGTCCGCCGAACTGCAGCGCGACGACATCGTCATCGTCACGGCGGGCGAGCTGATTCCGGGCGACGGCGACATCGTCGCGGGCATCGCGACCGTCGACGAATCGGCGATCACGGGTGAGAGCGCCCCGGTCATCCGCGAATCCGGCGGCGACCGCAGTGCCGTCACGGGCGGCACGCGCGTGCTGTCGGATCGCATCGTCGTGCGCATCACCTCGAAGCCCGGCGAGACGTTCGTCGACCGCATGATCGCTCTCGTCGAGGGCGCGAGCCGCCAGCGCACGCCGAACGAGATCGCGCTGAACATCCTGCTCGCGAGCCTGTCGATCGTGTTCGTCGTCGTGGTGCTCGCACTCAACCCGATCGCCTCGTACGCGGCCTCGCCCGTCAGCATCCCGGTGCTGATCGCCCTGCTCGTGTGCCTGATCCCGACCACGATCGGCGCCCTGCTCTCGGCCATCGGCATCGCCGGCATGGACCGCCTCGTGCAGCGCAACGTGCTCGCCATGTCGGGTCGCGCGGTCGAGGCCGCAGGAGATGTCACGACCCTGCTGCTCGACAAGACCGGCACCATCACCTACGGCAACCGCCGCGCCCACGAGGTGCTGCGGCTCGGAGGCGTCGACCCCGACGAGCTGCTGCGCGTCGCCGCCCTGTCGTCGCTCGCCGACCCGACCCCTGAAGGCGCCTCGATCGTCGAGCTGGCGCTGAGCCGCGGCATCCGGATCGACGAGCCGGCGGATGCCGTGGTCGTGCCGTTCACCGCGCAGACCCGCATGTCGGGCCTCGACCTGGCCGACGGCACGCAGATCCGCAAGGGCGCAGGCTCGGCGATCAGCGCCTGGCTCGGACTCAGGTCGGATGCCGAACTCACCGGCCTCGTCGACGGCGTCGCCTCGAGCGGTGGCACACCGCTGGTGGTCGCCGTGAAGCGTGCGGCAGGAACCGGCGAGGTGCTCGGCGTCGTGCACCTCAAGGACATCGTGAAAGACGGTCTGCGCGAGCGGTTCGAGGAGCTCCGCAGCATGGGCATCCGCACGGTCATGATCACCGGCGACAACCCGCTGACCGCCGCCGCGATCGCGAAGGAGGCGGGAGTCGACGACTTCCTCGCCGAGGCGACCCCCGAGCAGAAGCTCGAGCTGATCAAGCGCGAGCAGGAGGGCGGGCGGCTCGTCGCGATGACCGGAGACGGCACGAACGACGCTCCCGCTCTCGCCCAAGCCGACGTCGGCGTCGCGATGAACACCGGCACGTCGGCGGCGAAGGAAGCCGGCAACATGGTCGACCTCGACTCGGATCCGACTAAGCTCATCGACATCGTGCGCATCGGCAAACAGCTGCTCATCACACGAGGCGCGCTCACGACGTTCTCGCTCGCGAACGACATCGCCAAGTACTTCGCGATCATCCCGGCGATGTTCATGGGTGTCTTCCCGGGGCTCGCGGCGCTCAACATCATGCAGCTGCACTCTCCGGCATCCGCCGTCACCAGCGCGATCATCTTCAACGCGATCGTGATCGTCTTCCTCATCCCGCTCGCACTCCGAGGGGTGAAGTACCGGCCGGCGAGCGCCTCGCAGATCCTGCAGCGCAACCTGCTCGTCTACGGCCTGGGCGGGGTGATCGCGCCGTTCATCGGCATCAAGCTGATCGACCTCGTCATCACCCTCATCCCCGGTTTCTGAGCGCGTGTCGACTCGCTCCGCTCGCTCAACGACCGACTTCTGAAAGGCCTCACATGTCCTCCTCCCGCACCCTGGCCCGCACCACCGGCGTCGCGATCCGCGCGATGCTCGTGCTCACCCTCGTGCTCGGCGTCGGCTACACGCTGGTCGTCACCGGCATCGGCCAGCTGCTGCTGCCGTTCCAGGCGAACGGCTCTCCGCTGGCCGACGACAAGGGCAGCTCGCTGATCGGGCAGTCCTTCACCGATGCCGACGGCGAGGCGCTTCCCGAGTACTTCCAGTCGCGTCCCTCTGCAGCCGGCGACGGCTACGACGGCGCGGGCTCGAGCGGCAGCAACCTCGGGCCCGAGAACCCCGACCTCGTCGCGGCCATCGGCGAGCGCCAGGCGGCCATCGCCGAGCGCGAGGGCGTGAGCGTCGATGCCGTGCCGGCGGACGCCGTGACCGCATCGGGCTCGGGTCTCGACCCGCACATCAGCGTCGCGTATGCCCTGCTGCAGGTGCCGCGGGTGGCGGCCGAGCGCGGCCTGCCCGAGCAGCAGGTGCGCGACCTCGTGGAGTCTAGGATTCAAGGGCGGGATCTGGGATTCCTCGGCGAGGAGCGCATCAACGTCGCCGAACTCAATCTCGCGCTCGATGAGCAGGAGGGCTGATGACGCCAGAGCGGATGCCGCGGCGCGGCCGACTCCGCGTGCTGCTCGGTGCGGCCCCCGGTGTCGGCAAGACCTTCGAGATGCTCGTCGAGGGGCGCCGACTGCTCGACGAGGGCCGCGATGTGGTGATCGCGATCGTCGAGACGCATGAGCGCGCGGCGACCGCGGCGCAGACCATCGGCATCCCCGAGGTCCCGCGGCGCACCGACCTGCACCGGGGCGTGCCGCTGAGCGAGATGGATCTGGATGCCGTGCTCGCACGCCGCCCCGAGATCGCCCTGGTCGACGAGCTCGCTCACACGAACACCCCCGGGTCGCAGAACCAGAAGCGCTGGCAGGACGTCAGGATGCTGCTGGACGCCGGCATCGACGTCGTCACGACCGTCAACGTGCAGCACATCGAATCGTTGAACGCGGTGGTCGAGAAGATCACCGGCATCGCGCAGCAGGAGACGATCCCGGATGCCGTGGTGCGGGCGGCCGACGAGATCGAGGTCGTCGACCTCGCCCCGCAGACGCTGCGCGACCGTCTCTCGGCCGGACTCGTCTACCCCGCCGAGCGGATCGACGCGGCGCTGTCCAACTACTTCCGCCTCGGCAACCTCACCGCGCTCCGCGAGCTCGCACTGCTGTGGCTCGCCGACGAGGTCGACAGCGCACTGCGCAGCTATCGCGCCGACCACGGCATCGAGGGCACCTGGCAGGCGCGCGAGCGCGTGGTCGTCGCCCTCACCGGAGGCCCCGAGGGCGAGACGCTGCTGCGCCGAGGGGCGCGCATCGCGGCGCGGTCGGCCGGAGGCGAGCTGCTCGCGGTGCATGTCGCCGCGCAAGACGGACTGCGCGACGAGACCCCCGGTGCTCTCGCAGCGCAGCGCTCTCTGGTCGAGTCGCTCGGCGGCAGCTTTCACCAGATCATCGGCGACGACATCCCCGAGACCCTCGTCGAGTTCGCGCAGGGCGCGGATGCCACGCAGCTCGTGATCGGCGTCAGCCGCCGCGGCCGACTCGCGGCGGCGCTGACCGGACCGGGCATCGGATCCGAGGTCATCCGCCGCTCGGGTGACATCGACGTGCACATCGTGACCCATGCCGCCGCGGGCGGACGCGTCGCACTCCCCCGCATCACTGGCGGGGCGCTCGGGTGGCGACGACAGGTGCTCGGGTTCGCGGTGGCACTCGTCTTCGGACCGCTGCTGTCGTGGGCGATGTTCGCGTTCCGCAGCCCCGAGTCGATCACCGTCGAGGTACTGGCCTTCCAGCTGCTCGTCGTGATCGTGGCCCTGGTCGGCGGAGTGCGCCCCGCCGTCTTCGCGGCGGTGCTGTCGGGAATCACCCTCGACTTCCTGTTCGTCGCCCCGCTCTTCACCATCACGATCGCGCATCCGCTGCACGTGCTCGCCCTCGCGCTGTACGTGACGATCGCCATTCTCGTCAGCATCATCGTCGACCAGGCGGCCCGGCGAGCCCGCACCGCGCAACGTGCCGCCGCCGAAGCCGAACTGCTCGCGGCTGTCGCGGGGAACGTGCTGCGCGGAGACAATGCCGTGCTCGCCCTGGTCAGCCGCACCCGCGAGGCTTTCGGCCTCACCGGCGTGAGACTGCTCAGCGCCGACGGCGAGGTGCTGGCGAGCGACGGCGAACCCGTTCCCGACGGACGCGCGACGACGATCACGGTCGGCTCGGGCCCCGCTCCCGCCGTGCTCGAACTGCATGGCGAACCCCTCGACACTCCCGCCCGACGCCTGCTCGATGCGATCGTCGCGCAGCTCGCCGCAGCGATCGAGCACACCGACCTGCGGGCGACCGCTCGCGAGGTCGCGGCCCTCGCCGAGACCGACCAGGTGCGAAGCGCACTGCTCTCGGCGGTCAGCCACGACCTGCGTCGACCGCTCGCCTCGGCCGTCGCCGCGATCGGCGGGCTGCGCGGGGCGCACTCGCTGTCGGCATCCGACCGCGAAGAGCTGCTCGCCACCGCCGATGAGAGCCTCGCGACCCTGTCGTCGCTCGTGACCGACCTGCTCGACGTCAGTCGGGTGCAGGCCGGAGTGCTGGCCGTCTCGACCATGCGACTCGATGTCGCTGGCCCCGTGCTCGCCGCCGTCGACGAGCTGGGTCTCGGTCCGTCTGATGTCGAGCTGGCGCTGGACGCCGACCTGCCAGCCGTCTCGGCCGACCCGGTGCTGCTGCAGCGTGTTCTCGTGAACGTGGTCGCCAACGCGTACCGCCACTCGCCCGCCGAGAGCCGGGTCATCGTCTCGACGAGCACGATCGGCGACCACGCCGAGATCCGCGTCATCGACCGCGGCGCCGGGGTTCCCGTCGAGAAGCGCGACGAGATCTTCCAGCCGTTCCAGCGACTCGGCGACACCGACAACACGACCGGCCTCGGCCTCGGCCTCGCTCTGTCGCGCGGATTCGCCGAGGGCATGGGCGGTACCCTGACACCCGAGGACACCCCCGGCGGTGGACTCACCATGGTCATCTCGCTGCCCCTGGCGGCAGAGCCCGATTCCCTGCAGGAGGAGACGGAGTGAAGCTCCTCATCGCCGACGACGACCCCCAGATGGTGCGCGCATTGCGCATCACGCTCGCCGCCCACGGATACGAGGTGGTCGTCGCCCCTGATGGCGCCGCCGCCGTGGCCGCCGCCGCGCAGACGCATCCCGACCTCATCATGCTCGACCTCGGCATGCCGCGGCTCGACGGCATCGAGGTGATCCAGGCGCTCCGCGGATGGACGAACGTGCCCATCATCGTCGTGTCGGGCCGCACAGGGTCGGCTGACAAGGTCGAGGCGCTGGATGCCGGAGCCGACGACTTCGTCACCAAGCCGTTCCAGGTCGACGAGCTGCTCGCGCGGCTGCGTGCACTGTCTCGGCGATCGGTGCCGGTGGGCGGGGAGTCGACCGTCGGGTTCGGCGACGTCGTGGTCGACCTCGCGACCAAGACCGTCACCCGCGCCGGCGCGCGCGTGCACCTGACGCCGACCGAATGGCGCATGCTCGAGCACCTCGCCCGGCATCCAGGCGCCCTGGTCACTCGGCAGGATCTGCTCAAGGAGATCTGGGGCAGCGAGCAGGTCTCCGACTCGGGGTACCTGCGGCTCTACATGTCGCAGCTGCGCAAGAAGCTCGAGGCCGAGCCCAGCACGCCGGTGCACCTGCTCACCGAGTCGGGCATGGGCTACCGGCTCGTGCTCTGAGCCCGGGTCTCGGTCACTCCCCGTTCACGACTCAGCATGAGCGCCGGCCGGAGGCCGGGATCCGCCTGTTTCAGGCGTCTGCCTCGTATCCATGCTGAATTGTGAACGCCACCGGCGGCTGACCTAGGTGTCCTGACCTAGGCCGCGACATCGGCACGTGTTCGGCGCAGCACGCCGAATGCGCCGGCCGCGACGAGGGCGATCGCGACGATGATCGCGGCGATGCCGGTGACGGTGCTCTCGGGCTCTCCGGTGAAGCGACCGACCGCGAGCCAGCCGAGACCCCACGCCGTGGCGAGGGCGGGGGCGATGCGCTTGGTGACGAGGGCAGAGGCGACACCGATCACGAGCACGACGGCGAGCACGGCGACCGCCCACATCTCGGCCTGGTCGGCCCAACCCTCGGGAGCGATCTGCGTGAGCCAGGCCGTGGCGTTGGCGACGGTCGCGATCGTGACCCAGCCGAAGTGCAATCCGTTCGCGCCGTCAACCACGATGCGCTCAGGCCAGGTGCGCGCACGGCTGCGTCCGAGGATCACGATGACACGGGCAAGGGTCGCGAGCAGCACGGCGATCACGAGCACCGTAAGCGGCAGCGACAGGAACTGCGCCGTCACGAGCCACAGTCCGTTGAGGATCATGGATGCGGCGATCCATCCGCCGACCGCGCGCTGGCGTTCGTCCGCACGCTGCGCCGGCAGCGCCTGCCACACCGTGTACGCGATCAGGCCGATGTAGATCAGCGACCAGATCGAGAAGGCGGGGCCTGCCGGGGCGAGGTAGGAGCCCTGCGCCGACAGCGCTCCATCCTGCAGTTCGCTGACCGAGGTGCCGCCGAAGGCGCCGGATCCGACGGCCGCAGCGATCAGCATGAAGGTGGCCGAGGCGATGATGAACGACTGGCGGGCGATGTCCTGCGTCCGGGATTCCATACTCGCAACCTACGCGCGAGCGCGTGGGTGCGCAGGTGCCTTGACACCGGCATCCGAAAACGCTAGCCAAGCTAGCTAAATCGCTCTCTCCGCTGGGAACTCAGGCGGCGACGGCCGCGTCGATCAGCACTTCGGCGGCATTGCGCGCCTGCACGGCGACCTGCGGATCTGCGGCGATGGCGGCGGTGCTCTGCGCACCCTCCGCGAGGATCGACAGCTGCGCGGCGAGGGATGCCGGGGCCCCGGCATCCACCACGAGTCCCGCCATGTAGGCCTGGAACGAGGCCTTGTGGTCGCGCACGATCTGCGCGACCTCGGGGTTCGTGCCGCCGAGTTCACCGAACGCGTTGATGAAGGCGCAGCCGCGGAAGTCATCGGCGCAGAACCAGTCCTCGAGATACCCGTACACGGCGAGCAGCCGGTCGCGCGGGTCGGCACCGGCGTCCGCCACCGCCCCCGTCAGCCCCGACTCCCACTCCGCATGCTTGCGCGCGAGCACAGCGGTGACGATGTCGGTCTTCGAGGGGAAGAGGGCATAGAGCTTGCGCAGTGAGACTCCGGCCGCGGCCCGCAGCTCATCCATGCCGACAGCCGCGTACCCCTTGCGGTAATACAGCTCATCGGCTGCCGCAAGGATCTGTTCACGCACTGTTCCGTCCGTCATGCTCCCAGTGTACTTGACATGAGAACGACCGTTCTCTACAGTGGAGGACATCAGGCGAGAACGATCGTTCTCGCCGAACCGAAAGGATCAGGATCATGGGTTACATCACCGTCGGAAACGAGAACAGCGCCCCGATCGAGCTCTACTACGAAGACCAGGGATCGGGTCAGCCCGTCGTCCTGATCCACGGTTACCCGCTCGACGGCCACAGCTGGGAGCGCCAGACCCGCGAACTCCTCGCCCAGGGCTACCGCGTCATCACCTACGACCGCCGCGGCTTCGGCCAGTCGTCGAAGGTCAACGCCGGCTACGACTACGACACCTTCGCCGCCGACCTCAACACGGTGCTCGAGACCCTCGACCTGCGCGACGTCGTGCTCGTCGGATTCTCGATGGGCACGGGTGAGCTCGCCCGCTACGTCGCCAAGTACGGCCACGATCGCGTCGCCAAGCTCGCCTTCCTCGCCTCCCTCGAGCCCTTCCTCGTGCAGCGCGACGACAACCCCGAGGGCGTGCCGCAGGATGTCTTCGACGGCATCGAGGCCGCAGCCAAGGGCGACCGCTTCGCGTGGTTCACCGACTTCTACAAGAACTTCTACAACCTCGACGAGAACCTCGGCTCGCGCATCAGCGAGCAGGCCGTCACCGGCAGCTGGAACGTCGCCATCACCAGCGCCCCCGTCGCCGCCTACGCCGTGGTCTCGTCGTGGATCGAGGACTTCCGCACAGACGTCGACGCGGTGCGCGACGCCGGCAAGCCCACGTTGATCCTGCACGGCACGAAGGACAACATCCTGCCGATCGACGCGACCGCCCGCCGGTTCCACCAGGCAGTGCCCGCCGCGACCTACGTCGAGGTCGAGGGTGCCCCGCACGGTCTGCTCTGGACCCACGCCGACGAGGTCAACGCCGCGCTGAAGGACTTCCTCAGCAAGTAATCGGCGTGACCTGCCGCGGCATCCGGGCCCGAACCGGATGCCGCGCCATCCGTCTTTGTGCGCCAGCCCGCCCTGTTCCGGTCACGGTTCGTGCCGCCTGCCACCCCTGTTCCCGTCGCAGTTCGTGCCGCCTGACCCTGTTCCCGTCGCAGTTCGTGCCGCCCGACCCTGTTTGAAGCGGCGCAAACTGTGACCGGAACAGTCCTCGCACACCGCAAGCGCCACAAACTGCGACCGGAACAGTCGGGGCACGTGTAACGGTCGATCGGCTGCGAGTGACGACAGGAAGCTGGACGAGGCCCTCTTTCGCCGCTGTCCCTAAGACCGGTCGAGCACCTCGCGGAGCTTGGCGGCGAAGGCCTCGGGCTGCCCGGCGTACCCGAACTCGCCGCCCATGAAGCCGCCGTGGTGGCTGGGGAAGACCGTCGCCTGCTGGCCGAGCTGCTCGGCCAGGGCGATCGCGGTGCGGCCGGTGTAGACCTTGAGCGACTCTTCGCCGACTGCGATGACGATCCGCGTGGGCGCGGCCTTCAGCGCCTCGAGGTCCGGAAGGTAGAGCGGCACCGCCCACGAAAGCTCCGACAGCAGCGGGTCATCCCGTCGGCCGTCATCGTCGGTCGGCATTCCGAATGCCGCGGGATCGGGCGCGGGCTGGGAGAGGAACTCGTCGGTGACTTCGCCCTCCCACGACGTCATCGCGACGAAGGCCGCCATCCCGGCTCCCCATCCCTTGTCCTGATACGCCTGGGTGTAGGCCACCCGGGCTCGATGCACCGCGGCGGCATCGGGCAGCACGCTGTCGATCGGCGGCTCGTGCGCGACCAGGGTCTCGATGTCGTGCGGGTGGGCGGTGACGAGAGCGAGCGCGGTCACCGCTCCGCCGCTGCTCGCGAGCATGTCGACGGGGCCCGCCCCGAGCGCCTCAATGATCGCGTGGACGTCTTCCGCCTGGACCTCGGGTTCATTCGTGACGCCGCCGTCCTTGCGCGTGCTGCGGCCGAGCCCCCGAGGGTCGTAAGTCACGACCGTGCGGTCACCGAAGAGCTCCACCTGCGCCTGGAATCCGCTCGCGTCCATCGGCTGGCCGATCATCATCAGCGGAGGACGACCATCTGCCGTCGGCAGCGGCCCGTGCACGTCGTAGACGAGGTCGACCTCGGGGAGCTCGAGTGTGTGCTGCGTCATCGGGGGCCTCCTCGCCGGCGGAACGATTCCACTGGGATGCTACGGCGCGGCCTCCGCGGGCGCCACCGGTTCGCGGTCGGCGAGCGCGAACTCAGTCGTACGCACCCAGTGCGAGGTCGATCAGAGGCAAGCTGTCTCGGGGAACGACGGCGGTGCAGACCACGTTCTCATCGACGCGGAATCCGACCGCGTAGACGAACGGGTCGGTGTCGATCTGTACGGCGGGCCGATCCTGACCGTCGACCGCAAAGGACGCATCCCTCACCGCCGATGTCTTCGCCTCCCACCCGCCGTCATCCTCGCTCGGGCCGTCGCGCAGTCCCAGTTCCTCTCGGAATCTGTTGCGCAGTATGTGATTGGTGTGGTCGACGAGCTGCTGTGCGAGCGAATGCCGTTCAGGATCCGGCGACGCCTGCCAGCTGGTGCGCACCGCCTCCCAGAGCATCGGGTACTTCAGCATCCGAGCCTGCTCGATCAGCCATGCGGGGCGACCCCAGGGAGGCTCCTCCTCGAGGGCACGACGGGTCGCGGGGTCCAGCTCGATCTCGTTGCGAGGGTCGGAGTGGTCGTCGGGATGCCTCCACAGCGTGTAGTTGAACGACACTGAAGATTCAGCCACCACCGCCGATTGGGTCGCCTCCATGAACCCCGCGCCGGGGATGCGGGAGAGCGACCGCTGCGGTCGCAGCTCGAAGACCGGGTAGGTCAGCGCGCGCACGCGCGCTTCGGACTCGATCCTCGGGTCAGGGGCGTCCATCGGCACCACTCCGGCATACTCCATGCGCCCAGTCTGACGCCTGCCGCAACGGATCTCCAGGACTCGGAGCGCGAGCCCGCGCCCCTCGGCGACTCAGCCGCGCATGGCGACGCCGCGTCGCCAATAGCCCATGAAGGCGACCTGCGAGCGGTCGATGCCGAGGTCCTTGACCAGGTGTCGACGCAGAGTCGTGACGACCCCGCTCTCGCCGGCGATCCAGAAGTAGCGCTCGGCAGGAGCATGCGCCACCGCGATGTCCTCACCGAGGCCCGAGTAGTCGGGGGTCTCCCAGAGCAGGTCTTCGGACTCGATGTCCTTCACGTCGATCTCGTCGGCCGCGTCCGCATCGCCGAGGTAGCCGAGCACGGCAGGCATCAGGCGCACGCCGTGCGGCTCTCCGATGTCGCGGGGCAGCCAGTGCACCTCGACCCCCGATGGAGCGTCGATGCGCAGGATGTCTGACGGAGACGGCACCTCGATGAACGCGCAGCCCCGCAGGTCGCTCGGCGCATCCTCGAGAATGCGCGCGATGGCCGGGGCCGCGGTCTCGTCACCGGCGAGAACGACCGACGTCGCCGTGCCCGGTTCGTACTCGGCGCCGCCGTGAGCCGCCGCAGCCACCCCTCGACGCGGTCCGACGATGAAAAGCTCCTGCCCGACGGTGGCGGCATCCGCCCACCGCGAGGCGGGTCCGGTGAGTCCAGGCGCCAAGTGCAGCACGAAGTCGACGTCGAGCTCGGTGCCCGCATCGGTCACGCGCAGTTCGCGCACCGAGTAGGTGCGCATGGATCCGCGCTCGTCCTCGGGCACGGCGAGGAACGACCCCCACCAGTCGTCGGTCTCACGATCGAGATCGGGGAGGATGCCGGATGCCGGCGGGAAGACGATCTTGATGCGTGAGTCGAACACGTCGCCCGGCGTGCCGAACTCGAACAGATCGTCGCCGCCGAACGTGACGCGCACGAAGTTCGGCGACACCCGTTCGACCCCGCGCACCTCGGCGCGGGCGAGCACGTAGGTGGGGCGTTCGGTCGTCGTCTCAGCGGACATGATGCCTTCCGATCGGGGTGACCATCGGCTTTCCCGAAACCGGGTCGATGGTGATCTGATTCGCGAGGTCGAAGACCTCCTCGACGAGCTGGGCCGTCACGACCTCCTGCGGAGTGCCGGTGGCGTGCACCTTGCCCTCTTTCATCGCGACGAGCTCGTCGGAATAGCGCGCGGCCAGGTTGAGGTCGTGCAGCACCATGACGATCGTGGTGCCGCGCGAGACGCTCAGGTCGGTGAGCAGGTCGAGCACCTCGACCTGATGCGCGACGTCGAGGAACGTGGTCGGCTCATCCAGCAGCAGGATGTCGGTCTCCTGCGCGAGCGCCATCGCGATCCACACGCGCTGGCGCTGACCGCCCGACAGCTCGTCGACACTGCGGTCGGCGAGATCCGTGGTGCCGGTCGCGGCGAGAGCATCCGCCACCACCTCGTAGTCGTGGGTGCTCCAGCGCGCCAGCATCTTCTGATGCGGATGCCGTCCGCGACCGACCAGGTCGGCGACCGCGATGCCCTCCGGCGCCACGGGCGACTGCGGCAGCAGACCGAGAATGCGCGCGACCTCCTTGGTCGGGCGCGAATGCACCGACTTGCCGTCGAGCACGACCTCCCCCGCAGTGGGCGAGAGCAGACGGGCGAGTGAGCGCAGCAGCGTCGACTTGCCGCATCCGTTCGCCCCGACGATCGTCGTGATCTTGCCGGGGGCGATCGCGAGATCGAGACCGTCGATGATCGTGCGATCGCCGTAGGCGAGGGTGACGGACTCGGCCGCCAGAGTGTGCGCCTCGGTCACAGGGAGCCTCCCGAGCGGTTGGTGCGGATGAGCAGATAGATCAGATACGGAGCGCCGAGCACACCGGTGATGACGCCGACCGGGTAGCGCTCGCCGAACGCGAACTGTCCGATGAGGTCGCCGCCCAGAACCAGCACGGCACCGATGAACGCGCTCGGCACGAGCAGGTTCGCGCCTGGGCCGGTGATGCGGGCGGCGATGGGGCCGGCCATGAAGGCGACGAATGCGATGGGTCCGGTGGCGGCGGTGGCGAAGGCGAGCAGTGCGACGGCGCCGAGGATGAAGAGCAGGCGCGTGGTGTTGACCCGCACTCCGAGACCGGATGCCGAGTCGTCGCCGAGCTGCATCACACCCAGCGCCCTGCCCTGCAGGAGCAGGAGCGGGACGATGATGACCGCGGCGATCGCGAGCGGCATCACGCGTTCCCACGAGGCGTTGTTCAGACTGCCGGTGAGCCACTGCATGGCGGTCTGGATGTCCCAGTTCGCGGCTCGCGACAGCATGTACGAGATGAGGCTCTGCAGCATCGCCGCGACGCCGATGCCGATCAGGATCAGCCGCGTTCCCGCGAAGCCGTTCTTCATCGACAGCAGGTAGATGACCCCTGCGGTGACGATCGCGCCGCCGAGTGCCATCAGCGAGACGACCGGGCCGTTGACCGACAGCACGATGATGCCGAACACCGCAGCGGCGCCGGCACCGTTCGAGATGCCGATGATGTCGGGCGAGGCGAGCGGGTTGCGCAGCAGCGTCTGGAACGAGACACCGGCGATGCCGAACGCGAAGCCCGCGAGAATGGCGAGCACCGCTCGGGGCAGGCGCAGCTCGCCGACGGTGAACGAGGCCCCCGGCACGGTCTGGCCGAGCATGACGCGGACGACCTCGTCGAGCGGATAGAACGTGTTGCCGATCATCAGGGCGATCGCGAACAGCACGAGCAGCAGTGCACCGAGCACGATCGTGGCGACCGCATGGCGGCGGTGTCGCGAACGGCGGCCGGCGATGATCGCGGCGACATGATCGCTCGCGCGGTCGGATGCCGATGGGATCCGGGATGCGGAGGTCTGGCTCGTGGTGCTCACAGTTCACGCACCTTCTGACGGCGGACGATCCAGATGAAGAACGGGGCTCCGATGATCGCGGTGATGATGCCGACCTGGATCTCCTCCGAGGTCGGGGCGATCACGCGGCCGACGATGTCGCTCGCAAGCAGCAGCGCGGCACCCGCCATGGCCGAGAACGGCAGCAGCCAGCGGTGGTCGGTGCCGACCAGCATCCGGCAGATGTGCGGGATGACGAGCCCGACGAAGCCGATGGGCCCGGCGATCGCCGTGGCAGCACCGGCGAGGATCACGGCACCGAGGGCCGACATCAGGCGCGTGCGGAACACGTGCTCGCCGAGGCCCTTCGCCATGTCGTCACCGAGAGCGAGGGAGTTCATGCCACGCGCGCTGGCGAAGCAGATCAGCGCGCCGAGCGCGAGCACGGGAGCGGTGATCGCGATGCGCGGCCATTCGGCGCCGCCGACTCCGCCGATCTGCCACGACTGGAACGCCTGCAGCAGGTCGACGCGCGGCAGCATGACCGCGCTGATGAGCGAGGCGAAGGCCGCCGAGGTGGCGGCTCCCGCGAGAGCGAGCTTGAGGGGCGTGGCACCGCCGCGTCCGAGCGAGCCGACCGTGTAGACGAAGGCCGCGGCGAGGGCTGCGCCGATGATCGCGAGGGCCATCTGGCTGTACGCATCGGTGAGTCCGAGGAACGCGAGGCCGAACACGACGGCGAGCGATGCGCCGTTCGAGACGCCGAGGATGCCGGGGTCGGCGATGGGGTTACGGGTGACCGCCTGCATCGTCGCGCCCGAGAGCGCGAGGGCCGCGCCCACGAGGATCGCGAGCACCGTACGCGGGAGGCGCTTGATGATCGCGGCCTGGGCCAGCGTGTCATCCTGCCCGTTGAGGGCGCCGAAGATGTCGTCGATGCTGACGGACCGCACACCGAAGCAGATCGACAGGATGCAGAGCACGAGCAGCACTCCGAGACCGACGAGCAGCCAGAGCGAGCGCGCCCATGCCGGGCGCCGCAGATCTGCGGCGCCCGGCAGGGGAACGGTGACAGCGGTCACGGGGATTCAGTGCGAGAAGGTGACGCCGAACGTCACTTCGCGGCGAGCGGTGCCGCCAGCAGGCCGAGGTAGTCGGACAGGCCCCACTGGATCGACAGCGGCGACGGGTTCGCGGACGCGGCGATCGGAGTCGAGTCGGGCAGGATCACGATGTTGCCCTCGGCGATCGCGGGGATCTTCGACAGCAGCGGGTCGGCCTGCATCGTGGCGATGAGCGAGTCGTCGCCGTAGGTCACGAAGACGTCGACATCATCGAACGCGTCAGCCTGCTCCGAGCTCACCGAGAGGTAGAACTCCTTGCTGTCGGCGTTCTCCTCGACGATCGACGGCAGCGGAAGTCCCAGGTCGTCGTGCAGGTATCCGGGGCGCGTGTCGATCGCGGTGTAGTAGCCGACCTGGCTGAGGTCGCTCGGGTCGATGTAGGCGAAGAGGACCTTCTTGTCCTTGAGTGCGCTGGTCGCTTCGAGCGCGGCCTCGGCGTCTGCGTGCAGCTCCTCGATCAGGGCGTCGCCCTCTTCCTCGAGGCCGAGGGCCTTCGAGTTCATCTCGATCATGTCGTCGACCGGGGTGCCCCAGGCGACCTCGGGGTATGCGACGACCGGAGCGATCTTCGAGAGGGTGTCGTACTCCTCCTGCGTGAGACCCGAGTAGGACGCGAGGATCACGTCGGGCTCGGTGTCGGCGACGGCCTCGTAGTCGATGCCGTCGGACTCGTCGAACAGCACGGGCTCTTCGCCGCCGAGCTCGTCGAGCTTCTCCTCGACCCAGGGCAGGATGCCGTTGTCGTCGTCGTCGCCCCACGTGGCCTTGCTCATGCCGACCGGAACGATGCCGAGAGCGAGGGGAACCTCGTGATTCGCCCAGGCGATCGTCGCGACGCGCTCGGGCTTCGTCTCGATGGTGGTCTCGCCGTACACGTGCTCGATCGTGACGGGGAAGGCGCTGTCATCGGCGGGGTTGCCGCCGGCGGAGTCGGAATCGGAGCCGGTCGACGGCGTCGCGCAGGCAGTGAGGCCGACGGCGAGAGCCGCGGCGACACCGGCGGCGATGAGACGAGAGGTGCGCACAGGCGTTCCCTTCGGGTTGGGATGAGGGGGTGCGGCGCAGAGGGGCGCCAGGCTTTGGTAAGCCTGGCCTAATCTAACAGAAAGTTAGGCAAGCCTCATCTCGGGGCATCCCTGGGAGCGGCATATCGCGCCGCCCCCGCGGTGACGATCAGCGGGGCAATAGCCTCGATCTGACCCTGAGGGGGAACTCATGGAATACGTGGTCTCGCGAGAGATACCACCGGTGGTCTACGTGCCGATCAGTGGCGTCGAAGAAGGCCGGGCCGGCATAGATGTGCGACGACTTCGAGCGCGCATTTGGATGGTGTCGTGGCTCTTGTCAGGAAGGCATTGAGCGCGCTCCCCGAACCTGTCGACGGCGGCGAAGGTTCGGAGCCCATCGCGACCGTGATCGGCCGCGTCACATCATTGCTGGACCCCTTGGGTTCGAGCTACCTGATGATCGGCGAGATCCTTCGAGACATCACCTCAGAGACCATCACGAATGAAGAGACGACCGCGGCTGAATTGCGCAAGATCGCAGACGGAGTCGGACTCGAATGAGCGACAGCTTCATCGTCGAGGTCGGCGGCGATCCGGCGGCGATCCGTTCAGCTGCTGGTTGGCTCCGTCATCGCGCCGAGACAGCCTCGATAGAGGCGGACCGGCAGAGCGGTGACGACATGATCAACGCAGGGTCCTACTGGCAGGGCGAGTCGGCTTCCGCCTTCGCGGACATCTCCCTCGATCTGACGACAGCCGCCAGAGAGATCAGCCACATCGCGGGGCCGTTCGCGGAGATCATGCACGTCTTCGCCGGCAAAGTGGAACGAACACGCGAATTCTTGTCCGACGGCTACATCGTCGTCGGCGACATGGGCGAGTCCATCGGCGACTGGTTCTACGACCTATCCGAGAGTGTCAGTCATAGTGGTTGACGCTATCCGCCGCCAGACGACGATCGAGCGGTTCGTATACTCGGTCCCCGCCGCGCAACCGAGCGCTCTACTCATGCTCCCCACGCTCACCCTGCTGATCTTCCTCGCCCGCGCAGCCTTTCTACTTTCGAACAACCCGTACGTGTGGGCGACCGGCGCCTGTGCCGTCGGACTCCTGTTTCTCCAGGCACGTACGCAGCGATACCCGTCGAAGCCGGGAGGCGTCGACGTCGTAACGCGGCCCGGAGGACTCACCAGCCGCTCGGATCGATCGGCTGCATTTTACGCCGCCGCCCTGCTCATCGTCGGGGCAACGATCGCGCTCACTGCCGTTCTAGCTCTGATGCAGACGGGACTGCGGGAGGTTGTCGAGGCACGATTCATCCTCATCATCCCGGCGATCGCGGTCGGACAGGCAATCTGGTCGCTGATAGCGGTGGCACGGTCAGTCGATGTGAATATGGGCCGTGCCGGAATGGAGATCAGAGCTCCGTTTCGCCGACCCCGTTTCTACGGTTGGGATCAACTGGTCCTCTTTCAGCGCAACCGACGACGCCTCGTCCTCTTCGTATCAACCTCCAAGAGGCCGGTGACTCTCATCATTCGCCACCAGCAGTCCGACCACACCGTATTGCGCGCGCTGATCGATCGATGCGCCGAGTTTCCCGCGGCTCGCGAGCGCATCGGCGACATGATCCTCGGCGATCTCCTCGTCGATGCGGCACCCGACGGCTCACTCCCCAGCGGGCCACCGACGGCTCGAAAGTGAGATGACCATGAGCATCCTCCGCCAGACCACGATCGAGCGACTGGCCTATCCCCTCCCTCCTTTCGCCTCGACGAGGGCTTTCCGGTTTCCGCTCTACGGTTTCGGCGCCGTCGCCCTCCTCGCCGTAAGCTTCGAGAACGTGGGTCTTATCAAGGCCCTGCTCGGGGGGTGCTTCGTGATCATGGCGTTGCTCTGGGCACAAGCGGCCGGCGAACCGTCGGTTCCCGGTGGGGTCCACGTGCACACGTCGCTCGGAGCGATCTCGGCCCGGTCGAAAAGGACAGCCGGTCTCTATGCCGCCGCGCTTCTGGCTGTCAGCGCCGTCCTCCTCACGCTGTACGCGTGGGTTGCAGCCACAGAGGGACTCAGTCGACGCCTGTCCTACAACCTGGGCGCTGCGCTCGCGCTGGTCGGCGTCGGGTATGCGATCTGGCGCCTGATCGCCGCGCTGCGCTCGGTCGACCTCCTCTTCGATGCACGCGCGCTGACCGCCACGGCACCGCTTTTCCGCAGCCGCACACTGGACTGGGACACGATCGACCATGCGGTCGGCGATCGAAAGCGCCTCTCCCTGACGCTCTCATCGGGGGAGGTGCTCGTGCTCGGCGCCCGGCTCCAGCGCACGGATCACACCGTTCTCGTCGAACTGATCGACCGGTGCGCACAGCATCCCGTCGCCCGCGAGCGGATCGGCGATGTGATCCTCGGCGATCTGCTGCTCGATGCGGCGGCCGACGGCACCGAACCCGCTCAGCACTGACCCATCCCCCTCCGCACGCTGGTGCGCCCGGTTGCACCCGGATGGGGCGCCCGGCGCTCCCGGATGGGGCGCGCACCGGTCGCACGTCGAGCGGGGCCAATTGCGCACCGCACAGCCAGGCGGGGCCAGTTGCGCACCGCGAACCGGCGACCCGGATGCAGAAGTGACCCCGCACAGCGGGCCAGGCGGGGCCAGTTGCGCACCGCACGGCCAGACGGGGCCAGTTGCGCCCCGCAAATGGGCGATCCGGATGCGAAAGTGACCCCGCATAGAGTTCGGATGCGAAAGTGACCCCGCATAGAGTTCGGATGCGGAACTGGCCCCGCACACGGTCCGGGTGCGGAAACGACCCCGCCGCACCGGCAACCGCGCCACGACCCCCGGGCATACAGAAAGCCGGCCGGATCCGTGAGGATCCGGCCGGCTTCAGGAAGTCAGCGCGCGCTCAGAGAGCGCGGATGTTCGCCGCCTGCATGCCCTTGGGGCCACGCTCAGCGTCGAATTCGACCTTCTGGTTCTCGCGGAGCTCCTTGAAACCGGAGCCGGCGATTGCCGAGTAGTGGGCGAAAAGGTCGTCCGTGCCGTCATCGGGAGCGATGAAGCCGAAGCCCTTTTCCGCGTTGAACCATTTCACAGTGCCAGTGGCCATGTGTTTTCTACTTTCTGTTTTCAAACGGCCGCTTGCGCGGCCCGCGCCGTGACGGAACGTCCGACATACGCGCGTCCTCAACGTACCACGGCAGGCTGACCGCTGGCTCCGAACTCCGACTTCTGCTGCAGGACGGCCGCTTCGGTGCGTGTGCTGACGCCGAGCTTTCGCAGCACCGCCGACACATGGACGCTCACGGTCTTCGCGCTGATGAAGAGCCGTTCACCGATCTGCCGGTTGCTGAGCCCTTCGACGATCAACGCGAGAACCTGTCTCTCCCGCGCGGTGAGCGGGTCGGATTCCGTGACGCCACGGGAGGAGTCTGATGCCGTGGCCAGGCCCGCTGCATCCGCGAAAGCGCCGACGGCCCGCACGAGTGGAACATGCCCCAGCCGTTCGGCCTCACCGAGCGCGTGCGCGAGCACGGCGGCGGCTTCGGTGCGCTCGCCGGCGTCGACGAGCAGGCGAGCGAGCTCGAGCCTCGTCGTCACCCGGAACGTCACGGGCACGTCATCGTCGTCCGCGAAGTCGACAGCCGCCCGCATCCCAGGGACCGACGGTGAGAGCAGTGCGTCGAGGATGCTCCCCCATCGGTCGCCCTGCAGTGGCGCCGGCTGCGCGCGCCATGCTCCCCGCACATCGCCGACGGCCTCCGCGACGTCGACCCCCGATGCCCGGAGCTCGGCGATCATCCACCCCGCCTCGAGCAGCAGACGGCGCTGGTGGAGGAAGACGGGCCCGGCATCAGCCAGCATCTCTCTCACCTCGGCGAGCGCTCGCGCGTGATCGCCCCGCCCTTCGGCGACGGCGACACGCATCATCACCTCGTCGTACCAGATCTGCCGTTCGACCCGTCCGGTCTCCTCGAACGACGGATGCCACTCGCGCAGGATCTCCTCCGCCTGCTTGTGCCGGCCCCGCCACGACAGCACGCGCACGCGCGTCATCGTGGAGTACATGTGCGAGATGCGCAGTGTCCGCTGCGAGAGCTCGCGCGCCAGCATCCCCTCGACGCGGTCGATCTCACCCATCTCGAGAAGGGGCACAGCCATGTTCTGCGTCATCAGGGCACCGGTCGTGCGCTCGACACCGAATGCCCGTGCCGGGGCGAGGCCGTCTTCTGCGACCTGCACCGCGTCTCGGTAACGCCCGAGCAGCCCCAGCAGATCGGAGTAGTTCACCCGGTATCGCATCTCGGCGTTCGTGCCCTTCGCCAGCCGCAGGGCGAGTGCGTACTCGCGATGCCCGGCGTCGAGATCGCCGAGGTGCGCACGGGCGCCGCCCCGGACGTTCGCTGCGATCGACGCTTCGTCATCGGACCCGGCCCGAACCGCTCGCTCTCCGGCCTCGATCGCCAGCGTGATCGCCTCTTCGAGTCGCCCCGCGATCATGTACCTGCTCGCCAGCTGATTGAGGATCGATGCACGGAGCCGATCGTCGTCGACCCTGCCGTCGAGCACCTCGAGCGACCTATGAAGCAACGCGATCGAGCCTTCGCGCCCGAGATTCATCAGGTAGTACGCCTTGTCGCGCAGGAGCCTCGCATGCGTGCGCGGATCGACCGTCGCGAGATCGACCTCATCGAGGGCGACGTTGACCACGGCCAGCGCCCTCTCACCGTCTCCGGCGTTGCGCAGCACCGAGCCGAGGGTGCGCAGCAGCTCGAAGCGCTCGATGTCGACGACGTTCTCGGCGTCTGGCACCTGGATCCACAGATCGAGGGCGAGCTCGCCGAAACGGGCGGCGCTGGCGAACGCGAAACGCGACTTGGCGTCGAGCATGGCGGTGACGGCTGCGGCGAGCGCGCGACGGTCGTCTTGCGCGAGCTGCCAGTGATAGGCGAGTGCGGCGGGGTCTCCGCCGTCGGTGCCGGTGCAGTTCTCTTCGAGGGTCTCGGCGTATGCCCTGTGCAGTCGCGCCCGCTCGCCGGGGAGCAGGTCGTCGTGCACGGCTTCGCGCAGCAGCGCGTGCCGGAATCGGTAGTCGTCGTCGACCACGACGAGGATGCCGCTGAGCGTCGCCTCGCGGATCCCCTCGTCGAGGCGCGCCTCGGGCAGACCGGCGAGCCGGGTGACCAGCGGATGCGTGAGCGGGCGCTCAGCACCCGACACGACCTGCACGACGCGCCTCGCGTCGTCGCCGAGTCGATCGAATCGGGCGAGCAGCAGGTCGCGCAGGCTGCCGGGAAGAGGACCTGCCGAGCATCCGGCGATCTCCTCGACGAAGAACGGCACACCCTCTGCCCGCTCCTGGATGCGCTCGAGCGCGGAGTCACTGAGAGGCGTTCCCGTGATCGACTCGGCGAGCCGTCGGACGGATGCCGTCTCGAGCCTCTCGACCGTGACCCGCTCGAGCAGGCGCGCACGGGTGGACTCGCCGATGAACCGGCTCACCGCGTCGCCGCGGCGGACGTCGTCGGTGCGGCAGGTGAGGATGAGCAGGATGCGCCCTCGAGCCAGTGTGCGCAGCAGGAAGGAGAGGAGCGCGAGGGTCGATTCGTCGGCCCAGTGCAGGTCTTCGACGACCAGCACCTGGGGAGCGAGCTCTGCGGCGGCCTCGATGAGCGACGCGATCGCGTCGCGCACCCGGTCGGGGCTGGTCTGCGAGCGGTCGGTCGGATTGAGCTCTGGCAGCAGCATGCCCAGTGCCTCGACTCCGACGCCGAGCTGGTCACGCACACGGTCGGCGCCCATGAGCGCGACGATCGAGCGGAGAATGCCGGTCAGCGGCCCGAACGGCGTGCGCGATGCCCCGAGGTCGAGGCACCAGCCGACATGGACGTCGGCGCGGTTCGCCACCTCGGCTCCGAACTCGCGCAGCAGGCGCGACTTGCCGATGCCTGCCTCGCCCTCGACCAGAACGGCGACGGGGACTCCCTCGACCGCCTGGTCGAAAAACCCGCGCACGATCGCGAGCTCGGCTTCACGGCCGACCATCGTGGCGCTGGGAGCGGACGGGGGCATGAATTCATCGTCCCACCCACGTCCGACATTCAGGGCGTTCCGCGCGTCTGCCGTCGGCAGAGCAGAGCTCACCGGGCAGCGACCGGTTCGCACCCGGCGGCGGCCCGGCGGTCGGCGGGTGCGGAGGCATCCGTCGTGGCGGTGCGTGCACCGGTGATGGCGCGCAGCATCCGCTGTCCTGCTCGTCGGATCGGGCCGGCCGCCCGCGGGACGATCTGATCGGCGTGCTCCGCGATGAAGCGACGGCGCTCGGCCGCCTGCTGTATCCGCTCCTGCTCGTACTCGGTCACCTGGTGGGCGAGGTAGGGGTGCTCGTACATGACATCTCCTCGGTTGGGATGTCCCCACACTCCGCTCTGAGGTGCCCCGCCGACATCGGGAGGATGCCCTATCTTTGCGTTCCGACCGCCCCGGCGCAGAGGACGAGGCCCGAACGACAGCGCGGACCACCGCCGTTCGGGCCTCTCATCCGGGGTGTGTCAGGCGTCTACGTCGCCGCGCCACGAGCCGGTCTCGGCGCCGCGCTTCTCCATGAACTCCTTGAAGTTCTTCAGGTCCTTCTTGACCGCGTGCGAGCCTGCGCCCACGAGCGAGCCGACCTTCTCGAGGAACCCTTCGGGCTCCCAGTCGATCTGCACGGTCACACGGGTCGTCAACTCCTCGATCTTGTGGAACGTCACGACACCGGCGTGCTCCGTGTCGCCGCCGACGCTCTTCCACGCCACGCGCTCGTCGGGATGCTGTTCGGTGATCTCGGCGTCGAACTCGCGGGTCGCGCCACCGACATTCACGGTCCAGCGGTTGTGGGTGTCGTCGAGCTGGACGATCGACTCGACCTCGTCGAGGAACTGGGGGAAGCTCTCGAACTGGGTCCACTGGTTGTAGGCGACGTCGATCGGAACGTGGACGTCGATGGTCTCGATGATCTGCACCATGTGATGCTCCTCACTGTTCGTCTTGTGATCAGTCCCATTCAGCGCGAGTCCCGGAGTGTTGGCGACGGGGTTGACAGACCGCCGGAGAAGGGGCGCTTCCCGAGTAGCGTTGTGCGCATGCGCATCCATGCCGCGATCCGCGCCTCGAAGCGCTCGCCCCTGCTGCAGGTGGTGAAGTCCGCCGCGGCGACGATCGCCGCATGGCTGCTCGCGGGATGGGTCGTTCCCGGGCAGCTGCCCGTGTTCGCCGCGATCGCCGCGCTGCTCGTCGTGCAGCCGAGCGTCAACCAGTCGCTGTCGAAGGCACTGGAGCGCAGCATCGGCGTCATCGCGGGCGTGATCATCGCCGTCTCACTGGGCCTGCTGCTCGGATCGCCGAGCTGGATCGTGCTGCTCGCGATCGTCGTGGCCATGCTCGTCGCGTGGGCGTTCAGGGCCACCCCCGGCACCGGCAACCAGGTCGCGATCTCGGCGATGCTCGTGCTCGCCCTCGGTTCGACGCCCGACTACGCCCTCGCCCGCATCGTCGAGACCCTGATCGGCGTCGCGATCGGCATCGTCGTCAACGCGCTGATCGTGCCTCCGGTGCTCGTCGCACCCGCGCGACGCGACCTCGGCCTGCTCGGCGCGGAGCTCGCCGCGAGCCTCGACCGCCTCGCCGACGCCCTTCCTGAGCCGCAGACGCCGGCGAAGCTGCAGGAGATCATGCTCGAGGCTCGGCTGCTGCGCCCGATGAGGGATGCCGCGGAGGTGTCGATCGAAGCCGGGGAGGAATCGCTCACCCTCAACCCGCGCCGCTCGACGCATCGTGACGAGCTCGTCGAGATGCGCGCGCTCCTCGAACGCCTCACGCCCATCGTCACGCAGACGATCGGCATGACGCGCGCCTACTTCGACCACTACGACGACTCGATCGGACAGGAGCCCGCAGTCACGGCGATCGCCGAGCAGCTGCGCCGAGCAGGCCACGACGTGCGCCTCGCGGTGCAGATCGCCGACGTGTCACCCGAGCCCGAGACCCTGACCTCGGCGATCCCCGCACTCACGGCGCCCCTCGTGATCCGCCCGCCCTCGTCGACGCACTGGATCCTGATCGGCTCGCTGATGGAGGACCTTCGGCGAATCCGCGGGGAGCTCGTCGAAGAGGACTGAGCGCGATGCCGCCGTGTCAGTCCTCGTCGGGGTCGTCGGCGAGCACGTCACCGTCGTCGGTCTCGTCGCCCGAGTCCGAACCCGAGGGCACGACCGTCGGCGGCACGCCCTTGTTGTCCTCGGCGCCGAGGTTGTCGTTCTCCTCGGGGCCGGGCGACGGCTCGGTGCTGATGTCATTGCGGTCGGTGCTGATGTCGTCGCTGTCGCGAGTCATGGCATTTCCCTTCGTCGGAGTTCGCTCTCCTGCGAGAGTATGGCCGCAGTCCCGCAGAAGGCCCGGGCCTTGACAAGCACTCCGGGCCTACCCTGGTGACATGTCCGACATGACCGTTCCCGACGCCCTCGCCGAGCTGGCCGCGATCGAGGATCCGAAGATGCGAGCCGCGAACGAGAAGCGCGGCGACGACCACGGCATGAACCTCAGCCGACTCCGCGGCGTGGCCAAGCGCATCAAGACCGATCAGCCGCTCGCGAAGGAGCTGTGGGCGACGGGCGACACCGGTGCGCGGCTGCTCGCTCTGCTCATCTGCACACCGCGCGAGTTCACGGCCGACGAGCTCGATGCGATGCTGCGACAGACAGAGGCCCCCAAGGTCAACGACTGGTTCGTGAACTACGTGGCCAAGAAGACCCCACTCGCCGAAGAGCTGCGTCTGCGCTGGTTCGACGATCCCGACCCGACGGTCGCCGCCGCGGCCTGGTCGCTCACGACGGTGCGCGTGGCGAAGGACGCCGACGGCCTCGATCTCGAGCACCTGCTCGACCTGATCGAGCGCGATCTGCGGGATGCCCCGAAGCGCCTGCAGTGGTCGATGAACGAGACGCTCGCGAACATCGGCATCTTCCACCCGGGGCTGCGCACCAGGGCCCTGGAGATCGGTGAGCGTCTGCAGGTACTCGCCGACTACCCCACCGCGCCCGGGTGCACCTCGCCGTTCGCTCCGGCGTGGATCGGCGAGATCGTGCGGCGGCGCGAGGGCTGAGCATCCTCATCGGTTCCCCATCGGTGGCGTCAGTACGCTGAGTGCATGAGCACGCACATCGCCGCCGAGCCCGGTCAGATCGCCCCCGTCGTCCTGTTCCCCGGCGACCCGCTGCGCGCGAAATGGATCGCCGAGACCTTCCTCGACGATGCCGAGCTGTATTCCGAGACCCGCGGGATGCTGGGCTACACCGGCACCTGGGAGGGGCACCGCATCTCGGTGCAGGGCTCGGGCATGGGCCAGCCGTCGATGGCGATCTACGCGAACGAGCTGTTCGAGGAGTACGACGTGCAGACCATCGTGCGGGTCGGCTCGTGCGGTGCGCTGACCGAGAAGATCCGGGTGCGCGACATCATCATCGCGAACGGCGCCTGCACCGATTCGGGCATCAACCGGGTGCGCTTCCACGGCCTCGACTACGCCCCCGTCGCCGACTTCGGTCTGCTGCGTGCCGCGGTCGAGGCGAGCGAGGAGGAACCGCTGGACTCGGCGGTGCACGTGGGGCTGCTCTTCTCGAGCGACCAGTTCTACAGCACCCGCCCCGAACTGACCGAGCCGTTCGTGCAGCACGGCGCCCTCGGTGTCGAGATGGAGGCAGCAGGCCTCTACACGCTCGCCGCCTACTACGGGCGTCGCGCCCTGGCCATCTGCACGGTCTCGGACCACATCGTCACGGGCGAGCAGACCACCGCTCAGGAGCGCGAGCAGACCTTCGGCGACATGATCCGCATCGCCCTGCGCGCCGCGACGTCGGTCTGAGTCTCGCGCTCGCTCGCAGGAGGCGCCGCGCCGAAGGTGGGATGATCGACAGACCATGCCTGCGATCCTCGACCCGACCACACTGACCGACGGATCCGACGCGGATGCCGTCTACACGGCGTTCGTCGAATGGGCCGAGTCGACCGGCATCAGCCTGTATCCCGCGCAGGACGAAGCGGTCATCGAGATCGTCTCGGGCAACAACCTGATCCTGTCGACGCCCACCGGCACCGGAAAGTCGCTCGTCGCGGTCGGCGCGCACTTCGCCGCGCTCGTCGAAGGCCGCCGCTCGTTCTACACGGCCCCGATCAAGGCCCTGGTGAGCGAGAAGTTCTTCGCGCTCGTCGACGTGTTCGGCGCCTCGAACGTCGGCATGATCACGGGCGACTCGTCGGTGAACCCGGATGCTCCGATCATCTGCTGCACGGCAGAGATCCTCGCGAACCTCGCACTGCGCCAGGGCACCGATGCCGCGGTGCACCAGGTCGTGATGGACGAGTTCCATTTCTACGCCGACCCCGACCGCGGGTGGGCATGGCAGGTTCCGCTGCTCGAGCTTCCGCAGGCGCAGTTCATCCTCATGTCGGCGACCCTCGGCGATGTGTCGCAGCTGTCGAGCGACCTGACCCGCAGGACCGGCCGCGACACGGCATCCGTCACGGGCGTCGAACGCCCGGTGCCGCTGCACTATTTCTACGAGACGACGCCGATCCACGAGACGATCGACGACCTGCTCGGCACCGGCCAGTCGCCCATCTACATCGTGCATTTCTCGCAGGCGGCCGCGATGGAACGGGCCCAGGCACTGTCGAGCACCAAGGTCGCCACGCGGGAGCAGCGCGACGAGATCGCGGCGCTGATCGGCGGATTCCGCTTCACCACTGCGTTCGGCAAGACCCTCTCACGGTTCCTCCGGGCGGGCATCGGCGTGCACCATGCGGGGATGCTGCCGAAGTACCGACGCCTCGTCGAGCAGCTCGCCCAGCGCGGCCTGTTGCGCGTGATCTGCGGCACCGACACCCTCGGCGTCGGCATCAACGTGCCGATCCGCACGGTGCTGCTGACCGCCCTGACCAAGTTCGACGGCACGAGGATGCGGCAGCTCAGCGCCCGCGAGTTCCACCAGATCGCGGGACGGGCGGGCCGTGCCGGCTTCGACACTGCAGGCACGGTCGTCGCGCAGGCGCCGGAGCACGAGAGCGAGAACGTCGCCGCGATCAAGAAAGCCGGCGACGATCCGAAGAAGAAGCGCAAGATCGTCCGCAAGAAGGCGCCTGACGGCTTCGTGTCGTGGGGCGAGCCGTCGTTCCGCAAGCTGATCGACGCCGAACCCGAGACGCTGACCTCTCACATGCAGATCACGAGCGCCATGATGCTCAACGTGATCGGTCGCGGCGGCGACGTCTTCGGCAACATGCGCGCGCTGGTCTACGACAACCACGAGCCCCGCAAGAGACAGCGCGAGCTCGCTCTGCGCGCCATCGGCATCTACCGGACGCTGCTCGAGTCGGGTGTCGTCGAGCAGGTCCCGGTCGTGGAGCGAGGGAGCGGAGCCACCGAGACGACACGCCAGGAGATCCGCCTCACAGTCGACCTGCAGCCGAACTTCGCCCTGAACCAGCCCCTGTCGCCGTTCGCACTGGCGGCGTTCGACCTGCTCGACCCCGATCCTTCGGTCGGCACGGGCACCGGGTCGTACGCCCTCGACATGATCTCGATCGTCGAGTCCACGCTCGACGATCCCCGCGCCATCCTCGGCCAGCAGGAGTTCCAGGCGCGCGGCGAAGCCGTCGCCGTCATGAAGCGCGAAGGCATCGAGTACGACGAGCGCATGGAGCTGCTCGAGGAGATCACCTATCCGAAGCCGCTCGACGAGCTGCTGACCGCGGCGTTCGAGACGTTCAGTGCCGCTCAGCCGTGGATCCGCGACTTCGAGCTGCATCCGAAGTCAGTCGTCCGCGACATGTACGAGCGCGCCATGTCGTTCGGAGAATATGTCGCGTTCTACAAGATCGCGCGCTCTGAGGGCGTGGTGCTGCGCTACCTCTCGGACGCATATCGGGCGGCTTCGCAGACGATCCCCGAGGAGGCGAAGGACGAGGATCTGCGCGACCTCATCGAGTGGCTCGGTGAACTCGTGCGCCAGGTCGACTCGAGCCTGCTCGACGAGTGGGAGGAACTCGTGAACGGGGTCCTGCAGGACCCAGACGAGGAGCCGATCGTCCCGCCCGCGCCCAAGCGCCTCACCTCGAACACTCGTGCCTTCCGCACTCTGGTGCGCAACGAGCTGTTCCGTCGCGTGCAGCTCGCGGCCCGCGAGGACGTCGCAGCCCTCGCCGAGCTCGATCCGTCGTTCGGCGCGGATGCGTGGTCTGACGCGCTCGACGGATACTTCGCCGATCACGACGAGATCCTCACCGGCGCGAACGCCCGCAGCTCGCAGCTGCTCCTCCTCACCGAGGGTGCCACCGAATGGACCGTCCGTCAGATCCTCGACGACCCGGCGGGCGACCACGACTGGGGCATCTCGGCCACGGTCGACCTCGCGGCCTCCGATGAAGAGGGCGCCGCTGTCGTCACGGTGACGGGCGTCGACCGGCTCTGACTCGATCTTCGTCCGTCGAACGGGCGGAGCGAGACGAAACGGGTCACCTCGTGCGCACGAGCGGCCGCGCGGTCGGATCGAACAGTACCCCGAGCCCCACCCGCACGAGACCGGCGTGCACCGCGAGGCAGATCGCGATGACCGACGCGGTGAGCACGATCGGCCAGACCACCTCTACAGCCGGGGTCGCGACCCAGCCCAGGCCGCGGAGGGCACCGTCGATCAGTGCCAGCGGGATCATGTGGATCACGTAGATCGGCAGCGTCCGCTGACCGATCCAGCGCAGCGGGCGGGCGATCACCCCTGCATGCCGGTCGAGCAGCGCACAGGCGGCGACGCCGAATGCGACCGCGACGATCGCCAGCAGCGGCCAGACGCCCGGCCACTGACGCATGCCCAGCACCCCGACCGCGGCGACGGCCGCGACATATGCCCCTCCGAGCATGAGAGTGCGAACGGGGCTGGAGGCCGCCGCGAACCGCTCGATGACGGACCGTAGCCGGAGCCCTGCGAGGAAGAAGAAGAGATTCTGCACGAGCTGCCACAGGTTGCCGAGGTCTGGAATGAGCCCCGCCGCCGCGACAGCCGCGATCACGAACGCGACAGGCAGAACTACGGCAGTCGGCACGTGCCGCACGAGTCGCGCGATCAGCAGATACACCGCGAGCGCCAGCAGGTACCAGAGGTTCGTCGGGCTGATCGTGAGCTGCGCGAGCAGCTGCCATCCGTTCTCCGCCCTGGCCGTGTCGAAGTCGGGCGTCCACGCGAGCACGAACGTCTGGATCACGACCCAGACGACGTAGACGCCGGCCAGCCGCCCTGCGCGGCGACGCCACGAGACTCCGGCCGGCGCATTCACGGCACTCCCGGCGAACATCCCCGAGATCAGGAAGAACAGGGGCATCCGCAGCGGCAGCAGCTGCGCGTTGAGCGTCGCCCAGGAGTCGGTGATCGGCCCCGCCCCCTCGACCTCGACCGCGTGCTTGGTGACCACGTGCCACAGCACCACCAGGATGATGCAGACGCCCTTCGCGACATCGGGCCAGCCGACGCGTGTCGGTCCATGCGCGTCGCGCGCGGTCACCGCCCCGGCACCTCGGCGGCGCGCACGAGACGCGACACCAGGTCGACGTACGACACGTCGGCCGCCGCGAACATCCGTGGCACCTGCGACGCCGCGGTCAGCCCCGGCATCGTGTTGACCTCGTTCAGCACCGGTCCTTCGGACGTGAGGAAGAAGTCCATCCGGGCGACGCCGGCGCAGCCGAGCGCATCGAACATGGTCAGTGCGGCCCGGGTGAGCGCGGTCGCGTCAGCATCCGAGAGCTGCGCCGGCACCGTGAAACGCGCGCTGCCGTCGTACTTCATGGCGGTGTCGAAGAGCCCGGCCGAGTGGATCTCCAGCGGTGGAGCCGCCCACCGCACCCCGCCGGCCTCGCGGATCACCGCGACGTCGATCTCGCGTCCCTGCACGACCTCCTCGACGAGGATGCGGCGGTCGAACCGCGCCGCCTCCTGCAGCGCAGCCCCGAGCTCGCCCTCTTCTCGCACGAGTGAGACGCCGTAGCTCGAGCCCGCCGACACCGGCTTGACGACGACGGGGCCGTCGAACTCGGCATCCCCGCAGTCCGCCGCATCGATCAGGCGCCCGCGGGCCGTGCGCAGTCCCGCCGCCTCAGCGACGAGCTTCGTCGCCCACTTGTCCATGCCGATGGCCCCGGCCCGAGGCCCTGATCCGACCACTCGCGCGCCCGCCAGAGCGCACAGTGCCGCGAGCACGCCGTCTTCCCCGAGCGCTCCATGCACCGCGGGGAATACGACGTCGGCCTCAGCGATCAGCGGCATCGCGAGAGCGAGGGAATCGGCGGCGGTGGCACCCTCCGAGACGCCCGCCACCTCCCAGATCCCCGCGCGCGAGATCGTCACCGTGCTGACCTCGTATCCCCCGACACCCAACGCCTCGGCGACCGCCGCGGCAGAGGCGAGCGAGACGTCGTGCTCGGCGTTCTGCCCTCCTCCGATGACCAGCACCCTCACGCGATCGCCCTCTCGACCCGAGCGCCGATGCCTGTGACGATCGTGTGGGGGATGCTCTCCGCCCACCGCGCCCACTCCTGCACGCTCGGCACCGCCCCACCCTCCGGTCCGAACACGATGGCGGTCGCGCCCCGCGGCACGCTCAAATCCTCCGTGTCGACGACGATCTGATCCATCGACACCCGCCCGACGATCGGACAGCGGATGCCGTCGATCGCGACGCTCGCACCCGCCAGAAGCTCGCGAGGGATGCCGTCGGCATAACCCACGCCGATCACGCTCAGACGGCTGGTGCGCTCTGTCACGAACGCGCCGCCGTAACCCACGGGAGTGCCCGCGGGCACGATGCTGCTGTGCACGACGGATGCCGTCAAGCGCGCCGCCCCGCGCAACGGCACGGTCTCAGACGGGTCGATGCCCACGAGACCCGCGCCGACCCGTACGAGGTCGAAGTGCGTCGCCGGGTCGGTCAGCGTGCCCGACGTCGCGGCGAGGTGCACGAGCAGCGGACCGAACCCGGCGCGCAGCACGGCATCCCGAGCTTGACGCATCCGCAGCACGGCGGGGGCATTGAGAGCGGGGTCGGCGGCGTCGGCGCACGGCAGGTGCCCCATGACCCCGACGACCTCGATGCGTCCCCGGCCCGAGCGCGCCAGCCGAAGCAGCTCCGCCCAGTCCTCCAGCGGCACTCCACCCCGCGACATCCCTGTGTCCATGTGCAGGTGCACGCGCACTTGTCCCGCAGCGAGCGGTGCAGCGTCGGCGATGAGCTGCCGCAGCTCCTCGACCGATCCGACGGCGATGTCGACGCGATCGGCGATCGCCCGTGCGGCATCGACCCCCGAGGGGTTGAGCCACGCGAGGATCGGCACCTCGATGCCCGCACGGCGCAGCTCTGCGGCGTCCTCCGCATCCGTCACGCCCAGCCATTCGGCGTCCGCCGCGATCGCCGCGCGAGCGACTGCGACGGCTCCGAGGCCGTAGCCGTCGGCCTTCACGACCGCCATGATGCGGGCGTCGGTGGAGGACCGCATCCGCTCGACGTTCGCCGCGACGGCCGAGGGGAGCGTGTGCAGAGTCGGCGCATGCATGCGCGAGAGAGTGAGGGGCGGAGTCGTCAGGGTCGTGCTCATCGCTGGGTCCTCGGATCGGCAGTCGGGTCGTCGTACATGAGGGGGCAGCCGTTGGCGACCGCAGCCGGGCGCAGCTCGAAGTGCCAGCGCTCGTTCGCGTAGATCTGGCAGAGTCCGAATTCGGCGCCGTTGCGCGAGAGCCAGTCCTGCGCGGCGACCGGCCCGAGGTCGACTGCGTCTCCCGACACGTGCTCGGAGTTCTCAGGTGTCGCGACCCAGCGGGCCGCCTCCTCCTCGGAGCCGTACTCGATCACGGCATCCTGCCGCAGCACCTGCTGATACGCAGCCGACCGCCAGCCGCTGTTCACGTGCACCCGCACCCCGTCGAGTTCGGCCGCGGTGGCCGCGGAGCGCACCGCCGAGAGCAGGTCGGGGTCGAGGTTCGTCACGGCCGCCACCTCGTCGAACACCGACACCGCGCCCTCCTCGCGGATGACGCCGTCGGACTCGGTGAGGGAGGCGGCCGAGAGCTGGGGAGCGACGGAGGCCGACGCCAGCGACTGCTGGCCGATCAGCATGACCGATCCGGTGATGGCGGCGGCGAGCAGCGCGACGCCGATGATCGCGGTGAGGCGTCGCCGATTGGGGGCAGTGCGTGTGTTCATGTCCTCAGTCAATTCAGGCGGCTGTTGCCACGGCGTATGCGCTTTTGCATACGCTCCCGATATGCCCGGGTGCGTAAGCTCTGAGCACATGAGAGCTGTGCCGTGCGTGTGCTGATCGTCGAGGACGAGCCGTACCTCGCCGAGGCCGTGCGCGACGGATTGCGGCTCGAGGCGATCGCCGCCGACATCGCCGGAGACGGCGACATGGCACTCGAACTCCTGAGCGTGAACTCCTACGATCTGGCCGTCCTCGACCGCGACATCCCCGGCCCCTCCGGTGACGACGTCGCGCGCTCGATCGTGGCCTCGGGCAGCGGCATCCCGATCCTCATGCTCACTGCGGCCGACCGCCTCGACGACAAGGAGACGGGTTTCGAGATCGGCGCCGACGACTATCTGACGAAGCCCTTCGAACTGCGAGAGCTCGTGCTGCGGCTGCGCGCCCTCGATCGCCGCCGTCAGCGCGTGCGTCCGCCCGTGCTCGAGATCGACGGGTTGCGGCTCGATCCGTTCCGCCGCGAGGTCTACCGCGACGGCAGATACGTCGCCCTCACCCGCAAGCAGTTCGCGGTGCTCGAGGTGCTGATCGACGCGGGCGGCGGAGTCGTGAGCGCCGAGCAGCTGCTCGAGCGCGCGTGGGATGAGAACGCCGACCCGTTCACGAACGCCGTGCGCATCACCGTCTCGTCGCTGCGCAAGCGGCTCGGCGAACCCTGGCTGATCCTCACCGTGCCCGGAGTCGGCTACCGCATCGGGACGGATGCCGATGACTGACCAGGTTCGCAAGTCCAGGCGCCGCGGCATGAGCGCCCGCTGGAAGCTCACGCTGAGCTATGCGGGCGTGGTCGTCGTGTCGGGCATCGGGCTGCTCGCCGCCGTCGCCTTCTACCTGCTGCGGTATGTGCCCGATGCGGCGATCATCGCCGACCGCTTCGTGCCGAACCGCTCGGACCTCATCCGCGCATTCGTCCCGGTCGCGATCGTGATGATGCTGGTGCTGCTCGCGATCGGACTCGGCGGCGGATGGCTCATCGCAGGGCGCATGCTGGCGCCCCTCGACCGCATCGGGCGCGCGGCCCAGCTCGCAGCCCAAGGGTCGCTGTCGCACCGCGTCGCGCTCGAAGGACCTCGGGATGAGTTCCGCGACCTGGCCGACGTGTTCGACTCGATGCTGGAGCAGCTCGAGGCGCACATCTCCGAGCAGCAGCGGTTCGCGGCCAACGCCTCGCACGAGCTGCGCACCCCGCTCGCGATTTCGCAGACCATGCTCGAGGTGGCCCGCAACGACCCCGCCCGCGACATCGACGCCCTGATCGACCGACTGCACGAGGTCAATGCACGCGCCATCGAGCTGACCGAGGCGCTGCTGATGCTCAGCCGCGCCGAGCGGCGCACCTTCACCCGGGAGCCCCTCGACCTGTCACTGCTGGCCGAGGAGTCCGCCGAGACACTGCTCCCCCTCGCCGAGCGCCGCGGCGTGACCCTCGATGTGGGCGGCGACACCGCGAACGTCCTCGGCTCCCCGGCGTTGCTGCAGCAGCTGATCACCAACCTCGTGCACAACGCGATCGTGCACAATCTGCCCGCGGACGGCATCGTGACGGTCCGCACGCATGTGCTCCCCGAAGCCGTCGCGCTGGTGGTCGAGAACACCGGCGAGGTGCTCCCCGCGGATCGGGTCGCGACGCTGGTCGAGCCCTTCCAACGAGGCGCCGACCGCACGCGAGACGACGACCACGCGGGCGTCGGACTCGGGCTCGCCATCGTGCAGCGCATCGCCCAGACGCACGACGGATCTCTCGTGCTCACGGCCCGCAGAGGCGGCGGGTTGAACGTGACGGTGTGGCTGCCGCATCCGTTCCCCCAGCCCCTCGCCTGAGGCCGGCGTCCGAGGCCGGCCTGAGGCCGGTCGAGGCCGGCGTCCGAGGCCGGTCGAGGTCGGCTCGTCCGCACACCTGCATGCTCAGATCACGGATGCAGGCCCGGGAAACCCGTTCTCGGCCTGCATCCGTGATCTGCCCCTGCATATGGGCCGGAGGGCGGGTCAGGCGACCTGGTCGCCCCGGAGTGCGGCGAGCTCGCGACCGTAGGTGCGCGCATCCGTCTCGGCGTTCTCCTTGAGCTCGCGGGCGGTGTCGGCGAAGGCATCCAGCGCCGGGTTCACTCCCACGAGGGTGAACGGACGCTCGACGATGCGCAGGTCGAGGCCCCAGACGTCCTCGAGCACGCGGCGCAGCCATCCGGTGGAGTGGTCCCAGCCCTCCTTGGGGGTGCCGGGGGCGTAGTTGCCGCCGAGCACGGTGACGAGGGTCGCCGGCTTGCCGCGGAGGGCCGTGCCCTGCGGGTCGATGCGAGGGTCGGTGTAGGCCAGGTCGAACCAGGTCTTGAAGTGCTGCGAGACCCCGTAGTTGTAGAGCGGCACGGCGAAGAGCAACGCGTCTGCGCCGATCAGCTCGTCGGCGAACGTGGTGCCGAGCGCGCGCGCTGCACGCTGGGCGTCGGTGCGCTGCGCCTCGTCGACGAAGCCGCCGGTCACGGCATCCGCCCAGGCCGTCGCGGGCACGGGGTCGGCGGCCAGGTCGCGACGCGTGACCGTGGAGTCCGGGTGCGATGCGGTCCACTCGGCTTCGACGAGGTCGGCGAGCGAGCGGCTGGCGGACGACGCGGGAAGGATGCTGGCATCCAGGCGGAACAGCGACATGAAGTGTGCCTTTCGTTTGCGTAGTCGCTCTGTTTTTCTTAGCGACTTGCGTTAACGTAGCACAGGTATGATGGGCGCATGGCCGAGATCGACGAAGAGCGTCATGTGTGCGACGCCGCCGTCACACTGGCCTTCAGCGTGCTCGGCAAGCGGTGGAACGGCATGATCGTCTCCTCGCTCGGCGGGGGCCCCTCGACCTTCGTGTCACTGCGCCGCGCGGTCGCCGGCATCAGCGACACCGTGCTCTCCGACCGCCTCGCCGAACTCGCCGACGCCGGCCTCGTCTCCCGCGCCGTCGACCCCGGGCCTCCCGTCGCGGTCTCCTACGCCCTCACCGACAGCGGCCGCGGGCTGCTGCCGATCCTCGATCAGCTCGGCACGTGGGCATCCGAGAACCTCGAGATCCGAGCCCGATGACGACGCCTCAGGCCCGACGACCCCGCCGCGCCTGGTGGATCCTGCTGCTGCTCGGCGCGCTCGTGCTGGTCGGCGCCGCCGCACTCGCGTTCAGCCCCGGCTTCCGTCTCGCGCCGCCCGTCGCCTTCGGCGAGGAACTCTCCGTCGATCTCGCCGAAGGTGATCACGCGGTCTATGTGACCCCGTCGGATCAGTGGAGCGAGATCGAGTGCACCGGTACATTCCCCGGCGGCGGCGTGCTGCAGCTGAGACCCGACATGCTGCAGCAGGCGATCGTCATCCCCGAGCGGTGGGACGCTCAGGGGAGCTTCTCGCTGGGCGTCGCCTCCCCCGGCACGATCACGTGCGACGGGCCGGTCGCCGATGGGCGGTTCACGGTCGGACCGGTGATGACCTTCTTCACCGTCGTCGGCGCCGTGCTCCTCGCCATCCCCGGCATCCTGCTCGTGATCGCCGGCGTGATCGTCGGCGCCGTGCAGGCTCGGCGCCCGTAGTCAGGTAGGGCCGGAGCTCCATGCCGGGGTTTCGAATCGCGCACTTTGCGGTTTTCCGACCGCGAACCCTGCAAAGTGCGCGATTCGAAACCCAAAGGGGCGGCAGCCGGACTCACCAGGGGCTGGGCTCGTAGTCCTTCAGGAAGACGCCGTGGATGTCATCGCCCGCCTCGCCGCGCACGATCGGGTCGTACACGCGGGCTGCGCCGTCGACGAGATCGAGAGGGGCGTGGAAGCCCTCCTCGGCGAGGCGCACCTTCGTGTAGTGCGGACGCTCGTCGGTGATCCAGCCGGTGTCGACGGCGGTCATCAGGATGCCGTCGGTCTCGAGCATCTCGCCGGCGCTCGTGCGCGTCAGCATGTTCAGCGCGGCCTTCGCCATGTTGGTGTGCGGGTGACCGGGGCCCTTGTAACGGCGGGAGAACTGACCCTCCATGGCCGAGACGTTCACCACGTACTTGCGATGCGATGACGACGCGGCCATCGACGCACGGAGGCGACTGATGAGCAGGAACGGCGCAGTGGTGTTCGCGAGCTGCACCTCGAGCATCTCGAGCGGATCGACCTGATCGATCGACTGCACCCAGCTGTTCGTGCGGTTCACGTCAGGCACGAGCCCGCCGGCATCGATCGCGGTGCCGTCGGCGTGCTTCTCGAGCGACGACGACCCGGGGGCCATCGCGAGCCGCGCGAGGTCTTCGGCGGTCAGCGCCTGGCCGCCCTGCTCGGCGACGGTGCCGCCGAGGGCTGCGACCGACAGCAGCGGATGCGCATCGACCGATGCCTGCAGCGCCTGCGGATGCGGATCGGCGGTGTGCCCGAACGTCTCCATCTCGGGGAGTGGCCCGTCAGGGAGCGGCTGCAGTTCGGCATCCGCCAGCAGCGAGTACGAACCGGGCGAACGGCGCACGGTCTGCGCGGCGTTGTTGATCAGGATGTCGAGGGGCCCCTGAGCTGCGACCGAATCGGCGAGCCCGATGACCTGGGCAGGGTCACGGAGGTCGATGCCGACGACGCGCAGGCGGTGCAGCCAGTCCGCCGAGTCGGGGAGAGCCGAGAACCGACGCACGGCGTCGCGCGGGAAGCGGGTGGTGATCGTCGTGTGGGCGCCGTCGCGTAGCAGCCGCAGCGCGATGTGCATGCCGATCTTGGCGCGGCCTCCGGTGAGCAGCGCGCGCTTGCCGGTGAGGTCGGTGCGGGCGTTGCGCTTGCCGTGGCTGAAGCGCGCGCAGTCGGGGCAGAGCTGGTGGTAGAACGCGTCGACCACCGTGTACGGCTGCTTGCAGATGTAGCAGTTGCGGGGCTTGAGCAGCTCGCCCGCGATCGGGGCGTCGACGACGCTGGTCGCCAGGTCGTGGCCACGGGTCTCGTCATCGATGCGGTCGGGGGCACCGGTGGCGGTGCGGGCGACGACGGCCTTGTCGGCCTCGGCGATCGCGTCGCGGATCTCCTTGCGGCGCACGCGCTTGACGGCCTTGAACATCGCCGCGGTCGCATGACGGACGGCGACGAAGTCGGGATGCTCGTTGTCGATCGCGTGAAGTTCCGAGAGGACCCGCAGCGTCGTGGCGAGGTCTTCGGGGTCGATGCCGGCACCCAGGTCGGAGGTGGCGTCGGGTGCGTCGGTCATTGTGCCGATTTTACGCGAGATCCCGGGGTGCGTTCCTGGGAGCCTCGGGGGTGGCCGAACCCGCGGAATCCGGACTCCCGAGCGCGGCGCGCATGCAGGTGCGAAGTCAGATTGCGCGTGCGCAGTCCGGATGCCGGGGATTCGGACTTCTGTGGCGCATTTCGGCTCATGTCGCGTACATGCTCCGAGCGCGACGACATACGCCGAGCCTTGCCGCAACGTCCGACCCCCGGCGTAGGGTCTGAACATGAGCAGCCACACCGAAACCCCTGGAGTCGTCCCGTCCTACCTGCTCGCGCGCCTGGCCGAGTCGGGCCGCTACCCCCGCGCCGCCGCCGCCGCGAGGCAGACGCTGACGGCGGGCAGACCGCCGTTCCGTGCGCGCATCGACCTGTCGATCGACGAGAACGGCGACCTCGTGGCCGAGCTCTCCGACGCCCCCAACCGCACGATCAGCGACGCGGGCAACACCCAGACGCTTCCCGGCGCGGTCGTCCGCAGCGAAGACGACGAGCCGGTCGCCGACGCCTCCGTCAACGAGGCGTTCGACGGACTCGGGGCCACGTTCGAGATGCTGCTCTCGGCCTTCGGTCGCAACTCGCTGAACGACGCAGGGGCTCCGCTCGACGCCACGGTGCACTACGGGGTCGACTACGACAATGCCTTCTGGGACGGCGAGCGCATGGTCTTCGGCGACGGAGACGGCGAGGTGTTCGTCGGCTTCACCTCGTCGACCACGGTCATCGGGCACGAGCTCGCGCACGGTGTCGTGCAGTACACCGCGAACCTCGAATACCAGGGCCAGCCGGGCGCACTCAACGAGTCGATCGCCGACGTCTTCGGCGCGCTCACCGAGCAGTACCTCCTCGAGCAGAGCGCGGCCGATGCGACGTGGCTCATCGGTGCCGAGATCTTCACCGATGCGGTGCAGGGCAAGGCGCTGCGGTCGATGATCGAGCCCGGCACCGCCTATGACGACGACGAGCTCGGCAAAGACCCGCAGCCCGCCCATATGAGCGGGTTCGTGCGCACCACCGAGGACAACGGCGGGGTGCACATCAACTCCGGCATACCGAATCGCGCGTTCGCCCTGTTCGCGATCGACCTCGGCGGCAACGCCTGGGAGGCCGCGGGCACGGTCTGGTACCAGGCGCTCACCGGCGGGCTGTCGAGCACCGCGAACTTCACCGAGTTCGCCGACGCGACGGTCGCCGCCGCATCCGCGATCGACGAGGCCATGGGCGCCGCCGCTCGACGTGCGTGGACGACCGTGGGAGTCTATGGAGATGAGCGAGTCCCCTCCACCGACTGACGCGCAGGTCGTCATCGCGGTGGTGCGCACGGGCGGCATCGCAGGTATACGTCGTCAATGGCGCGTCGAACCGGACCCGGCCGAGTCCCACGACTGGATCGCCATGATCGAGAGCTGCCCGTGGGATGCCGACGCGGATGACACCACCGGAGCCGATCGGTTCGTCTGGCTGATCCGCGTGCGCACCCCCTCGGAGAAGCGCGAACGGGAGCTGCCCGACTCGGCGCTCGACGGCCCCTGGCGGCAGCTCGTCGACGCCGTGCGCGCGGCATCCGGCTGAGAGCCGACGCCCGGGGCGAGGCAACCACGGCGAACCGCCGCCATCGAGCATGATGGGACGACGACACGAGGGGGACACCATGCCGACGAGCGAAGAGGCCACACGCCTGCTGCAGCTGTCACGCGATGCGTACGACCGAGGCGATTCGGTGCTGCACCTGCAGGCCGAGGTCAGCCGCCTCACCGGGCAGCCATCGTCATGGGGCTCGTCAGAGAACGACTTCGTGAGCGACGACCACGTCGGGTACTTCCTGAGCGACATCGAGCGCATCGGCTGGCGCCTCGAGCACACCGGCTACACCTTCGTGGAGTCCGGTGCGACGACCTCCGCCCGCATGCTGAGCACCGGGACCGGCGTCGTCAACCACGGCCACGTCGCGGGGTACTTCACGTTCCGTCGCATCACCCCGTCTGCCTGAACCGATCAATCCGGTGTGAAACCGGCGCCTCCGCCGACGGGCGGGATCAGAATGGGAACCATGGGACTTTTCCAGCAGCGCTCCGACGAAGAAGAGAACCAGTGGACTCTGCCCTCGGAGCCCCTCGAACGCTCGGAATCCGAGGTGCTCGACGAGGCTCCCTCCGTCGACCCGCTGTCGCTCGGTCTGGGTCTGGGCGCCGGCGCCTCCGTGAGCTCGGTCGCCTTCCCCGTGGCACCGCCCGCGCCAGAGGCGTTCTCGATCGAGAACCGCGAACCGGATGACGACTCGGAAGCTGCCCCGCACGCGGACTGAGCCCCCACCGGAGCGCGACCCGGTCTGCCCTACGCCGAACCGAGGTCGACGCGAGTTCGCGGCAGGGCGTCGGGGTGCTCGCGCTGCAACCAGCCGATGATCCGCTCACGCACCTCGCACCGCAGCGTCCACTGGTCTGCCGAGTCCTTCGCCGACATCACGAGCCGCACGGTCACGAACCCGCCCTGAGCGTCGGTGACGGTCGCGTCCAGCGACCGGCCGTCCCAGGCGGGCGACGCCTCGACGATGCGCTGGAACTCGGCCCGCAGTTCGTCCATCGGAACCCGCCAGTCGAGATCGAGGTAGACCGTGCCGAGGATCTTGTCGGACCGCCGAGTCCAGGTCTCGATGGGGGTGGTCGTGAAGTAGTTGCACGGCACGACGAGGCGCCGTTCGTCCCAGATGTAGACCACCACGTACGAGAGGTTGATCTCGCCGATCCGCCCCCACTCCCCCTGGATGACCACCACGTCACCGACCTTGATCGCATCGGTGAACGCCACCTGCACGCCGGCGATCAGGTTTCCCAGGATCGACTGCGCGGCGAGGCCGGCGATGATGCTCACGATGCCGGCCGAGGCGAGAAGGCTCGTGCCGACCGCCCTCATCTCGGGGAAGGTGAACAGCACCGCGCCGAGTGAGAGCACGGCGATCGTGACCAGCACGAGCCGGTGGATGACGAGCAGCTGGGTGCGTCGGCGGCGGGCTTCGGGTCCGATGAGAATGGTCTCCTCGCGGGCGATCAGCCGTTCGAAGCCGAACGAGACCGAAGCGGCGAGCAGCCAGGAGCCGGTGAGGATCGTGGCGATGAGGAACAGCCGCGAGACCGCCGGCCACCAGTCCTGCGCCGACGGCTCGGAGATCGCCCCCGCGATCCAGATCGAGACGACCGCCGTCGTCGCGATCATCGCGGAGCGCACCCGTCTGGCGAGGTCTCGCACCCACGGCACTCGACGGCTGACGAGAGCGGCGACGAGCGCGAGGAGTGCGAGAGCGATGGCGGCGATGACGATCACCGCGGCGATCGTCGCAGCGGTGCCGACCCAGGATTCCCAAGTGACGTCGGAAGGCATCGACCCACACTATGTCGGGAGCCGAGGCGATGCGAAACGACGCCGGCGGGTGGTGTCGCCCGTCGCGGCTACGGTTGAGGGATGACGATCACCGCCGCCGCAGACGGCTCCGCCCTGGGCAATCCCGGCCCCAACGGCTGGGCCTGGTACATCGACGACGACAACTGGGCAGCCGGCGGTTCCCCGCACGGCACCAACAATCAGGGTGAGCTGCGGGCCGTGCTCGAGCTGCTGCTGGCGACGGCGGGCATCTCCGAGAAGCTCATGATCGAGTGCGACAGCCGCTATGTGATCGATTCGGTGACCAAGTGGATGCCGGGGTGGAAGCGCAAGGGCTGGCGAAAGTCCGACGGCGGGCCAGTGCTGAACCGCGACCTGCTCGAGGGCATCGACGAGGCGATCCGCGGGCGTGACGTCGAGTTCTCGTGGGTCAAGGGCCACGCCGGCCACCCTCTCAACGAGGCAGCCGACGAGCGCGCGAATGCCGCGGCCAAGGCCTACCAGGCGAAGCAGGAGCCGCGCCGAGGGCCCGGGTTCACGCTGGCGACGGATGCCGGCGCGGCCGTGGCAGCATCCGCCCCGATCGCCGCCGCGGCTACGCGCGCGGAGGATGCTCCCGTTGCATCTCCGACCGTCACGACGGCGACCGCCGAGCCGCTGTGGGCCGAACCGTCCGATCTGCTCGACAGTCTCTACGCCCCGATCGACGACCCGATCGAGGTGCGGCTGGCACTCTCGAGCGACGAGCATGCCCGACTGCGAGACCGTGCTGAGGCCCAGGGCGTCACGCTCGAAGAAGCGCTCCGCCGCCTGATCTGACCGGGCCCCGCAAGGGCCCGCGTACACTCGCACCATGTCGAAGAAGAATGTCGCACGCACCGTCGGTCGGATCTTCCTCGGTTCCTTCCTCGTCTTTGCCGGCGTCTCGCACCTGACGTTCGCGCGCGAGGAGTTCCAGGCGCAAGTCCCGGACTGGGTGCCGCTGGATCCCGATGTGACCGTGCTCGCTTCCGGAGTCGTCGAGGTCGGGCTGGGCGCCGCACTCCTCGTCGCCCGCAAGCGTCGAGGACTGGTCGGTGTGCTCGCGGCGCTGTTCTTCGTCGCCGTCTTCCCCGGCAACATCGCGCAGTGGCTCGAGCACCGCGACGCCTTCGGGCTCGACACCGACACCAAGCGCTTCGTGCGGCTGTTCTTCCAGCCGGTGCTCATCGCCCTGGCGCTCTGGTCGACACGGACTCCGCGTCGCGCATCCGCCGGCTCCTCCGACTCGTAGCAGCGGACGCGGTGCAGAGCCGACCCCCTCACGCCTGAGCCGCTCGTGCGTGGCCACTTTCGCACCGGAAACCGTCGGATGCCGTGCACTATTGACCCCGCAACGGTGCCGGGATGCGTTTTTGACCCCGCATCCCGGCACCGCAACGGTCGTGAACGTCAGACCGCGAGCAGCTCCTGCTCGAGACGTGCGTACGACGTCTCCATGCCGTCGGCCATGCCGGTGGCGAGGATCATGTCGCGCGTCTCCTTGTCGGGGTACTCGATGTAGAGCGTGATCAGCGTCGCGCCGTCCTCTTCGTAGAGGTTCAGGTCGTTCAGCGTCTCGACCGGCATCCCGATCATCCGCTCGGTCTGCACCGACCGGCGAGGTGCGTCGATCAGCAGCGCCTCCCCCTCGAAGCCGAAGGGCTGCCCCTCGGTGTCGCCGACCGGCGCCCACGAGTTGCGGTAGGTCTGGCCGACCTCGGTGGCGACGACGCACTCGGTCATCTCCCACCCGTCGGGTCCGAGCAGCCACTGCTTCATGAGCTCGGGCTCGTTGTGGGCACGCCAGACCAGCTCGCGCGGGCCTTCGACCAGGCGCGTGATGCGCACGTGCACGTCGTCGAGCAGCTCGACCTGCGTGCCCTTGCCCTGCGCGTAGTCACGGAGATCCTGAAGGACGGCGTCGAGCTGGCTCATCGCGAGCTTCAGACCCTCGATCTGGCCCATCTCGACGACCTGCTCGATCGCCTCCACAGAGTCGAAGTGACTCGTGGTGACCATGCGGGTGCCGTCGGCCGTGGACTCGAAGGCGAACGACATGCGCTGCGCCGGGAAGCCGTCGAGCGGGTTGCCCTGGTCGTCGACGAACGAGTCGAGCACCTCGAAGCTGCGCGGCGCATCGATCGAGAGGAACTCCCACGAACCCGACGACCTCTCGCCGCGGGGGCCGTTCATCGAATACTGCGCGCGACCGCCGACGGTGTGGTCCCAGGCGGTGAAGGTCGCCGGCCATCCGGGAGGACCCCAGAAGCGCTCGAGCTGGCGCGGGTCGCTGTAGGCGGCCCAGACCCGCTCGATCGGCGCCGCGAAATCTGCGACGACGGTCATGGTGAGGTTGTCGGCATCGGTGGTGACATCCGTGACGGGCATGTCAGTCTCCTTCTTCGGTTCGTGAATCATCGGTGGTGTCGGTGCTGGTGGTGGTGTCGGATGCGGGGGCCGGCGTCTCGGCCAGCAGGTCGTCGAGTCGGGCGATGCGCGAACGCCACAGCTCTTCGTATCGGGCGAGGAGCGCCCTGGCGCGGGCGATCATCTCGGGGTTCGCGCGGACGAGCCGCTCGCGTCCCTCGGCGCGCTTGACGATGAGATTCGCCGCTTCGAGCACGGCGACGTGCTTCTGCACTGCCGCGAACGACATCTCGTATTCGGAGGCGAGGGTCGAGACGGACTGCTCCCGCTCGATCGTCCGGCGCAGGATGTCGCGCCGGGTCGACGTCGCCAATGCGTGGAACACACGGTCGACCTCCGCTTCGCTCAGTTCTCTTTGTGCAACCATTTGGTTGTACGTTATGCCCGAGCGCGGCGGATGTCAAGAGGAACTATGTCGGAACCGCGTTGGGGTGACACAAACACGCTTTGCGTGACACTCGGCGAGTTGAGGTGACACTCTGTGTCACGAAACGCCGACGATCTACAGCCGCCACGGCCATCCCAGGAGGACGATCAGCAGCCCCGGGCCGCTGCCGCAAGACCTCGATTTCTTCGAGCGCCGTCGCGCCGTCGCAGGCTTTCGCGGCCACGCAACAATCGAGTGGCGCCGACGAGGGATGATCAGCTTCGACAACGGCGTCATGCGCAGTCTGCGGGTAGGTCGTGAATTTCGCGAGCGGTCCCGGCGCCGTCAGCGGGACCGGGACGCCGCGCTTGATCGTCGTGGAGCCGCGACAGCACAGGGTCCGGCCGTTCCTTCGATCGTGGACCGCCATGCCTGATATGGCCGAGCCCCCCGAGTTTGAGAAGATCCTCAAGCGAGTAGCGCGGGGCTGGCCAGAGCTATTGGAGGTTGAGTCCGGCTGCTATCCCCTTCTCGCCCAACTTGATTCGAAGCTATCCGCCAGCGTGAGGAAGGACCAATGCAGCTGTATCTCGTGAGGAACCCCCGATCTCGGCCGGTCTGGGTGGCACTGCAGAGCGATTCGGGGCGCCTATTCACCTACGTGCAGAACACCAGGAAGTTCCACCTCAACCCGGCTCTCTTTGCGGACTTCCATTTCGATCACACGATGGAGTTCGACCCGATCAACGCGGAGGAAGCGGCAGCGGCAATTCTGAGCGGCCTCGGTTTCCTTGACGAACGCACCTTCTCACATATCCTCAAGCGCTACCGGCGAGACCTTGACGTCATCTCCCCACAAGCGGTGTTCGGCGGTTCCCTGCAGGAAAGCGCTCCGGATAGAGACCTGAACGCCCCTCTGCCATCGGACCTGTAGCGGGCACACACCCGCGCGATGCGGACTATCCCGAGTGGATGCCCGCTTGACCGCGCCAGGCTCAACTCACATGACTACTCGACGGCACTCGGCGTCAGAAAGTTGCCCTGCCGGGTGGCACCTAGTCTCATCTCACCGCGATTCGAACAACTCCCCCGTCTCCTTTGCACGTGTGCTGCCCCGCCCTATGGCTGCCGGTCGGGTCGCGGCCGAGGCCCGTGCAACGACCGCGAAGTGACTGCGCGATAATTCGAATCCCCTCGCGCGCAGCAGGTCCACGGCCGTGGAAGCATCCCGACGCCCCCACCGCCGTCACCTAGAGGGGGTGGAGGGCGACGAGGTAGTGACTCGCGCGCAGCCGACGAACGCTGTCACTACGCCAAGCCCGACGAGTGCTGGCATGCCCACGCCGGGCATCCCTGCATACAGCCAAAGGTCACCGGCACGCGCCAGGTCTCCGATGGCGTTGATCGTCATGAGGGCCGCGAAGGCGAGCAGCAGTCGTACGCCGCGGATGCCGGCGACTCCCAGCCAGATCGCGCACACCGTCAGCGTTGCCGCTGCCATCAGCGCGCCGCTGCTCTGGCGGAGGCCGATAGTCACCGGGGAGAGGAGCGCGCCCAAGGCGGTGATTTCCACGTCGCGTGCGTAGATGAGAGCCCCGAGCGATCCCAAGATGGCGGCCGTCGCACTAATCCCACACAGAATGAGCGCCCATGGGCGTCGATCGTGCCAACGCGTCGTCCGGTAGGCACGTGCGTTGTTCGCCGCGGACAGAAACCGGGACATGCGTCGGGACGCGCCGAGGAACCACCATGCGGCCGTGATGAGCGCGATCGCGAGGGCTACGATCGCGCCGCCCACGACGAAGGAAGTCGACGCGGCGAAGAGAGATCGACCGAGAACCGCCACAGGGATCAGCACGAACAGTCCGGTGCATGCCGCTTGTACGGCCAGACGGAGACGGTAGGACCGCGCGGAGAGCGCGGTCAAGTCGACCGTCAGCGCGTCCACCTGTGCGAACCGCGACGCGGCACTGCTGCCGCGGGTGACCCATCGTGCGAGTTCGAGTCGGAAGGTCGACCGCCGTGACAAGTAGGACGCCATGAGGTGATCGCCCACCGGCTGGCGAAGGCTGGGGATCGTGCGACGAAGCGCAACCGGTGGAAGCTCTGGGACCGACATGCTCCCCACGATGTCACTCGGGGAGGTGAGCTCCTCCCAGATCATGCGTGAGGGTATCGGGGGGATAGACGTCATCCGCCGTCCTGCTCGTCTCCCGGCGATCACCCCGACCGCGAACAACCCGATCCCGATGACAAGCCCCGGGATCATGAACCACTGTGTCGGCCAGGTGTTCTTCCAGATCGCCTCGGCCAGCTCCTCGTTCCCGATGAGTTGCGGCTGCACCATCCCCACGAGCAGCATCTGCGTGAACAGTTGCGTGCCGGAGGTATTCACCACACCGCCGGGCTCGAAACCCCACATCATCGCACTCATCATGACCGCGACGCCGGTGAGCATAACCCATCCGGTCCACGCCCACCGGTCAGCCCGCACCATCGAGATCAACCGAATCGGTCTCACACCGGAGGCGAGGCCGGTGAACTTCTTCACGGTGGGCCAGCGCCCCCGCCCCTTTTCAGACAGCACGCGGTGGGCGAGATACCCGCCCTGTGAATGCCCGATCACCCACACGTCGTCGCACTGAGCCGCAACGACGTCAATGTCTCGGCAGAGGCGGTTCTCGATGAGGGTGCGGACGTCGGAGGCGAGGCTTGCCACCCGGACATGTTCGGTGACATCCCACCGCCACCGCACCAGCAACCACAGGACAACGAGCGCACCGACGGCGACGGCTGCGATGCCCCACCACGGCAGGGCGGCGAGACCCACCCCCACCAGCAATACGATCCCAATCAGGGCGATGCTTCGCCACAGGGTCGGCGCCGTGGCACGCATCAGGGTCAGGAACGATGTGAACGCGGCACGCCACGTCTTCGGGGTGCTCAAGAGGACTTTCTCGAGTGCTGGCTCGTGTGCACGCGGATAGATCACCGCCGCGAGAAGGAAGGGCAGTACGGAGATCAGCAACCACAAACGGGCGAACGCATCTCGGGCACGCCGTCCACGGTTGTCGCGAATAATGGACGCCCAATGGCTCTCCGCGACCACGACGGGTCGGGAGCCCGCCACCGCGACGGTGTGCCTGCACGGCAGGTCTTCCGCCACAGGCAGTGGATGCTGTGTGGCGACGATGCCCATATCAGCGAGTGCGGTCACAATCCGTTGAGCGGTGGCGCGTGCGGTCGCGCCCTCTTTCTGATGGCCCACACCGTGCACGATCACGATCCCTGCTCGAAAGGGACGCTCGGGTGCACGCTCGCCGGGTGCTTTTTTCGCCCGCTTGTGCCCCCGACCCATCAACTACCCCCTCACGTACTGGTGCTGCCGCGCACCGCCGCGTCCTCGACCACCGTACTGTCTGTCTGTCGCGCACGTCTGTCACCCAAATGGGGGACGCCCGCACATCGCCGAGCCCGGTACCTTAGTCCGCCGAGACCGCCACCGCTTCGGCACATCTGCAGCCTTCGGAAACGCCGGGTTCATCGTCCCGGCCTGCCCGGCGCAAGTCTTCGGGCAAGAGTTCAACCGGACCAGTGTCCGATCTCCCAAATGCCGCAACAGGAAACTCCCTGGCAACCCTCAACTCCGCGCAAGCGTCCCCCAACAGGGCTGCCGCCTACCTGGTCGATCGCTTCCTCAAAGTTGCGCAAGGTCCAACTTCCAGCACGCGCTCCGGCAGGACGACTGGCGGTTCCTTGTCACTGCCGCCGCCCAGGCGCGCGATTCCCGGCTTCGGAGTAGCCGACTTTGGGCCCGGCCGCAGCCTTCGCAAGACGCCAGGCCTCTGTTCCCGTAGGGTGCAGAGCAGGAGCGGAAGGGAACCGAGTGGTGAACGATAGAGACCTGTTGGTGCGCCTAAATGCAGGGCCACGGTTCCTGCTGCTTGGCCAAGGGCTCCTGCGAACGCCCCTGGCGGACATTTCCCCCGACGAGTCCGAGCACTTCCCGGAAGAGCTAACTCCGGATTCCGCGAGTCGCGTCCCGACTGTGCGCACGGCCGATCTCGAGGCGTTCGACCGAGCGACGGACGGACGCCCACGCCCCGACGCCTTCGACGTTGTCGCCTCGATCCCCTGGAACACGGTGCTGACAACCCGCATCGACAGTGCGCTAAGCGGGTGGCTGGAAGCGGACTGGCGACGGGTGATCCCGACCGCATCTCAAGACAGCCGAGGCTCACGTTCCACCACAGAACTCCAGGTCAGATATCTTTTCGGCGGTCGTGGGCTTCCGGCAGATGAACAGCCACCGACCGACGAGATCGGATGGATCGACGCACAGCGCAGGGCGTCCGACGCCCTGTCGTCTCTCGCGACAAGCTTCATCACTCCGAAAGGCGTTGTGCTCGTCGACGAGTGGACGCCCCAAGACTGGTTGTCCGCACAAGATCTTTACAACTTCGCAAGCCGGTTGGGGACTGGCCAGGTTCACCTATTCTCGATCAGCGAGGCAACCGCTGCGGATCCGCTGATCAATGCCGCCGCCCGCAAAGGCGTACTCACCACGCACACAGAATCACTCGGCGAGTTTCTCGAGGCGGCGACCGAGAAGGGCCTGCTCCGCGACTCCGCGGGTCGCGGAGTAACTTCGTCGCGCTTCATCCCCGCCGGCTCCGGCTTCGTTCCAATAGATGTCGCGACATGGAACCGGATCGTCGGGACTGCGCGGCCCGTCGACCTTGAGCTGCTCGAACCATATGCGCACGCCTCCGAGGCGCTCACCTACCAGCGATTCCGGACCTTCCTTGGTTCGCCGGAAGGAGCGCCTCCATGGCGGGCAATCGCGAGCGAGATGAAGCTTGCGCGATCGTACGAAACACGCCTACTCAAAGTCGTCGAAGCCGCACTCGACGATCCCGAAGTGGTGGCTCCGATCATCCTTCAGGGTCAGACTGCGACCGGCAAAAGCCTCGCCCTCGCGTGGCTCGCTCAGGTTCTGGCTAGGTCCGGCAACGTCGCAGTGCTTCATCAATCCAGGCGCCGTGATCGCCCGATCGCGTCCGAGGTCGAGGCGTACAGCATCTGGGCAGAAGAGGTGGCCGGCCTGAAGTCCGTCCTCGTGTGGGATGGGATGGTCGACGTCGACGACTACTTCGCATTGCACCGACAGCTCCGCGCGAGGGGGCAGCGGGTACTCATCGTCGGGAGCACCTACCTCGGCGCAGTCACCGACAAAGACCACACGGTGGTGGCGCCGATCCACCTCGACGCGAAAGAGGCAGCAGCATACCGCCCGTGGCTAAAGTCTTACGGCATTGAACTTCCGGGTCTCAGTCCAGAGTCAGACACGTCGATCCTGGCAATGCTCTACCGAGCAATCCCCGAAACGGAATCCGGTCTACGACGCGGTCTCGCGCTTGAGATGCGCGCGGCCGAATCCGGCATGGAGTCACTGGCCCGGGAACGCAAGCAGCAGGAGCCAGAAGCCCGCATGACGGCGGTCGCTGCCGCTTTGGTTGCCGCGGGCTTCCATCTCGACACTCTCACACCATCGGACCATGCGGCGGAGGAGCTCGCAAACCTTGAGTTTGCAAAGCGCAGTACGACCGAGCAGCTCAGCGCCATGCTCCTAACAGCGGGTCGGCGCGGCCTCAGCGTCCCGCTTGAGCTCGCCCTTCGTGTCGTGGGACGCCAGGGTTCAGCGGCGATCGTCGACTTCATCCGCCGCTTCGACATCTTCAGGTGGACCGAAGAAGCGAACGGAAATCAGTTCCTCGGCGTCCGCACTCGCCTAGAGGCAGAACTACTCGCTCGCGAGAGCCTGACGGACCTCACCGAGGTTGACGTTGTCACGTCCTTCATCCACCACGTTCGACCCCAGTTCAACGGGCGAACTGGTGGCGACGAGATTCAGTTCATCGTAGATCTGATGGACCAGATCGGCCCCCAGAGTATTGAGAAGGGGCGGTACGCGCGGTGGTACGGAGACCTCGCGGATGCGTTTGCCGCACAACGGGAAAGCAGCGGCATCCTCCATCCACGGCTTGTACTGCAGGAAGTGAATCTCACTCGCGAGTTCGTCAAGCGCGCACAGCGCTCAGATGAACTGACCCGAGACGAGCGCATCGAGCGGCTTCGCGGGTCGGAAGACCTCCTTCATAGAACGCTCGAGGAGAGCGATAACTCGCCTCGAGCAAGACTGAACCTCTATGTCGAACTCGCGGCCGCCCTCGGTTCGCAAGCGTTCGAACTTGGCATGGAGGACGGCGCGCACTCAACCGAAGCGCTGGCACCGCTGCTTGAGCGCCTCGTCGATGCCGTCATGCGCGCACGCGCGGCCGACCCCGAGAATATCTATCCGGTCGATGTGCTCGCGTGGGCGGCAAAGGACGCCGTAGCCTCAGGCGGCCTGACTACCACCGCGCGCGTCGGACTGCTCGCCGACGCGAAGGCGTCGCTCGACTCGATCGACCCCGAAGACTTGTCAACGGGCCAGCTTGCGAAGTACCGTGCCCGCCAAGCAGAGATCTCCGGGCTCCTCGGCCACAAGGAACTAGAAACGAGCTTCCTGCAGGAGCTCATGCAGATGGAGGACCCCGCGGCCTATTACCTCTTGGCCGTGCGAGCGCTGGGAAACACGAACGATCCTGCGCGCGTCAAGATCGCACTGCAGGTCCTCCTCGAGGCTCCCGCGTCGATCCGTGAGGACTGGAAGTGTGCGCGGCTCATACTCGACTTGTATTGGCAAGCGCGCACCGGTGAGCGACTACTGCGCGGAGAGCGGAACACGGTCGCTTTCACGGAAAGCGAGTGGCGAGAGTGCCTGACGCTCCTTGACACGCTGCGCGGTGCCGCGACCTTCGACCAGTACCGAATTGCTTTTCTTCACGGCCTGACGCTGTTCCACATCGGCTCGGTCGCAGCGTCTCAGTCCGAGTTCCGCGAACTGGGTTCGCTCGGCCTCGACGTCAGCCGACGGGTGCACCTTGCATACCTTGCCAGCGACAGCGAGGGCCGCCCTCGGAAGTTCACAGGTCGCGTCGCCTGGGCATCGGCAGATGGCCGCAAGGGGCGAGTCTGGGTGGACCAGCTCAAGACCGAAGTGGACTTCGTCCCATTGCGCTTCTCCCCGGATGCGTACCGCTCGAAGGGCGAGGCGGTACCGACGTTCCACATCGGCTTCAACTACCTCGGTCCGATTGCAGACCCAATTCGCCTCCGCATGCGCCCAATCGGAGGTCGGTCGGTATGACGCTGGAACGCGTTGTCGGACTGGTCGGCGACCTGGACCGCAGCAAGCGTATGGCCGTCGGTACCGGATGCGCCCCCTTCCCACAAGCGACGTTCGGAGCGAAGAAGGTCTCCTTCACTGACGCAGTGACCGCCGTTTGGACGTGGTACACGGAGAAGCTACGGCACGACCTCCAGTTCTTGACTGCCCGCGCTGAGTACGCGCAGAAGGCAACCCTCCACGCTTTCGTCACGCTGCTCGACGACCAACGTCACGTCAATGAACACGCCGACTTCAACAGAGCTAGTGAAGCCCTCGCATGGAGAGCCGCGGTCCCGACCGACGCAGAGGTGCCGTCGGACGACGACATGCTCGACGCACTGCTCGACGAACTCATAACCGCGCTTGAGACCCTGAAGGCCATCGCCGCCAGGGTAGGCCAGAGCAACTCTGGCCCAGCCGAGTGGCGAACCCATGAAGCGCACACTCCTGAGAGCGAGATTCGCGCCGTTCTCGCCGACATCGGTCGCGACGGCCTTCCGCAGAGACGCGTCGAAACCGTCGTTCGACGCTTCGTGGGTCACTACAAACTCAAGACTGCCCTCACACAGCTAGACCGCACAAAAATTGCCGCAGTCGTCGCGATGGAAATGAACCTCGATCCCCTGAGTATCCCGCATAGCGACATTCTCGACGAGTTCAGTCTCATCGGAGATCCACGGGGATTCGCCCTCCTCCTGGTAGCTCACGGCGCGGAATCAGCCGGTTTCACGGGTTCTCGCCTGCTTCCGGCACTCCGACGCGCCTGGAGTGGGATGCATTCCAGTAACCCCCTAAAACCGCCAGTCTGAACGACCCGGTCAATGCGATTGCTCGATAGTGGAGATCGCTCTACGTTGCGTCGGTCTGCTGGTCACATTTCTAGCGGTCGCACTGACTTCGGCACAGATCTGGCCGGCGGCGTACCGCCTATTGGGCCGCGCGATACATCGCGTTGAGGTTCCTGTTCGACACGGTGATTGACCCGAGGCTGGCTACGAGGCAGCCGTCTCGGTGTCGACGCGTCATGTCCGCTCCCGGACACGTGGCCCGGGCCACCGCGCGTGAGAGTGAACCAGATCTAGATGCGACTCATGCTCAGGAAATGCGATCCTGGGTTTCAGAGCCTTTGGCGTCACGTTTTGGGGTCATCGTGATCTAGTACACGCACGGAGCGCAGGGGGCGCTTCTGCCCGGCACCTCCCCGTCGGATTCCTGGTCTCCCCAGTCCAGGAGGGGGAGGGCTGCTCCCCGCGCCCTCCCCTACCCCCCTCTGATACAGGAGATCATGTCTTCGCGTGCTGCAACGCCTCGCGTACCGGCGCCGAAGGCATGCTGGCAACAACACCGAGCTATCGGCAGATCGTTGCGGGGTGGGTCATCAGCGGCGTCTTTGGGCAATCGCGGCCCGCCGGTCGAAGAGTGTCCCGGCAAAGTGCCGTCTAGCTCATGGAGAGGTTGGCCAGTCCAATCCGTTTCGACAGTGAGGCGCCCCGGCACTCAGTATGTGACTCACCGCTGGGTCTCCACACTGGGCCTCGAGCACCACCCCACAGCGGCCAACCCCCCGCCGACCTTAGCTAGCGAAACAGCTTGGGAACGGGCGTTCAGCGTCTCGCCTATCGGGATGGACCTGTCCGACCTGCTTAGATCGACATGCATGCCAAACGCTCAGTCGCTACCAGAGTCCGGAGAACCAGTTGTCTGACCCTCAGAACATCGCTGACTCCACGGTCGCCGAGCTGCATTTCGAGGTCCATCCGTCAGTTCTATTCAAGCTGGGTGAGGATCTCATCACGGATGATGCCCAGGCACTCGTCGAGTTAATCAAGAACTCATATGACGCCGATGCGCAAACAGTGCGCGTTGACATCGACACCGAGCATTGGTACGACCGAATCAGCGGCGAGCAGCTTGAGCACAACTCGGCAGCGGCCGCAGGGGCCGTGCGGGGCAAGCTCACGGTCCAGGATGACGGGCACGGGATGAGTCTCGATGCTATCAAGCGAGGCTGGCTCACCGTGTCCAACAGTGAGAAGCGAATCTTTAAGGCGAAAGGGCTAACAACGTCCCGAGACCGAACGCCGTTGGGCGACAAAGGACTCGGACGACTCGGCGTCCAACGCCTGGGACAGCTTGTCGGACTCACTACCGTGGCGGAAGAATCGGGCTACTACGTGCGTCACCAACTTGTGATCGATTGGGCACCGTTTTTCGATGCCGAGAATCTGTCGTCCGTGTCGCTCCCCGTTTCCTCCGAGGCAGCTCCGGATCAACGGACTCGCACGACAGTGTCCGTGCTCGGGTTGAAAAACCCAGGCTACTGGGAGGGCTCCGGGGAACTGGACCTTCAGAAGCAGTTAGTTTCCATACTTTCCCCCTACGAGAACGCCGCCGGACTCCGAGTGTTCATCAAGATTAACGGCGCTGAAGTCGATATGCGTCGCGAAGCTCGCCGACTTCTTAATGCGGCACCAAACATTCTGAGGTTCAGCTATAAAGACGGTGTGCTTGAGATTCGTGCCAGCACTCAGGTCAGTGCGCTCCGCGGCCGTTCTGCGGCGGAAGGCGCGACCTTCCAACAGCTCCTCGCACCGGACAACGGACACGCGTTCGGTGAGTGGCTGCTATCTGAGCATGCCAAGCGGGCGAACGCCGTCGGCGCCGAGCTGGGCGACGACAAGTACTTTCTACGTTTCCATCGAGAGATGGCATTCGACGACGCGGTGGACCCGAAGTTCAATCCGGGCGACCCGGGCCCGTTCAGCGGCGAGATCAGCTCCTTCAACTACGGGAGAGCTGAAGAATCTGCTCTCGACAGCGCCAGCGAGTTGCGCGACTTCGCGAGAAGTGTTGCAGGAATACGAGTGTTCCGCGATGGCTTCGGGATTCGTCTCGACGAGGACTGGCTGGGTCTGTCAGCGCAGCAAACCACCGCGTCCTCGTTCTATGGGCTACGCCCGCTCAACACGGCAGGCTTCGTAAACCTCTCTGCCCGCGACAACGCAGCCCTCGAAGAGACCTCTAGCCGAGAAGCGTTCCGAGACACGCCGGCCTGGCGCGGTTTCTACCAGCTCATGCTCCAGGTGGTCAAATTTGCACGAGAGACACAAGAGCTGGTCAGACGGAACTGGCTGACTTTCTCGCGCGAGCACACAACTCCCTCAGAACTCAGCGCCACAGCGACGCCGAGTGATATCAGTGAGCACATCGTGGCTCGCACCTCGGAGGCACTGAAATCACGGACGCGGGCCGAGAGCGCGCGAGGCATGCTCAGCGCCTTGGATCGGGTCGTCGCAGACCTCAGCGCGTCGGCAAATGACTCGGCACAGTCGATCTGGAGCGACCCAAAGCTTCGGGACGCGGTCGACAAGGCAGCGTCACAAATTGGCGACGCACAGTCGCAACTCAGCGATGCGCTGCGCGAAGTCGACACTGTGCTGGGGTTCCTCGACGATCTTCGAGGCGCCGCTGCCTTGTTGGAAGAAAAGCTCCACCTCGCTGAAGAACGAATCTCCAACGCCTGGGAGTCGGTGGCTCTAGGACTCAGCGCCGAGATTCTCGCACATGAGGTCGATCAGATCTCTGACCGGCTCCGCGGAAGGAGCCACCAGATTCTGGACTACTTGCGAAAACAGAATCCCATCGACGCTCGGCCCGTCGCCTACGCAGAGCATGTCCGAGCATCGTCCGCTGAACTCACCAGACAGGTTGCACGGCTCAACCCCGCGCTTCGGTTCCGGAGAGAGACGAGGTCAACCCACTCGATTAGCGAGCTTCTTTTCGGGGCGGTGGAGTTCCACGAGCCACGATTGAGATCAGTGAGGATCGAGTTCGATGTGAAAATCAAGCAGGATTTCAACATCCGCGTGAACGAAGGAAAGTTCATGCAGGTGATCGACAACCTGATCAGGAACAGCGAGTACTGGATACTCAGGCATGCTCGTCAGCAGCATATCGAGGCAGGTCAAATCACGATCACCGTTGATTCACCGCGAATCATCTTCCGCGACAACGGCCCAGGCATTCAGCTGTCTGTCGAAGAGACACTCTTCGAACCGTTCGTCACGATGAAGCCGCCGACCGAGGGTCGTGGGCTTGGATTGTTCGTGGTGTCGCAGCTTCTCGACTCCGAAGGTGGTGCGATCGCGCTAGGCGAGCACAGGAACGAGAGTGGTCGTGCCGACACCTTTGAGATCGATCTTCGGGCGTTGATCGAGGGAGATTCCAACCTCGGGGGGGATGCGGAATGAGCGAGGATACACGGGCGGAGTCGTCGCCGGCGTCGGATTCGGCCACAGAAGTAGACGACCTCGCGGTCGCGAAGGAGCGTGTCAGCAGCCTCCTGTCAGCTCTGGACATTGATGTGGTCATCTCGGTTGACGACGCACATTTCGTCGGAGGCGCAGGCACCGCTCAAGAAGTCACAGAAGCAATGGCGGCCGCGCCGGAACTCCTCGCCGCGGCACGCGACCTGCTCGCCGGCTCTTCAGGGGTGCAAGGATTCGCCGAGGTCGATGAGGAGGACTCCAACGCAGTCGCCGACTTCGTGAACGAGTACTGGCACGGCTTCGAGATCGAGCTGCAAGAACAGCTACTTGCCCTGACCCGGATTGCGAAGCAGGACCGCAACGAAGCAGTTGAGGGGGAACAAATTGCTGACGATTTGCAAGCTCACCTCGTCTTGCAGCAGCTCTTCGATGGAACAGTGGACTATCTGCCGCTCTCGATGACCGACTGGAACTCGCGTTGGCGTGAACTGTTGGCGGACAGACGCCGCTACCTAGTGCTCATCGACCGAACCTTTACCCGCGAACGCGACGGAGCGGACGAGCTCGGGGATCAACTGCTTGCGGAGCTACTCGACGACGATCGGGACGGCGTGTGGGCAGGGCTGCTCACGCGGCACGCCGGTGACGAGGTAGCGGAGCGGACACTTACCGATCAACTACGCACCACATACCCCAAACATGCGCATCGGATCGCTGCGATTGGAAAGTTCCGGGCTCGTTCAGTGCCGCTCCTCCCCGCCGGTCTACGAGCGCTCCTTCTGGTGCAGGAGCTGGATGCATATCGCAAGCTTGCCAAGAGCGCGCTCGAGGAGGCAGCCGTCGTCGCGGTCAAGAAGTTCGACGATCTTAGCGACTATGCGATCGTTGAAGCTTTCGCGGCTGCGCAACATGAAGGCACGTTCGAGCTAGATCAAGCGGTTCGACTAGCGCAAAAGATCCACTCACGAGCGATTGCCGAGCGACTCCGCGACCCCGCATTCGCATCGCTACATCTTGCCGCACTGCAGGGCGGATCTATCGGAGCGTTTCAGAACGCGGAGCGAGACCACGCGAAGATCAGATCCCTGCTTCACGAAGACGTCTTCGAGACGATCAACGCAGTGAACGGGCTCGGACTTCCGCTCGAAGTCGGCGACATCTTCGCGTTGCGGCCCCTGGCGAGACGGAACCAGGACAAGTACTTCATCTTGCTCGGTCAGTCCTGCGATCTCTCAATGCGCGGTTCTGGGAAACGCGAGCCAGCGCTCAGGTCTGTGACCCTTTCCCCTCTTACACGGCTCAAGCCTGGGGCGAAGAGCACACCAGCGAAACATGCGCTCGGATATCTTGACCCCGGCTCCGACGAGCTCTGGGCCGTGGACTTTCGGGCCGGTCTCGATATCGTCGTTCCCGTCGCCGCACTCGACGCTACCGTGTTCAACGTCACCGGGGAGAGTTTGATCGCGCCCGCCTATCAAGAATCCCGCCCAATGGCGCGCAGCTGGCTCAGGAGGCTGGAACTTCTCCAGGAACAGGCGTCAGAGATCATCGGCAAATATAGGGAAGTCTCCGACGACGTTGCCGAGGCAACGCAACGTGATCAGATCCTGTCGGCGATGGCAGCCAACCTTACGAATGCCGCCACCGATCACACGACGGGCGCCACCGTTCAGATCGATGCTGAGGGCAATTACATCCGCTTCGGAGTTCGACGTCATGCCCGCGTCCGGGCGGAGATCGCTCTGCGTGTCTCAGATGTCGCAATTCACTACCACGGCCGACCAGCTTTTGACTCCAGCTTCGTCAAACCGTAGGTGCGGATCCCGGGCTCTAGCGGGTCCGAACTGAGATCAGGATGTGCTCAGCGCTCATCGTCTTCCCACTCTGGTTCATCGCTGCCATCCGCTTGCGTTTCTGCGGCAGAACCCGGTCGATGACCGCCACCGTCTCGTGCCCGTACAACTTCAAGAACTCCTCCGTGATTCGGACCAGAGGCACGCCGTATCCGCCCACGCGCCGCTCCCCCAAGGTCCAAAAACTGAAACCACCGATCTTGAGGGCCCGCGTCGCGTGCTGCAGCGCCAATTCATAGTCTTTCGAGAAAGACACCACCTTCTTCAGGAGGTCAGGCCGGTCTTCGATTTTCGTCAGGAACCCAGCGAGCGAGGCGGACTTCTCTGCGATGCTTGCGCGACTACGGAGCGCTCCGACCAACGAACCACCCAGGCTCAGAGTGTCAATACGAGCGGTCGACGCGAGCAACTCTGGGGTGAACGGGCCGACCATGTCGTCCGAGGGAATCCAACGCAGCGGGAGATAGCTGTGCTGTCCGTACGTCACTGTCGTGTCGTTGTCGCCGTATGGCGGCGACGACATGATTACATCGGTCGACGAAGGACCGATGATGTCACTAAGAATCGACGATCGCTGGATCCTCACCGTCGGGCTAGCTGTGTCGGCCCCAGCGTCCCTGGCTCGCACGCGTTCCCAATGGTCTCCTGAACGCTTCGCGTTCGCTAGTCCGATCGTCTGGAACATCGAGATCGCCTGCGGCTTACGGCTGGCGAGAACCTCGGGCGAGTAGGAGTGGAGCTTGACGGTCGAGGTCCGCGAGTTCGACACTAGGCGGATAGTCTCCGCCAGACAGACCCACAGGAACTGCCTGAGCTTCTGGTCAGACACTCCCAGAATGGCTACGCGCAGTTGGGAGAGCTCTTTGTGCACTTCCGGCTGGAACCACTTGCTGACGTTCGGAAACGAGTACGCCTCCGCCACGGTTGCGCGCGCCTCAGAGACGACTGCTGTTACGGACACCTTCGCGATGTCTTCCGTTGGCGGGTTGGACTTGACTGTGCTCAATAGCGCAGCCATCGGATTGATGTCGACCCCGTGGAAGTCAAGCCCTCGGTAGATCGATTCTAGGAGGACGGTCCCCGAGCCCATGAAGGGGTCATATACATGCCGCACCGTGGGGTCCGCAGTCAGGAGATCATCGAGGAGCGCCCCCTGGAGTTCGGGCACCATCATCGCCGGGTACTGGAAAAAAGCGTGGCTACCACCACGTCGCGGAGAGTCTGCGAAGTCCCAGTAACCTGGGCACGCGGCTTCGCGCGCGCTGATCAACTCAACGAGTCGCTCGCGAACGGATGTCGAAGAAGCGTCGGCGGCCGAGCTCATACCGGCCCCCTTCCGTCTGCCACTACATCAGCATAGTTACCGCTGGCCTCTGACAGCGCGGCGCGCCGCATGCCCTGGGCGCACCGTGACCGGAGATTCCGTCATGCCCACCGACAATCGTTGAGAGGGACGGTGCGAAGCACCTGTTTCAGGCGTTGCTCGAAGGTGCCTCCTACCGTGCGGCCGTGAGTATCGCTGACGTACTGATGCCACCGGGATGGATGCCGTGGTCGATCACCGACCTGCCACACCTGCAAATGGCCATGCACTTGAAGTTCGTGGCGAAGCCACTCAAGCTGCGCACGAAGGTGCGGCCTCGATTCACGAGACGATGGAATCAGGCCAAAGCCGAGAAGCACGCTGTCGGCCGAAGCGATCGCCTCAGAGACGCTGACCCGGGCTTCTCGCCAGCCTTCGGCAGACACACCCAGAACAGCGATTTCACGTGAGCTCTCGCTGGCTCGGGAGAATAGGTTCACGATCTCGGCACGTTCATATCCAAGGGCGTCGCGCACCAGCGCGATGCGCTTCTCGGTGCGGCTGCCGTCGCGCGGACGTGGATTGGCAAGGACAGCAACCAGAGTCCGCTCACTCTTGTGAAGGCTGCCGCTTGATCGTTGACCCATGATCCCCTTGATGCGATTGACTAATCGCTCTCACGCTACCCGTCCAAGACTGCCCCGCTCCCCGGAACCGACATCAGGAGCGCACCGCCTCGCGACCAGCAACCCGCTAATGGAGGTGTGCATCTACTTGAAAATCAAACGGCCACCGGTCTGTCCTGTCGCCTCTCAGTTCGCTATCGAGGCTAGTTCACGAACGCTTGAATCGCCGCGCAACGAATTCGAGTAAGGCCCTCGGTTCCCGGGCACCTCCAATCCACCTCCAATCGACCCTGACGCTCCCCGCCGAAGGCCTTTGACATCGGGCGCCCTTCAAGAAAGTGTCACGTCAAAGACGTCGCGTTCGCCCCCCTTCTCCCTTCCACGCGTGACACTTGGTGTCATCTGGCCGCGCTTCCGACAAACTAGAAGACGACCCCCACCAGACCACCCGACCGCAACGCCAGCAACGGCCGACCCCTTCGATCGGGGCCGGCCGTCGCGGTCGTTCACTACGGGATCGACACCGGGAGGGTGACGGTGCGCGAGTTTCCGGCGGCATCGATCACACTTGCGCGAAGCACGTAGTCACCCGATGCGACGCCCTGGGGAAGAGACCAGGCTTCCTGCCAGGTGGCGGAGGTGATCGCCGTCGATGCCGGCGTCGACCCCACCGCCGCCACGAGGGTGGTGTTGGCGGCGTTGTAAAGGTTGACGGCGACGCGTTTCAGACCGACGCCGTCCGATGCGGATGCGGATACGGCCTCGTCTGCGACGTTGATCGACAACTCCGGCCGCGTGTTGTCCACCGTGAACGGCACCTTCAGCGAAGTGGACGTGCCGTTCTGACTCTTCGCCGAGAACAGCAGATAGTACTTTCCGTCGGCGAGCGTGCGGGTGTCGATACCGGTGAGCGCGAGGGTCTTCCCGGAGGGCTGGTACTGGTAGCCCTTCACCGACGGAACCTGATTCCCGGCCGAGGTGTACAGCTGCGCGTGATACGCCTGCGGCGCCGCGTCGGTCACGGTCATCGTCACATCGTTGATCCCCCGGAGGATGGAATCGACGGCGAGCGAGCTCGTGATCACCGGCGCGGTCGGCGGCGCCGGGGTGTGCTCCGCATGGATCGAGGGAGCGTCCACAGCCCAGTATCCGTTGTCACCACCGTTGTCGAGACGCCATCCGATACGCACCGAGCCTGCTCCGGCGGGGGCGGTCGTCGAGAGCGTGAGCGGCTGGTTGATCTCGAACAGCGCCCCCTGGGACGCATCGCGGCTCCATAGCATTTGCTCGGTGCCGTCGTCGTACTGCGCGACGACTTCGGCATGCTGCGAGGCGTTGGCGTCGAGCTGTCGGTAGTGGTGCACGAACGACACGTCCACTGCGCCGCCTGCCGAGACCGGCTGCCACGGGGACTGCAGTGTCGAGTCGAATCGCGCTCCGGCCCCGGCGGGATCCCCCAGGTCGTTCCACTCATCGGGATCTGCCACAGCGATGACATCCCGACCGCGGACGAACGAACCTCGCCCCTGGCCCTCCTCGCTGGTCGCCCAGAACTCGCCCGACATCAGGGACCATCCCCGGTACTCCGCCGCACCCGCATCGGGGGTGCGCTCGTCGATCTCCCATCCTTCCGGCGTCTGCTTCGTCCACCCGCCGCTGTGCGAGGGCTTCGCCGGCTCATCCACCACGCCCCCGAGAACAGGAGCCACGCCATCGAACGGGTCGGTGGAGTCGGTTCCGATCGGCACACCCTCGTACCCCCACTTCGGGTCGATCTCGACACCGAGGTGATTCAGCATCGTCGGTGCGATGTCGACCTGGCGCCACTCGCGCGTCGCCTGACCGGTTGCGGGCACATCACCCCCGGAAGCGAGCGTCCAGACCATCCGCGTGCCGTGCTGGTCACCGCCATGTCCGTACCCGGTGAATCCATGGTCCGTGGAGGCGACGATCAGCCAGTCCTCGGATGCATAGGTGGCGCGACTCTCTATGGCATCGACGAGCGTGCCGACCTGGGCATCTGCCGTCTCGATCGCCGTCTTGTACTGCGCCGAGTCGACGTTGAACGTGTGCCCGGCGGCATCCGGGTTGTGGAGGTAGACGACCATCGCGTCGGGGTTTCGCGTCGAGAGCACCTCGACCGCGTCGTCGACGCTCTGCACATCGGTCGCCGCCTGCGACGGGCCACGCTGCTGGATCTTCACGTCGGGGCGGAGGATCAGATGCTGATTCAGCGGCGCCCAGTCCGCGGTCGAGAACGTCGAGTAGCCGGGATCGACCTGCTCGAGCCGAGTCAGTACGTCGGGGTACGCCTCGATGTTCGGAGCGACGAAGTTGTTGTCGAACGATTGATGCTTGTCGACCCAGACGCCGGACAGCAGGTTCGCATGGCCGTGCCCCGACACGGTTGGCCCGAGTGCGTTGTCCTGCATGTAGCCGACGCCCATCTGACCGGCTGCGGCGAGCGCATCGATGTTCGGGGTGGCGTACTCTTCGAGCTTGTCGAACCGCACACCGTCCATGTCGACGAACAGCACCTTGCGATCGCTGATGCCGTCGGGGACATCCGAGGGCTGCGGACCGGGAGGGGGCAGCGGAGACTCGGCATCCGCAGGAGTCGAGTTCGTGACCGTGATGTCGTCGATGGCCCAGTACCAGTCATTGGTGGCCTGCTCGATCACCCAGCTCGCCGTCATCGAGGTCGCCCCGGCCGGCACGGCGACCGGCTGCGTGAGGAATCTGTCCTGCAGATAGGTCTGATCGCCGAGCACCGCAGTGCTGTACTCGAAGAGGCGTTGCGGTGCACCGCCGTCGAAGGACACCTCGAGCGCGGCGACCTGCGGACCGGTCTGCCGATAGTTCGAGTCGAAGTTGATGTGAACGGTGCTGCCGCCGACGACGGGGATCGTCGGCGACGTCAGCGTGCTCGCGAACAACTGCTCGCCGGGGCTGTTTCCGTCGTCCCACTCGTCGTTGTCAGCGACGGCTACGACTCCGGAGCCCTTCGAGAAGTCCTCACGGCCTTGCCCTCCCTGCGCCGCCGCCCAGAATGTCGGGGTCGCGAACGTCCACCCGCGCCACTCGGCCTTGCCTTTCGCGCCCATAGAGGCGGCGTTGCTGACCGTCCATCCGTCGGGAGCCGTCGGCGTGAAGCCGAGCGTGGAGATGGGGATGTGGGTCTCGTCCGCGCGGGGTTGCAGCGACGAGCCGAGCGAGTCGAAGTTCTCGGAGAAGACGGCGTCGGCCGACTGCTCGTCGGCGGAGTCGTGCGCGAAGGCCGGGTGAGAAGGCAGTATGAGCGCGGCGGTGAGGCACGCCGCGACTCCGGTGGCGAGGCGGTATCGGTGAGATCGCATGGTTTCCCTTTCAGGTCGGTGCGATCAGCTTTTCCACGCCAAGCAACATCTGCCGGTCCAGCCGATGAACATAGGCAAACAAGTTACGTCCGACTGGGCGGAGTTGTCGACACATGTGGGTTACGCCGGGGTGTGCGCAACGGGCCGGACTACGGTGGCGGGGTTCAGGCAGAGCCGAGCGGCCGCACGTATGCGTCGCCTTGCCGGGAGCGCCCCGATGCAGACACCGTGAAGCGCACCTGGTCGCTGAGATAGCGGTCATCCGAGGCCTCGAAGGTGCGCCCCTCCGAGTCATACGAGATACGTCGGAGGCGCAGGACGGGAGTGCCGGGAGCCACTCGGAGCAGGTCGCTGTCGGTCTCGTCGGCCGCGATGGCGTCGATCTCGTGGTCGACCCCCGCGTATCCGAAGCCCTTCTCGCCGAGATGCTCCGTGATCGAGATGCTGTCGAGGTCGACTCCGAAAAGGTGGCGCCCGACGGGTTCGATATAGGTCAGGCGCTCGAGCATGGTCGGCCGGTTGTCGAGGAGTCGCAATCGCAGCACGTCGACGATGGGGTCACCGACCGCGATGTTGAGCAGTGCCGCCTTGTCGGCGTCTGCACGCCGGATGCTGAGCTCCTGAGTGCGGGCGCCTGGCACGGCACCGATATTCTGCGCCCACCGCGTGAAGGGGATCGAGACATCCACGGCCTGGTTGGCCTTGCGCGTCGCCACTCGCGCGGGCCGGCCCCGCGAAGTCTCGATGAGCCCTTCCTGACGCAGCGCCGCCAGGGCGTTGCGGATAGGACCGCGCGACGTCGCCCACCGCTGCGCGAGCTCTGCCTCGGTCGGAACGGGGTCGCCCGGGGCGAGGTCGCCGTTGGCGATCTGGGCGCGGATCTCGTCCGCGATCTTGTCGTACACCGCAGCAGCCACGCCCGAATGCTACCGCGGCTTCATGACGCGCGATCGGAGGTCCGTTCTGCCCTGTCGCAGCGAGTCCGGGACGGCGGCCCCTCTCGTCTAGTCGCTTCCCGCGAAGAGCTCACGAACACGGGGAAGCACGGTGGCGTATCTTTTCGCCACCGCCACGTACGACTCCCTGAGCCTCGGGTCGACCGAGACCTGCTTGTCGATCCGCACCATGGAAGCCACCGCCTCGTCAGCGGATCGGTGCAACCCCGTAGCCACTGCGGCCGTGATCGCCGCCCCCATTCCCGCCGCATCGGAGACCGCAGGGGTGCGCACCGGGACGCCGTAGACGGCGGCGAGGATGGTGAGCATCAGATCGGAGGCGCTGCCTCCGCCTGTCACGATCAGACCGCCGAGCGGTCGCCCCAGAGCCCCGCGAGCGCGCGCATCCGCGAGCGACGTCTCGATCGCGAGCGCCTCGAGGATCGCGCGGTAGACGTGGAATCGGCCCTGGGTTCCATCGAATCCGACGATCGCGCCCCTCCTCCAGGGCTCATCGACGGACGCCAACCAGTCGAGGGCGACGAACAGACCGCCCGACCCTGGCGGCACGAGTTCGGCGCCGAGGTTGAGGTCTGTCTCGGAGTATCCCCCTGACGGTGAGGCGAGCAGATCGCGGAACCAGCTGACGGTCCACATGCCACGCCTGACGCCGTGACTCTCATAGAGATACCCCTGCGGTTCAGCAGCGAAGTTCGTCCAGAAAGCGTCGCTCTGACGCACCTCACGGCCCGGCGTCATGGTGGCTACATAGGTGCCGAGCGAGAGCAGCGCATCGCCCTCGGCTCGCAGCCCCGCTCCGAGCGCCTCGACGGCCTTGTCGTTCGAGGTGGCGATCACGGGGATGCCGACCGGCAGTCCTGTGACGGCGGACGCCTCTGGCGTCACCGTGCCGAGCGATTCCCCGGGGGCGACGAGCTCGAACAGCATCGACGGGTCCATGCCGCAGCGGACGTAATCCTCGGCATCCGCGCTCCACGTCCATCGAGTGGTGTCCACCGGCCAGACGCCCTGCACGTTGCCCGCGGCATCCCGCCGCTCCCCCGTCAGCCGATGACCGATGTACCCCGAGGACGTGGTCACGAAGACGGCGTCGTCGGTCTCGCGTTCATACGCCCGCGGAACTCGCTCGTCCATCCAGCTCATGACGGGCTGGGCAAGATGCCCGTCGGCTCGGAGCACGGCCCGACAGAATCGTATGGTGCAGAGGCCCACCCCTCGGATCTCTGCCGGATCGCCACGGAACTCGCCCATCGCTGCCCGCAGCGCGGCGACGATCGAGTCCCACAGGTCGTCGTCCGGATGCTCCCACCGCCCCGGCGCTGGAGAGGCATACGGCCTCAGCAGCACACGTGCGCTCGCATGCACCGCCCCCGCCTCGTCGACGATGAGGACCTTGGTGCTCTGCGAGCCGTTGTCGATCGCGACGACGAATCCCGCAGCCGGCGCAGTCACGCGGGGATCACCTCGGCGTCATCGAGCGGGTAGATGGTTCCGCGGTTCATGATGCCGTTCGGATCCAGTCCCTCCTTCAGCGTGTGCAGCAGCGAGTACGCCGTCCCGTGCTCCTCGTGGGTCCACGGCGTGCGGTACTTGCCGATGCCGTGGTGGTGCACCATCGACCCACCGAGGCGCAGAGCCTCCTCCACCACGATCGCGTTGAGGGGCTCGTGGTACTCGGTGATCTCTTCGCGCGGCTCGCAGCTGATGTCGTAGTCGTACACGAAGTACAGGTTGGTTCCGGTCTGGTAGCTGTGCGAGGAGTGCGCACCGAGCATCGTCAGATCGGCTGCGCGCGGGAACTCGGTCCGCGCCCGCCGCATCACCGACTCGAACAGCTCTTCGACGCCCGACCAGTCGATCGAGACCTCTGTCGTGTAGCCGAGATGCGCCTTCTCCAGCATCTCCCGCCTCTCCGCGTCGATCTTCTCCTGGCCCCAGTTGAGGTTGTCGAACCATGACTCGATGAGCGCGCTGTCGACCTTCTCATGCGGGATGCCGGCGAAGATGGCTTCGATGCCGGCCGCCGTCGCGTCCGCCACGCCTTTCGGTCCCTCGGCGACGAGGACCACGACCGCCTTCCCCTCGGCGAAATGCGAGAAGTGCTGGGCTGCATCTTCCTCCGAGTACGTCCGTGCGACCGAGGGGCGGTAGCCGGCGACGATGACGTCGCGCAAGCCTGCGACCCCCGTCGGCAGCGAGTCGACGAGGAATCCGAGAAAACGATTGTTCTCCGGCTGGTAGGTGAACACCTTCACGGTGACCTCGGTGATGACGGCCAGCGCACCCTCGTTGCCGATCACGATGTGGCGGATGTCGGGGCCAGCGGCTCGTCGGGGCACGTTCTTGATCCGCACGACGTCACCGCCGGGAAGCACCGCCTCGAGGCCGATGACCATGTCTTCGATGCCGCCATACAGGGTCGAGAACTGCCCGATCGAGCGGGTGGCGACGAGTCCGCCCATCTGCGCGAGGGGCTTCGACTGCGGCGAATGCCCTGTGGTGAGGCCCTGCGCGCGAAGAGCGTCTTCGAGCGTCTGCAGCGGCACGCCGCACTGCGCCGTCACCATCATGTCGACCGGATCTATCTCGAGGATCGCGTTCATGCGCGAACCGTCGAGCACGATCGTGTCGTCGACGATCGTCTCGAGCCCTCCCTCGGTCGCCGTGCGGCCCGTGCGAGGGACGACGTTGATCAGGTTCTCGTCGGCGAAACGCAGGATCGCGACGACGTCGTCCGTCGATTCGGCGTACGCGATGGCCGCCGGGATCGGACCATCGAATATGTCGTGCACAGCCGTGTACTTCTTGAATCGATCGACGCTCGCCTCCCGCAGCTCGTGCGGGTCGGTGTCGACTTTGGCGGAGCCGATCAGCTTGCCGAGTCGGGTGACGATCTCGTCGCGTGAAAGGGCGGATCGTGAAGCAACCATGAGGGTGATGTCCTGTTCGTAGAGAGGTGGGGCGCGGTCAGCGCACGAGATAGCCGCCGTCGACGGTCAGGGTGTGACCGTTGACGAAGTCGGATGCAGAGCTGGCGAGGAACACGGTCGCGCCCATGAGGTCTGCGACGTCACCCCACCGGCCGGCTGGGGTGTGCTCGATGATCCGGCGGTTCACTTCAGCATCCGCTCGGGACTGCTCCGTGATGCGAGTCGTGAAGTATCCGGGGGCGATCGCGTTGACCTGGATCCCGTGACCGCCGAGCTCATCGGCGTAGGCCCGCGTGAGGCCGACGATCCCATGCTTCGTCGCCGCGTAGGCGGGCGAGCCCAGGCCACCGAGGAACGCGAACAGCGAGGCGATGTTGATGATCTTGCCTGAGCCCTGCGCGATCATCCGCTTGCCCGCTTCGTGCGCCATCTCGAACGCTGCTGTCAGGTTGACGGCGACCATCGGGTCCCAGTCCGCACGTCCGAACTCGCTCACGTCCGCGATCCGACTGATCCCGGCGGAATTGACCAGGATGTCGACTCCGCCGAACGCCTCACAGGCAGCAGCGATCGCCGCCTGCGGGGCGCCGGGAGCAGTGATGTCGACCGTCAGCTCGGCGTAGCGACGGCCCTCGGCCTCGACCAGTGCTGCGGTCTCGCCATGGTCGTCGAAGAGGCCGGGAACGAAGACATCGGCTCCGCCTTTCGCGAGTGCGAGGGTGAATGCCTGACCGAGCCCCGTGTTGCCGCCGGTGACGACCGCGCGCTTCCCGTGCAGAGAGAAGTGATCCAGGGAGAAGTCGGAGATGTGCAAGAGATGCTCCTTCAGAAGTGCGGGGTTGCGGGGATCCGGATGCCGGCGCGCCGAGTCACGCGAACGGATCCGAGATGCCGATGTACGTCGTCTCGAGGTACTCGTCGATTCCCTCGAAACCGCCCTCGCGGCCGAGACCCGACTGTTTGACGCCGCCGAACGGGGCCGCGGGGTTCGAGACGAGGCCCGTGTTGAGCCCGAGCATTCCCGTCTCCAGTCGCTCGGCGAGACGAAGCGCGCGATTCAGGTCGCGCGTGTATGCGAAGCACACCAGGCCGTACTCGCTCGCGTTGGCGAGGCGCACCGCCTCGTCCTCATCGCGGAACGCCGTTATGGGCGCGACCGGACCGAAGATCTCCTCCTGCAGGATGCGCGCGGACTGCGGCACATCGACGAGCACCGTCGCTGGATAGAAGTACCCTGCCCCCTCTGGCGTCACGCCACCGAGCACGAGACGCGCGCCGTCTTCCACCGCTCCGCCGACGAGTTCGGCCACCTTCTCGCGAGTCGACTCGTCGACCAGCGGGCCGAGCGTCGACGCTGGATCCGTGCCGCGGGCATGCACCGTCTGCCGCATCCGTTCGACGAGACGGCTCGAGAACTCGTCGACGATGCTCTCGTGCACGAGGAAGCGATTCGCGGCGACGCACGCCTCCCCGCCGTTGCGGAGTTTCGCGATCAGCGCGCCGTCGACCGCGGCGTCGAGATCGGCGTCCTCGAACACGATGAACGGAGCGTTGCCGCCGAGTTCCATCGACACGCGAAGCACCTGGTCGGCGGCGTCGGCGATCAGCCGTCGACCGACTTCTGTCGAGCCCGTGAACGACAGCTTGCGCAGCCTCGCATCCTTGATGAGCGGTCCGGTGACGGCGCCGGCGCGCGTCGTCGGGATGACGTTGACCACGCCGTCGGGCACCCCTGCTTCACGCAGGACCTCGGCGAACAGCAGGGCAGTGAGCGGCGTGAGGGCCGCGGGCTTGAGTACCGACGTGCACCCGGCGGCGAGCGCGGGCGCGATCTTTCGGGTCGCCATCGCCAGAGGAAAGTTCCACGGCGTGATGAGCAGGCTGGGGCCGACGGGTCGCTTTGCGACGAGCAGCCGGTTGCGACCGTCGGGAGCCGTGGCATAGCGCCCTGAGATGCGCGGCGCCTCTTCCGAGAACCAGCGCAGGAACTCGGCGCCGTAGCCGACCTCGGCTCGCGACTCGGCCAGGGGCTTTCCCATCTCGAGCGTCATGACGAGGGCGAAGTCGTCAGCGCGGGCGGTGACGAGCTCGAAGGCGCGGCGGAGGATCTCACCGCGCTCGCGCGACGGAGTCGCCGCCCAGGACGCCTGCGCAGATGCGGCGGCATCGAGCGCCGCGGCGCCGTCTTCGGGCGCAGCGTCTGCGACGTGGGCGAGCACTTCGCCTGTCGAAGGGTCGTGCACAGCGAAGGTCGCACCGGTCGCGGACTCTCGCCACTCGCCTCCGATGAACAGCCCGGTCGGCAGAGACGCCAGCAGCTCCTGCTCCCGAGCGGCGGTCATGCCGCCACCTCCGCCGCGTGCTCGCCGGCCTCGCGACGCAGGTCTCGTCCGAGCATCTCCTCGTAGAGACGCACCGGCGTCATCTCGCCCGCGAGGTCGCCGAATCGCGCTCGCGCCCTGCGGAAGATCTGCTCGACCAGCGACGACAGCTCCACCGGCATGCCGACGGATCGCGCGAGATCGACAGAGAGCCCCAGGTCCTTGCAGGCCAAGGCGATGGCGAATCCTTCGTCGTAGTCGCCGTGGTCGAGGATCGAGAGCACGTCGCGCGAGACGAATGTGCTGTTCGCCGGGCTCGCGACGAGCGCATCGCGGAGCACTCCGAGATCGACGCCGGCGGCGACGCCCACCGAGAGCACCTCGGCCGTCGCGACGAGGTGAGAGAACCACAGCTGGTTGATCATGAGCTTCACGGCGTAGCCGGCACCGTGGCCGCCGACGTGGAGGATCCGCTCGGGGTCGCCCATCGCCTCAAAAACGGGACGCAGTCGAGCGACGTCGACCGCATCGCCGCCGACGAAGATCTGCAGCATCCCGTTCGCGGCACCGATCGACATCCCGCTCACCGGAGCGTCGAGCAGATGAAGGCCGCGATGCGCCTCGGTGCGGCGGATGCCGTCGAGCACATCTGGCACCGACGTCGACATGTCGACCCAGGTGCCGCCGTCGGGGAGGCCGGCGACGATGCCGTTCGCTCCGGATGCCACAGCCGCTACGTGCTTCGGTGTCGGCAGCATCGTGATGACGAGATCGGCGGAGGCCGCGACCTCGCGAGGACTTTCGGCCCAGCGGGCGCCCTCGGCGAGCAGCCCTTCTGCAGACTCTCGTCGCAGATCGGTGACGACCAGGGGATAGCCCGCGGCCTGAAGGTTCTTGGTCATCCCAGATCCCATGTTGCCGAGTCCGATGAACCCGACGGTGGGAAGGGGGCCAAGCGGTGACCGGGTGGAAGCGTTCATGGAGCTATGCATCTTTCGGTGGAAGGTTCGGGGTGTAGAAGGGATTCGTCGGGCTGTGCCGTGCGGCCAGGACGTCGTCGATCGCGGGGAGTGAACGCGCCCCGTTGGCGAGCGCGGTCTTCGTGGCCTCGCGATTGTTCAGATACACGAGGTCGGCGTCGTCGGCGGACGGGTTCACCCAGACCGCCGCGATGAGCGCGTGGGTGTCGGCCTGCTCTGCGGAGACGTGTCCCTCAGCCACCGCGTCGGCCACGCCGGCGGCGACTCCCGCCTGCGCCGGCCCCCAGATGAGGAGGCCGTGGTCGTCGCTCGCCGGCGCCGACTTCGTGACGAACAGCGTCAGGGGTTTCACGGGCAGAGACGGTCGGAGAACTGCGACGAAGGGCACATGCCCGGCGGTCGGCGTGGCCAGTGCCGTGGCCCACGCCGTGCCCGCAGGGCCGTCGCGGTGACCGAAGACGGTGTTGATGTGCGCAGCGTTCACGCCGCTTCCGATGAAGCTCTCGCCGATCTGCAGCGCGGCGGTCATCAGATCAGGTCCTGCTCTTCGAGCCACTCGATCGCGACATCTTCAGGGTCTTCACCCTCGACGTCGACGAGGGCGTTGAGCTCTTGCATCACCTCAGTGGTGAGCAACGGGCTGACCTCGGCGATCACGTCGGCGATGGCCGGGTACTCGTCGAGCGTCGACTGCTTGAGCGTGAACCCGCCCTGGTAGCTCGGGAAGAACTCCTTGTCGTCCTCCATCACCACGAGTCCCAGAGCAGGAATGCGCCCGTCGGTCTGGAAGACCTCGCCGAAGTTGCAGTCATCGCCCTTCTCGGTCGCGGTGTAGATCACGCCGGTGTCGAGCATGGTGATGGAGGCATCGAAGCCGTATGCCTCGCTGAGACCCGGCATGCCGTCATCCCGAGTCGAGAACTCGCTCTCGATGCAGAATGTCTGGTCGCCGGCCGGGAGGGCCGCGACATCGCTGAGAGTCTCGACGCCGAGCGCATCGGCCTCGGACTCGCGGATCGCGAAGGCGTAGGTGTTGTTGAACGGCGCCGGGTCGAGCCACGCGATGTCGTTCTCCGCGTCGGCTTCCTTCACGGCGTCGAACTGCGCCTCAGCTCCCTGCACCGGTGCGGTGTTGCCGTTGTAGGTGATCCATGACGTGCCGGTGTACTCCCAGTAGCCGAGGAACTGATCGTTCTCGAGCGCCTGGCGCACGTTCGCCGAGCCGACGAGCTTGGTGTTCGCTTCGACATCCGCGCCGTGGGCGTTGAGCAGTTCGGCAGTGAGGTAGGCGAGGATGTACTGCTCGGAGAAGTCCTTGGAGCCGATCTCGCCCGTGAGACCTTCGAGCTCGTCGCCCTGTGCGCCCGCGCCGCCGCCGGCGCCGGCCGAGCAGCCGGTGAGCGCGATGGCACCGAGAGCCAGGACGGCGATCGAGGATGAGGCGAATCTGGATGTCTTCATGTCGAGTTCCTTTCGGAGGGATTCGGGTGTGTTCGTGCAGTTCAGAGAGGTCAGAGACCCTTGGGGCGGACGATCTCCTCGACGAGGCCGGCGGCCCAGTCGATGAGGACCGCGATGGAGGCGACGAGCACGGCGCCGACGACGAGCACCGGGTACCGCTGCAGCTTCAAGCCGTTGATGATCATGTCGCCGAGCCCGCCCGCGTTGATGAAGGTCGCGACGGTGGCGACTCCGACCGCGAAGACGAGCGCCGTGCGAAGACCCGCGAGGATGACGGGCGATGCCAATGGCAGCTCGACCCGGCGCAGCACCTGGGCGGGGCGCATCCCCATGCCACGGGCGGATTCCTTGATGCTGGCATCGACCTGCGCGAGACCCGTGATCGTGTTCTGCAGCACGGGCAGGAAGGAATACACGACGAGCGCGACGAGGGCGGTGGTGAAGCCCGTCTGCCAGACGATGGCGAGCAGGATCACGACGCCGATCGCGGGCGTCGCCTGCCCGATGTTGGCGATGCCGATGACCGTTGCGCGGAAGACCCGAGAGCGCGACCGGCTGACGGCGATGCCCGCCGGAATCGCGAGGATGGCGACCAGCACCGCGGCGAGGATCGACAGCACCAGGTGCTCGCCGATGCGGGCGATGATGTAGTCGCCGTTGAGGGTGCGCTGTTCGATCGAGTCGAGTTCGAGACTCGATACCCACAGGAATGTCGCCAGAAGCACGAGGGCGACGACGATCAGCGGCATCGTCCGTCTCAGCAGCGTCGGCATCCTTCGACGCGGAGCGCGCTGGGTCTGCAGCACCGTCGTCGCCGACGGCACGACCTGGTCGGTTGTCATCGTCATGCCTCCGCCGTGCGCTGGGCGTCGTGCGGGCGGGGCTCTGCACCGAGGGCTGCCGAGATGGCCGCCTGATCGATCGAGCCGACAGGCCGACCCGCGCGTGAGACGGTGATGCGCGGCGCACCGGTGAGCACGAGCAGGTCGAGCGCCTGGCGCAGAGACGAGGTCTCATCGATCGTGGCATCGGGTGCTGTCGGGTCGATCGAGCCGATGCGCGCCGTCTCGACGGGGATCAGCGCGAGGCGCTTGAGGGCGGCACCTTCGCCAATGAACGAGCGCACATAGTCGTTGGCGGGCTCGGCGAGGATGCGAGCCGGGGTGTCGAACTGCTCGATCCGGCTGCGGTCGCTGAGCACCGCGATGCGGTCGCCCATGCGGATCGCCTCTTCGAAGTCGTGCGTGACGAAGATGATGGTCTTGCCGATATCGGCCTGCAGCCGAAGGAACTCGGCCTGCAGCTTCTCGCGGGTGATCGGATCGGTCGCGCCGAACGGCTCGTCCATGAGCATGACGGGCGGGTCTGCGGCGAGGGCACGAGCCACGCCGACCCGCTGCTGCTGACCGCCGGACAGCTGGCGCGGATAGCGGTCGGCGAAGATGCCGGGGTCGAGCTGCACCGTCGTCAGCAACTCTTCCACTCGGGCTGCGGTGCGCTGTTTCGACCAGCCGAGCAGCCGCGGAACGACCGCGATGTTCTCGGCGATCGTGAAGTGCGGGAAGAGCCCGATCTGCTGGATGACGTAGCCGATGTGGCGGCGAAGCTCGTTGCCGTCGAGCGAGAGGACGTCGTCTCCGTTGATTCGGATCGACCCGGAGGTCGGCTCGATGATGCGGTTGATCATCTTCATCGTCGTGGTCTTGCCGCATCCGCTCGGACCGACGAACATGACGAGTTCACCGGGTTCGATCCGCATTGAGAAGTCCTCGACGGCAGGATTCGCCTGCCCGGGGTACTGCTTCGTGATCTGGTCGAGGACGATGTCGACGCCCGCCTGCTGCGATGCGAGAGAAGTGAGAACGCCGGTGTTCGTGGTGATGTCAGGCACGGAGACCCCTTGAGGTGGTGAGACGGGCGACGAGGATGAGGATGCCGTCGAGGACGAGCGCGAGGATGATCACGGCGACGGTGCCGGTGAGCGCATAGTTGAGCGCGTTCTTGGACCCGAGCGACGACAGCCCCTTGAAGATGTATTCGCCGAGACCGGGGCCGGCGACGTAGGCGGCGATCGCCGCGATGCCGACCGTGAGCTGCGCGGCGACGCGAATCCCCGTCATGATCACCGGCCACGCGATCGGAAGCTGCACAGTGAACAGCACGCGGGTCGGCCCCAGTCCCATCCCGCGAGCGGATTCCAGCACGGAGACCGGCACCTCCCTGAGTCCGACCACGGTGTTGCGGACGACTGGCAGCAGCGAGTAGAAGACGAGAGCAACGACAGTAGGAAGCCAGCCGAGGCCGAGCACGGGGCTGAGGAGAGCGAGCAGAGCGAGCGACGGAATGGTGATCGCGATGGCCGCGGCAGTGAGCACCGACGTCCGGGCGATCCGCCTGTTGCGCACCAGGATGCCGAGGCCGACACCGATGACCGAAGCGAGCAGCACAGAGATGACGACGACGACGAGGTGATCCCGAGTGAGCTCGAGGATGTCGTCAGCGCGGCGTGTGAGGAAGGCCGTGAGGTCTTCCCAGTTGAATCCGGTCAAGAGGGCTCCTGTCTCGTCGTTGAGGCCGGTACCGGGTGTGTACTCACGGTACTGGCTGTATCCATTTGGTCAAAGGGTGTTGCGCGTATGGCAACTGCATTTAGACTTCGAGCATGAATCGCTCAGTGGGAAACGGTGTGCGCCGCAACTCGTCGGGGTTGGCTCGGGACTTCGAGATCCTCGAGATCCTCGGCTCCGACGAGGCCTTGCGGTCGGGCGGGCTCGGCGTATCGCAGGTCGCGCAGTTGACTGGACGCGACAAGGCCGTCGCGTCACGAACCCTCGCGACTCTCGCCGAGACCGGGCTCGTAGAACGCGATGACGAGACTCTTCGCTACATGCTCGGCTCGCGGCTGTACGCACTGGCCGCCCGAACCGCCAGCACCTCGCTCGTGCATGCGTCGCGGGGGATCCTCCGACGTCTCGTGCAGTCCACGAGGGAGACGAGCCACCTGTGCGTACTCAGAGGTGGCAACGTGCTCACTCTGATGAGCGAGCTGAGCCCTCACGATGTCCGCACGACCGGATGGGCGGGGACCACCACGGCCGCATGGCGCACCCCGTCTGGTCGCGCGCTCCTCAGCGACTGGGATGAGGATGCGCTCGAGCAGTGGTATGACGACCACGGACGAGATCAGCCGCTCGTGGGACGCTTCGACCAATCCGACGACTCCGTCTTCCCGGTGCTCGATGCGCCGCCTCCCGGCAACGCCCCGGTGACGGACTTCGCCAGCCTCCTCACCGAGCTGGGGCGGATCCGCGACCAGGGCTACGCGCTTTCGGACGAGGAGCTGGAGTTCGGCGTCGTCGCCGCGTCTGCACCGATCACGGATTTCACGGGGCGCGTCGTCGCGGCGATCAATGTCAGCGCCCCCAAGGCCAGAATCGGATCGCGCCTGGATGCGCTCGGCACCCTCGTGGGTCGAGCATCCCGTGAGCTGTCCTCACGCCTCGGCGCCACCCCGGATCGATAATTGAAGAGACGGCACCGAGCGCCCACGCCTCCGCACCGCGCGGCAGACCGCTCGGACGCCAGGAAGAAGAAGCACATGAAAGCTCTCCGTTACGTCGAGATCGGCAAGCCTCCGGTCGTCGTCGACATCCCGATTCCTCAGCCCGGACCGGGTCAGGTGCTGCTGAAGATCACGGCGGGCGGCGTCTGCCACTCCGACGACTACGTCATGGGCCTTCCCGAGAAGGACTACCTCGAGCAGAGCTATCCGCTGCCACTGACGCTCGGCCATGAGGGTGCGGGCATCGTGCACGAGATCGGCGAGGGCGTCGACTCGACGCTGAAGGTCGGCGACGCCGTCGCGGTCTACGGTCCGTGGGGCTGCGGCCGCTGCCACAACTGCTCGCAGGGCATGGAGAACTACTGCACCAACGCCGCCGCCGAGGGCATCCGCCCTCCCGGTCTCGGTAGCCAGGGCTCGATGGCCGAGTACATGATCGTCGATGACGCCCGCCACCTCGTGCCGCTCGGCGACCTCGACCCCGTGCAGAACGTCTCACTGACCGACGCCGGCCTCACCCCGTACCACGCGATCAAGCGCTCGCTCCCGAAGCTCGGCGCCGGTACCTTCGCCGTCGTCATCGGCACCGGTGGGCTCGGCCACGTCGGCATCCAGATCCTGAAGGCGATCTCGGGCGCCACGGTGATCGCCCTCGATGTCAACGACACGAAGCTCGAGCTCGCCACAGAGGTCGGCGCAGACCACGTGCTGATCAGCGATGCATCTGCCGCCGAGAAGATCCGTGAGATCACCGGCGGCCTCGGCGCGAACGCAGTGTTCGACTTCGTGGGCGCGAACCCGACGATGGCCCTGGCACAGAGCGTCGCCGCTCTCGATTCGGATGTCACGATCGTCGGCATCGGCGGCGGAACCATGTCGCTCGGCTTCGGCGCGATCGCCTACGACGCCGCCGTGCGCATCCCCTACTGGGGCTCGCGCTCTGAGCTGATCGAGGTCCTCGATCTCGCCCGCGCGGGCAAGATCCACGTGCAGACCGAGACCTACTCGCTCGACGACGGCCCGAAGGCATACGAGGATCTCGCCGCGAACAGCATCCGCGGCCGCGCGGTCATCGTCCCGTAGACGGCGATCGTGCAGAGTGCGGCCGCTCCGACTCGCCCTCGGGGCGGCCGCTGCTTTCTGCGGCGACGAACAGAACGCCACACAGCCCGCGGAGAGGGATCGCGGATGCCGCGTCAGAGCACCGAGCTCTGCTCCAGTTCATGCAGATGGGGTGGGGCCGCACCGGTTCGGGACACCGCGACGGCCGCACTGGCGAGCGCAGTGTCGGCGGCTCTTTCGAGCGCCCTCAGGACATCGGCGTCAGGAGCGAAGACGTCGGCGGTGAGCGCCGCGACGAGGCCCCCGGAGACGATCCCGTAGACGAGGCCGGACATGAACGCGTCGCCGGCACCGATCGTGTCGACCACCGTCACGGGCGACGCTCCCCTCGCCACCGGTTCTCCCGCACCCGCGATCGCGGTGACACAGCCCGCGCCTCCTCTCGTGACGACGGCCATCCTGGCTCCCAGAGCGAGCACGTGCGCGAGCACATCTTCGACGCTGCGACCGGGGTAGAGCCAGTCGGCATCCTCATCGCTCAGCTTGACGACGTGCGACGCGGCCATGATCGCCTCGACGCGCACGGCGGCATCCGCTCGCGGGCCGAGAAGCGCGGGCCGGATGTTCGGGTCGTACGTGCGCAGGGTGCCGCTCGGCACCGTCGCGAGCATCGCCTGCACGGCACCGGCTCCGGGTTCGAGCGCCGCGCCGATCGACCCGACATGGATGAGGTCTGCCTCCGCTGCCTCGGCGATCGCGTCCGACTCGGAGAGGGTCCATTCGATGTCGAAGTCGTAGACGGCCGCGCCGTCGTCGCCGATCACGGCGGTGGCCCGAGAGGTGCGGCCCCCGACTCTGAGGCTCGCCGCGGTCAGAGCGACGCCCTCACGGACGAGGTGGTCTTCGAGCATCCGACCGAACTCGTCATCGCCGATCCGGGTGAGCAACCTCGTATCGAGCCCCAGCCTGGCGAGGCCGACTGCCATGTTCATGGGCGATCCGCCCGCATGGGGCAGGCCGTCGACGACATCGACGAGGGCCTCACCCACGACGAGGCAGCGGGGAGTCAGCATCCCCTCTCCGCGATATCCGCTCGCACCCCATCCAAGGATCCCCCGACGGCTGTCACGGTGTACGTGCGCGGAGACGCGACGGGGATCAGCGCAGTAAGCACCCTCTCGCCGTTCTGTGCGAACAGCTCGACGGACGACACCCTCTCATTCAGATCGTCGACCCAGAGGTCCCACCCGATCTCGTCCCGCCGGTCGAGAGTCATCGAGGGCGACCCGCGAAAACCTGACGGCATCCCTTCGCCGAGACGCTCGAGCTCGACCCGTCCGCTCGTGCGGTCCTGACGGATCACGACCCGTCCCTCCTCCGATGCCGACTCGATGTGGAGTTCGATGCTCTGGGCATCGCCGAAGGTCGCGGTGAAGCGGATCCGCGCGGCGCCGGCGACTCGTTCGGCGAGCGCGACGCCACCGGCCATGCTGAGGAGGTCGATGCTCTCCTCGACCTCGAATCCGATCGCCGGGTGCTGTCGCAGTCGTTCGACTCCCTCCGCATCGCGAGTGAGCGAGAGCCTGCGAGGAAGAGTCATCGCGCTGCGGCGCTCATCGGAGTCGTGGGTCGGGATGCGACCGGCATACTTCCAGTTGTCCATCCAGGCGATGAGCGTCCGCTCGCTGCGCGAGAGGCCGTCGAACGTGACACCGGCGTAGCAGTCGGGCCCGAAGTCGATCCATCCGTAGCGTTCCAGCTCGTCGCGGGTCTGACTGCCCGCTCTCAGCAGCTCGCGCGTCGGAGCGGCGTGGGGAACGGAGGCGCGGAACGTCGTGCCGTCGAAGTCGCCCACGACGTAGTGCGTCCCCGAACCACCCGCGATGCCCCCGGGGTTCAGGCTGATCAACAGCACCCAGCGCACGTCGGTCTCGTCGCCGTCGACGGCGAGCGGGAACATGTCGGGGCACTCCCAGACGCCGCCGACGGGGCCGGCCGGACCGTAGGACGACAGGTAGGTCCAGGTCTTGAGGTCGTCGGATCGGTGAAACAGCACCTGGCGGTCCTCCGCCTCGACCGCGACCATCACCCAGTACCCGTCTCCCCCGTCGTCGTAACGGAACACCTTCGGGTCACGGAAGTCGCTCGTGCCGCGGTCGAGCACGGGATTGCCGTCGTACTTCGTCCAGACGTACCCGCCGTCGGTGCTGTACGCGAGAGCCTGCGACTGATGCCCCGGCGCCGCGGCCGTATAAAGAGCGACCAGCGGAGGCGCCTCGGCCGTGCCGAATCCCGAGGTGTTGCCGTGGTCGACCACGACGGAGCCCGAGAAGATCTGCGCATCGTCATCCCAGAGGATCGCCGGGTCGTGCTCGGTCCATCGCACGAGGTCGGTGCTCGTCGCATGACCCCAGCTGAGGTTGGCATGCTCGACGCCCTGAGGGTTGTACTGGAAGTACAGGTGGTACAGGCCGTCGTGGAAGACGAGACCATTGGGATCGTTCATCCAGTTGTTGCGCGGGGCGAAGTGCAGTCGCGGGCTCGCGGTGCGGACCGGGGGAAGGTCAGTGGGGGTCACCGGACAGTCGTCTTTCTCTGTGATGGGGACGTGCGTCACTTGCCGACGCCCGCTGTGAGTCCTTCGCGCAGCGGCTTCTGCCCGAAGAAGAACACCAGAAGCGCGGGGATCATCGAGAGGATCACGCCGGCGAGCACCGTCGAGATGCTGCCGGTGCCGAGGTTGCCCTGCAGCGTCACGAGCCCCAAGGGCAGAGTGAAGTTCTGCTCGCTGATGGTCATGATGAGCGGCCGGAAGAACTCGTTCCAGTGATAGTTGAAGGCGAGGATCCCGACGATCGCGAGTGCCGGCGTCGCCAGCGGCAGGTACACGCCGAAGAACGTGCGCCAAGGCCCCGCGCCGTCGAGCTGCGCGGCTTCACCCAGTTCCGTCGGGATGCCCATGAAGTACTGCCGCATCAGGAATGTGCCGAACGCGGTGGGCAGGGCGGGCACGATGAGCGCCAGAAGCGTGTCGGCGAGCCCCATGCCCCTCACGAGCATGAACACGGGCACGATCGTGACCTGCAACGGAACCATCATGGTCGCGAGGATCAGAGCGAACAGGATCTTCTTGCTGCGGAACTCGAACTTGGCGAAGACGTAGCCCGCCATAGCCGCGGAGAGCATCTGCCCCGCGGCGACGAGCATCACCACGAGCGCGCTGTTCCAGGCGTACAGCCAGAGCGGGATCTTGGTGAAGACGTCGGCGAAGGCTCCGAAGCCGACCGTGACCTCTTGAGTGACGCTGTCGGTGGGCGAGAGCGCCGTGATGAGCGTCCAGACGACCGGGCCGAGAGTGAGGAAGGCTGCCAGCCCGAGGATGACGAATTTGCCGCCTGTGCCGAGGCTGTGGGCCCACGAGCGCTTCGTGATGATTGTCGTAGTCATGATGGCCTCACCCGTAGAAGACGAATCGGCGGCTCAGCCGGAACTGGATGGCCGTGACGAGCATGATGAGAAGCGTCAGCACGATCCCGATGGCAGAAGCACCGCCGAAGTCGAGCTCCCGGAAGGCGGACTCGTAGATCACCATCACGGCGGTTCTGGTCTCGTCGCCGGGGCCGCCGCGGGTGAGCACCCACGGCTGATCGAAGATCTGCAGCGCATTGATGATGGCCATGACCGACGCGACCAGCAGGGTCGGGCTCACGAGGGGCAGCGTGATCATGCGGAACTGCGTCCACCCGGCTGCGCCGTCGAGCGAGGATGCCTCATAGACCTCGCTCGGGATCGCGGCGAGCCCTCCGATGAAGAGCAGGAACGTGAAGCCGAAGTTCTGCCACACGTACACCAGCAGCACCACGACCTTCGCCCCCCACCCGGTCGTCAGCCACCCGACGTCGGCGATGCCGATCAGGTTGAGAGTCTGGTTCACGAGCCCGAATTCCTGGTTGAACAGGTACGCCATGATCAGCGAGACGGATGCGGCCGACAGGATCAGCGGGAAGAACAGCGACGACCGGAAGAAGGTGCGCAACCACGCCGGCATCTTCGATTGGACGAGGATGGCGAGCACCAGCGCGACCGTGAGCTGCAGGATGACCGCCACGATCACGAAGCCGATGGTGTTCAGGAAGGACACGCGCACCGTCGGGTTCATCGCGAGGTCGACGAAGTTGTCGACTCCGACGAACACCGGATCCGAGATGATGTCCCAGCGGAAGAACGCCAGGACGAACGATCCGACGATGGGGACGAGGTTGAACAGCCCGAGGCCGATCAGGGTGGGAGCCAGGAAGACCCAGATGATGGACCGGCCCGAGCGGGCGACGGTGCCGGTCTCGCCGCGTGCCCCCGGCGGGACGGTGAGGGTTCGAGTGCTGCTCTCCGACATCATCGTCCTCCCAGCGCGATCTCGAGGTCTCGCTGCATCGTCTCCAGACCCCGGCGCACTCCGGAAGGGCCGTTGGTGATGGTCGACACCACGTTCTTGAGCAGGGCGGACTCGACCGCCGCCTGCTGGGGAGGAGCCGGCATCGGGCCCGTATCGGGGAACTTGTCGAGGGTGTCGTAGAAGACCTCCCAGTGGGCGGGGCCCACCCCTGCTCCGTACAGTTCGGCGTTGAGCGAGCGACGAGGAAGCGACGAGTCGGGCCTCGGGTGGGCGATCTTCATCCCCTCGACGGAGACGCAGTACTTGAGCCATTCCCAGGCCTCGTCCTTGCGCGGAGAGGTCTCCATGATCGTGTACCCGCCCGCGCCGAACTGGTGCCGCTGCCCCGACATCCGCGGGAAGTAGGTGACGTCGTACGCGTCGTTCGCGACGCCTGCCTCTTCGAGACCACGAACCCAGAATCCGCCCGCGGGCGTCATCCCGACCGCGCCGGTGGAGAACAGGGAGACCAGCTCGTTCCCACCGCCCTGGGCGGGATTCGCGGCAAGCCCTTCCGAGACCATCCGCTCCAGCACCGAGAAGCTCTCGACGGCCTGGTCGTTGAGCGCGTCGGCCTGCTTCCACACGTATCCTCCACTGCGGGCAGGCTGGTCAGGATAGAAGCGATTCCAGAACCAGTCGCCTCCGCCTGCCTTCTCCTCACGCAGGAAGCTCGTGTTGTTCACGTAGAGCCACGGAACGACGCCACCCCAGAGTCGGTTGTTCCAGAAATAGGGGAGGAACTGCTCGGGGGCGCTCTTCTTCATCGAGCGGGCCGTGGCGAGGAACTCCTCCAGAGTCCAGTTGTCGGCGGGGCGTTCGAGCCCCGCGCGCTCCATCGCCTGAGTGCTGTAGAAGACGTTCGCCGCATTGAAGTTGTCGGGCATCTGGAACAGGCTGCCCTGGTACATGAACGCCTCGATGAGCGTCGGGTTCACGTCGTCGAAATACTCCTGCATCTCCGACGCGTCCCTGCGCACGAAGTCGTCGAGCGGGTGCGCGAGACGTGAGGCGAACAGCTGCGATCCCTCGGTCGCGACCGTGACGACATCCGGCGGCGTGCCCGCCGCGATCATCGTGAGGATCTTCGCGAAGTACTCGCTCCAGTCCTGGCCCTGGATGGCCACGATGCGCACCTCGATGCCGGGGTGCTTGCGCTGGAATCCGTCGATCAGCGCCTGGCGCGCGACGGCATCCTGCGCGGTGCCGAAGAGGGCGACCGTCAGAGTGTCGGTTCCGCGCCCCGGGATGTCGGATCCGGTGAGCCGCGGCCACGAGACGACCGTGCCGACTATGCCCAATCCGATCGCGCCGAACAGAGCCCTGCGAGTGAGATCAACCACGATGTTCTCTCCTGAGTGAGTGACTCCGCGGGCGGGAAGCAGTATCCGCACGGAGGTGCTGAATTGATTCAGCACGCCGAGATTAGCATCGCGGATTGCGGGGTGCAAGCCTCCTGCTAAATCAATTCAACCCGAGTGGTTCCGTGGCGGTGCAGACACTGCCTAAGCTGGGGATGTCACGACAGGAGGAACCCGGTGCCGAAGAACGTCGATCGCAGGCCGACGCTCGCCGATGTCGCCGCGCTCTCCGGGATGTCGAAGACCGCCGTCAGCATGATCTTGAACGACCGGCCGGGCTCGCGCCTCTCGGCCGACGCCGCGCGCCGGGTCCGCGCCGCTGCCGAGGAGCTCGGCTACCGCCCGAACCCGGCAGCACAGAGCCTGCGGCTCGGCAAGACGAAGACCCTCGGCTTCATCTCCGATCAGATCACGGTGACGCGGTACGCATCCGAGATGATCCGCGGCCTGCTCTCCGCGGCGAAAGAGCACGGCCACACCGTCCTCATCGCTGAGACCGAGGGCGACGATGCGAAGATCTCGGACGAGATCCAGGCGATGATCGACCGCCGGGTCGACGGCATCATGATCGGGCTCCTCGGCGCCCGCATGATCGAGGTACCCGAGACGCCCGCAGACGTCCCCGTCGTGATCGTCAACGGCACGTCGACGACCGGGCACCCCTCTGTGCTGCCCGACGAGCGCGTCGCCGGCCATGCGATGGCGCGACTGCTCACGGATGCCGGACACCGCCGCGTCGGAGTGATCGGCAACAACCCCCGTGCGGTCTCGTCTCCCGTGTACTCGGTGACCATCGGCTCGCGATTCGACGGCATTCGCGCCGCGTTCGCCGAGGCGGGCGTCGAGCCGCTCATCATCGACGTTCCCGAATGGAACCCCGACATCGGATACACGCGGACGCTGCAGATGCTCGACGCGCACCCCGACCTCACGGCGATCCTGGCCGGCAACGACGGTGTGGCATTCGGCACCTACCAGGCGATCGCCGAACGCGGGATGCGAGTTCCCGACGACATCTCGGTCGCCTCCTTCGACGACGAGGAGCTCGCGAGCTTCCAGCGACCAGGCCTGACGACCGCCCGACTCCCGTACGACGTGATGGGTCGTACAGCGGTCGAGATGCTGCTCGGGGAGCGACCGCTCGACGCCGTGCTGATCCCGATGCCGGTCATCGAGCGGGCCTCGATCCGCCGCCTGACCTGACCCGCAGCGGTAACCTCGTTCCATGCCGCCCGCCACGCCGACACCTCCCTCGTCGAGCAGCATGGGCCGAGGGCTCGATGTGCTCTCCTCCGTCGCGACGCTCACCCGCGACCTCCGACCGGCCACGGTCAGCGTGATCGCGGATTCGCTCGGTCGTGAGCGCTCGCAGGTGTCGCGCACGCTGGCGAGTCTGGAACGCTCGGGCCTCGTCACCAGGGCGGCGGACCGTTCATTCGCCCTAGCGTGGGGATGGTACGCCGCTGCCCAGGAACTGAGCGCACAGCGCTTGCGCACGCACGGCCTGGTGGTGCTCGAAGACCTGTCTTCGCGCCTCGGCGAAGCCGCCTTCCTCAGCGTGCTGCAGGGAGACACGACGCTCACGACGCTCGAGAGCCTGCCCGCCGACTCGCGCATGATCGGGTCGTGGATCGGACGCGCCTACCCTGCCTATTGCAGCGACGCCGGCCGTGCCACGCTGTGGGACGCCTCCGCCGACGAGATCCGCGCGGTGTTCCGCGCCACCGAGTTCTCGCCGCAGGGGCCGAACACCCCCACCTCGATCGACGACTTCCTCTTGCGGCTCGACGACGATCGGCGCCGAGGGTTCGCGATCGTCGACCAGGAGGCGGAGCCTGGGCTCTACTCGGTCGCCGCTCCCGTGTGGGACCACCGCGGCGAGGTCGTCGCCGCGGTCCAGGTCATCGGCACGCGCGACGTGATGGCGCAGCGCACGGCGACGTGTGGTGAGGCGTGCGCCCTGGCGGCCGCCGACCTCTCCCGAGAACTCGGAGCCCCGTCAGCCGTTCTCGCGTAAGGGCCGATCCGCGCCGGCTGCGGCGCTGAGCTCGCCGGCGAACTGCACGAGCAGGGTTCGCGTGTCGCGAGTGATGCCCTTGGGCCGGTGCCTGCCGCGCACGGCCAGAGAGGCGATGACCTCACCCCCGCTGCGGATGGGAAGCGCGAACTCGTCGATGCCCTCGTCGTATTCCTCCGCCGCGGCGACGAGCGAGTCCGCGCGGTCCCGCTCGAGCAGTGCCCACACATCGCGCGTCGAACGAGCGGCCGTCGGTCCGCCGACCCCGACGAACTGCACGTCCTCGAGCAGCGCCTCGAGCTGCTCGAACGTGTGATCCCAGAGCAGCGCCCGGCCCGCACCTGTGCACCAGATCGGTGTGACGAGCCCCTCACGGATGGAGCGATCGAACCCATCGGCCGACCTCTCACAGCGCAGCAGCACACCGCGCGCGCCATCGGCGATCGTGATCAGGGCGTTGACACCGCGCTGCGAGGCGAGCGCCCGCAGCGCGGTGCGCGAGGCCCGCAGCCACGTCGTGTTGAGCACCGCAGCGGTACCGAAGAACTCGGGCCCCGCCGAGAACAGCGCATCGTCATCTCGAGTGAGCAGCTGTCGCGCTCGCAGCTCCTGAGCGAGCCTCGACACCCGGCTGCGCTCGATCCCCGTGTGCTCCGCGAGACGCGAGGCGTTGAGGCCCGGCCGCGCGCGACGCTCCTGCGAGACGGCCGCGTCGAGGAGCTTCAGCCCCTGCACCAGAGACGAGGAAGCCACCACCGGTCCTCCTTCGCTGCGGGTCGAGATCACGGCAATCCTATCCGGCGGCAGCCACCGCACGACGAGGCAGAAGGCGTCCCCACGCGACGTAGAGGTCGGCGGCGATGTGACCGTGCGCGCCTTCGACATCGGCCGAGGTGATCGCCTCGTCGCCCTGACGGCCGAACAGCACCACCTCGTCGCCCGGCGCTGCGGCGTCGATTCGGGTGACATCGACGAGAAAGCTGTTCATGGCGATCCGATCCACGATCGGTGCACGTCTCCCCCGCACGAGCACCTCTCCGGTTCCGCTGAGGCTGCGATGGAATCCGTCGGCATATCCCAGGGGGATCACGGCCAGACGCGAATCATGGTCGAGACGGTGCCACCGTTCGTAGCCGACCGTGCTTCCGCGACGGTAGACGTTGATCGCTGCGATCCGCGACACGACTCGCATGGCCGGACGCAGCGCGCCACCCACGGCATCGGTGTCCCCGTACAACCCGGCGCCGATGCGCACGAGATCGAACCGGGACGCAGGCACCGTGAGTGCCGCGAACGTGGTCGCGCAGTGCCGCATGATCGATGCATCCGCACCTGACCGCGCGAGCACAGTGCATGTCTCCTCGTCGAAGCGGGATGCACCCTCGACCACATCGGCGACGTCTTCGCAGGGGAAGTGGGAGCACAGGCCGATGACCTCCAGGTGCGGGTCTGCGAGCACACCGGCTGCTGCGTCGCGTCCGGCCGTCTCACCGAGCTCGATCCCGTCGCGACCGAGCTGCGTCGAGTTCAGAGACAGGTGCACTCGAATCCGGACGCCGCGGGCTTCGGCGAGCGCACTCACGACACGCGCGTGCTCCGCACCGCCGATCCACTCCTCCATGCCGAATCGGATGCCCTCGCCGATCTCGTCGCGTCCGCCGGGGCGCACCCGCATCATTCGCCCCGTGAACCCTGCCCGCCGCACGACCGCGGCGTCATCGTTCGACGCGACACCGATGATCGTGATCCCCTCCGCGACGAGCAGCGGGACGACGATGTCGATCCCGTGCCCGTAGGCATCGGCCTTCACGACCGCGCAGAACTCGACGTTCTCGCCGAGCTCTGCGCGGATCGTGCGGACGTTGTGGGTGATGGCGCTCTCATCGATCTCCACCCACCCCGCCACGGACACGGGGGGCGTCATGCCTCGACGGACTCGGCCTCGTGATCCTGCACGACATCTCGTGTGCCCTTGCGACCGTGACGCCACCAGAAGTAGAGGTAGCAGGCGCCGACGAACGGGATGCCGAAGTAGAGCGCGGCCACCTGGTTCGGGTCGAATGCGATCGCGATGATCGAGATGAGCAGCAGCGAGAAGGCGACGATGGGCAGCGCCGGGTAGAGCGGCGTGCGGTAGGCCAGATCCTGCACGCGTCCTCCTTCGCGCACGAACTTGCGGCGATGGAAGAACTGCGAGGCGACGATCGACATCCACACCGCGACGACCGCGAATCCGGCGATCGACACGAGCACCAGGTAGACCGTTCCGGCCGCGATCACACTCGTCAGCAGCGAGACGAGACCGATGAGGATGCTGACGCTCAGCGCGATGAGCGGCACACCGCGCCGGGTGAGGCGGGTGAACGCCTTCGGGGCGTGCCCCTCCTCGGCGAGCGAGAACAGCATCCGCGCGCAGGAGAAGAGTCCGCTGTTGCCGGCCGAGAGAAGCGCCGTGATGATCACGAAGTTCATGATGTCGGCGGCGTAGGGGACGCCGACGTACTGGAAGACGTCGACGAACGGGCTGCTGGTGACGCTGGCCTGGTCGTACGGCAGGATCGCCGCGATGACGGCGATCGCCCCGACGAAGAGCACCACGAGGCGCAGCACCGTCGAGCGCAGGGCACGGGGGATGTTCTTGGCGGGGTCCTTGGTCTCGCCCGCGGCGACACCGATGAGCTCCGAGCCGCTGAACGCGTAGAAGACGGCGAGGGCGGTGACGATCACGCCGCTGAACCCGTTCGGGAAGAGACCGCCGGGAGTCTCGAAGTTGCTGAAGAGCAGTGCCGGCGGATGCTCTGGCGACAGCGGTGTGAATCCGAAGATCGCCGCGCCGCCGAGCACGATCAGGCCGACGATCGCGATGACCTTGACCAGCGAGAACCAGAACTCCGCCTCACCGAACACGCGAGCCGAGATCGCGTTGAGCAGGAACAGCACGGCAGCGAAGATCAGGCACCACAGCCACACCGGAACCCCGGGGAACCAGCGCTGCATGAGGATGCCGGATGCCGTGAACTCGGATCCGAGCGCCACCACCCAGCAGAGCCAGTACAGCCAGGCCGTGGTGAATCCGGTCGCGGGTCCGATCGACCGGGAGGCATAGATGTGGAACGCCCCGGAGACGGGGTAGGCGACGGCCAGTTCGCCGAGGCACGCCATGACGAGGTAGACGACGAAGGCGCCGATCAGGTAGGCGACGATCGCGCCGAGCGGACCCGCCTGCGAGATCGTGTAGCCGGAGCTGAGGAACAGGCCGGACCCGATGACCCCGCCGAGCGCGATCATGATCAGGTGCCTGGCGTCCATGGTCCGCTGCAGACGCCGAAGCGGCACCTGGGTCGCCGTCGTGTTCGGCAGGACGTTGGGGAGGGACTTCTCCCCGGGAAGAGGCGTCATCGGAACTCTCAATCGGATTGTATGTGCATCATCGTCACATCAATGTGCCAATGAAGCAATAGATGGGTGTCTGCGGGGACACTATCCCCTGCGAGAACGGCGCCGCAAGACCCGAAACCCGGAATCTCTCCTGCGGGCCCCACCGCCGACGATCCGGCCGAGAAACTGCCATTCCGCCAGGATCCCCTGCGGTTCTGACAGGCGCGCACCGACACCGCCCGCACTGAGGATGGACTCGTGTCCGCCCGGCGATGACGCCTGCGACAGCCCACGGAAAGAAGGAGAACCCCGGTGACTCACCACGACCTCGCCCTCATCGGCTTCGGAGGCGTCAACCGCGCCCTCGCCGAGATCATCCGCGACCGGGGCTCCGACCTCGCCGACGATCTCGGCTTCACCCTGAGAGTCGTCGCGATCACCGATCTGCGGTTCGGCTCCCTGATGCAGGAGGACGGCGTCGACCTCGCCGCGGTGCTCGGGATGACCGGCGACGACTCGTTCGCCGGGATGCCGGGCGGAGACGCGGAGCCTCGCAACGATCACGTCATCCGCACCACGACGGCGGGGATCATCGTCGAGGCGACCTACACGAACCCGATCGACGGCGAGCCCGCGATCTCGCATGTTCGCGCCGCCCTCGAAAGCGGCAAGAGCGTCACGACCACCAACAAGGGCCCGGTCGCACTCGCGAGCACCGAGCTCAATCGTCTCGCCGAGGCCCACGGGGTGCGATTCGAGTACGAGGGCTCGGTGATGAGCGGCACACCCGTGCTGCGGCTGGCGCAGCAGACCCTTCAGGGTCTCCGCATCACCCGCATCCAGGGAATCCTCAACGGCACGAGCAATTTCGTGCTCGGTCAGATGGAGTCGGGCAAGTCGCTCGAGGATGCCGTGGCCGAGGCGCAGGCGCTCGGCTACGCGGAGGCCGATCCGACCGCCGACATCGAAGGGTCCGACGTGCAGTTGAAAGTCGTGATCCTCGCCAACGAACTGCTCGGCGCCGAGATCACGACCGACGACGTCTCTCGCGTCGGCATCAGCGGGATCACCGCGAGCGACGTGATCGCCGCAGCGGCGGCGGGCGAGCACTGGAAGCTCCTCGGCACGATCTCGCGCGACGAGTCGGGCGCAGTGACGGCATCCGTCGAGCCCCTCTCGCTGGCCGCCGACCACCCCCTCGCGGGGATCTCGGGGGCGACCAACGCGATCGCGTTCACGACCGACCTGCTCGGCACCGTCACGATGTCGGGTCCCGGTGCCGGACGCCTCGAGACGGCCTACGCGCTGCTGTCGGACATCATCGCAATCGACGCTCAGCAGGCGGCGCTCGTCGGAGCGGTGCGATGAGCGCGCCCACCCTGGAGGCCCCCGCATCTCAGACGCCCCTGCTCGAGGTGCTCGATCCCTACAACGGAGAGGTCATCGCTCACCTCTCCCAGCACTCGGTCGACGATGTCGATGAGATCATGACGCGCGCACGGCTCGGTGCCACCCTCTCGCGCGGTCTGTCGAGGTTCACCCGGCATCAGGTCCTGGATCGCGCCGCGCGGATCCTCGAGGCCCGGGCGGAGGAGGCAGCGACCCTCATCGTCCGCGAAGCGGGCAAGACGATCACTCAGGCACGCAAAGAGGTGAAGCGCGCCGTGACCACGATCTCGTTGTCGGCCGAGACCGCCCGCGCCTTCGACGGCGAGGTCATCCCCTTCGACGCCTACGAGGGCTCCGCGAACCGCCGTGGCTGGTACACCCGGGAACCGCTCGGAGTCATCCTCGCGATCACGCCCTACAACGACGCCCTGAACCTCGTCGCCCACAAGATCGGTCCCGCGATCGCCGGCGGCAACGCCGTGATCCTCAAGCCCTCGCAGTTCACTCCGCTGACCGCGCGGTTCCTCGTCGAGGTGCTGACGGAGGCAGGGCTACCCGATGAGATCATCACGGTCGTGCACGGAGACCGGCATGTGGCGCAGGCGCTCGTCGCCGTGCGGGACATCCGCATGGTGTCGTTCACCGGGGGATTCGCCACCGGCGAGGCGATCGCCCGCACGGCCGGTCTCAAGAAGCTGGCGATGGAGCTCGGCGGCAATGCCCCCGTGCTGGTGTTCGCGGATGCCGACATCACCGCTGCCGTCGAGGCCTGCGTGTCCGGCGCCTTCTGGGCGGCAGGGCAGAACTGCGTCGGCGCGCAGCGCATCCTGATCGAGCGCTCCGTGTACGCCGAGTTCCGCGACCGCTTCGCCGCTCGCACGTCGATGCTTCGCGCGGGAGACCCCGTCAACCAGGCGACCGACGTGGGTCCGATGATCTCGGTCGCTGCGGCGACGCATGCCGAGCGTGTGGTCGACGACGCCGTGCGGTCGGGGGCTCGCGTGCTCGCCGGTCATCGGCGGGACGGCTCGGTGTACTGGCCCACCGCACTTGAGAACGTCCCGCCGACGTGCGAGGTCTGGAGCGAGGAGGCCTTCGCCCCCATCGTTGTCCTGACTCCGTTCGACACCGAGGACGACGCGATCGCCGAGGCGAACAGCATCGAGTACGCCCTCCATGCCGCGGCGTTCACGTCGGACATCACCCGAGCGCTGCGAGTCGCCGAAGCGCTCGACGCCGGAGGCGTGATGATCAACGACTCCTCCGACTACCGCATCGACAGCATGCCGTTCGGCGGCTCGAAGTACGGGAGCATGGGGCGCGAGGGTGTGCGCTTCGCGTACGAGGAGATGACCCAGCCGAAGGTCACCTGCATCACCACCTGAGATCTCCTCGCGCAGGGGCAGGGGTCCGCGGGGGATGCCTTGCCCCTGCGCGAGGTCAGACCCGGTCGACCACCCGCGTCAACGAGACGGCCGTCACGGTGTTCGCGACGCCCGGCAGCGCGGCGAGAATCTCCCAGATCTCGCCGATGCGCTCCATCGACTCGGCCTCCAGCGTCACGAGCAGATCGAAGTCGCCCGAGAGCACGTCGCATCGACGCACCTCGGGGATCTGAGCGATCTCGGACACGACGCTGCCGCCGCGCATCCGGTCGCTGCGGTAGACCATCACGATGGCGGACACCGCGGATCCGACGGCGCGCCCGGACACGACCGTGTAGCCGCCGATCACACCCTGCCGCTCCATGCGCTCGATGCGCTGCTTGACCGCGTTCCGCGACAGATGCACCTGGGCGGCGAGAGCCACCAAGGGGATTCGGGCGTCCTCCGTGAGCGCGGCGAGGATCTGGCGATCGATCTGATCGAGATGATGAAGCCGCTCCATCGGGACCTCCTGGGATTGAGCGTTAGCCGTGCATTATCAGCAATTGCGCATGTCTATTATGCATGCGTAGAGTGGATGACGGCACTGAGGACTGGTGCAGAACAAAGGAGTCAAGATGAGCCCTCGCCCCGACCGCAGGGATCTGCGCACGCTGTCCGATCTCAGTCTGGCCGTGCACGCGGGCAATCAGCTCGACTCGACCCTGGCGCTGCGCACGCCGCTCGTGATGGCGAACTCGTACCAGCTGCCCGACGACCCGAGCGAGATCAGCTGGTCGGCCACGGCACCCGGGCTCTACACCCGCAACACCGGAGTCAACCAGGCGGCTCTCGAGCAGAAGCTCGCCGCGCTCGACGGCGCCGAGGACGCGGTCGCGCTGGCCTCCGGGGTCGCCGCGCTGCATGCGGTCTTCTTCACCCACGTGCGCGTCGGCGACCACGTCGTCGTGAGCGACGTCGTGTACGAGGCCACCTGGCGCCTGTGGACCGAACTGCTGCCTCAGCGATACGGCCTCGAAGCCACGTTCGTCGACATCACCGACCTCGACGCGGTGCGCACCGCGATGCGTCCGGAGACACGGCTCGTGTGCATCGAGGCGATCGCGAACCCGACCACGAAGGTCGCCGACGTGAGCGCCGTCGCCGAGATCGCCCACGCCGCGGGCGCCGTCCTGATGGTCGACTCCACCTTCACGCCGCCGCCGTTCTACCGCCCCATCCACGACGGCGCCGATCTGGTCGTACACTCCCTCACCAAGTACCTCAACGGTCACGGCGACGCCATGGGAGGCTCCGTCTCGGGGCGGCGCGATCTGATCGAGGCGATCAAGGCCGACGCCATGGTCGACGTCGGCGGCATCATCTCGCCCTTCAACGCCTGGCAGATCCAGCGCGGCACCGTGACACTACCACTGCGCCTTCGCCAGCACTTCTCGTCGGCCCAGCGGATCGCCGAGATGCTCGAGGTCGACCCTCGCGTGGAGTACATCTACTACCCGGGCCTCGAATCGCATCCTGATCACGCTCTCGCGGCTCGCCAATTCGACGGACGCGGCTTCGGCGGGATGATGGCGTTCGCCGTGACGGGCTCCCCCGACGTGCAGAATAGATTCGTCGCGAACCTGCGATTGATCACCTCCGGGTTCTCGCTGGGTCACGACGACTCGCTCATCGTGCACACCGGAACCGACGGCGGCCGCGTCGCCACGTACCCCGCGCCCTTCCGGGAGTTCGGGCACCTGCGTCTGTCCGTCGGCCTCGAGGACACCGACGACCTCCTCGCCGACCTCTCCGAAGCTCTCGATCTCACCTTCGGAGCCGACTCGCGATAGCCCGCGACGGGTCGAAAAAATCCATTCACGCGCATCCATCCCCCTCCGACGGGCGTAGGCTGGAAAGAAGGACGGACCGTCCGAGAAGATCTCCCGGCACCGCGACCGTCCGGAAGAGGAGTCACTCGTGGCTCAGTACGACGTCTCGAACCGCTCGGCGATCGTGACGGGAGCGGGCAGCGGAATCGGACGCTCGACCGCTCTGCTGCTCGCCCGGAACGGCGCATCCGTGGTCGTCAACGACCTGAACGCGGAGCACGCGAACGCTGTCGTCGAAGAGATCCGCGCCGCGGGCGGCACCGCCGAGGCATCCGTCGGAGACGCGACCGACACCGCCTGGATCGCCAGCTCGATCGAACTCGCGAACACGCTCGCCCCGCTGCGCATCGGCGTCAACAACGCCGGCATCGGCGGAGCATCCGCCCCCACCGCCGAGTACGACGACGAGGCCTGGGACAAGGTCATCTCGATCAACCTCAACGCCGTGTTCCGCAACATGAAGGCGCAGATCCCCTCGATCCTCGCGAACGGCGGCGGCTCGGTCGTCAACATCGCGTCGATCCTCGGCAGCGTCGGCTTCGCTGGCTCCCCCGCCTACGTCGCCGCCAAGCACGCGGTCGTCGGCATGACCAAGTCGGCCGCCCTCGAGTACTCCGCACAGGGTGTGCGCGTGAACTCGGTCGGCCCCGGCTTCATCGACACCCCGCTGCTGGCCACCATGGGCGACGAGGCGAAGGAGTTCCTCGTCAGCAAGCACCCGATCGGACGCCTCGGCCAGGCCGACGAGGTCGCGAACCTCATCGCGTTCCTCGCGAGCGACGCCGCCAGCTTCATCACCGGCAGCTACCACCTCGTCGACGGCGGCTACACCGCCCTCTGAGGCTCGGTCGCCGCGAGCGCCCGCCGCGCGGCACACCTGCAGGACGAAAGCACGGATGCAGGGCCAGATCACAGATCTGGCCCTGCATCCGTGCTTCGGTCCTGCATCCGGCACCGACCTACCCGTCGGCACCGGCTTTCATTCCTGCATCCGGCACCGACCTACCCGTCGGCACCGGAACAGGCCCCGAGAGAACGCCTCGTCAGGCGAGGCGGTCCAACCGCAGCGTGGCCGTCGCGCTGTGAGCGGCCATCCCCTCGGAGTCAGAGATCACCTGCACCGCGTTCGCGAGCTCGGGCGTCGCCTCACGGCTGATGCGCTGATAGGTGAGCGGCTTGAGGAATCGCGACACCGAGAGACCCGCGCTGTGCTTGGCCCCACCGGCCGTCGGCAGCACGTGGTTGGTGCCCGCCATACCCTTGTCGGAGTATGCGACCGTGCTCCACGGCCCGAGGAAGATCGAGCCGTAGTTGCGCAGATTCTCGTGGTACCAGTCGTCGTCTGCTGTGAGCAGTTCGAGGTGCTCGGGCGCGAGATCGTCCATGAGCGCCGCGGCGGTCTCGCGGTCCTTCGCGACCGTGACCACACCGTAGTCGCGCCAAGCGGCACCCGCGATGTCGACGGTCGCCAGGGTCTCGAGCTGCCGTTCGATCTCGGTGATCACGGCATGACCGTGCTCTTCGGAGGTCGTGATGAGCGCCGCAGGCGAGTTCGGCCCATGCTCCGCCTGACCCAGAAGGTCGGCGGCGACGAGCACGGGGTCGGCCGTCTCGTCCGAGATGACCGCGACCTCGCTGGGCCCCGCGAGCAGGTCGATCGCGACCGTGCCGAAAAGCTGACGCTTGGCCTCGGCCACGAACGCGTTGCCGGCACCGACGAGCATGTCGACGGGCAGATCGCCGAGCAGCCCGTAGGCCATGGCGGCGAGCGCCTGCACTCCGCCGATCACGAACACGCGATCGACGCCCGACAGGTGCGCGGCATAGACGACGGCGTCGTTCGCTCCACCGTCGGGCTGCGGCGGCGTGCAGGCGATCACGGTCGGCACTCCGGCTGCCTTGGCCACACCCACGGTCATGAACGCGCTGGCCGTGAGGGGGAACCGGCCCGCCGGAAGGTACGCACCCACGCGTGAGACGGGGATGTACTTCGCGCCGGTCACGATGCCGGGAACGAACTCGGTCTCGAAATCGGTCAGGTGCTCACGCGAGGCGCGGGCGAACGCCTGCGTGCGTGCAGCGCCGAGCTCGATCGCGGCGCGGAGGTCAGGGGCGAGGCGCTCACCGCTCGTCGCGATCTGCTCGGCGGTGAGCTCGATGTCGGTGCCCTGATAGTTGTCGAGCTTGCGGGCGTAGTCGAGCACGGCATCGAGGCCCCGCTCGCGGATGTCGGCGAGCATGTTCGTGACGGTCTCGATCACGGCCGGATCCCGCTGCGCGGCGGGTGCGTCGATGAGCGGGGTCTTGAGGTGATGGAAGTCGCCGTCGAAGCGGGCGAGCACTGCTGAGGAGTAACGCATGCAGGAAGGCTAGATCCGCTGCTTCCACGAGACAACCCTGATGATCCTGAGCGTTCCATCGGGTTTACCATTGGGTGTGACCATCACCCAGTTGACCGCCTTCCTCGCCGCTCTCGACGACGGCTCGTTCACGGCGGCGGCGAAGAGCCTCGGGATGACACAGGCATCGGTCTCCGAGCTGGTCGCGCGGCTCGAACGCGAGCTGGGCGTCATGCTCTTCGCGCGCGGCAGCAGACGTCTCGTGCCGACCGCAGCGGCGCTCGATCTGCGACCGCACGCGGCTCAGGCGGTGAGCGCGGTGCAGAACGGCATCGACACGATCCAGGCGCTGGCGTCGCTCGATCGCGGCACCTGCACGTTCGGCGTGCTGCGCAACGCGGCCTACTACGCGCTCGCCGATCTGGCCGAGACATTCCACCACCGGCATCCGAACGTGCGCCTGCGACTGGTCGGCATCAACTCCACACACGTCGCGCGTTCGATCGCCGCCGGGGAGCTCGAGGCCGGCCTGCTCGTGCTGCCCGTCGATGAAGACGGCCTCGAGGTGTGCCCGCTGTTCCGCGACGAGGTGCTCTACGCCTCCGCGACGCGCGAGCCCGGGGCGGGCTCCGTCACGATCGACGAGGTCGCCGACGCCAAGCTGGTGCTCTATGACGCCTTCGCCGGATGGGATGACCCGACCAGGCGGCAGCTTCTCGAACGCGCACGGCTCCGGGGCCTCATGATCGACCCCTCGGTCGAGGTCGAGCATGTCGAGACCGCGCTCAGCCTGGTCGCCGCCGGCACGGCAGACACCATCGTGTCGCGCTCGATCGCCGAGTCCGAGGTCTTCCCCGCCGGCATCCGCACGTTCCCGTTCGCCGAGCCGATGCACGACACCATCGCACTCGTGCAGCGCGAGGGCGTGCTGCTGTCACCCGCGACGCAGAAGCTCGCCGAGCTGGCGGAGCGGATGCTGCGCGAACGCCTGCCCGAACACGAGGGCCGCACGGCGCTCGGCTGACCCGGGCCTCGCCCCGCCCTGCATCCGTGCTTCAATCCTGCATCCGGCACGGCTCCGGTCCTGCACTCAGCACGCGCCTCGGCGGCCCGTCCACTCAGTACAGGTCACTCCGCCGATCGGCGAACAGATCGTTGTGCGGCGGCAGCGCCTTGCTGCGGACGGCGTCGAGCGACAGCACTGCGGTCGCCCCCATCACGGCGCGGAAGGCGACGATCCAGCCCTGCTCATCGATGATCGCCGTGCCGTCGGTCCAGTCGACCCCGCGCTCGGATCCCCACCGGTCGGCGATCACGACCGGCAGCCGTGACGAGCGGGCCGATGCCATCGCCTGGATCAACTCGGGAGCGTGTTCTCCCTCGGGGCGAGGGACGAGCGGCCAGTTGACCGGAAGCGCGAGCACGTCGGCGCCGTCGAGCGCGAGGCGACGAGGCACCTCGGGGAACTCGTTGTCGTAGCAGAGCGCCACACCGAGGCGACCGAACGGCGCATCGACCACGGCCCCGGCCTCTGCCCCGCTCTCGAAGATCTGCTTCTCGGCACCCCACAGGTGCGACTTGCGATAGTCGGCCAGTCGGGCGTCACGAGTGAGCACGGCGGCGGTGTTGAAGAGCAGATCCCCGTCGCGTTCCGCGTAGCCCACCACGACGACGGCATCGTCGGGGATCGACTCCTGCAGCGACGACCACCGTGCGTCATCGACGGCGAGCGCGACGCTGCGCGCCTCGCTCCGATCGGCCAACACATAGCCGCTCGTGGCGAGCTCCGGCAGTACGATCAGCTGCGCCCCGCGACGAGCGGCCGCCGAGATCGCCGAGCGGATGCGGTCGAGGTTGCCGTCCAGATCACCGATGACGATCTCGGGCGACAGCGCCGCGACGCGCAGCCCCGCGGCACCCGCTGATCCGGCATCCGCTGCCCCCACGCCCGAAGCGGAGACGCCGGGGCGCGAGGAGCCCGAAGCTCCTCGCGCCCCTGTGGTCTCAGTCATCTTCGGTGGCGGTGACCATCACTCCGAGCGGGGCCAGGTAGCCGTTGGGGTCGATGGTCCAGTCGGCGGCAGCTGCGGCCTCGACGACCTCGGGAGCCCACTCGAGGTAGACGCGGTCGTCGCCGCCGTTGATCACGAGCACTGTTCCGGTGCCGGTCTCATCGCCCTCGATGCAGACGTACGAGCGCCAGCTGCCCTCGGGCACCGAGAACGTGTCGCCGGCGCCGAGCGTGACCGCGGTCGACGGGTCGCCGTTGAGGGTGACCTCCCAGCGGCCGGTCTTGAACAGCAGCGCCTGCGTCTTGTCGTGGCGGTGCCGAAGCACACCCTGGCCCGCTTCGGCGCGCACCCACGCGAGGTTGAACGAGTGGGGCTCGGTCACGTTCGGCACCTGGCGACGGTTCTCGCTCATGCCGTATCCGATCGCGCTGGCGAGTTCGACGCGCCCGCCGTCGACCGCCGCGCACAGCAGCGCCGCCGCCGAGTACTTGCGGTCGCCCGGCTGGATCACACGCGAGCGCATGTCGTCGACCGTGTAGGTCGTGAGCTCGTCGATGTAGTGCTGCTTCATGGGCGTGATCAGCGGCACGTCGTCGGGCAGCACGTCGCCCGCGACGGTGTCGATGAGCTTGTTGTCGGCCGTGAGGTGCAGCCCGTAGGACTCCGCCTCGCGCAGCACCGACGGACCCCAGATGATGCCGCCGTTGTCGTCGCGACCGAGCACCGTGTAGAGGATGCCGTCATCCGGCCCCTCGTTCGTGAACCCGCGGAAGATCCAGGTGGGGATCGTCACGATGTCGCCGTCATGGCTGATGTACTCGCCCTGCTTGCCGTCGACGCCCCAACGGAGCCGGAACTCGCCGCCGAGGTTGATGAAGACCTCAGCCGTGAAGTGCAGGTGCAGGTTGTTCGAGATGCCGTTCGGCATGCCGGCGGCACCGGTGTTGAAACCGTGGTTCACCTCGAGGTTCACATACTGGCTGGCATTCTGCGAGACACCGGCGCCGATGAAGGAGTAGTTCTCCTTGCGGTCGGAACCCGGAGTGCGGCAGTCGATGAATGCCGAGTTGCACGGCACCCAGTCGGTGCGGCGGATGGTTCGGCGTTCGATCTCGTCCGCGGGGACGATGACGTCGACCTGGTCGACGATGGCGTTGCTCATTTCTTCTTCTCCCTGTCGATCAGTCGCTGATCAGTAGATGTTGCTGAATGCCGCGGGCTCGTCGCCGCGGACGCCCGCGATCTGAGCGCGCAGGGCGATGTCGTCCCAGAGGCGCACCTCTTTGACGAGGGCTCCCTGGTGGAACGTGAACTGCGAGATGCCGATCAGGTCGATCGGCTTGCCGGTGAGGCTGCCGTAGTTGGGGACGCCGTTGTAATCGCCGACGAACTTCCACGTCACGGCGACGCGCAGGCCCGCATAGCGCACGTCGTAGTTGGTCTGGATGTCGCGGATCTCGAACTGCCCCGCGGGGAACGACTCGAGGAATCGCAGCAGCGCGCGGCGGTACCCCTCGGGGCGGATGACGACGCGGTTGCCGACAGTCAGAAGCACGAGGTCGCGATGGAAGAACTTCTCGACCTTCTGCAGGTCTCGCTCGTTCCACACCGTCTGGATCATGTCGATCACGGTCTCGACCTCGGAGCGGTAGTCATCGGGCCGCACGCCCGAGTCGCCCTTCGCGATCGGGTCCACGGGAGGGGCTTCGGTCCACGAACCCGAGTAGCCGCGGAAAGCCTGGGCGCGTGCCAGTTCGTCGAGGTCGTCGCCCCGCTCGAGAGCCCCGGCGAGCGAGTCGCGCACGACCCACTCCTCGACCATGCGGCCCTTGCGGTACAGGCAGTTGGCGATGGTGCGGCTGTGGGATGACGTCTGCAGGTGCCCCGAGAGCACGAGGTGGGAGCTCAGGAAGGCGTCGTCGCCGCGTGCCTCCCAGATCACGTCTTCGGCCTGACCCGTGCGGTCGGGTGTCGCCGAGATGCGCATGAGCGTTCCCTCGATGACCTCCTGCCGCGTGGTCGAGGTGCCGTAGGCGCCGTGCACGATCGAGTCGGGCTCGTAGTTTTCGCGGATGAAGCTGATCGACCGATCGACCCAGATCAGATCAGTGACCTCACGGATGAAGTCGTCGGGGTCTTGGTACGGCAGATAGGCAACCGGGTCGAGAGACACGCTTTTCACTCCTTCAGGATGCGAAGCTGCGGTTCATCGGTGATCGCTGGCTTCGTCTTCGCCAGTGTATGCGTATGCACAAAGCAGCGCAAGAGACGATCCTGCGCACACGGTGATCATTCCGCGACGAGCAGGATCAGGAGGCGCGCACGGCCGCGAGAGTGCGCCGAGGCACGAATGCCGATTCGAACCGTGCGTTCTCGAGGTCCGCTGCAGGGTCCTCGATACGGCGCACGATCAGGTCTGCGGCCGTGCGCGCCATGCCGGCGATGTCGTAGCCGATCGTGGCGAGGTCGATGATCGGCCACGCCGCCTCGGGGAGATCGTCGAAGCCGACGATCGAAAGATCATCGGGCACGACGAGACCGGCGCGATGCGCGGCGTTGAGAGCCCCGTAGGCCACCACGTCATTGCCGCAGAAGAGCAGCGTCGGGCGGTCGGGCGCTGCGAGGATCTCCACCGCGGCCGCCTCGCCCTCGGCGGCGCCGTAGGGGACCCGCCGGACATCCCCCTCGTCGAGTGTCGCGCCCGCGGCCGCGAGCGCCTCCCGCAGCGCGGTCTCGCGACTCTGCGCCGTGCTGGTGTTGCTCGGCCCGAGCACGGCTCCGACCCGCGTGTGCCCGAGCTCGACCGCTCGGCGCACAGCCTCTCGGTAGCCGGGCGCGGGGTCGACCACCGTGGCATCCGCCTCGACGAACGAGCCGGTGCGATTGAAATAGACGAAAGGCAGACCGCGGTCCTTGAGGCGCAGGGGCGCGACGGACTCGACAGTGGTCGTCGCGAGGATGACGCCGTCGAGGCCGTTCGCCAGCAGACGCTCGACGATCGTGTCGTTGTCAGCCGACTCGGTGTGCAGCATCAGCTGATAGCCGAGCGCCTCGAGTTCGCGGTGCACCGGGGCGATGATGTGCGAATAGAACTGGTTGTCGAGGTCGGTGAGCAGCAGCCCGATGCGACGGGTGCGCCCGGACGACAGCGCCCTGCCCGCTTCACTCGGCACATAACCCAGCAGCTGCGCGGCCTCGCGCACCCGGAGCTTGGTCGCCTCGGACACTCGCGCGTCGTCGCGCAGCGCGCGAGACACCGTCGGCTGCGACACCCCCGCTAGCCGGGCCACATCACGACTCGTGACGACCATGTGACGCCTCCCCCTCGACTCAACGGATTCTACTGCCCTTGACGCCGGAATGCATACGCGGTCATAATCAGCACATACGTATGCAATGAAAGGAAGGGCCATGCCCCTGCATCTGAAGACCGCGCCGACGAAGACGTTCGCGGACACCGCTCAGCAGGACGTCGCCGAGCGGGTGAGGGGAATCATCGGCGACATCCGGGAGAACGGCGACGCCGCCGTCCGGCGCTACGCCGAGCAGTTCGACAACTGGAGTCGCGACTCGTACCGGCTGACGGATGACGAGGTCACGGAGATCATCGCGACGCTCGACCCGCAGGTGATCACCGACATCGAATTCGTGCAGAGCCAGGTGCGCCGCTTCGCGCAGGCCCAGCGGGATTCGCTCGTCGACATCGAGGTCGAGACGCTGCCAGGCGTCTTCCTCGGCCAGAAGCACGTGCCGGTGCAGGCCGCCGGCGCCTACATCCCGGGCGGCAAGTACCCGCTCACGGCCTCGGCCCACATGACGATCATCACCGCGAAGGTCGCGGGCGTACCTCGCGTCGTCGCGTGCACCCCGCCCATCCGCGGCGAGATCCCTGCGGCGACCGTGGCCGCGATGAAGATGGCCGGCGCCGACGAGATCTACATCCTCGGCGGAGTGCAGGCTGTGGCCGCGATGGCGGTGGGCACCGACTCGATCGAGCCCGTCAACATGATCGCCGGACCCGGCAACGCCTACGTCGCCGAGGCCAAGCGCCAGCTGTTCGGCGAGGTCGGCATCGACCTGTTCGCGGGCCCCACCGAGATCCTCATCGTCGCCGACGAGCATGCCGACCCGTTCTTCACCGCCGTCGACCTGCTGTCGCAGGCCGAGCACGGCCCCGACTCCCCCGCAGTCCTCGTCACGACCTCACAGGCACTGGCCGAGGAGGTCATGGACTGGATCGAGAAGATCCTGCCCGGCATGCCGACGCGCGACTACGCAGGCCCCGCCTGGCGCGACTGGGGCCAGGTGATCGTCGCCGACGACCTCGACGAGGCCTACAGGATCGCCGACGACTTCGCCTTCGAGCACGTGCAGATCTTCACGCAGGACCCGCGCGAGGCTCTGACGCGGATGCACGACTACGGTGCGCTGTTCCTCGGCGAGAACACCTGCGTCTCATACGGCGACAAGGTGATCGGCACCAACCACGTGCTGCCGACGCTGGGTGCCGCGCGATACACGGGCGGTCTCTGGGTGGGCAAATACCTGCGCACCGTGACGTATCAGGAGATCCAGAACACCGACTCCTCCGCCGAGCTCGGAGCGGTGTGCGGTCGTGCCGCGCGGGTCGAGCTGTTCGAGGGCCACGCCCGTTCGGGCGACGCCCGCGCCTGGCGGCACGCCGGCACGGAGTTCGCCTGGATCGACGAGAGTCACGCGGCGGTCGGCGCGGAGGCACGATGACTGACCTCACCCGTCGCACCGCGGTGGTCACCGGCGGCGGCAGCGGGCTCGGGGCAGCCATCGCCCGGGCGCTGCACGCCGCCGGCGCGCAGGTGGTCGTCGTCGGGAGGGATGCCGAGAAGCTCGACCGCGTCGTCGCCGAGCTGGGTTCGCGGGCACGCGGAATCACCTGCGACGTGGCCGACGCGGCATCCGTCGACGCGCTGCGCGAGCAGCTCGTCGGCACCGAGGTCTCGATCCTGGTGAACAACGCAGGCATCCCCGGCCCTGTCGCCGCGCTCACCGACATCGACGTCACCGACTGGGACGAGGTGTTCGCCGTGAACGTGCGGGGCACCTTCCTGCTGTGCAAGGCGCTGCTGCCCGGCATGGTCGAACGCGGCGACGGCGACGTGATCAACGTCGCATCCGTCTCGGGCAAGCGTCCGCTCGCGCATCGCACCCCCTACTGCGCGTCGAAGATGGCCGTGATCGGACTCACCTCGACGCTCGCGTTCGAGGTCGGGCCGGCCGGCGTCCGGGTGAACTCGCTGTCACCGGGCCCGGTGCAGGGGCCGCGGATGGAGCGCAACTTTCGGCTCGAGGCCGAGAGATCGGGCACCAGCATCGACGATGCCGAGCAGGCGTTCGTCTCTCGTGCAGCGCTCGGTCGCATGGTGACGGAGCAGGAGGTCGGCGCCGCGGTGATCGCGATGCTGGCGATGCCCGGCATGTGCGGAGCCGACATCGATCTCTCGGCGGGGATGGTGGCCTGATGCACTCCTTGCGAGCCCGCGCGCTCGCCGGCAAGAAGCTGATCGGCGCTCTGCTGCGGATGCCCTCGGAAGAGCTCGTCGAGATGCTCGCCGTCGCGGAGTTCGACTTCGTGCTGATCGACTGCGAGCACGGTCCCGCCGACGTCGTCGCCCTGCGCCAGCACATCGCGCTCGCCCAGATGCACGACGTGCCGGTGATCGTCCGGGTGGGTGAGGGTGATCGCGGTCAGATCCTTCGGGTGCTCGACCAGGGCGCGGAGGGGATCCTCGCTCCCCACCTCGACACCGCGGCGGATGCTGCCGCACTCGTCGACGCGGCGATGTACCCGCCCGTCGGCAACCGTGGCTTCGCCACGTACAGCCGGGCCGGACGATTCGGCCTCGTCGCGCCGGCGGATCACCGCGACTGGTGGCTCGAGAACACGCTCGTGCTCGGCATGGTCGAGTCGCCGGGCGGAGTCGCGAACGTCGATGAGATCGTCGCGACACCGCGGCTCGACGGCATCATGGTGGGCCCCGCCGACCTCGCCGCCAGCTCCGGCGCCGATGACCTTCCCGTGCCCGAGGCGATCGCCGCGGTGCATTCCGCTCTCGCGCGGGCCGGTTCGCTGCGGATGGACATCGTCGGCACGCGGGATGCGGCGAGCGCGGCGTTCACCGACGGAGCCGACCTCGTGGTCTACAACCTCGCGTCGTCGCTCATGGCGCATCTGCGCGGACTGGCGACGCCCGAGCGCTGACCCGTACGGCATCCCGCCCCGGCATCCCTCCCGTCCCGTCGGGAGGAGATCTGCGCCTGGGGAGGAGGGATCTACGGATTCTCTCCTCCCGAGAGACAGTTCTCCTCCCGGACGTGCGCGGGTGAGCCGACCGAACCTAGGCGTCCCGGCACCTCAGGCCGTCCCGCCGTCGGGCACCCGCGGTCAGGCGATGGCGCCGGCCAGTCGCTGCTGCGACATCCACGACTTGACGAGACGCCCGAACTCCCTCGGCCGCTCGAGGGGCAGCAGGTGTCCGGCGTCCAGGGTCACCAGACGTGCGTCGGGCATCGCCGACACGATCTCGGTGTGGAAGTGCGGAGGGCAGATGACGTCGTCCAATCCCGAAACCACGAGCGTCGGCATCCGCAGCTCGGGCAGATGCGCGAGCAGGTCGGTGCGTGTGAGCTGCATGCTCAACTGAGCCCTCAGGCGATCGACACCCGTCTCGTCCCCCATGCGCAGCGTCCGCTGCACCAGCTCGGGCCGGTCTCGCACGAGGGAATCCCCGAGCAGAGGAACGAGGATGCTCTGCTGCAGCGCACGCGGCTCGCCCCCCTCGTCGAGCTGCGCGAGCCAGTCGCGCCATCCGGAGCGCTGCGCATCGGTGGGCGCCTTGGCGTTCGTCGAGACGAGACAGAGTCCCGCCACGCGCTGCGGAGCGGCGAGCGCGAGAGCCATACCGACGATGCCGCCCAGCGAGTGACCGACGAGCACGAAGCTCTCCGGCAGCCCGTCGAGCAGCCCCTCGACCTGCTCGGCGATCGAGGGGCGATCCAGCACCGGCTGGATCGCCCCTATCGCCCCATCTGCGCCGAACCCCGCATCCGCCCACAGGTCGGCCGTGCAGTTCATGCCCGCGAGCAGCACGAGCGGCGGCACCGCGACAGACATGTCAGCCCTTCACGGCACCGTCGCTGAGCCCCGCGACGAGATACTTCTGCGCGATGAACGCGATCACGAACACCGGGATCGTGAGGAGCATCGAGGCGGCTCCCGCCTGTTGCAACATCGGCAGCGTCTGCCCGAGCTGCGTGGCGATGAAGACCGGCACGGTCTTCGACGAGGTGTCGGTGAGCACGAGCGCCGTGAGGTACTCCTGGAACGCGAACAGGAACACGAAGATGCCGGCGGTGAGGATGCCCGGCCCCATCAGCGGGATCATGACCCTGCGCAGCATCCCGATCCTGGTGCAGCCGTCGATCATCGCCGCCTCGTCGAGCTCCTTGGGGATCTCGGCGAAGAAGTTGCGCAGCAGCCAGATCGTGAACGGCTGGTTGATCGCGACGAGGGCGATCGCGAGTGCGAACGTCGTGTCGTAGATGCCGAGCGCCCGGCTGATGTCGTACATCGGCAGCACGACCGCGAATCGGGGCAGCGCACGGAAGATCAGCGCGAGCACGAGCAGCAACGCCGAGACGTAGCTCGGGAACCGCGACAACGCGTAGGCCGCCGGGATTCCGATCGCCAGCGCGATCACCGTCGACACCACGGCCACGACCACCGTGTTCACGAGGTAGTCCGCGAAGTAGGTGGTCTGCCAGAGGTCGACGAACGCCTGCAGGGTCGGCTGGTAGTCCCACAGCACCGGCGGGTTGGAGAAGGCGACGTCGGTGGGCTTGGTCACCGACAGCGTCATCCAGATGAACGGGCTCAGCACGACGACGCATAGGATCGCGAGCAGCAGCCCCGTGATCACGGGCGGACGATTGGGGCCGCGGCGACGACGCTTCGGCACGCCCTTAGTGACGATGGCCCTCGTCGAGAGTTCTGCGGAGGTGAGACTCATCGTTCGGCCTTCGCTTCCTTGAAGATGCCCCGGATGAACGGGATCAGCATGATGAGGATCAGGAGGATGGTGAGCACGTTGATCGCGCTGCCGAGACCGAGGTTCTCGGCGCCATCGGCGAATGCCACGGAGTAGACGTAGAGCATGATCGATTCGTTGCCGATGTTCTGCGCCTGCGGCGACAGCGGGATCAGGTTGTCGAACATGCGCAGCACATCCATGATCGTGATCAGAGTCACGAAGCCGAGCACCCCGCGAATGGTCGGGATGATCACGTTCAGATGGGTCTGGAAGCCGTTCGCGCCGTCGATCTTCGCCGCTTCCTTCAGCTCGTTCGGCACGCCCTGAAGACCCGCGAGGATGATGAGCATCGCGAACGGCAGCATGTGCCAGACGGTGTTGGCGATCACGAGGATCGCGTTCGGCACCTGGTCGGTGAACCAGAGCACCTGTGATCCGCCGAAGAAGCCGATCAGGCGGTTCACCACGCCGCCGAAGTTGTCGTCGAAGAGCCACGAGAACGCGACGGCTCCGACGAGGTTCGGCAGCACGTACGAGACGAGCATGATGCCGAGCACGAGTGGCCGCGACGTCGTGATGCGGTTGATGCCGGTGGCGATGATGTAGCCGAACACGAGCAGGATGGCCGTGGTGACGACCGTGACCGCGACGGTGAACATGACCGCCTTGTGGAAGCGGGGGTCCGTCAGCGCGTCGGTGAAGTTCGCCAACCCGATGAAGGTGCCTGGTGTGCCGTATCGGACCTGCTCGAAGCTCCACTGCACCGTGCGCACCAGCGGGAGCACGAGGAGTGCACCCATCACCAGCAGGCTCGGAGCGAAGAGCAGCCAGAATTCGCGTGCCTTCATATGCGTCCTCCCTTGGACGGACTGTGGCCTGAACTCGCGCTCAGGCCACAGTCATGGACGGTCGGTCCGTGGTCAGCCGGCGATCTTCTCGCCGGCGGCCTGCATCTGGGCGAGTCCTTCGTCGACCGACACCTGGCCGTTCAGGATCGAGACCAGGATCGGCCTGATCTCGTTCGTGATGTCGGCGATGACCGGCGACACGATCGGGGGCATGGCGCTCGCGATCGAGTCGTTGGCAGCGGCGCCGTAGGGAGAGTTCTTCTCCGTCACCATCCCCTCGCGGGCCGGGTAGGCGGCAGGAACGGATGCCGTGGAGGCGTCTTCGCTGACGGCCGAGGCCATCATCTGGAAGAGCATGTCGTGGTCGAGCTTGGTGTTGAAGGGGATCGACCAGCCGTCGATCGACAGACGGTTGTAGGAGTACTGGGCGTCGTCCGAGATCTTCGGTGCGCCGGCGAAGCCGAAGGAGTCGGACAGCTTGGAGTTGGCGGGCAGGGTCAGGTCGAACATGCGACCGGAGAACATGATCGACATGGCGGCCGTGCCGTTGAACATCTGCTGCTGCACCTTGGGCTGGTCGAACGTCGTGACCTGCGGGTCCATATAGGGCTTGAGGGCGAGCATCGCCTCGATGGCCTGCTTCGCCTCGGGGCCGTCGAGCGTGACCTCTCCGTCTGCGGTGACGAAGTCGGCGCCGACGGAGTTCATCGCTCCCTCGAAGCCTGTGGTCACGTCGGCCGTGGCGAGCCACGGCAGCGCGATCGGGTACTCCATGAGCCCGGCGGCCTTGATCTCGTCTGCGGCGGCGATCATCTCGTCGAAGGTGGTCGGGACCTCGAGGCCGAGGTCTTCGAAGATGTCGGTGCGGTAGGCCATCACGAACATCTGCGCCTGCATCGGGATCGCGTAGATGTCGCCGTCGTAGGACATGCCCTCGACCATCGACTCGCTGATCTCGCCGAGGCCGTAGTCGTCGGCATACTTGTCCCACAGGTCGTTCAACGGGACGAGCTTCTCTTCTTCGCCGAAGCCGGGGATGACGAAGCCGTAGGTCTCGATGATGTCGTAGGTGCCGGTGTCGCCGGCGAGGGTCGCCGTGGTCTTGGTCACCTGCCCACCGAAGTCGATCGGGTCGTGCTTCAGCGTCACGTCGTCGGTCGAACAGCTCTTGACCATGGTGTCGGTGAAGGGGTCGATGGCGGAGGAGTTGTAGGCGAGGACGTTGACCGTGGTCTTGCCCTCGGGAGCGGTGTAGTCGCACGACACCGTTGTCGCGTTCTCATTGTCTGTACGGCTCCCCGCGCCGCAGCTGGAGAGAGCGATCATGCCCACGGCTGCGAGGGCGAGTACCGGCAGTGCTCGATGCTTGATGTGTCCCATGACGCTGATGGTATACGTATGCAACGGACTTAGGGAAGCCTATATTCCCGGAAACTTTCAGTATTGAATACGTATACTGCGAAAACCCGCGGAACCGATGCGCAGTCGCCCCTCCGCACCACTCTAGAGGCCTTCCGCGATCTCCCTGATCGCCGCCAGACGGCGGTCCCATCCGCGGCCGATGGCATCGAGCTTCTTCGCCGTCGCCTCGAGTTCGGCGCCGATCGCGCGGAAGCGCACTTCGCGACCGACCCGCACGGGCTCGACGAGTCCGACCTCCTGCAACACGGCGAGATGCTTGGCGATCGCCTGACGCGAGACCGGCAGGCGCCCGGCGAGGGCGGATGCCGAAGCATCCTCCTCGCCGAGCGCGGTTAGGATGCCCCACCGCGTCTCGTCGGCGAGCGCCGCGAACATGGGCAGCAGCGTCGCGGCGGTCACGCCTCGGCCTCGACCAACGCCACGAGCTTGTCGAGCTCGAGGTCCCAGCCGGTGCGGTGCTCCTCCATGTTCACCGCGGCATCGGATGTGCGGTCGAACCCGGTCTCGACGACGGTCAGCAGCGTGCCGCCATCGACGGACTCGAGCGTGAAGGTGAAGACCGTGGAGGTCCCTTCGTCGAGTTCGGCGGGACGATGACCGAGGGCGTCGTCGTTGCTCCAGCGGTACGAGATCAGCCGCGGCTCGTCGACCTGCTCGACGCGCAGGGGGATGACGTCGTCCGGCCCGAAGGTCATCGTGCCGGTCGCGCCCACCCCGGTGCCGTCGAGCTCGGTGCGGCCGAACCACCGAGACACGTGCGCAGGCTCCGCGACGGCCCGCCAGACCTTCTCCGGTGGTGCGGCGATGCGGATCGACCGTCGGACGGTGAAACCCGCCGCGTCGATGACGGATGCCTCTTCTGTCCTGCTGGCCATGATGACTCCTTCGTCTCGGTGCGCGGTGTGGATCAGTGCAACTACAGGATTGCACTTAGCCACCACTAGCGCAACCCCTGGGTTGCAGATTCCTCGAGGCCTCCCGGTTCCCCGAACGTCTAGTCCCGAACCCTGCGCTTCTCGAGCACCCCGGCGAGCAGCACTGCGACGAGAGCCGCGGCCGGCGCCACGATCAGCCCAGCTCGCAGGCTCTCGGTGTCGGCGATGAATCCGACGAACGGCGGCGAGAGCAGGAAGCCGAGACGCAGCAGCCACGACACGATCGTGAGACCCACACCCGGCTTCAGACCCGGCAGCTCGTCGGCGGCGTGCATGGCGGCGGGGATGAGTGTCGCGATGCCGAAGCCGATGGCCGCAAAGCCCGCGATCATTCCGGGAACGCTCGGGAAGATGAGCGCGAGAGTCATGCCGCCGGCGGCGATCAGCCCGCCGACCCTGGCGACCGCGCGCTGGCCGAACCGGTCGGTCATGCCGTCGCCCAGCATCCGTCCGATGAACTGCGCGCCGACCAGGGCGATGAATCCGAGGGGTGCGATCGCGGCCGCGGCGCCGAGCGACTCGCTGAGATACAGCGTGGCCCAGGAGTTTCCGGCATCCTCCGCGATCGCACCCGCCATCGCGATGAGCGTGAGGGCGATGATCATCATCACGGTGCGCGGGCTCACGCCGCGGCGCGCCGCGGTCTGCAGTTCGACGGGTTCGGCAGTGGCCTCGGCATCCGCCTCTTCGTCTCGTCCGGGCAGGCAGAACCAGAGGGCGGTGAACGCCACGGCCGCGAACACCGCGGTCGAGATGCCGAGGTGCACGCCGAGCGGCAGCTGCAGCGCGATCGCGGCAGCGGCCATTCCGCCGCCGAGCACCGCGCCGATCGACCAGATGGCGTGGAAGGAGTTGATGATCGAGCGCCCGTAGCGGCGCTGCACACGAAGGCCGTGCGCGTTCTGAGCGACGTCGGTGATGGCATCGGAGGCACCACCGAGCAACAGGGCGACGGCGAAGAGGATGCCGGAGGGCGCGACAGCAGCGGCGAGCAGACCGAGCCCGGTGGCGATCGTGCCGAACACGGCTATGCGCGCGGAGCCGAACCGACGGATCAGCACCGCGGCGAGGAGTCCGGCGGCGATCGCGCCCGCGGGGAATGCCGCGATCGCGAGGCCGTATCCGACGTTGTCGAGACCGAGGGCGGCTTTGATCTCGGGGTAGCGCGGAAGGATGTTGGCGAACAGCGCGCCATTCGTCAGGAACAGCGCCGAGACGGCGATGCGCGCACGTCGGGAGGTCCGATCCGGCGCCGGTCGTCGAATCGATTCGATCGAAGTCATAGCAACGACCGTACACGCCGATCGGCGGCGTCGGGAAATCGCGACGAGCCTCGGCACGAGAGTCTCGCCTGCGCCGAATCTCGGCTGCGTCGAGACTCAGCTCAGCTGGCGCTCCGCCTCCGGAGCGGACACCGCGCTCGACGCGGCCGCGGCAACGGCCGCCTTCGCCACGTCGAGGTCGTCGAACAGCCCGACGAAGTCCGATTGCGGGCCGAACGCGCGGAAGCCTTCGAGGGGCGTTCCGGTGATCGAGCCGAGGAACTGGCGTCGATCATTGCCGACGTGGAACCCGGGGTCGACCTCGACCCAGAGGCCTCGAGGTCGGGACGCCGCACGCGCCCGAGCCGCCGTGATGGCCTTGGCCGTATTCCTGATCCGAGCCGACATGGGTCACGCACTCATCGCGTGGAGCCTGCGGGAACCGCCGACCGACCTGGCGAACTCCTCGCGTGTGATGTCGAGACCACCGGACGAGCTCGCGGCATTCATCATGGCGACCACCAGGGCGCGATCGATCGGCGCCTCGTCCTCGATCGCGAAACGCAGCGGGATGGATGCGTGCAGCCAGAGCGTCTCGGCCACTCCGTCCCTCAGGGGGAGCGTGAGCGGGAACGACTCGTTGCGCCGGAGCTTGGTCACGACGACGAGGCGCAGGTGTGTGAGCAGCTCGTCGTCGACCTCGATAGGTGCGGCGGTGTTTCCGTACGTCAGGTAACCCATGGTCTCTCCTCAAGCCAGATTCGCTTGAGAAATAGATTACTAGGTTACCTAGCTAAATCCCAGTCGGGCCTCAGGGAAGATCGCTGATCTCTTCGGTGAGCCGCCGCAAAAAGCGCGTCACAGCCCGGGTCTGCTCCGGCGTGAACTCGCTTGCGAGGGACTCGATGCGCTGCGTGAGCTCGTCGGCGGGCGAGTGCAGATCGCGCAGCGACGGGCGGAGGACCTTTGATCGGGCATCGGCCGGATGCGGTGCGATGACGATCTGCCCACGCTCCTGCAGTCGACGCAGCAGGCTCGTGATCGCGGCCGTGCTCACGTTCAGGTGGGCGGCCAGGCCGCCCGGGGTGGCCGGTGCGTCTGAGGGAGCATCGGTGATGAACCGCATGGCTTCGCGATCGGTGTCATTCGGCGCACGCATGGCGGCCAGTCGACGCCCCAGCTGCGCCTCGGCGCGGCGAAGCTCATCGACCCGCGCGACGAGCTCGGTAGCCGTGGTCTGCAGCTCGGTTCTGGTTGCCATGTGTCACCCCCTGACCCGTCCATGATACTCGATGGAAAGGTAACCAGGTTGGCTAGCGAAATCCAATGCGACCTGGGACTCTGTCCGGATGCGAAGATGGATACCTGCGGGAAGGGAAGACATGGTCGAGCGATTCACACTCGGGGATGCGGGGTACATCATGTACTCCGACATGCTCGATCGCCTGCGGGAACGCTTCCCGTCCGTTCCCGAGTGGCGACTCGACCAGATCGTCACCGCCGAGCACGACGCCATCACCGGCGGCATCCTGCAGATCGTCCCCGCCGAGGTCGAATCGGGCGCGATCGAGATGCTCTCGCGCGAGACCGCCGAGCGCGAGCAGCACGATGTTCTGAGCGACGATGGCGAGGTGGCGTGATGGAGCGCTCTGAGGACTTCGGCCGATCCGGCTACTGGTACCCCGAATCGAGCACCGCCAGCACGGTCGACGTGCTGAACATGCTGCGCCGCTACCGTGCGGCCGAGACCGCGATGCGCGCGCGCACCCGCGCGTCGATGGGTATGAACGAGACCGATCTGGTGGCCCTGCGCTTCCTGCTGCGCGAGCAGCGGGCCGGACGCATCGTGCGCCCGATCGACATCGCCCGCATGCTCGACATCTCGACCGCATCGACGACCACTCTGATCGACCGGCTCGAGAAGGGCGGTCACGCGAAGCGCGAGCCGCACCCCACCGACCGACGTGCCGGCGTCGTCGTGCCGACCGTCAGCAGCGACGACGAGGTGCGCGAGACCCTCGGGGCGATGCACCGACGGATGCTCACGCTCGTCGACGAGATGAGCGACAAGGAGCGCGGCATCGTCACGCACTTCCTCGCCGGCATGACCTCGGCGATCGAAGAGGCCTCCGATCTCGATCAGGAGCTGCGCGATGTCATCCGCTCGCACGAGGAGTCGGAGTCCTCCGGCGAGTGACCGCCGAGGGCCGGCCATGAATCGGCCGGCCACCCGACAGGTCGATCAGGCCTTCTCGACCTGACCCTCGGTCTGCTCCTCGGCCTGCGCGTCCTGCTCAGCGAGCTCGGCCTGCGCGGCCAGCTCGGCCACGTACTCCGCGTTCTCGAGGCGCTCGGGGAAGAGCTCGTCGAGATCGAGGTCGGGGTTCTCCTCCTGCGTCTCGACCAGCTCGACAGCCTCTTCGTGGGTCTGCACGCTCGGCATGGCGCCGGGCAGTGGACGGCGCGCCGACTCCTTGAGCACGACCACGGCGATGAAGCCGGCGATCGAGGTGCCGATCACGTAGAACGCCGGTGCGAGCGACGACCCGGTCATCTGCACGAGCGCCTCCATCACAACCGGAGCCGTACCCGCGAACAGCGCGACCGCGAGGTTGTACGAGATGCCCATGCCGCCGTAGCGCGACGACGTCGGGAAGAGCGCCGGCAGCGACGACGCGAGGTTCGCGACGTAGAACGTCACCGGGAACGCGAGCAGCACGAGGCCGAGCAGAGTCGACCAGATCTCGCCGTGCATCATGAACAGGAACGACGGCACGGCCAGCACGATCGCCGAGATCGAGCCGATGAACAGCACCTTCTTACGACCGATGCGGTCGGAGAGCTTGCCGGTGAGCGGAATGCTGAGCGCCATGGCCACGAGCACGGGGAGCGTGAGCAGTGTGCCGTGCACCTCGTCGTAGCCGAGGGTTCCGGTCAGATACGTCGGCATATAGGAGGTGAGGGCGTAGCCGACCGTGTTCGCGGCGGCCACGAGAACGAAGGCCGTGAGCAGCTCGCGCCAGTACGCGCGGATCAGCGCGATGACGCCCTTCGGAGCGTCGACGGCTTCCTTCGCGTCGTCGGCGGCGCGCTGGGCAGCATCCTGCGCCTCCTGGAAGGCCGGGGTGTCTTCGATCTTGAGCCGGAAGTAGATCGCGATCAGTCCGAGCGGCAGGGCGACGAGGAACGGGATGCGCCACGCGAAGCCCTGCATGACCTCGGCCGAGAGAGTGAGTTGCAGGATCGACACGAATGCGGCGCCGATCGCGAAGCCCATGTACGAGCCGAGGTCGAGCAGCGAGGCGTAGAAACCGCGGCGCTTGTCGGGTGCGTATTCGGTGATGAACGTCGTGGCACCGGCATACTCGCCACCGGTCGAGAAGCCCTGTGCGAGCTTGAGGACGATCAGCAGGATGGGCGCCCAGATGCCGATCACCGAGAAGTCGGGCAGCACGCCGATGAGGAACGTCGCCGCGGCCATCATGATGAGCGTGAATGCCAGCACGCGCTGGCGACCCATGCGGTCGCCGAGCTGGCCGAGGACGATGCCGCCGAGCGGGCGCGCGACGAAGGTCACGGCGAAGACGCCGAGAGAGAACAGCGACTGCGCGCCGGCCGATGCGTCGGGCAGGAATGCGCGCCCGATGATCACGGCGAGGTAGCCGTAGACGCCGATGTCGTACCACTCCATGAGGTTGCCGACCACGGTGCCCGCGACGGCTCGGCGGAGCATGGGACGGTCGACCACCGTGACGTCCTCGACGGTGAGGCGCCGCAGCTCCTCTGCCTTGACCGGTCGCAGGCGACGGATCAGCCGCTGCCACAGGGTCAGATTCTCGGTCTTCAATGGATCGGACATGCAGTCATCTTCTCTCTCGTGCCGGATCAGCCTCGTAGGCCGGGCCGGACAGACGACGGGGAGGCGGCTGTCGCCGCCTCCCCGCACTGTGTGGCTGGCCTCAGTTGTTGAAAGCGTCCTTGACGTTCTCGCCGGCCTTCTTGACGTTGGCCTTCGCCTGGTCGGCGCGGCCCTCCGCCTCGAGCTTCTCGTTGTCGGTCACCTTGCCGGCGGCCTCCTTCGCCTTGCCGGCGAGGTCCTGTGCGGCGTTCTTGATCTTGTCATCGAGTCCCATGGGGGATCCTTTCTCTCATCAGCGGTGGTCTTCAGTCGGTCTACGGGTGCGGCTTCGCCCTCACAGCGGGAGCGAGAGGATCTGGGCGATCAGCGGCAGGGTGGCGGCGGCGATCACGGCGATGAGTCCGACGATCCCCGCGGCCTGCCAGAACGGAGCACGCGACGCGGGAGGGGCGACGCGCTCGATGCCCGTTCGTCTGCCGACGGCCTCGCGGGCCGACAGCGGGGCGAGGGTGACGGGCGAGGCCTCAGGGCTCAGGCTCCGGCGCGACCGGAGATCCCGACGTGTGGGGGCTTCTGCTGCTGTCGTCATGGCGTCTCACCTTCCTCCGCACAAAGATTACTAGGTGAACTAGTGAATTGCCACCCTAGCGAAATATTCAGGCATTCCGCTTACGCTCGAGGCATGACCGAGCTCACCCAGCCCACCGGGCACGAAGAGGCCCTGCGCGCCCTCCCCCGCGAGGACGGATCGGCGCCCCGCGCGCTCGTCCTCGGAGCCACCGGATACATCGGCGGCCGCCTCACCCCGCGTCTGCTGAACGCGGGATACCGGGTACGCGCCCTCGCGCGAGACGCCGCGCGCGCGGCATCCTTTCCGTGGGGCTCGGAATGCGAGATCGTCGAGGGCTCGGCCGATGATGCCGATGCCGTGGCCGAAGCCATGAATGACGTCGATGTCGTCTACTACCTGATCCACTCGATGACCGCTGGCAAGGGCTTCGAAGAGAGCGACGAGCGCGCGGCGACGACGGTGGCGGATGCCGCGGCCGCAGCCGGCGTGCGTCGCATCGTCTACCTGGGCGGACTGCATCCCGAAGACGCGAAGCTCTCCCCTCACCTGCGCTCCCGCGTGCGCGTGGGCGAGATCTTCCTCGAGTCGGGCGTGCCGTCGCTGGTGCTGCAGGCCGGTGTCGTGATCGGCTCGGGATCGGCGTCGTTCGAGATGATCCGCCACCTCACCGACGTGCTGCCGTACATGCCCGCGCCGAAGTGGGTGCGCAACCGCATCCAGCCGATCGCCGTGCGCGACGTGCTGCACTACCTTCTCGGAGCCGCACGCGTCGATGCCGATGTGAACCGCGCGGTCGACATCGGCGGCCCCGACGTGCTGCGGTACGGGCAGATGATGAACGGGTATGCGCTCGAGGCGGGTCTGCGTCAGCGGGCCATCGCGGCCCTGCCCGTGCTGACCCCCGGCCTCGCGTCACACTGGGTGAACCTCGTGACGCCGGTTCCGCGGTCGATCGCTCGTCCGCTCGTCGCCTCGCTGCAGAACGAGTGCATCGTGAAGGACCATGCGATCGACGATCTGATCCCGAAGCCCGAGGGCGGACTGACGCCCTACCGGACGGCGGTGTCGATGGCACTGGGCCGGGTCGATGCCGACACGATCGAGACGAGCTGGCAGGATGCCGAGGTCTCGGGCGCCCCGAGCGATCCGCTGCCGAGCGACCCCGACTGGGCCGGGCGCACCGTCTTCACCGACACGCGCAAACTGAAGACGGCAGCACCGGTCGACGGGCTGTGGCGCGTGATCATCGGCATCGGCGGATCGAACGGCTGGTACTCGTCGAAGTTCCTGTGGGCGGTGCGCGGGTGGATGGACCGCATCGTCGGCGGTGTGGGCCTGCGCCGCGGACGACGCAGCAAGGTCGAGGCCCGGGTCGGCGACGCGATCGACTTCTGGCGCGTCGAGGCCGTCGAAGAGCCGGGGCGGGCGACCGAATCCTCCCCCGCGAGCGGCGGACTGCTGCGTCTGCGCGCCGAGATGAAGGTGCCGGGCGAGGCGTGGCTCGAGCTGCGGGCACTGCCCGATGGCGACGGATCACGCTACGAGCAGCGCGCCGTGTTCTTCCCGCGCGGACTCGCCGGCCGCCTGTACTGGCTCGGCGTGCTGCCCTTCCACGGGTTCATCTTCGCGGGCATGGCCGCCAGGATCACCGACGCGGCTGCGGTTCCGGTCGAGACGGTCGCGCCCGGAGCCGGTGCGGATGCCGCCGTTCCGGTCGAGACGGTCGCGCCCGGCGCCGGTGCGGATGCCGGTGAGGCGGCCCCGACCGAGACGGCGCCCGTCGCCTGAGCCTCGGCGTCTCGGCATCCGGGTTCGCGTGCGGGTCCGTGTCGGCTCGATTTCGCGCCGGAACGTGCGTGCGTGGTCAGTTTCGCACCCTAAACGGGCGCCACGGATGCCTTTTTGACCACGCACCGCGCCGAAGCAGCGTGCGGGGGGTCCGGCACCCGGTGCCCCGCGGCCGGCATCGGTGCGTCGCGGCCGGCATCCGATGCGTGGTCACTTTCGCACCCGAAGTCCAGGCGTGGTCACTTTCGCACCGGAAACGGGCGATTCGGATGCGTATTGACCCCGCACGGATCGAAGCCGCATGCGGGGTCACTTACGCACTCGGCCTCAGGAAGGTCACTCGGCCGGTCAGCATCCCAGCCGGGGTCAAACCAGCATCCGGATGCGCAGGCGGGGCCGCTTTCGCACCGGAAACGGGCGATTCGGATGCTCAACTGACCCCGCACCGGGCCGAAACCTCGTCCACGCCCCAGCACAGCCGGGCCACTTTCGCACCGCAGCCTCAGCCTCAGCCGGGGCCAGTTCCGCACCCCATCCAGCCGATTCGGATGCGTTATTGACCCCGCACCGGACCGAAACCCGTGCGGGGCCACTTACGCACCCGGCGTCAGGACGGACGCTCGGCGAGTCCCGCGGGGTCGGCGCCGGGATCCGTTCCGGCACCCGCATCGGCATCCGCACCCGCACCCGCATCCGCATCCGCATCCGAGCCCTCGATCGCACCGGCGTCCGGGATGATGTCGATCGCCTCGGTCGCCGTCGCGTAGACCTCGGCGAGGCTGTCATCGACGTCGGCCTCGTCGATCCAGGCGAGGTCGTCTTCGGAGTGGTCGTACTCGACGGGCACGAGGGCGAAGTCGTCGCCGTACTCCTCGAGGCCCGCCATGACGCTGTGACGCACGGCCATGCGGGCATACCGGTCGCGCAGGATCAGCGGATCTCGTCGCAGGTCCTTCATGAAGGCGACCATCATGAACGCCATGATCACCGCGAACGGCAGCGCCGCGATGATCGTGACGTTCTGCAGTGAGCGGAGTCCACTGCCCTCCTCGCCGGTGACGAGCAGCACGGCGGCGATGACTCCGACCAGCACACCCCAGACGACCGCGACCCAGCGCGACGGCTCTGGTCGGCCCTGCTGCGACAGCGTGCCCATCACGAGCGAGGCCGAGTCGGCTCCGGTGACGAAGAAGATCGCGATCAGCAGGATCAGCACGATGCTGGTGATCAGCGGGAACGGCAGGTTCTCGAGCACGCCGAAGAGCACCTCTTCAGGCGGATCGACCGTGAGGTTCGCGCCGTCCATCTGCTGCTGGATGGCCGTGGTCCCGAAGATCGCGAACCAGATGAGCGAGATGACGGCGGGCACGACGATGACGACCGACACGAACTGGCGGAGCGTGCGGCCGCGCGAGATCTTGGCGATGAACATTCCGACGAACGGCGACCACGAGATCCACCACGCCCAGTAGAAGATCGTCCAGCTCGACAGGAACATCTGCGCCTCGTCGCCCTGCGAAGCCGAGCGGGCGACCATCTCGGGCAGGTCACCGAGGAACTGCACGGCGACCGAGGGGATGACGTTGAGGATCAGCAGCGTCGGACCGACGAAGAACACGAAGAAGGCGAGCAGCAGCGCGACGACCGCGTTGATGTTCGACAGCGCGCGGATGCCCTTCGAGACGCCGGACACGGCGGATGCGATGAAGCACGCCGTGAGCACGGCGATCGCGGCGATGAGCACGCCGTTGCCGAGTTCGCCGATGCCGCTGACGATCTCGACGCCGTGGCCGATCTGCAGGGCGCCGAGGCCGAGCGAGGCCGCCGTGCCGAAGAGCGTGACGATGATCGAGAAGATGTCGATCGTGCGACCGAGGGGCCCGGTCGTGCGGCCCTCCCCGAGCAGCGGGGCGAAGATCGACGAGATCAGCGGCGTGCGGCCGCGGCGGAAGGCACCGTAGGCGATCGCGCCACCGACGAGCGCGTAGAACGCCCACGCCTGCGGACCCCAGTGGTAGAGCACCTGCGCCTGCGCGGTGTGCATGGCCTCGAGGGTGTTGGCCTCTACCGTTCCGGGGGGCGGGTTCTCGAAGAAGGTGAGCGGCTCGGCGGCGCCCCAGAAGACGAGGCCGATGCCCATGCCGGCGGCGAACAGCATCGAGATCCACGAGAACATCGAGAATTCGGGCTCTTCGTCGTCGCGGCCGAGCGGGATGCGCCCGTAGCGGCTGAAGCCGATGAACAGCATGAAGACGAGGATGACGGTGGCGATCGTCGTGAAGAAGAAGCCGAAGTACTCCACGACCCAGGCGAGCACGGTCGAGGTCGTGCCCGAGAGGTTGTCACCCGCGAACACGCCCCACGCGATGAACGCGACGGTCAGCGCGACGGCGATGCCGAACACGAGCGGATCCGTGCGGTAGGTGCGGCCGGTCTCTTCGACCGCCACGCCGGGGACGAGCGCCGGATGCACGCCGCGCGGCGGCACGGCGGAGATGTCACGGACGATCTTCTGGGCGGTCTCGGTGGCCTTCGCGGCCTGCCGAACTGCGGCTGTGGTGGTCTTCGGAGCGTCGTTCCTCGGGGGTGTCTTATCGTCCGGAGTGTCCATGAGAACCCATTCTCCCATGCCGGCCTGCTGCGGCTCGGACGGGAAAACCCAGATCACCTCACCGATCCGCGGCGCGTCGGGGCCGGGCTCGCCGAGGGGATGCCTGATGCTCTGGGTTTTCCGGGCGCGTCAACTCGTGCCAGCGCGCGTCAGCGCTGGCGACGCCCGCCGAAGACCGCGTGCAGCAGGGGAAGGGCCGACACGCAGAGGAGGGTGATGCCGAGCGGCGCGATCGACGGGACGAGCAGCGCTCCGCCGACGAGCATCGCGGCGAACAGCACGCCGGATCCGATGCGGCGGGCGATGCCTTCGAGCCGGTCGAGGCGCCGCTCGAGGCGCGAGGTGTCGAAAGTGACGTTGCCGTCATCGACGCGGCTGATGATCGCGTCGATCCGCTTGGGCAGACGGTAGGTGACGGCAGCGGTCTCCATGGCCTGCTGGGCCATCTCCTGCATGAGGCCCGCCGACTCGTCGCGCAGCAGTCGCCCGGCGTAGGGCTCGGCGGCATCCCACACATTGAAGGTGGGGTCCAGGCTCGAGCACATGCCCGAGGTCAGCGAGACCGCGCGGATCAGCAGCAGCATGTTCTCGGGCAGCTGCAACGGCAGCGAGCGCACCATGTCGCCGAACTCATCGGCGAAGTCCGCGAACTCCCGCGGGTCGACGGTGCTGAGCTCGGCGAAGCCCATGCCACCGAACCGGGCGAAGAGCGCCCGGAGTGCCCGCTCGAGCTCGGCGGTATCGGCCGACGGCAGCAGCACGCCGATCTCCTGCGCGGCGGCCACGAGCCCCTTGCTGTCTCGGCCGGCGACCGCGATGAGCAGCGTGCGCAGACCGTCGCGGAGGCTGGCCGGCACCTCGGCCATCATGCCGAAGTCGATGAAGGTGAGTCGGAAGTTCCGGCCGGTGGTGGATGCGGGTTCCGGCGTCACGAAGATGTTGCCGGGGTGCGGGTCGGCGTGCACGAAGCTGTGCGTGAACACCTGGTCGAACATGACCTCGGCGAACACGTCGGCGACCTCCGACGGATCGATGCCCGCTGCGCGCAGAGCATCCGTGTCGTTGATCTTGATGGCTGTGACGTCCGACAGCGTGAGCACGCGGCGGGTCGAGCGCTCCCAGACGATCTCGGGGGCGTCGACGCGGGCGTCTCCCGCGAAGTTCTCGCGGAACCGCTCGGCGCTGGCCGCCTCGTGCAGGTAGTCGATCTCCTCGAGGCTCGTCTGCGCGAACTCCTCGACGAGACCGGGGGCGTCGACGCGGTCGGCGACCAGGCGCACGCGCGTCAGCCAGCGGGCCACGCGGCGGAGCGCCGCGAGGTCGACCGCGACGATCTCGTCGATGCCGGGGCGCTGCACCTTGACGACCACGTTGCCGAGTCCGGTGTCGACGGCATCCTGGGCCGAGAGCCGGGCGCGATGCGCCTGACCCAGGGATGCCGCGGCCACCGGGCTCTCGTCGAACCAGGCGTAGGCCTGCTCGAGAGGCATGCCGAGCTCGGCTTCGGCGGCCGCGCGGATGCCGGCGAACGGCACGGCAGGAACCTCGTCCTGCAGTCCCTCGAGCTCCTTGGTGATCTCGGGTGGCAGCACGTCGAGGCGCGACGACATGAACTGGCCGACCTTGATCATGAGGCCGCCGAGCTCGACCGCGAGCACGTGGAAGCGCTTCGCGAAGCGCTGCATGCGCGGCGCTCGGGTGCGCTCCGAGACGGAGCGCAGACCGAACTTCGGCAGGACGAGCTCGAACCACCAGATCTTGAGGAACTCACGCGCCGCGAACGAGAGGATGCGGCGGTACCGGGCACGATGGGCGCCCTGCGCCGCAGCATCCGTCATGTGTCGTCCCTGGGTCGTGTGCGATCAGTCCTGAGCGAGGATCGAGTACAGCCTACGGCGGGCGTCGTCGAGGATCTCGACCGCCTGCTGCACCTGCTCGGTGCTGCCGCTGCGACCGACGGCCGCGGCTGCAGCCGCGAGGTCGACGCCGGCCTTGGGCAGCGCGCTGTAGCGGGGGTTGTCGTGCGAGCCCTCGCCCTTCGGCTGCGACTCCCACGGGGCAGGGGTCTCGGTGTGCTCGGAGGCGACCGCGCGTCCGGCCTCGGTGAGCGAGTAGGTCTTGCGACCGTTCTGCTCTTCGGCCTCGATGAGTCCTTCGTCGGCGAGCAGCTGCAGGGTGGGGTAGACGGAGCCTGCGCTCGGCTTCCACGAGCCGCCGCTACGATCGGCGATCTCGTTGATGATCTGGTAGCCGTGCATCGGCTTCTCGGTGAGGAGCGAGAGCACAGCGGTGCGGACGTCGCCCTTGGCCATGCGAGAGCCGCCGCTGGGGCGCTGCTCGAAGGTCTTGCGGAGCTGGTCCATGGCATCGAAGATCGCGGATGCGGGTCCGCCGGGGCCCGAGCCGAAGCCGGATCCGCCGAACGGGTTCGAGGGGAATGCGTTGTTCATGATGACCTCCCGGAAGTGGTGAGCGATAGTCAACGATATATCGTTAAGGCTGAGTGGCGGGTGGGAGTTTTCGTTCGAATCGCTCACTTGGTGAGATATCACCGGTTTTATCGGCCAAGTGCGCGATTCGAAAACCGGGTGGGAGATTTCCTCGGCGGATGTGTCGATCGACCTGATGCTCGATCGTCATCCCTCTGTACGCTGACCGACGAACAGTGAGGAAGAGACCATGCGCTACACACTGCTGTTGCACTACGAAGAGCTCGACGCAGAGACTCTGGGCACCGAGGCGCTCGCAGAAGGACAGGCCGCATTCGCGAGCTACGCCGCCACCCTGCAGTCGGCGGGGGTGCTGATCTCCGCCGAGGTCCTGCAGCCGTCAGCCGTGAGCACCACGGTGCGGGTGCGCGAGGGAGAGCTGCAGGTGCAGGACGGCCCGTTCGCCGACACCAAGGAGCAGCTCGGCGGGACGGTCGTGATCGACGTCGCCGATCTCGACGCGGCCATCGGGTTCGCCCGACAGGCGCCTCCCGCATTCTGGGGCACGGTCGAGGTCCGGCCCGGCGCCGTCTTCACCGTCGACGGCGTCTGGATGCCGAACCGATGATCCCCGAGGACGTCCGGGCCGCCGCCGAGAGCGCGGCGCGGACCTCCTATGGCCGGCTCGTCGCGCTGCTCGCTGCCCGCTCGGGTGACCTCGCGCTCGCCGAGGACTCCCTGTCGGGCGCGTTCGAAGAGGCGCTGCGGCGCTGGCCGGATGCCGGTGTGCCCGACAACCCGGAAGGGTGGCTGTTGACCGTGGCCAGGAACAGACTGCGCGACGTGTGGAAGTCGGCTGCGGCGAGAACATCCGCTCCTCTCTACGAGGAGAGTGCCCGCGATGATCCGTTCGCCGAGCACGATCCGCTCGCCATCGGCGACAAGCGGCTCGAGCTGCTCTTCGTGTGCGCGCATCCGGCCATCGACCCCTCCGTGCGCGCCCCGCTGATGCTGCAGGCCGTGCTCGGCTTCGACTCGGCCGACATCGCCCGCGCTTTCGCCGTGCCGCCCGCCGCCATGGCGCAGCGCCTGGTGCGAGCGAAGAGGCGCATCAAAGACGCCCGCATCCCGTTCGACGTTCCCGATCGGCGAGCGATGCCCGAGCGGCTGCCCGCTGTGCTCGAAGCCGTCTACGGGTGCGCAGCGCTGGCGTGGAGAGGAGACGGCGATTCGCTCGCGGGCGAGGCGCAGTATCTCGCCGCGACGCTCGCCGGGCTGCTCGAGGACGAGCCCGAGGCGTGGGGCCTCGCGGCGCTCACGACGCTGACGCTGGCGCGGCGATCGCGGGAGTTCGTGCCGCTGGAGGAGCAAGACCCTTCGTCGTGGGATGCCGCACTGATCGCCGAGGGCGAGGCGTATCTGCGCCGAGCGCAGCCTGCGGTCGTGCCAGGCAGGTTCCAGCTGGAGGCGGCGATCCAGGCGGTGCACTGCGACCGTCGTCGCACGGGCCGCACCGACTGGGAGGCGCTGCGGATGCTGTACTCCGCGCTGCTCGCGGTCGCGCCGACTCTCGGAGCCCGGGTGGCGGCCGCCGTGGTGACGGCGCGCATCGAGGGGCCCGAGTCGGGACTCGACGCGCTTCCGCCGGATGCCGAGGGGTTCCAGCCCTACTGGGCGGCGAGAGCGGAGCTGCTTGCGGAGGCAGGGCGGGATGCGAGGGATGCGTACGCGAGGGCGATCTCGCTCGCCGACGATGACGATGTCGCGGCGTTCCTGCGTTCTCGCGCGGAGGCGCACGAACGGAGCCGCTGACTCTCCTGCATGCATTCGCGCCTGAGCGCAAGCCCCGTGCGCCGCATAGCTCTCGGTGTTTGACTGCCGTCGATGTCGAATTCGTCTGCCGTTCCGCCCGCGTCCACCTCGATCCGAGTGAGCGTGGTCGTCCCCGTGTTCAAGCCGGGCGCGGCATTCGACGAACTCATCGCCTCGTTCGACGCCCAGACGCTCGATCACTCGCGGTTCGAGGTGCTGCTGTGCGACGACGGATCGGGCAAGGAGACCGCGGCGCGACTGGTCGAGGTCGCCCGTGATCGGGACTACCTGCACGTGACGTTCCTGCCGCATTCCGGATGGCCGGGCACGCCCCGCAACCACGGCATCGACGAGGCGCGAGGGACGTACATCCAGTTCGTCGACCAGGATGACTGGCTGTACCCCGGTGCGCTCGAGGCGCTGTGCGACTATGCCGACCAGCATGCATCCGATGTCATCGTGGGCAAGGAGGTCGGGATCGGGCGCCCGCTGCCGAGCCGGATCTTCCGTCGCGATGTGCCCAGGGCGAAGCTCGGCGAGGATCCGCTGCTCGAGATGCTCACACCGCACAAGATGTTCCGCACGTCGTTCCTGCGTGAGAACCGCATCCGGTTCCCCGAGGGCAAGGTGCGTCTCGAGGATCACCTGTTCGTGATGCGCGCCTACTTCGAGGCGTCGACCATCTCGATCTTGGCGAGTCAGCCCTGCTATGCGTGGGTGAAGCACGCGGGCAGTGCGAGCTCGTCGCGGATCGACCCGGAGTCGTACTTCCCGCATCTCGAGGCCGTGCTCGACCTGGTCGAGCGGTACACGGAACCGGGGCGCCTGCGCGACCGGCTGCTGCGGCACTGGTTCCGCGGCAAGATCCTGAAGAGGCTGACGGGCAAGAAGTTCCTCGCGTACCCCGACGAGTACCGCGAGCGTCTGCTCGATGTGGTCGGCCCGCTCGCGCAGCGTCGCTTCGGACCGGGAGTCGACGGAGGCCTGTCGTTCCCGAATCGGATCAGGGCCGCGTTGCTGCGGGCCGACCGCCGTGCCGACCTCGTGACGTTCGCGCGGTTCGAGGTCGAGACGACCTGCCGTGCTGTCGTGACGTCGGCGCGGTGGTCACGAGGTGGCGGGCTGTATCTGACGGTCTCCGTGTCGATCACCCGCGATGGACAGGATGCTCTCGTCGTCGAGCCCGGCACCGGTCTGCTGACGTCGCTGCCCGTGGCGATGGACGGCCTGCCGACCGGCCTGCTCGAAGCCGGCCGCGAACTGCAGAACGACCGGGTCGAACTGGTGCTGCGCGACAAGGCCGCGGGAGTGGAGCGTCGGGTCGCCCGAGTGCGGCCTCGGGATCTCGGCGCGGTCCCTCTCGCGATCGATCCGCTGAAGGTGTTCGGTCCAGGTGACGAATCGCGCGGCGCGAGGCTGTTCGTGACTGTTCGCCGGGCCGGGTGGACGTTCGACGTTCCCCTGACGGCGGATGCGGCGACGCTCGCTGCCGCCGGACGCTCCCCGCTGCTCGCCGGTCGCACCTGCACTCCGGTCGCAGGGCGCGGCGGCGCGGTCGAGCTGCGGCGGCAGTGGCCCGGCGGGCGGTTGAAGGACCTGGCTGGGCGCGCGGTGCGTCGGGTGCGGGGTGGTTCGCGGAGCGCTTCGCGCACGAAGTGAGCCTGCGGTTCTCGGCGGACGCGGGCCTGCGCCGGCTCGTGCTCAGCGCGGGAGCGTGAGGATCTCGGCTCCGTCTTCCGTGATCGCGATCGTGTGCTCGGTGTGGGCGGTACGGCAGCCGGTCGCGCTGCGCAGAGTCCAGCCGTCGTCGTCGGTGATCAGCTCGTCGGTGTCGGCCATGACCCACGGCTCGAGGGCGAGCAGCAGGCCGGGGCGCAGCTTGTAGCCACGACCGGGGCGTCCGTCGTTCGCGACGTGCGGATCCTGGTGCATGGTCGAGCCGATGCCGTGGCCGCCGAACTCGAGGTTGATCGGGTATCCCGCGTTGCTGAGCACCGTGCCGATCGCGTGCGAGAGGTCGCCGATGCGGGCACCAGGGCGGGCGACGGCGATGGCTGCGGCGAGCGCGCGCTCGGTCACCTCGATCATCGCGAGATCCTCGGGTGCCCCAGCGGTGCCGACCACGAAGCTGATGGCGGCATCGGCCGAGATCCCGCGCAGCGTGACGGCGAGGTCGAGCGTGAGCAGGTCGCCCTCGGCGAGGGAGTAGTCGTACGGCATCCCGTGCAGCACCGCGTCGTTCACGGCGGTGCAGACGTAGTGGCCGAAGGGTCCGCGGCCGAACGACGGGGCGTAGTCGACGTAGCAGGATTCAGCGCCGGCATCCTCGATCATCTGCTTGGTCCAGCGGTCGAGGTCGAGCAGATTCACGCCGACCCTCGTGCGCTCTTTCAGCGACTGCAGGATGCTGCCGACGAGCGCCCCGGCATCCCTCGCCCTGGCCAGTTCGTCGCTGGTGAGGATCTCGATCATGGTGCTCTCCGCATCCGCTTCGCTGTCGTTCCAATAACTATCCCGGTAATACTATCCCGGTATTAGAATCGGCACATGATGGTTCGGATGCCCCTCACTCCTGCCGAGGTCGAACGCGGAGAGCGTCTCGGCGCGGTGCTGCGGCGAGCGCGTGGCGAGCGGTCGATGCTGAGCGTCGCACTCGACGCCGGAGTCTCGCCCGAGACTCTGCGCAAGATCGAGTCGGGTCGCGTCGCGACGCCCGCGTTCTCGACGATCGCGGCGATCGCGGGCGTGCTGCACCTCTCGCTCGATTCGGTGTGGGCGGAGATCGAGCCGCCGGTGCGCACGATCGGGCGAGTGCAGGTCGCGTCCTGAGATGGCGCATGCACTGATCACGGGCAGTTCGCGCGGCATCGGTCGCGCTGTCGCCCAGGCGTTCGCGCGCCGAGGCGATCGGGTCGTCGTGCACTACGGCCGGGATCGCGCTGCGGCAGAGCAGACGCTCGCCTCGCTCGAGGGCTCGGGGCATGCTCTCGTGGGCGGCGACTTGGGGGATCCCGCTGAGGCGCAGCGGGTGGTCGACGACGCCATCGCCGCCCTGGGCTCGCTCGACATCCTGGTGAACAATGCGGCTGTCGCACCGAGCGCGGCGAACGAGCATCGGGTCGATTCGACGTCGTTCGCCGAATGGCAGGCCGCGTGGTCTGCGATGGTCTCGGTGAACCTGCTCGGAGCGTCGAACGTGACGATGCTGGTGGCGCAGCACATGATCGAGCGCGGTGCGGGCGGGGCGATCGTCAACGTCGGCTCGCGCGGTGCGTTCCGCGGCGAGGCCGATCACCCCGCGTATGCCGCGACGAAGGCGGGGCTGCAGGCGTTCGGCCAGTCGATGGCCCTGGCCCTCGCCCCTCACGGCATCTCGGTCACGTCGGTCGCACCGGGAATGGTCTCGACCGAGCGCCAGTCGGCGAAGCTCGACGGCGAGCAGGGCGACGGCATCCGCGGGCAGAGTCCGTTCGGTCGCGTGGGCACGCCCGAAGAGGTGGCGGATGCCGTCGCCTACCTCACCTCGCCCACCGCCACGTGGGCGTCGGGCACGGTGCTCGACCTCAACGGGGCCTCGTACTTCCGCTGAGCTTCGGGTTCCGTCTCGTCGCGGGAATCACCCTCGGGAGGAGAACTGCGCCTGGGGAGGAGACTTTCCGCGAATCCCTCCTCCCGAGAGGCAGTTCCCCTCCCGGGTGGCGAGCTCGCTCCGGGAACCCGGGTTCGCGTCCTAGGCGCGCAGCACCGAGTCCAACAGCCCCGGGAAGAGCGCGTCCAGTTCATCGCGGCGGAGCGTCAGCATCCGCCGCCGTCCGTTGGGCTCGTTCCGGATGACGCCCGCCTCGCGCAGCACCTTCATGAAATGCGACTTGGTCGACTTGGGGAGGTTCGGGTCGGTCGCGTGACAGGCGGCCATGTCGAGCGGACCGTCGGCGAGCTGTCGAGCGATGGCCAGACGCTCGGGGTCGCTGAGCGCGAAGAGCACGTCGGTGAGCTGGATCTCGGAACGCTCCGGATGCGGAAGGTCGCCTGGCATGGTTCGAGAATAGTTGAACAATCGCAGGATGGCGAGTACGCTCCGATAGTTCGATGATTCTCGAACCCAACTCGTTCGAGACCTTTCAGTCCCGACCCCACACCTGCGGGAGCACAGATGACCACCACGTCACCGATCGCCACCACCGCGTCGACGGCGCCGCCGATCCGCCGCCCGCGCTTCGGCTTCGCGCTGGCGATCGTCACGCAGATCGCGATGATGATGGGCGCGAGCGCGCCGTCGCCGTTCTACCCGGTGCTCGCGGCCGAGATCGGGTTCGACGCGATCGTCATCAGCGCGGTCTTCGCCGTCTACGCGATCGCCCTGCTGCTCGCACTGCTCACCGCCGGGTCGCTCTCCGACCACGTCGGACGCCGTCCCGTCGCGATCGGCGGACTCCTGCTGCTCGCCGCGAGCATGCTGTTGTTCTGGCATGCCGACACCGTCGCGACGCTCATGCTCGCGCGCATCCTGCAGGGCGCCGCGAGTGGCGTGCTCATCGCCGCGCTCTCGGCCGCGGCGCTCGACCTCGCTCCGGGCGGACGCTCGAGGGTCGCCGCCCTGTGGAACGCCCTCAGCCCCGGCATCGGCCTCGCTCTCGGCGCGCTGATCTCGGGCATCGCTCTCGACCTGACCGGCCAGCCGCTGCTCGACGTGTTCGCACCGCTGACCGTCGTCTACATCGCGCTCGCCGCGCTCTTCTTCCTCGCGCCCGAGACCGCACCGCTTCGACCGGGAGCACTGGCGTCGCTGAGCTTCCGCCTGTCGGTGCCGGCCGGCATCCGCTCGGACTTCTGGCGAGGCGCGCCCGCGATCATCGCCGGATGGGCGACCGGTGGACTCTTCCTCTCTCTCGGCGCGAATATCGTGCGCACCGAGCTCGGCGGAGAGGCGCACGTCTGGCAGGGGCTCGCGGTCGCGATGCTCGCAGGAGTCGGGGCGATCACCGCCTTCGCGTTCCGAAACCGCAAGCCTCGCACGTCCGTGATCTTCGGCACCGCGGCGCTCGCGACCGGAACCGCCCTCTCGCTCTGGGCGCTCTCGGCCGGGTCGCTCCCCTTCTACCTCGCCGCGACCGCGATCACCGGCATGGGATTCGGCACCGCCTTCTCGGGGGTCGTCGCCTCGCTCGCCCCGCGCATCCCCGCGACCGATCGCGCCGACACGTTCGCCGTGATCTACCTGCTCGCCTACCTTGCGTTCGGCGTGCCGGCAGTGGTCGCCGGAACGCTGGTCGGGGTGTTCGGGCTCGGAGTCGTGTGCGTCGGATACGGGGTGGTCGTCATCGTGCTCGCGCTCGTCGCGTTGGTGCTGCGGGTGCGCCGGGCGGAGTAGGCGTCGATCGCGGGATGCCGGATGCTGTCGCGACCTACCGCTTCGCGGCTGCGTGCGCTTCCGAAGTAGATTCGCGCTTCACAAGTCCGGATTCCCTGATTCCGGACTTGTGAAGCGCACATTGACTTGGAAAGCGCACGGATTCCCGTTGATCCAGAATTGTGCGGTGATGCTGAAGTAGCGCGCCAACCGCAGCGCCGTGTCAGCTGTGATCCGGCGCTTTCCGAGGACGATCTCGTTGATCCGTCGCGGAATTGCCTGGGCTCAACGCCGGATGCCGGATGCCGGATGCCCGACCGCGGACGGCCCCGCGACCTACGGCTCCGCGAGCAGCTCCCGCAGCCGCGCGGCCTCAGCCTCGGGCATCCCATATCCGTGCTCGGGCGCGGGGTAGACACCGTCACGCACCTCGTCGGCATAGGCCTGGACTCCGGCGACCGACACTCCCCACACATCGGCATAGCGCTTGACGAACTTGGCGGCGCCGCCGGCGTAGATGCCGAGCAGGTCGTGGAAGACGAGCACCTGGCCGTCGGCATCCGCTCCGGCTCCGATGCCGATCAGCGGAATGCGCAGCAGGGGCGCGAGGGCCGCGGTGACCTCCGACGGCACGGCTTCGATGACGATCACCGAGACTCCGGCATCCTGCAGCGCGAGGGCGTCGTCGATCACGGCGAGGGCTGCGTCGGCCGTGCGTCCCTGGGCACGGTATCCGCCGAGGGAGGTCGCGGTCTGCGGGGTCAGTCCGACGTGTCCGACCACGGGGATGCCGGCATTCACCAGCGCGCGGGCACGGTCGACCGTCGTGCCGCCGCGCTCGATCTTGATGAGGTCGACGCCCGCCTCCTTGATGAAGCGCTGCGCGGTGGCGAGGGCGAGCTCGTCCGATGCCTCGTACGATCCGAAGGGCAGGTCGCCGACGAGCAGCGGCTTCTCGAGTCCGCGCCGCACAGCCTTCGTGAGCATGAGCATCTCGTCGATCGTGACGGGCACCGTGCTGTCGTAGCCGAGCACGGTCATCGCGGCCGAGTCGCCGACGAGCACCATGTCGACGCCGGCCTCCTCGACGATCTGCGCGCTCGGGAAGTCGTATGCGGTGACCATGACGATGGGTTCGCCGGCCCGCTTCTTCGCGGCCAGATCGCCCAGGTTCAGACGCTTGGTCGGGGCGGCGTGGGCGCTCATGCGGTCGCCACCAGTTCTCCGACGGCGTCGTCGACGCGGACGATAGCGTTCGACCGATCGACGTGCACCACGACGGGTTCGTAGTCGACGAGGTCTTCCGGTGAGTAGTCGGCGTAGGAGATGACGATGATCGTGTCGCCGGTGTGCACGAGGCGGGCGGCGGCACCGTTGACCTGGATGACACCGGATCCGCGTTCGCCGACCAGCGTGTACGTCTCGAAGCGGGCGCCGTTGTCGACGTCGACGACGTGCACCTGCTCGTGCGGCAGGATGTCGGCGGCCTCGAGCAGATCGGGGTCGACCGTGATCGAGCCGACGTAGTGCAGGTCGCTGCCGGTGACGGTCGCGCGGTGGATCTTCGACTTCAGCATGGTGCGTCGCATCAGGCGTCGCCCTTTCCGTCGGTGGTGGGGTGCGTCTCGGGTCTCGAGCCGGACTCGGCCCCTCTGAGCAGATGGTTGTCGATCAGTCGGGCGGCGCCCACGCGGGCGGCGATGAGCAGCAGGGCATCTCGTTCGACGACCGTCACGGGTCGCAGGGTCTCGGCATCCCGGAGTTCCAGGTACTCGACGGCGATTCCCGCTTCGGCGAGAACAGCCTCTGCTGCGGACAGGATGCTGTCCCCCGATCGGTGCGCCGCATCGGCGGCGTCGAGGGCGCGGTTGAGCGCGGTCGCCTGGGTGCGAGCATCCGCGTCGAGGTAGACGTTGCGTGAGCTCATGGCGAGTCCGTCGGGTTCGCGCACGATGGGGCAGGCCTCGATGCGCACGTCGATGTTCAGGTCGCGCACGACCCGGCGGACGACGAGCACCTGCTGTGCATCCTTCTGGCCGAAGTAGGCGACGTCGGGCTGCACGATGCCGAACAGCTTGGTGACGACGGTGGCGACGCCGTCGAAGTGGTGGGGTCCTCGGCTCGCACCATCGAGCACTTCGGTGATGCCCGCGACGTGGATGTTCGTTGCGAAGCCGTCGGGGTAGATCTCGGCAGGCTCGGGTGCGAACAGGATGTCGACGCCCGCGGATTCGGCGAGCGCAGCGTCGCGGGCCTCGTCGCGCGGGTAGGTGCTGAGGTCTTCGTTCGCGGCGAACTGGGTCGGGTTGACGAAGAGCGAGACGACGACGAGGTCGTTCTGCTCGCGTGCGGCGCGCATGAGCGAGAGATGCCCCTCATGGAAGGCACCCATGGTGGGGACGAGTCCGATGGATCGGTCCGCCGCCTTGGCGTCGCGGACCGCGGCTCGCACCTCGGCGATCGTGCGCAGGATTCTCATACCCGGGGCTCCTCGGGGGTGGCCGCGTGATCGGCGGTGGTCGCATCTGGAGCGCGCCCGGCGATAGCGCGGGTGGCGGTGGCGAGGGCGTCGAAGAGGTACTCGTACTCGGCGGATGCTGCGCGCTGCCGCGCCACGGTGGCCTCGTCGCCGCGAACGATGGGTCCGGTGAGAGCGGATGCTGCGCCGGATGCCGCCCAGTTGTCGACCGTCTGCCGCACGAGTGGTGCGAGGTGGGTGCGGTCGACGCCCGCGTCCTTCGCGAGTTCTTCGGCCGCGTCGAGCACGGTGAGCACGAAGTTCGAGGCGAACGATGCGGCGGCGTGATACTCCGCGCGGTGGGAGTCATCGACGCGGAAGGGGTTCGCGCCGAGCGCCCGCGCGAGCTGCTCGGCCACCTCGAGCAGTTCGGGTGTGCGGCCGTCGATGGCGACGCCGATTCCGCGGAAGACCTCGGACGTCTCGGTTCCCGTAAAGGTCTGCAGCGGGTGGAGGCTGAAGTCGACGTCGGCGAGAGGCGTCGCACCCGAGACGTGGGCGATGAGCCGCGCGTGCGGTCGAACGGCGAACGCCACGGCGGGGATGGCGGAATCGGGAACGCAGAGCAGTGCGATGTCGGCATCCGCGGCCCGGTCTTCGCGGCGCAGGGGCCCGATAACGACGAAGCCGGCTGCCCGCAGGGCCCGTGCGAGTACACCGCCGAGACGGCCGGCGCCGACGATGGCGATGGTCGTTTCAGGGGCGAGAGCAGGGGTGCTGTGCATGTCGATTCCCCGGCCGAGACGGTCGGCACGGATGGGATGAGTATCCGCCCGAGACGGGGTGCGCGCAAAATCTGAGAGCAGAGTGCACAGCTAAACAGGCTCGGAACCACTCTCATTGCGCAATCAGCCCCAAATCTACAGTGCATAGCGCTCTCGCGCGAATCCAGCCGAAAGCGCGCACCGGGCCACTTCTCTCATCGCAGAGGTGATCGTTCCATAGTCGTCCCTTGCCGAGAGCAGCCCCATGCGCTCGACGATCCGTCCAGCCCCGCCGTCATCTCTCGCTCCCCGCAGGCCTTCCCACAGTGCCCCTTCACGGTCGAGGTCCACGCGCACGTCCGATTCGGCGAACGCTCGGGAACCCTCGACCACGAGTCCCGGAAGGTCGTCGACGTGCACTGCCGTCCCATCCGCGATCGCCAGCAGCGCCACCGCCTCCTCGGCCCGAGATCGAGTGGACCGAAGATCGCGCCATTCGTCTTCCGTGGCCGTGATCATCGCAGCGATCGTCCCCATAGTGAGCGGAGAGGCGACAATCAACTTGCGGGCGAGAGCGGTCGCGACCACTCTCCCCTTGAATCGACGGATCAGCTTCGCGCGCCTCGCAAACGAAACCAGCGCTTCGCGTCGGGAATGCATCTCGTCGGGCGTCCCGTTCCACCCGAGCGAGCGCACGAGTCGATCACCATCAGCATCCGGCACCCAACCACTCGTCGCGTCCTGCACGATCCCGACCGTGCCGAGCAGATCGATAAATCGGGCGAGAGGTGCGAGCACCGACTCCGCATCGCCGAAGTCCGGGTCCGCCGGCCGCAGCAGGTCGGTGCCATCGATGTGCGCGAGCAGAGCCAGTCGTCGCGCGGGCGTCACCGCCGACGCGAGCGTCGCAATCGGCGAGGGGGACGGCAGACGAGGATCGTCGAACCACAGATCACTGTCATCGAAGAACGGCTGCACCACCCCGTGTCGACGCAGAAGTTCGCGATTGACATCGTCCTCACGGAACGGCGCCTGGTCGGTCAGCCATCCGGGCGACAGAGCATCGGCCGGAGTACCAGACAGCGCCGCATTGGACGAGAGGGAAGAGACCGACAGCCACGGCGTCCCCATCGGCGGAGCCTCGATGGTGCGGATGACCACCACCGGGTCGTGAGGGAGGCCAGGAATCTCGTCGGCTCTGAGCGTCGAGGGCCACGGATACGCGTAGGCCTCATCATGGTGGCAGTGGTCGCTGCCGTCGTACTCAGAACTCTCGTGAGGCTCGAGCCCGACGCTCAGCCGATATGCCTCGACGATCCAGTCCTGCGGAGATCCGGTCGGCAGGTCGATCGCCCGATCGAGCTCGGGATGCTCGTCGACCGTGAGCTCGACGCGCATGAAGGTGGGCATTCGGACAGGGATCTGAATCGTCATGTGAGCGAGGCTACGAACCCGCCCAGACACCGGAGGGCCCTCAGCGCGTGCACTGTGGAGCAGACAACATGGAAGGTCAGTGTGGAGAAGAAGTCGAGACCTCTCTTCACGCCTTCGGGTCGCTCACGACAGGTCAGCGCTTGACGATCCAGGCGCACCCCAGTGGACTAGATGGATGATGTCGACACCTGCTCCCGGCGAGGTCCCCGTAGAGCTCGTCATCATGCCGGAATGGGCGAGCTCGCAACGGGTGGTAGGCATATTCTCTCCCCGTCTGTCGAGAGACCTTCGGGCACGTATCCGCGCGTGGAACGACGAGTGGAAGTTCACGCTCAACCCACAGAAGACGATCCGCTGGCCTGACCCCGAGATAGGGCACCTCTGGATAGAGGAAGGGAACGCTCTCGTCGAGGCGATCCAGGCAGAGCTCGGGTCGAGGTTCCACGTCGTCGGCGGGTTCTCTGTGTACGCCCCGGAGCCCTGACCCCGCATCGACCGCTGGCCGGAAGGACAGAACCCGGGGCACACTCGAAAGGCTCCCCACCGCCGCTCACGAGCGACACGAACGGCAGCCCCCCGCATCCGCCGTACCCTTAACTGTTCTGCCCCATCCCCGGGCACATTCTCTGGAGCATCCCCATGTCTGCAACTGCGGTCGACGATCGTGCCCGCTATCGGGCGAATCCCACCGTCCTCCAAGCGCTGAAGAGTCCGCGGATGCTGACGCGCGAGGTGCTCGCAGGTCTGGTCGTGGGGCTCGCGCTGATTCCCGAGGCGATCGCGTTCTCGGTGATCGCGGGCGTCGACCCGAAGGTGGGGCTGTTCTCGTCGTTCATCATGGCGGTGTCGATCGCGTTCCTCGGTGGGCGTCCGGCGATGGTGACCGCGGCGACCGGAGCCGTTGCGCTCGTGATCGCACCGGTCGCGCCGACGTATGGGATGGACTACTTCATCGCGACGGTGATTCTCGCGGGTGTCTTCCAGGTGATCCTCGGGGTGCTGGGCGTCGCGAAGCTGATGCGATTCATCCCCCGCAGCGTCATGGTCGGGTTCGTGAACGCGCTGGCGATCTTCGTGTTCAGCTCGCAGTTCCCGCAGCTGATCGATAAGCCGTGGATGGTGTATCCGCTGGTCGCGCTGGGAATCGTCGTGATGATCGTGATGCCGAAGATCACCAAGGTCGTGCCGGCGCCGCTCGTGTCGGTGATCATCGTGACGGCCGTGGTGCTGACGTTCGCGATCGCCGTGCCGACCGTCGGCGATCAGGGCGAGCTGCCCAAGAGCCTGCCCGAACTGTTCATCCCGAACGTGCCGCTGACGTGGGAGACGTTCACGATCATCGCGCCGTTCGCGCTCGGAGTCGCGCTGGTCGGACTCATGGAGTCGCTGCTCACCGCGAAGCTCGTCGACGAGATCACCGACACCCACTCGAACAAGACGCGGGAGTCGTGGGCTCAGGGCGTGGCGAACATGCTCTCCGGAATCTTCGGCGGCATGGGCGGATGCGCGGTGATCGGCCAGACGATGATCGGCGTCAAGGCCTCGGGCGCCCGCACGCGCATCTCGACGTTCTGCGCCGGCATCTTCCTGTTCCTGCTGGTCGTCGTGTTCGGCGACTTCGTCAGCACGATCCCCATGGCCGCCCTCGTCGCGGTGATGATCATGGTCGCGATCGGAGCCTTCGACTGGCACAGCGTCAAGCCGTCGACCCTCAAGCGGATGCCGAAGAGCGAGACGTTCGTGATGGTTTCTACCGTCGTCTTGGTCTTGCTGACGCACAACCTCGCGATCGGCGTTGTTGGTGGGGTGCTGGTCGCGTCAGTGCTGTTCGTGCGGAGGGTCGCGCACTTCGTGTCGGTGTCTCGGACTGTTTCTGGTGCCGGGGATTCCGTCACGTATGTCGTGAACGGGGAGCTGTTCTTCGCGTCGAGCAACGACCTGACGACGCTGTTCTCGTACTCGGACGATCCGGACTCTGTCGTCGTCGATCTGACTGGATCGCACATCTGGGATGCGTCGACCGTCGCCGCACTGGACGCGATCGAGACGAAGTACACCGCACTCGGGAAGAGCGTCGAGATCATCGGGATGAACGAGAGCAGTCAGCGGATGCGGGGACGACTGACCGGCGGGTTCGAGTAGGCCCAGCGCACGTCGGCTCCATCCGACATCGATAGCCTGAACGCATGACGCCCGCTCCCACGATCTTTCGAGTCGGCGTCACCGCCGACGCGCTCGCATGCCCGATAGCCGAGGCCGCCTGAGATGGCCATGACGACGCCGACATCCGATACCTCCGCCGCATCCCGCCCCAGAAAGCTTCTCCTTCTCCTCCTTGCGATTCCGCTCGTCTTCTTGATGGCGCCGATCGCGCTCATGCTGATCGCTTCTCCAGTCGTGGCGGTGTGGGTGGGGCTGTATTCACTCTTGGGTCTCGCTCTTCCCGACGAGATCGATTCACTGATTCCCCTCGGCCCGCTCGGCGATGTCTTCGGCGGGCTCCTCGGACCTCTCCTGAACGCGCTTGTCCTCGGAGCAACTATCGTGATCGCGACGTCGCAGGGCCGACATGCCCGCGCCGAGTTGAAAGCAGCAACCGACCGGTTTCAGACGGAGCAAAAGCAGAACGCGGATGACGCGAAGTTCGGCCGCGCGAACGGTGTCGTCGCCTGGATCGCTGAGACGCAGCGCGATCGGGCTGGGAAGTCGCACCTCGGTGTGATCGTCACGAACAGCTCCGGCTCGTTGGTTCGCAATCTGGACATCGTCGTGACGCTGAAGTCACCCTCGCTGGCGAATGAACTCGAGTTGCGCAACCGCGAAACCGTCGTGCCGCCCGGCAGCTGGTTCCTGCAGCTCGATAGAGAACGGGCCGAGCGAGACGAGGCCGCCGAGAACGTCGATGGCGGATGGCCAGCGCCCGTGCCGGTCGACGCCTCCGGCCACTTCCGGGTCACGCTCCCGGCTGGAGACAACGGCGGCGGCGACGACGGGGTATACACGCTGCGCGTGCATCCGCCAGAGCAGGACGAAGACGGTTCACCGCTGCCGTACTACGAGGTTCACGAGATGCAGTTCGAGCTTGCCGGCGAGGGATGGAAGCGGGACAAGAACGGCACTCTTTCACTGAAGGAGCGGGAGGAGGAGTGGAATAGACGATTCGCTGCCTTCGCTGCGGCCCCGAAACCCCCGGTGCAAGGTCCCAAACAGGTTCATCACAAGAACCCCATCGTGCAGGAGCGTATTCGCCGCCTCGCTGCCGTGATGGCGGGGCGCCAGGCAGACGAGATGCTGCAGAACCGCCGCTACCCGCTCAGCGAGCCGTTCAAGAGGGCGGGCCTCACTGAGCTCCGCGTGACCACCGGAGGCCAAGCGATCAGCTTCTATTCCGACCCCGGCCAAGCCAACAACAAAGGCGTGATCTGGTTCGCCGGCCGTGGTGCGGACGAAGTGATCCCGACGACCTTGGTGTTCACCGGGGCGTGGGCTTCGGGGACTCCGGCCACGTCGTTGAATCCGCTTCGCAAGGAACTGCAGCCCTACAGCGAACAGCCTGAAGAGTTGGCGCGAGTACTCGTCGAGAGGATCGACGGCTATCGGAAAGTGACCGAGGCTCGGTTCACCGGTTGAGAGGCGGGGTGTGCCCGGCGACGCCACGGCCGCATCCGCGTTCGAGCATCCTCTGCGGTTACGCTCGAACGCACACCTCCGTTCCGGAAGGCCCCATCCATGCCTCTCTCACCTGAACAGCTCGACCGGGCTGTCGGCTCGGTCATCGGCTCGGCTGCGGGCGATGCGCTCGGATCTCAGTACGAGTTCGGCCCGGCACTCGACAACTCGGTGACGCCCGAGTTCGGCATCGGAGTCTTCGGCCACGGCGTCGGAGAGTGGACGGATGACACGAGCATGGCCATGCCGATCCTCGACGTGCTCGCTCGAGGCGGTCGGCTCGACGACGCCGCCGCTCGCGAGGAGGTCGTCGGCCGGTGGATCGGCTGGGCCCAGACCGCGAAGGATGTCGGGGCGCAGACCCGCTCGGTGCTCACCCGCATCCCGGCAGCCTTCAGCGAAGCCGATGCGCTGACGGCATCACGGGCTGAGCACGACCGCGCGGGGCGCAGCGGTGGCAACGGTGCGCTCATGCGCACCGGACCGATCGCGCTCGGCTATCTCGACCGTCCCGCAGCGGAACTCGCCGCAGCCGCTGAAGCGATCTCGCGACTCACTCATTGGGAGCAGGACAGTGCTTCGGCGTGCATCCTGTGGTCGTCGGCGATCCGACATGCGATCCTCACCGGTGAGCTCGACGTGCGGGGCCAGCTGTCGCTGCTGCCCACGGAGGAAGCCGCTCGATGGAGCGCTCTGATCGATGAGGCGCTCGCCCCCGGGGCGCATCCGCGGGACTTCATGGCGCAGAACGGATGGGTCGTGCGGGCGTTCCAAGGCGCTCTCGCTGCGGTTGCCGGTGCCGCATCGCTGCCGGACGCCGTCGAGCGCGCGGTGCGCGGTGGGGCCGACACCGACACTGTCGCCGCGATCGCCGGGGCTCTGGCCGGGGCGGTCTGGGGCGGGGCTGCGGTGCCCGCAGAGTGGATGCGGGTGCTGCACGGATGGCCGGGATACGACTCGACAGATCTGCGGCGAGCGGTGGAGGCGGCAGTCGGCTGACCCGCGATCTCGCCGTCGGCGTGCGCCGTCTATGCGTTCGCGTCCGAGGCTCAATTGCGGTTCGAGATCTCAGCTCGTGACTACGACCAGCATGCCGGTCTCGTCGCGCGCCCAGCTGAGGTTCGAGCTGTCGCGGAACCTCATTCCGGCGATCGTGCGCTTCTTCGACTTGGTCACGGGTCGGATCTCCTCGTCGAAAGAGCGGAGTCGCGACGCGAACTCCCAGGCGTAGGCTTCGGCGCTCTCTTCGAGGTAGTACGCGCCCGGCGGCAGGATCGTCAGCTCGATCGGGCGTCGCTCGGCCCCACTGGCACCGGTCACTCGCACCGTGACGTCGTAGATCGCCTGCTCGGACGAGTTCACGACCACGGCGCCGTACGCCTTCGCTTCATCGTCGACGATGCGCGACGCTACCCACGCGAAGACCTGACTGGCCTGACTCTGTCTCTCGCGAGCGGCGGTGCTCTCATCGCGTTTCGCTTCGACCGCGAACAACCGGCTGGCATGTTTGGCACCGAGGATCGCCGCGATGAGCGCGCCGATAGCGGTGAGGGCGGTGATGACGTCTGCGAGGGATCCGAGTTGCACGGGATGACCGTACCCAGTCGTTCGTCGGGCGTCGTCCCGGACGCGCCGCCGGGGAGGAGCAGTACACCGGCATCCATCGACGGGTGGGTCCGGCTCACGTCGCCGTCAGCCGATGGCTGCCTGGATCTGCCCTGCGAGCTTCTCGACGGCCTTCTTGTTCTTCACGCCGTCCATGAGTGCCGGCGGGCGATTGTGGTGCACATCGAGCGACAGGTGCACGTCAGAGCCGGATGCCGCGGGCGTCGTGATCGCGCGTCCGAGAAGCTCCCAGTTGAACAGCGTCTTCTTGGTCTGGAAGTCGATCGTGGTGCCGTCGGGCGCCTGGCCCAGGATCTTGGCCTTGTTGTCGGTGAGAACCCTCTGCACGGCAGCCGCCGTGGTCGTGGCGTCGGCGTTCGAGTGGAAAGTGGTGGTTGCAGCAGAAGACATAGTGATCCCCCTCAGGTCATGGTGCGTGCTTCACCCTAGCGAAGGTCTCCGGCGCACGACGCGGGGCGGAACCTTCAGTCGAGGAACTCGAACTCGAGCTCAATATCCGGATCGATGCTCGCAACAATGGCGGCGTAGAAATCCCGAGCCTGATCCTTCAGGAGCTCCTTCTCGCTCGCCAGGTATTCGTCCTGCGCGGCACTGTTGACCAGGTTGCTGACCATGTCAAGAGTGTCGATCTCTGGAGTAGTCCAGCTGAGGATTCCATTGCTCTCGACCGCGAGTTCATACGCAGGGTCTTCCAGCCCGATGAAGATGAACTTCGGAATCGTCACCAGGTAGGAGTCGTCACCAGTCCGCTCGAAAACGACATCCCCTCCCTCGATACCGAGCTTCGCGTTGAAGGAATAGCGGATGAACACGGCGCGCTCACTGCCAGGTATCCCCATTCCGAACAGCGTGCCGTTCTCCTTCTTCTCATCGATGCCCTCGATGCCGAGGCCGACAAGCACGACCTGTTCTTCGGGTGTCACCGACTTGATGACTTGCGTGCTGTGCTGCTCCGACTGAACACCGAAGATCGACGCGACAGGAATCAGATTCGTCGTTGCGGCGACGGCCACACCGATCCCGCAGACGACCAGAAGAAGGAAGGGCCAGAGCAGCACTCTCGCCTTGAAGAATCGCCTCATGAATCGGTCGTCAGCGCAGCGGTCTGAACATCTTCGCTCTCAAGGGAGCCAGCATCTTCGTCAGCCTCGTGCGCGCCGTTTTCGCTGGCCGTGACCTTTTTTCCACGCTTGAAGAGGCCCGTCACGGCACCGGCTGCAGCGCCACCGACCATTTTCGCCGCGCCACCCGCGGCCTTCGCCGCAGTCCCCGCTGCGCCACTGACGCTCTTCGCCGCCCCGCCCGACACTGCACCAACGGTCGCCGCGGCCCCCTTCACCGCAGTGAGCGCTCGCGCTTCGTCTGGGACGCCGTCTCCATCGATGTCTACGCTCCTGAACACGTCGGTCGAGTCGACGATGCGCCCCCAGACACTTTCACCGAAGTCCTTGGCGGACTCCGAGGCGGCTCGCATCGCGAGAACCGCCTTGGATGGGTCCGGGATGCCGTCACCGTCAGCATCTGTGAGTTCGAGCCACTCAGGCCAGTTCTCAGCGGGATCTGAGAATCCTGCGCGGCAGGACTTCACCACACCACTTCCGAAGTAGAAGCTGGTGGCGCCACCAGCCACAGCTCCGATAACGGGAATGGCCTTGGAACTGATCTTGACCGCGCCCATCACCGACCCCTGAGCGATCGCCTGTCGTGCGAGCACCATTGTGACCGGAACGAGCGCGGAATCCGGCAGTTGCTGCGCCAGGAGGTCTCCCCATTTTGGGGTCGCGCCCGACAGCGCACCGCCGGCAAGGGCCCGAGCGCCGGTGACTGTCGCTCCCGCGGGAAGCGCGCTGAGCACGATCTCAGACACGCGACTGCGGCGCTTCTCGCCGAGCAGCGCCCCGAGAACAATCACCTTCGCGCGCTCGGGGTCATCGATCGGGATGCCTCGAAGCTCTGCCATGCAGAGAGCGAAGAGCGCAGTGGTCTCATAGAAGAAGATGAGATCAGCGACGCCGAGACCGATCGCGATGGGAACACCCACGGCCGGGATGGTAGCGGAGGCTCCGACTGCGGCACTCGCCGCCGTTGTTGTCGCCACGTACTGAGACTCGATCGTCTTCATGACTTGTGCGGGTGTTGCGTCAGGTTTCTTCCGGCGCACTTCCTTGATGTACGCCGTCACCACAGGGCGCTGAACTGCGATCGCCTTGAACACCCTGTCTTGAAAGTCGTCTGGCAACGCCGACGAGGCAGTCGCCACCTTCGCGGCATCGGTCTTCACAATGTCACCGCTCTGCGCCATTCGCGTCCCCAGTCAGGCCAACCCATCAGTGCGGGCTAAGTGCATTCATTTGCATTCGTACTCGAATGCTAGTGGGTGCCGAGGGCGTCGTCGCGAACACGGTAACGACCGAGCACTTCGTGCGATCCACACTCGGCGAGGAGCTCTTCGGTATGCCTCCGCTCAGAGCGACGGTTCAGTAGGCCGGGCGCGAGCGCTAGCGGCATCCGTGCGCGCGACGGTCGATCGGTGACAGTTGAGCATCGATAGGCTGACCGCGTGAGCACCGGAAGCAAGGCCCTCGATCGGCCCGTCCATCAGTGGTTGTCCGATATAGCCGCCGGGAGACTGCATCTTCCAAGTTTTCAGCGCGGAGAAGCTTGGGACCGCCGTCGTATCGAATCGATGCTGCGTACGATCATCCGCGATCTTCCCCTCGGAATCACGCTCGTACTCGATGTAGGCGAGAAGGAGCAGTTCCACTCTCGGCCGCTCGTCACTGCTCCTGACACAACTACGAAAGTCACCGAGCATTTGCTCGACGGGCAGCAACGACTCACCGCACTGTGGCGCTCGTTGAAAGACAACTACGAGGACCGCAAGTTCTTCGTCCATCACCCGTTGCTCGACGAAGACCCACAGAACGACGATGACGAAGTCGACGTGTGGTCCTACACGACCTGGAAGAAGAAGTCGGGACAGCTCATGCCGCGCTGGACGGAAGATCCGGCGCAGTGCGCGCGTCGAGGGCTCGTGCCCGTGCGCCTGCTGGATCCGGCGTCCGAAGCAGACGCCTCGGAATGGGTGGAGGCCGCAACCGCTCATCTCAAGCCGACTTTGAGACCCGACTCGGACGCGCAGCAGATCTTTGCCGCGATGGAGGCTTATGAGGCGCGTCGGCGCTTCCTCAAGGAAGATGTGATCTCGCCGCTGCGTGAGACGGTCAAGCACTATCGCCTGCCCTACCTCAACCTGCCGGCGAGTACGCCGAAGTCAGTCGCCCTCGAGGTGTTCATCAACATGAACACCAACGCGAAGCCGCTTCGTCCGTTCGACATCGTCGTGGCGGAGGTGGAGAACGCTACCGACGCTCGTCTCCAAGAGATGATCGATACGTTTGTCTCGCAACATCCGCACGTCTCCGCCTTCGGCGCGGTGTCCGATCTGCTGCTGCAGACAGTGGCGCTACATCAAGACCTACCCCCGAATAAGACCGGCTACTACAGCCTGGATGCACACCGACTGGTCGCGGAGTGGGATCTCGCGCTTCAGGGCCTACTAGACGCGGTGGAGCTCCTCTCCCAGATGCGCATCTGGGATGCCGAACGGCTACCGACCGCTGTAGCCGTACCCGTCGTCGCAGCCATGCTGATCCGCGCCCCGAAGCTCGGCGATGCCCGTGGACTCGTCGAACACGTCAGTAAGAAGTATCTGTGGACCGCATTCTTCACCGGCAGGTACGACGGTGCGGCTGCTACCCGCGCCCACGCCGACGCGAAACCGCTACTCGCCTTCGCCGCGAGCCCGTCACCTGGAGCGCTGTCACGGTTGGATTCGACCGTCCCCGTACTGGACCGCGAGGTGTACCCCCTCCCTGGCGCTCGCGCATTGCAGGCAGCCGGGTGGCCGAGCGGGCGGAGCAGCCTGGCGAGGGCGATTCTCGCCACGTTCAACTACTTCGGAGCGCGCGACTTCGCCGACGACTCCATGCTCAGTGTGAAGAACGTACGCACACGCGAGTACCACCACCTTTTCCCTGCGAAGCTGCTCAACGACGCGGACATCGACCCGAACCTCGCCCTGAACTGTGCGCTCATCACCTGGCGGACCAACCGCACTATCGGTCGTCTCGATCCGATCGCCTATCTAGCCGCGCGGGCAGAAGCCGCGCCCAGCCCTGAGTCAATCGAAGTCAGGCTTCGGAGCCACGTGATCCCGGTGCCTGTACTTCGCGACGCAGGCCCGTATTCCGCTGACGCCACTGGAGCCGACCTCCAGGCCGAGGTCGGCCCGGACTTCACGGGCTTCGTCGAGCGGCGAGCGGAAGCCGTGTCCCGCGCGATGAAGCAGCTCTGCGAGGGGAAGACGCCGGAGCTGAGCGAGGTGTTGGGCTAAAGACCATCGGTGCGGGAGACGGGTATCTCGTCATGCACTGATGATCCGCGGGAACGGCCACGCTACCGCGACCGCAGTCGCTCCCGATCATCACGGGATCACGATGACCTTGCCCGCGATCGGCCCCTCCGCAGCCTCCGCGTGCAGCGCCTGAAGCTCGGTCAGCGGAATGCGACGACTGACCTCCAGGGTGAGCACTCCGCTGTCGACAAGCGACACGAGCTCGGCAAGCTTCTTGGCATCACTCCGAACGAACACGACCACAGACGTCACCCCACGGTCAGCGTCATCCGGCGCCGACATCCAGGCGGTGGTGCTCACCACGACTCCCCCGTCGCGCACGAGTCGTACTAGGGCGGTGAACTCGTCCGGCTCGATGGGAGCCAGGTTGAGCAGGAGGTCGACCTGCTCGGTGACGGCATCCAGGACTTCGGTCGCGGTGCGGTCGATAATCTCGTCGGCACCCGCCGCACGCACGGCGTCCGCACTCCGCGGGCTGGCCGTCGCGATAACGTAAGCACCCGCACGCTTCGCCAGGGCGATCGCGTACTTGCCGACGACTCCGCCGGCGCCGACGATGAGCACGCGCTGCCCTGCCTTGAGACCGCCGTCGTCGAAGAGAGCTTGATGCGCGGTCAGCGCGACCGAGGGGAACGCTGCGGCGTCTGAGAGCGGCACGCTGGTCGGTGCCGCGACGAGCGCATCCGCCGGGGCGATGACGTACTCCGCTGCTCCGCCGTCGGTCGCCATCGGCAGAAAGGCGATCACCGCGTCGCCCACCGCGAAGCCGTCGACTCCGTCACCCAGAGCGTCGACCGTGCCTGAGACGTCGTAGCCCGGGATGTGTGGAAGCACCAGCGGGATCGGCAGGAATCCCGCCCGCATGCCGTTATCGGCGGCGCTGAACGCGGATGCTGCGACGCGCAGCCGCACTTGTCCGGCACCCGGGCTGGGCCGGTCGATCTCATAGTACTGCAAAACCTCGGGGCCGCCCACTTCGTGGAACCGTACTACCTTCATGATCTTTCTTCTCGTCATGTGCTTCGAATTCGAAGCAATAATCTGAAGGTAGCACTGCTTCGAATTCGAAGCAACACGTATACTGGATCCATGAGCACACGACCCCCTCAGCTCTCCCCGACGGAGCTCGCGGCCTACTTCGCCTTCACCGAGGTGAGCAGCCTGTTGCGGCATGCGGTCGAGAAGCAGCTGCGCGACGTCGGCAAGCTCAGCTACGTGCAGTTCCAGCTGCTCGCGCGGCTCGGCGACGCCCCGGACGGTTCGCAGCGGATGACGGATCTTGCGGATGGCGTCGTGTACAGCCGGAGTGGGCTGACCTATCAGGCGCAGTCGTTGGCTGAACGCCGGCTCGTCACGCGTGGGCCATCACCCGAGGATGAGCGCAGCACCATCGTCACGATCACGGACGAAGGGCGGGATCTGCTGGCGAAGGTGTTCCCGGGGCACATCGAAGCGGTGAAGACGCAGCTGTTCGAGTCGCTCGGCGCGGAAGACGTGGATATGCTTGCTCGGGTGATGATGCAGGTCAGCGGGCATTTGCGGGCGGAACCGCCGCGGAGCGCGGCTCCGAGAAGTCGGGTCACGAAGCCCCAATAGCGTTGGCTTGAGCGCAGCCCGACGCCGACGGCCGACGACGGCGTCCGCGTCCGCGTCCGCGTCCGCGGATCGCGAGCACCTCGGCGAGCGATCGCCCGAACACGAGCTCGGCGACGCGCGCCTCAAGGTCGGACCTGACCTGGACGACGATCGCGCTCTGAGTCATCCATCGGCCACCGCTCTGCCTGAGATCCAGACCCGGGAGCACCTCCGCTTCCGGCAGCTCGGGGCGGCCGGCGGCGGCGCGAGCAGCAGCCCCGAGCATCCCGACGAGCCACGCTTCGCCGAGCACGTGTGGACGGATCGACGCGCGCGGACCACCTGGATCGACGAACACCTGCAGCATGGTGTCTTCGCGTCGCACCGTCCAGGCACCGCCGCGGTACATGAAGGTGCAGGCGATGTCGGCCTGCAGGGTGACCTCGGCACCGTAGCTCTCGATGGCCTCGATGCATTCGGCGCTCAGCAGCTTCGCCGCGACCTCCCGCTCACGGCGACGCAGCTCGGTGGTGTACTTCTCCCGCGCGATCGGCGCATACTCCGCTTCGAGTTCGTATCGATGTGCACGAGCTCCCTGCGCGAGACGGTCGAACAGCCATGCGGGATCGATCTGAACGAAGTACCGGAAGTAGATATCGACCGGCCCATGATCCAGCGCGCCGTCAGCTGTCAGCATCCGCACGCCGTGATCGACGGACCACACGGCGGCGACCTCGCCAGCGACGACGACGACGACGACCCATGACCAGCCTTCCGCCCGGATCTCGGGCGAGCTCTTCTCGAGGGCAGCGCTGAGCATCGTGCCGGACGGAACGGACAGCGTTCTCGCGGGCGAGACGGCGTCATCGCCCATGGCCACGCTGTCTCGATCGACTCGGAGTTCGATAGCGGTCGGTGGCATGGGATGAGCCTCGAGCGAGTCCGTCAGGCGCCGCTCTTCGGCCGGCACGAGGCCGAGGGCCCCGTCGCATTCCGGATACTGAGATCAGGATCGCCTGCGGATGCTCGTCGACCGCGGTCGCCACGCTGACGGCGCTGGCGTCGCCTGCGGCGGAGGCGCCGGGGGTGAGGTCGTGTGGGTCGCGGGGAACTATGAGCCGAGCGAGACGAACGCGCTCCCCTCGTTCGCTGAGCGAGCCCCGCGCACGATCGGCAGCGCGCATCCCTCGACTGACCATCGAGGGATTCGCCGACCTGCCGTTGAACAAGGCGACGACCTACCGAGCGTCCTCGACTGCATCTCTCGGGATCATAAAGACCTTGCCCGCGATCCGCCCTTCAGCCGGCTCAGCGTGCAGCGCCGTAGGCTCGGTCAGCGGTATCCGCCGCGTCACCTCGAGCGTCAGCACTCTGCTGTTGACCAGCGACACCAGCTCCCGCAGCTTCTCGGCGTTACTCACCACGAACACGACTACTGACCGCTCGCCACGATCTGCGTCGTCCGGCGCCGCCATCCGAGCGGTCGTGCTCACCACGGTGCAAGCGGAAGGAACCTCACGACACACCTGCAGCGGTCTGATCTGAGCCGGCGCTCACGGTACGCTAGGGCGGAAAGGCCCAGTCGGGTACCTGCGTAGCCGAAGGAGCGCCCGATGGTCTTGCCCCGCATCGTGAGCCTCTTCTCGGGTGCCGGAGGACTCGATCTTGGCTTTAATTTAGAGGGCTACGAAATCGCCTTTGCCGTCGACAGGATGGCGGCCGCGGTGCGCACGCATAAACGTAACTTCCCGGCGACCAGGTCAGTTGCAGCGGACATTACGATCCGGAACGAGGCGTCCGGCAGTCTCGCCGTCCTGGACGAGATTGCGAAGGCGCTGACGGACGGCGAGGCCATCGGCATCATCGGAGGGCCCCCGTGTCAGGGATTTTCACGCGCGAATTCGAACTCTCGCGCTGATGACCCTCGGAATCAGATGCCAACCTTTTACCTTGAAATCGTCGAGGCGCTGCAAGCGCGCTATGACGTGCAGTTCGTGCTCTTCGAGAACGTCATGGGTATCCGCGATGCAAAGCACTCGGCGACCTTCCGAGGCATCCTGGCTCGGTTCGAGGAATTGAAACTCGCGGCGGGTGTCGCCGATCACTCGGCTCTCGACTATGGCGTGCCCCAGACACGCAACCGCGTGATCATCTCAGGGTTCAAGAACGAGGTAGCCGCTAGAGCCTTCAAGCCGAAGACGATCTCTCGCGAGGAAGTCGACTTGACCGTTCGCGGCGCTATTGGTCATCTGCCGCAGCCAGTCTTCTTCTCACGAAGCCTCTCGGCGGACGACATCCCGACACATCCGAACCATTGGACGATGACTCCCCGGTCCAAGCGATTCAATGGCGAGACCGCTGGCCCCGCGCCCACCAGGAGCTTCCGACGTCTGTCGTGGGACAAGCCAAGTCCCACGGTGGCCTACGGACATCGCGAGATTCATGTTCATCCGGACGGAGCGCGTCGGCTCAGCATCTATGAGGCGATGCTCCTGCAGGGCTTCCCGAGGTCATTCGTCCTCGAAGGCACTCTCTCACAGCAGGTGGAGCAGGTCTCGAACGCTGTGCCGCCGCCCGTGGCTCGTTCGCTCGCGGCGGCCGCCTCGACTGCACTGACCGAGTCGGCGAGCGCTACCCAGACGGTCACAGCGTAGCCAGCTCAGCCGCTATGTACGTCCAATGTCGGCCGTCATCCCTACAGTAGAAGGGCAACGAGTGGGGGAAAGCGATGAGTAAGGCGGAGAGTCGACCCGGGCCGAACGTGCTCCTCAGCCTTGCGGAAAACCCTGAATCCACCTCGGTTTGCTCGTCATGGATTGGTCCCGTGCTCGCGTTGGGAACGCGGCTTGCGCGGAAGCTTGAAGATTTCAGCGGTCGACAGCTGATCATTGCGATCTCGGTTCCGAGTCGCGGGTATGCAGCGGCGCTCATCGGTTCCGGTTGGACTCTCGGAAGGCCGCCCGCTCAGGTGACGACTGATCCGTTGACGGTTCTGCGCGCGGCACTGCCCCAGGGCAACTATCGTGCTGTCAACGCCAACCACGTGATGTCAGGTAGGTTCCAGGGGCTGTCCGAAAAGGTCGTGCGGGACAAGCTGCGTATGGATGTCTCACTCGCAGGGCAGTGGGTCGTGGACATGCTGGAAGCAGTCGCGGCCACTGCTGAAGGTGACCCGGCCGAGCGGATGCCGCGACCGCGCATCGGGAGCATCGGTCGCATGACAGGCGTTGACCAAAACTGGGCGCGGCGTCTTGTGGCGCCTGCGGCGGACCTCGCAATCGTGGGCACGAAAGCCTGGATCAGCGACGACCTCAAGGCTATTCTTGCCCGGGGTGATGATCCCGATGGCGACTCACTGGCTACCCTGCTTCTGCCGAGGACCGAGAAATCGGCAACTTGGTTTTCGCGCATCTATTCGTCTTCGGGCTTTGCTGACCAGCTTCCGCTTCCTGATGACGTATCCCTCACGATTCTGGACGGCCAGGGCGCGATCAGATATCTCAATGACGTTCTAAGCCCGATCGTCGTGTGCGTCTTCGATCGATCCGTTGCTGACGAGAGTGCAGAGGAACAGGTCGTGCAGCTCAGAAACTCGCGCGGTGAGCCTATTGCGCTGTCGACACAGCTCGGTTGGGTTCCTCCTGCCGGTGTCGAGGCACTCGGATTCACGGTGGCACTATGACGTCGCGGATCATGGAGCTCGATCAGCGATATACGGCCTCGGCTTCGCTGGTGCGGCATGGCGTCGAAATCATTGCTGTTCGTGACGAACTCGGTGCCAGGTTCGATTCGGCCACCCGCGGCCTGTACCGACTGATCCAGCGGGATGGGCCCGGCGTCTGGGATCATCTCGCCGGTGCCGCGAAAGTACTGCGCTGGCGCCTCATCACCGACCCGATGCCGATAGAGCTCAACACTCAGCTCGCGACTGCCGTGGACGAGGTGGGTCGTCAGGCTCGGCGGCTGATCGGAGCCGTCGAGGAAGAGGCGCTCCTGCGAGAGATCGCTGACGCCGCGGCTGCGCTCTGCACCCGCGCTCCACTCGTGGGCGCCGTGCTGCTTGAGTCGCTGGCTGAGGTCGGAGTGGACTCGGCGATCGTCGTGACTGCGAGCACTTCATCGCGAGAAGCCCTGGGCGAATGGCTCGGCTCGCTTGGAGCACGAGTTCTCACGCTCGGCGATCTTGAGCGCGCCGATGTTTCCGAGGACATCGCCTACTTCGTGGGTCCACCGCGATTCTTCAAACCGACGGCGGTCACAGCACCCCGGACGCTGGAAGTGACGTTTATTCTCCCGGCCTGGTTCGGCGATCGAAACGTCCCAAGGTCAGCGATCGCACAGTACGCCGAAGGCGGTATCCGGGTCGCCGCTCGTATCGTCGAGGTCGGCGACGCACAGCCCACGTCGCCGGAGCCTGCGATGTCCGAGACCGAGCACATCCCGGAGGAGGATCTCCTTCCGCAGCCGGTATGGGGTAGCCGGATGAGTGAGGAACGTGCGCCGAACGCGGACGAGGTGGAAGGGCGCAAGATCCTTCTTTCGGGGAATCGTGCAATCTGGCTTGATGACGATGGTGAACGCATCCGCGCGCTTGATCCGACACAGCCGCCCGGCGAGCGCGTTGGCTATTCCGAGGTGTCCGCGGTCGCTCCGGGCACGTACCTGCTTCTGCGTGAAGGTGAGGCTGAGCGCGAGTCCCTCCATGCGCGAGCATTTACGCGAATCGGCCCTCGCGCGTCAGCAACCCAGGAGTCGCAGGCAAGCTGGAAATCTACGCTGATTGAGCGACTTAAGGCGAGCGGCATCCGCGACTCCGAACGCGCTCTGCGTGGACTCGGGGTTCGTGCGGCAGGCCAGGCTCGCGCCTGGACATCGCCTCACATCATCCGTCCGCAGAGTGATCGCGATTTCGAGCTGCTCCTTGGGTGGCTGGGGCTACCGCTCCAGCCGTACTTCGGGCACGCCTCATTGCTGAGACATGAGGTGCATCGAGCCACCCGGGAGCTGCGTGACCGACTGGAGGCAGCCGCAGATGCGGCGGACCTTCACGAGCTCGAGCGCGTCGGCCATATGACTCTCGACATTGCTGAGCCAGGCTTTCGCGGCATGTTCGTCACCCGCGCCCTTGCGATCGCGCCATTTACGGAGCTGATCGCCCGCCACGACGCTCGCGTACCCTTTGCTGACGAGGGTGCTCAATGGCTCGAATGATTCCGGCCTACTGCACCGAGTCCGCGCCTCCGGGCGAGAAGGCCGTCTTCGCTGCACTGCAGGATGCTGCTGGGACCGAACACTGGACTGTGCTGCACTCACTTGGGATCGCACAGCATGAGCGACAGGTCGAAGGTGAGGCGGACTTCGTCGTCGTGGTGCCCGACGCTGGTCTGCTGGTCGTCGAGGTGAAGTCGCACCTGTCGGTCGCGCGTAGCTCCGACGGCACCTGGCGCCTCGGTCAGGACCCTCCGACCGTGCGAGGACCTTTCCGGCAAGCCCAGGAGGCGATGCACAGCATCCGCGATTACCTGCTAAGCAAACGGGTCGAGCTGCGGGATGTCCCGGTCCTGCACGCGGCGTGGTTCACGGGAGTGCGTGCGCGAGCGACGCTGCCCGACTCACCTGAGTGGCACTCGTGGCAGGTGCTCGATTCGACAGACCTCCCGACCACAGCTCAAGCGCTTGAACGAGTCATGAGAGAGGGAGCGGAGCACCTCACCTCGATGATCAAGTACTTCGGGTTTGGTGGATATGGCCCGGACCGGGCCACATCTGAGCGGATCGTGGCCACGCTTCGCCCGCGGTTCGAGGTTGTGATGACTACTGGGGACCGCCGACAAGCGCGAGAGGGTCAGCTCGCTCGATTCGTCGAGGAGCAGTACCGCGCACTGGACTCAGCCGCCGACAACAGAGGCGTCTTGTTCACTGGCCCCGCCGGCACAGGCAAGACCTTCCTCGCCGCCGAGTCAGCTCAGCGGGAGGTCGCTCAGGGGCGAGTAGGTCGACTCCTGTGCTTCAACCGCCTGCTAGGGCACAGCCTCCGCGAGAAACTCTCGGATGTCGTGGGGCTCCGCGTGGGCACATTGCACCAGGAGATGCTGTGGCTCGCCGGCATGAGCGGCCCGCCGACAGACGCCGATAGCGACTTCTGGGAGCGAGCCCTGCCCGAACTGGCACTTGAGGGCCTCGCTGAGCAGAGTGCGGAGGAGGTTGGAGACTTCCTCATCATCGATGAGATTCAGGACATCGCGACCGACACATACCTCGACTTCCTCGACTTGCTCGTCAAGGGCGGGCTGCGCGACGGTCGTGTGCTCATGTTCGGTGACTTTGAACGTCAGGCGATCTATGGCAGCGAGAGCGCACGAGAAGTGCTTCGTGCCCGAGCGCCGCATCTGGCGTCTTTCCGACTGTCGGAAAACTGCCGGAACCTGCCCCGCATCGGGTATCAGGTGAATCTTTTCGGTCGGTTGACGCCGGGGTTCAGAGAGTTCCGCCGAACCGACGACGGCATCGATCCGACGATCGTCAAGTACACCCGCGGCGAGGACCAGGCCGCCATACTGCGGCAGGTCGTAGGCGATCTGCGCGACGGAGGCTTCGATCTCACAGAGATCGTCGTGCTCAGCCCACTTGGCGATAACTCTGTGGCTGCGAGCACATCCGACCCCTGGCTTCGTCAAGTGCTGAGTCCCGCAGACGGGTCGAAACCGGTTAAGGGGCGGCTCCGCTATTCCACCATTCACGCGTTCAAGGGACTGGACGCGCCGGCTGTTGTCGTCACTGACCTCGACGTCGCGGCTGAGTCGCACTTCGATGCGCTCGTCTACATCGGTTTGACACGCGCGACGGATCGCCTAACCGCCCTGGTAGAAACGAAGACGTTGCGGCGACTGGTTGGAGCTGAGGCATGAGCGGAATTGAAGCCCGTGAGACCGTCGAGGCGGCCCTACGGCGTGAGCTCTTTGGTCCCCTCGACGGTGATCCTGTGCGCGGGCAGCCGCTGACGATCAACGCTGGAGTCGTGCGTTTCGAGACGACGGAGGCATCCCGGGGCCAGTTCCACGATGCGGACAGCGGCCAGGAGATTCTCACGAGCGGCAGTCCGCTCAAGCGCTACGGCGTCGGAGTCTTGTTCGCGGGCGCTACCGTCGGCGGTTCGCCGGTGGAGAGAGCTGAAGAGAACGTTCCCGACGCCCTCGACGGAGTCACGGGTATCGCGCTCTCCGAAGACGACCAGATGGGGCCGCCTGTGGAGATTCGGGGCCATGTCCACCACGATGTCGCTGACTCGGATGACTTCGATCTCACGGATGCCAACACCTTCAAGCCTTCGGCGATGGCCGTCTCATTTGAGACTCGGCTAGCTGACTCGGGAACCCTCACTGTTGAGATAGTCGGCGCGAGATATGAGAAGCTAACTGTCCACATCCCAGGTGTCGCGAAACCAGTCGATTGGTGGGCGCGACGCCCCTTCGAGGCGGTCGGCACGATCTCGGGTCGTACGGTTCTGCGGGAGACGAATCGGCTCAAGGTTGTGGACGTCGTGCTCCTGGGCGGCGAAGGCGTTGTCCCTCTTGCGGTGCGGGTGTTCAGCCGTCCGGTCCCCGGGGCTGACGACCCGACTCTCAGGATCGTGACCCTCGCGGTCGTCAATGATGCCCCTGGTTCCGGCCCGTCTGCGGCGGTCTTTCAGGTTGGCTTCAAGGTGTCGACTGTCGGCGACGCTGAAATCGTGCCCTATCCGGAGGTTGAGCTGCCCGACCGGGATGAGGAGGAGCGATCACTTGACCTCCTGTACCGGAACCAGCGCACCTATGCGATCGGGCATGGCTGTGCAGCCGAGTGGGGTGCAGTTAACGCCGCTGGCGTTGTGCCGTTCGTGCAGGCCGCGGCTCTGCCTGCGTATGAGGTCGTCAGCCTCTCACCCAACGTGTACCTGTCTGACGACAACGGGAATCCTGTCTTCGATGCCGATGGCAAGCGGCAGCCGGTAGCTGTCAGTATGGCGGCCCTGGCGAGTGGTAGCGACGACGGCGCCGCCCAAGTGGAGCTTGTCCTCAGCCAGTATGAGAAGTGGATAGGTCGGCGGGAGGCCGAGATCCCCGAGATGCTTCCGCGCTACCAGGACGCCGCGAGAGAGCACATGCGTCGAGCACGAACGGCGCTGACGCGGATGCGAACAGGTTGGAGCCTCGTGGCAGCGAACGATCGAGCTGCGCAAGCGTTTCGCTGGGCAAACGAGGCGATGCTGCTCCAGCAGGTCCGATCAGGATTCGAGCTGCGCGAGGCCAAGCAGAGCGGCGATGGTCGGTGGAGAGTCGAGAGAGCGCACCCCGCGCTAACCGTGCGGACTGGCCGGGGAAACTGGCGTCCATTCCAAATCGCGTTCCTACTTGCAGTGCTGCCCGAACTCGTAGAGCCAGAACGCCAGACTCGCGGCGACGTCGATCTGATCTTCTTCCCCACTGGTGGTGGCAAGACAGAGGCGTATCTTGGAGCAGCCGCCGTCAGTTTGCTCTCTCGGCGGATCCGCAACCCCGAGGACGCCGGAACAGACACGCTCATGCGATACACCCTGCGTCTCCTCACGGCGCAGCAGTTCCTCCGTGCTGCATCGCTGGTCTGCGTGCTCGAAGACATTCGTGAGCAGAACTCTGACACCCTCGGTGCTGCACCGTTTGGAATCGGGATTTGGCTGGGTAGTGGCTCAACGCCGAATACCTGGAAGCAAGCACTTGACAACTTGCGGGCTCTGCGTAGAAAGCCCCACGAGCAGAATCTCTTCCTTCTGCTGAGGTGTCCCTGGTGCGGCGCACAGATGGGCCCACAGGCTAAGAAGGGCGGCGGACAGGAACCGATCGGGTACGAAGAAGCAGCGGGCAAAGTCGTGCTCCGCTGCATTGATGGGGAGTGCAAGTATTCGCGCCGTGCTGGTCTGCCGGTCCATGTTGTCGATGACGACATCTATGAAGCACGGCCTTCGATTGTCATTGGAACTGTCGACAAGTTCGCGATGTTGGCGTGGCGCCCCAGGGCGAGGAATCTCTTCGGACTTGACGCGAGTGGCGCGCGAAAGGTGTCCCCGCCCAGCTTGATCATTCAGGACGAGCTGCACTTGATCTCCGGCCCGCTCGGCTCGATGGTCGGAATCTACGAGCCCGTGATCGACGAACTGTGCACCGATCGCCGCGGCGCAAGTCCAGTGCTCCCGAAGATCATTGCCTCCACAGCGACGGTCAGGCGATACGAGGACCAGATTAAGGGGCTCTTCGGCAGGGAGACCGTCGCGCTCTTTCCGCCGCACGGCCTTGAGGAGGGGCGGTCCTTCTTCGCTGAACCCGCGACTTCGGTCGACGGAACCCCGGAACCAGGGCGGCGCTACATCGGTGTGATGAGCGCATCGCTCGGGTCGACACAGACGGTCCAGGTACGTGTCGCCGCCGCAACCCTCCAGGCTGCGATGGACATCCCGGAAGAGGACCGGGACGGCTACTGGACCAACCTCAACTTCCTCAACTCGCTCCGGGAGCTCGGGAATACCGTCTCGCTCCTCCAGGCTGACATTCCCGACTATCTCACCGGGCTCCGCCGACGGGATGGGATCGTGCCACGGTGGCCTCACCGACAGATGGAACTCACATCAAGGCGGCGGTCAGACGAGATTCCAAAGGCGATCGAACAGCTCCAGGTGAGGTACGCCCCCGGGAAGGAAAGACAAGAGGCTATCGATATCTGTCTCGCCTCGAACATTATCGAGGTAGGCGTGGACATCGAGCGGCTCGCGCTGATGACTATCGTCGGGCAACCGAAGACCACGGCGCAGTACATTCAGGTGAGCGGCCGAGTCGGCCGGAATTCGGAGGTCAGCCCCGGACTGGTTATCACCATCTACGGGGCCGCGAAGCCGCGTGACCGCAGTCACTACGAGCGTTTCCGCACTTACCATCAACAGCTTTACGCGCAGGTGGAGCCTACTTCGGTCACTCCATTTGCCATGCCGGTCCTTCGCAGAGCGCTTCACGCTGCCGCGGTCGCCTATGTTCGGCAGACCGCTCCCGAGACACTCGGCCCTGACCCGTTCCCTTCGACTGCCTACGACGAGGCCATTCGCCTGTTGCGTGAGCGAGCAGAAATCACGGAACCCGACGAGCTCCCGGTCTTCGATCGTATTGCGCGTGATCGCGCCCGTCAGTGGGGTGGCTGGGAGCGCACCGAGTGGGACGCCAACCCCCGTACTGGTGATCCGCTGCAGGGACTCATGCGGTTCGCGGGAACCCTCCCCGATCTGGATAGGCGCGCGACGATCTGGGATGTGCCGACAAGCATGCGGAACGTCGATGCCGAGTGCCGCCTGGAGATCAGTCAGGCGTACCTGTTCGAGGACACGGCCGTGGAGGAGAAGGCATGAGCACTGGAGCAATGCGCCGCGCGCAGCTAGTGACTCCATTCGGCGTGGGGGCCATGAGCGTGCTTGTGAATGGAACCTCAGTGATCACTGCTGGTCTTGATCACTGGTACGAGGCCGTCGACCAAAGCGCTCTCGCGATGGACGAGTACCAGGAACACGACTGGCGGCTTGAGTCTCGCCTCAAAGTCTCCGAGTTCCGACTGCCACCCGACTATAGGCCATCAGGCCAGGGCAGCGACTTGCGAAACGTCCGACTTACCGTGCCCGTGTTGCGCTTCCCTCGATGGTCGTTCTGCATCTATTGCAAGCGTCTGGAACTCAGCAAGCTCACGATGAAGACGCTCGTGGAGTGCCAAGACAACGAGCATGCCGACAAGAAGTACAAGCCGAAGATGTCGCAGGTTCCGTTCGTGGCAATCTGCACCCGAGGGCACCTGGATGACTTTCCCTTTGACAAGTGGGTGCATCGATCGGCCAACCCCTCGTGTACGGGCACGTTGCGCCTCGTATCACGCGGAGGCGGCGGGCTCGAAGGGCAAATCGTAACCTGCGATACCTGCAAGCAGGAGCGCTCGCTTCGAGGGGTTACCGAGGCCCGATTCGACAAGAACGGAGAAGAACACACCAATCTCAGCGATCACCTCGTCTCGCCCGAACAGCCCTATCTCTGCAGTGGGGCCCGGCCCTGGTTAGCGCAGCTCGACGGCGTCTGCGATCAGCCGATTCGAGGCGCGCTGCGTGCCGCTGGAAACGTCTACTTCCCCAAGGTGGAGTCCTCGATCTACCTCCCTCGACGTGAGGGAGCCGTCAGCGAGGAGGTTCATCAGCTGCTCCGACACCCTGCTGTCAGCACGACCTTCAACAACGTGTTTCAATTGGGTCTTGGTGAGGTGTCGGGCGGGCAGCTAAGGAAGCTGCTGGAGCGAAACGTCCCGCCCGAGCTCTTCGCTCCCATTTCGGACGACAAAATACTGGCGGCATACCAAGATAAGTTCGGCATCGGGGAGAGCAGCGGGGAGGAGCAAGCCGAGACTCCGTCCGACGCGGAGAGCCTGACGAGCGACGACATCTGGCGGCATCCGGAGTACGTGAAGATTCGCGAGACACCGAAAGATGACTTCCTCGCGGCATCCGACCCGGGCCTTCACACTGATCTAGCAAACCATCTCTCTCGCGTGAGGTCGGTCGATGTGCTTCGGGAAACGCGCGCGTTGCGGGGGTTTAGTCGGGTTCGCGACGGCGAGCTGAAGCTGACGGAGGGGAAGGCGATGCTCAGGCGTGCCAGCTTGACCCCCGCGCAGGATTGGCTGCCTGCTTATGTGGTCAAGGGTGAAGGAATCTACTTCGAGCTCGATGGGGCACGCCTTGCAGCCTGGGAAGGACGTGCGGAGGTCCAGGCGCGGGCACAGCGGATCACCGATCATTACGGATCAGTGGCAAGCCAGCGCGGGTTGCAGGGGCGGGCGATCAGCGCAAGGTTCGTGTTGCTGCACACGTTGTCGCATCTCTTGATCAACGAGTTCATCTTCGCCTGCGGCTACAGCTCGGCTTCGCTCCGGGAGCGCCTCTACGTCTCTGACTCGGCGGATCGGAACATGGCCGGCGTACTGATCTACACAGCGGCGGGCGACTCAGAAGGGACGATGGGCGGACTTGTTCGCATGGCACGCCCGGACAACCTGCGGCAAGTTCTTGCCTCTGCTCTGGCGGACGCGCAATGGTGCTCGACTGATCCGGTGTGTATGGATGCAGGCGAGAAGGGGCAGGGGCCGGACTCCTGCAACCTTGCCGCGTGTCACGCCTGTGGGCTCCTCCCCGAGACCAGCTGCGAGGAGTTCAATCGATTCCTCGATCGAGGTCTCGTGATCGGCACTCTGGATGACCCGAACTTGGGCTACTTCTCGGGCGCGTTCTCGGACTGAAGTGTTTCTGAAGGGCGGTACCTGCTGACGGCGAGGACATAGCCCGCGGGGATGGTCCTCATCGGGCGAACGATGGGGCATTGAATTCGCACGCCTACCTCCAAGTTACTCGAAGAAGTCTTCGTCGATCTCGACGATGTGCACCGTCTCTCGCGTCTGCACACCAACTCCGAAGCGGATCATCAATGAGGTGAGCCGTTGTCCGTCGATCAGAATTATCCGCGTCGGCACGACGTCTGCGTACTCACGAGCGCCTGGGCTGAAACGACCGGTAGTGATGAAGACACCGCCGTCGGCCTTTCCGCTGAGTGCGCCAACAAAGCCCTGAACATCAGGGCGGGTAACGACGTTGTCGGCCGCGTAGCGTTTGGCTTGAACGTAGACGCGATTCAGGCCGAGAGTGTCTTGGTCGATAACCCCGTCGATCCCGCCATCATTTGTCAGCGAGGTGACGTTCGCCTGCCCTTCCGCCCCGCCGTATCCCATCGCGACAAGAAGGTCGACGACCGTCTGTTCGAAAAACGCCGGCGACTTGGTCAGGATGCGGTTCAGCAGCTCGGACGCGACATCCGCGCGAATCTGCTTGATCCCTCGATCGATCAATTCGGCCGGGTCCAGTGAGTCCTCATCAGCGGAGGAGTCTTGAGGCTGCTCCGACACCGCCTTGACTCGCCGATACCCGGTGACAAGCTCGACGTCCGCGCGTGTGGCATCGGGGCGTTCAGATAGGAGTCGTCGACCGAGCTGGGAGATCACATACTTCCCGCGTTCCGGTCGTTCAAGTGCTCCTGACTTGGTCAGATGCGAGATCGCCCAACCGACCCGATTCGCATACATCGGCTGGCCGGTCGTCAAAGTGATCCCCCGCTCGTCAGCAGTCAGATTCACGTCGTCTGCGGCCTCGGCCGTGATCTGGCTACGGTCGCGGAGAGCTCCATCCGCTGCAATGCGCAGAATCGGTGCCATGAACTCATGCCATTTCGGAATCGACACGTGAGGTTCCTCCGTATAGGTCAGGCTTGCAGCGCGAGACTCACGCTGTCGCTGCTAGCGGCACGGCATGCGCGCGCACCGCGCGCAGCGTCGAAACGATCGCAACTGCTTCTTCATCCGTAAACAGACCGGTGGGCCCCGTGGGCGCCGTATCGATATACGGCGCCTGGAAGAGCCGACTCGGTTCCATGACGCCCGTCGCCGTGAGCTCGTCGATAACGAGCTCGACGAAGCGAATCTGCTGCACAGAGAATGCCGACGAGTCGAGGAACCGAGAGAATGCCTCGGTCGCGGCCGGGCGGTCGAGACCGACGAGCGAGCGAATGAACAGACCGAGCCCTCCGGCGGTCGTCGCCTCGTACTCGATCTCAACGGGCGAGGCGATCTGCGCATCAACGAGCATCCCCTGCAGCGCCGAGAGGTCACTCACGGTGAGCTGCAAGTTTCGCCGCAATCGCTGCATCGACAAGTGGTTCTCTTGCGTGCGGAGAAAGGCTCTGGCCTTGTCTCGGAAGCGGCGGATATCCGTTCCCGTCACCGAGGTACCCAAGATGACCTCGACGCCCTCGCTGAGCGTGTCTTCGAAGTCGGTGTACACAGGCGAACGTCGCACTCGATCAATGAAGCGGGCAAGCCCACGCAGTCGAAGTCGGGCGAGGTCGAGCATTTCGAGCGAGACATCCGTCCACCACTCGTCCCCGGCGACCGATTCGAGCAAGATCGAATGCTGCGCCACCATCGGGATGCTGAGTTTCCCAAGCAGCGACTCGGCGATCGCCTGCACCGTCTCGCGGACACGTTCCGCCGTCAGCGCATCGCCTTCGATCTGCGCGAGCTGCCGTTGCAGCATGATGAGGTCGAAGCGTTTCGCGAACTCGTCATTATCGCGAGTCGCCGACGGAAGCCCAGCCAGTTCGACCGCCGCGTCAAGGTCCTCGCGACTAGGCCACTCCCATGCGACGTCGTAACTGAAGTGCTCGACGAGCGCGCGATTCCGGCGCACCACGACATTGTCGAGATTCATCCCGCTGACAAAGTCATGCAGAAGTGCCGCTGTACGCGCCCGCACCTCGGGGGCATTGCTGCCGATCGCCTGAAGCAAGTGCAGGCGGCCCTCGACGAGACGCTGAGTCAATGACCTTTGCGTCGAGCCATTCGTCTCGGGAAGATCCTGGCTGAAGTATTCCAGGTTGCCGCAGAAGTCGAAGACGAGGAAGTCGGTCTTATCCATCTCCGGCCCGAACAGGTCGGGATGGAGGCGGGTGCCGCGGCCGATCATCTGCCAGAACTTCGCCTTGGAGCGCACGGGCTTGAAGAAGACGAGGTTCACCACGTCTGGCACATCGATGCCGGTGTCGAGCATGTCCACGCTGATGGCGATCTGCGGCCGCTTCTCCGGATCGGAGAAGTCATCGATGAGCTGCTGCGCGTATGCCGTGGCGTGAGTGATCACGCGGGCAAATCGTCCGGCATGCTCGGGGTAAGACGCGTCGAAGCGCTCGCGGATGAATTCAGCGTGCGCTTGGTTCTTCGCGAAGACGATCGTCTTTCCAAGCACATCGCCGCCGCCGACCTTGTAGCCCTGTTCCATGAGGGTGCGAATGACCTTGTCGACAGTGTCGGTGTTGAACAGCACCCGGTTGACCTCATCGGCGGTCACCTCGTCGGGTGTGCCGTCGTCGCCCCAGTCGAGTAAATCCCACTGGTCGCGGGCCTCGGGCGGCAGATCATCGTAGCGAATGCCCTGGCGTAGGAATTGACTCTCGACAGACACCCCTCGCGGCGGCACGAGGAACCCGTCGGCGACCGCCTCTTCCAACGTGTACGCGTCGGTGGGCACTCCGTCTTCCAGGTCGAACAGACTGTATGTATTGCGGTCGATTTCGTTCTTCGGCGTGGCTGTGAGGCCGACAACTAGTCCATCGAAGTAGTCGAAGATGGCGCCGTACTTGTCGTACACCGAGCGGTGTGCCTCGTCGATGACGATGAGGTCGAAGTAGCCAGGCGTGAATCGGCGCACGCCGTCGTCGACCTCATTGATAAGGTTCAGCATGCGCGGGTAGGTCGCGGCGAACACGCGCCCGTCGCCGGCCTGGTCTGCCGACAGGTTCACCGTCGTCGTGTCGGATAGATGGGTGGTGAAGGCGCGAGTGGCCTGCTTCACAAGCGAGGTGCGGTCGGCGAGGAACAACACCCGCTTGACCCAGTCTTGCTTGATCAGTTGGTCGACGAGGGCGATCGTCGTGCGGGTCTTACCGGAGCCCGTCGCCATGACAAGCAGGGCGGTGCGCTGGCGGCGGTCGAAGGCGTCGCCGACCGCACGGATCGCGCGCTGCTGGTATGGCCGTCCGGCGATGTCGGTGTTGATCGGCGCGGTTGAGAGCGCTCGGCGCGTGTGGCGCCGTTGCACGAGCAGATCGAGTTCGGACTTCGTGTAGAAGCCGTCGACGCGGCGAGGCGGGTAGCCGCTGGCGTCGTCCCAGATCGTGTGCTCATAGCCATTGGTGGTGAAGATCACAGGGCGGCGGCCGTAGCGCTCTTGCAGGCGGTCGGCGTAGAGCGAGGCCTGTTGCTCGCCGTACCGTGGACTCGATGTCGTGCGCTTGGCCTCAACGACTGCGAGGGGAAGCCCATCGTCGCCCCAAAGCACGTAGTCGACGTAGCCGACGCCCGAGTCGTTGGGCATGCCGGTGACACGGAACTCGCGGTCGCGTTCATCGGCGAGCGCCCATCCTACTTCGTGCAGGAGCTCGTCGATGAGGGCCGTGCGGGTGTCTGCCTCGCGGTAGTCGTGACGATCCGTCTGGCTAGCGGCCGCCTGGGCAGCCGCAATCTGCTCTTGCAAACGGACGATCTCGGCGTCACGCTCGGCAATCTGGTTATTCTTCGCCGCAACTGCCGCTGCGTAGTTGGCGTCTTGTTCGCGGAATTTGCGCGCGAGCTCTTGCACTTGACCACGAGACAGCGGTGCGACCTGCGCGGCGATGGCCGGATCGAACCGGGCATCCATCGGCACCGCATCCGGTTGCGGCGAGTGGTGAAGCCCCGCCCAGACAAGCACGTGGAAGAGCTCCGACAGCACACTGATACCCACCTGAGCTGGGATAGCGGACTGCCGGTGCACGGCGTTGTTGCCCTGGCGGCGAATCAGGTCGAGCTTCGCACGGATCGCCTGCGGCGTGTAGTGCTTGAAGATGCGATCGTTGAGCCGAGCGGAGAAGTCGTCGCGGTAAGGCGCGTCGAGCTGCCACAGCTCGTAGAGGTGCTCGACGAGGTGCTCCGAAACCCGGCGCGCGTAGATGGTCGCCGTGCGCGGGTCGTTCGTGACGTATGACTCGGCGCGCGCCGCATCATCGAACAGCTGCGGCTGCGTCTGTCTGACGAAGTCGAAGTTGCCCATCGTCCCCCCTCGTTACGTTTCTTCCTTTGTAGCGGATGAGTGGTGCGTGGGTCAGAGTTGGCCGCGGAATGCGCGAGACTGGAGAGAGGCGAAGAGGGCGTCGAGCTCAGTCGCCTCTGCCTCCATGCGCTGCACCTCTCGCTCAACTGCCACCAGGCGTTGAGCGAATACTTGTTGCTGAGCGAGCGGAGGCAAAGGAACGGGCATCGCCCGAACGATTCCCATGTTGAGGCCAGACATGATCGAGCCCTTCGTCTGCTGCCGCAGATATCGGCGGGCTTCGGGATGCCACAGGAACGTCGCTCTCAAGAACTCCGGCGTTATCAACCTCCGGTCAACTGTGATCGCACAGATGTGCTTGGTGTTGATCGCCGTCGGAATGCCGTCAGGAACCACCACGCACCGGCCAGTCGTTCCCATGATGCTGACGAGTACATCGCCGCTCTCGACCTGATACCTGCGCAGTACATCAAACTTCTCAACCGCGATGTACCGAGGTTGCGCCCACTTAAAGGTGTTGCCGACCACGTTGTCCAGGCCCAGTACCGCAATTCCTTCGTCGACGAACTCGCTGTGCAGTAGTTGGCTACCAAACGGGCCAGTGCGAGTCTTCAACGCAATGTCAAGCACCGTCGTTGTCGCGACGGTGCTCTCGAACATCTCATCGTAAATCGCGTGGCCCTGATCTTGCAGCAGGGGTATGGCCTCGCGACGCAAGTCACGCAACACAACCGACTGATCGAGGATCGCGGCGATCCGCCGCTGTTCCTCAATATCGGGAAGCGGAACCTTGAACGAGCCGAGCTTAGACGCCGTGAGGCGAGGGAGGTTTGCCCCGGTGGCAAGCGACGCTGCATTACTCACCGCCTCCGGTGAAAGCAAGAAATGACGTAGGTAGCTCGCGTCAATCTCGCCGCTCGGGCGGATACGCAGGAGATCGGTGCTGCTGACGCCGCTGTAGGGCAGGAGCACCACTTTCGCAAGGTTCGGCCGAAGCTTTCCGAAGAGGAGGTCTCCGGCCTGAAACCGTGCCTTGGGACTCGTGGGTCCCGCTTCCCCTACCGTCGGATGGGCGAGCAACCGCCCGCCCCGCTCGATGTGTTCAAGGCCGATGTATGGGGTCAAGGCATCGACAGTCGACGGATCGACCGTGGACTGAGAGAGTTCAACGACTTCCCCCAGCGGCACCATCCTCACGACAGCATCCCCTTGAGCTTCGCAAGTCCTTCCGCAATCTCGGCCTCGATGCGCTCGATGTCGGCGATGATCTCCAGCGGGTCGCGGTGCTCGACCTCGTCGTACACGATCTCCTTGTAGCGGTTGATCGAGAGGTCGTAGCCCTGGGCAACGATCTCGGACTTCGGCACCGTGAACGACTGGTCGGTGCGGGAGCGGTCGCGCTCGGCGCCGTTGCGCGCGGCCCAGCGGGCGCGCACGTCGTCGAGGTCGCTCTGAGCGATGGGGGTGCGCTTGTCGTCGAGTGAGTACCCATCGGCGGTCACGTCGTAGAACCACACGTGGTCAGTGCCGCCCACACCCGTCTTCGTGAAGAACAGGATCGCGGTCGACACCCCGGCATAGGGCTTGAACACGCCGGAGGGGAGCTTCACCACGGCATCCAGCTTGTGCTCTTCGACGAGAGCCCGCCGCAGAGTCTTGTGTGCACCGGTCGAGCCGAACAGCACACCGTCTGGAACGATCACCGCCGCTCGTCCCCCGGCTTTCAGCAGTTTAAGAAACAGCACGAGGAACAGCAACTCGGTTTTCTTGGTCTTCGCAACGGCGAGCAGCTCGTTCGAGGTCGCCTCGTAGTCGAGCGAACCTGCGAATGGCGGGTTGGCAAGGATCAGCGTGTAGCGATCCTTGTCGTCGGCCGCGCCCTCTGACAGCGAGTCGCGGTAGCTGATGTCGGGAGACTCGATGCCGTGCATCATCATGTTCATGCTGCCGACGCGCAGCATGGTCGCGTCAAAGTCATAGCCGTGGAACATGCCCTGATCGAACTGTTCGCGCAGCGACGCGTCGGTCAATACCTCAGGCGAGTGCTCGCGCACGTATTCGGCGGCGCTCACCAGGAACCCGGCCGTACCAGCCGCCGGGTCGACGATCACATCGCCGGGCTTCGGCTGCATCAGGTCGACCATGAGGTTGATGATGTGGCGCGGGGTACGGAACTGACCGTTCACACCGGCCGAGGCGATCTTCGACAGCAGGTATTCGTAGAGGTCTCCGTTGGTGTCGCGGTCTGTCATCTGGATCTCATCGATGAGGTCGACGACCTTCGACAGCAGTTGGGCGTTCGGGATCATGAAGGTGGCGTCCTTCATGCCGAAGCCGGCGCCAGACTCGCTGCGGTCAAGCGTGCGTAGGAACGGAAAGACCCGTGAGCTCATACGCTCGAACATCACGTCGCCGCCCGCATTGCGCAGACGCGACCAGCGGATCACATCTTGCTCTTCGGTATACACCGGGCGGACGCTCGACGAGCCGAGCAGGTTCGTTTCCTTTTCGTGGCGTGTCTGGATCTCATCCAGGCGTCGCAAGAACAGCAGGTAGGTGATCTGCTCGATGACCATCAGCGGATTGCTGATGCCTCCCGACCAGAAGGCTTCCCAGACGCGGTCGACCTTGCTCTTCAGTTCACCCGTAATCACGCGCTCCAGCCTACGGTTCCCGCACGTCTTGTCGATCTCCATGATCGAACCTCTTTCTACCGCCCTGCAGAAGGCAGTCGAGCAGGATCTCATCGGCCACGGACACTGGCATTTCTGTCGCGAGCTCGCGGAGTCTGTGTCGAGCTGTGCGGGGGCAATCGCTGGCCCTCAGCGGCGCGGCGAAGTACGCTTATCATAAGTAGACGCACCGTTGCGAAACCCAAGCCCAAGGAGCTCGACCATGGTCCTCACCGCACACTCCACCATCGGCGACTGGCTGAACGACCCGACCGGCGGGCCCCTCATCCGCGCACTCTTCGAGCAGACCGGCGCCGACCCGGAGCTCCTCACCCCCGTGCTCGGACTGCCGCTGCAGCAGCTCGTTGCGATGAGCCAGGGCGCACTCCCGCAGTCGGTCGTCGACGACCTCGTGCGCGCGGCCAACGACGGCGAGATCCCTGAGGCCGACGAGTCCGAGGGCTGGGCCGAGAAGCCCACCACCGGACGTTTCGCCGGCAAGACCGTGATCGTCACGGGCGCAGCATCCGGAATCGGCAAGGCCACCGCATCCCGCATCGCCCGCGAAGGCGGACGCGTCATCGCCTCTGACATCGCCGCCGACAAGCTCGACGCTCTGAAGGCCGAACTGCCGGATGCCGACATCACCACCGTGGCCGGCGACCTCACCAAGCAGGACGCGATCGACGCCGTCATCGCCGCCGCGGGCGACCGCATCGACGCCCTCGCGAACGTCGCCGGCATCAACGACGACTTCTCCCCCGCAGGCGAGACGACGGATGCCGTGTGGGACCGCGTCATCGCCATCAACCTCACCGCCCCGTTCAAGCTCATGCGCGCGGTGCTGCCGGTCATGGAGAAGGCCGGCCGCGGCTCGATCCTCAACGTCGCCAGCGAGGCGGGTCTGCGCGGCAACGCGTCGGGCAACGCCTACACAGCCAGCAAGCACGGCATCATCGGCGTCACGAAGTCCGCGGCGTTCATGTACGGGCCGAAGGGCATCCGCGTGAACTCCGTCGCTCCGGGCGGCGTCGCCACCGGCATCCCGATGCCCCCGAACATGTCGGAGTACGGCTCCGGCCGCCTGGCCCCCTTCCAGCAGTCGATCCCGACGGTTGCGACCGCCGAGCACCTCGCCGCGTCGATCACATTCCTGCTGTCGGACGACGCCGTGAACATCAACGGGGCCGTGCTGGCGTCAGATGGTGGATGGTCGGTGCAGTAAGCACCCCGATGACCACGCCCCTGCCGACCCGAACGGCAGGGGCGTTCTTCGATCTCCAGCTCAATCACGGTGTCGCAGCCGGCCTTCTTCGCTCCCGCGACCAGACGTGACCTATACTTCGGGAAATCTGGTTCCATGCGCAGGGCGGGGAAAATGAGTCAATTCGAACCGAAGTACATCGAATATAGCGAATGGCATGACGGAGCCAAGCGAAGCTTCTTGGATCCAGCAAAGGCAACGGCAGTCCGCCTGCTCGGCGAACTGCTCGACGATCGAATAGATTCGGTTGACCGGGGCCGGTTTCGCATCTCCACCAGTCGCGTAAAATCTGCCCAGCGTTCGTTCGCCAAGTTAGGGCGGGACAAGTATGCCGGCAAGATAACTTCGTACGAAGACGTGCCAGCCGTTCTCGACGACCTGGTGGGACTTCGACTGGTGTGCAACAACCTATCGGATATAAACACATTTCAGGAGCTTGTCGGCGAACTCCCGATCGACGCTCCGGATGCTGTGAGCCTCGCCGTTGAGAGTGAGTCCCACCGCGACTACTTCACGAACCCAAAGCCGTCGGGCTACCGGGCCTTTCACGTAAATTTTGTAGTGCCAGTGCCGCGAACTAATGGGACACGGCGTGTTCGAGTAGAGGTTCAAGCGAGAACACTACTTCAGGACGGTTGGGGAGAACTCACCCACGAGGACACGTATAAGCCCGGGTCCACCGTCCCCGAATGGATAGTCAGCATGTCCCTGCGGATGGCAGAGCTCCTTGCCGCCGTCGACAATATCGCTCAGGACCTGCGCACAGGACTCGACGTCGAGACCCAACGATCTGTTCTTGCAGTTGCGGGCGTAGAAGACCAGCCCGATGTCGCATATATCTCCGGCACCGCAGACTCGACCGCTCCGACTCCGCTCACGGTTTCCTCCCGACTAGAGAAGCCAAAACCTCCATCCGACTACGAGAGGACTGAACAGAAGGAGTTGGAGGCGGCCCTAATCGAGGAGACCTTGCGCATCGTCCGTGGTCTTACGAAACCCGTCGCCCTCGCCGCTTTGTCACAAGACTTGAATCAGATCTTCGGAACAGAGATCACCCGCACCTGGTCGAAGTGGGGAGGTTTCAAGAAGTTTCTCGAAGACATCGTCCCCGAGGCAGAGCTTTCAGGGCCCGCCCCGGGGTATGTTCACCCGCCGAACACTCCAGTTCCCGAGGGTTGGATCCTGGAAGACACGGGCACGGGGGCTGTGCCGTCCATTGTTAGAGAATTGCGCACCTACGACAAGGCAATCCCTCTGGTTGGCGCCGAGAGACTGGAGCAGGTCGTCATATCGGTCACCAATGTTCTTCAAAGCGCCCACGTTGAAACTCAGGGGAGCAGTGCCACAGTCTCGCAAGTCGACGCACTCGCGCGACAGGCGCGATCAGATGGTGAGTCGAGGGGAACGCTAGTCGTGCGCCCCCACGCTGCCTACGTGCTCCAAGCGGTCAACGGCAAGAACCGCATCTCGCGTGACATCACCGCAGACGAGGTCAAAGCGATCCTTTTCGATCGAATCATCTCGATGGCCGAGGTCAATGGTCTGGTAGGCGATCGTGCGGCATCCGGTCACGAGCTCTGCGATTGGCTTGGTATCGAAGTGTAGCTAGTCATTGCTGAACAAGCCGCTTGATCGAACGGCGACGTACAAGCGCACGGCGGAGGATGGCAATAGCCCTCACATCTGCGTCACCTACCCTGGCTGTCATGAAGAAGCTCCCCGCGCTCGCGACGCTCGCCGTCGGCATCCTGCTGCTGTCCGGATGCTCTCAGGCGTCGACCCTCGCGGCCTGCGGCCAGGTCGCGGCTCAGGCCGTGCAGGTGACGGGTGTGATCGAGAGCGTCAGCTCGCCGACCCCCGAGGCCGCGCAGGCGGCGCTCGATGAGGTCAAGAAGGTCGCCGAGAACATCCGCGGCATCGACGGACCCGACGAGTTCGTCACGCTCCGCGACTCGTGGACGACGAGCATCGACGCATTCGTCACCGAGGGCGAGAAGGCCATCACCGGCGACGTCACGGGCCTGGATGCAGCCTCGACCGAAATGCGTACGGCGACCGACGCGATGCTCACCTACTGCACCCCGTAACCGGCGCCCGTCACTCGTGGTCGGGAACGCTCATCGCGATCTCGAAGCTGTCGCCGATCACTCGACCACCTTCGAACACGGGCTCTTCGTCGAGCGTCTCGAGGACGCGAGCGTCCTGCGTGGCAGCAGCCGTCCCACGGTCGCGCGCCTCGCGCGACGACCACGTGATCACCGAGACCACGACGGACTCGCCTGCACTCACTCCTGCAAGGTCGGCGATGCTCGTAAGCTCGCCCGGTTCGTACGACGCCCCGTCTGCGTGAAAGTCGGCCTGGTCGGCTGAATCACTCGACTGCCAGTAGTCGACGACGCTGATCGCACCGTGGTCGCGGTACACGTCCGCCATCCGCATCGAGAAGTCCAGGTAGGCGGCTTTGCGTTCCGTCGACACCGGAACGACGGTGATGTCAGCGATGACCATGCTCGGCTCCAGTCCTCGGCTTCACGTGTTGATCGCGCGGATATCCGCCGCCGATCCCCTCCACCTTGGCCGGACGGGTCCTACCGCGCAATGCCTCGCAGCAGCCGCGTCACGGTCTCCTCGACGCGCTCTGCGCTCAAGGGCTGACCGATGAGCGCGGCGTACGACGCCATGGCGATGAGCTGGTCGGCGATGGCGTCAGCATCCACGTCTTCGCGGATCTCATCCGCAGCCTGACCGCGCGCGATCCGTTCGGCGACCCACGAGCGGATCGGCGCCGCGAGCCGCTCGTTGAGCGCGAGCCCGAGTTCGTGGTCGGTGGCCGTCACCGCGATCAGAGCCCGGGCGAGTGCGACGCCCTCGGGCCGCTCCATGCCGGCGGACATCGCGGAGAACCAGGCATGCAGGTCGGCCCGGATGTCGTCACTCATCGCGACGGTCGCATCCGCGAGGGGCACCTCTCCCTCGAGCAGCGCCTCGCCGAGGATCGCCGCCTTCGACGGCCACCAGCGGTAGATCGTCTGCTTGGAGACTGTTGCCGACTCCGCGAGTCCCTCGATCGTCACTGCCTCGTATTCACCGGCCACGACGGCGGCGCGCATCGCCTCGAGCACGGACTGGCGCGCGGCTTCACTTCGGGGACGGGGCATCAAACCAGGCTACCGAGCGGGACGGAACGTGACGAACGGCATGTTCGACCACCCGCCCGGCGATAGAGTCGCGGCATGGGGGAACATCTCGAAGAACAGCCCGGCCTCCGGCCTGCCGAACAGTCGGTGAGGATGGGCATCCTGACCCTCGCGCTCACCGTCTTCGGACTCGTGATCTTCACCGCCGTGATGACGGCAGCTCAGGCGGTCTCGGTGCTCAGCCACCTGCCAGACTCGCAAGCCTCCCTCGGGTGGACCCTGTTTCTGATGATGATTCCGACGGTCATCACGGGCATCGTCTCGGGCCTGACTGCAGCGCTCGGCGCATACATCGGCAGGCGCATGAAGCCGACCGCCACCAGCGCGCTGACCACCCGCGGACGAATGGTCGTCGGCGCGGGTCTCGGTGGAGCCATAGGCAGCGTGCCGTTCCTGCTCTATGTGACGTGGTGGTACCAGAACGGCCCCGGGCCGTGGATCCTCGCGCTGGGCTACATCGCGATCTTCGGCGCCTACGCCGGCTTCGTCGCACTCTGGGCCAGGCGCCGGCAACACACCGCGTGACTCACCTGCGCGCCGTGGAGGTCTCTTCGAGGTTCGCGCGTATCTGACGTTTCGCGCTCGACAGGCGAGATCGAGCGGTCGAGGGGTTGATCCGCAGCACGGCCGCCGCTTCATGCGAACGCAAGCCATCCCAGTAGACGAGCCGCACGAGCTCTGCGTCATCGTCGCTGAGCGCCTCGATCGCTTCCCTGACCTCAGCCGACAGGCCGTCGCCGTCTGCCACCGAGTGCGTCGACCGCGCGTCGTCGACGAACCGTTGGACGGCCGCTGAGCGCCGGGCGAGCGAGCGTCGCGAGTTCAGCAGCACGTTCCGCGCGGTGACGAACAGCCACATCCGGGCCTCGAGCTCATCGGCCGGCATCTTGCGCCTGATCTTCCATGCGGTGAGAAGCAACTCCCCATAGGCCTCAGCGGCGTCGGATGCGTTCAGGAGCCGTCGCTGAAAGTAGCGGGACAGATCCTCGCCGTTCCGACGTATGAGCGCCTCGAACCGAGCCGCTGATTCACCGCCGCCCATCAACGGCACTCCGTCGACTGCGAATAGAGACTGACCTCGTGACCGGGCGACATCTCATGCCCGCGCGCCTCGAGTTCAGCGAACAGAGTCTCGGCGACGACACGGTTGAGGGCGTCGCTCATGATTTCGGTGTCGCTGGCTTCGATCGGACTCCGCTCACCGTCTTCATCGACGGCATTCGCATAGTCGTCCCGCACGACGGCTTCCATAGCCGTGAGATCGAGCGCTTCGAGATCCATCGTGCCGACGATCATCTTCGCGTCCTGCACGATGGGATCGTCGTCGGCCACCCCTTCCCACTTGACCAGAAAGCCCTGGAAGCAGGCCGAGCCGTCGGTGCTCTCGATGTTCAAGACGTTGTCGGCGACCCATCCCCACGGCGTCTCGTTTCCGCCCCCGGCCATCGCGACCGAGCTGCCGCCGATGGCCACGATGCACGCGGCCGCACCGACCAGCCAGCGCATGCCACGCCCTCGACGCTGCCTGGCCTCTCGCAGGATTCGAGTGCTGTGAGCATCGAGGTTGGCAGGCGTCGTCACCTGCGGCGCCGCTTCTCGCAGTAGCGATCCCAGTTCGGTGTCGTTCATGTGGGCAAACCCTTCTCGCGGACGTTTTCATGCAGTACATGTCCGCAGTCCCGGTTATTGTCCGACCCGCAAGAAACTTGGCGAAGGGCACGGATCGTCACGCAGAGAGTCCCGACGGTGAGCAGCTCACGCCTCGGGACCTTGTGTGATCTGCGCTACGGCCGAGGCGAGGTGGCCCGCTTCCAGTCTGTCCGCACCATCCAGGCGATGAATTGCTTCAGCTCTCACCTCCGTCGACGTCGCGCATGGCTGCAGCCCGGTACCGCTGCGCCACCGCGCCCGACGCGAACTCCCGCCGCTCCACCAGTTCGAGCCGCACCCGCTCACTCAGCCCGTCAAGCAATCGCGGCCCGTGCCCCGCGAGCACCGGATGCACGACGAACGTGTACTCGTCGATCAGCCCCAACTCGGTCAATGCCAGCGGCAGCGTCACGCCGCCGACGGACAGCCCCTCGCCCGGCTGCGCCTTGAGCGCGCGCACCGCAGCGCCCAGGTCGCCTCGCACCAGGTCTGCGTTCCAGTCGACGGCGCCGAGCGTGCTCGACACGACATGCTTCGGTATGCGGTCGATGGCCTCGGCGAACGGGATCTCCCACTCATCCATCCAGTCGGGCCACACCCCGGACTCCGGGCGACGCCACGCGGACTGCATCATCTCGTAGGTCGTTCGGCCGTAGAGCGCGGCGTCCGCTCGCTGCATCTCAGCCGTCCAGAAGCCCATCAGTTCCTCGTCGGGAGCGACCCCCGCCTCGTGATGCACGCAGCCGTCGAGCGTGACGTTGATCGCATAGCGCAGTGGTCTCATCTCGCCGCGCCTTGCGCAGACTGTCGCGCCGAATGCATGGGATCAGGGTAGCTCCAGCACTCCACCGTTATTCTCACCTCACTCCAGCTCCGCAATCGCATCATTCAGAGGACGACAATCGGATTGGCGGGAAGTGCTGGTCAGGCGGAAGCGTCGCGTTCACAACCGATAAGAGAGCGCTCCTCGATGCGTCGATACGGTCCGCGAGAAACAACAAATACGGCCACTCGTCCGGTTGCACTGACATCCATCCATCGATGAATCTGACGACATCAGGAAACTCGCGGATCAGCAGTCGAAGATCAGCGCGAATCAGAGTGAGGCGTTTCTTCAGCACTCGGACCAGTTCACGGTCTAGCGGCTCACGGCAATAGACCACACTCTGATCTTCGATTTGGGTCCGTGTAGCAAGAGTACGCGTGCTGAGGGCGTCGTGAGCCCCGTCCAGCGCGGATGCTAAGTCGTACAATGACCCCTCTGCTCTGACTGGCAGGCGAAACGATTGACGATCGAAGACCTGGCGGAGGAAGACCGTCGGCTCAGGATCCATAACCCAGCGCACGATAGGCGGTCGGATTCCGTTGTCGGCCTGGGCGACATACTCAACCGCATCCTCGAAAGCGTCTTTCGCGGAGGCGCCCGCCTCAATGTAGGTGTAGAACATGTCGGCAAACAAGGTCCCCGGGTCGTCTCCGACGTTGCGGGTAGCCCCGACTACCCAACCGTCGTCGGGAATGAAATGGGGCGCCCAATGCGCCGTATCACACCCGTTCAAGACGACCCCGCGCAGACGCGCGGATCGTTTACGAAAAGCATGCGTGAGTTCAGCGGGAGTGATCTCACGTTCTGATCTCCCGGTATCGGAATCGTAGTCAAGCGCGATCAGGCGCCCTCGATGACCGTGGCCAATGTAGTGAAAAATATCTGGGTCGAAGCTTTGCAGTACTTCAGCCAGATCGCTCCAAGGACGGTCGGTCTCAACCGAGACCTCGAACGAGACGTTCAGCCCCAGCTTTCGCAACCGTGCCACCTCGTCCCGAGCAAGGTCGAGGTCGGGAGCACAGGCGAGCTGGGCCCAAACGAGGATGCGCGTGCTCGAAAACGCGGGACCATTCAATGACATGAGCTTGAGGGTACCGGCTGGGTGCACTTTGGCTGCGCCCCCGGTGACACGGGGGGGGACGCCATCTGGCCGGCGATCGTTCTACGCATACTCGCAACAGCAGACCAACTTGAGCAGCGCACCCCTGGCCCGGTGCTGCGCACCGCCCTAACCTGACCGGCATGTTGAAGATCGTGTCGATCGTGATCCGCGCGAATGACCTGCCGGCGCAGTCCCGGTTCTGGCAGGCGGCCCTCGACTACGTCGAGCGAGACCCGGCGGACGACGACTGGGTCGTGCTGAAACCGCGCGATGCGGACAGCCCCTGCATCGCCCTCGACGCGCATCACTCCGAGCGGGTGCTGCCGCCTCGCATCCACCTCGACATCTATGCCGAGGATCAGGCAGCCGAAGTCCGCCGCCTGGCCGAGCTCGGCGCGCGCGAGGTGCACTGGGACAACCTGCCGGACGACGCCGACTACGTGATCATGGAAGACCCCGAGGGCACCGGTTCTGTGTCGTGGATCGTCCGGACTGGGTGGGGTGGGAGGGTTCGCGGGGCGCGTGAAGTATCCCGCAGAGTGATGGCCGCACGCACGGCATCATCACGTTTCAGATTCGACAGTTGTCGGGCGCGCCGCCGTACCGATATACAGGCAGTGGCGCTCTGGGGGCGCCGGCGATTCGTCGCCTCACAGTCGAGGGGAACTCTTCATGTCTCAGCCGCCTGCCGCCTGGCATCCTGATCCTGAGAATCCGAATCAGCTGCGCTGGTGGGATGGCGTCCGGTGGACCGGCGCGACGGCTCCGTCACCGGCCGCGGCCGTGACGACACAGTTCGCACAGCCCGCAGCGCCCGAAGCATCCGCACCGGCGAAGCGTCGCACCGGATGGCGCACGGCCGGAATCATCGTCGGCGCGCTCGTCGTCGGCGGGCTGCTCGCGCGGCTGTCCCCGATCGCGAACGTTCTCGTCGCGACCGCAGTGGTCGCAGTAGGACTGATCGTCTTGCTCGCACGCCCGCTGCCCGCCCTCGGACTCCGATCGCGGCCTTCGGGTCTGGTGGCCCTCGGTCTGGCCGCGCTGCTCGTCACCGGCGGCGGCATCGCGAGCGCGAGCACGGGTGGCGTCGAGGCCCCGACCGCCTCCAACCCGCAGCCGTTCGCGAGCGTGCCGACCGCGACTCCAAAACCGAGCCCGACTCCCACGCCGACCCCGACGACCTTCGACACCGTGTCAGAAGAGGTCGTCGTCCCATTCGTGCAGACGACGGCAGACGACCCGCTGAGCCTGCAGGGCTCGAGCGCAGTGACCACGGTCGGGGTGAACGGCATCACGGTGATCACCTACCGCGTGACACTCATCGACGGCGTCGAGGTCTCTCGTGAAGTCGTCAGCGAGGTCGTCAAGACCGCCCCGGTGAACGAGGTGACCTCGATCGGCAGCAAGGTTCCGGCTCCGGTGGCGGCACCGGTTCCGCTCGTGCAGCAGGGTGGCGGCGGATGCGACCCGAACTACACCGGAGCATGCGTTCCGATCTCGAGCGACGTGGACTGCGCGGGCGGCAGTGGCAACGGGCCCGCGTATGTGCAGGGCCCGGTCACGATCGTGGGCAGCGACATCTACGACCTCGACAACGACGGAGACGGCATCGCCTGCGACAAGTGAGCGGATGCCGGTCAGCTAGCCAGCCCTCAGCGACCGGTTTAAGTAGAACGCCCGCTCGCCCGAGTTCGGGTCGGTGCCGCTGAAGCCGTGCCGCCCTCAGAAGCGCTGCGCCCCGGCCATCCGCGGTGCTCGCTCAACGAACGGGGGCTCCGCTCGCTCAACGACCGGGTCGGGGTCAGGCACTGTCGGAATCCGCCTTTCGCGAGCCGGCCTCGAGCACATCTCCGGCCGGCAGCTCCTGGTGCCCGCCGAACTGCAGACGCATCGCAGACAGCACCTGGTTCGCGAAATGGTCTTCGTCGCGCGAGGCGAAGCGCTCGAACAGGGATGCCGCGAGCACCGGCACGGGCACTCCCACGTCGACCGCGGCCTTGACCGTCCAGCGACCCTCGCCCGAGTCGGACACGCGGCCGGCGAGACCGTCGAGCTTCGGGTTCTCGGCGAGCGCCGCGGCGGTCAGATCGAGCAGCCACGACGAGATCACCGAGCCCCGACGCCACAGCTCAGCCACCTTCGAGGTGTCGATGGGGAACTGGTAGAACTCCGGCTCCTCCAGCGGGGCGATCTCGGCAGAGTGCTCGGCCTCGCGCACCCCGGCATCCGCGTTGTGCAGCAGGTTGAGCCCCTCGGCGATCGACGCCATGATGCCGTACTCGATGCCGTTGTGCACCATCTTCACGAAGTGCCCCGCACCCGTCGGACCGCAGTGCAGATACCCCTGCTCCTCGGCGGTGAGCTCGCCGGTGCGTCCGGGCGTGCGCTCGATCTCGCCGACACCCGGAGCGATCGTGCGCAGCACCGGTTCGATCCGCTGTACGGCCTCGTCCGGTCCGCCGACCATCAGGCAGTACCCGCGGTCGAGTCCGAACACGCCACCACTCGTGCCGACGTCGACGTAGTGGATGCCGCGCTCGCGGAACACCTTCGCCCGCCTGACGTCGTCGCGGTAGTTCGAGTTGCCGCCGTCGATCAGGATGTCGCCCTCATCGAGCACCTCCGCGACCTGGTCGGCCACCGCGCCCGTGAGCGATGCGGGCACCATCATCCACACGGCCCGCGGCGCCTCGAGCTTCGATGCGAGGTCGGCCATGCTGTCGGCACCGGTGGCCCCCTCGGCGACCAGCGCCTGCACGGCATCCGCATTCACGTCGTAGACCACGCACTCGTGCCCCGCCCGCATCAGGCGGCGCACGATGTTGGCACCCATCCGGCCGAGTCCGATCATCGCCAGCTGCATGAGAATCCCTTCGTCCCCGCCCCCGGTGAGCCGAGTCGGGGCAATCCTGGCACGGTCGGAGTGGGTGCTCAATGGTGTTGCGGGGGCGTGTGTTCTCGTGCGGGGTCAGTTGCGCATCCGCGAGGCCGGTCTCCGGTGCGGAAGTGGCCCCGCACGCCCGGCGGCACGACACACAAGCGCGACCCCGCGCGGGATGACGGCATCCGCTCCCTCCGGATAACCTGGGGGAGTTGATCGCGCGGGGGAGCTGCGCGACCTGACGACCGGAGATCTGATGCCTTCACCGCGCCTTCGCACCCTCGCCGCCTTCGCCGTCGCAGCGCTCAGCGCCGCAGCCCTCGCGAGCTGCGCAGCATCGGGCGACACCAGCGGTAATGGCCCGACCGAAGCCAGCGTCGCCGTGCTCGACGAATTCTTCGCGCACCTCGAGAACGGCGAGTCGGCGGAGGCCGCGGCGATGACGAGCATCGACTTTCCCGAGGAGTTCATCGACGAGGACTTCTATGCGGCATCCGCTGCCTTGCCGACCGACGCGACCGTGATCGACGTCAAGGGCAGCGACGAACACTCGGTCACGGCGACGGTCGAGTACGTGCTCGATGATCCCGAGAACCCGATGACGGCGACGTACAAGGTGAAGAACACCGACGGCGAGCGCCGGATCTCGTGGTCGAATGACTCGTTCGGCGTGATCAACGTCGGCTCGCCCGGGCGTCTCGTGCTCAACGGCGAGATGGAGTACCCGATGAGCGCTGACGCCGCCAGGGTGTCCCTACTGCCGGCGCTATACGACTTCACCTACGACGACCCGACCGGCACCACGCAGCTCGACCCCGACGGCACGAACGAATTCACCGTCGCGTGGCCCATGGATGACCAGCCGTCCGACGCCGACCTGCCCGCCCGCGTGAACGTGAGCACCGCGAACGTGTCGGTCATCGCCTATGTGGAGACCGACGTCACCGACGCCGTCGACGCGCAGATCGAGGAGCTCCAAGCCGCCTGCGTCGCCGAGGGCCTCGCAGGACCCTCGTGCCCCGCGTCGGTGGTCGAATACGACAAGCCGCTGATCGACCCGTCGAGCGTCCAATGGCTGCGCGAACCCGGATACGGAGTCAGCGGCACCGACGGTGTCGTCGAGTATTCGAAGGGGTTCACGCTCCGCGCCGACGGAGATTCGTACCCTGGTCACGCCGTGTACGAGGGCACCGTGACCCGGGATGCCGATGGAGTGGTGACCTTCACCCGCAAGTGAGGCTGGCGGTCGTTTTTGCCGGGCACACCTTCGGAGTCACGAGACGCCGCGCCGACGGATGCCGAGTCCCGACGGCGTTTCTCATCCGGCATCCGAAGCTGTGCTCGCGCATGATGCCCGGCTTGCCCCGAACCTCCCCCACACGGGCCGAGCGCACCCCTCCGGATGAAAGACTTTCCTCATGACCTCCGGCACGTTCGACCAGATCACGCAAGACGACCTCCGCGCCGCGGGCAGCATGAAATGGACGACGTTCCCCGACATGATCGGCGCTTTCGTGGCCGAGATGGACTTCGGACTCGCCCCTGCCGTCACCAGCGCGGTGAAGGATGCTCTCGACCTGGGCGTCACCGGCTACCTGCCCGAGAAGCTCGCGAAGGATCTCTCCGTGGCGACGGCGCGCTGGTACTCCGAGTCGTACGGATGGGAGATCTCCCCCGAGCGGGTGCACCACGTGCCCGATGTGATCGCCGCGTTCGAGCTGGCGATCGACAACTTCACCACCCCGGGCTCGGCCATCATCGTGCCGACGCCCGCGTACATGCCGTTCCTCCTGGTGCCCCCGATGCGCGGCCGTCGGGTCATCGAGGTGCCGAGCATCGAGGTCGACGGACGCTGGGTCATGGACCTGGATGCTGTCGCGCAGGCGTTCCGCGACGGCGGCGAGATGCTGGTGCTCTGCAACCCGCACAACCCCCTGGGTACGGTCGCGACCCGGGATGAGCTGCTCGCCATCGAGTCAGTCGTGACGGATGCGGGCGGGCGCGTGTTCGCCGACGAGATCCACGCGCCGATCATCTACGCCCCGGCCCGGCACATCCCCTACGCATCGGTGTCGGATGCCGCCGCAGCCCACACGTTCACGGCGACCTCCGCCTCGAAGGCGTGGAACCTCGCGGGCCTCAAGTGCGCGCAGGTGATCCTCTCGAACGACGCGGATGCCGAGCTCTGGGAGCGCCTCGGATTCTGGCCCGGCCACGGCACGTCGACGCTCGGCGTCATCGCGAACACCGCCGCCTACACGGCAGGCGGCGAGTGGCTGAGCGAGGTCGTCGACTACCTCGACGGCAACCGGCGGATGCTGGCGCAGCTCGTCGACGAGAAGCTCCCCGGCGTGCGGATGATCGTGCCCGAGGGCAGCTACATAGCGCTGCTCGACTTCCGCGAGACCGGGCTGACGGGGGACCTCGGCGAATGGTTCCGTGAGAACGCGGGAGTCGCGATGACGGATGGCGCCGCCTGCGGTGAGGCCGCCATCGGGTACACCCGGTTCGTGTTCGCGCTGCCGCGTCCGGTGATGGTCGAAGCGGTCGAGCGGATCGCGGCTGCGCTCGCCGCGCGGGCCTCGGGTCACCGCTGAGCTGCGGGCATCCCGAGCGAACCGGACGGCATGCCCCACCCCGCAGAGTCGCGACGATCGGCCCGCTGCGCCTCACGCCAGGCATCCAGAGTCCTGACGAACCGCCGGGGGTCTTCGAGGTGCAGGTAGTGACCATGTCCTTCCCACAGCTCTGACACCGACCCGGCGGGGGTGAAGAGCGAGGCTTCCCGCCGGACGCTGTCGGCCGTCGAGTGCAGCGACAACACCGGCTGTCGCCGCGCGTGCGCCACACGTTCCGTCGCCGGCCCGAGTCCGATCGCATCCGGATCCACGTACTCAGAACGCAGGTACGACGCGATCGTCACCGGGTCGGTCGCTCGGAGATCGGCGAGTACGCGCCCCGCATCCGTGGGTGACAACCCGACCGTGGCGGAGGCGAAGAAGTCCGCGACCCTCGGCAACCCGTCGCGCTCGATCGCTGTGGCCCAGTCGGCCATCTCCTGCCGCGAATCGGCATCCCCGGCGTACGCGGCGTCGACCACGACCTCGCTGTGCACCAGGTGCGGGACGAGGCCGTGTGCGACGAGGGTCACCTGCGCTCCCATGGAATGCCCGACGAGCACGGCCGGAGCCTGCAGGCCCTCGAGCACCGAGACCAGCTGACGTGCCGCACGGGCGACGGTGCCGGGTCCCGAGTCGCCACCGGGAGATCCGGGAAGGCGCACCGCGACCGCGTCCCACGCACGCGCGTCGAGTGCATCCCGTATCGGCTGCCAGCTCTCTGCCGACCCCGCCCAACCATGCACCAGTACGACCGGTGTGCGCATCGATGACGCCACGAGGTTCCCTTTCGCTCTGCGACCAACGGAGTCCACTTTGCCCGATCCTGCGCAAATTGCGCAAGCGCTGTCTTAGCTCAGAAAGCTGCAATCCAGACTTGACAACTCGTAATTGCGGCCATAACTTGATAGCGCTTGCTCAACTCGAGCGGAGCATCAGCTTCATCAAAGGAGAAGAAGATGACAGCGCGAAAGGCGTTGATGGCCATCGCAGCGGGTGGCATCGTCCTGAGCCTCGCCGCCTGCTCGGCAAGCACGGGCAGCACCGGGGATGCAGGCACGGCCGAGAATCCGATCGAACTCACGTTCTGGGGCAAGACGCAGGGACAGAAGGCCCAGGTCGAGCTCTGGAACGAAGAGCACCCCGAGACGCAGATCACCTACGTCGAGCAGGGTGGCGATGCCGACCTCTCACAGGCGCTGCAGAACGCGACCACGGCGGGCAATGCGCCGGATGTCTTCGAAGTCCCCCGCACCTACTCGGTGTCGTTCCTCGCCGACGGCGTCTCGCGAGACATCTCCGAGTGGTTCGACAACGACGACGGGGCGATCGCCGAGGGCGCCTTCGACTTCGTGAGCGTCGGCGACACCGTCGTCGGGGTGCCGTACGCGACGAACCCCACCTTCAACGCGATCAACACTGCGACGTTCGGGCAGTTCGGGTTCGACGCTCCGGGCGACTGGGCCGAATTCCTCGACCAGGCGAAGACGATGCAGCAGCAGAGTGACATCAAGAGCATGAACCTGCCGGGCGAGGACCCTTCGTACCTGCGCGACCTCGCGACGCAGTTCGGTGCCGAATGGTGGCAGCCCGAGGACGACGCCTGGAAGATCGGCTTCACCTCCGAGGAGTCCCTCGCCGCAGGCGAGATCATTCAGCAGGCCATCGACGCCGACATCGTCTCGAACAACACCTACATCGAGTGGGATGCTCTGATGCAGTTCTTCGCATCGGGCCTGCTGTCGCAGTTCACCACCTCGACGTGGCAGTTGCCCGTCTACGAGCAAAACTTCGCCTCGTCGGTCGGCGATTGGGAACTCGCCCCCTACCCGGCCGAGTCCGCCGACGCCGAACTCGTCTCGCCGAGCTACTACAACATCTACGGGATCTCGCCGTCGAGCGAGCACCCGGATGCAGCGGTCGAGTTCGCTCGCTGGACCGCCACCGACCCCGACGCGATCGCGCTGCTCGCCGACCCGACAGAGGGCGCGGCAGCGTTCCCGGTCGTCGCCGATCCAGAGTCGGTGATCGACCGGCTGCTCCCCGACGAACTGCTCGGCGATACCCGCGCCGATGCGCCCGCCGTGGTGCTCGACGCCGCGAACACGGCGCGTTCGATGATCGAAGGCCCCAACCAGGCGGCCGCCACCGAAGAGCTCACCGACTGGTGGGCCAAGGTGATCACCAAAGAAGCCACGATGCAGGAGCTCCTCGAGCACATGCAGCAGTGGACCATCGACGACCTGACGTCGAAGAACATCCAGGTCGCGGAGTAGCGCACAGCGTCATGACGATCTCCCCTTCCCCCACACCATCCGACACCGCGCGTCGCGCGGCGGGCACCACGCCCTCCGCGCGACGCGGCTGGAGAGCATCCCAGAACCGTGCCGGCATGACGTTCGCGGCACCGTTCTACATCGGATTCGCGTTCGTCTTCGTCCTGCCGATCCTGTACGCGATCCAGCAGAGCTTCTTCTCCGTGAAATCCAGCGGTGGGCTCGGGCTGGGTGGCACAGAGGTCGTCTTCTCCGGGATCGACAACTACGTGCGCGCGTTCTCCGACGAGGGATTCTGGGGGTCGATGGTGCGGGTGGCGATCTTCGCCGTCATCCAGATCCCGATCTCGCTCGGCCTGAGCCTGACCGCCGCGCTGCTGCTCGACAGCCTGACGTCTGAGGTCCGCGCGAGCGGCTTCCGCACCGCTCTGCTGGTGCCGTACATGGTGCCGGCGATCGTCGCCTCTCTGATCTGGGTCTACCTCTACTCGCCGCGGGTCGGCCCCTTCACGTCGATGGGCGACATCTTCGGCATCGACGTGAACCTCTTCTCGCCGTCGATGCTGTGGTTCTCGATCGGCAACCTCATCGTCTGGATGGTGCTGGGGTTCAACATGCTGATCCTCTACGGCTCGCTTCGCGGCGTCGACAGGTCGGTGCTCGAGGCGGCCCGTGTCGACGGGGCGGGGGCGATGCGAATCGCGTGGTCGATCAAGATCCCCGCCATCCGCGGAAGCCTCGTACTCACCGGCCTGCTGTCGATCATCGGCATGCTGCAGATCTTCAACGAGCCGCTGCTGTTCCGGGCGGCCTCACCCGAGACGGTGACGAAGGACTTCACGCCCATCATGTCGATCTACTTCCAGGCGTTCGCGAGCAACAACTACAACTACGCCGCGGCGCTGTCGGTCGTGCTCGCGGCAGTGCTGGGCGTGCTCTCGTTCGGCTTCTACAGGCTCACCACCCGGAAGGACGCATCGTGACCGTCGACTACCGCGAGGCGCCCGCGCGGACGGCCTCGACGCGGAAGCCGGAGCCCCTCGCCAGACGCATCCCCCGGCCTCGTCGCCGCGCGGGCTCAGAGCAGCTGGTCGCCCTGATCGGGTTGATCCTGTTCGCGTTGTACTCGGTGGCTCCGATCTGGTGGCTGATCGTCAACGCCACGAAGGACCGCCGCGACCTCTACAACTCCAACGGTCTCTGGTTCGCCGACTTCAACCTCTGGAGCAACCTCGAGTCGCTCGCCACCTACCAGGACGGAATCTTCTTCCGGTGGGTGCTCAACACCATCCTCTATGCGGGTGTCGGCGCCGCCGTCTGCACCCTCATCTCGATCGCCGTGGGCTACTCGCTCTCGAAGTTCAGCTACCGCGGACGCGGCATCGGACTCGGGATCGTCGTCGGCTCGTTCCTCATCCCGAGCACGCTGATCACGCTCCCGCTGTTCCTGCTGTTCTCGCAGCTGGGCATCGTCGACACCATGTGGGCAGTGCTGATCCCGTTCTTCGTCTCACCGTTCGGCGCCTACCTGGCGAAGGTCTACGTCGACGGTTCGATCCCCGACGAGCTTCTCGAAGCCGCCCGCATCGACGGCGCGAGCGAATGGCGGATCTTCCTGACGATCGTGCTGCCGATGATGCGCACGGGAGCGGCGACAGTCTTCATCCTGTTGTTCGTCGCCAACTGGAACAACTTCTTCCTGCCCCTCACGATGCTGCGCGGATCGGACAAATGGACGCTCGCCGTCGGTCTCTACAGCTGGTTCGTCAACCGCTCGGACTCCGTCGTCGACCTCACCGCTCTGACCATCACCGGGGCGCTCATCTCGGTGATCCCCCTGGCGATCATGATGATCTCGATGCAGCGCTACTGGAAGACGGGCGTGACGCTCGGCGCGATAAAGTGACCTATCCTCGCACCGCACGCACCCGAAGGAATCCGATGACCGAGAACGGCGCCGTCACGTTGGAAGACGTGGCCCGCGAAGCCGACGTCTCGGTATCGACCGCGTCGCGCACCCTCAACGGACGCACAGGGCGAGTCAGCGAGTCGACCCAGGCGCGGGTGCGCGCCGTAGCCACCCGCCTCGGCTACGCGACGAACCTCGCCGCGCAGGCCGTCGCGCTCGGGCGGTCACGAGCCGTCGGGCTCGTCGTCGGCGACATCCCCGACGACTATCAGAACCCCGTGATGACTGGAGTCTTCCACGCGGCATCGAAGCGCGGCATGCTCGTCACGACCGCCGTCGCCCAGACAGCGGCGATCGACGCGACCTCCAACGCGATCCGGCTGCTTCGCGGGCAGCGGCCGTCGGTGATCGTCTACGTGGGCACCGAATCCTCGACCAGCGAGGGCATGCCTGAACTCGCGGCCGAGCTCAAGCATGCGGAAGACGAAGGATGCCGGGTCGTCGTCATCGGCGTCTCCGGCACTCCCTTCGATTCGGTCGTCGTCGACGACCGCAGCGCGGCGGCAGAACTCGCGACTTCGCTCGCAGGAATCGGCTACCGCGATCCGATGATCGTCGGCGGGGTCGGCCTCGGACAGATCTCGCGCGAACGCACCGATGGGTTCATCGAGGGCTGGGCACAGAGCGGACTCACCGTGCCTCTCGACCGCGTGCTTCAGCAGGCGTCGAGCCACGACGGCGGCTATCGTGCCGCTGGCGAGATTCTTCGCCGTCGACCTCTTCCCGATGTCGTCTTCTGCGTGAACGACTCCATGGCGATCGGCCTCTCGGTACGCCTGCGCGAGCAGGGGATCGTCATCGGCCGTGATATCGCGGTGGCCGGATGCGATGACATGCCCGCACTCCGCGACATCGATCCCCCGCTCACCACCATCCACCTGCCCTGGCTCGAAGCCGCCGAAGAGGCGTTCCGCCTCGCGGAGTCGGAGGAACGGGCGTCCGGGCGTTCGGTCGTGCTCGAGGGATACCCGGTGCTCCGCACGTCGACGCCGGAGGTCACCGGCATCCCGTCCTGAATCCGTTCCCCAGCGGTCGGTGCGTGGTCACTTTCGCACGCAGCGGTCGGTGCGTGGTCACTTTCACACGCAGCGGGCGGTGCGTGGTCACTTTCGCATCGCAACGAGGCGTTTCCGGTGCGTTTTTGACCACGCATTCGCCGGGAGGTGCGTTCTTGACCACGCATCCGCCGGGAGGTGCGACGAGCGACGCGTCAGCGGTCGCGAACCGCATCCCCCATCGCCGCGAACGCCTCGCGCAGGATCGGGCGCGGGGTCGCGAACACGACCCGGACGAAGTTCTCGTACCCGCGTCCGAGCAGCGCGCCCTCGGTGAGCACGACGCCCGCATGCTCACGGAAGAACGCGGAGGGCGGGCCGTCGATCGCGAGGCCGCGAGTGTCGATCCAGCCGATGTAGGTCGCTTCCGGTGCGCGATACACCGCGCCCGGCAGATGCTCGGCGACCAGCGAGCCGAGCATCTGCCGCGAACCGTCGAGGTAGTCGATCACTCCGTCGAGCCACGGCTTGCCCTCACGGTAGGCGGCAGTCGAGGCCACCACGCCGAGCGTCGCGGCGCCGTGCTGCACCGAGAATCCGAAGCGGCGATAGAGCTCCTGATCGGCGTCGTTCGAGGTGATCAGCTGCGCGGTCTTGAGCCCGGGGATGTTCCAGGCCTTCGACGCACTCGTGCCGGTGACGGTGTGCGCGGCGGTCGCCTCAGACAGCGATGCATACGGGATGAAGGGGCGCCCGTCGAAACGCAACGGCGCGTGGATCTCATCCGCGAACACCCGCCCGCCATGCCGCTCGACGATCTCGGCGAGCGCGTCGAGCTCGGAGCGCTCGACCACCGTTCCGGTCGGGTTGTGCGGGTCGCAGAGCACGAGGGTGCGGGCACCCGCGGCGAACGCCTCGTCGATGCGCTGCAGGTCGTGGTGCCAACGGCCATCGACCTCGACCCCGGGAACCTCGATCACCGGGTGTCCGATCGCGGGCAGATATGTCAGAAACGGCATATAGGCGGGAGTCGGCACGATCACGGGCGAACCGGCGGGCGCATATTCTTCGACCGCGACGCGCAGAGCGGCCATGACATCCGACACGGGGTGCACGCGCTCGGGGTCGACGTCCCAGCCGTACTCGCCGCGCATCCAGTCGGCCGTCGCCTCGCCCAAGCGGGCTGCCAGTGGCGGCGACAGGTACCCGAGGTTCTCCTCGTCGATCGCGCGGTGCATGGCCTCGGCGATCACCGGCGCGACGCCGAAGTCCATCTCCGCGACCCAGGCACCGATGCGCCCGGGGTGCAGGCTCCACTTGCGACTCTCCGGCCGATCGAGGTCGAACCTCGTGCGGGAGTCGAACGGATGCGGATCAGTGTGCGCGCGGTCGTCAGTCATGGTGTGGCCCTCAGACGGCGATCCGACATCGAACGGCGGCTCCGACAGTCGACGTGCGGCGAGCGCGCGCGCCCGGTGACGCGAGCGCCGCCCACGGGGTGGTGGTCTGAGTCTCGGACACGGCTGCTCCTTCACGGCATCTTTCATCGCGGCGTTCACGGTGGGAGCTTCCAGCCTAAAGACGCCCACCGTGGTCTCGCGATTCGCGTTTCGGTGAGTGACGGTTGCAGCCTGATCGTGCTGCGCACCGACGCCCCTCAGTAGGCGGAAGTGAACGCGGATGCCGCGCGCACCAGCGCCGCGTTGTCGGGTGCGCTCCGCCCGTCGGGCAGCGTGAGCGTGTCTTCTAGCCCGATACGGGTGTCGAGTCCGAGCTTGGCCGCGAGAATGAGGGCCGGCCAGACCGAGCGCTCCTCGCCGTGCAGCAGGATCGGCATGCTCGGCTCGTCGAGGCGGACGTGCGCGATGAGCCCCTCGGCGTGGCGCCGCACGACTTCGGCGGCCTCGTCGGGCAGCTCGATCAGCACCCGCGTGCACTGCGCGCGTGACGGCGAGTTGCTCCACGCCTCGAGACCGGTCGGATCCCAGATACCCGCCTCGACCCCGATGCCTCGGCTCAGCAGCGACGCGGCCGTGCGATCAGCGCCTGTCTCGTGCCAGTTCACCGACGCGTAGTCGGGGAGTTCGGTCCACTCGGCGATGCACGCCAGACGCTTCTCGACGTCGGGTTCGATCCACGCTCCGGTGGTGACGCCGATCGGCACGCCGGGGCACGCGGATCGAAGCGCGCGCAACCAGTTCGCGACATCATCGGCATTCAGAGTGTCGCGGCCCTCGGCATCCTTCGGGTGCACGTGGATCTCCTGCGCACCCGCCGCCACCGCCCTTGCCGCATCCGCGGCCGCAAGCGTCGCGTCTGCACTCAAGCCGGGGTGCTCGGTCACATCGCGCGCCCCGTTGAGGCACGCCTGCACCAGCATCCGTCGTTCTGACTCTTCGGGCACCGCGCCCATCAGTTCATGAGATCGCGTGGGTGCCAGTCGTAGAGGTTGCCCCTGTCGGATGGGCCCTCTTCGGTGCGCACGGCGTGCTCGACCTGACGTGCCGCTGCTGCTCCGCGCCCGACCCGGACGGCTTCGTCTTCGGTCTCGAAGCTCGACCCCAATGTGCGGGATTCGCCCTCGATGCGGTTGAACCAGATCCCGTCGCGTTGGAACGTCTCGATGTCACCTGCGGCCATGCCTGAAGTCCTTTCGATCTTCCTCATTCATACCCCGTGGGTCATACACCGCAGGAGCCCCTTGACAGCTCTCCTGGCACTTGCGTGCCGGTCGGAGAAGCACGGAAAGCGGAGACGGCATCCACCGATCCGCGCCGGCGTCAACCCCGATGACGAGCACATTCGACCGTCGTAGGGTCGATGCATGCATTACCCGTATGCACCCGCAAGGAGCGAGCGATGACGCTGGAAGTGATGTCGCCGACGGCGGCACTGCTCGATGGACGATATGTGCTGCACGAACGCGTCGGACGCGGCGGCATGGCCACGGTCTACCGCGCGGAGGACACCCGACTCGGTCGGATCGTCGCGATCAAGATGATCCACGAGGGTGAAGGACCCGTCGCGTCGATCGAACGCGCGCACACCGAGAAGGCGCTGCTCGCGTCGCTGAGTCATCCGTCGCTCGTCACCCTGCACGATGCGCAGCTCGAGCCGAAGCGCCCGCAGTACCTCGTGATGGAGTTCGTCGACGGCCCGACCCTCGCCGCACGGATGGCCGAAGGCCCGCTGCCGCCGCACGACGTCGCCCGCATCACCCGCGACCTCGCCGAGGGGCTCACCGCTGTGCATGCCGCCGGGATCGTGCACCGCGACGTCAAGCCCTCGAACGTCCTGCTCGCGCGAGGCCGATCGGGGCGCGCCGTCGTCGCGAAGCTCGCCGACTTCGGCATCGCATGCTCGATCGAGGACACCCGGCTCACGACCCCGGGAATCGTGCTCGGCACTCTCACCTATATGGCGCCGGAGCAGCTGCGCGACGCCGACCCCGGCACACCGGTCGACGTCTTCTCTCTCGGCCTGATCGCGCTCGAGGCGCTGAGCGGCGAGCCCGGCTATCCCTCGTTGGTCTCCGGCCGCGCAGCGGCGATCGCACGACTGGCGCACCCGCCGACGATCTCTGAGACCGTGCCTCGGGAGTGGCGCGAGCTGCTCACCGCCATGACCCGCCTCGAACCCGAGGAGCGTCCGACCGCTGCCGATGTGGCGCGTACCGCTCGCGGTCTCCTGCGCGACTACGCCTCCGACACGAGCGGGACCGCCGTTGCGGCCGCGGCCGCATCGATCGTCGCGGCAGCCGGGTCAGCACCCGACTCTCCTTCGGCCCGCGAGCCGGATGCCGCGGAGGCAGCGCCGACCGGAGCCACCGCCGTCTTCCCTGCGACAGACGCTGCGGAGTCACCCCCGCGCGACCGTACGCGCACGCGCAACCGGGTGATCGCCGGCGCCGCCGGCCTGGTCGCGACCGGCGCTGTCGTCGTCGGACTCGCGGCGTTAACCGCACCTGCCTCCGACATCGGTCGTGCGGCGACGGCGACCGTCGTCCGCACGGCGTCCACGCCCGCCGAGACGGGGCCGGAAGACGCTCCCGTCGAGCCGGTCACCGACTCGGAGGCTCCCGGAAACTCGGGCAACTCCGGCAACTCCGGCAACTCCGGCAAGGGCGACAAACCCGACAAGGCGGACAAGTCGAACGGCAACTCCGGCAAGAACTGACCGGCGTCCTCACATCCGATTCCGTGCGGGGTCAGAATCGCATCCCCGCAACCCGATTCGGATGCCAATTCGACCCCGCACCGGACGGCGGATGCGCTTTCGACCCCGCACGGCCCCCGCTTCACCGCCGCATCCCGACCGGCGATCGGCCGCAGCATCCCCCGGTAGACTGGCCATGCCCCGCCGGCCCCTCATCTAGGAGTGCGCGTGACCACCGCCCCTGCACCTGCCCACAAGCACGTCCCCGACTCCGTCGAGAACGCCACCGCGACTCCGGAGAAGGAGCAGCCGTACGCAGCGCTGGGCCTCAAGGACGACGAGTACGCCCGCATCAAGGAGATCCTGGGCCGCCGCCCGACCTCCGGCGAGCTGGCCATGTACTCCGTCATGTGGTCGGAGCACTGCTCGTACAAGTCGTCGAAGAACTACCTGCGCCGCTTCGGCCAGAAGGTCTCTGACGAGATGAAGGAACGCCTGATGGTGGGCATGGGCCAGAACGCGGGCGTCATCGACGTCGGCGAGGGCTGGGCCGTCACCTTCAAGGCCGAGTCGCACAACCACCCCTCGTTCATCGAGCCCTTCCAGGGCGCGGCGACGGGCGTCGGCGGAATCGTCCGCGACATCATCTCGATGGGCGCACGACCGGTCGCGGTCATGGACGCCCTGCGCTTCGGCGCGATCGATCACCCGGACACGGCTCGCGTCGTGCACGGCGTGACCAGCGGCATCAGCTTCTACGGCAACTGCCTGGGCCTACCGAACATCGGCGGCGAGACGGTGTTCGACTCCGTCTACCAGGCCAACCCGCTCGTCAACGCGCTCGCAGTCGGCGTGCTCCGCCACGAAGACCTCAAGCTCGCCAACGCCACGGGTGTCGGCAACAAGGTCGTCCTGTTCGGTGCCCGCACGGGAGGCGATGGCATCGGCGGCGCCAGCATCTTGGCCTCCGACTCGTTCGATTCCACGGGCCCGACCAAGCGCCCCGCGGTGCAGGTGGGCGACCCGTTCGCCGAGAAGGTGCTCATCGAGTGCTGCCTCGAGCTCTACCGCGACGAGCTCGTCGAAGCCATCCAAGACCTGGGTGCAGCCGGAATCTCGTGCGCGACCAGCGAGCTCGCGGCCAACGGCAACAGCGGCATGAAGGTCTCGCTCGACAACGTCCTGCTGCGCGACCCGTCGCTCACGGCTGAGGAGATCCTCATGTCGGAGTCGCAGGAGCGCATGATGGCGATCGTCGCCCCCGAGAAGCTCGACGCGTTCCTCGCGGTCGTGAAGAAGTGGGATGTCGAGACGTCGGTGCTCGGTGAGGTCACCGGCGACGGCCGCCTCATCATCGACTGGCAGGGCGAGCGCATCGTCGACGTCGACCCCTCGACGGTCGCGGTCGACGGCCCGGTCTACGACCGCCCGGTCGCGTACCCGACGTGGATCGACGCGCTGCAGGCGGATGCCGCCGAAAAGCTGCCCCGATCGAACGACCCCGAGGTGCTGCGCGAGCAGTTCCTCAACCTGGTCGCCTCGCCGAACCTCGCCGACACCCGCTGGATCACCAACCAGTACGACTATTACGTGCTCGGCAACACGGCACTCTCGTTCCCCGACGACGCCGGCATGATCCGCGTCGACGAGGAGTCGGGACTCGGCTTCGCGATCTCGACCGACGCCAACGGCCGCTACTGCCAGCTCGACCCGTACGCGGGCGCGCAGCTGGCCCTCGCCGAGGCGTATCGCAACGTCGCCGTCACCGGTGCCACCCCGACCGCGATCACCGACTGCCTGAACTTCGGCTCTCCCGAGAACCCCGAGGTCATGTGGCAGTTCGGGCAGACGGTCGACGGCCTCGCCGACGGATGCTACGAGCTCGGCACCCCGGTCACCGGCGGCAACGTCTCGTTCTACAACCAGACCGGCGACGTGCCGATCCACCCGACCCCGCTCGTCGGCGTGCTCGGCATCATCGACGACGTCTCGCGCCGCATCCCCTCGGGGTGGCAGGACGAAGGTCAGAACATCTACCTGCTCGGCACGACCTCGACCGAGCTGTCGGGTTCGGCGTGGGCCGAGACCGTGCACCAGCACCTCGGCGGGCTGCCGCCGAAGGTCGACCTCGCGGGCGAGAAGCGCCTCGCGGGTCTGCTCGGCGCCGCCCGTGACGAGTGGCTGATCTCGTCGGCGCACGACGTGTCGGAGGGTGGCCTCGCGCAGGCTCTCGCCGAGGGCGTCTCGCGCTTCGGCATCGGCGCACGCGTCTGGCTGAACGAGATCATCGAGCGCGACGGGGTGGATGCCGCATCCGCACTGTTCTCCGAGTCGACCGGTCGCGTCATCGTGACCGTGCCTCGTGAAGACGACGTCAAGTTCCGTGGACTCTGCGAAGGCCGCGACTACCCGGTGATGCGCATCGGCGTGACCGACACCGAGGGCGACAAGCTCGAGGTGCAGGACGTCTTCACCGTTCCGATCGCCGAGATCCGCGAGCGCTCGCAGGCCACCCTGCCCGCAGCTTTCGGCCCGACGGTCTCGGAGCCGGTCAGCGCATGAGTGAGCTCAGCCGCCCGGACGACGACTACGGCGACCTCGGCGAGAAGCGCAACCGTCGCTTGCGCATCGTCGCCTGGACGGTGATCATCGCCCTGATCCTCGGCGGCGGTGGCGCGACGGTCATCACGCTGATCCTCGGCTGAGTCCTTCGGGGCTGATGTCGGTGCTGGGCCGGGGTGCCTGGGCCTGACCCTGAGGACGACTTCGGAGGGCCCTGGTCGACCGCTGGGCACAACTTCGGAGTGCCCTGGTCGACCGCCGGGCACAACTTCGGAGCGCAGGGGCGACACTCCGGTGGCCCCGGCCTCGATGACGGCGTGTCGACGGCCGGGTCCGAATATGTGCCCGGCCGGCTTCGCGGCATCCGCTTCTGCACCGGCATCCGTGATCCGGGTTTCTTCACAGACCCCGGAATTCGGCCTCGCAATGTAGGCACCCCCGCGAAGGATTCGATGCATCACAGATCCAAGGGGGATGCCATGACCGAAGCCAAACTCGACCTCATCGCGAAACTGCTCGCCAAGGCCGAGAGCACCACGCCCGAAGAGGCCGAGGCTCTCACCGAGCACGCCGAACGACTGATCGTGAAGTACGGCATCGAACAGGCGCAGATCGATGAACGACGAGGCCGACTGGGGCAGACACGCGAGCAGATCGTCACCGAGCGGATGCTGTTCCGCGGCGTGTATGCGAAGGATCTCCGCGAGATCGGCATCGGCGTGGCCATGGCGCTCGAGACCGTGCGGCCCCTCGTCGGTGAGTTCCCGTCCGTGGCCGCGCTGTATCTGGTCGGGCACGAATCCGACGTCCGCCAGGCGCAGACGCTGACTGCAAGCCTCGAGGTGCAGGCCATGGTCGCGATGCGCGACTGGTGGCTCACGCACCGAGACCTGTACGCCAGGCACCGCGAGGGCGAGAGAAGACGGGCGCGCAGTGGATTCCTCCGTGGGTTCGCCGTGGGCGTCATGAACCGCATCGCGGAGAGCCGCCGCGATCTCGTGGACGAGAGCACCGCAGGCACCGATCTCGTGCTCGTCTCTCGGCGGAGCCGGGTCGATGCTGCGGTCGACGAGATGGCGACCAAAGCCGCACGACCGAGACGAGGGGCGGATGCCGCGTCATTCGCGTACGGGCACCGATCAGGCCTCGATGCTCAGACCGGCGGCCAGACCGCGGTGGCGCGGTGAGCCCGAGGATCAGCGGGAGAAGAAGAAGCGGGTCAGCTGAACGATCGACTCGGGGTCGTGGTGCTCGCGCCCCAGCGACCCGACGATGATCGCGCCGAGGATCGCCCGCCCGAGCTGCTCGACGGGGGCGTCCTCGGCGAGCTGTCCGTCGCGGATGCCACCGCGGATGCGTTCGGTGAGGTATTTCTCCACGCCCAGGCTGTCGCCGAGGTGAGCGCCGACTCCGGCATCCTCGGTCGCAGCGGCGACGAGCGATCGCAGCAGGGCGCCGCCCTCGGGCGCCTCGAGGATCGAGAGCACACTGCGCAGCCAGGTCTCGACATCGGCGGCGAGGTCTCCGGTGTCGGGCACGACGAAGTCGACGGGGATCAGACGCCCCTCGGCGAGGCACTCGCCGATCAGCGCACCCCGTGAGGGCCACCACCGGTAGATGGTCTGCTTGCCGACGCCCGCCTCTTTCGCGATTCCCTCGATCGTGAGACGGTCGTAGCCCTGGTTGTGGAACAGCCGCGCGGTCGCGTCGAGGATCGCCTCACGGGCAGCCGTGCTGCGCACAGGCCCGCTTCGATGCTCGTTCACCACCCGTTCAGGATAACCACAGAACACTAGACGAGACGCCCCGTATGATCTATTCGTCTAAGGAGATCGTTTTGGCATCACTGCTCTACCGTCTGGGTTCTTTCGCTGCGCGCAAGGCGTGGACGGTGATCGTCTCGTGGGTCATCATCCTCGGCCTGGGCGTCGGCGCGTTCCTCACGCTCGGCGGCACCCTGAGCAACAGCTTCGACATTCCCGGCACCGCCTCTGGCGCCGTGACCGACCAGCTCGCCGAGAAGCTCCCGGACACCGCCGGCGGCACCGGGACCGTGGTCTATCAGACGACCGACGGCTCGGCCTTCACCGAGCAGCAGAAGCAGGAGATCTCCGACCTCGCGAAGAGCGCCGAAGACCTCGACGGGGTCGCATCGGTTGTCGACCCGTTCGACGCTCAGCAGCAGCAGGCCGTGCAGGCGCAGGATCTCGCCGACGGCAAGGACCAGATCGAAGGGGGCCGCGCCCAGCTGGATGCCGGTCAGGCCCAGCTCGACGACGGACGCACCCAGCTCGATGCGGGTCTCGAACAGCTCACCACCGCTCGGTCACAGGCAGAGGCGGGTGGCGCTCCCTCAGCCCAGCTCGCCGAGCTCGACGCGCAGATCGCCGCACTCAACGCCCAGCTCGCCGAACTCGATGCCCAGCAGAAGACGATCGACGAGTCGCGCGCCGACCTCGACGCCAACTCCGAGAAGGTCGACCTCGGATCCACGCTCCTCGATCTCACGAACGGCATCGGCGTCGTGTCCGACGACGGCTCGACCGCGATCGTCAACGTCTCGTTCGAAGATCCCCGCCTCGAGCTCTCCGAAGAGGTCAAGGAAGGCACGATCGAGCACTTCGAGTCGTCCCCGATCGATGGCGTCGAGGTCGACTTCGGCACCGACATCGCGCAGGGCGTGCCCGAGATCTTCGGCGTCGGTGAGGCGATCGGCCTCGCGTTCGCCGCGATCGTGCTGATCGTGATGCTCGGCTCGCTCATCGGCGCCGCGCTGCCGATCGTGACGGCCGTCGTCGGGGTGGGCGTCGGTGTGACGGCATCCCTCGCCTTCTCGGGTGTCGTCGACATGGCATCCGTCACCCCGGTGCTCGGTGTGATGCTCGGCCTCGCCGTCGGCATCGACTACTCGCTGTTCATCGTCAACCGACACCGCAAGCAGCTGCTCAACGGCGTTCCGGTTCGGGAATCCATCGGGCTCGCGACCGGCACATCGGGCACGGCGGTCGTGTTCGCCGGCACGACGGTCATCGTCGCGCTGCTCGCCCTCAATGTGACGGGCGTGCCGTTCCTCGGACTCATGGGCACCGTCGGCGCGGTCTGCGTCGCCGTCGCCGTGCTGGTCGCGATCACCCTCGCTCCCGCAATCCTCGGACTCGTCGGGACCCGCCTGCTCAGCGGCAAGGCCCGCGCCACGATCGGTCAGCCGCACGCCGCCGGCAAACCGGTCACGCGCATGTCGACGCTGCGCGCGATCGTCACCGTGCTCGTCAGCGTGATCGCCCTGCTGATCGTCGCTATCCCCTCGATGTCGATGCGCCTCGGCCTGCCCGACGGCGCGAGCGAACCCTCGGACTCGACCAGCTACCGCGCGTTCCACATCGTCGACGAGCAGTTCGGCGAAGGCGCGAACGGGCCGCTGCTGGTCACGGCCACCCTCGACGATGCGGTCAGCGACGACGACCTCCTCGCCACCCAGGTCGAGGTCGCCCAGAAGATCGCCGATCAGGACGATGTCGTCGCGGTCGCCCCGATCGCGACGTCCGACGACAACACGCTGCTGGCCTTCCAGGTGCTCCCGGCCGAAGGCCCGAACAGCGCGTCGACCGAGAAGCTCGTGCAGGACATCCGCGCGCTGCCGCAGCTCGACGGGGGCGTCACGCTAGGCGTCGCCGGGCAGGCTGCGACGAACATCGACATCTCCGAGGCACTCGCGGGCGTCCTGCCCCTCTACCTCGTGGTCGTGGTCGGACTCTCACTGCTCATCATGATCGTCGTATTCCGCTCGCTGCTCGTGCCGATCATCGCCACCGGCGGGTTCGTGCTCTCACTGTTCGCGACCTACGGCCTGATCGTGGCCGTGTTCCAGTGGGGCTGGGGTGCAGACCTCATCGGCCTGGACAGCCCGGGGCCGATCCTGAGCTTCCTGCCGGTGATCCTCGTCGGCATCCTGTTCGGACTCGCGATGGACTACCAGCTCTTCCTCGCCTCAGGAATGCGCGAGGCGTACGTGCACGGAGCGTCAGCTCGCGATGCCGTCGCGCAGGGATTCCGCGCCGGGCGCTCTGTCGTCATCGCGGCAGCCCTCATCATGGTCTCGGTGTTCGGCGGGTTCATCTTCTCGGAGTCGACGATCATCCGCTCGATCGGCTTCGGCCTCGCCTTCGGTGTGCTGCTCGACGCCTTCGTCGTGCGCATGCTGCTCATGCCGGCGCTCATGCACCTGCTCGGTCGCTCGGCCTGGTGGCTGCCGCGGTGGCTCGACCGCATCCTCCCCAACGTCGACATGGAAGGTGCCGCGCTCGAGCGCGACCACCCCGGCGTGCGGACCGATACGGTTCAGGTCGTGCCGAGCACGGAGACGCCCGACGCGCGCTGACCGTCGCTCCAGTCGGGCGAGGTCGACACCACGGGGAGTTCGCTCCGAAGCGAGAGATCGCGCATCGAAGGAGTCCATCCGAGGATCGGTCCTCGATGCGTGATCTCTCCTTCGCGGCGTGCAGCGCGCAGCGTGCGGCGTGCACGAACACGAGCCGTCGACGCTCGCCCCCCGACTCGCGAGGTCCTCTTCCGTGCTCGGGCTCGCGTGGGTAGCCTCGGCGAGCAAGGAGGCACCATGACGATCCATCCCGTCGACGCCGCCCACGATGCCGATATCGAGGGCTACCTGATCGGCTCCCCCGTGAGCATCATGCGCGAGTACATCGTGAGACCAGGCGCAGGGCCACGGCTGCACCGGCATCCGTACGTCGAGACCTTCGTGATCCACCGCGGCCGCGCGCTGTTCACCGTCGGTGACGAGCAGGTGGTCGGGGCCGGAGGGCAGGTGCTGGTCGTTCCGGCGCTCGTCGACCACCGCTTCGAAGTGCTCGACGGCGGCACCTATGAGGCCACCCACATCCATGCCAGCGACCGTTTCATCACGGAGTGGCTCGAGTAGCCGCTCGCGCTCGCTGACCTTCCGGTTCTCTGGTCGAATCCCGGTTGGCGGCGTGGCTGACGGCGATTCGTCCGCCACCCGGGGATCCACCAGCCGAGTGAACCAGCGGGAGTCCGCACGGATGCATGCCCAGATGACAGATGCAGGCCGGATCTGGGGTTCTCGACCTGCATCCGTCATCCGAGCATGCAGATGCGCGGATAACGGACACCGGGGCGCGGCTCAGGCGACCATCCCGCGCCAGATCACGTCGACCGCGGCGCGCAGCCGTGCCGCCACCGCGGGGTCGTCCATCCGATCGCCGCGCACCACGATCTGGTAGTACGCGGTGCCGGCGATCGCGTCGAAGCACGCCTCGACATCGAGATCGGCCCGCAGCTCTCCGCGCGCGATCCCGGCGCGCAGAGCGTTCACCAGCGGCACTCGCCTCCGCGACACATGCGACTGCCAGTACGCCTTCTGCAGGGCACGGTCCGACATGACGAGACGGATGCGCTGCCGGAAACGCTCCTCCGAATACCCCGAGACGGCGAGAGCGACGCTGCTGCCGCCGAGTCCGAACCCGTCGACCAACGCCTCGCGCAGATCGACGCCATCCGGATACTCGGGCGGGATCGTGCGCCCGACGTCGAGTGCTGCCGCGATCAGCGTCGTGAGCGACGGCCACCGTCGATACAGCGCGGCGCGACTCACGCCGCTCCGCGCGACGACGCGGCTCACGGTCACCTCCTCACCGGCATCGATGATCCCGAGAGTCGCGGCGACGATCTGTCCGTCCATGTCCTCATCACGCGGTCGACCGGGACGGCGGCGGACAGCAGCCCCGGCATCCATCGCGCCCGCAGCTTTCCCGCCCACAGCCCTCGCGCCCGCAGTTCCGGTCGCACTTCGTGCCGTGCGCATCGGGTCGGACGCGGCACCAACTGCGACCGGAACACCGACACCCGCCTCCACAGCGGCACCAACTGCAACCGGAACACCGGCGCCGGGATCCGCAGCGGCCACAACTGCGACCGGAACAGTGTCGGCAGCACCAGAGACGGCATCCACCTCCACAGCCGTCACGCCCCGAGCGCCCGCTCGCGGAGCCGTGCGACGGTCGCATCCGACAGTCCGGCATCGCGGAGCGGCGCGAGAGCATCGCCGTGCTGTTCGCGGAGCGTGTCGAGCAGCGTGCGCATCGACACTTCCATCGACCCCTCGAGCAGGGACGAGGTCGAGGCGACGGCATCCGCGTCGAATCCGAGCGCCTTCCACATCGCCCCCATCACGGGGGCTGTGCGCTGCATGATCGCGACCATGTTGCCGCCGGTGAGGGCGTAGTCGGCGACGATGTCGTCATCCGTCGCCCCGAGCGCGAGCAGCAGCATGGCCGCCACCACACCGGTGCGATCCCGTCCGGCGGCGCAGTGGAAGGCCGCGGTCCCCGGGGTGTGCGCGATCACGTTCAACGCCGTGACCAGCTGGGGTGCGGCGACCTCGACCATCCGCAGGTACATCTGGCCCATCGCGTCGTGGCTGAGCTCGGTGGCCCCTTCGCCCATCGAGCGCCCGACATCGGCGATCAGCGGCAGGTGGTGGTACGCGACGGGGTAGTCGGCGAGCGGGCCCCGGCCGGTCACCGAGACCTCCATCGGAGAGCGCAGATCGATGATGGCGGTGAGCCCTGCCGCGACGAGCTGAGACGCGATCTCGGTCGTGACGTAGGCGAGGTCGTCGGTGCGGATCGCGAGACCTTCGCGCAGCACTCCCCCATCGATCGGGATTCCGCCGAGGTCGCGCAGGTTGACGGGGGCGCTGAGCACCAGGTCGATGTCGGCGATGGTCATGTGATTCTCCTTCTGATGAGGGCACTGCCCTGGTCGATCGCCGTGACGAGCACGATGATGCAGATGATGATGGCGCTGAGGTGGCCGTAGTCGTACATGCGCATCGCGGTGGTCAACTCGAGACCGATGCCGCCTGCGCCGACGAGGCCGAGGATGGTCGCGCCGCGCACATTGCCCTCGAACAGCAGCAGCGTGTACGAGGTCAGCAGCGGTGCGGCCTGCGGCAGGATGCCGTACTGGATGACCTGCCTCTTCGACGCGCCGACGGCCTCCATCGCGACGACGGGCCCGCGGTCGACCTGTTCCATGGCCTCGGCGAAGATCTTGCCGATCGACCCGATGGATCCGAGGGTCATGGCCAGGATGCCGGCGAACGGACCGAGTCCGACGGCCGAGACGAACATGAGCGCGAAGACGAGGTCTGGCACCGAGCGGATGATGTTCATCACCCATCTCGTCGGGTAGTAGACCCACTTCGGCGCGATGTTCGACGAGGCCCCGAAGGCGGCGAGCAGCGACAGCACCGCCCCGAGCACGGTGCCGACGACCGCCATCTGGAACGTCTCGAGCAGCAGCGCGAGGATCGTGCCGATCTTCGAGAAGTCCGGCGGGAAGAGACGCGACAGGAACTCGCCCATGTTGACCGCTCCGTCGCCCAGCTTGATGAAGTTGAACTCGGCGCCGTTGAACGACCAGATCAGCAGCAGCGCGGCGATCGGAAGTCCGATCAGGAACCGCGCACGCGGCACCCGGAAGGCACGCTCGAGGCGAGAGCGCTCGGCCGCGTCGAGCGCGGGGCGCGTCGACGGGCGGGTGGTCTTCCCCTCGGTCGAGCCCGTCGGACCGGACGTACCGCCCGCGGCGCCGCCTACCGAATCACCCGTCGGACCACCTGTGGAGCGGGGATCAGTGGTGAGCGTCATCGTCGTGCTCCTCGTCGTCGTAGAGCGGCGCGAGGGCCGCGGCATCCAGCTGCGATGTGGCGCCGGCAACCAGCATCCGTCCGTGCCGCAGGCCGATGATGCGGTCGCTGTGCGCGAGCGCCAGCGGCAGCACATGCAGGCTGACGAGCACGGGGATGCCGTCTTCGGTGGCGATCTCGCGCAGCAGTTCGAGTACCGAGTCCGCGAGTTTCGGATCGAGCGAGGCGACCGGCTCATCGGCCAGGATCACCCTGGGCTGCTGCATGAGTGCACGGGCGATCGCGACGCGCTGCTGCTGTCCGCCCGAGAGCGAGCGGGCGGGGGCGTTCGCCTTGTGGGCGATGCCGACCCGGTCGAGCAGCTCGAGCGCGCGGCGACGATGCGCACCCGAGAAGCCGCCGATCATGTTGATGGCTCCTGCGCCGTGCAGAGCGCCCGTGAGCACGTTGGTCAGCACGCTGAGCCGCGGGATCAGGTTGAACTGCTGGAACACCTGTCCGACATCCGACCGCAGGGTGCGAAGCTCGCCGCGCCCGAGGTTGGTGACGTCGTGCCCCGCGACCCGCACGGAGCCCGCCGAGATCGGGGCGAAGCCGGTGAGACTGCGCATCAGCGTCGACTTGCCAGACCCCGAGGCACCCAGCAGGGCGACCATCTCGCCCGGGAACAGGTCGAGATCGACACCGTCGAGCACGGTGGTCGCGTCGTATGCGACGCTGAGGTCGCGCACGGTCACGAGCGGCAAGGACTGACGGAGTTCGGCAGTGGGGGTGCGGGTGGCGTCCGTGCTCGGAAAACTCAGACCAGCGGATGCCGGCTCGGCATGTCGAGACGCGGCGCGCCGTGCGGGGGCCGCTCCGTCTGGGTTCTCCCGTGAGCCGAGGGCGGAGAGTGCGGGACTCGTCACTTGAGGTCCTTGAGCTCGACGCCCGCGACCGCGGCGATCTCGGCGAAGGAGGCGAACGACGATCCGTCGGGGTCGACGGTCTGCTCGGCGGCGGCGAAGGCACCGTAGGCTCCGAGGCGCTCGGCGTTCTCGGGCGAGAAGACCTCGGCGATGCCCTCCTGGATGACCTTGCGGGTGTCGGCGTCGAGCGACTGGCGTCCGAGCACGGCGCCCTGGATGTCCATGGCCGGGCTCTCGCCGACTGCACGCCACTCGCCATCGGCGAACGGGAACATCGGGGCGCCGAGCTCGGTCAGCATGACGGCGGTGCAGGCGGCATCCACCTGTCCCTGCTGGAGTGCGGCGAAGCTGCCCTCGTGCCCGCCGGCGAAGATCGCCTCATAGTCGGTGCCCTGTTCGAGACCCGCCTCGTGCATCATGTACACCGGCATGAAGTAGCCCGAGCTCGATGCCTGGTCGGCGAACGCGACGGTCTTGCCCTCGAGGTCCTCGACGGTCTCGATAGGCGAGTCGTTCAGCACGACACAGGTGGAGACCGGCTTGCCGTCGCCCTGGAACGCGACCAGCGCGTCGACCTCGCCCGTGTTGACGGCGAGGGCCGAGGGGAAGCCGCTCATGATGCCGATGTCGACGTGGTCGGCGCGGATCGCCTCGACGACGCTCAGGTAGTCGGGCACATCGGTGATCTCGACGTCGCGACCGGTGGCCGCCTCGAGGAGCTCGGCGAAGACCTCGATCGGGTTCTCGGCGGTGGGGTCTTCGCCGACGGGGATCGTCGCGATCGTGATCGGAGCGTTCGGGTCGGCGGGGGCCGCTTCGGCAGACGGGCTCTGGCAGCCGGTCAGAGCGAGTGCGGCGATGCCGAGGAGGCCGACGGCGGGCAGGGTGAGGCGGCGCATGATGACCTTTCGGGAGGAGACGTTCCCGAATTCCGAGAACAGGAGTATTCCAACTCGCGAAGGTGACAGGCAATTACGAGACCGGCGTACTCGAAACGGAACGCTGGATGAACGACTGGTGACGGCGTGCGGCGCGGATGTCGGAGCCGCGGCCTAGAGTGTGCGGATGACGTCTGATGCTCGCTCTCGCCTCGCGCTGCTGCGCATCGAGGCGGCGTCTCGGGTCGCGTCGACGGCGGCGACCCTCGCCGAGCTCATGCACGACCGCGAGGGCTCGAACGACGACGACGAGCACGATCCCGAGGGCGTCACACTTTCATCGGAGTGGTCGCGGCTGACGGGTCTCGCCGAAGCGGCAGCATCCGAACTCCAGCAGGTCGACGACGCGATCTCACGCCTGGATGCCGGCACCTACGGCGTCTGCGCGAACTGCGGCCGACCGATTCCGGCAGGGCGCCTCGAGGTGCGCCCGTTCGCCACGCACTGCGTCGCGTGTGCCGAGAAGCTCGGCCTCTGACGATCTGTCGGGCCGATCGCCGGGCGCGGACCCCACCTCACGTCACCAGAGGAAGGTGACGCCGACCACCAGCAGGGCGCCGATCACGGCGACCGACCACCAGAGCCAGGCGCGGCGGCGAGGCTGGAACGGCAGCGGCGACCGCGAGGCGCGAAGGACGAGCACGCCGATCGCCGCGAGCGCGGGGGCGAGGGCGATGCCCCACAGCCATCCGCCGACCGCGAACCAGGGTCCGCTGTGCCAGAGCAGCAGCAGTCCGAAGGCCACCCAGATCAGATCGCTGATCGACGGGAGCAGCGCCTTCGCCCGGAACGAGCGGATCAGCGCGATCAGGCCGAACAGCAGCGCGAGTCCGAAGACGCCCCACGCGACGGTCTGAGTCGGGGCGTCGACCTCGGGGATCGGGGCGCCGGACGCGTACGACATCGCGATGTAGTCGGCAGGGGCCACGGAGTTCGACAGCGCGATGAAGGCCGTTCCGGCATCCCGGTCGAGTGTCAGCATCGTGCGGAATCCCGCGGTGCCGCCGTTGTGCCACGTCTGGAAGCCGTCGCCCGAGAAGGATGCCGAGGTGATCCAGCCCCAGCCGATCTCGGCGCCTTCGCCCATCGGCGCGGTCGGTTCGAGCGCCGCAGTACCGGGCCCGGTGCCGTCGAGGTTGGCCTGGGCCCAGAGCGCGAGGTCGGTCATGGTCGTGAAGGTCGACGACCCCGCGGGCAGATATCCCTCGCCCCACCACCGCGGCGCTGGAACGCCGTTGATCAGGAAGCCGGGCACGGCGTCGGCCGGAACCTCGTCGGCGGATGCCGCGACGACCGTGTCATGCATGCCGAGCGGACCCGTGATGCGCTCCTCGAGCAGGGTGGCGTAGTCGTCGGCATCCGCCGCCTCGACGAGCGCGGTACCCAGCAGCGAGACGGCGAAGTTCGAATAGAGCGCCCCCTGGTCGGGGTCGACCGGAGCCACGGCCGCATCGGCTATCAGCTGCTCGGTCGTGGTGGTCGCGTAGGCGTTCTCATTGAGCAGCACGCCGGCGACCGCCGCTTCGGCCGCCGTGGCTCCGAGGCCGGGCAGACCCGACGAGTGCTGCGACAGCGACGTGAGGGTCACGTCACCGGCCGGCGTGCCCTCGAGCTCGGTCAGATGCTGGGCGAGGGTGTCGTCGGGGCTGACCTCGCCGCGCTCGATCGCCTCGGCGAACAGCGACCCCGTGAAGGTCTTGGTGATGGATCCGAGCTCGAACACCGTGTCGGCGGTCGGCGCTCCGGGGTTTCGTGGGTCGGCGTCGCCGAGACCCGCGAAGGTCGCGCCATCCGGACCGATCTCGGCGACCGAGAGAGCGCGGAAGCTGTCGAGGCTGCCGGGGAGAGAGCGGATGCGGTCGGCGAGACCCGGATCCCCCGCCGTGGATGCGCTCACGGTCTGGTGCTGAGGACCGATCGCCGCACCGGCCGCGACACCCACGATGGTGGCGACGCCGATCACGCCGAGGATGGCGCGGGTCGGGCGGCGGCGCGACGCCTCCGGTGTGCTCGCGGAGACCTCGGGGTCGATGGATGTCGGGGACGTCGAGGGGGTTGTCACAGTGGGGCTCCTCAGCTCGAAGCGATCATGGTCAGGACGAGAAGGGGCACGACGCGCGCCGCGGGCACCTCGTAGTGACCACGGCGGGGCGAGACGAGCCACCCGGCAGAGACGAGCTGACGCAGGTGGTGATACAGCTGGCCGGACGATGCGAGATGCTCGAGCTGCAGCAGCTCAGCCGTGGTGTGCGCGCCGCGCATCACCTGACGGACGAGTTCGATGCGAGCGGGGTGACCGAGCGCTTCGAGAGGCCGGGCGAGATCGCTCCAGTCCTCCGACAGCAGGCCGTCAGCCATGAGGCCGTACTGCCAGCGCACGGGTCCTGCGGCCGTATCGACCGCTCCCGCCATCATCACGGCGCCCGGCGCGCGACGGCCGAGCTCGTTTACGAACCAGAGCGGGTCGTCAGAGCCAGCAGGTGCCGCGTCAGCATCCGGAGCATCCGCGTTCGCGTGCTCGATGTCGCGCTCTGCAGCCCCTTCGTCGGCCGCACCCGCGGAGGGGGCGGCGGCCGGTTCTGCCAGGGCAGAAAGCCGCGCGACTTCGTTCTCCAGGTCAGTTAGTCGGCGCTCGATCGCACTCGCGGTATCCGGTTCCATGATTCGAACCTATCAAAAGTTCGTAATTACGGAAAACCGATACGTGGCGAAGGTCAGGCGAGAACGGTCGGCCAGGAGGCGGCGCGGATGCCGTTCCAGAGTCGAGAGAGCCGGGCCGCCATATCGATCGAGGGGTCGAGCAGCCACTGCACCTGCAGCCCGTCCGCCGCGGCGATGACCAGGTCGGCGACATACGCGACGTCGACATCCGGCCCCATCAGCTCGGCCGCCTGCTCCTGCTCGACGGCCTCGACCATCAGGGTGCGCACCCAGGCGAAACGCTGCTCGAAGAACGCTCGAGCGGGGTGCCCCTCGAGAGTCGCCTCAGCCGAGTACTCGACGTACAGACGCACGAGGCCGGGCACGGTGGCGTTGTGCGCGATGACATCGAGGAAGCCCTGGAACCCGTGCTGGGGCGAGTAGAACCGCTCGTGGTCGCGCTCGTCTCGCGCCCGGAGGACTTCGAGAAAGAGCTCTTCGCGGGTGCTGAAGTAGTGCATCAGGCCGGGTTGCGTGAGCCCGACGCGTGCGGCGATCTCGCGGTTCGACGCTTTGCGGGTGCCCAGCTCGGCGACGACGTCGAGCGCGACGGCGAGGATCTCGGCACGCTTCGCCGCGCCCTTCGCATACTGCCCCCGTCGTGCCATCACGTCATTCTAAGAGAATCCGATGAACGGCCGAGCGGGACTACGGGGGTCGGATGCGCCCCCTGGCATCCGATCCCCATTCGCCCTCGCCGCTACTTCACGCTCTTGATCGGGAAGATCACCGCGGCGCCTATCAGTGCCGCCACCGCGCAGACCGTGAACCAGACCGTGTAGTCGGCACCGCTGGCACCGCCGGTCGCCGCCAGCACGAACCCTCCGATCAGCGGAGCGACCGTCTGCGGCAGTGCGTTCGCGATGTTGAAGACGCCCAGATCCTTGCCCGAGTCATCCGGGTTCGGCAGCACGTCGACGACCAGCGCGAGATCCACGCCGACGTAGATGCCGTACGCCGCGCCGAGCAGCAGTTCGAGGACGTAGTACGACGGGACGTCCTGGATGAAGATCAGCGCGAACGTGCCGGCGGCGAAGAGCGCGGTCGACGTCCACACGAAGACCTTGCGCTTGCCGATCCTGTCGGAGATCTTTCCCGCGATCCACGCCGTGACGACGAGCGCTGCGGTGTAGACGAGCGTCGTGTTGGCGATCAGCAGCCCGATCTCCTCCTCGGGCACGCCGAGGTGGAAGCCCATGTAGGCGAAGCGGAAGGTCGTGAACCCGAAGCTCGCGAACGTGATGAGGAACCGCGACCACCACGCGAGGGCGAAGTCCGGGTGCTTGACCGGGCTGACCCAGATCGTCTGGATGATCTCGCGGATGCTGATCCGCGGCGGCTTGACCGGAAGCACGCGGTCGGGCAGCACGATCGCGAAGACGACCATGGCGATGATCGCGAGGATCGCGGGGATCACGAACACGATGAAGAGGCTGAACGAGAACCAGCCTGCGACGTAGACACCGCCGACGATGCCGAGGTTCTGGGCGATGCCGAGACCCGCGGTGATCGATCCGCGTTGGAACTTGGGCACCTGGTCGGCGATCGTCGCGACGAACGGCGCGAGGGTCATGTTGGCCCCCAGCTGGGCGATCGCCCAGCCGATCGTGGCGACGAGCAGGCTCGGGCCGAGCGCCATGAAGACGAAGCCGATCGCCATGATGACGGTACCCAGCACGATCCAGATGCGTCGGCGTCCCCATCGGCTCGTCGTGCGGTCGGAGACCCGGCCGAAGACGACGTTCGCGACGGTGGCGAAGAACGCTCCCACTCCACCGAGGATCGCGGATGCCGTGTTGAAGCCCGCGGCACCCTCAGCGATCGCGCCCGCGTTCTGCAGATCTGTGATCTTCAGACCGATGCCGACGACCGCCGGGCCCAGCAGGGCGACGAAGAAGATGAACTGGGCGATGATCAGCCAGGCGACATAGCCCTTCTTGGCCGGCTCGGTCGGCTCGGTGAACCAGTGATGCTCCCGTGCGACCGCCGTCGCCGTCGTCATTCCCGACGGCGTACCCGCTGCGGAACCGCTCATGCCTGCCTCCTTCGGCCGATGGGAGTCGGAAGGCATCGCAACGCCGCGATATGCCGAGGTTTCGCTCCCGTGGCTGAAAACCTAGACTGTTCAGGTTTTCAGCGCAAGACCGTCTTTCCCAGATGACGACGGTGTCTTGTGGAACAAAACCTTATCGATTAAAGTTTTGGGATCGAGTGGATGCCGCACTTCCGATGCAGCCCGACCCGACTCGACGGCGAGAGGGAATCACATGTCCGAGCCCACCGGCGCACGCGCCCACGACCTCAGCCTCGAAGAGAAGGCGGCGCTCACCAGCGGGGCCGACTTCTGGACGACCAAGAGCATCGATCGCGTCGGAATCCCCTCGCTCATGCTCACCGATGGCCCCCATGGCCTGCGCAAACAGGGCGGCGATACCGACCACCTGGGCCTCGCCGGCAGCATCCCAGCGACCTGCTTCCCGCCCGCGGTCGGACTCTCGGCGAGCTTCGATCCCGACCTCGCCGAGCGCGTCGGCATCGCCCTCGGCGTCGAGTCGGCGATCGAAGACGTCGCCGTGATCCTCGGCCCCGGCATCAACATCAAGCGCTCGCCCCTGTGCGGACGCAACTTCGAGTACATGTCGGAAGACCCGATCGTCTCGGGGGCGATGGGCGCCGGGCTCGTGCGCGGCATCCAGTCGCAGGGCGTCGGCTCGTCGCTCAAGCACTTCGCCGCCAACAACCAGGAGACCGATCGGCTGCGGGTCTCGAGCGACGTCGGCCCCCGCACGCTGCGCGAGATCTACCTGCGCGGATTCCAGCGAGTCGTCGAAGACGCCCAGCCCTGGACGATCATGTGCTCGTACAACCGGATCAACGGCGTCTATGCGTCCGAAGACCCGTGGCTGCTCACGACCGTCCTCCGCGACGAATGGGGCTTCGAGGGCATCGTCGTCTCGGACTGGGGCGCGGTCAACAGCCGCATCGCCGGTGTGATCGCGGGCATGGACCTCGAGATGCCGGGCAGCAGCGGGCGGACCGACGCCGAGATCGTCGCCGCGGTGCAGGACGGCGCCCTCGACGAGGCGGCTCTCGACGCCGTGGTCGACCGCCTCATCGATCTGGCGCGCAAGGCGCAGTCGCGGCCGGCAGCCTCCGCTCCGCTCGACGTCGACGCCCACCATGGCCTGGCCCGCGAGGTCGCCGGACGCTCGATCGTGCTGCTGCGCAACGAGGGCGGCATCCTGCCCCTCCAGCCGTCGGCGAACCTCGCCGTGATCGGCGAGTTCGCGCGCACGCCGCGGTTCCAGGGCGCCGGCTCGTCGCAGATCAATCCGACCCGCGTCGACACGGCGCTCGACGAGATCCGCGCACTCAGTGATCGCGAGGTCGCGTTCGCCGCCGGGTACGCGATCGGCGCCGATGGGGATGCCGACTCCGCGACCCTCCGCGATGAGGCAGTCGCCGCCGCATCCGCCGCCGACGTCGCCGTCGTGTTCCTGGGCGTCCCCGCGCACGAGGAGTCCGAGGGCTTCGACCGCGAGCACATCGATCTGTCGGCGGCGCAGCTCGAGCTGCTGGATGCGGTGCTGAGCGCCAACCCGAACGTCGTCGTCGTGCTCTCCAACGGCGGGGTCGTGGCCCTGCCGTTCGCCGACCGGGTGCCCGCGATCGTCGAGGCCTGGCTGCTCGGCCAGGCGGGCGGCGGCGGCACCGCCGACGTGCTGTTCGGCGTCGTGAACCCGTCGGGCCGGCTCGCCGAGACCATTCCGCTGCGCCTCGAGGACACCCCCGCCTTCGGCAGCTTCCCCGGGGAGCACGGCCACTCGCTCTACGGCGAGGGCCTGCTGGTCGGCTACCGCTGGTACGACGCACGCCAGCTGCCTGTCGCGTTCCCGTTCGGCCACGGCCTGTCGTACACGACGTTCTCGTACGGCGACGCGACGGCATCCGTCGACGGCTCCGGCGACGTGGTCGTCTCGGTGCCGGTCACGAACACCGGAGCGGTCGCCGGCCGCGAGGTCGTGCAGGCGTACACGAGCCTCCCCGGATCGTCGGTGCAGCGCGCGCCGCGCGAGCTCAAGGCCTTCGCGTCGATGCTGATCGGGCCGGGTGAGACCGTCGAGGTCGAGCTGCGACTTCGCCGCTCGGAACTGGCGTACTGGGACACCCGCGTCGACCGCTGGATCGTCGAGAGCGGCGAGTACGTCATCGACCTCGGGTCGTCGAGCCGCGATCTTCACGCGCGAACGACTGTCGCGGTCAGCGGCGACGAGGTCGTGCTGCCCGTCAGTCTCGGCTCGTCCTTCGACGAACTGCTGGTCGACCCTGTGGTGGGTGCGGAGTTCGCGGCGGTCATCGACGATAAGTTCGGCTCTGAGGGCGGCGAGATGCTCAAGATGCTCGGCAACTTCCCGGTCGGTCGTCTCGACGGATTCCCGCTGCCGCGTGCCGAACTCGTCGACCTCGTGGAACGCGCGCAGCGCGGCTGAGGCAGACCGGGCGCAGCCCCGGCATCCGATGCTGTGCCCGGGCCCGCAGCCCGCGACGCCGTCGAGCCCGAGAAGTAGGCTGTGTGCATCATGGAACCCTTCTGGAGCTGGCTCGGCACTGTGCCCTGGTGGATCATCTTCCCCATCATGGGTGTCGCCGGCGGCGCGGCGAAGGCGTGGGAACGCAATGCGAAGCGTCGGCACGAACGGCGCCTCGAGACGCTGCGACTCAAGGCCGAGATCAAGACCGCCCAGCTCGAGGCACGCGGAGGGCACGCGCGGCGCATCGGCCCGGCCGTCGTCGACACTCGGTCATCCGTCGCTCCGAACGCCCTGCTCGAGCGCCTGTTCGCCGAGCACGACGAGATCACCGCCCGCTGGCTCGACTACGAGCTCGACGTCGCGAAGCTCATCGCCTTTCCCGCAATGAGCGACGGTCGCCAGCCGCTGGTCGCCGCGTTCCTGCGGGCGAAGAAGACGGCGGATGCTCTGCGACCACTGTCGGCCGAGGCCACCGTGACCGAGCAGCAGGTGTCGGAGTACCTCGATGCCGTGGGCGCATACGCCGTGGCGTTCGAGATCGCCGAGAAGGATGCCCGACGCCTGCGCGATTCGACCTTCACCGAACCCGAGCGCAAACGCCTCGACCGCGCGCAGCAGCTGCTCAAGGTCGCCGTCGACGAATCGGCCACGCAGGCCGAGCGCAACATCGCGTACAAGCGTGTGCGCGACGAGCTCGAGGGGCTCATCCTGCTGAGCGATGAGGCCGTGCAGGTGCTCGAGAAGCAGGTCGCCCGCGAGCTCCCGGCGCAGGCGACATCCCCCGCAGCCCCTGCGTCCGTGCCCGCTCCGGAGCCCGAGAGGATCTTCCTTCCCTCCTCGACGAACTCCCCGGCGGCCACGACCGGAACGGCCTCTGCGCCCCTGAATCCGAGCGCAGAGGACGACGGGGAGAACCCGCGATGATCACGAGATTCGAAGAGCTCGACTGGCAGGAGACTCCGATCGGCGAGCTGACGTTGCGCCGACGCACCGAGCCCGCGGTCGGCGAGGAGATCTACGAGGTCAAGCTCGGCGACGAGTATCTGATGTCGAGCCTGTTCACGGTGGCGGAGGAGGAGCTCTCGAACCTGGGCCTGGCTGCTGTCTCGGGCGACGAGCTCTCCGTCCTGGTCGGTGGCCTCGGGCTCGGGTATACGGCGGTCGCGGCGCTGCGCGATGCGCGCGTGGCGTCTCTCACCGTGGTCGATCGCCTGGGCGCGGTGATCGGCTGGCACCGACGGATGCTGCTGCCGGTGTCGGCGGAGCTCGTCGAGGACCCGCGCACGACTCTGGTCGAAGACGACTTCTTCGCTCTGGTCCGGGCAGCGCCCGCCGACGGCCACCACGGATACTCCGCGATCCTGCTGGACGTCGACCACTCGCCGCGTCACCAGCTCGACCCCACGCACAGCGACCTGTACACCGCGGCTGGCCTGCGCGCACTCGACCGGCACCTCGCAGCCGGTGGGGTCTTCGCACTGTGGTCGGATGATCCGCCCGACGACGAGTTCATGGTCGAGATGCACGCGGTCTTCGATGACGCGGTCGCCCACGTGGTCGACTTCGCGAATGCCGTCACCGGCGGGACGTCGTCCAACACCGTGTACGTCGCGCGCAGTCGCGGCGCCTCGGCCCCACCTGTCGGCAGTTCGCAGAAGTCGGCGTCGTGACCCCGAAGACGATCGTCCTCACCGGCGCATCCGACGGCATCGGTGCGGCATCCGCCCGGCAGCTCGCAGCATCCGGTCACCGGCTGATCCTGGTCGGACGGTCGGTCGAGAAGACGCGCGCCGTCGCCGCCGACACCGGGGCCGAATGGTTCACGGCCGACTTCACCCGACTCGACGACGTGCGCGAGCTCGCGACGAAGATCGCCGGAGCCGTGGGCGGCGACGGCATCGATGTGCTCGCCAACAACGCGGGCGGGATCTTCGGGGATCAGACTCCGACCGTCGACGGCTTCGAGAAGACGCTGCAGGTCAACCACCTGGCGCCGTTCCTGCTGACGAACCTGCTCCTGCCCCAACTGCGCGCCGGCCACGCGGCGATCATCAACACGTCGAGTGTCGCCCACCGTCTGTTCGCCAAGATCGACATCGACGACCTCGACAACCGCAAGGACTTCAGCGCCAACCGCGCCTACGGCGACGCGAAGCTCGCGAACGTGCTGTTCACGAAGAGCCTGCACACGAAGTTCCACGGCGAGGGGCTGACCTCGGTCGCCTTCCATCCCGGCACCGTGCAGACCAACTTCGCGTCCGACTCGAACACGCTCATGCGGTTCGTCTACCGCACGCCGCTCAAGCGCCTGCTGCTGATCAGCAGCGAGAAGGGCGGCAGCACGCTCAGCTGGTTCATCGAAGGCACCCCGGACGAGACCTGGATCTCGGGCGAGTACTACGACGAACGGGTGCTGACGCGACGAGTCAACCCGCGGATCGAGGATGCCGCGCTGGCCGAGGCCCTCTGGCACAAGAGCGCCGAGCTCGTCGGGATCGACGCGGGCTGACCGCATCCGCTCGGCCAGCCGTTCGCCCCGCCGGGTCTCGCGTTCCGGTCGCACTTTGTGCCGCCCCCGCGTTCCGGTCGCACTTCGTGCCGCCCCCGCGCTCCAGTCGCACTTCGTGCCGCCCCCGCGCTCCAGTCGCACTTCGTGCCGCCCCGCTCCACGTTCCGGTCGCACTTCGTGCCGCCCCGCCGCGTTCCAGTCGCACTTCGTGCCGCCCCCGCGTTCCGGTCGCACTTTGTGCCGCCCCATCGCGATCTAGACGGCACAAAGTGCGACCGGAACCGAGTCGGCGGGCAGCACGACGGCACGAACTGCGACCGGAACCGAGCCGGCGGGCAGCACGACGGCACAAAGTGCGACCGGAGCCGAGTCGGCGGGCAGTACGACGGCACAAAGTGCGACCGGAGCCGAGTCGGCGGGCAGCACGGCAGCACGGCCGCACGACGGCACGAACCGCACGACCGCACGACCCGCACCAGCCGGCCACGCACTCCGAGCCGAATGGATCTGACGCCCAGCACGCAGGAGTATGCTGGCACACCGGGTCATGTGACCCTTTCAGAGCGCGAGAGGCGGTGATGGCGATGTCCGGTGATAGTTGCGACGCCGCCTTCGTTGCGTCGCGTCTGACTGCATCCGTACGTTGAGCTTCGGCTCCGCACCTGCACGTCCTGCTCCGCAGCCGTCGGCGGCGTCTTCCGCCCCCTGACGAATTCTGCGCACGCCCCCTCTGACGAGGCGTGCGCCTGCGAGAACGGAGCCCGCCATGGCCCTCATCGACAACGGCGTGTACGTCCACGGACGTCGCGTGGAGACCCCGAAGAACCTCGACGAGACCTTCCGGTCTCTCGACGCGCACGGCGGCATCGCGTGGATCGGCCTGTACCGGCCGAGCCCGCAGGAGGTCACCTCGGTCGCGCGCGAGTTCGACCTGCATCCACTCGCGGTCGAGGACGCCCTCTCGGGGCACCAGCGGTCGAAGGTCGAGCGCTACGGCGACACGCTCTTCGCCGTGCTGCGCCCCGCTCGCTACCGCGACGAGCAGGAGTCGATCGAGTTCGGCGAGCTGCACCTGTTCGTCGGCCCCGACTTCGTCGTCACGATCCGGCACGCGGAGTCGCCCGACCTCGCCGGCGTCCGCCGCCGCATGGAGGCGCACCCCGAGCTGCTCGCGATGGGCCCGGAGGCCGTGTTCTACGCGATCCTCGACGAGGTCGTCGACGGCTATGAGCCGATCGTCACCGGTCTGCTCAACGACATCGACGAGATCGAGGACCAGCTCTTCGGCGACAGCGACGACGACGCCCTCTCGCGGCGCATCTACGAGCTCTCGCGCGAGGTCATCAACTTCCAGCGGGCGGTGCACCCGCTCGCCGGGATGCTGGAATGGCTGCGCCGCGGATCCGAGAAGTACCGCATCGACGAAGAGCTGCAGCGCTCGCTCCGCGACGTGCTCGACCACGTCATCCGCGTGAACGAGCGGGTCGACTCGTTCCGCGCGATCCTCGAGAACGCCCTCACCGTGCACTCCGCCCTGGTCGCACGTCGGCAGACCGAGGCGGGGCTGGCCCAGAACGACGAGATCAAGCGCATCTCGTCGTGGGCGGCGATCATCTTCGCCCCGACGCTCGTCGGCACCGTCTACGGCATGAACTTCGACGTCATGCCCGAGCTGCACTGGGTGCACGGGTATCCGATGGCGATAGGCGCGATGGCCGCGTTCGCGGTCGCCCTCTACGGGGTGTTCAAGTACAAGAAGTGGTTGTGAGGCGACCGGGCTCAGCGATCGCGCACCTCGATGCTCGCGACCTCGAGTTCGTCGTCGAGCTGCACGAGGATCCGGGAATCCGGGAACTGCTTCGGCGCGTCGAACGCGATCAGCACCGCATCGGCGAACACCACGGCGGAGGTGGCTTCGAGGTCGTCGCGCAGGTCGGTCTGCTCGATCACCGGCTCGTCGTCGACCGCCTCGTCGATGTCGTCGGCGACCTCGTCGATCACCGCACGCCACCGCGTCTCCGACACCGACAGGATGCGGGTGATCGCCCCGAGAAGGGCGTCGGCGTCGAGGGTCTCGTCGTCATCCTCGAGCTCGGGGTCGACGTTGACCGTGACCACCGCGCCGGCCGCGTCGATCGTCGCCCGGCCGTACACGAGTCCGTTCTCCGCGACCGGATCATCGAGCAGTCCGCTCTCGACGATGCGGGCGAGGAGGTCGTCGAGCAGAGGGGAAGCCATGAGACCAGTCTTCCACTGACGCCGCCGCTAGTCTTTAGGGCGTGCCGAACGCCGAATCCCCCGCATCCGCATCCGCCGCATCCGATCTCCGCCGCCTCGCCGATTCGCTCGCAGGCCCTGATCCGCTGAACTGGGTCATCACCGGCGACTCGATCACCCACGGACTCGTGCACACGCAGGGCGGCCGGAACTACGCCGAGCACCTCCACGAGCTGATCCGCGGCGAGCTGGGACGCACGCGCGACGCCGTCATCAACACGGCGATCAGCGGACACCGCATCACCGACATCCTCAGCGACTGGGATCGGCGCATCGCGGCGTGGAATCCCGACATCGTGACCCTGATGATCGGCACCAACGACATGGCGACCGGCCCCGGCCAGGTCACCGTCACGCCTGCGGAGTTCACCGCGTCGCTGCGCGACTTCGTCACTCGCGCACGGGCGGCGGGGGCGATCGTGGTGCTGCAGACCCCGCCCTCGATCGACATCCCCAACGCGCCCGGTCGCGAGCGGATCGCGGAGTTCGCGGATGCCGTTCGCGCGGTCGCCGCGTCGGAAGACGTGATCCTCGTCGACCAGCACGCGCGCTTCACCGACCTCGGCAACGGCGGCGTGCCGTGGGGCATGATGAACGATCCGTTCCACCCGAACGCCGCAGGTCACGCCGCACTCGCGCTCGAACTCGCGAACGCCCTCGACATCTGCCCGCAGTCCGACCGCGACCGCACGCTTCCGCTGCTCGAGGCGCGGGTGATGGCCGCGCGCCTGAACGGCTAGCGACCGCGTCCCTCGCCCGCGCCCGCCCGCCCGTCGTTCCGTCGGCCCGCCCGCCCGTCGTTACGTCGGCCCGAGCTATGCGGGGCCAGTTACGCACCGCGCAGCCAGCTTTCCGATGCAGAAGTGACCCCGCACCCACCGGGAGGTGCGAAAGTGGCCCCGCATCGTGGGGCGGGGGCACCACACCGCCGGCACCCACACTGACGCGCCTCGACGCTCTCGCCCTTCTCGGGTGATGCCGCCGCTCGAAGCGACTCCCGCACCAGTACGGTGAGCGCATTCGCACTCGAGATCGGGGGGATGCCATGTCTCACGTGGTCGCAACCGGGGCCGGCAAGGCCATGATGGAGCGTCGGAACGACCCGACGCACGACTACATCCTCGGGCTCACGCGAAAGAAGCGACCCCGGGTGCTGTTCGTGGGCACCGCGACCGGCGACGATGCGGCGTACATCCTGAGCTTCTACTCGACGTACGACTCCGACCGGTGCGCGCCTCATCACCTCCCCCTCTTCCACCGGTCGGTCGACGACCTCGCCGGCTTCGTGAAGGGCTTCGACGTGATCCACGTCGGCGGCGGCAACACCGCCAACATGCTCGACGTCTGGAAGCGGCAGGGGCTCGATGCGATCATGCGCGAGATGTGGGAGGACCCCGACTCGAACGTCGTGTTCACCGGCGGCAGCGCCGGCGGCATCTGCTGGTTCGAGGGCGGCACCACCGACAGCTACGGCCCGACCCTGCAGGTGCTGCCCGAGGGGCTCGGATTCCTGCACGGCAGCTTCTGCCCCCATTACGACGCCGAGGATCAGCGGCGACCGCTGTTCCACGCATCCCTTCTCAGCGGCGAGCTCGCCACCGGATACGCGGTCGGCAACCTGCAGTCGCTGCACTTCGAGAACTCCGACTTCGTGACCGCGATCAGCCCGGTCGAGAATCCGCTGGCGCTGCGCGTCGAAGCCATCGACGGCACCATCGTCGAGACCGAGCTCGCGACCGAGATCCTCACACCGTCCGCCCCGATCACGAAGGGGCCGTCGACGTGAACGACAACGTGTGGATCCTCATCGCCCAGCTGATCGTCGTCATCCTCGCGATCTACATGGGCACCCGCACCAGCGGGATCGGCCTGGGTGTCTGGGGACTCGTCGGAGTCGCCGTGCTCATCTTCGTCTTCGGCGAGGCGCCGGGCAACGCCCCGGTGGATGCCGTCTTCATCGTCATCACGGTGATCACCGCAGCCTCCACCATGCAGGCCGCCGGCGGAATCGACTGGATGGTGTCTGTCGCCGCCAAGGTGATCAGGCGCAAGCCGAAATCCGTCGTGTTCCTCGCCCCGGCCATGTCGTTCCTCTTCACGGTCGGCGCCGGAACCGGCAACATCTTCTACCCGCTGCTGCCCGTCATCTACGACGTGTCGTACCAGCAGAAGATCCGCCCCGAACGGGCGCTCTCGGTCTCGGCCGTCGCGTCGCAGGTCGGCATCCTCTGCTCCCCCGTCTCGGCCGCGACCGCGTCGATGGTCGTGCTGCTCGCGCCTCAGGGAGTCGATCTCGGCGGACTCCTGCTGATCATGTGGCCGGCGTCGATCGCCGGACTCTTCGTCGCGGCGCTCGTGATGATGAAGCACGGCAAGGATCTCGAAGACGACCCCGAGTTCCAGCGCCGTCTCGAGAGCCATCAGATCCAGCCCCCGGTCGTCGACGCGCATGACAGCAAGCTGCCGCGCACCGCGGTGCTGTCGGCCACGCTCTTCCTGATCGGCGTCGGCGTCATCGTGTTCTTCGGACTCTTCGAGGGGCTGCGCCCGGTGATCGGCACGGATGACGCGGGCGATCCGGTGCGTCTGAGCGTGACCGTGATCATCGAGGTCGTGATGGGTATCATCGCCGCTCTCATCTTCGTGTTCTGCAAGGTCAAGGCCGCAGATGTGCCGAAGCAGCCGACGTTCCCCGCCGGTATCGTCGGTGCGATCGCCCTGTTCGGAATCGCGTGGCTCGCCAACACCTTCGTCGCGGCCAACCAGACGCTCATCGTCGACGGACTGGGTTCTGTGGTCTCTGGATCGTCGGCGTTCCTCGGGGCCCTTCTGTTCGCGCTCGCCCTGTTCGCCGTCGCGATGCTGACGACGAGTCAATCGAGCGCGACCAACGCGATCGTCCCGATCGGCATCACGATCGGGCTGCCCGCGCCGCTGCTGGTGGGGCTGTGGCCGTCGACCATGGGCATCTACACACTGCCGGCCAACGGCAGCCAGGTCGCGACCGTCGCCTTCGATCAGACCGGCACGACGAAGATGGGCAAGTTCGTCTTCGACCACTCGTTCCAGCTGCCGAACCTCGTGTACATCGGTGTCGCGATCGTCGTCGGAGTGACCCTGTCGCTGCTGTTCTCGTGACGTGACGGCCTGCTGAGATGGCGGATGCTCTCGACCGTTCAGCCCTGCGCCGGTTCCTCCTCGGACTCGCGCAGGGAATGAACGCGTCCGCGGAGTCGGTCGACCGCATCCGCGACACCATGACGGATGTCGTCGAGGCCTACGGCGGCGACGACACCGACTTCGTGGTGCTGCCGACGATCATCCTCGTCGAGACCGGCGACGACGAGGAGTCGCGGGTGGCCATCCGCTCGGCGACGAACGCATCGTTCCGATTCGACCAGATCGCGGCACTGTACGAGCTGATCGCGCAGGCACGCACCGCGTCTGTGTCGCCGCTCGACGGCATCCGCCGGCTGAACGAGATCGGGGCGATGCGCCCTCGCCTGGGTTGGGTGACCCGCACGTTCGGGCACGCGGTGCTCACGACCGGCCTCGCCCTGCTGCTCGCCCCGACCTGGCAGGGAGCCATAGTCGCGTTCGTGCTGGGCGCCGGCATCGGGCTGCTCAAGCTCGTGCGGTCGCCGACGCTCCAGCTCGTCATGCCGATCGCCGCGGCATTCGTCTGCGCCGCTGCGGTGTTCCTGCTCGCCGAGGTGATCGAGATCGGCGACCCCATCCGTCTGCTGATCGCCCCGCTGGTCACCTTCCTTCCGGGCGGGGTGCTGACCACGGCGACCGTCGAGCTCGCGGCGGGGCAGATGATCTCGGGTGCCTCGCGCCTGGTCTACGGTTTCGTGCAGCTCGCACTGCTCGCCTTCGGCATCCTCGCGGCCGGCACGGTGGTGGGCGTCGAGTCCCGCACCTACGAGCCGCTCGAGGCGTCATCCTTCCTCCCGTGGTGGGTCGCGCTGATCGGCATCCTCGTCTTCGCACTCGGCAACTACCTGCATTTCTCGGCGCCGGCCCCGACATTCGGCTGGGTGCTGCTCGCCCTGTTCGTCGCATACGTCGGTCAGTGGGCGGGCACGGCGCTGCTCGGACCGACCGTGGGCGGATTCGTCGGTGCCGTCGCGATGGCTCTCGCGGTGTTCTGGATCGCGTCGCTGCGCCATGGAGCTCCGGTGCAGATCACGTTCCTCCCCGCGTTCTGGCTGCTCGTTCCCGGTGCGGCGGGACTCGTCGGGCTCACCGAGGCGGTCGCCACCGACAGCGGCCTCGCCGATTTCATGGAAGCTCTGCTCTCGATCATGTCGATCGCGCTCGGCGTACTGATCGGCACTGCCCTGTATCGGGTGGTGCATCACGGCGCTGAGGAGATCGTGCAGTTCGCCGTCGCTCCGCCGACGGTGGTCACCGAAGCGCCGCGCCGGCTCTTCGACCGGCTGCTGCCCTGGCGGCGAGGCGGTCGACGGCGAGACTGAGCCCGCCCACGGTTCGCTCAGCCTGTCCGACCCCGCTCCGGTCGCAGTTCGTGCCGTCCGCCCGTTGCCCGACCCGCTCCGGTCGCAGTTCGTGCCATCCGCCCGTCGCCCGACCCGCTCCGGTCGCAGTTCGTGCCGTCGGATCGTTGCCCGACCCCGCTCCGGTCGCAGTTCGTGCCGTCCGCCCGTTGCCCGACTCGCTCCGGTCGCAGTTCGTGCCGTCCGCCCGTTGCCCGACCCGCTCCGGTCGCAGTTCGTGCCGTCGGATGCGCGCGCACGCGGCACGAAGTGCAATCGGAACGGATGCGGCAGCAACCCACGCGGCACGAAGTGCAACCGGAACGGATGCGGCAGCAACCCGGGCGACTGCTGAGAGTATTCGGTATTCGGTGTTGCTAAGTACCGGTACTCAGTGTTACTTTGTACCGGTACCCAGCAACACTGAGTACCGAACGAAACGAAAGGAGGCTCTCATGGGCAAGCAGATGACGGAGATGCTCAAGGGCACTCTGGAGGGCATCGTCCTGGCTCTCCTCGCCGAGCAGCCGGCCTACGGGTACGAGATCACGACCCGCATGCGCGATCACGGATTCACCGACATCGCCGAGGGCACGATCTATGCACTCCTCGTGCGCGTCGAGCAGAAGAAGCTCGTCGACGTCGAGAAGGTCCCGAGCGAGAAGGGCCCGCCCCGCAAGGTCTACTCGCTGAATGCGGCGGGCACGCAGGAGCTCGAGGAGTTCTGGAAGACCTGGAGCTTCCTCTCCCAGCACATCGAACGACTCAACACGAACACCACGAACACCACGAACACCAAGGAGAACTGACATGGCCGCCAAGTGGATCGAAGCGCTCACCGGATCGCTCGAGCAGAAGAAGCAGTACCGCGATGCCAAGAAGCGCATCGACGCCCTCCCCGAGCCGTACCGCACGGTCGCCAACGCCCAGCATCGCTACACGATGTACTACGGGGGCATCACCGACGGCGACATCCTCGTGCAGATCTTCCTCGATCTCGCCGATCTGTGGGAGCGCGCCGCCATCGATGGCACCCCGATCGACGACATCGTCGGCGACGACGCCGTCTCGTTCGCCGAGACCTACGCCGAGGCCTACGGCGGAACCCACTGGATCGACAAGGAACGCGCCCGCCTGAACAGTGCGGTCGACGACGCGAAGAAGAAGGAGTCCCGATCATGAACGCACCTGCCATCGCCGTCCGCGGCATCGAGAAGTCCTACAAGGACCTCCACGTGCTGCGGGGCGTCGACTTCGAAGTCGAGAAGGGGTCGATCTTCGCCCTCCTCGGCTCGAACGGCGCCGGCAAGACCACGATGGTCCGCATCCTCTCGACACTGCTGAAGTCGGATGCCGGATCCGCCACCGTGCAGGGGGTCGACGTCGCCGCGGATCCCCTCGCAGTGCGGCAGCGAATCAGCCTGACCGGCCAGTTCGCCGCGGTCGATGAGATCCTCACCGGCCGCGAGAACCTCGTGCTGGTCGCGCAGCTGAGGCATCTGCCGGATGCCGGAGCAGTGGCCGATGAACTGCTCGCGGCCTTCCGGCTGACGGATGCCGGCGGCCGCAAGGTCGGCACGTACTCCGGGGGTATGCGCCGCCGACTCGACATCGCCATGAGCCTGGTCGGACACCCCGAGGTCATCTACCTCGACGAGCCGACCACGGGCCTCGACCCCGAGGCCCGCATCGAGGTGTGGAACGTGGTCAAGGAGCTCGCGAACACCGGCACGACCGTGCTCCTCACCACGCAGTACCTCGACGAGGCCGAGCAGCTGGCCGACCGCATCGCGATCCTCCATGAGGGTCGGATCATCGCGAACGGGACTCTCGCCGAGCTCAAGCGCCTGCTGCCGGCCGCCAAGGTCGAGTACGTCGAGAAGCAGCCCACCCTCGAGGAGATCTTCCTCACCCTCGTCGGCACCCCGTCGACGGCAGAATCCGGAAAGGAGAACGCAGCATGAGCACGCACTTCGCCGCCGACACGGCGACACTCACCGGCCGCTCGATGCGGCACATCTTCCGCAGTCCCGACACGATCATCACCACCGCGGTCACCCCGATCGCCCTGATGCTGCTGTTCGTGTACGTCTTCGGCGGCGCTCTGCAGCCGAGCACCGGCGTCGACAACTACGTCAACTACCTGCTCCCCGGCATCCTGCTGATCGCGATCGCATCCGGGATCGCGTACACCGCCTTCCGCCTGTTCACCGACATGCAGAGTGGTATCTTCGAGCGCTTCCACTCCATGCCGATCGCCCGATCGAGCGTGCTGTGGGCGCACGTGCTCACCTCCCTGACCGCGAACGCCATCACCCTGGCGATCATCTTCGCTGTCGGATTCCTGATGGGATTCCGCACCGGGGCGAGTGTCTGGGCGTGGCTCGCCGTGATCGGCATCCTGATGCTGTTCACGCTGGCGCTCACGTGGTTGGCGATCATCGCAGGCCTCAACGCCAAGACGGTCGACGGGGCGAGTGCGTTCTCGTATCCGCTGATCTTCCTGCCGTTCATCAGCTCGGCCTTCGTGCCGACCGACACGATGCCGGCTCCCGTGCAGTGGTTCGCCGAGAACCAGCCGGTCACCTCCATCGTGAACACCGTCCAGGCGCTGTTCGCCGAGCAGCCGGTCGGCACCGACATCTGGGTCGCTCTCGCCTGGTGCGTCGGCATCCTGATCGTCGGCTACGTGTTCGCGATCATCTCGTACCGCAAGAAGGTCAGTTGAACGTCTGCAGTGAGACGGAACGCTCCGTCCGGGCTTCGCGCCCGGCCGGGGCGTTTCGCCGCGCTCGGCGTGGGCTGTTCATGGCCGCCCGGGAGGAGAACTGCGCCCGGGGAGGAGAACTGCGCCCGGGGAGGAGAATTGCGCCTGGGGAGGAGGATCCTGCCCTGAGGCTCCTCCCGAAGGGTGGTTCTCCTCCCCAAGGCATGAAGCGACGGGTGATGTCAGCGTCGCGGCCGATCATCGACCTTGACCAGAGTCCGCCCGCGCAGGGTGAACACGGCTCCGTCCTCGTCGACGTTCAGGTGGGGTCCGCTGTACCACCCGCCATTGATGCCCGGCACGACCGTCGTCACCTCGAACGTGCGGGGGTGGATGCGGAACAGGTTCGTGTCGGAGACCCCGTAGATCACGCCTCGGGCGCCCTTCATCGCGGCGAATCCCGGCACGAGGGCGGCGAGGTCTCCCGTGTGGACGATCTCACGGCGTGGCCGATCGATCACGAACAGCGCGCCCTTGATCGTGAGCGCGAACAGATGCCGGCCGTGCGCGGCGAGAGCGGCGATGCCGTTCGACGCCCCCGTCTCGACCCGCCAGAGCTCTCGCTGCGCCACCGGGTCCCACGCGACGACGGTTCCGCGAGGCCCGGTCTTCTGCGCGTTGTCGCCACCGAGGTAGGCGACGCCGTCGACCGCGACCACGGCACGAACCAGCTGCACATCGTCGATCGGGTTGATCGCATGGGTGCTCGCGCCCGTCCGCGGGTCGAAGGTCCACAGCGAGCCACCGCCCTCGGTGTCGGCCTGCGCCGCCACCAGCAGCATCCGATTGCAGTCGTCCCAGTGGGTGTCCAGTGGGCGGTTCTGCGCCGAAGGGAACGACGCCACCCGGCGGATCGGTTCTCCTGAGCGCGGGTCGTACGCCCAGATGCCCTGCGAGTTGTACTGACCGGTGTAGAGCACGCCGCCGATCACCTCAGCATCCTTCGCCTCCCCGGGCGCGCGGAGGTTGACCGCACCGCCGCGTCGCAGATCATGGCGGGCGATGCCTCCATTGCCGCCGACATAGGCGAAGCCCGCGCCGACCGCGATGCCCATGCAGGTCTGTGCGCTCACGGGCGCCCCGGCCTTACCGAGGTCGTACTCGCCCCGCACCGCACCGCTGGCGTCGACGGCCGCGACGAACCCGTACCCCGAGACCACGACCAGTCCGTCATTCTGGGCGTCGAGGCCCCAGATCTCGCCGAGGTCGATCGGCACGGCGAGCTGCTGCACGGCGGCCTCGCCCGGTGTCCACCGCACCACGCCGGCGTCGTTCGCGCAGAAGACGTCGCCACCCAGGACGGCGAAGTTCTTGGCAGTGGTGCCGATCGACGTCACCGCGCGGTATGACCCGTGATCGGCGAGCGAGATCTCGGCGAGCTTCGACGGCTCGGTCGACCCGGCGGACGACACGAGGAGCCGGTCACCCGAGACGGTGAGCTCGCGGATGCTGGGATCGTTCACCATCTCGACAGGAGTGATGTCGGAGAACGTCGCGGATGCGCGATCGAACGCGTAGAGCGCCGCCCTGCTCGTGCCCGCTCCACCGCCGAGTGTGCTTCCGGCGCCGAAGAACACCGCCTGATCGGTCGCCGCCACGGCCCGAGCGAGGGTCGCCTTCGCGTCGGGCACGCCGAGACTCGTGATCGCCCCGGACGCAGGGTCGTACTGCCACAGCGCGGGAGCGCCCGTGCCACCGCCTCCGACGGCGAACACCGTGCCGTCGGGCGAGACGGCGAGGTCGCGCACGTCGCGGTCTCCGATGCGTCCGATCGCCACCGCGGGTGAGGTGAGGTCCCTCAGATCCCAGCGATACAGGTTGTTCGCACTCGCCGCCTTCTGCAGGATGCCCGCATAGAGCACCTTGCGCACCGGATCGACCGCGAGCGCCTGGATGCTGTGACCGGTCGCGAGCGTCGTCGAGTGCGTGACAGTGGCCGAGGCGACATCGAAGGCGAGGATGCCGGTCGGCTCGAGGTTGCGGGATCCGATGTAGCAGATGCCGTCGAGCAGCACCCCGCTCATGAGCGAGTACTGCATGATGCCGGGCCCGATCTCGGTGATCGTGGTGCCGGTGCGACCAGCCGGGAAGAGCGACGGTGCGGCGCTCGCCGACTGCACGGACCCGACCCCCGCCGCAGCCGCGAGCAGGCCCCCGGCACCGGCGAGGAGGACTGTTCGTCTGGTCATCTTCAGTGGTTCGGACATGAGGGCTCCGTGCTTCGTCGTCGAATGGTGGGGAGGACGTCAGGTCAGGCGGTGATGGCGAGCAGCTCAGGCTCGACCTCGTGCGCGAGCGGCTCGCCCCGCGAGATCCGGTGCAGCTCGTCGAGCATTACTCCCGACAGCCGCTCGAGCTCGACCCCGTAGGACCCGGCGATGTGCGGGGTGAGCAGCGCATGCTCAGACGTGTAGAGGGGGTGATCGGGCTCGAGGATCCACGGCACGGTCACGTCGAGGATCGCGAACAGCTCACCCGCGAGCACCCTGCGTGTCAGGGCCTCCTGATCGACGATCTCTCCGCGCGCGGTGTTCACGAGGGTCGCGCCGCGCGGCATGGAGGCGATGCCGGCGGCATCCACCAGATCGATCGTCGAGGGCAGCGACGGCGCATGCACCGAGACGACGCGGCTCGTGCGCAGCAGCTCGTCGAGGGCGACCGGGGTGACCCCGAGCTCCACGGCATCGGCCTCGGTCAGGTAGGGGTCGTAGACCACGACCTCGAACGCATAGGCCCTGAGCATCCCGATGACGATGCGGCCGATCTTCGACGCACCGATGATCCCGACACGCTGACCGTAGTTGCCGAGCCCGGGGAACGCGGCCTCGATGTCGAATTCGCTCTGGGTCCGGCGATAGTGGCGCGCGATCGGGAGCACCTGCTTGCCGGCCAGCACGATCATCGCGACCGCGTACTCGGCGACGGGCACGGCATTGGCGCCGGCGGCCGAGCTCACCCGCACCCCGCGCTCGAGTACCGCGGGGTCGAGGTAGGGCTTCACGGTTCCCGCTGCGTGCAGCACCGCCTCGAGTCGGGGAGCCGCATCGAGCACGGCGACGTCGATGCGCGGTGCGCCCCAGCCGGTCACGAGCACCTCGACTCGCTCGAGCACCGAACGGGCGTGGTCGGAGGCGTACTCGGTGAGGATGCCGGCGATGTCGGCCGCGGCGGCGTACTCGCGCATGACCCGCTCGGGGAACACCCGCCCCCGCACGGGGTCGGACATGGCGAAGGCGATCACGGGGCGCCGCACACTCACTTGACGCTCCCCGCCGACAGGCCCGATCGCCAGAACCGCTGCAGCATCACGAACGCGAGGATCAGGGGGAGCACAGAGACGAACGAGCCGGCGATCACCAGTGTCGAGAACTCGGGGTTCTGCTGCACCTGGCTCTGCCACAGCGCGATGCCGACGCTCGAGGGGAACAGATCGCGGTTCTGCAGCATGATCAGCGGGAGCATGAAGTTGTTCCAGATGCCCACGAACTGGAAGAGGGCGATCGTGACGAATCCGGGGACCAGCATCGGCATCCCGACCTGCAGGAAGCTGCGGATGGGCCCTGCCCCGTCGACCCGCGCGGCCTCGAGGGTCTCGGCCGGCAGGTAGCCCGACGAGAACACCCGTGCGAGGTAGACGCTGAAGGGGTTGCAGAGGGTCGGGATGAGCACCGCCCAGATCGTGTTGGTGAGTCCGATCGACGCCGCGAGCAGGTACAGCGGGATCACGGTGGCGGTGTTCGGGATCAGGACTCCCACGAGCACCGAGGCGTACAGCCCGCGCTTGCCGCGGAACTCGAACTTGTCGAACGCATACCCGGCCATGAGCGAGACGAATCCGCCGACGACGGCTCCGATTCCCGCATAGAGGATGCTGTTCCCGAGCCACCGGAGGAAGATCCCGCCGTCCTGCGCGAGCAGCCGCTGCAGGTTGACGACCAGGTCGGTGCCGAAGGCGAACGCGTTGCCCGAATAGAGGTCGCCGGCATCCTTGGTCGCCGCGAACACCAGCCAGAGCAGTGGCAGCACCATGTAGGCGGAGCCGAGCACCAGCAGTCCGTTGACGCCGACCTTCGCGGCCGTGCGGCGGGAAGGTCGTGGCGAGCGTGAGCGCACCGGCTTCACGCGGGCGGACGTCGGGGACGTCGGGCGGTCGATCACGGCAGTCATCGCGTCGGCTCCTTCGAGGTGAATCGGGTGACGACCCACGAGAGCAGGCCGGCGAGCAGGGCGAGGATGATCGAGGCGGCGGCCGCCTGCGGCAGGTTGTTGCGGTTGAACGCGGCGTCGTAGGCCCACATGTTCGGCACCCAGGTGCTGGTCACCGCCGTCGTCGCCGACGACAGGATCTTCGGCTCGGTGAACAGCTGCAGCGAGCCGATCACGGTGAAGAGCAGCGCGACGCCGAGGGCCGGCCAGACGAGGGGCGTCTTGATCGACAACGCGGTGCGGATCTCGCCTGCGCCGTCGACCTTCGCCGCTTCGAGGATCTCGCGCGGCACCGCCTGCAGCGCCGTGAAGAGGATGATGACGTTGTACCCGGCCCACTCCCACACCGCGATGTTGACCATCGAGGGGAGCACGAGCTGCACCGAGAGAAAGTCGATGCCGATGCCGCCCGATTCGAGAGCCTTGACGATCGGGCTGACGCCGGGGGTGTAGAGGTAGGCCCAGATCAGCGCGGCGATCACGCCCGGCACCGCGTGCGGAAGGAACAGCAGCAGCTGGAAGGCCCGCTTGGCGTAGGCGACCGCCGAGTCGAGCAGGAGCGCGAGCACGAGGGCGAACGCCAGCAGAGTCGGCACGTAGAGCAGGCAGTAGATCGCCAGACGCCCGAAGCCGTCGGTGAACGTGGTGTCGCTCAGCACCTCGAGGTAGTTGCCGAGTCCGACGAACTCGACCGTGGCCCCGCCGAATCCGAGGCCGCTGCGCCGCTCGGCGAACAGGCTCATGCCGATCGCGTAGATCACCGGGGCGATCATCGTGAGAGCGAAGAGCACGAAGAAGGGGATCAGGAACACGGATGCGGTGCGTCCGCCCGTTCCCGGAATGGTCTTCCTGCGTGTGCGTCTCGTGGCGGGTGCCTGAGTCGTCATGGTCTGTGTCCTTCGATCCGGACCGTCGGGCGGTGCGTCTTCGCGCCCGCCCGACGGTGCATCGGCTATTCCTTGATGTCGAGGCCGAGCTTCTCGAGCCCGCTGACGGTGGCTTTCTGCGTCGAGCTCAGTGCATCGGTCAGCGTCGGCGAGGCCGTGACGGAGTCTTTGAGCGCCGTCGCCGTGAGGTCGTACTTCGGTCCCCACGCCCACGGGCCGAGATCGGCGGATGCCTCGTCGAACACCTCGTAGATATCGTTCGCGTAGTAGTCGGTCGGCGCGACGGATGCGGCGACGTCGTTGAGTCCCGGGTACGCCAGGTACGCGGTGCCCACGGCTCCTCGAGCCTCGATCGCCTCGGGCGACGTGACGAGCCACTCGAGGAAGACGGCCGCTGCGGCCTCGTTGTCGGAGTTCTCGGGGATCGCGAAGCTCGTGCCGCCGCTCAGCGCTCCACTGGGCTCGCCATCCCACGACGGCGGCGCGGCGGCGATCCATTTGCCCGCCTGGCCCGACGCCTCGGTGCGGGTCTTCAGCGCGGATGCGCTCCATGATCCGCCGACCCACGCGTTGACCACTCCGCTGTTCAGATCTGCGGTCCATTCGTCGCTGAACCCGAGCTGCTTCTTGACCAGGCCCTCGTCGATCAGACGCTGCCAGTACTCGGCGACCTCCTGCGACTCCTCGTCGTCGACGGCGACCTTCCAGCTGTCGTCCTCGACGCTGAACCACTCGGCTCCCGCCTGCCACGACATCGGTGCGAGCTGCGGCTCGTTCGTGAAGAAGCTCGTGAGGTAGGCGTCGGGGTTGACGGCCTTGACGGCGCGGGCCGCCTCTTCGAATTCGTCCCAGGTCGTGGGCACTTCGACGCCCGCGGCCTCGAGCACGTCCTGTCGGTACCAGATGACCATCGGCGGGGCGTCGTACGGCAGGGCGTAGGCGGCGTCGCCGAACGACACGAGGTTGCGCACCTGCTCGTCGTACTCACCCAGCACGTCACCCGACACCAGCTCGTCGACGGGTGCGAGCTGCTCGGCAGCCACGAACCCGGGAAGCCGGTCGTATTCGATGCCGACGACGTCGGGCCCGCTTCCGGATTCGATGGCCGCGGAGAGCTTGGTGTATCCGCCGTTCGCCCCGTTCGGGATCTCCTCGAAGGTGACAGTGATGTCGTCCTGGCTCGCGTTGAAGGCGGCGGCGACATCGGACATGCCGCTCAGGAACGACCAGAAGGTGACCTCGCCCTTCGGGGTCTCTGTCGCGACCGGTTCGGCTGCCGGACTGCCGGCAGCGCATCCCGCTACGAGGGCGGAGGTGGCGGCGAGAGCCACCACAGAGAGGGAAGTTCGATGCAGGGACATCGCGGGTTCTCCTTTGAATCGTTGACCGTGCGAGTTCGATCATTCGTCACGCGGCACGATTCACCAACCGAAGGAGGCGATTTACAACAAAACCTAACAATCAGAGGGTGCGGACCGTCGATTCGCGCACCACCAGCGCGGGAAGCAGAGCCATGCGCACTGACGTGTGGGACGCGCCCGACTGCTGCTTCAGCCTGTCCACGCAGAGGCGGAGAGCTGCATGGCCGAGCTCATGCTTCGGCGGAGCCACCGCGGTGAGGGGAACCGCCGCGAAGCCGGCGACCTCGTCGTCGTACGCCACGACAGCGAAATCCTGGGGCACCCGCAGTCCCCGCTCGAGCACGAGATCGAGGAACGCCATCGCGTCGGCATCGCCGAGCAGGATCGCGGCCGTGATCCCCTCGGCCAGGCAATCGTCGAGGAACGCGCTCAGTTCGACGATGTTCGCGTCGTCGCCGAGCTGCGGGTGCGAGAGGTCGCGACGCAGAGCGCGTGCTTCGGCTGGATCGAGGGTGCCCATCGCTCGTCGGTACCCGGCGTCGAGTCCTGCCACCGTTGCGGCGGGCCGGGCAGCGAGCGCGATCCCGAGATGCCCCTGTTCGGCGAGATGGCGCACTGCGACCTCGGCCCCGTGAGCGTGATCGGTGCGTACCCACTCGAGTCTCCCCGCGAGCGGGTCATCGACCGACCGCTCGACCATCACGACGGGAAGGGCGGCACCCGACAGCATCCGCTGCAGCGGAGAATCCTGCGCCATGGTGGCCTGCGGCGTGATCATCAGAGCATCCACCCCACTCGCGATCAGTCGTTCCGCCTGACGCAGCTCCTCCTGCTCGGAGTAGTTCGACGCGCCGACCACGAGGCGGCAGTTCGACTCGTGAGCCGCCTGGCTCGCGCCGCGGATCACTTCGGGAAAGTAGTACTGAGTGGTCGGGACGATCATGCCGATCGTCGCCACCGGCCGCGGTCGAATGGCTCCCTGCTCAGCATCTCGGGACTGCTGCTGCGCCACCGCAGGCGAGATCGCGCCACCATGCACCTTCACGAGCAGCCCGCGCTCCTCGAGGGTGACGAGGTCGCGCCACAGGGTCATGGTCGTCACACCCAGGCGCGCGGCGAGCGCTGTGCTCGACAGAGAGCCTCGCATCTCGAGTTCACGCAGGATCGCATCGTGACGCGCTGCGGCGGGCATCATTCCTCCGTCGGGACTCCGTCGAATACAACAGAACCCAACATAGCCGCGGGTCGCGCTGCGGGCAGATGCGAGTGCACACGCCTACCGGAGCCCGAGCGGACCGAGCACGACGGCCTGCCGCGTGCGCACCCACACCACAGCGTCCTCTCGCCGCTCGGCACGCGTGGCGAAGCGATAGCGGTACGACACCGCGCGAACCCACCGCGGCGGCTCTCCGTCGAACGGGTCCTTCCGAAGCAGCGCCAGAGTCGGAGCATCGGCCTCGAGCAGCCGCAGCAGGAACACCGTGAACCAGTCGTCGAGCGAGCGGCCGAGCGGCAGGAACCACATCAGCCAGTCGAGGCGCAGGTGGTACGGCGCGAACTGGCGAGGGATGCGACGCGCATCGCCCGGCTTGCCCTTGAACTCGTATTCCTGCCAGAGCAGACCGTCGTCATCCACCGACCCCTCGACCACGATCTCGACCCGCTCCTTCGTCACCGTGCCGAAGGCACCATACGCGTTGGCGAGCTGCCACCGGTTGAAGCTCGCGTTCATCGCCTGGCGCCGCCCGAAGAGGTTGCGCAGCGCCGGCCAGCTCACCACGAGGTAGAGCAGCCCCACCGCCGCAGTGATCACGAACCAGTACAGCGGGATACCGGCCCAGGGCGCCGCGAAGGCTGTCGCATTCCCCATCACGGGCAGCCCGATCGCCGAGAACGCGATGATGATCGTGACCCAGTTCAACCAGGCGAAGTTGCCCGTCGCGACGAGCCACACCTGCGTCGCGATCATGATCGCCGCAGCCACGGCCCCGACGACCTGCGGGATCGGTCCTGGAATCCACAGCGACAGGATCGGCACGAGAACGAAGAACGGCACCACGAGCTGCGCGAAATGATTGCCGATCACCTCGCCCCGGTGGACCCATCGAGGCAGCAGGTGCGCCTGACGGCTGAGCGGCCCCGGCATCGGCTGGGTCTCGTGGTGATAGGTGAGGGCAGTGAGGTCGCGCCACTCCTGTCCGCCACGGATCTTGATCATCCCGGCGCCGAACTCCACCCGGAACAGCAGCCACCAGAACAGCACGATCACGACGGTCGGCGGCGGTTGATCGTTCGAGCCGAGGAAGGCGGCGAGGAACCCCGCTTCGAGCAGCAGCATCTCCCACCCGAACGAGTAGAACGTCTGCCCGATGCTGACCACCGACATGTACCCGAGCCACAGCGCGAGGAAGCACAGCATCGGCACCCACGGCGGGCCCCACTGCGGGATGCCGCCGACCAGCGCCGCGGCGACGATGATGCCCGCGACGCAAAGCGTCACCAGTCGGCGATCGGTGTAGCGGATGCGGAGGAACAGCGTCGGATGCAGCATCCGCCGTCGTTCCTTCTTCTCGCCGACCCAGTCGAGCAGCACCGGTGCCGGCAGCAGTCCGTGTTCGCCGAGGAGCGGGCGGAACTGATTCAGCGTCGAGATGAGCGCGATGAGGTAGAGCGCCGCGACGCCCCGCTGCAGGACCTCGCGGGCGAACCCGAAGTCGACCGCCGCGAACCCGTCCACGGCGACAGGCTACGCCCCGGGTCGCATCACACAGGAGGGGGTTGCGGTCGGACGCGCCTGATGCGCGGCGAACACGACGATGGGCGGAGGATCCGTGACAGATCCTCCGCCCATCGGGGAGAAGTCCGCCCCACGCGAGGGCGGATTCAGCTCAGCGCCGACTTACTCGGAGACGACCCAGTCGAACTCGTCGCCGTGCTCCTCGAGCCATGCGTCGACGGCATCCGCTTCCTTGCCCTCGCCGTACTCGTTCACGACCATGTCCTCGAGCGAGCCGTACTGCGCGTCGTCGAGCTTGATCTTCTCGATCAGCTCGGCGGCCTCGGGGAACTCCTCGGCGAAGCCCTTGTGGCCGAGGAAGTGCAGGCCCTCTGCTTCGCCCATCGCACCCTCGGGGTCTTCGAGGTCCTTCATGCCGAAGGCCTCGTTGGCCCAGAACGGACGCCACAGGGTGACGACGAGGTCCTCCTGCTTGTCGGTCGCGGTCTTCAGCTCGGTGAGCATGGCAGCGGTCGACGAGGTGACGAGCTCGTACTCGCCCTCCAGGCCGTATGCGGGGATCATCTTCTCGGTCTGGGCGGTGAGACCGGCACCCGGCTCGATGCCGATGATCTTGCCGTCGAAGTCCGCACCCTTGCCCTTGAGGTCCTCGATGGAGTTCAGCTCGGAGTACTCCGGCACCGCGATCGTGAGCTTCGCGTTCTCGTAGTAGGTGCCGATGTCCTCGATGTCGTCACCGTAGGTGTCCATGTACTCGGCGTGCGTGAGCTCGGGCCAGGCCGACGGGTACATGTCGACGTCGCCCTGAGCGAGGCCGGTGTACAGCGGGCCCGCCTCGGTCAGCGTCTTCATCTCGACCGTGTAGCCGATCTTCTCGAGCTGGTCCTGCAGCAGGTACGCCGTGCTGAGTCCGTCGGTCCACGAGGGCAGGAAGCCCAGCGTGATCGTGCCCTTGTCTTCCGCACCGTCTCCACCGGAGTTCGTGCCGCCGGCGCCGTCACCGCTGCAGCCCGCGAGGGCGAGGGATGCGGTGATGCCGAGTGCTGTGATTGCGAGGAACTTCTTCTTCATGTGTATCTCTCTCACGTTTCGTATGGATGTTGTTTCGTACTGTGTGATTGCGTGTCAGCCGACTCGTTCGTCAGCCACGTGTCGTCACGCGACGCCGCCGACAGCAGAGCGACGCGGTGCGGCTTTGCGGCGTTCCGCCTCTGCCGCCGCATCCTGGTCGTCCGAGGGAGCCGAGCCTGACCCCTCGTCGTGACCGCGGTTGCGGCGACGCTCGAGCATCCCGAACAGCGACGAGTGGTTCTCGCCCGGGGCGCCGAGAGCTGCGGTGACACGGTCGAGGAAGACGGCGATGAGCACGACGCCCAGCCCCGCTTCCACGCCTTTGGGGATGTTGATCGTCGAGATCGCCTCGACGACCATCTTTCCGAGTCCATCCGCTCCCGCCATTCCGGCGATGACCGCCATCGACAGCGCGAGCATGATGACCTGGTTGACGCCGGCCATGATGGTCGGCATGGCGAGCGGCAGCTGGATGCCGCGCAGGATCTGCCCCGGCTTGGCGCCGAACGCGTGACCCGCCTCGACCGTCTCGGAGTCGACACCGCGGATGCCGAGCTCGGTGAGTCGCACGCCCGGAGGCAGAGCGAAGATCACCGTCGCGACGAGCCCTGGAACGACACCGATGCCGAAGAACACGATGGCGGGGATCAGGTACACGAAAGCCGGCATGGTCTGCATGAAGTCGAGAACCGGCTTGAGCACCGCACGCACGGTGGCGTTGCGTGCCGACCAGATGCCGAGCGGCACCGCGATCAGCACCGCGATGATGGCGGCGACGAGCACGAGGGCGAGCGTCTGCATCGCGGGGACCCAGAGGTCCATCCCGACGACGAGCCCGAACGACACGATCGTTCCGATGGCGAGCTGCCACGAGCGCACGGCCCAGGCGATGACCGCCGCGATCAGGATCACGACGACGAAATTCGGTGCCAGCAGGATGTCGGTGAGCCCCTCGACGAGAAAGCTCATCACGAACGAGATGACGTCGAGCAGGCCGTCGAGATTGGTCTTGACCCAGTCGACGACCGCTTCGATCCATGTTCCGACGGGAATGCGGAAACCCTCCATCAGCGCACCTCCTCACTCGTTCCGGCGACCGGCTGCGCGTCGGCCGTCCATCCGTCATCGAGCACTGCATCGATCTCGGCCTGCGGCATCGGAAGAAGCGGCAGGGTGAGCTCGCCGGTCGCGCCGGGGCCGGGGCCGAGGGCTGCGAGCAGGGTGATGCGGGGGATGACGCCGGTCAGGCGTCCCGCGGCATCGACCACTGCCAGGGGCAGCGGCGACTCGACCGACGGGATGAAGAGGTTCATCAGAACCTCGTCCTCGCTGACGCTCTGCGGCACCGGCTTGATGATCGACTCGAGGGTGGACACGCCCTTGCGGACGAGCTTGACGGCATCGCGGTCGGTGACGATCCCCAGCAGCTTGCGGTCGCGGCCCGTGACGTAGGTGGCCGACATGAACGCGTCGCGCATCTGGCGAAGCGCCGTGCGCGGTCCGGCGGTCTCGGCCACGACGGGGCGCGGACGCTCCATGACGTTCGCGGCGGTGAGCACGCGAGCACGGTCGACGTCTTGCACGAACTGCTCGACGTAGTCGTTGGCGGGGTCCGTGAGGATGTCCTCCGGCGTGCCGATCTGCACGATGCGGCCATCGCGCATCACGGCGATGCGGTCGCCGAGGAACATGGCCTCGTTGAGGTCATGGGTGATGAAGACGATCGTCTTCTGCAGCTTCTCCTGAAGCTCGAGCAGCTGCTCCTGCATCTCGCGACGGATCAGCGGGTCGAGGGCGCTGAACGCCTCGTCCATGAGCAGGATGTCGGAGTCGGCCGCGAGCGCACGGGCGATGCCCACTCGCTGCTGCATTCCCCCCGAGAGCTCGGACGGCAGCTTGTCGGCCTGGCCCTCGAGCCCCACCAGGGCGAGGATCTCCTCGGCCTTCTTCAGGCGCTCGTCTTTGCCTACGCCCTTGAGCTCGAGCGGGTATGCGACGTTCGCGGCGACCGTGCGGTGCGGCAGCAGTGCGAAGTGCTGGAACACCATCGAGATGCGGTCGCGGCGGATCTCGCGCAGTCGCGACGACGGGATGCCCGTGATGGGGTCGCCGTTCACGACGACGGATCCGTCGCTCGCCTCGTGCAGCCCGTTGAGCATGCGGATGATGGTGGACTTGCCGGAGCCGGAGAGCCCCATGATCACGAAGATCTCACCCCGGTTGACCGTGAAACTGGCGTCGATGACGGCGGCGGTTCCTGCGTCGCTGACTGCGGATCTGCTCTCACCGGCCTTCAGTCGACGGACGGCACTGCTCGGATTCTTCCCGAACACCTTGTACAGATTGCGCGCTTCTAGAGCGATTTCGGACACGTTTCCCCTGCGGCTCGCCTTCGGGTGGCTGAGCCTGCTTCGGTTACGCCCGGGTGATCCTCCCGGCCGTTTCGACATGGTGCTGTGGCGGCGCGGACGGCGGATTTCGGATCCACCGCGATAGAGCATCGACCGTACGTCCACGCCTCTTCGCAGCACAGCACATTCGAAAGAAGGACGTGGTCGCGGACTGGTCTTCGGGCCGTCAGGCCCACCAACCAACGTAACGAAATGGCCGGTCAGGGGCAAATCCGACGTTCCGAGTAGCGTTCAGTTCCGTCGGCTGACCGGGGGATTGTGCGGGTTTCGGCCATGGTTGCCGAGCGGTGCGGTGCGCGCGTTTCGGGCGCTTCGCGAGGCGCCTTTCCGCGGCCGGCCGCGCGCTTCCGCAGTCCGATCACGCCTCACAAGTCCGGATTCCGGAAATTCGGTCCAGGGAGGCGCGAACGGACTTCCGAGGCGTGCGCGATCAGCGGCGGATGCTGCGCGTCACCGTGAACTTCGGAGAGCGATGCACCTGTTCGGTCGGGCCGACGAGTCGGGTCAGCTCGGCGCGGTAGCCGAGTGACGAGTTGTAGACCGTGAAGAGCTCGCCGCCGGGGCGGAGGATGCGGGCCGCGGCCTCGAACAGACGCGTCGCCGCGCCCGTGTGCACGCTGCTGCCGAGGTGGAAGGGCGGGTTGAGCAGCACGATGTTCGCGCTCGCGTCAGCGAGCTCGGATCCGGCGTCGTCGTGCATCACGGTGACCTGATCACCGACGCCGTTCGCTGCCGTGGTGGCACGGGCGGAGGCTACGGCCGCGGCCGACCGATCGGTGGCGATGACGCGTGCATGCGGGTGTGCGAGCGCGTATGACGCGGCGAGCGCGCCGGTTCCGCAGCCGAGATCGACGGCGATCGGCCCCGGGCTCGGCTCGCCGCCGTTCACAACGCCGCACGGATCGGCCGGATCGGCCGCTTCCGGCATGCTTTCGGCCCGAGTGTGCGCACCCATGCTGAGTCGTGAACCGTCGAGACCGAGCACCTCGAGCAGCACCCGCGTGCCGATGTCGAGCTTCGCCCCCGCGAACGCCCCGCCGTGGGCGACCAGGGTCAGCCCGTCGTGCTGCGCCACGACCGGGAACGGCGGTTCAGAGGGCACCGGCCGCGGCGCACTCGCCACGACCAGACGCGATTTCCGTTCGGCGCGCTGCGCCTGCACCTCGGCGAAACTGCGCCCGAGCACCTCGTTCTGCGCGATGGTCATGTGCTTCACACGGCCACCGGCGACGAGCACGACGTCGGGCGCTGCCCAGCGCGCCGCGGCATCCGCGGTCTCCTCGAGCTCGGCGAGCGCCTTGGGCAGCTGCAGCAGCACGAGTCGCGCCCCGTCGAGCAGGGTCGCATCGAGCTCGTGCGATGAGAATCCGGCGAGCCCGAGCTCTTCGGCGTTGCGCTCGAGGGCGCGCCGCCCCGTCGCGAGATCCTGGTGCACGCGCACGCCGTCGAAGCCGGCAGAAGTCAGCGCCAGGGTGATCGCGCCGTACTCGTCGCCGATCACGACGATCTCGCGCCCGTCGATGCCCAACGCCAGAGCGCGCTCGACCAGCAGCAGGTCGGTCGCGTCGTGGGCCTGCAGGTTGTCGGCCTCGACATCGGGCCAGCGGCGCAGGCGGCTGTAGGGAAAGTCCACTCCACAAGACTACGAGCGGCATCTCTTGACGCGGACTGAACACGTGTTTAGTATGCTGTACATGCGTTCAGCTTCTGACGATCTCACCGCTCGCGCCCGCATCCGTGACGCCGCCATCGCCGCCTTCGCCCGTGACGGATTCGACGCCACGAGCCTGCGCGGGATCGCCAAGGAGGCCGGCGTCAGTGCGGCACTGATCGTGCACCATTTCGGCGACAAGAACGCTCTGCGCACCGAATGCGACGACTACGTGGTCAGCGTCTTCATCGATGAGGACCACGAACTCATCGTCGCGCCGACCCGCGACCGCATCCGCACGGCGCTGCACGACCTCGATCGCTACGGGCCCTACGTCGACTATCTCGCCCGCATGCTGTCCGACGGATCCGGCGCCGCCGATCGACTGTTCGACAGCTTTCTGGCCAGCACCCGCGATGTGCTCGCCGATCAGCGCGCTGCGGGCATGCTCGAGCCGATGAGCGACCCCGAGATGACGACGATGCTCCTGACCCTGATCGGGCTGGCCCCCGTCGTGATGCGCGCCCAGGTCGCTCGCGCGCTGGGCACCGACCAGCTGAGCCCGGCGGGTCTCCTCCGCACCACGCTGCCGACGCTGGAGCTGCTCACCCACGGCATCTACTCGACCACCGCACTGCTCGACGGCGCCCGCGACGCACTCGCGGCAGAGAACAGCACGTCAGACGGAGACGCATCATGACCGACACGATCGAGATCGAGCGCCTGCACAAGCGCTACGGCAGTCGCACGGCACTGCATGAACTCGACCTGCACGTGCGACCGGGAACGGTCTTCGGCCTCATCGGCCCGAACGGAGCGGGCAAGACGACCACGCTGCGCACGCTGGTCGACATCATCCGCCCGTCTTCCGGGTCGGTGCGAGTCCTCGGCGAAGACCCGCGACACGGTGGCGCGGCACTCCGCCGACGCATCGGGTACGTACCGGGCGAGCTGCACCTCGAGGGGCGATCGAGCGGACATCGGATGCTGTCGTTCTACGCCCAGGTCTCGGGCAGCCGTGACTCCGCGGCCACTGTGCAGACCGGCCGCGATCTCGCCGACCGCCTCGGCGTCGACCTCGCGCGTCCCGTCCGCACACTGTCGAAGGGCAACAAGCAGAAGGTCGGACTCATCCAGGCGTTCATGCACCGGCCGGAGCTGCTGATCCTCGACGAGCCCACCAGCGGCCTCGACCCCCTCATGCAGCGCGAGTTCCTGCAGATGGTGCGCGAGGCGAAGGACGCGGGGCAGACCGTGCTGCTCAGCTCGCACGTGCTCAGCGAGATCCAGCAGACCGCCGACGAGGTCGCGGTGCTCGCCAACGGTCGGGTCGTCGCCGATGGCGACGTCGCCTCCCTGCGCCTGGGTTCGATCCGACGGGTGCGTGCCGAGCTCGCGACAGCGGATGCCACGGCAGCCCGCGCAGAATTCGGTAGCGTGCCCGGCCTCACCGAGGTCGACATGCACGACGCCGACGGGATCCTCACCATCTCCGGCACCGTCGACGGCGCCATCGATCCGTTCGTCAAGGCGCTCTCCCGCTTCGAGGTCCGAGACCTGACGGTCGAGGAACCCGACCTCGAGGAGTCGGTGCTGCGGCTGTACGGCGGACATGCGGCGAGCGCTGCCCCGGCTCGCACGCGCGGCCAGCGCAGCACCGGCTCTCTCGGCGCCGATCCCGAAGCCGATCCCGAGGCCGACGCCCCACTCCCGACGAGACGCTCGATCCGCGACGAGGAGGCGGAGCGATGAACGGCATCCTTCCGGTGTTCCGGCGCAACCTGCGCGACTCGTGGCGGAGCCTCCTCGGGTGGACTGTCGGCCTCGCCGCCGTGCTGTTCCTCTATCTGCCGCTGTACCCGAGCCTCGGCGGCGGCGGTCAGCTCGAAGACATCATCTCGGCGCTGCCGCCTGAACTCGTCGACACGCTCGGCTACGACCAGATCTCGAGCGGCGCCGGATACACGCAGAGCACGTTCTACGGGCTGATGGGCTTTCTGCTGACGACGATCGCCGCCGTGCTCTGGGGCTCCGCAGCCATCGCTGGCGCGGAGGAGAGCGGACGCGCCGAGCTCGACCTGGCGCACGGCATCGGTCGCGGTCAGTACGCACTCGAGTCCGCGTTCGCCGTGCTCGTCAGGCTGCTCTGGCTCGGCGCCTTCTCGGGCCTCGTCGTCTGGGCGCTGAATGATTCCGCGGAGCTGGGCCTCGAGGGTTGGCGGGTCGTCGGGGCGAGCGCGGCGCTCACCGGACTCGCCTTCCTCACGGCATCCGCCGCCCTGCTCGCGGGGGCCGTGACCGGCCGCCGGATCTGGGCGACCGGAATCGGTGCAGGAGTCGCCGTCGTCGGGTACATCCTCCAGGCACTCGCCAAGCAGTCGAAGGATCTCGACTGGCTGAACGCGCTCTCTCCCTACTCCTGGGTCTACCGCCAGCCGCCGCTCGCCGAGGGCGTCGACCCCGGCGGCCTCGCGCTCACCTGGGGCCTGGCTCTCGTGTTCGTCGTCGCCTCGTTCTTCGCGTTCCGCGCTCGCGACCTCCGCGGCTGACGGCGCGCCCGCCAGGCGGGGCCAGTTCCGCACCACACCCCCAGGCGGGGCCAGTTCCCCACTGCAATAGCGCCTTTCGGATGCAGAACTGGCCTCGCACCCGTCATCACGGGGCACCCCGCGCCGGTGCGGGGTCAAAAACGCACCGGAATCGCGCCTCTGCGATGCCTTTTTGACCACCCAGGGAACTCGCGCACACCTCTGCCACACGTGGCGGTTGACACGATCCAGGTTCGGTGGTTACCTAGTCAAGTAACTAACCCACTAACCGCGGAGGAGGACTCGTGATCGAAGAAGGCAAGCCGCTCTTCCTCCAGATCGCCGAGCAGATCGAGGACTCGATCCTCGACGGCTCACTTCCGGAGGAATCGCAGGCGCCCTCGACCAACGAGCTCGCCGGCTTCTACCGGATCAACCCCGCGACGGCTGCGAAGGGAGTCGCCATGCTCACCGACAAGGGAGTGCTGTATAAGCGCCGCGGCATCGGCATGTTCGTCGCCACCGGCGCGAAGGATCTGCTCCTCGGCGAGCGCCGCGCCGCGTTCGCCGACCGCTACATCGACCCGCTCCTCGCCGAGGCCCGCACTCTGGGGCTCGGCGCCGAAGACCTCGCCGCACTGCTCCGCGAGCGGGCAGCGCAGGCAGCACCGACAGAAGGGAAGACCACCACATGACCGCCGTCATCGAGGTCCAGAACCTCACCAAGCACTACAAGGAGAAGAACGCGCTCGACGACGTGTCGCTCAGCCTCGAGGGCGGCGCGATCTACGGCCTCCTCGGTCGCAACGGCGCGGGCAAGACGACGCTCATGTCGATCCTGACCGCGCAGAATTTCGAGTCATCCGGCACCGTGCGCGTCTTCGGCGAACACCCCTACGAGAACGCGCGGGTCCTGAACAGGATCTGCTTCGTCCGCGAGAGCCAGAAGTATCCGGATGACGCCTACCCGCGTCATGCGTTCAAGGCCGCGAGCCTGTTCTTCCACAACTGGAACCAGGAGCTCGCCGACGAACTCATCGACCAGTTCCAGCTGCCGATGAAGCAGACCATCAAGAAGCTCTCGCGCGGCCAGCTCTCGGCCGTCGGTGTCATCATCGGTCTCGCCTCGCGCGCCGAGCTGACCTTCTTCGACGAGCCGTACCTGGGTCTCGACGCGGTCGCCAGGCAGATCTTCTACGACCGCCTGCTCGAGGACTACGCCGAGCATCCGCGCACGATCGTGCTCTCGTCGCACCTGATCGACGAGGTCTCGAACCTCATCGAGAAGGTCATCGTGATCGACAACGGCAAGATCCTGCTCAACGAAGACACGGATGCCGTGCGCGACCGCGCCGTCACCGTGGTCGGCGATGCCGCCAAGGTCGACGCGTGGGCGGCCGGCCGTGAGGTCCTGCACCGCGAGGCGCTCGGCCGCGTGGCATCGGTCACCGCGCTCGGAGCGCTGTCGTCGGCCGAGCGCGCAGAGGTCACGGCATCCGGCCTCGATCTCGCCCCCGTCTCATTGCAGCAGCTGATCGTCCGACTCACCCAGAGGGCAGAGGCGGATTCCGCCACGAGAGGTTCCGCCACGAAGGAGGAGGTGCGCTGATGCGACGCACACTCAACGTCATCCGCCTGCAGCTCATCAACCGCCAGACCTTCATCTGGGTGCCTCTGATCGTCCTCGGCTCGGCGGTGGTCCTTTCGGTGCTCATCTATGCGATGATCCCCACCGACGAGCCGAAGTACGGCGGCGGCGGCCAGGCTCCGCTCTGGTACTTCTTCGCGATCGGCATTTCGGCGATGACTCTCACCTTCCCGTTCTCTCAGGCGATGAGCATCACCCGGCGGGACTTCTTCTTCGGCACGCTGCTCACGGCCATCCTCGGCAGCGCGTTCATGGGCGTGGTCTTCCTGATCGGCGGCGCCATCGAGACGCTGACCAACGGATACGGCGTCAACGGCTACGTCTTCTACCTGCCGTGGCTGTGGGAGGCGGGTCCGCTCGGCGCGTTCGTCGTCTACTTCACCCTCGCGCTCTTCCTGTTCGTCGTCGGCTTCACCGGTGCGACGATCTACAAGAGCTGGGGGCCCACGGTGCTCACCATCGTCGGCGTCGGGCTCGCGTTGATCCTCGTGGGTCTCGCGTTCCTCGCCACCAGGCTCGAGCTGTGGGGTCAGGTGTGGACCGGCATCCTCGATGCGGGTGCACTCGGACTCTCGCTCTGGGGGCTCGTCGCCACAGTGGTGCTCGTCGGGGTATCGTTCCTCGCGTTCCGCCGGGCGATTCCCTGACCCTCCGGGTCTTCTTCTCGATCCTCGACGCCGGTCGCTCCTCACAGGGCGGCCGGCGTCGTGCTCCCACCGCTACCCGCCCGCACCGCCGGATGCAACCCTGTGCGAGAACAGCTGCCGAGCGGCTAGCGTCACGGTTCGGGGAGGAGGACGAGAGGATGCCGTGACGAACATCAGAACACGAGTGCGCGCACGCCGCCCCGGAATCGTGCGCTCCCTGCGGGAGGCGGTCGATCCTGCCCGGCTGCTGCTCGTCGCCAAGACGGCCCTGGCGGTCGGGCTCGCCTGGCTGATCGCCCCGCATATGCCCGGAGTCACCGACGAGTACCCGTACTACGCGCCGCTCGGCGCCCTCGTGAGCATGTATCCCACGCTGATGGGGTCGGTGCGGTCGGGGCTGCAGACTCTGCTCGGACTCGCCACCGGCATCGGCCTGGCGGCGGTGGTCGTGCTGACCGTCGGACCGACATGGTGGACGATCCCGGCGGTCGTCGGCATCGGCGTGCTGGTCTCGGGAACCGGCTGGTTCGGCGCGGGTCGCGAGTATGTGCCGATGGCAGCGCTCTTCGTGCTGATCATCGGCGGCCAGAACGCGGACGACTACTCGGTCGGATATCTGGTGCAGACCGCCGTCGGCGTCGTCGTCGGTCTGCTCGTGAACCTGGTGATCGCGCCGGCCCCGCTCACCCTCGCCGCCGCCGCCAGGGTCGACGCCTTCCGCACTCAGCTGAGCGAGCACCTGCACGACATCGGCACGGCTGTCTCGGAGTCGTGGCCGCCGGAGCATCAGCAGTGGGCCGACGACGCGGCATCGCTCGCCGACACGACCTCGGGGCTGCGAACAGCCCTGTCCGAGGCCGATGACAGCCGCCGCGGGAATCCGCGGGCGAGGGGGCGACGCGGAGAGACGCGGCAGATCCATGCCGATCTGACACGCCTCGATCGGGTCGCGCACCTGATCCGCGACATCTCCGACGAGATCGCCGACACCATCTGGGATCGGCCGGGCGCCCTCGCGCTCGACCCGGCCCTGCCCGAGCCGCTGTCGGCCGCGTGCCACGCCGTCGCCGAGATCATCGCCCAGAAGGAGCCGCTCGACGCCGCAGACCACCGCGCCAGAGCCGAGGCGGCGCGGGCGATCCGCCTGCTGCTCGAGACCGTCGATGATCGCACCATCGATGTGCATCGTTCGATGGGCCCGGGCGTGCTCGCGGCCATGCATCTGCGCCGCATCCTGATCCTCAGCGGCCACCGCGAGGCGGACGAGGCGGATGACTCCGATCCGGAGAGCGCAGGAGCCTAGCGGCTCAGATCGTGTCGTCGGCGGCGAGGATGTCGACCTGCCATGAGCGCCCGGCCGGGTCGTCCTTGTCATGGGCATCGACCGCCTCGGTGATGACCTCCTGCACGCGCTCCATCACGGCTTCGAACTCGGCCTCGGTGAGGCGCACCATGCGCTGCGAGAAGTGGGCACGCACCTCGGTCGCTCGGCCCGAGAGGTATTCGGGAGTCCAGGAGATCACGCGGCTCAGCATGTCCTGATGGTCGTCGGCGACCGAGCGGACCATGGCGGTGCCCAGGGCCTCGTCCGGCACCGGATGCTCGGGCCCGCCGACATTGAACGATCCCCTGCGCGACTTCCAGACGCGGTCGCGGCGGTCACGTGCATGCTCGGGGGCCTCTTCGATGAGGCCCGCATCGGCAAGTACCCGCAGGTGGAAGCTCGCACTGTTGGCCGGCACGTCGAGGTCGGCGGCGACGTCCGCCGCACGCAGGTGCTCGCGACGCGAGAACAGACGGATCATCCGTCGACGCAGCGGGTGCGCGTAGGCCTTCAGCATCGCCGACGTCATCCAGACCTGGTCCGCGTCCTTCTTCGCCTCCTCCATACCGAGAGTGTATCCGCACAAGAAGTTGCGCAATAAGTATTGCGCAACTGTTCTTGCGCAATTACGGTGGGTACCATGACGACCGTGACCGAGCCCCACCGTCTGTGGCGCAACACCCGATACCTGACCTGGCTCGTGAGCGACACGAGCAAAGGACTCGCGGCCGCCCTGTTCGCCTTCGCGATCCCCCTGCTCGCCCTGATCGTCACGAACGACCCCGCGCAGGCCGGCATCATCGGCGGAGCGGGCATGGTCGCCAGGCTCCTGCTCACACTCGCCGGCGGCATCCTCGCCGACCGCCATCGGCGCATCCTCCTCATGCTGATCGGCTCTCTGATCGGCATCCTGCTGGCAGGAGCGTTCACCCTGCTCGCGCTCGGCGGCGCACTGACCTTCGCCACGCTGCTCATCGCCGACGTGCTGCTGGCCGCGCGCAGCGGACTGTTCGACGTCGCGGGCGAGAGCGCCATCAAGGAGATCGTGCCCGACGAGGCGATGGGCCGCGCTCAGGCCGCGAACCAGGGACGCGATGCCGCGATCCAGCTCGCCGGCGGCCCCCTCGGCGGCCTGCTGCTGGGCGTGGGCGGATGGCTCGTCGGAGCGGTCATGACGCTCTGCCACGCGATCGCGGCGGTGACCGCGTGGATGCTGCAGCGAGAGGTGCGCTGCGCCGGGATCGTCGACACGGGGGCGGATGCCGATGCTGCGGGCGCCGCACCGGAGAACGGAGAGCATCCGGTCGGCGACGGGCATGTCGCCGCGGGACTCGCCGTGGATCCGGCCGACGGTCTGGGATTTCCCGCGGACACCGCTGCGGATGCTGTTGCACCCCCCAAGACCACCGCGTGGGCCGAACTGCGCGAGGGCTTCACGTGGCTGCTGTCCCGACCCGATCTGGGCGGCGTGCTGCTCATCATCACCGTCATCAACCTGGGCTTCAACGCCGCGATCACGACCACGATCTACGCGCTGCAGCAGGAGGGCTACTCCGAACTGCTGATCGGTTCGCTCAGCGCGGCCGTGGGTGCCGTCATGCTCGTCGGGGCGGTCGTCGCACCGACGCTCGTGCCCCGCATCCGTGCCGGTGCGATCGCGATCAGCGGACTCTCGGTCGTCGCCATCGGCACGATCGCGCTCTCGATGGTCACCGAACCGTGGGCGATCGTGGTCGTGCTCGGAGCCTCGGTGCTGCTTCTTCCCGCGCTCAACGCGGGGATGATGGGCTACTTCATGGTCGCGACGCCCACGCAGCTGCTCGGTAGGGCGAACAGCGCGGCCGGCGTTCTGGGCATGGGCGCCCTGCCGCTCGCTCCGCTGATCGCCGGCTTCGGACTCAGCTGGATCGGCCGCGAGTGGACGATCCTCGTCTGCGCGGCGCTCTGCATCACCGCGGTCGCGCTCGCACTGGGCAACCGCGCATTGCGCGCGCTGCCTATCGAGTCGCGCTGGGCCGAGCACGCGAAGCAGTACGAGAACGCCTGAGCCGCACCCCCGTGTGATGTCCTGATCTCTGCTCGCGGCCAGCCGCAGACGTCGGATGCTCCGAGGCCGTCAGAGCGTCCCGGTGAGCACGCCCCCATCGGCGCGGAGAGCCGCGCCGTTCGTCGCCGACGACAGCGGGCTCGACAGATACGCGACCAGGCTCGCGATCTCGGTCGGATCGATGAATCGCTCCAGCAGGGTCGTGTGGTTCCGGCCGATGATCGCATCCTTCATCGCCTCTGCGGGGAGCGACTGGGCCTCGGCCACGGCTGCGACCGATGCGGCCACTCCATCCGAGAACGTGGGACCGCCGAGCACGGTGTTGACAGTGACCGCGGTGCCTCGGGTGAGCTTCGCCAGGCCGTTCCCCAGCGCGATCATCGCCGCTTTGGTCATTCCGTAGTGCACCATGTCGGCTGGCACGTTGACCCCGGATTCACTGCTGATGAAGATGATGCGCCCCGAACCCCGTTCGAGCATTCCGCCGAGCACCGCCCGTGACAGCCGCACACCGCTCATCACATTCACGTCGAAGTACCGCGTCCAGTCCTCGTCGCTGATCGATGCGAAGTCGGCGAGACCGAAGAGTCCGACATTGTTCACGAGGATGTCCACATCACCGAGTGCGTCCGTGAGCCGCGCCACCTCGCCGACATTCGCGAAGTCGGCCGCGATTCCCGACACCCGGGCCCCCGGTTGCTCGTCACGCAGGCGCTCGACCGCCGCGTCGACGCGTTCCGCGGTGCGCCCGTTGAGCATCACTTCCGCGCCCTCTGCGGCGAGCTGGGCCGCGATGGCGTACCCGATGCCCTGAGTAGAGCCGCTGACGAACGCCTTCGCATCGTGCAGTCGCAGATCCATGATCACTCCTCGCGCCGCCGAGCGACGCATTCACTTGCTTGAGCAAGTAACTGTACGTGGGTTGACTTGCCTGAGCAAGTGACGACCGAGCAGATGAAGTAGTGTCATGACATGCCTGAGCAATCGACTGACGATCCACTGAGCGCGGACGAACTGGAGATCTGGGCGTCCGTCGCCACGTTGATCGAGCGCCTCCCGACCGCTCTCGACGCTCAGCTGCAGCGAGACAGCGGGCTCACCCATTTCGAGCACGGCATCCTGTTCGCCCTCGACTCCGCGCCCGATCGATCACTGCGCCTCAGTGTCCTCGCGAGCTACGCCAGCTGCACCCTCTCGCGACTCTCGCGCGCTGTCTCCCGCCTGGAGGCGAAGGGGTGGGTCCGCCGCGAGACCGACCCCGCTGACGGCCGCTTCACGCTCGGCATCCTCACACCGAGCGGGCACGACAAGGTCGTCGAGTCCACTCCCGCCCACCATGCACTGGTGCGGCGCGTGATCTTCGAGAGCCTGACGATCGCGCAGACGCGCCAGCTCAGCGCGATCAGTCGGAGGATCTCTGCCGCGATCGGACCGGACGAGGCATGGAAGCCGCCCATGCTCGAGCGCCCATGAGGCATGTCGGATGCCGGTGACGCTGTCGGATGTCGGTGTCGATGCGTAGGATCGGCCGCACCGAACATCCCTACCTGAGGAGACGACGATGTCAGCCCTGGAGATCAGCGAGAAGCCTCTTCCCTATGTCCGACTTGCGACACTGACCGAGAAGGTCGGCACGCAGCCCGAGGTCGCCGCGGTCGTCGGGCCGCTGTTCGACCGCGTGGCCGACGCGCTGCTGGCATCAGGTGCGAACCCGGGCCTGCCGATCGCCGAGTACGACATGGACCGGCACGGCGTGCGCATCACCGTCGGCTTCACCTACGACGGGCCCGCCATCGACGGCCTGGTGATCGTCGAGCTGCCCGCCGTCGAGTCGGCGTTCACCGCCACCCACCATGGATCCATGGCGACGATCGACGAGAGCTGGGGCGCAGTGAACACCGCGATCACCGAGCGGGGCGCAACGGCCGTGGGGCCGTGCCGCGAGGTCTACCTGCAGTCGGAATCCGAAGACCAGGCCGACTGGATCACCGAGTTGCAGCAGCCGGTCTCAGCGAGCTGACCATCTCGAGCGGCCGGGTTTCGGCAACCCGAGCCGGTCGGCCGGTCGGCCGTCAGAGCGCGCCGGTGAGCGCCGCGACGCCGACCAGCACCGACACCAGTGCGAGGACCAGGGCGATCGCGATCAGCACGGCGTGCACTTTGAGGAAGGTCGTGGCCTTGCCGTCAGCATTCCGAGCCCGCGGGTCGGTCGCGACGCGCTTGTAGAAGCGGGGCCACACCAACACGTTGAAGGCGGCGTTGAGGAACAGGACGACAGCGAGAGCGATCACCCCTCCACGCTAACGCCCGCGGCAATCGTCCTCCGCCACTTGGCATACGGCAGGCAGACGACGCCCCGCGCCAAGAGCGCAAACCGATATTCCGAAAAACTGACCGAGTCCATGTATCACCGAACCCTTGCCGTGCTCCTTACTGGTGTGATCACAATGGGACTCATGATCGACGGCGCACCCGACGGCGCCGCCCTCGATCCTGCACCGGACGACGGCGCGGCACGCTGGAGGCGAGCCGCCGACTTCTTCGACGCATGGCGGGACGGCGACAGCCGCGCGATGGATGACCTCGTGCGGCTGATGACGCCTGTGCTCTGGCATGTGGTGCGCGCCTACGGTCTCGAGCGGACGCTCGCCGAAGACGTGATCCAGACGACCTGGTTGCAGCTGGTCCGCGGACACCGCTCCATCGCCGATCCGAAGGCCGTCTCGGCCTGGCTGACGACCACCGCTCGCCGCGAGGCCTGGCGTGCGGGCAAGGCCCACAACCGACTCGACACGACGGAGGCGGATGCTCTCGACGCACTGCTTCCCGAGCAGGCCTCGGCCGAGGACCACGCCGCCACCGGCGACGAGAACCGCCGACTCTGGTCTGCCGTGCAGCGTCTCGCCGAGAGGTGCCAGCGGCTGCTGCGCGTGATCGCCTTCGAAGAGCGACCCGACTACGCGCGCCTCGCCGCCGACCTCGGAATGGCCGTGGGCAGCATCGGTCCGACCAGGCAACGCTGCCTGGCGAAGCTGCGCGACCTGCTCGATGCCCCGACACCACGGCCGGGAGGCGTCTCATGAGCGAGAACGACGGCAACAACGGCGGCGACAACCACGAGGATGCCGAGCTCTTCGCACACCTCCGGTCTCTGTGGCGCGACGTGGATCCGATGCCCGCAGCGCTGATCGATCGCATGATCGCGGCAGTAGCCACCGAGGGCCTGTCGGCGGAGTATGCGCTGCTGACCCTCGTCGAGCAGCCGCTCGGCGCGGTGCGCGGAGACGCGGACGCACTGACACTGCAGTTCAGCGACGGCACGACGAGCATCCTCCTGCACGTCACGGGTGCCGCCAGCGGTGCCCACCGCATCGACGGCTGGGTCGACACGGCCGCCGGGCTGATCGAGCTCGCCCAGGGCGAGCGCACCCGCACCACGACCGCGAGCGACACGGGTCGCTTCGTGTTCGACGAAGTGCCCGACGGGCTGACGCTCGTGCGCCTCACCACGACGGTGGGCGACGAGCAGCGCACCCTGTCGACTCCGCAGTTCGAGTTGTGATCCACCGCGGGGCGACCCGCTCACACCGCGGGCCCGCCCGCACACACCGCAGGGCCAGTCCCGCACCTCGCAGGATTCCCCGCACAGGACGCGGGGCCGCCCGCGAGGAGAGGACCGACGATGGAGCAGCCCAAGGGATGGAGCTGGCAGGACCGAGCGGAAGGATCGATCCGCCGAGGGACGGCGCTGGATCCGTCCGTCGAGCCGGTCGACGGCGTCCGTGCGTTCCCGACCGCGTATCTGCAGGAGCGCCTGCTGATCACGCAGGACCAGGACAACGGTCACGAAGCATACGACGAGGAGATCCGCGAGCTGCGCGAAGCCGCCGGATCATTCGGCTGGAACCTCGACATCGAATCGCCCGCCGCGGTGCTCGCCGCCGACCCGCTGGTCCCCGGCGTGCCCGGTTTCCTCCGGGCCCATCTGACGACCCCCGACGAACCCACCCGCGGCGAGTCCCCCGTGCCACCCGATGCCTGGCGCGTGCTGCAGCGCGCACGACGCAGTTCGGGCACGCCGATGCCCCGGACCAGCCTCGAGCACGTGCTGTCGATCGACCCCGTGGGGCTCAATCCGTTCAGTCGCACGAATCCCTTCAGCCGCACCAACCCCTTCAGCCGCACCAACCCTGTGCGTGGAGCAGGAGGAGGTGCCGGAGGCAGCGACGACTACCTCGAACCAGGACGCGGCGCACGACAGCCGGTCGCCTGGCTCGGCCCCGCACCTCAGCGCACCGCTGCTCCGAAGCGCGGCCGTCGCCCGGTCGTGGCGGTGCTCGACACCGGATGCGGCGTGCACGACTGGCTGCCCGACGACATCGTCACCCGGCACATCGAGCTCGACGGCGTGCCGGTCGGACTCACGGACGACGCGGATCCCGAACGCTACCCCGATCTCTACGGACAGCTCGACGGCGAGATCGACGCGGTCGCCGGACACGGCACCTTCATCGCGGGCATCATCCGGCAGACGGCTCCGGAGGCCGACATCCTGTCGATCCGCATGGCCGGCGCTCTCGGCGTGATCGACGAGAGCACTTTCCTGACGACGGTCGCGCAGGTCGTCGAGCTGCTGCGCCGCCACCGCGAGGACCCGAAGACCGGGCATCCGATCGACGTCCTGAATCTGTCGCTCGGGTACTACCACGAGACCCCGGTCGACGGCCAGTTCAGCACGACCCTCAACGCGCTGCTCACCAGGGCACGGGAGCTCGGATGCGTGGTCGTGTGCTCAGCGGGCAACGACGCGATCGACCGGCCGTCGTTCCCGGCATCCCTCTGGCCGTGGCCCGGTGCCGACAACGGCATTCCCCGTGACACGGACGCTCCGCACGTGTCGGTCGGCGCCCTCAACCCCTCGGCCCGCTCTGTCGCACTGTTCTCCAACGTCGGCCCCTGGGTGCGGGTATATGCGCCGGGAGCTGCAGTGGTCAGTACCTCGCCGGCGTTCGCCGGCGGCGAGCAGGCGACCACGAGAGCTGATATCGACGGACTGCGCCGCGAGACGATCGACCCCGACGACTACCGCGGCGGCTTCGCGATCTGGAGCGGCACGTCGTTCGCCGCTCCGTACGTCGCGGGTCGCATCGCGGCACAGCTCGGCACGGTGCCTCCGCAGGGGGTGAAGGCGGATGCCGCGGCCAAGGCCGTCGCCGCCGTGCTCAAAACGCTGCCGACCCCGGTCGAGCGAGGGTAGGTGCAGGGGCTTCTCATATAGGCACCCTCTAGAGAGACTGCCTACGAACACCCTATGTGTGACGTGGGACACCAGCGAGAGAGCGGGTGCGATGCACCGGCGTGGGATCTCACGAGACGATCCCCAAGTGAACGGGATCGATCATCGCGGCGAGGCTGAATGTCTTGGGTCCGTTAACCGTCGCATCCAACAGCAGGTCCGCATTCGTGGGGTTCTGTGTTCATGTCGTGCCCTCTACCCCTCTCATCTCGTCGTCGTTCTCATCAGCCATGGATCTCGTCATCTTTGGCGCCGCCGATCGCGCCTACGCCGTCGTGGCGATCGGCGGCGCTGGTGCATCTCGACGGAGTTGCGCGCAGCGGCTAGAGCACCACGACGGCGTGACAGGGCCCGGCTACCGACCCGTGAGAGAGGGGCTCGAACGAGAAGGATGCGATCGCCCCATGTGGTTAGAGAGTGCCGCCCGCTGCCCGCGTAGTGTGGATGCGGTGATCGCGACGTTGGTCAGAGCGAGAGGAATTCTCGGACCCTGGGGGCGCGAATGCCCAACGCGTGAAGGACGCGCCTTAGCGTGTCAATCGTGGGGTTCGCGACCCCACCCGATGGCGATAGACCGCGCTCCAGGCTGGAGTATGTGTGTACGGCAATTTCGGCTGAGTGAGCCACCTGCTCTTGCGTGAGACCGCGCGATTCTGGCTGCTTCCTCAGGTCTTCGCCCATCTCGACCATCACCGCACCGGTGGTAGGCCGCTCAAATCCTGATGCAGTCATCTGCTCCTCCATCGCGAGAGAAAACACTCTCCCCTCATCGCGTGGCGAGCTTAGACCTGGGTCGAACCGTTGTCCAGGCAATGAGATGCCTGGACTCGGCTGCCAGCCACTGACACCGTTCATTCAGGACGTACGACACGGAGGGAAGATAGTCATGAACACGAAAACGAAGGCACTGCTAGCGACGGTGCTGCTCTCGGTTGGAGTCATTGCAGGAGGGGGCGCAAGTCCGGCAATGGCGGCGGTCGATGTCGGCAAGGACTCGGCCACGCAGATCTCCTCGGAAGCCGAGTACCTGCTGGACGTCGGCGGCGAAGTGGTGACGCTTGCGGAAGGACAGTCCCAGACCTTCACGATGGTCAGCGTGCCGGCTCCTGTGGAGCCAGGAACGGTAGCGCCGCGGGTGACTTATCCGTCCGATTGCGGCACGTTGACCGTCACCGCCGCGAATGGGGTCTACTCCTGGAACATCAACATGACGTGTCCGGCAACAGGGTTTGTCGGCCATTTCCACATCACCGACCTCAGCAGCGGCCTCGGCGGCGGGTTCAACCCCGTTTTCGGGTTTGCGGGCTCGAGCCCCACGAGTAAGCTGCACGGGCACCGGTACTCTGGAACGCTTACCGGCACCGCGGACCTCCTCGGTGTCATCGTCGCCAAGACCGTGCCCAACGCCACGTCCTACACCTACCCGTAAGCCAGGGGGATGATGTCTTCGAACAGCCTCAACGTTCCAGGGGAGCTAAACCTCCTCATCACTGATGAAATCGTGACGGAACGTGCGATCCAAGCGATGACACAGATTGATCCCGAGAGGCTTCACGCGGCGATCAGCGCGGAACATAGTGGCGTGCTGGTCTCGCCCCAGGAGCCGGGTCTGACAGATGACGAAAGCGCTCGCCTCTCACTTCTCGCGGCGCAGCTCACGGCCGGGCTGCAGATCGAGGATGATGACCGCCTCAAGGCGATCATCGAGGCGCTCAACGCGGAGATTCATCTCAGCACGCGCAACATCGCGGAACTCATCCATGTCCCTATTGAGGATGTGGAGCGCGTCCTGCAAGACCCGCAATCGGTTCCCGCTGACGTGAAGCTTCCCATTGCCATCAGATGTTCGTACCTCATGAGCACCATCACCCAGGCGCGAGGTCGTTGACGTCAGCGAACTCACCCGACTCTCGGGCGTGGGCAGAACGGCTCGGGCACCTGCCCGAGCCGTTCTGTGTTTCAGGAGGATGAGTGGTGGCGCGATCGGTGCCGAGGTCCGTCGACGCTACTCCCCTCCTGGGGCGATGGTGTTCTCACTCGGCTCGCGGCAGACCTCCGCCGGGAGTTCCCGGCGATGACAGGCTTCTCGATCACCAACCTCAAATACATGCGGCGGTTCGCTGACGCATGGACGATGCCGGATCCAATTGGTCAATGGCCCGTTGACCAATTGCCTTGCGGTCAGGTCATCGACCTGATCACGAAGCTCGACGATCAAGAGCTGCGTGACTGGTACGCGAGCAAGTCCGCCTTCCACGGGTGGAGTCGTCCGGTGCTCGCCCACCAGATCAGCACTCGACTTCATGAGCGTGAAGCAGCAGCGCCGAGCAACTTTGCTGGGGCTCTCGAACGGGGCGACTCGGACCAGGCCCAAGAGATCACGAAAGATCCGTACGCGCTGCTGTTCCTCGCAATCGACAGCGACGCCACAGAGCGCCAGCTTGAGCAGCGCATGGTCGACCGAATCCTCGACACGATGCACGAGCTCGGCCCCGGATTCGCATTTGTCGGCCGCCAAGTACATCTGGACATCGACGGCGACGACTTCTACATCGATCTACTCTTCTTCCACGTCGAGCAACTCCGGTACGTCGTCATCGAACTGAAGACCACGAAGTTCGATCCGCGTGATGCCGGCCAACTCGGTTTCTACGTCGCAGCCGTCGATGATCGGTTCCGCATCCCGCGAAAGCATCAACCGACAGTCGGCATATTGCTCGTCGCAGGCAAGAATGACACCGTCGTCCGATACGCCCTCGCCTCAACAACGCAGCCCGTTGCAGTGAGTCGATACGAACTGACCGAGGAAGCGCAAAAGGCCCTCCCCGACGAGAGCGCGATCACTCGAGCCTTCGCCGAAGAGCTCACTCGTGGCAAGAATCGGTAGTTTGGTCAACGACTCGTTGACCAAGCACATGGACGCGCGCGGGCAACGCGGAGTCCAACGAAGGGGATCCGATCTATGTATGTTCCGAGTCTGCAAACGGCTGTCGACAGGTACGGCACCAGCCTCACGATTCCAAAGATGCTCGAGAAGTTACACCCTCGAGCGAAAGGGAACCCAGGGAACGCCGGCGCCCTTGCCCCCGCGATCGTATTGACATCTGTCTCAGCATTTGAGGGTTTCGTCGAGGAGTTCGTTGCCCTTGTGGCCGCGCACAGGAACCAAAGCTTCGGTCAGATCGCAAAACTAGCGACCATGAACAATCCGACCGTGAAGACATTTGATGAATAGCTTCGCAACGTCCTTCAGTGGGGCGACGGCGCCACGTGGAAGACCCTCTTTTCAATCGAAACGTGGAAGGCACCCGCAGTGGGGGACTCCACTTGGATTCAGAAGCAATCGAGGACGTGGGCTGAAGCAGAAGAAGACGCTGATGGGTGGATGCAGGTAAGGCATTGCCTAACGCATGGCCTGGTCCGTGGCTTTCGCCCCGAAGTATGGCCGGGGCCGCTACGCGGCACCATAGCCGCATCGAGTGTCCTCAGGCCTCAGAGCTCTGGCCGGCATTCCCTCTCACTTCATGGTGCTGAATCTTGCGCTCACGTCTATCGGAGTTGTGGCCAAAAGCTTGCAGATGAAGCCGCTCAGTTCCTCGGACATCCTCCTCTCAGCTGGGATAAAGTGCCGGACTTTCCTTTGTGACGGAGACCATCCCGCCCTCGCTAGCAAACTGATACGCCGTTCGCTCGGTTCATGCACGTCGCGACGTAGCGGACTAGCTCTGCGCAGGAGCGGCCCGTTGACGCGCGAGGGCGGATGCGACAGCAGCTCGAGCATCGACAAGCAGCTGCTCGTGAATGGCCCTCTTGTTGTCTCTTCGCTCGATCGCGCCGCTTACAACTTTGTCTGTCGCCCGCAGTAGCTCGATCAGACCGTCCACGGGCGGTCGCGATGCATCGGCGCCTGGCCACTGCTGGAGAACTTGGAACAAGGGCCTCGCCTACGAACGCGACGCCTGCTGATCATTCACTTGTGTGGGCTCCGGGCGGCGCCGAGGGGCCCACACAAGTGGTGCAAGAACAATGAAGAGCACGGACCCCACCAGGGGAACGGTCCCCAAGTCGTGTCCCACGACCTCACGCTCAGGTGCGCCGGTTGCATAGGAGCAGTTGAGCACAAAGGGAAAAATGGTCACGTTCGCTCGAGGTGCATGTTCGTAGCTCTCATCAACCACTGCGCCGGGCGGGGCTTCGTAATAGTCACATGCTGCGGGCCCCATTCGTCCCGTACTCGCTCCCGTGATCAACAGGGCGCCCAGCGTGAACACCGCCACCACAAATGGCACGACCGCGAGCCGCCTTATCCATCGCTGCATGATTCAACCCTGCCATGCTTTCGTCCGCGAACCGGGTTTCGAAACCGCGCGCGGGCGCCCGCGGTGGACCGAGGAACCACGGCACCGATTGGCCACTGCGAAGGAGAGACGAGTGGCTAGTGATGATCAGGTGAAGCCGGTTGGTTGGGTGCTGGTAATGGTCGCTACAGCCGGTGCTTCTTGGTACGCCGACTACAGCGACCTCGACGACAACTGCAACCGCAGCTCGATGGCCATCGGCTTCCGCCCCCAGGCGATCCCGCCCTACCCCAATGGGCAGCAAGAGGTCGCCGTGCAGATCATGGTGTTCCGCGGGCTCGACACCACCGGCCGGATCGCGTCAGGGCTGGTCCAGTCCGTCAACGCGACCGGAGGCGTGCTCCGGCCCCGGCTCTCACTGACGGACTGCCTTCTCCTCAGCTGGGTTCACCCCTCACGTTGAGGAAGACGGAGAACACTTCAACGCGATGATCGACGTGATGCATCCGCTCGGGTATCGCCTGTACGACCCGCAGGTCAACGAACGGTTCGGCTGGGCCGCTCCCCATTCTGGCCTCCACGCAGGATGATCACTCCCGCCGCCCAGCCCCGACCGGAGGGAAGAACCTCGGATACCGCCCCAGATCTTCCCTGAGACCGCGCCGACCGGCATTCTGGTTGAATGCCCCTGTCTGCGCGCGAGCTGCACCGGCGCGGCGTCGATGCGGCCAACTCCCGACGGTTCGCTCAGGCGCGGCGCGCTCTGGCCGCGGCATCCGCCCGCACTGACGACGACGACCTGCGCGCACGCATCGACGGAACGCTGGCGTATGTGCTCGCGCAGACCGGCGAGCCCGCCGAGGCCGAACGGCTGTCGCGCGAGGCGCTGTCGCGACCGGGGCTCAGCGCCGAGACCGTCGCCCTCGCGAACGGACAGCTCGGCACCCTGCTCATGCACGGCGGGCGCCTCGACGAGGCGGACGAGTTCCTGACGCGGGCGATCGACGGACTCGACGACGGGTCGATCGAGAGCGCGAACCTGCTGATGAGCCGAGCGATCGTCAGCATGCAGCGGCACCGTCTCGACGACTGCACCGCCGATCTTCAGCGCGCTGTCGCCGCCTACGAGGCGCACGACCAACAGGAGCCGCTCGCCGAGGCGCGCCATAACCTCGGCTACGCCGCGCTGCTGGGCGGCGACCTCGTCACCGCACTGGGACTGATGACGAGCTCGCGCCCGATCCTCGCAGCCACCAGCGACCTCGCCGCGGCGATCAGCGACCTCGACCGCGCCGAGGTGCTCCGCGATGCGGGCCTGACGACCGAGGCGGAGGAACTGCTCGGCGCCGTCGCCGTGCAGTTCGGTGCGCAGCGCATGCGGCAGGCTCGCGGCGAGGCCGAATTCCACCTCGCCCGATCGCTCCTGCGGCATGACGCGTCCGCCGCCGAGCGCGCCGCCGCGACGGCATCCCGCCGATTCGCCGCCCTGGGAAGCGAAGGCTGGGCCGCTCGCGCCGAGGCCGTCCGCCTCGAGGCCCGGCTGCGCGCCCGCCCCACGAGGCGGCCCGTGGCCGAGGACTTCACGCGCACCGCCGCAGCGCTCACTCGGGGCGGCTTCCGCACCGAGGCCGCAGCCCTGTCGTTGACGGCACGGCTGGCCGACGGAGGACGGATGCCGCGCCTCACCGCCGACGCCCCGACTCCGCTGCGACTGCGGGCCCATGAAGTGCGGGCCGCGAGAGCATCCGCCGCAGGCAGGGATGCCGACGCCCGCCGCTTCGCTGCGGAGGGTCTCGATCTGCTCACCGCGTGGCAGCAGTCGTTCGGCGCTCTCGACCTGCAGGCGTCGCTGGCGATGCACGGCACCGAGCTGATGTTCTCCGGTCTCGCCGCCGCCGCACGATCACGCAATCCCGAGGTGCTGTTCGAGTGGTCGGAGCGCGCCAGGCATCTGAGCCAGCAGGTCGCGCCCGTGCGTCCCCCGCACGACGCAGCCCTGTCGTCGGATCTGGCCGAGCTGCGGATGCTCCGCGCCGACCTCGCCGGGTCCGACTGGACGACCGACGCTCGGGTGCGCGAGCTGCGCGACCGGGTGCGCGACCGGCAGTGGTCCTCGACCGGGGCGGGTGGCAGCCGCGAGCGTCTGGGACTGCTGGAGACCAGGCACCGACTCGATGAAGACACGGCCATCCTCGCCTACGTGTTCACCCGCGAAGAGCTTCTGTGCGTCGTGGTGACTGCATCCGGTTCGTCGATCGTCGAGCTGTCGCTGCCGCGCATCGAGGCCGCACTCGACGGGCTCCGCGCCGATCTGGATGTCGCGGCCCTCACGCATGCGGGTCCGATGGCTTCAGTCGTGCGGCGGTCGCTCGACGAGAGGCTGGGCCTGCTCGATGACGCTCTCCTCGCCCCGGCGCGCGCGGCGACAGGTGGAGCGGTTCGTCTCGCGCTCACCGTGCCTGGAATCCTCGGCGGCATTCCCTGGGCGATGCTCCCGGGAATGGCCGCCACGCCGTTCACCCTCGCGACCTCCGTCTCGCGCTGGCTGGGCGACTCCGACCGGCCCCTCACCTCCGCACCGAGGAGGCTGGCGGGCTTCGCGGCCGGTCCCCGCGTCGCGCGCGCCGAGGAGGAGGTGCGCCGGGCGGCGGCGGCCTGGAGCGACGCGACGATCCTGACAGGTGACGAGGCCGGCGTCTCGGCGGTCACCGAGCTCGCGACGCATGTCGATGTCCTGCACATCGCGGCGCACGGACGCCATGCGGTCGACAACCCGCTCTTCTCGGGGTTCGAGCTCGTCGACGGCACTCTGTTCGGCTACGACGTCGACCTGATCCCGCGGGCTCCCGACACCGTCGTGCTGTCGGCCTGCGAGCTCGGGCGGTCTTCGGTGCGCTGGGGCGAGGAGGCGCTCGGGATGACCCGGGTCTGGCTGCACGCGGGCACCCGGTGCGTGATCGCGGCCCCGGTGGTCGTGCCCGACGACGTCGCCTGCGAACTCCTCGGAGCCGTGCACACCGAGCTCGCGAACGGTGTCGCGCCCGCCGTCGCGCTGGCCGCGGCGTCCGAGTCCACCGGCGTGCGTGCTCCGTTCCAGTGCCATGGAAGCGGCCTCTGAAAAGATTTCTCCAGTCGATGTATCAGAACCTCGACGTCTCGCTCCTTATCTGCAGAAGGTGCCAGCGGAGGGCTTCGGAAACGAAGCGCGAGGGAGGCGCAGTCGAACTGGGGAAACCCTCGTGCACTGGGGAGTGTGAGGGAACGACAGGACACCATCTGCTCCGGGGATGTCGCGAGAAGGGTCGCGGCATCCCCGCAAGGAGTTCAGCAGGAGAACAAGACCGCGGGATCAGGCGGTCAGCACCTCGTAGCCGGCCGCGCGCAGGGCGGCGAGAGAAGCGGCGTCCGCGCCGTCGTCGGTGAGGAGAACGGGGAACAGCTCCGAGCCGCCGACGGCCGCGAACGCGACGGTGCCGAGCTTGCTGCTGTCGGTGACGACCACCGCTCGACGCGCACGCTCGGCCATCATCCGGTTCACGGCGGCCTCGCGTTCATCCTGCGTGGTGGCGCCGGCCTCGGCGTCCATTCCGTTGACGCCGATGAAGGCGATGTCGAGGCGCACGCCTCGCAGCAGCTGCTCGACGAACGGGCCGACGAGTTCGTAGCTGCGCGAGTGGATGACTCCGCCCGTCACGACGACCTTGATGTCGGGGCGGGTCGCGAGCTGTGCGGCGATGTTCACGGCGTTGGTGACGACGGTGATGCCGGGGCCGGCCGCGAGGTCATCCCTCGCGGCGAGTGCCGCCGCGATCGCCGTGGTCGTCGTCCCTCCGGAGAGCCCGACCACCATGCCCGGCGCGACGAGTGCGGCCGCGGCCTGCGCGATGCTCTCCTTCTGCTGCGAGCGCTGATGGCTCTTGTAGCGGATGGGCAGCTCGTAGGCGACGGAATGGGCGACCGCGCCGCCGTGCGTGCGGGTGAGCAGGCGCTGCTCGGCGAGCGAGTCGAGGTCGCGGCGGGTGGTGGCGGCCGAGGCTCCGAATCGCTCGACGAGCTCGTCGACGTTGACCTCGCCGTCGGCGGCCAGGAGGTCGAGGATCGCGTTCAGACGTGCGGCGCGCTTCATGTCACCATCCTGCCCGGTTCGCGCAGTTCACCCCGCCACCTCGGCGGCCTCGAGGGCGAACAGTCGCAGCATCCGTGCGGCCTCTCCCGCGAGTGCGTCACGGGCCGGGGTCAGGTACTTGCGCGAGTCGACGAGCTTCTCGTCGGCGTCGAGCGTCGAGCGGATCGCCCGGGTGAAGAAGCCGTTCAGGTGCGTCGAGACGTTGATCTTGGTCATGCCCGCGCGCACCGCGTCCGCGATGACCGCGTCGGCGACGCCCGATGAGCCGTGCAGCACGAGGGGCACGGGCAGCGCCTCGCTCAGGCGGGCGATGAGCTCGAGGTCGAGCGATGCCGTGCGGTCTGTCATCGCGTGCGACGAACCGACGGCCACGGCGAGCGCGTCGACGCCGGTCGCTGCGACGAACGCGCGCGCCTCGTCGGGGTCGGTGCGCACTCCCGGCGCATGGGCTCCGTCTTTGCCGCCGACCTCTCCCAGCTCGCCCTCGATGTAGACACCGGCGGCGTGCGCGCGCTCGGCCACGGCCGCGGTGATCGCGACGTTCTCGTCGTAGGGGAGAGCCCCGCCGTCGAACATCACCGAGCCGAATCCGAGGGCGATGGCCTCGTCGACGAGCTCGGGTCGCTCGGCGTGATCGAGGTGCACCGCGACGGGCGTCGCTGCCCGACGGGCGATCGCGAGGGTCGCCAGGGCGATCGGCTCGAGACCGCCGTGATAGTCGGCGCAGTTCTGCGAGAGCTGCAGGATCACCGGCAGCCCCGAATCGGCGGATGCACGCACCAGCCCCTCGGCGGTCTCGAGGTGGATCACGTTGAACGCGCCGATGCCGGTGCCGCGCGTCGCGGCATCCGTCACCAGCTCGCGGGCGGAGACCAGGGTCACAGAGGTTCCTCTCGAACGGTGGGGATGAAGGGGGCGACGACGAGACGGCGCTCGAGCGCCTCCCACTCGTCGGAGATCTCGCCGGCGAGCGGCATGAGCACAGCGGCGGCCGACCAGGCGGTCGCTCGGCGAAGGATCTTCTCGGGGTCGCGGATGCCGTCGGCGTAGAGCACCGCGCAGGCGGCGACTCCGGCATCGCCGGCACCGGTCGGATTGCCGGCGAGCGGGGCGTCGAGGCGCGCGTGCAGCAGGTCGGATGCCGTGACCGCGAGCATGCCTTCGGCTCCGAGCGACAGCAGCACGAGCTCGACGCCGCGCTCGATGAGCGACCGCGCACCCTCGACGGGGTCGGTCAGACCGGTCGCCTCGACGAGCTCGGCGGCATTGGGCTTGACGACGGATGCTCCGGCATCCGCCGCGAGCAGCAGAGCGGGACCCGAGGTGTCGACGATCACGGGCACGCCCGCATCCCGCGCCGTGCCGATGAGGAGGGGCAGCAGCGTCTCCGGCGCCCCGGGTGGGAGGCTGCCCGAGATCACCAGCACCTGCGCGCCGGGGAGCGCGTCGACGACCTCGCCGAGCAGCGCTGCCCACTCGGGATCGGTGGGGTTCACCCCGCGCTCGTTCACGATGGTGGTGTCGCCGAGCTCCCGATCGACGATCGCGATGCTCTGTCGTGTGGCGCCGACCACGGATACGAGCCGGTGCGGCACTCCGCTCGATCCGAGTTCGGCGGCGAGTTCGACACCGCTGCGTCCGCCGGCCGTCGAGACGGCGAGCACCGACGCGCCCTGGGCATGGGCGACTCTCGCCACGTTGAGCCCCTTGCCGCCGGCGCGGCTGACACCGGCATCCGCTCTGTGCGTCTCGCCGAGAGTGAGCCGATCGACGTGCCAGGTGAGATCGAGCGCCGGGTTGGGGGTGACGGTGAGGATCATACGAGCTCCCTCGCGCGCAGCGCGGCTCCGAGTATGCCGGCGTTGCCTGACAGCTCGGCGGGCACGAGTTCGGGGATGCGGTGGAAACTGAGCCGCTCTGCCAATCGGGCGCGCAGTTCGTCGAAGAGCGCGCCTCCCGCGCGGGAGAGACCGCCACCGATGACGATGGCCTCCGGCGCCACGACCGCAGTGAGCTGGGCGAGCGAGAGGGTGAGAGCGTCGAGTGCCGAGTTCCAGATCTCGGAGGCGATGCGGTCGCCGGCCGCTGCACGCGCGATCACGTCTTTCGCGCCGTCGGGGTCGATGCCCGTCGCCTCGCGATACCGGCGTGCGATCGCCCCCGCGGACGCGACGACTTCGAGGCACCCTCGGGCGCCGCACGCGCACTCGGGTCCGTCGGCGATCGGCGAGTGTCCGATCTCGCCGGCGTAGCCGCCAGCCGTGTACGGCTCTCCCCCCACGAGCAGAGCACCCGCGATACCGGTGCCGATGACGAGCACGACCGAGTTCGAGTATGCACGGGCGCCGCCGAGGCGATGTTCTGCCCAGCTCGCCGCACGCACGTCGTGGTCGAACGCCACGGGGAGCCCGAGCTTCGTCGAGGCGAGATCGCGCAACGGGGAGTCGTGCCAGCCGAGGTTGCTGGCGAACACGCCGAGTCCGGCCTCCGCGTCGACGATCCCTGGCACCACCAGCCCGACCGCCTGAGGCACGACGCCGGGGTGATCGGCCTGCAGTTCGGCGGCGAGCACACCGAGGCGCTCGATGAGCACCCCGGTGCGGTCGCCGTCGGCTACCGGAGTCGGCGTGCGTCGCAGGCCCAGTGCCGTGCCGTCGACGTCGAACAGCGCGGATTTGATGTCGGTGCCCCCGACGTCGAAAGCGAGCACGGGTGCGCCCGCTCCGATCGTCCGTGCTGTGGCGAGGCGCTCGCCCGACGCGTCGCTCACGACGTCGCTGATGCTCTCCGCATCCTCAGGCCTGGTCATCGACTGCTCCGCGGGTGGGTCGGGTCATGCATCCAGGATGACGGATCGCGTGAGGTTGCGCGGCTGGTCAGGGTCGAGTCCGCGGGCCACGGCACGGTCGAGGGCCACACGATGCAGCCGCACGAGGTCGGCGAGGGGATCGATCGGATGCTGCACGAAGCGCGCCCCCGTGGCCTCGACCTGCGCGGCGAGTCCCTCGGGCGCCTCGCCGAACTGCCAGGTCACCCGTCCGGGCGCGGCGATCGCGATCGGGCCGTGGCGGTACTCCATCGACGAGTACGACTCGGTCCACGACTGCGACGATTCGCGCATCTTCAGTGCGGCCTCGTGCGCGAGGCCCACGGTCCAGCCGCGGCCGAGGAACGAGTACTGCTCGGCGTCACGGAGCTCGTCGTCATAGTCGGCGGCGAGCACGGCGGCGGCATCCTCGATCGCGCCGGTGAGGTCTTCTCCGAGCGAGGCGCGGAACAGCGCGAGGGCGGTGGTGGCGAAGCGGGTCTGCACGACCGACTTCTCATCGGCGAAGGGCAGCAGCACGGCCTCGTCGACGAGAGAGACGAGCGGCGAGGTCTCGTCGCCGATCACACCGATCGTGGGAACGCGGCCCTTGATGCGATCGACCAGTTCGAGCACCTCTGTCGTGGTGCCGGAGCGGGTCAGCGCGACGACGGCGTCGTAGCCGCGGTCGACGAAGGCCTCGGATGCCGCGAACGCGTCGGTCTCGCCCTGACCCGAGGTCTCACGCAGGAACGCGTACGACTGGGCCATGAACCACGACGTGCCGCAGCCGACGACGGCGATGCGGGCTCCGGATGCGGGCAGCAGTGCCTGTGCATCGCGAAGATCGGCGGCGCGAGCCCAGGTCTCGGGCTGCGAGGTGAGCTCTTCGCGCATGTGTGCGCCGGGCAGAAGTTCGGTCATGTCGGGCCCTCCGGACCAGATGTTGCAAGTTTGTGATTGTTTTGGTGCTGATTCGATCATAGTATTTCGACACAAGGAAATCTCGCAAGGTTCCTCTTGATTTGTTTATTCTCCTGACAAATAATCGAACAAGTTCCACCGCCCCTCCGGCGACCCGGTCCATGGAGGGTTCTCCGAGCCGACCCGGCTTGACCGATCGCCCAGCCACCAAGGGAAGGCGATCACACGCACCGTCGCGTGAGTTGTGCTTGCGACTGTGCACCACCTACACAGTGAGGAATGCAATACACATGAAGAAGTCACTGCGATTCGGCGCCGTTGCCCTGGCGGCAACCGCCACTCTCACGCTCGCTTCGTGCGGGTTCGGCGGCTCGACCGGAGGCGGAGGCGACGCTGAGGGCGAAACCACTCTCAACCTCCTCGTCCCCAGCTACTCCGACGCCACCAAGGGCCTGTGGGAAGACGTGATCGACGGATTCGAGAAGGAGAATCCCGACATCAAGGTCGACCTCGAGGTGCAGTCCTGGGACAACCTCGAGAAGGTCGTCTCCACCAAGATCCAGGCCGGCGAGGCCCCTGACATCTACAACGGCGGTCCGTTCGCCGGGTTCGTCGGCGACGAGCTGCTCTACCCGGTCGAGGACGTCGTCTCGGAAGACACGTACTCCGACTTCCAGGACGCGTTCCTCGCGAACGCCGAGGTCGACGACACCGCCTACGCCCTGCCCCTGATCGCATCGGCCCGCGCGCTGTTCGTCAACAACGCGCTGCTCGAGCAGGCCGGTGTCGAGGCTCCGACGACGTGGGACGAGCTGCTGGATGCCGCGACCAAGGTGTCGGCACTCGGCGGCGGCGTGGCCGGCTACGGCATGCCTCTCGGTTCCGAAGAGGCGCAGGCCGAGGCGGCCGTGTGGCTCTGGGGCGGCGGCGGCTCGTTCGGCGACGCATCCGAGATCACGATCGACACCCCCGAGAACCTCGAAGGTGCCGAGCAGATCAAGAAGATGATCGACGCAGGCGCCACGCAGGCCGACCCCGGCTCGACGCAGCGCTCGCCCCTGATGGACATCTTCATCCAGGGCAAGATCGGCATGCAGGTGGGTCTGCCCCCGACAGTGGGCCAGATCGAGGAGGGCAACCCCGAGCTCGACTACTCCATCGTCCCGATCCCGACGAAGGACGGCTCGCCGTTCACCCTCGGCGTCATGGACCAGCTGATGGCGTTCCAGAACGACGGTGACAAGCAGGAGGCGATCACCAAGTTCTTCGACTACTACTACTCGGCAGACGTGTACGTGCCGTGGGTGCAGGCCGAAGGCTTCCTTCCCGTCACCAAGTCCGGTGCCGAGCAGCTCGCCGGCGAGGAGGCACTCAAGCCATTCCTCGACGTGCTGCCCGACGCGCAGTTCTACCCGTCGACGAACGAGAAGTGGTCGGCCACCGACGGCGCCTTCAAGTCGCTGTTCGGCCAGCTCCAGACGAAGTCCGCGCAGGATGTCCTGACCGAGATCCAGGCACAGGTCGACGCGGGCTGATCCCCGACGACCCTGCCCACACCCAGCGACGGAGAGGTTCGGATATTCCATGAGCCAGACGAAAGAATCCTCGAACCTCGCGGGGGCGGCCACCGGCCGCCCCCGCACCCCGGGGCGCCGGTCGGGCGCTGCCCGCGGCAAGCCCGGAGGCAAGGATCTGCTCCAGGCGCTGCCCTGGATCGCCCCCGCCCTCCTCCTCATCATCGGCGTGGTGCTGTTCCCCGCCGGGGTGATGTTCTTCAACTCCACCCGTGACATCTCGCTGTCCGGCCTCGACAAGGGCTCGGTCGGCTTCGACAACTTCGTGACCGTGTTCACGTTCGCCGAGTTCTGGCCGATCATCTTCCGCACGATCATCTGGGTCGTGGCGGTCGTGACCTTCACTGTGCTGATCTCGCTCGGACTCGCGCAGATCCTGAACAAGGCCTTCCCGGGTCGGCAGATCGTGCGCATGGCCGTGATCGTGCCGTGGGCCGCATCCGTCGTGATGACCACCATGGTCTTCTACTACAGCCTCGAGCCGTACTTCGGGGTCTTCAACAAGTTCCTCTACGACATCGGGCTGTCCGATGACGCGGTCGGGTACGGCTGGACCAAGAACCCGGCCACCGCCTTCGCGTGGTCGATCGTGATCGCGATCTTCGTCTCGCTGCCCTTCACGACCTACACGATCCTCGCGGGCCTGCAGACGGTCCCGGCCGACACCCTCGAGGCCGCGAAGATGGACGGCGCAGGCCCCACCCGCACCTATTGGACCGTCGTCGTGCCACAGCTGCGCAGCGCCCTCGCGGTCGCGATCCTCATCAACATCATCAACGTGTTCAACTCGCTGCCGATCCTCAAGGTGATGACGGGGTCGATCCCCGGTTACGGCGCCGACACGATCATGACGATGATCTTCAAGTACATCGAGCTGCAGAAGAAGGTCGACGTCGCGAGCGCGCTGTCGGTCGTGGCCTTCCTGATCGTGATCGTGATCGTCGCGATCTACGTCAAGGCCGTCAAGCCCATGAAGGAGGTCTGATCATGACCCTGACCGAGACCGCCCTCGTCACCACCGCCGGAGACGACGCCGCTCCCCGCATCCCCGGGCGCAAGCGCCGGTACACCGAAGACCAGGTGACGCTGCCCCGCGTCATCCTCCGCATGGCCGCCGGCATCCTCGTGCTCGCGATCTTCGTACTGCCGTACCTGATCATGTTCTTCGGTTCGGTCAAGACGAAGTCGCAGATCCGCTCGGTCGACCCGACCTACCTGCCGATCGAGTGGCACTGGGAGAACTACATCTCGATGTGGTCGACCCCCGAGACGCCGCTGCCGTACAACCTGATCTCGACGATCATCATCGCCGTGTTCGCGACGCTGCTCGTGCTGCTCGTGTCGCTGCCGGCCGCGTACTACACCGCCCGCTTCAAGTTCCCCGGGCGCATGGTGTTCCTGTTCCTCGTGATCGTGACGCAGATGCTGCAGCCCGCCGTCCTCACCTCCGGCCTGTTCCGCCAGTTCACGACCCTCGGACTCGGCGACACGTGGGCCGCGATGATCTTCATCAACGCCGCCTTCAACCTGTCGTTCGCGGTGTGGATCATGCACTCGTTCTTCGCCGGCATCCCCAAAGAGATCGACGAGGCGGCCCAGATCGACGGCGCCGGTCGCTTCACCGTGCTGTTCAAGATCAACCTGCCGCTCGTCTGGCCGGGCATCGTCACGGCGATCGTGTTCACGTTCGTCGCCTGCTGGAACGAGTTCGCCGCATCGCTCGTGATCCTGTCGACCGACAAGAACCAGCCGCTCTCGGTCGCGCTGACCAAGTTCGTGGGTCAGTACGAGACCAGTTGGCAGTACGTGTTCGGCGTCTCGATCGTCGCGATCCTGCCCGTCGTCATCCTGTTCATGCTCATCGAGAAGCGCCTCGTCGGAGGCCTCACCGCCGGCAGCGTCAAGTAGAGCCGTCGGAACAGATGCGGAGCGCCACCCGGGTGGCGCTCCGCATCCGCGTCTCGCTCCGCATCCGCGTCTCGCTCCGTATCCGCGTGGCGCTCCGTATCCGCGTGGCGCTCCGGTCGCAGTTTGCGCCGCCCGGTCCACCGGATCAGCGCTCCGGTCGCACTTCGCGCCGCCCGGTCCACCGGATCAGCGCTCCGGTCGCACTTCGCGCCGCCCGGTCCACCGGATCAGCGCTCCGGTCGCACTTCGTGCCGCTCGCCCCGTGCACACGCGGCACAAAGTGCGACGGGAACCTCCGCACGCGGCACAAAGTGCGACGGGAACCTCCGCGCGCGACGCGAAGTCCGACGGGAATCAAAGTCCGATCAGGATGCCGGAGCGGATGCCGCGCGCAGCTGCGCCGGACTCCAACGCACGCCCAGCGCGCTCGACAGCGCCACCTGAGCGACGCCCGTCGAGATCGAGGCGTCTGCGTCGGCGTAGCGAACGGGCACGTTCGCGGTGCCCGTGGCGGTGTAGTCGATCTCTGCCTGCACGAGGCGGAGGAACGGGTCGCCGAGTGCACGGGCCGGGCCGCCGATCACGACCTCGGCAGCGTCGAGCACCGCCGCGATGAGCTTGATCGTGCGAGCCAGCGCCCGCGCCCCCTCCGCCACGCGCTCCTGATCGGCCGCTGCGGCGAGCGCGTCGATCGCCCGGTCGTCGAGTGCGTCGTCGAAGTCGTCGCCGAGCATGGCGGTCATCGATGCCACGGATTCCAGGCACCCCTGCCGGCCGCACCGGCACGCCCGCGCATCGCCGCCGAACTGCACCTGCACGTGACCGATCTCGCCTGCGCGGTCGCGGGGACCCGGGGCGAGCTCGCCGTCGAGGGTCACCGCCGCCCCGATTCCGGTGCCGATATGGATGAACAGCCGATACCCCGCCGACTCGTCCTCCCTGGCGGACTCGGCGATCGCCTCGGCATCCACGTCGTTGACCAGGAGCACCGGAACGCCGAGCAGCGCCTCGAAACGATCCGCGAGAGAGACATCGGTCCAGCCCAGCTGCACACTCTCGAAGACGCGGCGCCCATCGGTCGTGCCCGGCAACTGCACCCCCGCCACGAGCAGACGGTCGCGGTGCGCGGTCGCGATCTTGGTGAGTGCGTCGTCGAGCATCCGATCGCGCGACTCCGACGAGTAGCCGACCCTACGCGTCTCGACCTCTGCGCCGTCGAGACCGACCAGCGCGATGCGCGCGTCGGTCGGCCGGACCACGAGCACCAGTATGAGGTGATGAACCGGGTCGATGCTGAGGGTCGTCGCCCGCTTTCCGCCGGTGCTGGCAGCCTGAGCGCCCTCCGCGATCAGCTGGAGTTCGATGAGCTCCGCGACCAGAGACGAGGCCGTGGCCGCCGTGAGACCGGTGGCGCGAGCGATGCCGGCCCTCGTCTGAGTGCCGGGGCTGCGGAAAACCAGCTGAAGCGCCCGTCGCAGGTTGGCACGGCGAACCGACGCCTGCGTGTCGAGTGCGTCGTCGCCATTCAGCATGGTGCCGGTCCCGTTGTCCGAATCGATTGACAGACCAGGGCGTTCTGCGTAGCCTCGGTCATAGTTTATTCAATAAACTTAGTTCGGTCCCCGGGCGGGTGAGTGCTGCACACACTGTCACTCGCCCGGAAGGCCGGATCATCGCCCTTCGGCGGCTTCCGTGTGATGGCGGATCACCTCGGCCACCACGAAGTTGAACCACTTCTCGGCGAACTCGGGGTCGAGGTGCGCATCCTCGGCGAGTGCCTTGAGGCGCGCGACCTGCTGCTCTTCACGACCGGGATCGGATGCCGGCATCTCGTGCTCGGCTTTGAGCTGGCCGACCTGCTGCGTGGCGCGGAAGCGCTCGGCGAGCATGAAGATGAGTGCGGCGTCGATGTTGTCGATGCTCGAGCGCAGTCGGAGGAGTTCAGCCCGGGGGTCTTCGGCGGCGGTCATGCCCCCTACTCTACGGAAACACGCGGCAGAACGACCCCGCCCCGCACGGGGGACGCTTGCCGGGGCGACGCTCGGTCGGACGCTATCGTGAGCACATGAGCCGAGAAGAGCAGGAACCGTCGTCGAGCGCGTCCGCCGCCGCATCCGACCCGTCCCCGCAGCCCGAGCATCCGAACTCGACTCCCGATGCGCCCGCCGGAGCCGAGGCATCGCCCAGCACGTCGGAAACCGCCGCATCCGAGCCCTCCACCGCCGCGACGCCCGCTCCCCTCGCGCGGTCTGATGCTCACACTCCCCGCACCGGCGTCGTCGAGCCGATGACGCCGAGCCGATCGTTCTGGACGCGCATCGATCGCCCGTTCGTGTTCGGTTTTCTGGTGACCCTCGGCGGTCTTGCCGCCATCGTGCTCGGTCTGGCCGTGGCGAACCTGTCGACGGTGATCATCTACATCGCCCTCGCCCTGTTCGCCGCTCTCGGACTCGATCCCACCGTGCGGTTCCTCGAGAAGCGCGGCCTCTCGCGAGCGATCTCAGTGGTCGTCGCGATCCTGGGGCTCATCGTCGTCGCGGGCCTCGTCATCTGGATGGTGCTTCCGGTCGTCATCGAGCAGATCGCGAGTTTCATCCGATCGGTGCCGGGCATGATCCAGGAGTTCATGCGCAGCGACATCTACGCGACCCTCGAGGACCAGTTCGGCGATCAGTTCGAATCCCTGGTGGCCGATGTGCAGAAGTTCCTCACCGACCCCGGCAACATCGCGGCGATCGGCGGTGGCGCCCTTCAGGTCGGCGCCTCCATCGCGAGCGCCATCTCGGGCATCATCGTGGTGCTGGTGCTCACGCTCTACTTCCTCGCGACCCTCCCGTCGATCAAGTCCGGACTGCTGCGCCTCGCCCCCGCGCGCGACCGTGCCCGCGCCGGGGACATCACAGATCAGATCACCGACTCGGTCGGCGGCTACGTCATGGGCATGGTGGTACTCGCGTTCTGCAACGCCGTGCTCGCCTTCCTGCTGTACTTCTTCCTCGGACTGCCGTTCCCCCCGCTGATGGCAACCGTGGCGTTCTGCATCACGCTGATCCCACTCGTCGGATCCGTGCTGTTCTGGATCATCGGCACGACCCTCGCTCTGTTCACGAACCCGATCGCCGCGCTCGTGTTCGCGATCGTCTACCTCGTCTACATGCAGATCGAGGCGTACGTGATCACGCCGCGCGTGATGAACCGCGCGATCTCGATCCCCGGCTCGCTCGTCGTGATCGGCGCTCTCGCCGGCGGCACGCTGCTCGGCCTGCTCGGTGCCCTCGTGGCGGTGCCGGTCGCGGCATCGATCCTCATCATCATCAAGCAGGTGCTCATCCCTCGGCAGGATGCGCGGATCTAGCCCCTGCTCGGCGAGGAGAACCGCTTCAGCCCACACGCAGAAGTGCCCGGACCCCTGAGGGCCCGGGCACTTCTCGTGGGAGCTGCTCGCGATCAGACGAGGTCGTTGTCTTCGAGCCACTTCTTGGCGATGTCGGCCGACGACTGCTGGTCGACCGTGCTCAGAACGTTCAGCGACACGAGTTCCTCCGCAGTCAGCTTGGCGCTGATGGCGTTGAGGACGTCCGACACGTCGTCCGCGATGTCGCTCGAGACGATCGGCACGACGTTCGACGAGATGATCAGGTTCTCGGGGTCTTCGAGAGCCACGATCTCCTCGGTCTCGAACGCCGGGTCGGCGGTGTAGATGTCCGCGACCTGGATCTCGCCGGCGAGCAGCGACTCGAGGGTCGTCGGGCCGGTGGCCGAGAACGCCAGTTCCACACCGTAGACCTCCTTGGCCGCTGCCGGGCTGTACGGGCGCTGCTCGAACTCGGGTGCCGCGCCGATCGTGACCTGCGAGGTGACCTTGCTGAGGTCGCCGATCGTGGTCAGGCCGTTCTCCTCGGCGAAGCTCTTGAGGACCGTGTAGGAATCCTGGTCGGAGGCCTCGGCGAAGTCGAGGGCCGTGAGGCTCTCGGGCAGTGCGTCCTGCAGGGCCGCGTAGACGTCATCGGGGCTGGTCACATCGACCTCGTCCTCCGAGATGTACTCGAGCAGGCTGCCCGTGTACTCGGGGAAGACGTCGATATCGCCGGACTCGACGTCGGGCATGTACGCGTCGCGCTGCCCGATGCTGAACTGGCGATCGACCGTGAAGTCTGCTGCCTCGAGCGCCTGAGCGTAGATCTCGGCGATGATCTCGTTGGAGTAGTACGCCTGCGAACCGACGACGATCGCGTCGCCGCCCGAGCTCTCGCCGGAATCGGCCGGCTCGCCGAGCGATTCGCTCGAACCGCAGGCGGTGAGGGCGAGTGCCGCGGCGGCGACGACGCCGATGGCGAAGACAGAGCGCTTGCCTCGTGCTGTGAACATGGACTTCCTCTTCTCTGGGGGACTTCTGGACTGCTGTGCTGTGGATTTCAGGCTGTGGCGGGCTCGCTCGTGACGGACGTAGTCCCGTCACCGGAGGGGGATGCCTCGGAGGTCGAGGGTTCGGCAGCGGGGACGAGCGTGCGCGAACGTCGACGCGAGGGGCGCCCGCCGGTGCGGAGGCCTCTCGGAACAGCGAGGTGCTGGGCGCCGGCGAGCAGGAGGTCGACCAGCAGCGCGAGCGCCGCCACGAGGATCGCTCCAGCGACCACCTGGTCGAAGCGCTGCAGCGGGATGCCCTGGATGATCGGATAGCCGAGCCCGCCCAGCCCGACGTATGCGGCGATCGTGACCGTCGCGATGACCTGCAGCAGAGCTGAGCGGATGCCGCCGACGAGGAGCGGAAGACCGAGCGGCACCTCGACCTTCCAGAAGATCTGCCAGCCCGTCATGCCCATCGCCTTCGCGGCGTCGATCACACGCCGGTCGATGGCTTCGAGGCCGGTGTAGGCGCCCGCGAGCAGCGACGGGATCGCGAGCAGCACGAACGTCGTGATCGCGGCCTCGGGGATGCGGAGCACTCCCAAGAGGAGCACGAGCAGGATCATGAGGCCGAAGGCCGGGATCGCACGTGCCGCTCCGGACACCGCCACGGCTATCTCGCGCCCCTTGCCCGTGTGACCGATGAGCCACCCCAAGGGAACCGCGATCGCAGCGGCGATGACCACGGAGATCGCGGTGAGGGTCAAGTGCTCGCCGAGCAGTTTCGGCAGCGCGTAGTTGCCGGTCCACTGAGCCGGGGCGAACATCCATGCGAAGGCTTCGAGGAAGAGGTTCATGCGGGAGCCCCCACGGTCACGGGGGTCGCAGCGCCGGTCTTCGTCGCAGCGCGCGTCCAGGGCATCAGCGCCCGACCGGCGAGCAGGAGAAGCAGATCGATCACGAGGGCGATGACGACGACGGCGATGATCCCGGCGAACACCTCGGCGATGATCCGACGATCGAGGCCGTTGGTGAAGAGGTATCCGAGGTTCCTGATGCCGATCAGGATGCCCACGGTCGCCAACGAGATGGTGCTCACCGCCGTGACCCGCAGACTCGCCAGGATGACAGGGCCTGCGAGCGGGAACTCGACCGCCCAGAAGCGTCGGAAGGACCCGAATCCCGTGGCTGTGGCGGACTGACGGATGTCGTCGTCGACCGAGTCGAGGCCGTCCGAGACCCCGCGCACGAGGATCGCGATCGCGTAGATGGTGAGCGCGACGATCAGGTTGGCCTCGCTGCGCGGAGAGTAGCCGACGACCGACGGCAGCAGGATCAGCAGGGCGAGCGACGGGATCGTGTAGAGCAGCCCCGTCAGCAGGATGATCGGTCCGCGCACCAGCTTGAACCTCCATGCGACCCAGCCCAGGGGCAGGGACAGCACGAAGCCCAGAACGATCGGAATGATGCTCTGCCGCAGATGCACCCCGGTCAGTTCGAAGATCAGCCCGAGGTTGTCGACGACCCAGTTCACGTGCGCTCGCCCTGTACGGCGCCGAGAGCGGCGGCATCCGGTCCGGCGAGCGGTCCGTCGGACTTCTCGACGTCGGCCACGATCGCACCCTGGGTGCGTCCCTCGGAGTCGACTACCACGGTGCCGTGGGGCGTCTGCTTGAGGTGCAGAGCGCGACGGCCACGGTCAGCGCCGATGAAGGACGCGACGAAGTCGTCTGCCGGGTTCTCGATGATCTCGCTCGGGCTGCCCACCTGCACGATGCGTGCGCCCTTGTCGAGGATCACGACCTGGTCACCGAGCAGGAACGCCTCGTCGATATCGTGCGTGACGAACACGACCGTCTTGTCGAGCTCGTGCTGCAGCCGCAGGGTCTCCTGCTGCAGATCGGCACGCACGATCGGGTCGACGGCGCCGAACGGCTCGTCCATCAGGAGGATGTTCGGATCGGCCGCGAGCCCACGCGCCACACCCACGCGCTGCTGCTGCCCGCCCGAGAGCTGGCTCGGGTACCGCTCGGCCAGCGACTGGTCGAGGCCCACCGTCTTCAGCAGCTCACGTGCGCGCTCATGCGCCGGCGCCTTCTTCACCCCGGTCAGGCGAAGCACGGTGGCGACATTGTCGATCACCGTGAAGTGCGGCATCAGACCCGAGTTCTGCATCACGTAGCCGATGCGGCGGCGCAGAGCAACGGGGTCGCCACCGAGCACGCTCTCGCCGTCGATCTCGACCTCGCCGGAGGTCGGCTCGACCATGCGGTTGATCATGCGCAGCAGGGTGGTCTTGCCGCATCCCGAGGATCCGACGAACACCGTCGTCTTGCGCGACGGCAGCACCAGGCTGAAGTCCTTCACGGCGGTCGTACCGTCCGGGAACTGCTTGGTGACGTTGCGGAACTCGATCACGTTTATTCTCCGGTCGATCGATCGACGAGGCGGGCATCAGCACCCCGGCTGCGGCATACAGAGGTCATGCTGAGACGTCGACCCGCGGGTCGAAGGCGACGAAGCCCGAGAAGTCCTTGCCGACACGGTCGAAGGCGCTCGGGAACGGAGTCGGGTACGACCAGGCGTAGTCGGTATGCAGCTCGCCTCCCGCCTGCACCGAGAAGTACTGGGCTGCCCCCTTCCAGGGGCACGTGTACTGGGTCGGACTCTCGACGAGCGCGCCCTCTGTGATCGATGCGGGCGGGAAGTACCAGTTGCCCTCGATGCGGGCGAGATCGCTCTCGTCGGCTTCGGCGATGACGGTTCCTGCGAGTACAGCCTTCATGGTCCTGCCTCCTCGGATGTGGGTTCGAGCGTATAAGACGTGTGTGACATCCGTCCCGGGCTTGCGCTCCGTGACGTCAATATGAGAAACAATCCTGCTCCGGGCACACCGATCGCACCCGATGTCTCTCCGTCTGTTCGGAGCGGACGCCGCAACGGATGGTTCGGGAGATCACGCGGAATCCCGCCCGTAGCCCTCCAGCAGCCGCAGCCAGACCTCGCTGATCGTCGGGTAGGCCGGAACCGCATGCCAGAGCCGGGCGATCGGCACCTCGCCGACGATCGCGACCGTCGCCGTCTGCACCAGCTCGGCGACTTCGGGACCGACGAACGTCGCCCCGATGATCACGTCGCGATCCTTGTCGATCACGATCCGCGCCTGGCCGTCGAAGCCGTCCTCGTAGAGGCTCGCCCCCGCAACTCCGCCGAGGTCGTAGTCGACCACGGTGACGTCGATGCCAGCCTTGCGTGCCTCCGCCTCGGTCCGCCCGACCGACGCGACCTCGGGGAACGAGAACGTCACCTGCGGGGCAGCGGCCTTGTCGGCAGTCGCCACGTGCTTGCCCCACGGCCCATCCTCGACGTCCGCGCCCTGAGCACGCGCCGCGATCACGTCTCCGGCCGCACGCGCCTGGTACTTGCCCTGATGCGTGAGCAGCACACGACCGTTGACGTCGCCGACGGCGTAGAGCCAGTCGGAGCCTGGTACGCGCAGCGTCTCGTCGACCTTGATCCAGCGCCCGGGCTCCAGCCCAACGACGTCGAGGCCGATGTCGCCGCTTCGGGGCGAGCGTCCTGTGGCGACGAGCACCTCGGCCGCAGTGACGAAGGAGTCGTCGTCGAGCACGATCGTCACGCCGTCGTCGCCCCGCGTGACACGCGTGGTGCCCGTGTCGGTGCGCACGTCCACTCCGAGCTCCTTGAGTCCGGCGGCGACACGCTCGCCCGCGAAGGACTCCATCGAGCCGAGCAGACCGCTGCGGGCGATTATCGTCACCGTCGAGCCGAGAGCCGCGTAGGCCGTCGCCATCTCGACCGCGACGACCCCTCCGCCGATCACGGCGAGGGACTCGGGCCGCTCCTCGGCACTGGTCGCCTCGCGACTGGTCCACGGAGACGACTCGCGAAGACCCTCGATCGGCGGGATCACGGCATCCGAACCCGTGCTGATCGCGACTGCATGACGCGCGTGCAGCACGCGGGTGCCGCCGTCGGCATCCGTCACCGTCACCTCGCGCTCACCGGTGAGACGCCCGTGGCCGCGGGCGAGGTCGATGCCTGCCGAGTCGAGCCACTTCACCTGCCCGTCATCCGACCAGTTGCTCGTGAACGAGTCGCGGCGGTCGAACACCGCCCGCACATCGAGCTTTCCGGTGACCGCCTCGGCAGCGCCCTTGACCTTCTGCGCCGCGCGCAGAGCCTGGGCCGGACGCAGCAGCGCCTTCGACGGCATGCAGGCCCAGTACGAGCACTCACCGCCCACCAGCTCGCTCTCCACGATGATCGCGGTCAGTCCGTCCTGCACGGCACGGTCGGCGACGTTCTCACCCACCGGTCCTCCGCCCAGCACGATCAGGTCGTATTCGTCGGTCTTCTCAGCAGTCATGAGGTGCACCTCTCCGTCGCCCAGTCTTCCTCAAGAGCAACGTCGAGTCACGGGGTGGTGTTCCGCCGGGCACTGTGCACGTGCACTCCGGGCGCGTCGGCGGGACCGATGTCGCACCATCCCGGTTCACGACTCAGCACGAGAATGCCTCGTCCGCCCCCAGTGGCCGGCATCGCCTCCGCGGCCTCGATCCATGCTGAATCGCGAACGGCCGCCCTCACTCACTCCGCGCCGTGACTCGAGGCGCGAGCACCGCCGCGGCGAGCGCGATGACGCCGGCCAGGGCGAACACCGCCACGAACGGATCGGCGATCCCTGCGAGACCGATGAACAGCACTCCCGTGATGGCGAGGGCCAGCGCACTTCCGAACGAGTCGGCGACCGTCATGGCCGCGCTGTTGAAGCCTTGATTCTCGGGTGCCGACATCTCCAAGGTCAGCGCGCTGGTCCGCGGGCTCATCAGGCCCATTCCCGCCCCGGCGACGACCCACGCGACGATGATGACGACGACGGGCGCCGTGACGACCGCCGCGGCGAGCGTGAGAACGACCCCCGCGACGACGAGGATCGTGCCGAGCCGCACGGCCGTGGCGCTCGAGAGGCGCATCCCCATCCGCCCCTGCACGGTGGCGGCGGCCGACCACGCGAGCGCCCCGCCGGTCAGCGAGAGGCCGGCGATCGTGGGTGAGACCTCGTAGCGCTGGGTAAGCAGATAGGGGATGTACACCTCGGCGCCGAGGAACCCTGCGGCCGAGAGACCCCGCACGAGCAGCACCGAAGGCAGACCGCGACGGGCGCGCAGCGTGCCGACCGGCAGCAGCGCCCGCACCGCGACGAGCGCCACGACGACGGCTGCAGCGGCGAGGACGGGGCCGACTCCGGGAATCTCGCCGACGACGTTGAGGACGAGCACGGCGACCGCTGCGAGCACCGACCACCCGATCCTGCCGAACGCCCACGGGGTCGCGGCGTCGCCCGACCCCGACATTCCGCGGAGAGCGGGGACGACCATCAACAGGGCGGGCACCACCAGGACGACGACCCCGAGGAACACCCAGTGCCAGCTCCAGAGTTCGGTGACGGCACCGGCCACGGTCGGTCCGACGAGGGAGGGCACGACCCACGCCGCCGCGAATCCGGCGAAGATCGCGGGATGCAGCGAGCGCGGGTAGACGCGCGCGACCACCACGTACAGTGCGACCATCAGTCCGCCGTTGCCGAGTCCTTGAGCGAAGCGGCCGACGACGAGCACCTCCATGGTCGGGGCGACGCCAGCGACGACGAGTCCGACGACGAACAGACCCACTGACGCGTAGAGCGGCGCGACCGGCCCGCGGCGATCCGACCAGTTGCCCGCGACGACCATGCCGATGACACCCGTGGCCAGCGGACCGGCGAATGCCAGCGCGTACAGACGCTCCCCGTCGAGGTCGGCGCTCACCGCCGGCATCACCGTCGTGACGGCGAGGGATTCGAATGCGCCCAGGAACACGAGCGCGCAGGCGCCGATCGTGATCCAGAGGTACGCGCCACTCATGATGCCGGGGGCGGCGACCTTCGCGGCCTGCTCCCCATCCGTGTCGATGGTCATAGGCACGACCGTAGAACCTCAACAAAGGTTGAGGTCAAGCGGGCTCCGCGGGCGCTCGTCAGCGAACGGGCAGGTGCGCGTCAGCGAACGGGCAGGAAGTGCGTGGGCGTCGGCGCCTGGGCCGTGTGACGGATGCCGAGCGGCGCCCCCGTGCGCTCATCCAGATCGAGCAATGCGATCGTGTCGGAGCGCTGCCCGGCGACGAGCAGCTTTCCCTGGTGCACGAGGTGATGCCGTGGCCAGTCGACGCCCGAGTCGGCGAGCGCGATCGGCTCGAGGCTCTCGCCTCCGCCCCGCACGCGCAGAGCCGCGATCGTGTTGCTGCCGCGGAGCGCCGTGTAGAGGAACTGCGCATCGCGCGTGCGGGCGAGCTCGGCGGGGAAGTCCACGCCGATCTCGGCGATGGGGCTCGCCAGCACCGACGACGCCACGGCCCACGTGCCGTCGCGCCCGGCGGCGAGCGTGAACACCTCGCACGAGTACTCGGTGACGACGTGAAGATGACCGCTGGGGTGCACGACCATGTGACGCGGGCCGGTGCCGAGCGGCAGCACGACCTCATGGTCGAGGGCGAGGCCGCCCGCGGTCTGACGCCAGATCCGCACGAGGTCGAAGCCCAGGTCCGTCGTGGCGATGCGCCCGTCGGGCAGGAACGCCGAGGCGTGCGCGTGCGAGACTCGCGCCTCGCCGCTCGCTGTGAGCTCGCCGGAGTACGGGTCGGATGCCGCGGCGGCGACCCCCGCGGGCGCCGCCGTCTCGATCGGCTCGCCGAGGAGCGCCGCACGCAGCTCGGCAGCCTTGTTCACTGCATCCGGCACCAGGCGACCCTGCGCATCGATGCCGATGCGCACGACCCGCCCGTCGCCGTAGCAGCTCGCGATCAGGGAGGTTCCGTCGGGCGCGACCGCCACGTGGCAGACCGAGTCGCCCGCCTCGACGGGCTCCCCCAGCGGCCGGAGCGTCGATTCGCCGCTCCGCGCGAAGGCCTGCACCGCGGCATCCCCCTCGAGCGCCGCGTAGACGACGTCGAGGGTCGGATGCTGCGCCAGCCACGAGGGCGACGGGGTCTGCGTGACCGCGCCGCGGTACTCGAGGGCGGTCTGCCTGTCGGCATCGCCAGCCAGCAGGCCGATGCCGTCGGCGGAACCCTCCATGGCGGAGCCGTATCCGCCGAGCCAGAACCGAGTCACGACGCGCTCAGTCGAGCAGGTCGTGACGCACGATGACCTGATCGCGCTCGGGCCCGACGCCGATGACCGAGATGCGGGTGTTGCTCATGCCCTCGAGCGCGATCACGTAGTCCTGCGCGTTCTTGGGCAGGTCGTCGAAGGTGCGCGCGGTCGAGATGTCCTCGTTCCACCCCGGGAAGTACTCGAGCACGGGAGTCGCGTGGTGGAAGTCGGTCTGGTTGACCGGCACCTCGTCGAAGCGCGTGCCGTCGACGTCGTAGGCGACGCAGACCGGGATCTGCTCGAGGCCCGTCAGGATGTCGAGCTTGGTGAGCACCAGGTCGGTGATGCCGTTGACGCGGGTCGCGTATCGCGTGATGGGGGCGTCGTACCAGCCGACGCGACGAGGACGGCCGGTGGTCGTGCCGAACTCGAAGCCGCGCGAGCGCAGCCACTCGCCCTGCTCGTCGAACAGCTCGGTCGGGAACGGACCCGAGCCGACACGGGTCGTGTAGGCCTTGACGATGCCGACGATGCGGTCGAGCGCACCGGGCCCGATGCCCGAGCCGGTCGAGGCGCCACCGGCGGTCGCCGACGACGACGTGACGAACGGGTACGTGCCGTGGTCGACGTCGAGCATGGTGGCCTGGCCGCCCTCGAACACGACGACCTCGCCGCGGTGCAGCGCCTCGTCGAGCAGGTAGCCGGTGTCGGCGACCATGGGACGCAGGCGCTCGGCGTACGACAGCAGGTCTTCGACGATCTCGTCGGCCGTGATCGCGCGACGGTTGAAGATCTTCACGAGCAGGTGGTTCTTCTGGTCGAGCGCGCCCTCGACCTTCTGGCGCAGGATGTTCTCGTCGAACAGATCCTGCACGCGGATGCCGACGCGGTTGATCTTGTCGGCGTACGCCGGGCCGATGCCGCGGCCGGTCGTGCCGATCATGCGCTTGCCGAGGAACCGCTCGGTGACCTTGTCGAGCGTGCGGTGATACTGGGTGATGATGTGCGCGTTGGCGCTCACCTTGAGACGCGAGACGTCGATGCCGCGGCCGCCGAGGGCCTCGAGCTCGCTGAACAGCACCTCGAGGTCGATCACGACGCCGTTGCCGATCACCGGGGTGACCCCGGGCGACAGGATGCCCGAGGGCAGCAGGTGCAGCGCGTACTTCTCGTTGCCGACCACGACCGTGTGGCCCGCGTTGTTGCCGCCGTTGAACTTGACGACCCAGTCGGTGCGCTCGCCGAGCAGGTCGGTGGCCTTGCCCTTGCCCTCATCGCCCCACTGGACGCCGACGATAACGATTCCTGGCATGGGTATCCCCCTTGCTTTCGCCGGGTTTGCACCGGCTGATGAGCTGGCCCTTGTCGGGCGACTCCATCCTACCGAAGGGCTGTTTCGCGGCCGTCGTGCCGTCGCATCCGGGGTTCCGGTCGCGCTTCGTGCCGTCACGCTTGCGCATCCGGGGTTCCGGTCGCACTTCGTGCCGTCCGGGATGCGCATCCGGGGTTCCGGTCGCACTTCGTGCCGCCACGCTTGCGCATCCGGGGTTCCGGTCGCACTTCGTGCCGTCACGCGTGCGCATCCGGGGTTCCGGTCGCACTTCGTGCCGTCACGCTTGCTCCGGAGCGGCACAAACTGCGATCGGAATGATGGGCACCGGCCGGGACGGCGACGACAGGCCGCGGGCAACGAAATGCGGTCGCGCCCACGGGCGGCGGATGCGGTCGCGTCCGCGGGCGGCGGCGCGAACTGCGACGGGAACCGCGGATGCGTTCGGATCACTGGCGGAAAAGGAATGGATGCTGTCGTTCCGGCGCGTCGCCGATGTCGGTGGCCGGTGCCAGGATCAAAGGATGCCGAAGACCGGTCGCATCCAGCGCGACGACAGCCTGAATCCCGCGAAGCCCCGCACACAGGGTCCGCTCGTGCTCGTCGCGGCCCTGGTGACGGTCGTGCTGTGGGCGTCGGCGTTCATCGGCATCCGCGGTGCGGGTCCGCACTTCGACCCCGGCGCCCTGGCACTGCTGCGCATGGCGGTGGGCACCGTGGTGCTCGCGATCATCGCGGTGCGCCATGGCATCCGTCTTCCCGAGCGCCGCCACTGGTGGCTCGTCGCGGTGTGGGGCGTCGGCTGGTTCTGCGTCTACAACCTCGCGCTCAACGCCGCCGAGCGCACCCTCGATGCGGGCACGGCGGCGATGGTCGTGAACCTCGCACCCCTCATGGTGGTGATCTTCAGCGGACTGTTCCTGCGCGAGGGCTTCCCGAAGCCACTCATCATCGGGCCCCCGATCGCGTTCCTCGGCGTGGTGCTGATCGGCATGAACTCGTCGACGAGCGAGGGGCCCGACATCACGGGGCTGCTGCTCGCGCTGCTGGCCGCCGTGATGTACGCCGGCTGCACCCTGCTGCAGAAGCGCCTGCTCAGCGTGGGCACCGATGCGACGACCCTCACGTTCCTCGGCGCGGCCGCCGGCACCGTCGCGCTGCTGCCCTGGGTGGGAAGCCTGATCGGCGCGCTGCAGACGGCACCTCTCGACTCGACGCTGTGGGTCGTCTACCTCGGCATCTTCCCGACCGCGATCGCGTTCACGACCTGGGCATATGTGTTGCAGCGCAGCACGGCAGGGCAGACCTCGGCCACGACCTACGTCGTTCCCGCGATCGCGATCCTCATGTCGTGGGCGATCCTCGGCGAGGTGCCGACGCCGCTCATGTTCGTCGGGGGCGCGCTCTGCCTGCTCGGCGTGCTCGTCACCCGGATGCGCTGGAGCCGCCGCGCGCGCTGACGCGCGATCGACTTAGGCGTAGCGCTCGAGCGCCCCCGACTCAGCCGGCGGTTCCACCGAACTCCGCAAGCGCGATCCAGGCGAGGTCAATAACGCACCGCGCACGCCCGTTTCGGCTGCAAAAGTGACCCCGCACCGCCAACCAGGTGCACTAGTGACCCCGCACCACCAGCGATCCACGCGGGGCCAATAACACACCGCGCACGCCCGTTTCGGCTGCAAAAGTGACCCCGCACCGCCAACCGGGTGCACTAGTGACCCCACACCACCAGCGATCCAGGCGAGGCCAATAACGCACCGCGCACGCCCGTTTCGGCTGCAAAGGTGACCCCGCACCGCGCGAAACGCGCACCTCAGCGCGGCGACACCGACCGGCGCTGACGGATCGACCCGCGCTGTGCCTCGACGCTCGCGAGCATGTCGCCGGCGAGCTTGCGCTTGAGTTCGAGCGACTCTCCGATCTCGGCGGCGAGCCTCGGGCGGGTGCGGATCAGCTCGTCGATCGTGGCGAGCGGCAGCACGAGAACGGTCAGTATCTCGCCCGCCACCGTCACGGCCTGTGTCCGCTCGCGGGTGAGCGCGGTCTGACCGATCAGGTCGCCCTTCTCCGCCGATGTGAACTCGACGCGACCGCCATCGACCTCGATGGCGAGCACCGCCCGGCCCGACACGACCACCCGCACCTCGTCGGGAACGACACCGCTGGCGAGGACGACCTCGCCGACGCCGTAGCGCTCGAGGTGCGAGTTCTGCGTCATGGCCTCGATATCGTCGTCGTGCAGATGCAGCGTGCCGGCGATCTCGGCGAGCGCCTCGGCGAGGCGGCCGGGCTCGGCGATCGGGTCGGTGGCGTCGCCGTCGAGCGCGAATCCACGCCGCCGCGCCGCATACCAGACCCACGACAGGTACATCGAGAGTGCACGTCCGGCATCCGCGGGCCCCGCGACCGGAATCGAGACGCCGTACGCCCCACCCCCCGAGTAGCTGACCGACGCCCGCTCGCGATCCGCGAGCATCGGCAGGGCATCGGCGACCTCGACGAGCAGCGCCATGACCTCGTGAGGGGGGTCATCGGTCGCGAACTTCACATCGGTGGACGCCGAGTACGGCCCGTCCGGTTCGGAGAGGTTCGTGAACGACGCCCCCGAGAGGCTCGAGTTCGGGACGATCTGGATGCCGGAGCCGGTGTCGATGTGCACGGCACGCCAGTTGACCTCGACCACGCGGCCCCTGACGCCTGCCGCATCGAGGAAGTCGCCGATCTTGAACGGCTGCTCGAACAGCAGCAGCAGGCCCGAGATGACGCCGCCGACCGCGTTCTGCAGTGCGAGGCCGATCACGATCGACCCGACGCCGAGGGCCGTGAACAGGCCGCCCACGTCGGCATCCCACACCCACGAGAACAGCAGCGCGAGGCCGAGGGCGACGAGCACGAGACGGGCGATCTCGACGAAGATCGTCGGGATGCGCTTGCGCCACGAGTCCTCGGCCGCGTTCGCGAACAGAGCGACGTTGAACGACGACAGCAGCAGCAGGATCACGAGGAACCCGAAGATCGTCGCGGCGACGCGGGTCCAGACCTGGTCAGCGGGCGACTGGATTGCGAAGGCCAGCAGCGCGAACAGCGCGCCGACGGGAATCACCCCGTTGCGCAGCAGGCGCAGGGGTCCCGCGAGCGGATTGTTGCGGCGTCGGAGCCCGTTGATCAGCTCGGTGAGGACGACGAGCAGCACCGGCACGCCGACGGCGAGGGCGATGACCCACCAGCCCCAGCCGTCGCGGAACGCGTCGTCGAGCATGTCAGCTCACCTTCCAGACGGTCTCGCTCTTGCCGTGCGCCTCGACGGTGCCCGCCTCGGTGAAGGTGAAGATCTCGCGAGTGCGGTCGTAGACCGTCTGGCTCACGTACACGCCGGGCTCGCCGGTCACCGAGCGCACCCGATAGGCGAGGTTCACGGCGTCACCCCAGAGGTCGTAGGCGAGGCTCGTCCGCGCGACGAGTCCGCTCGTCACGGTGCCGGTGTCGACGCCCGCGCGCAGGCCGATCGATGACCCGTTCTGCGCGTTGAATCGCTCGACGACGCCGAGCAGGTTCTTGGCGAAGTCGACGCTGCGGCGCACGTTGTCGACGCGCGGAACGATCAGCCCGGACGAGGCGAGGTAGCCGCCGCGAAGGGTGCGGACCTTCTCGACGCCCGCCTTCTCGGCCGCCTCGTCGAAGCCGCGCATCAGGGTGTTGAGGTGGCCGATCTCCTGCTCGGTGGTGAGACCGCGGGCATAGTCGTCGAAGCCGACGAGCTCGGCGAACACGACGGACACGTTCTCGTGCGCCTCCGAGATCGCCTCGTCACCCTGCTTGTACTTCGCAGCGACGCTCTCGGGCATCAGCGTGAGCAGGAGCTTCTCGTTCTCGGCCTGCTGCTCGTCGATCAGCTCCTGTTTGATGCGCAGGCTCGACGCCATGTCATTGAACGCACTGCCGAGATCACCGAACTCGTCGCGCGCACCCTGCGGCACCTGCACGTCGAGATCGCCCTCGGCGACGCGATGGACCGCACCGACGAGCCTGTGCACGGGACGCGTGAACACCTGCGCGAGCAGCAGCGACAGCAGCGAGACGCCCAGCAGGATGCCGAGCAGCGACAGCAGCACCGTGCGGGTGAAGTCACTGACCGGCGCGAATGCCTCCTCGGAGTCGATCCGCGCGATGATCACCCAGTCGAGCCCTTCGACCTCCAGTGGCGCATAAGCCGTGACGCTCTCGCCGCCGAGATAGTCCCGGCCCTCCGTGGTGCCGGAGCGGCCTGCCTGGGCATCCGTCACCGCCTGCGTATTCACCTGCTGCAGCAGCACAGTGCCGTTGACCTCGACCGCCCGCTCGGCGACGCTCGGCGGGACACCTCCGTCGATCGCGATGTCGGCGTACGTCTCGGGGTCCTCGATGAGTCGGCGTGAGTTGCTGCGCATCAGGTCGTCACGGCCGACGAGGTAGACCTCGCCGGTGTCGCCGAGCCCCTGCTCCTTCCACCCCTCCGACCCCGTGGTGAGGTCGTTGATCGTGTCGAGGGCAACCTGGAATGCGATGGCGCCCGTGATGCCGCTGTCGTTGCCCACCGGCGAGACGACCCAGATGGTCGGGACGTTGAGCGAGGGGATCCAGCGTTCGAAGTCGGTGAGGATCACGGTGTTCACCGAGTTCGTCGCGATGGCGTCCGCATACGCGCCGGCGAGCACCGTGTCGCGGTACGGCCCGGTCAGCAGGTTCGTGCCGAGTTCCGGTCCCTTGTAGGCCGAGAACACGACGTCGCCGTCGAGGTTCAGCAGCAGCGCATCCTCGTACCCGGCCTCCTTCACGAGTCGGGTGAAGTAGTCGCCGTACCGCACCGATGCCTCGCCGTACAGTGTTCCGTCACCCGGGTCGTTGTCGTTGAGGAGGGTGTCGTAGTCGGCGTCGAAATCCTGGTTCTGCATGGTGAAGTGGGCCTGCAGGTGCTGCCCGCCCACCGAGTCGGGGATGAAGGCGCTGTCGCCGTACTCATCGCCGGTGCGTCCTTCGAGCTGGGGGATGAAGACGTCCTTGTAGTACGTCTCGAGCTCTGCGCGCTCGCCCGGCTCCGGCTGCTCCTGCTGCAGTTCCTCGAAGCCCTCGTTGATCGCGGTCGAGAGGTTCTGCGCGCTGAGGTTGCGGGAGTTCAGCGAGGCATCGCGTTTGACCGTCTCGAGGGCATCCGTGATCTCGGCCGCCCGCATCGAGCGGATCGTGATGAGCTGATCGACGGCTGAGGCGTGAAGTGACTCGCGTCCATTGATGAAGCCGATCGCACCCACGATCACCGACGAGACGAGACTCACCGCCAGGAGCATGATGAGGAGCTTCGACTGGATGCTGAGGCCGGCCCTCCCCCGCCAGGACCGCTTGCGTGGCTCCGTGGTCGTCGATCCTGCCGTGCCCTCGCTCATATGCCCCTCCCGGCCGCGCGATGTGCTCTCCCGCTGACGCTATCGACATATCGACATATCGGTCTAGCGTCCAGACACTTCGCGACCGATAAAGTGTGCGCGGAGGCGAATATGACGACCTGGTGGCCCTTTGCACGACTCGCAGCAGCCGTGCTCGGACTCGCGGCGATCATCGCGCAGCTGGCGCGCAGCATCCAGAACGCGCTGAACGCCACGACCGAGTGGGGCCAGCACATCCCCACTGTCGCGGCGAACTTCCTCAGCTTCTTCACGATCCTGTCCAACGTGCTCGCGGTGATCGTCCTGACGATCGGCGCGATCTGGGCGCTGCGACACCGCCGCGACGCCGCGCCCGAGCCGACATGGTTCGCGATCGTCCTGGCCTGCGTGAGCACCTACATGATCGTCACCGGCATCGTCTACAACACGCTGCTGAGAGGCGTCGAGCTGCCTCAGGGCGTGACCGTGCCGTGGTCGAACGAGGTGCTGCATGTCGTCATCCCGCTGTTCCTCCTCGCCGACCTCCTCTTCGCCCCGCGCCGTCGGGCGCTCGGTTGGAGCGCCGTCGCCATCGTCGCGATCTTCCCGATCGTCTGGGTCGTCTACACGATGATCCGCGCGAACCTCATCATCGCCCCCGCCACCGGGGAGGCCTGGTGGTACCCGTACCCGTTCCTCAACCCGCACCTGGTGCCCGGCGGCTACCTCGGCGTCTCGGGGTACATCGTCGGCATCGCGATCGCCATCATCGGCGTCGCGTGCTTGGTGGTCTGGATCGGCCGCCGGCGCGGCAGCACGACGGACACGGCTAGCGGATCGCGCTCTCAGGGCTGAACACCGAGAGCACCGGAGCGCTCACCTGCTGCGGTGTCGTGGCCACGGCCGCCCGCGCATCGAGAAGTCGACCGGGAACCCGGTCGCCGCGGAGCTCCTCCCGCATCGAGGGCTCCAGTCGATAGAGGCGAAGCGCGAGCCACAGCAGCGTTCCGTCCACGCCCAGCGCTGAAGGGTCGACGTCGATCACGCCGCGCCTGCGTGAGAACGGATGGCGCCACCTCTCCCGATAGCTGACGGCCCCGGGGCGCACGGCGACCTTGAGCACCATCGAGTTGTTCATGCCGACGCCGACGTCGATGCTCTGGATGTCGTCCCAGTGCACCTCGGCATCGAGGTGGAAGGTCGCCGATCCGAGCCCGCGGGGATGCAGGAACAGTCGCCGAGGCTGCCGCAGTGAGATCAGGTGGCTGACGATCGGACCGAACACCGCCCAGACGACACTCCCCGCACCCCTGACGGTCATCGCGGCGACCGCGAAGGTCGACGCCGCGGCGAGCGCCGCGACCAGCGTCATCGCGGGCGCCAGCTTCGATCCGGGAAGAAGGATCCCCCCGGCGACGCTCGCACTCGCCCGACTGATGTCCTCCGCGCTGACGCGTCGGCGAGACAGAGTCGTGAGCCACAGCGTCACCGCGATCACCCACCAGAGCGCGGGGACGGCGATGAGCACACCCAGGATCGGGCGCATGGATGCGGTGTCCTGCAGATACATCCAGATGCACAGCACAGTGGCGATGGCCGCGAGGATCACGTTCAGCACGACGACGGCCACCCACAGCGGTCGTCCGATCGAGTACTCGAGCGCACTGCGCGGCATCGTTCTGGGCTGCTTCATCGTTCCCGCATCATCCGAAGATCGAGACCTCAGCTAATCACGGGTTCATCGCGCCTGCCGATATACGCGTCGCCGCGCGCATCCGTATCCGGGCCGGAGCGGGAAGACCGGATGCGGTTACGCTGGTCGACGGGGGATCGTCGACGCGTCCCCGTGGGAACGAGGAGACACACCGATGAACGAGCCCTACGCGCCCGGCACCTCCGCAGGTGCGACGCCGCCGCCTCCGCCGGCGCCCTCCACGCAGTCGGTCCGTCCGGCACCACCCGCCCCGACGACCGGCGCATCCGCCGCGGCGGGCCCGGCGCCGGAAGCCCCCGCCGCATCGTCGTCGGCGTCGAAGAAGTCCGAGGCGCCCACCGAGGCCGAGCTCCGCCGCGCGAGCGAGGTGCTCAAGACGGTCTCCGACGCGTACTCCGCGAAGATGGTCGGCCAGGAGCGGCTGCGCATGAGCCTGCTGATCTCGCTGATCGCGGGCGGCCACATCCTGCTCGAGAGCGTTCCGGGGCTCGCGAAGACCACCGCAGCGAGCACACTGGCCGACACGGTCAAGGCGCAGTTCAAGCGCATCCAGTGCACCCCCGACCTGCTGCCCAGCGACATCACCGGCAACCAGATCTACGACGCGGCGACCGGATCGTTCCGCACCGTGCTCGGCCCCGTGCACGCCAACTTCGTGCTGCTCGACGAGATCAACCGGTCGAGCGCCAAGACCCAGAGCGCCATGCTCGAGGCGATGCAGGAGCACCAGACCACGATCGGCGGCGAGGTGCACCACCTGCCGAAGCCGTTCCTCGTGATCGCGACGCAGAACCCCATCGAGCAGGAGGGCACGTACGAGCTGCCCGAGGCCCAGATGGACCGCTTCCTGCTCAAGGAGATCGTCGAGTACCCGAGCCCCGCCGAGGAGTTCGAGATCCTCGGACGCATCGACTCGGGCGTGCTCGACCCCGACCGTCACGTCTCGAGCGCGATCAGCCTCGACGACGTGCACATGCTGCAGGACGTCGCGAGCCGCATCTACGTCGACCCCGCGATCCGCAACTACATCGTCTCGATCGCCTACGTCACCAGGAACCCCGCGCCCTACATCGGCGAAGACCGCGCCCGCTTCATCAAGTACGGCGCGAGCCCCCGTGCGAGCATCGCCTTCCTGCAGGCGTCCCGCGCCCTGGCTCTGCTGAACGGTCGCGCTCACGTGCTGCCGGAGGACATCCGCTCGCTCCGTCACCTGGTGCTGCGCCACCGCGTGCTGCTGACCTTCGAGGCCGACGCCGAGGGCATCCGCAGCGAGGAGATCATCGACCAGATCTTCGCATCCGTGCCCACGCCCTGATCCCGCCATGGCCAGCCTGATCACCCAGGTGAAGAGCAAGCTCTTCATCCACTCGTCGCGCAAGTCGCTGCACGCGCTCGACGGCGCCTACGCGTCGCTGCTGCACGGCCGCAGCCTCGACTTCGAGGACCTGCGCAAGTACGAGTACGGCGATCAGGTGCGCGACATCGACTGGCGCGCCACGGCCCGACTGGGCACGCCGCTCGTCAAGAGGCACCGCGCGATGCGGATGCACACGATCCTGTTCGTGGTCGACACGGGAAGGTCGATGGCGGCCCTCGCGCACGACGAGAAGTCGAAGAAGGATCTCGCGATCCTCGCGACGGGCGTGCTCGGCGTGCTGGCTCTGCGTCACGGCGACGACTTCTCGCTCGTCTACGGCGATTCCGACCGCGTGCGGCGCCGTGCGCCCGGACGCAGCGAGGGCGCGCTCGAGCACGCGCTGCGCACGATCGACCAGGCGATCGATTCGAGCACCGCGTCGAGCGACCGCGACGCCCTGCTCTCGTACGTCACCCGCACGATCTCGCGGCGCATGATCGTCTGCGTGATCACCGACGAGGCTCCCATCACCGACGAGACCGAGCGGATGCTGCGCCGACTGCGCGTGCAGCACGACGTGCTGTGGCTCACCGTGAGCGACGCCGATCCGGTGCTCGACCACACCACGAACACGATCCGCAGCGACGTCGACAGCATGTGGGAGGTGCCCGACTTCGTGCAGGGCGACCTCGACATCATCCGCGAGCTCACCGCCCAGACCGAAGCAGACGCCGCCCGTCTCGCCGAGGTCCTCAAGCGCATGGAGATCAGCCACAGCGTTCTGGCCGGTCAGGACGACGCCGTCTCGCAGCTGCTGCAGCTGCTGAATCGGAGGTCGAATGCCCGGCTCTGATGAGCTCTACCCTCCGGCCCAGTACGGCTGGGGCTGGATCCTGCTCGCCTTCGGCATCCTGATCGTGCTGATCTCGGCCGCCTGGCTGCTGGTCGCCCTCACGCGCCCCCGTCGCGATCTCACCCTGACCGGCGAGACGCAGGGGCCGCAGCTGCTCACCACGGACGTGCTGTCGCAGCTGCGCGTGGAGTACCTCGACCGCATCCAGCGCATCGAGGACGACTACCGCGCCCGCACGCTCTCGGCGCGCAATGCGAACCTCGAGTTCAGCCGCGTGGTGCGCACGTTCGTCAACGAGTACAGCGGACTCGAGGCTCCGGTGCTCGCGCTCGACGACCTGGTGTCGCGCGGGGTGCACCCTGCGCTGATCGATGCGATGGGTCGCCACTACTACCCCAGCATCTTCCGTCAGGGTCCGGCGATCGACCCGGTCGCCGGTGCCGAGGCCGCGAGAACGGTGGTGCGCACATGGCACTAGCGAACTGGTGGCTGATCCTCGTCGCCGCGGGCGTCGTGATCGTGGCGATCGTCGTCGGCGTGGTCGTCGGGCTGCGCAGCGGCGCGAAGACCGAGGCGCACGAGCGGGCTCGCGTCGCCCGTGCCGAGCGCCTGCGCGCGCTGCCGACCTTCCGCACCGCGCTGAACCGCCGAGTGCTCGCACTGTCGGGAATCCTGCTGCTCGGCGTGATCGCGGCTCTCTCCGCCGGTGTCGTGTCGGCGCGACCGATGTCGTCGCAGACGATCCAGCCGGTCAACACGAGCCGCGACATCATGCTGTGCCTCGACGTCTCGGGATCCATGCGAGAGGTCGACGTCGAGGTGCTGACGGTCTTCGAGGAACTCCTCGAGGACTTCGAGGGTGAGCGCATCGGCCTGACGATCTTCAACAGCTCGCCCGTGCAGATCTTCCCGTTGACCGACGACTACGAATTCATCCGCGGCCACCTGCAGAGCATCCGCGAGAGCTTCGACTTCAACGAGTCGATCCCCGAGCACTGGGTCGGCACGCTCAACGGCAACGGCGCATCGCTGATCGGCGACGGCCTCGCCGCCTGCACGATGGCGTTCGACCACCCCGACGACGAGCGTTCGCGGTCGATCATCTTCGCCACCGACAACGAGGTCAACGGAGCCTCGATCGTGACGCTCGACGAGGCCGCCGCCTACGCCGATTCGATCGACGTGCGGGTGTTCGCGCTCAACCCCGTGCAGGGCAAGGACGCCGACGTGAGCGCCGAGCTCACGAAGGCCGCCGAGGCCACGGGCGGCGCCGCCTACGGTCTGCGCGACACCACCACCGTCAGCGACATCGTCGAGCAGGTGCAGGAGCAGGAGGCGACCGAGCTGAAAGGTCAGGCGCAGGTCGTCTGGACCGACACACCCGACCTCTGGATCGTCATCCTGATGATCTCGATGCTCTCCTTCATCGTGGTGCTGTGGAGGGTGAAGCTGTGATCTTCCAGCCCGTGCTCAATGTCTTCCTCCTGGTGCTGCTGTGCGTGCCCGTGGCGGCTCTCGCCGTGATCGCCCTGACGAAGGCGAAGGGCAAGGACAAGGCGCTGTGGGTCATGCGGCTCGTCATGCTGCTGGCCTGCTTCTTCATGTTCCTGCGACCGGGGATCCCCGGGGGAGTCACGCAGACGCTCGCGACCGACACCGACATCGTGCTCGTCGTCGACACCACCGCGAGCATCGTCGCCGAGGACTGGGACGGCGATCAGCCCCGCCTCGACGGTGTGCGGGCCGACGTGCAGACCATCGTCGACGAGTACCCCGGAGCCCGCTTCGCACTGATCACGTTCGACGCCTCAGCCGACCTGCGGATGCCGCTCACCACCGACACGACCTCGCTCGTCTCGTCGCTCGATGTGCTGCGGCCCGAGGTGACGAGTCAGTCGCGAGGCAGCTCGATCGGCCTCGCGAACCAGCTGCTCGCCGACACCCTCTCGAACGCGGCGGCCGCCTCTCCCGACCGCTCCCGCATGGTCTTCTACTTCGGCGACGGCGAGCAGACCGTGACCTCGGCGCCCGAGCCCTTCGATGGCAGCAGGAGCTTCACCGACAGCGGAGCCGTGCTCGGCTACGGCACCGCCGAGGGCGGCCCGATGCAGCTGACCACCGGCGGCCTCGACGGATCGGGCTCGGGCGAGTACATCGAGTACCAGGGGTCGAACGCGCTGTCGGTGATCGACGAGGGCAACCTCGAGGCGATCGCGGCCGAGCTCGGAGTCGAGTACCAGCACCGCACCGCAGACACAGAGCTGACGCTGCCCGAAGCACCGTCGACGACGACGAACTACGCCGAGTCCGGATCGGTCGGCAACGTCACCGAGCTGTACTGGATCGCCGCCCTCGTGGTGCTGGCCCTGCTCGGCGTCGAGCTCGCGCGGGCCAGCATGCTCGTCGCCCGGCTGCGCCTGCTGCGTGCGCCGTCCGCGCGCACCCGCCCCCGCGCCCGTCGCGAGAAGCGTCCCACCGACGGAGGTGCCGCATGACCGACCTGTCGACCCGCGAGGGCGCAGCGCCCACCGGCCCCGACGACCTGAGGGCGGCAGCCGCCGCCGCGCTGCTCGCCTCGAATCGGCGACGCCGTCGCATCCGCCGCTGGGTCGCGATCGGCACCCTGCCGCTGACGCTCGCAGCGCTGCTCTTCGTCGGCAAGATCCTGAGCATGTACGCCTTCGCGCACCAGTCGATCTCCGCCTACGTCGCCGACAACTTCTCGGGGTCGGAGTCCTCGGCGCGGGGCCAGGAGTTCCTCAACTGGTTCGAGCCCTACAAGGCGCCCTTCAACGTGGGCACGGCACTCGCCGGGGCCGAGATGCTTCCCGAGGCTCGCGGCAAGCTCGAGGAATCACTCGACCTCGCGACCGGCCTCGAGGTGTGCAGCGTGCGCATCAACCTCGCCCTGGTGATCGAGCGGATGGGCGATGCCGCCCGTGCGGACGGCGACGGTGCGGGCGCCGCCGCGCTCTACGGCGAGGCTCTCACGGTCACGACCGAGATGCCCGAGGAGTGCAACAGCGACGAGGCGCAGCAGCAGACCTCCGACCCCGACCGCGACCTGCAGGAGAGCAAGGAGGGCCTCGAGGACCGCCTGAAGCAGAAGCAGCAGAGCGAGCAGGAGGCTCCTCCCGAGGAGCAGCAGGGGGAGCCGCAGCCGCAGCCCTCCGAGGACAAGCTCGAAGAGCTCAAGGAGCAGCTCGAGCAGGGCACGCAGGAGCGCGATCAGCAGCAGGGCGACGACGGCGGCGGCTCGGGGACGGACAAGCCATGGTGATGGATCACGAGAAGCAGCGGGCGCGCTACGTCGCCGGCACCGAGGGGGCGCCGCCCGTCCCGCCGCCCGGCGGCTATCGCAACGCACGCCGTCAGTCAGGGGCCGTCACGCAGCCGCAGTACGGTGCACCGACCCCCGCTGCCACGGCCACCGCGACGGCATCCGAGACGAAGAAGCCGGCGAACGCGCTCGGGTGGATCGCCCTGGTCGTCGGCATCCTGTTCGCGGTGATCCTGCTCATCACGCTGGCCGTCGGCGCGACCGACACCCTCTACGGCGTCACCATGCTCGCTCTGCAGCTCGTGGTCATCGCCGTGATCGTCGGCACCCTCTTCACCGCGCGCGGTCGCACGCTCGCCGCGGTCGCCCTCGGGATCGCGCTCGTCTTCAACGTCGCCACGGTCGGCGGCATCGGCGCGCTGCAGACCTCGGCGTCCGGCAGCTACGACGGCATGAAGACCGAGGAGCAGAAGCACGAAGAGGCCTACCCCGGCATCAAGGGCACCGATCCGCAGGATGCTCTGCAGCAGCAGTCGCTCGAAGAGGTGCGGTCGGAGGCCGACGGTCTGTTCGCCGAGATCCGCGAACGCATCACCGCGGAGTACGGGTACGAGTGGGTGCAGGTCGGCGACGAAGACCTGCGTCCGGAGCGCAACGGCTACGGCGGGGAGTCGATGCTCGTCGAGTACACCTCGATCGGGTGGGCCACCACCGAGCCGATCCAGGACTACAACACCAAGCTCGACGTGATGGCGACGATCGACTCGGTCGTGGCCGAGCACGGGCTGCCCCCGCTGTACTCGTTCAACGGCGAGTTCTCGGGCATCGATCCGTCGATGATCGCGAAGCTCTACGGCAGCGAGGACCCCCGCGAGCAGCACACGTGGGAGTACTACACCGACAACTACCCCGACCCGATGCGGCTGTACGCCAACATCTACGACCTCTCGAACGATCCGACGGGCGACTTCCTCAAGACCCGCGAAGCGCAGAACGCCCGCACCGGAGAACCGCTCGAAGGCCTGCAGATGGTCGTGATCGCGAGCGCCGTGCTGAGCGAGGGCGACCAGGCGGAGTTCGAGGAGAAGTTGAAGGACTATCCAGGATTCCAGTGAACCCTGTCGCGTCTACCATTCCGGTGGTAGCGTCATGGCATGCAGACGACCATCGATAAGGCGGGGCGGATCGTGATCCCTGCACCGATCCGCGAGCGCCTCGGCATCCTTCCGGGACCGGTCGACATCATGATCGACGGAACGGGCATCCGCATCGAGGTCGCGGCCCCTGACGATCTCGTCGAGAAGGACGGACGCCTGGTCGTTCGCGGCAGCGGAACCACACTCACCTCAGACGACATCCGGGAGCTCCGGCTTGCCGACCAGCGCTGACCTGCTCCTCGATACGAGCGCGGCCGTCGCCCTGGTCACCGAAGACAGCACGGCCCACGACGAGGTCCGCGACGCCTGCGCCGGACTGATCCTCGGGCTCGCCGGTCATGCGCTGCTCGAGACCTACTCCGTGCTCACGAGATTGCCCGGCGGCAGCCGCCTCAGCCCCGCGGCCGCGAGCCGCGTGATCGCCCGGGAGTTCCGCGCATCCGTCGCCCTGCCCGCCGATGACGCCGTGCGCGCCGTGACCGAGTTGGCCGAAGCCGGAGTGGCCGGCGGCGCCGTGTACGACGGACTTGTGGCGCTCGCGGCACGCTCCGCCGAGATCACGCTGCTGACCTGCGACCGGCGCGCACTCGGGACGTATGCGGCGCTGAAGACGGACGTCCAGCTGATCTGACCCTCCCGCGATCGCGCCCGAGATCCCCTGGCTCTCCGCTCTGCTGCATCTAGGCTCGATCGCATGAGTCTCACTTCGCGCAGATTCGACAGCCGTCGTGGCGTTGCCACATCCGCTCTCATCGCGGTGTCAGCGCTGTTGCTGACCGGGTGCGTCGGCGGGCAGCGACCCGATCCGACGGAGGTCGTGAGCGAGTACCTCACTGCCATCGCCGAGGGAGACGCGACGACCGCGACCGCGCTCGACAGCGCAGCCGTCGAAGCCGAGCACGCGAACTCGACGACCGCCGACGTCGGCGACTTCGAGACGCTGCGCACCGACGCCGTGCTTCTCGGCGCCGATGGCCGGATCGAAGACGTCGAGGTGCAGCCTCGCGCAGCGAAGATCGGCGACGACGAGGATCTGCGCCGCGTGACGTTCTCCTACGTGCTCGACGGCGAACCGCACGAGTCCTCACTGCAGGTGCGGTGGGACGACGAGGCATCCGAGTGGACTCTCGAGCAGTCGTTGACACTCGCTCTGTCGATCGCCGCGGTGCAGAGCAAGGTCGTTCTCGAGCCCGCTCCGTTCCGCATCGCCGGCATCGATGAGATCGTCGCGCCGGACGCGACCGACGCCCCTCTGCTGTACCTCGTCTACCCCGGCGAGTACACGATAGAGGCCGCCTTCCCGTCGGAGCTCCTCCGCCCCGGCGCCGAGGGCACGCAGACCATCGTCGCGGACATCCCCGGAGATGCCCTGGTGCAGTTCGACGTGAGCGAGCTGCCCTCGCGCTAGCGGCAGTCAGGACGCGAGCGAGAGCCCCGCGGCGAGCGCGAAGCCCAGCACGGTCGCGAGTCCCGTGACCTGCTTGGCCTTCTCCTGAGCATCCGGCACCATCGAGTCGACGAGCATCACCAGCAGGGCACCGGCCGCGAAACCGCTCGCGCCGGCACGGAAGTCGTCGCCCGTGGCGCTCGCGAGCCCGAAGCCTGCGACCGTCGCGAGTGCGCAGATCACCGAGATGCCCGCCCAGAGCAGCAGCACACGCGACTTCGCCATGCCGCCCTTCAGCAGGTCGGCGGCAGAGCCGATCGACTCGGGAAGATTCGAGACGACGATCGCGACGACCAGCGCGATGCTCACCGGTTCCCCCGATGCGAGCCCGATGCCGAGCACGAGTTGTTCCGGGATGCCGTCGAGCAACGCCCCGAGCGCGAGAGGCACGCCGGCCCCCGAGCCCTGATTCTTCGACTTCGCAGCCCGCGCGTCGAGGATCCGGTCGGCGATGAAGTACGCCAGCGCGCCACCCACGACGCCGACGATGAGCGGGATGGGGCCCGCGAGATCCAGCCCCTCCTCCCACAGCTCGAACGCGATCGATGCCATCAGGGCACCCGCGCCGAAGCCGAGCACGATGCCGAGCCAGCGCGGCGGCCAGGTGCGCAGCAGCGCGAGCGCCGCACCGATGATCAGAGGCGACGCCGCGACGATGCCCCACAGAATCGCTCCGCCCATGTGCCGCCTCCTTCAGAGACACTCTGCCACCGGGCGGGCGGAAACCGCAGAGGCGTCGACCCCGATCCGTGCGGTGCGCGGTTCAGTCGACCGGGACGCGATGGATGCCGAGGTCGGTGCGCCCGGGCAGCAGGTCCTCTCGAAGCGCGCGGGTGCCGTGATACTCGCCGTCGCGGAGTCGGCGATACGGGCTGCTCGGCGATTCGTCGCGGATCCCGACGAGCCGTTCGACGAGCCGCGCGCTCTCATGTTCGATGCCCGCAGGCGACAGCCCGTCGGCGTCATGGACGACGTGCAGATCGAGCGGCTCTATGCCGGTGTACCAGAGGGTGCCGTGCGTCACGGGGAACAGCAGCGAGTCCAGGTCTCCGCTCACGCCCCGTTCTCCGATCGAGCGGTCGTCCTCGCCCGCCGTGACGATCACGAGGGCTCGACGCCCCGAGAGCGGACCCTCGCCGTACCGCAGCGGAAGACCCGTCTCGGGGTCGGTGGGACCGTACGCGAAGCCGTTGGTCAGCACGCGATCGAACCACCCCTTGAGGATCGCCGGCGGCCCGTACCACCACAGCGGGAACTGCAGCACGACGAGGTCGGCGGCCCCGAGCTTGCGCTGCTCCTCGGTCACATCCGACGGCAGCTGGCCCGCGGCATAGGCCTCGCCCATGAGGTCGACGACGCTGCCCTCCCGCCCGAGCGGCTCGCCCAGGTCAGGGGCGGCGAGCACGGGATCGAAACCCTGACCGTACAGATCGGTGATCTCCACGTCGTGGTCGCGCGACAGAGCCTCCACTCCGTCGCGGAACAGCCGGGCGTTGAACGAGTTCTCCTGGGGGTGGGCGTAGATCCAGTGGACGGTCGGGCGTGATGCGGACAACGGAGGGCCTTTCTTCAGCGGGGGTCGAGGATCGGAGGCTTCGGAGCGCGTCTCCAGAGCGGCAGGAGCGCAGCGGCGACGACCATGCCGGTCGCGACGAGGAGAGCGACGACGAATCCTCGCGACCCGGTGATCGAGGCGATCGTGCCGAGAACGGCGATCCCGAGGCCGCCACCGAGGGCGAAGCCGACCTCCTGGATCGCCCCCACCTGTCCGGCGTCGTCTTCGGTGGTCACGTCGAAGAGGGTCGTCGCCGCGAGGGTCGCCGCGATCCCGAATCCCACGCCGACCAGCACGAGCGGAATCGCGACGAGGTCGACCCCGGTCGCCAGCCAGGCGAGGCCCGCCCCCTGCACCACGAGCGCGAGCACGGTCAGCGTCGGAGAGGTGAGCCACCGGAGGAACACCGGGGCGAGCACCCCGCCGAGTGCGATCGCCACCGCCTGCGGAAGGATCGCGATGCCGGCCTCGGCCGCGCTGAATCCCCGGGCATCCTGCAGATGCAGACTCACCAGCAGCACGGATGCCGTAGACACACCGCTGCTCGCCACGATGCGCACGATGGCGGGACTGAATCCCGGCACTCGGAAGAGTCGCATGTCGATGAGGGGCTCGCGCAGAGTCCGCTGACGGCCGATGAAGAACACGAGCGTCACGACCGCGACGACTCCGGCGACGCCCGCGGCGAGAGGAGCTGCGAGCACCTCGTGCAGGGCGAAGACGAGAGCCCCGAGGGCGACGATCGACGACAGGATGCTGAGGACGTCCCACGACGGAGGCCGCGAGCTGCGGGAGTCGGGAACGAGCCAGATCGCGAGCACCCCCGCGACGACCGCGAGCGGCACGCTGCCCAGCAGCAGCCAGCGCCACCCCGGACCCTCGGTGACGATGCCACCGAGCACCGGCCCCAGAGCGCTGCCGGCACCGAAGGTCGCGGTCCACAGCCCGTACGCCAGCACGCGCTGCCGTGCGTGATAGTGCGCACCGATCGTGGCGACGACCCCGGCCACGACGAACGCCTCGGCGACGCCGAGGAGCGCGCGCACGACGATCAGCAGCATCCCGTCGTGGGCGAATCCGCCGATGACGTTGAGCACGGCGAAACCGGCGAGGCCGAGCAGCACGATCCGCTTGCGTCCGAACGCATCGCCGATGCGGGCGGCGACGATCAGCGTCGCAGCCAGCGAGAGCGCATACACGTCGACGAGCCAGAGGGCGCCGCTGTCGCTCAGGACGAGGTCGCCGCGGATGGCCGGCAGCGCGGTCGACATGCTGCTGATCGCGAGCGCGCCGATCAGGATGCCGAGAAGCAGGGGGATCATGGCGAGCCACGGATGCCGAGCCGTACGAGGTGGGGCGGCTGCCGCGGGGAGAGGGAAGGTCACCGCCTCAGTCTCGCGCCGCAGGTACACTTCAGACAAGTACGGTCATTCAGGGTACATAGTGACCGTGTGGATACCATGACGCAACGGAAGGCAGACCGATGAGGGAGAAGACGGAGCGCATCGTCCGCGAGTGGGGAGACGCGTGCGACGCCGAGGTCTCGATCGCTGTGCTCGGCGGCGCCTGGAAGCCCAGCATCCTCAGCCTTCTCGGCGAGCACGAGGTGCTGCGGTTCGGCGAGCTCAGCAGGCTGCTCGACGAGCCCACCGCCCGCGTGCTGACCCGCCAGCTGCGCGAGCTGGAGGACGACGGCCTGCTCATCCGCACGGTCTATCGGCAGGTCCCCCCCAAGGTCGAGTACCGGCTGAGCGACCTCGGCCGCGGATCGATGCCCCTCGTCGAGGCGCTGACCGACTGGGGCGGTCGCTACGCCGCGCACCAGCGGCGCGAGCTGGCACAGCCTGCAGCCGAATCCACGCCGCTCGACGAACTCGAAGCCGCCGACGCGCGCTGACTCGCACTCCGTCCGAAACAGCCGACACGCCGCCGATAGACTGGGAACCATGTCCAAGGTCCTCCAGTCACTTCCCGTCGGCGAGCGCGTCGGCATCGCCTTCTCCGGAGGACTCGACACCTCCGTCGCCGTCGCATGGATGCGCGACAAGGGCGCCGTCCCCTACACGTACACCGGCGATCTCGGGCAGTACGACGAAGACGACATCGAGTCGATCCCGGGCCGCGCACTCGAGTACGGCGCCGAGGCCTCGCGCCTGATCGACTGCAAGACCGCCCTGGTCGAAGAGGGCCTCGTCGCCCTCTCGTGCGGCGCCTTCCACATCCGCTCGGGTGGCAAGACCTACTTCAACACCACTCCCCTCGGCCGCGCCGTCACGGGCACGCTGCTCGTGCGCGCCATGAAGGAAGACGGCGTCGACATCTGGGGCGACGGCTCGACCTACAAGGGCAACGACATCGAGCGGTTCTACCGTTACGGCCTGCTCGCCAACCCGCGCCTGCGCGTGTACAAGCCGTGGCTCGACGCCGACTTCGTCACCGAGCTCGGCGGCCGTAAGGAGATGAGCGAGTGGCTCCAGGCTCACGACTTCCCGTATCGCGACTCGGTGGAGAAGGCGTACTCCACTGACGCCAACATCTGGGGCGCGACGCACGAGGCCAAGACCCTCGAGCACCTCGACGTCTCGCTCGAGACCGTCGACCCGATCATGGGCGTCAAGTTCTGGGACCCGTCGGTCGCGATCGAGACCGAAGACGTCACGGTCACCTTCGAGGCAGGGCGCCCCGTCGCCATCAACGGCGTCGAGTACACCGACCCGGTGGCGCTGGTGCAGGAGGCCAACACGATCGGCGGACGCCACGGCCTCGGCATGAGCGACCAGATCGAGAACCGCATCATCGAGGCCAAGTCGCGCGGCATCTACGAGGCCCCGGCCATGTCGCTGCTGTTCATCGCCTACGAGCGCCTGGTCAACGGCATCCTGAACGAAGACACCCTCGCGACGTACCACGAGCAGGGTCGTCGCCTCGGTCGCCTGATGTACGAAGGCCGCTGGCTCGAGCCGCAGTCGCTCATGCTGCGTGAGTCCATCCAGCGGTGGGTCGGGCTCACGATCTCGGGCTCGGTCACGATCCGCCTGCGCCGTGGCGACGACTGGACGATCCTCGACACCACGTCGCCGAACCTGTCGTACGGCCCCGAGAAGCTGTCGATGGAGCGCGTCGGGGACGCCGCGTTCGGCCCGGTCGACCGCATCGGACAGCTGACCATGCGCAACCTCGACATCGCGGACTCGCGCTCGCGCCTCGAGCAGTACGCCGGTCTCGGCCTCATCGGCGGCGCCACGGGCGAGCTCGTCGGCCGCGTCACCGCCGGCGAGTCCGGCGAGATCACGGGCGCCGTCGAGGGCTCGGTCTCCGAGGCCGATGAGAACCTCGCCGACGCCGTCGACACGGCCTCCGAGGGCGCGGCCTTCGACTCCGGCCTCGACTGACACGTCGTTTCTTCAGGAGGGGGCGGATGCTGCGGCATCCGCCCCCTCTTTTTGCGTCCGGCCTTTTTGCGTCCGGCGGTCGGCGGCCGTGTGCTCCTGTGAGTCCGCCGAGTTATCTTGCACACTTGTGTGCACATTACGTACGATGGATCCATGACCACCCGTGCTCCCCGCCGCGACTCCGTCGAGAACCGCGCCGGCATCCTCGACGCGGCCCGCGCCACGCTCGCCGTCGACCCGCGAGCCTCCATCGACGTCATCGCCCGCAACGCCGGCCTCTCGCGCCGCACCCTCTACGGCCACTTCGACGACCGTGAGGCACTGATCCGCGAGCTCATCTCGGTCGGCGCGCAGCGCTTCAACGCGATCGCCGAATCCGTGACCGACACTGATACTCGTCTCGCCCTCGCCCGTCTCGCCGCCCGGCTCTGGCAGGAGGCCGCGCACGTGCAGGTCGCCGCCGCCCTCGCCCTCGACGAGGCGCACGTCGAGCACACCGCAGAGGCCCTCGCCCCTCTGCGGCGCACTGTGGCTGCCCTCGCCGAGCGCGGCCAGAGCGACGGCAGCTTCCGCACCGACCTCTCCGCCGCAACGCTCGCGCGGCTCATCGAAGAGGTGGCCCGTACGGTCGTGGCGCGCACGGACGCCGCGAGCACCGGCGCCGACAACGTCGCCGTCCGTACACTTCTCAGCATCGCCGGGCTGTCATGGCGCGAAGCCGACGACCTGCTCACCATCCACCCCGAGATCGTCGCCACGCAGGAGATCAGCGCATGAGAATCACGCTGCACGAAGTCAGCAAGGGCCGCGGCGGCCAGGCGCTGCCGACGACGAGCCTCGAGTTCCACAGCGGCGCCGTCCGCTTCGCACTCGCAGAGACCGAGCAGCGACCCAGCGTGCTCGGCCTGATCGCCAGCGGACGGATGAAGCCCGAGACCGGTCGCGTCACCGTCGACGGCACGACGAACAACCGGATGCTCCGCCGAGCGGTCGCGCTCGTCGACGCCCCCGATGTCAGCGACCCGCACGCCGACATCACACTCGCCGGCGTCGTCGGCGAAGAGCTCATGTTCGCCGGGGTCGGAGCGACTCCACTGCATGCCCGCCGTTGGCTCACCCAGCTCGGCTTCGCGGAACTCGCCGGGGTGCCGATCGGCAACGTCGATCCGGCCGCGCGCGTGCGCATCCTGTGCGAACTCGCCGTGCTGCGCGAGGGCACCGAAGGCATCGTGCTCGTCTCGCCCGACCGCCATGGCGGCAGCCCCGACGGCTGGTGGCGCATCGCGTCGGAGTTCGCCGACCGCGGCTACGCCATGCTCGTGATCATCGGCGGATCCGCGGCGGTCGCCCTCGAGCGGATGAACGAGCTCGAGGCCATCAACGCCTCAGGCCCGGTGCAGCCTCTCGTGCTCGAGACGCCCGCCGCCGATCCCCACGCCCCGGCATCCGACGCCGACTCCCCGGCATCCGAGTCGGAGAACCCGGATGAGTCGGTCGACGCACCGCGCGCCGATGCCGAACACGCCGACGATCCCTCCGATGCTCTGGGTTCTCCCCCGTCGGACCCCCGGTCGTTGAGCGAAGACGGCGAAGCCGACCGAGACGAAACGCCAGCCACAGCCACAGCCACAGCCACAGCCACAGCCACAGACGCAGACACAGACACGACCGAGAACGGAGCCGAGCGATGAAGGTTCCCTCCATGATCGCCGCCGAGCTGCGGCGCCTCACCGCCAGCAAGATGGGCATCATCGCCCTGATCGCGCTCGTGTGCGTGCCGATCCTCTACGGCGGTCTCTACCTCTGGGCGAACCAGGACCCGTACGCCAAGTTCCCCGACGTCCCGGTCGCCCTGGTGGTCGACGACGAAGGTGCGGCGACCCCCACCACCGGAACGGATGCTCCCACAGGCGAAACCGTCAACTACGGCGAGGATGTCGCCGAGAACCTCATCGACGGCAACGCGTTCGACTGGCAGCGCATGTCGGCCGACGAGGCGGCGGATGCTCTCCGCGAGGGCACCGTCGACTTCACCGTCACGATCCCCACCGACTTCTCCGCCGCCCTGACCTCCGCCTCGGGCGACGCCCCTCATCAGGCGCGCATCGAGCTCGAGACCAACGACGCCAACAATTACCTGGCGTCGTCGATGGGCACGCAGGCTGTCGAGAAGATCCGCAGCTCCGTGGCCGAGATGGTCGGCAGCGAGGCGGCCGAGCGGCTGCTCACCGGGCTCAGCGATGTGCGCGACAACCTCGTCACCGCGGTCGACGGGGCGAACCGGCTCACCGACGGCGCGAACACGGCCGCCACGGGCAGCGCGACGCTGGCCGACGGCACGAGCCAGCTCGCGGCCGGCACCTCGCAGCTTGCCAGCGGTGCGACCACCCTCGCGTCGGGTGCGCAGCAGGTGAGCGACGGCAACCGCCAGCTCGCCGACATCGCCGATCGCGCGGGCTCCGCAGTGCAGCAGGCGACGAACGCGCTTCCTCAGGTGCGCGAGGACATCACCACTGTCCTCACCGACCAGGGCCTCACCCCTGAAGAGATCGACCAGGTGCTGGCCACCCTCGACCCGCTCGGCACGCGTCTCGAAGAGGGCAACTCGACCGTGCAGAACGCCGTCGAGAAGGTCGACCAGCTCGCGGCAGGCGCCGCCTCCGTGGCATCCGGCGCCTCACAGCTCGCCTCGGGCGCGCAGACCGTCGCGACGGGAGCGGCGTCCGCGAACGACGGCGCCGTCCAGCTGCGCGACGGACTCGGCACCCTCGCCTCCGGCACGGCCGAGCTGCGTGACGGCCTGGCCGACGGGGTCGAGCAGATTCCCGTATCGACCCCCGAACTGCGCACCCAGCAGGCCGACACCATCGCCGACCCGGTGAAGGTGTCGAGCGACAAGGTCGCCTCCGCCGAGGACTACGGCGCAGGGCTCGCTCCCTTCTTCGCCGCGCTCTCGGCCTGGATCGGCATCTACGCACTGTTCCTCATCGTCAAGCCGATCTCACGTCGTGCGATCACCGCCCTGCACTCCCCGATCCGCGTGACGCTCGCGGGCTGGCTGACCCCGGCCATGCTCGGCGCGGTGCAGATGCTCGGCCTCATGGGGATCCTCGCGATCACCCTCGGCTTCACGTTCAACAACCCCATCGGCACGCTCGGGGTCATGATCTTCGCGTCGGCGACGTTCGCCGCGATCATCCTGGCGCTCAACGTCTGGCTCGGATCGGTCGGGCAGTTCCTCGGGCTCGTGCTCATGGTGCTGCAGCTCGTCACGGCGGGCGGAACCTTCCCGTGGCAGACGCTGCCCGCGCCCCTCGCCGCCCTCCACCACGTGCTTCCGCTCGGCTACGTCGTCGACGCGATGCGGCAGCTCATGTACGGGGGAAACCTGGGTCGAGCCGGCTGGGACCTGGTGGTGCTGGGCATCTGGCTGGTCGGCGCGCTGCTGCTGGCAGCGATCGGCGTGACCCGGATGACGCACAGGCGCACACTGCGCGATCTGCAGCCGAGCCTCATCGGCTGAGCGCGGCCGCCACGAGAACAGGCCCCGGAATCCGAGGGTTGTGGGTAGTATTCCCAGAGTGCGTCCTTGGGACGCACTCTGGGACTCTCTGGGACTGAGTCCCACCCTGCCTTCCCGAAAGAGTTCTCGAAGATGACAACTGATTCGCCGGAGATCGTCGACCCTTCGCGCCCTTCACCGGGTGCGCGCATCGGCCGCATCGCCTTCATCGTCGTGGCCGCGATCGTCGTGGTCGCCGTCGCCGCCGCCTTCTTCGTCACCTGGACGATCCAACGCTCCTTCCCCCAGACCGACGGCGCCCTGCCCCTCGACGGCCTGGAGGCCGAGGTCACCGTGCAGCGCGACGACCGCGGCATCCCCACCATCACCGCCGACTCGACGCACGACCTCTTCTACGCCGAGGGGTTCGTGCACGCGCAGGACCGCTTCTTCGAGATGGACTTCCGCCGCCATGTCACGGCGGGTCGAGTCGCCGAGATGTTCGGGGAGTCGCAGGCGGGGACCGATGCGTTCCTGCGGACCCTCGGCTGGCGCAAAGTCGCCGAGGCCGAGGTCGAGGCCATGGACGACGTGACCCTCGGCTACTACGAGGCCTACGCCGACGGCGTCAACGCCTACCTCTCATCGCGCTCCGGTGCCGAGCTGTCGCTCGAGTATGCCGTACTGGGCATACAGAACCCCGAGTACGCGCCCGAGCCCTGGGAGCCCGCGGATTCCGTCGCCTGGCTGAAGGCGATGGCGTGGGATCTCCGCGGCAACGTCGAGGACGAGACCGAGCGGTCGCTGCTCGCGGCGGAGCTCGCCTCCGGTTCGGCGGACGCCGCAGAGACTCAGGCCACGCTCGACGCTCTTTACCCCGCTTATCCTTTCGACGAGCATCCCGTGATCGTCCCCGAGATCTCGACCGTGCCGGCCCTCGGGACGGATGCGGAACCTGCCGCGTTCACCACCGAAGAGAACGACGAAGAGAACGACGGGGAGATGCAGCAGGCCGCCACCACGATCGAGTGGCAGGAGGCGTCCGATGTGATCGAGGCGGCGAGCATCCTGGTCGGCGACGTCGGAGAGGGCATCGGCTCGAATTCCTGGGTGGTCTCGGGCGACCTCACCTCCTCGGGCATGCCCCTGCTCGCGAACGACCCGCATCTCGGCGCGTCCCTGCCCTCGGTCTGGTACCAGGTGCAGCTCAAGTGCAGCGAGGTCACAGACGAATGCCCGTTCGATGTGGGCGGCTTCTCGTTCTCGGGCCTTCCCGGCATCGTGATCGGCCACAACCAGCACGTCGCGTGGGGATTCACGAACCTGACCACCGACGTCACCGACCTCTACATCGAGCGGATCGAGGGCGACCAGTACTGGCGCGACGGCGCCCTCGTGCCGCTCGAGGAGAGCACCGAGACCATCGAGGTCGCCGGCGGCGACGACATCGAGCTGACCATCCGCTCGACGGTGCACGGCCCCATCATCTCGGGACTGACCGACGACTTCACGGCCATCGGCGACGACCCCGAACCCGGTCTCGCGGCCGGCGGTGCGATGAGCCCGGCACCTACCGGCGACGGCTCCGAGTACGCCGTCAGCCTGCGGTGGACGGCGCTCGACCCCGGCACCGCGGCGACGGCCATCTTCGCTCTGTCCACCGCGCAGGACTTCGAGGAGTTCCGTCACGCCGCTTCGCTGTTCGACGTTCCCGCCCAGAACCTCATCTATGCCGACACCGAGGGCAACATCGGCTATCAGACGCCCGGACGCCTGCCGATCCGCGGCGCTGGCGACGGGTGGATGCCGCAGCCCGGGTGGGACAGCAGCTACGACTGGACGGGATTCATCCCCTTCGACGAACTGCCGGTGTCGTACAACCCCACCTCGGGGTACATCGTGACCGCGAACAACGCGATCGTCACCGACGACTACCCGTACTTCCTCTCGCGGGACTGGGATTACGGCTACCGGGCAGCGCGCATCGCGCATCTGATCGAACGACGGGCCGCTGCCGGGCCGCTCACCGCCGAAGACATGCGCGAGATCCAGATGGACAGCGAGATGTGGATCGGCAAGCGCCTGGCATCCGCGATGGGCGACGTCGAGGTGAAGGGGGAAGGAACAGCGGATGCCGTCGATCTGCTGCGCTCGTGGGATGCGCAGAACGAGGCGTCCTCCGCTGCCGCGGCCTATGCAAACGTCCTGTGGTCGAACCTCGTGCAGAACCTGTTCGCCGAACGCGACGAGCCCCTGCCGATCGACGGTCAGGGCCGTCTGTTCACGGTGGTCGCCGACCTGCTCGACGACCCCGCCGATCCGCTGTGGACCAACCCGGCTCTCGACGTGTCGAGCATGGACGAGATGCTCGCGCTGTCGGCAGAAGAGGCCTACGACGAGCTCTCCGCCCTGCAGGGCACCACGGTCAGCGCCTGGAGATGGGGCGACCTGCACGCCATCACCCTGACGAGCGACACCCTCGGCTCGTCGGGGATCGCACCGATCGAGATGCTGTTCAACCGCGGACCCTTCGCCGTGAGCGGCGGCGCCTCGGTCGTCAACGCCACCGGGTGGGAGCTCGGCACGTCGTATGCGACGACCACGGTGCCCTCGATGCGGATGGTGGTCGACCTGTCGGACTTCGACGCCTCGACGTGGATCCATCTCACCGGGGCCTCGGGGCACGCGTTCGACGAGCACTACATCGATCAGACCGCCGATTGGGCGGCCGGGGTGCAGAAGCCCTGGGCCTTCTCGCGCACGGCAGTGGATGCGGCGGCCCGGCACACGCTCGTGCTGACCCCGGCGGGTTGAGCCTCCGGCGTCGGCTCTCGTCTCAGACGGACGTGGGCGCCGGCTCGGATACCGCGGCGCGGCGTGCGATCAGCCAGATGCCGACTGCGGCGGCGAGGAAGATCCCCGCGAGCATCGCCCACCCCGCGAATCCGAACGTGATCGCGGTGGCGTTCACGACGATGGGCGACGCGAGCGCGCCCAGCGAGAAGCCCATTCCGAAGACGCCCTGGTAGGCGCCGGCGCGCACGGGATCGGCGAGCTCGAAGCTCAGGCCCCAGGCCCCCGCCTGCGACAGGATCTCGGCGAACGTGTGCGCGACCATGCCCACAATGAGGATGACGATCGCCGCCCAGGCGGGCAGACCAGCGGCGAGCGCGTAGACGAGGCACGCGGCGACCATGAGCCAGCCGGCGATCATCGTCACCCGACCCGCGATGCGGATGTCGTGCGTGCCTCGGGATGCGCGGACCTGGAAGAGCACGACCAGCGCGGTGTTGATGATCAGGAGAACGGCGAAGGTCGCTTCGGGGGCGTTCGTGTTCTCGGTGATCCACAGGGGCACCCCGAGCTCGGCGACGCCGAACTGCATGCCGAAGATGGCCGAGAGACCGCTCAGCAGCAGGTATCGGGGGTCGCGCCACGGCGAGCGGCGGTTCCAGTCCCTGCGCTCGGCGGACGCCGCCGCGGTGGCATGGGTGTCGATCGACCCGGTCTCGGTGTGCAGCACCTCGACCCTGGCGCGAGCCGGTGCGTCGACGGCGACGGTGAGGCGCAGCAGCGGAAGCGACCCGAGCGCGCAGATCACGCCGGCGCAGGCGATGACCGTGCGGTAGGCCTCCGGCGTTCCCAGGGCCAGAGCGATCGCGCCGATGCCGGAGCCCGCGGCGATCGCCAGGTTCGTCACGGTGCGGAGCACGGCTCTGGCGTGCACGCGCTTGTCGGGGGCGAAGCCGCGGGCGATGATCGCCGACCGCGCCGAGTGACCGAGCGTGTCGAAGAAGCCGGCGAGGCTCGCGAGGAGGAGGGCGGAGGCGAAGTCGTCGACGAAGGCATAGGCGGCGAGCAGAGCACCACCGATCAGCTCGAAGCCGAACGCGAGACGCCGTGCGCTCCACCGATCGGCGAGCCACCCGCCGAGGAACGACGCCACGACACCGCATCCGCTCGACACCGCGAGCACGATCGCGGCCTGCGCGGGTGAGAGACCGATGACCTGGGTGAAGAAGAGCACCGTGACGGCGAGGAAGACGCCGCGGCCGACGCGGGAGACCGAGGTGGCGGTGACCAGTGCCCGCAGCACCGGATCGCTCAGCCCGGCAGACAGGCGTGCGAAGAAGCTGGTCTTGGCTGGCCCCTCGCCCCGCTTCTCGATCTGGTCGGGATCAGGATCGGGCGAAGACACCCTTTCATCCTCGCACGATGCGCACACCCGCCCCCGCAGACACCGGCATGCGATGGGTTAGCGTTGACGGGTGGTCTCCAGCTATCTCGCCCCGAAGGGCACATCCGTCACGCTGCTCGAGTTCGAGCACGCCGGGGCGACCCTCATCGCGGAGACCTTCGGCGAAGGCGCGCACACGTTCCTCCTGCTGCACGGCATCGGCATGGGGCGCAGCGTCTACCTCGACGTCGTGCAGAGGCTGCGCGGCCGGGTCATCGCGCTCGACCTCCCCGGCTTCGGCGAGGCCCCCGAACCCGCCCGCACCTTCACCATGGAGCGTCACGCCGACCTCGTCGCCGCCTACCTTCGTCATGCCGGTGAAGGTCCGGTCGTCGTGATCGGCCACTCGATGGGCAGCCAGATCGCGGCAGAGCTCGCCGCTCGGCATCCGTCGCTCGTCGAGGGCGTCGTGCTCGCGGGCCCCACGGTGAACAAGGCAGCCCGCAACGTGGCCGCGCAGGCGAGCTATCTGCTGACCGACCTGGTCGGCGAGCGCCCGCTCGTGATCTGGCGCGGCGCCCGGGAGTACCTCCGCGGCGGTCCCCACCTGATCCGCAAGATCCGGGCGACCATCGTTCACCAGCCCGAGAAGGCGTTCGCGCGCATCGATCAGCCCGTTCTAGTGCTCCGTGGTGAGAGCGACCCACTGGCGCCGATGAGCTGGTGCCAGGAGATCATCGACGCGATCCCCGGCGCCGACCTGCAGGTGATCCCCGACCACGGTCATGGCACGCTGATCAGCGACTCCGAGCCGGCCGCGCGTCTGATCCAGGGCTTCGCCGACAAGCTCTGACCCCGGACTCTCTTCGCCGCACCGGCGGATGCCTCAGCGCACCGGTGGAGGTGTCGTCGGAAGAAGCAGAGCGTTTCGGCGCGACCGCGTGAGCAGGAGGGCGAATGCCCCGAGACCGCCCATGACCACGGCGATCATGATGCCGAACACGATCATGAACCCCGTGACAGGGCTCTGCTCCATCACGCCGCCGACCACCGCGACGATCACACCGATCACCGCGAGCGCGGCCACGCACCACCCGACGATCATCGAGGTGAGATAGCCGCGAGGCCCGGCGTGCCCTGGTCGAGCGCCGAACCTCGTTCCGATGTACCAGGTCCACCGGGAACCGGTCCACCAGCGGCTGATCTGCCTCGTCATCGGATACCACCCGGCATCCGGACCTTCGACCTCACCGGGCAGCGGCTGCACGACGGCATCGACGATCGGCGCCGACTGCGGAACGGGGAGCTTGCGCACGCCGCGCGAGTACGCGGCGCCGACGAACCAGATGACAGCCACCGACAGCAGCAGGAGGGGAAAGACGAAGTTGCCGGGATTCTGCGTGATCAGCGCGGCGGACAGCTGCAGCATCCCGAGCACGACGAACAGGATGCCGAGGACCACTCCCATGGCCGGCGGCTCGACCGCGAGCCAGTCGGGTCGGGGCTTGCCGGCGCGAACACGATACGGCGTCCACATCGCGCCGTCCCACCATCGGACATCCGACGTGCCCGGCACCGGATACCAGCCCATCGACGGCGTGGTCGGCTGCGCCGCACGCTCATGCGCGGTCCACTGCACGCCATCCCACCAGCGTTGAAGACCCGGCGTGCCCGCGTCATACCATCCCTGCGGTGCTGACATGCTCCCCCTCTTCGCCCCCTCAGCCCGCGCCGGGAGGCGTCTGCTTCGATTCGGCGAGCTCGTCGACGACCAGGCTGCGTTCGTCGGTCGTGCCGTTGCGATAGGCCTGCCGTCCCACGATATGCGCCGACAGCGGTGCGGTGGCGAACTGCATGAGCACGATGGGGGCGACCAGGGCGAGGCCGACGAGGATCCCTCCGACCGTGCGCAGCGACAGCGCGATCGCGAGACAGATGAGGATGAGGCCCAGCACCTGGGGTTTGGTGGCGGCGTGGAGCCTAGACGGCACGTCGCGGAAGCGCAGCAGGCCGACCGCGGCAGAGAGGCAGAGCAGCGCTCCGAGCAGGATCAGCACGAGAACGGCGACGTCGATGACGCCGTCGGGGATGGTGAGGCCGAACACGTTCATGGTGTCGTGTTGTCCCTTCTGGCGACGAACCGGGCGACCGAGATCGACCCGAAGACGCCGACCGCGGCGATGATCAGCAGCACGGGGATGTTGCGGGTGTGCCCATTGATCGCCATCTCGGCTCCGAGCACGCACATCACCTCGGTCAGCAGAACGTCGGAGGCGACGGCGCGGTCGAGGATCGACGGGCCCCGCACGATCCTGATGATCGTCAGGATGGCCGCGAGGCCGAAGACGACCATGATCGCCAACAGCAGGATGTTCATCGCGCACCGCCCTTCTTCGCTCCGCCGGCAGAACCGGCGGAACCGCCGGCCGAGGCGGCACGCGCCGCGCGCTCGTCCGCCTTGAGGGCACGGTACTGCTCGGGGGCGCCGAGCGCACGCACGACCCTGCGCTCCCAGCGGAGCACGCCCTCCCGCTGCTTCTCGACGTCGGCAAGGCTCCGCACGCCGATCACATGCAGGTACAGCACCTGACGGTCGCGATCGGCCTCGACGACGAGAGACCCCGGAACCAGCGACGACACGACCGACACATGGGTCATCATGAGGTCGTCGGCGTACTTCAGCGGCACGGCGATGATCGCCGCCCCCGGCTGGTGCCGGAAGTCGAAGACCTGCACCGTCACCGCGAGCGCTCCCCGCAGCACGGCGAACAGGAACTGCACGATCAGGAGCACGGCGTACCAGACATTGATGCGACCCGACAGCTCGACCGTCGGCAGCCGGAAGACGCGCGTCACGAACACCGCGACGACGAGCCCGGAGAGGAACGCGAGCACTGTGAACTGTGCCCACAGCAGCATCCACAGCACGACGAGCCACGCGAGGAACGGAAGCTGCACGCGGATGTCACGCCAGAAGTGACGGCCGGTCTCGGTGGGGCTCATCCCTCCACCTCGTCTTCCAGCTGGATGAGGCTCACCGGGTCGAGCAGCGCTTCACCGATGCGGTCGCACAGCGCGTAGAGGGGGCCCGCGAAGACCGTGAGCGCCACGGTGACCCCGACCATCCCGGCCGTCGCGACGGTCATGATCCTGGGGATGCGGCGACGCTCCTGCTGTTCGTCGGCCGCCGGGGCGTTGCCCAGGTACGAGATGCGTCCTTCGGTCTCGGCCGAATCCTCCTCCTCGCGCCAGAACGCGAGGTTCCAGGCACGCATCAGCGCGTAGAGGGTGAGGAGCGAGGTGACGATGCCACCGAGGATCAGCACGATCATCAGGGGGGTGCCGACCGATGCCGCCGCCTCGAAAAGCGCGAACTTGCCGATGAACCCGGAGAACGGCGGAAGCCCACCGAGGTTGATCGCGGGGATGAAGTAGAGCACGGCGATAACGGGCGCGACCTTGAGCAGTCCCTTCACCCTGAGGATCGACGTGCTGCCCGCTCGACGCTCGATGAGGCCGACGGCGAGGAACAGGGTGGTCTGCACGATGATGTGGTGGACGATGTAGTACACCGTCGCGCCGATCGCGGCCGGTGTCGCTATCGCGAGGCCGAAGATCATGTATCCGACATGGCTCACGAGCGTGAACGACAGGATTCGTTTGAGCTCCGCCTGCGCGACGGCGCCGAGCACTCCCACGATCATGGTCGCGAGCGCGATGATCAGCAGCAGGGTGTCGATGCTGTTGTCGGCGAACAGCTGCGTCTCGGTGCGGATCAGCGCATACACGCCGACCTTCGTCAGCAAGCCCGCGAAGACGGCGGTGACCGGAGCCGGAGCCGTCGGATACGAGTCGGGAAGCCAGAACGAGACGGGGAAGATGGCGGCCTTGATGCCGAACGCGATCACCAGCATGAGGTGCAGCACGAGCTGCGTCTCCTGCGGGAGCTCGGTCATCCGCTCGGCGATCTGCGCCATGTTCACGGTGCCGAGGGCTCCGTAGATCATCGCGATCGAGGCGAGGAACAGGATCGACGAGACCAGCGACACGACGATGTAGACGGCGCCGGTGCGGATGCGGGACTCGGTGCTGCCCAATGTGATCAGCACGTAGGACGCGACGAGCAGTATCTCGAACCCGACGTACAGGTTGAAGAGATCGCCCGCGATGAACGCGTTGAAGATTCCGGCGGCGAGGATCAGGTACGACGGGTTGAAGATCGAGATCGGGGTCTCGTCCGTGCCGTCTGCCGCACCCTGACCGATCGAGAAGAGGAGCACGGCGAGCAGCACGATGCTCGAGATGAGCACCAGGAGAGCGGCGAGCCGGTCGACGTAGAGCACGATGCCGAACGGCACCGGCCAGCCGCCGACCGAGACGGCGAGTGGAGCACCGGCGTCGACGACCACCAGCAGCACCGCGGCGATGATCGAGACGATCGCCAGGGTCGCGACCGTGACGAAGGCCTGCAGTCGCGGGTTGCGGCCGAAGATCAGAGTGACGGCGGCGCCGAGCAGCGGCAGCGCGACGAGCAGCGGGACGAGGGCGCTCATGGGCGGTCCTCCGCGTCGTCGCTTTCGGGCGGGGCCGATTCGCCATCGAGGACGGATGCTCCTGCACCGGCGTCCACGTCCGCCTTCTCATCCGCGGGCGCGCGACGAGGGGCGGTGGGGCGATCGGTCGGCGCGTCGTCGTGGATCGCGGGGTGGTCGCGCATGTGCAGCACGGTGATCGGTGCCGTCTGCACGCCCACGAAGTCGGTGGTGGCCTCGTCGTCGGCGGCGTCGGCCTCGTCGTCCATGAGATCCTCGTCGGCATCGGTGCGCTCGCGGAGCGCGATGTCGGCCTCGTCGTCCTCGACGGTGTCGGCCTGGCCCAGCTGCCAGGAGCGGTAGATGAGTGCCAGGAGGAATGCCGAGACGGCGAACGTGATCACGATGGCCGTGAGCGTCAGGGCCTGTGGAAGCGGATCGCTGAGCTCGCCCTCGGTGCCGAAGAAGGGCGCGTTGCCCGGAACACCCATCACGATGAGCAGCAGGATGTTCGTGGCGTTGCCGAGCAGGAGGAATCCGATCAGCACACGGGTCAGGCTGCGCTCGAGCATCGCGTAGACACCGCAGGCGAACAGTACGGCCATGATCACGATCAGGGTGAGGGAGACATCCATCAGAGGGTCACCCCCCGCTCGCGGAACTCCTGCGCCTGTCGGTCGACCTCTCCGCCGAGGCTGCGCAGCACGTCGAGCACGAGACCGATCACGACGAGATAGACGCCGATGTCGAAGATCGTCGAGGTCACGAACTCCATGTGGCCGATTCCCGGGATCTCCCACTCCCAGAACGTGCTGGTGAGCGGGGCCATGCCGAAGAACAACGGCACGACCGCGGTGCCGACGGCGAGGATGAGGCCGGTGCCGAGAAGTCGACCGGCGTCCGTGGGCGCGGCGGCGCCGAGCTCCCAGCGCCCGCCGGCGACGTACCGCATGACGAGCGCCATGCCGGCGACGAGCCCGCCGGCGAAGCCGCCGCCGGGGAGGTTGTGTCCCGAGAACAGCAGGAAGATCGACACGACGATGATCGTGTGGAACAGGATGCGGACGATCACCTCGAGGAGGATCGACCGATTCTCGGGCTTCATCTTCTGACCGCCGACGAGCCAGGCGCGAGGGCTGCTCTCGTTCTCGGAGGTCTGGAAGCGCACGCCCTCGGTCGTCTCCACGAGGGGGCGGCTGAGCGTGCGACGGCGGCGGGCCTTGGGCAGCGTCTTCGTGGCCGAGAGCATGTCGGCCCGGTGTGTGACGAACACCAGCGAGGCGACTCCGGTGGCGGCCAGCACGAGCACCGAGAGCTCGCCCATCGTGTCCCACCCGCGGAGGTCGACGAGCGCGACGTTGACGACGTTCTTGCCGTGGCCGATCTCGTACGCGAGTTTGGGGAAGGCTTCAGAGATCGGGTCGGAGACGCGCGACTGCGTCGCCACGATCGCGACGAGGGCCATGGTGAGGCCGACGCCGACACCGAGGAGCGCTCGAGGGATGCGACCGACGGATGCGTTGTGCTCACCCATCCGCGCCGGAAGGCGCCGGAGCACGAGGGCGAACGTGACCATGGTCACCGTCTCGACGAGGATCTGCGTGAGCGCCAGGTCGGGGGCGCCGCTCGTCGCGAACAGCACGACCATGCCGAGACCGGTGATCGAGACCAGCACGACACCCGTGTACCGCTTCTGCGCGCGGACGGCCATGACGGCTGCGGCCGCCATCATCGGCGCGACGACCAGCTGAGCCGGGGTGTGCCAGGCGGAGAGCTGGAACCGGTCGATGTCGCTCGCCAGCAGTGCCGTGATCTCGGCCGCCACGAACACGACGAAGATCGTGCCGACGTAGACGGGGAGGGACCCTCGTTGGGTCAGCGTCGTGCTGAGCACCGAGAGGCGGTCTATGCCGCGCATCACCAGGTAGTAGACGTCTGCAGCCGTGAAGCGGATGAGGCGTGCCCTGCGATCCCATCCGGTGCGCACGGTGAGGAGGAAGAGCCCCGCACCGAGAACGATCGAGAGGATCGATATGCCGAGCGCCGGCTCGAGCCCGTGCCAGAGCGCGAGGTGCCCTGGCCCCTCCGCCGCGACGCCCTCGGCATCGAGCCCGGGGGTCGCGGTGAGCGCGTACCCCTGCAGCGCGGTGTCGAGTGCGGGCGCGCCGATGCCGGCGGCGATCGTGATGCCGGCGAGGATGATCGGTGCCGAGAGGAAGCCGACGGGCGGGTCGGGCCAGGCGGTGTCCGGCAGGCGGTCGCCGACGGCGTCGCGCTTCTTCCAGAAGGCTCCCCAGAGGAAGCGGATGCCATATGCCGCAGTGAGAATAGATCCGAGGCTGACGCCGATGATCGCGACGAGACCCCACGGAGAACCGTGCATCGCGTCGTCGAGGAGCGCCGTGAGCGTGGATTCCTTCGCGACGAATCCGATGGTCGGCGCGATGCCGGCCATGGAGGCGACCGAGATGAATGCCGCGGTCGCCATGACCGGGGCCTGTCTGCCCACCCCGCTCAGCTCGTCGATGTCACGGGTCGACAGCTGACGGTCGATCACGCCGACGATCAGGAACAGCGCCGACTTGAACAGCGCGTGCCCGATCACGAGCGCGAGCCCCGCCAGGGCGCTCGCCTGCGTGCCGTAGCCGATCACGATCGAGAAGAACCCGAGCTGGCTCACGGTGCCGAACGCGAGGATGCGCTTGAGGTCGGTCTCGCGCAGCGCCTGGATGCCGCCGATGAGCATCGTCACGATTCCCAGCGAGATGATGATCGGCCGCCATGGACCGGTGAACGCGAAGATCGGTGCGAAGCGCGCGATCAGGTAGATACCCGCCTTCACCATGGCCGCCGCGTGCAGGTAGGCGCTCACCGGCGTGGGCGCCGCCATGGCTCCCGGCAGCCAGAAGTGGAACGGGAAGATCGCCGACTTGCTGATGGCTCCGATCAGGAGCATCACCACTGCGGCGTCGACGATCGGCCCGGTCGGGGCGAGCTCGAGGATCTCGCGGATGCTCGAGGTGCCGGCGTCGACCACGAGCAGCACGACGCCGACGAACATGACGAGTCCGCCGAGGGTGGTGACCAGGAGCGCCTGCAGGGCCGCACGTCGGCTGGCCGCACGGCGCCGGTAGTGCCCGATCAGGAGGTACGAGAGGATGCTCGTCACCTCCCAGAACATGACGAGCAGGACCAGGTCGTCGGTCAGGACGAGACCGTACATCGCGCCGGCGAACCCGAGCAGGACCGCCGCGAACTGACCGATCCCCGCCGAGTCGTCGTGGAAGTACCAGCGGCAGTAGAGCAGGACGAGAGCACCGACGCCCGTGACGATCAGGGTGAGCACCCAACCGAGCACGTCCATGTTCATCGACAGGTTGAGCCCGAGCTGCGGGATCCACTCGACCGACACGAACGGCGTCGGCCCGTCGAGCACCTGCGGGGTGAGGACGAGCGCGTGGACGAATGCCGCTGCGGGAATGAGAGCCGCGATGGCGAATGCCTGGGATCCCAGCCAGCGCACCAGCACGGGCATCACGATGGACCCGAGTAGGAACACGGCGAGGAGCGTCAGCATATACGCGGCTCCTCGAAGCTCGTCGGCCGGGGGTGCGGCGCAGGCGGGCGGGTGTCGCTACCTAGTTTACCTTGCGATTCCGGCATTCCGGGCCGCGGATGCCGCATCCGACTCACGTGAATGTCTGGTTTTCCCTGGTTTTCCGGGCAGTCTGCGCCATTCGAAACCCGTGATCAGGTCATTCGGATGCGTTCGCCGACTGCTGCGCGTCCTCGACGGTGGGATCCTGGTCGAAGTGGCGGATGCCGCGGCACCGTCGCGGTCCCCTTCCGCCCCCGGGAATGACGAGAGGCCTCTCCATGCGCATCGCCCTGCACTCCGAGATCCGCGACGGCGCGATCGACGGCTACCGCACGAACCACGCGCGCATCCCGGATGCTCTCGCGCAGTCGTTCGCTCGCATAGGCATCCACGACTGGACGATCTGGCGGTCGGGCCACCGACTGTTCCACCTCGTCGACTGCGACGACTGGGAGGCAGCGGTCGCGGCGCTGAAGGACGACCCGGCTGACCACGCCTGGCAGGCCGACATCGGCCGGTTCGTCGAGGTGTTCCGCGACGCGGACGGAGGCGAGGGCACGGCCCCACTCGAGCAGATCTGGGATCTCAGGGCTCAGGCCTCCTCCTGAACCTCGGCCGACCGGCTCACCGAACCGTTCGAATCGCGCAAATGGTCGTGAATCGAATCCGGATGCCGCCATTTGCGCGATTCGAACGTGCGCGGGCCGTGGCAGAGTAGCTCCGTGGCACGGGCATGGGTGCGGGAGCTGACGGGGTGGCTGGCCGCCACCGCCGTGTCGCTGATCGCCGCAGCGACGGTCGCATCGTCAGCCCGCGCGGATCTGCTGTTCCGCGACGGCGACTCGTTGATCGTCGCGATGTTCTCCCAGTCGCTGCTCGCGGGCGACGACCTCGACTGGGCCATGTCGAGCGTGCTGTTCGTGCCGGAGTCCGCGTCATTCACCGCGCTCGACGCAGCGCTGCCCCTCGGCGTGAACGATCTGCTCGCCGTGAGTGCGGTGTTGAACCTGCTCGCGCTCTACGGAGCCCTTCGCCTGGTCGCCGGACGCACTCGTGACGGCTGGGCCCCGGTGGGGTGGTCGCTCGTCGCCATCTCGGTGTTCGGCGTGCTCGCGGCGACCGAGACGTCGGCGTCGCGCGATTCCCTCGACCTCGGGTCACTGCAGCTGACCACGACGTACTACTCCGCGACGGTCGTCGCTGCCGTGCTCACCGTCGGCATCGTCCGTCGTCTTCTCGATCGGGAACGGCGCAGTGTTCCTCTTCTCTCGAGTCTCGTGGTCGTCACTCTCATCTCGACCTTCTCCAACCCGCTCTTCGCGCTCTGGACCGTGGTTCCCCTGGGCATCCTGCTCGTCGCCTATGCGCTCGACCCGGCGCAGCGCACTCGCGCACTGATCATGCTCGCTGTCGTCGCGGGAGGCACCGCGTTGGGCCTCCTGGCACGTATGCCGTGTGCGGCATGGATCGCGAACACGGGTGCCGGTTACGCTCAGCCCGCTCTCTGGCGCGAATCCCTCGACTACTACGGCCAGCTTCTCGGCGATCGCCTGCAGACTCCGCTCGGGGTGTTCGCGCTGCTGGTCTCCCTGGCTCTGATCGCGCTCGCTGTTCTCCGATCCGTTCGTGCGACCGATCCCGGGTCCCGTCTGGTCGCGACTCTGGCCTGGGCGATGCCGCTGGTGGTGGTCATCGGAGCGATCGCGCTCGGAACGCACGCGGCCCGCTACCTGCAGCCCGTCGCCTTCGCCCCCGTGCTCGCAGTGGTCGCGTGCCCTCGTGTGCTCCGTCTGCCCGCAGGCCTGCGGCGGACGGGCGCGGCGATCGCCGGTGTGCTGCTCCTGATCGGCGGTGGCCTGAGCATCCCTCGGCTCGCGGATGCCGCGCAGGCGCCAGACGCCGACCTCGCCTGCGTCACGGACTGGATCGATGAGTCGGGACGCACCGGTGCCGGACAGTTCTGGACCGTGCGGCTGCCGAAGCTGCACCTGGACGATCCCTCACAGCTGGTGCAGGTCGATCATCAGCTCAACGGCTACGCGTGGCTGGTGAATCGCACCGACTTCGAGGCCGGTGAGGTCTCGTTCCTCGTCGAAGACACCCAGACCGTGCCCTGGGATCTCCCTCGAACGATCACCCCCGACGAGGTCGTCGACTGCGGTCGCTACTCCATCCTCGACTTCGGCGCGGACACTCTTCCGCTCGGCCCGCAGCGCTCCTGATCGGAGGCCGCCGTGGCCGGATACCCGTGGATCAGCGCGACGGCCGCGCGGTGGTCGTGCCCTCGCGGAACCGACACGTGAGGTGCAGCGTGAGTCCGGGCTCGCCACGCAGCATCCGGGCGACCTGCTCGCCTGCCGCACGCCCCTTCTCGACAGCGGGCTGCACGCTGGTGGTGAGCACGAGATCGCCGAGGCCGTCGGCGGCGATGCCGTCGAATCCCGCCACCGACAGATCTTCGGGCACCCGCAGTCCGTGTTCCTCCGCCGCGCGGACGATCCCGACCGCGAGGAGGTCGCTCTGAGCCAGGATGGCCGTCGGCCGCGACTCGGCATCCGCCAGCAGGATGCGGCCGGCGAGAAGTCCCTCATCGATCAGGCTTCCGCCGGCCGAGATGGCCGGTGCGTCCGGGAAGATCTCGCGCATGCCGGCGAGGCGATCGATCGTGACGTCGACGGTCGCGGAGTCGATGCGCTCCTGCGTGACAGGCCCTCTCTCCCGTCCGGTGTCGAGGGGAAGCGTGACGAGGGCGACGTCGCGGTGCCCCAGGTCGCGCAGATGACGGGCGACGTCGGCGGCCGCTGCGGCGTTGTCGAGGGTGATCCTCGGGATCCCCTCCCCCGCATCGCCCTCGATCACGACGACCGGAAGACCACGGCTGCGCACGATGTCGAGCGAGGCCTTGGTGCGGCCGGAGCATCCGATCAGCACGACCGCGTCGACCGGTGCGTTCGAGAGCGACGATCCGTCGTCGCCGGGCTCGTCGCGCATGAGCAGGATGCCCGCGCTGAGGTCGGCCATCCCATCGGTGAGGCCGTCCATCATCGCGGTGGTCACCGGATCGAGGAAGGCCGCCCGCAGGTGGCCCTCGAGCACCACGGCGACGATGCCGCTGCGCCCGCGGCGCAGCGAGGCGGCGCGCGGGTCGGGTCCGGCATAGCCGAGTTCGGCCGCGACCGCGAGCACCCGCTCACGTGTGGCCGGTGCGACGTTCGCCTTGCCGCTGAAGACGACCGACGCGGTCGACGTCGCCACTCCCGCCGCGCGTGCGACGTCGGCGATCGTCGCGCGGCGCGTGGTCTCGTGACTCGTCATACTCCGAGGATAGCTCCCCCGGTTCCTCAGAATCGAATCGATTCGATATGCTGTCGATCATGGACACGGCTCTCTCCCGATCGCAGTACGTGCGCTGGCGCACGGCGATCTTCGCGATCTTCCTCGCCAGCGGTCTGTCGATCGCCACCTGGGCATCGCGTGTCCCCGACATCAAGCTCGCCCTCGAGGTCGACAAGGCGCAGGTCGGCATGCTGCTGCTCGGCGCGGGGATCGCGTCGATCATCGGAATCTCCACCAGCCCCGCGATCATGGCGCGCACCGGCGCGCGCCTCGGCATGATGGTGTCGATCTTCACCTTCGCCTCCGGTGTCGCACTGATCGGCATCGGCGCCAACGTGCTCGGCTCGTACGCCGTCGTGCTCATCGGCCTGGTGCTGTTCGGCCTCGGCAACGGGTGCGTCGACGTCATGATGAACGTCGAGGCCACGGCGATCGAGCAGCACTCGGGCAAGACGATCCTCCCGCTCTTCCACGCGTTCTTCAGCTTCGGCACGGTCATCGGTGCCGGCCTCGGAGCCCTCGCAGCACAGCTGCAGATCAACGTCTTCACGCACACCCTGGTCATCGCTGCGCTGATCGCAGCGATCGGCGTCGTCAGCATCGCCAGCGTCCCCCGACGCCAGGAGGCGCTCGATCCGAGCGAAGGAGACGGCGAGAAGCCGCACTGGCGCGAGCGGATGCATGTCGCGCTGTCGGCCTGGCGTGAACCGCGCACGTACGCGATCGGCGTGGTGATGCTCGGCATGTCCTTCGCCGAGGGCGGCGCCAACGACTGGCTCGCGCTCGGAGTCGCCGAGGACCACGGTGGCGGAACAGCTCTCGGCGCTGCCGCCCTCGCCACCTTCTCGGTCGCGATGACCGTCGTCCGCGTGTTCGGAGGGCCCCTCGTGGACCGTTTCGGCCGCGTGGCGGTGCTGCGCATCCTGGCAGTGGCGGCGGCGTCCGGCATCCTGCTGTTCATCCTCGCCCCGAGCCTCCCGCTGGTCTTCGCGGGTGCGGCACTGTGGGGCATCGGCGCATCGCTCGGTTTCCCTCTCGGCATGTCCGCGGCGGCGGACGACCCCGCCAAGGCGGCCGCACGCGTGAGCGCTGCGGCGACGATCGGCTACATCTCGTTCCTGGGCGGCCCTCCGGTGCTCGGCTTCATCAGCGAGCACATCGGCCTGCTGAACACCCTGTTCATCCTGGTCGGCCTCGTCGTGCTCTCGGGTCTGTTCTCGGGTGCCGCCCGCCCGCTGCGCCAAGACGAGATGTCGACGCCGCCCGTCTCGGTGAAGTCAGCCTCGTAGCTCAACGCGAGATTAGGAGACGCGGCGCCGGGCCTTCGAGTCGGGCGATGGCGATCTTCACCTCTCCGAGCTCGGACCTCAACCCCTTCACCTCACCCTCCAGCCGATCGAATCGCGCGTCGACACGATCGAACTCAACGCCCACCTTCTCGAACCGCGCGTCCATCCGCTGCTCGAACTTCTCGAACCGCGCGTCCATCCGCTGCTCGAACCTCTCGAACCGCGCGTCCGTGCGCGTGATCATCCACCCGAAGCCTGCGGCAAGCCCCAGCAGTGTGGTCGCGACGGTCACGATCATGGTCACCAGCTCTATCGACACCGTCATCTCCTCATCCTTGACCTGTCCGTCCAGAATGTCGGGATCCAGTCCGATGGATTCGACGCGGGACTCGATCCGCCGCACATGTGGAAACTCCGGCGCTGATGCTCATGTCCGCAGAAGGAGTCCGCCCGACGAAGTAGGCTCGACGGGTGCGTCTCGTCATCGCCCGCTGCTCCGTGGATTACACCGGGCGGCTCAATGCTCATCTCCCGCTCGCCACACGTCTGCTCGTGCACAAGGGCGACGGGAGTCTGCTCGTGCACTCCGACGGCGGCAGCTACAAGCCGCTGAACTGGATGAGCCCGCCGTGCTCGCTCGCGTCCGAGGAGCCCGGTGAAGAGGAGTCGATCGCGGGGGTCACCGAGGTCTGGCGCGTCACGCACAAGAAGACCGGCGATGCGCTGCGGGTGCAGATCTACGAGATCCTGCACGACACCAATCACGACCTCGGCATCGACCCCGGCCTGCAGAAGGACGGCGTCGAAGCCGACCTGCAGCGGCTTCTCGCCGAACAGGTCGAGCGCATCTCCGACGGCGCGACGCTGGTGCGCCGCGAGTACCCGACGGCGATCGGCCCGGTCGACCTCCTCGTGCGGGATGCCGACGGCGCGGCCATCGCGGTCGAGATCAAGCGCCGTGGCGACATCGACGGCGTCGAGCAGCTCACCCGCTACCTCGAGCTGCTGGGTCGCGACCCGCATCTCGCCCCGGTGCAGGGCGTGTTCGCCGCGCAGGAGATCAAGCCGCAGGCACGTGTGCTCGCCGAGGATCGCGGCATCCGCTGCCTCGTGCTCGACTACGACGACATGAAGGGCATCGAGTCCGGCATCCCCCGCCTCTTCTGAGGCGAGCTGCACAGATGTTCATCGCGGTCAGTCGCACCGTGCACTGCCCATAGGCTGGAAAGCATGGCTACTTCCCCCTACTCCTGCGTGCTCTGGGACGTCGACGGCACGATCGCCGACGCATCGGTCGGCATCCTCCGCCGTCTGAACGTCGCCCTCACGCACTTCGGTCACCCTGCTCCCACGCGCGAGCAGCTGGTGCACTGGATCGGTCCGCCGATGTTCCAGTCGTTCCAGGCGCAGGCAGCGATGAGCCCTGAGCAGGCGACCGAGGCGGTGGCGTTCTACCGGACACTCGGCAAGGCCGACGGCTATACGACCGATGTCGCGACCTACCCCGGAGTGCCCGAGATCATCCGCGATCTGCACACCGCCGGGGTGCCCCAGGCGACCGCGAGCTCGAAGCCCGAGATCCAGGTCGACGCCATCGTCGACTTCTTCCAGCTCCGTCCGTACTTCCTCACGACCGTCGGTGCGACTCCCGACGAGTCGACGCTCGCATCGAAGACTGACATCGTGGCCGAGGCCCTGCGCCGTCTCGCCGAGCGCGGTGCGGACGTGTCGCGACCGGTGCTCATCGGCGACCGTCACCACGACGTCGAGGGCGGCAACGCGAACGGCCTGCCGGTGATCTTCGTCGAATGGGGCTTCAGCGACACGCACGAAGGAGACGAGGCAGCGTTCCGCGCCGCATCCGCCGACGAACTGCGCGCATTGCTTCTCAGCTGACCGTCGGCCGGCGGGCCCGCCCCTCGGGAGGAGAATCGCGGCGTCACCACCGAGGCCGGCCCCCGGAAAGCACAGAACTCCCTGCCGGAGGTCGCAACGAGTGCGGGCCCCCGGTCAGGGAGTTCTATTGACGTCCGCTCTCAGAGCGGACGGATGTTCTCAGCCTGCAGGCCCTTGGGGCCCTGCGCCACGTCGAACTCGACTCGCTGGTTCTCTTCAAGAGAGCGGTAGCCGGATGACTCGATGGCGGAGTAGTGCGCGAAAACGTCAGCGCCGCCGTCGTCGGGGGAGATGAAGCCGAAGCCCTTCTCCGAGTTGAACCACTTAACCGTGCCCTGGGTGCTCATGTACTGCCTGTTCTGCTGGAAAGAAGCCGACGCAGGATGCCCCGACGTGCTCCACGCTAGTGGAGCACGCGCTGAGCGGAAGTCCCGAGGTCAGCCCGTAACCCAAATGTTGCATGAGCGGTAACCGTCGGTCACACACGGGGCACGCGTCTCTGCATCGAGAGGGGCCCGAAAAAATGGTGTGGCCCTCACCGCGGGGGGAGCGATGAGGGCCGAAGACGACCGGAGGGTGCGTCAGATTCCAGCCTAACCCCTCCGGCACCCATTTGTCCCCCATATGGGGGACAAATCGGAAAAAAGTCGAAAGACGGGCGATCAGCGGCCCTCTCGAGCAGCCCGTTGGGGACGGAACCGCTCGAGAGGGCCCAATCGCGTGCACGGATCGCCTTGCCTCTGGGGAAGGCAGCCCGTCATCTGGGGTGGACGGAGACGATCAATCCCCTGTGCACGCACCTTCACACTAGGGGAGCCTGCTCCGTGACGCCATGGGGTTGACCGCGGGCGATATCGGTGAAGGCACCTCGGCACCATCGCATGCAGACTCCGCGAGTACCCTGAGTCGGTGACCATGCTGAACAAAGACATGACGCTGTGCATCTCGCTGTCCGCGCGTCCGAGCAACAACGGAACCCGCTTCCACAACTTCCTCTACGAGGAGCTCGGGCTGAACTGGATCTACAAAGCTTTCGCACCGACCGACCTCGGCCAGGCGATCGCCGGCGTGCGCGGTCTCGGCATCCGAGGATGCGCGGTCTCGATGCCCTACAAAGAGGACGTCATCGCACTCGTCGACCGCATGGACCCGTCGGCGACGGCGATCGACTCGGTCAACACGATCGTGAACGACGACGGCGTGCTCACGGCCTATAACACCGACTACAGCGCCATCGCCCAGCTGATCGAGCGGAACACGCTCGATCCGTCGTCATCCGTGCTCCTGCGCGGTTCCGGAGGCATGGCGAAGGCCACAGCCGCCGCCTTCCGCGACGCCGGGTTCTCGCGGGTCACGATCGCGGCGCGCAACGAAGAGCGCGGTCGCGGGCTCGCCGACCTCTACGGGTTCGACTGGACGGCGGATGCAGAGGCCGTCACCGCCGACGTGATCGTCAACATCACCCCGATCGGCATGGCCGGCGGCGCAGACGAGCACACCGTGTCGTTCGCGGACGCGCAGATCGCGGCGGCATCCGTCGTGTTCGACGTCGTGGCGCTTCCGGCCGAGACCCCGCTCATCGCGGCGGGGCGCGCGGCTGACAAGACCGTCATCACGGGAGCCGAGGTCGCGACCCTGCAGGCGCTCGAGCAGTTCGTGCTCTACACCGGCATCCGCCCGACACCCGAGCAGGTCGCCGCCGCCGAGGAGTTCGTGCGGGCGCAGTAGGCACCGCGCCCGCATGACCCCATCCCGTCAGTGGCCGCTCGGCTCAGCCGTTGAACTCGGCCGGGTGCGGTCCGGTACGACCGTCACGCTCGAGGGCGTCGATCGTCGCGAGCTCCTCCGCGTCGAGCACGAAGTCGAACACATCGAGGTTCTGCGCGATGCGCGCCGGCGTCACCGACTTCGGGATCACGATGCGCCCCTGCTGCAGATGCCAGCGCAGCACCACCTGTGCGGGAGTCTTGCCGTGACGGTCGGCGATATCGACCACGGAGGCGTCACCGAGCACGGCGCCCTGCGCGAGCGGGCTCCAGGCCTCGGTCACGATGCCCCGGTCGGTGTTCGCCGCGGCGACGGCGCGGTTCTGCAGCGCCGGGTGCAGCTCGACCTGGTTCACGGCGGGCACGATTCCGCCGTCGGAGGCGATCCGCTCAAGGTGCTGCGGCTCGAAGTTCGACACCCCGATCGCGCGCACGCGCCCGTCGGCGTAGAGCTTCTCGAGAGCCCGCCACGTCTCGGCGTACGTTCCGAGCGCGGGCGTGGGCCAATGGATCAGGTACAGGTCGAGGTGGTCGAGGCCGAGGCGGTCGAGCGACTCGTCATACGCGCGGAGTGCGGCGTCGTAGCCGTGGTCGGCGATCCAGACCTTGGAGGTCACGAAGAGATCGCTCCGGTCGATGCCCGATTCGCCGAGCGCGCGGCCGACGCCCGCCTCGTTGCCGTAGATCGCCGCGGTGTCGATGCTGCGGTATCCGGATTCGAGGGCCGCGGCGACGGCGGCCGTCGTCTCGGCATCCGGCACCTGGAACACGCCGTAGCCGAGCTGCGGCATCTCGATGCCGTTGTTCAGGGTGACGGTGGGGATGGTGTGAGTGCTCACTGCTGTGTCCTTCTTGTTCTATGGGCGGTTCGGGGCCTGGACGTCAGACGGCGACGGTCTGCAGTGCACCCGTGGGTGCCGGCGCGGGCCGACGTGCGGTGACGGCCGCGATCACCATGACGACGAGAGCTGCTGCCGTGATCGCGGCGCCGATCCAGATGGGGGACGTGTAGCCGAGTCCCGCGGCGATGCCGAGACCGCCGGCCCAGGCGCCGAGTGCGTTTCCGACGTTGAACGCACCGATGTTCGCGCCCGACGCGAGGGTCGGGGCTCCGCCGGCGTAGTGCATGATGCGGCTCTGCAGCCCAGGCACCGTGCCGAAGCCGAAGGCGCCCATCAGCACGAGGATCCCGATCGTGAGGGGCTGCGACCACGCGAAGAAGCCGAACAGCACGAGCACCACGACGAGGGCTGCGATGAAGATCAGGAGGGTGCGGTCGATCGAGCGGTCGGCCAGTCGTCCGCCGATCCAATTGCCGGCCACGAGCCCCACGCCGAAGAGCACGAGCAGCCACGGAACCGTGGTGTCCGCGAAGCCCGTGACACCCGTGAGCGTGTACGCGATGTAGGTGAAGGCGCCGAACATGCCGCCGAACGCGAGTGCGGTGACGACGAGCGAGAGCCAGACCTGGCCTGAGCGGAAGGCACGGAGCTCGCTCCGAAGGCTGACCTGCTGACCGGTGACCTTCGGGGCCGTGACGAGGAGCGCGATGCCCGCGAACGCGGCCACGCCGATGGCCGAGATCACCCAGAAGGTCGAGCGCCAGCCGAACTGCTGGCCGAGGAACGTGCCGAAGGGAACGCCGAACACGTTGGCGGCCGTGAGGCCGGTGAACATGATCGCGATCGCCCGCGCTTTCTTCTCGGGAGCGACGAGCTCGGCGGCGACCACCGAGCCGATGCCGAAGAACGCGCCGTGGCACAGGGCGGCGATGATGCGGCCGATCATGGCGGTCGTGTAGTCCGGGGCGAGCGCGGTGAGGGCGTTGCCCGCGATGAACAGCACGACGAGTCCGAGCAGCACGGGCTTGCGCGGGAGCCGAGTCGTGGCGGCGGTGAGGCCGAGAGCGCCGACGACCACGCTCAGCGCGTAGCCCGAGATGAGCCAGCCGGCCGTGGCCTCTGTGACGCCGAAGTCGGTGGCGACCTCGGGAAGAAGGCCCATGATCACGAACTCGGTGAGTCCGATCCCGAAGGCGCCGATGGCGAGTGCGATGAGTCCGAGTGGCATGGGTGCGCTCCGAAGTCCTCTGCTAAAGTAGTTGCAGACGCGGGATATTGCGTCCGAGGGATAATCATTGCACACGCAAGTATCCCGCGCAAGCAACTACTTCGGAGGTCACTGTGGGCATCTCAGACGACGCTGTCGAGATCCGGGCGCGGGGCTGGCGCACGCTCGCCGCTCTGCACGGCATCATCGAGGCCGACCTCGAGAAGGCGCTCGGCGCATCGGTGGGACTCTCCGTCGTCGAGTACACGGTGCTCGACGCGCTCAGCAGGCAGGACGGCTGGCACATGCGGATGCAGCAGCTCGCCCGCGCAACGGCCCTGAGTCCGAGCGCGACCACGCGGCTCGTGACACGTCTCGAAGACCGGGGGCTGCTCACCCGTATCCTCTGCGCCGACGACCGTCGAGGCATCTACACCGAGCTCACCCCTGCCGGCCTGTCGCTGTACGAGCAGGCGCACCCGATCCATGACGACACCCTCGAACGCGCGCTCAGCGATGCGGTGACCCAGCCCGAGCTCGCGCCGGTCGTGCACGCTCTGCAGGGTTCGACGGTCGACGCCTAGTCGCCGGCGATCGGGTCAGGAGCCCGCTCGTGCCACGGTGACCTGGATGCTCTTCATCAGCGGCTGGTCGCTCTGCACACTGAAGTCCTTGCGGCCGATCAGCACGTTCATCTCGGGCATGTAGCCGGCGGCGCTGCCGCGCGGAAGGTCGTACGCCACGGCGCGGAACGCCCTGAGCATCCGGGTCGAGCCGTCCTTTGACGTCGACACGATGTCGACGAGGTCGCCCTCGACGAGCCCGCGGTCGCGCATGTCGTCCTCGTGCAGGAAGACGAGCTCACGGAGGTTCTTCACCCCGCGATAGCGATCGTCGTTCGAGTAGATCGTGGTGTTCCACTGGTCGTGCGAGCGCACTGTCTGCAGCACCAGGGTCTCGGCGGACTCGGGGATGACGTCCGGCAGCGGCGCGAGCGAGAACTCCGCACGACCCGACGGCGTCTCGAACACGCGTTCCCTGGCGGGCTGTGGGATGCGGAAGCCGTGCTTGTCGCGGATGAGATCGTTGAATCCCTCGAAGCCCGGCAGCACCTTCGCCATCACGTCGCGGATGTTGCCGTAGTCGCCGATGTACCAGTCCCACGGGGTGGCCGTGTGCGGCAAGGTGGCCTTCGCGATCCCCGCGATGATCGCCGGCTCCGACTTCAGGTAGGCCGATGCCGGCTGCTTGCGCCCCATAGAGAGGTGCACCATGCTCATCGCATCCTCGACCGTGACGCCCTGCGGACCCTGCGACTGCTGGTCGCGCTCGGTGCGGCCGAGACAGGGCAGGATCAGCGCCTTCTCGCCGTGCACGAGGTGGCTGCGGTTGAGCTTCGTGCTCACCTGCACCGTGAGTCGGCACTTCTCGAGCCCCTGCGCGGTGAACGGGGTGTCCGGGGCCGCCAGTACGAAGTTGCCGCCCATGCCGACGAACACCTTGACCCGTTCGTCGTGCATCGCCTCGATGGTGCGGACGGTGTCGAGACCCGGGTGCCGCGGCGGATCGATGCGGCAGACGTCGGCGAGGCGATCGAGCCAGGCATCCGTCGGCCGGTGGTCGATGCCGCAGGTGCGGTTGCCCTGCACATTGCTGTGGCCGCGGATCGGTGAGGGTCCCGCACCCTGGCGGCCGATGTTGCCCCGCAGAAGCAGCAGGTTGACGATCTCGCGCACGGTGTCGACGCCGTGCTCGTGCTGGCTGACGCCGAGGCACCAGCTGATGATCGTGCGCTCCGCCGTGAGGTACACGGCGGCGGCTGCCCGGATCTGCTCCTCCGTCAGCCCCGACTGCGTGACCAGGTCTGCCCACGGCGTCGCCTCGACCAGCCCGCGATACTCCTCCGCGCCCTGGGTCAGGGCACCGAGGAACTCGCTGTCGAGCACCGACGGGTCATCCTCAGCGGCCTCGAACACCACCTTCGACATGCCGCGGATCAGTGCGAGGTCGCCCCCGGGGCGCACCTGCAGGTTCATGGTGCTCGTGCCCGTCGCCTTGAAGCGCGCCATGTCGACGAAGTCGTGCGGCACGATCGTGCGGGTGGCGCCGGCCTCGACGAGTGGATTGACGTGCACCACCTGGGCGCCGCGCTTCACCGCATCGGCGAGTGCCGTGAGCATGCGCGGAGCGTTGGATGCCGCGTTCACGCCGAGCACGAAGAGGGCGTCGCAGTCGTCCCAGTCGTTCATGTCGACCGTGCCCTTGCCCGTGGCGATCGACGCCTTGAGCGCCCGACCCGAGGCCTCGTGACACATGTTCGAGCAGTCGGGCAGGTTGTTCGTGCCGTATTCCCGCACCATCAGCTGGTAGAGGAACGTGGCCTCGTTGCTGAGTCGACCCGACGTGTAGAAGGCCGCCTCGTCGGGGCTGTCGAGGCTCTGCAGCTCGTCACCGACCAGGGCGAACGCGTCGTCCCACGAGATGGGCACATAGTGATCGGTGGCCGCATCGTAGGTCATCGGCTCGGTCAGACGACCCTGATCCTCGAGGTCGAAATCGGGCCAGGCGGCGAGCTCGGTGACCGTATGCTCGGCGAAGAAACGACGGTCGACGCGCTTGCGGGTCATCTCCCACGTCACATGCTTGATGCCGTTCTCGCAGATGTCGAGCTTGAGGTTGCCGAGATCGTCGGGCCACGCGCAACCGGGGCAGTCGTAGCCCGAGACCGGGTGGTTCATCTGCAGCATCGCGAGCGGACCGGCGATCGGCTCGCGCTGGTCGAGCACCACTCGCCCGACCGACACCGCCGCACCCCAACCGGCGGCCGGGTGACCGTAGGGCTTGCGCGACCAGGCCCGATCGGTGCGGGGGCCATAGCCGCCCTGACGCGGTTCTGCCGGCATGAGCCCGAAGGCCGTACCCGAGGTTCCCTGGCTATCGAGCATGGCTGGCTCCCTCCGCGACGGGCTCGGACGCGCCGGCCCCGTCACCATCGACACGCACCCGATGCGCGTGCGTGTAGATGTTCATGGATCGCCCTCGGACGAACCCGACGAGCGTCACCCCCGACTCGTCAGCGAGATCGGCGGCAAGCGACGAGGGAGCAGAGACCGCACTCAACAGCGGGATGCCCGCCATCGCCGCCTTCTGCACCAGTTCGAAGCTCGCCCGCCCCGACACCTGCAGGATCTGCCGGCGCAGGGGAAGCCTGTCGTTCAGCAGCGCCCAGCCCACCACCTTGTCGACCGCATTGTGCCGACCGACGTCCTCGCGCAGCACGAGCATCTCGCCGGTGTCGGCATCGAACAGCGCGGCAGCATGCAGGCCGCCGGTCTTGTCGAACGCCGCCTGCTCGGCGCGCAGCCGGTCGGGGAACGCCGCGATCTGCTCCGGTTCGATCCGGATGTCGTCCTTGACGATCGGATGCTGCGACACGGTGCGCACGGCATCGATGCTCGCCTTGCCGCACACCCCGCAGGAGCTGGTCGTATAGAAGCGCCGAGCAGCGTCGGGGTCAGGGAGCGCGACTCCGTGCGCGAGGCTGATGTCGAGCACGTTGTAGGTGTTCTCCTGGCCGCCGGTGCCCGGGCCACCGCAGTGGATCGCGGAGTGGAAGTCGGAGGTCTGCGCGACGATCCCCTCGGACACGAGAAAACCCGCTGCCAGCTCGACGTCATGACCCGGAGTGCGCATCGTCACCGCGAGCGGCGCACCGGCGACTCTGATCTCGAGCGGCTCCTCGACGGCGAGCGTGTCGGCGCGACGATTCGCACCCTCGCCGAGGATGAGCTTCAGAATCGGTCTCCGCGTCGTGATCCGCCCCACACGAGCGAGCGTACCCCGAGGATCACGAGATCGGACCGATCCGTGATCGAGGGCGCGATACCTGGGTAGCCTAGGCGCATGAGCGCGCCCCGCAACGCACGACGGACCCCCGCCGCCCTCGCCATGGCGGCGATCGTCGCCCTGGCACTGACCGCCTGCACCGGCGGCGGCGGGGAGGACGGCACCACGAGCGACGGCGGACAGGGCTTCCCCGACGACGGCTGCACGCACATCGCGGTCGCGACCTCATCGGAGAAGGTCAACATGCTCGACGAGCTGGCCAAGGCGTTCAAGGACTCGCCCGAGCACGAGGGGCTCGAGACCTGCGCCACCGTGCGGCCGACCAACGTCTCCTCGGGCAACGCGACGCGCTTCCTCACCTCGGGCGACGACTGGCCGAGCGACGACAGATCGCTGTGGCCGACACTGTGGTCTCCGGCATCCACCGTCTGGACCGACCGCGTCGCCGCCGCTGCGTCAGCCGGCCTCGTGGGCGAGCCGAAGTCGTTCACCCGCACCCCCGTCGTGTTCGGCATGCCCGAGCCGATGGCCACCGCGCTCGGCTGGCCGAACACCCCGATCAGCATCACGGACCTCGAGAACCTCTGCCAGGACCCCGCCGGATGGGGCAGCGTCGGCAAGGACATCTGGGGTGCGTTCAAGATCTCGAAGACCAACCCGAACACCTCCACCACGGGCCTCTCTACGATCCTCATGCAGTCGTACGAGGCGACCGGCAAGGCCGAGGGCCTCACCTCCGCCGACGTCGAGGCCTCGGCCGACTTCTCCCGCGTGTTCGAGGAGTGCGTCATCCACTACGGCGACACCACGGGGAACGTGCTGTCGACGCTCTATGACGAGACCCAGAACGGCTCGAACGGCTCGGCCTACGTCTCGGCCGTCGCGCTGGAGGAGACGTCGCTGCTCAACTACAACCAGGGAAACCCCGACTCGCACACCGTGCAGCCTGGTGAGACCCTGACCCCGCCGAAGACGAAGCTCGTCGCCGTCTATCCCGCGGGCGGATCCATGTGGTCCGACAACCCGATCACCGTGCTGGGGGCCGACTGGGTCACCGCCGAGCAGCGCACCGCCGGCGAGGCGTTCGCCGAGTTCGTGCAGACCACGGCGGCGCAGAAGATCCTCCCCGACTACGGATTCCGCCCGCTCGACGACTCGGTGCCGCTGGGCGATCTGTTCACGGCGAAGTTCGGTGTGGACCCGGCGCAGCCCGCCGTCACCCTGCCGAAGCCCGAGGTCGACGTGATCTCGACAGCGATCGACCAGTGGACGCAGGTGCGCAAGCCTTCGTCGGTGCTCGAGCTCATCGACATCTCGGGCTCGATGGACGACCCGATCGGCGACGGACGTTCGCGCCTCGACGGGGCGATCGAGGGTGCGCAGTCGACGCTGAACCACTTCCGCCCGACCGATGAGATCGGCGTCTGGGCGTTCACCACCGGCATCTCCTCCGATGAGGGCGAGGGCATCCAGGTGCTCCGCGATGTCAGCGCCCTCGGATCGGATGGCGAGAAGCTCGACTCGTCGCTCGACGACCTCCGGTACGCGCAGCGCAACGGCACACCTCTCTACGACTCGATCCTGCTCGCCTACGAAGCGATGAGCGAGCGGGCCGAACCAGGGCGCATCAACGCGATCGTCGTGCTGTCGGATGGCGAGGACACCGACTCGAGCATCTCGCTCGACTCGCTCATCGCGAAGATCGGCAAGAGCACGAAGGAGGGCGGCGACGATGCTCCCGTGCGTATATTCCCGATCGCGTATGGAGAGGGCGCGGACACATCCGCTCTGCAGCGCATCGCCGAAGTGACGGGCGGTCAGCTCTTCGACGCCTCGAACGCCGAGCGCATCGACCTCGTGTTCGCCTCCGTCATCAACAACTTCTGAGGGTCGCGATGCCGTATCTCGCAGCGTCCGACAACCCCTGGATCGATGATGCCGTCGAAGGCATATCCGGGCAGAACATCTACGTCGACCCCGACGTGTCCGGCGGCCAAGCCCTGACCGACGCTCTCTCCGGCGTCGTCCCGGGCGACGGCTCGATCGCGGTGGTCGTGCTCCCTGCGGATGCTGCGCGTGACACCCCGTACAACACCTACATCCTCGATCAGCTCACCGCGGGCGCGAGCCAGAAGACCGTGATCGTCGCGATCGGCGACGATCTGCAGGCGGCGTCCTCGGCGATCCCGAGCGATGACGCGCTGCGCATCGCGAACGAGAACGAGACGTCGGGTGGGAGCCTGCAGGATCAGCTCGTCGAAACGGTGCAGGAGATCTCCGCAGAGACGCCGACGTCATCGGGCGAGGGCGCCTTGGTCGCCAACCCCGTGATCCCGCTCGTGATCGGCGGGGTCGTGCTCGTCGCGGCCGCCGTGACGGCTTTCGGTCTCATCGCGCGACGGCGACGTCGCACGACACCGGCCTCGACGGATCCGGTGCCCGCCGGCATCCGGCTGCGGGTGAACCGCCTGCGCGAGCTCGGCGCCGACTACGCCGCCGTGCCGGGCAGCCCTGTCGCTGCCGAGACCGCCGCGGGAATCGACGCCCTCGCCTCGCACGTCGAGCAGCTGTTCATCCGCCTCGATGCCAAAGCGGGCGAGGACCAGAGCGTGCTCGCCGAAACCGAGTACTCCGACAAGCTCGCCCGCCTCGTCGCCGCCCTCGATCGCGAGTACCTGCTCGACCTGCTCACCCGGCCCGACCTGTGGGACGCCCCCGACGAGCGCATCGGCGAGGTGCGTGAGGCACTGTCGTCGGTGACCACCCAGATCGTCGACAACATCAAGCAGGTCAATGCCCGCAAGGGACTGCTGTTCCAGGTGTCGCTCGACTCGCTCATCGGTCGCAGCGAGCTGCGCGATTGGGAGCGTCAGTTCAAACAGAGCTCCGGCGACTAGTCACCGCTCAGCGCCGCGGAACGGCGGCGTCGACGACACGACCGTCGACGAGGTGCAGCACCCCGTGCATGCGCGGGAGGTGCACGAGGTCGTGGGTCACGAGCAGCGTCGACGTGTTCCGCTCGTCGGTGAGCCGCAGGATGAGGTCGATGATCGCGGCCCCACGTTCTTGATCGAGCGCGCTGGTGGGCTCATCGACCAGGAGCACACTCGGATCGTTCATCAGTGCTCGGGCGATGTTGACGCGCTGACGCTGTCCGCCGGAGAGCTGGTGCGGCCTCTTGTGACGATGATCGGCGAGGCCGACCGCGACGAGCAGCTCATCCGCACGAGCGGACGCCTTCGCGCGATGGCGCCGGCTGTGCGGGGCCCCGAGCTCGTTCATGACGCTCAACTGCTCACGGGCAGTCAGCGAGGGGATGAGGTTGGGCTGTTGAAAGACGATCCCGATCCGATCCCGCCTGAGACGCGTGGCCTCGGCCGGGCTGAGAGCCGTGACGTCGCTCCCGTCGATGAGGATCTCACCGGAGTCCGGGCGCAGAAGGGTGCCGGCGACGGCCAGCAGACTCGATTTGCCCGAGCCGCTGGGCCCGGTGATGCCGGTGACGGTTCCGGGGTGGGCGCTGAGGGAGACGCCGTCGACGGCGGTCACCCGCGAGTCGCCGTCGGGGAAGGTCAGGGTGATGTCGTTCAGGCGGATCATCGGTTGCTCCCGAGGGCGGTGAGGGGGTCGGCGGACGTGACGGAGCGCAGGGCGAAGGCGGCGCCTGCGAGGCCCAGGGCGATCATGATGCCGCCCGGAAGGATCGTCGTGACGGGGCTCAGCAGGAACGGAAGGGCGGTGCCGGCGAGCAGCCCGAGCACGGTGACGAGCCCCAGACCGATGCCGATGCCCACGAGCAGCACGATCAGCGCCTGCCCCAGTGCGTCGCGGATCAGGGATCGCGTGCTCGCGCCGAGCGCCTTGAGGACGGCGACATCGCCCTTGCGCTGCATGGTCCACACGGTGAAGAAGGCCCCGATGACGAGTCCCGAGATACCGAACAGCATGGCCACCATGAGCAGGAGCGATCCGATCTCGGAGCGGAAGGCGCTCAGCGCCGTCAGCGACCCGAGTGTGGTCTCCGAGGTCGTGTCGTTCGCCGTATCCGCGGCATCCCAGTCGGGGGCGCCCGTGACAGCGAGGACCGTGGCGTAGGCGTCGGGGTTTCCGGTGGAGGCCGAGTACGCCTGCCAGTCGTGCAGGGTCATCTGCACGACCGGAGTGTGGCTGTACCAGGCATCCCCCTCGATCGTCTCGATGTCGTAGGAGACGCCGGCGATCTCGATCTGCTCTCCCACCTTCACGGCGAGCGCATCCGCGGCGGGCACCGACAGGCGCAGCTGGCCATCGCCCGAGGGCGCACCCGCGTCGAAGCCCGGCTCGACACCGAACACCGCGATCGCGGCACGGGTGTCGTGGGTCTCGGCGCGGGTCTGGCTGATGCCGAGGGGGCGCGCCTCGCTCACACCGGCCGTCGCCGCCCAGTCCTTCGCCTGCTGCTCGGTGATGGCGGAGTCCGCGAAGCTCGCCCCACCATCGCCGCCTGAGGGGGCGGAGAACACGATGCGGTCTGCAGGGAGCGCGAGCACACCCGAGACGTTCTGGATTGCGAGGCCTCCCGTCAGGCCGCTGAGGAACCCCACGAGAAGGGTGATGAGGGCGACGACGGAGCCGATGAGGATGAATCGCCCCTTGGCGAAGCGGAGATCGCGTAACGCGACGAACATGGTGTGGCCTTTCCTGTCGCCGATGCGGCGACCATTCCACTTTCGCCGTCGGCGTCGTCACGGTCATCGGCCACCGGGACGGGCTTTCGCGACCAGGATGAGGACGCCGCGATCGTCCTTTCGGACGATGCCACCGCTCGGTGCGGCGGCGTAGAGTTCGATCCATGGCGCATACCGCTCTGACCCCGGTGTTCGTGGGTCTGCGGACGGGTCTTCACGTTCTCTTCTTCGCCCTGACAGGGGTCGTCATCGCCCGTGCGGTGCTCGACCCGTCGGATTCGAGCGTCGCCGCGATCGTCCTCGCCGTGATCGTCGCGGCGACATACGCATCGGGGATCCTCCTCACTCGCGTCTCCGCCGGGCGACGGCTGATCTCACTGATCTGGCTGGCAGTGCTCTCGGCGGAATGGCTGGGGCTGCTCTGGGTGAGTGCCGATGCCGCCTACCTCGTCTTTCCGCTGTTCTTCCTGTTCCTGCACCTACTCGGGCGTTGGGCAGGATCCGCCGCGATCCTCGCGGCGACGATCATCGCGGTCTACGCACTCGGCATCCACGGCGGGTGGAGCGTCGGCGGCATCGTCGGTCCGTTCGTCGGCGCCGGCGTCGCCCTCCTGATCGGCCTCGGCTACCAGGCTCTCGCTCGAGAGGCGCAGCAGCGCGAAGCGCTGGTCACCGAGCTGCTCGCGACCCGCGGGCAGCTCGCCGCACGGGAGCATGAATCAGGCGTCCTCGCGGAGCGCGCCCGGCTCGCCCGCGAGATCCACGACACGCTCGCGCAAGGGCTCTCCAGCATCCAGATGCTCCTGCACGCCGCGGAACGCGTCGACGACACGCGCCCGGGGATCGAGCACATCCGGCTCGCGCGCGAGACGGCCGCCGCGAACCTCGTCGAGGCGCGACGGTTCATCCGCGAGCTGACACCTCCGCAGCTCGACGACCAGACCCTCGGCGGGGCGCTGCGTCGACTGGCCCGCACGCAGTGGGCGACGCAGGGGCTCGACGTGCAGGTGCGGGTGTCCGACACGATCGTCCTGCCCATGCACCTGCAGACGGCACTGCTGCGCATCACGCAGGGTGCGATCGCCAATGTCATCCAGCACGCTCACGCCACAACCGCGACGGTCACCATCAGCGTCGACGGCGAACGCCTCCACTTCACGGTCGAAGATGACGGCACCGGATTCGATGCGGAGCTCCCTGCATCGGGGACCGCCGAGAAGTCCGATTCCTTCGGTCTGCGCGCCACCGCCGAGAGGGTTCAGCAGCTGGGCGGCAGGCTCGAGATCGACACTGCGTCGGGGCGCGGAACGACACTCACGGTAGACCTTCCGCTCACGGAGTTCGCATGATCCGCCTCGTCATCGCCGACGACCACCCCATCGTCCGTGCCGGGCTCACGGCCCTGTTCAGCCTCGAGCCGGACCTCGAGGTGGTCGCCGAGGCATCGACACCCGACGAGGCCGTCGCCAGCGCCGAGCGCGAGAACCCCGACGTGGTGCTGATGGATCTGCAGTTCGGTTCCCACTCCCAGGCCACGGGCGTGGACGCCACTCGACGCATACGTGCGCTGGAAGCTCCGCCCTACGTGCTCGTGCTCACGAACTACGACTCGGATGCCGACATCCTCGGCGCTGTCGAAGCCGGTGCGAGCGGCTACCTGCTGAAAGACGCCCCGCCGCACGAGTTGACCGCCGCCGTACGCGCGGCGGCCGCCGGAGAGAGCGCGCTCGCACCGGTGATCGCCTCCCGCCTGCTGGATCGCATGCGGGCGCCGCGCGTCAGCCTCAGCAGCCGCGAGATCGAGGTGCTCGAGCTCGTCGGCGCCGGACGATCGAACAGCGAGGTGGCAGAGCAGCTCTTCGTCAGCGAGACGACCGTGAAATCGCATCTCGCACACATCTTCTCGAAGCTCGACGTCAGCTCACGCACCGCCGCGGTCTCGGAGGCACGCCGGAAGGGGATCCTCCGCTGAGACCTGGAGCATCCCGACAGATTCCCTCTGCAGATGTCAATCAATCACCGATGAGCGCGGTGGGCACCCGCATGCTCTTTCGCGCGGATGCAAGGGGCGTTCGCCATCGGCATCCAGGCCCCACACCGAGGCGATCGTCTTGAGGTGAAGACACGGTCCGGGGTCGCGCTCGTGCCGACTCGCTCCATCGCGGCGGCGAGCGCTGCGTGCGTATCGAGCTCTCCCGACTCCCAGGCTGCGGTCATCGCTGCCGTGAGCTCACTCTGAGTGAGACGACTGGCGATGTCATCCTCGAGGATGCCGGCGGCCACTGCCGCTTTCACCAGTCCCAGCGGCGCAGGCTCTTCGAAGTAGTCCCACTCCTCGAGGCCCAGACGCTCTTTCGTCTCCTCTAGCAGCTTCAGCGCATCCCAGATCTGCGTCTGCTCGGCCTCGGTCAGCTTCCCTGAGTGGATCAGATCGTGTGCCTCGGCATAGACGTCGTCGTCTCGTCGCAATCCGATGGTGATGATCTCGATCGTGCCGACATCGGCATGCATCTTGGCTCGGAAGATGACGCGGTAGGCACGCTGACACGCCTCCACGGTGTTGAACCCCACGAGGTTCGTCCTCCCGCGGTTCGACAGACGGTGCTTCCCCTCAGGAGAGGCGAAGAGCCCGGCGATCGTGTCGAAGACCGTCTCCCGTTCTGATACGTTCACGTTCGCAATGAGCCAGTCGATGCTCTCTTGGGTGAACGTCACCTCTGCCTGGTCGTCAGGGAAACGCTCACCCGGCTGCAAGCAGTCGCTCCCTCGCATCATCGATCGTGAGCATCGTCGAGCGATCCGCCACCAGATCGGCCGCGATGCTCTGAACCTTGAGCTCGGCATCGCGCAGAAGGCGGCGCTGCTCGTCGTACTCGGCCGCGGACACCACGACCGCGACCGGCTTGCCGTGGCTGGTCAGCTTCACCGGCCGCTCCTGCGCCTCGGAAGTGAGGAAGCCGACGCCTCGTCTGGCTGCGACTGTCGAAGACATCGTGAGCGGCTGGATCGTGGTCATGACACCACTTTACGCTGAAATATGTATAAGTGTGTAGAAATATTCCGGTATGTGCTGACCTGCGAAGCCCGCGCTCCATCCACGGGACACCGTGCAGCTGCACGAGAGGCAGCGCGGCCGGCAGCACCGGGATCGCGATGAGCCAGAGACGTCGAGGCTGCATGCGCAGCGTCGACGTGGGGCCCTCGTAGCCGCTGGATAGGCTGTGGCGCATGACAGACGATGTTCGCAATGTGCTCGAAGCTCTCTCGACGGTCGAGGAGCACTGGCAGCCTCATCGGTTGACGAGCATCAACGACTACGACGTGAAGGTCGTCAAGATCAAGGGCGAGTTCGTCTGGCACACTCACCCGGACACCGACGAGCTCTTCATGGTCGTGAGCGGCCAGCTGACGATTCAACTCCGGGACCGGGACGTCGTCTTGAACGCGAATGACGTGTTCGTCGTCCCGCGCGGGGTGGAGCACTGCCCGAAGGCGGCAGACGAGGTGCAGGCGATCCTGTTCGAGCCGAAAGGCACCGTGAACACCGGTGATGCCGGGGGCGACATGACCTCTCAGCTGCAGGAACTCGACTGACGAGCGACGCCTCCGAGCTCCCGGCCGTTCAGGCGGCAGGCGCCGCGGTCGAGGCGCGCACGATCAGCTGCGACCCGAGCGTCACGACGTCGTCGATCGCGGTGCCGTTCATCGCCTGCAGGAGCAGATCGACGGCGAGCGCGCCGCTGCGCTCGATCGGCATCCGCACCGTCGTGAGCGCGGGCGTGACCGCACCCGCCAGATCGATGTCGTCGATGCCGACGATGCTGATGTCGGTCGGGCACCGCTTGCCGAGCTCGAGCAGTCCGGCCTCCAGCCCCAGGGCGACGAGGTCGTTGTAGGCGATCACAGCCGTGGCGCCGCTCGCCGCCGCGGGGGCGGCAGCAGCCCGGCCACCCTGAATCGACGCGGCGTGGTGGCTGAGCCCGGTGAGGCGGATGCCGTGGCGCTCGCACGCCCGGGCGACCGTGTCGGCGCGGCGCACGTCTGCCCAGGACCCCCGAGGGCCGGCGGCATAGGCGATGTGCGTGTGGCCGAGCGCGGCGAGGTGCTCGATGGCCTGGGCCGGCCCGTGCTCTGTGTCCATCAGCACGCAGGGCGCGCCGTCGATCTGGCGGTTTACCACGACGTAGGGGGTGTCTCCGACAAGGTCGAGTACGTCGGCGTCGGGCAGACGCGGTGAGCACAACAGCATCCCGTCGAGCTTGCGGGCCTGCTCGATCTGCTCGCGTTCGCGGCGCAGGTCTTCGTCGGCGTCGAAGAGCACGATGCGGTGGCGCCCGTGCCACGCCTGCCCCTGGATCGCTTTGAGCAGAGTGGCGTAGACGGGGTTCGAGACGTCGGGAACGACGACCCCGAACGTGCGCGTCGCGGTGGCCGATTGCGACGCCGCGTAGCCCAGCTCTCCTGCGGCCTCGAGGACGCGGCCGAGCGTGTTCGGGGCGAGTCGGTCCGGTTCTCCGAACGCACGCGAGGCGGTCGCGATGGACACGCCTGCGCGTCGTGCCACATCCGTCAGCGTCGCTGCCATCTCGATCTCCCGCCCTTGCACGCAATCCTACGATCCTCGACCTCCATGTAAAACTGCTTGACAAGTTTGTACAAACACTGCACACTGATTTTCATGACGATCAACGCCGATCACCCTCAGCGGTGTGCGGCCCCGAGCGAAGGAGCCACCGCGTGAGCACTTCAGCACCGGCCCTGCGCCGCACGACCTCTGCGACCGCATCCCCTCTGGTCGCCCCGACCGCTGCAGGCATCCTGCACCTCGGACTCGGCAGCTTCCACCGCGCACACCAGGCCGTCTACACCGCAGCCGCATTGCAGTCCGCCGGCGGCGACTGGGGAATCATCGGCGTAGCCTCGCGTTCGCGCTCCATCGTCGACGCGATGCACGCCCAGGACATGCTGTATTCGGTCGCGACCATCGCCCCCGGCACCACGTCGCTGACCATCCCCGGCGTGCACACCGACGCCTTCGTCGGCGGCGAGCAGCCCGAACGCGTCGTCGCGCAGATCGCCGACCCCGGCATCCGCATCGTGACCCTCACCGTCACAGAGAACGGCTACAGCTACTCCCCCGCGACACAGCACCTCGACCTCGACGACGACACCGTGCGCTCCGACCTGCGCGGAGGCGTCGCTCGCTCGACCATCGGCCAGCTGGCGCGGGGCCTGCAGGCCCGTGCCGCGGCCGGCGGGTCACCGATCTCGATCCTGAGCTGCGACAACCTGTCATCGAACGGCGCTCACACCGAGAAGCTCGTCCGCGAGTTCCTGCACGAGCTCCCCGGTTCCGAGGGCGCAGACACGCTCGCGTTCCTCGACCGTTCGGTGTCGTTCCCCTCGAGCATGGTCGACCGCATCGTGCCGTCGACCACCGCCGAGCTGCGCACCCGCGTCAGCGCCCTGCTCGGCGCCCGTGACGACATCCCCGTGCCCGCCGAGCCGTTCACGATGTGGGCGATCGAAGACCGCTTCGCCGGCGGTCGCCCCGCGTGGGAGGCCGGCGGCGCCGTGTTCACCGACGAGGTCGGGCGCTACGAGCAGATGAAGGTGCGGCTGCTGAACGGCACCCACTCCCTCATCGCCTACCTCGGCGCACTCAGCGGTGTCGGCACGATTCCCGAGGCCATCGGACTCGACGGCATCGAGAGCGCGGCGCGTGCCGTGTTGCGCGGCGAGTACGAGCCCTCGATCGAGGTGCCCTCGGGTGTCGACATCCGCGCCTACGAGGCCGAGCTTTTCGAGCGCTGGGCCAACAGCGCCCTCGGCCACCGCACGAGCCAGGTCGGCACGGACGGATCGGTCAAGCTGCGCCAGCGCATCCCCGAGCCCGCCCTTCGCGCGCTGGGCCTCGGCGAGATGCCGCACCTGATCGCGCTCACCGTCGCCGGCTACCTGTCGTGCATCGCTCCGCTGCCCGGCTTCGACCCCGGCCTGCACGCCGCCGCGATGACCGACGGCGCCCGCGAACGACTGGCCGGATACGCGGAGGCCGCCCGCAACGGTCGCGAGCTGGCACAGCGCGTGATCGGCGAACTGCACCTGTTCGGTGATGGACTCGGATCTCAGGATGCGTTCATCGCCCGCGTCGGCGAACTCGTCGACATCATCCAGCGACGCGGCGTCGATGCCGCGATCGCCGATGCCGTCTCGGCATCCCAGACAAGCACATCATCATCGACCAGCACGAAGGAGATGCAGCCATGAAGGCTCTCGCCATCCACGGTAAAGAAGACATCCGCTGGGAGGATCGCGAGGTCCCGACCCCCGGCGACGGTGAGGTGCGCCTCCGGGTGAACTATGTCGGCATCTGCGGCTCCGACCTGCACTACTACTTCCACGGCGCCAACGGCGAGTACACGATCCGCGAGCCCCTGACCCCCGGTCACGAGCTGTCGGGGGTCGTCGACCTCGACCCGTCGGGTCGCCTCGAACCCGGCACTCCCGTCACCGTGCACCCCGCGCGCTACGGCCCCGAGGTCCCGGGCCTCGAGGACCGCCCGCACCTGCGCCCCGGCGGCGACTACTTCGGCAGCGCCGCGGCGAACCCGCACCGCCAGGGCGGAGCATCCGAACTGCTGATCGTCGAAGAGCAGATGATCCGCGTGCTCCCTGCATCCCTTCCGCTCGAGCGTGCAGCTCTCGCCGAGCCGCTGGCCGTCGCGATCCACGCCGTGAACCTCGCCGGAGACATCACCGGCAAGCGGGTGCTCGTGATCGGCGCCGGTCCCATCGGTCTCCTCGTCGTGGCCGCTGCGGTCAAGGCCGGTGCATCCGTCGTCGGCGCCAGCGATGTGCGCGCAGAGCCCCTCGGCCGGGCCGAGTCCCTCGGCGCGACCGAGGTCTCGCTCGTCGGCCGCGACACGATCGAGAACGAGTCGTACGACGTCGTCTTCGAATGCTCCGGCGTCGGGGTCGCGCTCACGCAGGCCGTACGGGCCGCTCGCCGAGCCGGAACCATCGTGCAGGTCGGGATGCTCCCGAACGCCGACATCGGAGTGAACCTCTCCCCGATGCTCGCGAAGGAGCTCACGATCCGCGGCGCCTTCCGCTTCTCCACCGAGATCGACGACGCGGTCGCCCTGCTGGCCGAGTCCGACGCCCTCGACTCCGTCATCTCTCACGTCCTCCCGGCATCCGACGCCGTCCAGGCGTTCGAGCTCGCTCGCGACTCGTCCGCCTCGGCGAAGGTCCTGCTCTCCCTCTAGTCATCCCCTCCGCGCCCCCGCGCAACTCACCTGTTCCTGGTCCGAAGGAGTACCTCCCATGTCAGAACCGCAGACGACGGCCACGGCCGCCGATCCCGCCGAGAAGAGGTCGGTCAAAGACCTCGTCCGCGCTGCCATCTCCGGGTGGCTCGGCACAGCGCTCGAGTTCATGGACTACCAGCTCTACTCGCTGGCCGCCGCACTCGTCTTCGCCGACCTGTTCTTCTCGTCCGAGAACCCGGCAGTCGCGGTCGTCGCCGCGATGGCCACCTACGGTGTCGGCTACGTCGCCCGCCCGGTCGGCGCGTTCTTCTTCGCGCGCCTCGGCGACAAGACCGGCCGCACGAAGGTGCTGTTCTACACGATCCTCCTGATGGGGCTCGCGACCACCCTCATCGGCTTCCTGCCGACGTACAACCAGGTGGGCGTGCTCGCGCCGATCCTGCTCGTGCTGCTGCGCATCGCGCAGGGCTTCGGTGCGGGCGCCGAGATCTCGGGCGCCGGCGTCATGCTGGCCGAGTACGCACCGGCCAAGCGCCGTGGCATCATCGCCTCGCTCGTCGCGCTAGGCACGAACTGCGGAACCCTGCTCGCGTCCGGCATCTGGGCCATCCTCCTCGTCGCGTACAGCGAACAGGAAGTCATCGACTGGGCATGGCGCATCCCGTTCATCGGCAGCGCGATCATCATGCTCTTCGCGATCTGGGTGCGCTTCAACCTCAAGGAGACCCCGGTCTTCGAGGAGCGCGACGACGTCGTCGACGGCAAGGCGCTCTCTCGTGAGGAGACGATCCAGCTCGCCACCGAGACCGGCGACGTGCGCACGCTCGAGGCGATGGAGCGCAAGCCCTGGAAGGCGTTCTCGATCGCTCTCCTGCTGCGCTTCGGCCAGGCCGGCAACTCGGGCATGATCCAGACGTACCTGATCAGCTACATCACCGTCGTGCTGCTGCTCGACCGCTCGATCGGCGTCAACGCCGTGATCGTCTCGTCGCTCGTCGCCTTCATCACCGTGCCGCTGTCGGGCTGGCTCGGTGACCGCTTCGGCCGCAAGCGCATGTACATGATCTGGTCGATCATCGCGCTCATCATCATCATCCCGACGATGCTCATGATCAGCAGCGGTGTCACGGTGCAGGTCTTCATCGGCTACGTCGTGCTGCACAACCTCGCGGTGATGAGCTTCGCATCGCTCGAGAACCTCACGCTCCCCGAGCTGTTCGGTTCGCGCAACCGCTACACGTTCACGGCCATGGCACGCGAGATCGCCGCCATCATCGCGACCGGCGCGGGCCCCGTCATCGCCGCCGCGTGGGTGTCGGCCGTCACCGGATCGTTCATCCCGATCATCATCATGCTGTTCATCTTCACGCTGAGCGCGCTGATCGCCTCGATCTGGATGCCCGAGGTCGCAGGCCGCGACCTGACGGACCCCCGCGACGCGATCTGATCGCCCGCGCATCACGACCAGGGGTGCGGACGCCCGAACGTCCGCACCCCACACCTCGCCCCGCATCTTCAGGAGAACGACATGACCATCGAGATCGTCGACGTCAACATCACCAGCCCCGGACGCAACTTCGTCACGCTCAAGATCACGACCTCCGACGGCATCGTCGGACTGGGCGACGCCACGCTCAACGGACGTGAGCTCGCCGTCGCGTCGTACCTCTCCGACCACGTCGCCTCGATGCTCGTCGGACGCGATGAGGACAGGATCGAAGACACCTGGCAGTACCTCTACCGCGGCCCGTACTGGCGTCGCGGCCCCGTGACGATGGCGGCGATCGCCGCGGTCGACATGGCGCTGTGGGACATCAAGGCCAAGAAGGCCGGGATGCCGTTGTACCAGCTGCTGGGCGGCGCGAGCCGCGAGGGCGTCCGCGTCTACGCCCACGCGTCGGGCACCGACTACGCCGCGCTGAAGAACGCCATCACCGGCTACGAAGAGCTCGGCTTCACCGCGGTGCGCGTGCAGACCGGTGTTCCCGGCCTAGGCCAGATCTACGGCGTCTCGGCCGCAGGCCCCGGCGTGCGCTACGACTACGAACCCGCGAAGCGCTCGGGCGACCGCCCCAGCGAAGAGACCTGGGACACCCGCAACTACCTCAACCACATGCCAGGGATCTTCTCGCAGATCCGCGAGGACTTCGGCACCGACCTGCGCATCCTGCACGACGGACACCACCGCATGTCGCCTATCGAGGCCGCGCGCTTCGCGAAGGACATCGAGCCCTATGACCTGTTCTGGCTCGAGGACTGCACCCCCGGTGAAGACCAGACCGCGCTGCGCCTGGTGCGCCAGCACTCGACGACGCCACTCGCGATCGGCGAGGTCTTCAACTCCGTCTTCGACTATCAGACCCTCATCACCGAGCGCCTGATCGACTACGTGCGCTCGGCCGTCACCCACACCGGTGGCATCACGGCCATGAAGAAGCTGCTCGACTTCGCCGCGATCTACGGCATCAAGTCCGGCATCCACGGGCCGACCGACATCTCGCCCGTCGGCATGGCCGCGGCGCTGCATCTCGACCTCGCGATCCACAACTTCGGCATCCAGGAGTACATGCCGCACAACGAGCCGACGCTCGAGGTGTTCCAGACCTCCTTCACGTTCGACAAGGGCTTCCTGCACCCCGGCGACCAGCCCGGACTCGGTGTCGACCTCGATGAGGATGCCGCGGCCGGCCACGAGTACACCAAGGCGTATCTGCCGGTGAACCGTCTGCTCGACGGGACCGTCCATGACTGGTGAAGCCCGACGAGTCGCCCTGCCGCAGCGCACGGTCGATTCCCGTCTGATCGTGGTGGCCCGCGCGAAGCGGGCAGAGGACTATGACGCCGTGCTCGACGTGCTCGTGGAGGCCGGCATCCGCAGCGTCGAGCTCACCCTGACCACTCCGGGCACATTCGAGCACTTCCCCCATTTGCTCGCGCGGTTCGGCGACACGATCGACCTGGGCATCGGGACAGTCACGAACACCGATGACCTGGCGCGGGCGATCGAGGTGGGCGCGGCCTACATCGTGACTCCGATCACCTCGACCGAGTTCGTGACGCAGGCGACGGATGCCGGTGTGCCGATCGTCCCGGGCGGACTCACGCCGACCGAGCTGTTCGCCTCGTGGTCTGCAGGCGCTTCTGCGGTCAAGGTGTTCCCCGCGGGACAGGTCGGTCCCTCGTATCTGAAAGACCTGCGCGGCCCGTTCCCCGACCTCGTCGCGGTGCCGTCTGGCGGAGTCGACCTGGCCGGGGCCGAGGCATGGCTGCGTGCCGGTGCGGTGGCGGTGAGCGTCGGCGGTCCGCTGCTGGGCGACGCCTTCGCCGGCGGCGACCTCGCCGCGTTGCGCGATCGGACTGCGGCATTCGTCGAGGTGTGTGCACGGGGCGCCGCGTGACGTCGCCCCTTGTCGTGACGCTCGGCGAGACGATGGCGCTCGTGCGCACGACGGAGATCGGCTCGCTGCGGCACGCCGACTCGCTCGCCTTCGGCATCGGCGGCGCTGAGAGCAACGTCGCGATCGGGCTCGCTCGCCTCGGCGTCCCCGCCTCGTGGCTCGGACGCGTCGGAGACGACTCCCTCGGCGAGCGCGTCGCACGCGAGATCCGCGGTGACGGCGTCGATGTGCGGGCGATCGTCGACCCCGATGCCGCGACAGGCCTGATGGTGAAGGAGCGGCCCTCTGCCGCATTCACCGCCGTGCACTACTACCGTGCCGGGTCTGCGGGCTCCCGCCTGCATCCGGACGATCTGCCCGACGGATGGGTCGAGGGCGCAGCGCTGCTGCACCTCACGGGCATCACGCCCCTGCTGTCGGATACCGCTCGGGCGGCTCTTCACGCGGCGATCGACCGCGCGCGGGCGGGCGGTGCGATCGTCAGCTTCGACATCAACTACCGCTCGGCGTTGGCATCGCCCGAAGTCGCCGGCCCCGTGCTCCGCCAGCTCGCGGAGCGTTCCGACATCGTCTTCGGCGGCGAGGAGGAGTTCGCGATCCTCTACCCCGGCTCGTCAGTCGCGGATGCCGCGGCAGCCCTGCGCGATGCCGGATGCGCGACGACCGTGCTGAAGCTCGGCCCGGACGGTGCCACCGTGTTCGCCGCGGATGGCGAGGTCGCGGGCTCCGGGTTCGCGATCACCCCGGTCGACACCGTCGGCGCGGGCGATGCCTTCGTCGCCGGATACCTGAGCGGACTCCTCGACGGACTCGACCTCGACGCGATCCTGCGCCGCGCGAACGCCTGCGGCGCGATGGCCTGCCTCGTGCCGGGCGACTGGGAGGCGGCGCCCACGCTGCGCGATCTCGAGCGGTTCCTCGACGGCGATTCCGATCCGGTGCGGCGCTGATCCGCTGCGACTCGATCGCGTCCGTGCGAGCGGGAACCCTCGCCATACCGGAATGCGTCGAGTGGGTTCCGCGGCACCCGCAACTGAGGCCCGGTGAAGGCGCGTAGCCTCGAAGTATGTCGAAAGCCGTTGTATCCCCGTCCGCGGCTTCCGCCCTCCCGGATTCCGACCGCCCGCGCGTTCCGCTGTTCGCTCACGCCGCGCTGAACTCCCGACCGGTCGCGCTGGTCTATCGCATCCTCGCTCTCGCAGTCATCGTCACCGGCGTGATCCGGCATTCCGACGTCCTGACCGGTGCTCCGAACTGGACGACGCTGCTGTTCTACACGATGGTCAGCAACCTGCTCTGCCTCGTCTGGGTCGCTCTGCTCGTCGTCCGCACGGGCAGAGATCTGGGTCGCCGCGGCCCGGCCGGCACGTCGACTCCGAGCGCACGAGCAAGCGGGGCTGTGATGATGGCGATCACCGTCACGATGCTGATCTATCTGGTCGTCCTGGTGCCGACGCGGTTCGCCGACGGCGACTCCGACATCTTCTCGCTGACCGACAACCTCATCCACATCATCACGCCGCTGCTGGTGATCGTGGACTGGCTGCTCTTCGTGCCCAAAGGGTCGTTCCGGTGGACCGACTCGCTGCTGTGGACTCTCATCCCCTACGCATACCTGGTGTGGGCCTTCATCTACGGAGCTGTCGGCGGGGAGTTCACGCCCGGTCAGAAGTATCCGTACCCGTTCATGGACGTCGACGCCCTCGGAGTCGGCGGCGTCGCCCAGTGGATCGTGGCGTTGACGCTGGCGCTCGTCGTCGTCGGCCTGGTGTTCGTCGTGATCGACCGCGCACTCGCCGCCCTCGCACGGCGCCTCGACCGCCGCTGACTCGGCTCAGAGCTCGGGCGATTCCGGTTCGACTGCAGGACCGTCGCACGCGCGCAGGATCGAACTGCGGATTCCGTCCTGCATCCGTGCCTGCGTCCTGCAGTGTGCCGCACTCGGCGCTCAGTTGATGATCTCGGCGCGGTCGTCGTCGCGGATGGCGGCGAGCCGCTCCCGCCACGTGGCGAGTGCCTCGGGCGTCAGACGCGTCCAGTCGTGCACCTCGCGGATCACTCGCAGCGGCGCGCTGCTGCGGTACGAGCGGGTCGGGTTGCCGGGGAACTTCTTGTCGGTCACGTTCGGGTCGTTCTCGAACTCGCCGGTCACCTCGACCTCGTACACGCGCGGCTCTCTGTCTCCCGGCGCGATCTCGGCCGCGAGCCCCGCGCCGTCGGCCACTGCAGTGAAGTAGATGTGGTTCATCACGATCTCGGGGCGGTAGTTCGAGGGGAAACCCGCGGTCAGCAGGTCGCCCGGTCTCAGGTCTGCCTTGGTGCCGTGGAAGAAGGGCCCGTCATCCAGTGCGTCGCTCACCGCAGAAGCTTACGACCGCGCCGCGCGCTCAGGAAGAACTGCTGCCTCGCGCGACTGCGCACTCGTGTCCTGCGCCTCGGGAGGAGAGCTGCGCTGGGGGAGGAGAGAATCTCGGAATCTCTCCTCCCGGGGCGCAGGTCTCCTCCGCGGGCGCAGCGGCCAGTCCGCCGTCAGTGCTCCGAGCGGCGGGTGCCCACGCCCGGTTCGTCGTTGTGGATCGACTCGTCCTGCACGGACGACTCCGACGACGGATCGACACGCACCGGCCCCGAACCGCCGGAATCCGCACCGGCATTGCCCGCGGGCGTCTCGCCGATCTCGTCGGGGTCATCTGCGTTGCGGTCCTCGATGAGTGCGGCGATCGCGTCCTCCGAGGGCTCGGCGCCGCTGCCGACATCGCGGTCGGATCCGACGCCGCCGCTCATTCCGTGCCGTCTCTCAGATCCTGCGGTGCGTCGCCACTGTGCTGCGCGCCTTCGTCCTCGGGTGCGAGATCGCCCTGGCCGTCGTCGCCCAGCTCGGCATCGAGAGCATCCTCGCCCTGTGTCTCCGGCTGATCCGTATTCGTGGGGAACGTGCCGTCGGTGAAGTCGTCGACCGGCGGGATGCCCGGCATGTTCGGCGGCAGACTGTTCGCGAAAGCGTCGATGTTCGACATGGTGCCCTCCTCTGGTTTCGTCCGAACCACCATGATCGGTGCGAACCGCGGCGAGCGCAGGGCGGTTGACAGCTCAGCTCAGGACGAGGATGATTCCGGACCCACCGGCGCTCTGCCGACGACGAGTGAGGTGGTCGACTCGGAGACGCCGATCTCACGCTGAGTCGTCCTCGACTCGAGCGCCGGTCTCTGATCCACCCTGTACGTCACCGGTCGCGGGCTGACCACAGACCGTGGAGATCTTCGGAAGCCGCCGGCAGCTCCCAGCATCCGACTCTAGGCTCGCCTCCGTGGACACCGAGATGACGGTCGCGGAGCGCCGGATGAAGCGCGTCGAGATCACTGCAGAGGTCATCACCCTGGTGATCGGTCTGGTTGCCGCCGCCGGCGCGATCTCGACGCTCTTTCCGGCGGTGCTGACGTGGATCCAGCGCCTCCCGCTCGTCGTTCCTGGCCTCATGACGGCCGTGCAGGGCGTCGCCATCGTGCTGGCCGCGTTCGCCAGGCGCAGCGACCTGGTCAAGGGAGGGCTCGCGGTTCTCCTCGTGGTCTGGGTGCCGTTTCTCGGGCAGGTCATCTGGTTCGCCCTGGTCATCCTGCTCGCGAGACTGACGACAGGCTGAGGCGGTGCCTGGCCTCAGACCGTCGGAGCATCCACACTCCGACGCCGTCGAGTGGTCATGAAGGCGGCACCCAGCAGAAGCAGCAGGGTCGCGAGAGCGGCGAGGACTGCAGCCTGCGATCCGTCGCCACCGGTGCCCGGAAGGCCGCCGCCACCTGCGGGCGGATCGACGGGCGGGACGACCGGCGGGACGACGTACACGTTGGTGATCGACGCGGTCTGCACGGTCGGGATCTCGTCACCGTCGGCGTTCGGCGTTCGGACCTCGACCGTCTGCACGTCACCTCGACGGGAGTCCTCGCCGTACGCTCCCACCGCCCCCTGCTCGGAGACGATGCACTCGGATCCGAGCGGCAGGTCATCGAGCCGCTGCTGCAGCCCACCCTCAGATGTCACCGTGATGACGCCGTCGTCCGGAAGCACCAGCGCGACACCTGCCACGGTGCACTCGACCCGGAACTCGAAAGCCGCCGGGGCCTGAGAGACGGCGCCCTCTAGTACCTTCTCGACCCCGAGATCGCCGTTCAGCAGCGTGACGCCCGCCTGCACCGGCGCCACGGAGTACTCGCGCCCCCCGGCATCCGTGCCGACGGCGCCCATCTGGTTCCAGGCGACGCCGCCCGCATCGGGAACGGTGATCGGAGCCAGATCCGGGTACGCGGCCGACTCCGGCTCGTTGCGGGTCTCATAGTGCAGAGAGAGCAGCTCACCCGGGCCGAACGATCCGGCGGCAGTGCCGCGGAAGTCGATGGTCACTCGCATGCCGGTCACGTCTTCCCACGCCCCGGCATACGAGAGCACTGGGGTCCACGTCGCCGTGGTGTCGCAGAGCAGATCACCGAACCAAGCCGAGCCCGTGCCTGTTCCCGTACAGGGCGAGGCGCTGGTCGTCACGTCGAGAATCAACGTCGCGCCGGCCGGCAGCGAGTTCGCGGCAAGGGACTCCGCGATGAGCACCGGGGCGAAGGTCGTGTTGCGGGGGCTGCCCGTGGCCAGCATCCGATCGCCGAGACGCGGAAGCGGATCGACGATCGACACCGTCGGGAACCCGACTGTGCCGCTGTTGAGCACCGAGAGCTTCCAGTCGTCGGTCGCCCCGACCGCGGTGTACGCGGCGCACGGGGTGCGGGTGTAGCCGTCGGCGTCGAGCGGGCACGCCGCGGACGGGTTGTTCAGATTGACCTGACCGTCGACGAGGTCGCCGTCGATCTCGCCCTTGACGTACTTCGTCGCCGACAGCGATCCACCCGGCTGGGGCTGCACGTAGTTCGTCGTTCCGCACTGGGTGTCATCGAGCCCCGCGACCGTGCCCTCGCCGTTGCCCGACGTGTTCGTGCAGGCATCGAGCGTCTCGTCGGTGGTCACGACGAACGTGTTCGTTGTGAAGTCCTCGAGGCTGAGACCCGGGGTGAGCGACAGGAAGATGGTGATCGTGAAGACCTCACCCGGCGACATCCGGTCGCCACCCTCCGGCCACGCGAAGGTGATGACCTTGCCCGTGTCGTCGGCGGACGCGGTGACATCGGTCGACAGCGTCCCGCCGTCGGAGGTCGTGTAGGTCGGGGTCGAGAAGTCCCACTCCAGGAACTCGGGCAGCGTGTCGACGAGATCATCGACCGTCAGGAATCCGGTGCCGGTGTTGGTGAACGTGAGCGTCCAGGGCAGGCTGCTGCCGATGCCTACGACGTGACTCGTGCCCGGCTGGGTCTTCACGACATCCATCTGATGAGTACCGGGCTCGAGCGCGAGGGTGGCTTCCGCCTCCTCATCGACGGCTGCGTAGAGTCCGTCAAGCCGTTGGCTGACGACAGAGGCAGTGTTCGGCACCTCGGCGGGCAGAGCGAGAGCGGTTCCGTCGCGCTGCGTGTCGAGCACGAGCACATCGAATGCCAGTTGCGCCGTCCAGTCGGCGGGCGGAGCGTCGTTGGAGAAGACCGCACCGGACGCGTTGCGGAAGATGGCGCGAACGCCGACGACATCGGCGGCGGGCACGATCGGCAGCACAGCCGTCGCGTCGAAGGTGCCCTCGACCCAGGTGGTCCCGACGAGAGCATCGATGCGCACCTGATCGGCGCCGGCGGGCAGCGCGACCGCGACGTTCGGAGCATCGGCCAGTCGGACGGTGTTCCAGAAGTCAGCATCCTGATCGGTGATCGTGACCTGCTGAGACGACGCGGTCGACTCCCCGTCGGTGGCGTCGAGCGTCACCCTGACCGGCGTCTCCAGCTCGCTCTCGATGAGCGAGTCAGGGGCGATGGTCTTCGCGAGCGTGACGTCGAGCAGAGCGCTGATCAGCTGCACGTTCGCGCCGTCGGTGTCTCCGGGCACCGAGGCCGGCCCCGAGGGCTCGAGCACGGGGTCGTACGATTGCGCGATCACGGTGTTGTCGACCCGACCGGGCTGTACGAGCTCCTCGGCATCCGATCGCTCGTACTGGCGCACCCGGGTCGTCACGTCGAGCCGCAGTGTCGCTCCCGCTTCGATGCTTCCTCCATCGGTCGCAGGATCCGCGCCCTGGTAGACGACGCTGATGCCGACGACGCTCGTCAGATCGACCGCGGCGAGCGCTTCGGCGGCTGTGATCGAGAGCGTCCGCGTCGAGAGCGTGCCGTCATCGGCGCGGTCCCACAGGGTGACGATCGAGGCATCCCTGTCGACCTGATCCGCGGGCAGAGTGAACACCAGGGCCTGCACCGTCAGCTGCTCGTACGGGTTGGTGATCGGGTCGTAGGCGGCGTCTGCGAACGGATCGGCATCCCATGCGTCGGCGGCCGTGAGGCACTCTGCCGTCGCGCCCGGTTCACAGGTGAGCGGATCCGTCACGCGCAGGTACGAGGCGCGCGCCGTGCTGTCGTTGCGCGCGTCGAGACGGAAGACGACGTTCGGGTAGCTCTCGGGTGCGACGTCGGCCGACTCGGGAATCGTCACCGTCGTCGGCGTCGCGGTCTTCGTCACGGAGACGAGCGGAGGCTGATCGATCAGCGCGATGTTGTCGCCGTCGGAATCGCTGCCGGTGTCGGTGGCCGTCGTCCAGTCGCCGCGAACCGTGTTCACGACACTTCCGTCGGTCGAGTCGTTGAAGCTCTGGTCGGCCGTGACCCACTGCTCGTCGAGTCCCGTGGCATCGCGCACCACGTTGCGCAGCTCCCACGTGAGGAAGGTCGGTCGGTACTGGCCGACCGCTGACGTCGCGAGGCCCGAACCCGGTTCCGGACGCGTGGGATCGGTGCTCGCCGCGCGGGCCGCATCATCGGGCGCATAGACGATGCGCACACCCGTCGTACCGGCGGTCTGCTCGGGGGTCAGCGTGTAGCCGACGAACCCGTCAGCACCCATCCAGGTGCCACCGGGTGCCGGGACCACCACCCACGCGCCGTCGACGAAGAGAGACACCTCGGTGATGTCGTCCCAGGCGAGCAGCGGGTCCTGGGCCAGGGTGATCGCGTCGACGCTCAGGAGGTCGAATGCCTGGAAGACGGTGGATGCCGCAGGAGCCGGGTCTGCTCCTGGCGCGGTCGACGGATCGCTGATCGTGAGCGATTCGACGCCACGGGTGCCTGTGCGCCATTCATTCCTGGTCGAGACGATCTGCCCCGACTGCGAGTCGACGAAATCGACATCCGTCGTCTTGTCCCCCGTCTCGACCCAGCGCTTGTTCACGTCGACGCCGGGGCCGATCCCGGTCGCGGGGGTCTCGACGCCGATGGTGTCCTGTGCATCGACGAGGTCGCTGTCGATCCCGTCGGGCAGACCGGTGACATCGGCATGGCTCTGGGCCGTCGCCACGTTCTCGTAGATCGTGGGTTCCTGCGCCGACTGCTCGTCTTCAGGCTCGTCACGCGGATCGGTCGGTCCGCTGCCGTCTCGGAGGTCGGAGCGCGCGTCGAAGACGACGTTCGGCTCGACGCTGAAGCCCTTGGGGAATCCGTCGGGGTTGTCGAACGTGAAGCGGATGCCGGTCACGTCGGACGACGTGTCGGGTGGGGTGAGCGCTGCGCTGAACTCGGCGCGGCTCATCTGGAAGGTCTCGGCCGTGTCACCGGTCGACTCGACGGCGAGCGTCGTCCACGAACCGTCCGGGCGCTGGTATTCGACCGTCAGGGTCGTGTTCGGCGGGATCTGGGTCGGCGCGATGGCCGCGATGTCGAACGCGTTCCAGAAGTCGTCGGGCTGATCCTCGCGCCAGCTGTCCTCGACGACGATCTGGGTGGGGAACACCTGCGCCGCACCCGTGCCCGTCGTCGCGGTCAGACCGGCGACGACGCTGTTCCCCGGTTCGACGGCTCCACCGGGGGTGATGTTCTTCTCGAGGTTGATCGCGATCTGGGGGTAGTAGACGGTGATGTCGGCCGAGGCGTCATCCTCGGCGGTGCCGACGTCGTTCGTCGCCGAGACGTCGATCGTGTTGGTACGGGAGGCGACAGGCGCCTCCTCGCTGACGAGCGCCAGGGTGGGCAGCACAGTCGCGTCGATCTCGGCATCCGCACCGGCGGGGATGTCTCCGGTGAACTCGATCACGAATCCGGTGACGACTCCGGCAGGAGGCACGGGTGTCGCTCCATCGGCGAATGCCTCGGGCGCGACGGCGGCACCGTCGATGTACCAGGTGATCGTCGCGCCGGTGGCGCCCTCGGGGTACTGGATGCCGGAGGGGAACCCGCCGAAGACCATGTCGGCGTCGAAGAAGTCGAGGTCGGAGATCGTCAGGCTCTGCACGGGGCCGTTCGACGTGTTCTCGGCGCCGAGGACTGCCGCGGCCTCTCCGCCTGCGGCGAGCTCGGCCGGAGTGATCGACTTCGATGCTGCGACGGCGACGGTCAGAGGAGTGATCTGGAACGGCGCGGTCGCGTCATCGCTGACCGGCTCCTGGCCCGGCGCGTTGATCGTTCCGGTGATGCTGTTGGTGACGCTCGCGCCGGTCGCGAGCGTCGCGTCGGTATTGCGATCGGTCGCCCGCTGCTCGACCGTGAACGCCGACGAGGCGGCGGCATCCCCGGCGATGGTTCCGCCCGCGTACGTCAGGCGGATGCCGCCCACGTCGTCCGGTTCGACACCGTCGGGAAGAGCCGGTGTCGCGCCGGGTGTGCCGGGTTGCCAGCTCCACGTGCCGGTTCCCTCGTCGAACGTGTAGACGTCGACCTGCACTGTGGTCGCGTCAGGGGGCAGCGTCGACGCGGTGAAGCCCTGGAAGTCGACGATGCGGAACGGGTTGTCCGCGCCCAGTTCGGTCGCGCCGTCGACGGCTCCGCTCGGCTCCTGCACCACCAGCGAGTCACCGCCGACATTCGACTCGTTCTGCGCTCCGACGGTGATCGTCGACGTGTCTCCGGCGTTGAACTGCTGAGACGCCGGGGTCCAGCTCTTGCTCGCCTCGACCCCGACCACCGTGGCGATGGTGACTACCGCATCGGCACCGTCCTGGATCGTCGCCGGAACGTCTCCCGGACCGTTGTCCCAGTCGGCGGTCGCCGTGTTCGTGACGGTGTCGCCGTTGTACTCCCAGTCGGCCGGGAGATCCAGCGGTGCTCGCAGCACGACACTCAGCTTCAGCGTGCCACCGGCCTCGAGACCGATCCCCCCATCGACCGGCTGCTGGAATGCGACGGTGACCGTGCAATCGGCACTGACCTCGACCGGCACTCCCCCCTCTTCGACGCATCCCTCGGTCGTGCGGGTCAGAGGCAGATCCGCCGGGCTGACCGAAGTGCCGACGAACTCGAACCCGGCGAACTCGGCCGGCAGCGTGTCGGTGAGCACCACGTTGAGGCAGTCGACGTCATCGCAGAAGAGATCGACGGTGTAGGTGAACTCGTCGCCCGGCCCCAGCTGGTCCTGCACGTCGAGGTCATCAACCCGTTTGTCGATGCGCAGCGACGACTCCGCGGCATACGCGGCGACGGGCGTGAACCCGGCGAGCACCAGACCGATGATCGCGACGAGCGCGACGACGAATCGGCGCATCGGAGGGACGTCGGACCGGTTTTCAGCAGGCATCGGACTCTTTCTGCCGGGGCATTCAGAACATCACGGTGCGCGGTACTGATTCGGACGACCGGTGAAGAAGCCCCCCGCTCACCTGCAATCCGAGTCAGTATATTGGCGCTCTGCAGCCGGGTGAAAGGCCTCTCACCCCTTTGGGGTGGGCCTGCCGTGCGCACCCCGTGAGAGCATCGACGTCAGACCACGACTCGAGGGAGATCTCGGATGCTCGACACATCAGACAGCGTGAGGCTCGGCGGCTCGGGCCTGCGGATCTCGAAGGTAGTGCTCGGATGCATGAGCTTCGGCGCACCGGACCGAGGAGCGCACGGGTGGTCGCTCGATGAGGAGACCAGCCGCCCGCTGATCAGGCAGGCGCTCGAGGGCGGGATCACCACGTTCGACACCGCAGACGTGTATTCCGACGGCACGAGCGAGGAGTTCGTCGGCCGGGCGCTCGGCGACTTCGCCCGGCGCGACGAGATCGTGATCGCGACCAAGGTGCACGGGCGCATGGGCCCGGGCGCGAACCAGGCAGGTCTCAGCCGTGCGCACATCCTGTCGGGTATCGATGCGAGCCTGAAGCGACTCGGGACCGACTACGTCGATCTGTACCAGATCCACCGCTGGGACCCCCAGACGCCGATCGCGGAGACGATGGAGGCGCTGAACGATGTCGTCCGCTCGGGTAAAGCTCGGTATATCGGTGCGTCGTCGATGTGGGCCTGGCAGTTCGCCAAGGCCCAGCACGCCGCCGCACAGAACGGCTGGGCGCGGTTCGTCTCGATGCAGGACCAGTACAACCTGCTGCAGCGCGAGGAGGAGCGGGAGATGCACCCCTTCTGCCTCGACTCGGGAGTCGGTGTGCTGCCGTGGTCGCCCCTGGCGCGAGGCAAGCTCACGCGCGACTGGGACGAGAAGACCGCGCGCACGGCGACGGATGCTTTCGGCGCGACGCTGTACCGCCGCGAAGAGGAGTCGAATCGAGCGATCGTGGATGCGGTCGCGCACGTCGCCGAAGCGCGCGGTGTCTCCCGCGCGCAGATCGCGCTCGCGTGGGTCGCGCAGCAGTCCGCCGTCACCGCACCGATCGTCGGCGCGACGAAGGCCGGCCACATCGACGATGCGGTCGCCGCCGTCGGCATCCGGCTCGAGGATTCCGAGCTGGAGGCGTTGCAGGCCGCGTACACGCCTCGCGAGCCCGAAGGGTTCTGAGGCGAGGGACGACCCTTACTCGATCTGGCCGATGGGTTCGCGCTTCTCGGCCTGGAACTGATCTTCGGCGCGGCCTCGAGCCCAATACGCCGAGATCGACAGTCGCTCTCGCGGAACGTCGCGCTGCTTGAGCAGCGCACGGACCTCTTTGATGGTTCCGCGCTCGCCGTGCGCGAAGACGCCAGGATGGCCGTCAGCCCACGGCAGCTCGGCGAGGACGGCGAGCAGTTCGTCGTCGGTCTCGGTCCAGCGCAGCGTCACGCCCGAAGGGACTGCGGGAAGGATGCGGTCAGCCGCATCCGCCACGCTCAGGACGACGTGGCCGACCGCATCCGCGTGCATCGCCTCGACGGCCGACGAGATCGCGGGCAGAGCCGTGTGATCGCCGATGAGCAGGTGCCACGGCAGCTCGGGCTCGGGGAGGTAGCCGCCGCCGGCACCGCTGACGACGATCGTGTCGCCCGGCTGCGCCTGTCGGGCCCAGGGCCCCGCGACACCCTCGTCGCCATGCACCACGAAGTCGATGACGAGTCGGCGCTGCTGCGGGTCGGCCGAGCGGACCGTGTACGTGCGCCGGGTGGGCAGCTTCTCAGGGCTCTCCTCGCGCAGCTGCGCCAGGTCGTACGGCGGGGTGAGCGCGTGACTCGGGTCGGCGAAGAGGATCTTGACGTACTTGTCGGTGTAGACGTTGTCGGTGAAGTCGTCGTACCCGTCGCCGCCCGCCGTGATCCGCACCAGGTCGGGGCTGATCTGCTCCACCTGCTCGACGGTGAGGACTGCTTGGCTGGGGGTTCGACGAGGCTGTTCCGGCATTGCGTCTCCTGAGATCACGAAAGGAAGTCCCCTCCAGTCTGCCCGCCGCGCAGTGGAGCAGGGTCGACGTTTCCGATCAATGCGCTGGACACCTCCCCCGGCGAGCCGCCCAGTATTCTGGCCGCATGAGAGAAACCGCGGCCGTCGTGCTCCGCCTTCTGCTGGCCGCGGCGTCGCTCGCAGGAGTAGTGACGCAGCTCGTGATCGCGATCCGGACCGACTTCGGCCTCGTGAACTTCTTCAGCTACTTCACGACGCTCAGCAACATGTTCGCGAGCGTGGTGTTCATCGTCGGCGCGGTCACGATCCTGCGGCGCAGCGAGAGCAGTGCGCGCTGGGAGGCGGTGCGCGGAGCATCCGTCGTCTACATGGCCTTCGTCGGCATCGTGTTCAACACCCTGCTCTCGGGTGCGGACCTCGGCGGCCTGCTGCCCTGGACCAACGTCGTGCACCACATGCTGATGCCGTTGGCCGTCGTGATCGACTGGGTGCTGATGCCTCCGCGGCGTCGACTCGCGATGCGCACCGCATGGCTCTGGCTTCTCGTGCCCGTCGTCTACACCGTGTACTCCGTCGTGCGGGGCGCGATCACCGGCTTCTACTGCTACCCGTTCTTCAACCCCGCGGCGGTCGGCGGATACGGTGGCGTCGCCGCGTACTGCGCCGGACTCCTGGTCGCGTTCATCGTGCTCGCCCTGGTGATCCGACTCGTCGGCAACGCCCTGTCGCGCCGCACCGCGACAAGAGTCCCCGCCGCCGCCCGCACCACGAAAGAGACGAGTCGCCCGTGACCACCTCCTCCACACTCCGCGCACTCAGCGGCGTCGCCGATCAGCCCGCCGACCTCGCGACCTCGACCGTCGTGCTCGTCGACTTCCAGAACACCTACACGCGCGGCGAGATGGAGCTCGAGGGCTGGGAGGCTGCTCTCGACGCCGCGGCCGACCTGCTCGCCCAGGCCCGCGAATCAGGGGCGACGGTCATCCACGTGCAGCACGACGGCGGCCCCGGATCGGCGTACGACATCCGCGAGGACATCGGGGCGATCCATGAGCGCGTCGCTCCGCGCGACGGCGAAGCCGTGGTCGTCAAGAAGGCGCCGAACTCGTTCGTGGGCACCGAACTCGGCGACCTGGTCGACGCCGCAGGTCACGACGACGTCGTGATCGCCGGGTTCATGACCCACATGTGCGTGACCTACACGACCGAGGGCGCGTTCCTGCGGGGCAACCGGCCGACCGTCGTCGCTGCCGCGACCGCCACCCGCAGCCTTCCGTCGGTCGCCGGCGACGTTCCCGCAGAGCAGCTGCATCGCGCGGCCCTCGCCGGCATCGGCGATCTCTACGCCACGGTCGTCCCCACCGTGGCCGATCTCGGGCGCTGATCTCGGGCGCTGATCTCAGTCGCTGATCTCGGGCGCTGACAAGACGAACGGATGCGGTCGCCGACCGCATCCGTTCGGATCAGCCTGCGCAGAGGTCGGTGTCGGCGCTGCGGTTGACGGCGTCGACCGGGCGTGACGGTGCCGGTGTGGCCTGCGGCTGGGACGTCAGGTTCTCGTAGTCGGCGCCGAGCAGGAGCTGCACCCCGTCGACGTCGCCGACGGTGACCGTCACGCCGATGCCGAGCTCGGTGGCGAGTGCCTGCGCCGTCGCCTGCGCCTCGGGGGTGTCGGCGGCGATGATCGTCGTGGCCTCGACGGCCTCCGCATTGGCGAGCCCCGACACCGTGTATCCGTAGGCGGTGGCGTCTTCGGAGACGCGTGATGCGAGGCCGGCGACGCCCGCCCCGTTGAGGATCTCGACGGGGGCGGTGCGCACCGTCGCATCCGGTTCGACAGCGTCCGTGGTGAGCACGACGGGAACGTCGTCGCTGAGAGCGCGGAAGATGACGTCGGCGTCTGCGGTGGGCACGACCCGGTCGGGGTCCTCCGGGGCCTCGGTCGTGGGCATCGTCAGGAAGGTGACGCTGCTCATGGGGACGTTCGCGACCCGCGCGGCGAGGCCGGCGAGATCGGTCAGAGCACCGAGACCGGGGTCGACCGTCATCGACGAGGTGGCGGCGTCGAGGAACGCGTACAGACGATCAGGGCGCACCAGCACGTCGGACTTCGTCGCCTTCTGCACGATCGCCGACAGCACCATCTGCTGGTGCCCGAGACGTGCGACATCGCTGCCTTCGGCGAGCGCATGCCGCGTGCGCGCCAGCGCGAGCGCCTGGGTGCCGTCGATCGACTGTGCACCGGCGGGCAGATCGAGCTGCGCATGCCCGTCGTTCAGGGCCTCCGGGAGGCAGACGTCGATGCCGCCCATGGCGTCGACGACGCCGATGAAGCCTTCGAAGTCCATCTGCACGAAGTGATCGATCGTCACGCCGGCGAGCTGCTCGACCGCCGCGACCGAGCAGGCGGGTCCGTACTCCAGCGCGGAGTTCAGCATCCCGTAGCCGCCGTCATACGACCCGCGGCCGGTGTCCTCGCAGGCGGGCAGGTCGGTCAGCGTGTCGCGCGGCAGCTGCACCGCATCGATCCGCGAGCTGTCGCTCGAGATGTGCACGAGGACCATGGCGTCGCTGCGCTGACTGCCGTCGTCCTCGCCGAAACCACCCGATGCGAGCGCTCGGGTGTCGGACCCGAGCACGAGGATGTTCAGGTCTCCGGTCGCGAGCTCCGGCTCGCCGTCGCCGTCGTCGGAGCGCAGAGGCGCGGTCGTGACGTTGCCCTGCAGCTGCGCGTAGGCGATCGCCCCGACGGCGACCAGGGCCACGACGATGAGCGCGCTGATCCAGCCGATCACCTTTCCACGCCGACGGCGAGGTCGGGTCGCCTGGGGGGAGTCGGGAGAGGGGTCCGGAGTCGAGTCGGTCGGGGGGAATTCTGGCCGTCGCACTGGTTCACACCATCATGAGGGGGAGGTGATCTCAAAACGCAGCGCCGGATTCACAGGACCTGTGCGGGGTACTCCAAGGTGCGTTCAGCGGCGCGGCAGATCCCAGAGCGTGTAGCCGACGACCCCGGCCGGGATGAAGTCCAGCGGCTCGGTGCGCTCATTCTCCACTCCCACGATGCGTCCGGTCGCCGCCGAGATCAGAACGGTGTCCTGATACGGCGAATCGTCATCGGACACTCGCAACCCGACCACGGGGCGCCCTTCTCGATCCTTCGTCTCTCCGAGCACCGTCACCCCGCCGGCCTCGACGAGCATGTCGATCAGGACGGCATGCTGTTCGTCGGTCAGCGTCCAGTAGCTCAGCAGCTGCCCGATGGCCACGAGAAGCTGGCCGGAGGATGCGTCTTCCGGCGCGCCGAGCGATTCGAGCGCCGCCGCCAGCTGCGGCCTGTCGGCGCCGTCGAGTTCGAGCACGGCGGGAGGCGCGATGAATTCGCCGGGCGGCGTCGAGACCTCGCTGATCACCTCGCCCGGTTCATAGGGGCTGTCCGCCACCCCTTCGGGGCGATCCTCGTCGTCCCAGAGGGACTCGCCGGCGATGATCACGCTCGACGAGCCTGCCTCGACGGACCAGGTGAACGTCGCGTACTGCGGCACGACCTCGACGCTCTCTTCGGCCATGTCGATGCTCCACCCCCACGAGAGCGTCTCGACGCGACTCTCCTGCTCGGGACCACCGGGGCGGGCGAGCGCGTCGTGCGCGTCGTCGATGACCTCGGCGAGCGGCTGCGCGTTCGAGTACAGCAGCGGAGGCGGCGTCAGGGCGACCGCCTGCTGCGACGGAAGCAGGATGCTGGCGACGACGATCGTGACGACCACGAGGGAGGCCACGGCGGTGGTCGCACCGGCCCAAGCCCAGCTGCGCCGTCGCGCGCGGACGGGCGTCGCCGTGCCGCGGATGATGTTCTCGCGCAGGGCGATGTCCTTCGCGCGCAACGACGCGAACTCCTCCGGGGGCGCGGGGTTCGCGGCGCGGAACAGCCGGTCGAGATCGTCGTCGGAGATGCTCATCCGCCCACCTCCTTCGCCTCGAGCTGGCCACGCAACTTCTGTCGCGCACGGGTGAGAGTGGTCCACACCGCCGCCTGGCTGCAGCGGAGGACCTCAGAGACCTCGCCCGCGCTGAGGCCGTCCCAGTAGGTGAGGACGACGACCTGACGCTCTCGGGCGTTGAGGCTCTGGAGCGCCTGACGCAGAGCCAGGGCCTCCAGCGGATGCAGCTCTTCGCTCGCCTGCATCCCTCGCGTCATCGCCTCGATCGCCCGGGTGCGGGACTGGCCTCGGCGCATCACGTCGCGCAGTTTGTTGTCGGCGACTCGGAGGAACCAGCGCAGCCCCATCGGCTTCACGGGATTCAGCTTTCTCCAGGCGACGACGAAGACCTCGGCCGCGATCTCGTCGACCTCGTCGGCGTTGTCGACGAAGCATGCCACGTGCCGTCGCACTCGTGGCCAGTACTCGTCGAAGAGGGTGCGGTAGAGCACCTCTTTGCTCGGCGAGCCGCCCGTGGGCGCGCCTCTCACCGGCGCGGGAAGCTCCAGGTCGGGAAGATCGGATCCGGCATACGCGATGCGCAGGCTCTCCACTCCCCACAACTCCAACACCAGTCCACCCATCTCTCTCATTGCCAGGCTATCGATCGCCTAGAGCGTGCAGAGCAGGCTGGTGGCGCCAGGCGGGACGTTCGCCGAGCTGTTCGCGACCGCCGTGCCGAGCACGGAGCCCGAGGCGTTCTTGGCGTGCACCTTGCCCGAGGTGCGTCCGTTGGCGATCGATGCCACCACGCGGAGAGCGGCGGTGCTGACGTTCGTGCAGACGGTGAAGGCGAGCTTCGTGCCGCTCAGTCCGCTGCCCGTGTAGGCGCAGAACGTGCCGGTGGCGCAGGAGCCGACGGATCTCGCCGTCGGCGATCCGGCGGTCAGCGCCATTCCGAGGGCCGGCCACACCGCGTAGCTGTCCGAGAGCGCGATGCCGCCCGGCACGGCCTCGAGGGCGTACTCGATGTCGGAGGTCTCGGTGTCGTCGGGCGCCGAGGCGGATGCCGGTGCCGCGGCGGATGCCGGCGCCGAGGCGGATGCCGGTGCCGCGGCCTGCGGGATCAGCAGCAGGCTGACGGCCAGCGCAGCGACGGCAGCGATGTGCTTCTTCATTCGTGCCCCCTCCCACTCCGGGTGCGTCGGCGTCTGTCGAAGGTGCCGCTCGGGTGGCGCGGCGCAGACTCCGAAGGATCAGTATCCGGTGCAGGCGAGCGCGTCGTTCACGCGCGCGTATGCAGCTCGGGCGGATTCCTTACATATCTTCTTCTGTCGATCGTCGGCGGCGGATCCGAGAGGGACTTGCCATATTGGAAAGTGAAGGCTAGCTTTCCGATATGGAAAGTGAACGGGATGATCCTCACGCCACCCTGGCCCGCCTCGACGCCGTAGCCACGACATACACCGACGCGCCCCGTGGTGAGGGCTGGTACCACGTGGCCCTGGGCCTCGGTTCGGGGGTCTTCATCGCCTCTCAGGGGCTGCCCCAACCGTGGGCATCCCTCATCGCCGTGGCGTTCATCCTCGTCATTCCCGCGTTCATCGCCTGGTGGCGACGAACGCACGGCTGGTGGGTCTCGGGCTACACCGGCGGTGCGACCCTGTGGGTGACCGGCCTGATGCTGGTGGCTCTCATGGCGACCGGCGCTTGGTCGTATCTCAGCTCCGACGTCTGGTCCAGCATCGCCGCCGGGTTGATCGCGTGCATTGCCGTCACCGCGTCCGGCTTCATCTGGATGCGCGTCTGGCGAAGCCGACTCCGGATGCGGGGGGCGGCGTGAGAGGACTCGATCCTGCCATCCACGCTGTCACTCGGCTCGAGCTGTGCGGACTGCTCGCGCCCGTCGACGACGCGGAGTTCTCGTTCCTGCGTGAGCGGCTCGGTGTGTCCGATTCCGTGCTATCCAAGCACGCCAAGGCACTGGAGCAGGTCGACTACCTCCGCATCGACAAGGTCACGCGGAACGCCCGTCAGCGCACTCTGCTGTCGCTCACACCCGCGGGGCGACACGCCTTTCGGGAGCACGTCGCGGAGCTTCGACGCCTCGCATCGATCGCGGACGCATCGCACGAGGTCCACGGCTAGCACTCGCTCCGGGAGAGACTGGAGCGATGAGATCCGCCGTAATGTTCCGTGAAACCCTCATCGGACCGCGATGGCTGGCGGTCACCGGCGCGCTGACACTCGGCTTCCTCGTGGTCGTCACCGCGATCGCAGCGCCCGTCGTCATCGGGCAGGCGGGCGAGGTAGGCGCGTGGACGATCGCTCTGCTCGTCGCGGGGTTTCTCCTCATCCTCGCCGCCGGACTCCTGGGGCTCACCCGACGCATCACGATCGCAGTGAGCGATACGCACGTCGACGCCCGCCTGACGCCGTTCCGCGTCATCCGCCTCCCTCTCGCGGAGGTCGATCGGGTCGAGGTCACCGAGGTCACGGTCGCGCAGGCCGGCGGCGTGGGCTGGCGATTCGCGGGCTCGGAGCAGTTCCTGCTGTGGTCTGCAGGCGCTGCGGTCAGGGTGACCATGGCCGACGGACGCACGAGGGTGCTCCGCACCGAGCATCCCGACGGATTGAGGGCCGCCATCCTGAGCGCTTCGCGCGCGATGCGGGAGTGAGGGCAGTACCGGGCATCCTCACGAATGCGGCTCGCTGTGGCGGTGGAGATCCGCCCGGACACTAAGACGGCCCGGTTCTCAAGGAACCGGGCCGTCTTCACATCTACTGCTCGCTGTGCGCGAGGGGGGACTTGAACCCCCACGTCCATAAGGACACTGGCACCTGAAGCCAGCGCGTCTACCATTCCGCCACTCGCGCGAGTCTGTCGGGCTCCGAAGAACTCAACTTCCCAAAGATATCACGCGTTTCGCCCCACAAAGAAACCGGCACCGTACCTGAGCATCCTCCCGGAGGACTTCTGCCTCACGGGAGGAGAATCTTCACGGATTCCTCCTCCCCAGACACAGATCTCCTCCCGAACGGCGCCCCCACAACCTCGGCGATACCCCGCCACGAGATGCCCACACCCTCCCCCACTCCCCCGGAATCTCGGGGCTCTCCAGCCCCGCGAGGGCGTTCACCCAGGACACCTGGCTACGATGTCCCTACCGGTCGGCATGCCAGAGGAGCCCAGTGGGACTACTTGACAGCTTTGAGAAGGGTCTCGAGCGCGCTGTGAACAGCGCCTTCGCGAAGACCTTCCGCAGCGGCATCCAGCCCGTGGAGATCGCTTCGGCCCTTCGGCGTGAAGCGGACACCAAAGCGGCTGTGGTGAGCAGGGACCGCATCATCGCGCCCAACAGCTTCGTCGTGCGTCTGAGCACCGACGACGCCGACCGCATGCTGAGCCTCGGCGGCGCGCTCACAGACGAGCTGCACGCACTTCTCACCAAGCACGCGAAGTCGCAGGGCTACAGCTTCTCGGGTCCGCTCTCGATCAGCCTCGAGGGCGACGACAAGATCGCCACCGGCACGGTCAATGTCAGCTCGGGCACGGTCGAGGGCCGCGTCAACTGGCAGGCCGTGATCGACGTCGACGGGCGCCGCCACTCGCTCACCCGCGCCCGCACTGTCATCGGTCGGGGCACGGATGCCGACATCACCATCGCGGATGCCGGATCCAGCCGCAAGCACGTCGAGGTCCTCTGGGACGGCGAGCGCGCCATGATGCGCGACCTCGGCTCGACCAACGGCACCAAGGTGAACGGCGACAAGGTGCGCGAAGCCGCGCTCCCCACCGACACCACCATCACCATCGGACGCACCGATCTGGTGTTCCGCATCGTTCCCGTCGCCTCTCCGTCACGCCCGCCCCGGCCACGTGACGACGATGCGACCCGCGCGTTCGGAGCCCTCTCGTGAGCACTCCCAGTGAACTCGTCCTGCTGCTGCTGCGCATCGGCTTCCTGCTACTGCTGTGGTTCTTCGTGTTCGGAGTCGTCTACTCGCTCCGGGCCGACCTGTTCGGCATGAAGGTGCGCAAGCTCCCGGCCGAGGCCGCTGCGGCGACCCCGGCATCCGCACCGGCACCGGCAGCCGCCCCCGCGGCATCCCGCCCCTCGTCGGCGAAGCCCAGCACCGGTCCCGCGACCGTCGCGACCGCCAAGCGGCTCGTGATCACCTCGGGCCCCAAGGCCGGGCTCGAGCTGCCGCTGGGCACCGACACCCTCACGATCGGCCGTTCGAGCGAGTCCGCCCTCGTGATCCGCGACGACTACACCTCCAGCCACCACGCACGTCTGCTGCTCCGGGGCGACAGCTGGGCCATCCAGGACCTGGACTCGACCAACGGCACGTTCGTCGCAGGTCAGCGGGTGACCGGCGGCCCGGTCGGCCTCGCTCTCGGCACCCCGATCAAGGTGGGCGCCACGACCTTCGAGTTGCGAGCCTGACCCCGGCATGGTCTTCGAAGGCTCGAGCGCCGCGATCTCCCACACCGGGAAGGTCCGCTCCAACAACCAGGACTCCGGGTACTCCGGCGCCAACCTCTTCGTCGTCGCCGACGGCATGGGCGGCCACGCCGGCGGTGACGTCGCCTCGAGCATCGCGATCCACCGGATGGAGCCGCTCGACCAGCCGTACACGTCGGTCGAAGACGCGCAGGCCTCGCTGCAGGCCGCCGCGACCACGGCTGCCGGCGATCTGATCCGCGCCGCGAAGGACCGACCAGAGCTCGCGGGCCTCGGCACCACGCTGAGCGCGATCATCATGGTCGACGACTACGCGGTCATCGGCCACATCGGCGACTCGCGCATCTACCTCTACCGTGACGACGCGGTGACGCAGATCACCGCAGACCACACCTTCGTGCAGCGACTCGTCGACTCCGGACGCATCACCCCCGAAGAGGCGCGCTACCACCCGCGTCGTTCGGTGCTCATGCGCGTGCTCAGCGACATGGATGCCGATCCCGAGCTCGACATGTTCGTCATGCATACCCAGCCCGGCGACCGCTGGCTGCTGTGCTCCGACGGTCTCTCGGGAGTCGTCGACGAGGCGCACATCCTCAAGGCGATGCGCATGGGCATGGCACCGGGGCGCACGGCCGACAACCTGCTGAAGCAGGCGCTCGACGGCGGAGCACCCGACAACGTCACCATCGTCCTGGTCGAGGTCGGCGGCCAGCACGCCATGCACTCGGGCACGGCGACGATCGTCGGCTCGGCGTCGAACCCCGCCAATGTCTCAGTGCCGCCGGTGCGTGCGCCGCGCGGCAACTGGCTGCATCCCGTGCGTCAGGCCGCGAACGAGCCCAGCCACTTCGAGCCGGCTCCCGAGTACCTCGAGGAGCTCATCGAAGAGGACCGTCGGCGCGCCAAGCGTCGCCGCTTCGGCTGGATCGCCGGGATGCTGGTGGTCCTCGCGATGCTCGTCTTCGCCGCCTTCGCCGCCTACAGCTGGACGCAGACCCGCTACTTCGTCGGCGCCGACGAGGACAGCGTCGTGATCTATCAGGGCGTGCAGCAGAACATCGGCCCGATCACGCTTTCGACTCCACTGCGCGACACCGACATCCTGCTCGCGAACCTGCCTCCGTACCAGCGTGACTCGGTCGAGCGCACGATCACCGCCCGTTCGTTCTCCGACGCCGAGGCGATCGTCGCGAGGCTGCAGGCCGGCGCAGACCGCGTCATCGGCGAGACCCCGCTGCCCACTCCGCTGCCGACTCCGACGGAGGACGCAGGATGAGCACCGACGTCACGGCCGACACCAGCGTCATCAAGGCCCTCAAGCGCATGCGGATGCCGCAGACGCAGCGCAACCGCGAGTTCTGGCTGCTCCTGTTCGCGGTGGTGATCAGCGGTTCCGCCCTCACCCTCGTGCAGCTCGGCGCACTGGGCCTGATCGACCCGATGATCCTCGCGATCGGCGGCGGCCTGGCCGTTCTCGCCTTCGCCGTCCACTTCGTGCTGCGGGCGGTCGCCTCGTCGGCCGACCCGTTCCTGCTGCCCATCGCGACCCTGCTCACGGGCCTCGGCATCGCGATGATCTACCGCATCGACATCGCCAAGTCGCTCACGGGCTGGAATGCGTACTCGACGAAGCAGCTCGCCTGGACCGCCATCTCGCTGGCCGGCGCGATCACCGTCGTGATCATGCTGCGCAACTACCGGGTGCTGTTCCGGTACACGTACATCTTCGGCCTCTCCGGCATCCTGCTGCTCCTGCTGCCATTCGTGCCGGGACTCCGCATCCCCGACGCGAACGCCGCGGTGTGGGTCTCGCTGGGCGGCATGTTCGCCTTCCAGCCGGGCGAGCTCGCGAAGATCTGCCTCGCGATCTTCTTCGCCGGCTATCTGGTGCGCACGCGGGAGAGCCTGACGTCGGTCGGCACGAAGTTCCTCGGCATCACCTGGCCCCGCATGCGCGAGCTCGGGCCTGTGCTCGTGGTGTGGGCCATCTCGCTCGGCATCATCGTGATCCAGCGCGACCTCGGCACCGGAACCCTCATCTTCGGCATGTTCGTCGCGATGCTCTACGTCGCGACCGGCAAGACCAGCTGGGTGCTCATCGGTCTCGGTCTCGTCGCCGCAGGCGTCGCGGTCGCGACCCAGATCCTCAGCTACGTGCAGGGGCGCTTCACGAACTGGCTGTTCCTCTTCGACTCCGACAAGGTCGACCCCGACGGTGCCGGATTCCAGCCCATGCAGGGGCTGTTCGGCCTCGCGCACGGCGGCCTGCTCGGCACCGGGTGGGGCCAGGGGCGTCCCGACGTCACCCCCCTCGCGCACAGCGACTACATCATCACCAGCCTCGGCGAGGAGATCGGGCTGATCGGGCTCTTCGCGATCCTCTGCCTGTACATGGTGTTCGTCAGCCGCGGAGTGCGCATCGGCCTCGCGGGGCAGGACGACTTCGGCAAGCTGCTCGGCATCGGCCTCTCGTTCACGATCGCCCTGCAGGTGTTCATCATGGTCGGCGGTGTGACCCGCGTCATCCCGCTCACCGGTCTGACCACCCCGTTCCTCGCCGCCGGCGGTTCCTCGCTCGTGGCCAACTGGCTGATCGTCGCGATCCTGCTGCGCATCTCCGACGGCGTCCGCAGCCAACCCAGGGCGGTGATCGGCTGACATGACCAAAGAACTCCGCCGTCTCAGCATCGTGATGCTGTTCATGTTCATCTCGCTCTTCGCGGCGACCAGTTGGATCCAGGTCGTCGAGGCCGATTCCCTCGCGCAGAACCCCAACAACCGCCGCACGCTGCTCGACAGCTACGAGATCCAGCGCGGGTCGATCATCGTCGACGACGTCGCGATCGCCTCCTCCACCCCGTCGGATGACAAGTACCAGTTCCAGCGCGTCTACACGGATGCCTCGGTCTGGGCGCCCGTGACCGGGTACTTCAACCCGGCTCTGCAGTCGGCCACCGGCATCGAGCGGGCCATGAACGCCGACCTCTCCGGTACCGGATCGAGCGCGTTCTTCGCCGAGATCGAGCGGATCCTGTCGGGCCAGCCGCAGAGCGGATTCAGCGTCGAGCTGTCGCTCGACACGGCCGCGCAGACCGCGGCATACCAGGCCCTCGACGGACTCAACGGGGCGGTCGTGGCGATCGAGCCGAAGACCGGGCGCATCCTCGCGATGGTCTCGACCCCCGGATTCGACACGAATCAGCTCGCGACCCACGACGCGGATGCCGCGAACGCGACCTACGACCAACTCGTCGACGATCCCACCAAGCCTCTGTCGAACCGGGCGATCGCCGGCGACCTCAACCCTCCGGGGTCGACGTTCAAGCTCGTCGTGGCGGCCGCAGCATACGAGTCCGGAAACTGGACTCCCGACTCGACCCTGCCGAACCCCGCGCGGTACACCCTCCCCGGCTCCACGAACACCGTGGCGAACGCGTGGGGCGGCACGTGCGGCAGCGGCGACACCGTGACGATCTCCGAGGCCATCCGACTGAGCTGCAACATCCCGATGGCCGAGCTCGCCGTCGAGTTGGGCGACGACGCGATCCGCGAGATGGCGGAGAAGTTCGGCTTCAACAAGAGCTTCTCGACGCCGCTGGAATCCACGCCGTCGAGCTACCCCCGGGCGCTCGACGACGCCCAGACCGCGCTCACGGGCTTCGGCCAGGGACAGGTCACCGCGACTCCGCTGCAGATCGCGATGGTCGCGGCCGGAATCGCCAATGACGGCGTCGTCATGAACCCCCGTCTGGTCGACACCGTGATCGGCAACGACCTGTCGGTGGTCAGGGCGTATGACGACTCCGAGTTCGGCCGCGCGTTCGATGGCACGATCGCCGATCAGATCACGGCCTCCATGGTCGCCAGCGTCTCGAACGGGGCTGCGCAGGGTGCAAGAATAGACGGGGTCGATGTAGCCGGGAAGACCGGCACGACCGAGAACGGGAACAAGCCTTACACGTTGTGGTTCACCGGCTTCGCGCCGGCGGACGACCCCGAGGTGGCAGTAGCGGTCCTCGTCGAAGACGGCGGCGGGCAAGGGCAGTCAGGATCCGGCGACACCATCGCCGCTCCGATTGCAAAGAAAGTCATAGAGGCGGTGCTGGGCAGATGAGACCGACGCAGGGTGTGTCGTTCGGTGGTCGCTACGAGCTGCAGTCGCGTATTGCGATCGGCGGCATGGGCGAGGTGTGGGAGGCGACGGATCACGTCATCGGACGCACCGTCGCCATCAAGATCCTCAAGGACGAGTACATGGGGGACCCCGGGTTCCTCGAGCGGTTCCGCGCTGAAGCGCGCCACGCCGCACTCGTCAACCACGAGGGCATCGCGAGCGTCTTCGACTACGGCGAGGAGAACGGCAGCGCCTACCTCGTCATGGAGCTCGTGCCCGGCGAGGCCCTGTCGACCGTTCTCGAACGCGACGGCGCGCTGAGCGCCGACAAGACGCTCGACATCGTCGCCCAGACGGCATCCGCTCTGCAGGCCGCCCACGCGGCCGGTCTCGTGCACCGCGACATCAAGCCGGGAAACCTGCTGATCACGCCCGACGGACGCGTGAAGATCACCGACTTCGGCATCGCCCGCATCGCCGACCAGGTGCCTCTGACGGCCACCGGCCAGGTCATGGGCACCGTGCAGTACCTCTCGCCGGAGCAGGCCTCCGGACACCCGGCCTCCCCCGCGACCGACACCTACTCGCTGGGAATCGTCGCGTACGAGTGCCTCGCGGGCAAGCGTCCGTTCACGGGTGAATCGCAGGTCGCGATCGCGATGGCTCAGATCAACGAGCAGCCCCCGCCGCTGCCGCCGACGGTGCCGATCCCGGTGCAGAACCTCGTCATGGCGATGATCGCCAAGAAGCCAGCCGATCGTCCGTCCTCGTCTGCCACGGTGGCGCGCGCGGCCCAGGCCCTGCGTCGCGGTGATCTCAACTCCGCGGCCATCGCCGTTCCGGCGATCGCGACCGGTGGTGTCGCCTCCGACGACGCCACCCGACTGCTCACGGCCTCGGGTGACGACGGCACGACCCGCATCCTCCCCACGACGGCTCAGCTCCCCACGGGAGAAGAGCTCGACGAGGACGGCGAGAAGAAGAAGAAGAAACGCAGCCCGTGGACGTGGCCGCTCATCGCTCTCATCGCCCTGCTGGTGATCGTGCTCGGTGGAACCGTCTTCGCGCTGATGAACCAGGGCGACGCCGACCCGAAGCCGACCGATTCGGCGACGACCAGCCAGACACCGAAGCCGACTCCGACGGACACGCCGACGGAGGAGCCCGAGCAGGTGAACGTCGACGGCCTCGGCCTCGAGGGCATGCAGTGCGAGGCTGCACGTACCGCTGCGGTCAATGCGGGCCTCCAGGCCGAGTGCGTGGTCGGCAACACCGTGGCTCCGAGCGCCAACCAGGTCGGGACGGTCGAATCGGTCACCCCCGGTGGGAATGTGCCTGAAGGGACGCTCCTCACCCTCACGACGTACAAGGAGCAGGTTCAGGTCGGCAAGCCGACCGGCACCCCGACCATCGCGGGCACCGCGACCGAGGGCCAGCCCGTCACGCTCAACTGGCCGAGCTTCGAGTGCCCGTCCGGCACACCGGCACGCTCCGCCTTCGAGGTGACGCTGACCAACGCGACGTTCTCGGGCGGCAACCCCGGCGAGTCGATCCGCAGCTTCGGTCCGAGCGTGCTGTCGACGCAGATCATCCCCGGCACCGCCGGTCAGAGCATCACGGCCACGTACCGCGTCTTCTGCGGAAGCGACATGCCGTCCGCTCAGTCGGACAGCATGCAGGGCGTGATCATCCTTCCGGCTACGCCGACTGACGGCGAAGACGAAGGCTGATCCGCCGCACGCAACGTAGTCTGGGACAATTCATCAGGTCGTATCAGGGGGTCAGTACGTGTCGACAGAGCAACGCGTTCTCGCGGGTCGCTACCGCGTCGACGAGCTCATCGGGCACGGTGGCATGGCGAAGGTGTACCGCGGGTACGACCTGACCCTCGGCCGCGCCGTCGCCATCAAGATCCTCGACCCCGAGCTCGCCCGCGACACCGCCTTCCGCACGCGCTTCCGTCTGGAGGCGCAGTCGGCATCCCGCATGTCCCACCCCTCCATCGTGCGGGTGTACGACGCAGGTGACCCCTCGACCACCGACAGCAGCACTGATGAGCCTCCGTACATCGTGATGGAGCTGATCAGCGGCACCCTGCTGAAGGACATCATCGCCAAGGGCCCGGTGCCCGTCGACGACGCCGTGCGCTACGTCGACGGCATTCTCGAGGCGCTCGACTACTCGCACCGCGCCGGGGTCGTGCATCGCGACATCAAGCCGGGCAACGTCATGGTCACCGACAAGGGCCAGGTCAAGGTCATGGACTTCGGCATCGCCAGAGCCGTGTCCGACTCGTCGTCCACCGTCGCCGAGACCACGCAGATCATCGGCACGGCCGCGTACTTCTCGCCCGAGCAGGCCAAGGGCGAGCCTGTCGATGCACGGGCAGACCTCTACTCGACGGGTGTGGTGCTCTACGAGCTGCTCACGGGACGCCAGCCGTTCCGCGGCGAATCCCCTGTGGCCGTCGCCTATCAGCACGTCAGCGAGACCCCGGTCCCGCCGACCGAGGTGAACGAGGACTCCCCCGGAGCCCTCGACCCGATCGTGCTGCGCGCGCTCGCCAAGGATCCGTACCAGCGTTACCCGGATGCTGCGCACTTCCGCGCCGCGCTGGACTCTGCGGTCTCGGGCCACGCGCCGAGCCGCAAGGAGCTCGGTGCTCTCACGAGCGAGCTCTACGGCCCCAGCCCGCGAGCCGCGCAGGAGACGGCCCGCTCGCTGCGACAGCTCAGCACCGACACCACCATGGCGCGCACGCAGTCGGGTCCGCCCGTCGCGTGGATCTGGGCCGGCGTCGCACTGCTGGCCGTGCTGCTCGCATCCGTGCTCTTCTGGGTGTGGACGATCAGCATGCGCCCCGACGAGGTGCCGTCGAGCTCACGGGTCGTGCCGGATCTCGTCAACGTCTCATCCGAGCGCGCTCAGGAAGACTTGGGCAAGCTCGATCTCACGGCCAAGCTCGTGCTCGAATCGAGCAACGACATCGTCGAGGGCAACGTGATCCGCACCGATCCCGAGGGCGGCACGGCTGTCAGCGAGGGCGATTCCGTCACGGTCTACGTGTCGTCGGGCAAGGAGACGGTGGTGGTCCCCGTGTTGGAGGGCCTGTCGCTGTCCGCCGCCAAGGACGCACTGGCCGCCGCCGGGCTCCAACTCGGCACGGTGATACAACGCAATGACAAGGGCCTGGCGGCCGATACCGTCATGGAGGTGAGCGAGACCGCAGAGAGCGAGGTCGCGCCGAAGACGGTCGTGAACCTCGTCGTCGCAAGCGGTCGCGTCACGCTGACGGACGTCACCGGCTGGACGATGGAGGCCGCCCAGGCCGAACTCGAACGCATCGGCCTGACCGCGAGTCCCGTCGAGTTGACGGACTGCGCGCCGACGAACCCGCCCACCGTGGCGTCGATGTCGGCCGCCCCCGGTGATGTGGCGATCGGCTCGACCGTCGAGCTCCGCTACTGCGTCGCCGCGGGCTGATCAGGCTCGCGACAGCGGATGCAGATCGGCTGAGCGCGCGACGGCATCGCCGTCGCCGCACAGCTCGAGCCAGTTGGCGAGCAGCCGGTAGCCACCCTCGGTGAGCACACTCTCGGGGTGGAACTGCACCCCGAGGATGGGCAGCTCGGTATGGGCGAGCGCCATCACGGTTCCGCTCTCGGTGCGGGCGGTGACGACCACGTCGTCCGGGAGAGCCGATTCGGCGAGCGCGAGCGAGTGATAGCGTCCGACGGCGAACGGCGAGGGGATGCCGGTGAACAGCGCCGAGCCGTCGTGGGTGGCCTGCGACACCATGCCGTGCATCAGCTCAGGTGCCTCGGTCACCGGAGTGCCGAACGCCTCGCCGATCGCCTGGTGCCCGAGGCACACGCCGAGCAACGGCATCCGGAGTCGCGCTGCGATGCGCACGGCGTCGAGCGATGCTCCGGCATCTGCGGGCCGTCCGGGCCCGGGCGAGAGCATGAGGGCATCGAACCCGGCGAGCAGCTGCTCGAGTCCGGTGGCGTCCGTGGCATCCGCCTCGATCAGAGTCACGTCAGCGCCGAGCTCGCGGAGGTACCCGACGAGCGTGTGCACGAAACTGTCGTGGTTGTCCACGACGAGCACGCGGATCATTCGAGGTCGACCTCACCCGGCGTGATCAGAGGGCTCACCCAGGGGAACACGAACCAGAACAGTCCGTAGAGCACTGCCCCGATCAGCACGAGCAGGAAGAACAGCTTGAGCCACCACGGACCGGGCAGCAGGCGCCAGAGTGCGGCGTACATGGGTCGTCTGGTTCCGTTCGGCTAGATCGACGGCGCAGCCGGCGGAGGGGGCGGGTCGGTGAGGGCCGCGGGCGGACCCTCGGCGCGGGGCTGGAAGCTCTCGTACACCCCGTAGGCGACGATGCGCTCGGCGAGCGAGTAGAGAGGGGAGCAGGCGGTCAGAGTGATGTACTTCTCGCCGGTTGCGACTCCGGGCATCTGCGGAACGTCGAGGAGCACTTCGGTCTGCGTGGGCTTGACGTATTCGAGAGTGCGGAAGCGGTAGGTGAACCAGCCGTCGGGTGTCTCGACGACGATCGCGTCGCCGACCTGCAGCTTGTCGAGCTGGTTGAAGGGCTTGCCCCAGGTGGTGCGGTGGCCGGCCATGGCGAAGTTGCCGACCTCACCGGGCATCTTCGAATCCGTGTAGACGCCGATGCCGAGCTTGTCGAGCGTGCGGGCACGGCTGGTGCCCCCGTAGATACCGACGTTGTACTCGGATCCGAATCGCGGCACGTGCATCTGGCCCAGCAACTGAGTGTCGGCCGGAGGCGCCGGGATGACGGGCTCGTACGTCGTCGTTCCGTCGTCGCTCGCGACGACCGGAGGAAGCTCGGGCGCGGGTCCGCTCGCCCATTCCTGCGAGACAGCCGCGCCTTCGTCGTTCTTCTGAGCGCTGATGATGATGTCGCCGATCCACATCTGCCACGCGACGAACAGGAGCACCAGCACGCCTGCGGTGAGCAGGAGCTCACCGAGCACGCTCGTGAAAGTGGCGCGCGATCGAGGGCGGCGACGGTGTGCACGTCGCTCCCCCGAGACGACGGATGCAGTCATGGCGCGATCTTATCCCTCTACCCTGAAGTCCAGCCGTGGTCGCCCGATTCTCCGTGGGATATATGACTTTTGGGTACACTGTGGGAATGGCACGCGACCGCAAGACCGAAGAACCCGAAGCTCCTCGCAGCGAAGGCGAAGCCGCACCCAATGCCGTGTGGTTCAAGCCGGTGATGGTTGGCTTCATGCTGCTGGGTCTTGCCTGGATCCTCGTGTTCTACATCTCGGGCATGCAGTTCCCGATTCCGGGTCTCGACAACTGGAACCTCGCGATCGGCCTGGGCATCGCCCTGATCGGCTTCCTCATGACCACCCGCTGGCGCTGACGCCGGCTCCACCTCTTCAGAAGGCCCCTCTCGCTCCGGCGGGAGGGGCCTTCTGCTGTTCCGCCGATGGCGCAGTTATCCACAGGTTATCCCCAACATGGGGAGAATTACACAGATGTTATTCACACCCGTTAACAACCCTGTTAACAACCCTTGATCAGGAGTAAACGGTCGCGATCAAGAACGGAGGCAGGAACGCGACGATCAGAACAAGCGCCACGACGACCGCTGCCAGGAGCACGATCTGCAACGTTCTCTGCTCTCGGCGCCGCGTGCGGGTGAGGATGAACGCGACGAGCGCACCGACGATCACACCGCCGAGGTGAGCCTGCCAGGCGATGTTCTGTTGGAAGACGAACCCGATGACGAAGTTGATGCCGAGGATGACGAGAATCCCGGTCACGTTCGCGCCGATGTGTCGGCCGATGATGAGCAGGGCAGCCATCAGGCCGAAGACCGCTCCCGAGGCGCCGACTGTGGCACCCGACGGGTCGAGCACGGCGAGCGCAACCGAGCCGCCGAGGCCGCTGATCAGGTAGAGCGACAGGAATCGCACCCGACCGAGCATGGGCTCGAGGCTCTGCCCCAGCATCCACAGGGCGAGCATGTTCAGTGCGAGATGCAGGAACCCGCCATGAGCGAAGACGGCCGTGAGAAGTCTCCACGGCTCGAAGGGCAGGAGCGAGAGATCCGGGTACAGGTACCTCGGGGCGAACAGCAGCTGCTGCGTGAGGAGATCACCCACACCGGGGATCAGCTGAAGCAGCCCGATGAACGACGTGACCGCCAGCAGCACATAGGTGACGATCGGCCGGCCGCTGCGCACGGTGGCTGTCGCGGTGTTGCGGCCGCCCCAGCGGCGCTCCGCCTTCTTCTGGGCAGGAGTGCGATTCTTGCGCTCTGCGGCCATGCACTCGGGGCAGATGACCCCGACGGCCGCCTGGGTCTGGCACTCGGGGCAGATGGTGCGCAGGCACCGCTGGCAGAGCACGAAGCTCTGCCGATCCGGATGCCGGTAGCAGAAGTTGTCGCGGTTGTCCGCGAACTCAGGCGTCGTCATCCGGATCGGCCAGCGTCGGCGTCAGGCCGCGACGATGTCGATCGACTGCAGCACGACCGGCTCGATCGGGCGGTCGCCCGCTGCGGTCGGCACGGCGGCGATGGCGTCGACGACAGCCTTGGAGGCGTCATCGGCGACCTCGCCGAAGATCGTGTGCTTTCCCTGGAGCCAGGGGGTGGGGTCGGTCGTGATGAAGAACTGCGAGCCGTTGGTGCCCTCGGCCTTGCCGGTGATGGCGTTACGACGAAGGCCCGCGTTGGCCATGGCGAGGATGTAGGGCTCGTTGAAGTTGAGCTCCATGTTGATCTCGTCGTCGAAGTTGTAGCCGGGGCCGCCGACGCCCTGTCCGAGCGGGTCGCCGCCCTGGATCATGAAGTTCGGGATGATGCGGTGGAAGACCACGTCCGAGTAGAGCGCGCCCTCGCCCGGCTTACCGGTGGCGGGGTCGGTCCAGGGCTGGGTGCCGTCGGCAAGGCCGACGAAGTTCTTGACCGTCTTCGGAGCGTGGTCGCCGAAGAGGTTGATGACGATGTCACCGTGGTTGGTGTGCAGGGTTGCGACATGAGAAGCGTGAGCCATGCACTCATTCTCGCAGAGCTTCCCATGAGTTGGCCCGCCACTACCGCTGTTCACCCCTCGGCGCAAGGGTTCGGCGATTCCCTCCCCCCATCCAGGGTCGCGTGGCAAGATGGGGAACCCGTACTCCAATCGACAGGAGAGCATCGTGAGCATCAGCCGCAAGCGGAAGAAGGAACTGCGTCGTCTTCAGGCCGACGCTAACCAGCTGTGGGAGAACCAGCAGGTCCTGGTCGGCCACGCCGCCGACGTCGCCCGCGAGGCCGGACGCCAGCTCGGCCACTTCGGCCGCGAGCAGGTCGGTCCTGTCGTGCAGGACACCTACAACCGTCGCGTCGCGCCGGTCGTCGACCGCGGGGTGCGCTTCGGGCACCACGTCGTCGATGACAAGGTCGTTCCGATCGTCGGCGGCGTCGTCGGCACCGCGCTCACCGCGTGGGACGTCGCGAACGCCAAGCGCGAGGGCGTGGTCAAGAAGGTCAAGAAGGCCACCCAGCCCGAGCCCAAGGGCCCGAGCGTCGGTTCGGTCATCGCCCTGATCCTCGGAGTCGCCGCCGCTGCGGGAGTCCTCTACGCCGCCTGGCAGGCGCTGCGCGCCGATGACGAGCTCTGGGTCGCAGACGACCCGCTCTCCGCTCCCGACGCGTGACCTCGACATCGGAGTCCCCGGCCGCTGAGCCGGGTGATCTCCATGCTCGGGTGAGAGATGCCGCGGCTTCACGCGGCCTCGACATCGAGATCCGTGAGCGGCCCGCCGCTCGCAGTCTCTTCGAGGCCGCGGAGCTGCTCGGCATCCTGCCCTCCGGGATCGTGAAGACGCTCGTCGTCAAGCGATCCGACGACACCTACCTGTTCGCGCTGGTACCAGGCGGCCGGTCGATCTCGTGGCCCAAGCTGCGCGCCATCGTCGGTGTCAACAAGCTCCGTCTGCCCGAGCCCGATCTCGCCCTCGCGGCGACCGGTTATGAGCGCGGCACGATCGTCCCGATCGGCAGCACCACCGACTGGCCCGTATTCGCCGATGAGTCCATCGTGGGCCAGCGAATCGCCATGGGTGCCGGAGCACACGGGTACAGCCTCTTCGTCGACGCCGACGACCTCATCGCGGCCTACGGCGCGACCGTAGCCGACATCTCGGTGCCCGAAGAGCCCCGCGACTGACCTCTGTCGCGGGCTCTCGTCAGAGGATGCCGGCCATGCGCAGCGCGATGTCGACGAGCTTGACGCGCTGCAGATCGGCCACCGACTTGCGGGGGAACCACTCGGCCATGTCGGTGGATCCGTCGGTCTCGAAGCTCAGTTTGCCTCCGCTGACGGTCGCCCGGTAGACGATCCGCAGTGTGTGCAGCGGCTGATCAGAAGGGGTCACCCGCTGGCTCGCCGGGATCACGCGCGAATGGATGCCGAGCAGCTCGCCGACCTTGACCGTATAGCCGGTCTCCTCCCGGAGCTCTCGCCGAACCGCGTCCTCGGGCGCCTCGCCGGGCTCCAGCCCGCCGCCGGGCATGGTCCAGGCGACTCGGCGCCCCTCGATCCAGCGCGCGAGAAGTATGCGTCCGTCGTCATCGGTGACGACCGCGTATGCCGCGACCCGCATGTCCATGCCCTCACCCTAACGCCACGCCGCTGCCCTCACGCGACCTGTGTCGGCAGACTCCTGCCGGGCGCCCCCGCATCGATCAGGAATCGAGAAGCACGGCCGGTTGCGGCATCCGTAGTGTGAGGTTCATCGCAGTCCACCCCCGTGAAAGGAGTCGGCCATGGCTGACAAAGAGAACAACTTCAGTGCCGAAGAACGCGAGGCCATGAAGGAGGCTGCTGCGGACAAGCGCAAGTCGCGTTCGCGGGCGAAGAAGACCCCCGAAGAGGTGCGCGCCGAGGGTGTCGCCGATCTCGAGGCGGCCATCGCGAAGCTGCCCGATGACAAGGATCGCGAGCTCTCGCTGGCACTGCACGCGCTCGTGACCGAGGTCGCCCCCGAACTGATGCCGCGCACCTACTACGGCATGCCGGCGTGGGGCAAGGACGGCAAGGTGCTCTGCTTCTTCCAGCCGGCGAGCAAGTTCAAGGTCCGTTACGGCACCTTCGGTTTCGAGCCGATCTCGCACCTCGACGACGGCACCATGTGGCCGACCGCGTACGCGCTGCTCGACCTCACAGCCGCGAACCGCACCGTGCTCGCCGAGCGCATCCGCCTCGCGGTGAGCTGAGTCGCCGTTCCCGGGCGGCGGCCCGCGCAGTAGCGTGGATGCCGTGAGCACACTGCCGTTCCCCGCCTCCGTGTACGCCGCCCGACTCGACCGCGCAGCATCCCTCGCCGCCGACGCCGGTCTCGAGGGGATCATCGTGGGTCCTGGGCCCGACCTGCAGTATCTAGTCGGCGTCGAGGGTGACACGATCGAGCGGCTCACCGCCCTGGTGCTCGGACCTGGTCTCGCACCCACGATCATCGTTCCGCGAATGGAGCTGGCGAAGGTCAGGACTACGGCCGCGGGCGAGCTCGGTCTCGCGGTGTCCGACTGGGTCGACGGCGAGAACCCGTACGACCTCGTGGCCGCAGCCCTCGGCACGGTCTCCCGCGTCGGTGTCTCCGACGCCCTGCCTGCCCTGCACGTGATCCCGATCGCCGAGCGGATCGGTGTGAGCGTCGAGCTCGCGACTCCCGTGCTGCGCGAAAGCCGAATGATCAAGGATGCTGCCGAGATCGCCGAGCTGCGGCGGGCCGGCGCGGCCATCGACGCTGTGCACCGGCGCGTGCCGGAGTGGCTGCGCGCCGGGCGCACCGAGCGAGAGGTCGCCGCGGACATCGCCGAAGCGATCGTCGCCGAGGGCCACCGCACGGTCGAGTTCGTGATCGTCGGCTCCGGTCCGAACGGTGCAGATCCGCATCACGAGGTGTCTGATCGAGTGATCGACGACGGCGACATCGTGGTCGTCGACATCGGGGGAGCCGTGCCGAGCGGGTACAACTCCGACAGCACCAGGACCTACGTCGTCGGAACGCCCGACAGTGACGCTGCCGAGCGGATCGCCGTGCTCGTGCGCGCGCAGCAGGCCGCCGTCGACGCCGCTCGCCCCGGCGCGACTGCAGAGGGGGTGGATGCCGCCGCTCGACGGGTCCTGGCGGATGCCGGGCTCGGCGAGGCGTTCCTGCACCGCACGGGCCACGGCATCGGCGTCTCTGTGCACGAGGAGCCGTACATCGCACCGGGCAACGACCTGGTGCTGCGCGAGGGCATGGCGTTCAGCATCGAGCCCGGCATCTACTTCGCAGGGGAGTGGGGTGCGCGCATCGAGGACATCGTCGTCGTGACGACCGACGGGTGCGAGCGGCTGAACGTCGCACCGCACGATCTCAGAGCCGTCTGACCGCACGCAGCAGGCCTACGACAGAGGCCGCCCACCCCCGGGGACGGGGTGGGCGGCCTCTCTTTCTGGGGAGCGGGGCAGAGGCTACGCCTCCACGCGCCGGCGGCGCATCACCAGCACGCCGCCTGCTGCGAGGAGAAGGAGGAGCACGACGATCGCCGCGATCGGGACGACACCTCCGGTGCCGGCGAGTCCGCCGCCTGCGGAAGCCGCAGCCGTGACCGTGAGAGGCGCTTGCGCACTCAGATCGGATGCTGCGCCGACGGCGATGAGCGTGTGGGCACCCACCTCCGCGTTCGCGGGCACCGTCACCTGGATGCGGAAGGCACCCGTTCCGTCGGCAGTCGCCTGACCCAGTCGGATCGGCTCGGAGTGGAGCGTGATCGTGACGACCTCGCCCGCGCCGAACCCGCGACCCGTGATCTCCAGGCTTCCGCCCTGGACCACGCTGCTCGCTCCGATCACGAGCTCCGCGTCGAGCACCGGAGTGCTCCGCACGTCGATCGTCAGCGGCATCGACTCAGACGGGCGGAAGGCACCGGGGTCGGAGGGGACGAACCGCGCCACGAAGGTGTGCTCGCCCGAGGTCGCGATGGTGACATCGGCCGTGGCGGTGCCGGCCGAGACGCTCGCCGATCCGACGACCTGGTCGCCCTCGAGGAACTCGACCGTGCCGGCGGCGCCCGCGGGCTTCACCGTGGCGATCAGCGGGATCGACTCGCCCGCTACCGGGTCGTCCGACCCCGAGGCGAGCGTCACCGATGTGTTCTTCGGAGCAGAGGGATCACCGACGACCAGGAGCGACGCCCTCGCCTCGACCTTCGACACGTCACCGACAGCGACCACGGGGTGATCCCCGTCGACGGCACCCGCCGGCACGACGATGTCGCCGCTGATCTCGCCATCCTGCCCGGCCTCCACGATCACCGGTTCAGCGTCGTCGATGCGGATCGAGACGCTCTCCCCCGGCGCGAAGCCGGTGCCCGTGATCGTGACCGTCTCTCCGGGTGCCGCCTGAGCGGGTGCCTGGATCTCGGGTGCGTACTCGGGCTCGGGATCGACCACCGCGATCTGCAGCTGCGCGTCGGCGGACTTCACACCGTCGTCCGCCGTGATCGTCACCGTGTATGTGCCGGCCTCGGCATAGGTGTGCGTTCCGGTGATCGTGCCGTCCAGGATCTCGGCATCGGCGACGGGTGATCCGTCGCCCCAGTTGACGATCGCCGACGTCTCACCGGCGCCACCGATGATCGTCGCCAGTTCGGCGTCGAACTCCTCACCGGTGATCTGACCGTCCACCGTGCCCGCAGTGACCGTGAGGTCGGCGGTCGCCGAACGGTCGCCGTCGGAGGCGAGGGCGAAGATGTGCACGCGGCCGTCGTTGAGCTGTCCCGGCTCCTTCGGCATCGTGAGCGATTCGACCACCTTCGGCGCACCGCCTCCGTCGACCGCGAGGGCTATCGGTGCCGTCGCGTAGATCGCCGTGTTCTTCACGCTCGACTCGGCACCGGTTCCCGAGAGCCGCCCCTCGGAGATCGTGAGCACCGTGTTGCCCTTGTAGGGGTTTCCGGATGCTCCGACCCAGTCGCCCAGGCTGATCATCACCTTCTGTTCCGTGCCGTCGGTGAAGTGCAGCGTCGCCTCGGAGTCGCGGTTGCTCTCGGTCGCGGTCCCGATGAACGCGATCTGCGTCGCACCGGAGCCGAGCGACACACGCACGTCCTGTCCCTCACCCGTGATGTTGTCCGGTGCGCCCGCGGGCACCGCCGGGAGGTCGTACGTCAGCGTCGTGCCGGGCACCGTGAGGGTGTCGCCCTGAACGAAGCCGTCGGCGTTGACCTTGTCGCGGAAGTACCCGTGGCCCTGCGAATCGCAGTTCGCCGCGGTGACTCCCAGGTCGCCGATGCAGACGTTGTTGAACGCTCCGATGAACGTCTCGTCGCGGTAGGCGGTGACGGTGGCCGTGGCCTGCGCCATCGCGCCGTTCGAGTCGCGTACCGTCACCACGGCCGAGTACGTGCCGGGGGCAGTGAAGGTGTGCGGAGCGCTCACCTTCCATCCGCCCAGCGCATCGCGGGTCAGCGTCACGTCCGTGACCTCGACGCCGTCGCCGTAGTCCACCGTGACGTCATAGCCCGACGCATCCGTCTCGGTGCCGACGACCGTCGCGAGCGAGCCGGTGAACTCGGTGTCCACCGCCACCCGCTGCGGAGCGCCTGCCGCGACGGAGAGTCCGTCGGCCGATGACGCCGAGGCGAACAGCTCGACCTCCGACAGCGACAGTGAAGCGCCGTCGGTCTTCGCCGTCAGCTTGACGCTCGTATAGCCGCCTGTGCCCTTCGCCGTGAACGGCCGGGTCTGCGAGTCCCAGGTGAAGGTCTCGCCCTCTCGACTGTCGAGCTCGGTCCAGGTGGTGCCGTCGATCGAGCCGGAGAGCGTCCAGCTCGACGGCGCACTGCCCTTCGCCGCACTCGTCAGCGTGTACTGGCCGATCGAGACGGGCCCGGACTGCGAGGTCCAGACGAGTTCGGCGGTGTCGCCCGCGAACGTCACGGTGGAGTTCATGTTGTCGTCGACGAGGGATCCGACGGGGGTGCCGTCGGATGCCGCGAGAGCGCCACGACCCGGCTTGGTCGCGTCGACCAGGGTCGTCGGGATCACGAGGTCCTCGTCGAGGTCCTTCGCGCCCCACGCCGACGGGTCTGCGCTCATGGTGAAGTCGAGCGTGCCACCGGCGCGCAGCAGGTCTCCGTCGAAGGTCGTCTCGTCGATCGGCGTGCCGTTGATGCTCACCCCTGCCACGTAGTCCTTGCCCGACGATGCGCCGGAGGCGTTGATCACGAGGTCGGAGCCCCCCAGCGAGAGCGTCGCGCTGTCGAAGAGCGGTGTGCCGATCGTGTAGTCGCCCGAGCCCACCTCCAGCGGGTAGAAGCCCAGTGCCGAGAACACGTACCAGGCCGAGAACTCGCCGTTGTCCTCATCACCCGGGTAGCCCTGTCCGATGTCCGAACCGACGAAGAGTCGGTCCTGGATGTCGCGGATAAGCTCCTGCGCCCCCGACGGGTCTCCTGCCTCTGCGAGCACGTAGGGGATGTGGTGCGCGATCTGGTTCGACATCCCCAGCATCCCGAGCCGCACGTCTCGTGCCTCTCGCGCCTCGTGGATGCCGGAGTAGTCCGCCTTCTCACGCACGGTGAGGAACTGGTGCATCACGTCGACGAGCTCCTGTCGTCCGCCATAGAGGGCGGCGAGTCCGTCGACGTCGTGCGGGGCGTGGAAGCCGAAGGTCCAGGCGCTCGCCTCGGTGAACGCTCCGCCCCAGGCCTTCTTGTCGAAGTCCGCACCCGACGTCCAGGAGCCGTCGGCGTTGCGCGAGGTGAAGGTACCCGCCTCGGGGTTGTACATCTCGACGTAGTGCTCGGCACGGGCCTCGAAGTACGTCGCCTCCTCCTTCAGCTGCTCGACGCGCTCGGCAGGGGTGTTCGGATCTTCGGAGAGGGCCTTCGCCATCTCCGCGATGCCGAAGTCGTTGATGTACCCCTCGAGCCCCCACGATGCACTCTCGTGCGTCGTCTCCTCGGTGTACCCGAGGAAGATCGACTGCGCGAGACCCTTTCGTCCCACGGCATTGGATGCCGGGAGCACCGTGGCGTTCTTCACTGCGGCGTCGTACGCCTCGAGCGCCGTGTCGGTCGTGAGCGCACCCGCGAGGTACGCGTCGGCGAAGGCGACGTCGGAACTCGTGCCCGTCATCAGGTCGGCGTAGCCGGGAGACGACCACCGCGCGACCCAGCCGCCGTCGCGATACTGCTGCACGAAGCCGTCGACCAGTTCTTCCGTGACGTCCGGGTACAGCAGGGAGTAGAGCGGCCAGGCTGTGCGATAGGTGTCCCAGAAGCCGTTGTTGACGTAGATCTTGCCGTCGACGATCTTGGCATTGGTCTGGGTGTCGGATGCTGCTCCGGCCGTCGCTGACACCGGGCTCGCGTACTTGTAGACCGGGTCGGCCTCGGTGCCGGTGTTCTCGAACTGCGAGTTCGGGTAGAGGTTCAGGCGGTACAGGCTCGAGTACAGGGTGACGAGCTGCGTGTCGCTCGCGCCCACGACATCGTGCACCACGCCGAGGCGATCGTTCCAGGCATCCCGCACGGCGGCGTGCGCCTGGTCGAACGAGACTCCGTCGAGCTCGAACTCGTGATTCTTCTCCGCCTGGTCCTGCGAGATGAACGACGACGAGAGCCGAAGCTCCACGGTGCGGTCGGTCGTGGTGTCGAAGGCCGCGTAGCGAGCTGTGCCGTTGCGGTCGCCCTGGGTGGTCGCCCCGGCCGTCGCCGGCTCTCTGTCGAACGTTCCGTAGACGAACATGCGCGTGCGTCCGGGCCATCCGGATCCGCCGTCGACCCATCCTGAGACGGTGTCGCCGCTGATCGTCAGCTTCGACGAGTTCACGAGCTGATCGATGAGGATCGAGCTCGTGTCGCCGGTGAACTCGAAGCGGTAGATCGCGCCGTGGTCCGTCGCCGTGACTTCGGTCCGGATGCCGTTGTCGAAGTCGACGGAGTAGATGTCGGGCCGCGCCGTCTCGTTCTCGTGGTGGAACGTGAGCTTTCGATCGTTGAGCGATGAGGTGGGGTTGCCGTTCGCCGCAGGCAGCACCGCGATCTGGTTGCGGTCTCCCATCCAGATGCTCGGCTGGTGCGAGAACCCGATGCCGTTGAGGGCAGGAAGGTTCTGCGCGTTGTTCGCCCGCTGGTACTGGTAGATCGTGCCGACGTTGTCGGCGTTGGTCATCGGGGTGATGAAGTTGAAGCCGTTGGGCCAGGCGGTCGCGGGAAGATTGTTGCCGCGCGAGAAGCCGCCGGTCGAGTTGGTGCCTCGGCGCGTGTCGACGTACGACACGAGTCCGTCGGTGTCGTCGCGCTGCTCCGCCGCACCGATCGCGACGTCGTCGAGCCAGCCGCTGAAGGCCGTGGCGCTCGTGGGAACCTCGACACCCTTCACATCGGTTCCGGGGTGGTCGTAGCTGAAGACGATGTCATCGACAGTGCGCCCGGCGAATTGTCCGAGATCGACGGTGACCTTGTTCCACTGGTTCGGCCAGAGCACGTTGGCCTGACCCTGCTGCCGCGCATTCGCACCGTAGCCGTACGAATCGACAGCCCCGCTGGTCGAGAGCCGGGCGCCGTCGTCGAACGTGAGGTCGACGGCCACGAAGGTGGCGGCGTAGGTCTGCTCGCCGTCGAGCACGGGGAAGACGAGGTATGAGAGCTCGCTGTCGCCCTCGACCGCGATGTCGACGCCGTCATAGAGGATGCTCGTCGACGACGCGGGTCCGGCGTCGAGGTGGCGGCCGACGTACTGCAGCGCCTTCGTGCCGGTGAAGCCGACACCGGTCTTGGCGGTGTCTGAGCTCGTGGGGCCGTTGCCGATCTGCAGCATCAAGTCGGATGCCTCGGGCGTCGCGCCCGCCACGGCGATCGGCTCCCACCCCGCGAGCTGCACGATGTTCTTGCTCGGGGTCTTCGTGGCGAGCACGTCGAGCCGGTAGTAGAGGTACTCGGTGCTCGGAGTCGCGAGCGTGAAGGTGCGCGTCTCGCCTCGGCCGGAGAAGAGCTCTCCACTGCGCTCGTCGACGGTCACCCAGTCTGTGCCGTTCGCCGAGCCCTGCACCCGGAAGTCCTTCGGGTCGCGGTCGGGCTCGTCATTGCCCGAGGTCAGTGTGTAGCTCGTCATCGGCTGGGGCGCTGCCAGTTGGTACTGCACCCATGCCTTGTTCGTGAAGGCGAGCCATTTCGACGCCGAGTTGCCGTCTGCGACGAATGCGGCGGCCTCGTTGGGCGTGTTCTGCGCCGAGGCGGTCACGGCGGTGACGCTGCCGAGCACGCTTCCCGGTGTGAAGCGGCTCCCGGTGACGTTGACGGCCGCGCCCGTACCCGCGAGTGCCGGGACCGTGTCAGCGGCTTCGAATGACGACGAGAACATCGTCTCGCCTGGCGCGGCCGATGCCGAGATCGGCGTCAGCATGGCCAGGCCGACCGTGGCGGCGACGCCGGCGGCCGTCCATGAACGGCGGACGGATCGTGCGTTCCTGGGGCTGGGGACCCTCATGGTTGCTCCTCTGAACTCCACTGCAGTGTGTCGTCTGTCTGTCGCGGACCGTCTGAGATGCCGCGTGACGATATGACATCGCTGTCATATGATGAGGACGCTATCACAGCGTCCAGGAAGCGGGGAAGAGCCGTCTGCGAAGACGCACCCGCGATAATGAGCTATCCACCCGCACGGGGAGGGGACGAGGGGACGCATGAACCGAACCGACGCAGGCGCCGGCGCACCGCGGCCGACCCTCGCTCAGGTCGCCGCGCGTGCTGGCGTGAGCCTGAAGACGGCGTCTCGTGCGCTCGGCGGAGAGTCGTACGTCAGCGAGAAGACCCTCGCCAGTGTGCTGGCCGCCGCATCCGAACTCGACTACCAGCGCAACGCCGCCGCGAGCCTGCTCGCGAGCGGCCGGCTCGCCGATTCGATCGGGCTCATCACCGGAGACTTCACGAACCCGTTCTACTCCGCCCTCGCGCATGCGATCGAAGACGAGATCCGCACGCACGGCATGCACCTGTCGGTCGCGAACTCCCGGGAATCCGCCGAACAGGAGCAGCGCGTCGCGCACGACCTCGCCGACAGGCAGACAAAAGCCGTCATCACCGTCTCGGCGATGCCCGACCATTCCGAGTACTCGCAACTGCAGTCGCGAGGAATCCCGGTCGTGTTCGTCGATCGACCTGCCGAGAACCTCGCGGCGGACTCGGTCGTGTTCGACAACCGCGAGGGCGGGCGACTCGCTGCGCGGCACCTGATCGACGCCGGACACCGCCGCATCGCGTTCATCGGCGACTACGCCTGGCTTCCCACATATCGCCAGCGCCTGGCCGGCATGGGCGATGTGCTCGACGGCGCGGGGGCGCGGTGGCGCGATCTGCTGCGCACCGACGCGCACGACGTGCCGTCGTCACGAGAGTGCATGCGTGAGCTTCTCGCGCTCGAGGACCCGCCCACCGCGGTCGTCGCGGGAAACAACCGCATCCTACTCGGTGTGATGGAAGAGGTCGCTGCCGGTGACGATGCCCGCCGCCCCGCGGTGATCGGCTTCGACGAACCCGAGTGGGCTCGAGTGCTCGGCGTGAGCGTCGTCACAGGCAATGTCGAAGCGCTCGGCAGACAGGCGGCTCGCCTCGCGGTCGCCCGCCTGAGCGATCGCGCACGAGCGGTCGAGAACGTCGTCCTCCCGATGCGACTCATCGAACGGCGTTCCACCGCGAGCTGATCAGGACTCGTCCCCGCGCAGCATCCGCTCACGCGCACCGTCGGCCCTCCCGTCCATACGCGCGAGTCAAGACCCTGGGGTCGTCGTGCAGACGGAGGCAGACTGCTCCTATGGAATCCGACACCGCCGCCCCGTCCGGCGAGACGCCCGGTCCCGAGCGCACGGCCGACGGTCATCACCTCATCATCGACGGCCGACGCTGGAGGGCCACCGACCCCTCGATCCCCGATACGTTCCGTCAGGAGCTGGTCGACGAACTGATGGCGGCGCGGCGAGCGGTGAAGTCGTCGGAGGTCGATGCGAGGCGACGGGTGCACGATGCGAAGACGGCGCTCGGCGAGCGCGGCGCACCATGGTGGGACGAGCATGCGGGGGACGCTTTCGACGAACGGATCGCGGCGGTCATCCGAGCGCTCGCTCGAAAGCGCGCGCCGTCGTCCATCTGCCCGAGCGACGTCGCCCGCACGGTCGGCGGCGAGGCCTGGCGCTCGCTGATGACCGACGTCCGTCGGGTGGTCGCAGAGCTCGCCGACCGCGATGAGATCGTGGTCACCCAGAAGGGCGAACCCGTGAGCATCCGCGAGGCCCGCGGCCCGGTGCGGATCGTTCACGGACCGAAGATCTGAACACTCTTCTCATCGAGGGCAGGTCCGCGGCGCCGTCAGTGCCGCACGACAGCGGTTCGCCCACGGGTCGAGAGCGACAGCGGTCGCGTGACCTCCAACGGCCCGACCGTGGCCGTCGTGGTGACCGGATCGAGAGTCGCTCCTCTTCTGTGGACGATCCGCAGGAGCTCGGTGAACTGATCGGGCGGAACGGATGGATGCTCCGGATGCCACTGGACGCCCAGGAACGGCAGTGATTCGTGCTCGACGGCCTCGACGACGCCGTTGCGGGAATGGGCGATGGCGCGCAGCCCCCGCCCGAGTTCGTCGACGGCCTGGTGGTGCGTGCAGAGCAGAGGTTGCCTGAGCCTCGGCGACACTGCGCGGAGATCGTTCAGATCTGTCGCGACGAAGGGATCGGCTCCCGTGCTGCGGTGCCCGCCGACGTGCTGGTGGAGCGTGCCGCCCAGCGCGACGTTGAGCAGCTGCATCCCTCGGCAGACCCCGAGCAGGGGGCGCCTCGATCGCACCGCCTCCATGACGACGGCGATCTGTGTGCGGTCCGCGCGGCGCTGGTAGGCGGTGCGCTGCGGCCGGCGGTCGGACTGACCGTAGAGCAGAGGCTCGATGTCGTCGCCGCCGAGGAGCACGATGACATCCGCCTCCCGCGACGCCCACCTCAACTGCGGCTCGGGGGCCTCACCGGCCGCATGCAGCGATGCCGTCCAGCCCACCCGCTCGATCGCGGCGACGGCTGAGGCGTTGAGGTCGTCCAGGAGCGACTGATAGGCGGCTCCGGCAGCCTGACGCCGGGTGCGCACGTGGAAGAGGGCGACATGCACGCTCATGCTGCGACCCGGGTTGCGGTCATGGTGCTGATCCCTCCATCACGTACTGCGTCCAGGTAACGCCTCGCGACAACCCCAGGTCAAATACGTTTTTCCCGTCGGATTCATAGCGGTTTGCTCGCAATGCGCGCGTAACGCCGCGGTAATACATCGCACGTATCGTTCCGAGATGGAACTCCGTCAGCTGCGCTACTTCATGGCGGTCGCCGACGAGCTCCATTTCGGGCGTGCAGCGCGACGCCTGCACATGTCGCAGCCCCCGCTGAGCGTGCAGATCGGTCGCCTCGAGCGAGAGGTCGGTCTGCCTCTGTTCGACCGCACCACCCGACGCGTGACACTGACACCGGCCGGCCGCCACCTGCAGGAACGCGCGCGGAGGATCCTCGACGAGGTCGACTCGGTGCGAGCCGAGATGCGCGACTACGTCGACGGGCTCGCCGGCCAACTCACCGCCGGATTCGTGAGCTCGGCGAACTACACGGTGCTCCCCGAGGTGGTGAGGCTGTTCCGTTCGCGGCGCGACCGCGTCGCACTGTCTCTCGTCCCGCTCACGTCGGGCGAGCAGATCGACCGCCTGCGCGACGGCGCTCTCGACGTCGGCCTCGTGCGAGACGAGTTCCCGCGAGCGGGTGCGAACTCACCCGAGCTGATCGCCGAGGTCGTGTTCGAAGAGCGCCTCGTCCTGTGCGTGCCGATCGCCCATTCTCTCGCGACCCACTCCGAGGTGACCGCCGAGCAGGTGCTCGACGTGCCGATGATCGCCTACCCGCACTCGCTCATGCCCGGATACGTCGATCGGGTGCACGAGGTGCTGGGGATCACCCCTGGTGCCATGCGGATCGCCGAGGAAGTCGTGCACCAGGAGACGGCGCTCGGCTTCGTCGCGGCCGGGGTCGGTGCGAGCATCCTGCCCGAATCGGTGCGCCAGGTCGTGCCGCCGTCGATCGCGGTGATCCCGCTCGCCGGGTCGCCCACTACGCGGCTCCTGGCCGCCAGGCAGGCTCGAGCAGACGAGAGCGCGATCTGCGCGTCCTTCATCGAGTGCCTCCACGACGCGGCTGAGGCACTCACCACCGCTCGACCCGCCTGAGCAGCGAAGCTCAGAGCACGTCGTAGTACCCGCTGTACGGGAAGTCGATGTCACCCGTGTCGCGCGGGTCGTACGCCACGGTCGAGACGCTGATGGCGACCCGGGTGGTGGGGGTGATCAGCACGCTGACCGAACGGTTGCCGACGACGACCACATCCACGAATGTGCCGCCCTTACGCGCCGCCTCTTCGATGCGATGTCGGAGGTCTCCGACATCCTGGTCCTGGGCGAGCAGATAACTCGTCCCGTCGAAGACCACCTCTGTCTGGATCATCGTCTTCGCGTCGCTCATGCCCGGCACGCTACGCCGGGGCTCCCGACCTGAGAAGGGGGGTTGCGAACCGGCCGCTCCCGTGAGACGGGACCGATGCGCCCGACTCCGAATATCGGATGTCCGTATTCTTCTTAGGTCGTCCGAGTTGTTGACAGATCCATCCACACCTGTGGAATCAGACGTCATTTCAGGCGCGCAGTCTCGGCCACCAGGTCGAGCCGATCGAGCAGCAGCTCACCGGCGCTCTCCATGACCGTGAGCGCATAGATCGTGACGATGAGCGCGATCAGCGAGAAGAAGATCACGCCGGGGATGCTGCGGCGAGAGACCACCGTGATCACCAGTGCAGCCACCGCGCCGCCGATGGCGATCGTCTGCCCCGCGGAGTTGTTAACACCCTTGTTAACAGGTGTGGAGAGGAGATCCGAGGTTGTTAACAGGGTTGTTAACACCTGTGGACGGGCCGATCGACGCCGTCGTCACTCGTTCGGGCACGTCACGGCGAAAGTCAGCGTCGCGTCCACACGTTCCCATTCCCCGATGACATCGTTGATCGACGCGGCGACGCCGACCTCCCGAGGCGCGATGTCGGCATGCCCTTCGAGGTCTGACACGAAGAGCACGGAGGAGTCCTCGCCGCGCACGATCGACACGTCGCCGCTCGACTGGAAGTTGGCAGCCACCCCGTCGTCGCCCACCCAGCCCGTGATGATCGACTCGCCGTCGTCCTCGAGAAAGAGCATCACCCCGTTCGGCACCATCGGGTCTTCGCCGAGGACAGTGATGTCGCGGTCCCAGTCGCAGAGCGGTTTCGACGGGTGGCCGATCAGCTCGCGCTGCTCGCCGTCGTGCATGTAGGTGATCGAGACCGTCGGTTCCGAGAACGGTGGAGTCGGGGCCGGCGTCGCCTCGACGGCGGGAACGGGCGCACACGAGGTGAGGAGCAGAGCGGCGGTCACGCAGACGGCACCGAGAGTCCTTGCTCTGTGGTTCACACGCGCTCCGTTCAAGTTCTGCATCTACCTGACGATCCTATTCACACGCGATCGTCCGCCGCAGACCGGCAGAAACGAGAAGGCCCCGCACGAGGCGGGGCCTTCTCGAACTGTCTCAACACAGTGTGGAGCCTAGGAGATTCGAACTCCTGACATCCTGCTTGCAAAGCAGGCGCTCTACCAACTGAGCTAAGGCCCCGTGAGGGAAATATTGAGTTGAGGAGTGGGCCCACCAGGACTTGAACCTGGGACCTCTTCATTATCAGTGAAGCGCTCTAACCGCCTGAGCTATGGGCCCGTCAACCTCCGAAACTTTACCGGAGATTTCTCGAATTACCCAATCGAGGGCGGGGACCCCCGCGGATCCCCACCCTCGAACGCGATCAACCGCCCGGGCGGATCGTCACGCTGCCCGCGGAGAGCGAGACATCGATCATGCGCTGAGCGCCCGAGGACTGATCGACCTTCGCGTCCAGCGAACCTGCACTGACGTCCTGAGTGATCGAGTACGACTCGTCGGGGACCGTGAGGTCGAGGGATCCGGCACTGACGTCGATCGTCGTCTGCGACGGTGCGCGGCCGGTCAGGTCGACGTTGAGGTCGCCCGCCGCGACGGTGAGATCAGCCCGGTCGACCCCGTCGAGCGTCGCGTCTGCGCGGCCGGCACTCATGTCGATGGTGAGACTGCTCGCCGCGCCTTCGACATCCAGCGCACCTGCGTTGACGGTGATGTCGAGGGCGCCGAAGTCGCCGACCACATCGAGGCTTCCTGCGTCGAGGGTCAGGTCCGCATCGAGCGCACTGTCCCGCAGACTGTCGGGGAGTGTGAGCACGGCCGACTGGTCGTCGCCGAACCAGCTCCCGAACCACCAGCCGAACTCGAACTCGGGACTGCGCACGACCAGCGAGTCGCCGTCCCGTTCAAGAGTCCACGCCGGACCGCGGCTGTTGGTGACCGCGAGTTCCGCCTGGTCGACATCGCCGAACTCGATGCGCATGTTACCGGCGTCCACATCGAGGTCGATGCCCTGAATCCCCGAGGCGTCCTCGGAGAGCACCGAGTCCGTGCCCTCGGTCGATGATGCGACCAGACTGCCGGTCGCCGCGACCGCGGCGGTCGCTCCCGAGCCGAGCAGAGCCATGCCGCCCACCACCGCGGTGAGGATCATGACCGCGGTCGCGCCAGACGAGCGCCCCGTGTCACCATTCCCGGATGGTGCGGGTGAGGGTGCGGGTGCGGGTGCCGGCGCGGGTGCCTCCGGGGCGGAGGCCGGCGGGGGAGTGAGCGGGGTGTGCCCGCCCTGGAAGTCGTCGTTCGTGGTCATCGTCCCACTCCTGTCTGTCCGGTCGGCGTCGCGCCGCCCGTGTTCTCGATGTGCGCGAGGGCTGCGAGCACGCGTCGGTTGCCAGATTCGCCCTGTTCGAAGCCCAGCTTCTGGAAGATCGCGGTGATGTGCTTCTCGACGCTGGCCTCCGAGAGGAAGAGCAGTCCGGCGATCGCCTGGTTCGACTTGCCTTCGGCGATGAGCGCCAGCACGGTGCGCTCGCGTTCGGTGAGCCGCTGCATCCGATCGTCCCTGTTGCGTCGCGTGAGGAGCTGCGCCACGACCTCGGGGTCGAGCACGGTCGCCCCCTCGGAGATCCGCTGCACGGAGCCGAGGAACTCCGAGACATCGGCCACGCGATCCTTCAGCAGGTAGCCGAGCGGGCCACCCTGTGCCGCGATGAGATCCGAGGCGTAGCGCTCTTCCACGTACTGCGAGAGCACGAGCAGCGGAAGCGCGGAGTTCGTGGCGCGGAGTCCGAGAGCAGCACGGATCCCCTCGTCGGTGAACGTCGGTGGGAGCCGCACATCGAGGATGCAGAGCTCGGGGTCGGTCTCGGCCACAGCCTCGACCAGGCCCTCGGTGTCGGGGAGTGCCGCGACCACGGTGTGGCCGGCATCCTCGAGCAGTCGCACGAGTCCCTCGCGCAGCAGGACCGAGTCCTCACAGATCAGGATGCGCATGGCACGTTCACCTCCAAGCTGGTCGGGCCGCCCACGGGGCTCTCGAGTCGGAAGGTCCCGCCGGCGGCGAGAATTCGGTTCGCGATGCCGTCGAGGCCACCGCCGGGCTGCACCTGCGCGCCGCCCATGCCGTTGTCCTCGACGCGTGCCCAGAGCACGCCCCCTTCGCGCAATCGTACGGTCACCCTGGCCTCGCTGGCACGGGAGTGCTTGGCGGCGTTGGTGAGCGACTCGGCGATCGAGAAGTAGACCGCTGCCTCCGCCTCACGGCTGCAGCGTCCGTCCATCCGCACATCGAGGTTCACGGGAATGTGCGACCGTCCTGCCAGCGCCGACAGCGCCGCATCGAGACCACGGTCATCGAGCACGGAGGCGTGGATGCCACGGGCGAGCTGCCGCAGCTCTGTGATGGCGGCCTTGGTCGAGGTGTGCGCCTCGGCGATCAGCTCCTTCGCCGCATCCGGGTCATTGTCGATCTTCTGCTGCGCGAGGCCCAACGTCATGCCGACCGAGACGAGCCTCGGCTGGACGCCGTCGTGCAGATCGCGTTCGATGCGAGTGCGCTCCACGTCGGCGGCGCGCACCGCCCCCTCCCGCTGCGCGGTGCTGGTGCGCACACGCTCGGTGAGCTCAGCCTCGCGGCTGCGGATCACGATGGACAGCGAGAGCACCCGGTGCAGAAGAGCGAGTCCGATCATGCCCGCGAGGGACGCGGCGATGCCGAGGATGCCGATGAGCGGCGCCCAAGCGGCATCGATCCCGCCGCCACCGAAGGGGCCCATCACGGCGTCCGTCCCCGCGAGGGGAGCGAAGCAGATCACGATCGACCACACGACGCCCCAGGCGAGTCGCAGCACGATCCAGCCCAGCACCGCGGTGATCGCGAAGTTCGCGAGTGCCCGCCACATGCGTCCGTCGATGGCCTGGCGTCCGAGCGAACGCAGCCAGCCGACGAAGCCGGGCCGATCACGCGGTCGCCACCGCAGGGGGGCGATCGGTGTCTTGTAGAGCGCGCCGACGCGCGCGACCTCGAACCAGCCGACGCCGAACAGGGCGTAGACGAATCCGACGAGGAGCACGACCCCGACGCCGGCGGCGAAGAGCAAGCCGAGTCCTGTACCGAGGAGTCCGGAGAGGGTCGCGAAGATGAAGCCGCCGATGACCCCGATGCCTGCCAGATGCAGGATCGAGAGGAAGATGCGCAGCGGCGGCTTCGAGGCCGTCGCCGGTGGTGGCGTGGCAGTCTGTGTCGTCATGCTTCAAAGGTACGGCGGCCCCGATCACGCCGACACCGAGGCAACCGGAGACCCGGCTTCGGGTTTTCCCTACCGTCGTCCCGAGACGGAAGAGGGGCGGATGCGAGTCGCATCCGCCCCTCTTCGAATCCTGTGGATCAGTTCGACATGAACCCGACGAGCAGTCCGCCCGTCACCTTCACGGCGACGTTGTAGATGCCGGCGATGACCGCGCCGAGCACCGTGAAGACGATGAGGTTCAGGATCGAGACGACAGCCGCGAAGGCCATCACCTGCGGGAGCCCCGCCACCTCGGAGATGCGCACCGAGTTGTCGGTGATCGTGCCGATGAACTCGTCGGCCTGCGTGAGGATCCCGGTCGCCTGCAGCACGAGGTAGATCAGGAAGAACGACACCATCGTCACGATGGCGAGGGCGACGGCTCCCAGGAACGAGAGCTTCACGGCCGACCAGAAGTCGACGTAGACGAGGCGCAGACGAACCTGCTTGCCGCCGGTCTTGCGCGTGGACTTCTTCGCCAGCTTGTCGGCTACTGTGCTCATGCGTCTGCTTCCTCAGGGTTCTCGTTCGTCTCGGGGGCGGTGGTCTCGGAGTCCACCTCAGCCTCATCCGATTCGTCTTCGTCGGTGAGGCCACGCTCACCGTTGCGGGCGATGGCGAGGATCCGGTCGGCTTCCGTCGTCCGTGCGAACACCACTCCCATGGTGTCGCGACCCTTGGCGGGCACCTCGGCCACGGCAGAGCGTACCACCTTGCCGCTGGACAGAACCACAAGGACCTCGTCGTCGGCAGAGACCATCAGGCCACCCGCGAGAGTGCCCCGATCGTCGTGGAGCTTGGCCACCTTGATGCCGAAACCACCGCGTCCCTGGACGCGATATTCCTCGACGGCCGTGCGCTTCGCGTAGCCGCCGTCCGTCACGACGAACACGAACTGACCAGGAGCTGCGACGGATGCCGACAGCAGGCTGTCGCCCTCACGGAACTTCATGCCCTTCACTCCCGCGGTCGCGCGTCCCATCGGGCGGAGCGCATCATCGGTCGCGCTGAACCGAACCGACATGCCCCGGCGGCTGATGAGGAGGATGTCGTCCTCGGCGTTGACCATGAGCGCCGAGACCAGTTCGTCTTCGTCGTTCAGGCGGATCGCGATGACGCCGCCCTGACGGTTGGTGTCGTAGGTGTCGAGGCGCGTCTTCTTGACGAGTCCGTCGCGGGTCGCGAGGACGAGGTAGTCGGCGACACCGTAGTCGCGGATGTCGAGCACCTGCGCGATGTTCTCATCCGGCTGCAGAGCGAGGAGGTTCGCGACGTGCGTGCCCTTGGCGTCTCGGCCGGCCTCGGGGACCTCGTATGTCTTCGAGCGGTAGACGCGACCCTTGTCGGTGAAGAACAGCAGCCAGTGGTGCGTCGTCGTCACGAAGAAGTGCTCGACGATGTCATCGGCCCGCAGCTGCGCACCCTTGATGCCCTTGCCGCCGCGGTGCTGCGACCGGTAGTTGTCGCTCCGTGTGCGCTTGATGTATCCGGCACGGGTGATGGTGACGACCATCTCCTCTTCGGCGATGAGGTCTTCCATCGAGACGTCGCCGTCGAAGCCGTGCAGGATGTGCGTGCGACGGTCGTCACCGAAGCGCTCGACGATGCCGGTGAGCTCGTCACGGATGATGTCGCGCTGCAGCGACTCGTCGGCGAGGATCGCCTGGTACTCGCCGATGAGCCGCTCGAGCTCCGCGGCCTCGTCCAGGATCTTCTGACGCTCGAGGGCGGCCAGTCGGCGCAGCTGCATGTCGAGGATGGCCTGGGCCTGGATGTCGTCGATGTCGAGGAGCTTCTGCAGTCCCTCGTTCGCATCCTGGGTGGTCTGCGATCGACGGATGAGAGCGATGACCTCATCGAGCGCGTCGAGCGCCTTGAGGTACGCCCGCAGGATGTGCATGCGCGCCTCTGCCTTGGCGAGGCGGAACCGCGTGCGTCGGACGATCACTTCGAGCTGGTGCGTGATCCAGTGCGTCACGAAGCCGTCGATCGCGAGCGTGCGCGGCACGCCGTCGACGATCGCGAGCATGTTCGCGCCGAAGTTCTCCTGCAGCTGCGTGTGCTTGTACAGGTTGTTCAGCACGACCTTCGCGACCGCATCGCGCTTGAGCACGACCACGAGACGCTGACCCGTGCGGTCGGACGACTCGTCGCGGATGTCGGCGATGCCGGTGATCTTGCCGTCACGGGCGAGGTCGCCGATCTTCACCGCGACGTTGTCGGGGTTCACCTGATACGGCAGCTCGGTGATCACGAGGCACGTGCGGCCCTGGATCTCCTCGACGTTGACGACCGCGCGCATCGTGATCGAGCCGCGACCCGTGCGGTACGCCTCCTGCACGCCCTTGGTGCCGAGGATCTGCGCGCCCGTCGGGAAGTCGGGACCGGGGATGCGCTGGATCAGTCCCTCGAGCAGCTCCTCGCGGGGGAGGCCGGGGTTGTCGAGCGCCCAGAGCGCAGCGGCCGAGACCTCGCGGAGGTTGTGCGGGGGGATGTTGGTCGCCATGCCGACTGCGATGCCGACGGAGCCGTTGACGAGCAGGTTCGGGAACCGCGCCGGCAGGACCGTCGGCTCCTGCGTCTGACCGTCGTAGTTGTCGGTGAAGTCGACCGTGTCCTCTTCGATGTCGCGCACCATCTCGAGCGCGAGCGGGGCCATCTTGGTCTCGGTGTATCGAGGAGCAGCGGCGCCCATGTTGCCGGGGGAGCCGAAGTTGCCCTGGCCGAGGGCCAGCGGATAGCGCAGCGACCACGGCTGCACGAGGCGCACCAGGGCGTCGTAGATCGCCGAGTCACCGTGCGGGTGATACTGACCCATGACCTCGCCGACGACACGGGCGCACTTCGAGAACGACTTGTCGGGTCGGAATCCGCCGTCGTACATGCCGTAGATCACGCGGCGGTGCACGGGCTTGAGCCCGTCGCGCACGTCGGGGAGCGCGCGGCCGACGATGACGGCCATCGCGTAGTCGAGGTAGCTGCGCTGCATCTCCGACTGCAGGTCGACCTGATCGATCTTGCCGTGGTCGTGTGCCGGCTCGGGGCGTACTTCGTCAGTCATGTGTGTTGTCGATTCCGGTCGTTGTCGAACGAATGCAGGCGCGGGGGACGCGTCAGATGTCGAGGAAGCGGACGTCCTTGGCGTTGCGCTGGATGAAGCTGCGCCGTGACTCGACGTCCTCACCCATCAGCACGCTGAAGATCTCGTCCGCGGCGGCGGCGTCTTCGATGGTCACCTGGCGGAGCGTCCGCGTGGTGTGGTCCATCGTGGTCTCCCACAGCTCCTTGGCGTTCATCTCGCCGAGACCCTTGTAACGCTGGATGCCGGCGTCCTTCGGGATCCGCTTGCCGTTCTCGAGTCCGTGCTTGAGCAGCGCATCGCGCTCGGCGTCGCTGAAGACGTACTCGTGCGGCTGGTTGGTCCACTTGAGGCGGTAGAGCGGCGGCATCGCGAGGTAGACGAAACCGGCCTCGATGAGCCCACGCATATAGCGGAACAGCAGGGTCAGGAGCAGCGTGGTGATGTGCTGGCCGTCGACGTCGGCATCGGCCATCAGCACGATCTTGTGATAGCGCGCCTTCTCGATGTCGAACTCTTCACCGATGCCCGTGCCGAAGGCCTGGATCATCGCCTGGACCTCTTTGTTGCCCAGTGCCTTGTCGAGGCGTGCGCGCTCGACGTTGAGGATCTTGCCTCGGAGTGCCAGGATAGCCTGCGTGTGCGGGTCGCGGCCCTGCACGGCGGAGCCGCCGGCCGAGTCACCCTCGACGAGGAAGATCTCGCTGATCGACGGGTCCTTGCTGGTGCAGTCCTTGAGCTTGTCCGGCATCGCGGCCGACTCGAACACGCTCTTGCGACGAGCGGTCTCGCGTGCCTTGCGGGCTGCGAGACGTGCGGTCGCCGCGTCGATCGCCTTGCGGATCACGTTCTTGGCCTGGATCGGATTGCGACCGAACCAGTCGCCGAGCTGATCGCCGACGACCTTCTGCACGAAGGCCTTCGCCTCGGTGTTGCCCAGCTTGGTCTTCGTCTGCCCCTCGAACTGGGGCTCCCCGAGCTTGATCGAGATGACTGCGGTGAGTCCTTCTCGCACGTCGTCGCCCGACAGGTTGTCGTCCTTCTCCTTGAGAAGGTTGTTCGCCCTGGCGTACTTGTTCACCAGCGTGGTGAGTGCCGCACGGAAACCCTCTTCGTGCGTCCCACCCTCATGCGTGTTGATGGTGTTCGCGTAGGTGAAGACGTTCTCGGTGTACGAGGTCGTCCACTGCATCGCGACCTCGAGCGAGATCTTGCGCTCGGTGTCCTCGGACTCGAACGCGATGATCTCGTCGTTGACGACCTCGGCGTGGCGCACCTTGTTGAGGTACTCGACGTAGTCGACGAGGCCGCGCTCGTAGAAGAACACGTCGTTGGGCTGCGTGAGAGTCGCCTGACCCTCGACCTCGACCTCGTAGGCCGACGCAGGGCGCTCGTCGGACAGCTCGATGCGGAGCCCCTTGTTGAGGAAGGCCATCTGCTGAAAGCGCGTGCGCAGCGTGTCGTAGTCGAAGTCGGTCGTCTCGGTGAAGATCTCGGCATCCGGCCAGAAGGTGATCGCCGTTCCGGTCTCGTCCGTGGGCTCGCCCTTCTCCAGCTGCTGCTGGGGCGCGCCGCCGTCGGCGAAGCTGTGCCGCCAGACGAAGCCCTTCTGCTTGACCTCGACGTCGAACCTGGTCGAAAGTGCGTTCACGACCGACGAGCCGACACCGTGCAGACCACCGGAGACGGCGTAGGCGCCGCCACCGAACTTTCCACCGGCGTGCAGGATGGTCAGCACGACCTCGACGGTCGACTTCGTGGGGTCGGAGGAGTGGGGGTCGACGGGGATGCCGCGACCGTTGTCGATCACGCGGACGCCGCCGTCTTCGAGCAGCGTCACGAAGATCGTGTCGGCGTATCCGGCCAGAGCCTCGTCGACGGAGTTGTCGACGATCTCGTAGACGAGGTGGTGCAGACCACGCGGACCCGTGGATCCGATGTACATGCCCGGGCGCTTGCGGACGGCTTCGAGACCCTCGAGGATCTGGATGGAGTCGGCACCGTACTCACCGGGCTGCTTCACCTTGGGCGAGATCTTGTTCTCGGCGGCGGGGGTCTCCCCGGTGGTGGATTCCGTCTCGTCAGCGGGGGATTCAGGCGTCATCAGAGGGCATTCTCCACATCGATATCACGAACTCCCAGTCTAGCGGCTTTTCGTGTCGATATGCGGCTGAGCGGCCACCTGTGGCCCTCTGAGCGTGTCGGACCCCATCTGTGGTGTCCTACCCGTAGGTATCGCGTGGGCCCCGTCCTGGAACGACTCTGGGACCCCATTTCCACGAGGGTACGTCCGGTCCGATGAAGCGGAGGTTCTCGACACCGGCGTCGGGGTACCGACGACCGATCTCGGTGAGGATCGTCCCGCGCATGTACTGGAGATTCTTCGCCCAGGCCGTCGAATCGCACTTCACGGTGAGCACCCCACGCTCGAGCGAAACAGGCTCGGAGTGCTTCGCGGTATCGGATCCAGCCAGATCCGCCCACTGACGCACCAGGTCTTCGCGGGCCAGAGTCTTCTGCCAGCCGGAGTCCCGGCTGAGCTTGTCGAGCACTGCCCCGAGGGCTCCGGGATCGCGCCCAGGCGTGAACGGAGCGTTGTCGTCGTCGGTGACGATGCCCCGCTTGCGCTTCCACGATTTCGAACTCGGCGCGAGGCCGCGCAGGCGCAGGTACGTGGCGACCGTCTCTGGCGTCTCGGGTGCCGGAACGGCTGCGATGTCAGTCATCCGCCACCTCCCTCTCGTCACTGATGGTTCCCGCAGAGATCCGCACCACGTGGGCGTGCAGCACCTCGGGGATATCCTCCTCCACCGCCGCGGTCACCACCACCTGCTCGTACCCTGACGTCAACGCCGCGAGGCGCTGCCGGCGATCGGCGTCGAGCTCGGCGAACACGTCGTCGAGGATGAGCACTGGGTCGCCGGCCGGGGATTCGCTGCGCAGCAGCTCGGCGGAAGCCAGACGGAGAGCGAGAGCGACCGACCACGATTCGCCGTGCGACGCGTACCCCTTCACCGGAAGGCCGCGAACACGCAGCACCAGATCGTCGCGATGCGGGCCGGTGAGAGTGAGGCCGCGGTCGAGTTCGTTCGACCGCTTCGCGAGCAGCGCGGCGTGGAACATCTCTGCGATGTCGCCCGAGGTCTCGGCTGGAGCATCGACCCCCTCTTCGGGATCCGCTCCACGCACCGAGAGCGCCCAGTCGAGCTGCGGACGGTGGTCTTCTCCGGCGATCGCCGCATAGGCCTCGGCCACCGGCTGCTGCAGATCGTTCGCCAGACGCTGACGGGCGGTGATGATCTCGGCCCCGAGTGAGACCAGCTTGTCGTCCCATACGTCGAGCGTGCTGAGTCCCTCGCCCCTGATGCCGCGAGCACGCGCGGACTTCAGCAGCGCGTTGCGCTGCTTGAGCACACGGTCGTAGTCCGCGAGCACCGACGCCATGCGCGGCGTGCGCTGGATGAGCAGCTGGTCGACGAAGCGTCGCCGTGCCGACGGGTCGCCGCGGACGATCTGCAGGTCTTCGGGAGCGAAGAGCACGACGTGCGCGTAACGGGGGAGTTCATTGGTCTTCGACGGCGAGCCGTTGATGCGAGCCTTGTTCGACCCCTGCTTGTTGAGCTGCACCTCGACGAGCACTCGACGCTCACCGTGAGACAGTCGCGCGCGGATGATCGCGAAGTCCTGCCCCTCACGAACCATCGGCGCATCGGAGGAGACCCGGTGCGAACCCAGTGTCGCGAGGAAGACGACGGCTTCAGCGAGGTTCGTCTTTCCCTGGCCGTTTCGGCCGACGAGGACGTTGGGACCCTTGTGCAGGGCGAGATCAGCGGTCGCGTAATTGCGGAAATCGACCAGGCTCAGGTGTTCCACAATCACGGTGTCAGCCTACCTTCGAGGTCCGACATCGAACTCGCGGTCGGGTGCTCGCGCAGTGGCGGTCCCCTGAAGTCGCAGAGTGAGATCAGCGCAGCAGGAGGTTGGGCTGCAGCAGGTACTTGAACGAGTCGAGACCGGCCTGATCGACCGAGGTCTGACTCGTGATCAGCACGGGGCTGAGCTTGTTCGCGTTGTCGCTCGACGTGAACGTCACGCGCACGAACTCGCTCTTCACCGCACCGAGTGCCTCGATGAGGTACTGCGGGTTGAGGCCGAGAGTGACCTCGTCGCCGCCGGAGAGGATCGCGTCGACGGACTCGGATGCTCGTGCATGCTCGCTGCCGGAGGCATCCATCGTGACGGCGTCGCTCGAGAACGTGAAACGCAACGGAGCTGCACGGTCGAGGACCAGGGACACACGACGCACGGCCTCGACGAGGTCTGCGGTGTTGACGACCGCGTAGTGATCGGTCTGCTCGGGGAACAGACGGCGGACCGGCGGGAAATTGCCCTTGATCAGCAGCGATGTGACGGTCTTGTTGCCTGCCGTGAACGCGATGATCTCGCGGTCACCGGCTCCCGAGAACGCGATCTGGATCGTGCCGGCGTGACCGAAAGTCTTTCCGACCTCGAGGAGCGTGCGGGCGGGAACCAGCGCGGTCGCTTCGACGGCTTCGCCGTCCCACGGGACGTCGCGGAGCGAGACTCGGTAACGGTCGGTGGCGACGAGGCTCAGCGTGTGGCCGGAGACTTCGAGCTGCACACCGGTGAGCACCGGGGTGACGTCGTCGCGGGATGCGGCGAAGCCGACCTGTGCGATGGCTGTGCCGAAGTCGTCGGCCGGAACGACACCGGAGGATCCGGAGACCTCGGGAATCGAGGGATATTCCTCGACAGGCATGGCCGCGAGTGTGAATCGAGCCGAACCGCAGCTGACGGTGATGCTGCCGTCGTCCTCGACGGCGATCTCGATCGGAGCGTTCGGAAGCCTGCTGGCGATGTCGGAGAGGAGGCGGCCGTGCACCAGGATCGTTCCCGGTGTGTCGATGGTCGCCTCGATGGTCGTGCGCGCCGACGCCTCGTAGTCGAAGGCCGAGAGCGTGAGGCCGGAGCCGTCGGCTTCGATCAGGACTCCGGCGAGGATCGGCTGAGGATTGCGCTGCGGAAGCAGCTTGACGACGAACGACACAGCCTCGCTGAAGACATCGCGGTTGACCTGAAACCTCACTGGTGCTCCCTTGTCGTCGTTCTGAGACGTGTCGTCATCGGTCCTGCCGGTGCAGGGCTTCCCATGCTAGCCCCACAGTCGGTCGGATCCCTACGGCCGGGGCGAAGCCCGGGCCTGTCGGAGTTTCCCCACCGTCTGGTGATCGGATCGCCCATGAATTGAATTAACTCCTTAACGGTGTTAACACCTGTGGATACTGTGGATAACTCGGTGGAAAGCAGACGCGAGTAGGGAACTACACGGTTGTCAGTTGTGGAATCCCTGAGGAATCCGCGGGTGGAGGGGGTCTGCCGGTCGGAGCGCTCTCCCACAGTTATCCACAGGTTCAGCCGTTTCCCACACATTCGTCCCGATCTGAACGCGATCCATCCACAAGTTATCCACATGTGCAAACTGGCATCTATCCGCCGATGTGGATGCCCTTCAGACGCACGAGAAGGGGGTCGCAGCGTCCCATCGGACACTGCGACCCCCTTTTTCGAGGCGTCGCGCGCTCAGCGTCGACCGAGCTGCGTGGTGATCTCGGTCACCTGGTTGTAGATCGAGCGTCGCTCCTTCATGAGCTCGCTGATCTTCTTGTAGGCGTACATGACCGTCGTGTGATCGCGATTGCCGAACAGCTGTCCGATCTTGGGCAGCGAGAGACTCGTGCGCTCTCGACACAGATACATCGCGATCTGTCGTGACGTCGCGATCTGCTGTGAGCGGCTAGAGCCGTACAGATCGTCGACGGTCAGCTTGAAGTACTGTGCGGTCGCCGTGATGATGTCCGTCGGCGAGATGATGTTGTCCTCGGCCGTGTCGATGATGTCGCGGAGCACCGTCTGGGCGAGCGAGATGTCGAGGGCTGAGCGGTTCAGGCTCGCGAACGCCGAGACGCGGATCAGTGCGCCTTCGAGTTCGCGGATGTTCGAGGAGACGACGGTCGCGATGTACTCGAGTACCTCGTCGGGAATATGGAGCGCTTCGCTCTGCGCCTTCTTGCGGAGGATCGCGATACGTGTCTCGAGGTCCGGAGCCTGTACATCGGTGATCAGACCCCACTCGAAGCGGCTGCGCATCCGATCCTCGAACCCGGTCAGGTGCTTGGGCGCCACGTCGCTCGTGATCACGACCTGCTTGTTGTGGTCGTGCAGCGTGTTGAAGGTGTGGAAGAAGGCTTCTTGAGTCTCGGCACGCCCCTGGAGGAACTGGATGTCGTCGATCAGCAGGATGTCGACGTCTCGATACCGCGCCTGGAAGGCGGCGCCGCGGTTGTTCGCGATCGAGTTGATGAAGTCGTTCGTGAACTCCTCGCTCGAGACGTACCTGACCTTCACCCCTGCGTAGAGGGACTGGGCGTAGTCGCCGATCGCGTGTAGGAGGTGGGTCTTGCCGAGTCCCGAGTCTCCGTAGATGAAGAGCGGGTTGTACGCCTTGGCGGGAGCTTCGGCGACCGCGACCGCCGCGGCGTGGGCGAAGCGATTGGACTGGCCGATGACGAAGTTGTCGAAGGTGTACTTCGGATTCAGGCGCGATTCGTGGCGGAGCTGTGTCGGCTGCTCCATCGGCGACTCGACGCGGATCTGCTCCTGGCGGCCGTAATCGGCGACGGCGATCGGCGCCGTCGGCTGCTCGGCGAGCTCGTGGTTCACGACGACGCGGTACGAGGTGACCTCCTGGCCGATGTGCGAGAGCGCCTCCATGATCGGCAGCCGCAGACGCTTGTTGATCTGCGCCGCGGTGAGGTCGTTGGGGACCTCCAGATAGAGCGTCGCGGACATCACGCCGGCGGGGACTGCGAGGCTGAGGAAGCCCTGCAGCTGCGGAGTCACCCTGTCATCCGCCTCGAGCAGGTCCTGCACCGTGGTCCAGATCGGAACGTCGGGCTGGGCAGGTGATGACATGACGCTCCGTGCTGGGGATTCGGAGGGGCGTCGAGAATGGCGTCCCCCCTGTGGATAACTTCGGATGCCACGGTAGTCACCGCGGCTGGGAACGGCAACCTGCCCAGGGGAATCCGCGCGCGTGTTGCGCATACGTGCACGCCACAGGTTGTGGATAATGGCTGTGCGGATCGTGCCGGAGGTCGAGGTCGAAGCGCGCAGATTTGCTCTGCGCGCCGTCAAGACGTACCCTTAATCGGTTGACTTATGCCTGAATGGCAGATCCCTATGTCTCCGGTCAAATCGATCCCGGTGGCAGCATTCCCGGAGTGATTTCATGAGCAAGCGCACCTACCAGCCCAACAACCGTCGTCGCGCCAAGAAGCACGGCTTCCGCCTTCGCATGCGCACCCGCGCCGGCCGTGCCATCCTCTCGGCTCGTCGCGCGAAGGGCCGCACCGAGCTCTCCGCGTAGATCGCTGTGCTCGCCCGCCCGTTTCGTGTGACCCGCGGGAGCGACTATCGACTGGTCGTTCGACGCGGATCCCGTTGTGGCGGAGCCAAGGTCGTCACCTCGATGCTGACGACGGGCGAGAGCAGAGCCGCGAGGTTCGGATTCATCATCAGCAAGCAGGTGGGCACCGCTGTGGTGCGCAACACCGTCCGTCGGCGACTCAAAGCCGTCTGTGCGGAGGCGCTTCCGCGGGTACCCGAGGGCACGGATGTCGTCATCCGTGCCCTTCCTGCGTCCGCGACCGCCAGTTACGCGGAGCTGAGTGCCGACGTGAACCGCTGCCTCGACCGTCTCGGGCGGGCGGGAGCATGACCGCTCTTCCGGCATCCTCGATCGGCACGGGTCATATGCGCGCAGGGGATCTGCTGCGCAGCATCCCGTTGGCTCCGAGGAACCTCGTGCTCGGCTTCCTGGCGGGTTACCGCAAGGTGATCTCGCCGATGTATGGAGATGTCTGTGCCTACTACCCATCCTGTTCCGCTTACGCTGTAGGTGCGGTGCAACAGCACGGCGCCGCACGGGGAACGATGCTCTCGGCCTGGCGCATCCTCCGTTGCAATCCCTGGAGCCACGGCGGCGTCGATGACGTCCGTCCTCACGAACATTTCCGTTATGACCTGACCGCTCACGGTTTCGTCGTCCCTTCCCGAAAGGACTGATCGGTGGGTCTTGACCTTCTGCTCGCCAGCACCACCCCGTCGCCGGCGCCTGCCGCCGGCGGCTTCGACCTGATCGGAACCATTCTCTGGCCACTCAAGTGGCTCGTCGAGATGGTGCTCGTCGCGTGGCACTGGTTGCTGACCGCCGTCGGTCTTCCTGCTGCATCTGGACTCACCTGGGTGCTGTCGATCGTCGGCCTCGTCGTCGTCGTCCGTGCTGCTCTGATCCCGCTCTTCGTGAAGCAGATCAAGAGTCAGCGAAAGATGATGGAAATTGCCCCTGAACTGCGAAAAGTCCAGGAGAAGTATCGAGGAAAGAAGGATCAGCTCTCTCGTGAGGCCATGAGCCGCGAGACGATGGGGCTGTATAAGAAGCACGGCACGACGCCGATGTCGAGCTGTCTTCCGCTGCTGGTGCAGATGCCGATTTTCTTCTCGCTGTTCAGCGTGCTGAGTGATGTCTCGAAGCACCACAACCTCGGCGTCGGCGGCGTCGGGCTGCTGAATGCCGAGCTCACCGAGCAGTTCTACAACGCTGAGCTCTTCGGTGTGGCATCGCTGCATGAGACGCTCGGCAACGCTGTCGACGCCGGCAACACCACCGCTATCGTCATCCTGGTCACGCTCGTCGTGCTCATGATCGCGTCGCAGTTCTTCACTCAGCTGCAGATCATCTCGAAGAACCTGTCGCCCGAGGCCAAGACCGGCCAGGCGTACCAGATGCAGAAGATCATGCTCTACATCCTTCCGCTGGGCTTCATCTTCTCGGGTATCTTCTTCCCGCTCGGCGTCGTCGTGTACTGGTTCATCTCGAACCTCTGGACGATGGGTCAGCAGTTCCTCGTCATCCGCGAGATGCCGACCCCCGGGTCTGAGGCTGCCAAGGCGCGCGAAGAGCGTCTGGCGCGCAAGGGCAAGGCGATCGACTCGTCGGGCAAGGTCGTTCCGATGGCCGCATACGAGGCAGAGCAGCAGCGGATGCTCGAAGAGGTTGAGCGTGCGAAGGCACAGACCCCCAAGCGTCAGCAGCCCGTGGGCAAGAAGCGTTCGAAGAAGAAGGGGAGCGGTTCGTGACCGACAACGTGACTGAGATCGTGGTGCCCACGGTCGCCGAGCTGGAGAACGAGGGAGACGTCGCAGCCGACTACCTCGAAGAGCTCCTCGACATCGCTGACATCGACGGCGATCTGAACCTCGATGTGCGCCAGGGGCGTGCCTACGTCTCGGTCGAGGCGGAGGGCGATGGACTCGCTCTGCTCTCTGCTCCCGACACTGTGCAGGCTCTTCAGGAGCTGACACGTCTGGCAGTGCAGAGCAAGACAGGATCTTTCTCGCGTCTGATTCTCGACATCGGCGGATCGCGCGACACTCGCCGTCGCCAGCTCGAGACGCTGGTGAACGCCGCGGCCGCGAAGCTCGACGACGGTGCCACGCAGGCTTCCCTGCCTGCGATGTCGAGCTACGAGCGCAAGCTGGTGCATGATATCGCCGCTGACCAGGGACTTGTTTCAGAGTCGTACGGTGAGGGTGCTGACCGGCACACCGTTCTCCGTCGTCGCTGACGTTTCACGTGAAACATTGATCGGGATGCTGCTGTGAGTGCTGTCGAGGTGGAGCCCGCTGTCGCCTCCGAGCTTTTCGGTGATCGGATCGAGCTGGCGAGGCAGTTCACTGCAGCCCTCGCTGAGCATGGAGAAGAGCGAGGGCTGATCGGGCCGCTCGAGCTTCCCCGACTGTGGACGAGGCACGTCCTGAACAGCGTGATCGCTGCGCCGTTGTTCCATGGATCGGTCGCAGACATCGGCTCCGGGGCAGGGCTTCCCGGCATCGTCCTCGCGATCGCGCGACCTGATGTGCAGTGGACGCTCATCGAACCGATGGAGCGTCGCGTGATCTGGCTGAACGAGCAGGTCGATGCGCTGGGTCTCGACAACGTAGAGGTGTTGCGAGCCCGGGCTGAAGAAGCTCGTCGGCCGGAGGGTTTCGATGTTGTGACGGCGCGCGCCGTGAGTGCATTGAATACTCTGATCCCCCTGACCGCTCCGCTCGTTCGAGATGGGGGAGAGCTCGTCCTGCTCAAGGGGATGAACGCTGCGAACGAGATCGACGTTGCGCAGAAGCAGATCAAGAGGTTCCGGCTGTCGGACGTGCGGGTCGAGGTCCTGGGTGAGGGCGTGCTGCCTGAGTCCACTCGGGTCGTGCGGGCCGTGGTGCGCTAGGCGGACACTGCCATTCTGGGCGTGGGGTCTCACGCTTCTCGCGGCGCGATGACATTCCTTGTCCCGCACGGAGCGTGGTCGCTGAGGCTACCTCGTCCATAGCGATGGGTCGGTACAGTTCGTCACTTCGTGCAGTCAATCACTTCAGATCTGATGCGTCCTGCGTTGATACCGAAGGTGTTTCACGTGAAACACGATGCGTAAGGTAACCCTGTAGTCGATAGTTGGGTTCGCGCTGCAAGGCGGAGCAGCGGTACCGCGAATCTTCGCTAGTCCACGGGTCTATCCATTCCCTGTTGTGCGTGCGGTGCGACTGGGAGGCCGTCTTGAGGATGGGTGGCGGACGGGGGACAGCATCCAGCTTTCGGTACCCCCGATCGGTGCGCGGTGCGCGGTGCGCGGTGCGCGGTGCGCGGTGTGCGGTGCGCGGTGCGCGGTGTGGGTGTGCGGTGTGGGTGCGCGTTGTTTCACGTGAAACGCCGTGTTTCGGTAGAGCGCTCATGAAGGGGAGCCGGGAGCTACACACGCTCTCGACGCGTGATTATGCCGCCAGAGACCTGGATGCCAGGTCAAACAAGGGATCCGGGCACGCGTCGTAGGCTGCGTCATCGAAGACTCGAGGCTCTCTGTTTCACGTGAAACATGACCTCCTGTCGCACGTGGCAGGGAGCAGACATCCGAATACCTGGATAGAAGATAAGACACCGCCCGGCCTCGATGTTTCACGTGAAACGATGCCCCCATTCGAGTGGAGGGACACCCTGCGGCGGCTCCTTGAGATGGAGTCAGCGCTGTGGTGCACTGGGTTGTCTTCCGCGTTGGCACCTCCATCAGCGCTCGTGCGGGGAGGTGGAGCGTCATCTGAATCTGGATGGGACCGACTCGGGAGCTGGGCCTGGGCCTGAGGATGGAGCTGGGGCTGGAGCTGGGGCTGGAGCCGGCGCGGGGGTGGGTCTGGGTCTGGGTCTGGGGCTGGGTATGGGCCTGGTCTGGATCCGTGATCCGTGTCTCGAGCCGAGGGCTGGGCCCCGGGGGGCCCGTGGTCTGGAGCCCGGTGGAGCTGGAGCTGGGCCTGGGCCTGAGGATGGGGCTGAAGCTGGGTATGGGCCTGGTCTGGATCCGCGATCTGTGTCTCGAGCCGAGGGCTGGGGGCCGGGGGCCGGGGGGCCCGTGGTCTTGAGCCCGGTGGAGCTGGAGCTGGAGCTGGAGCTGGAGCTGGAGCTGGAGCTGGAGCTGGGGGTGGGGCTGGGGCTGGGACTGGTTCAGGGACTGGAGCTGGCCTCAGTCTGTCGCTGGGGCGGTAGGGGGGGCGGGCCTGGTCGCTAGGCGATACGGGTGTGGGACCGGGGGTGGTCCGGGTCCGGCCTCGACCGGGAGTTGGGTCTGGAACTGGGGGTGTTGCTGTGGTCGCGGTGGTGTGGGTGTGTGGCTGTGTGGCTGCGGCCGTGGCTCTGGGCTGCGCTTTCGCGGGCGTTGGAGCGCAGCCCGCAGGCTGTGGGAGATCGGGCGTCCCGCGTTCAGGCTCGCTCCGACGACCGAGACGAAGGACTGTGTTCCTCAGCCAAGGCGTTGTCTGCGAAGTACAGATCCCTCCGACGGATATGTGAGTCGACCACCACGGCTCGGGGGACATGATGATGTGTGACCCTTAGACACGGCATCGATGTTTCACGTGAAACGCAAGGCACTCTCGACAACTGGGCATGCGCTCCACGACGCGGCGTTGCTCCCGACAGACGCAGCAGAAGTCCCTTCAGCGGTGGAGGAGAGGAGCCTGGTTCCACAGCAACACCAACGCCCCGCCTTCGTGGTGGACTGCTTCGTGTGGCGATCTGCCGGCCATCGCGATACCGGTGAGGTGCCACCAGTGCCCGTGACATCTCCTCGATTCGACCTGACTGGTCGGTTCACGGCGAGACGCAACACTGCTCCCCAGGGAACGGATGGTGCGGGATGGAGCAAAGACTGCACATCTACGCCCACAGGGGAGCGCCTGCGGAATCAGCGACCTGACAGGAGCCACGGGCCCGATCCTCGCGTGGCAGCGCCTAGTACCCAGCGGCCATCCAGAGCATCTTCTCCTGAGGCAGGACGTTCGAGGTGTGGCAGGGGACGATTCCGCTCTGTACCGGTGATGGGGTGGATCCACTCACGCGCGCCAGAGCTCCAAGTCGTGGGCCAGAAAGTGCGTTTCACGTGAAACATGCCTCCATGGCCGTGGATCTCGCATTGGAGTGGCCACTGGACTCCGCTCCGGCAGCCGAAGTATGCTCCCGACGGCGAACTGACGCGGCTCCATGAAGTGTTTCACGTGAAACATCGGTACCGTTGAACAATGGCCCGGGTTCTCATCACAGGAATGTCAGGCGTAGGGAAGTCGAGTGTGGTCGCCCTACTGGGGGAGAGTGGAGTTCCGGCGATCGATACGGACTACGGAAACTGGAAAGCCCGGGATGGCCTGTGGGACGTCGTCCGGCTGACGGCACTACTCGAAGAGCACTCCGATCTCGTGGTGGCGGGGACGGTCGAGAACCAGGGACGCTTCTATGATCGCTTCGATCATGTGGTGCTGCTTTCCGCACCTGAGGCGATCATCCTCGAGCGCGTACAGCGGCGTGTGACGAATCCCTACGGTTCCACGAAGTCGGAGCGAGTCGAGATCCGAGAGAACCTTCGGTCGATCGAGCCGCTTCTACGCCGAGGCGCAACAATCGAGATCGACGCGACGAGGCCGCTCGTCGACGTGGCGGGGGAGATCATGTCGCTCGTGCGTCCATGAATGTTCCACGTGAAACACGGTGCGCAAGACCGCAGATCACGGGCGCTCCACGAAGGGCCGCTCCACAGAGCACGGCCGACAGTAAGCAACGTCCGCCACAGCGATTAGAGTGGAACACGGCCCCGAAAGGAGTGGATGTTTCACGTGAAACAGCCCGAAAAGGCATCACCGAAGGACTCCTTCGGGATGGATACGCCGCTCGCGCGGGAACTCGCGGACCTCTCAGCACGCCGCAGAGTCCTCGAAGCAGTGAACATCGACTTCAGTGGGGACACCCGTATCCTGACGGTCTCGAACCAGAAGGGTGGGGTCGGCAAGACGACCAGCGCGGTCAACGTCGCATCGGCCCTCGCCGGACTCGGCGCGAAGGTCCTTGTGATCGACCTCGACCCCCAGGGAAACGCCTCCACGGCTCTCGGAGTACCGCACAACGCGGAGACACCGAGCGTCTATGACGTCCTGATCGAAGAGGTTCCGCTCGCTGACATCGTGCAGCAGAGCCCCGAGGACGAGAACCTCTTCTGTGCGCCGAGCACGATCCACCTCGCCGGCGCAGAGATCGAGCTCGTGGCTCAGGTCGCACGAGAGCACCGCCTGCGCCGCGCGCTGGAGGAGTACCTGGTCGACAACCCGATGGACTTCGTGATCATCGACTGCCCGCCGTCTCTCGGTCTCCTCACCATCAACGCGTTCACCGCGGCGAACGAGGTCTTCATCCCGATCCAGTGCGAGTACTACGCACTGGAGGGACTGAGCCAGCTTCTCGGCAGCATCCAGATGATCCAGAAGCACCTGAATCCGGGACTTCACCTGTCGACGATCCTCTTGACGATGTTCGATGGCCGTACGCGGCTTGCTCAGCAGGTGGCTGACGAGGTCCGCACCCACTTTCCCGATCAGGTGCTCGACACCGTCATCCCTCGTTCCGTGCGGGTGTCGGAAGCGCCGAGTTTCGGTCAGACCGTGATCGCCTACGATGGGCAATCCGCCGGCGCTGTCGCCTACCGCGAGGCTGCCGTCGAGATCGCGTCGCGCACTGCGGCGCAGAGCAAGGAGAAATGATGGCGAAGCGCACTGGACTGGGCCGGGGCATCGGTGCCCTCATCCCCACCGCTGATCAATCCGAGCGCCCCGTGGATGTGTTCTTCCCCGGCGCGAACCTGCGCCCGGCGACGGAGCAGACGAGCGATCAGCCCGCCGCAGAAGATCTCGAGGTGGTCCCCGGTATCCACCTGATCCAGATCGATCCGCAGAAGATCGTCCCGAACCCCCGGCAGCCGCGCACGCACTTCAATCCCGAGGACCTCGCTGAGCTCGTGCACAGCGTCCGGGAGTTCGGAGTGCTGCAGCCCGTCGTCGTTCGCAAGAACACCGACGGTGAATACGAGCTCATCATGGGGGAGCGGCGTACACGAGCTGCACGCGAGGCGGGCCTGGCGGCGATCCCGGCTGTCGTCCGTGAGACCGCCGACGAAGACCTGCTGCGCGACGCGCTTCTCGAGAACCTGCACCGGTCGGAGCTGAACCCTCTCGAGGAGGCATCCGCCTACCAGCAGCTGCTCGAGGACTTCGGAATCACTCAGGAGGAGCTGGCAACGCGCATCGGTCGCTCCCGCCCGCAGATCAGCAACACGATCCGCCTGCTGAAGCTGCCTGTTCCCGTGCAGCAGCGTGTGGCGGCAGGAGTCCTGACGGCTGGCCACGCCCGTGCGATCCTCAGTCTGGAGACCCCCGAGGCGATGCAGCGCCTCGCTGACAAGGTCGTGAACGAAGACCTCTCGGTGCGCGCGACAGAGGTCGCGGCGAAGACCGAGCCAGCCGCTCCCGGCCGCACGGCGAAGCCCACCCCCGGAGCCCGTCGTGCCTACCTCGACGAGGTCGCCGGAAACCTCGGCGATCGCCTGAACACGCGGGTCAAGGTGTCGCTTGGCGCGCGCAAAGGCCAGGTCATCATTGATTTCGCTTCGATCCAGGACCTGAATCGCATCCTCGAGGAGATCGGGCAATCGGGGTACGGATCGGCGTGATTCCGCCTCTGGGCGACTGAGCAGTCGTAGACTCGCGGCATCGCCACGATGAAGGGGAGACCATGTCCACTGTGCAGAGTCCATCCGGTTTCCAGCGAAAAGTCATAGCGGTCAGCATCGCTGCTGCTCTCGGCGGCTTCCTCTTCGGCTTCGACACCGCCGTCATCAACGGTGCCGTCGACGCCCTGGCGGGGAACGTCTCGGGATTCGACCTCGGTGTGGGACTCAAGGGATTCGCCGTCTCGTCAGCACTCATCGGCTGCGCGGTCGGTGCGTGGTTCGCCGGGCCGATCGCGAACAAACGCGGCCGCATCCCCGTGATGGTGGTGGCCGCGGCGATGTTCCTCGTCTCGGCGATCGGATCGGGACTCGCCTTCAGTGTCGTCGACCTGATCATCTGGCGTGTGATCGGCGGACTCGGTGTCGGTGCAGCATCGGTCATCGCTCCCGCCTACATCGCAGAGGTGTCGCCGGCGAAGATCCGAGGCAGACTCGGATCGCTTCAACAGCTCGCGATCGTCACCGGTATCTTCGCGGCGCTCCTCTCGGACGCGCTTCTCGCCAACATCGCAGGGGCAGCCGATCAGCCGCTGTGGGGTCTCACAGCATGGCGATGGATGTTCATCGTCGAAGCCATCCCCGCGCTGGTCTACGGGATCATGTCGCTGCGCCTTCCGGAATCGCCGCGGTACCTGGTACGCACGGGGGACATCACCCGAGCATCCGAGGTACTGCAGACCGTGACGGGCACCGTCGATGTGGACGCGAAGATCAAGGAGATCACGAGCACGATCGACACGGAGCGCAAGGAGTCGCTGCGCGATCTGAGAGGGAGCCGGCTGGGCCTGAAGCCGATCGTCTGGGTGGGCATCCTGCTGTCGGTGTTCCAGCAGTTCGTCGGGATCAACGTCATCTTCTACTACTCGACGACGCTCTGGCAGTCGGTCGGTTTCGACGAGTCCAGCGCCCTGCTGACATCGGTGATCACTTCGGTGACCAACATCGTCGTGACGATCGTGGCGATCCTCCTCGTCGACAAGGTCGGGCGCCGCATCATGCTGCTCGTGGGGTCGGTGGGCATGACCGTGACACTCGGCCTCATGGCCCTGGCGTTCTCGTTCGGCACCCTTGACGCGGAGGGCGCAGCGACATTGCCCGACCCCTGGGCGACGGTCGCACTCATCTGCGCGAACGGGTTCGTGGTGTTCTTCGGAGCCACCTGGGGCCCGCTCGTCTGGGTGCTTCTGGGAGAGATCTTCCCGAACTCGATCCGCGCCGGAGCGCTCGCGGTCGCTGCGGCGGCGCAGTGGGTGGCCAACTTCTTCATCTCGACGACATTCCCGATCTTCGCCGACATCGGTCTCACGTTCGCCTACGGCTTCTACGCGTTCTTCGCTCTGGTGTCGTTCTTCTTCGTGTACTTCAAGGTGCCGGAGACCAAGGGCAAGGAGCTCGAGGAGATGACCGACGAGCTGAAGGTGGAGCGCCGGGGCACCCGCAAGGCGACGTAGGCTGGAAGCATGACCGAGTCCGTTCCCCGTCGCGCCAGCCTGGAAGTGCTGCGAGCAGAGGCGTCGGACGAACTCGCTGTACTCATTCAGGAGCGTCTTCTCAGCGGAGAGGATCCCTGGGAGTTCATGGAGGAGCTTCCGAGCGTCGACGAGCTCGTCGTCTATCTGCTGCGCGCCGACAACATCACCGCGAACGACGGTGTGCGGCCCAACGCGGCCCGTCATTACCGGGTGCTGCGTCAGATCGCTCTCGAGTACCCCGAGCTCACCCCGGCCGTGTGGGGCCTGCTCGACGAGAAGCAGCGGCACCGCCGCTGGGACCCCACGGTCGCCGACGCGTCCTGAAAGTCCTTCCGCGATGCCGAGGATGCTCGTCACCTACGACCCGGACTGGGCGGATCAGTTCGCGAGCATCGCCTCGGAGATCCACCGTCTGACGGATGGTGATCTGCTGATCGAGCACATCGGCTCGACCGCGATCCCGGGTATGCGGGCCAAGCCCGTCATCGACCTGGCCATCAGGATCCGCGACCTCGATGATTTCGAGGCGCGCTGTCGGCTGCTCGAGGCGGCCGGGTGGCGGCGAGGCAGCGCCGTGCGTACGCATCCCGTCATGATCCGTGAGTCCGGCGGCATCCGTACGGCGATCGCGCACTTCTTCGTCGCGGAGGACTGGGATGCCGTGAACCAGCGCATCCTCAGGGACTGGCTGCTCACGCATCCCGACGACGCAGACAGATACTCCCATGCGAAGTGCGACGCTGTGGCGGCCGCGGCGCGCGGTCGGTCGAGCTACAACGCTGCGAAGACGCCGGTGATCCAGGAGATCGTCGACCGCGCTCGCGCAGCCCGCGGGCTGCCCTCGGTGCCGGTGTACGACAAGTAGGACTGGAAACCGGCGCCGAGCCGATCTGCGGGAAGTGCCCCGAGCTGCGTCGGTTCTCGGCTGGAACGGCCGTGGAACGGGGCAGGGTCCGCGGATCGGGGCGGGACGGGAAGGCGGACGGGACGGACACAGAAAAGGCCGCCACCTCCGAAGAGGTGACGGCCCTGAAGTCCTGATCAGCCGATGAAGGCTGCGAGGTCCTGCTCGAGGGCCGGCTTCGGCTTGGCGCCGATGATGGTCGTCTTGACCTCACCGCCCTGGAACACCTTCATCGCGGGGATGGAGGTGATCTGGTACTTCATCGCCAGCTGCGGGTTCTCGTCCACGTTCAGCTTGAGGATGGTGATCTTGTCGGGGTTGTCCGCCTGGATCTGGTCCAGAACGGGGGCGACCATACGACACGGTCCGCACCACTCGGCCCAGAAGTCCACGAGGACGGGACCTTCGGCCTGCAGAACGTCCTGCTCCCAGGTCGCCTGGCTCGTAGCCTTTGCACTCATCAGAGTTCTCCTTGATTCGAGGTTCGCCTGCTACAACAGCGGGCGAGGTGAAACTGTTCCCGACCGCTCAGGCGGTGATGATCTCGGCGGCTTCGGCAGCCGGGAACTCGACGGAAGCATCCTCGAGATCCGCGAGGAAGTGCTCGGCATCCAGGGCCGCGACCGTGCCGGAGCCGGCTGCGGTGATCGCCTGACGGTAGGTCGGGTCGATGACGTCACCCGCGGCGAACACGCCGGGAACCGAGGTCTTCGACGAGCGGCCGTCGACCCAGATGGTTCCCTCGGCCGTGAGGTCGAGCTTGTCGTGCACGAGGTGCGTGCGCGGGTCGTTGCCGATCGCGATGAACAGACCGTCGAGGGCCAGATCGCTGAGCGTGCCGTCGACCGTGTTGCGCAGCTGGACGCCGGAGACGGAGTCGCCACCGAGGATCTCGGCGACCTCGCTGTTCCACACGAACTCGATCTTCTCGTTCGCGAACGCGCGCTCCTGCATGATCTTCGAGGCGCGCAGGGAGTCCTTGCGGTGGATGACGTAGACCTTCTCGGCGAAGCGGGTGAGGAACGTGGCCTCTTCCATCGCCGAGTCGCCGCCGCCGACGACCGCGATCGTCTTCTCACGGAAGAAGAAGCCGTCGCACGTGGCGCACCACGAGACTCCGTAGCCCGAGAGGCGCTCTTCGCCCTCGATGCCGAGCTTGCGGTACGCCGATCCCGTCGCGTAGATGAGCGACTGGGCCTCGTGCACGGTTCCGCTGCCGAGGGTGACCTTCTTGACGGGGCCGGCGAGATCGAGCTCGGTGACGTCGTCGTAGACGACCTCGGTGCCGAACTTCTCGGCCTGCTCCTGGAACTTGGCCATGAGCTCGGGGCCCTGGAGCCCCTCGGGGAAGCCCGGGTAGTTCTCGACCTCGGTGGTGTTCATCAGCTCTCCGCCGACCTCGACCGTGCTCGCGATGAGCAGCGGCTTGAGGTTCGCGCGCGCCGCGTAGATGGCGGCGGTGAATCCGGCAGGACCGGAACCGATGATGATGACCTGACGCATGTGCTCTCCGTCGTAGATGCTGAGACGCCGAAAGACGTTCGACTGCTTCAACCAATGGTAACCGCGCGACATTCCCGCGCGCGGATGCTCAGCGACCGGGCAGGAAGCGGCGCAGCATGGAGCCGGCGACCTTGAGCTCCGGTGCCCGCAGAAGGGCCAGGATGCCGACGTAGACGACCACGACGGCGACGCCGATGATGCACGTGCCGAGCGCTCCTTGGAGCTTGTCCGCTGTCGTCCAGCCCGTGGGGCCGCCGAGCAGGAGGAAGACACCCCATCCTGCGAAGCCGGCGGGGATGGCGGCGATCGCGAAGCGCAGGATGGCGGTCATCCACGTGCGGATCTGCAGCCCGCCGATCTTGCGGTGCAGAAGCCAGACGGCCACGACGGTCTGGATGGTGCTGGCGAGCGACTGCCCGAGGGCGATGGTGGCTGCGAGGGACGTCACCTCGATGGCGCCGGCGGCGAGCAGCCACTGGGCGCCGAGGGCGCTGACGACGACCAGGGCGCACTGGAAGACCGTGAACCAGAAGGGCGTGCGGGTGTCGCCGTAGGCGTAGAAGGTCCGCTGCACGATGAAGAGGATCGTGAGAGGCACGAGGCACACGAGGAAGCAGACGAGCACGAGCGCGGCTTCGGAGGCGTCGGATGCCTGGTTGGTGAAGACGCGGGATGCCGGGACGGATGCCGCTGCGACGGCCGCGACGGCGACGGCGATGAAGAAGAGCAGCGTTCGGATGCTCTTCGCGATGTCGCCGCGCACCTCCGCATCGCGTCCGGCTGCCGCGTGCTCGCTGATCTGCGTGAAGTACGGCGTTCCGATCGACAGCACGATGATCGAGTACGGGAGCATGAAGATGAGCCATGCGTACTGGAAGGTGGCGACCGAGGCACCCTCGCCCGAGGCCTCGGTGAGGATCTGGGTCTGGACGAGTCCGGCGACGAGACTCGCGAGAGCCATCAGAAAGGTCCAACCGGCGAGCCGACCCACATTGCCCAGGCCCACGCCGCGCCACCGGAAGTCGGGCTTGAGGGCGAGCCCGGTGCGCCTCCAGAACATCAGCAGGATCGCGGCCTGGATCAGGATGCCGAGTGTCGCTGTCCCACCGAGAGCGGCGATCATCTCGGGAGTCCAGTCGGCGACTCGGGTGAGCGGTCCGCCGAACAAGGCTCCGACGATCAGGAAACCGACGATCGAGACCACGTTGTTGACGACCGGCGCCCAGGTGAACGGGCCGAAGATCCGACGGGCGTTGAGTGCCTCACCGAGAAGTGCATACAGCCCGTAGAACAGGATCTGCGGCATGCACCAGTACGCGAATGCCGTCGCGAGGGCGAGGAACTCGGGAGATCCCTCCTTGCCGGCGTAGAGCCACACGAGCCACGGCGACGCGACGGTGGCGATGCCGGTGATCGCGACGAGCACGACGGTGCCGAGGGTGAAGAGCTTGGAGATGAAGGCGTTGCCGCCATCGGCATCGGCCGTCGCCTTCACGATCTGCGGGATGATGACTGCCGTCAGCACGCCCACCGAGATCAGTGAGAACACGTTGTTCGGAAGTTGATTCGCGATCGCGAACGCGTCGGCCGCACCGGCTCCGACAGAGCCGATCACACCCACCAGAACGATCGTGCGCAGCAGACCTGTGACGCGCGAGATGAGGGTTCCTGCGCCGATCAGCGCGCTCGCGCGGCCGAGACTACTCATTCGACTCCTCGACGGTGCCGTTCTCCGTGCCCGCCTCACGGCGGCGACGGCGGACGGTGCGGATGATGCCGAGACCGAGGAGCAGCACGATCAGACCGCCGAAGACGGCGAGACCGATCGTCTCCCACTCGGCTCGCACCGAGACGCGCACCGTCTCGGGCGTGCTGATCGGTACGCCCGTGGGGCTCGAGAGCTCCAGTTTCAGCGCAACCTCGCCACTGCCGACCCTCGCCGAGACGGGAACCTTGACTCGGCTCGTGGTGCCGGGCTGGATCGTCGCCGCGGTCACCGGCTCGACCTCGAGACGAGGATCGCTCGGTTTGACGGAGAGGTTGACGTTCACGGGCCAGGGCAGATCGTTCCGCACCGAGAACGGCAGATCGGCGTTGGCGGAGAGCAGCTGGATGGTGCTCGCCGGCGGGATGTCGACGGCCTCGAGGGTGTCGGTGGTCGCGGTGTTCACGTCGGCGACCGCGTCGTCGAAGGCGTCTTCGGTGAGGCTGACTGCCGTCGCCCGCATGATCTGGATGCGCTTGGGGCTCAGCAGCAGCTGGGGGTCGTCGAGGATCGTTGCGAACTCTCCGAGCCCGACCTCGCTGTCGAGCATCCGCTGCAGTGCCGTGGCGCGGGTCGCGTCCGGTTCGGTGGTGAGCGCGGCGGAGACGGCGGGGGTGGCCAGCAGCTCCGCGAGTCCGAAGCCGAGGGTGTCGAACGAGGTGATCGTCTCGTGGAGCGCGTCGGCCGTGCGGGTCTCGTCACGGTCGAGTCCGACGAGAAGAGGGGCGGTCGGATTCGTCTGCGCGGAGAGCGCGAGGTGGGCGCTCGCCTCGGCGAGCGATCGCTGACGAGCGGCCTCGTCGTCTTCCGCTGCCGCGTCGGACAGGGCGGCGGATGCTGCCGCATCAGTGACGAGCGCCGTGTGCTCGCCCACAGTGGCATGGGCGTCGTCTGCTCCACCGACCGCAGTCGACGACAGGACCGTGATGGCCGCGCCGCCCATGTACGCGGAGAAGGCGTCGAGGTCGTCGGTCGAGGCATCGCTGCGCGGCCACAGGATGCCGGGGGAGGCGCCCTCGATGACGGCGAGGTCTGCGTCATCCGGCAGCTCAGGGCCGTCGGTGGGCGCCGGGGTCGGCGCGGGAGTCGCGGTCGGCGTCGCGGCGGGGGTCTCGTCCGGGAGCATGAGGAAGTTGCTCGGGGTGAGGAACGGCGCGAGCGTCGTCGGCTGCAGGAGCTCGGGGAGGGCGGCCTGGGCCTGCGTGGTGGCATCCGCGTCGCCGAACTGCAGCGCGAAGCGCTCGTTCGGGAGCGCGTCGAGCTGACGCAGCCATTCGCGTGCGCTCTGAGGCGCCGCGGTCCCGAGGGCCCTGATCGCCGCAGGGATCGACGGATCGATCGCCAGGATGGCCGAAGTGCCGCGGACCCCCTCGAGCGCCGCAGTGAGTGCGCCGTCCGCAGCGGTGAGGGCGGTGAGCTCTTCGGCTGTCAGAAGCGCACCGCCGACCGGGGTCGCGGTGATCGGCACCATCAGCGCGACGGGCGGGTTCTCGGCAGCCGTGATGACGAGGACGCTCGTCGACGTCACGGACGCGGCAGCATCCTGAGCATCGGTCTGCGCCCCGCTGAGCGTCGCACGCAGCGCGTAGACGCCGGGTGCGAGGTCGCCGAGGGCCTCGGGCGGGATCATGAGACTCGTCGTCACCGATGCTTCGGCGTCGACCGGCGCGGTGAGGTCTGCGCCGAGCTGGTCGAATCCTCCGGGGGCCTCCGAGTCGTCCAGCCACGTCGTGACTGCGGCGTCGTCGGCCAGGGGAGTTCGGTTGATCTCGACGGATACGCGTCCGGCCGAGAGAGCCGACTTCGCGTCGTTCTGCACCGTCAGAGATGCCGTCGTCGCGCTGCCGGGCGAGACGGTGCCCCGCACGCCCGCAGACAGGAGCAGCTCGACCGCGGGGGCGTCGTCTGTCTCGGGGTCGCTGGCCGCGAACGCGCTTCCCGCGCCCATGCCGCACATGCCGAGAACGATCGCCGAGATGACGGATCCGCATGCCAGGCGCTGCAGGCGCGGGCGGAGGCCGTTCTCGGGGGTGGTCGCGGTCATGAGAGTCTTCCTCGGACGCCGGTGATCTCAGGCGTCCGGCGAGTGCTGACCTTGTGATTCTAGGCGGCTGGCTGAATGAGAACCCTGAACACGCGTAGAGTGACGGCCGTGTCCGCCACACTCACGCCCGTTCCCGACCCGCTTCACAGCTCCGCGCTCGCCGCAGATCTCGACGCCGCCGACCTGCGCTCGGAGCCGCTGCGTCGCCTGTGGGGAGAGGAAGAGGACGACGCCCTGGCCCGAGGAATGCGCGAACCCATCCTGCGCGCGATCGCCGGCGACGACGGTGTGCTCGCGACACTCGGTCGACTTCTGGTGCTCGGAATGGCGCAGCCCCATGCCCCGGTGGCCGCTGCGCTGCCGCGGGTCGGCGTCGATGGCCTGGTCGCGCTCGGCCTGGCGCGGATCGACGGCGATGCGGTCGTTCCCACCGCGATTCTTCGGCCGCAGTCATTCGTCGATTCCGACGGCATCGGCGAGTGGTGGATCGCCAGCGATCTCGACGAGGTGGCGCTCGACGGTGCGCTTCCCGCCGACCACGTGCTCGGAGTGGGCGGGGCATCTCGTACCCTCGCCGAGACCATCATGCCGATCGAGGTCGACCGAGCCCTCGATCTCGGCACCGGATGCGGCATCCAGGCGCTTCTCGTCGCTCGCCATGCCGGCGCGGTCGTCGCCACCGACATCTCGGCACGGGCGCTCGCATACGCCGAGTTGAACGCCCGGCTCAACGGCGTCTCGAACATCGAGTTCCGTCTCGGCAGCATGTTCGAGCCGGTCGAGGGGGAGGCCTTCGATCTGATCGTGTCGAACCCTCCCTTCGTGATCACCCCCCGGGCCGAGGGCGTGCCCGAGTACGAGTACCGCGACGGCGGCCTCGTGGGTGACGCGCTCGTCGAGCAGTTCCTGTGCGCTGCTCCGTCGTTCCTCACCCCTGGCGGAGTCGCCCAGCTGCTCGGCAATTGGGAGTCGCGCGGGGCGCAGCGCGAGCTGACCGGCCGGGTCGGCCTCGATCGACTCTCGTCCTGGGTGCCCGGTGACCTCGACCTGTGGGTGATCCAGCGCGAGGAGCTGTCTCCGCTCGGCTATGCGGAGCTGTGGATCCGCGACGGCGGCACGACCCCGCGCGACGCCGCGTTCACCCCGCTGCTCACCGCGTGGCTCGACGACTTCGCCGCGCGCGGCGTCACTGCCGTCGGCTTCGGCTACATCTTGGTGCGGCGGCCGGCAGCATCCGGGCACGGCGCACCGCTGCGTCGTCTCGAGCGCCTGTCGCAGCCCGTGTCGAACGTCGGCGCGGCGCTGCGCTCGGGGCTCGCCGCCCATGACCTGCTCGTCGACGGTCTGCCGTCGACCCTCTTCACGGCCCCCGACGTCACCGAGGCTCGTCACCTGCTTCCGGGCAACGACGATCCCAGCATCATCGAGCTCCGTCAGGGCGGCGGGTTCGCCCGCACGATCACGGTCGACCCCGCGGTCGCCGCGTTCGTCGGCGCGTGCGACGGAGACCTGACCGTCATGCAGATCGTCGCGGCACTGGCCGACCTGTTCGAGGTGCCGCTCGTCGACCTGTGGGCCGACCTCGAACCGCGCATCCGCCAGCTCGTGCTCGACGGTCTGCTGACAGCGAGCCAATGATGCAGGAATACGTGACCGCATCTATGCGTTCGAATACACCATGAAGGCTTTCGGATTCCTCTCGTTCGGGCACTATGCCGACGTGCCCGGTTCGGCGACCCGCACTGCGGGAGACATGCTGAAGCAGACCATCGAGATCGCAGAGGGCGCCGACGAGATCGGCGTCAACGGGGCATCCGTGCGCGTGCACCACTGGGCGCGTCAGGCCGCGTCTCCGATGCCGCTGCTGTCGGCCATGGCCGCACGCACGAAGCGCATCGAGGTCGGCACCGGCGTCATCGACATGCGGTACGAGAATCCGTTCCAGTTCGCCGAAGAGGCGGCGGCTCTCGACCTGATCGCCGACGGGCGGATCGCCCTCGGAGTGAGCCGTGGTTCACCCGAGACGGCGCTGCGCGGCTACGAGACCTTCGGCTTCCACGACGAGGAGGACCCCGAGCGCGGCAGCGTCATCGCTCGCGAGAAGTTCGACCTCTTCCTCCGCGCCATCGACGGAGAGGGCCTCGCTCCCGGCGACCCCCGCATGGTCGGTGCAGGGCGCTACCTCGCGATCGAACCGCAGTCGCCCACGCTCCGCGACCACATCTGGTGGGGCTCGGGTTCTCGTGCCACGGCCGAGGAGACCGGGCGCAAGGGGCTCAACCTGATGAGCTCGACGCTTCTCACCGAGGCGACCGGCGTGCCGTTCCACCAGCTGCAGCGCGAGCAGATCGATCTGTTCCGCAGCGCCTACAAGGAGGCGGGGCACACGGGTACGCCCCGCGTCTCGGTCAGCCGCAGTGTCTTCCCGCTGGTGTCCGACATGGACAGGGCGTACTTCGGCCTGCGCAGCGAGGAGAACGCCGACCAGATCGGCATCATCGACGGCTACCGCTCGACGTTCGGCAAGACCTATGCGGCCGAACCCGACGTGCTGATCCAGCAGCTGCTCGCGGACGAGGCGGTCATGTCGGCCGACACCCTGCTGCTGACCATCCCGAACCAGCTCGGCCCCGAGTACAACCTGCATGTGCTCGAGTCGTTCGCGACCCACGTCGCCCCGGCGCTCGGCTGGAAGTCGAACACCGAGGGTCCCGTGCAGGGAGATCCGTTCTGAAAACCGGACCTTGACGAGGGACGGAGAAGGGGCGGATGCTGCGCGCATCCGCCCCTTCTCCATGCCTCGCCGCACCCATCTCCGACGCTCGCCGATCTCGCAATATGCCGATACGCTGGCCGCATGCGTGGGACAAAGGGCGGAATCCTTGCAGGAGCGATCGTGCTCGTCGCGGCGCTCGTCGGTGCGATTCCGGCTGCGGCCGCCACCACGACCGCCTGGGCGACCTGGCAGCCCCTGACCGGCACCGGCGGCGCATACACGACCACCGTGCAGGTCGCGGCGCAGCCCGCCATCACCGCGACGATGACGAGCGACTCCCGCGCCGGACAGGCCGCTGTCATCTCGGGCGCGACCAACTGGCTCGCGCAGGGCACCCCTGTCGGAGCGAAGTACGGCTCGAGCATCAATCAGTCGTACGTGAACCTGCGGCCGAAGGCCGACAACGCCGCCAGCCCGTCGACGACCACCTATTCGTTCGCGAATCCCACGCCCGCCTCCGGCTGGACCTTCGTGCTCGGCGACATCGACGCCGACTCGGTGCGCATCCAGGCGGTCGGCGCGAACGGGCAGGCGCTGACCGCGGCGCAGCTCGGATTCCAGGGCGGCTTCAACTACTGCGCGCCCGGAGTCACGGGCAAGCCCTCGTGCACCGGCGACGCGGCGGACGTGCCCACCTGGGACGCCACGACCCAGACTCTCACCGGCAACGCCGCCGCGCTCGACACGAGCGGTGCGGCCGCCTGGTTCGAGCCGAACGTGCCGATCACCTCTCTCACCTTCTCGTTCACGCGCCGCTCCGGGTTCCCGGTGTACCAGACCTGGTTCGCCTCGATCGCGCGTGACATCACCGGTGTGGTCTCCGATGTCACCGAGGTCCCGCAGTCGCTGCCGGGTGCGACCCTCACGCTCACCGACGCGAACGGCGACGTCGTCGCGACCACGACCAGCGGCGCGGATGGCAGCTACTCGTTCCCCGGGATCGTCGCGACGGCCGGATACACGGTGCGCGTGACGGCTCCTGCGGGCATGATCCCCGAGGGCGCGACATCGGCGGCTGTGGATCTCACGACCGCCGACGGCGTCGCCGACTTCACCGTGCGGGACATCATCCCCGTGGCCGTCTCCGGACGAGTCGTCGACGACGACGGCAACCCGGTGCCCGGCGCAACCGTAACGGTCGACGGAGCTCAGACCACGACGACGGATGCTCAGGGCAACTACCTCTTCGACGAGGTCGCAGTCGGTGCTCACACCGTCGTCGTCACCCCGCCGCCCGGCTACAGCACGACGGATCCCACGGAACCCCTGGTCGTGCCGGAGGGCAGCGAGGTGCCGATCAGCCTCGCGGACTTCGTGCTCGCCGAGAATCCCGACCTGACCGGCGCTGTGCGCGCGAACGGAGCGGGAGTCGCGGGCGTCACCGTGACTGCGGCCGGCCCTGGCGGGACGACACTCACGACCGTGACCGGAGCCGACGGCAGCTACTCATTCCCGCGCCTTCCCTCGGGCGACTACGAGATCACGATCACGACGCCCGAGGGCTACGTGGCCGCGGGAGCGACCTCGCAGAGTGAGACCGTCGCGACAGCGGATGTGGCGGATGTCGACTTCGACCTGGCCAGGCTCGGAGGGCTCGCGGGTGTCGTGCGCACCGACGGTGGCGCTCCGGTCGCCGGCGCGACCATCACCCTCACTACCGACGAGGGAGACCAGCAGCTGGTCACGGATGCCGACGGCGCGTTCGGTGTCGGCGACCTGCCGCCCGGCACCTACACGCTGACGATCACGGCACCGGCGGGCAGCACCATCGTGGGCCCGGCGACGCTCACGGTCGAGGTCACGGCCGCGGGCGAGACCTTCGTCGATCAGGACTTCACCCTCGCCGCGATCATCGTCACCCCGACCGATCCCCCGACCACGACGCCGACGCCCTCCACGCCTCCGAGCACCGGTGGCGGCCGCCTGCCCGGCACGGGGCTCGGACCGGAGACGTTCACGTGGGCCGCAGTGGGCGGAGCCGTGCTCGCGCTCGGGGCAGTGCTGTTCCTCGTCTCGCGTCGCCGCTCGCACCGCGACTGACCCAGCGTCCGACTGACCAGGTCGGTCCGGAGGGTCGGCAAGACGGCATCCCGACCCTCCGCCCTCAGGAGCCCTTCGCCGGGCCGAAGAGCTCGTCGCCGTGCTCGTGCAGCAGTCGGTAGGCATCGGCGAACGTCTCGGGTTCCGGTTCGTCGGGCTTGCCGTACTTGGCGATGAGCAGCCCGAGCAGACCTCGGGCGGGCGGGGTGAGCGGCTTCATCTGATCTGCTTCCCCCGGCTTCGGCTCGCGTTCCTCGGGGTTCGGCGGGGTGTAGGCGGGCGTCGTGACGGGCCAGTCGGCCGGATGGCGAGGCTTGTCGAGGTTCACGGCGGTGAAGAGCGTGTTCGCCGACTGGTCTCGGTCGTTCAGCGGCTTCAGGCCGTGCAGGCGTGAGAGGGTCGCGGTGACCGAGCCGTGGTGCATCTCATCGTGCACGATCGTGCCGCGCTTCGTGTAGGCCGAGATCGCGATGGCGGGCACCCGGCATCCGAGCCGGTCGAAGGTGAACCCCATCTCGCCGGCCACCGTGTCCTTCGTCGGCTTCGTGGCGGCGGGTGGCGGCACGTGGTCGTAGCATCCGCCGTGCTCGTCGAACGTGATGAGCAGCAGTGTGTTGACCGCGTTCGAGCCCTTCGGTGACGCGCTGGTGCGGACGGCCTCGTAGATGTCGTGGATGAGCCGGTCTCCGGCCCTGACATCGGAGATCGCGCTGTCGTACACGGCTTCGCCGTCGACCGCGCTCTCACGAGGAGACCCGAAGGGCGGGTGGAAGTCGTTGTGGTCATAGACCATGCGCGGCTCGATGAACGCGTAGGCCGGCAGAGCGCCGTTCTTCGCATCAGCGTAGAAGTCCTCCATGGTGCCGAAGTGGTCGGTGCGCCAGTACTTCTCGAGCACGGCGGCATGCAGCATCCCGGTGAACGAGACGAGCTGCAGCTTGTCGATGTAGACCTTCCAGCTGACCTTCTCGTCTTCGAGGCGGTTGAACACGGTGGGCGCGGCCGGGGCGTCGAGCCACTTGCGGTAGCCGCCCCCCGCCTGGTTGGTGACGAAGCCGTGCGAGGTCGACGCGTGGAAGAACGATCGGTTGCAGAACGTCTGCGACGGCACCCCCGCGTACCAGTGATCGAACACCGCGAACTCCGATGCGAGCGTGGACAGCACCGGAAGCATCGCCGGCGAGAACGAGCCCATGATGTGGGCCGCCTCCTCGGGCTGGGGCTCTGTGCCCTTGCGCAGGCGACGGAAGTTGATGATGTAGTCCTCGAGGAACCCCGACATCGTCGCCTTCTCGCCGTGGGTCGGGGCGTTGAAGGGGGCCGTCATCTGGTCGACGAAGAGATCGGCGTTGTCCTTCGGGTCGACGGTGCCGAAGATCTGCGTGTTGACGTGCGGATACTCCTCGCCGGGGTCCGGGTCGGGCAGGCTCATGATCCGGTCGGTGTCTCCGGTGTAGATGTGGGCGTCGACGACCGTTCCGTCGGATGCGGTGTTGCTGTGCGTGCCGAAAGCGAGACCCTCGAACTTCTCGCCCGCCGGCAGCGTGTCCTTCGAGTACAGATATCCGAGCAGGTTGTCGAAGGAGCGGTTCTCGCCCATCACCACGACGAGGTGGTCGAAGCCGGGCTCGCTGCGCGGCGTGAGTGCGGCGAAGGGGTCGGGGTCGGACGCGAACCCGCTGCGATGGTTGCCCATGTTCGCGCCGATCGCGGCACCGGCGGCACCGCCGACCACGACGCCTGCGAGAGCGGCGCCGCCCATCTTGAGGAACCCGCGCCGGGACGTGTCCGGTGCGGCGGGGGAGGAGTCGTGCTCTTCTGAGGCCACGTTGCCGATCCTAGGACGGGGACGGTGTCGGGCGCACTGGGGTGGGATACCGGAATGCCGGTTGGTGGGACAGGCGACGATGGGCGCCGCCGGGACCGAAGCCCCGACGACGCCCGAACAGCGGATGCGGTCGCCTACTCCGCGGTCTCGGTGCTGCCCGCGTGGCGGCGGCGCCGCATCGCGAACAGGCCGAGGCCGAGGGCGAGCAGCACCACCGCGCCGACGATGTACGGCGTGCTGTCGGCACCCGTCGTCGCGAGCGAGCCGTCGGTCGCTCCGCCGGTCGCGCCCGGCGTGGTCGCCCCACCGCTCGCCGCGGCCGTGACGGTGACCGAGGACGTGACCTCGGTGCCGTCGGCGAGGATCACCGCGAGCGTGTGCGTTCCGGCCGGGGTGCTCGCCGGAATCGTCAGCGTGCGGCTGAACGCGCCGTCCGCATCGGCGGTGGCTGTGCCGAGGTCGATCGGGTCAGAACGCAGCTCGAAGCGCAGCGCGGCATCCGCCTCGAAACCGCTCCCCGAGACGGCGAGCTTTCCACCCGCGACCACGGATGCGGCACCCAGCGTGACCTCCGGCGCCGCAGGCTCCTCGATCACGGGCGGCGTCACGCCGGCCTCGGTGACCCACTTCTCACCGGCATCCGACTTCGTCACCGTGAAGGTGTCGTAGACCGAGCCGACGGGGAGGTCGGTCGTGGCATCCGGCTGCTTCTCCGCGAGGTACGAGCGGTAGACGAGCTGGTTCTTCGAGACGTCGATCACCTGGTACGTCGTCACGCCCTGACCGCGCAGCACCTGGGTGGCACCGTTGTTCGTCCAGACGTTCTTCTCGGGCGTCTCGAGCTCATAGTGCTTCGCACCCGAGTTCGACACGACGTACACGGGGCCCGAGGTCATGCCGGGGGTCTCGGTCGCATCGGTGTTCACGTAGCCGCGTGCGTAGGTGTGGTCGTGGCCCATGAGCACGAGGTCGATGTCGTTGCGCTGGAAGACGGGCAGCCACTCGGCGCGCAGCACCGGCTCGTCGCGGCCCTCGGATGCCGAGAACACCGGCTGGTGGAAGGTGACGACGTTCCACTTCGACGGGCTGTTCTGCAGCAGCAGGTCGAGCCAGGCCGCCTGGAAGCGGGTCCACAGCACGCCGATCTGCGCCGACGGGCACTCGGCGCCCGTGCACGACGGGAGTCCTGCCGGGGTCAGGAAGGTGGTGTCGCGGGTCGCGTTCAGGGTGATGAAGCGCACGCCCTGGTAGTCGGTGTAATACGCGGTCTCGGCGGCGAACGACGACCAGTGATCGAAGAACGCGCGGTACTGCTGCGCGACCTCGGAGTCGCCCTTCGCGAGGTCGGCCAGCTCGCCGATCGTGCTCGTCGACGGGTTGTTGTGCGGGTACTCGAACGCCGCCTTCCATGCGGTGAGCAGCTTGTCGCCCGAGTACTCGTGGTTGCCGGGGGCCGCCATCACGTTGGTACGCACGGCGGAGTCCTCCATGCCCTTGAACCAGTTGAGCCACTCGTTCTCGTTGCTCGAGGTGTTGATCAGGTCGCCGGCGTGCACCGATCCGATCGAACGAGGAGCCTGAGCCTCGGCCTGCTTCACGACGCTCGGCCAGGTGGTGTCGAGGCCGATCTGGGCATCGCCGTAGTAGATGAACTGGAAGTCCGTGGCGCTCGGGTCTGCCGTGCGGAACTCGAACCAGTCGCTCCAGCTGCCGGCGAGGCCCACGCGGTAGCGGTAGGCGGTCGCAGGCGCGAGGCCCGTGACCGTCGCCGAGAAGTGCTTGTTCGGGTTGCCGTTGACGACCCCGGCGTCGTAGGCGTCGACGGTGCGCGTCTCGCCGCCGGCCGCCGGCGCGATCTCGACCTGGCCGATCGTGTGCGAGGCGTCGCCCGCGAGCCACGAGAACGACTGCGACACGGCGGGCTGCTCGGTCGGGGTCAGGATCACGCGGGTCGGCGGAGCCACGACGGGCGAGCCGGGATCGGAGGCCTCGACCAGCGTGAGCGACGACATGTCGAAATAGATGTCCGAGCTCGACTCGCGGTCCTGGAACAGGGCGACGGCGATGTCGTTCGTGCCGTCGTGCAGCAGCTCGCCTTCGGCGCTGAACGTGCTGGTGAGCGGGTCGCCGCCGCTGTCTCCGGCGTACTCGACGTTGACGGTGTCGGTGATGCGGCCGTCGACGTAGCGCGCGACCTCTTCGCCGTTGATCCAGACGACGATCGCGTCGTCGTACGTGATCGTGCTGCGCAGTGCGGCGACCTGCTCGGCCACGCCCGTCTCGAGCTCGAACGTCGTGCGGAAGAAGTAGGTGGGCACCGTGGGGGCGGCAGAGCCGTCGATGTAGTGGTTCAGCAGCGTCGTCGGGGTGACCGGGCCGACGGGCGCGATCTTGCCGTTCTTCGCGCCGAACGAGCCGGGCGCCGACTTCCAGGCGCTGTCGTCGTAGTCGGGGAGGGTCCAGTCGCGGAGCGCGGCGGGTGCGGCCGACGGGTCGGATCCGTCGTCGAGGTAGCGCCAGGTGGTGTCACCGGTGATGAGCGAGCCGGTCGGCACATCGGGCTCGCCGGCGGCGGTCGCGATGGGGGCGACGACGGCGCCGCCGAGCAGGGCGAGGACGGCGGCGGACGCGAGTCCGTAACGCCGCCACCGCACCGCAGGGGTGGGGGAGGTCATGAGTGTCCTTCGTGGGGTGGGGTTTCCGTGCTCAGCCGCACGGGGCCCGGCCAGCCCATCGAAAGAGGATGACCTCGGGGTTGCCGCAGGACGACCGGAGGGTGAACGCCGCTACGGTGGGGGCATGAGCTATGCGGGGGAGTCGTCGATCGAGGCTCGCGTCCGGGCGGTCAACGCCGATTTCGGCAGACGTCAGACGCGGCTGTTCATCACGTTCGCGCTGATCGAGGGGCCGGTGCTTCTGCTGCTCGCCGTCGCGATCTACGGGTTCGAGGTCATCGACCCCGAGATCGGCATCTGGTTCATCGTCGCGGTCGCCGTGGTCGGCGGATTCCTGATGAGCGCTCTGCTCGTGCGGCTGATGCAGGCGCGAGTCCGCGCCATCGCCCAGGCCAAGGGCGAGAACCCGCTGTTCTGACCCCCGGTACGCTGGAACCCATGCTCAACATGGCTGACGGCCTCGACCGTCTCGGCGCGCTCGCCGAGAATCCGGTCGTCCGCACCCTCGCCGATGCGTTCGCGGCGGCGGGCTTCGACCTCGCTGTCGTCGGCGGTCCCGTGCGCGACGCGCTGCTCGGCCGCCCCACGCACGACCTCGACTTCACCACGAACGCGCTGCCCGACGACATCCTGCGCATCGTCACGCCGATCTCGACCGCTCAGTGGGACATCGGCCGTGCGTTCGGCACGATCGGCGCACGGGTGCAGGGCGAGCAGGTCGAGGTCACCACGTACCGGGCCGACAGCTACGACGGGGTGACCCGCAAGCCGACCGTCGAGTTCGGCGACACGATCGACGCCGACCTGCATCGCCGCGACTTCACCGTCAATGCGATGGCCCTGCAGGTTCCGTCCGTCACGCTCGTCGACCCGACCGGGGGAGTCGAAGACCTCATCGCCGGAGTACTCCGCACGCCGGCGGATCCGCAGGTCTCGTTCGGCGACGACCCGCTGCGGATGCTGCGCGCGGCGCGCTTCAGCGCCCAGCTGGGCTTCCGCATCGACGACGACACATTCGATGCGATCACCGAGCTCAAGGCGACCCTCGAGATCGTGAGCCCGGAGCGCATCCAATCCGAACTCGTTCGCCTGATGCAGACCGAAGACCCCGTGCGCGGCATCCGCGTGCTGGTCGACACCGGCCTGATCGAGGAGTTCCTGCCCGAGGTCAGTGCTCTGCGACTCGAGGTCGATGAGCACCACCACCACAAGGACGTCTACGAGCATTCGCTCACGGTGCTCCGTCAGGCGATCTCGCTCGAGCAGTCGCGCACCCCCGACGCTGAACCCGACGTCGCACTGCGCATCGCCGCGCTGCTGCACGACATCGGCAAGCCCCGCACTCGCAAGCTCGAAGACGGGGGAGTGGTCACGTTCCATCACCACGACGTCGTGGGCTCGCGCATGGCACGCAAGCGTCTGCAGACGCTGCGGTTCGACACCGACACGACAGGTGCCGTGTCGAAGCTGATCGAGCTGCACCTGCGTTTCTTCGGATACGCCGAGGGGGCCTGGACGGATGCCGCTGTGCGCCGTTACGTCCGAGACGCGGGCGACCAGCTCGAACGCCTGCACATCCTCACCCGTGCCGATGTCACCACGCGCAACAAGCGCAAGGCCGGTCGCCTCGCCTCGGCCTACGACGACATCGAATCGCGCATCGCGGCGCTGCGCGAGCAGGAGGAGCTCGACTCCATCCGCCCGGAGCTCGACGGCAACCAGATCCAGCGGATTCTCGGCATCGCGCCCGGCAGGGAGGTCGGAGAGGCCTACAGGTTCCTGCTCGAACTGCGCCTCGACGAGGGACTCATCGGACCGGATGCCTCCGAGCAGCGCCTGCGCGAGTGGTGGTCCGCGCGCGGATGACCTGATCGGTGGGGACCGTGAGGGGGTCTCCCCCCGACGCCCCTCACGGAGAGGAGACCCCAGGACTCCTCTGACGCACACGTCTGTAAACGTGGGCTTCGGCCGCTCCCATGGGCGACCGAGGGTGCGACATACGCACGGCAACCCCACACCGCGCGTTTCACCGCAACCCTCCCGTGAAGTCTTGTGCGGAGGGCGTCGCGCGGCGTTCATAGTCGAGCGTTTGGCCCGCAGCTTGACGCACGCTGTCCCTTTCCCGTCGCCGATCCGGCTCCTCGAGCAGCGCCTCTTCGGCATGCCGGGCACGCCAGCGTGCCGGAGGAATGCCGTGCACCTCCTGAAACGCACGGCGCATGCTGCGTGGACTGCGGAATCCACTGCGGCGCGCGATCTCCGCGGCTGTGAGACGCTCCACTCCGAGAGTCAGCATCGCCGAGACGCCGACGCGATGGTCGCGGATCGCCTCCTGCACTGATCGCCCCCCGCGTGCGTACGCCCGCTGCACCTGGCGTACCGAGACATGCAGTGCGGCCGCGAGCGTGCTCAGGGTGAACTCGGGGCAGTGAGCTCCTTCGGAGATCGCATGGTCGCCGCGCTCGCGCAGAAGATCGAGAGGATGCCCGGCGCGGATGTGCCGATCCGTGGCGTCATCGTGTCGAGCACGTGAGGTGTCCACCTCGACGAACTCGCTGTGCATGACCTCATCGATCTCGGACTGGCCGTCGAAGGTCTGTCGCGAGGCGAGCGTGCTGCGGACTCTCGCCACCGATCTCAATCGGAAGCGCAGCTCGCGCACCGAGAACGGCTTGGCGAGATAGTGCGCGACGCCCAGCATCCGCATCTGTGCGACGCTGCTGGCTCGGCGGTCTGCGGTGACCGCGATGACATCGACATCGTCACCGAGATGCGTGCGGAGCATGCGGAGAACGTCACCGCCCGAGATGCCGGGGAGCTGCAGGTCGAGCAGCACGACGTCCGGAGGGTCGCGGTGCATCATCTCGACGGCCTCCTCGCCGGTCATGGCGAGACCGGACACGACGAATCCCGGAGTGCGCTCGACGAACATCCGATGCAGCTGAGCCGCCATCGGCTCGTCATCGACGATCAGCACGCGCAGGTCACTCATCGATGAACCTGGACCTCTCGGAGTCGGGAATCGGCAGTGTGGCCTCGAACTGCATGCCACCCAGCTCGGATGTGCGGCATTCGCAGTCGCCACCGAGGCGGGTCACGGCTCCGCGCACGATCGCGAGTCCGTAGCCGCGGGATTCGCGACCCGTCTTGGTGCTCGTGCCCAGAGAGAACACCCGGTCGCGCAGATGCGCAGGCACTCCCGGGCCGCTGTCGTCGACCGCGAAGGTCAACACGAGACCAGATCCGTCGGATGCCTGAGCCGTGGTGATCATCAGCACGACGCCGTCACCGGACGAGCAGCTCTCGATGGCGTTCGACAGGAAGTTCCCGACGATGAGCAGGCTCGCCTCGGTGAAACTCTGGTCCGCGCCCGCCAGATCGGGAAGTGCGGCTCCCGGTGCGACGACCAGACTGATACCTCCCTCACGTGCTCGAGCGCGATGCGCGTAGACGAGTGCGCGAACGCTCGGGTCTTCGATACCGTCAGCCGGCATGCCGAATTCTCCGGATACTCCTCCGGCTCGGACGAACTCGAGCGCGCGGTCGGGCTCAGCCATCTCCAACAGGCCCTCGATGATGTGCAAGGTGTTGGCGAACTCGTGTCCGCGCGAGCGCAACGCATCGATGTGGTTCTGTGCACCGTCCAGCGCGCGCAGCAGAGCGGCATCCCGGGAATAGTCGCGGAGGATCACGAGCCGGCTCTCGCCTGCTGCCGGCGAGACATCCATGTCGACGGACAGGGTCAGGACGCGGTCACCGATCTGGATCAGGTGAGCATCGAGCGCGCGGCCTCCGCGGCCGCCGCTCGCCGCCAGGAGCAGCTTCTCGGCGTTGGTTCCGATCTCGTCATCGGTCACGGACAGCAGTTCTCCTGCGGTGGAGTTGAACCACAGGAGTCCGCCATCCCGATCGATGCCGATCGCCGCATCGTCGATGCTCTCCAGCAGCGCCGCGCGTTCCCGCACGATCTGATCGACCTGTTCGGGCCCCATCCTGTACGCGGATCGGGTGCTGCGCACCGACACCACGCGCAGCACATAGAACGCGGGACCGCCCACCGCGGCGATCAGCAGCGCGATGGGCCAGGCTGCTCCCATGATCCGCCCGTTTCGCCAGTCCGGATCGATGACGACGACCAACCATCCGCCTCCCTCGAGTGGAAAGGAGTTCCCCACTGCCGCGCGAGCGCCCGGCTCGTCGGTGAGACCGGTGAGGTGTCGACTCCCGAGGCGCTCGCGGTCGGCTCCCGCCGTCGCGATGACCCTACCGTCGACGTCGACGACGGCATAGAGCGAGAACGGCCTTCCGATCGGACGCGGGTCTCGAGACAGCACACGCTCGGCCAGCTCGTCGGCGACTCCGCCGTCGAGCATCGCGACCGCGCCGCGCTCGTTCTCCTGTCCCGCGAAGACGAGAGCGACGACGAGGGCGGTCGCGAGCAAGGCGGCGAAGGCGAGGGTCTGCGCGACGAGCACGCCGCGTCGGGAGGCTCTCGTGCGTGGTGCGGTCTCCGTAGGCGCGGATCCGAGCCGTGTCCGCATGACCCCTCCGCTCGTGACGACGCCCTGGTGCACGATACGCGGCGACTCCCGAGTTCCCGAGTTCATGGCCCCATGACCCCCAGAACCGGGGGTGCGCAGCAGCCCCTCGGCACGCCACCCGGGACGGGTTCCGTCCGTGGCGTCCGGCTCCTACACTGAGGTAACGCTCCACCATCGACGATCGGAGACGCTGTGGTTGCGTCGTGGCAGGTGTCACGTGACGGCCCACCGGAGGCCTCTCGTCTGCTCATCGAGCGTGCACACGAGGAACTCATCGCCGGAAACCTCGAGGACAAACGTCTGCAGCAGGTTCGTCCTCTGGTCCGCGAGTCGTGGGTGAGGTCGTGGCGCGGTCGCGTCGGGCCCGAGGGCGCCCCGCCGATCGAGCTCGCGAGCGATGAGCTCGAGGCCTATCGGCTCGCGCATCCGCTGGCATCCGCGATGGACATGATCCGAGCGCTGCTGCTTCCTGGCGCCCCGGAGGAATCCGGTGTCGTGATCGCCGTCGGAGATCAGGCCGGACGCCTGCTCTGGATCGAAGGCGATCGACAGTTGCAGTCCCTCACCGAGGGCATGGGATTCGTCGCGGGCGCGAACTGGGCGGAGGAGGCCGTGGGTACCACCGCACCGGGAACCGCACTGACGCTCGGGCAGTCCGTGCAGATCCGCGGCGCCGAGCACTACAACCGACTCGTGCATCCGTGGTCGTGCACGGCCGCTCCCGTGCGTGACCCCGAGACCCGCCGGGTTCTCGGCGTCATCGACATCACCGGCGGAGACGAGGTCGTGTCGACCCAGGCCCGCCTTCTCGTCGATGCCACGGCGCGCGCCGTCGAATCCGAGTTGATGGTCGCTCGGCTTCGAGCGCGTGGCGAATCGCAACGCCCGACGACGATCTCGTCACGCGCCAAGCCGACCACGCGCGCGACATTGCATGTGCTCGGTCGTGACAGGGCTCGACTCGAGTCCGAGACCGAGCTCGAAGAGTCCGTCATCGAGCTGAGCGCCCGCCATGCAGCGATCCTGCTGATGCTCGCGGTGAACCGTCAGGGCCTGTCGGCCGAGCGGCTGAGTGAACTCGTCTACGGGCCGGATGCGTCGGCCGACACCCTTCGACCCGAGATGGTGCGCCTGCGCAAGGTGCTCGAGAAGCACGCCCCCAGTCTCGTGCCCGAATCCCGGCCCTACCGGCTGACGGTGCCCCTCGAGACGGATGCGCACGACGTGCTGTCGCTGCTCGACCGCGGTGCCCATCGTGTCGCTCTCACCGCCTACCGGGGTCCGGTGCTGCCGGAATCGACCTCGCCGGGTGTCGAGGAATTCCGCGAATCGGTCAGAGCGGCGCTGCGCGAGGCGATGCTGTCGGAGGCGAGCCTCGATGTCCTGCTCGCCTACGCGGACATCCCGGAAGGGCAGAGGGATGCCGCCGCCCTCCGTCTCGCGCTCGAGATGCTCCCGGCTCGGTCTCCGAAACGTGCGGGGCTGGTCGCCCGGATCGAGCGTCTCGAAGAGGGCTGAGGCTCGCAATCTCGTGCAACGTTGCGCATTCGGGTGCAACGTTCTCGGACGTACCGTCGGAGGACAGCCGCGCAGCACCGATGCCCGTGGCCCATCGAAGGAGTTCCGATGACCATCGTCGAAGAAGACGTGTCCACCGCCCCTGCGTCCTCGGCCTACGCCGCCCCCGGTCAGCCGGGCGCCCTCGCGACCTACCGTCCGCGGTACGGCCATTACATCGGCGGCGAGTTCGTGGATCCCGTCAAAGGCCAGTTCTTCGACAACGTGAGCCCCGTCAACGGCAAGCCCTTCACCGAGGTGGGTCGCGGGACCGTCGAGGACATCGACCGCGCCGTCGACGTCGCGTGGAAGGCGTTCGCGAGCTGGGGCAAGACCAGTCCCGCAGAGCGCTCAGTGGTCCTCAACCGCATAGCCGATCGCATCGAACAGCATCTCGAGGAGATCGCGGTCGCCGAGACGTGGGAGAACGGCAAGCCGGTGCGAGAGACACTCGCCGCCGACATCCCTCTCGCCGTCGACCACTTCCGCTATTTCGCCGGCGTTCTGCGCGCTCAGGAGGGCGGCATCAGCCAGCTCGACGAGAACACCGTCGCCTATCACTTCCATGAGCCGCTCGGAGTGGTCGGCCAGATCATCCCGTGGAACTTCCCGATCTTGATGGCCGTGTGGAAGCTGGCGCCGGCGCTCGCCGCCGGCAACTGCGTCGTCATCAAGCCCGCTGAGCAGACCCCCGCCTCGCTGCTGTTCCTGTTCGACATCATCGGCGATCTGCTGCCCGCCGGTGTCGTCAACATCGTCAACGGCTTCGGCATCGAAGCGGGCGCACCGCTCGCTCAGCACAAGCGCATCCGCAAGGTCGCCTTCACGGGCGAGACCACGACGGGGCGTCTGATCATGCAGTACGCGTCGCAGAACCTGATCCCGGTGACCCTCGAGCTCGGGGGCAAGAGCCCGAACGTGTTCTTCGAGGACGTCGCCCGTGACACCGCCGATCCTTTCTATGACAAGGCACTCGAGGGCTTCACGATGTTCGCGCTGAACCAGGGCGAGGTCTGCACCTGCCCGTCGCGCGCGCTCATCCAGAGGTCGATCTACGACGGCTTCCTCTCCGATGGTCTCGCTCGCGTCGGCAAGGTCGTGCAGGGCAACCCCCTCGACCCCGCCACGATGATCGGCGCCCAGGCGTCGAACGATCAGCTCGAGAAGATCCTCAGCTACATCGACATCGGAAAGCAGGGTGGTGCTCGTCTGCTCACCGGTGGAGAGCGCGTCGACCTCGGCGGCGATCTCAGCGAGGGCTACTACGTCGCTCCGACCGTGTTCGAGGGCACCAACGACATGCGCATCTTCCAGGAGGAGATCTTCGGCCCGGTGCTCTCGGTCACCTCGTTCGATGACTTCGACGATGCGATCTCGATCGCGAACGACACGCTCTACGGACTCGGCGCCGGTGTCTGGAGTCGCAGCGGAGACACGGCCTATCGCGCCGGACGGGCGATCGAGGCCGGTCGCGTCTGGACGAACACGTATCACCAGTACCCGGCGCACGCCGCGTTCGGCGGATACAAGCAGTCCGGCGTCGGCCGCGAGAATCACAAGATGATGCTCGACCACTACCAGCAGACCAAGAACCTCCTGGTCTCGTATGCAGAGGGGCCCATGGGCTTCTTCTGAGTTCGACCCCGGGCGGGCGCTGCACCCTCAGCGTCCGCCCTGAACCACAGGAATCGGACGATCGTCAGGAAGGCGCGGACCATGGTGAGCATCGGCACCTACCAGCGGGTCGAGGTGACGGATGCCGCGGCATCCCTCGTCCGCGATCTCACCGTGCAGCACGGCCCCCTGATGTTCCATCAGTCGGGCGGATGCTGTGACGGCTCGTCACCCATGTGCTACCCGGTCGGCATGTTCATCACCGGGCCGAGCGATGTGCTGCTCGGCGCCCTCGATGTGGGGCTCGACGCCTCGGTCGAGGTCTTCATGTCGGAATCGCAGTTCGAGTACTGGAAGTACACGCACCTCACGATCGACGTCGTGCCTGGTCGCGGTGCCGGCTTCTCGGTCGAGGGTCCCACAGGGATGCGGTTCCTGATCCGCTCGCGGATGCTGAACGACGCGGAGCTTGAGTACTTCGGCCTCGCGCCTTCGGCGGGGTGAGGGGACATATGGCTTCAAATCAGGCTAGATATAGGCCAGATTTCAGGCTAATCTTCCTCCATGCAGACCATACCGCTCAGTGAGGCGAAGGATCACCTGTCCCGTCTCGTCGACCAAGTGGAACGTGAGCACGAGACGATCGAGATCACTCGCCATGGACGCAGCGCAGCGGTGCTGGTGAACAAGGATGCTCTGGACTCGCTGTATGAGACGCTCTTCTGGTTCTCCCAGGCGGGGACTCGTGAAGACCTGGATGACGCTCGCCGCCAGTCCGGCGCTGGCGAGCTCCGCAGCGCCGAAGACACGATGAAGCGATACGGCGTTCGACCCCGGTGAACTGGGTCACGTCATTCGCCGATTCCGCCTGGCGGGACTTCGATGGACTACCGCCGAAGATCGCGCAGGCGATTGTGGAGTTCGCCGTGCATACGTTGCCGGAGAACCCGCTCCGGATGAGTAAGCCCCTGCTGGAGGACTTCGAAGGACTGCAATCGGCACGCCGTGGCGACTATCGAGTGCTGTTCTATCTGGAGGAGCCGGATCAACTGATCGTGGTGCGTGCCAGGCACCGACGCGACGCGTATCGGCCGCCGGATCCAGGTATGAACTGACCTTCTGTTGGGCCGCGCCTTCCGTCAATACGTCATCCCCATCGCCGCCCTCACCTCGTCGAGCGTGTCGTCCGCGATGGACTCCGCGCGCTCGTTGCCCTCTCGGAGGACCGCGGCGGCGTCGGAGATCGTGAGCGTCGCGCGACGAGCACGGTGGTCGGCGAGGAACTCGTTCACCGCCTCAGTGGTGAGGCGCTTGAGCGCACCGGCACCCGCACCGCCGACCTCGTCTGCGATATCCTCCGGAGTGCGCTCGAGAACGACCGCGGCCGTTGCGAGCAGCCCCGACACTCCAGGCCGATTCGCGGGGTCGTAGGTGATCACGCGATCCGAATCTGTGGGAGCGCGCCTGATGGCGTCGGCGGTCTCGTCGGCCGTCATCCCGAGTGCGATCGCATTCCCGTAGCTCTTCGACATCTTGCGCCCGTCGAGGCCCGGAAGCTCAGGGGTCTCGGTGACGAGCGCGGCAGGCTCGGGGAACACGCTGCCGTATCGCTCATTGAAGCGACGTGCGATCGTGCGGGTCATCTCGACGTGTGGGAGGTTGTCCTTCCCTACCGGAACGAGGTTGCCTTTGCAGAACAGGATGTCGGCTGCCTGGTGCACGGGATAGGTGAGCAGCAGGCCGCTCAAGGTGCGACCGGACGCCGCGAGCTCACTCTTTACCGTCGGGTTGCGGTGCAGCTCTGCCTCGGTGACCAGGCTGAGGAAAGGGAGCAGGAGCTGGTTGAGGGCCGGCACCGAGGAATGGGTGAAGATCGTGGTGGTCTTCGGATCAAGACCCGCGGCGAGGTAATCGAGGATGGCGCCGTACACGTTGCCACGCACATCACCAGCCGAGTCGCGGTCGGTGATCACCTGGTAGTCGGCCAGGATCACGAACGTCTCGACACCGGCATCCTGCAAACGGACACGTTCACGGATGGTGCCGAAGTAGTGCCCGAGGTGCAGGCGTCCTGTGGGGCGTTCCCCGGTGAGAACGCGGTATCTCTCGGGATGCTGCTCGATCGCCTCCCGAAGGTCGGGCATGCGAGCGAGGGTTGCGGCGTACGAGTCCATGATCTGCTCCTAATTCGAGAGGAGCTGCACGGAACATGGATTCGCGACGGGGTCGCAGGCTGCCGTGCAGCCCGCGCGTCAATGCGTTACGGCTGCTTCGGCAGCCACCACGGCGAAACGGTGAAACGCATACGTCGAGGATAGACGGAATACCGGAACTCGGTTTCGAATCCGTCGTCGCGAGACGAGCGACTGCCGCGACTCAGCGGGGGAGTCGCGGAACCGCGTCGACCAGCGCTCGGGTGTAGGGGTCCTGCGGTGCGTGCAGCACGGATGCGGTGGCGCCCTGTTCGACGACGCGGCCGTTCTGCAGCACCACGGTGCGGTCGCAGGCTGACGCGATCGCGGTGAGGTCGTGCGACACCATCACGAGCGACAGGCCGTTCTCTCGTCGCAGGCGGTCGAGCAGCTCGAGCACCTGCACGCGCGTCGTGACGTCGAGCGCGCTGACCGGCTCATCGGCGAGGAGTACCCGCGGACGGGAGACCACTGCACGCGCGATCGCGATGCGCTGGCGCTGGCCGCCCGAGAACTCGTGAGGGTAGCGGCGGGCGGTGTCGGCGGGAAGGCCGACCGACTCGAGGGATTCGGCGATGCGGCGTTGGGCGTCCGCGCCCGAAGCGAGGCCGAGCGAGCGCAGCGGTTCGCCGATGATCCGGTCGATCCGCTGACGGGGGTCGAGCGACGAGTACGGATCCTGGAACACCGGCTGCACGCTCGCCCGGAAGCGGCGCATCTGCGCACGGTCGCGCAGGTTCAGGGGAGCGCCGTCGAACAGCACCTCTCCCTCGCGCGGTGTCGCGAGTCCGAGCATCAGACGCAGGATCGTCGACTTGCCCGCGCCCGACTCGCCGACGAGGCCGAGCGAGTCCCCCTCGTCGAGGCGCAGCGAGACGTCGTCGAGCACGCGGCGCGACCCGTAGGCGAAGCCCGCACCGCGGAGTTCGAGAAGGCTCATGCGCCGGCCCCCTTCGCGTCGAGGAACGCATCGAGCGCCCGGGCGCTGTCGACCAGCATCCGCGTGTACGACTCCGCCGGGCTCTGCAGCACCTGAGCGACCGCTCCTGCCTCGACGACGAGCCCGTCACGCAGCACGACGATGCGATCGACCATGCGCGACACGACGGCGAGGTCGTGGCTGATGAAGAGCAGCGCCATGCCGCGCTCGGCGACGAGGCGCTCGAGCAGCGAGAGCACCGCATCCTGCACCGTGACATCGAGGGCCGTCGTCGGCTCGTCGGCGATGAGCAGCTGCGGCTTGGCGGCGAGGGCGATCGCGATCGCCACGCGCTGACGCTGACCGCCCGAGAGCTCATGCGGGTAGGCGCGCGCGAACCGCGGCTCCGACAGGCCGACCTCGTCGAGGGCGGCCGCTACGGCAGAGCGCAGCTCGGCACCGCGCAGACCGAGATGCCGACGCAGCGGTTCGGCGACCTGTCGGCCGACCCGCATCAGAGGGTCGAGTGCGGTGAGCGGCTCCTGGAACACGATCTGGGCGACGGGACCCCGGAGCGGGCGGAGGTCGGCATCCCGTGCACCGACGACCTGGTGCCCGTCGAGCAGCACCGACCCGGACGGGGCGAGAGAGTCCGGCAGGAGCCCTGTGACCGCGAGCGAGGTGAGCGACTTGCCCGACCCGGATTCGCCGATGAGTCCCAGGCGCTCGCCGGGCTGCAGCGAGAACGAGACATCGCGCACGAGAGGCCCGGATCCTGAGCGCACAGTGAGACCTGCGACGTCGAGAATGCTCATCGGCTCCTCCTGCGGGTCGGGTCGGCGAGATCGCGCAGGCCGTCGGCGAGGAAGTTGACTCCGAGCACGAGGGCGATGATCGCGATGCCGGGGGCGATCGCGCCGACGGGAGCGGTGAGCACCGTGCCCTGGGCTTCCTGGAGCATCCGACCCCACGAGGCGTTGGGCGGCGGTGCGCCGAGCCCGAGGTACGACAGGCTCGCCTCGGCGAGTACCGCCGCGCCGAACTGCAAGGCGAGGCTGACGGCGAGGGTCGGCGCGATGTTGGGCAGCACGTGCTGGAAGACGATGCCGAGCACACCCGTTCCGCTGGTGCGCGCCGCGGTGATGTACTGCTCCTGCAGCACGCGTCGGGCCAGGATGCGGGTGAGGCGCGCGACGACCGCCGACATCGCAAGGCCGATCGCGAACACCGCCGACCACAGCGATGCTCCCTGCACCGCGACCACGAGCATGGCGAGCAGCAGCACCGGGAAGGCGATCACGACGTCGAGTCCGGCGGAGAGGGTGTCGTCGACCCAGGGGCGCGAGAACGCGGCGATGAGGCCGATGATCGTGCCGAGCACCGCGGCGATCGCCACCGAGCAGATGCCGACGATCAGGGCGATCCGCGCACCCCACATGAGCTGCGAGAGCAGGTCGCGGCCGAGGCGGTCGGTGCCGAGGAGGTGCAGGGCGCTCGGCCCTTCCAAGCGGCTCCCGCTGGTGTCGGCGAGCGGATAGGGAAGCCAGAACAACGACACCAGGGCGATGAGCACGATGACGCCGGTGAGGACGAGGCCTATGAGCAGGGTCGCCTTGGGCCGCCTCCGCACGGGGACGGAGTCGGTGATCAGCTGCTCGGCGACGCGGCTCATCGGTTGCCCGAGACGCTCGTGCGCAGGCGCGGGTCGATCAGGCGCTGCACGATGTCGGCGGCGAACCCGACGAGCAGGACGAAGAGCGTGCTGACGACGAGGACGCCCTGGATCACCTGGAAGTCGTGCTGTTCGATGGCCGACAGCAGCAGGCTGCCGAGTCCGGGAAGAGTGAACACGCTCTCGACGACGACCGCGCCGAGGAGTGTGGTGGACAGCTCGATCCCGAGGATCGCGACGACGGGCACCGAGCCGTTGCGTACGCCGTGACGCAGCAGCGCCTCTGACATTCCCGATCCGCCCGCCCGCGCGGTGCGCAGGTAGTCGCTGCCGATCACGTCGAGAGTGGCGGAGCGCACGTAGCGGCTGAGGGAGGCGCTCATGACGATCACGATCGTGATGATCGGCAGTGCGAGCGAGCGCAGCGCATCCGCCGGATCCTCCCAGTCGTCACGCGGGAACCCGCCGGAGGGCAGCAGACCGAGTCCGAGTGCGAAGACCCAGACGAGCACGACGCCCACCCAGAAGACGGGCACAGCCACGCCCAGTTGCGCGAATCCCGAGAGCGCGATGCCGTACCAGCGGTCGGACTTCACGGCGGCCGTGATGCCGATCACCAGTGAGACGAGCAGGGCGACGGTGAACGCGATGAGCGTGAGCGGAAGGGTCACGGCGAGGCGATCGGCGATGTCGGGTCCGACCGGACGCGAGCTCAGGAAGGACTCACCGAGGTCGAATCGCAGCAGCTGACCGGCCCACGTCGAGAACTGCTGGAGGAGGGGCTGGTCGGAGCCGACCTGTGCGCGGGCAGCGGCGATCTGCTCAGGGGTGGCATTCACCGAGAGCAGCGCATTGGCCGGGTCGCCGGGGAGCAGGCGCAGCAGCACGAAGATCGCGATCATCGCGACGACGAGTGACATCACGAGGAACGCGAGGCGGCGCAGCAGGTAGGCGAGCATGGCTTCTCAGGATGAAAGAGGGGGATGCCGACGCGCGGCATCCCCCTCGCGCGTCAGGACTTGACGATGTCGTAGGCGAAGAACTGCGAGTTCAGGCCGTTGACCGGGTAACCGCTGAGGTCGCTCGAGGCGACCACGATCTGCGGGTACAGGTACAACCATACGCTCGCGGCATCCTCGGCGATCTTCTCGTTGACCTGCTTGAGCAGAGCCGTCTGCTCGTCGGTCGTGGCGGCCTGCTCGGCTTCGGCGACCCACTGCTGCACGTCGGCGTCGTCGTAGCCCCAGTAGAAGTCGGGGTTGCCGTACCAGACCACGTCGCGGTCGTTCACGTGCTCCTGCAGGGTGGCCTCGAAGTCCTGCTCCTTGAACACCTTCGTGTACCACTCGTCGGCGCTGATCGTGTTGATCTCGACCGTGATGCCGACCTCGGCGAGCTGCGACTGCAGGAACTCAGCCACGGCGGGGTGCGGGTCGTAGCTGGGGGTGTCGAGCGTGAACGTGAAGCCGTCGGCGTAACCGGCCTGGGCGAGGAGATCCTTCGAGAGCCCGACGTCGTACGGGTTCACCTTCGTGAGGTCCTCGTACCACGGGTCGGTCGGGGGCACCATCGAGCCGATGAGCGTGCCGTAGTCACCCCAGATGGACTCGAGGAGCTTCTGGGTGTCGATCGCCGAGTAGATCGCCTTGCGTACGAGAGCGTTGTCGAAGGGGGCGACGCGGTCGTTGAACGCGAGCAGCTCCTTCGTGGTCGAGGTTCCCTCGCTCACCACGTAGTCGTCGGAGTCGAACTGCGTCAGCGAGTCGGGGCTCTGGACGCTCGTGATCACGTCGATCTCGCCGGTGGCCAGAGCGTTGTTCTCAGCCGTCGCGTCGGTGAAGTAGGTGTAGACGACCTCGCCGTTCTTGGCGGGCTCGCCCCAGTAGTCATCCCAGCGCTCGAGGGTCAGGGTCGAGCCCTTCTTCCACTCGTCGAGCGTGTAGGGGCCGGTGCCGTCCTCCTTGCCGGTGATGTCGCCGGCCTCGTCGTTGACGATCCAGACGTAGCTGAGGTTGTAGAGGAACGAGATCGACCGCTGCGACAGCGTGAAGACCACGGTCTGGTCGTCGGGCGTCGCGATGTCGGCGATGGTCTTGAAGCTCGACTTGCGCGCCGACACCGAGTCCTCGGCGGTGACGGCCTCGATGCTCGACTTCACGTCGGCGGAGGTCAGCGGGTCTCCCGAGTGGAAGGTCACGTCGTCGCGCAGGGTGATCGTGTAGGTGAGGCCGTCGTCGGACACCTGGGCGTCTTCGGCGAGAAGAGGCTCGACCTCGCCGTCGTCGGTCAGACGGTAGAGGCCCTCGTAGACGTTGCCGGTCAGCGCCTCGGTCACACCCTGGCCGCCACCCTGCGTGTTGCTGAGGTTGGTGGGCTCGTACAGCGACCCGATGAAGATCGTGGCGTCTTCGCTCGCGGCGTCGTCGGTGGCGCCCGACGCGCAGCCGGCCACGAGGGCGAGCGTGGCGACGGCGCCGAGCGCGCCGAGGATGCGGGTTCTTCTCATGAGTACTCCAGGGTGAGAGTGTGCGGCGTCACGCCGCGTAGATGTCGAAGCCGTCGCGGAAGACGACGTTCTTCTCGCCTGCTCGGATAGGCAGGGGGAAGCGGTTGGATGCCGGGGGCAGCGGGCAGTTGTACTGGGCGCTGAACCCGCACGGCGGCACGAATGCCCTGTTGAAATCGAGCACCACGGTGCCCTCGTCATCGCGCAGCTGTACGAACAGGAAGCGCCCGGAGCCGTACGTCTCGGAGCCGTTCGTCTCGTCGCCGAAGACGAGCAGCAGCGTGCCGCCGTCGTCGAATGCGGCGAGGTCGTACTCGCGGCCGTCGAGCTCGAAGCGGATGTCGCCGGGGACGACGAGATCGCGCGTGCCGCCGTTGTCGCGGATGTGCTCGAACGACACCCGGCGGTCGCCGGAGACCGGGGTGAAGTGGCCCTCGAGAACCCACGCGGGGTCGTACTCGTAGGTGTCGATGCGGTCGAAGGCACGGATGGCGGGTGAGTCGGCATCCCAGACGCGCAGCCCGTGCTCGGCCGCGCCCGTCTCGATGTTCGTGCGCTGGATCGGCGTCACGGTCACCGTGTCGGATGCCGCCTGCTGCTCGGCATCCAGATCGGGCAGTTCTCCCGTCCAGCGGGTCTCGATCAGCGCGAGGTTGCCCGTCGCGGACGTGACGGAGGCGCGGCGCTCGGCCTGCCAGTGGGTGTGATCTTCGCGTTCAGACATCACCTTCCATTCTCTTGCATGCAGACGGAGGTGGGGCCGTGGCCGTCACTCGGGGTAATGCCCGCATTCGATGAGCACCGCGTGCCGCAGCCACGATGTGTACCGCTGCTCCGACCAGCCCGACTGGACGACGAGCTGCTGATAGCCCTCGGGGGAGAGGAGGAACGAGATCGCAGCGGCCGCGGCCTGTGGGTCAGGCACGTCGGAGGCGATGCCTCGGCTCGTCAGCTCATCGACGAGCCGGGCGAAATCCGCGCGTCGGTGAGTGAGTATCCCGCGGAGGGCTTCATCGACGACGGGGTCCGACAGCGCGGCGCCCAGGAGGACGGTCCACAGCGCGTGACCGCGAGCATTGGCAGTCGCGATCTGAGTCAGCACGGCGTCGAGGAACCTGTCGTCGGGAAGATCGAGGACTCCTGAACCGACCTCGGTGTCGGTCAGAGTCTCGGCACCCTCGGACCCCGAGAAGGTGACCTCGAACGCGGCGATCAGCAGCTCGGCCTTCGATGCCGACGTCTTCACGGTCTCGGGTGAGACGCCGGCCTCCCGCGCGATCGCCGCGATCGTGGTCGCTTGGTAGCCCCGAGAGGAGAAGAGTCGGGATGCTGCCGCGACTATCCGACTCCGCGTCTCCTGCGCCTGACGGGTGCGCAGTTCGGATCGGTACGAGCGCGGAGCGGTCTCACTCATTGACTTTCCTAACGGTGTGATGAATACTTCGGTGGTACAACCAATCTTAGAGAGAGAACCGTCATGTCGAGCTACCTCATCACCTGCACTCCGGCGCACGGTCACGTCATGCCGCTGCTGCAGATCGCCCGTCACCTGATCGCTCTGGGAAACCAGGTGTCGTTCCTCACGAGCCCGCGCTATGCCGAGCGCGTGCGGCAGGCGGGCGCACGGTTCGTGCCCTTGCCCGCTGACGCGGACATCGACCTCGACGACGCTGACGGTGCATTCCCCGAGCGTGCAGGACTCACCGGACCCGCAGCCATCCGCTTCGACATGAGCAATCTCTTCGTCCGCCCGGGCTCGGCTCAGCTCGCAGCCGTGCTGGCCGAATTCGCCGCGCGGCGCATCGACGCGGTGCTCACCGAGCCGCTGTTCATCGGAGCCGCTCTGCTTCAGAGAATGCCGCGCGAGCAGCGCCCGCCGGTCATCGTGCTCGGCATCTTCCCCCTGGGTGCGCGCAGCCGGGATGCCGCACCCTTCGGGCTCGGCGTGACACCGATGCCCGGCGCTGTCGGGAGAGTGCGCAACGCAGCGCTGCGCCTGATCGCCGAGAAGGTGATCTTCGGCGCGGTGCAGCGTGAGGCCGACGCGGTCGCGCGGCGTGAGGTCGGTCGTCCGATGGGAGGCTTCGTACTCGATTGGGCAGGACGGGCCGATGCATACGTGCAGTTCACCGTGCCGGAGTTCGAGTACCCGCGCTCTGACCTGCCGGGCACGGTGCACTTCGTCGGGCCGTTGCCTGCGCCGGCGTCCGACAGGGAGCTTCCCGAATGGTGGTCGGATCTCGACGAGAGGCGACCGGTGGTGCATGTCACGCAGGGCACGATCGCGAACGCCGACTTCACACAACTGGTGCTTCCGACGATCAGCGCGCTCGCTGAGTCCGAGGCTCTCGTGGTGGTCGCGACGGGAGGTCGCCCGATCTCTGCCCTTCCTCGCGCGCTGCCCGCGAACGTACGGGTGGCGGAGTATCTTCCGTACGACCGGCTTCTGCCACGGATCGATCTGCTCGTCACGAACGGCGGCTATGGCGGGGTTCAGCAGGCACTCGAGAACGGCGTTCCGCTCGTGGTGGCGGGGCAGACGGAGGACAAGGTCGAGGTGTCGGCCCGCGTGGGCTGGTCAGGGGTCGGCCTGAACCTCCGGACGAACTCCCCCACGCCGGAGCAGGTCGGTGCGGCGATCACCCGAGTTCTGGGCGATCCTTCGTATCGCGAGAATGCGCACCGGATCGGGGCCGCGATGCGCGAGACCGACGCGTGGCGCTCCCTCGGGGAGGTCCTCGAATCGGTGCAGGAGGGGTCGTCTCCTGACCGGCGATTCCAGAACGCGGACTGAGCCGCGTCTGGCCGCATGCACGAATGCGTCCTTCAGACGGGCCTTCTGGTCAGCATTTCGTGCATCGTCGCGCCGGATTCGACCGGTTCGGTCGACTCTCTCCGACGCAATGGAATGCAACGTATACCGGTATACCATTACTCGTATACGCGCAGAGTCGTCAGTCCCCAGCTGACCCGCACGTACGGACGGTTCGACCGTCCTGCGGAGGGAGAGTCAGATCTTCTTCTGATCCCGAGGGGGGATGGGGTGGGAACGCTGATCCCCAGTCAGCACCCACCCCCACAACCCACCCTCGGGGATTCCGCTCAGAACGATCTGGACCAGAACCAGAACACGGCGAAGCCGATCAAGACCACGAACGGCAGCCATGGGAAGCTCCGCTTGAGACGTCGTCCCTCGTTCGCCACTCCCGGCGGCGGCGAGAGCAGGCCCGCCGGAGGAGCGAACGGAAGCCGTTCGCTCGCGGACTGCGGTGCGGCCGCCGCGGCGGACGTCGACCCGGCCGGGCTCTCGAGCAGCAGCCGCTCGTCACGCCACCGCTCCCACTGATCGAGCTTCGTGATCAACGCGCCGACGGCACCGAACAGCCACGCCCAGGTGGCCGGGTCGAGGGTCGACACCCTGCGCTGCGTGTAGAGGAACATCCAGTCGTCGACGATCTCGACGTCGAGCTCGGCGGCGTTGTCGATGAACCTGGCCATGATGTCGGGGCTGAACAGATACAGCGCGTCACGCTCGTACCCCTCGGGACAGTAGAGCGTGAAGTACTCGTCGAAGTCGCCCTCGAGCGAGAGTCGTTGCTCCTTCTGGAACGACGCGGGCAGGTTCGACCCGAATCCGTTGTTGCCCTTGGCGTCGAGCACGATATTGGGCAGCGGCACGTCGAGCTTCACCGCGACATAGCCCCAGCGGTAGGTGGTCGAGCTCTTGCCCCGCTTCACCGTGTACTGGTAGTTGCCGAACTCGACGAAGCGGGGCTTCGTGCCCCGCACGAGATCGGTCGACATGCGCGCACTGCCGAGGCTGAAGATCATACCCGGCAGCGAGGGCGAGGCGATCCTGCCTTCGTACGACATGCCGTTCGCCTGAGCGAATCGGCTGAGTCGATAGCGGGTGACTCGCGCCCGGCGCCAGCCGATCACCGCGCCGACGACGAGGATCACGCCGACGCCGCCGAACAGGAGCACGCCGACGCCGGCGAACCCCGAACCGCCGGGGCTCGTCGTCATGCTCCCGATCGTCGCCACGAGGATCGGGACTCCGATCAGGGCCATGATGCCGACGATCACGATGGCGATGATGGTGGATGCGGTCATGCCGGTGCCGCCACGCGCTCGCAGCTCGGCGGCGAACGCGCTGACCGCCTTCGGGTCGACCGGGTCTGTCAGCGGCGCGGCGTCGAACGACGGACCGGGGTTCGGCTGTGGCGTCGTCACCGGTTCACCTCGTCCGCGTCCCAGGTCAGGTCGGCGTTCTCGGGGATCGGGAACGACTCGAGACGCTCGTCGGCGCAGATCGCGGCGATGAGCTCGGCAGACCCCGCGATGATCGTCGAGTCGTAGTCGATCTCGCTCACGAGGGTCCACGCATGGTCGTCCGGCCACAGGATGCTCGGACTCTGCGCCGAGGGCGGGAAGCCGTGCTCCTCGCCCGGGCGGTCGCGCCACGGCACGTCGAGCACCCAGTCGGGACGCGCGAAGTCGCTCACCGCGCCGCGGAAGAGCACGTAATCGCGCCCGGGCAGGCGGAACCGCGGCCCCTCTGAGATCTCGCGCGACAGGATGCCCTCCTGCCAGGTCGGCTTGCGGAATGAGTTGTTCAGAGGGTCGCGGATGCTGCGGTCGAGCATCGCCTGGTGATTCGGGTCATCGCTGAACGTGAGGAAGGCGCGTGACGGGCTGTGCCCCATGTGACCGAGCAAAGGGCCTCGCCCCTCCCAGAGCGCCGCGAAGCCGGCATCCGGAGTCGTGGTGTGGGCGCCGAGGTGAGCGGCGATGATCGCAAGCGTCTCGGGCGCGATCTCTCCCTCGATCGGGCCGGTGAACTCGCGACCGTCGGGGGAGAGGCGCAGGTTCCAGTCGCCGTCGGGCGGAGTGCGCACGATGCGCTGCCACTGGGCGAGCGGGTGCAGCGTGGTGCCGAAGGCGGATGCGGTCTCGGCCCACGTCGCCGGCTCGTCGACGTACTGGTCTCGCAGTCTCAGCTGCTCTGCCTCGGGCATCCGCTCGTACTCCTCGAACGAGGGCACGGGGCGGTCGGGCAGCGATCGCACGATCGCGGGGTGCAGGATGCGGGCGTAGGCGGGGAATCCGTGCGGGACGACTGCGTGCATCGTCGACTTCCAGGGATCGTCGAGCCGCTCGCGCAGCCAGTCGCCGGCCGAGGTGTCAGGCATCCAATGCATGCGACCCACGGTACCTGCGAGGGTTTCGCGTGCTCCCATGGCGCGGCCGAGATGCTCGGCTTCGACCCCGATGAGAGGTCAGACGAAACGGCGCCGATGGTGAGGGCCGCCGCCGTTTCGTCTTGCGAGCCTCACCGGGCGAGCGGCCGGGACAGACGGTTGACGGACGGTTCCGAACCCTGCCGGGACGACCTCCATAATCGGACCATGACGTCCCCCGCATCCATCCCCTCCCTCGACGGCCGCCGGTTCCTGATGGTCTCCTCGACCACCTCCGCCGTCGATCCCGAATCGCCCAGCGAGTTCGTCTACTGCGAGAAGGACGGCGCGATCTGGGGCGACTACTCCGGTGACACCGTCACCTTCGGACGCTTCGTCGGCACGCGCACCGGCGACACGATCTGGGTGTCTTTCGTGCACGTGCTGGTCTCCGACGGCACCGTCGTGACCGGAGACGGCGAGAGCGAGCTCGAGCTGACGGACGACGGACGCATCCGCCTCGTGGAGCACTATGAGATGCACGGTCTGCCGCAGCTCAGCGTCTGCGAAGAGCCCGTCGCCGCCTGAAGCCCGGTGGCGCGTCAGCGCGGCGGAAGAGCGTCACGACCCGGTGTCGCGGGCGTCCAGCGGGTCATGCCCAACGGCGTCGCCAGGTCACGCTCGGGGAGATCGCTCGGCAGCAGATAGGCGCGACGGATCACCTCGTCGAGCACCACGACGCTGACGACCGTGCGCACCTCGGGGAGCTGCGCGATCACCCCCGTCGTGAACTCGTGCACGCCGCTCACGTCGACGGCGCGGATCAGCAGCATGGCGTCGTGCTCGCCGGTCGTGATCGCACACCACTCGATGTCGGGCATCTCGAGCACGCTCTCACGGAACGACGCCCACGCCTGCGGGTGCACGGTGACGAAGACGAGAGCGCCGATCGACAGCCCCGCCTTGGACTGGTCGACCCGAGCGCTGAAGCCCGTGATGACTCCGTCCTGCATCAGCGATTCGACCCGCGTGTAGGCGTTCGCCCTCGAGATGCCGACAGTTTCGGCCAGCGCAGCGATCGAGATGCGACCGTTATCACGGAGCGTCTCGAGGATTCTGTATCCGATGTCGTCCAATGGAGCGGCACTTCGTCCAGCTTGCTTCACTGCTTCGTCGGTCTTCGTGGACACAATGCTCCTCACATGCGAGCTCTCCGGCAGACCGTGATCGTGATCTGCATCATCGCTGGACACATCGTCCCATATGATGCGAATCTGATCACCGGTCGTCCACCCGGTGTCGACCGAACCCGAAGAACTCCTCGCCCTTGGAGGCCCATATGTCGTCACGTCGCAGCACGTCCGTCATCGCGATCGGAGCCGTCGCGCTCTTCGCCCTCGCAGGTTGCTCCGGTGGCAACTCCGCGAACAACGGCGGTGAGTCCTCGGGCTCTGATTCCCTCGTCATCGACACCGCGTTCTCGATCGAGACCGCCGATCCGGGGCACACCTACGACCCGACCGGCAACATGATCGCGAAGGCCCTGTACGAGACCCTCGTGGACTTCGAAGGATCCGACGTCTCGACTCCCGTTCCCGGTCTCGCCTCGTGGGAGCAGAACGACGAGGCGACCGAGTTCACCTTCACGCTCGAGGGTGACCGCGTCTTCTCCGACGGCTCGCCGATCGAGGCCAAGGACGTCGTCTTCACCCTGCAGCGCATCCAGGGAATGGAAGACGCCAAGCCGAACTTCCTTCTCGGTGGCCTCACCATCACCGAGGTCGACGAGAAGACGATCTCGATCACCTCCGAGACCCCGCTGCTGCAGCTGCCCGCGATTCTCGCTAACCCGGCTCTCGGCGTCGTGAACTCCGATGTCGTGATCGAGAACGGCGGCGCGACCGACGGCTCCGACAGCGCGCAGAAGTTCCTCGACGGCACGTCTGCCGGCTCCGGACCGTTCGTGCTCGACACCCTCGACCTCTCGTCGCAGGTCGTGCTGACCAAGAGCGACGAGTACGACGGCGACGAAGAGGCCGCATACGGTCGCGTCGTCGTGCGCAACGTCTCGGAGAGCGCCACCCAGCTCGCGAACCTCAAGGGCGGCGACTCGATGGTCGCGATGGACCTCAACGGCGACCAGGTGTCGGGCCTCGGCGACGGACTGAACGTCGAGTCGGTGCCGTCCGGGCAGACCATCTTCCTTCTGCTCAACCAGTCCGAGGCCGTCGCGGGTGACCTCGCGAACGTCAAGATCGCCGAGGCGATCCGCTACGCCCTCGACTACGACGCGCTGCTCGAGCTCGCGGGTGCCGGTGCCGTCCAGGCGACCGGCGTCATCCCTCCCGGATTCGAGGGCGCCCTCGACAGCGGTGTGGAGCAGGACCTCGAGAAGTCGAAGGCCGCTCTGGCGGAGGCCGGCTACACGGGTCAGACCCTCAAGCTGCAGTTCCCGAACGATTACCCGGTCGGAGGCGTGGAGTTCACCCCGCTCGCCGAGCGCGTGCAGGCTCAGCTCGAGGATGCCGGTATCACCGTCGAACTCGCGCCTGCCCCGTTCGCCACCGAGCTCGACGCCTACGTCAACGGCACCGAGGGCTTCGGCCTGTGGTTCTGGGGTCCGGACTACGCCGACTCCGCGAACTTCCTGCCGTTCGCTCCCGGCCTGAAGGTCGGTCTGCGCGCCGGATGGGCGGCTGAGGCCAACCCCGAGATCGCGGGCATCGCGGCCGGTGCCGCAGCCGCGACCGACGAGGCTCAGCGGAGTGAGGCCTTCACCTCGTTCGCCGAGGCCATGCAGGCCGAGGGCCCGTTCGTGCCGCTGATCGTCCCCGGTCGCAACATCGCCACGGCTGATGCCGTCACCGGCGCCGTGTACAACTCGGTGTGGGAGATGGACATCGCCGAGATCACCCCCGCCGGCTGAGCGGGAGCTGACTCATGACGACGGTGGCCGTGCGACGGCAAGCACAGCGTCGCAGGCCGCCGCTCGTCGGATACCTGCTGCGCCGGATCGGCACGTCGCTGCTCCTGCTCGTGGGGGTCACGATCGTGACCTTCGCTCTGACCAACCTCGTGCCCGGCGACCCCGTGTCGGCGGCGCTGGGTGAGGGGGCATCCCAGAACCCCGCGACGCGCGAGGCGTTCATCAAGGAGCACGGCCTCGATCAGCCGCTGTTCGTGCAGTACTTCATCTACATGGGGAACCTCCTTCGCGGAGACCTCGGCACGTCGCTGGTGACCGGTCGCCCGGTCACCAGCGACCTCGCCACCGCGGTGCCGGCGACGATCGAGATCGCCATCGGCGCCATCATCCTCAGCCTCGCGGTGAGCGTCGTGCTCGGCACGCTCGCCGCCTACCGCCGGGGACTCGTCACCGATCAGGTGATCCGGATCGTGACGCTGATCGGACTGAGCGTGCCGACCTTCTGGCTCGCGCTCGTCAGCTTCTACGTGTTCTTCCTCGAGCTGCGCATCGCGCCCGGATCCGGGCGCATCTCGCCATCGATCACCCCGCCGCCCCGCATCACCGGGCTCTACACGGTCGACTACCTGCTGAACGGCGACGGTGTCGGGTTCGCCGATGCGCTCGCCCACCTGGCGCTCCCGGTGATGGTGCTGTCGCTCGTGACGATCGGCCTCCTGACCCGCTTCATCCGCACGTCTGTGCTCGAGGTGCTCGGCAGTGACTACGTGCGCGCGGCCAGGGCGAAGGGCCTTCCGGCGATGCGCGTGATCCTCGACTACGTGCTCCGCGGAGCATCCCTCCCGATCCTCACCGTCGTCGGCGTCGCCTTCGGATCCCTGCTGTCGGGCACCGTGCTCGTCGAGTCGGTGTTCGCGTGGCCGGGCCTGGGCACCTACGCCTACAACTCGGCGGCGAACCTCGACCTCCCCGGCATCATGGGCGTCGGTCTCGTCGTCGGATTCATCTACCTCCTCATCAACTTCGTCGTCGATCTGCTCTACGGCGTCCTCGACCCGAGAGTGAGGATCGCATGAGCCGCATCGATTCGGCATCCGGCCCCTGGCGGTTCCGGTTCCGCTGGCCGCGTGCCTGGCGCACGCCGCTCGGCGTGATCGGCACCGTGATCGCCGGAGCGTGGATCATCGTCGCCTTCACCGCACAGTGGTGGGTGCCCTACGGCCCCAACGCGCAGGTGCTCCCTCGTCTGCAGGAGCCGGGCATCGACACCCTGCTCGGCACCGACGGCAACGGTCGCGACATCTTCTCGCGCCTGATGACGGGTGCGACCGTGAGCCTCCCGCTCGCGCTCATGCTCGTGATCGCCGCGATGATCATCGGCACCGTGATCGGGGCCGTCGCCGGCTACTTCGGCGGCTGGGTCGACGAGACGCTGATGCGCATCACCGACCTGTTCATGGCGTTCCCGACGGTCATCCTCGCCATGGTCGTGGCGGCCTCCCTCGGCCCGTCGCTGTTCAACGCGGTGATCGCGGCGATCGTCGTCTCGTGGCCGCAGTACTCGCGAGTCACCCGCAGCATCGTGCTCGGCCTCCGCGGACAGAACTATGTGATCGCGGGTCGTCTGCTCGGGCACTCGCCGCTGCGGACGCTGTTCGTCGACATCCTGCCGAACATCGCAGGTCCCGTGCTGGTGCTCGCGACGCTCGACATCGGCGCGGCGATCCTGCTGCTCTCGGGCCTCTCGTTCCTGGGTCTCGGTGCGCAGCCCCCGACCGCTGAGTGGGGATCCATGATCTCTGCGGCGATGCAGAACTTCGACGCCTGGTGGCTCGGGGTCTTCCCAGGGCTCGCGATCCTGACCGTGGTGCTCGCCTTCAACTTCCTGGGTGACGCGATGCGCGACATCCTCGACCCGAGGGCCGAGGTCACGCACGAGAAGCAGGCCGACCACGCGGCCTCGGCGAAGGGGGTGGCAGCATGACCGCCTCCGTCTCGACGAGTGCTCCGGCTTCCACGAGTGCTCTGAGCATCCGCGATCTGACGATCGACATCGGGCGACCTCTCGTTCACGGCATCTCGCTCGATCTCGAGGCAGGTCGCATCCACGGCCTCGCCGGAGAATCCGGATCGGGAAAGACGCTCACCTCGCTCGCCGTGCTCGGACTCCTGCCCCGACAGGCGCGCACCGGCGGATCGATCACGCTCGCGGGGGAGGAGCTGGTCGGCATGCGTCGCCGGGCCCTCAACCGCATCCGAGGCAAGCGCATCGCGATGATCTTCCAGGACCCCTCGGCATCGCTGCACCCGCAGCTGCCTATCGGCCGCCAGCTCACCGACCACATGCGCGTGCACCTCGGCCTGCGAGGAGAGGCGGCGAAGGCCAGGGCGATCGAACTCCTCGAGACGGTGCAGGTGCCGAATCCGGATGCTGCGCTCAAGCGCTATCCGCACCAGTTCTCCGGCGGTCAGCGACAGCGCATCGCGATCGCGTGCGCCCTCGCGTGCGACCCCGAGGTGCTGCTGGCCGACGAGCCGACCACCGCGCTCGACGTCACCGTGCAGGCCGGCATCCTGCGGCTGCTGCGCGACCTCGCGACCGAGCGCAACCTCGCCGTGCTGCTCGTCACGCACGACCTGGGAGTCATGAGCGCGATCGCCGACGAGGTCGCCGTGATGAAGAACGGGCAGATCGTCGAGCGGGCCGACCGCGAGACCCTGTTCCGCTCGCCGCAGCACGAGTACACCCGCACGCTGCTCGCCGCTCTGCCGGGATCGAAGCTCGAGATCGCGGCTGCCGATGTCGCAGTCGTCGATCCCGTGTCGGATGCTGAGCTGTCGGATGCTGCGGAGGAGGCCCGAGATGAGTGAAGTCGCCGTCCTCGATGCGAGGGACGTGATTGTCCGCTACCCCGGGAGCCCGCCGGTCGTGGCCGTCGACGGGGTCTCGTTGACCGTCGCACCGGGTGAGACCGTGGCGCTGGTCGGAGAATCCGGCAGTGGCAAGTCGAGCCTCGCCCGCGCGGTCGTCGGCATCGAGAAGCTCGCCGGGGGCGAGGTGCGCTTCCGCGATGCACCCGTCACGCCGCTCGGCATCCGCCGTCGGAACGTGGCGCTCACCGGCATCCAGATGGTGTTCCAGGATCCGTCGACGTCGCTGAACCCGCGCCGTCGGGTGGGCGACCAGATCGCCGACGGCATCGCCACGGCGCGTGCTCGCGGCGCCGAGGGCTCGACCGTCGCCGAGTGGCTCGAGCGGGTCGGGCTGCCGACCGAGGTCGCCACACGGTTCCCGCATCAGTTCTCGGGCGGACAGAAGCAGCGCCTCGCGATCGCGCGGGCGCTCGCCGCTCGACCGTCGCTGCTCGTCGCCGACGAGCCGATCTCGGCCCTGGATGCGTCGACCCAGACCAGCGTCGCCGGTCTCATGCGCGACCTCGTCGCCGAATCCGGTGCGGGGATGCTGTTCATCTCGCACGACCTCGCTGTGGTCCGCCGCATCGCAGACCGCACCTTCGTGATGTTCGCCGGTCGGGTGCTCGAAGCGGGCGCCACCGACCGCGTGTGGTCTGCGCCGCAGCATCCGTACACCCAGGCGCTGCTCGCCGCGATCCCCGAGCCCGACGGTGCAGGGCGCATCCCGATCGCGCCGTCGACGAACGAGCGCACCGTGTGGTCGGAGATCGCCCCCGTCATCGACTGAGCCGCGCCCTTTCGTTCGCTCGTTCGGGCGGTCGCCCGGGCGGTCGGTCTCTCGCGCGCGCGCCCTTTCGTTCGCTCGTTCGGGAGGAGAACTGCGCCAGGGGAGGGTGCCGGTGGCTCAAAGCTCCTCCCGAGAGCGGGTTCTCCTCCCGAGCGTTCGCCGAGTCTGAGGCGTTACCCGCGTCGTACAGTGGCCCCATGACTGAGGACCGAGAAAACCTGTTGGCCCGCCGCGAGATAGTCGCCGCCTACGTCAAGGTTCTCGAGAGGCCGGAGGAACTCCTGCGGGTCTGCCGGGATGCGCCGGGAGACACCGCGGCGGCGGTCTCGGCCGTGGCGGAGGAATTCGAGGTCAGCGACATAGCGGCCCAGGCGATCCTCGACCTGCAGGTGAGGCGCTTCACCCCGGAATCGTTCGTCCAGATCCGAGCCGAACTCGCCGATGTCGAGCGGCGTCTCGCAGACGCATCCGTCTGACGCTGAAGCTCCGCTGGGCCCGTTGACCACCTCCTCGGGAGGAGGACTGCGCCAGGGGAGGATGCCTGTGGCTCATCGCTCCTCCCGAGGGAGAGTTCTCCTCCCGAGGGAGAGTTCTCCTCCCGTGGGCGCGCCGGTGACCCTCGCGCCCGGCAAGCCTTTCAGCGCGGGATGAGGCTGTACGGCACCTCGTGGTGGGCGCCGGACGAAGCCGCGGGATCGCCGAGGATGTCGAGGATCGTCGCGGCCGCCTTCTCGACGCCGTGGTCGACCGTCGAGAACGTCGGGATATGGAACCCGCCTTCCTCGATGTCGTCGAACCCCATGACCTGCACCTGGTCAGGCACGGCGATGCCGCGGCTTCCGAGCGTGTACAGCGCCCCGAGCGCGAGGCTGTCGCTGAAGCAGAACAGCGCGTCGAACCCGACGCCGCTCTCGATGAGGCGCTCGACTGCGGTCGATCCCTCTGCCCGGTTGAACTGCTCGACGGTGGCGTAGAGCGACGGGTCGGGCTCGATGCCTGCCTCGGCGAGGGCTCGGAGGTATCCCTCGAAGCGCAGTCGTGACGTGGCTGTGGGCCCCGAATGCTGCACGCCGACGGCGGCGATCCGTCGCCTGCCGCTTGCGAGCAGGTACGACGTCGCGGCGGCGGCGGCCGACACGTTGTCGATGCCGACGTGGTGCGCGCTCGGCCCCACGAGTGACTCCGCCTGCTCGCCGATCAGCACGAGTGGCGGCGTGGAATGGCGGTCGGCGAGATCGGATGCAGTCAGCGCGAGCGGGCTCATGACGATCCCATCGAGGGCGGGGAGTCCTTCGCCGGCCATCATCGCCAACTCAGCCTCGCGGCCACCCCCGGTCTGCGCGATCAGGACCGTGAGGGAGCGCGTCTGCGCCGTGCTGACGAACTGCGACGCGAACTCGGCGAAGTACGGTTCGCGAAGGTCGGGGAGTACGAGCGCGATGAGCCCGCTCCGTCCGTTGCGCAACTGCCGTGCGGCGAGGTTCGGCCGGTAGCCGAGCTCGTCGATCGCACTCAGGATGCGCTGTCGCACCTCGTCACCCACCCACCCGGTGCCGTTCACGACGTTCGAGACCGATTTGGCGCTCACCCCGACACGGGCGGCGACGTCGGCGAGCGTGACGCGGGCCATCGAGGCTCCCTTCCCTCCGGTCGAGCGACCGCGATCGATGCGCGAGCCGTTCGATCCGACTCTAGTGGTTGACGTTAGTTCAACGTGGAACTACTCTGTAGTTCAACGTGGAACGGAATGCGCTTTCCGTCCCGTGTCCTTCGAAGACGGAGGGCCTGTTCGATGACGAGAGGCCGGCGGGAGCCGACCGGAAGAGGGAGCCGTTCACGTGGCACTGCGAGACGCCGATCGAGGAATCGACACCGTGAGGGCGAGCCTGCTGGAGACGGCCCGGCCGCGCCCGCAGCTGGTGCGGGAGTCGTTCGTCGACCTCGACGGAGAATGGGGGTTCGCCCACGACGACTCAGATCTCGGGCTCAGCGAGGGGTGGCACGACGGGCGTGAGCTGCCCGACCGCATCCGCGTTCCCTTCCCGCCAGAGTCGCCCGCTTCGGGGATCGGCGCGACCGGCTTCCACCCCGTCGTCTGGTATCGACGCGCGCTGACCTCGAGCGAACTCGACACGGCAGGGCACGCGACAGGGCGACGCGCCGTTGTGCACTTCGGGGCCGTCGACTACCGCGCCACCGTGTGGGTAGACGGCCAGGTCGTGGGCACCCACGAGGGAGGTCACACGCCGTTCGCCTTCGACATCACGGATGCGCTCGACGGGTCACTCGACCAGCATGTGATCGTCGTCCGCGCGGAGGACGACCCGCATGACATCGCCCAGCCCCGAGGCAAGCAGGACTGGCATGAGAACCCGCACGCGATCTGGTACCACCGCACGACCGGCATCTGGCAGACCGTGTGGCTCGAGTCGGTGGCGCCGCAGCATGTGACGGCGCTCAACTGGACGAGCGACCTGACCGCCGGCACAGTGACGGTCGAGGTCTCGCTCCGCCACCGGGCCGACAGCGTCGTGCACGTGCGGATCGCGCACGACGGTGAGACTCTCGCATCCGCCAGTGTGCACGCGGGCGACACCATGACGACCCTGACCTTCCCGGTCGCCGGCCAAGCGAACGGCCAGCACTACGAGCATCTGCTCTGGCGTCCCGAGAAGCCGGTGCTGCTCGACGCCTGGGTGCGGGTGGAGACGGACGGAGCGGAGACGGATACCGTCGCGAGCTACCTCGGACTGCGCTCGATCGACTGGGCGAAGGGTGCGTTGCTGCTCAATGACCGACCCGTCACGCTGCGCTCCGTGCTCAGTCAGGGCTACTGGCCGGAGACCCACCTCGCCGCGCCCTCAGCCGATGCGCTGCGTCGTGAGGCCGAGCTGATCGCCGAACTCGGATTCAACTCGGTGCGCGTGCATCAGAAGATCGAGGACGACCGCTTCCTCTACTGGGCCGACCGGCTCGGCCTGCTCGTCTGGGGCGAGATGCCGGCGACGTACACCTTCAGCGCGGAGGCTGTTCGGCGGACGACCGCCGAGTGGACGGAAGCGGTCATGCGCGACCGTGCCCATCCGAGCATCATCACCTGGGTGCCGCTCAACGAGAGCTGGGGTGTGCAGCACATCGCATCGCGTGCGGATCAGCGGGCCTTCGCCGAGGGGCTGTATCACCTCACGAAAGCACTGGACCCCACGAGGCCCGTGATCTCGAACGACGGCTGGGAGCTCGGCACATCCGACCTCTGGACGATGCACGACTACGAGTGGGACGGCCAGGTGCTGGCCGATCGCTACGACACCGACGAGTCGGTGCTGCGTGAGTACATCGGCGGGATCGGTCCGGCAGGCCGGCGCATCCGGCTCGCGGGCGCAGAGGACACCGGTCAGCCGATCATGCTCACCGAGTTCGGGGGCGTGAAATGGGCGGTGGATGCCAGCCCGAGCGACTCATGGGGGTACTCCGAAGCATCCGGTGCCGAGGACTTCACGCGCATGCTCGCCGAGATCCTCGGTGCCGCGCAGTCGGGGACCCGAGGATTCCGAGGGCGACCCGGGGGCCTTGCGGGCTGGTGCTGGACCCAGCTCACCGACACCATGCAGGAACGCAACGGCCTGCTCACCGAGGCCAGGGAGCCCAAGCTCCCGTTCGAGACCCTCCGTGCCTTGATCAGGGGCACGTCGACCGACTGACTTTCACCACCGACCGCGGCCGCACCACGCTGCCGTGCACCACCACCGGGCCCAGGCCCACTCAATGAGGAGATCCACATGTCGAAGAGGTTGCCCGCTCTGATCGCCGCCGTCGGCGTCACCACCCTGGTGCTCGCCGGATGCAGCGGAGGTTCGAACGATGCCCCGACGGAGGTGACGTTCGACGAAGACACGGCCGCAGAGATCAGCTTCTCGTGGTGGGGCAACGAAGACCGCGCCGATCGCTTCGAGCAGGTCGTGGCGCTGTTCAACGAGGACTATCCGAACGTCGAGGTGGTGCGTAACTTCAACGCCTGGGGTGACTACTGGACCGCCCGCAACACCGAAGCCGCGGGAAAGTCTCTTCCGGATGTCGTGATGATGGATGCCGGATACCTCGGCGAGTATGCGAGCAAGGACCTCCTCGCCGACCTGACGCCGTACCGCGACACGCTGCTGCCCCTCGACGGGATCAACGATCAGGTCCTCGGGTCCGGGACCGTCGACGATCAGCTCGTCGGCGTTCCGCTGGGCACGAACGCCTGGTCGATGATGTACAACAAGGACCTCCTCGACTCGTTCGGCATCGACTACCCGACCGACGACATGACCTGGGATGAGCTGAACGACTTCATCCTCGAGGTCAATGAGGCCGGCGGCGCATCGGATCCGCGCATCTACGGTGCGGAGGACTACACGGGCGGCCTTCCGAACTTCATCTACCACCTGATGCAGGAAGGCAACCCGGTCTTCGAGGAGGACGGCACCGCCTCATTCGACGAGAAGGACGTGATCTCTTACCTCGACAGCGCGGCCGACCTGCGCGACGACGGCGACTTCTACCCGGTCGAGCGCAGTGTGGCACTGTCGCCGAGCGGTGGATTCCTCGCGGGGGAGACCGCGATCTGGTTCAACTTCTCGACGACGGTGCTGCAGGGCATGACGGATGCCGGCACTGAGAACATCGGCATGATCCAGCCGCCGCTCGAGAAGGGCGAAGACGCTCACGTGCTCGCTCCCAAGCCCAGCATGCTCCTCAGCGTCGCGAAGAACTCGGACCAGCAGCAGGCGGCGGCGGCGTTCGTCAACTTCCTCACCACGTCTCCCGAGGTCGCCCAGATCTTCGGAACCTCGCTCGGCACACCGCCCACCGAGGAGGGTCGCGCGGCGATCGACCAGACGCCCGCCGACACCGTGAACCTCGACTACCTCGCCTCGGTCGACGACGAGCTCACGGCGAGCTACCCGATCCTGCCTGCGGGCTACGGCACCATCGAGGCCAAGTGGGGCGAGCTGCACGAACAGCTGCGCTACGGCGACATCACCACGGAGCAGTTCGCCCAGGAGCTGTTCACCGAGATGTCGCTGGTTCTCGGATCCTGACCGTCTCGCACGAACCTGCCGCACGGCCCAGGCGCCTGGCTGCAGGAGAAAGGATGACCCCATGACTGCTCCTGCAGCCACCGCCGCTCCGACGCGACCGGCCAGACCGCGCCCGAACCTGCGCGCTCGCCGTGAGACGAGAGCCGGCTATCTGTTCCTGAGCCCCTGGCTGATCGGCTTCTTCGCACTGACGGCGGGGCCGATGGTCGCCTCGCTGTTCCTGTCGTTCACCGATTACAACCTGTTCAACGACCCGGAGTTCATCGGCGTCGACAACTACACGCGGATGTTCTCCGACCCCAACTTCCTGCAGGCCGTGAAGGTCACCGGGATCTACGTCCTGGTCGGCACTCCCTTGAAGCTGGTTGCCGCGCTCGCCGTCGCGATGCTTCTCAACGTGCCCCGGCGTGGTCAGGGGTTCTACCGTTCTGCCTTCTACCTTCCGTCGCTGATCGGCGGCAGCGTGTCGATCGCGATCGTGTGGAAGGCGATGTTCATCGACAATGGCATCGTCGCGCAGATCGGATCGTTCTTCGGCGGCCCCCCGGCATCCGAGGGCGGCTGGGTCGGGGACCCCGCACGTACCCTGCCCCTGCTGATCCTGTTGACGGTGTGGCAGTTCGGGGCGCCGATGGTGATTTTCCTCGCAGGTCTCAAGCAGGTGCCGCCGGAACTCTACGAAGCGGCGTCGGTCGATGGCGCAGGACCCGTGCGTCGGTTCTTCTCGATCACGATCCCGATGCTGTCGCCCGTGCTGTTCTTCAACTTGCTGCTGGAGACGATCCACGCCTTCCAGGTGTTCAACTCGGCGTACATCATCTCCAACGGCAGCGGAGGGCCTGCCGGATCGACGCTGTTCTACACGCTGTACCTCTACCTTCGCGGCTTCCGTGACTTCCAGATGGGCTACGCCTCGGCCATGGCCTGGGTGCTCGTCGTCGTCGTCGGCCTCGTCACGGTGATGCTGTTCCGCAGCTCGAAGGCCTGGGTGCACTACGCGGGAGACGAACGATGAGCAAGGTACTCACACACACCGAGGTCCTAACGACCGATCGCACCACGGGGCGGATGCTGCGAGAGGCGACCACCCGCCGGTGGCAGAACCGGGCGAAGTCCACGGTCTTCCACGTACTGACCCTCGCGGTGCTCGTCGTCATCCTGTACCCGGCGGCGTGGATGGTGATGTCGTCGTTCAAGCCAGGCAACGAGATCATCGGCTCGGTCAGCCTCATTCCCGAGAGCTTCTCGTTCGACAACTACCTCAAGGCGCTGCAGGGCATCGGCGGTGTCTCGTTCTGGACGTTCGTGGTGAACTCGCTGATCCTCGCGCTGGCATCGGTGATCGGCATCGTGCTGTCGTGCTCGATCACGGCGTACGCGTTCGCCCGCATCCGGTTCCGAGGCAGTCGGCTGTTCTTCCTGTGCATGATCGCTACGATGCTGCTGCCGTTCCACGTGGTGATCATCCCGCAGTACATCGTGTTCAACCAGCTCGACATGATCAACACGTACTGGCCGCTGCTGCTGGGCAAGTTCCTCGCTGCCGACGCGTTCTTCGTGTTCCTGATGATCCAGTTCATCCGCGGGCTGCCGCGCGACCTCGATGAGGCGGCCCGCATCGACGGCGCGGGTCACGTGCGCACGTTCGGGTACGTGATCCTGCCGCTCATGAAGCCGGCACTCGTGACGAGCTCGATCTTCGCGTTCATCTGGTCGTGGAACGACTTCTTCGGGCCACTGCTCTACCTGAAGGACCCCGGGATGTACACGATGCCGCTGGCGCTGCGCCTGTATGTCGATCAGACCTCGACGAGCGACTACGGCGCTCAGATGGCGATGGCGATCCTGGCACTGCTGCCCGTCGTCGTGTTCTTCCTCGCGTTCCAGCGCTACCTGGTTTCAGGGGTCGCGACCGAAGGCCTCAAGGGATGAGTCCGGCGAAGGGCGCGCGCGGGCGAGGCGATGAGCGTCGCTTCGGAGGAGCGGGGGTCTCGGCGTTCGGCGAGATGCTCGTCGCGGGGCTCGGTGTCGCCGTGCTCGCGCTGCCCCTCGTCACCCTGGCTCCGGCGGTCGCTGCCGGCGTCAGACATCTCGACGCGCACCTCGATCACGAGCAGGACTCGGTCAGACGGCTGGCGTCGCTGGGGCTGCAGGCGATCCGGTCGGGATGGTGGTTCGGCCTTGCATCCACCGTCGTGATGGGACTCCTCATGCTCAACACGATCGGCGGGATGCAGGGCCTGCTGCCAGGGGGCACGGTGCTCGCCCTCGTGAGCGGGGCGCTCGCCGCGGTGGTCGCGGTGGCCACGCTGCGAACGGCCGCTCTGTGGCACCCGGGCGCCCGCTGGTCGCAGCTGTGGCGGGCGGGCCGGAACCTGGTGCTCGATGACCCGATCGGTGATGCCTTCGTGCTGATCGGCGTCGGCGTCGCGATCACAGTCGTGTGGATGCTCCCGCCTCTCATCGTCATCGCGCCGGGGCTGATCGTCGTCTCCCTGGTCGCGGCAGAGCGTCGTCGGATGCCCGCGCAGGCATCCGGCTGACGGCATCCGCGTCGGGAGGAGCCCTCCCTCCGGCGAGAGCATGCTGTGCGGGCGTGCTGTCGAGGTCGAGGATTCCTCCCGATGCGTGGCCAGCGCGGTTCTGGATAAGCTTAGGCAACCCTTATCTGAGCGAACAGGTTTCTCCATGCCCCTCTCCCGCACCAAGGCGCTCGGCGCCCTCATCGCCGCTGTCGTCTCCGCGGCCGCACTCACGTCCTGCGCCCCCGCCGCAGAGAACACCGACGGCGCTCCCGCGGTCGACTCCGACGCGTTCCCGGTCACGGTCGAGCACGCCTACGGCGACACGACGATCCCCGAGCAGCCGCAGCGCGTCGTGACCGTCGGCGTCACCGAGCAGGACACCCTGTGGGCGCTCGGGGTCAAGCCCGTCGGCGTCACCGAGTGGTACGGCGGCTACGACTTCGCCTCCTGGCCGTGGGCCGACGAGGCCCGTGGCGACTCGGAGCCCGAGGTCCTCACCACCAGCGACGGACTGGACTTCGAGGCGATCGCGCTGCTCGACCCCGACCTGATCATCGGCACCAACGCTGGTCTGACCGAAGAGGACTACGACCGCCTCTCGGACATCGCGCCGACCGTCGCCCACTCGGGCGACTACTCGATGTATTTCGAGCCGTGGGACGTGCAGACGCTCCAGATCGGCGAGGCGGTGGGTCTGAAGGATGAGGCGCAGCAGCTCGTCGACGACATCGACGCACAGTTCGCGGAGGCCGCCGAAGCTCACCCGGAGTTCGCCGGAAAGTCGATCGTCTTCCTGCAGAACGCGATCTACGACGGCGCCGCGATCGCCTACCAGGACGGCCTGAGCACCGACTTCCTCACGGATCTCGGCTTCTCGGTCCCCTCGGAGATAGACGCCTACGCACCCGAGGACAGCTCGGGCGGACAGGCCAACATCCCGGTCGAGAACCTCGACGTGCTGAACGCCGCCGACGTGCTCATCTGGGGCACCGAATCGGATGACGACATCACCGCCCTCGAGGACGAGCCGTTCGTCACCGCGATCAGCGCGATGCAGAACAAGTCGGTGGTCTACACCGACGGCATCACGGCCGGTGCGATCTACTTCACCTCGGCACTGAGTCTTCCCTACGTGCTCGACGCTCTCGTGCCCGCCCTCGCGGACGCCGTGGCTGGCAACGGACCGGCGCGCACCGGCGAGTGACCGCAGCCGCACGCACGAGCCGCGATCCGCACCGGGTCTCCACCGGGCGGATCGCGCTCGTCGTCGTGCTCGCGGGGCTCGCACTGATCGCGACCGCGCTCATCGGCCTGACAGTCGGCACGAAGATGGTCGGACTCGACACGGCCGTCGACGCGATCCTGCGGTTCGACGGCAGCGATCTGCAGCTCGTCGTGCGGGAATCGCGCATCCCGCGCACGGTTCTCGGTCTCGTCGTCGGTCTCGCGTTGGGCGCCGCGGGCGCCGTGATGCAGGGCCTCACCCGCAACGCGCTCGCCGATCCCGGCATCCTGGGTGTGAACGCCGGAGCGTCCGTGGCTGTCGCGATCGCGGTCGCCGCCCTCGGCATCCGCGACTTCCCGCACCTCATGGTGTTCGCACTCGTCGGAGCACTCGTGGCGACCGTGGGAGTGGTGCTGCTCGGAGCCGCGGGCGGGGGCAGCCCCGTGACCCTCGTGCTGGCGGGCGTGGCCCTCGCCGCTGTGCTCGGCGGAATCACGACGGCACTCGTGCTGCTGAACCCGACCGCCTTCCTGCAGATGCGCAGCTGGGAATCGGGTGCCCTCGCGGGCCGAGACCTCTCGATCCTCCTCGTGGCCGGACCCATGATCGCCCTCGGGCTCGTCGTCGCACTGCTCATGACGCGCGGCCTCGACGTGCTCGCCCTCGGCGACGAGACGGCCGCGGCCCTCGGCGTCAAGATCGGCTGGCTCCGCACCGCGGCCGTCGTCGCCGTGACCCTGCTCGCCGGAACGGCGACCGCGATCGCCGGCCCGATCGCCTTCCTCGGTCTCGCGGCTCCCCATATCGCCCGTGGCGTCGTCGGCGCCTCACAGAAGGCCATCGTGCCGCTCGCTGCCGTGATCGGTGCGATCGTCGTCGTGCTCGGCGACGTCATCGGCCGCGTGGTCATAGCGCCGCAGGAGGTGCCGGTCGGCATCGTGATGGCCTTCGTCGCGGCTCCGTTCCTGATCTGGATCGGCCGCCGCAAGAATCCGGTGCAGTTGTGAGCGCCGACACCCGCATGTTCCTGCGGCAGGCACGCCGCACCCTCGACCGCCGGGGACGCATCGCGATGAGCATCCTCGTGGCTGCGCTACTGGTGTCGTTCGTGGCCGGCCTGTCGATCGGCGACACCGTGCTCTCGCCGATCCGGGTCATCCAGGCCTTGTTCGAGACCGACGGCGGCGTGCGCATGGTCGTGGTCGACTGGCGTCTGCCGCGCGCGCTCGCCGCGGTGTTCTTCGGGGCGGCGCTGGCGCTCTCGGGAACCGTCTTCCAGACCATCACCCGCAATCCGCTCGGCAGTCCAGACGTGATCGGACTGACGACCGGTGCCTACACCGGCGCCCTGATCGTGATGACCAGCGGCAGTGGCTCCGGATTCGCGGTCGCGATCGGCGCGATCCTCGGCGGTTTCGCCACCGCCGCGCTCGTGGCGCTGCTCATCGCCGGTCGAGGGGCACTCGGATACCGCATCGTGATCGTCGGAATCGGTGTGAGTGCGGTCCTGGCGGCGGTCAATGCCTGGATGCTGCTGCGCGCCCGACGCGAAGTGGCGATCTCCGCGGCGATCTGGGATGCCGGGACGCTGAACGGCGTCGGATGGAATCAGGCGCTGGTGCCGATCCTCGTGGTCATCGTGCTGATGGTCGTGCTGGTGTGCGTGCGGCGGGGGCTGTGGCTCGTCGAGCTCGGCGACGATACCGGCACGAGTCTCGGCGGGCGCATGGGGGCCACCAAGGCCGGACTCGTCGCGATCGCGGTCGGACTCACCGGTGTGGTCACGGCCGTCATCGGACCCGTCGCATTCATCGCGCTCGCAGCGCCCCACCTCGCCCGGCTCATCGTCAAGAACGGACCGGCCCACCTTGTCGCCACCGCGCTGATGGGAGCGACCCTGCTCTCGCTCGCCGACATCATCGCGCAGAACGCCGTGCCCAAGCACGCGCTCCCGGTCGGCGTGGTCACACTCGTGCTCGGCGGCGCGTACCTGATCTACCTCGTCATGCGCACGGCTCGTCGACCGGTGTGAGCGCGGGGGCGCATCCGCATCCGATCCCAGGTCTCGCGTCTCGCATCCGGATCCCAGGTCCGGCATCGCGCGCTCGGGAGGAGAACTGCGCCAGGGGAGGATGCCCGCGGCTCAACGCTCCTCCCGAGGGCGGGTTCTCCTCCCGAGGCGCCGGCCCGAGTCCCGGCAGGTCGCGCATCCTCCGGAACGCACTGCGGGCCGAGGCGATCGCCCCGGCCCGCAGTGTCTGCTCGTGGATCAGAGCGGTGCGACGATGTCCTGCTCGACGTCCCACTCGGTGATCTCCAGCGAGGTCTCGATGGTCTGGCCGGCGGCCTCGGTGGTGCCGGTCGTGGCGAGCACCACGTAGTCGCTCGTGACCTCGAAGGTCACGTCGACCGCGACACCCTGCGCCTCGGAGGTGCCGGTCAGGAGGTACACGTCCTGGCCCAGGCGCGTGCCGGTGCCGGTGACGGTGAACTCGCCGGTGAGAGCGCCCGCGGCGGTCGCGGGATCGGTGTCGGCGGCGGTCTGCGCACCGCTGCTGAGGGCGGCGATGATCGGGTCGCTCGAGTTGGGGTCGGCGACCTGCCACTCGCTCGTGGCCGTCTTCACCCAGGCGTCGTCACCGATCACGATGAGCGATCCCATCGGCGTGATGGTCTCGACGGCATCCGTTCCCGGGTTGTACCGAGCGGTCGTGTCCATGCCCAGGATGCTGGTCTTGGCGGCGTAGCCGGCGGTGTCGGTCATCGCCTCGGTGATGCAGGCGCCGAGTGCTGCGCCGTCGACGGTCGCGCCGTCGGACAGCTCGGGGCAGTCGGACTCGGGTGCGGTGGTCTCCTCCGCAGCCGCGGTGGGCTTGTCTTCGGCAGGCTCGTCGGAACCTGCGGTACATCCGGTCAGCACTACGGCGGCGGCGAGCATGATGCCGACACCCCACTTGTTCACGCGCATGGCGTTTCCCCCTTCGGTCGTCGTCGTGCCTGTCGGCACGCACGAGTACCAGCATGCCAACTCCGAGGCGATGCGTGTGGAGGCGGCCCGAAGTTTTCTCCGCTAGACTGTCAAGGTTGTCTGTCATCAGGCACCCACTCGGGTGGCTCGGCGGATGACGTGCACACACCCTCCTGCTTCCGGGAAAGTCCCGGAAGCCGTTCTAGTCCGAAGGAGGTGGGTAAGTGACGCACCAGTACGAACTCATGGTCATTCTGACCCCCGAGATCGACGAGCGCCAGGTCGCCCCTACGCTCGACAAGTTCCTGAAGGTCATCACCAACGATGGTGGCTCGATTGACAAGGTCGACATCTGGGGCAAGCGCCGTCTGGCTTACGAGATCCAGAAGAAGAACGAGGGCATCTACGCCGTCGTCAACTTCACCGCCACCAGCGAGGCCACGCAGGAGCTCGACCGTCAGCTGAAGCTGAACGAGCAGATCATGCGGACGAAGGTCCTTCGCTCTGAGGAAGCTCAGGCGATGGTCGCTTCGGAGGCCAAGCGCACTGAAGAGAAGGCTGCCCGCAAGGCCGCCAAGGCTGCGAAGGCCTGAGTCCGATGGCCGGCGAAACAGTCATCACCGTGGTGGGCAACCTCACGGCCGACCCCGAGCTGCGCTACACGCAGAACGGACTGCCGGTGGCGAACTTCACCATCGCTTCGACGCCTCGGAACTTCGACCGCGCCGCCAACGAGTGGAAGGACGGCGAAGCGCTGTTCCTCCGTGCGTCGGTCTGGCGTGAGTTCGCCGAGCACGTGGCGGGTTCGCTGACCAAGGGAATGCGCGTCATGGCGCAGGGCCGTCTGCGTCAGCGCTCCTACCAGGACCGCGAGGGCAACCAGCGCACCGCGATCGAGCTGGAGGTCGACGAGATCGGCCCCTCGCTTCGGTACGCGACTGCTCAGGTCACCCGTGCGGCCTCGACCGGTGGTGGCGGCGGTGGCGGCGGACAGTCGCGCCCCGCTCAGCAGCAGCAGGTGTCGGAGGAGCCGTGGTCCACGCCCGGCTCGTCGACCAGCGCAGATGCCTGGAGCACTCCGGGCAGCTTCGGCGACGACACCCCCTTCTGAAACAGGATCTCCGGATGCTTCGGCATCCGTCTCAAAACTAAGGAAAAACAATGGCTGGAAAGTCGAGCGGCGACCGCCGCAAGCCGCGGAAGGGTGGCAAGCCCACCGCTCCCGCGAAGTCGATCCGGGTCGGAGTCATCGATTACAAGGATGTCTCCACCCTCCGTAAGTTCGTCTCGGAGCGCGGCAAGATCCGTGCCCGTCGTATCACCGGTGTTTCGGTGCAGGAGCAGCGTCTGATCGCCACCGCGATCAAGAACGCACGCGAAATGGCACTCCTGCCCTACGCTGGCGCCGGCCGGTAAGGGGTAACGAGATGGCAAAGCTGATTCTCACGAACGAGGTCGCCGGGCTTGGTAGCGCCGGTGACGTGGTCGAGGTCAAGAACGGGTTCGCCCGTAACTACCTCATCCCCCAGGGCTTCGCTACGGCGTGGACCCGCGGTGGCGAAAAGCAGGTCGCTTCGATCCAGGCTGCTCGTCAGGCGCGTGCGATCCACGACCGCGACGAGGCCGTGGCCCTGAAGAACTCTCTCGAGGCCACCAAGGTGCGCCTGGCCGTCAAGGCCGGCAACGAGGGGCGTCTCTTCGGTTCGGTCAAGACCGATCACATCGCGGATGCTGTCGCAGCCGCGGGTCTCGGCTCGATCGACAAGCGCAAGGTGCACATCCCGTCGGCGATCAAGACGACCGGTGAGCACGAGGCCACGGTCCGTCTGCACGACGACGTGACCGCAGTCATCACGCTGCAGGTCGTCGCCGCCAAGTAAGGCGCGACGCTCTCGAACGCCCCTTGTCCTCCGGGACAGGGGGCGTTCTGCGTGTGCGGGTCAGATGAGATCGAGCTCTGCGGCGCGGTGGGGGTTCGCCGGGGACATCCGGTCGACGTCGACGGCGCGTGACCAGCCTGCGTCGTTCACGGGAATGTGGTGGGAGCCGATCAGGCGCAGCGCCGCGTCCACTGCGTCGACGAAGTCGCCCCCGCCGTGCGAACCGGCCACGAGTGAGACGATCACCCGAGTGGAGTCTGCGCCGTATCCGTCGAGCGAGACGACGATCACTCCGTGCACGGAGAGGGGTCCGATCCGGCTCGTGATCGCCGAGAGGCCGCTGCCCCCGATCAGCACGTCTCCCAGCGCTGATCCCCGTCGGTAGACCCGGTGCGCGCCCGAGTCGGGCGGCAGCGCATCGGAGCGGAAATGCATGGCCCGCACGGCACGGTCGATCTCGGTGAGCGCCGTGCGCGTGGCGGTCGTCGGAACATCGAAGGTCCGGGCACCGTTGACCGCCCACCGCAGACGCTGGGGGCTGCGAGTCATCCGGGGCGCTCCGAGGGCGGACCCGTGTGCGTGCCCAGTCGGCGATGCCCTCGCCCTCCCTGAGGCGCGAGCGCCAGCCGTCGGTGATCGATCTGCATGGTCACCTCCCGGAGCGAGTCTAAGCAGCCGAGCCCGAGCCGCTGGTCCGACTCGCATGTGAGGGCACGACGGATGCCCCGCGTTGGGGACGCGGGGCATCCGTGAACTGTGCGGCATCGCAGACCGCGGGCGGGGCTGGGGACCCTTGCTCACCGCGTCACGGGATCCGCACACCGACGGTGCCGCATCTCCTCCCCCGAGGATGACGACACCGCCGGGGTCTGGGCTATGCCATCGCGTGGCGACGGCGCAGCATCCCGGCTCCGAGGAGGAGCAGGAGTGCGGCCACCGCGGCGTATCCGAGCGAGGACGAGCCGCCGGTGGCGGCGAGTCCCTGCGCGGATCCGGCCGCGGTCACCGAACCGCCGCTGGTGAGAGCCGCAGTGAACGTCGCACCGGAATCGGTGCTCTGATCGGTTCCCGGGTCGGTACCGGGGTCTGTTCCGGGGTCCGTACCCGGATCCGTTCCGGGGTCTGTTCCCGGGTCCGTTCCCGGGTCCGTTCCCGGAGTGGTCCCCGGGGTCGTCACCGTGCTCTCACCGACCACGGCGATGGCGTTGCCGCCGATCGTGATCGGAAGCGCGATCGGTGCGGTGACCTGGGTGCCGCCGAGGATGCCGTCGTCTCCGGTGGTGGTGCCGCCGGTCGGGCCGCCTGCAGCGGGTGCTGCGGATCCGGTTCCGCCGGTGACGGCGCTGTCTCCGAGGACGGAGATGGCGTTGCCGGTGGCGGTCACGGGTGCGGTGACGGGTGCGGTGACCTGGGTGCCGCCGAGGATGCCGTCGTCTCCGGTGGTGGTGCCGCCGGTCGGGCCGCCTGCAGCGGGTGCTGCAGATCCGGTTCCGCCGGTGACGGCGCTGTCTCCGAGGACGGAGATGGCGTTGCCTGTGGCGGTCACGGGTGCGGTGACGGGTGCGGTGACCTGGGTGCCGTTGCCGACCCCGTCATCGCCCGACGTCGCAGCTCCCGTCGCGGGGGCCGTCGCAGCGGCGGGCGAGGCCGGAGCCGTTCCGCCGTTCGCCCAGCTCTCGCCGAGGATCGCGATCCCGTTGCCCGAGACCGTCACGGGTGCGGTGACGGGTGCGGTGACCTGGCTGCCGCCCAGGACTCCATCGTCGCCCGTGGTGGTGCCGCCGGTCGAGCCGCCCGCGGCGGTTCCTGCCGGAGCCGTTCCACCGGTGACTCCGCTCTCTCCGAGGAGCGAGATGGCGTTGCCCGAGACGTTCACGGGTGCGGTGACGGGTGCGGTGACCTGGCTGCCGCCCAGGATGCTGTCGTCGCCGGAAGTCCCGGTCATCGTGGTGGGTGCTGCAGCGGGGGAGGCCGGAGCCGTTCCGCCTGTCGCCGAGCTCTCTCCGAGGAGTGAGATGGCGTTGCCCGAGACGTTCACGGGTGCGGTGACCGGCGCAGTGACCTGCGTTCCGCTGCCGACGCCGTCATCGCCCGATGTGGACGGGGTGACGGAACCGCTCGTCGGGGCGCCCGAGGAGGTCGGTGCTGCGGCATCCTCTCCGAGAGTCTCGCTCTCGCCGAGCAGTGCGACGGAGTTTCCCGACACGGTGACGGGGACGTCGACGTGCAGCAGGGCCTGGGTGCCCGACAGCAGTCCGTCGATTCCGTTCGTCGTGATCGACGGGGCCGGAGCGGTGGGAGCCGGGGCCTGGGGAGCCTCGGCCGGCGCTTCCGGAGCCGCGCTGCTCGACGAGTTGCCGAGCACCGTGATCGCGTTGCCTGTCACCGTGACGGGCAGTGTGACGTCCACGACGGCCTGGGTGCCGGACGCGGTGCCGGAATCGCCGCTCGTGGTGGGAGCCGGAGCCGGAGCCGGAGCCGGTGCTGGGGCCGGGGCCGGGGCCGGGGCTGGGGCCGGCTGCGCGGACGAGTTCCCGAGGATCGAGATCGCATTGTCCACGATCGTGACGGGCACCGAGATCGGGGCATCCGCCTGAGTCCCCGAGAGGAGACCGTCTTCTCCCGAGGTGTCTGCCGCATTGGCGGCAGTCGCGCCGAGCAGGGTGATCCCGCCGGCGAGAAGCGTGCCCCACAGGGCCCGCTTGATGAAAGTACGCATGATGACCTTCTCCTGACTGAAATGGGTGTGTCTGGATGGGTGCACGCGAAAGAGAGTGTGCGCGCGCAGCACGGCATCTGTCGTTCACGAGGAACGACCGGACAACCCGTCAGTCAGGAGAGACGTCGGTGTCGGCGACCAGAGACGTCGGCAGGACGTCGTCGGGTGCACCGGGAGTGCGTTCCACAGTACGGAACGCAGGAACGCCCACGTCGCTGAGACGCGCGTGGGAGAAAGCGGATGCTCCGCCGGAACCGGCAGACGAGGAGGGCGCCACCGGTGCGCCGACGGGCGGCGTGAAGGGGGCGGTGTCGCCGGATTCGGGCGCACTCGTGGCCGGGGCAGCGGGGTGGGCCACCGGCTGAAGAGCGGATGCTGCGGAGTCCCCGGCCGGCTGTGCGCGAGAGGACGCAGGTGTAGCCGGAGGTGTCGAGGCCGAGGGGCCGTCGACAACGAAGCCCAGCGAGTCCAGACCGGGAATCGACGGCCCGCTCTCCGAGTGGTTCGGGTCGAGGGCGGTGAGCACGGGAGGAACGGTGGTCTCCACCACTCCGCCGACCACGTCGGTCGTCGCGTCGACGACACCGATGACGTCATCGAGCAGTGTGTCGACGCCGAGTTCTTCGATCAGACGGCCGACGCCGGGGAGGGCTGCGAGAGCCTCCTGCACCGGGGTGACGATCTGAGAGGCCGGGGCGTCGGTGAGCAGATCAGTGACCGGAGCGACCACGGCCTGCGCGGTATCGGTGACCGCCTCGACGACGGGAGCTGCGGCGGGCCCCACGACGGGGACCTGCGTGATCGTCTCGGAGACGTGCTCGACGACCGGGGGAGCCGCCTGCTGCACCGGTGCGACCACCTGGGTCACGACGGGTGCGACCACTTCGGTGACGACGGGCTTCACGACCTGTGTGACGATCGGCGAGGTCACCGCGGTGACGGTGTCGCCGACCGAGGAGACCGTCTGGCTCACGAGCGACGTGACTCCGTCGAACAGGGGAGCGTCCGAACTCTCGTCGGCATGCGCGGAGGACCCTCCGGTGAGGACGGTGATCGCCGCCCACGCGAGCGCACCCACGCCACCCCAGAGGGCGATGGCCGGAAGGCCGCGCCGGGTTGCCTGAGCGTTCACGTCGACTTCCCTCCCCCGAGAGACGATCGTTCGTTCGACGCACGTCGCGCCGATTGGAGGTGACGATACTCCCGGTATTCCGGCATGTCTAGAGTGATCTGCTCGAGAACGATGACATCACGCGCACATTTCCGGGGGCCTCGGAGTGTGACGCGCCCGGTGAAATCTCGGCTTGACTTTCCCCAGGTTCTACACATCCCGTACCGGATTCGATAAACCTTCAATGCGCAGTTGAACCACTTTCTCATCCACAGGGTGGGGAAACTGAAAAGCCCAGTTCAGAGGGATAAAGAAAAGTCGTTCACGAGGTAGTCCACCGACTTATCCACACCCGTTCTGCACAGACTCTCCGGACTTGTTCGCACGCTTTCCACAGAGTTATCCACAGGGTGTGTTGCGACCGAAAACCCCCGCTCGTAGCGTGGTGCAGCGACCCGATGTCGGAAGCACCTGGTTTGCTGCGCAGAAGGCTTCGAAACGGCCGCGACAGCGCAGTACGAGACCCGGGAAGCATCTCCGCTCCACCATGCTCGTCGCATCGAAGGGAACACTGTGTCGATCGCTGACATCTCCGAGGATCGCCTCGGCGGCAAGCGCCCGCCCGAGCGGACCCCTCCGCACGACCTCCTCGCGGAGCAGAGCGCGCTCGGCGGAATGCTGCTGTCGAAGGATGCCGTCGCCGACGTGATCGAGACGCTCAGGGGCGCCGACTTCTACATTCCCAAGCACGAGCTGATCTTCGAGGCGATCCTCTCGCTCTATTCGCACGGCGAGCCGACCGACGTCGTCGCCGTCACCGACGAGCTCATCAAGACGGGCGAGCTCAGCCGCGCCGGCGGTGCCGACTATCTGCACACGCTCACCTCGATCGTCCCCACCGCGGCCAACGCCGGCTACTACGCGGGTATCGTCTCGGAGCGTGCGATCCTGCGCCGCCTGGTCGACGCCGGCACCCGCATCGTGCAGCTCGGCTACGACGGGCAGGGCGACGCGACCGACCTCGTCAACAACGCTCAGGCCGAGATCTACTCGATCACCGGCTCGGAGACCACCGAGGACTACGTCCCGCTGCAGATCGCGGTCGACGCCGCGCTCGAAGAGATCGAGGCCGCCAGCGGTCGCGACGGCTCGATGACAGGCGTCCCGACGGGCTTCAAAGAGCTCGACGAGCTCACGAATGGCCTGCACGGCGGCCAGATGATCGTCGTAGCCGCTCGACCCGCCATGGGTAAGTCGACGCTCGCGCTCGACTTCGCGCGCGCGGCCTCCATCGGTCACAACCTCCCCTCGGTCTTCTTCTCACTCGAGATGGGCAAGAGCGAGATCGCTATGCGTCTGCTCAGCGCTGAAGGCCAGATCCCCCTGCAGAACATGCGAAAGGGAAACCTCGACCCTCGTGACTGGACCACAGTCGCGGCGACCCGAGGGCGCATCAACGACGCCCCCCTCTACATCGATGACAGCCCGAACATGACCCTGGTCGAGATCCGTGCGAAATGCCGCCGGCTCAAGCAGCGCGAGGGGCTGCGCATGGTCATCATCGACTACCTGCAGCTGATGACCTCGGGCAAGCGCGTCGAGTCGCGTCAGCAGGAGGTCTCGGAGTTCTCCCGCAGCCTCAAGCTCATCGCGAAGGAGTTGCAGGTGCCGGTCATCGCACTGTCGCAACTGAACCGTGGTCCCGAGCAGCGCCAGGACAAGAAGCCTGCGATCAGCGACCTGCGTGAGTCCGGCTCGATCGAGCAGGACGCCGACATGGTCATCCTGCTGCACCGCGACTCGGTCTACGACAAAGACGTGCGACCCGGCGAGGCCGACCTGATCGTCGCCAAGCACCGTAACGGTCCGACCGCGACGATCACCGTGGCCTTCCAGGGTCACTACTCGCGCTTCCACGACATGGCGCCCGGCGGCGACTTCAACTGATCTAGGTTTCCGGCCAATCCTGGGCGACCGGCGAGGAGCCGGGTGGGGTGGTCCGCGTCACAGCGGCGATTGACGCGGTCTCTACGTCTCGATGGGGTAACGACTGGGGGCTTTCGCGTGTGACGGAACACGGATCGGCTATCGAAGCGAGTCGAAATCGGGGCTTGCCACAATTAATATCACCTTCCCTGACGGCGGGAAGTTCAAGATCCATATCGTCGAGTAAGGAGAGAAGATGAACGATACCCACCCCAAAATCTCTGTTCGAGACGCGATACTTCTTGAAGGTGCCATCGACTACATCTCCGCCAGCTGGGTATATGGGGTGGCGAAGGATGCGGGAATGGCTTCGAGCGAAGATACGCGGGATCTCGCAATTGGCGTGATCGCAGAATTGATATCGACCGGGCTGATGCTCCCTGGAGGCTTCCAGGGCCCCGGATTCGTGCCTTGGAATTGTTCTGCGGGCGAGGCGATACATCGGGTAGCGTCCCGATGGGTGGTGGAAGGAAACCCGAACCCTCTGGCGGACGAGATCACGTGGCTGTCGAGCACTCCGCTCGGTGACGCCGCAGCAGAGGATATCCGAGCTATCGGGAGCACGCACCGCTAGTTGAGATGCAGCAGGCCGCGAACGGAGTGAATATCCATCACGTGAGGAACGCGAAGACTGGCGCCGTCGACAATTTCAAGTTTGTGAGCGATGAGGGCGTGCCGGTCATCTTCGCGGGCACCACGAGGTGGATGTGCGACAAGGTCGGGCGCCTGCTCGAGCAGACCGACACGAACGACCAGACCCTCACCTCCTCGTACACGCCGGCGGTTCTTCGTGATTCGCTCTTCTCGGGACGCAGGCGGATGGCCGGTCCACGTCGTACGGGTATGACGGGCTCGACCGGCGCACCACGGTTACCGACCAGACCCCGCATGGCACGAACACGACCGCGACCGCGTGGGACGGGTTCGACCCTGCCACGACAGCCAGCGACCTGCACGGGGCGACGACCCTGATCCGTGACCCGCTCGGTGCTGATGACCTTTCGCGCGACCGCCTTGCCGCCTCCCTCCAGGTTCATGGCTTTGATGACGTAGCCGAGGTGGTCCGAGTACGACACCACACGCCGGCGGGTCTTCGCGACTCGCTCACCTATCCCGATGGCACTACGACGGCCTACACGTTCGATGAGGCAGGCAACCCGGTCACGCAGTCGGGATCATCGAGACTGACGTCGACCGAGCGACGGCCGCGAAGGCGGATCCTCTCCGATCTCACGAGTCAGGGGATGGACGGGACGCCCCCACCACGGGGGAGGCGGCAGAAAGGGCGCCCCATCCGATGCCGCCATATGGGCGGCACCCCAGCTGTCGCGTTACAGCGCGACAGAGCTGTGACGTAAGCGTGACACCGGTGAACCCTTCGCGCAAGCCCTATTGTCAACCGGTATTTCGGAACCCGGGAAGATGGGAGGGGCCGCCGCTGCGCTGTCGTGGCCGCCGCTACTTGCGCGGCGGGTTCAGTGGCAGCCATTCCTCGAGCGTCGTCTCGAAGATGTGAGCACCATCGACGGGGATGAGAGTGCGCTCCTCGATCTGCGCCCCGTAATACGGAGCGCTGTCGTCGCGGACGACCGTCCGGGAGTCGCCGCGGAATGCCAGGGCCCGACGTGCGAACTCGTCCATGCCGAAGGCCTCGGGCCCCGCGATCTCGATGTCGCCTGTCGGCTCTCCGGCGGCGGCGCGCGCGACGGCGGTGGCGACGTCTTCCGCGGCGATGGGCTGGATGAGCGCGCCCGGCAGCGTCACCGTGTCGCCTTCGGTCGAGATGTCGGCGATGCTGCCGACGAACTCGAAGAACTGCGTGGCATGCACGAGCGAATAGGCGATGCCCGAGTCGCGGATGAGCTTCTCCTGCGCGACCTTCGCCGCGAAGTACGCGATGTTCTGAGGACGGTTCGTTCCGACGATCGTGAGCGCGACATGATGTTTCACGCCGGCGGCGGCCTCAGCGGCGAGCAGATTGCGTGTCGACGTCGTGAAGAACTCGAGCACGTCGTCCGCAGCGAACGACGGCGAGTTGGAGACATCGACGACGACGTCCGCGCCGACCAGCACCTCCGCCAGTCCTTCACCGGTCAGGGAGTTGACGCCCGTGTTCGGCGACGCGGCGACGGCCTCGTGGCCGTGCGCGGTCAGCTTCGCGACGACCTTCGAGCCGATGAGGCCGGTGCCTCCGATGACGACGATCTTTGCCATGTCCAAGCCTTTCGTAGAGGTGACGCCGGGATGGCGTCTGTCAGGTATGACCGCGCAGCGGCCGGGGATGTGACGCGGTGGCGGCTCAGACGACGACAGGCGTCTGCACGCGCCAGTCGTGGTACCTCGTCGGCGCGATCGTCGCCGTGGCCTCCGGGAGCAGGTCGCGCGCGGTGAGATGCGCACCGAAGTAGGTGCCCAGAGCATCCGCCACCACCTCGCGTTCGTCCTGACGCGCCCGCAGGTCGAGGGCGGCGAGCTCCGCGAGGCTGAACACCTCGGGTCCGCCGAACTCGATCACCCCGAAGCGGGGCTCGGCGAGTGCCGACTGCGCCACGGCGGTCGCGACGTCGTCGGCAGCCATGGGCTGCACCAGCACATCGGCGACGTGCGCGGCACCTTCCCGCAGGGCGTGGTCGGTGATGTTGCGGATGAATTCGAAGAACTGCGTCGCGTGCACGAGGGAGTACGGACGACCGGATGCCGCGATCAGTCGCTCCTGCTGCTCCTTGGCGATGAAATAACCGCCCTGCGCCCGAGCGAGGCGAGCGGTGCCGACCACCGAGAGTGCCACGTGGTGGACGACGCCCGCCGCTTCGCCGTAGCTGAGCAGGTTCATGGTCGAGGTGTAGAAGAACTCCTGGGCCGCAGCCTCGTCGGTGTACGACGAGTTCGACACGTCGACGACGACCTCCGCGCCCGAGAGGGCGGCATCCAGTCCTTCTCCGGTGAAGGAGTTCACTCCTGTGGCGCGCGATGCGATGACGATGTCGTGCCCTGAATCGCGCAGGCTGCGCACGACCCTGGTGCCGATCAGGCCGGTTCCGCCGATGACCGTGATTCTCATGTCGCTCCTGTGATCGATGGGATGACGCGGGGTCCGCGCCTACCTGTTCTGACCGGTGAGGTGCGCCGGATGTGACGGGATGTGCCTCGTTCGTCACAGATGCGTCGTCCCGCCGGTCATCACTGAGGACGGGCGCCGACGGCGCGTCGTCGTGCTCGGAGGGATGCGGAGATGCGTCAGGCAGTGGAGAGTGAACACGTGACAGGAATGACGGAGGACGGCGCGCCCGGCGGCGACCTCGACACCGCGGTGCAGATCTTCGCCGCGCAGCGACGGCGGCTGTTCGGCATCGCGTACCGGATGCTCGGCACGGTGGCTGACGCGGAGGACATCGTGCAGGACACGTGGATCCGCTGGCAGAACACCGACCGGACGCAGGTGAGAGAACCGGGAGCCTTCCTGACGACCGTCACAACCCGACTCTCGATCAACGTGCTGCAATCGGCGCGCGCGAAGCGGGAGACCTATATCGGCCCGTGGCTGCCCGAGCCGGTGAACACCGACGATGACCCCGCCCTCGGCGCCGAGCGTGCAGAGGCGCTGCAGTTCGCCATCCTCCTGACCCTCGAGAAGCTCACACCCACCGAACGTGCCGCGTACATCCTGCGGGAGGCCTTCGACTATCCGTATCCGCGCATCGCCGAGGTGATCTCCTCGAGCGTGGTCAGTGCTCGGCAGCTCGTGAGCCGAGCCCGAGCGCATCTGACGTCGTCCACACAGACCGAGGTCGAGCCCTCGCGCCAGCGGCGTCTGCTCGAGGCATTTCTCACCGCGGCCCAAAAGGGGGATGCGCAGGAGCTCGAGAAGCTGTTCGCCGACGACGTGGTCAGCTACACCGATGGCAACGGGGTGAAGCTCGCCGCGAGGATCCCGGTGATCGGACGGGGGAGGGTGGCGAAGTTCGTCGCTGCGTTCGCGCACCACTTCTGGACGGGCAAGACCATCGACTGGGTCGAGGTCAACGGTCAGCCGGCGGCGACGCTCACCGAGAACGGGGAGGTCACGACGATGGTGACCGTCACGACGTCCGGCGACGGCATCGAACAGCTGCTCTGGGTCATGAGCCCGCAGAAGCTCGGACACGTCACCCCGGTCGGCGCATGACCCGCAGGCAGTACCCGGCGTGGCTGCGCCGGAGACGCCGTGCAGCCGCAGGCGGGACGGTCATGGAAGACCTGGCGATCGCGCTCACGACGGGTGACCGGACACGCATCCGATCGCTGCTGCGGCTCGACGTGGTGCTGGTCATCGACAGCGGCGGTCTGGTGCCGGAGTCATCGACCCCTCTCGCGGGGCATGGTGCGGCATCCGCAGGCCTGCTGGCTCTGATGACGGGTGACACCTCGGTGACCGTCGCGTCGATCAACAGCGTTCAGGGCATCGTGCTCCGGCGAGACGGCGCGGTCATTGCGGCGATCACGGCGGAGCCTCGCCCGAGGCTGCTGTCGACGGTGTGGGTCGTGTGCAATCCCGAGAAGCTGAGGCACTGGAATCGGGCGGTCGACGGTTAGAGCGTGATGTCGGCCGACGTCGTCAGCGAGATCCACTCGGTCGGTCGGGCGCTGCGTCGACGCAGTACGTCGGCGTCGGACAGCACTCCGAGATCGACACCCGTGATCTGCGCGATCTCGGCGACCGGCACCTGGAACGTGCGGAAGGCGCCGAGCGGAGGCGCAGCGAGAAGGCCGTCGGAGGTCTCGACGAGCTCGCTCTGGTCGAGGACGAAACCGGCGGATGCCAGGCCATCGGGCCCCCGCCACGCGGCCACCTTCCAGAACCGGAGGGGGATGCGGATGCCCCGGTAGGGCGGATCCTCGGCGCCGAGAACAGGGGCCGTGAAGACCGAGAGCTTCTGATCGGTCGTCTCGGCATACTCGAGCACGTGGTCTTCCAGGCCCAGCCAGAGCTCCTTCGACTGGTTGAATCCGGCTGCCTGCGGAGCCGCATTCGGGTAGAAGAACGTGGCCTCGGTGGCCGCGCGAGCGTCGTCGGCATCGCCCCACCCGGGATCGCGCCGACGCACGAGGTGTCCCCGGTCGAGGTCGTTGCGCGAGTACACCTCGGCGCCGGTCTGCAGGTCGGCGGCGACTCGGGGATCGAGACGCCACTCACCGGTGCGGGGCTGCTCGCGCAGCAGCGCACCGTCGATGTTCACACCTGTCACGACTGCCAGCCGGCGGTCGGTGTCGAGCAGCACCGTGAAGCGCGGGTAGGTCAGTGCGGTCGTCTCCCGTGCCGGCCGAGGCAGAGGCAGCCGTGTCGAAAGGAAGTCGAGGTCGTATCCGTCTGACATACCGCCATATTGCCCTGTGGCGCCGACATCGACGAATGGCGCCGACATCGACGAATGGCGCCGACATCGACGAGGGGCGCCGACATCGACGAGGGACGCTGCGCAGGAACGCCCCCTCCCGATCGTCTCGGGAAGGGGCGTTCGCACTCAGCGGGTCACGGCGTCGGCATCCCGCCGTTGACGTTGAGCGTCTCGCCGGCGACGTAGCTCGACTCCGCAGAGGCGAGGAAGACGTAGGCGGGGGCGAGCTCGGCCGGCTGACCCATGCGGCCGAGCGGGGTGTTCTCGCCGAACTCAGGCAGCTTCTCCTGCGGCTGTCCGTCGCTGGGCTGCAGCGGCGTCCAGATCGGACCCGGAGCCACGGCGTTCACGCGGATGCCCTTCGGCGCGAGCTGCTGCGCGAGGCCCTTCGTGAACGCGTTGATGGTCGCCTTGGTCGAGGCGTAGTCGACGAGGATGTCCGAAGGCGAGTACGCCTGGATCGACGTGGTGTTGATGATCGCGGAGCCCGCCGGAAGGTGCGGGAGCGCCGCCTTCGTGAGCCAGAACATCGCGTACACGTTGGTCTTGAAGGTGTCGTCGAACTGCTCGTCGGTGATGTCGGTCAGCGACTCCTGGTACACCTGCTTGCCGCCGTTGTTGACCAGGATGTCGAGGCCGCCCAGTGCGCCGACCGCCTCGGCGACCAGCGTGCGGCAGTATTCGGCATCCCGCAGGTCGCCCGGGATCTGGGCGACGTTCGCGCCGGCGTCGCGCAGGATGCCGGCGATGCGCGCTGCATCCTCTTCCTCCTCCGGAAGGTACGAGAGAGCCACATCGGCACCCTCGCGCGCGAACGCGATCGCGGTGGCAGCTCCGATGCCGGAGTCGCCGCCCGTGATGAGCGCCTTGCGGCCGGTCAGGCGGCCGGTGCCGCGGTAAGTGTCCTCGCCGAGATCGGCCTTCGGCGCGAGATCCGCGTCGAGCCCCGGCTCGGGCATGTGCTGCTTCTCGGGCTCGATGTCGGAGTAGAGCTCGGCGGGGTTGACGAAGGTGTACTGGTCACGAGACATGGGATTCCTCTCGGTCGCGGGGTGGGGGTATGGCTCCAGCGTGCGCCGACGTCGCGATCTCGGCCAGCGCCTTGCGCGTCGCGGCACTGGTCGCTAGGGGACCGGTCGGGAAGGCTCCCTGCGGCTCGGGAGGAGAACACCTCCTCGGGAGGAGCGATTTCGCAGATCTCTCCTCCCGAGGGACAGGTCTCCTCCCGAAGGCAGTCCAGAGCAGCAGCACAGGGAAGGGGTCGACCCGCTAGAGCGCCGGGGGTAGCCTCGCCGCATGGGCCGACTCATCTACTCCATGATCACGTCGCTCGACGGCTACGTCAGCGGGCCGGACGGCGGGTTCGACTGGGCGCTCAACGAGGAGCTGCACGACTTCATCAACAGGCAGTTCGCCGACGTCGGCACCTATCTCTACGGGCGGAGCATGTACGAGACGATGGTCTATTGGGAGACCGCGCATCTCGAACCCGATCAGCCGCAGGTGGCGATCGACTACGCGCGCGTGTGGCAGGCGGCAGACAAGGTGGTGTTCTCGACGACCCTCACCGAGGTCTCGAGCGAGCGCACGCGTCTCGAGCGGTCCTTCGATCCCGAGGCGGTCGAACGCTGGAAGGCCGAGTCCGACAGCGACCTGACGGTCGACGGTCCGACGCTCGCGGGGGCGGCGATCCGCGCCGGACTGGTCGACGAGTTCGGCCTGTTCATCGGTCCGGGGATCGTCGGTGGCGGCAAACCGTTCTTCCCCGACGGCGTGCACGTCGACCTCGAACTGCTCGAGGATCGCCGGTTCGGCAGGGGCGTGATGTTCCTCCGCTATCAGACCGCGCGTCCGTAGAGAACGCGCGCGGTCAGGGGCGCACGCGAACCGTGCGGCCCTCGAAGGTGACGAGGTCGCCGTCATGCAGCTGGCGCCCGCGACGGCGATCGACCTCGTCGTTCACCCTCACGAATCCGTCGATCACGACCTCCTTGGCGTTGCCGCCGGAGTCGAGGAGTCCCGAGAACTTCAGGAACTGGCCGAGGCGGATCATCTCTCCGCCGATGGAGACGTCGTCGATCGGACCGGAATTCGTCATGACTGAATGCTAACCGCCGCGGACGCGTCGAGCCGCCGACCCCGAAGGGTCGACGGCTCGAAGAACGACGCGGACGCTCAGTCGTCGATGTCGGTGCCGACGACGGCGTAGTCCGCACTGAAGTCGATGTCGATCGAGCGGTTGTCGCTCGTGAGCACCGAGGCGTCGTAGGGGCTCACGTTGTCGTTGTCGGCGTCGAGGTCGGTGATCATCCCGTCGGCCTCGGCCAGCGCGGCGTCGACCAGAGCGCGGATGGCCGCCTCGTCGAGCGTGTGGGTCGGGGCGGAGTCGTCGTCCTGCTCGGTCGAGATGACGGTGGCAGCGAGGTCGACGCCCACACGCACCTCGGTCTCGCTGCCGTTCGCGGCGGTCAGCTGCACCTCCCACGTGCCGTCGCGCTTCGCGTCGATCGACGTGACATCGCCCTCGGCTGCTCCGCGTGCGGCATCCGCGATCGCGACGAGATCGTCGGCCGAATCGGTGCCGATCCCGGTGACGGGGCCTCCGCCCTGCGGTGCGCCCTGCTCGTCGTCGCGGTCGCCGTCACGGTCGTCGCCGGGCTGGCCTCCGCGATCGTCCGCGTCGCCGCGCGGGCCGTCGGAGATCGACGGACGGTCGTCGTCGCCGAACTCGTCGCCGACAGCTGCGCCGAGGGCCACGCCGCCTCCCACGAGGACGACGGCGGCGGCGATCCCGCCGCCGATCAGGAGCGCACGCTTGCGTCCGGGCTTGGCGGGAGCCGCGGCTGCCGGGGCTGCCGGAGCGGATGCCGGAGCGGCCGTCGAGTCAGCGGCGAGCGGTGCGACGGGGACGGTCTCGGCGTCGTGGGCGGGAGTCGCCTGGGGGGCAGGCGGTGCGGGAGGCGCCGGCGGGGTCGGGGTCGGGTTCGACGGGAGGTTCTCGGGCGTCTGGTCGGGGGTCGGGTTCTTGTCGTTCATGTCTCGATGCTCTCGCGAGGGTGCTGAAGCCACCCTGAAGCCTCCTGAAGCGATCTTCAGGAACGGATTCAGCCGCGAATCGCGCTCGGCACGTCGGGGAAGGATGCAGGAATGTAGCCGCCATGCGCCTGCTCGCCGTGCACGAGCTCGCCCGTTCCGGTCTCCGCACTGCCGAGCACGCTCCACGGGTCGACGATCCGCACGTCATGACCGTCGAGGTGCAGGCGGCGGACGCCTTCGAGCAGCATCCGCTTGGCGATGTCGTTGGCGCGCTGCACCCGGTCGAGGTCGACGATGACAGGGTCGTCGCCCTCGGGCTCTTCCGCGAATCCGCGCAGCACACGCTCGGCCTCCATGAAATGCAGGTCGCCGGCGATCTCGTGCACGGTCGCGCCGTCGTGCTCGACGCGGCGCGACACGGAGCGAGCCACGTCCGTCGAGGTCATCAGGTGCAGGCCGAGATCGTGGTTCATGCGCTCGAACATGCGCACGCCACGAGTGCTGTTGCCGTGCGGGTCGAGTCGAGGCGAGAACACGGCGATGCCGACCTGTCCGGGAAGCACCCCCATCAGGCCGCCTGCGACGCCGCTCTTCGCGGGGATGCCGACCGAGGTCAGCCAGTCGCCGGCCGAGTCGTACATGCCGCATGTGGTCATGACGCTCAGCACCTGTCGGTTGATGGCGGGGTCGATCACCTGTTCGCCGTCTGACGTCCGGCCCCCGGCGGCGAGCACCGACCCCATGCGGGCGAGGTCACGCACCGTGACCGACACCGAGCACTGCCGGGTGTAGCCGCGCACCACATCCGCCGGTTCCGCGTCGAGGGTGCCGACGGTGCGCAGCATGTACGCGAGCGCCATGTTGCGGTCGGCCGACGACAGCTCGGACTCGAAGACGTCCTCTGCGATCGTGAGCCGGCGACCCGCGAGGCGGCTGTAGAGGTCGAGGATGCGCTCGGTCCGAGCATTCGCATCAGCGCCCTGCACGAGAGCGTGGGCGGCGATCGCACCCGCGTTGATCATCGGATTCCGCGGGCGACCGGTCTCGGGCTCGAGGGAGATCTCGTTGAAGGCGTCTCCCGAGGGCTCGACGTCGATCCGCTCGAGCACGCCGTCGAGCCCCTGGTCGGCGATCGCGAGCGCATACGTGAACGGCTTCGAGATCGACTGGATCGTGAACTCCACGTCGGCATCCCCGGCGACGTAGACCTCCCCGTCGAGGGTCGCCACCGCGATCGCGAGCCGATCGGGGTCGGCCTGGGCGAGCTCGGGGATGTACGAGGCGACCTCGCCGGCATCCTCCCCGCACGACTCGAGCAGCACGGTGAGGTAGTCGATCATGGGGGTCTGCATATCGACCATGCTCCCACGCCTCGCTGCCGCGACTCTCGGCCGCCGGGGCCGCTCAGGCCGAGAGAGGGAGCGTCACGACGAACCGGGCGCCGCCCCACCGTGAAGCGTCGACCGAGACGGTTCCACCGCTGGCCGTGGCGATGCCGTGGACGATCGCCAGGCCGAGGCCGCTGCCGCCGGCATCCCGGCTGCGTGCCTCGTCGAGTCTGACGAAGCGCTCGAAGATGCGCTCGCGCTCGTCCGGGGGCACTCCCGTGCCGTCGTCCTCGACGGTCACGAAGACGTGGGCATCCTGCGGGATCACGCTGATCGCCACGTGCCCCGCGCTGTGCCGCGCGGCGTTGTCGGCGAGGTTGCGCAACAGCTGACCGAGAAGCCGTGGATCGCCCTCGACGCGAGCCGCGCCGATGCCGGAGCTGTCGACCTCGATGCCTCGAGACCGCAGCCGCCGTGCCTCGCCGAGGGCGAGATCGTCGAGGTCGACGGCCTCATCATGAGTGCTCCCGCCCTCATCGAGTCGAGCGAGCAGCAGCAGGGATTCGACGATCCCCTGCAGACGAAGACCCTCGTCCGAGACGACCTCGGCGAGTTCTCCGATGCTGGTCGTCGCCGGATGCGCCTGGGCGAGCTCGGCATGCTGGCGGATCGTCGCGAGCGGGGAGCGCAGCTCGTGCGAGGCATCCGAGACGAACCGGCGCTGGGCCGTCGCCGAGGCGTCGAGGCGATCGAGCATCCGGTTCATGGTGGTCGCCAGCGCTGCGATCTCGTCTGCAGACCCCGGCACCTCGACCCGATTGTGCAGGTGCTCGGCGGTGATGCCGTCGACCTCCTGGCGGATGCGTGTGACCGGGCGCAGAGCTCGACCCACGACGAGCCACGTCGTGACCGCGACGAGCACGAGGAGCAGAGGGACAGCGACCGCGAGCAGCACGACGACGGTCGACAGCGTCTCATCGTCGTCTTCGATGGGGACGGCCAGGACGAGCGTCTCGTCGCTCTCGAGGTCGTCCGAGACGACGAGCATCGGCGTGCCGTCGATCGTCACCGTGAGCGCATGGTCCGCGATCGGGAGCGCACTCGATCCCAGATCGTCGCGGGCATCCTCGCTCGCCGAGCGGATCGAGCCGTCAGCGCCGATGATCTGCACGAGCTCGTCGTCGAGGGTGTCGATGCCGCGGCCTCCACCAGGGCCGCCACCGGGTCCGTCCAGGCGTTCGGTCAGCTCGTCGAGTCGCTGCTCGGCGGCGCGCTCGGCGCTGGCATGGATGCTGGAGCTCAGGACGCCGTAGAACGAGAACGCTCCGATCAACAGCGCGACGGCCACGACGAGAGTCGCGCCGAGGGTCGTCCGCGCGCGCACCGACTTCCAGGGGCGGTCAGCCACCGTCGGCCGCCAATCGGTAGCCGGCACCGCGGACGGTCTCGATCGCCTCACGTCCGAAGGGCTTGTCGAGCTTGCGGCGCAGGTGACCTACGTAGACCTCGACGATGTTCGGGTCTCCGTCGAAGTCGTCGTCCCACACTCCCTCGATCAGCGCGCGCTTCGACAGCACCTGGCCTCGGTGGCGCATCAGGTATTCGAGCACGGCGAACTCGCGGGCGGTCAGGGTGACGGGCGTCTCGCCCCGCCAGACGTGGTGCGACGAGGGGTCGAGCTTGAGGTCTCCGGCTTCGAGCACGGCGGGGCGTGCGACGGCGCCGCGGCGCACCAGCGCGCGGATGCGGGCGACGAGGATCGCGAACGAGAAGGGCTTCGTCACGTAGTCGTCGGCGCCGGTCTCGAGGGCCTCGACCTGATCCCACTCTCCATCCTTGGCGGTGAGCATGAGCACGGGGGTCCAGTTCTCCTCGGCGCGCAGCGCTTCGCACACCTTCCAGCCGCTCATGCCGGGCATCATGAGGTCGAGCACGATCGCGTCGTAGCGGGTCTCGCGCGCACGCCAGAGTCCGTCGACGCCGTTGTTCGCGACGTCGACCGCGAAGCCCTCGGCCTCGAGCCCGCGGCGAACGGCGTCGGCCAACCGCACTTCGTCGTCCACCACCAGGATCCGCATTCCTCCAGTGTGGCGGGCGCACGCTGAATCCGCGCTGAAGCGGGGTCGTCGCGCCTGCTCTCCGCATCCCTGCGTGCGGCCTCGGGAGGAGAACGGCTCCTCAGGAGGACCGATTCCCGCAGATGCCCCTCCCGGGGCGCAGATCTCCTCCCGAGGCGTTGCCACGCCCGACGCCGAAGAGGTCAGGAGTCGGTGCGGAACCCTGCTGCCTTGTGCGTGCCGTCGCAGAACGGCTTGATGGTCGAGAGCCCGCAACGGCAGAGCGCGACCGTGCGGCGCGTGACCTCGATCGGCTCGCCGTCGGATGACTCCAGCACCGCTGCGCCGCGCACGAGCAGCGGCCCGTCGGGGTAGGCGGTGATGGTGACGGCATCCTCGCGCGCGCTCATCGATCCGCCCTCGGTCGCAGCGACGATTCGCCGCGCATCCACGAGTCGAGCATGTGACCCGCCGCCCATCCGTCGACGGTGAGGCAGGCGGATGCTCCGAACATGATGTCGGGCAGCAGCTCGGGGTGGTCCTCGGCCAGACCACCCGCGAGATCGCGCGCCGCGATCTGCTCGTGCACGGCATCGGCCTCGACATGCTCGTCGAAGTAGTCGGTGACGTCCTCGCCGAAGCCGAGGCGCCGCAGGCCGTCGGCGTACAGGCGATTGGGGATCGATGAGGTCATCTCGAATGCCGCGAGGTGGCCGACGATGGCCCCGACGAGGCGCCGGTTGAGACCGAACATCGACATCGAGTTGAGCGAGGCGAGCGTGATCGCCGGCACATCGTCGACATAGCCGCCGTAGGTGTCGTCCAGCCCCGCGCCGCGCATGGCCCGCGCGAAGATCGTCGCGTGGACCCGGTCGGGCCGCCCTCCGCCGTACTCGTCGGACTGGATCTCGACGAGCGCGGCCTTCGCGCGCCCGTGCAGGCGGGGGATGGCCCAGGAGTGCGGATCGGCCTCGCGCAGTGTGTAGATCGAGCGCTGCATGAAGAACTCGTGCATCTGCTCGTCGGTCGCCTTCTTCGCGACGTACCGCGACAGGCTCGGGCCGGTGTCGGCCTCGGCGAGCGCGAACAGGGCTCGTCCGACGGCGTCCACGGTCGGCTCCGGCAGTGCGGGCGTCGGCACAGTCGCCCGAAGTTCGCGCTCGAAAGCCTGCTCGAGGAGTCCTCGAGTTGCGACGACACCCGGATCCCACTCGAGGGACGGGTCGAGATCGGGAAGAGAGCCGTACGACGACGCGTAGAGCACGAAGAGGGCGAGCTGGATGTCGTCATCCCGCACGACGTCGGCGCTCGCCGCGAGCGCGGCCTCGGCGCGGGAGCCGAGATCGTCGACGTCGCCACCGGTCAGTCGGCGGATGACGGCATCGCTGAGCGGACCGCGCGGCGTGATGCCATGGAGGGCGGTGGGGGTGAGGGCCGGTGCAGACATGCTCGCAGTCTCGCCCCGGTCCCGCCCACCCGTGAAGGGTCTTGACGGCGGCGCATCGGATGCGGAAGGGCGGATGCCGCAGCATCCGCCCTTCCGCTCGGCATCCGCCGTCGAGCGCTCAGCCGTGCACCGGGTAGTGGCTGCTGATCGCGATGCGGTTCCAGCTGTTGATGACGACCGCGAGCCACGTCACTGCGGCGATCTGCTTCTCGGTCAGGACGCCGTCGATCTCGACCCCGCGATCCTGGAGGCGTCCGTGGTCGCCGATCAGGGTCACGTTCTCGGCGATCTGCAGTGCGGCCTGCTCCTCGGGGCTGAAGTACTGCGACTCCCACCACCCGGCGAGCACGGCCAGTCGGTCGGCCGTCTCGCCCGCCTCGACCGCGTCGGCGCAGTGCATCTTGAGGCAGAAGGCGCAGCCGTTCAGCTGCGACGCCCGCACCTTCACCAGTTCGACGAGCAGCGGTGAGAGCCCGGCATCCGCCCCTGCTTCTGCGGCCTTGCCGGCGAACTCCAGCATCGCCTGATACGGGGCCGCGTAGATCTTGCCGATGTTGACGTGCGTCACGTCGTCTCCTTCGCTCACGAGGGCGCCGTATGCGCCTCCATGAGTACTGACGTCGCAGCGTCCGGATCTGTGACGTCGGCACCGCCGCCTAGGCTGGAACCATGAACAAGAACTCGCTCTGGACCATCGTCGGCGTCATCCTCGCCGTGGCGATCGCCTGGTGGATCGTCAGCGCGCTGTTCTCGATCCTGTGGTTCATCGCCAAGCTCGCGATCGTGCTCGTCGTCGCGGTCGTGGTGTTCCTGGTGCTGCGCGGACTCTTCACTTCGAAGGCCGACTGACGGCGCCCGCGAGCGTCGGTCAGGCGACGGGAGCCTTCGCGCCCACCCGGTACCGGGCGGCGCGATGCGTGTCCTGCACGCGGTCGCCCTTGCCCTGCAGCTTGTTGCGCAGCGTGCCCGGCGTGTACTCGTTCGGGTAGACGCCACGCTCGCGGAGCACCGGGATGACGTGCTCGATCACGTCCTGCCACGTGCCGGGGGTGACCGCGTAGGCGAGGTTGAATCCGTCGATGTCGGTCTCCTCGACCCACGACTGCAGTTCGTCGGCGATCTCGACGCCGGAGCCCACGATGGTGGGGCCGAGGCCGCCGATCGCATTGTGGCGGCCGAAGTCGCCGACGGTCCACTCGCGTCCGAGGTCGGCCTCCTCCTTCAAGTGCTGCAGCACCGACTGGATCGCGTTCGACTCGACGTTTCCGACCGGCTCGTCCTCCGCATACTGCGACAGGTCGACGCCCATCCAGCCGGACATGAAGGTCAGTGCACCCTCGGGGCTCGCGTATGACAGGTACTCGGCGTGCTTCGCCGCGGCATCCGCGCTGGTCTCGCCCGTGATCACGGTGAGCAGCGTGTAGATCTTCGCGTCGCAACGGTCGCGTCCGGCCTCCTCGAGCGCGTCGCGGATGCGCTTGACCGTGCCGGCGAGCACCTCCTTCGACGGGGCTGCGACGAAGATCGCCTCGGCATTCTCCGATGCGAAGCGCACGCCGCGGGGGCTGGCTCCCGCCTGGTAGATGACAGGGGTCCGCTGCGGCGACGGCTCGGAGATGTGGATGCCGGGAACGCTGAAGTGCGTGCCCTCGTGGCCGATCGGGTGCACCTTCGACGGATCGGTGAAGATGCCGCGTTCGCGGTCTTCGACGACCGCGTCGTCTTCCCACGACCCCTCCCACAGTTTGTAGAGCACCTCGACGTACTCGTCTGCGTGGTCGTAGCGGTCGTCGTGCGCGAGCTGATCCTGCTGGCCCATGTTGCGTGCGGCGCTGGGCAGGTAGCCGGTCACGACGTTCCAGCCGACACGTCCGTCGGTGAGGTGGTCGAGAGTGCTGAGCCGGCGCGCGAAGGGATACGGGTGCTCGAAGGCGGTGCCTGCCGTGATGCCGAACCCGAGGTGCTCGGTGACCGCGGCCATGGCGCTGACGAGCAGGATCGGGTCGTTCACGGGAACCTGCGCACCGTTGCGGATCGCCGCCTCGTTCGTGCCGCCGTAGACGTCGTAGGTGCCCAGGACGTCGGCGATGAAGATGCCGTCGAAGGTCGCGCTCTCGAGCAGCTTCGCGAGGTCGGTCCAGTACGAGATGGTGTTGTACTGACGCGAGCGGTCGTCTGGATGCCGCCACAGACCGGACGACTGGTGGGCGACGCAGTTCATGTCGAAGGCGTTGAAGCGAATCTGACGGCTCATGCGGTCAAGCAAACCGCGAGCCGGGTGGTGGTGACCAGCGCCCCTGACATGCGAGGACACAGTCGCCCGGCCCCTCATGCTTTCGAATCGCGCACTTTGCAGTCTCGACTCGTTCTGAACTGCAAAGTGCGCGATTCGAAAGCGTCAGTCCCGGTCGTGGTCGACCGTCTTCATCGTCGAGGTGATCGGACGAGGGTCGGGCATGATCGTCTCGACCTGGGGTTTCGCATTCGCCTGCGCGCGGCACCAGACGACGAATCCGACCGCGGTGAAGACGCCGTAGAACACATACATCAGGCCGGTGGCGTAGAAGCCGGAGCTGAACAGCAGCGGCACGCCGACGACGTCGACGGCGATCCAGATGAGCCAGAACTCCGTCCAGCCCTTGGCCATGCCGTAGGTGGCGAGCAGGGATCCGACGAAGGTCCAGGCATCCGCCCAGACGGGCTCCCACGAGCCGAGCGCGCGGAACAGGGGAGTGAGGGCGATCGTGCCGATGACCATCACCAGCACGAGTCCGATGCGGGCGCTGTTGGGCGCCCACCGTGGGGTGACCCGGCCGCCGTCGGCCGATGCCTGCCGCCAGCGCACCCAGCCGTAGATCGCCACGATGATGAACATGACCTGACGACCGGCCTGGCCGAGCAGATGCGGGAGTTCGTGGTCGGGGTTGAGGATCGAGCCGAGGAACACGGTGAGCAGCAGCAGGTTGCCGACGATGCCGACCGGCCATGCCCAGATCTTGCGCTGCATGCCGCCCAGCGCGCTCGCCAGGCCGAACACGTTGCCGACCACCTCGCGGATGAGCAGCACCTGGCCGCCCGGAAGCACCCACTGCGAGTTGAAGGCGTCGGCCAGCCAGAGCAGGGCGTTCACGCGAGTTCGTCCGGGAAGGGCCGCTCGTCGAGAACGAGCTGCAGGAAGGTGAGGTCGAGCCAGCGGTCGAACTTGGCGCCGACCTGCGGCATCCGTCCGACCTGCATGAAGTCGAGACGCTTGTGCATGATGATCGAGCCCGTGTTGCTGCTCTCGATGGCGGCGACCATGACGTGCTTGCCGAGAGAGCGCGCGCGGTCGATGAGCTCGATCATGAGCGCCTTGCCGATGCCGCGCCCCCGCTGGCCCTCGCGCACGTAGACCGAGTGCTCGACGGTGTGGCGGTAGCCGCTGTGCGGACGCCAGTCGCCGAACGTCGCGTAGCCGAGCACACCGGTGTCATCGACCGCGACGAGCACCGGGTAACCGCGCTCGGTGCGCTCGGCGAGCCAGGCGGTGCGGTCGTCGACCGTGACCGCCTCTTCGTTCCAGATGGCGGTGGTGGTCAGCACCGCGTCGTTGTAGATGGCGGTGATCGCCTCGACATCGGCGGTCTCGGCATCCCGGATCTGGTGGTCGCTCATCGGGTCTCCTGCATCTGCGCTCGGGTGCGCACTGGACGACGGTAGCAGGATGCCGCGGTGGGCGATGCGGAAGACTGGCGTCATGTCTCTCGCTGAAACGGTTCGCGACCGCATCGTCCGTGCGATCGACCGGGAGCAGCTGGGTGCGTACGGACTTCATGTGCTGGTCGGTCACGAATCAGCCCAGCATCGATGGCGCAGCGACGACCGCGTGAACCTCTATTCGGTGTCGAAGGGCGTGAGCGCGATTGCGGCGGGGATCGCCATCGACGAAGGCATCCTGTCGCTCGATACCCGCGCGGTCGATGCTGTGGATGTGCCCGAGCCCGGTGCGGGCAGCGAAGCGGTGACCCTCGAGCATCTCCTCACGATGACCAGCGGAATCGACTTCGAGTGGTTCGGAGACCAGGAGGTGCCCTGGCCCGACCTCGCCCAGGAGATGCTCGCTCGTCCGAGCCGAGGCCCGGGCGAGCACTTCCAGTACTCGGATGCGAGCACGTACGTCGCCATGAGGATGCTCGGCGCTGCCGTCGGCGATGTGCGGGACTGGCTGATGCCCCGCCTGTTCGAGCCGCTCGGCATCCATAACCCGCAGTGGCTGAGATGTCCGCTCGGATGGATCGTGGGTGGGAGCGGGCTGGAGCTCCGCACCGAGGAACTGGCGCGGATCGGACGCGTGCTTCGTGATGGCGGCCGCTTCGGGGACGACCGCATGGTGAGCGAGCGCTGGATCGATCGCATGCACTCCGATTGGGTCTCCTCGGGGGGTGGCGGCCTCTACTCCTCCTACGGATTCGCCGCCTGGCGCGGGCCCAGAGGCGGCTGGCGTCTGGACGGGCGATACGGACAGTACGTCTTCATCGACGACGCTGCCGACGCGGTCGTCACGATCACGGCGCATGAGGAGAAGAGCGATCAGCGGCTCGTGGAGATCGCAGCCGACGCCATCACCGAGGTCGCATCAGCGCCACCGTCCGCGACGACCTGACGGGGACTCGGAGCGCCTCAGCGAGGTTGCCAGTGCGTGAGCTTGGCAGGGTTGAGCACGATCCAGAGCTGAGTGATCGCGCCGTCTTCGACATGCAGGTTCATGACCGAGTGCGCCCTCTCTCCGTCGCGGAACACCAGTCCGAGGCCCTCGCCGAACTGCCTCTCCTCGACGGTGAGATGCGGGTTCTTGGCCGCGATCCCGAGCAGGAAGCGGGCGACGTTGTCGGCGCCGCTCACGACGTTGCGGGCGGCGCTGACCACGCCGCCGCCGTCGCTGCGCAATTCGACATCGGGCGCGAGGAACCTCAACAGCGGCGCGACTTCACCCGTGCGCGTCGCGTCCTGGAACGCGCGGACGACCCGGTCATGCTCGGCGCGCGGAACAACGACCGCTCGACTCTCGCGCACGTGACGACGAGCGGATGCCGCGAGCTGGCGCACCGCGGCGGAGGATCGACCGACGGCCTCGGCGATCTCGTCGAACGGCACGGCGAAGACGTCATGCAGCACGAAGGCGACGCGCTCAGCCGGAGTCATCGCCTCGAGCACGACGAGCAGAGCGGTGGAGACGTCGTCGTCGAGAGTGACGCGATCGAGGGGATCCTCTGTCAGTGACGCTGTGCGCGCTCCGATCGTTCCGATCGCTCCGGCGAAGAGGTCGGCCGGAACGGGCTCCGGCAACCACGGCCCGACGTAGTCCTCGCGCCGGCGCCGGGCGGAACCCAGAAGGTCTAGGGCGACACGGCCGGCGACTGTCGTGAGCCAGCCCGCCGGGTTCGCGATCGCCTCCCGCTCGGCCTCGATGAGGCGGTACCAGCGCAGGTACGTCTCCTGCACGACATCCTCGGCATCCGCCAGCGTTCCCGTCATCCGGTAGCCGAGGGCGAGCAGGCGGCGGCGCTCGCGGAAGACGTCGGTGAGGTCGTCGTCCATCGGGCTCTCCTTCGGGGCGGTGCGCGTGCAGTGTCGGGCATGCGATGGTCGGGCGCCTGGGGTTGGTCGCGGGGCGTTGCGCGTGCGCGGGTGCCTTTGCAGGATATGACGACGCAGAGTTGCGGGGTGTGAGGCCTCACACTTTCGGATGCCGTCTCGTCATCAGGAGTGAAGGGTGTACTCGGGGTGCGCATGCATGCCGCTAGAACGGAGAGGAAGTCGGATGAGGATCGCAGTCGCAGGAGGAACGGGCGTGGTCGGTCGGCACGCGTTCGAGGCGGGGCGGGCTGCAGGGCACGATGTCGTCGTGCTCTCGCGCTCGACCGGTGCCGATGTGATCACAGGTGTCGGGCTCGTCGACGCACTGCAGGGCGCGGATGCCGTGATCGACGTTACGAACACGACCACCCTCTCGGCCGCGAAGGCGATCAGCTTCTTCGAGGCGGCGACCAGGAATCTGCTCGCGGCTGAAGAGGCCGCAGGTGTCGGACATCACGTCGCGCTGTCGATCGTGGGGATCGATGGGATCGATTCCTCGTACTACGCGGGCAAGCTCGCGCAGGAACGCGCGGTGGCCGCCGGCCCTGTGCCGTTCACGATCGCGCGAGCGGCGCAGTTCCACGAGTTCGCAGGTCAACTGCTCGCGGGCATGTCAGGGCCGGTGGCGCTGATGCCGAAGCTGTTGATGCGCCCGGTGGCGGCACGCGAGGTCGGGGAGCATCTCGTGCGGGTAGCCTCGGGTGCGGCAGCCGGGCGCGCTCGAGATCTCGTCGGGCCACGGGATGAGGTTCTGGTGGATCTCGCCCGACGGCAACTCGCGTTCGACGGGGTGCGCCGGCGGGTGCTCGGGGTGCGACTGCCCGGCGCGTACGGGAAGGGACTCGCCTCGGGATCGCTGCGCGGCGGGGCCGATGCTGTGCAGGGTCAGATCACCTTCGACGAGTGGCTGGGCAACGAGGATCACCCGCGCGAGAAGTGACGTCCGCATACTCACCCCACCGCCGCACGCGGCTCCGGGATCGGCGTCACACGTGCACGTCGGCGGGGGACTCCTCGCCCTCGTGGAAGTTCGGCTTCTTGCCGATCAGGCGACCGATGCCGAGGATGATCCCCACGATGATCAGACCCGCGATCAGTCCGGCGATGGCCGAGAACAGGGTGTCGCCGATCCAGACGATGACGCCACCGGCCGGCTCGAGGAAGTGCTCGATCCCGTGCAGGATGTCGGCTCCGAAGTGCACGCCGACCTCGCCGAGGTTCACGAGAAGCAGGTGCCCACCGACCCACAGCATCGCGACGGTGCCGAGGATGCTGATGAAGCGGAAGACCGCGGGCATCGACCGCACGATCCGGGTGCCGGTGTGGCGCACGCGTTTCGACGGGTTCTTCGCCATCTTCAGGCCGATGTCGTCGATCTTCACGAGCAGGGCCACCGCGCCGTAGACGACGCCGGTCATGAGCAGGGCGATCACGGCGAGGATCGCGAGTGTGGTCCAGATGTCGAGGCCGGCTTCGAGGTTGGCGAGAGAGATCAGCATGATCTCCGTCGACAGGATCAGGTCGGTGCGCACCGCACCCCAGACGAGCTTGTTCTCGTTGCGCGCGCTCTCATCGGCGTGGCCGTGCTGCACACCGAACCACTCGAGCACCTTCTCGGCGCCCTCGAAGCACAGGTAGGCGCCTCCGAGGATGAGGAGGTACGGCAGCACCCAAGGGGCGAAGGCGGTGAGCAGCAGCGCGATCGGAATGATGATGACGAACTTGTTCGCCAGAGAACCGAGGGCGATCTTCGCGACGACGGGCAGCTCGCGCGCGGGAGTGATGCCCTGCACGTACTGAGGGGTCACGGCCGCATCATCGATCACGACACCCGCGGCCTTGGCAGACGCCTTCATCGCCGCGCTGAGAATGTCATCGACGACGGCGAGCAGTCCAACAGACATATGCGTCTCCCTGTGGTGTGTGTGGCTGAGCAACTCTATCGACTGCGGCGAAACTCACAGCCCGCTCACAGTCCCGCGGGACCAAATCCGGGGCGCCGCTGGTTCTTCTCTATGACGCTGCAGCCAGCCGCGTCAGACGAGGAGACAGACCATGTCGAACGAGTACAGCAAGACCCCCGAGGCCGTCAGCGACCTCACGCATCTGCAGTACGAGGTCACGCAGGAGGATGCCACCGAGCCTCCCTTCCGCAACGCGTACTGGAACACCCACGACGACGGCATCTACGTCGACGTCGTCTCTGGGCAGCCGTTGTTCGCATCGACCGACAAGTTCGACAGCGGCACCGGATGGCCGAGCTTCACCAAGCCCATCGAGGCAGACGCCGTGACCACGCGCACAGACCGTACGCTGTGGATGAAGCGCACCGAGGCGCGATCCAGCGGTGCCGACAGCCACCTCGGGCACGTCTTCGACGACGGGCCACGCAACGCCGGAGGACTGCGCTACTGCATGAACTCCGCCGCCCTGCGCTTCATCCCGGCTGACAGCCTGGAAGATGAGGGGTACGGTCGCTACCGTCACCTCTTCACCACCCCGAACACCGAGGAGAACTCATGACCGACACCGGAACGATCACCCGTACCCCCGGGACCGAGACCGCCGTGCTCGCGGGCGGCTGCTTCTGGGGCATGGAAGACCTCATCCGCCGCCAGCCCGGCGTGCTCGACACCCGAGTCGGCTACACCGGCGGCAGCAACGACCACGCGACCTATCGCAACCACCCCGGTCACGCCGAGGCCGTCGAGATCGTCTTCGATCCCACGAAGACGACGTACCGCGACATCCTGGCGTTCTTCTTCCAGATCCACGACCCGTCCACCAAGGACCGTCAGGGCAACGACATCGGATCGAGCTACCGCTCGGCGATCTTCCCGCTCACGCCCGAGCAGGAGACCGTCGCGCGCGACACGATCGCCGACGTCGACGCCTCGGGTCTGTGGCCGGCCAGGGCCGTGACCACGATCGAGCCCGAGGGGCCGTTCTGGCAGGCCGAGGAAGAGCACCAGGACTACCTGATCAAGTACCCGAACGGTTACACCTGCCACTTCCCGCGCGCGGGATGGGTGCTGCCGAAGCGCGAAGAGAGCGCGGCCGTCTGAAGCCTGTCTCCTCGTCGGGGCTCAGGCCTCGGCGAGGTTCAGCTCTCGGAGAGGAAGGCCAGCGCGGCTTCCTTGAAGGCGCGGGATCCCGGAGCGTTGAAGTGATTGCGATCCGGGATCTCGAAGAACCGTCCCTGAGGGGCGGCTGAGGCGAGAGCGCGGGATCCCTCGATGATCGCGTCCTTCGACCCGGTCGCGAACAGGATCGGGCTCCCCGGTGCGTTCGACGGATCCGGGTCGATCGTCCGTGACGACCGCATCCCCTCGGCCAGCGCCACCAGGGCACCGAGATCGTTGCCGGGCACGCGCTCGGTCAGCGTGATGTAGTTCTGCGTGGTCGGGTCCGACACAGGCGTGCCGTCGGCCAGGTATGCGCGCACCTGATCGAGATCGAGACGGGCGAGAGGGATGCCGTCCGGCACACCGCCGAGCACAGCACGTCCGATGCGATGTGGGAGATCGCGAACGACCTCCCAGCCGACGCGCGCACCGAGCGAGTACCCGACGTAGACGGCTTCGTCGACGAGGTATGTGTCCATGACCGTCTCGACATCGGTCGCCAGGGTGCGGATGCCGTAGGCGTCTGCCTGATGCGGCTTCTCGCTCAGGCCATGGCCGCGCTGGTCGAGGGCGAGCACCCGATATCCGGCTTTGATGAGTTCGCGAACCCATCCGGTCAGGACCCAGGTGTCCCGGGCGCTCGACGCGAAGCCGTGCACGATCACGACCACCGGGGCATCGAGCTCGCCCCAGGTGTACGTCGCGAGGCGAGTGCCGTCGGCGGCGTGCACCTGCTGGGGCTCGGGCATGTTGGTCAGGTCGGAGAGAGGAACAGCCACGGCACCCATTGTCCTCCTGCGCGGCGCCCGGATACGCCGAGACCCACCGGCCACGGGGGACGATGGGTCTCGGTCGTCAGCGGATGCGACTCAGAAGCGAGCGCGCAGCGCGTCACCCAGCGACGCATCCACGTTCGTCCAGTACTGGAAGAAGCGCTCACGGATCGCGTCGATCGTGATGCCCTGGCCTTGGCCGGTCAGCGTCTCGAGGAAGCGCGCGCGCTGCTCGTCGTCGAAGACCGTGCGGTACAGGGTTCCGGCCTGGCCGAAATCGTCGTCGTCCAGGTGCAGGGTCGCGGCGGCGCGGATCAGCTCGCCGTCCGACTCCCAGCTCGCCTCGACACCGGCTGCGGGATCGGCGGTCGGGCCGCCGGCCGCACCGTACGAGTTGGGTGTGTAGACACGGTGCTCGGCCGGGTTGAACTTGTACTGCATCTGGCCCTCGTGCATGTAGTTGCGCACCTCGGCCGCGTGCGGCTGGTTGACCGGCAGCTGGTTGTAGTTCGCACCGATGCGGTAGCGCTGAGCATCCGAGTAGGCGAACACGCGAGCCATGAGCATCTTGTCGGGCGAGATGCCCGTGCCGGGCACCTGGTTGCCCGGCGAGAACGCGGCCTGCTCGATCTCGGCGAAGAAGTTCTGCGGGTTGCGGTCGAGCGTGAACGTGCCGACCTTGATGCGCGGGTAGTCCTTCTTCGACCAGGTCTTCGTCAGATCGAACGGGTTGAAGCGGTAGGTCTTGCCCTCGTCGTACGGCATGACCTGCACGTAGACGTCCCACGAGGGGGCGTCGCCGCTCGCGATCGCGTCGAACAGGTCGCGGCGGTAGTAGTCGGCATCCGACCCTGCGAGCTTCTCGGCCTCTTCGGCGCTCATCGCCTCGACGCCCTGCTTCGAGAGGAAGTGGTACTGCACCCAGAAGCGCTCGCCTTCGGCGTTGACCCACTGGTAGGTGTGCGATCCGTAGCCGTTCATGTGCCGCCAGCTGCGGGGCAGGCCGCGGTCTCCCATGAGGTACGTGACCTGGTGGGCGGACTCGGGCGAGAGGGTCCAGAAGTCCCACTGCATGTCGGCATCGCGCAGACCCGAGTCGCCGAGGCGCTTCTGCGAGTGGATGAAGTCGGGGAACTTCATGGCGTCGCGCAGGAAGAACGTCGGGGTGTTGTTGCCGACGATGTCGAGGTTGCCCTCGGGTGTGTAGAAGCGCAGCGCGAAGCCGCGCACGTCGCGCCAGGTGTCGGGGGAGCCCTGCTCGCCCGCGACCGACGAGAAGCGCAGCAGCGTCTCGCTCTGAGCTCCGGGCTGGAAGGCCGCGGCGCGGGTGTAGGCCGAGACGTCCTCGGTCACGGTGAACGTTCCGAACGCTCCGCCGCCCTTGGCGTGCGGGTTGCGCTCCGGCACGCGCTCGCGGTTGAACGAGGCGAGCTTCTCGACGAGGTAGCGGTCGTGGAGGACCGTGGGGCCGTCAGCGCCGACGGTGAGCGAGTGGGCGTCGCTGGCGACCGGCGTTCCGGTCTGGGTCGTGGTGGCGGGCGTGGTCGATGGATCGGTCATGTTCTTCTCCTTCTGCGCGCGGGCGCGACGAATACCCCGGAGGACCGGGAGCGGACGACGGATGCTATTGCGCGGCGTTCTGGCAACTGGGGCACAGGCCCCAGAAGGTGACTTCGGCTGTTCGGACGGTGAATCCCCCCGCCGAAGACGGGGTGAGACACGGCGCTTCGCCGACGACGCAGTCCACATCGCCGACCGCACCGCACTGGGTGCAGACGACGTGGTGGTGGTTGTCGCCGATGCGCCGTTCGTAGAGCGCTGCGGAGCCTGCCGGTTCGATACGGCGGAGCAGGCCCGCCGTCGTCAGGTCCGCGAGGATGTTGTGCACCGACTGGATCGACGTCGTCGGGAGCACCTCGGCCACGGCGCGGTAGACCCGCTCCGCATCCGTGTGGGCCATGGATTCCATCACCTCGAGCACAGCGACACGGCCCGCGGTCGCCCGCAGTCCCGCATCGCGAAGCGCGGAGTCGAGGTCGGTGTCCATGCCTCGACTGTACCCGCTGTTTTTAGTTATTCAAAAGATCGGCGTGTCGGCGTCGACGGTTGCGCGCGTCGTGCAGATGCGTAGCGTGGACGGATGGGTATGAGACGAGCGGCGACGATCGGACTGATCCTGGTGGCGGGCGTGGCGCTCGCCGGATGCACGGGGGAGCCCTCGGGATCACCGGCCGGATCTCCCTCGCCTTCGGCTTCGACGCCCGCGCCCACTGCCGGCGCGGACGGGGCGGATGCCGACGAAGCACTGCTTCCGATTCCCGTCGACGAGATCCGAGACTGGGCCGAGACGGCGGTGCCGAGCACCGGTGCCGACGGGTCGAGCCCGATACTCTCCGGGTGGTTGAGCGAGCACACGTCGGCTCATCACACGACGGACCTGAAATCTCAGGAGGCGGGTGCCTATCAGGCGCAGCTCGCCTGCCGAGGCGAAGGCATCCTCACGCTCACAGCCGGCCAGCTCGACGAGGAGCCTTCTGCCGAGCCGATCGTCTGCGAGAACGAGACGATCGCGTTCGACATCACCACTGAGGCGACAGGGATGCAGATCGTGCTCGACCTCGAGGGTGCTCCCACGATCTACGCCCTGTCGCTGCAGCGGATGGGCTGAGCCGCGATCAAGGTGCCGCGGCCATGCTGAGTGCCGTGCGCAGCTGCTCTTTCGCGCGCTGATAGCGACTTCTCGCCGTGGAAGCGGGGATCCCCACGATCTGTGCCGCTTCCGCGATGCTCATGCCGTCCCAGTGCACGAGCTGGATCAGCTCGGCGAGATCAGGCTCCAGACGAGCGATCGCGTCACGCACCTCGATGTGTTCGTCAGCAGCCGGCGCGGCACAGAGCGAGGCGTTGGCGCGCACTCGTTCGGCCAGCGCCCATCGACGACGCTCGCCTCTTCTGTGATTCTGGAGCGCTCCGCGTGCGATCCCGAACAGCCACATTCGCGCCTGTTCGGGATCGGCGGGGACGTCGCCCGCTCGGCGCCAGGTGGTGGCGAAGGTTTCGCCCAAGAGGTCAGGAGCGTCTTCGACGCCCACACGCCGGCTCAGGTACGAGAGCAGGTCGACCGAGTTCGCCTGGATGGCGTGCTCGACGCCTGATCGCCAAGACACGCGCGGCCGCATCATTCACTGATCGCTTCGCACTGGATGTCGTAGTCGGAACTCCACTGACCGGAGTCGAGCCCGTAGGCAAGAGCTTCGGCCCGCAGTGCATCCCCCAGGGCATCGTGTGCGGCAGCCGCGTAGACGTCGTCGGCGGTCGGCCCTTCGGCCGTCTCGCGGACATCCGAGAGCTGGCCCTCAGGCGACACGGCGACCATCATTCCGCTGCCCGCTCGCCTGTGCACCTCTGCAATCGAACCTTCGATATCCGCAGCGGCAATCGCGTCGAACGATCGGAAGTGCGCGCTCAGCGCCGCGTCGGGAGCGGTCGAGATCGGTCCCGTCTCGGGTGCGTCGGTGACCAGGAGCATCTTCACCCGGGCCTCGCAGTCCCTCCCGCTGGGAAGAGTGAAGGGGTAGGCGATGTCCGGGTCCTGGGCCCAGGGCGCCCAGTTGAAGGTTGTCGCAGCCACGGCTGTTCCGGCTCCCCCGAGGAGAAGGAGCGACAGCCCGGCGCCGACCAGGATGCGTGCGGGCCTGCGTCGGGACGACTCTGAGCCGCGGGCTTCACGCGAGAGCAGCGCAAGATCGCGGTCCAGGCGTGGCGTGCTTCTCACGGAGCCGGGAGCGGAGTGGGTGAGAAGGTCATCGAGTGGGTCGCGGTCAGTCATGAGTGCCTCCAAGCAGGTTCACTTACTGACATGTCCGGCTACGCCGCAAACGTCCACTAAGACATCGAGCGATCAGGTGGCTGCCCGTGAGGGGCGGCGGTGCGGCGGCTGCATACTGAGCCGCGATTCGCGGGTGTCAGGACTCCGAGGGGGCGAGAGGCAGCTCGAGTCCGTAGTTCCACGACAGGATCGCCGGCTGCTCACGGTAGAAGCTCAGCACGGAGACCGATCCGGCGTTCAGGGTGATCTGCGCCCCGAAGCGCGGAGCCAGTCGCAGATAGACGGCGGTCAAGATGCGCAGGAAGTGGCCGTGCGCGACGAGTGCCACATCACCGTCGACCAGGGCGGGAAGGACCCGGGTGAGAACCCGCGACGCGCGGGCGGCCACCTCTTCGACGGTCTCTCCCGGCGTCTCGCCCCGGATCACACCATGCGTGAAGGCGCTCCAGTTGTAGCCGAGCTCCTCGCGGATGTCCTTCGTCGTGCGGCCCTCGTATCCTCCGTAGTCCCATTCGACGAGCAGCGGATCGACCTCCGCGTGCAGGCCGGCGAGCTCGGCCGTGCGGCGGGCGCGCTCGAGCGGCGATGTCAGGACGAGCGAGAAATCGTAGTCCGCGACCAGTTCCCCGGCACCGCGAGCGAGATCCTCGCCCCGCGCCGTGAGCGGGACGTCGGTGAGCCCCGTATGCAGGCCCGCCTTCGACCATTCCGTCTCCCCATGGCGCAGAAGCACGAGTTTTCCCGACGGATTGTCGGGCGCTGGACGGTCGGGCAACGGGTCGTTCTCGGGGATCGCAGGCACACCGCAACCGTAGTCCGACGAGCCGCCCGATCTTCGAATCGCGCACTTTGCGGAAATGCACCCCCACCGATTGCAAGGTGCGCGATTCGAAAGTCAGGCCCGGGTGATGGTGAACCCGCCGCCGCGCACCCGCACCTTCCCGCCCTGCACGGCTTGACCCCGCTGCGATCCGTCGGCGTCGTACGACCGTCCTGATCCCGCCGCGAGGGGCGCGACCCGCTGATCGCGGCGGCCCCCGTTGGCGTACAGCACCGCGGAACCGGATGCCGTGGCATACACGGCCGACGCGACCGCCGGCTGGATCACCAGAGCGTCGAGCCGCACATCACCGGTACTCGTGCAGCGCACGGTAACCGCCTCGGACGGCAGGTCGCCGCCGAGCAGCTGCGGCACCAGCATCCCGTCTGCCTCGGTGAGCCCGCGATCGCCGACCGCTCCCGCAGGAGTTCGCGTGCTCCAGAGCCGCTTGCGACCGAGGAACACCTCCCATACCGCGTCGCCGGCATCCGCGACCTGCCGCCAGATCAGACCATGCAGGATGCCGCCTGCCTCTGTCACATCGAACTCGACGGATTCGCCCGCGGGCACCGTCACGTATGCGGCGCCCGAGAGATTGCCCTCTCCGATCCACGCACCGCCCTCGGGGCGCACGATCTCGCATCCCGCCGAGAGTCGAGCGCTCTCGGCATCGATCACGCGCAACCCCGTGAACGAGGACAACCCGGTGATCGAGGTCGCGATCCGGGCGATGTCACGGTTCGCGTCGAGCAGCAGCATCGTGAGGAGCCCGTGGATCGTCGACTCCGCGCCGGAGTTGCGGTTCACGCGCCCGTCGGTCTCGACGCCGTCGAACGTCACGCCGGTGGCCGGGTCATAGACAGGGATGCCGGCGGTGTTGGCCCCGAAGAACCAGCCCGCGGCCAGCCCTGCGAGCACGCGCAGTCCCTCGCCTCCGACGGTCGCCGCCTGCACCGCGCCGGCCACGCGACCGTGCGCGCCGTAGGCGATCTGCGCTTCGGCGGGCAGCGGAGCCCACGCGTTGTGCGGCCCGCCCGAGGCGAGCACCTGCGGCGTGAACGTGCCGGCATCCGCGACGGCCGCGGCCTTCCAGTCGCGTCGCCGCAGCAGCCCACCGGCTCTGGCCAGAGCCTCGGGCGCAGCCGCGCCCCAGGCGTGCCAGAAACCGAGGGAACCCGTCCACGGCAGCACAGCGCCGAAGGGCCATCCCTTCGCGGGGTCGGTGGCCAATGCGCCGACGCCCTCGCCGTAGGTCTGCAGGGCCTGGCGGCTGCGGGCGTCACCGGCCTCGGTCGCGGCGGCGAGCCCGAGCATCGCCTCGGCCGTGGCATCCGCGCCTCCGGCGATCAGCCAGGCGGGCAGATCCCTGCCGTCGCTGCGCACCCACTGCCCGGCGCGGGACAGCGATTCGCGACCGAGCGCATCGAGGGCGAGATGCAGCCGTTCGAGCAGGAAGGCCGCGAACGCGGCATCCTCCCGGCGGAACGCGGCGTATCCCTCACCGAACGCCCACACCGTGCGGGCGAGCCAGTACGACTCGGCGGAGTCCGAGGGGTCGGGCAGCTCGACGGGGATCGCGCTGGGGTTCAGCGTGCCGTCCTCCTGCTGCCACAGCACGACTCGACCGGCGTTGTCGCCGCTCGTCGTCTGCAGGTACGCGAGCGAGCGCAGCACATCACGCGCCTCGTCCCGGCTCTGCGGGTCGCCGGTCGCCGCCCAGTCCCGCAGGAACACGATGGCGGCGCGGGCGATGTCGTCCGCGTTGTAGGCGCCCTGCGTCCAGTGCCCGGTCACGGCGTCGCGCGTCCCTCCGCCGACAGGGCGGTAGCCGCCGGCGCCGTCGGTGTCGGCATACGTCCACGGCGCGAGCACCCGCGGCGATTCCTCGATGCCGAAGGTCGTGTGCGTCGCGCTCGCGACCACCGGCACCTCGGCGAGCAGGAACCGCAGGTGCGAGAGGTTCGTGAGTCGTGCACCGCGTGCGGCATCCAGCGGTGCGGAGCCCCAGGGACGAAGATTGGCGGATGCCGAGGCCTGCGCCGTGTGCGCATCGAGGGGCAGCAGGGCGAGCGCCGAGCCGGCGGCCGCCGCGGTCAGGAACGTGCGTCGGGAGATGGACATGGTCTCATTCCTCGCCGGCACCTGAGCCGACAGCGTCTCTCAATGCGCGACCCCACGGCTGGGCCGGGTCGTGGATGGCGACGGCCAGCGTCGTGTCGGACTGCCCGTAGTAGGCGAACCACTTCTCCTGGAACTTCACGAGTCCCTCGACGAACGTCACATTCGACACCAGGCCGTTCATGTCCTCGAACGTCTGCGGCCGCAGCCACGGCTCCTGCAGGCGGGCGATCACCTTCGTCGGCTCGTCGGGGTCGATCGCGATCTGCCCGCAGCGGTAGTCGACGTCGACCGAGCCGTCGTCGTGCACCGTGCGGGTCGCCCCGTTCGTGAGCAACACGAGCAGTCCGTTGTCGGCGAGCACGGGTGAGGTGCCGATCTCGACGAGCGCTTCGTCCCAGGTGCCGGGAGTGGGCGAGTACATCGGCTCGGTGTCGGCCGTGCCAGGGGTCCAGTGGATGAGGTCGTCGCTGGTCGCCCAGTAGATCGCCCCCTCGCCGAAATACATCCACCACTTCCCGTGCATCCGCTGCGGCACGATGACCCCGGCTTTCGACCAGTTGAACCCGCGCGGGTCCATGGTCTTGAAGGTGTCGAAGTCGTCGAACAGCGGCCCGTGCTTGGTCCAGGTGCGCAGATCGGTCGAGGTCGCGAGGCACAGCTGCGCGCTGCGCCTGTCCCAGCCGGTGTAGGTCAGGTAGTAGGTGCCGTCGATCAGCGCGATGCGCGGATCCTCGCATCCGAAGCGCTCGTAGTCCTCGGAGGGGGAGAGGATCGGCGCGTCCTCGCGGGTGAAGTTCACGCCGTCTTTCGAACGCGCGATGCCGATGTGCGACACGATGTCGTCGGCGTGCGCCCGGTACAGCAGCACGACCTCGTCGCCGTCGACGATCGCCGCCGGGTTGTAGAGGTTGGCCGACTCCCAGCTGTCGCCTTTCGGTCGGAGGATCGGATTGGCCTCGTAGGGGGTGAACGGGCCCAGGGGGAAGGTGGCTCCGGAGAACATGGGTGCCTTTCTGACTAGCCTTTGACGGCCGCGCCGAGGTCGGTGGCTCGGAAGAACCGCTGGAAGACGACGAACAGGATCACGACGGGGAACGCCAGCGCTGTCGCACCGGCGAGAATCGCGCCGTTGGGGTTCGCCGTGGACTGCGCGACGTTGGAGATGTAGTTCGCGAGGGACACCGCGAGCGGCTGCAGCGACGCATCCTTCGTGATGAGGAACGGCCAGAGGAACTCGTTCCACGGACCGATGAAGGTGACGAGCACGACAGTCACGAGCACCGGCTTGATCAGCGGGATCGCGACCGACGTCAGCAGGCGGATCTCGCCGGCGCCGTCGATGCGCGCCGCCTCGAAGATCTCGACGGGCAGCGCCTTGAAGAACTGCACGAAGATGAACACCGCCGTCGTGTTGATCAGGAACGGCAGGATCATGCCCAGGTACGAATCGCCGAGCCCGTAGCTGCGCGTGATCTGCACGTACAGCGGGATCATCAGCAGCTGGAACGGCACCATCTGCACGAGCAGCATGAGCACCCAGATGACGCCGCGGCCGCGGAAGTCGAGCCGGGCGATCGCATAGCCCGCGAGCAGGCCGAACACGACGGTCCCCAGCAGCACGCCGGCGGTGAAGATCAGCGAGTTGAGCAGTGAGCCGACCAGGTCGATGCGTGAGTCGATCGCGACGAAGTTGTCGACGGTCCACCCGGAGGTCGGGAAGAGCTCGTTCGGCGAGTTCGTCGGGTTCTCCTGGAAAGCGCCGACCAGCATGAAGTAGAACGGGAACGCGAAGCCGATGGCTGCGACCGTGAGCAGCACCAGGCTCAGGATGCGGGGGAGTGAACGCTTGCGTCTCATGGTCATCGCTCCCTGGTTGCGCGGTTGGCGGCGAGCGACAGCATCCCGACCAGGATCACGAGGATCATGCCGATCGCAGCCGCGGTGTCGGGGTTCTGCTGCTGGATGCCCAGCTGGTAGATGAGCAGCACGGGTGTCGAGGAGGCGCCGTCGGGGCCGCCGCCGTTCGTGAGCAGGTACGGCTCGGTGAAGAGGTTGGCGCCTGTGATGATCGACAGGATCAGCACGAGCGTGGTCGCATTGCGGACGCCGGGGATGGTGACGTTCCAGAAGCGAGAGAACGCTCCGGCGCCGTCGGTCTCTGCCGATTCGTAGAGCTCTTTGGGAACGTTCTGCAGGGCCGCGAGGTAGAGCAGGATGTAGAACCCCAGCTGCTTCCACGTGACGTAGAGCGCGATCATCGGCATCGCGAGTCCGCTGTTCACGAGCCACGACGGATCCGGGGCGAGTGGGCCGAGGATGGTGTTGATCAGCCCGTTGCCCGAGAACAGCAGCATCCAGACACCGACGAGCGAGACGCTCGCCGTGAGGTACGGCACGTAGAACGCCACCCTGTAGGCGGCGACCCAGCGGATGCCGGTGTTCAGCGCCGCGGCGAGCACGAGCGAGAGCACCGCGGTGAGCGGCACGTTGATGACGAGGAAGATCAGGGTGTTGCGGAACGAGCCGAGCACGCGCGGGTCGGTGAGGACGGTGACGAAGTTGTCGAAGCCCACGAAGGGACGCTCGACCTCGACGTTGGGCGCGGTGAAGAAGTAGTCGTGGAAGGCGATGTAGATCGCGAACCCGAGGGGGTAGGCGAAGATCGCGATCACGAAGACGAAGTACGGCAACGCGAAGAGGGCGCCGAGCGGTTGCGCCCCCAGCAGTCGAGTGCGCAACCGCCCCCTGGGTGGCCGGCCCGCGGACGGGGCCGGGGCAGGAGTGCCCCCGGCCACGTCTGCGACGGCGTCGTCTCGGAGCGTCATCGCCGGCTCATCACTCGGCGACGAGATCGTCGATCTTCGCCGCCGCGTTCTTCAGGAAGTCGGCGATCGGCTCCTTGTCGAAGATCACGGAGGCGGAGTACTCGTCGCGGAACGCCTGCCAGGCCTCCACGGAGTTGGGGATGCTGGGCACATCCGCCGTCGCCTCGGCCTGCTCGGCGAAGGCCACGTAGTTCGGGTTCGCGTCGAAGTAGTCGGCGTACGTGCCGGTGAGGTCGGTGCGCATCGGCATCTGACCGGTCGCCTCGAGCAGCTGCCCGTCGCTGTCGACGCTCGTCGAGAACTTCAGGAACTCCCATGCCGTGCCCTGGTTCTCGCACGCGGTGAACATCGAGACGCTCTTCGAGTCGGCGAACGTCGTCGGGTTCTCGCGGCCGTCGCTCGTGGGCACAGGCATGAATCCGACGTCGACGGTGTCGGCGTACGACGGGATGGCCCAGGGGCCGGCGAGCTGCATGGCGGTGGTGCCGGCAGACATCGCATCGTCGGTCGACGCCTCGTTCGGCGAGAGCTTCTCGTCGTAGAAGGTCCTCCAGAACTCGGCGACCTCGCTGCCGGCATCCGAGTCGAACGTCGACTTTCCGTCTTCGACCAGCATCGTGCCGTCGGTCTCGGCGAGGTAGAGCGGGTAGAAGTCGAACCAGGGCTGGTAGAACTCGCTGGTCGGTGCCGGCCAGATCGCACTCTGCACGCCCGAGGCGACGATCGCGCGCGAACCCTCGAGGAACGCGTCGTACGTGTTCATCTGCGGGTCCTCGGGATCGATGCCTGCGGCCTGGAACAGAGCCTTGTTGTACATCACCATCACCGGGTTCGACTTCCACGGCAGCTGGTAGAAGCTGTCGTCCGTGGCGTAGGCGTCGACCTCGCCGCCACGATCGGTGATGTAGTCGCTGCCGCCCTCCATGGTGCTGAGGTCGACGAGACCGCCCTGCTTGACCCAGCCCGAGACGGCGGCCGGAGCCACGTTGTAGACGAGGCAGGGCGCGGTGCCCGCGGTGATCGCGGCGGTGATCGCCTCTTCCGACGACGAGCCGGCGGGGATCTCCTGGGCGTTGACCTTCTCATCGGGGTGCTCGGCGTTCCAGGCGTCGACGACGGCGGTGCCCCAGGCGACCTCCTGCTCGTTGTTCGACAGCCAGACGTCGATGGGGCCGGTGGAGTCGGCCGAGCCTTCGCCGCCGCCCCCACCTGCCGAGCATCCGGTGATGACGAGCGCTGCCGCCCCTAAGAGCGCTGCTGCGCGGATCTTCTTCTTCATGGTGTCCTCCTTGACGCGATGGTTCGGGTGATCGTCTAACGGGCGGTGCTCTCCCGGAAGTGCACGATGTTGCAGTCGACGACCTCGGTGCGCGGTTCGGCACCCAGGACGTCGGCCAGCAGCAGACGGGCGGCCGCGCGCCCTCGCGCGGCAGGCCCGGACGAGACGCTCGTGAGAGCGGGGGAGAGGTGGGCGGAGAGATGGTCATCGTCGAAGCCGGCGATCGCGAGATCGCGGGGGATGCTGAGGCCGCTCGAGCGTGCATACGACAACCCGGCGATCGCCATGGTGTCGTTCGAGTACAGGATCGCCGTCGGCCGATCCGGCAGGTCGAGCAGCTCGGCGGTGCGGGCGCGGCCACTGGCGGCGGTGAAGTCGCCCTCGCGCAGCAGTTCGTCGCCTCCGACGGCGTCGATGTAGGCATCCGCGCGCACCCGCGAGTGCACATAGTCGAGAGGGCCTGCGACATGCGCGATGCGCTCGTGGCCGTCGGCGCGCAGGTGCGCGAGGAGCTCGCGTACGGGGGCGTCGTCATCTGTGCGCACGCACGAGAACCGCGTCGGCTGCTCGTATGCGCCGACCAGCACGGCCGGGAGCTCGAGTTCTTCGAGCAGCGGTACGCGCCAGTCGTCGTTCCGAAGATCGAGCAGCAGGGCGCCGTCGGCGCGGCCGTGGCTCAGAGAACGATAGGCGCGCTCCTCGGCCGCGCGATCGGGAACCACCTGCAGGATCAGGGCCGTCTCGGTCTCGGCGAGCACCGACTCGACGCCCGCGATGAACGCCGGGAAGAACGAGTCGTTCGCGATGACCTCGGGGTCGCGGGCCAAGACGACGGCGACGGCATTGGCCCTCTGCGTGGCCAGGGCCCTGGCGCTCTGACTCGGCACCCAGTCGAGCTTCTCGGCCGCGGCGAGCACCTTGGCCCTGGTGTCATCTGAGATGGGCCGCTTGCCGCTCAGGGCGTGCGAGACGGTGGCTTTGGTGACGCCGGCCTCGCGGGCGACGTCGGCGATCGTCGTGCGACTCATGCCACCTCCTCGTGGAATTCGGATCCTCGTGCATCGACCGGATGTGAACCGGTTTGACACTGGCGGATGTGAGCGAGTGTAAACCGGTTTGACGGCCGAGGTCAAGGGATGCCGGGACTCGTCGAAACTCCTGTACCGGGATACCGGAACGATGGATCAGACGAAGGTGACGGTCTGCTGCAGCCGGGTGCGCACGTCGAACAGCTCGTTGCCGCCGATCGCCCTGGCACCCGGAACTCCCTGGCGCAGCACCATCGACAGTGCGCTGCGTCGCACGACCACGACGGGGACTCCTCGGCTGCTGCCGAGCGGTGTCACGGCCTGAGCCAGATCGTCGTCGGGGAGAACGATGATCACTCCGCCGAACTTCACCCGAGCGGCCTTGGCGACCGTACGCATGCGGGCGAGGGCCGCGGTGACGGGCGCGCGGGTGCCGAGGCTCGGCCCGGTGATCTCACCGCGCCGGAATCCGACGACTCCGCCGAAGTCCTCCGACATCACGCCGTAGAGGCCCGAGGGGCTGAGCACCACGTGGTCGAGCTTGTCATCGGCATCCGCGCTCGTGGCGACGTCGTGCCAGACGGTGAAGCCCATGCCGAGAGCGCTCACCGTGCGGGCGGTCGCCTCTTCGGCGAGAGCATCGGCGAGCAGTCGTCGCAGGTCTCGCGGTGCCGAGCGCACGAGCGCGGGATCGTAGGGGTCGGGAACCTCGACGCCGCGCCCCGCCCATTCGCGGATCAGCGACAGGTAGCGCTCACGTCGCCAGCCGCCGGGGTGGCCGTACGAGCGTGCTCGGGGACGTGTGTCGGTGCGCGTCGGGGATTGCGGACGCCATCCGCTCCACTCCGGCTCCGTCGGGATGCCCGGGTGTGCGCCGCTGCGGCGATCGTAGACGGCGCGGCTCTCGGCGGTGCCGACGAGCTCCCACGCGCGCTGCACCTGGATGAACACGGCGGCGTCGCCCCCGGTGTCCGGGTGGGTCTCCCGCAGACGCAGTCGATACGCGCGCCGCAGTTCGACGTCGTCGACCGACGGATCCACACCGAGGATCTCGTAGGCAGAAGCCGAGAGCGGGCTGTCGAACATCGCTCTCCTTCCGAGATCGCGGCATCCAGAATATCCGGATGCTGTTGTGGATCAGCCGTGGCGGTCGGGATCAGCCGTGAGTCCAGTCGTGGGAGGCGGGATGCGGGAAACCCTGGACGGCTCGGCTGCGGCTGGTCTGAAGCGCGTCGTCTGCGAGCAGTGATCAGCTCCGAGGGACGGGTCGGAACACGTCGATCACGGGGTGCGCGACGGCGAACGGGACGGCCGTGGCCGTGACGGGATCGAAGAGACGCGCGGGCGTGCGACCGGAGGCCAGCTCTTGTCGGGCGGCGGGGTCTGTGGCGTACAGTCGCAGGGCCAGCCAGAGTAGAGTGCCGTCGATCCCGAGGGACAACGGCTCGACGTCGAGTGAATTCTTACGTCGGAAGAATGGGTGTCGCCAGACCGACTCGAATGACGTCGCGGTCGGAGCGACGTGCACGCGAAGCACCATCATCCCCGCAGCGCCCTCGGTGAACTCGATCGTCTCGATGTCGTGCCACTGCACCGCGGCGTCGGAGAGGAACGAGGCAGAGCCGAGACCGTTCGGATGCAGGATGAGTCTGCGAGGGTGTGCTGCAGCGATCCCCGTACTCACCGTCGCGATAACGCAAAGAGCGGCGCACATACCCCAGGCGATCGCCCATCCGCCGCTCGTAGTCACCGTGGCGATCACGCAGAACGCTGCAGCGGTGCCCACGGCAGCGAACAGCGCAAGGGTGTGGCCTCGGCGACCGGGGATGAGGATGCCGTGCGGGAGAGCGTCTCGCGCGGCGCTGATCTGGGCCGGTCCTGTGCGCCGCGCTCTCGTCGTCACGAGCTGGAACACGACAAACGCCCAGCACACGATCGGGATCGAGACGAGGATCGGCACCATCGACGCCAGGCTGGATGCGAGGGGACGTTCGAGAGCAGCGCCCCACAGCAACGCGGAGAGCGCCACAGCGAGAGCCGCACTCAGCCACAGGGCCACGACGGCACCGTGCCTCCCGAGGAGCGCCTCCAGGCGCGTCGTCGGCATCGGGCGCGGAGCCCTCATCGCGTCATCCGAAGATCGAGTTCCACGTGTCTCCGATCCCCTCACGGGTCGCGCCGATGCCGTCGCCGATCATGCTCCACAGGCGCGGCGATCGTGGCCGGGTAGGTGCGGGCGGAGGTCATCCGCCCCAGACTACCCAGCCATCATGCGCACTCAACGGTCGACGAACGACATCTGCTGCGGGTTGTAGCGGTCGCCCTGCACCCCGACGCGAGCCGCGAGCTGGTCGAGGTCGGCCATCTCGTCGGCCGAGAGTGCGACGGCTGTCGCTCCCGCATTCTCGGCGATGCGCGAGGTGCGCCTCGTGCCGGGGATGGGGACGATGAACGGTTCGCGGGCGAGCAGCCAGGCCAGCGCGATCTGGCCCGACGATGCCTCCTTGGCCTCTGCGAGCGCGGTGACGTGACTCACGAGGGCCTGGTTCGCGGCCCGGTTCTCCTCGCTGAAGCGCGGGATCGTGCCGCGGATGTCCCCGTCCGAGAAGGAGGTGGTCTGGTCGACGGTGCCGGTGAGGAATCCCTTGCCCAGCGGGCTGAACGGCACGAAGCCGATGCCGAGCTCGGCGAGAGTGGGGAGCACCTCGTCCTCGGGGTCGCGGGTCCACAGCGAGTACTCGCTCTGCACTGCCGTCACCGGCTGCACCGCATGCGCGCGGCGGATCGTCGAGGCGGATGCTTCGGAAAGACCGAAGTGACGCACCTTGCCCTCGGCGATCAGCTCGCCGACCGTGCCGGCCACGTCGTCGATCGGCACATCGGGGTCGACGCGGTGCTGGTAGAAGAGGTCGAGCACGTCGGTGCGCAGACGGCTCAGTGACTGCTCGGCGACGCGGCGGATCTGCTCGGGTCGGCTGTCGAGGCCGACGCTCTTGCCGTCTTCGATGCGCCAGCCGAACTTCGTCGCGATGACGACCTGGTCGCGGATCGGCTCCAGGGCCTCGCCGACCAGCTCTTCGTTGACGTAGGGCCCGTAGACCTCCGCCGTGTCGAAGAACGTCACTCCGTGGTCGAGCGCCGAGCGCAGCACGGCGATCATCTCGTCGCGGCTGCCGGGGTTGGGGCCGTAGCTCTGCGACATCCCCATGCAGCCGAGTCCGACAGCCGAGACCTCGAGCCCCTGACCGAGTGTGCGAGTGTGCATGTCGAATCCTTTCGTCAGGGCCGACGCTACGCCCGCTCGCGGCGCTGAGGGAGGCCCTGCCGGAACCTCCCTCAGTCATCGGCCGCTGCGCGCGCGACTACTCCGCGGAGTCGTCGCGCAGGTACGCGATGTGCGCCGCGTGGCGCGTCAGGTGGTTCTGCGACTTGCGCACGAACAGCCAGGCGACGAGCAGCAGCACGAACCAGATCGGCGTCACCAGCAGCGCGGTCAGCGTGTCGGGCTGGGTCGTGAGCGCCCAGAGGATGAACACGAAGAACGCGAGCACCACGTAGACCATGAAGATGCCGCCCGGCATCCGGAACCTGGATGCCGCGACCTTCTCGGGGCGCCGGCGCCGGTAGACGAGATAGCTGCAGAGGAAGATCGTCCAGACGAACATGAAGCACACGGCGGACACCGTCGTGACCATGTCGAACGCCGTGCCGATGTCCTTGCCCGCGTAGAGCAGCACGACGCCCGAGAGCAGCAGGATGCACGACAGGAACAGCGCATTCTGCGGCACGCGGCGCTTCGACAGGCGGCCGAAGAGGCGCGGGGCATCGCCGTCCTTCGCGAGCCCGAACACCATGCGCGAGGTCGAGTAGATGCCGGAGTTGGCGCTCGACATCGCCGAGGTGAGCACGACGAGGTTCACGACTGTCGCGGCGATGCCGAGGCCCGCGAGGGCGAACATCGCGATGAAGGGGCTCTCGCCGGCGACGTACTCGGTCCACGGGGTGACGGCCATCAGGATCACGAGCGCGCCCACGTAGAACAGCAGGATGCGGATCGGGATCGCGTTGATCGCCTTGGGCAGGTTCTTCTCGGGGTCCTTGGTCTCGGCTGCCGCAGTGCCGACGAGCTCGACACCGACGAACGCGAACACCGCGATCTGGAATCCCGCCACGAAGCCCATGAAGCCGTGGGGGAACATGCCGCCGTGATCCCACAGGTTGCTGAAGCTGGCGGTGCCGGCGTCGTGCTGGAAACCGGTGAAGATCATCACGAGTCCGGTGATGATGAGCGCGACGATCGCGACGATCTTGATCAGCGCGAACCAGAACTCCATCTCGCCGAACGCGGCGACGGTGGGCAGGTTCAGTGCGAGCAGGATGACGATGACGAGCACTCCGGGGATCCACAACGGGATGCCGGGGAACAGCGCATCCGTGTATCCGGCGATCGCGATCACATCGGCGACGCCGGTGACGACCCAGCAGAACCAATACGTCCATCCGGTGAAGAACCCGGCCCATGGGCCGAGCAGGTCGCTTGCGAAGTCGCTGAAGGACTTGTACTTGAGGTTGGACAGCAGCAGCTCGCCCATCGCCCGCATGACGAAGAAGAGCATGAAGCCGATGATCATATAGACGAAGATCACCGAAGGGCCGGCGACCGAGATCGTCTTGCCGCTGCCCATGAAGAGGCCGGTGCCGATCGCCCCGCCGATCGCGAGCAGCTGGATGTGCCGGTTGCTGAGAGCCCGTTTCAGGTGCTGCTCTTCTGTGTCGGCGGCTCCGTCCACCCTGACGGTTCCTTCCGTGTCCTGTGTCGTCATCGCTCGAACCTCCGGTGTTCCGTGCCGCGACCCGCTGCGGCATCTTTCCGACCGTACTTGCCGATCGGGGATGGCAGTAGACCGAATCGATTCGATATCCTGGTTCGACCCCCCGATCATCCCCCAGTTCTGCGAGCCGCTTCCTTCATGGCCACCTCTCTCACCACGGGCCGCCCGTGGCGTGTCATCCTCTCGTTCTCGATCCCCCTGCTGCTCGGCAACGTCGTGCAGCAGATGTACCAGTTCGCCGACGCCGTCGTCGTCGGCCGTCATCTCGGCGTCGAGTCGCTCGCGGCCGTCGGCGCCACCGGCAGCCTGCTCTTCCTGCTGATCGGCTTCGCCTGGGGCCTGACCAGCGGCTTCGCGATCCCGATCGCCCAGGCGTTCGGCGCGGGCGACGGTGCGGCCGTGCGACGATCCGTCGCGACCGGCGTGATCCTGACCGGCATCACGAGCGTCGTGCTCACGATCGTCGCCCCGCTGATCGCGGCGCCCGTGCTCGCCCTGCTGCAGACGCCGACCGAACTCATGCCCGAGGCGACGATCTTCACGCAGATCAGCTTCATCGGCGCAAGCGCGACGATGTTCTTCAACTACCTGTCGGCGATCATCCGGGCGATCGGAGACTCGCGCACGCCCCTGATCTTCCTCACGGTGTCGTGCGCGCTCAACGTCGGTCTCGTCGTCCTCATGGTCGGCCCGCTCGAGTGGGGCGTGGGCGGAGCGGCGCTCGCGACAGTCGTCGCCCAGGCCGTCTCGGTCGCGCTGTGCCTCGAGTTCGTGCGCCGCCGCCTGCCGATGCTGCACCTGCGCCGTGCCGACTGGCGGGTCACCCGCGACGACTTCCGGGAGCACCTGCGCCTCGGTCTGCCGATGGGCTTTCAGGCGTCGATCATCGCGATCGGGACGCTCGTGGTGCAGGTCGCGCTCAACACCCTCGGCTCCGAGGCGGTCGCCGCCTACACGACGGCGTCGCGGGTCGACGGTCTCGCCGTGGCCTTCCTCTCGTCGCTGGGTCTGGCGTCGTCGATGTACGCGGCGCAGAACCTCGGCGGGCGTCGACCCGACCGCATCCGTCGCGGAGTGATCGAGGGCACCTGGATGGCGATCGCCGCCGGTCTCGCGCTCGGAGCGCTGATCATCGCGTTCGGGACGCCCATGGTGCGCCTCTTCGTCGGCGAGGGGTCCGACGAGGTCGTCAGGCTCGCGCATCTCATGCTGATCATCAACGGATGCGGATACTGGGCGCTCGGCGTGCTGTTCGTGCTGCGCGGCGCGCTGCAGGGGCTCGGCCACACGCTGATCCCCACGGTCACCGGGGTGGTCGAGCTCGTGATGCGCGTGGGGGCGGCTCTCGTGCTCGGTGCGATGATCGGCTTCGAGGGGGTGGCGCTCAGCAACCCGCTGGCCTGGCTCGGCGCGATCGCCCTGCTGGTTCCCGCATACGTGCGCGCGCACCGCGACCTCGGGCGCATGCCGGTGGACCCCGTCGAGTCGACCGAGACGTCGACGATGGCGATCATCGGACCGACCGACGGCTCGATGGTCGTCGACGCGGTCGTCACCCAGCCGGTGCGTGTGATCAGGACGTCGCGTTTCGCGAGGTTGAAGCGCCGCTGAACGACGCGTCACAGTTGCGGAACATCATCCTTGAGATGGATGCCCGATATGCCGACACTTCGTAGTGTTGGTAGTGCGGAGATTCCGTTTGACCGGGGGGTCGTGATGACGTCATCAAGAGTGGCAAACGAACTGGCATCGATACTGGTGCCGATCGGAGTGGTGGGAGCCGTGATCGCGGCTCTGTGCGCGATCGTCGCAGGAGTCGCGATCATGCGCGGCGCGGCGGGGCTCGCCGGCGGAGCGGTGGGTCTGTGGATCCCGAGCGCGATGCTCAGCTCCACGGCATCTTTCGCGAGCCAGTGGACGCCGCTGCTCGTCTCCGGCGTCGTGCTCGCCGCGATGCTCGTGATCGGCGCCGTGGTGCGAGCGATCGTGAACGCCGGGGAACCCGCGCGTCAGACCGCCCGCACGGCACGGGCAGAGACTCTCGCCGATGCGCCGGAGCCGCAGCCCGCGTCACGCACGACGACGGCGACGAGCACCGGCTCGCAGCCCGCACTCGCCGGCTGAGCTCGCAAGCTCAGCGGTAGTCGCGGTCGCGGTGCTGCCCGGCCTCGTCACCCGAGGTCACGCGCTCGGCCTCGCGCGCGCGCGCAGCTCGACGCGTCGGATCTTGCCCGAGATCGTCTTGGGCAGCTCCGGCACGAACTCGATGATGCGCACCCACAGGTGCGAGGAGAGGCGGTCGTGGGCGTACGCGAAGATCGATCGCGCGGCGTCCGCCTCGGCATCCACGGCATCAGCCCGCAGGCACACGTAAGCCTTCGGCACGGCCAGTCGTGTCGGATCGGGGCTGGGAATCACCGCGGCCTCGATCACGAGCTCGTGCTCGAGCAGCACGGACTCGAGTTCGAACGGTGAGATCTTGTAGTCGGAGGCCTTGAAGACGTCGTCGGCCCGCCCGATGTAGGTGAGGTAGCCGTCGGCATCCCGCTGGGCGATGTCGCCGGTGTGGTGGTAGCCGCCGACGCGGGACTCGGCCGTCTTCTCGGGGTCGTCGTAGTACCCGGCCATGAGACCTGCGGGCGGGTGCGCGAGATCGAGCGCGATCTCGCCCTCGGCGTCGGCGAGCTCCCCGGTGGCCGGGTCGAGCAGCACGACCGGGTAGCCGGGCAGCGGGCGACCCATCGATCCGACTTTCACGACCTGACCGGGTGAGTTGCCCACGCAGGCGGTCATCTCGGTCTGCCCGAACCCGTCGCGGATCGTTCCGCCCCAGGCCTCGCGCACGCGGTCGATGACCTCGGGGTTCAGCGGTTCGCCGGCGCCGACGAGCTCGCGCGGCGGGTGGGTGAGGCGCGCCAGGTCGGCCTGGATCAGCATCCGCCACACGGTGGGCGGCGCGCAGAACGTCGAGACGTGGTGCGTGTCCATGACCTGCATGAGGGTGTTCGCGTCGAAGCGGTCGTAGTTGTAGACGAACACGGTCGCCTCGGCGAGAAAAGGCGAGTAGAAGCTCGACCAGGCGTGCTTCGCCCAGCCCGGCGACGAGATGTTGAGGTGCACGTCGTCTGGGCGCACGCCCAGCCACCACATGGTCGACAGATGTCCGATCGGGTACGAGACGTGGGTGTGCTGCACGAGCTTCGGGCGGTTGGTGGTGCCGCTCGTGAAATAGAGCAGAGCCGTGTCGTCGGCGGGTGTCGCGGCATCCGGTGTGAACGTCGTCGGCGCGTCGGACGAGGCGTCGAAGCGCGTCCACTCCGAGGGGATGCCGTCGCCCACCCCGATGCGCAGCACCTCGGCGTCGACGTCGGCGATGCGCTCGGCCAGGCCTCCCAGGGTCACGATCGCGCGGGCGCGGCCGTGCTCGACCCGGTAGGCGAGGTCGGATGCCGAGAGCAGCGTCGAGGTCGGGATCGACACCGCGCCGATCTTGGTGATCGCGAGCATCACCTCCCACAGTTCGATCGTGTTGCCGAGCATCACGATGACGTGGTCGCCCCGACGGATGCCGAGGCCGGTCAGCCACGCGGCGACCTGGTCTGAGCGTGCGGAGAGGTCGCCGTACGTCCACGACTCGAGGTTGAGGTCGGCCGAGACGATCTGCACGGCCGGGCGATCCGGAGTCTCACCCGCCACGACGTCGAACCACTCGAGGGCGAAGTTGAACTCGGTGGGTGTCGGCCAGGAGAATCCGGCACGCGCCGCGGCGTAGTCGGTGGCGTTCGCGAAGAGGAAGTCGCGCATCTCGCGGATCGCGGTCGTGGCTGCGGTGGCGCTGCGGCTCATTCGGGGCTCCCTTGCTCGACGGACGACATCCATCCTCGCACCGAGCGCGGCCGCCGTGCCGACCTACGGCAGGCGGATGGTCCCCGTGGCCAGGCGCTCGGTCGGCATCCGATCGCGGTTGTAGGTGATCTCGCTGTACCCGTGCGGGGTGGGCGTGCCGTCGTCATCCAGGCTCACGAACACGATCTTCTCGATCGTGAGGATGCGCTTGCGGGTGATCATGTTGCGGGCGACGGCGCGCATGGTCAGAGACGTGGTGCCGAAGTGCGTGGCCTGCAGGCCGATCTCGATCAGATCTCCCTGCACCGCGGACGCCTCGAAGTTGATCTCCGAGATGTGTTTCGTCACCGCACGGTAGTTGCCCAGCTGCACGATCGCGTAGATCGCCGCCTCCTCGTCGATCCACTTCAGCAGGCTCCCGCCGAACAGCGAGCCGTTCGCGTTGAGGTCTTCGGGGCGCACCCACTTGCGGGTGCGGAAGTTGATGCCGTCCTCGGACCACTGCCACTCGGGTGTCTTCTGCTTCGCCATGTTCCGAGGGTAGGAGGCTCGTGAGTCGGGGGTGTTACGCGAGGATTCCGCCTCGATCTGCCGTGGGTAACCCGGACATTGCCAATGCGTTCGGTGCCCGCCGCGGTGCAGGCTCTCCCGCCGCTAGTGGCACAGGATCTAGACCTGCTAAACTAAACACATCACGATCAGCCCGCTCGCCTCACGGCTCGGGCTGATTTTCTTTTAGGGGACATGTGGTCGCGTATACGAAGCAGTGGATGTCGATCGAGCAACAGATCGCTCAGCTGCAGGGCAGAGGACTCGTCGTCGAGGACACCTCGGCAGCCGCTCAGCTCCTCGAAGAGGTTGGTTATTACCGACTCACCGGCTACCTCTACCCGGCGCGTCAGTCTGAACCCGTCATCAACGAGGACGGACGCCGAAGCATGCGCATCCTCAGCGACTACCGCCCAGGGACGCGCCTCGAACATGCAGCCGATCTCATCGCCTTCGATCGAGATCTTCGCTTGCACGTCCTCGAGGCGGTCGAACGCATCGAGGTTTCTCTACGCACCCAAGTGGGTCACATCCTGGGAGAACGGTCGGCGTTCGCACACCTCGAACAGCGCAACTTCACTCCTTCCTTCCTCGAACTGTATGACGATGAGGAGACGGCTAAGTCCACGAGCAAGCATGCAGAATGGATCGCACGGGTCGACGAACGCCGTGCCAGCTCGAAGGAAGCTTTTGTCGGCCACTTTCGAAAGAAGTACGACGATCAGATGCCCATCTGGGCCCTCACCGAGATTCTCGAGCTCGGGCACCTCGCCAAGCTGTACCGCGGTCTCCAGAACGATGTCGCCACCCAGATCGCCAGTCATTACGCCGTTCCCAGCAAGAAGACGCTGACCAGCTGGATCGCCAGCACGAACTATGTACGCAACGTCGCGGCCCACCAGGCGCGTCTTTTCAACAGAAAGCTCGTCGACGCGCCGACCCGCCCCAGGGGTACGACGATTCCCTTGCTCGCTCACCTTCGCGATGAGTCAGCGCCCAAGCAGGACTTCGGCCTATACAACGCTCTCGCCATCATGGCCTACTTGCTCCGCAGCATCTCCGGCTACCCGGAGTGGGTACGCCGCCTGCGCGAGATTGTCGACGGATTCCCTCACGTGCCGTTTCTCGGCATCGACAGTATGGGATTCCCCGAGACCTGGGATCGACAGGACCTCTGGTCGACAGATCCGTTCGGTGACTGAGCACAGGTCCGGATGAGCGGGGACTCCGCGTCGATCTGCCGTGGGCTGATCCGCCCTCGGCTGATCTGCTTGGAGCGGATACCCGCCCGCGCTGGAGCGAGGCGGCGGATGCTGGGGCCATGAGCGAAGACAACCCCCTCCCGCAGTTCGGGCCCGAAGCCCGACGAGCGCTGTTCCACGAACGCGTCCTGGTGCTCGACGGCGCCCTCGACGATGACAACGGCACGCTGCTGATGACGCAGCTGCTGACCCTCTCGGCCGAGGATCCGACCACCGACATCGCGCTGTGGATCCACTCGCCCGGCGGTTCGGTTCCGTCGATGCTCGCGATCCGCGACCTGATGACGATGGTGCCGAACGACGTGTCGACCCTCGCGCTCGGGCTCGCCTGCAGCGCCGGACAGTTCCTGCTGTCCGCCGGCACGAAGGGCAAGCGCCGCGCGCTGCCGCATGCGCGCATCCTGATGCACCAGGGGTCTGCGGGCATCGGCGGGTCGGCGGGCGAGATAGAGACGCAGGCCGACGATCTGCGGCACATGCGCGACACGGTGCTCGGGCTGATCGCCGACGACACGGGGCAGCCCAGAGAGCGGATCTTCGAGGACTCCCTGCACGACCGCTGGTACACGGCGACGCAGGCGAAGGACTACGGATTCATCGACGAGATCGTCGCTTCTCTCGGCGGCCTCATGCCGCGTCGCCGGGCCCGCGTCGGTCTGGGGGCGAGCGCATGAGCGGCTACACGATCCCGAACGTCATCGCGCAGCATCCGCGAGGTGACCGGGTCATGGACGTCTACTCGCACCTGCTCGCGGAGCGGGTCATCTATCTCGGCACGGGGATCGATGCGGGGGTCGCGAATGCCCTCATCGCCCAGCTGCTGCATCTGGATGCCGACAGTCAGGATTCCGGCATCCAGTTCTACATCAACAGCGAAGGCGGTGACCCGGGGGCGGCGCTCGCGATCTACGACACGATGCAGCACATCCGTCCCGCCGTCGCGACGACCTGCGTCGGGCAGGCGATCGGACCCGCTGCGCTGCTCGTCGCCGCCGGAACGCCGGGACAGCGAGCCGCACTCGCCCATGCCCGCATCGTGCTGCATCAGCCCGCGGGGCAGTCACGCGGTGCGATTCCCGATCTGATCCTCGCGGCCGACGAGGTCGTGCGTGTGCGCTCGGACATGGAGTCGATACTCGCCAGACACAGCGGACGGTCGCTGAGCGAGTTGCGCGCCGACACCGACCGGGACCGCGTCTTCACGGCATCCGCCGCCCTGGAGTACGGACTGATCGACACCGTGCTGGGCGAGCGGGCCGTCTGACTCGCGGTGCGTGGTCGAAAACGCATCCCGGACCGCCGGATTCGGTGCGTTTTTGACCACGCCAGGGGGGAGAGGGTGAGGGGGTGAGGGCGAGACGGGCAGACGAGACGAGCCCTCAGGCGGCGAGGGCGAAGGCCCCGCGGGTGACGGACACCGCAGCGGATGCCGGAGCCGCCGTCGCCTGACGGAGCTCGGCGGCCACGGCGCTCGTCAGCTCGATCAGCGAGGTGTCGAGGGCCCCGGCGATCGCGGCGATCATCTCGCTCGACGGCTCTTTGAGCCCTCGTTCGACCTCGGAGAGGTACTGGGGCGAGACTCCCGCGTTCGCAGCCGTCTCGGTCAGGGTCTCGTCTCGGTCATGTCGTCGCCGCCGCAGCTGGTCGCCGACCATCTGCCGCCACAGGGGTTCTGGCTCACCGGGGCGAGGGCGGGCCGGGCGAGGGCGGGCAGGACGAGGTGCGCGGGAGAACGGGACGAGGTCGGCCATGCCTCACGATAATCCGCCGTCAGCGAGGGATTCGAGTCGTTCTGCTCAGAGCAGAAAGACCCGATTCGCCCCGTCTCGGTCGAGCTCGTCAGTCGAGATCAGCCGAGCTCGTCAGCCGAGCGGCAGAGCGCCGTCGTCGACGACCTTGCGCATCACGAGCGTCGAGCTGACGCGCTGCACGCCGGGGAGAGCGGTGAGCTGCTCGTCGTACAGGCGTTGGAAGTGCTCGAGGTCGGCGGCGACGACGCGCAGCAGGTAGTCGGGGTCGCCGAAAAGCCGGTGCGCGAGCGTGATGTTCGGGATGCGGGTGACGGCCTCTTCGAACGGGATGATCGAGTCGCGGTTCGCCTCTTTCATCGTGACGAAGACGAGGGTCTCGAACCCCAGGCCGAGGGCCTGGGGAGACAGGGTCGCGTGGTAGCCGGTGATCACTCCCGAGCGCTCCAGCTCGCGCAGTCGGCGGTGACAGGGAGACACGCTCAGCTGCACCCGCTCGGCGAGCTCGGTGATGCTCAGGCGCCCGTCACGCTGCAGTTCAGCAAGGATCTTCCGGTCGATCGCGTCCATGCTCAAGATTCTTGCGCAGAATGTCAGCTGTGGTGCAAACAACGCAAACACCTTTCGTCGTTTCCTTCCTAGAGTTGCCTCCGCAGCGCAGCAAAGACGAAAGAGAACAGCCATGGCACTCACCGCGATCACCGCCTTCTGGGGCGTCTCGATGCTCTTCGTCATCACCCCAGGCGCCGATTGGGCATTCGCGATCTCGGCCGGCCTGCGCCGCCGAGCGGCACCTGCGGTGCTGGGGATGCTGTCCGGCCATGTGCTCGCTGTGGTCATCGTCGCCGCCGGGGTCGGAGCGCTCGTCGCTCGATATCCGCTCGCCCTCACGGTGCTGACCGTCGCCGGGGCGCTCTACCTGGTCTGGCTCGGCATCGGCACCCTGCGTGCGCCCGCAGTGATCCGCGAAGGCGCCGAACTCGTCGAGGCTTCACCCGGCAGGTGGATGCTGAAGGGGTTCGGCATCAGCGGACTGAACCCGAAGGTGACCCTGCTGTTCCTCGCGATCCTTCCCCAGTTCACGGCCGCGGACTCGACCTGGCCGCTCGCGGTGCAGATCGTGATCCTCGGAGCCGTGCATCTGGTCGGCTGCGCCGCGGTGTACTTCGCCGTCGGCTTCGGGGCGGGGTCGGTTCTGCGGGCGCGTCCGACCGCGGCGCGCATCGTGAGCATCGTGTCGGGCATCGCGATGATCGGGATCGGTGCGGTGCTGCTCGTCGGACAGCTGGCGCGATGACGACGTTCTACGATCCGATGGTGACCGCATACTTCGAGCGCCTTTCCGACCGTGCCTTCCGAGCCACCGGGGAGGTGCAGGGCGCGTGGAACACGTCGGAGCAGCACATCGCTCCCACGATCGGACTCCTCGCGCACCTCGTCGAGATCGATCGCGACGTTCGCCGGGACGACGCACTCGTGCTCGCCCGCGTGTCGTACGACATCCTCGGGGTGCTGCCGATCGACGTGGTCGAGGTCGACGTGCGCGTCGTGCGTCCAGGGCGCACGATCGAACTCGTCGAGGCGACGCTGAGCCACGACGGCCGCCCGGCCGTGATCCTTCGGGCCTGGCTGATGCAGACCGCCGACACGTCAACGATCGCGGGAGGCGCCCTTGCCGTCATGCCCCCGCTCGACTCGCACGCCGAGTGGCAGGCGGGCGCGGTATGGCCGGGTGCGTTCGTGCGCTCGGGGGACTTCCGTCACCGCGAGGAGTCGCCGGGCAGGGCATCGGCGTGGGTGCGCCCTCATCACCCGCTGCTCACGGGCGAGACGATCAGCCCGACGGCGCGTGCCCTCGGAGTCGTGGATCTCGCCAACGGCATGACTCCGCGCGTGCCGGTCGGCGCGGCGTTCTTCCCGAACGTCGACCTCACCGCCCACCTGTTCCGAGAGCCGGACGAAGGGTGGATCGGACTCGACACGACGGTGACCTTCGGCGCGAACGGGGTCGGCGTCACGCACTCCGTGCTGAACGACGCGGCAGGGCCGTTCGGCGTCTCGGTGCAGAGCCTGACCGTGCGGCCGGTCGCGGCGCGGGGCTGAGCGCGGGTGTCAGGCTTCGGCGCGATCCGACACCGCGGAGCCGGTGGTGGAAGGCGTGGATGCCGCAGCATCCGTCGCCGCCCAGCTGGCGAGCATCCGCAGCTTCTCCTCCGATGCAGACCCCGGTTCCGCCGTGTACGTCGACATCTGCAGGCCGGGATCGGCCGGCAGCTCGAACGCCTCGTAGGTGAGTTCCATCTCGCCGACGACGGGGTGGTTGATCTTCTTGACGCCGCTGCGATGGAAACGCACGTTGTGCGCCGCCCACAGGGTGCGGAACCGCTCGCTGCGGGTCGACAGCTCGCCCACGAGATCGGTGAGCTTGCGGTCGAACGGGTTGCGTCCGGCTTCGCCGCGCATCGCGGCCACGAGCTCTTGGGTGTTGCGCTCCCATTCGGGGTAGAACTCCTGCGCCGCCGGGTCGAGGAAGGCGAAGCGGGCGCTGTTCGGCACCGGGGTCGTGAAGAGCGGCGCGTAGAGCGCGCGGCCCAGTGCATTCGCCGCGAGGTAGTCGAAGTAGTTGTTGCGCACGATCGCGGGGGCCTCCGTCATCGCGTCGAGCAGGCGCAGGATGCTGGGGCGCAGCGTTTCGACCTTCTTGCGCGGCTTGCGGGCGACCGGTGACGCGTTGGCCGTGCGGGCGAGGTCGAACAGGTGCGCGGTCTCGGCCTCGTCGAGCTGCAGGGCACGGGCGAGCGCGTCGAGCACGCTGTCGGAGACGCCCGACAGATCGCCCCGTTCGAGGCGGGTGTAGTAGTCGACGCTGACGCCGGCGAGCAGCGACACCTCTTCGCGGCGGAGCCCCGGTACGCGCCGATTCCCGCCGTATGCGGGCAGGCCCGCCTGATCGGGGGTGATGCGGTCGCGCCTCGACGAGAGGAATTCGCGCACCTCGTTGCGGGTGTCCATGTCCTCGACGGTACGCCCCCTCGCGCAATGGAGGGAGGTACTGGTGGACTCTCCCTCGTCTGCGAGACCGCGCGCAGACTGAGGAGATGACAACGCAACTGACTCTCAACAACGGCATCGAGATGCCCGCCCTCGGCTTCGGAGTCTTCCAGGCCGCTCCGGACGAGACCGTGGATGCCGTCAGCACAGCCCTCGAGACGGGTTACCGCCTGATCGACACCGCCGCTGCGTACGGCAACGAGCGCGAGGTGGGCGAGGCGATCCGTCGCACCGGCATCGCGCGCGACGAGATCTTCATCGAGACCAAGGTCTGGATCAGCGACTTCGGCTACGACGAGACGCTGCATGCGTTCGAGAAGTCGACCGGCAAGCTCGGCGTCGACCAGCTCGACCTGCTGATCCTGCACCAGGCTCTGCCCACCCGCTTCGACCTCACGCTCGGCGCCTACAAGGCACTCGAGACCCTGCTCGCCGACGGCCGGGTGCGTGCCATCGGCGTCAGCAACTTCATGGTGGAGCACCTCGAGAAGCTGGCGGCCGAGACGAGCATCGTCCCGGCGATCAACCAGATCGAGGTGCACCCCTACTTCCAGCAGCGTGAGGTGCAGCAGGCGGATGCCGCGGCCGGCACCGTCACGCAGGCCTGGTCGCCCATCGGCGGCATCACGGCGTACCGCCCCAACGGGGCATCCGTGTTCGATGACGAGACCCTCACGGCCATCGCCGCCGAGCACGGCAAGTCGCCCGCTCAGGTGATGCTGCGCTGGCATCTGCAGCAGGGTCGATCAGCGCTGCCGAAGTCGGTGCGCCCTGCCCGCATCGCCGAGAACTTCGACGTGTTCGACTTCGAGCTCACCGCTGATCAGCTCGGCGCGATCGATGCGCTCGACACCGGTGTGCGCCGCGGCCCCGAGCCCGAGGACGTCACGCTCGAGACCTTCGGTCGGGAGATCCCGGAAGCCTGAGCTGGCTAGAGGGCCGCAGTCACACCCGGGAGCAGCTTGGCCGCGATCGCGCCGAGCTGCTCCCGCTCGGCTTCGGTGAGGGGATCGAGGATCAGTTCACGGATCTGTGCCACGTGCACGGGGGCGGCTCCCCGCAGCAGCTCGCGACCGGCATCCGTCAGCGCCGCAGTCAGAGTGCGCTTGTCACTGCTGCACGATGTGCGCACCACCCAGCCGCGTTCTTCGAGCGAATCGATGGCGTGACTGAGCCTCGAGCGGCTGAGCCCGGCGATCTGCGCGAGCTCGGTCATCGGGATCGCACGGTCATCCTGACCTGCCAGCGTCACGAGGATCGCGTAGTGCGAGTGCTTCAGGCCGGTCTCGGCTTTCAGCGCACGGTCGAGCACCTGAGGCAGCAGCTGCACGAACCGGATCGTCGGCAGCCACGTCTGCATCTCGGTGTCGTCGAGCCGTCGGTCGTTCACCACCTGCGCGTTCATCACGCGGCAGACAGATCGAGCGTGTGCGAGGTGTGGTCGCGCTTTGCCTCGAGGTAGCGGTGGTTTGCGTCCGACAGGTGCACGCCGGTGCGGACCTGCTCGGTGACGCGGATGCCGAGGGACTCGAGCTGCGCCGCCTTGTCGGGGTTGTTGCTCAGCAGGCGGATGCTGTCGGCGCCCACCGTGTGCAGCATCTGCGCCGCGACCGTGTAGTCGCGCTCGTCCTCGCCACGGCCGAGAGCGACGTTCGCCTCGTAGGTGTCGAGCCCTGCGTCCTGCAGCGCGTAGGCGTCGAGCTTGGCGTACAGGCCGATGCCGCGACCCTCCTGGCGCAGGTAGAGCAGGAATCCGCCTTCCTCGGCGATGCGCTCAACGGCTTCCCGCAGCTGCGGACCGCAGTCGCAGCGCTCGGATCCGAAGACATCGCCGGTCAGGCATTCGCTGTGCGGGCGCACGAGAGGCGCATCCCCGCCGTCGGCTGCGCGGTCGAGTGCAGCCCTCCAGTCGCCGAGGCCGAGCAGCAGGTGCTCACGGCCGTCGACCAGGCCGTCGAACGTCACGACATCCGCTGCGGTGGAGAACCCGTCGGCGAAGCGCATCGGCACGCGCACGCGCGTGCGCTCGGTGGCGACCGGAACGACGGTTGAAGTTTCAATCATGTGGGGTGAAACGCGATGTGCGCGCGTCTATTCCCACAAGGGGTGTCTTATCAGAGCCTCCCGCGGGCGCGCGATCGGGAGTTGACTGGGAACACAAGACCGAAGGAGCACCACTCATGCGTGGAGTAGTCATGTACGCACCCGGCGACGTTCGCGTCGAGGAACGCGAGAAGCCGACCATCACTCGTCCGACCGATGCCGTGATCCGGATCGCCGCGACCTGCATCTGCGGATCCGACCTGTGGCCCTACCGGGGCGCGAACGAGGTCGACCACGACCCGATGGGTCACGAGTATGTCGGCATCGTCGAGGAGATCGGCGCCGATGTGAAGACCGTGAAGGTCGGCGACTTCGTCGTCGGGTCTTTCATGGCCTCGGACAACACCTGTGAGATCTGCCAGGCCGGATACCAGTCCCGCTGCGTTCACGTCGTGCCGATGGGAGCCTTCGGAACCCAGGCCGAGTACTCGCTGATCCCGCACGCAGACGGCACGCTCGTCGCCACGCCGGGGCAGCCTGAATCCGATCTGATCCCGTCGCTGCTCGCGGCATCCGATGTGCTGGGCACCGGCTGGTTCGCCGCCGTCGCCGCAGAGGTCGGCCCGGGCAAGACCGTCGCCGTGGTCGGAGACGGAGCAGTGGGTCTGCTCGGCATCCTCGCCGCGCGTGAACTCGGCGCCGAGCGGATCATCGCGATGAGCCGTCACGCCGACCGCCAGGCGCTGGCGCGCGAGTTCGGCGCGACCGACATCGTGGAGGAACGCGGAGACGAGGGCGTGGCTCGCATCAAGGAGCTCACGAACGGACTCGGCGCCCACTCGGTGATCGAGGCGGTCGGCACTCAGGAGGCGATGATGCAGGCCATCCGCGCGACCCGCCCCGGCGGTCACGTCGGATACGTCGGCGTCTCGCACGACGTCGCGCTGCCCGGTGAGGAACTCTTCTTCTCGGGCGTGCACCTGCACGGCGGCCCGGCTCCGGTGCGCCGCTTCCTCCCCGAGCTGATCCAGCTCATCTGGGACCGCAAGATCGACCCCGGCAAGGTGTTCGACCTCACGCTTCCGCTCGAGGACGCCGCCGAAGGCTACCGCGCCATGGACGAGCGTCGCGCCACCAAGGTCCTGCTCACCGTCTGAGCCGGCCGGCGACGGCCCGATCCCGAGACAGGAGAGACGACATGCACATCGAAGAGCGCATCCCGACCGTGAAGAACCCGCCAGAGTGGTTCACGGGCGACGTCTGGCTCGACCCGATCATCGCGCCGCACGATGCCGACCAGCGGATGTCGGGAGGGCTCGTCCGGTTCGCACCCGGAGCCCGCACGGCATGGCACTCGCACGCGCGCGGCCAGTACCTGCGCGTCACCGAGGGCACCGCCCTGTGCGGCACACGTGACGGCACCGTCGTCGAGGCACGGCCCGGCGACACGATCTACACGCCTTCCGGGGAGGAGCACTGGCACGGCGCCGCCGAGGACTGCTTCATGCAGCACCTCGCACTGCTCGAGGGCGCCGACGATCCGAGCGAGACCACGACGTGGCTCGAGCACGTGACCGACGAGGACTACCGCCGGCGCTGAATCGCTACTCCGGTTCCGGTTCCGGTGCCGGTGCCGGTGTCGGTGCCTTGTCGCGGCGGCGCACGAGTCTGAGCTCACTGGCCAGGATGCCGAGCACGACGAGTCCGCCGCCGATCAGCGCCGTCACGGGCAGGCGCTCGCCGGCGATGCGGCCGATCGCGGCCGCCCACACCGGCTCGCCCGCGTAGATGATCGTGGCGCGGGTCGGCGAGACGGACTTCTGCGCCCAGTTCATCGTGAGCTGGATGATGCAGCTCGCCGCCCCGAGCCCGATCGCGCAGCCGACCCAAATCCACGAGAACTCGGGCAGTCCCTCCCCGACGACCGGCATCGTCAGGATGCCGAGCACTCCGGCGGTGAGGAGCTGGATGATCGTGATCCGCCCGAGGTCGATCCTGCCGGCGAACACGCTGATCAGGATGATCTCGGCCGCGATCGGCAGGGTACTGATCATGGTGAGGATCTCGCCCGACCCGAGCGTCAGGGCGAAGGCGTCGGGGCCGGCGATGAGCATCAGCCCGAGGAAGGCGAGTCCCGCACCCACGAAGGCCATGGCAGGCGGGCGCTTGCGGAACACCGCCCACTGGGCGAGCGGCACGAGCGGGATGTACATCGCCGTGATGAAGGCCGACGTGCTCGAGTCGATCGTCTGCAGCCCCACGGTCTGCAGACCGTAGCCCAGGTAGATCATCACGCCGATCGCGACGCCGGCGCCGATGTCGGGCCAGCGGATGCCTCGCAGCACACGCCGGAAGATGACGACGCTGATCAGACCCGCGACCAGGAACCGGATGCCGACGAAGAACCAGGGTCCCGAGTGCTGCATCGCCCAATGCACGAGCAGGAAGGTGCCGCCCCAGACCGCCGTCACGGCGATGAGGGCGATCTCCTGCCGACGCAGGCTCATCCAGCGGAGTCGAGTGGACATGCGGTCCTTTCTCGACGCGGCCGGATCGAGCCTAGCGCCGCCGCATCCGCTTCGAATCGCGCAAATGGCCCGATATGACGACAGAATGCGGCCAGGTGCGCGATTCGAACGGCGTCTCGATAACCTCGCCTCATGAGCAACTTCGTGAGCGTCGATGAACTGAACGAGCTGCGGGCGTCCGAGGCGCCCGTCCGAGTGATCGACGTGCGCTGGCGACTCGACCGCCCCGACGGTCACGCCGACTATCTCGGGGGCCACATTCCCGGAGCCGTCTACGTTCCGCTCTCCACCGAGCTCGCGACTCACGGGGAGCCGTCGGAGGGGCGCCACCCGCTGCCGTCCACGCAGACGCTGCAGGATGCTGCGCGCCGGTGGGGCGTGAACCAGGGCGACGTGGTCGTGGCCTACGACGACGCGAAGGGGCTCAGCGCATCGCGCGCCTGGTGGCTGCTGCGACAGGGCGGCGTCGACGTGCGCGTGCTCGACGGCGGCATCCGTTCCTGGACTGCGGCCGGTCTGCCGGTCGCGACCGACGAGGTGGAGGTCGAGTCGGGCGATGTCGTCCTCGACGAGATCGGTGCCGACGCGATCTCGATCGACGAGGCGGCGTCGTTCCCCGAGAACGGTGTGCTGCTCGACGTGCGCGCCCCCGAACGGTATCGCGGTGACCACGAACCGCTCGACCCCATCGGCGGACACATCCCCGGCGCACTCAACCTGCCGATGGCGGCTCACCTGAACCCCGAAGGCAAGATCCTCGACGTGCACACCCTCCAGGCGACCTTCGCGGCCGTCGGCGTGACCGAGGGCACTCCGGTGGCGGCCTATTGCGGCTCCGGCATCACGGCGGCACACACTGCGCTGGTGCTCGACGAGGCCGGTATCGAGGCCAAGGTGTTCCCCGGATCGTGGAGCCAGTGGTCCAACACTCCGGGCCGCGCGGTCGCCGTCGGCGATCAGCCCGGCTGAGCGTCAGCCCGGCGGGCAGCACCGGCTGAGGCGGTCAGCGTCCGTCGGCGTAGGTCCAGGACACTCCGAGGAGCCCGGGGCCGAAGGCTCGACGAACCTGATGCACCGAGTTGCGGCCCTCGAGCGACAGTTGCGTCGTCTTGGTGCCGGTCGGCGTCTCGGCGCGCTCCTCGATGCGATCGGGCAGGGCGTCAGGGTGGAACCGGGTCCACACCAGCAGCTCTCGGCACTGCCGAGCGACGGCGTGACCCGTCTCGCGCTGCGGCGGATAGCCGGGCGGGTATTCGACCGACCACTCCACCATCGACGTGCTCGGAGCGGTCAGCGGCACGTCGAGCTCGAACAGCACGCCGTGCACCTCGCCGTTCGGATGCGAGTAGCGGGCGGCGATCCGGCCGCCGGCCACCGCATTGATGATCGGCGCGGGGGTGCTCACGCCCGGTGTCATCTCGAGGAACGGGATCGAGGCGACCGTGCCGACGGTCGACTGCACGATGCTGCGCGTGATCGAGTACGAGACGTTGCCGTCGGCATCCACATCCGTCACCGAGTGCGTGGTCAGCTCGCGGGAGGTGTCGGGGTACTCGGCGCCGAGGGCCGCGAAGGCCTCTTTCACCGCCTGCTCGAGTTCCTGCTCGTCGAGCGGGAACTGATTGGGCCCGAGCGGGCCGGTGCGGTTGGTGGTGCCGAGGAGTGCGGTGAGGGAACCGGGCTCGAGGTGCAGCAGCTGCTCGATGTCGCTGAGCGCCGCCATCGACTGGGCGCCCTCCGGCCGACGAGCGCCGGATCGCCAGTAGCTGAGGGTCGCCATCGACACGCTGTTGCCGCGGGCGCGCAGCTGCTCGTGCAGTCTCGCCAGAGTCAATCCACGTGCATTGATCGCGTCACGGAAGGACGCTGCAAATACATCGGCATACCGGCGGATGCCACTTTCCATACTCATCACAGCACCCCCTCCGGTATGTGAAGAATCGAGTTCTAAAGTGAGCATACGACCACACCGGCATCGCGTAGGGGACGAGATGCTATTTCTGGGGTCAGCTGGGCTGAACAGTCGTGGGCAGGGTGCCCGACCTCACGACGGATCGGCCTATAACGCGGTGTCGCCCCCGTCGCTGCGTTCTGTCGCGGGGCCTGATGATCGATCTGGGGAGATCCATCGGGCCCCGCGAACACCTCCTTCTCGGCGTCCGCGCCCACTCCGCGCCCCCGCGTAGACTGGGAGGAACACCCCGGAGGACTCTGGATCGTCATGTCTGCCCCTGCCCGCGCGTTCACCGTGCGTCATCTTCAGCTGCTGCGCGCGCTCTTCGCCGCCGCCGCGGCCGTGATGATCACCTTCTCGCCCGACCACTCGGCGGCCGTCGGTCTCTCCGTCTTCAGCGGGTTCGTGCTGACGACCGCCCTCGTGATGATCGTCGCCGCCTGGCTCGTGTTCCCCGCCGGGCAGCGCTGGCCGTCGGTGGTCCTGGCCATCCTCGGCTTCGCCGCGGGCATGATCGCGGGAGTGCCGGCCTGGCGCACCGATGACGTCTTCTTCGTCGTCGTGATCGCCTGGGCGGTGGCCACCGGAATCCTCGAGCTGGTCGTCGGACTGCGCGGACGCCGAACGGGCGACCCCACGGCACGTGATTCGATCACCCTGGGTGCTTTCGGTCTGCTGCTCGCCGTACTGCTGCTGGCGATCCCTGCAGGCTTCGTGCAGCCCTACGCGATCAAGGGTGCCGGAGAGTTCGAGCTCACCGGCATCATCCTGGGCGTCGGCATGTTCGGCGGGTACGCCGCCATCGTCGCCGTCTTCCTCGGCATCGCCGGGCTCACCCCGAAGCGCGCCGACGCCGTCGCCGACTCCGCAGCTACCGAGAACGACCCTGCCCCCGCCGGGCACGGAGGAGACCGATGAGCGACGAGAAGCCCACCCGGCGCGACATCCTGCGCCCACTGCACCTGCTGGGCATCGCCCTCGCATGCGGTGTCTTCGCCGCGATCGTGACGCTCGTCTCGACCGGAGCCTTCACCGCGCGGGTGAACAACGCCATCGCGAACGGCACCTACGACGGCCTCACCCCGATCGCCCTCGGCCTGGTGGTAGGCGGCGGCGCGTTCATCATCACACTGCTGTTCCTCGCGATGCTGATCCTCGTGGTCGATCCTGCCGACGTCACCAAGACCGTGGACCGTCCGGTGCTCTTCGACCCCGAGACACCCGACGAGCCCGAGTCCGACAAGCCGGGTCACAGCGCTTCCTCCTGACTCGCCTCGCCCAGTCGTGATGCGCGGCGCCTCTGCTCTCATCTGCGGCGCAGGAAACTCCGGAATCCGTCCGGAATAGTCCCCGCGCCCGAGCGCTTGTGACTGTAGTGACTGCCTCGATCGACCGCGCCTCCATCGGACTCCGCTCGACCCGCGGTCCTGTGCTCGGTGCGCTCATGCTCGCCACCGGACTCATCGCGATCGACGCGACGATCCTCGCGACGGCGGTGCCCAGCATCGTCCGCGATCTCGGCAGCTACCAGCAGTTCCCGTGGCTCTTCTCGGTCTACCTCCTCGCCCAGGCCGTGAGCGTGCCGATCTACTCGCGCTTCGCCGACACCGTCGGGCGCAAGCCGATCATCCTGCTCGGCATCGGACTCTTCCTCCTCGGCTCCCTGCTGTCGGGCTTCGCCTGGAGCATGACCTCCCTGATCATCTTCCGCATCGTCCAGGGTCTGGGCGCCGGGGCGGTCGCGCCGATGTCGATGACCATAGTCGGCGACATCTACACGGTCGCCGAGCGCGCCAAGGTGCAGGGCTACATCGCCTCCGTCTGGGCGATCTCGTCGGTCGTCGGACCCGCACTCGGCGGGATCTTCGCGCAGCTCGACGCGTGGCGGTGGATCTTCTGGGTCAACATCCCGCTGTGCCTGATCGCGGGGTGGATGCTGCTGCGCAAGTACCACGAAGAGAAGCAGACGCAGAGGCATCGCATCGACTACGCCGGAGCCGTCCTGCTCACGATCGGGCTCACCGGCCTCATCCTCGGGATGCTGGAGGGCGGCAACGCGTGGGCCTGGCTCTCCGTTCCCAGTGCGATCTGCTTCGGCCTCGGAGTCCTGGCGCTGATCGCGTTCGGCCTCGTCGAACGGCGGGCTGCCGAGCCGATCGTCGACCTGCGGCTGGCCGCGCGTCCGCTCATCCTCACGACCACGATCGTGTCGCTCGGCATCGGCGCACTGATGACGGGCGTCACGAGCTTCGCGCCCGCCTATCTCGAAGGATCGATCGGGATCGCCCCGCTGCTGTCGGGGCTCGCCGTGGCGGCGCTGACCCTCGGGTGGCCGCTCGCCGCCGCGAACTCCGGGCGCCTGTACTTGCGGATCGGGTTCCGCCGCACCGCGCTCACGGGCATGTCGATCACGGCCGTCGCGGCGATAGCTCTCGCCCTGGTCTCACCCTGGCCCAACCCGTTCTCGATCGCGGCCGTCGCCTTCGTGCTCGGCTTCGGCCTCGGGTGGAGTGCCGCCCCGACGCTCATCGCAGCCCAGGCTTCGGTCGGCTGGGGCGAGCGAGGCGCCGTCACCGGCATGAACGCCTTCGCCCGGTCGGCGGGAAGTGCGCTCGGAGTGGCCGTGTTCGGGGCGATCTCGAACTCGGTCATCGCCCAGGGCGCCGGCCCCGAGGACCCGGCGACCATCGTCTCGGCATCCGTGTGGGTGTTCATCGCCGCCGCGATCGTGGCCGTGCTGACCTTGATCGCGGCCGCGTTCATGCCGCGAGACTCCGCCGGAGCGCACTCCGGCGAGCCCCGCCCGTAGCCGTTCGCGGCCATTGTCGCGGTGTCGTCGCTCCGGTGAGAGGGGCTCGGGTGCGGGGCCACTTGCGCATCCCTCGCACTGTGTGCGGGGTCAGTTGCGCATCCGATTCCGGTGCGGGGCCAGTTGCGCATCCGATTCCGGTGTTTGCGGTGCGTTAGTGACCCCGCACAGTGCGCGCGATGCGCTTGACCCCGGCTGGAGCGGGGGGATGCGTCATTGCTCGGGCTCGGGTGCGACGCGCTGAAGTACGCCCGAATCCCGTGCGGGGTCACTTCCGCATCCGATTCCGGTGTTTGCGATGCTGCGATGCGTTATCGACCCCGTATAGAGAGCGCGATGCGTTTTTGACCCCGCAGAGAGCCCGCGATGCGTTATCGACCCCGCATAGAGAGAGCGATGCGTTATTGGCACCGCACTGTGCGCGCGGATGACGGTCGCACCCGCACCCACCGCGGGGACTACTTCGCGAGCTGCTCGGCGATGCCCGTGTACGACGCGGGGGTCAGTGCCAGCAGGCGCTGCTTCGCCGCATCCCCGATCTCGAGTCCCTCGACGAAGGCCGCGAGGTCGGCTGCGCCCACGCGGTGTCCGCGGGTCAGCTCCTTGAGCAGAGCGTAGGGGTCGGTGATCGACGAGCGACCGGCGACGACCTCGGCGCGGATGACGGTCTGGATCGCCTCGGCGAGAACCTCCCAGTTCACGTCGAGGTCGGCGAGCAGCACGTCGCGCGACAGCGAGATCGCGTTCAGCCCACGACGCAGGTTGTCGATCGCGAGCAGCGAGTGCCCGAACGCGACGCCGATGTTGCGCTGCGTCGTCGAGTCGGTGAGGTCGCGCTGCAGGCGGCTCGTCACCAGCGTCTGCCCGAGGGATGCCAGCAGCGCACCCGAGATCTCGAGGTTCGCCTCGGCGTTCTCGAAGCGGATCGGGTTGATCTTGTGCGGCATGGTCGACGAACCGGTCGCGCCCGCGACGGGGATCTGCGCGAAGTAGCCGAGTGAGATGTAGGTCCAGATGTCGGTGGCGAGGTTGTGCAGGATCCCGCCTGCGTGACGGACGCGGTCGTACAGCTCGACCTGCCAGTCGTGCGACTCGATCTGCGTGGTCAGCAGGTTGAAGCCCAGCCCGAGGCCCTCGATGTACTCGCGAGAGATCGTGGGCCAGTCGGCGTCGGGGTCGGCCGACAGGTGCGCCGACCAGGTGCCGGTCGCGCCCGAGAACTTGGCGAGGTAGTCGGATGCCGCGATCTGGGCGCGCACGCGCTCGAGACGCCACGCGAAGACGGCGATCTCCTTGCCCATGGTCGACGGGGTGGCTGGCTGTCCGTGGGTGCGCGAGAGCATCGCGGCGTCGGCATGCTCGGCCGCAAGCTCCCGGAGCTTCGCGATCACGACGTCGAGGGCGGGGAGCCAGACCTCTTCGACCGCACGCTTCACGGTGAGCGCGTACGAGGCGGAGTTGATGTCCTCACTCGTGCAGGCGAAGTGGGTGAGCTCGGCGATCGCGTCGAGGCCGAGGGTCGACAGGCGGTCGCGCACCAGGTACTCGATGGCCTTGACGTCGTGCTGGGTGACGGCTTCCTTCTCGGCGAGCCAGTCGATCTCGGCCTGACCGAAGTCGCGGTACAGGGCGCGCAGGCGCTCCTTGTCGGCATCCGACAGTGGGCTCGTCTCGAAGAGCGAGCGGTCGGTGAGCGCGATCAGCCACTCGACCTCGACCTCGACGCGGGCGCGGTTCAGGCCCGCCTCCGAGAGGAAGTCGGCGAGACCGGTGACGGCGCCGCGGTAGCGACCGTCGAGGGGGCTCAGGGGCTGCGGCGGGAGCGAAGGCTGGAAAGTCAGGGGAGTCCTCCTGATCGGGCCCCGGGCGTGCGGGGCGTGCGGGGCTGGCGAAGAGCCGGCTCGAGCTGGCGGAACAGCCCGCGAGTCGCCGCCTCAATCATACCGAGCACCGAATCGAACATCTCGGGGCCGGCGTAGTAGGGGTCGGGCACGTCCTGGCTCGGCGCTTCCGGGTCGAACGCGAGCAGCAGGGTGACCTTGCCCTCTTCGTCTTCGTTGTGTGCCCATTCGCGGAGGATGCGCTCGTGGGTGCGGTCGAGTGCGACCACCAGGTCGTTGTCCGAGAACGAGGCGAAGGTGAACTGCTTCGCGCGGTGGAGCGAGCCGTCGTAACCGCGGCGGCTGAGGGAGTCGAGCGTGCGATGATCCGCACGTTCACCGACATGCCAGTCGCCCGTGCCGGCGCTGCGCGACACGATGCGCGAACCCAGACCCTGCCTCTCCGCGAGTTCGCGGAACACCACCTCCGCCATCGGAGAGCGGCAGATGTTCCCCGTGCACACGAAGATCACGCGGAAGGGATCCGGGGATGTCACCGTCCTATTCTGCCGGTCGCCGACCGATCGCGCGACGCCCGCGTCGTGCGCGACCGCTGCGACGGTCTCGTTCTGCACGGATGACGGTCGCGGCGAGCTGCTCACGATCCCCGCGATCACGGCGATCGTCGGACTCCACGGATCGCATGGATCACGGATGCTGAGCGCATGTACTCTTTTGCACTCGCACCCACCGGCACCGCCGACGCCGCGTGGGCCAAAGCCCAGGCGGTGGCCGCCCTCGGCTCGGCCGTCGATGCGCTCGACGATGTCCGAGCAGCACTCGCCGTCCTCGCCGCCGACACCGACTGGCACTCAGACGGAGTGCGCGCGATGCAGGAGTCGCTCGACCATCTGCGGGTGAGCACCCGTGCTGAGGCCTCCGAAACGCGCAGCCGCGAATCCGAGGTCGAGCGGGCGGAGATCTCATGACCGGGCTGACGATCGATCACGGCGGGGCCATCGCGGTCGACCCCGACGCGCTGCGAGACGTCGCTCGACGTATCGAGGGCGTCGCCTCGTGCTACGACGATGCGCGCTCCGCGCTCATGCGCGCCTATCGGGTCATCCTCGACACCCCTGGCTTCAGCGCGCAGGTCGACACTGTCGAGCTGTGGTCGTCGGGGCAGCGTGTGGCCGGCCTTCATTCGGAGTGTCAGAAGACCGCCACATCCACGCGGCTCATGGCCGACACCTATGAGTACGTCGAGCTGCGCGCCGAAGCCGAGATGCTGTCGCACACCGATCCGAGCACGGCGCAGCGACTGATGCGCCGTGCCGATCGGCTGGCGGCATCCGACGACCGCATCGCCGACATGGCCGAGAAGCTCATCATCGAGTGGCGCGCGGGGAGCTTCGAAGGGCTGGTCGGCAACATCGTGACCCCCTCCATCTACGACGACGTCTTCGGCACTGCGGCGTTGGTGGGGCTCACCTCGGGCTTCGGCAAGGTGCTCCCCGGCGAGACGCTGAAGGGCACGGCCGATCGTGTCTCGGTCGCGCCGGTGAAGACCTCGACCCCCACCGGCGCGCCGACGGACATCGCGGGCGCGCTGGGGCGTATGCCTGTCACCTCGGGGGCGCAGATCGCTGTCGAGAAGTACTCCTTCGCCGACGGCAGCACGAAGTACGTCGCCTATCTGAAGGGGACCCAGAGCGTCGGGTGGGGAGGCAAGGACCCATGGGACCTCAAGTCCAACGTCGAGCTCTACACGGAGCAGGATGCCGCCTCGTACCAGGCCACGCTCGATGCCCTGGAGGCTGCGGGAGCCCAGCCCGGTGACGAGGTCGATGTCGTCGCGCACTCACAATCCGGCATGATCACCGCGCACCTCGCGATGGAGAGCGGGTACGACGTGCAGATGCAGATCACCGCCGGGAGCCCGGTCGAGCCCACCCTCGACGATGGCCAGACGATCATCCAGCTCCGCCACACCGATGACCCCGTCCCGGCGCTCGCGGGTGGCGGTTCGCCCGAGGGCACGGGGTCGGCCGACAGCATGGTCATCTCGACTCAGGGCAACCCGGGCGACACCCCCGAGGACTGGCTCGTCGATGCTCATCACCTCGACACGTACATCGAGACTGCCGAGGCGGCTGACGCCTCGAACGATCCCCGGATCGACGCGGCGGACGAGTTCTGGAGGGAACTCGACTCGGCCGAGGTGATCGAGCGCACCGAGTATCACGCCGAGCGGGTCGGATGAACGCCCGCGAGCCCCGGAACGCCCGCGAGCCCCGGAACGCTCGCGAGTGGGTGCGAGTCAGTCGCGGCGCTGCTTCTTGCTCTGCGGGCGCAGGATGAAGCCGAAGACCCCGTTGATCAGCGAGATGATCAACGCCGCGAGAACGCCCCACCAGAAGCTGCCGACAGTGAGGCCCCAGCCGAAGCCGCTCGTGATCCAGGCGGTGAGCCACAGCAGGAAGCCGTTGATCACGAACCCGATGAGGCCCAGCGTGATGATGTACAGCGGGAACGCGACGATCTTGACGACGGTGCCGATGATCGTGTTCACGAGCGCGAAGATCGCGGCGACCGCGAGCAGGGTCAGCACCAGCTGCAGGGTCTCACCCGGCGCGAACGCCTGGATCTGCACCTGCAGGGCGGGGATCAGCGTCACGACCCAGAGGGCGAACGCGTTGACGACGACTCGGATGATGAAGCGCATAGTCAGCCCAGTCTCCCATGCGCAGTTCTCGATGTCAGTCGAGACGCTCGCGGCGGTCACCGGGCGTGCGCTCGGAACGCCTCGGCGATCTCATCGAGCGAAACCTTGCTCTGTGCGGTACTCAGCACCAGATCGAAAGCCGTACCGAGATCCATGTCGACGATGACGCCGTTCAGCTCGAGGAACGTCATGGTCATGATCCACGAGAATCGCGTGTTTCCATCGAAGAGGGGATGGTTCTGGCTCAGAGAGGACAGGAGTGAAGCGGCCTTGGTCTCGATGGTGGCGTACGCCTCGTCGCCGAACATCGAGCTCGACGGGCGGGCCAATGCCGAGGCGAGAAGACCTATGTCTCGGACGTGGAGACCCAGGTCCTCGAGGATCCCGACAGCCTGCGGGAGCTCGAGGTATCGGGTCACGCGTCTTCCAGCTTCTTGAGCAGCTCGGAGTACCGGTCTGCCACGCCGCGTGCGATCACCACGGCCTGCTCGGTCGTCACCTCTTCGCGGAGGAATCGATCAGCGGCTTCGATCAGAAGCGCGTGCTTCGATGTGTGTCGTCGCTCGGCAAGCGCAGAGGGCGGCGGAATCTAGACTCATCCTTGTGACCGATCCGATCCTGCCGCGCATCCGTCCCGCCATCGCCGCCCTCGCGCCGTACCGCCAGGGCAAGCAGGCAGGTCCCGACGCCTTCAAGCTCTCGAGCAACGAGAACCCCTTCGAACCACTGCCTTCGGTCGCCGCCGCCCTGCAGCACACGACGCCGATCAACCGTTACCCGGACGCGACCGCCGGAAGGCTCCGTGAGCGGCTCGGCGCGCGCTACGCCGTCGAGCCCGACCAGGTGCACGTCGCCGCGGGCAGCGTGTCGATCCTCCAGCAGCTGATCCTCGCAACAGTGTCGGTCGGCGATGAGGTCGTCTACGCCTGGCGCTCGTTCGAGGCCTACCCGAGTCTGCCGCTCGTCGCCGGTGGCACCGGGGTGCAGGTGCCTGTCACGGCCGACGGTCGTCACGACCTCGACGCGATGGCGGATGCCGTCACCGACCGCACCCGCGCGGTCATCCTCTGCACGCCGAACAACCCCACGGGTCCGATCATCACGAGCGACGAGTTCGCGACGTTCGTCGAGCGCGTCCCCACCGACGTCCTGATCATCCTCGACGAGGCCTACGCCGAGTTCGTCACCGCCCCCGGCGCGGTCGACGGCCTCGCGGAGCGCGTGTTCGAACGGCATCCGAACGTCGTCGTGCTGCGCACCTTCTCGAAGGCGTACGGACTCGCAGGTCTGCGCATCGGCTACGCGATCGGCCACGAGAAGGTCCTCGACGCTGCCCGCACCACCGGCATCCCGCTCTCCGTCACCTCTGCCGCCGAGAACGCCGCGATCGCGAGCCTCGACGCCGAGGGCGAACTGCTCGAGCGGGTCGCCGTGATCGTCGAGCGCCGCACGCGCCTGCTCGAGGGACTCCGGAGGCAGGGCTGGGACGTGCCCGACTCGCAGGCCAACTTCGTCTGGCTCCCCACCGGTGAGCGCACCGTCGAGGTCGCCGCGGCCTTCGTCGCTGCCGACCTGATCGTGCGTCCGTTCCCGGGCGACGGCATCCGCATCTCGGTCGGCGAAGAAGAGTCCGTGGTGCGTGTGCTCGACGTCGCCGCGAGCCTGCGCTGAGGGTCGCCAACCCGCCATTTCTCCGGGTTCCCGGCAGATGCGAGGACGTCCTAGGTATGCGTGACCGGGCATGCGTGCGGCGGTAGCGTGGCACCGTGACCTCGTCAGAGACTGAACTCGTCCGCGTCCTCGATCAGGACGGCCGCTACACGCCGAGTGCGGCTGCTGAGCAGTACCTGCCGCTGATCGAGGCGATCAGCGACGCCGAGCTCGAGCAGTTCTACCGCGACATGGTGGGCATTCGCGCGATCGACACCCAGGCGACGAACCTGCAGCGTCAGGGGCAGCTCGCCCTGTGGCCGCCGAGCCGCGGGCAGGAGGCCGCTCAGGTCGGATCCGCCCGTGCCGCCCGTGCGCAGGACACGATCTTCCCGTCGTACCGTGAGCACGCCGTGACGCGCATCCGCGGGGTCGATCCCGTCGACATCATCAAGCTCATGCGCGGTGTCTCGCACGGTGGCTGGGATCCGACGGACCCCAAGAACGGCAACACCCGCCTCTACACGCTCGTGCTCGGCTCACAGGTGCTGCACGCCACCGGCTACGCCATGGGGCTGAACTTCGACGGCCGTTCGGGAACAGGCGACGTCGACAAGGACGAAGCCGTCATCGTCTACTACGGCGACGGCGCATCGAGCCAGGGCGACGTGCACGAGGCGATGGTCTTCGCCGCCAGCTACGAGTCGCCGACCGTCTTCTTCCTGCAGAACAACCACTGGGCGATCTCGGTGCCCGTGTCGACGCAGTCGCGCGTGCCGCTCGTCGAGCGCAGCGCCGGCTACGGGATCCCCAGCGTCCGTGTCGACGGCAATGACGTGCTCGCCAGCTACGCCGTCTCGCGCGTCGCGCTCGACGAGGCTCGCAGCGGCAAGGGCCCGCGTGCCATCGAGGCAGTGACCTACCGGCTCGGGGCGCACACCACCAGCGACGACCCCACGAAGTACCGCGGGTCCGACGAGGAGCAGTCGTGGGCGCAGCGCGACCCGATCGACCGCATGCGCGCGTTCCTCGAGAACAGGGGAGCGGCCGGACAGTTCTTCGCGGACGTGGATGCCGAGGCCGCTGACGCCGCCGAAGACCTGCGCGCCCGCAGCGTCGAGCTCGGCGCGCCCACCGCCGACAAGATCTTCGACCACGTATACAGCGACCCCCACCCCCTCATCGCGGAGCAGAAGGCCTGGCACGCGCGATACGAGGCGTCGTTCGAAGGAGACAGCAAGTGATGGACTGCCTTCAGGATTCTCGGCCAGGAGCGACTTTCGCGGCCCGCGCTGCGCGCAGTGGCCGCCGAACGTGCATGGGGCCGCAGAAGTTCACGACGTCGAGGACGGTGCACGCATGACCCTCGAGACGATGCCCCTCAGCAAGGCCCTCAATTCGGGCCTGCGCCGGGCGATGGAGGACGACTCGAAGGTCCTGCTCATGGGCGAGGACATCGGCAAGCTCGGCGGTGTCTTCCGCGTCACCGAGCACCTGCAGCGCGACTTCGGCGACAAGCGCGTGCTCGACACGCCCCTGGCCGAATCCGGCATCGTGGGCACCGCGATCGGACTCGCGATGGCCGGCTTCCGCCCCGTGATCGAGATCCAGTTCGACGGGTTCGTCTTCCCGGCGTTCGACCAGATCACGACGCAGCTCGCCAAGCTCACCAACCGGCACGAGGGCAAGCTGAGCCTGCCGATCGTCATCCGCATCCCGTACGGCGGCCACATCGGCGCGGTCGAGCACCACCAGGAGAGCCCCGAGGCGTACTTCGCGCACACCCCGGGTCTGCGTGTGGTCTCGCCGTCGACGCCCAACGACGCCTACTGGATGATCCAGGAGGCCATCGCGTCGAACGACCCCGTGATCTTCATGGAGCCGAAGAGCCGCTACTGGCAGAAGGGCGAGGTCGAGCTCGACGGCTCGGCCGCTCCGCTGCACTCGTCGCGTGTCGTGCGCACGGGCTCCGACGTCACGCTCGTCGGGCACGGCGCCATGGTCACGACGCTGCTGCAGGCCGCGGCGCTCGCCGAGTCCGAGGGCACCAGCTGCGAGGTCGTCGACGTGCGATCGCTGTCGCCCATCGACTACGAGCCCATCCTGAACTCGGTGCGCAAGACCGGACGCATGGTCTACGCGCAGGAGGCGCAGGGTTTCACGAGCATCGGCAGCGAGGTGGCGGCGACCGTCATGGAGCGCGCCTTCTACGCTCTCGAAGCGCCCGTGCTGCGCGTCTCGGGCTACGACACCCCCTTCCCGCCCGCGAAGCTCGAGGGCACCTACCTCCCGGACGCCGACCGCATCCTCGAGGCCGTCGACCGTTCCCTCGCCTACTGACCTTCTGGTCGTTGAGCGAGCGCAGCGAGTCGAAACGTCGAAAGGACCGAAATGAGCACCCAGAACTTCAACCTTCCCGATGTGGGCGAAGGCCTGACCGAGGCCGAGATCGTGGCGTGGAAGGTCGCGCCCGGTGACACCGTCGCCATCAACGACGTCATCTGCGAGATCGAGACGGCCAAGTCGCTCGTGGAGCTGCCCTCGCCGCACGCCGGCGTCGTCGGCGAGCTGCTCGCCGCCGAAGGTGCGACTGTGGAGGTCGGATCCCCGATCATCACGTTCGTGACGGATGCTCGCGACGATGCCGGTCCCGGCAAGATCGCGACCGCCGAGGCACCGGCGCCCGAGGAGGGCGGCGGCTCGGTGCTCGTCGGCTACGGCACCGGCGGCGGTGCGACGTCTCGTCGCAAGCGACCCGCCGAGCGCCCGGTGCGCTCGTCGGTCGGCGTGATCGCGAAGCCCCCGATCCGCAAGCTCGCCCGCGACCTGGGTGTCGACCTGACGACCGTCACGCCGACCGGCGCAGACGGCGAGGTCACACGCGACGACGTCGTGACCCATGCCTCGCAGGCGAGTGTCTTCCGCAACATCGAGACTCCCGAGTGGGGCGCCGTGCGCGAAGAGACCGTTCCCGCTCCGCAGAGCACCCCGGCGGGCCTCGCCCGTGGAGTGACGGCAGCGCCGGCATCCGCCCCGGTGGCCGACGACCGCACCGAGTCGATCCCGGTCAAGGGTGTGCGCAAGGCCACGTCGTCGGCGATGGTGCAGAGCGCCTACTCCGCCCCGCACGTCACCGTGTGGAAGGAGATCGATGCGAGCCGCACGATGGAGCTCGTCAAGCGCCTGAAGGCGTCGCCCGACTACGCCGACATCCGCGTCTCGCCGCTGCTGATCATGGCACGCGCGGTCATCTGGGCCGCCCGCCGCACGCCGATGGTGAACGCCGCGTGGATCGAGACCGAGGGCGGAGCCGAGATCTCGGTGCGCCACTACGTGAACCTGGGCATCGCCGCGGCCACTCCGCGCGGCCTGCTCGTGCCGAACATCAAGGACGCGCAGGACCTCAGCATGAAGGAGCTCGCCCGCGCCCTGAACCGCCTCACGCTCACGGCCCGTGAGGGCAAGACGAGCCCTGCCGACCAGCAGGGCGGCACGATCACGATCACCAACATCGGTGTGTTCGGGATGGATGCCGGAACGCCGATCATCAACCCCGGCGAGGCCGGCATCGTGGCCATGGGCACGATCAGCCAGAAGCCGTGGGTCGTCGACGGCGAGGTGCGCCCCCGCTGGGTCACCACCGTCGCAGGATCCTTCGACCACCGCGTGATCGACGGCGACGGCATGAGCCGCTTCATCGCCGACGTGGCATCCGTGCTCGAGGAGCCCGCACTGCTCGTGGAGTGATATGTGAGATGACCTCTTGCCCGCTCCAACGGAGACTCGAACCATGGAGCAGGCGAGGCACGTTCGATGTCGGGTCAGATGATATCCGGGTGCACGCCGGCTCGCGTGCTGGTGCGAACGGCGCCAGCACGGACGAAGGGTCCCGCCGTGACCTGCACGGCGAGACCCCGAGGCTGATTCGCCTGGGTCAGGAGGTTGAGCTGACGCTTGTCTGCTCGGCCCCGACGCCTTCGTTGCGCGACCGATGGGCTGCTATGAGCGAAACTACCGGGCCGATGAACGGCACGAGGATGATGAACAGTGCAGTACCGATCCAACCCTTCTTGTCGTGCGACCGGGCGAGGGAGATCAACGCTGCAAGCGCCAGCAGCGAGTGCACGGTGACGAGACCTGCCCAGACGATGTCGGTGCCCACAGGAACCAGAGGATTCATGCGACCGAGCCTAACTCAGCGCCATCCGTGACTGGTGACGGTGCCGGCACCGTTGCCCGTGACGTACTGAACATTCGACGCGGTGCTCCAGCTGATGGGGCCCCACGGAGTGGGAACGCCGCGCTTGACCGAGACCTTGCACTCGGCTGTGGCCTTGCCGCCGCTGACGTACGCACCAGCCTTGGAGACCGTGATCTGTGAGTAGGGGTCGTAGTTCGCATCGACGACGCACGAATATGCGGCGACGCTGGTGGCGTTCGCGCCGGAGTAGTTATACGTCTCACGGACGGTTGTCTTCGAGATCGTGATCCCGGCGAAGAGGAAGGACTGCCATGCGCTCACGCTCCGCGTCGCAGCTCGGGCGGAGACACCCTCCGCAGGAGTAGGTGCAGTAACCGTGCGGAGTTCGAAGTCCCCGTCTCTGGGCGCTGTGGCTGAGAGCTCCGCGAATGGATCCGTCTCACCGAGCAGGTAACCGGCGAGCTGTGCCTCCTGCTCGACGGAGAGTGCGTCGAACGCAGCGATGTCGGCTGGCGCGGTGAGGTTCGCGCGAAGCTCGGACAGGGCGACCTCGCTCAGATCCGAGTCGGACGCGCTCGCGGAAGCCACCCCTCCGCCGAGGATGAGAGCGCTGACAGCCGCCCCGACGACGAGCGCCTTGAATGAACGTGAACGAACGTGAGTAGTCAAGTTGTGACCTTTCCATATGCATGGGCAGGATTGCCCTCGTCCACGGTAGGAAGGGGCGTCCTCAGCCGTATGTCGGCCTTTCGGGGGACACCGCCTCACCTTTTCGCCCGACCTGCTACTTCCTGACATTCTTTGTCGGCGGAAGGATCGACACGGCCAATGCGCTCACAACTCTCGCCTCGCCGTGACCGCTCGTGGTCTCGAACCCACGGTGCCGGTGGCGGCGTTCGATCGCCTGCCCCGCGTATGACGCTGCGACGATGAGCGCGGCGCCGAGCAGGCCTATGAGGCCGACGCTCTCCCCGGCGAGCAGGAGTCCGACCAGGAGTGCCCAGACCGGCTCGGTGCCCATGAGGATGCTCGCGCGCGTCGCAGAGGTGCGCCGCACCGCCCAGAGCTGGACCACGAACGCGAACACCGAGCACATCAGGCCGAGGAACAGGACGTTCGCCCACCCCGATCCGTCGAGTCGCATGACGGCCGCGGGCAGTTCGTCGCCCGCCACCACCGACGACGCAGCGGCGCAGACGATGAGCTGCACCAGGACGACGGCGAGCGTGCTGTCTCGGCGGTCGCGGGTGAGTCTGGCGCTCGCGGTCACGTGCAAGGCGCGCACGACCGCCGCCGCGATCACGAGGGCGTCGCCTGCGGTCGGCATCCGCAGGCCGCCGTCCGACACGAGAAGGGCGACGCCTACCACGGCCGCGACGGCGGCCACGAAGTACGAGCGCGGAAGCCACGAGCGCGCGGCGAGACTCTCGAGCACGGGGGTGAGGACGAGCGCGAGACTGATGAGCAGGCCGGCATTGGTCGCCGACGTGAGGTGGACGCCCCAGGTCTCGAGTCCGATGATGGCGGCCTGAGAGAGGCCGAGGAGGGCGGCGACGGCGAGCCCGCAACCGCGCGGCATCCGTTCCCTGCGCACCGCGCAGATCACGGCGAGAGCGACAGCCGCGACGAGGAACCGCAGTGCGACGGCGGAGGCGACGCCGGTCTCGAGGGCCAGGCTCTTGGCCGCCATGAAGCTCGCGCCCCACACCGCCGCCACGGCGACGAGCAGAACGTCGACGAGGAGATCGCGAGGAGGACGACGAGGCATGTACTCACTCTGGCGACGCTGACCATGAAGACCAAGGGGCATCTTCTTACAGTTCTCGTAAGGTTGTCCTTATGGATCCGACTCACCTCCGACTGCTCCGGGAGCTTCGCGACCGAGGCAGCGTCACGGCCGTCGCGGCCGCCCTAGGAGTCTCGGCGTCAGCGGTGTCGCAGCAGCTCGCGACTCTGCAGTCGGCGGTGGCTCTGCCGCTCACCGTGCGGCGGGGTCGAGTCCTGGTCCTGACCGCGGCGGGGGAGGCGCTCGCCGCGGCGAGCATTCGTGTCGATGAGGCATTGACTGCGGCACGCGACTCGATCGGGGCGCTCCTCGAAGCCGGCGACCGGCCGGTGCGGGTGTCGTCCTTCAACAGTGCCGGTCTCGCGCTGTTCGGACCGCTCCTCAGGCAACTCGACGGGAGTCCTGCCGTCCGCCTCGCTGATGCCGACGTCCCGCACCGAGACTTTCCCGGGCTCACCGCCGACCACGATCTCGTCATCGCCCATCGGCTCGCGCACGACGCCCCTTGGCCCGCGGATCGGGTCGTCGCGATCCCGCTCGTCGAGGAGCCACTCGACATCGCCCTTCCTGCAGATCACCGTCTCGCCGGCCGAGCGGGCATCGCCCTCGCCGACCTCCGCGACGAGGAATGGGTGTCGGTGCACGAGGGCTTCCCTCTCGCGGGTGTGCTCGACCATCTCGCGGCGCTCTCGGGGGCGCCGCTGCGGATCGCGCATCGCATCAACGAGTTCTCGGTGACGGCGGAGGTCGTGCGGGCCGGGGCGGCGATCGCCGTCATGCCTCGCGCCACCGCCACACCTCTGGCTGTGGACGGCCTCGTTCTCAGGCCGCTGTCGGATGTGGATCTGGTCCGCCACGTCGACGTGCTGGCCCGGCCGGATGCTCTGGCCTACACGGCGGTCAGGCGTGTGCTCCGAGCCCTGCAGGACGTCGCGGCGCGCGTGCAGCACGGCGCGTTCAGCTCACCGCGCTGAGGCGCCGTTCCGCCAGGAGCGGCACCGCCACCTCGCGGGCGGCCATTCGAGCCGTCGCGACGGCGCCGATCGAGACGACCTCGGCGCCGAGCGTCGAGGCGAGGATCTCGGGTGCCGGCAGGTGCAGCTCAGCCGGCACCACTTCGCGCGCGGCGGTGATGACGGGATCGACGCTCTCGGCCACCGCACCGCACACGATCACTCTCGACGGGTCGTACATGCTGCCGAGCACGCCCACGACGCGCGCGAGCGTCGCGCCTACGCGCGAGGTCGCGAGCAGCGCATCGGTGTCGCCCGAAGCCGCGGCGGTCAGCACGATCCGCGGGTCGACGCGATCGGCGGCGGCGAGGCGTCCGATCGCCGAGTCCGAGTGGATCTCGCCGCTCTCGACGCCCGCCCGCACCTGGTCCTGCAGCGCGTAGCTCAGTCCGAACGCCGAACCCACCCCGATGATGTGGTCGAACACGATGCTCTCGCCGACACCGCCATGCGCGCCGTGCAGCACGTGGCCGTCGACGACGACTCCGCCGCCGAACCGCTCGCCCGCAAGCAGCGCCACGTAGTCGCGGCAGCCGACAGCCGCACCCACCGAGCCTTCGGCGATCGCGGCGAGCTGTGCGTCGTTCTTGATCTCGACAACGGGCGCCCAATCCTCGAGCGCCTCAGCGAGGCCGGGGTTCGTGCGCTCCCAGAAGCCGTCGGGGTGCGGGGGTGAGATTCCCGCACGGTTTACAGGGGCTGCCACCCCGACACAGACCGCGAGCACAGCCGAGCGCTCGACGTCGGCTTCGTCCAGTGCCAGTTCGATCTGCCCGAGGATCGTCGCGCGGCGGTCGGCCGCGGTCTGGGTCGAGTCGAGATCGGTGCGGTGGTGCACGAGTGTCTGGTCCAGGGGGTCGGCGATCGTCACCGCGAGGTGGGTGTCGCCGGCATCCACCCCGACGACGACGCCGAGGTCGGATGCCAGCACGAAGCGCCGCGCCGGCCGCCCGGCGCGATAGCTTCCGGCGACTCGGGCGTTCGGCAGCTCGCGCAGCACGGCGGCGCTGACGAGCGTGTCGATCGCATCGATCGCTGTCGAGCGGGTCAGCGAGGTGAACGCCATCACATCGGTGGCGGTGAACTCTCCAGCCGTCCACGCGAAATCCAGGATCGTGCCGACACTGGCTCTTCCGGTGCCGAGACCTGCAGAAACTTCTGACACGGGTCTTGACCTCACTCTCGTCCAGATGAGAGAGTACCGTTCATCGAAGTAAATTCGCTCACTAGATTTAGTCCGCGGATCTACAGGACGAAAGGACAACGGTGTCTGTGAAACCTCCACGCCCGGCGCAGATCGTCGCCGGTGCGGCCGCTCTCGCCCTGGTCGGGGCCGCCCTCACCGGCTGCTCGACGGCCGGCGGAACCGAGACCATCCGCTTCACGTTCAACAAACGTGAGGCGATCGGCTTCATGACCGACCTCGTCGCGCAGTTCAACTCGTCGCAGAGCGATGTCCGCGTCGAGATCGACACCTCTGGCCCCGATGTCATCTCGGCCAGCTTCGTGCGGGGCAATCCGCCAGACCTCATCCTCGGCAACTACAACTACGAGATCGCGCGCTTCGTGCAGCGGTGCACGTTGAGCGATCTCTCCGATACGGATGCCGCGGCATCCGTGCGAGACGACCTGCAGCCGCTCATGGACCAGTACGGATCGTGCGAGGGGCGCACCAGCGCGCTGCCCTACTCGGTCATGGCGGCATCGGTGATCTACAACAAGGAGATCTTCGACGCCCAGGGGCTCGAGGTCCCGCAGACCTGGGACGAGTTGCTCGCGGTCTGCGACCAGCTGAAGGAGGCCGGGATCGACCCCTTCTACGCCACATTCAAGGACGACTGGACGGTCGGTCAGGGCTGGTACGACTACACGATCGGCGGCTCGGTCGACACGATCGACTTCTTCGACTCGATGGCCGAAGAGGGCGCCTCGGTCGGACCCGACTCGCCGGTCTCGTTCGAGCAGGACTTCGCCGAGCCGATGGATCGCATGATGCAGCTCGCGAACGACTACACGAACGAGGATGCCGCGAGCCGCGGATACGGCGACGGCAACCTCGCGTTCAGCAAGGGCGAGGCCGCGATGTACATGCAGGGCCCCTGGGCCTTCAGCGAGATCGCGAAGACCGCGCCCGACCTCGAGCTCGGCACCTTCCCGCTGCCCATGACCGACGACCCCGCCGACCTCGGCGTGCGCGTGAACATGGACCTGGGCGCGATGATCCCCGAAGGGTCGAAGCACCAGGAGGCGGCGCGGGAGTTCCTCGAGTACCTCTATCTGCCCGAGAACATCGAGGCGTACAACGAGTCGCAGCTCGGCTTCACCCCGACCAAGGATGCACCGGCTCCTGACGATCCCCGCATCGAGGGGATGATCGAGTACTACGAGAACGGGCAGATCTATCAGGGCCCCTCAGTGCTCGTGCCCAAGACGATCCCGGTGATGAACTACGCGCAGGCGATGGTGCTGGGCGCCTCGACCTCCTCGACGCTGCGCACGATGGACGCGGACTGGGCTCGCATCGCCTTCCGCGCGCCGATCCCCAAGACAGACGATGCGGCATCCGGCGAGACAGAGGAGTCCGCACCGTGAGCACCACCGCACCCGCGAATGTCACGCGGCCGAACAGCCCGACCACGGACACGACCTCGATCGTCACGGGGCAGGGCCGCACGCTCCGCCGTCGCAAGGGACGCGTCGAGCCGATCTACTACCTGTTCCTGCTGCCGACCCTCGTGATCTTCACCCTCGCGATCACCGTTCCCGCGGTCATGGGCATCTTCTTCAGCTTCACCGACTCCATCGGCATCGGCGAGTGGAGCTTCAACGGACTGACCAACTACATCGCGATGTTCAGCGATCCGGCCATCCTGCAGAGCTACCTGTTCACGTTCGGCTTCTCGATCGCCACGGTGATCGTCGTCAACGTGATCGCGTTCCTCCTCGCGGTGGGGCTGACCTCCCGCATCCGCTTCAAGACGGGCCTTCGCACGATCTTCGTGATCCCGATGGTCATCTCCGGCATCATCATCGCCTACGTCTTCAACTTCCTGTTCTCCAACTCCCTCCCGGCGGCCGGTGCGGCCACCGGCATCCCGTGGCTCGAGACGAGCCTGCTCGCCAACCCCGACCTGGCCTGGGTCGCGATCGTCATCGTGACCGCCTGGCAGGCGGTGCCCGGTGCGCTGCTGATCTACATCGCAGGTCTTCTCTCGGTGCCCAGCGAGGTCTATGAGGCCGCGAGCATCGACGGTGCGAGCAAGACCCAGCAGCTGACCCGCATCACCATCCCACTCGTCGCGGGCTACGTGGTGATCAACGTGATCCTCGGCTTCAAGGGGTTCCTCAACGCCTACGACATCATCGTCGGCCTCACCAACGGCGGACCCGGCACCTCGACCCGCAGCGTCGCGATGACGATCATCGCGGGCTTCAACGGCGGCGACTACGCCTATCAGATGGCCAACGCGACGATCTTCTTCATCGTCGCCGTGCTCATCTCCCTGCTGCAGCTCTCGCTGACCCGCGGAAGGAACGCACTCTGATGTCGACGCAGACACTCACCACCATCCCCACCTCGGGCAAGAAGCCGCGCGTACGCATGGAGCGCGTCAACTGGTCGGGCACGATCATCCTGATCCTGGCCGCCGTCACGGTGCTGCTGCCGCTGTACGTGACGATCTCGATGGCCTTCAAGACCTCCGCCCAGGCGGTCGACGGCAACGCGTTCTCGCTGCCCGCCCCGTTCAGCATCGACGGGTTCGTCGAGGCCTGGAACCTCACGAAGTTCCCGGTCGGCGCCGGCATCTCGCTGCTGGTCACGGCCGGAACGGTCATCGCGACCATCGTGCTCGCCGCCTTCGCGTCGTACGCGATCGTCCGCAACTGGGATCACCGCCTGTTCCGCTACTCGTTCTTCTACCTGCTGGCGGCGATGTTCATCCCGTTCCCGGTCGTCGCGCTGCCGCAGATCCAGCTGACGGGTCGTGTCGGTCTCGACAACCCCTTCGGCGTGATCATCCTCGCGACGATGTTCCAGTTGAGCTTCAGTGTTCTGCTCTTCACCGCGTTCCTCCGGTCGATCCCGATCGAGCTCGAAGAGAGCGCCCGCATCGACGGAGCATCCACCTGGCAGACGTTCTGGCAGCTGATCTTCCCGCTGCTGGCACCCATGAGCGCGACCGTCGGGATCTTCGCCTTCCTCTACGCGTGGAACGACTTCATGATGCCGTCGCTGATCATCTCGGACCCGGCCATGCAGACGCTCCCGGTGCGACAGAACCTCTTCCAGACCCAGTTCAGCAACAACTACAACGTGTCGTTCGCCTCGTACCTGATGGCGATGGCCCCGGCGATCCTGGCGTACCTGTTCACGCAGCGCTTCGTCATGGAGGGCGTCACGCAGGGCGCCGTCAAGGGCTGACATCTCTCACACCGCAGACCGCAACACGAAGGAGCAGTACCCCTCATGACCGATGCGCTTCTCACCGAGACCCGCGACGACACGACGGCAGCATGGTGGCGACAGGCCGCCGTGTATCAGATCTACCCCCGCAGCTTCGCGGACGCGAACGGCGACGGACTCGGTGACATCCCGGGCATCGTCTCGCGCGCCGACTATCTGCGCGACCTTGGCATCGATGCCGTGTGGCTCAGCCCGTTCTATCCGTCGGCTCTCGCTGACGGTGGATACGACGTGGCCGACTACCGCGATGTCGACCCGCGCCTGGGCACGCTCGACGACTTCGACGACATGGTCGCAGCGCTCCACGACCGTGGCATCCGCGTGGTCGTCGACATCGTGCCGAACCACTCGTCGGATCTGCACGAGTGGTTCCAGGAGGCGCTCGCCGCAGGCCGCGGTTCGGCCGCCCGTGAGCGGTACATCTTCCGCGAGGGTGCCGGCGAGGACGGCTCCGAGCCCCCGACCGACTGGACCGCCGCGTTCGGCGGGTCGGCGTGGGAGAGAGTCGAGGACGGACAGTGGTTCCTGCACAGCTTCGCCCCCGAGCAGCCCGACCTCAACTGGGATCACCCCGAGGTGCGCGAGGACTTCCTGACGACGCTGCGGTTCTGGTCGGACCGTGGGGTCGACGGCTTCCGCATCGACGTGGCGCACATGCTCACCAAAGACCTGAGTGAGCCGCTGCCGAGCACCGCCGAACTCGAACTCCTGCCGCACGACGGCAATCACCCGCTGCATGACCGTGACGACGTGCACGAGATCTACGCCGAGTGGCGTCGGGTCTTCAACGAGTACGACCCGCCGCGCACGGCAGTGGCCGAGGCGTGGGTGAGCACTCCCGAGCGCCGAGCGCGGTATGCCTCGGCCGAGGGTCTCGGTCAGGCGTTCAACTTCGACCTGCTCGTCGCCGACTTCGACGCGACGCAGTTCCGCACGATCATCACCGACAACCTGGCGCAGTCGGATGCGACCGGGTCGTCGACCACGTGGGTGCTCTCGAACCACGACGTCACCCGTCACGCGACGCGCTACGGTCTCGCTCCGCTGGCAGGCCGCACCGGGGTCAAGCAGGGTGTCGAGTGGGTCGCCGCCGGCGGCCCCGCCGAGCAGCTCGACCGTGAGGCGGGACTCCGCCGGGCGCACGCCGCGACGCTGCTGCTGCTCGGCCTGCCGGGCAGCACCTACCTCTACCAGGGCGAGGAGCTCGGCCTGCACGAGGTCGCCGAGATCGGCCCCGACCACCGCCAGGACCCGGCGTTCTTCCGTGGAGCGGAGTTCGACGGACTCGGGCGGGACGGATGCCGCGTGCCGCTGCCGTGGACGGCATCCGGTTCGTCCTTCGGCTTCGGAGCCGGCGATGCGCACCTGCCCCAGCCCGAGTGGTTCGCGGCGTACGCAGTGGACGTCGAGGACGCCGACCCGTCGTCGACGCTGTCGCTCTACCGTGAGGCGCTGCGCCTGCGACACGAGCTGCAGACGGACGAGAGCCTCGAGTGGATCGAGACCGGGCGTGCCGACGTGCTGCGCTTCGCCCGCCCGAACGGCTGGCAGATCGTGACGAACTTCGGCACCGAGCCGTTCGACCTCGGGGCGGACGCCGCAGACGTCGTGCTCGGCACGACCGTCGACCGCGCCGTGCCGAATGACTCGACCGTCTGGATCGCTCCCGGCCTGATCGGCTGAGCCGGATGGGTTGAGTCGTCCCCGGTGAGTCGTTCGCAGGACGAAAGCACGGATGCGGGACGAGAACACGGTTTCTCGTCCCGCATCCGTGCTTCGGTCCTGCAGGTGGTCGGCTGCCGCCCGGAAGCCGATTTGATAATGGTTCTCATTAGCGTTTAGAGTGAGAGCATGAAGAAGCCGCTCGTCGCCCTCGCCCTGGCATCCATCGCCGCACTCTCGCTGGCCGGATGCTCCACCACCCCCGCTGCGGGGGAGGGCGACAGCGGTACCGTCGCCGTCGTGGCGAGCACCAACGTCTACGGCTCGCTCGCGGCCCAGATCGGTGGCGATCGCGTCGACGTGACCTCGATCATCACCTCGGCGACGCAGGACCCGCACTCGTACGAGGCTTCGGCGCGCGACCGTCTCTCGGTGCAGAAGGCCGACCTCGTGATCGAGAACGGCGGCGGCTACGACGCGTTCATCGACACGCTGCTGCAGGATGCCGGCGACCCGCACCTGGTGACGGCCGTCGAGTTCTCGCACGACTTCCCCGGCAACGAGGGTCACTCCGACGAGGCAGAAGGCGCGACCGAGCAGGACCACGACCACGACCACGCCGAAGGCGAAGAGGGTCACGAGGGCCACGACCACATCGAGGGCTTCAACGAGCATGTCTGGTTCGACCCGCACACGATGATCCATGTCGTCGAGGCCATCGCCGAGGAGCTCGCCGAGCTCGACCCCGACGGCGAGGCGGACTTCACCGCGAACGCCGAGGAGATCGTCGCCGACCTCGAGGGCTTCGAGGCCGATCTCGAGACGCTCAGGACGGATGCCGCCGGTGCGAACGTGATCATCACCGAACCGGTGCCCGGCTACCTCGCCGAGGCCGCCGGATTGACCGACGTCACGCCCGAGGGCTTCGCCGAATCGGTCGAGGAGGGCAGCGATGTCGCCCCCGCCACCCTGCTCGCCACCCTCAACGTCATCGAAGCCGGAGACGTACGCGCCGTGCTCACGAATGCCCAGACCGGCGGAGCCGAGACGCAGCGCGTCGAGGATGCTGCAACGGATGCCGGCATCCCGGTCGTCGCCTTCACGGAGCTGCTCCCCGAAGGATCGTCGTACTCTGAGTGGATGAGTGACGCGATCCAGAGCCTCGCCGACGCATTGCAGTCGTGAGCGCCGCCGCCGACGCGCGGGCAGGAGCCGAGAAGTCGAGCCCGGTGCTCGAGGTGCGGGGAGCCGCCCTCCAGCGCGGTGACCGGGAACTGTGGTCGGGCCTCGACCTCACGGTCGAGCCCGGCGAGTTCATCGCCGTGCTCGGCCCGTCGGGTTCGGGCAAGACCACGCTGCTGCGCAGCATCCTGGGCCTGCAGCCGCTGTCGGCCGGCGAGATCACCGTCGCGGGCGGGCCCGTGCGCAAGGGCAACCCGCGCATCGGCTACATCCCGCAGCAGCGCTCACTCGCCCCGGACACGAGCATGCGGGCCCGCGATCTCGTCGCGCTCGGGGTGCAGGGCAGCCGCTTCGGCTTCCCGATCCCGCATCGCGGCGACAGGGCCAAGGTCGACCAGCTGCTCGCCTCGGTCGGGGCCTCGCACTATGCCGACCGTCGGGTCGGACTGCTCTCGGGCGGCGAGCAGCAGCGGCTGCGTGTGGGCCAGGCCCTGGCCGACGAGCCCAGCCTGCTGCTGTGCGACGAGCCGCTGTCCAACCTCGACCTCGCGAACCAGGTCGCCGTCACCGATATCATCGACCGTCAGCGTCGCGATCGTGGCGCGGCCGTGCTCTTCGTGACACACGACATCAATCCGATCCTGGGTCGCGTCGACCGCATCCTCTACATCGCCGGCGGTCGCTTCGTGCTCGGCACCCCTGAAGAGGTGCTGCAGACACGAGTCCTGACCGAGCTCTACGGAACCCCGGTCTTCGTGCTGCGAGCCGGTGACCGGCTGGTCGTCGTCGGGGTGCCGGATGCCGAACCCCACCACCTGCACGACCACGATCACGACCATGGAGGTGCCGCATGAACGTCATGACCGGCATCGTCCAGACTGTCGACTGGAGCGACGTCTTCTCGTTCCAGGACTACGGCGAGCTCGTCGCCCTGCTCGCCAACTCGATCATCGCGGGCGCGGTGCTCGGCATCGTCGGCGGACTCATCGGCGTCTTCGTGATGCAGCGCGACCTCGCATTCGCGGTGCACGGAGTCAGCGAGCTGTCGTTCGCCGGTGCCGCCGCGGCGCTGCTGTTCGGCGGGAGCGTGGTGGTCGGATCGCTCGGCGGTGCTCTGGTCGCGGCGATCCTGATCGGCATCCTCGGATCCAAGGCACGCGACCGCAACTCGATCGTCGGCGTGCTCATGCCGTTCGGCCTGGGCCTCGGCATCCTGTTCCTGTCGCTCTACGACGGGCGCAGCGCCAACCGCTTCAGCCTGCTCACCGGGCAGATCGTCTCTGTCTCGAGCCCCGACCTCGGCTGGCTGCTCGGCATCAGCATCGTCGTGCTGCTCGGACTGCTGCTCATGTGGAACCCGCTGCGCTTCGACTCGCTCGACCCCGAGTCGGCCGCCGCCCGCGGCGTGCCCACGCGCGCGGTGAGCCTGCTGTTCATGGTGCTGCTCGGTCTGATCGTCGCGGTCAGCGTGCACATCATCGGGGCGTTGCTCGTCATGGCCCTGCTCGTGACACCCGCCGCCGCAGCGATGCGCATCACCGCGGGGCCCGTGGCCGTGCCGCTGCTCGCGGCGCTGTTCGGCTTCGTGTCGGCCGTCGGCGGCATCCTGCTCGCACTCGCCGGCACTCTGCCGGTGAGTCCGTACATCACCACCCTGTCGTTCACGATCTACGTCGTGTGCTGGATCGTCCAGCGCGCCCGCGGCGGTGTGCGCCGCGTGCGGGCCTGACGGTTGCGTTCGAATCGCGCACTTTGCAAGAAATCGGTCCCCGGATCTGCCAGGTGCGCGATTCGAAGGCCGCCTGACGTTCCCAGGGCCCGGCAAGGGCGGCGCGCCTAGAATCGTCGGTATGGCTCAGCGGAACACCTGGCAGCGCGATCGCGTGCGCGAAGCCCTCGCCGACGCGCGCGGGTTCGTCAGTGCGCAGAACCTGCACGCCTCCCTGCGCGACGACAACACCGGCATCGGATTGGCGACCGTCTACCGAGCGCTCGCCGGACTCGCAGCCGCAGGCGACGCCGATTCGCTGCAGAGCCCCGAGGGCGAGGCGCTCTACCGTGCCTGCACCACCCAGGGCCACCACCACCATCTGATCTGCCGCAACTGCGGGCTCACGGTCGAGATCGAGGCCACCGACGTCGAGCAGTGGGCGCATCGCACCGCAGCTCTGCACGGATTCACGGATGCCGCGCACGTCGTCGACATCTTCGGCCTGTGCGCCTCCTGCACCAACAAGCGCGACGCCGAAGAGGCAGCGAACGCGTGAGCGCCCAGACCGCCACGCGGATGCCGCATTCGCACCGCCCCACGCGATCCCCGCGCTCGCCGTGGATCGGGGTCGCGCTCGGCGCCGTGATCGTGGCGGCCCTGTTCCTGGTCGACCGGTTCCTGCCGACCCTGTTCACCGCCAGTCTCCCTGACAGAGCGCAGGACGGCCTGACGCTCGCGTTGAGCGTGCTGATCGAGGCGCTGCCGTTCGTGATCCTCGGCGTGCTGCTCTCCATCGTCGTGCAGGTGTGGCTGCCCGCCGACGTCATCCACCGCTGGCTGCCGAAGCGTGCCTGGGCGCGTCGCGCCGTGCTGTCGCTGCTGGGCATGCTGATCCCGGTGTGCGAGTGCGGCAACGTGCCCTTCGCCCGCGGTCTGATGATGCGCGGACTCGCCCCCGCCGAGGCGCTCACCTTCTTGATCGCCGCTCCGATCGTCAATCCGATCGTCATTCTCACCACGCACGCGGCTTTCGGCTTCGACGACGGCATCCTGGTCGCCCGCCTGATCGGCGGCTACCTGATCGCGAACCTGATCGGCTGGATCTACAGCCGTCACCCCTCGCCCGACTCGCTGCTCACGCAGCGTTTCATCGACACGTGCGACCGCGTCACCCACGAACCGGGCACCCCGGTGCGCCGCAGCCTCACGCAGTTCCTCGTCGAGCTGCGCGCGGTGATGCCGGCGCTCGTGATCGGCTCGGCGCTCGCCGGGGCCGTGCAGGTGCTCATCCCTCGCGACGTGCTGCTGGCGATCGGCTCGAACCCGGTGCTGTCGATCCTCGCGATGATGGCTCTCGCGATGACGGTCGCGATCTGCTCGAACGTCGATGCGTTCTTCGCGCTGTCGTTCGCCTCGACCTTCTCCTCCGGCGCGCTCGTGGCGTTCCTGCTCGTCGGGCCGCTGGTCGACGTCAAGATGCTCGCGCTCATGCGTACGACCTTCACCACCCGCACGCTCGTCGGCATCGTGGGCGTCGTGCTGTTCGCTGCTTTCGCCATCGGGATCGGGGTGAACGTCTTTGTCTGAGCACACGCACACGCACACGCACACGCACACACACGCAGATCACGAGCCCTCGCGCGCCCGCGCTCTCGGCTCGCGCTGGCTCGGCATCGGCCTCGCCACCGTCATCTCGGTGGTCACTCTCGGACTCGGCCTCACCGGCCGACTGAACCTCTACATCAGCCCCGAGTCGGTGTGGTTCGCGTGCGGTGCGGCCGTCGTGACGCTCGCGGGCGCCGTCTGGTCGTGCACGCTGCCGCTCGGTGAAGAGGGCGATCACGGACACGACCACGGCGACGCCCACGATGCGGATGCACCGGCCGCGCCGCGACGCAGCCTCGCCGTCGTCGGCACGGTGACGGGCGGGGTCATCGCCTCGGGTGTCGTCGTCGCAGCTCTCGTGCTTCCGCCGGCATCGCTGTCGGTCGAGCTCGCGATGTCCCGGGTCGGCGAGCAGACCGCGCTGTTCGCAGGCGCCGACGACGTGACCCTCGGCGTCGCCGACACCTCGACCTTCGGTGTGGGCGACTGGGCGAGCGTGTTCGCGACGGCGACCAACACCGCCGCCTACGACGGCAAGACGGTCACGTTGACCGGATTCGTCACCCCCACGGATGCCGATGAGGTCAACCTCACGCGCTTGGTCATCACGCACTGCGTGATCGACGCGCAGCCGGCGACCCTGCCTGTGACGATCGACGCGGGCGAGTTCGACACCGGCCAGTGGGTCGAGGTCGAAGGCACGATCAAGGCGGATGCCGACGGATCGCTGCACGTCGAGCCGAATTCGGTCACGCCGATCGACGAGCCGCAGGACCCGTATGAGTATTGACGACGAGCGTCCCGACGTGCCGGCGGCGCCTCGCACGCGTGCCGAGATGCGCGCCGCCCGAGAGGCCGAGGCTGCCGCTGCGGCTCCCTCGTCGAATGAGGCCGGCGGAGCCGACCCCGACGAGACGTCTTCCGCTGCGGAGCCGCGTCTCGACTCGCCTGCGGCTCGCTCGATGACCGGTGGCGGGACTGCGGCAGCTCCCTCGTCGAACGAGGCCGGCGGAGCCGACCGAGACGACAGGCGCCCCGCGGCTCGCCCGAAGGGCGATGAGCGGCCGACGCGTTCGACCTTCGTGCCCCCGGATGCCGATTCGACGACCACGTTCGCGGCTCGCTCCTCGACCGACTACGTGCCCCCCGCTCCCTCTGCGACCGATGACGCGTCCCCCGCATCCGAGAAGCGGAAGCCCGCCAAGACGCCGAAGCCGGCGAAGGAGCCGAAGCCCGAGAAAGAGCCGAAGCCCGCGAAGGGGCGGGCGGCCCCGCGCGACCGCCGATTCCTCCTGGCTCTCGGCGCCGTGCTCGGCATTCTCGTGCTGGTCGGCGCGGGACTCGGCGCCGTCAGCCTGACTCAGGGGCCGCGGATCACCGAGGTGCAGGTGAACCCGACCGAAGCGATCGAGACCTCAGGCAGTCGCGTCATCCTCACGGCGAACCAGTCGCTCGCGACGATCGACGAATCACAGGTGACGGTCGAGCCCGCAGTGCCGTTCACGCTCGACGCGGCCGGCCGCGGCATCGGCATCCGCTTCACCGTGCCGCTCGACGACGACACCGACTACACCGTGAGCATCGCCGACGCGGTGGGCGCAGGAGGCGGACCGGCCGCGACCCTCACGACGACCTTCTCGACTCCCGCGTCGAACATCTTCCTGCTGCGCCGCGACGTCGAAGGCAAGGACACGATCTTCCGCACCGATCTCTCGGGCGAGAAGGCCGTGCCGGTGTTCACCGCCGACAGCATCAACGACTTCCGGGCGACGTCGTCGCAGCTCGTCGTCTCGCTCGAGGAGGACGAAGGTTCGAAGCTGCTCGTGATGGACCGCGAGGGCGGGAATCAGCGCGAGCTGAAGCTTCCCGGTGTCGGCTACGTCGGCGCGATCCAGGTGTCCGACCGCGGCGGACTGGTCGGCTACAGCTACTCCGACAAGGAGCTCAGCGACACCGAGGGTCGTGCGAGCGTGCTGGTCACCCAGTCGCTCAGCGGCGACGACGAGCCCGTGATCACCGAGGTCGGCGACAAAGAGGCGAACATCTTCGTCTGGCAGTTCGTGCCCGACACCGCCGCCGTTCTCTTCATCGACTTCGACGGCGCGCTGTCGCTGGTCGACCGCTCGACGGACGACGGTGTGCAGTCGCTCGGGCTCGCGACGACGATCCAGGGCATCTCCCGTGGCACGTACACGGCGATCGTCGAGAGGCTCGACGGCTCGGTCGTGGAGCTGAACCTCGCCGACGGCACCGAGGTGCCGCTCGAGGCATCGGATCCCGATTACGGCACGGCGACGACGATCACGCCGTTCCCGGGAGGCACGCTGCGTCACGTCGTCGCGCGGGCGGCCGACGGCATGCCGACGGGCCAGGCGGTCGTGCGGGTCGATGACGACGGAAAGGCGACGCCCCTGGTCGAGGTCGATTCGACCGACTCGATCCTGCAGGCCTGCGCTTCACCGAGCGGGCAGTACGCCGCGGTCGTCATCGCTCCCGACCTCGCAGATAACCCTTACGACCAGATGCTGCTGCCCCTGCCGCAGAACCTCGAGACGCACCTGCTCGACCTGCGCACCGGCGACGAGATCGTGGCGCTCACGGGCTTCGACGCCTCGTGGTGTCAGACGGCTCCGCAGTTCTAGACGTCATGTCGTCGGATTCCCTGCACCGTGCCACCCGCGCCGAGCTGAGCGGGCTGGCGGTCGACGTCGCCCCGCTGCTGCTCGGGGCCGAGCTGCGCACGCTCGTGGCGGGCTCCGAGGTGCGCCTCCGGCTCACCGAGGTCGAGGCATATCACGGACATGGCACCGGCCCCCAGGCCGATCCGGGCTCGCACGCGCGCATGGGGCGCACCGCGCGCAACGCGACGATGTGGGGCGAGCCGGGGCATCTCTACGTCTACCTGAGCCACGGCATCCATTCGTGCGTCAACGTCGTGTGCGGGCCGGAGGGTCAGGCGGGCGGAATCCTGATGCGTGCGGGCGAGGTCGTCTCAGGAGTGGATGCCGTCGCCGTGCGCCGCGGCGCGATGCCGCCTCTCGCGAAGACGCCTCTCACGAAGACGGCGCTGCGTGACCTCGCGCGCGGGCCCGGCCGGTTCGGGCAGGCGGTGGGGTTGCGGCATCCGATCCACGACGGCATCGACGCGATCACCGGCGAGGAGTTCGAGGGCGCCCGCGCCGAGCTGTGGCTGCGCGACGAGCCGGTGGCCGAGGTCGCGACCGGGCCGCGGGTCGGCGTGGCGGGCATCGCCGGCACCGAGGCGTTCCCCTGGCGATTCTGGATCGCCGGCGACCCCACGGTCTCGTCGTTCCGCTGGGGGAGGGGCGCTCAGGCCGAGTCTCTCCAGACGACCGGTGTCGGCAGCAGGATCCCTTCGCGCGGACGCTGATCGTCGCGCAGCTGCGCCAGCACGGATGCCGCGGCCGCAGCCCCGAGGCCTTCCGCCGGTTGGTCGACCGTCGAGAGCTGCGGGGTGGTGCGGGTCGCCCAGGTGCTGTTGTCGAAGCCGACCACTCCCACGTCCTCTGGAACACGGCGACCGGCTTCGCGGAGCGCCCACATCGCGCCGGCCGCGACCGCATCGGAGGCGGCGAACACGCCGTCGATGTCGGGAGCGCGCTCGAGCAGCCGGGTCATGGCCGCGGCTCCATCGGCGTAGGAGTACAGCGGCACCTCTTCGACGAGATCCGCGTCGAAGGCGTCGCCGAGCGCGTCGGTGAACCCCGCGAGGCGATCCGTGCCCGAGTCGCGGTCGAGGGCTGCGGCGATCATGCCGACCCTCGTGCGCCCCGTCTCCAGGAGGCGTGAGGTCACGGCCTGCGCTGCCCCGCGGTTGTCGACGCCGACCCAGGCGGCATCCACGTCTGGCGGGTGGCCGACGTAGGTGACCGGAAGATCGAGCCGCATGACGGCCTTGGTGATCGGGTCCTGCGCACGGGCCGAGACGATGACGGCGCCGTCGACGAATCCGCCGTTGAGGTAGCGGGCGACGCGCTCGGTGTCTCGCACCGAGTCCACGACGAGGCACACCATCTGGTAGTCCGCTTCCGACAGCGTCTCGTTCGTGCCGAGCATGATGGCGCCGATGTTCGGGTCTTCGAGGAACAGCGCGTGCGGCTCGTGGACGATGAACGCGATGGCCTGCGTGCGCTGGCGCACGAGGTTCTGCGCCGCGGTGTTCGGCACGTAGCCGACCTCTCGGATCGCGTCCTCGATCGCGGTGCGCGCGGAGTCCGACACGTACCCGCCGTTGATCACGCGGCTGACGGTTCCTCTCGAGACGCCTGCCACGCGCGCCACGTCGTGCACGGTGCTGCGACGGCGGGCGGAAGTACTCATGATCGACAGCCTAGCGACCCGGACTTGACGGGATTCGCGAAGACATGCGACGATGTGTGCACGTTCACAGAAATCCCGATGCTGTCTTCATGCCGCGAGCTGTGCACGTGCACACATGAACCGCAAAGGAGCGTCACCGATGGCCGCCGCTGTGTCCGATCGCATCGCCACCCTCTCTGCAGGGCGCGGCCTCGTCTTCGGATGCGACTACAACCCCGAGCAGTGGGACCGCAGCGTCTGGCCCGAAGACGTGCGATTCATGCAGCAGGCCGGCGTAGGACTCGTGGCGATCAACATCTTCGGCTGGTCGTCGATCAACCCGGCCAGGGGAGTGTGGGACTTCAGCGCGCTCGACGAGATCATCGCGCAACTGCACGCCGCAGGGATCCGCATCAACCTCGGCACCGGCACCGCTTCTCCCGCACCATGGGTCACCGCGCAGCATCCCGAGATCCTTCCGGTCGGCGAAGACGGCACCGTCTTCCAGCAGGGCGGCCGCCAGGGCTACTGCCCGAGCTCGCCGCTGTTCCGCGCCTACGCCGCCGAGGTCGTCACCCGCGTCGTCGAACGCTACGGCGACCACCCCGCCGTGTCGCTCTGGCACGTGTCGAACGAGCTGGGCTGCCACAACGCGCTCTGCTACTGCGACACGAGCGCCGAGGCGTTCCGCGGGTGGCTGCGCGATCGCTACGACGACATCGACGCGCTGAACCGCGCGTGGGGCACGACGTTCTGGAGCCAGCGCTACAGCGACTTCGACGACGTGCGCGTGCCCGGCCAGGCGCTCTCGCTTCGCAACCCCGGTCAGATCCTCGACTTCCAGCGGTTCAGCTCCGACGAGCAGCTCGCTCTCTACCGCGCCGAAGCCGCGATCCTGCGCGAGCGCAGCGACGTGCCGGTGACGACCAACTTCATGGTCACCGCGCACATCCGCAACCTCGACTACTGGACGTGGGCGGGCGAGATGGACCTGATCGCCAACGACCACTACCTCGACCGTCGCCTCGACGACGCGCGGGGCGAGCTCTCGTTCGCCGCCGACCTCACCCGCGGCCTCGCGCAGGGCGCACCCTGGCTGCTCATGGAGACCTCGACGGGCGCCGTGAACTGGCAGCCGTACAACCTCGCCAAGGCTCCGGGTGAGCTGCGGCGCAACATCGCATCGCACGTCGCCCGCGGTGCCGACGGCATCTGCTTCTTCCAGTGGCGCGCATCGACGCAGGGGGCCGAGAAGTACCACACGGCCCTCGTGCCGCACGCGGGTGAGGACTCCGACCAGTGGCGCGAGGTCGTCGAGCTCGGCGGTCTGCTCGAGCGTCTCGGCGAGGTCGCCGGCACCCGTGTCGCCGCCGACGCCGCCCTGCTCTTCTCGTGGGAGAGCTGGTGGGCCGCCGAGAACGAGGGTCGACCGAGTGAGGCGCTGACCTACCTCGGCCAGGTGCACGCGGCGCACGCGGCACTGTCGGATGCCGGCGTCACCACCGACGTCGTGCGCCCGGGCAGTGACCTCGACGGCTACCGTCTGCTGATCGTGCCCGCCCTGCACCTCATCAGCGATGCGGATGCCGCCGCGATCGCCTGCGCGGTCGAGAAGGGCGCCACTGCTCTCATCACCTTCTTCAGCGGGATCGTCGACGAGGAAGACCGGGTCCGCACCGGGGGCTACCCCGGCGCGTTCCGCGAGCTGCTCGGCATCCGCTCCGAGGAGTTCGCGCCCCTCCGTCCCGACGAGTCGGTCACCCTGACCGACGGCACGACCGCGACAGTGTGGAGCGAGCGCCTGAAGGCCACGGATGCCGAGGTCATCGCGTCGTTCGTCGACGGCCCCGCCGCCGGACACCCCGCGATCACGCGGCGCGCGACGGGAGCGGGCGAGGCCTGGTTCCTCGGCACCCAGCCCGCTCGCGAGGACTACCGCGCACTGATCGCACGCCTCGCCGCATCCGCGAGTGTCGCGCCCGTCCCCGGCGCCGGACCCGACGTCGAGATCGTGCGCCGCACCGGCGACGCCGGCTCGTTCCTGTTCGTCATCAACCACGGATCCACGGATGCCGAGGTCGCGGCCGCAGGTCACGACCTCGTCACCGACGCCCCCGCCACCGGCCCGGTGCCGGCCGGTGCGGTCCGCATCATCAAGGAGGATGTATGACCACCACGCTCGCCGCTCCGGCGGTCGCCTCAGCGCCGAAGGCGCAGGGTCGGCGCCGACGCATTCCGCACAAGGGCGCCATCGCGTTCCTGATCGTGCCGTTCGGCATCCTGTTCCTCCTCTTCTACGTGGTGCCGATCGCCTACGCGTTCTGGCAGTCGTTGCTCGTGGTCGAGCGCGATGGAACCTTCGGCAAGGCGGAGGAGGTGTTCGGCGGCTTCGCCCAGTACGTGCTCGTGTTCCAGAACGAGGCATTCTGGAGCTCGATGGGGCGGATGCTGACGTTCGGCGTCGTGCAGGTGCCGGTCATGCTCGGCCTCGCCCTGCTGTTCGCCCTGCTGCTGGATTCACCGCTCGTGCGAGGCAAGCGCTTCTTCCGTCTCGCGTTCTTCGTGCCGTACGCGGTGCCCGGCGTCATCGCCGCCATCATGTGGGGCTCGCTGTTCTCGCCCAACCTGTCGCCGTTCACCGCGATCACGAAGCACATCGACTTCCTCGGAGCCGACCTCGTGCTGTGGTCGATCGCCAACGTCGTCACCTGGGTCTACGTCGGCTACAACATGCTGATCATCTACTCGGCGCTGCTCTCGATTCCCCAGGAGCTCTACGAGGCGGCGATCCTCGACGGCGCCGGTCAGTGGCGCATCGCCTGGTCGATCAAGATCCCGCTGGTGCGCCCCGCGATCGTCATGACCGCGATCTTCTCGATCATCGGCACGCTGCAGCTGCTCGCCGAACCCCAGGTCTTCCGCTCGTTCAGCTCGGCGGTCACCAGCACCTTCACGCCGAACATGACCGTGTACGCCACGGCATCCATTCCGAACACCAACCTGGCGGCCGCCTTCTCGGTCGTGCTCGCCGTGACGACCTTCGTGCTGTCGTTCGGATTCATGAAGTACATGCAGCGCAAGGAGCAGAACGCATGAGCACCATGACGATCGTCGCCCCCAAGGGCGCGCGAGCACAGGCCCCGCGGGGAAAGGGCGCTCGCGAATCGGGCATCTCCCGCACCGGCGCCATGCTGATCATGACCGTGTTCACGGTCTACTTCCTGCTGCCGCTGTGGTGGCTGCTCGTGGCCTCGAGCAAGGACACGGGTGACATCCTGACCACCGCTCCGCTGTGGTTCGCCGACTTCCATCTGCTCGACAACATCGCGGAGCTCTTCACCTACCGCGACGGAATCTACCTGCGTTGGCTGATGAACTCGGTGCTCTATGCGGCACTCGGCGGTGCCATCGCGACCCTGCTCGCCGCGATGGCCGGCTATGCCCTGGCGAAGTACCGGTTCCCCGGCCGCGACCTCATGTTCGACATCGTGCTCGGCGGTGTGCTGGTGCCGGCGACGGCCCTCGCGCTGCCGCTGTTCCTGATCTTCAGCCAGGCGCAGCTGACCAACACGTTCTGGTCGGTGTTCCTGCCGTCGATAGTGAGTCCGTTCGGCGTGTATCTGGCGCGGATCTTCGCGTCCTCGTCCGTGCCGGATGAACTTCTCGAGGCGAGCCGACTCGACGGGGCGGGCGAGATCCGCACGTTCTTCACCGTCAGCATCCGCCTGATGACCCCCGCTCTGGTGACGATGTTCCTCTTCCAGTTCGTGGCCATCTGGAACAACTTCTTCCTGCCGATGATCATGCTCCGCTCCGAGGAACTCTTCCCGGTCGTCTTCGGTCTCTACAACTGGAACAACCAGTTGAACCAGCTGCCGGAACTCCGCGGTCTCGTCCTGATCGGCGCGCTGCTGTCGGTCATCCCGCTGATCGTCACCTTCCTCCTGCTCCAGCGCTTCTGGCGCAACGGACTGGGCGCCGGCGCCCTGAAGTGAGCAGGCAGCCGACCGGACCGACCGGGCGGCGCACCACCCGCACCACACACCCGCACCACACACCCGCACCACCCCATCGCATCCACGAAAGGATCGAAATGCAGCATTCGAAGATGAAGGCAGCCGCTGTCATCGCCATCTCGGCATTCGCGCTCGCCGGTTGCTCGGCTTCCGGCGGAGACAGCTCCGGCACCGGCGGCGAGGCAGCCGCCTGCGCCCCGGCGGACGGCGACGTCACGCTCGAGTTCACCTCCTGGATCCCCGGCATCGAAGACGTCGTCGAGATCTGGAACGAGGCCAACCCCGAGATCCAGGTCGACGTGCAGACCGGCCCGAACGGCAACGGCGGCACGTACCAGAACTTCTTCAACCAGATCAAGGCGGGGGATGCCCCCGACCTCGGCCAGATCGAGTACGACGCGCTCCCGAACTTCCTCGTGCAGGACGGCCTGGAAGACCTCAGCGCCTGCGAGGACGTCGTCGCCGCAGAGGACCAGTTCGTCGACTGGGCCTGGGGACAGGTCACGCTCGGCACCGAGGGCGTCTACGGCGTTCCGCAGGACACCGGCCCCATGGCGCTGTTCTACCGCGCCGACCTGTTCGAGCAGAACGGCATCGCGATCCCCACCACGTGGGACGAGTATCGCGACGCCGCCGGGAAGATCCGGGCACTCGGCGGATACATCACCAACTTCTCGCAGTCCGACATCAACCAGTTCGCCGGCTTCGCCTGGCAGAACGGCGCGCAGTGGTTCTCGAGCGACGACGAAGGCTGGACGGTCTCGCTCGCCGATGACGCCACCACCACCGTCGCCGACTTCTGGCAGAGCATGCTCGACGATGATCTCGTCGCCACGGTTCCCGCCTGGACCGACGAGTGGAACAACGCCTACAACTCGGGTGAGGTCTGGACCTGGAACTCCGCCGTCTGGGGGGCCAACTCGATCTCGAGCGGCGCACCCGACACCGCTGGATCCTGGGCCGTGGCGCCCCTCCCGCAGTGGGAGGCCGGCGGCACCGCGGCAGGCAACTGGGGTGGATCGTCGACCGCCGTCCTCAAGGGCAGCGAGCACGTCTACGAGGCGGCGAAGTTCGCGCTGTGGCTCAACACCTCGGACGAGGCGCTGACCGCGCTCGCCGAGGCCGCCAACCTCTACCCGGCGACCACCGCGGGTCTCGAGCTCCCCGTCTACGCCGAGGGCGTCGAGTTCTACGGCGGACAGAAGATCTACGACGTCTTCGCCGACGCCGCCACCCAGGTCTCGCCCGACTTCGCGTGGGGCCCGACGATGACCCAGACCTACTCGGACGTGTCCGACGGGTTCAAGGCCGCGGTCTCGGGCAGCGGCACGCTGCTCGACGCGATCGAGAAGGGTCAGACGGCCACCGTCGACGCGCTCAAGGCCGCGTCGATCCCCGTCAAGGAGTAACACCCCTCGGAGGCCCGCCCGTATGCTCACGGGCGGGCCTCCCTTTTTCGTCTGGAGCGGCAATGAGCGAACTCGTCCACCTGACCTCGGCCGGCGTCAGCGTCGTCATCGACACGAAGAGTGCGCGCCTGCTGCACTGGGGTGCAGCGCTAGACGGCGCCGACCTCGAGGCGCTCGCCGGATCGTCGACCGGCTCGGTGACGTTCAGCTCGTTCGACGCCCCGCGCACCTTCCCGCTGCTGGCCGTCGAAGCCGACGGATGGTCCGGAGCCCCGGCGCTCGCCTGGCACCGCGGCGGGCTGCACAGCGCTCCGCTGCTGCGCTCGACCGGGTGGGAGACGACGGAGGCATCGCTGCGGGCGGAGTTCACGGATGCCGCAGCCGGCGCCTCGGTGGTGCTCGAGCTCGACCTGGATGCCGTCGGCGTGCTCACCGCGCAGGTGTCGGTGACGAGCACTGCGGATGCCGCCGAACCGCTCGACCTGCTCGCCGCGCGCATCCTGCTGCCGATACCCGCACATGCGACCGAGGTGCTCGACCACACCGGACGCTGGACGGGCGAGCGCCGACCACAGCGAGGTGCCCTGCGCCACGGAGCGCACCTGCGACAGGTGCGCCGTGGTCGCGGAGGCCACGACGCCCCGTACCTGACCGCGGTCGGCACCGACGGATTCGGCTTCCGTCGTGGCGAGCTCTGGACCGCGCACGTCGCGTGGAGCGGCGACCTCGAAGTCGGCGTCGAGAGGCTCCCCGAAGGCGCCGGCGTGCACGGCGCCGTGCTGGGTGGGGGAGAGCTGCTGCTGCCGGGCGAGATCCGGCTTGCGGCGGGGGAGGCCTACGTCTCGCCCCGGGTGTTCCTCACCTATGGCGAGAGCGGGCTCGACTCGGTGTCCGATCGCCTGCATCAGACCGTCCGGGCGTTCTCCGCGCACCCCACGACGCCGCGTCCTCTCGTGCTCAACACATGGGAGGCCGTGTACTTCGACCACGATCCGGCGAAGATCGTCGAACTCGCCGAGGCCGCGGCATCCGTCGGCGTCGAGCGATTCGTGCTCGACGACGGCTGGTTCCGCGGACGCCCCGACGATCGGTCGGGACTCGGCGACTGGTACATCGATCACTCCAAGTGGCCCGAGGGCCTGCGGTCGCTGGCCGAGCACGTGCACTCTCTCGGCATGCAGTTCGGGCTCTGGTTCGAACCCGAGATGGTGAACCCGGTGTCGGACCTCGCCGCACAGCATCCGGACTGGGTGCTGCAGGCATCCCCCGACTCGCCCACCTGGCGTCACCAGAAGGTGCTCGACCTGGCGAACCCGGAGGCCGCGGCCCACCTGCTCGAACGCCTCGACGCCCTGGTCTCGGAGGTCGGGATCGACTTCATCAAGTGTGACCACAACCGCGACCTGCACGCCGCAGTGTCGCCGCACACCGGCCGTGCGTCGGTGCATGCTCAGACGACCGCCTTCTACGCGCTGCTCGACGCGCTGCGTGAGCGGCATCCGTCTCTCGAGATCGAATCCTGCGCGAGCGGTGGAGCCCGCGTCGACCTCGGGGTGCTGCAGCGCACCCAGCGCGTGTGGGCCTCGGACTCGAACGATCCGATCGAACGTCAGCAGATCCAGCGGTGGACCGGCACGCTCGTGCCTCCGGAGGTCGTGGGGTCTCACGTCGGTCCGCTGATCGCCGAGACCACGCATCGCGCGGCATCCCTGCCTTTCCGCATGACGACCGCGCTGTTCGGTCATGCGGGCATCGAGTGGGACATCACCGGATGCACGGACGACGAGCGAGAGGCGCTGACGCGCTGGACCGCTCTGTACCGCGAGCTGCGGCCGCTGCTGCACTCGGGTGTCACCGTGCGCTCCGACGAGGTCGATGACGAGACCCTGCTGCACGGCGTGGTCGCGGTCGATGGATCACGGGGTGTCTTCGCCTGGGTGCGTCTCGGAGCCTCGGTCGACGCCTTCACGCCCCGCACCCGCATCCCCGGACTGCAGGCAGGGGAGCGATACCGGCTGCGCGTGCGCGAGGACGTCGGTGCGGTATCGCGCCACCAGGTCGCAGACCCCGCCTGGCTGGATGCCGGGATCGAGGCCACCGGCGCGTTCTTCGAGTCCGTCGGAGTGCCCCTGCCGCTGCTGGCACCGGGGGCGGCGCTGCTGCTCGAGGCCGTTCGGGTCTGAACCGGTCGTTCGAGTCTGATCCGGGCCATGCTAAACTGACTCTTTGTCTGCGCACACTCCTGTGCGTAGTTCGCGTGCTTCCCCTTCTTCAGTCGAGAGATCGGCGATGCGGGGTGGCGCGCAGACAAGGGATCTTGGGTGAGGCCGTCCGGTCTCACGGTATAGAAGGAGTCACATCATGGCAGCAGTGTGCCAGGTGACAGGAGCTGTTCCCGGCTTCGGTCACAACGTCTCGCACTCGCACCGCCGGACGAAGCGTCGCTTCGACCCGAACGTGCAGAAGAAGACCTATTTCGTCGCTTCGCTCGGTCGTAAGATCACGCTCAACGTGTCCGCCAAGGGCATCAAGGTGATCGACGTCCGCGGCATCGAGAACGTGGTCAAGGACCTCCAGGCGAAGGGTGTGAAGCTCTAATGGCCAAGAAGGCTCAGGACGTACGTCCGATCATCAAGCTGCGTTCGACGGCAGGTACGGGCTACACGTACGTGACCAAGAAGAACCGCCGCAACACCCCCGACCGCCTCGTGCTCAAGAAGTACGACCCGGTCATCCGTCAGCACGTCGAATTCCGAGAGGAGCGTTGATCAATGGCTAAGAAGAGCAAGATCGCTCGCAACGAGCAGCGCAAGGTCATCGTCGAGCGTTACGCAGAGCGTCGCGCCGAGCTGAAGAAGACCCTGGTCGACCCGAACGCCACCGACGAGGCCCGCGAGGCCGCACGCGTCGGCCTGCAGAAGCTGCCGCGCAACGCGTCGCCGGCTCGCGTGCGTTCGCGCGACGTCATCGACGGCCGCCCCCGCGGTGTCCTCACGAAGTTCGGCATCTCGCGTGTCCGCTTCCGTGACATGGCACACCGCGGTGAGCTGCCCGGTGTCACCAAGTCGAGCTGGTAAGTCTCAGCAGACAAGCCGAAAGGGGCGAGGATCTTCGGATCCTCGCCCCTTTCGCTGTGCCCGGGGCCGAGTGCGGGCTGAGGTTCGCTGCATCATCGCCACCCCCTTCAGCACGAAGAAATATTAGTACTTGGGATTATTGAAATATTAATGTATTCTTGGGGTATCAGCCACCCGCTGATCCGTCGGACCGAGAGTTCTGGAGCCGGCGCCCGCGACGCAGTCGCGAAGACCCACTGAAGGAATCCCATGAACCCCGAGAACCTCCCCGTGCAGCGCGCCTCGCGCTCGCGCTCGCGCATCGCTCCGCCCGCCGTGCCCGCTCTTCTCGTGAGCCTCGCGCTGGTCGCCGCATCGGTCGGAGTCGGCACCGCCCCGGCATCCGCCTCCGCGACCTCGGAAGACGGCGCCTCGGTGCAGTCGACCGTCGAGACGAACGACTCAGCGGGAGCGGATGCCGCATCGCCTGAGGCCGGTGCGCCGGTCGCCGAGGCTCCGGCAATTGAGGTGCCGGCAACCGTCTCTCCTGTCGTCGAAGTGCCGGCAACCGACGCTCCCGTCGTCGAGGCTCGTGAGGATGATGTCGCCGCGGCGGAAGCCTCCGCCGCCGAGGGCGAGCCCTCTGCGCCGGTCACCGCTGCCGACGCGGCTATCCTCGCTACCGCGGTCAACATGCAGAGTTACACGGGCGGCACCGTCACGCTCGTGACCCCGGGGCAGACGTTCGAACAGGGCAACACCATCCGCAACATGGGGCCGGTGGGCGTCCCGGCGAACGCTGCCCGACTGCACTACCGCGCCGACAACGGGCTGATCATCGCCAGCTCGAACCTGCGCAACGTCGGCGTCAACGGCACGCGTACCCGCGCCTGCACACTCGGCGGAGGAGGCGTCACCCTCGAATGCGCCACCCAGTCGAACTGGAACCCGATCGGAGCTTCGACGACGGGCAACTCGTACTCGAACTTCTACACGAGCGTCCGGATTCCCGCCGATGCGATCCCCGGCACCACGTATGCGCTGCACTACTCGTTCGACTTCGACTCCGCGGTCTACGAGAACACCAACCGCCTGACGTCTGCCACCTGGTACTACCGGGTCCGCGTTCCCGCACCGGTCATCGAGACCTCCGCCGCTCCGGTCGGTCCGAATGCGGAAGTGGTCGGCACGGGCGTTCCCGGAGCCACGGTGTATCTCTCCCAGTACAACGGGGCGGCGCTCGGAACGGCCGTCGTGGGGGCAGACGGTCGCTGGAGCATCATCCCGTCGATCCCGTTCGCGGATGGTCTCAACACGATCTCGGCGTACCAGCATTCGGTGGATGCCGACTCGATCCAGAGTGGTGCGGTGCTCACCGTCGACGCGCAGGTCGACGCTCCGACCGTGGTCGCCCCCGAGGGCGAGCAGGATCTCACGCAGCCCGTCGAGCTGACGGGCGAGGGCGAACCGGGCGCGACGATCGAGGTGCGCGACGATGCCGGTGACGTCGTGTGCTCCACCACCGTCGAGTCCGACGGCACGTGGACCTGCGTCATCCCTGCTCTCGACGACCGTGACCAGGACCTCTCCGTCATTCAGAAGGATGGCGTCGGCAATGTCAGCACTCCGGTCGCCGTCAGCATCCACAAGACTTCCGCCCCGGCTCCCCAGCCCGGTGGCGGATCCACCCCGGAGGCGGGCCCCCAGCCCGCATCCGGATCCGCTGCCGATCCGATCTCCCCATCGGATGCGTCTGCGTCCTTGACGGCGCCGGCGCGGGCGGCGGAATTGGCTGCCACGGGCGGTGAGGTCGACGGCATCCTTCTGGGCGCCGGTGGACTCCTGCTCGTCGTCGGCATCCTGTCTCTCGCGATTCCCCGTCGCAGAGTGCAGTAGGCCGCCAGACAGCCGGGAGGGGCGAGGATCTTCGGATCCTCGCCCCTTTCGTATTCCTGCGGGCGTGCCGTCACGCCGCCCGCGGCCCTTGCGTGTCCCGCACCTTTGCGTGTCCCGCACCTTTGCGTGTCCCGCATCTTTGCGTGTCCCGCATCCCTCGCGCCCCGCGCCTTGCGCCCCTTCGCGCTTTTGCACCCCCTCGCGCCTCCCCCGGGAGGAGAACTGCGCTTCGGGAGGAGAGATCCACGGATTCTGTCCGCCCGAAGCGCAGTCCTCCGCCCGAGGCGCAGGACGAAAGCGCGGAGTAGTCACGACGGGGCGGGAGGGCGGCGGCGTGCCGCGGCACCACCTCTTCTGCACGCAGCAGCGAACGATCCGATCGACGCACGATTCGTGGGATCGGAGCGAACTTCGGAGGCCGCCATCGACGATCCTCTATCCGTGACCCCGAAACAGGCCCTGGCCCAGCACGATGGCGTGGCGCGCACCGAGACGCTGAGTCGGCTCGGCGTCAGCCGGCACTCCATTCGGTCCGCGGTGCAACGCGGTCAGGTCATCTCCGTCCGCCGGGGGTGGGTCGCGTTGCCGGGCGCCGACCCGATGCTCCTGGCCGCTGCGCGCCGTGGGGTGGTCCTGAGCTGCGTCACTCTTGCGGCGCGAAAGGGGCTGTGGGTGCTCGACGCCTCCGAGCCGCATGTCGCCGCACCGGCGAGGTCGGGTCATGTGGCTGTCTCGCGCGGAACGATCCACTGGAATGAGCCGGTGTTTGCGAGGAACCCCGACTCACGAGAGGATTCACTCGAGAATGCACTGATCGTGGTCGCAGGGTGTCAGCCCTACGAGAGCGCTCTTGCTACGTGGGAGTCGGCCATGCGGCAGTCTCTCGTGGATCCGGGGATGCTCGAGCGAGCTCCGCTTCCGCCGAAGGCCCGACGGCTTCTCGCCGATGCCCGGCCGTTCGCCGATTCGGGCACGGAGAGCATCTTCCAGACACGATTGCGGTGGTTGGGAATCCCCGTGGTGCCGCAGGTCTGGATACTCGGCCATCGGGTCGACTTCGTCATCGGCGAACGTCTCGTCGTCCAGATCGACGGTGGACACCATTTCGGGCAGCAGCGCACGAGCGACATCGCCCACGATGCCCTTTTGAAGCTGCACGGATATCACGTGATCCGCATCGGCTATGACCAGCTGATGGGTCAGTGGGCACAGGTGCAGCAGGTGATTCTGGCCGCCGTCGGGCAGCGACTTCATCTCGCGGCCTGAGTGCGCCTGACCCCCGGGAGGAGAACTGCCTCTGGGGAGGAGAGAATCCGTGGATCTCTCCTCCCGAGAGACAGTTCTCCTCCCGAGGGGACAAGGAGGGACAAGGAGGGGCTGCGCCCCACCATCAGACGGATGCTGTCGCGTGCGCCACCGCCCAGGTGAGCGCGTAGTCGGCGATCTCTTCCCAACCGTCCTGGCTGACGAGCCGGTGGGTGCGGCCTGCGTACTCCTTGTACTCGACGATGGCGGGGCTGCCGGAGGAGCGGTACTTCTTGACGATCGCCCGACCGATGGCCGGCGGCACGACGTGGTCGATCTCGCCGGTGATGACGAGCAGTGGCGCGCGGTCGGCGCGGGCGTAGTCGACGTGGGTGACGCCACCCTTCTCGTCGAGCACCGAGGTCACGCCCTCGAAGAACACCCGGTTGTAAGAGTTCACGGCGTAGTCCTCCCAGAGGGCGTCGGATGCCGCGCGCGACAGGTCGTTGCCGAACGTGAAGTGGAAGTGGCGCTTCGACAGCGGCTTGGCGCCGTTGCGGCCGAACGGGTTCGACAGGATCGGCGTTCCGGTCCAGAGCGTCGAGAGGGGGAGCGCGGTGACACCGGCGGTCTGTCCGGGGGCAACGCCCACGTAGGCGGCGCCGAGTCCGCGGTCGGCGAGCATCTGGGTGAGCACCCCGCCGAACGAGTGGCCCATGATGATCGGCTTCACGGGGAGTGAGCGGATGATGCGCTCGTAGTTGTCGGCGATCTGCGTGAGGCCGATGCCCTTCAATGCCGACGGGTCGCGGCGGATGTCCTCGACCGAGCGGTCATCGATGCCGGGCCAGCCGGGAACGATCACTTCATGGCCCTGGGCGCGGAAGTGCTCTGCCCACGTGTTCCAGCTCTTGGGTGTCATCCAGAGTCCGTGGATGAGGACGATCGGGGTCTTCTCGGTGCTGCTCATTGTCTCTTCTCTTTTCTGCCCCCGCCCGGTGCGAGTGCGTTACGCTGATAGTAGACCGAACGTTCTATCTACCGCAACCTATTCCCGAAACTCACAAGTCGCGGTTCGAAACCCGCGGTTCGGATGACACGATGAGAGGGATCACCATGGACACCACCACTCGCACGACGACGACCGACGCTTCGACCACCGACGCTCCCAAGCGGCCCAGCGCAGCCCGCACTCGGCTGATCGACAGCGCGACGAGGCTCTTCTATGAAGAGGGAATCCACGCGGTCGGCGTCGACCGGATCATCGAGGAGGCCGCCGTGACCCGGGCGACCCTCTACAAGCAGTTCGGTGGCAAGGAGAATCTCGTCCTCGCCTACCTGCGCAATGAAGACGAGATGCTGCGTTCGATGTTCGCCGACGCCGGAGCCGAGGTCGCCGACCCCGCTCAGCTGGTCGACGCAGTGATCGAGGGCATCGCCGCCGACATCCGCCTGCGGCACACGCGCGGATGCCCGTTCATCAACGCGGCGGCGGAGTACCCGGATGCCGAGGGCGCCGTGCGCCAGCTGATCGAGGAGCACCGGGAGTGGTTCCGCTCCACCCTGCAGGGTGTGGCCGAGCTGGCAGGTCTCAACAGCCCCGCCGAGGTCGCGGCCTCGCTCGTGCTGCTGCGCGATGCGGCCCTCGTCGGGGGTTACCTCGACGGAGAGGACCGCGTCGCTCCGGCCTTCGAGCGCACCGCCCGCTCCGTGGTCGACGCGCACCGCTCGCGCTGACAGGCGCATTCGATGATCCAGCGGGTGGCAGCGGGCACCGGACGGATGCCGGCGGATGCGTGGCGGATCGGTGGCGGCCGACCGGCGGCTGACTGGCGTACCGCTGGCGTGGCGGTGGATGGCGACCGATCGGGAGCATGGAGCACATGAACACGACACGAATCACCGAGCTGCGCCAGGCGCAGGGCTGGACGCAGGAGCGGCTGGCGAACGAGAGCGGAATCGGGCTCCGAACCGTGCAGCGGCTCGAGGCGGGGCACGATGCGAGCCTCGAGACTCTCTCGCTCGTCGCCGATGCGCTGCAGGTTCCGGTGCGGGACCTCTTCACCGCGATCGACGACGACGCGCTCAGCAGTCGAGTGGACTCGCTGCAGCAGCGGACCGACGATCAGCAGGCATCGCGCGACCGGACCACGAAGGCCTGGCGCTGGCTCTACGTCGGAATCGGCATCGTCTGCACCCTGCTCAGCTTCACGTTCCCCTACGGTCTCGTCCTCTTCCTCTCGTACTGGGTCGGCGGCTACGTGATCCTCAGCGCACTGCGTCGGATCGTCCTCGAGCCGCAGCTCGATGCCCGCTTCCCCCTTTCGAAGGAGACGCGAACGCGCCGGGCGAAGCGCCGTGCAGCGGCGGCCGCAGCGGGGTCGGCATCGGATTCCCGCAGCGATCAGGTGCCCAGCGCGCCATCCGCGCAGTGATCGCGGGCTGAACCGGGGCCCGGATCGCTGGCGCATCCGCGCCGGATTCAAGACCCTGAGACGCCGCCACACGAGTCACATTCGTCACTTCTGCACCACGACACGCCGCCGAAAAGCCCAAAACCCGCGAAATGACGCGGAAATGTGGGTGGTGGTTGGTACATTCAAGGCGGTCACTCGACCAACGGAGGGCATCAGCCCCCCGAACACCAACGATGCGACGGGAACCTCGTCGCTGGAGGATGACATGGCTGACAAGTCCATCACCAAGACCGAGCTCGTCGCGAGCATCGCTTCCGCCACCGGCCAGAGCCAGGCCACCGTCTCCGGTGTCCTCGACGCGCTGTTCTCCTCGGTCTCCGACGCTGTTGCCAAGGGCAGCAAGGTCTCGATCCCGGGCTGGATCTCGTTCGAGCAGGTCGCGACCGCAGCTCGCACGGGTCGCAACCCCCAGACCGGCGCCGAGATCAAGATCCCGGCCGGCCACCGCGTCAAGGTGACCGCTGGTTCCAAGCTCAAGGCTGCCGTCAAGTAAGACCGCACCTCTTCGAAGGCCGCTCCCGATCAGTCGGGGGCGGCCTTCGTGCTTTCTCCCCGATGCGGCGGCTTAGGCTTGTGGTGTGAGTGCCCGCGCCGTGCAGACCCCGACCAGCTCCGCGTATCGCGCGGGCGGAATCGGCATCCTCCTCGCGGCCGCACTGATCGGCGTGCTCATCGCCCTCGCGTTCGGCGGGGGTGCGGCGCCACTGCTGCTGCAGGACCCCGGTCCGTTCGTGCGGTGGGCCACCCCGATCGTCAAGCTCGTCATGAACATCGCCTCGGCGGCGATGCTCGGCTCGCTCGTGCTCGCGCTCTTCGCGCTGCGCAGCGAGGAGAAGTCTTTCGACCTCGCGCTCAACACGGCATCGATCGGCGCCGCGGTCTTCACGGTCACGGCCGGCATCGGCGGGTTCTTCACCTTCATGGCGGCGTTCAACCCGCAGCTGAGCGCGGAGCGCGAATTCGGCCAGCAGCTCGGCCGCTTCCTGCTGGAGCTGCCGCTCGGACAGTCCTGGCTGATCACCACGATCATGGGCTCGGTCATCACGGTCCTCGCGTTCGCGTGGCGCACGTGGACTCCCACCCTCATCACGGCGCTCCTCGCCGCGGCATCCTTCCTGCCTCTCGCGACGCAGGGGCACTCGGGTGAGCTCTCGGGTCACAACATCGCGGTCAACTCGATCCTGCTGCACACGATCGGCGCCGCCGTGTGGCTCGGCGGTCTGCTGCTCGTCGTGATCCTGCGCGGCCGCTCGGGCATCGGCACCGCGCAGCTCGTCAGTCGCTATTCGAGCCTCGCGATCGCGGCCTTCGCCGTCGTCGCGATCTCGGGACTCACCCGCTCGTTCGTCGCCCTCGGCGACATCTCGCAGCTGTGGACGCCGTACGGCATGATCCTGCTCGCGAAGGTCGTGCTGCTGGGCGCCATGGGCCTGCTCGGCGCCTGGTACCGCATCCGGCTGATCCCTCGTCTTGACGGGGCGAACGCCTCACGCTGGTTCTGGATGCTGGTGCTGTGCGAGGTCGCGCTGATGGGTCTCGCCTCCGGTGCCGCCGCCGCGCTCGCGCGCACCCCTCCGCCCACCGGCGAGGAGGCCGCCTTCGTGCAGACTCCGGCTGAGAACCTCACCCGCTCGCCGTTGCCGCCGGAGTTCACGATCGACCGCTGGTTCACGGCGTGGGACATCGACGTGCTCTGGCTGGTCGCCGCGGGCTTCGGTCTGTTCCTCTATCTCGCCGGCGTCCGTCGCCTGCGGCTGAGAGGCGACCGCTGGCCGATCCACCGCACGATCTTCTGGGTGCTGGGCATGCTGATGCTCGTGTGGGTCACGGGCGGCCCGATCAACGCCTACCAGGAGTACCTCTTCAGCGTGCACATGCTCGGGCACATGATGCTGTCGATGGCGATCCCGCTGCTGCTGGTCTCAGGCGCGCCGATCACCCTGGCGCTGCGCGCGATCCACAAGCGCGACGACGGCACCCGAGGTGGCCGTGAGTGGATCATGTGGGCGGTACACTCGCCGTTCTCGCGCGTCGTCACGCATCCGTTCGTCGCGGCCGGCATCTTCATCCTGTCGCTTTGGGCGTTCTACTTCACCGACCTCGTGCGCTGGTCGATGTTCGAGCACCTGGGCCATGAATGGATGGTCGCTCACTTCCTGATCTCGGGCTACCTGTTCGTGATGAGTCTGATCGGTGCCGACCCGGTGCCGTACCGCCTGCCGTACCCCGGCCGCCTCATCACCCTGATCGCGATCATGGCGATGCACGCCTTCTTCGGCATCGCGATCATGATGCAGGAGGGGCTGATGGTCGCCGACTGGTTCGGCGCGATGGGGCGCACCTGGGGACCGACGCCGATGGACGATCAGTACATCGGAGGCGGCATCGCCTGGTCGATCGGTGAGATCCCGACCCTGATCCTCGCCATCACGGTGGCGATCCAGTGGAGCCGCGACGACACCAAGGTGCAGAAGCGCCGCGACCGGCATGCGGATCGCACCGGTGAGGCCGAGCTCGAGGAATACAACGCGAAGCTCGCGGCTCTGGCCGAGCGCGACCGGCGCGAGGCCGAACGCCAGGCACGCTGAGACTGCGCTGAGCGGGTCGGACGGGACGCCGACCGACCCGCTCAGTCGGTCGTCTCCTCGTCGGGCGATCCGACGCGGATCGAGGCCGACCCGTCGGGGAGGATCGTGATCGATCCGTTGACCTGGAACGCGACGTCCTCGGACACCTCCTGCACGGAGCCGTCGAACAGCGAACGGATCTCGACCTCGACATGCGCCACGGCATCGGTCGGGGGGATCTTCCAGTGCCCGCCGTCGGGGACGACGGTGACCTGAGGCTGGTTCGCGATGGACCACTCCGGCAGCGACGCGATGCGGTTGGAGACCTGCAGCCCGAACGGGCAGGCGGTCGGCTGCAGCACCTGCTGCGACGTGCACGCGGTGAGGAATTCCTCGACGCGCTGCTGCACGACCGAGACGAAATCGGCCGTGGGGGTGGTCTGCACGTCGACCGGCGTGGTGGCGAGCGGCGAGTCGGCGAGGACGCCGACCCCGTCGGAGTCCGAGATCGGGGTGTCGACCGTCACCGAGTACAGCCCCGGCGTGAAGACGAGCAGCGGAAGCGGGTCGAGCGGGGCCGCGTCGGCGCCGGCGAACGACACCTGCCGTCGGTCGACCTCGAAGCCGTTCACGGCGAACTGGTCCGCACCGCGCAGGGTCAGCTCGACCACCGCGAGGGGGCTGTCGGTGAAGCGCCAGTTCGGGGTCACCCCCGCCCAGCCGTCCTGCTCGACCGTGAAGGTCGTGATGCCCGAGTGCTCGGCCGCCTTGTACGAGACGGTCACGGCGGTCCTGTCGCCGTCTGGCTTCTCGGACACCACCTCGACGTCGGTGAGCGGGGCGAGGGCTGCGTGCCGGAGCAGGGCCTCGGATGCCGTGGCGCCGATGCCCGCCGCCTCGAGCGTCTCGCGGTCGACCGCGACACCGGGGATGCGCAGAGCATCGGCCGCACGACCCTCCGAGAGGAGGTCGAGGTAGCGCACCACGAACGCGGAGGGCCCGTAGAACTGCCGGTACAGGGTGGCCCCGCCTGCGCCGAGAGCGGCGACGAGCAGCAGACCGATGACCGAGAGCAGCGCGAGGTCGGCGACGAGGCGCGAACGCCGGGGCGCCTCCGTCTCGACCTGCTGCATGGCGTCAGTCTAGGAGGGCGGCCTGGGACGGAGCCGAGCATGGCGTCGCTCTGTGACGGGCACGCTCGGCTGTGTCCGTCGGGTGCCGGGCCGCAGCGCCACGTAGCATGGGGGAGCGCGTGTTCCGCGTGCGCTTTCCGCCGTCGTCCCGTGTGAGAGATCCGTGTCGCTTCCCGCCCTGTCCGAAGAGCAGCAAGAGCTGTTCCGGCTGATCGAGGACACCGGTGAGCACGTCTTCATCACCGGGCGCGCGGGCACCGGCAAGTCGACGCTGCTGCAGTACTTCTCGTGGAACACGAAGAAGCAGATCGCGATCTGCGCTCCCACCGGGGTCGCGGCCCTGAACGTCGAGGGGCAGACGATCCACTCGCTGTTCCGCTTGCCGATCGGCCTGATCGGCGACTCGGACATCGATCAGAACGACAACACCCGCCGCATCCTGAACGCGATCGAGACGCTCGTGATCGACGAGATCTCGATGGTCAACGCCGACCTCATGGATGCGATGGATCGTTCCCTCCGACAGGCGCGGGGCAAGCGCGGCATCCCCTTCGGCGGGGTGCAGATCGTGATGTTCGGCGACCCGTATCAGCTCGCGCCCGTGCCTCCGCGAGGTGACGAGCTGCGCTACGTGAAGGACCACTACCGCTCGTTCTGGTTCTTCGATGCCAAGGTCTGGGCAGGAGCGGCGGGCGGCGAGGCCCCGGACGACGACGGCGGGCTCTTCGCCGTCGACACCCGAGCCGAGCTGCACGTGCGGGAGCTCGTGCAGATCCACCGTCAGTCGGATGACGGATTCAAGGCCATGCTGAACGCCGTGCGCTACGGACGGGTCACCGCCGAGATCGCGGGCGTGCTGAACACCCAGGGTGCTCGCACGCCCCCCGACCCCGAGCCGGGTGAGGTGCCGATGATCACCCTCGCGACCCGCAACGACATCGTGAACACGATCAACAGCCGCCACCTGGCCGCCCTCCCCGGCAAGGAGCAGACGGCGCGGGCCGAGGTCAGCGGCGAGTTCGGCAAGGGCGAGGCATCACTGCCCGCCGAGTCGGAGCTGAAGCTCAAGATCGGCGCGCAGGTGATGTTCCTCCGCAATGACACGTCGATGTCCGGCGAGCCGCCTCGGTGGGTGAACGGCACGATCGGCACGGTCGTCCGGATCCTCGGCGAGACCGTGCGGGTCGAGATCGACGGCGAAGAGGTCGACGTCGAGCCCGCCGTCTGGGAGCGCTTCCGCTATTCCTACGAGCCGAGCACCAAGAAGCTGAGCCGCGACGTCGTGGCCGAGTTCACGCAGTTCCCGCTGCGTCTCGCGTGGGCCGTCACGATCCACAAGTCGCAGGGCAAGACCTACGACCGCGCGATCATCGATCTGGGCTCCGGTGCCTTCGCACCGGGACAGACGTACGTCGCGCTCTCGCGCCTCACCTCCCTCGACGGGCTCTACCTGTCGAGGGCACTGCGACCGAGCGACATCCGGGTCGACGAAGACGTGCGCCGCTTCATGCGCGATGCGTGGCTCGCAGCATCCACCCCCGAGGTCGGCAAAGGCTGAGGAGCAACCTCTCTCAGGCTGCGACGCGGGCGCGGTCGAGGTCTTCGAACAGCTCGGTGTTGAAGCGGTACGCGAGAAGGACCTCGTCGATCACGCGCTCGCGCTCGGCGTCGTCCCACGGGGCGGCGTCGAGCTGCTCGCGGTAGACGTCCTTGAACGCAGACGGGTCGGCGATGTCGTCGAACAGGTAGAAGCCGATGCCGTTGGTCTCGAAGCCGAAGCGGCGGGCCATCACGCGTCCGATGAAGATGCCGCCCGACAGATCGCCCAGGTAACGCGTGTAGTGGTGCGCCACGAAGCCGCCGGCCCACGTCGCCCCGACCTGACGGATGCGCTCGACGTAGCGCTGCGTGGTGGGGAGGGCTGTGATCTCGTCGCGCCAGTCGGTGCCGAGCAGGAACTCGAGGTCGGCCTCGAGCGCGGGCAGGCGGGTCAACTTGTCGCTGATGAAGACGGATGCCACGGGGTCCTGACGCATGCGGTCACCCGCCGACTCGAGGGCCTCGTAGATGAAGTAGTGCTGTGCGACGAGCGCGATGTAGTCCTCGCGCGACCCCTCGCCCTTGAGCAGGTCGGACATGAAGCCTGCGCCCTCGCTTCGCGAGTGCGAACCGGAGGAGCGCTCACGGAGGGCGGCGGAGAAGGACAGGATCTCGGACATGTGCCAAGTGTAAGGGTTGCCTTACCTCTGGCGAAACCCCGGGATCTCAGAGCGTCACCCGTGCGGGCGCGGCTCCACCCCGAGCTTCTCGCAGGCGAGGTCGTAGAGAGCGACGACCTCGCGGCGCACGGCGGGACGTTCGGTGATCGGTCCGGAGGGCCACGCGACGCGCAGCTCCGACGGCACCCCGGCGCGGGTGATCTCCCAGACGCCGCCGTCGCCGTCGAGGCCCGTCATGACGGCATCCGTGATCTCGCCGCCGTCAGCGGGAGAGAAGGCACGCGCGATCAGCAGGTTGTCGTCGGTGTGGTCGCCGTTCATGTGGCGAAGGATCGCGGAGACGACGTCGGCATCGAAGGTGTGGGGCATGATGATCACCCTAAACGGGCCCCGACGATGCGATCTTTCAGGATCGGCGTTCTAGACTCGGGAGACACGTCTTCCGGGGGTCCCCTTTCATGCAGCTTCTCTCGTCGCGCAGGTTCCGCGCAGCAGCGGCCGGCGCAGCCGTGCTCGGGCTCTTCCTCACCGGATGCACATCCGATCCGGAATTCAGTTACGAGCCGCCGGCTCAGGTCGACGGCGCTCTTCCCGACGACACCGTCGCAGCCATGGATGCGGCGGTCGCGAACGCGCTGACCGCGTCGGGTGCCTCCGGCGCCGTCGTCGGCGTCTGGGTTCCGTGGAGCGGCAGCTGGGTCACGGGAGTCGGCACGCAGGATCCGGGCGCGGGTGACGAGATCAGCACGGACATGGCCTTCCGCGTCGCCGACGTGACGCGCCTCATGACGTGCGACGTGCTCTACGGCCTGGTCGATGACGGGATCGTCGACCTCGACGACCCCGTGCCGGACTACGTCTCGGGTGTGCCCAACCTGCAGGACCTCACCCTGCTCGACCTGTGCAACGGCACGTCCGGACTCGGCTCGTCCGAGGCCACCGCCAAGTCGGCGTGGATGAACACCCCCGAGCGCGTGTGGGCTCCGCTCGAGCTCGCCTCGTATGGCCTCGGCGCGGCGCGAGGTGCCGCGCACACCACGTACTCGAACTCCGACACCGCCTATCTGCTGCTCGGTCTCGCTCTCGAGCGCGCCTCGGGCATGTCGGCCTCCGAGCTGATCGCCGAATACGTCGCCGAGCCGCTCGGTCTCGAGAACACGTCGCTGCCGGCTGCCGCAGCCGCGCCGCCCTCCTCCGGACCGGTCATGAACGGGCATTACCTCTCGCCCGTCGAGGGCGGCTACAACTGCGCCGCGCCCGTCGACATCACGACGCTCTCGTCGAGCTCCGGCTTCACCGATTCCGGAGTCGTCTCGACGATCGAGGACCTCGGCCGCTACGCGCAGGCAGCAGCGACGCTTCGCACCGAGCAGACGCCGGACCGCTTCGCGAGCCCGCTCCCGGTCGCCGCGGACACGCCGTCATGGCTGCAGGCCACCGGCGGGGCGCTCCTCGTGGGCTCGATGGTCGGTCAGTACGGATGGACCCCGGGGTACCAGACCGCCGCCTATTCCGACCCTGCGACCGGATTCACGGTCGCGGTGTCGCTGAACGACTCGACCACGGGTGGCACGACCGCCGCCTACCTGGCATGGGAGCTCGCGGCCATCGCCTCCAAGGCGCCGGCGGCCGAGGGGCAGACCGCTCCGGAGTTCGGTCTGCCGTTCACCGCCGAGCAGTACCACGAGGCCATCGCCGCATCGGCGATCCCCTGCGTCGCACCCGCTGAGGGCTGAGAGCGGGCATAGAGCCGCGGCCCGGCCCGACCGGACGGAAGGGAAGCCGATGGCGATCATCGACAACGCGATCTACGTCGACGGTGTCCGCACCGACAACCCGCGCAGCCTCAGCGAGACCTTCGAGGCGATGCGGGAGCGCGGCGGACTGAGCTGGATCGGGCTGTACCGCCCGAGCGAGGCAGAGATCCGCGAGGTGGCCGACGAGTTCGGCATCCACGCTCTCGTCGTCGAGGATGCGCTGTCGGGTCATCAGCGGTCGAAGCTCGAGCGCTACGGCGATGTGCTGTTCATGGTCCTCCGCTCGGCGCGCTACCTCGACGCCGCCGAGGAGGTCGAATTCGGCGAGATCCACGTGCTCGTCGGCACCGACTTCGTCGTCACCATCCGGCACGCGGAGTCTCCCGACCTGGGGCGCGTCCGTCGTCGCCTCGAGGGCGATCCCACGCTGCTGAAGCTCGGCCCCGAGGCCGTGCTCTATGCGATCCTCGACGAGGTCGTCGACGAGTATGCCCCAGTGCTCGCAGGTCTCGAGAACGACATCGACGAGATCGAGAGCCAGCTCTTCGAAGACGAGGTCGATGCGACCCAGCGCATCTACGAGCTGGGGCGCGAGGTCATCGACTTCCAGCGGGCGGTGCAGCCGTTGGCTGGCATGCTCGATGCCCTGCTGCGCGGCTCTGCGAAGTATCAGGTCGACGAGGAGCTGCAGCGGTACCTGCGCGACGTGCTCGACCACACGCTGCGCGTCTCGGAGCGCGCGAACACGTTCCGCACCGTGCTCGACAACGCGCTGACCGTCGAGTCGACGATCGTGGCACGGCGTCAGAACGAGGAGATGACGCGGATGACGGAGCTGAGCATCCGTCAGAACGACGAGGTCAAGAAGATCTCGGGCTGGGCGGCGATCCTGTTCGCGCCGACCCTCGTCGGCACCGTCTACGGCATGAACTTCGACCACATGCCCGAGCTGCATTGGGCGTTCGGGTATCCGATGGCGATCGCGCTGATGGTGGGGATGGGCTTCGGCCTGTATTGGGTCTTCAAGCGCAAGGGCTGGCTCTAACCACTCGATTCCGGGCGCGCCGAACGTCGCCAGGGTTGATTCTCGCGAGTTCACGAGTAAAGTGCAACTAGTTACAGAAAGTGCTTGGAAAACGCTATCCCCTCGGCTACCGTCGGTGTAGCCGACGAGAGTCCGGCACGAATCAAGGGAGATCACATGCACAACGCAATGACGCGGACGGCACGAAGCCGCCTCCTGCTGGTGACCGCGGGCCTCGCGACCTCTGCTCTCGCGCTCGCCGGCTGCGCCGGTGGCGGTGGTGACGCAGGAGCGTCGGAAGAGAAGACCACGATCCGGTTCCTCTACGCCACGGGAGACGACACCTGGAACGGGGTCGTCGACCAGGTGGTGACGGCCTTCAACGAGCAGAGCGACACCACCGAGGTCGAGCTCGACCCGCTGCCCGCCGGATCCGACTACGCCACGGCGCTCAAGACCGTCGATGCCACCGGCAACTGGCCTGCCGTCGTGGACATGCGCGACACCCTCACCTACGTCAACGCCGGCAAGCTCGCCCCGGTGCCCGAAGAGGTCACGGCGCTGCTCGAGCCGGACGCGTTCGCCGCTGCCGAGGACGGCAACGTCTACACCGTGCCCTCCAGTGCGCTCAACGGCGAACTCGGCATGAACATCGTCTACAACAAGACCTACTTCGAGGAGCACGACCTCGAGGTGCCCGCGACCTACGACGACTTCATCGACCTGCTCGAGGAGATCAAAGCCAACGGCGACGTGCCGCTCGCCACGGCCGCGGCGGAGGTCTGGCCGTCGGATCAGCTCTGGAAGCCGCTCGCGGCACCGGTCTTCGCCGAGTACAGCGACGAGGGCGGGTTCTGGAACGCGGCAGCTGCCGGCGATGCCTCTGTGGCCGACCTGAAGGCTCCGCTCGAGGAGCTCAAGATGATCATGGACGACTACGTGCTGGAGGGGTGGCAGTCCACCGCGGATGCGCAGACCACGACGCTCCTGGTCAACGAGCAGGCGGTCATGGCGACTTCGTCCGCCGGCCTCGGCCGGCTGATGGACATCAACAAGGTCGACCCGGAGTTCGACGCCGGGCTGTTCATCATCCCCGACGAGGACGGCAACCTCAACGTCCTCAAGAACAGCGTGATCGGCGATACCGCCGGCGGTCTCGCGATCTCGTCTCAGGCCGCGGAGGACGAGGACGAGTACGCGTCCGCCGTCGAGTTCCTCGAGTACTTCTACTCCGTCGAGGCCGCCGACCTGATGGAGGCGAACGGGTGGATCTCGCCCAACATCCTCAAGTCCGATGAGGTCACCCGCAACGACACCATCCCCGGAGCCGAGGACTTCTTCGCCCTGCTCGAGAACCCGAACCTCGTCTGGTACGAGAACTCCCCGACGCTCAGCACCTTCAGCTCGGTCAACACCTTCTTCCGGCAGTCCCGCATCGAGATGCAGGACGGCCAGACCACGATCGACGAGACGATCGCGAAGGTCCAGGCGGAACTCGACGCGCAGGTCGCCGCAGCCGGTTGAGCCACGACGCCGGGGCGCGGACCCGACCGCGCCCCGGCCTCGGCGAACGGCGATCGATCAAGGAGAGAACATGAGTGCACACACCGAGGTCAGAGTGAGACCGCGATTCGGACGAGGGCGTCTGGCGATGCTGGGCTTCGTCATCCCCGCGCTGGTGATCTACCTCCTGATGGTGATCGTCCCGTCGCTGCAGACCCTGCAGCTGAGCCTGACCGATTGGGACGGCATCAGCGACGGCTACGACTACGTCGGCATCCGGAACTACGAGGACATCGTCGCGAGCGGCCGCTTCTGGAACGCGGTGCGCAACACCCTGATCCTCGGACTCGGCTCCGCCCTGATCGTCAACGTGATCTCGCTCGCCGTGGCCCTCATGCTCGACAAGCTCAACCACGCGCAGGGCTTCTTCCGCACGGCCGTGTACCTGCCGGCACTCGTCAGCGCCTTCATCATGGCGACGATCTGGAAGTACCTGCTCAACTACAACTTCGGCTCCGTCAACACCGTGCTGCGTGACATGGGCCTCCCCGAGTGGGCCCGCGACTGGCTGGGTGACAGCAGCATCGTGATCTGGGTCATCCTGTTCATCACCTGCTTCACGCTCGGTGGCAACACGACCCTGATCTATCTCGCGAACCTCCAGTCGGTGCCGCAGGAGCTGATCGAGGCTGCGCGCATCGACGGCGCCAGCGGCGCCAAGGTCTTCTGGAACGTGACGTGGCCGATGATCGCCGGCGCGGTCACCGTCAACATGACGCTCGCGATGATCGCCGGCTGGGTGATCTTCGACCAAGTGCTCGTGCTCACCTCGGGAGGCCCCGGGTTCGTGAGCGAGACCATGGCCTTCTTCATCTACAAGGTCGGCTTCGGCGAATACCGGGCCGGATTCGGTTCAGCGGCCGCCGTCGTGCTCTTCATCGTGGTGATCGTGAGCACCGTCGCCGCGAACGCCTACATGCGCAAGAGGGAGATCCAGGCATGACCGAGACGATGACCCAGGTCACCATGAAGATCGAGCCGGAGGCGCGTCCCGCAGGGCTCGCCCGCATCCCCCGCCCGCCGCGCGTGCGCCGGGAGAAGAAGAAGTGGTCGGTCGGCGAGATCATCGTGATGGTGGTGCTCAGCATCCTGGTGCTGATCGTCGCGTCTCCGGTGATCTACGCGCTGCTGAACTCCTTCCGCTCGTATGCCGAGATCACGAAGGATCCGATGGGCCTGCCCACATCCTTCGCGTTCGACAACTACGTCACCCTGTTCCAGCAGACCGACTTCCTCGAGGCGGTGCTCAACACCCTCATCATCACGGTCGGCACCGTCGTGATGCTCATCATCATCGTGCCGATGGCCGCCTACGGCATCGAGCGGATCGGCGGCCGCACCTCGCGGTTCCTGTACGTGCTGTTCATCGCCGGACTCATGATCCCCTTCCAGGTGCGCATGATCCCGCTCGTGAAGGGCTTCGACGACGTCGGTCTCTACAGCACGCTGCTCTCGGTGATCCTGGTGCATCTCGGAGGGGCGGCGAGCTTCGGCATCCTGCTCTACTGCAGCTTCATCAAAGGCATCCCGATCGAGGTCGAGGAGGCGGCGCACGTCGACGGCGCGGGGCGCCTGCGCACCTTCTGGCTCATCGTCTTCCCGATGCTCCTGCCTGTCACCTCGGCCTTCGTGATCATCCAGGCCCTCGGACTCTGGAACGACTTCTTCATCCCCCTGGTGTTCCTCGACTCGTCGTCGGCCGGAACGATCAACGTCGCGATCAACCGCATGGTGGGTCTGCTCACCTCGCAGTGGCAGCTGATCTACACGGGAGCCATCCTCGCGATCGTCCCTTCGGTCGCGATCTTCGCCGCCTTCCAGCGCTACTTCATCAAGGGCATGTCGGTCGGGGCGGTGAAGGGATGACCACCGTGACCACCTCTCGACTCGGCCGTCTGCTCGGCTACGACGGCGTCATCGCGACGTTGCTGCTGGGCGCGTTCCGGTACTTCCTCGTGTCGCTGTCGTTCGTCGGCTGCCTCGTGCCGATGCTCGCCTTCCAGGCGCTCGTGGGCTGGCAGGCCACCCACGTCGCGCTCTGGCTGGGGGCTGCCGCAGTGCTGCCCGTCGCCCCGGCGCTGCACGCACTGGTGCGCGCCGCCGCCGCCCTGCTCGACTCCGAGCCGCACGTGGCGCAGACCTTCTGGCAGGCATTCGCGGACGCCGTGCGCCACCGCTGGGGTTCGGCTCTGGCGCTCGGCGCCGCCGTGCTCGTGCTCGGCTACGACATCGCCCTGCTCGGAGCGGATGCCGGTGTGCTGCTGGGCGCCGTCGCCGTGGCCGCCGTCGTCGCCGCGATCGTCGTCGCAGCCGCGTTCCTCTCGGACTCGCCCCTGCGCGGCGCCGCGTATGCGCTCGCCGCCGCACGGATCGTCCTGCAGCGCCCTCACCTGGCTCTCGTCTGGCTGCTGCTCGCGGCTCTCGCGGCTCTCGCCACCTCGCTTCCGGTGATCGGCGCGGTCGCGTGGCTGTCGACGCCGGCGCTCGCCTCTGTGGCCGCCACGATCTGCACCCGCACGCTCGGCTTCGATCGCGCACGCGAGCGGGTGGGCGCATGATCTCCCGGATCGGCGGATTCACGATCTCGGCGGGAACTGACGGTCCGGTGACCCTGGCGGTCGGCGACGGTCACCCCGCACCCCTCGTCGAGATCTTCACCGCCGCAGAGCAGCGAGCGCGCACGAGTCAGGCGTATGTGCGCTCGGCTCCGGGCGCTCGGCTGCGCATCGAGCAGGCGGATGCCACGCCGACGGATGCAGCCCCCGACACCATCACGCTCGTGCAGCGCGACGCGCTCACGGGACTCGAGGTCACGAGCGTGCTCGCGCTCTCGGGCACGGCCGTGCGCGTGCAGCACACACTGCGAGGCACGGGCTCGGCGCCGGTCGTCATCACCGCGGTCACCTCGGCCACGGTCGGGTTCGGCGAGGGCCCGCATGCGGGGGAGCAGTACGACCTGCTCACCGCGCGCAGCGAATGGCTGGCGGAGAACCGCTGGCACCGTCGTGCACTGGCCGACGAGCTGCCCCCGCTGTCGCTGCCGATCCACGCGCAGGACGGTCGGGGCCACGCGACCCTGACCAGCCACGGCGCCTGGTCGACGGGGGAACACCTGCCTGTCGGCGCCCTCGTGCACCGGGACGGTTCGGCCGTCGCCTGGCAGATCGAGAGCGGCGCCGGCTGGCACGTCGACCTCAGCCAGGGGCTCGAGGGTCTGACCCTCTCACTGCTCGGCCCCACGGATCTCGAGCATCAGTTCGCCCGTGTGCTCGCGCAGGGCGACGAGTTCCTCACGGTGCCGGTCGCGCTCGCCGCCTCGGGCGAGGGCCTCGAGGGGGCGATCGCCGCGCTCACCTCGCATCGCCGTGCGATCCGCCGCGTCGACGGCCCCGACCTGCCGATCATCTACAACGACTTCATGAACACGCTCATGGGGCAGCCCTCGTCCGAAGCGCTGCGGCCGCTGATCCGCGCCGCCGCCGAGGCCGGGGCAGAGGTCTTCTGCATCGATGCGGGCTGGTTCGCCGACCCCGAGATCGGCGACTGGTGGGACACGGTCGGCGAGTGGCGGGAGGCCCCGAGCCGGTTCGACGAGGCAGGACTCCGCGGCATCATCGAAGAGATCCACGCCGCGGGCATGCGCTCGGGGCTCTGGCTCGAGCCCGAGGTCGTCGGGGTCGAGAGCCCCGTCGCGAAGACGCTGCCGGATGACGCCTTCTTCCAGCGGTTCGGAGTGCGCGTGCGCGAGCACGACCGCTACCACCTCGACTTCCGGCACCCGGCGGCGCGGGCGCACCTCGACGACACGGTCGATCGGATCGTCCGCGAATACGGCGTGAGCTTCCTGAAGCTCGACTACAACATCAACCCCGGTGCGGGCACCGAGTGGCAGGCGACGGCAGCCGGAGACGGCCTGCTGGGCCACATCCGCGCCTTCGGCGACTGGCTCGACGACGTGCAGCGACGGCATCCGGAGCTCCTGATCGAGAACTGCTCCTCCGGCGCGATGCGGGCCGACTACGCGCTGCTGTCGCGCACACACCTGCAGTCCACCACCGACCAGCAGGACTTCCGTCTGTATCCGCCGATCGCGGCATCGGCGCCTGCGTCGATCCTCCCCGAGCAGGCGGGCAACTGGGCGTACCCGGCGAGCGGGATGACGGATGCCGAGACGGTGTTCACACTCGTCACCGGCCTGAGCGGCAGGCTCTACCTCTCGGGCTTCCTGGGCGAGCTGCGCCCCGCGCAGCAGGCGCTCGTCGCCGAGGCCGTGGGCCTCCACAAGACCGTGCGCGGCGGTCTGGCTGCGACCGACCCGTTCTGGCCGCTCGGCCTGCCCGCGTGGAATGACGACGTCGTCTGCCTGGGCCTGCGAGGAACCGAGCAGTCGCTGCTCTTCGTATGGGACAGGTCGGAGGAGCCGAGCTCGTTCACGATCCCCGGAGTCCGCGGTGTCGAGACCCTCTTCCCCGCGGGAGCCTCCATCGACGGCTGGGTGATCGACGACGCCGGCGACGGCATCCGCATCGCCACGGGGCCCGGACTCGGTGCCCGTGTGCTCCGCATCCGGCCCGACATCGAGGGGAGCGGCGCATGAGCGGCACGATCCGCACTGGCGAGCTCGTCACCGACGACCGCGGCCGCATCGCGCAGCTGCACGGCATCGGCATCCAGCGCGTCGGACCGCACTGGTACGCCTGGGGCGAGGACAAGACCGCCGGCGACCGATTCACGGCGGTGGCCTGCTACCGCTCAGCCGACCTCGCGACCTGGGAGTATGTCGGCGACGCGCTCGCCGCCGGCTCGGGAGACCTGTCACCGGACCGCATCGTCGAACGACCCAAGGCGCTGCGCCGCCCCGACGGGCGCTGGGTGCTGATCGTCCACATCGAGAACGCCGACTACTCGGACGCGAGGGTCGGCTTCGCGATCGGCGATGCGCCCGAGGGGCCGTACGAGTATCTCGGCAGCGAGCGACCGCTCGGCAACCTCAGCCGAGACATCGGCGTCTACCACGAGGGTGGTGTCGGCTATCTGCTCTCCGAGGACCGCGACAACGGCCTGCACATCTACCGTCTGCGACCCGACTACTGCGGCGTCCAGTCGATCGTGGCGACACTGCGCCAGCAGGATCGCCCAGAGATCGGGTACGAGTCGCCGACGCTGGTGCGTCACGACGGGCTGTACTACGTGTTCGGCTCCGACCTCACGGGCTGGGACCTCAACGACAACAAGTACGCGACCGCCTCCGCGCTCGAGGGGCCGTGGTCGCCGTGGCGGGACTTCGCCCCGACCGGCAGCCGCACGTTCGATTCGCAGGTGAGCGTCGTGCTGCCTGTCGACGGTGGCCACGTCTACATCGGCGACCGCTGGGATCGTGACGACCTGGCGTCGTCGGCGCCGATCTGGCTGCCGCTGCGGGTCGAGGAGGGTCGGGCCGAGCTGAGCTGGCGCGACGACTGGAGCATCGAGGAGCTGAAGAAGTGAAAGCCCGACCCCGCGCGATCGTCGCGATGAATCCGCCGGCACTGGCCGAGAACCTGTTCGGCCCGCACCGGGCCCGGCTCAGCGCACTGGTCGATGTGAGCGCCGAAGTGCTCACCGACTTCGAGAGCGATCACGCCTCGCACCTGATCAGCGAGGCCGAGATCCTGCTCGCAGGCTGGGGTTGTCCGCAGGTGGACCGCGACATGCTCGAGCGGATGCCGAACCTGCGCGCCGTCGTCTTCGCAGGCGGCACCGCCAGCGCGGTGCTCGACACCGTGGAGGCCGCGCGCCGGGGCATCGTCTTCACGAACGCCGGCGAGGGCAACGCGCAGGCGGTCGCCGAGTACACCGCGGCGACCATCGTGCTCGCCGGCAAGCGTGCGAGGTATGCCGAGCAGATCTATCGCGAGGGTCGCGCCTTCGTCGACCGCGAAGCCGATCTGATCGACAGCGGCAACTTCGGACGCACGGTCGGGCTCGTCGGGGCTTCTCGCATCGGCCGCCGTGTCGCACAGCTGCTGCAGTCGACCGACCTGCGCGTGCTGATCTACGACCCCTACGCCTCGGAGGAGGAGATCGTGTCGCTCGGCGGGCTCAAGACCACGCTCGATGATCTGCTCGCCGCCTCGGACATCGTCTCGCTGCACGCCCCCGCGACTCCCGAGACCGAGCACATGATCGCGTCGCGCGAGCTTGCGATCATGCGCGATGGAGCAGTGCTCATCAACACGGCTCGAGGCACGCTGATCGACCACGACGCGCTGCGCACACATCTGCGTACGGGGCGGATCGACGCGATCCTCGACGTGACGGAGCCCGAGCCCCTCACAGCCGACGACGAGCTGTGGACGCTGCCGAACGTCACACTCACCCCGCACATCGCGGGCGCCACCGGAAATGAGCTCCACCGACTCGGGCGTGACGTGATCGACGAGGTCGCCCGCTTCGTCGCGGGTGAGGCCTTCGTCGGCTTCGAGCGGGTGCCGGGGGTCGTGTGATGGGCGTCGTGCGCAACCCGATCCTCCGGGGCTTCAACCCCGACCCGTCGATCGTGCGGGTCGGAGACGACTACTTCATCGCCACCAGCACGTTCGAGTTCCACCCCGCGGTGCGCATCCATCACTCCACCGATCTCGTGCACTGGACGGTCCGCGGGCATGCGCTCGACGAGGGCTTCGACCTCCGGGGCGTGCACGACTCCGGGGGTGTGTGGGCGCCGAGCCTCTCGCATTCGAACGGCCTGTTCTGGCTCGCATACTCGGTGGTGCGGTCGATGGACGGCGACGACAAGGACATCGACAACTACCTCGTGACGGCCGAGAGCATCGACGGTCCGTGGAGCGAGCCGGTGCATCTGGGCTCACGCGGGTTCGACTTCTCGTTCTTCCACGACCCCGACGGCACCCACTGGATCATCGGGGTGCAGTGGGATCAGCGGCCGGAGCATCCGTCGTTCGGCGGTCTCGTGCTCGAGCAGTATCTGCCTGATGAGAGGCGCACCTCGGGGACGGCCACCGTGATCCATCAGGAGCCGACGCTGGTGGAAGGTCCCAACCTCTATCGCATCGGCGACCGGTACCACCTGCTGATCGCCGCGGGCGGCACCGGATGGAACCACGCCATCACGGTGGCGCGATCGCGCGAGATCACCGGACCCTACGAGCGCGACCCGCAGCCGTTCGTGCTGACCAGCCGCGACGCCCCCGGCCTGCCCTTGCAGAAGGCGGGTCACGGCGAGCTCGTGCAGACGCCGAGCGGCGAGTGGATGCTGGTGCATCTCGCCAGCCGGCCGACTCTGCACCTCGGTGAGAGGTACAGCACGCTCGGGCGCGAGACCTGCCTGCAGCGCGTGGTGTTCGATGAGGGCGGCTGGCTGCGGCTGGCACAGGGCGGGCATCAGGTCGAGGTCGAGGTCGAGGTCGAGGTCGAGGTCGGGGGAGAGGGCGTCGGCCGCGCTGTCGCGTCGGGGTTCGCCGAGTCCTTCGACGCCCCGCAGCTCGACAGCCGGCGCTGGTCGACCCTGCGCACACCGCTCGCGCCCGACGTCGTCGATCTGACCGCGCGGCCCGGATGGCTTCGGCTGCGCGGCGGGCACTCGCCGGCATCCGTCTTCGAGCAGTCGATGATCGTCACCAGGGTCGAGGAGCATCGGGCCACGTTCGAGGCCACGGTGGATGCCGAGCCCACCAGCACCCGCGAGCTCGCCGGAGCGATCGCCTGGTACGACCGCAGCGGCTGGATCTGGCTGCAGCTGGGGTGGGATGCCGACAACGGCCGGCATGTGCGCGTCGTGATCAGAGACGGAGCGCGCACCACTCGCTCCGCGCCCGTCGCCGTGCCGGAGGGGGCCGTGCGGATGCGGCTGACTCTCGACGGACCCGACCTGCGGTTCGCCGTCGCCGCGGTCGGTGATGATCACTGGACCGAGGTACCCGGCGTCCACCCGGCTTGGACCCTGTCTGACGACCACGGCGACCGGCTGCGGTTCACCGGCCTGTTCTTCGGCGTCCGCGCGGACGATCTCGACGGCCGCGGGTGGTCTGCCGATCTCGCAGACGTGTCTCTCAGATACGACGAGACCGATCCGGCGGGGGAGGACTGACCCGCACACCTCCGAACCCCTGACCGTCGCGAAGTTCCTGCTCCTGCATGCCCTCGCGCCGTCGCTCGACGGCGCCGTCACGGAAGAGAGATCGATGAAGATCGAACACCGCAGTATCCGCAAGACGGTCGGTGCGCTGACCGCCGGGGTGATCGCCCTCAGCGGGGCGCTCCTCGTCGCACCGCCGGCCACCGCCGCATCCCCGGCTGCCGCCGCTGCTCCGGTCTCGGCCGCCGCTCCGGTCTCGGCCGCCGCGCAGACGGCCGCGCCCGAGATCGTCGAGACGGTCAGCGACGCCGGTTTCGCGCATCCGGGAATCGGCTTCACCGCCGACCACCTCGAGAACATGCGCACCCAGGTGCTCGCCGGGGTCGACCCGTGGGCGAGCTACTACGACGCGATGGTCGACACCCGATACGCCGCGATCGACTACCGCGTCGAGAACGCGCAGCCCGGCACCGACATCCCGAAGAACGACGCCTACGCGAGCGTCGGGATGCGCTCCATGGCGCAGCGCGACGGCATCGGAGTGATGACCCAGGCGCTCGAGTACGTCGTCACGGGTGACGAGCAGTATCGCGCGAACGCCCTGCACGGGCTCCGAGCATGGAGCAGCCTGGACCCTGCGAAGTACGAGTACTTCGCCGACGCGCACATCCACACCGGGGTACCGCTGTACTACATGCTGATCGCGGCCGAGCTGATCCGCAGCACCGAGCCCGCGAACGCCGCCCTCGACGGATACGACCTGCGATGGACGGACGCCGACGAGCAGCGCATCGAGGACAACCTCGTGCGACCGGTGCTCGACACGTTCCTGTCCTCGAAGAACCGCCTGTGGAACCAGCACCTCTACGGCGTGATCGGCATGATCTCTGCGGCGATCTTCCTCGATGACGCCGACCTCTATGCCGAGAGGGTGGAGTGGTTCACGGTCAATGCCGGCTACGAGAGCGAGCACGACCTGTACGGCGGGAACGTGAACGGATCGCTGGAACAGCTGTTCCGCGAGATCCCGGCTGACGCCGAAGGCAACACGACCGGGGCTCCGTTCGTGCAGCACATGGAGATGCTGCGCGACCAGGCCCACGGACAGGGCGACGTCGACATCTTCGTGGCACTCGCGCGCATCGTCGATGCGCAGGGCACGACGCTCGATCCGACCGCAGGCACCGTGTCGGAATCGGCGGATGCCGTCTCGCCCTACGACTTCCTCGATCACCGCATCCTCGACGGCGCCGACACCTTCTACGCCTTCATGATGGGCCAGGAGGTGCCGTACATCCCGGCGAACGAGGGCGGCGCGATCTCGCAGGCGTATCGCGGTCGCCTGCAGGATCCGCTCAGCGAGGCATACCTGCAGTACCGCTACGTCGCGGACGTCGATGTCGCCGCCGAGGCGCCCCATGTCGCGGAGCTCTACGAGCAGCGCGACGGTCCGCTCTACTACTACGGCACCGGTGTCCAGAACTTCTGGAACGACCGAGGATCGGACTACACCGGAGCCGAGTACTGGGTGGCGTTCCCCGAGGAGCTCGCCGAGGTCGACGGAGCCGCCGCTCCGCTGGCAGACAGCGCCGAGCTGTCGGTGCGCACCTTCGGCACGCCGCTCGGCGACGGAGCCGTCCGCGACGAGGACGACGAGACGTCCTTCATCCGACTCGACGCCGGTGCCGACGACGCGAACCTCGCGATCAGGCGGGCGATCTGGGGAGACCGGGCTGCGGCGCAGTCGCTCGTGGCCGTGAAGGTGCGAAGCGACGGCACCGCCCGCCTGCAGGCGTCACGCACCGCCGAGGAGCCGCCGTTCGCCGAGATCGTCGTCCCCGACACCGATGGCGAATGGCGCTACGTCTGGCTGGATCTGGCCCTGGCCAAGACGCCGGGGGCCGTGGGCGAGAACATCCTGTTCCTCCGGGCGACCGGGTCGGACGCGAAGGTCGACGTCGCGGGGCTCCTGGCGCAGGCGAACGGTGTGATCACGCCGCCCGTGTTCGCGGATGCTCCCGTACTCGATGCGGTGCTCGTCGCCGGTGAGCAATGGACGCGCAGCGTGCAGACGACGGATGGCGCCGGCGAGACAGTGACCCTCGCGCTGCAGGACGCCCCGTCGGGCATGGTCCTGCAGGGGAGCCAACTGAGCTGGTCGCCCCCGCAGCCGGGGGTCGCGCAGATGACCCTTGCGGCGTCGGACGGCACGACGGTGACGGCGCTGCCTGTGACGATCACCGTGGCCGAGAGTCGGGATGCCGCGATCGACGAACTCGTCGGACGCGCAGGCGAGAGCGACGAGTACACCTCGGCGAGCTGGGCGCGGTTCGTCGAGGCGCGCACGAACGCGGAGCAGGGAGTGCAGGGCGCGGATGCCGCAGCCTTCGCGACCCTTCTCGACGGGCTCGGTGACGCTGTCGCAGGTCTCGTGGTGCTCGACCCCGTGCTGGCGGACGGCACTCTCGACTATCGGGGGCTCGTCACGGCCCCGCCGCTCACGGCGGCGCAGCTGACCGCGATCACCGATGGAGACAACCAGACGAGCTGGGGCGACCAGCGCGTTCCGAGCATCGTGTTCGACTTCGGGTCGGCTTTCCGCGTCGGCGCCGAGCGCTTCGGCATCCAGGCCAGGGACACGTTCCCGAACCGCGCCGAGGGGACGAACGTCTACGGCTCCGATGACGGCGCGACGTGGACGCTGCTCACCGTGCATCCGAACGTGGGGCAGGACTCGTCCATGGAGTGGATCGATGTGCGAGACGAGGTGCAGGGCCAGCCGTTCCGGTTCCTGAAGTTCCAGGTGGACGAGCCCGGGGTGCCGTCCGATCCCGCGTATCCGGGGATCTGGAGCATCGCCGACATCCGCATCGACGGCTCCCGCACCGAGGCTGTCGGATCGATGGACACCGTGTCGCTCTCGTCGCCGGACGCCGTCGCAGGACGTGTCGTGGTGGGCGACGGCGTCGAGGTGCGTCTCACCGGTCCCGCCGGCAATTCGGACGTGGCCGTGACGGTGCTCGGTGCTCCGGCCACCGTGACGTCTCCTGCGGCGGGCCAGTGGGTCGCGACGGCCGCGGTGCCCGAGAGCGCGCAGCGCGGGGCACGGGTCGAGATCACAGTCGACTTCACCACGGCCGACGGGCGGGATGCCGACACGATCCATGCCACGACCGACGGCTCGACACTGTTCCTGTCGAGCGACAGCGGGCGCATCGACTCGGCCTTCCGCGAAGCGACGGTGCTGCGCCCCGACGGGGTCGCCGACGCCGCCTGGACGCAATACACGGCGAAGATGCTCGACGGCGATCCGGCGACGCACTCCGACACCCGGCTGAACTCGGGTCTCTACGGCAACGTGTGGGACTTCGGCCCCGACACGACCGTGTCGCTGAGCGGGGCGGAGTTGCTCGTGCGACAGGACGGCTACGGCACCTCGCGTATCGCGGACATGCGTCTGGAGGGGTCGAACGACCTGCAGACGTGGACGCGTCTGACGCCCACGGCTCCCGCGAAGACGCTCGACTGGCAGCAGTGGACGGTGAGCGACGACACCTCGTTCCGGTACATCCGACTCGTGAACGGTCAGATCCTGAACGTGGCCGAGCTCATCGTGTTCGGCGAGGTGTCGACCGCTCCGGCGATCCCGGCCTGGGATCCGGCCGCTGTCTACAGCACCGGCGACGAGGTGTCGCACGACGGAGCGGTCTACACGGCGCAATGGTGGACGAGGAACGAGCTGCCCGGCAGCACGGCCACCGGCGCGTGGATGCAGCAGGGCGCACGCGTTGCCGCGGCGGGAGACGCCGTGCGGGCATGGACGACGTCGTACGTCTACGTCGGCGGCGAGACCGTCGCGCACGACGGGCACACGTTCCGCGCGAAGTGGTGGACCCGCAACCAGGAGCCGGGCGACGCCAACGGCCCGTGGGAGGATCTCGGCGCCTACTGAGGACGCCGGAGCGGTGGGGTCGGGTGCTTTCGATCACACCGCTCCGCCGCGCTGAGTGAGGCGCCGCGTCTGTGGGGACGCGGTGCCTCAGTCGCGGGCGGGGCCTGTCGACCCGCGAACGATCAACTCGACAGGCAGCACCGCAGGCCCTTCGTAAGCCCCGCCGACGGCGATCCGACCGGCGAGCTCGCCCACGTCGTGGAAGGGCGCGCGCACGGTCGTGAGCGACGGCGTCAGGTCGGCGACCAGCTGCATGTCGTCGAAGCCGACGACCGAGATCTGCTCCGGGATCGCGATGCCCCTGGCGTGCAGTGCGCGGCAGACGCCGACCGCCATGACATCGGTCTGGCAGACGATCGCCGTGACCTCGGGGTGGCTCTCGATGAACGCCACTGTGGCGGCTGCTGCGTCGTCCGAGGAGTTGTCGCTCTGCGCGGTCAGTTCGGGATCGAATGCGATGCCGGCACTGGCGAGTCCGTCCTGGTAGCCGAGGAAGCGCTGGTGCGGCGTGGTCATGTCGTCGAGAGAACCCACGAAGGCGATTCGGCGATGCCCGAGCTCGACGAGGTGCTCGACGCCGGTGCGCACCCCTCCGCGGTGGTCGTAGTCGATCGACGCGATGTGAGGATGCCCGTCGAGTGCGGCACGCCCGCACAGGATCAGTCGGGCGCCCACGCGGGCGAGCGTGTCGGAGTACCGCTGCGCGCGCCTCTCGAACTCCTCCGTCGCGGGGGTCGAGCCGACGAGGAGCACGGCGGCGACCCGCTGCTCGCTGAGCGTCTCGATCAGGGCGGCCTCTCGGTCGAGGTCACCGCCGGTCGTGCACATCGTGAGCAGGTGGCCGTTCGCGGTGGCGACGTCTTCGGCGCCACCGGCCATGGTGGCGAAGGTCGGGCCGACCATGATGCTCGACACGAATGCGATGCTCCGCCGACCGACGCCCATCATCGAACGGGCGAGGCCGTTCACGACGTAACCGAGTTCCTCAGCGGCGGCGAGTACGCGGGCATGGCTCGCGGACTTGCCCGCTGCCCGGCCGGCGAGGACCCGGGAGGCGGTGGCACGGGAGACATCGGCGAGGCGAGCGACATCGGCGAGGGTGGCTCCACCGCCGCGCTCCGGGCCCGGCGACGCGTTGCGGCGCGCGGGTGGTTCGTCGGCGATGGTCGTGGTCACAAGGGAAAACCTATCGCGACGATGCCGATACGGCGCCGCGACCCGCAACTAGTTCCGCCTCGCCCTGTGAGCGCCGGTTACTCCTGAGGCGCGGTCTCGGTCGACTCCTCCGTCTCGACGCCGGGGCCGGGGCCCGGGCGCACTGCGGCATCCGGAGCGATGTCGATGCGCGTGTTGCCGTCGTGCTCCGACACCTCGATGCGCGGTGCGGCATCGGCCTCCGTGGCATCCGGCGCCGCGGTCAGCTGGTCGTGACGCTTCTCTTCGCTCGTCATGGCCTCGTCGGGGGTCTGGTCAGGCGTGCTCATGGTTCTCCTTCGGGGTGTCGGGGGTTTCGGTGGTGTCGGACGAGTGGTCGCGGGACGCGGAGCGCTTGCGGCTCCAGCGTGCGAGCAGGTACAGGACTCCGCCGACGGCGAGCAGGATCGCGCCGAACAGCCAGACGACGGGGCGCTGCTGCGTCAGGAGCAGGAGGCATGAGCCGATGCCGAGCACCGGGATGACGGTCCAGATGCGGAAGTGGTCGTGCTCGACCTTGTCGCGCCGCAGCACGAGCACAGACACGTTGACGCTGAGGAACACGAACAGGAGCAGCAGCACGACCGTCTCGGCGAGCGTCGCGAGATCGCCGACCAGGGTCAGCCCCATCGCGACGAGGGTGGTGGTGAGGATCGCGACCCAGGGTGTCCTGCGGTTCGGCAGAACGCGTCCGAGCACCGACGGCAGCAGGTTCTGCTCGGCCATGCCGTAGGTCAGACGACTCACCATGATCATCGTCAACAGGGCGCCGTTCGCGACGGCCACGAGGGCGATCAGGCTGAACAGCCAGGAGGGGATGCTCGCGCCCGCCGCCTCGACGACCGAGAGCAGCGGACCGCTCGACTCCTGAAGCTCGGACGCCGGCAGGGCGATCGAGCTCGCGACGCCCACCAGCACGTAGACCGCGCCGGCGGTGAACAGCGCGCCGAACAGAGCCCGCGGGTAGGTGCGTCGCGGGTCCTTGACCTCTTCGATCATGTTGGCGGAGGTCTCGAAGCCGACGAAGGAGTAGTACGCGATCACTGCTCCGCTGAGGACGGCCAGGGCGACCGGCGTGCCCTCCGGGGTCTGGGTCAGTCGCGAGGCGTCACCGCCGCCTCCGGCCACGAAGATGCCGACCACCGCGATCACGATCACGAGACCGCTGAGTTCGATCGCCGTCATCACGAGGTTCGCGCCGAGCGACTCACGGATGCCCCGGGCGTTGAGAACGGCGACGACGGCGAGGAACGCGATCGCGACGGGAATGGTCGGCAGGTCGAAGAACGTACCGAGGTAGTCGCCGGCGAAGGCGATCGCGAGACCCGCCGCGCTCGTGACGCCGGCGGCCAACATGCTGAACCCGACGAGGAACGACACGACCGGGCTGTGGAACGCGCGCTCGGCGAACACCGACGCCCCACCCGCGCGGGGGTACTTCGTGACGAGTTCGGCATACGAGCCCGCGGTGAGCAGGGCGAGGAGCAGCGCGAGCAGCAGCGGCGCCCACAGCATCCCGCCGACCTTCTCGGACAGCACTCCCATCAGGGCGTAGATTCCCGCGCCGAGGACATCGCCCAGGATGAACGCGAACAGCAACGGGCCGGTGATGGCGCGACGCAGCCGGGTGGGTTCCTCCTGCGTCTGGGTGGTGTCGGAGATCATCATCGAACCCTAGACAGGCGCTGACCGGCTGGCGACGGGGTTGACAGCCGCACGATGCGCACTCAGGGATTTCACAGAAAGCCCGCGCGGCGCGCGTCGACGAGGTGTTCGCCCTCGCTATATTCAGTCTCGTCAGTGGAGGGTGCGTCAGCCGGAGTGCGCGGGCCGACGGAGTGGTTGCCTTCCGTCGGAATCCAAGAAAAGAGCACACTCATGACCGGCACTCCTCGTAAGGCGCTCGCAGAAGCGCTCGCGACCTTCCTCTTCGTCCTCAGCATCATCGCCGCGGTGAACAGCGAAAGCCCGCTGACCCCGCTCGCGATCGGCTTCACCCTGATGGTGCTCGTCTACTCGACGGGTCACATCTCGGGCGCCCACCTCAACCCGGCCGTCTCGGTCGGTGTCTTCCTGCGCGGCGGCCTGAGCGTCGTCGACCTCATCGCCTACCTCGTGGCCCAGTTCGTCGGTGGCGCGCTCGCCGCCCTGGCCAGCCTCGCCGTATGGCCCGCCGGTGGCGAAGCCATGGTGATCGAAGTCGGCCCGGCGTTCTTCGTCGAGGCGCTCTTCACGCTGATCCTCGTCTGGGTCGTGCTCAACTCCGCGACCTCGAAGGACACCGAGGGCAACTCGTTCTACGGTCTCGCGATCGGTGCCACCGTGTTCATCGGTGCGGCGACCGTCGGCTCGATCTCGGGCGGCGGCTTCAACCCGGCCGTGGCGCTCGGCCTCTCGGTCGGCGGATACTTCGACTGGGCGTCGCTGTGGCTCTACATCGTCGCCCCGGTCGTCGGTGCGGTCATCGCGGCCCTGCTCTTCCGTCTGCTCAACACGGACGACGCGAAGAAGATCGCCGCGTAACCCTCTTCATCGAACGCCGCGTCCTCGTCGGAGGGCGCGGCGTTCGTGCGTGCGGTGCTGTTCCGGTCGCACTTCGTGCCGCGCAACCGGCGAGCGGGCGGGCACGAACTGCGACCGGAGCGCCCGGCGGCGGCACGAACTGCGACCGGAGCGGCCAGGGGCGGCATCCGAAGTCATCCGTCCGGGGGATGCCGAGCCGCGAGGCTCCGTCATAGCGTGGATGCATGCTGATCGTCGAAGAACTCCACATGCTGCTTCTCCGGCCTGATGGTCGCGTCGAGAGCGCCGTGAGCGTGAACCGCCTCTACGGCGAGATCGCCGCGGTCATCGTCGACCTCGCCCTGCACGGACGCGTCGTCGTCTCGGAGGGCAAGAACCCGACCGTCGAGGTCGTGTCGACCGAGCCGACGGGCAACCCGATCCTCGATGCGACGCTCGCGCGTCTCGTGCCGCTGACCGGCAAGCGCCTGCAGTCGCTCGTCGCGCGTCCGAAGCTCGATCCGCTCGAGGTCGTGGTGGAGTCGCTGGTCGTGCAGGGCGTTCTCGTCCGCGGAGAACGCGGCTTCTTCGGGTGGGGTTCCGCCCGCACGCCCGAGTCGGACCCCGCTCCCGAGGCGGTGCTGCGTTCGCGGCTCGCCGCCGTGATCGCCGGCACTGGTGCGCCGACTCAGGCCGATCTGGCGCTGCTCTCGATCCTGCAGAACCTCAACGCCGCCCACGGGATCCTGCGCGATCAGTGCGAGGGGATGTCCGCACGCGACCTCAAGCGGCGGATCGAGGATCTCACTGCAGGCTCGGCCGCCGGGGATGCCGTCGCCAGGGCCGTCAACGATGCGATCACCGCTGCGATGGTGGCCATCATGACGCCGACGATCGTGGCGGCCACGATCACCTGACGCCCGTCAGCGCAGCACGGACGCCCGCTCCGTGAGCTCCAGGATCACGGGATTCGCATCGTGGGGGTCGACGACGACGCCCGCGACGGCATCGAGGTCGAGCACCGGATATTGCGAGGTCGCGCCGATCTTCTCCTCGCTGCCGAGCACGTACGTCTGCGCGCAGCGTGCGGCGATCGCCCGCTTGGTGACCGCGTCGTCGAGGTGGCCGGTGGTCAGGCCGCGCGTCGGGTCGATGCCCGTCACACCCAGGAAGAACAGGTCGGCGGCGAGGTGCTGCACGGCTTCCATCGCGAGCGGGCCGCTCGCGACCATCGAGAAGCGCGCGAGCTCGCCGCCGATCATCACGATGCGGGCGTCGGAGTGCTCGGCCACGGCCAGGGCGATCGCGGGGCTCGGCGTGATGACCGTGAGGTCGGCGCCGCGGGGGAGCATCCGGGCCATCGCCAGGGTCGTCGTGCCGGCATCCAGCACGATCGTCGAGCCAGGGGCGATCAGGTCGACCGCACGACGGGCGACGCGCTCCTTGCTCTGCGTCGCGAGCGTGGTGCGCTGATCGACGGGTCTGTCGGCGGGCGGCACCGGCAGGGCTCCGCCGTAGACACGCACCATCTCGCCGGCATCGGCGAGTTCTCGCAGATCGCGTCGGATCGAGTCCTCCGAGACGCCGAGGTCGAGGGCGACGGCTTTCGCGACCACGCGGCCGTCTCTGCGGAGGATCTCCCGCAGATGGTCCTTGCGCTGTGCGCTCAGCATCCGACTCCTTCAGTACTCGCTACTTCACGAAGTTGCACGTTCTTGCACGGTTAACGTTACAGTCTTCTCCATGACAACTCCACTCCTGATTCTCATCGCCGGGCCCTACCGCTCGGGAACCGGCGGAGACCCCGCCCTGATCGCCCGCAACCTCGAGCGCCTCGAAGAGGCTGCTGCCCCCATCCACCGCCGAGGCCACGTGCCGATGATCGGCGAATGGGTCGCGCTGCCGATCCTCCGTGGGATGGAGGAGGCGGATGCCGCCGGCGGCGACGTCATGTACGAGACCGCTCACCGACTGCTGCAGCACTGCGACGCCGTGCTGCGTCTGCCCGGCGAATCCGCCGGTGCCGACAAGGACGTCGAGATCGCTCTCGAGCGGGGGTTGCCGGTGTATCACTCGATCGACGAGATCCCGGTGCGGGAGGGTGTGGCCGCGTAGCGGGAGGCCCACGTGACCGGGAGGGGGCGGGAGGTTGCGCCTCCTCCCGCGCATTGCCCGCTCCGCATGCGTGGCGTAGATTGCCCAGTAAACGCTTTCCCGTCCGGGCGAAGCCGGATCACGCGACCCGAGAGGCTGACATGACGACCGCATCCGAGGCCGGCCTCCCGTTCGACCGCACTCACTTCGACTACTCGCCATGGTCGTTCTGGGCTGATGCGTCAGACGAGCAGAAGCAGCGACAGCTCGCGCTGCAGCGTGCCCTCGTCGGCGCCCGACCGGATCACGTCCTGGGCGATCGCACCTTCATCTCGGAGCTCGCGGCGGTGCAGACCGACACGCTCGAACTCGGAGATCGCACGTACATCGCGGCGAACGCCTACGTCACCGGAAAGGTGCGCACCGGCAGGGACTGCACGATCAATCCGTCGGCGATCGTCAGGGGAGAGATCCGCATGGGGGACGCCGTGCGCATCGGCGCCTTCGCGTCGATCATCGGCTTCAACCACGGTTTCGCAGATACCGAGGTCGAGATCTTCCGGCAGCCGCTCACCAGCAAGGGCATCGTGATCGGAGACGATGTGTGGATCGGCTCACACGTGACGATCCTCGACGGGATCACGGTCGGTGAGAAGTCCATCCTCGCCGCGGGTGCAGTGGTCACCAAGGACGTGCCGGCCGGGGTGATCGTCGGCGGCAACCCGGCCCGGGTCATCCGCTCGCGGTTCGCATCGGCGACAGCAGAGGCGACGCCGCAACCGCTGGAGCCGAAGCCCGAGCCCCTGTCCGGCCGCCTCGCGCGCTTCGCGAGCACCGCCAGAGTGCAGGCGCCCGCCATCCTCGCTCGCTCCTGGAATCCGCAGGTCGCCGACGGACTGTTCTCCGACAGGCCGGATGCCGCACCGACCGTGCGCGCGCAGTGCGACGCGATCGAGATCAGCTCGCTGCTGCTCGGGCGGGCGCCGGATCAGCTCCCGGTCGACGCCCAGATCGTCCGGTTGCAGTCGTATCAGGATCCCGAGACCGGGCTCGTCCCCAGCCTGGGCGTGGACGGTCTGATCGAGACCCCCACGCCGGGCGCCGACCTGAACGACGGCGAGGCCGCTTATCACGTCGAATGCGTCGGCTACGCGCTCGACCTCCTCGGCGCGCGGTTCCCGCACGCCATCCGCTCCGTCGTCGAGATGTCGGGCGACGACGTGGTCGGCTTCCTCGGGAGCCGGTCATGGCGCACCCGGGCGTGGGGTGCGGGCCACGACGTGGATGCGCTCGGAACGGCGCTGCTGTGGAACCTCGACCACGGCGAGCGGGGTGCGTTCGAAGCGTACTTCGGCTGGCTGTTCACCCATGTCGACCCGGTGACCGGAATGTGGGGCCACCCGCGGGCGGAGGACGGTCTGCTGCAGATCGTGAACGGCTACTACCGGCTGACGCGGGGCAGCTTCGCCCAGTACGGAGTGCCTCTTCCCTACGCCGAACGCGCGGTCGACACCGTGCTCGCACACACCCGGGATGCGCGGTTCTTCGAGCCGGAGAGCCTGACCGCCTGCAACGTCCTCGATGTCGCGCATCCGCTCTGGCTGCTGCGCCCGCAGACCGGCTCCTACCGGTCGGACGATGTCCGCACGCTCGCCTCGAGCCTTCTCGATGCAGCGCTCGGCAACTGGGTCGACGGCGAGGGATTCGGATTCCAGGCCCCCTCGTCGGCGAGCGGGCTCACGGGCCCCTCGGCGCCGGGGCTTCAGGGCACCGAGATGTGGCTCTCGATCGTCTGGCTTCTCGCCGACCTGCTTGGCGAGTCCGAGGCCCTGGGGTACCGCCCCCGCGGCATCCATCGCCCGGAGCCGGCGCGGGGGATCCCGCTCGACGATTTCGTGCGCAGCGGGGTCGTTCCGGGGTGATGCGACGGCGGCCCGGCGTCAGGCGCGTGCCACGCGTTCGGCCGCCGCCTGGCGACGGAACTCCGTGGGGCTCACGCCGTTGATCGAGCGGAACTGGCGCGAGAAGTAGAGGGCGTCGTCGTATCCCACAACCAGCGCGACCTCGGAGATCGGCGAGTCGGTGGTGATGAGCAGCTCTCGCGCCCGCGCGCTGCGCAGGCGTTTGAGGTAGTCCTTGACGGACGTGCCCACGGCTCCGCGGAACAGGGCCGAGAAATGCGAGGGGCTCAGGCCCGCCATCGCGGCGAGTTCCGGCACGGAGAAGTCCGTGTCCAGGTTGGTGCGCAGGTAGTCCTGCACCTGTCGGATGCGGTCGCTCGTGGCGGCCGTGCCCCGCAGTGCGCTCGAGGTGATCGCGGCGAGCATCCGCCACGCCGCTCCGGCCGCGGTGAGGAGCATGGGCAGCGTCTCATCCTTCTCGAGAGCACTGAGCGCCTCGTCGAGCGACTGGACCACGGCGTAGACGTCGTGGAGCTCGACGATCGGGCCGCGCCCGTCAGCGACGATCGTGGCGAGGAAGTCGTCGACGTCCGAGCCGGTCACGTGCGCCCACCAGATCGTCCACGGGTCATCGTCGTCGGCGCGGTACCGGTGGCGAACGCCCGGAGCGAGGACCACTGCGGAACCTCGCTCGACACGGACGGGGTCACGGTCTCCCCACTCCACCCAGCCGACGCCGTCGGTGCAGACCATGACGATCGTCTCGGGTGCGCCGGTGGCGCGCACCCGCCCGTGCTGTGCCGCGCGGGGGAAGTACCCCACATCCGTGACCAGCAGCCGCCGGACGATCGGCTGGCTCTGTGCCGCGCGCACTGCCGGGCGGGGAATGACCCGGAGGCGCTGGCCCAGGAATCCCTCATGCACGTACACGGCGGCTTCTTTCATAGGTCTGATCAGAGTTTCGTCTATCGAGGGTAGCGCTGGATCTGTTGCCTCGTCCGTTCTGAGAATCAACCAGCGTCGTTTCATCCATATCACGACGCCGGATCGTGCTGTCGCACCGGTCGTCCCTGGCCGTAGTCTCTCGGGAGCGCTCGCCCCTTCGAAGGAGAACCATGACCGCGACGTCGACTCTTCGAACCATCCGGCTCCATGACGATCGGCCCCCGCTCACCGAGCCGACCATGAGCAACACCGAGAACCCGCACGAGAGGCTGCGTCTGACGAGTCGGTGGATAGAGGTCGACGGAGCGCCCACGGTGCCGGTGACCGGCGAGCTGCACTTCAGCAGGATCCCGCGCCGGCGGTGGGAGGAGCAGCTGCGGCTCCTCGTCGCATCCGGACTCACCTCGGTGTCGACCTACGTCTTCTGGATCCACCACGAGCGCGAACGCGGTCAGGTGCGGTTCGACGGCGACCTGGACGTCGCGGCCTTTCTCGAGACCGCCGAGCGGGTGGGCATCGACGTGATCCTGCGCATCGGCCCCTGGTGTCACGGAGAGGTGCGCAACGGCGGTCATCCGGACTGGGTGGTCGCAGCCCTCGGAGATCGCGCGCGGACGAACGATGCGGAGTACCTCGCGCTGGTGCGCGACTGGTACACGCACATCGCCGAGCAGGTGCGGCCGTTCTGCGGACCGGACCGGCCGGTGGTCGGCATCCAGCTCGAGAACGAGCTCCACGACCAGCCCGATCACATCGCGGTGCTGAAGGTCATCGCCCAGGAGTCCGGGCTCTCGGCCCCACTGTGGACGGCGACCGGGTGGGGTGGCGCGATCCTGCCGTCCCACGACGTCTTCCCGCTCTACAGCGGGTATGCCGACGGCTTCTGGGCGGGTCAGGGTTCGACCTGGGACGACAGCTTCCGCGATCACTTCCGGTTCACGCACGTCTGGGACGACCCCGGTGTGGGTGGCGACTTCCGCGAGGAGGGCGCCGAGATCGTCGTGCGTCCGATCGACCCCGAATTCCCTCCGTCGACGTGCGAGCTCGGGGGAGGCATGGCGACCGCGTATCACCGGCGACCGATCGCGCGAGGGCGGGACATCGCCGCGCTCGCCAATGTGAAGATCGGCAACGGGTCGGCCTGGCAGGGCTTCTACATGTACGCGGGAGGCGTGAACCCGCAGGACGGGCTGCAGGAGAGTCTCGCCACGGGATACCCGAACGACCTGCCGCGCTTCGACTACGACTTCCAGGCGGCGTTCGGCGCCACGGGTCGTCCGGGCCCGAGCCTGGGCGTGCTCCGCGACCACAACGCGTTCCTCGCCGCCTTCGGCCCGCGCCTCGCCGACACCTTCAGCTCTCTTCCTGACGACGCCCCCGTCGACGTGCACGACCTCGACTCGCTGCGCTGGGCGGTGCGCGGAGACGGTGCCGGCGGGTTCCTGTTCGTGAACACCCATCAGCCGCACGAGCCGCTGTCGGCGGTGCCCGGCGTGCAGTTCCGCATCCCGTTCGCCGACGGCGAGCTGGTGTTCCCCGACTGCCCGATCGACATCCCGAGCGGCGTGATCGGTCGCTGGCCGCTGCGGATCGACGTCGCGGGGGTCCGCGTCGAATGGGCGACGGCATCCGTCGCCGGGATCGTCGACGGCGAGGTGCCGACGCTCGTCCTTCGCGCCCACGACGGCCTCCCCGCCAGGATCCAGCTGGCGGCGGGATCCCGCGCCCGCCTTCGGGGGATCGAGGTGGATGCTGCGGTGCCGTTCGATCTCACCCCGGACGATGTCCTGGTGATCGACGGCGCTCTGCGGCTCCTCGTGGTCGACGAGGAGCGGGCCGGGCGCCTCTGGTACCTCGGCGCCGACCTGGTCGACTCGACGGATGCCGTCTGGCGGGAATCCGGTGACCTCGTGGTGCGCGCGGATCGCGAGCCGACGGCACTCGTCTGGAGGGGTGAGGAGTTCTCACCGCTCGTCCTGCGGACCGATGCGCAGCCGGGGTCGACCCGAGCGGCGCTGGAGGAGCTGCGCCCCGTGAACGACGTTCCGGCGCGCTACGGCGAATCGATGGGTCGGTCGGCCGCGCCGGACAGCGGGCAGTTCGACGAGGTCGCCGGTGTCTGGCGGATCGTGCTCCCCGTGCCGCAGGGCCGTTCGGCGGGAGACCTTCTCGAGCTGGTCGTCGACTGGGAGGGCGATGTCGCTCAGCTTCGTGCCGACGGCGTCGTGATCGGGGATCGCTTCTGGGACGGCCTGACCTGGCGCATCGACGTCACCGAACTCGCCCCCGGTACGGATCTCACCCTGCACATCGCGCCGATTGCGGCGCACAGCGTGATCGATCTCGACGGGTCCGTGCGCGAGCGCGTCGATGCGGCGGGGCGCCTCGGGGCGGTCATCCGCGTCGATCGCGTGGTGTCCTCGCGCTGGACCTCGGCTCTCTGAGAAGGACGACGGAACATGCATACCCACACCACCGCACCCGTCGACCGCTCCCACGCCGAGCTCGTCCTTCCCGACGTCCCTGCCGCGCTGCAGGCGGAACTCGATGCCGGGCGCGCGGTCGCCTGGTACGAGGCGGTCGAGATCGACACGTACGAGCCGGACGCCCCGTCGACGTATCCGATGTACCTCGACCAGCGGGTCTACCAGGGATCCAGTGGCCGGGTGTATCCGCTGCCGTTCGTCGAGCGGGTCGCATCTGTCCCGGTGCGTCGCCGCTGGAATGCCGTGCACATCGAGAACGCCTACCTCCGGCTGATGATCCTGCCCGAGCTCGGCGGGCGCATCCACGTCGCCTACGACAAGACGACCGGTTACGACTTCTTCTACCGGAACAACGTCATCAAGCCCGCGCTGGTCGGTCTGACGGGGCCATGGATGAGCGGCGGGGTCGAGTTCAACTGGCCTCAGCATCACCGTCCTGCGACGTTCCTGCCTGTCGAGTCGACCATCGAGCGCCACGATGACGGCAGCGTCACGGTGTGGTGCAGCGATCACGACCCGTTCGCCCGGATGCGCGGCACGCACGGCATCCACGTGGGTCCTGACAGCTCGACAGTGCGCGTCGACGTGAGGCTCCACAACCGCACGAGCATCGCGCAGACCTTCCTCTGGTGGGCCAACGTCGCCGTGCGGGTGCACGATCAGTACCAGTCGTTCTTCCCCGAGGACGTGCGCCACGTCGCCGACCACGCTCGTCGCGCCCTCACCGGATACCCGCAGGCCGACCGCCCGTACTACGGGGTCGACTACCAGGAGCGCGCCCGCCGTGAACCGGGTGCCGATCACATCGACTGGTACCGCAACATCCCGGTGCCGACGTCGTACATGATCGTCGACACCGAGCACGAGTACTTCGGCGGATACGACCACGACGCGCAGGCGGGGTTCGTGCACTGGGCCGACCGCCGCGTCGCGCCGGGCAAGAAGCAGTGGACCTGGGGAGACGCGCCCTTCGGGCACGCGTGGGATCGCCTGCTCACCGACGCCGACGGGCCCTATGTCGAGCTCATGGCCGGCGTCTACACCGACAACCAGCCCGACTTCACCTGGCTGGCGCCGGGGGAGACGAAGCGGTTCAGTCAGTACTGGTACCCGATCCCCGGGATCGGCGTCGCCCACCAGGCATCCACCGAGGCCGCGATCCACGTCGACAGGGACGGCGATCTGGTCGTGAAAGCGGCGGTGACCTCGCCGCAGGCGGGCGCCCGACTCGAGATCCGCGACGCCGACGGCATCCTCCTGTCGGAGCAGACGGCCGACCTGGCTCCGGGAGACGTGTGGCGGGTCGAGACCGGGGTCCGGGCGGGCGACGGCATCGTCGTGACGCTGCTGGCGGCATCCGGTGCGACGCTCGTCGCCTGGCAGGAGGTCTCGTCGGACGACGGTGAAGAACCCTGGACCGCCTCCGCCCCGGCCGCACCCGCTGACGTCGACAGCACGGACGAGCTCTATCTGATCGGTCTGCACCTGGTGCAGTACCGGCACCCCAGTCGCTCGCCCCTGCCGTACTGGGAGGAGGCGCTGCGCCGCGATCCCTCCGACGCCCGAGTGCTCACCGGACTCGCCGAGCTCGCGTATCGCGCGGGCTCCTACGACCGGGCGAAGGACCTGCTCTCCCGTGCGCTCGCGCGCATCAACGCCCGCAACGCCAACCCCCGGCACGCGGATGCGCTCTTCCTGCTCGGGCTGGTCGAGCAGCGTCGAGGAGACACCGCCGCAGCCCGCCGCGCCTTCGCCAAGGCGTTCTGGGATGCGGCCTTCGTCGCGCCCGCCGGGCTCGAGATGGCGCGTCAGTCGGCGCAGGCCGGCGACCACGCTGCGGCCCTGCACGATCTCGACGAGCTGGATGCCGTGGCGTCCGACGACCGCAGGCGGGGTGCGCTGCGGGTGGTGCTGTTGAGAAGGCTCGGCCGTGGTGCCGACGCGGAGGCGACTCTCCGGCGTCTCCGCGCCGAAGACCCCCTCGACCCGCTGCTCGGCTTCCTCGACACCGGTGCTCTTCCCGCTGACGGTCGCACCTTTCTCGATCTGGCCGGCGAACTCGCGCGGGCCGGAGAGACGGATGCCGCGCTGTCGGTGCTCGACGATGCCACCCGCGTGCCTCCGAGCGCGGCAGGCAACGTCGCACCGCTCGCCCGGTATCACCGGGCCGCGATCCTCGACCGGCTCGGCCTCACCGACGATGGCGCGCGCGAGCGCGCCGCGGCCAGGGATTCGGATCGGCGCTGGTCCTTCCCCGCCGGCCTCGACGACCACGACGTGCTCGTGGCGGCGCTCGCCGCGGAGCCGGACCCGGTGGCGGCCAGCCTGCTGGGTACCCTGCTGTATGACGCGGGGAGGCGGGAAGAAGCGCTCGCGCTGTGGGAGCGGGCGATCGAGGGCGGACTCGACGATCCGATCGTGCACCGCAACGCGGGGTTGGCGAGCTACAACGTGGCGCACGACGATGTCCGCGCCGTGGCGCACTACGAGCGGGCTGTGGCCCTCGATCCGGGCGATGCGCGGCTGCTGTTCGAGCGCGATCAGCTGGCAGTGCGACTCGGAGAGACCGACTCCGAGCGACGGAAGCGCCTCGCCGACCGGTTCGACGTGGTCGCGTCTCGCGATGACCTCGTCGTCGCCTACGCCGACCTCCTGGTGAGGACGGGTTCTGCGGCCGAGGCGCTCGCTCTTCTCGAGAGCCGCGTCTTCCAGCCGTGGGAGGGCGGCGAGGGCCAGGTGCTCGGTGCCTGGGATCGGGCTCGCGAAGCCCTGGGTCTGCCGCAGGGAGAGCCGCCGCTCAGCCTCGGTGAGGGGCGACCGGCGTACACCCCGCCGGTCGCGCGGCATGCCGACGGCGAGATCGACTACTTCGCGACGAGCCTGCCCGACCTGCTGCTGTTCTCGCGCAGCTGAGTCGCCGCGACGACGGGCACGCAGAGAAGCTCCGTATCGCGCCGCGCCGTTGCCACGCCCTGCGACTCCCTGTGAGACTGAGGCGATGACCGACGGCCTCGAGTTCCCCCGCCATGTCTTCGACGCGCTCGGCGCGGATCCCATCGCGTGGGAGGACCGCATCGGCGGCGCGATCCGCGTGGTCGAGAAGCGGCCGGCCGGCGGACCGATCACGATCATGACCTCGGGTGCCTCTCTGATGCCCACGGACTCGGGCGAGCGTGTCGAGCTGGCGGTCGAGGTGCTCGACGGTCAGCAGGGCGCAGCCCGCGTGGCGCTCGGGATCGTGTGCGACGACATGGCGACGAACCGGCGGGTGCCCCCGGTCGGCGCCCCGTGGCGCAACAGCGAGCCGTTCCTCACCGGCACCCGGATCTCGGCGATCATGGTGACGCCGTCGCGCTGGGGCGCGTCGTTCGACGACGTTCGCGCCGATGACGGAGCCGTGATCGGGCAAGTCCGCACGCTCCGGATGCTCACGGATGCCGAGGCCGGCTTCGCCTCGGCGAAGGGCTGGGACGCCCTGGTCGCAGAGGCGGGGTCGGTGGATGCCCTGCTCGACGTCACCCGCGACGACGCCGCCTCGTCTCCGGGGCTCGCGGGCAATGCCCCCGTCTTCCTGTCGAAGCTGCATGCCGAGCATCCGCCCCGCTGGATCACGTTCACGGGCAGCGACCTGCAGTCGGTCACGGGGCTCGAGTCCGAGGAGTACATGAACGACTCCGCGAATCACGAGGTGTGGTCGGTCGACTCGTTCGTCGCCCGCTTTCCGTGGGTCGCGACCTTCGTGCGCGAGGCGAAGTCCGGTCAGACCGGGCTGTTCACCGACGCCTCGGGGGCATACGTGCTCGAAGACGACTAGCGGGTCTCCAGGGACCCGCGGCTAGACCGCGAAGCGCACGCCGGCCATGTGCTCGGCGACGGACCACAGCTCGGCCCCCACGTCGACCGAGCGCACCTGCTCGCTCGCGGTGACCCGTCTGGGTGCTCCGCGGAACTCGAGCAGACCGCCGGGACCCCAGTAGTCGCCGCCGGTGGCGTCTGCCGCGACGGCCGCATGCACGATCGGCGCGGCTCCGGCATCCTTCCCCTGCACGAGCGCACGACTCAGCGAGGCGAACGCCCGCGTCGCGCCCGAGACGTCGGCGAGTCCGTCGCGGTGCGGCGTGAGCGGATCGACGGCGTAGCCGGGGTGCGCGCACAGCGCCGAGCGCGCCGTGCTCCGCCAGCGGCGGTCGAGCTCGAAGGCGAAGGCCATCAGGGCCGCTTTCGAGCGGCCGTACTGACGCAGGGAGGCCCCGGTCCACGGCTCCGAAAGCGTCGCGGGATCGATGTCGGCGAAGCGGTGAGCGAGCGAGCCGACCGCCACGATCCGCGCATCGTCGGCGAGCACGTGCCCGAGCTGTGCGAGCAGGGCGAAGTGCCCGATGAAGTTCGTGCCCACCATCAGATCCAGTCCGTCGGCGGTGCGCGCGTCGCGATCCGCGGCCTTGACCCCCGCGTTGCAGATCACCGCGTCGACGGGCTCGTCGAGCGAGGCGGCTGCTGCTCGGATGCTCGCGACAGAGCCGAGATCGACCGAGAGGATCCCGAGGTCCGCGCCTGGCACATGAGCGCGGATCGACGAGGCGGCGACCTCTGCGCGCTCGGTCGACCGGCATCCGAGCAGCACCCGTGCGCCGTGTGAGGCGAGGATCTCGGCGCACCAGTACCCGATGCCGGCGTTCGCCCCGGTGACGATGATCGTGCGGCCGTGGAGGTCGGGGATTCCCGTCGCGGAGGAGGTCATGTCCTCCAACCTAGGTGGCGTTCGAGGGGCCCTCGGCATCCGTTCCTGGTCGCGTCGGGTGAGACGTTCCAGGGCCCGTACATCGGCGAGAACTCGCTTGCCCGGTCCCCGTTCTCCTTCGACCCCTGGTGGGCGTACAGAGCGAATGTCATCCGTTCGCACAGCTCCGCGATCATCGGCGTGAAGGGCTCGGGGAAGAGCTTCCTGTCGAAAGCATGGGCCTGCGCTGCGGGCTGATCAGGATGGGCCGCAAAGTCGCCGTTCCTCACGACCCGAACGGTGAGTGGGCGCGCGTCGCAGAGTTCGTCGACGGGAAGACGATTGGCATCGGCCGGGGGAGGGCGGCGCAGATCAACCTCCTCGATCCCGGCGCTCGCGACACGGCCCTCTCAGACGAGGACTGGCGCGATGATGTGCTGCAGTTCCGCCGCGGAACGTTGAAAGCGGTCATCCTGCAAGATCATCTTCGAGATGGTGACGAACGCCTAAGTAGCGGGCTGCCCAGGCTCTGATCCCACCGGATCATCCTGGGCAGTTCTGTCTGGCCGTTCGGCCGGATGTACTCAGTCTGAGGTCGCGTGAAAGATCCAGCCGGACTCCACTGTCCAGTGGAACAGTCGACCCGTGTTGCCGTCGAGCCACAGATCGGTAAGAACCTCCGGCGCCGTGAACTCACCCCAGGTGAAGTACGACGGGCTCGTAGGCAGGAGGCCTCCACGCTGTCCCGTCGGAGCCATGTGGATGTAGAGGTGCGTGCGAACTGCGCCGTGCTCCTGGCGCTCACGTTCTAGCTTGGAAAGCTTTTTACCGATGATTGGGTCGTGGGCAAGGTAGTCGGAGAGCTCGTTGAGATATGGCGCCTCTGCGTTGTTGGCGCCCGCGTTCGCGCTCATGACGATGATGCGCGGTGGGTCCATCGGTCCGATGACCCCGGCACGCACGACAGGGTGAACGTCCACTACGGTCTCGGGCATCGTTCCGGGGTCCAACAGACGGTTGAGTTCTGCGGCGACGTCGCGAGCTACCTCGCTCAGGTCGGCGCTTTCCCAGCCGCGTTCGAGATCGAGCTGCCATGACACGTTGCCGCGGTACTCGCGCTCGACGGCCTTCTCGAACTTTCTCGTGTGCGCCTGAGATCGCTGATATGTCGCATCGATTGATCGCGTGACTTCCACCACTTCGACGCGACCATCCGGGCGATGCAGGACGATGTCAGCTGCGCCGTTGCGGCCGGATCCGCCGCCGGATTGGTCGTCGCCCACGATCGGTCGTGCCCCAGTGAACGCATGAAGGCGGAGCGCGGCTGTGGGTTCTCCGCTACCAACCGATTCAAAGGCGCGTTGGGTCTCCCTGATACTCTCAGGCGCGGCATGGTTCAACGCCTCGGCGAACGACTCACCTTGCGCGCACCATCCTTCGGTCAGGAGCCGCGACCTGGCCTCGTCGAGGAAACTCATCACCCCTGTCTACTCATTGGCTCGCACATGTGCCAGCCAGGAAGGGTGCGATGAACCGTATCCGGCCGTCGACTAGTTCCAAAGGGCGGCGACGTGGGCTTCGGCTTCGCGGGTCCGGGCTTGGGCGCGGGCGGCTGCGGTCGCTGCGCTCGTGAGGCCGGTCTGCATGGCGTCGGCGCAGCGTGTCCAATCGCGGTGAGCGCGCTCGTAGGCCTGTTGGGCTTGCCCCGCCCACATCTCCCTCAACTCGGAGACTTCCGTGTCGAGCTCGTCGAGAAGGTCACGGATGTTCTGTGCGGTATCGGCAAGCGCCGCGACCGACTGAGCGAGAGACTCATGCTCTACCCGGATACGCATCAGCTGGTTTCTGTCTCGGGATCGGCTTTCGGCCAGCTCATGTCGAGTTCGCGGAGCGTGTACGGCTGGGACACCTTGTCGGTGAGGAAGTACGTGTAGAAGACCACGGCAGCTTCGTCAGCGTTGAACACCTCGTGCGGGTACACCGTGGTGCTGTGCCGGCCCTCGTCCCAGGGGATCACCTCGGTCGGCTCCCCAGTGACGTCAGCACCGGGCTTGCCGATCGTGTACTGATGCGCGGTCCCATCGGGATCCACATGACGAACCTCGATCGTCAGCGCCTCAGCCGAGCCCGCGCACTGCATGTACTCGTCGTTGAACGGGAGGTCTTCCAGAAGGTCCGCGCCCTCCGGCGCCCGCCACAGACTCCACGCCCAAAACGAGGACCCATCCATCCGGCCTAGGGAGTATCGAATCTGCTCAGGGTAGGGGCGAAAATTGTCTATGAGCGGCCAGCGGCTTGCGCTGTTTTTTTGGGAGATGTGGGTGGGGTCGCTCATGACACCTTCTTCAGTAGCACTTGAACAATTTCGATCCGCTGACCGTTGAGAACCCCAGTCGCTGGCGTTTCTCGACTGACGGTCCCGTCAAAGCCTCGCTGGGCAGCATTCTGGCTCCCCGACCCACTCTTCACCTCGACACCGACATAGGTCCCGTCAGGGTTCCGGATAAGTCCGTCATAGGTGCGAACCTGATCTGCGGTCGCATCGGGCTTGTGATGGTACCCCTCAATCGTGGTTCGGACCTTGGTACTGATCACGTCAGCGCCAGTGTCTTCGGCGACTTCCTCGAGGCCGATCTTCTCCCAATCCTCCCAGGGGCGCTGGCCGTCGCCGTTGTACTGCCCCTTCACGTCGCGGCCCCCGTACTCGGGGTGTGGTGCCGGGCGCTGAACCACGGAGACTGCATCGTCGCCGGTCGCCTCGTTCATCCATCGGCTCCCGGCATGCCCGGCAGCCGCGAGCCCCGCACCGGCGACGCCCACGCCAGCCCAGGCGAGGCCGCCACCGGGGGCTGCCCCAACACCGGTGAGCGCGAGTGCACCTCCGCCGCCGATCATCGTGCCGCCACCGACGACGAGCGCGACTCCTCCGAGGAGCTCGAGAAGGATGTCGGGGTGGTTGATCAGCGCGGTGCCCATCGAGGTGATGAAGTTCAGCTGCTCGATGGCCGGGTTGAGCACGGCAGTCTCAAACATCACGGCGCCGATCGCTCCGGCGGCCGCCCAGTGCTTCGCACTGTCCGCCTGCTTCGGCGTCTGCAGGGGCGCGGCATCCGCCGCATCATGGATGGCATTCGCGGCATCCACGGCGTAGCGATCCAACACACCGCGCGCGTTCGTCAACACCTCAACCGCCTGTGCGCGCAGGTCCGCCCCGCCATCGATGAACGGGACGTCGAGTTCGACGTGTCGAAGGTGGAGGTCGCTCTCCAGCGCACGCACCTTCACCCGGTGCGCCGCGCGCGACGTGATCGTCGCCGCTTCCGCTTGCTCCCACAGGTCGATCGCGCGCGCGGCCTCTTCCTGCGCCCACCGCAGAGCATCGCCGTAGGCCGAGAGCGCGGCCGCGCCGTTCATCAGTTGCTCGCCGGATTGCTCCCACGACGACCGCACGTACTCCGCCCGCTCGAGATATCTGTCATACGGGTAACCCGTCCACGCGGAATCGACCTCGAGGCCCCGCAAGCCGTCGCGAAGCTCCGTGGCGGCCTCAGACCGCGACCGCCACGCGGACGCCACCGTATGCGCGGCGGCATACGAGCCCGGTACCAACGCGACCGGATCCGTCGTCATCCCTAGCTCGGACATCAGTAGTCGCTCTCCGACCAGATCATCTGATCGAGTTCACTGCTCGACGCCTCATCGCCCCGGTCGAACACGTCGGCCGTCTGCCGGAGGTTCTCCGACAACATGTCGACATCACTGAGACGCCGCCCCAAGGCCATAGTCCACGTGTCGTCAAAGCGGGCTACCGCCTCGTCGATCGAGTCCGCGCCAAGACCGGAAGACTTGGCGACCACTGTCGACCCGAAATCGGCACGAACTGCCGCAGCCCTCGTCGAAAAAGCCCGAAGAGCATCCGTGTCAATATCACTCATTGCGCCCCCCGACACAACTATCGTCCTGTGGCGATCGGTCGATCAGCCAGGACGATTGGCATCCTACGCCCCCGGCTACTCCAAGATGGCTTTGCTACCTCTGCCGGCGCCAGGGCCTCTAGCGCGAGTGGCGGATCGCCCACCTTTTGCGCCAGTCACGGCTGTTCTACACTCCCGCGCTTTAGAAGCGCCTTCTGGAACTCCGGGGATCGTTGGGGGTGTCGTGGAAATGCCACTCGAGGATCAACTCGTTCTGCAACGGCTCCCCGCCGCCCCCGGCCATCGCGGTGTACGAAACGACGTCACCGTACTCGACGCGGATCGGGGTGGGTGGGTGGTTGAAGATGTAGGTGTTGCCGCCCTGCCCCAGGTTCATATCGGTAACCATGATCGGGCGCCCCGAGCTGTTCTTCACAGTCCACATATGGCTGTTCGGTCGATGCTCTGGAGTCCCCCAAGGTGCGGGTAGCGCAAGCCGCTGTGCATCTAGTGCTTCCTGCGCGATGAGGTTAGCTCGGTCAAGGGCCGCCTCGGCCTTTCCCTGCGCCTGGACTGCTCCGCGCTCACTTTTCTTCGCTCGTCTTGAGTGGATGACGGCCACAATCGCGGCGACAGCGGCCACACCGTTCACCACGAGGATGCCGAAGTTGACGATCAGGGCAGGGACATCAGTCATGCTCGGAATCGTAACCGGAGTTCTGAACCTGATCTGTACCGGCGGAGACACTTCGCTTGAGCAACTCGCCGACGCGATCGTGCAGGTCGCATCGAGGTATTGCGCTCCTGCCGTCGAGTCGTGTCCGCCGGGCGAGAAGTACAACGACGAACCGGTACGTGCGCTCAGCAGCGTACTTCTCTGCCTGGGTGATGCCCTCTGCGGCCGTGAAGGAATCCAGGTGCGCGTCGCACTCACCCTTAAGCGCAGGATTCTCCGACGGATCTGTGACGAATCCCTGCCCCCGCACGTCCTATCCATGAGCGACCAACCACGCTCCCGGTGAGGCCATCAGGTCTCGCAGCCGGAACCACGTGAGACGAAGGAACAGTCATGGCAACTCAGGATCAGAACACCCCCGCCAGCCCCGCCGAGAAGGAACTGGCACAGACTTCCGCCGCGCCGAAGCCGGCAGCGTCCACCTCGCGTGTGGACCGCTCCTCGAGCTTCTCGACGTCGCGGATCCCCGCTGACTCGAATGCCGCGGGCAAGACCACCATCGCCGACGGCGTCGTGGCCAAGGTCGCCGGCATCGCCGCGCGTGAGGTCGCCGGCGTGTACGCGCTCGGTGGAGGCGGAGCACGCGCCTTCGGCGCCATCCGCGACGTGATCAACGCCACCGACCTCTCGCAGGGCGTCAAGGTCGAGGTCGGCGAGACGCAGGCCGCCGCAGACCTGACCATCGTCGTCGAGTACCCCGCTCCCATCCAGGAGGTTGCGAACAACGTCCGCGCCGCCGTCGCAGGAGCCATCAGCCGTCTGGTCGGCCTCGAGGTCGTCGAGGTCAACGTCGAGGTCAACGACGTGCACGTGCCCGGCGACGACAGCACCGAGAACGAGGAGTCGCGCGTCTCATGACCCCCACCACCACGGGCGCCCTGATCGGCGCCCTCCTCGCCCTCGCGGCGCTGATGTTCGGATTCTGGGGCTTCCTGCTCATGGCTCTGTTCGCCGGCATCGGGGCGCTCATCGGTCGGATCGCGTCCGGCAAGCTCGACGTCCGAGGTCTCGCGGACGCCTTCACCGGGCGGCGCACCTCCTGATGCGCGCCGACCAGCACTTCGCCGCCGGTGGCGGCCCTGCGGGGGCCGCCACCGAGGCCACCGTCCCTGGTCGCGTCGACGTGAAAGAGCGCGTCTACCGCACGGTCACCGAGCAGGCGTCCGCAACCCTGATCGGTGTCCCCCGCGGTGACGTGAAGGTCGACGTGACCGAACATCCAGGCGGGATCGCGGTGCGCATCGCCACGCCGCTTCCCGTTCCGGATCTCGACGACACCGTCGCGATCTCCCAGAGCGTCCCCGTGCTCGATCGGGCCCGCCAGCTGCAGGAGCAGCTCCAGCGGAACCTGACCGACGTCCTCGGACGCGACGTCACCCGCATCAACCTCACCATCACCGGTGCGACCATCCCCGAGAGGAGACGAGTGCGATGAGCACCCCGGTTCTTCGTCGCGTCGTCCGACGCGAGACGCACTCACCGCGTACCGTCGCGATGTTCGTGGCGGTCATCCTCCTCATCCTCGCCTTGGCCTACATCGGGCTCGAGATCGTGCTGAGCCTCGCCGCCCAGCCCGCGCTCCTGCTCGGTCCGGCCGCTGCCGGCGGATGGATCGTGGGCCTGCCCACCGCGCAGCCCGCCGGACTCGTGATCGCGGGCAGCGTCGTGCTCGCCCTGATCGGGATCGTCTTCCTCGTGCTCGCCCTGACGCCCGGCCGTCTGTCGAAGCACACCCTCGAAGCGGGCGACCGGGCTGTCGTCGTCGACAACGGCGTGATCGCCAGCGCTCTCGCCCAGCACCTCTCGGAGGAGACGGGCCTCGCTCGCGAGAACATCACCGTGGGTGTCGGCCACCGCGGAGTCGACGTCACCGTGCGCCCCGGCGCCGGGATCCCGCTCGACAAGAATGCGGTGCAGTCCGCCGCCGAAGCCGAGCTGCAGACGTACCGACTCACCAGGAGCGTCCGCACCCGGGTGCGCATCGAGCGCCCCACCGAGCAGGAGGACGAGCTGTGAACACCACCAACCGTGCATTGAACCGCACACTGCTGCTGATCATCGGCCTGCTGTTCCTGGGCCTCGGCGCCGTCGGCATCGCGATCATGAGCTGGCCCACCGCGACGGACATCTGGACGTCGGCCGGCAAGGACGCCCGCTCGTGGCTCGACCAGGCGATCGCCGCCACCGCGATCGCGGGCGGCAGCCTCTCATGGATCGGAATCGGCGCTGTCGCGGCGATCCTCGTGGTCGTCGTGCTGCTGATCCTCGCGCTCACCAGCATCGCCGGACGCCGCTCCAAGACGGCCTTCCGCTCGACGGGTGCGCAGAACCCGCTGGGTCGGGTCACCGTCACCGAGTCGTTCGTGTCGGACGCCGTGAAGAACTCGCTCGCGACGCGGGACGAGATCCTCTCGGCGCAGGTCACGGCGAACGACATCCGCAACACGCCCGTGCTGCACGTGTCGGTCACGCCGCGGCAGAACACCGACCCGCGCGAGCTCGTCGATCACGTCGACCGGCTGCTCACCAACCTCGCCACCCTGACCGGCCGTGAAACCGAGACGTACGTCTCGATCCACACCGGACTCCGTGCTCGTCTCGCCCACGACCAGCGTCGACTGTCGTGAACACCGATCGTCGCCCTCACTGTCAGGAAGCAGGAACCAGCATCATGCGAAACAAGATCCTCCTCATCGGCGCCGTCGCCTTCGTCGCCTACATCCTGGGCAGCCGCTCGGCGACCGTGCAGGTGAACAAGGGCGAGTCGGTCCGGCATCAGCTCATACGGATGTGGAACGACCCCAAGGCGAAGAAGGAACGCGCCAAGACCGCCAAGAAGGCGGCCAAGGCTGCGGAGAAGGCGCTCGACCGGGTGCGCCGCTGACACCCGTCCACACACTTATCGTCGGTCGCGAAGAGCAACGGCGATAAGACGTAGGGAACCCTCCCGCCGTCACGATCACCCTCACGAAAGGAGCTCCTCATGGGACTCGACGACAAGATCAAGAACGCCGCTCAGGACATCGCCGGCAAGGCGAAGGAAGCGATCGGCAACGCGACCGACAACGACAAGCTCGCCGCCGAAGGCAAGGCCGACCAGGTCAAGGCCGACGCGAAGAAGGCCGGCGAGAACGTCAAGGACGCTTTCAAGAAGTAACACTCCGGCGCGGGCGGGTGGAGGGCGATTCACACCTCCACCCGCCCGTTGCTGTGTGCGCGCGGGCCGGCGTGAGACGATGCCGGGATGGATGCCGCTGCGGAGGAGGAACTGCGGGAGCTGCGGGCTCGCGCGTATGGTCCTCACGCCGACATCGCGACCGACCCGGCTGCACTCCGCCGGCTGCAGGAGCTCGAGTCGTCGCGTGCTGCGTCGTCCGCCCGACTCCGAGCGGGCGGGGCGACTGCTCTCGACGATCCTGCCGCAGCGGCGGAGTTGCGCCTCGTGATCCCTGCTGCCGACGAGTCCCGCGCGAGCGATGAGCTCCTCGATCGACTGGGTGACGACTCGCTCTGGGACGACCCCGTCGCGCACGATCAGCCGACGGAGGATGCCGGCTGGCGGTCGCGTCTCGCAAGATGGCGGATGCCGCTGTGGGCGGCATCGGTCGTGGCGGCCGCTGCCGCGGCCGCCGCCGTGACCTTCGCCCTGACGTCGATGCCGTCGATCTCTTCATCGGCGGGCGCACCGCAGGTCGAGACGCTCGAACTGGTGCGCACCGGAGCCGTTCCCCCGGGGTGGTTCGGGGCGGAGACCGACGTCGCGGCCGCCGAATTCCTCGGCCTGACGGTCTTCGAGAGTCCGGGGTGGGTGTCGGAGTCGGGGGACCGCTCGTCGGAGAACCGCTGCATCTCGGTCGTCAGGACGGTCGATGTGCCCGACGAGGGGTCGGACGACGGGTCGTCGTCCATCAGCGGACCGATGTATGCGGCATGCAGTATCGGCTCGTTCCCGGCTGAGGTCGTGGTGCCGATCGACGGTGAGATGCCGGAGCAGCTGATCGAGCGCTATCCCTCGGGCGTCGCGCTCCAGTTCGTTCTCGACGGCGATCGCGTCGGCGTCTTCCTCGACAGCGACGAGGGGTAGCGGGTCGAGCGGGTCAGCCGCGCTGGCGAGCCGACGACGCGATCTATCCGGCGTCTACGCCGGTGCGGACGACCGAGACCCCGAGCTCTTCGATGCCCGAGGCCGTGGCGTCGCTGAGCCCGGCATCCGTCACGATCAGGTCGAGATCGGTGAGGTCGAGCACGCGGTACCGGCCGAACGTGCCGTACTTCGAGCTGCCGGCGACGAGCACCGTCTCGCTCGCGCTCTCGAGCGCGGCGGTCTTGGGGGCGATCTTCGATTCGGTCGGGGTGGTGACGCCGCGGCGCAGATCCCACGACGACGACGAGAGGAAGGCGATGTCGATCGACAGCTCGTGCAGGGTGAGGGCGGCGAGGCGTCCGGTGGTCGACTGGTTGGCCTTCTCGACCCGCCCGCCGATCGCGATGATGTCGGCCGTGGGGTGATCGAGGAACGCGGCGATGATCGCCAGGTCGTTCGTCACGACGGTGAGGTCCTGGATGCTCTCGAGGTGCGGGCGCATCGCCTGGATGGTCGTGCCGGCGTCGAGGTAGATGGTCATCGACTCGGTGACGAGGGATGCCGCGTGGCGGGCCATGGCATCTTTCTCGGCGACGTCTTGGCGGGCCTTCTCGAAGCGCGACGGCTCGGTCACCAGGCGTGAGGCGATCTTGGCGCCCCCTGGCGTGGCCAGCACTCGTCCGGCCTCTTCGAGCACCGAGATGTCGCGTCGGATCGTCATGTGGCTGACGCCGACGAGGTCTGTGAGCTGGCGATAGCTCAGCACCCCTTCGCGGCGGAGGTGCTTGACGATCAGCTCGCGGCGCTGCTCGGGAATGAGCGGCGTCGATGCGGCAGAGGCGGGCTTCGTCATGTCGTGGTCAGCCTAGCGAACGAGGGCGGCGCTCTCGGTCCAGGGAGTGCCCCACCGCGCGGCCAGTGCGGCGACGTCTTCAGCGGGCAGCAGGCGCCGGGGCTTGCCGTCGGTGAGCAGGGTGATGCGGCACGCCTCTTCGAGCTCGATCGCGGCCTCGATCGCGGCGTCCAGACCGGGTGCCGAGACGATCTGACCGTGGTTGGCGAGCAGTGCGCCGTGGAACGGATGCGGCAGCGCGAGCAGCTGTGCGGCGAGGTCCGGGTCGCCCGGCACGCGGAACGGGACGAGGGGGCTCTGCCCGACGCGCATGACGAAGTAGGGCGTGAGGGGCGGGATCGCACTCGTGTCAGACCAGGGCTCGAGGCAGCTCGCCGCGACGGCGAACGGAGAGTGCAGGTGCACGACCGCCGAGTGGGAGGCGTTCTTCTCGTAGAAGGCCAGGTGCAGGGCGAGCTCTTTCGAGGGCTTCGCACCGCGCATGAAGTCACCGTCGCGCGTGACGACCGCGATGTCCTCTTCAGACAGGCGGCCGAGATCGGTGCCCGTGCCCGTCATGTAGACCAGGTCGTCGGCGAGGATGCTGACATTGCCGCTGCTGCCGGGGCTGACCCCCGCAGCCGCGACGCGGGCGCCCGCGGCGATCAGATCGTCAATCGGTGAGGTCATCGAGCGCCCTCCAGGCGGTGGTGAACATGTCTTCGGAGCCGAAGTTCCCGGACTTGAGTGCGATGGTGAGCGGGCCGTGCGCCGAATCGGCGGCGCTCCAGCAGACGCCGGGCGCGATGCGCGGACCGATGTGCAGACGCTGGATGCCGAGGTGCTGGACCACGGCTCCCGAGGTCTCGCCGCCCGCGACGATCACCTGGGTGACGCCGAGGCTCTCGACGGCGCGGGAGACGATCTCCGAGAGCACGGCCTCGATGTTCCCCGCGACGGTGTTGCCCGAGGACCCGCGGCGGATGTCGTCGAGAGAGCCGACCGAATAGATGACGGGGATCTCGTCGGCGGCCAGGCCCTGCAACCACGACACCGTCTCGGCGATGACGCTCTCGGGGTCTGTCGCGACGGCTTCGATGTCGAGCTTGCGGGTCGGCAGCGTCTCGGAGGCGTGGGCGATCTGCGCGCGAGTCTTCGCCGAGGCGCTCCCGCACACGATCAGGCGTCGCCCCGACACCGGCTCGATCTGCGAGAGAGCGCCGGGTCGTGGGCCGGTCATGCCGAGAGCGAGGCCCGCTCCGCCGCTCACCACGCGCCAGTCGGAGACGGCGGTGGCGATGGTCTCGAGGTCGGCGTCGGTGATCGCGTCGACGACGGTGTACCCCGCAGGCGACGAGGCCAGTGCACTGCGCAGCGCGGCCGGCCCGGCCCAGACGGTCGGGGCGGCCACCTCGTGGATCTCGCGGGTGGTCTGCGGGGCGAGGATGTCGCGCAGTCGTGACTGCGTCATCGGCGTGAGCGGGTGGTGACGCATGGGGGAGTGCTCGAGCAGCTCCTCGCCCACGAAGAGGTGACCGCGGTAGACGGTGCGACCGTTGTCGGGGAAGGACGGCACGACCACGGTGCGCTGCTCGCCGAGCTCGTCCATCACGGCGTCGAGGATCGGACCGATGTTGCCCTCGGGCGTGGAGTCGAAGGTCGAGCAGTACTTGACGTAGAACCGACGTGCATCGAGCGCCTCGAGAGATGCCACGGCCCGCACGCTCTGCGCGACGGCGGTGGCGACCGGGGCGGTGCGCGTCTTGAGTGCGACGACGACGGCATCCGCATCACCGAGGGCCTGAGGGTCGAGAGGGGCGTCCTCGATCGACACCACGGCGCGGAAGCCGCGCTCGCGCAGGGCGATGGCGAGATCCGTCGCGCCGGTGAAGTCGTCTGCGACTGCGCCGATTTCGATCACGCGTCCTCCTCGGGTAGGTGACACCATTTGACCACGTGTGAATCCATGTGAACAAATTTGATAATTCTGTATGACTGTGGAAAAGTGATCGACGCCCACGGGAGAACCCGCTCCCCGGGCATCGCACGACCGCACGGAACGTCCCGTGCAGAGGGGACCACCGATGACCCGCACTCCTGTTCGCGTCGCTCTCACCGGCGCACGCGGAGGCTTCGGCCGCACCTTCCTCGCCCAGCTCCGGTCGATCGACCGCATGACGGCGACGCAGCTCATCGACCCCGATGTCGACGGCGTGCGCACCCTCAAAGACGATCTCGGCGGTCTTCCCGACGCCGAACCGATCCCCGGTCATGACGACGTCCGCTGGGACGAGATCGACGTGCTCGTCGAGGCTTCCGGCCGCGTCGAGGCGGGCTATCGGTATGCCGCAGAGGCGATCAGCCGAGGCATCCACGTCGTGATGGTCAGCAAGGAGATCGAGAGCGTGGCGGGGGTCTCGCTCGCGAAGGCCGCGCGAGAACGCGGTGTCGGCTACCTGCCCGGAGACGGCGACCAGCCGGCCAACCTGCTGCGCCTGCTCGACTGGGTCGAGAAGGTCGGTCTGCACGTGGTCGCCCTCGGCAAGTCCGGCGAGTACGACCTCGTCTTCGACCCTGCCACCGGCATCCTCGACCAGCAGGGCGAGCGGATCGACGCCTCCGGTCTCGGCGATCACCTGTTCCTCGCGGACGACATCCACGAGACCCTCGCCGCACGCGCCGCCATCGTCGCCCCGCTCAAGCGCGCTGCGGCTGCAGACTCGTGCGAGATGGCCGTCGTCTCGCTCTACTCCGGCGCCACCGCAGACACCGAGCGCATGCACTACCCGGTCGCGCGTCCCAGTGAGCTCGCCGACATCTACGCCCGCCGCGCCGACGGAGGTCTGATCGACACCGACCGCGCGGTCGACGTCTTCTCGGCCCTGCGTCTGCCCGGTGAGACGAGCTTCGCGGGCGGCGTCTTCACGATCGTCACCACGGGAGACGACGAGGTCTGGGAGCTGCTCGGGGGCAAGGGGCACATCGTCTCGCGCTCGGGTGAGTACGCCTGCATCTACTGGCCGTACCACTTCATGGGCGTCGAGACGCCGCTCACGATCGACGCCGTCGCCTCCGGTGCGACGCCGTTCGCCGAGCCGCGCCACCACACCGTACTCGCCGCTCGCGCCTCCGAGCCGCTCGCCGCCGGTACGACGTTCGAGGTGCGGGGCCACCACCACGAGATCGACGGCGTACGCCCCGTGATCATCGACCGCGCCGAGGCCCTCAGCGACACCGACGATGCGCTCGCGGCCGCCTACTACCTGCTCTCCGGCGCGCGACTCGTGCGCGACGTCACCGAGGGCGAGCTCATCCGCATCTCCGATCTCGAGGGCGTCGCGGATGACGTGCGCGCCGCGTTCGTGGAGGGTGTGCGGCTGTGACCGTCGAGGCAGCTCGCCGCATCCGTGAGGCGCGTCTCCCCGAGGGGTACGAGCTGCGGATCGTCGACGGGCATCACCATTTCTGGGATCTCGACGGCGACGGCCACTGGCCGTGGATCCAGGACGAGTACAACGAGGACTTCTTCCTCGGCGACTACAACGCCATGCGTCGCACCTTCCTGCCGCGTGAGTACCTCGCCGAGACCGCGGGCTGGAACATCGTCGGCACCGTGCACTGCGAGGCCGAGCGCAGCCGCAGCGAGCAGGTCGAGGAGGATGACTTCCTGCAGACGCTCAGCGACGCGACCGCCGGACGGTTCCCGCTCGCCGCCGTCGCGCACGTCGGATTCCTGCAGGCCGACCGTGACGAGGTGCTGGCCGCTCACGCACAGCGCTCGATCGTGCGCGGCATCCGCTCGAAGCCCCTGATCGCCGCTCGCGCCGACGAGCGTGCGACCGGCGCCGGCACGCTCCACGACCCGGAGTGGGTCGAGGGCATCGCCGCCGTCGCGGCACACGGATTCTCGTGGGACCTGCGCGTCCCGCACTACCACCTGGCCGAGGCGGCCGACGTGCTGGCCGACTTCCCCGACCTCCCCGTCGTCGTGAACCACTGCGGCCTGCCGCTTGATCGCTCCGTCGAGGGACTGGGTGTGTGGCGCGACGGCATGGAGCGCCTCGCCGCGCTGCCCGGCACCGTCGTCAAGGTGTCTGAGCTGGGCCTCTACCGCAACCGCTGGGATCGCCCGTCGAACGAGGTCGTCGTCAGAGACACCCTCTCGATCTTCGGTGCCGACCGCACCCTGTTCGCCTCGAACCTGCCGGTCGCCACGCTCACCGCCCCCGACTTCGACGAAGTCATGGACACGATCCTCGCCGGTGCCGCAGGCCTCGACTCCGCGGGCCTCGATGCGCTGTTCCACGGCACCGCCGCGCGGGTCTACCGCCTCGATCTCTCTTCCCTTCCCTCCGACTCGCTCTCCAAGGACCACTGATGACCACCGTCGACCAGGGCACCGCCGCCCGCACCGCACGCCCCACGAAGATCCGCTGGTGGGTCATCGTCGTGCTGTTCGTCTTCTACACGATCAACTGCATCGACCGGGCCTCGCTCTCGGTCGCCCTGCCCACCATCAGCGCCGAGTTCCTGCTCGAACCCGCCGTGCAGGGCCTCATCCTCTCGGCGTTCTTCTGGACGTACTGCCTCTTCCAGATCCCCGGCGGCGCGGCCGCCGACAAGTTCGGGCCGCGCAGGGTGATCGGCATCGCCGCCGTCATCTGGGGATCGTTCACCGCGCTGGCCGGGCTCGCGGTCAACGCCGTGATGCTCGTGCTCAGCCGCCTCGGCCTCGGCGCCTTCGAGGCACCGTACATGCCGTCGGCCAACAAGCTCGTCACCCGCTGGCTGCCGGCGAAGCACCGCGCCACCGGTGTCACCCTCATCGACTCCGGAGCGCCGCTCGGATCGGCCTTCGGTGCGCTCGTCGTCACCGGCCTGATCACGGCGACGGGATCGTGGCGCTGGTCGTTCATCATCATCGGTCTCGCCACCGTCGTGATCGGCATCGGCGTCGCCCTCTTCATCCGCAACCACCCCTCGGAGCATCCGCTCGTCAACCGCGCCGAGGAGGAGCTGATCCGCTCCGGCGGCGTCGAGGAGCGCGTGGACGAGGAGCCGCCGGGCATGAGCCGGGCGACCGTCTTCTGGATGGTCGTCGGCCGCATCGGCTGGGCCATGGTCTTCTGGGGTCTGGTCACCTGGGGCCCGACGTACCTCTCGCAGGCTCGGGGCCTCGACCTCGCGGCGATGGGATTCGCGACCTTCCTCATCTTCCTGTGCGGAGCCTTCGGTGAGATCCTCAGCGGCATCCTCGCCGACACCCTGCAGAAGCGCATGTCTCCGAACCGCGCCTTCAAGCTGCTGTTCGGCGGATCCGGTGCCCTCAGCCTGCTCGCGCTCGCCGCGCTGCCGTTCGTGAGCGATACCGCGACAGCGGTGACCCTGCTCTGCATCGGAGTGTTCTTCAACCTGTTCGGCGGCCTGTACTGGACGATCCCCGGTCGTCTGGCCAAGCCCGAGCGTGTGGGCGTCGTCGGCGGCGTGATGAACTTCGCCGGCACCTCGGCGGGCATCGTCGTGCCGATCGTCGCGGGCCTGCTGGTGCAGTTCACCGGCGGCTACACCGCGGTGCTCATCTACCTCGCGGTCTGCGCAGCGATCTATCTCGTCGGCTCGCTCTCGATCGACTTCGAGGGGCGCGGAGTGCGCAAGGCGGCCGTGCATGCCTGACCTCTACGACGGGCCGATCATCGACTCGCATCACCACGTGTGGGATCTCGGCCTCGGCCGGCACCCGTGGCTGGCCGCGGGTGCGAGCGTCGCCCACCGCTACGGCGACTACGAGCCCATCAAGCGCGACTATCTGCCGGCCGACTATCTGCAGGACATCGCGGGGACGGGCGTCGTCGCCTCGGTGTACATGGAGGCCGAGTGGACGCCGGGTGACGGCATGACGGAGGTGCGCACCGTCGAGCGGTACCGCGAGGAGTCGGGCGTGCCAGGGTCGATGGTCGCGCAGGCCTGGCTCGATGCTCCGGATGCCGCCGATCGCCTGTCCGAGCTGGCCGCCGTGCCCGCGGTCAAGAGCGTTCGGCACAAGCCCGGTGGGGCGACGTCGCGCGCTGACGTCGAGGCGGGCGTGCGCTCGCTGCTGAGTGACGACTCCTGGCGCGCGGGCTACGCGCTCCTCGCCGAGCACGGTCTGCACTTCGACCTGCAGACGCCGTGGTGGAACCTCGACGAGGCGCACCGTCTCGCCGCCGACTTCCCCGAGACGACGATCGTGATCGATCACGCGGGCGTCCTCGCGTCTCGCGACGACGAGACGGTCGCCGCCTGGCGTGCCGCCCTCGAGCGGGTCGCCGAGGCACCCAACGTCGTGATCAAGGCGTCGGGGCTCTGCGTCGCCGGCACGCCATGGGCCGTCGAGGCCAACCGCGGTCCGATCGAGGATCTCGTGCGGGTCTTCGGTGCCGAGCGCGTCATGTTCGGCAGCAACTTCCCCGTCGACGGCATGTTCATCGACTTCCGCGGCCTGGTCGACGGCTACCGCGAGATCCTCTCCGCCTTCGACGCCGATGCCCAGCGTGCGGTGTTTCACGACACGGCGCAGCGCGTGTACGACCCCAGACCTCTCACCGACCAGACCTCCTGACACCGACCCGCTCCCTGACGAACGACCAAGGACCCCCATGAACGTCAACGACGACAAGCTCTTCCGGAAGGTGATGCTGCGCGTGCTCCCGCTCGCGATGCTCGGCTTCTTCCTCTCGTACCTCGACCGCGTGAACATCGGATACGCGCAGGCGACCATGAGCGCCGACCTCGGCTTCTCGAACGTCGTCTACGGCCTCGGCGCCGGGCTGTTCTTCATCGGATACTTCATCTTCGAGATCCCCTCGAACCTGATCCTCGCCAAGGTCGGCGCGCGCCGCTGGATCGCGCGCATCATGATCACCTGGGGCCTCATCTCTGGCCTCATGTTCATCGTCGACAGCGAGTGGATGTTCTACCTGCTGCGCTTCTTGCTGGGTGTCGCCGAGGCCGGGTTCATCCCCGGCATCCTCTTCTACATGGCGCACTGGTTCCCGGCCAGCCGGCGCGGCCGCGCCTGGGGCATCTTCTACATCGCCCTCGCATCGTCCGGCCTGATCGGCGGACCGGTCTCCGGGTTCATCCTCAGCGGCATGGACGGCGTCTGGGGCCACGCCGGATGGCAGTGGCTGTTCGTCATCGAGGCGATCCCGACCGTGCTGCTCGGCATCGTCATCCTGTTCTGCCTGCAGGAGGACTACCGCACCGTCACCTGGCTCACCGAACCCGAGCGTGATCGTCTCGGCGCCCTGCTCGCGGCCGAGCGCGTCGACGAGGCCGAGACCCCGCTGCGCAAGGTCTTCACGAGCAAGCTGATCTGGCTGCTCACCGCGGTCTACTTCTCCTACAACTTCGCGCTCTACGGCATCAGCTTCTGGCTGCCGACCCTGATCGGCGACCTCGGCATCACCGACACCGTGCAGGTCGGCTTCCTCAGCGCCCTGCCGAGCCTCGCCGCGATCGTGTCGATGGTGACGTTCGGGTTCCTGTCGGACCGTGCGGGCGAGCGGCGGAAGTTCATCGCCGCGGCCTTCCTGCTCAGCGCCACCGGCTTCGCGGTCTGCATCATCGCGGGCACCGATCCGGTCTGGGGCATCATCGGACTCTGCCTCGCGAACGCCGGAGCCCTGTCGATCCCCGCGATCTTCTGGAGCTTCCAGACCTCGATGCTCGCCGGAACCGCGCTCGCCGGCGGAATCGCGCTCATCAACTCGACCGGAAACCTCGCCGGTTTCGCGGCGCCGTACCTGATCGGCTTCGTGAAGGACACCACCGGAGTCGCGACGATCGCGCTCTACATCACGGGCGCGATCATGATCGTCGGTGCGATCCTCACCATGACCGTGCGCCAGCATCGGGCGGTCAACAAGGCGGCGGATCTTCCCTCGGAGCTCGTCTCGAAGTAGTCCCCAGCTGCTCTCCCCCGGGACCGGTGAGGCCCCCGCACGCGACTGCGTGCGGGGGCTTCGTCGTGCGGTCGGAAACGTGTGTGAAACCTCGTCCACTTCTTCGTGACACATTGCCGTCGTGTGCGTATCGAACGTACATTCCTGCGCGGACAACATGGGACATCGGCCCATAGTCGCGGTTATGCGGCGAGCCGCACACTGAACGACAACAGGCCGATGTGCTGCACCGGCCGAGTGAGAGACGGAGCATCATGGAGTCGTTCGAGGTCGCAGTCGTCGGGATGGGAGCGCTCGGCAGCGCAGCCACCTACCACCTGGCCCGTCGGGGAGCGAAGGTGGTCGCGCTCGAGCAGTACGAGCTCGGGCACGTACGAGGCGCCTCGCACGACACGTCGCGCATCGTGCGGACCTCCTACGGCTCGAGCGCCTACGTGCGCCTCGCCCAGTCCGCCTATCGTGACTGGGCCGACCTCGAGCAGGAGTCCGGAGAGCGTCTGCTGACCATCACCGGCGGTGTGATCCTGCTGCCGACAGACGGCCCGTACTCGGCGTCGGACTTCACCGCCGCGCTCACGGAGTGCGAGGTCGAGCACGAGCTGCTCTCGCCCGACGAGGTGCACTCGCGCTGGCCGCAGTTCCGCGTGCCCGAGAACGTCGAGACCGTCTACACCGCCGACACGGGGATCGCCCATGCCTCGCGCACCGTCGCCACGCTGCAGATGCGCGCCCGCGTGCACGGCGCCGACATCCGCGACCGCACTCCGGTCGAGAGCCTCACCCCGGACGGCGACGGCGTGATCGTGCACACCGCGAACGGCGACATCCGCGCCGGAAAGGTGATCCTCGCGACGGACGCCTGGACCAACACGCTGCTCGACCCGCTGGGCGCGACGATCCCCCTCGACATCATGCAGGAGCAGGTGAGCTACTTCCGCCCTGCCGAGCCGGACGACTACGACCGCGCGGTGTTCCCCGTCTGGATCTGGGAGGACCACGAGTGCTACTACGGGTTCCCCACCTACGGCGAGCCGACGATCAAAGCGGCCCGTGACGTGTCGGAGAACCGGATGACGCCCGAGACCCGGTCGTTCGTGCCCGATCCGGAGCTGATCGAACAGCTCACCGGGTTCATGCACGACGTCATCCCCGGGGCGGGCCCCGAGCTGCGGACCGTCACCTGTCAGTACGCGCTGACCAAGGATCGCCGGTTCGTGCTCAGCGCGCTGCCGCAGCATCCCGACATCATCGTGGGCCTGGCCGCCGGCCACGGCTTCAAGTTCACCCCGGCACTCGGCCGTGTGCTCGCCGAGCTCGCCCTCGACGGGGAGTCGACCGACGATCTGAGCGAGTTCGCGGCCGCCGACTCGATGCTCGTCTGATCCGGGATGCGACGGTGACCCGGTACATCCTCCAGCGGCTGCTCTCGTCGCTCTTCGTCCTGTTCGTGCTGTCCATCCTCGTGTTCTCGATGGTGCGGATCATCCCCGGCGACCCGCTCGCCGCGTTCGCGGACCCCGCTAACCCCGACCCAGCCAAGCTCGCGGCGCTGCGCACCGAGCTGGGCCTCGATCAGCCGTGGATCACGCAGTACTTCGTCTGGCTGCTCGGCGTCGTGCAGGGCGACTTCGGTCGCGCCATCACGGTGCCCGGCGAGGTGTCGGACCTCATCGCGACGCGGCTGCCGCTCAGCCTCACGCTCGCCGTGATGGCGACGCTCTTCGGCACCGCCCTCGGCATCCCGGCCGGAGTGCTCGCGGCGACCCGCTGGCGTCGCGCACCGGACAACGTCGTGCGCGGCATGTCGTTCGTGCTTCTCGCGACACCCCCGTTCGTGCTCGGAACGGTGCTGATCCTCGTCAACTCGCTGACTCTGCGACTGCCGCTCGTCGGCTACTCGGGGGCGGCGGGTGATCCGCTGCGAGCGATCGGGGTGCTCATCCTGCCCGCTCTGCTGATCGGCATCGTGCTCGCCGCGATCATCGCCCGGTACACGCGCGGCACGCTGCTCGACACCCTCGGCCAGGACTTCGTGCGCACGGCTCGGGCCAAAGGCGCCTCACCGGGCCGGCTGGTCGGGAGACACGCTCTGCGCAATGCGCTCATCCCGGTGATGACCGTGATCGGCATCGAACTCGCGGCGCTGGTGGGAGGCACCGTCGTCATCGAAGCCGTCTTCTCGCTTCCCGGCATGGGGTCGCTGCTACTCACCGGCATCCGCTCGTCCGACTACCCGATCATCCAGGCCACGGTGCTGCTGATCGGTGTCGTCTACGTCGTGATCAACTTCGTCGTCGACCTGCTCTATCCGCTGATCGATCCCCGAGTGAGGGTGCACACGCGATGACCGTCACCAGAGAACTCGCCCTCGCCAAGGTCGCCGGCAAGCGGCCGGCTCGCCGCCGGTTCGGCCCCGCCTTCTGGAGCGGCGCCGGAATCCTCGGCGTCATCCTCATCGTCGCCGGATGGATGTCGATCTGGCCGCCCTACGATCCCTTCGTCGCGTCGGGACCCGCCTTCGCGCCCCCGAGCCTCGAGCACCTTCTCGGCACCGACAACCTGGGCCGCGACACGTTCACCCGACTTGCGCTCGCCGCGCGGACCAGCCTCGTCATCTCGGGTGCGGCCGCCCTGCTCGGCGCGGTGATCGGCACCTTCTTCGGCCTGGTCGCCGGCTACGTCGGGGGATGGGTCGACTCCGTCATCATGCGCGTCGTCGATGCGATCCTCGCGCTGCCTGCGATCCTCGTCGCTCTCGTCGTCGGCGTCGTGATCGGCAACGGGCCCTGGCCGCTGATCCTCGCGCTCGGCCTCGTGTTCGCTCCCGGATTCGCCCGAGTGATGCGTGCTCCCGTCATCGCTCTCCGTGAGCGCGACTTCGTGCTCGCCGCCACCCTGAGCGGAGTCCGTCCGACCCGGGTGATCGTCGAGCACCTGCTGCCCAACGTGCTGACGCCGCTGTTCGTGCAGTTCGCGTCGGTCGCCTCGCAGGTCGTGCTGATCGAGGCCGCGCTGAGCTACCTCGGCCAGGGCGTGCAGGCACCCGAGCCGTCGGCCGGCCGGATGATCAGCGAGTTCACGCGCTTCATGCAGATGCAGCCTCTGCTGATCATCCTGCCGTCGCTCGTGATCATCCTCCTGTCCGCGGCCTGGAACCTTCTCGCCGACGGGATGCAGGACTACCTCGCCCCTCGCCGCGAACCCGCCTTCTCGCTGGGGCGGCGCGCGAAGCGCCGCGGCCCGGCGGCACCCGAACGCACCACGACATCCACGCAGCACACCCGAACGGAGAAGAGGCCCTCATGAACAGACGACACTGGGCAGGGGCGGCGGCACTCGCCGTCGCGACCCTGGCGATCGCCGGATGCACGTCCGGCGGCACCACCGGCAGCGGAGAGCAGGACGCCGGTGAGCCGGTCTCGGGCGGAACCCTCACCTGGGGCGTTCCGGCAGAGCCCTCGGCAGGAGGCATCGATCCGATGGTCGCCTCGGCCATCGCGGCCGAGGTCATCGACTCGATCGCCTACGACACGCTGCTCACGCGCGACGATGACGGCACCGTCGAACCGGCGCTCGCGACCGAGTGGGATCAGCCGGACGAGCTCACCTGGGTGTTCCAGTTGCGCGATGACGTGACGTTCTCGGACGGGAGCCCTTTCGACGCGGGCGATGTCGTCTACTCCTTCGAGACCCGTGCGGACGGCGGCTCGAACGCCACCTACCTCAGCAGCATGGAGAGCGTGGAGGCCACCGGAGACCACGAGGTGACATTCCACTTCAGTCAGCCGGACGGCACCTTCCTCGACGCGGTCTCGGCCCGCCAGACCTTCTTCATCGTCAGCGAGGAGGGCTACGGCACCGCCACGGAGGAGGAACGCCAGACCACCACCGCCGGCACCGGGGCCTACCAGGTGACCGAGTGGAACCAGGGCGTCTCGATCACGATGGAGAAGAACGAGGACTACTGGGGCGAGGAGCCCTACCTCGACAAGATCGTGTTCGAGCTGTACCCCGACGAGAACACCCTTCTCGCGGCGGTGCAGCAGGGGAGCGTGCAGGCGGCGTCGTTCATCGACGGCAGCCTCGCACAGCAGGCCGCGAGCACGGGCTTCACTCTCGGAGACGCCGCGTTCCGTCAGAACCTGGCGATCTACATCAACCCCGAGGAGGGCCCGCTCGCGGACGTGAACGTGCGTCGCGCCTTCTCGCTGGCACTCGACCGCCAAGCTCTCGTCGACACCGCGATGCTCGGCAACGCCGGGGTCTCGTTCGTGCCGCCCGCCGGTGACCCGGGTGCTCCCGAGACCGCCGACCTGCCCTATTACACGCGCGACCTAGACGAGGCCAAGCGTCTGCTCGAAGAGGCGGGCGAGCCGAACCCGGAGATCACCCTCAGCTACATGGGCGACGTCGCCGCGGCTCATCACCCGGTGTACGAGATGATGCAGCAGCAGCTGGCCGAGGCGGGCATCACGCTGACTCTCAAGGCCACGCCGCTGGCCGAGATCTCGCCGATCTTCACGACCGGCGAATCGTGGACCGACCTCGTCGCGATCCCCGGCAGCCCCCGCGCCTCGGCCGTGTTCTACCTCGAACCGGTGCTGCTCGAAGGCGGCGTCTACAACCACTGGGACGGCAACCCCGACGCTGAGAAGGCGCGGGAGCTGCTCCAGCAGGCGAAGGCCGCCACGTCGCCCGAGGAGTACAACGACCTCGTCGATCAGCTCGCCACGGAGACCGCCGAGCAGGTGCTCGAGGTCGTGCCCGCGGCGGTTCCGGTCTACTTCGAGGTCTGGGACTCGAACAAGCTGCACGGCTACGAGAACGACGCGTTCTACTCGCGCTCGGCTCTCGACCGGGCCTGGCTCTCGCAGTGACACCCCGCCCGGGCGGCTTCGCGACGAGCACGCGCTCGCCGGAGGCGCCCGGGCACACACCCCTCGCATCCCTCATCACTCTCCACAGAAAGCCGAGCCGCGCATGATCGACGCCACAGACGCCCTCCGCGTCGACGACCTCAGCATCGCCTACGGCGCCGCGCCGCCCTCGGTGTCGGGAGTCTCGCTGCGGGTCCGCAAGGGCGAGATCGTCGGAGTGATCGGCGAATCCGGCAGCGGCAAGTCGAGCATCGCGCTGGCGATGATGGGACTCCTGCCCGACTCCGCGCGCGTGACCGCGTCGACGATGGAGATCGCAGGGGCCGACATGAACGGCGCGACCGAGCGCGACTGGGGGCAGGTGCGAGGGCTGAAGGCATCCATGGTCTTCCAGGAGCCGATGTCGGCCCTCAACCCCTGCATGCGCATCGGACCCCAGATCGCCGAGGTGCTGCAGATCCACGGCAAAGCCGACAAGAAGCAGGCGAGGGCGCGGGCGCTCGAGATCCTGCGGCTCGTGCAGATGCCGGATGCCGAGAAGCGACTCGACTACTACCCGCACCAGCTGTCCGGCGGTCAGCGGCAGCGCGTCGTGATCGCCATCGCCGTCGCCGCCGGCCCCGATCTGCTCGTCGCCGACGAGCCCACGACGGCGCTGGATGTGACGGTGCAGGCCCAGATCCTCGACCTGATCAAGAGCCTGCGCGACGAGACCGGCATGGGAGTGCTGTTCATCAGCCACGACCTCGGCGTGATCGGCCAGCTCTGCGAGCGCGTCGCCGTGATGTACCGGGGGAGGGTCGTCGAGACCGGCATCGCCCGCCGCGTGCTGGAGGACCCGAAGCATCCGTACACGAGGGCTCTGCTCGAGAGCATCCCCCGCCCGTCCGTCCCCGTGCGCTCGCCGCTCGCGGTGATCCCCGCGGTGAACGACTTCGCCGACGTGCCGGCCGTCCTCGAGGAGGCATCATGACCGACGACGTGCTGCAGGTTCAGAACGTGACCCAGCGGTTCGGGCACGGCGACAACGCCATGACCGCCCTCGACGACGTGAGCCTGAGCGTGCCCCGGGGTGAGACCCTCGGCCTGGTCGGTGAATCCGGATCGGGGAAGAGCACGCTCGCTCGCGCGATCCTGCTCATGCGCAAGCCCACGCTCGGAACCATCGCCTTCGACGGGGCCGACGTCACCGGCTTGCGCGGCAGTGCGCTGCGTCGCCACCGCCGCCGCATCCAGATGGTCTTCCAGGACCCGAACGATTCTCTCGATCCGCGCTTCACCGTCGCGAGATCGATCTCGGAGCCACTCGTCGCCGCCGGAATCGGCCAGAAGGAGCGTCGGCGCCGCATCGCGGACTCGCTCGATCGCGTCGGTCTGCCCATGGACTCGGCCGGCCGCTATCCGCACGAGTTCTCGGGCGGACAGCGCCAGCGCATCGCGATCGCGCGCGCCATGGCCGCAGAGCCCGAGTTCGTGGTGCTCGACGAGCCGACCTCGGCGCTCGACGTCTCGGTGCAGGCCCAGGTGCTGAACCTGCTCGTGCAGCTGCAGAAGGACACGGGCGTCACCTACCTCTTCATCACCCACAACCTGTCGGTCGTGCACCACATCGCCCATCGGGTCGCGGTGATGCATCAGGGCAAGGTCGTCGAGGAGGGGACCGGTGAGCAGGTCATGAACGCTCCGCAGCATTCGTACACGCAGAAGCTGCTCGAATCCATGCCGGTGCTGTACCGATCCTGACCCGGTGATCACGAGAGGCGAGACGATGCGCGTGCAGAGGCGGGGCGACAACGCCCACGACTGGGAGCTCTATCACGGTCAGGGGCGGATCGGCATCGAGTGGTACTTCCGGCAGACCACGGCGCTGCCGACCTCGGTGATGCTGTACCGCCTCGAGCCCGGCGCCGAGGAGGGCCAGCACCACCATCTCGACGGCGATCCCGACAGCTGCTCGCCGAACAGCTCCGATGAGATGTACATCGTCACGCGCGGCGAAGTGGTGGTCACGGCGGATGATGATCGTCGCGTGCTGGGCGTCGGCGACGCGTTCTATGCACCGGAGGGCATGCGGCACGGCGTGCGCAACGAGTCGGATGCCGTCGCAGAACTCGTGCTCGTCTTCGGCCCGCGCGGCCCGCATCCGTTCGCCCAGACGGGCGTCGAGGAGTTCGACGCGCAGGCGGAGCGGTAGAGGACGGTGCGTCGCAGCTACTGGTTCGGCTCCTCCAAGGGAGGAAGCGCGGAGAGGAACTCGGCCACCGCGCCGACGGCACGACGCTGCGACAACAGTGGACCGGCCCCCGTATCCCCTCCCTCGCCGGTGAACAGGGCATAGCTTCGTGCTCCGACCGAGCCGATGTCACGGAAGAGCATCGACAGGCGGTTCAGGTCCTGCCGCACCTCGTGCGAGTATGCGTCACGACGTGAGAAGTCCACGGCGGCGGCGGCGGGACCACCGGGCCAGCTCTCGACGAACCAGACGATGTCGTACGCATCCTTCGGCTTGTCGCGCTGAGCGAGGGCGTCGGCTTTCGCGCAGAGGAAGGCGAGCGGACCAGCCACCAAGAGCTGTAGCTCTATCGTCCCCTTCTCGCGTGGAAGCGTGATCGCACGCGTCACCATTTCGGTATCGGTCGTGAGAAGCTCTCCCGCGTCGAGGCTGAGCGCGGAGAGGCGAGTCCCGAAATTATGCTTCGCAGTCGGAGTCAGCGTTGCGTTGGGACGATGCATAGTGCCTGCCGGTCGGTCAGGAGACGACGGGCAGAAGAACTCGAGCGTGATTCGCGGCGGTGATGAGCGGATCCAGCGAAAGGAGCTCTCTCCGGGTTCGTAACCCATGCGTCGAAGAACTGCTTCGAGTCGCTCGTATTGTTCCGTGTCGCCATCGAGAAGCGCGAGAGTCAGGCAGATGTCGATGTCAGCTGTGCCGATGTGCACAGGGGAGTCGTCCTCGGGCGCGGGTATGAGAAGGGTCGGGACCAGGCCGCCGATGATCACCATGTGTGCGCTGGCGAACCCGGCGGCGCGAAGGACATCGGCAGCCTCCGCCAGTATCAGGTCGGTGGTGTCGGCATCGTACGAGGAGATGGTGGAACCGTCAGGTTCGTTCAATGATCTGCTCCCTCAGGAGATCGGCACCGTCTTCGTAGCGCCCGCCCTGGCGAGCGAGATCCAACCAGACACGGATCTGCGGAGCGACGGAGACCCCGTCGATGTCCACGGCGTCATGGGTTCCGACTTCACCTTTGTCCGACCACAACTCGACATTTGCCCCGCGGCCTGCCTCATCGGCATCGAGAAAGGGCAGGCCCATCGTCTCGCGGGCTGCGTCGAGATCGTTCGTGTCCACACGCACTCGGGTGATGACTGAGGTCGTCACCGGGACCCCCCAGAGCCGCGCGCCCATCGAGGAGGTGACGGCGTAGCGGATGCCGGCACGACCGGCCAACGCGTCGAACTTCCGAACCAGATCCATCTCGTTGCGAGCGTAGAGATACGACTGGGAGGCGGACGGCGTCCTCAGTCTCGATTCGCTGGTGCGCAACCAGTCGAGAGCCCCCTCACGATCACCGATCAGGCGCTTCTTGGATCTGCCGCGACCGATCGACTCGACGAAACCGAGGTCCTCAAGACGTGTCAGAACCGTGTGCGCCTGGCCGACCGACACGTCGGCGAGCGCTGAAAGCTCGCTGACGCTCCACTGCGCAACGTCGTCCCTGATGAGCAGAGTCTGCGCAGCGCGCGTTCCCACAGGACCGAGGTGCGGGTGCTGAGATCTGGCAGGGGCCCCGCTGCGCGCCGGGGTCCGGTCGATATGCACCAGGAGGTTGTCGAACTGGAGATGAACGGCACCGCGGAGGTCCCACCAACTCAGTCCGCTTTGCTCGAGTCGTTCGCGATCATCGCGCGATATCGAACGGTCTATGACGAGACCGACGAACCCCGGAGGGATGCTCTCGGGGTCGGGCGTCCCGGCAGCCCGCTCCACCACCCTGAGAGGCGTGTGGCTACCGCCCACCGTCACACTCGGGCCGGACGCCGTACCGGTGACGTCAATACCGCCCAGGAGGCGGCCTCTGTCAACCAAGCGACTGCTCGCATGCCCCAGATCAAGGTTTATTTTCACGCTATGACCTTTTTCAGAGTGGAGTGAAACAAGACTCACAATGAAAATAGCTTGTTCTCGCGTGTGCTACAACCAGGGCACCTCAGTCCTGGGGTCCCCGCAGCCTTTCGCGCAGCTCGTCGAGACGCACCGCGATGCCGATGCGGAACATGCGCTCATCGTCGCGCCACCCGGATCCGAGCACGTGGTCGAGTCGGTCCAGGCGCTGCAGGATCGTGTTGGTGTGGAAGTTGAGTGAGCGCGCGGTGCGGGTGGGACTGGCGTTGTTGCGCACGAACGCGCGCAGTGTGCCGAGCAGGTCGGCGTTGCGTTCGGCGTCGTACCGTCGCACGGCGCCGATCGTGTCCGACAGGAATGTCGAGAGGCCCTGCGCGTCGGTGTCGAGAACCGCCGAGTACGGGAGGAAGTCCTCGACCCGTGCGGTGAGGCCCGTGAGCTCCAGGGCGGCGAGCAGCCGAGCCGTGCGTCGCGCGGCGAGGAACGACGAGGGCAGCGTGGCCTTCGCGAGCGGTGGCACGACGACGGTCACGGAGTCCTGCACCGCCGCCGCGATCTGCATCCGCAGACGTTCAGGGTCGATCTCGCGGCGCTGTCCTGAGATGGCGGCGACGACGAATCCGCGGTACTCGCCCACGAGTGCGCGATCGTCGAGCAGGCGCACGAGTGCCCGCGCCGCCGCGGTCTGCTGGTCGCCGGGCACCGAGAGCAGCAGAAGCGAGTCGAGAGCGTCGAGGTCGACACCGAGTCGTCGCGCTCGTCGCTCGACATCGGATCGCCGTTCGGGCACATCGTCGAGCAGATCGGCGATGAGTTCGCTGCGCAGGCGGTGGTCCGCTCCGGATGCCGCCTCCTGCTGCAGCTCGAGCAGTGCACCCACCTGTGCGGCGCGCTCGATCGTACGCAGGTCGACCGCGCCGAGTTCGAACGCCCCATCGCCGAGCAGGAGTGCGCCGAAATGCCGACTTCCCGCCGTGAGCGCCGAGACGGCACGCACACCGCGGCCGGCCACCGGCACGCAGTGACCGTGGCTGCGGCTCTCGGCCAGAGCCTCGCGCACCGGCTCGTCGAGTGACAGCATCCCCGGCGCGAGCGGCAGACCGGCTGCGGCGATCACGTTCTCCTGCGCGTCGATGATCGCGACGGCGCGTCCGAGCGCCGATGCGAGGGTCTCGGCGACGGGGCCGAAGCCGCCGCCTGCGAGCACGGCCTGCACGAGCTCCTGATGCACGGTGTTGGCGCGGTCCCGTTCGACGAGGTGGGCCGTCAGGCTCTCGAGCGTGCGGCGGCTGGAGTCCTCCGAGACCTGCAGCTCCCGGAGCGTGTGGGTCGTCTGCAGGATGACCGACGCGTGATCGGCGAGGGCCGACAGCAGTGCGACCTCGTCGGGGGAGAACTCCTTCTTCTCGCGGTTGCCGACGAAGAGAACGCCGAGCACGTCGTCGCTCGAGAGCATCGGCACGCCGAGAAGGGACACGAGGCCCTCGGCCGAGACGGCGTCATCGATGCCGGCATCGTGTCGGTCGGCGGTGTAGGCGGTGTAGTCGGCCGCCCATTGGGCCGTGCGCGATTCGACGACGACGCTGGCCAGGCCGCGGCCGGGGGGAACCCGCAGCTGCTGGAAGGACGCGCTCACGGCTCCGCTCGTCTCACGCACCCGGAGTTCGGACGTCTCGGGGTCGAACTCCGAGAGGTAGGCCAGGTCGACGCCCATCATCTCGCGTGCGCGCTGCACGAGACGGGCGAGCACCGCGTCGCTGTCGCGCAGCTCGGCGAGTTCGCGAGCGCTCGAGAAGAGCGCGGTGAGCTCATGCTCCCGCCTGCGCAGTCGTGACAGCTCGCGCTGGGTGCGGGCGACGCGGTCGGCGAGCAGCGCCGCATCCGTCTCGCTCGCTCCGAGCTGACGCAGGGCGTCGCTGACACCGGTGGGGCCGACGAGATCGGGGTCGTAGGCCGCATCGAGGAGCGAGGCGATGGCCTCGTCGTGCTCGGGCATCTTCGTCCTTTCGGGAGAGGACGGCGCCGGCCGGCGCGTGACTTCAGTGTCGAGCATGAGCGCCACCACCCTCAAATCGCGGATCTCGGCGCGGACCTCAGCGGAGCTCCTCGGCGCGCGCCGCGGTGCGTAGCAGCGCTGCGGCGAGGTCGGGCCAGAGCTCGTGCGGGATGAGGTGGCCCATGTCCGGGTGCACCTGCAGTTCGGCGCCGGGGATCGCCTCCGCGATGTCGACCGCCGACGCCCAGTGCAGCACATCGTCGTCGCGACCGTGGAAGACGAGCGTCGGGGCGCTCACCGACCTCAGCGCCTCGAGTCGTTCGGGTGCGCGCCGCAGCGCCGCCCATTGGCGCGAGAAACCCTCGGGCGCGTACCCGCGGTCGTACGCCTCGCCGGCGGCGCGGATGTGCCAGTCGACCTGTGGATCGTAGCGACCCGGTTCGACGGACCGCACGGCCGCGGCGGCGAACGCGACCGCCTGCTCTCGGGAGATGCGTACGGGCTTCTCGGCGAGTTCCGGCCGCTCGCCGTGCAGCACGTAGCGACGCGACTGTCCGGGGATGGTCGACAGCAGGCCGAGGCTGCGGATGCGCTCCGGATGCTCGATCGCGAGCATCTGCGCCATCATCCCGCCCATCGAATGCCCGGCGACGTGCGCCGAGTCGACTCCCAGATCGTCGAGCACGCGCAGGACGTCTTCGGCGAGGTCGATCAGGTCGTAGCCGCCCTCGACGTCGTCCTCTCCACCGAAGCGCTGCGAGAATCCGGTGTCGCGGTTGTCGAAGCGCACGACGCGCAGGCCACCGGCGGTGATCAGGCCGATGAGTTCCTCGTCCCAGCTGAGCAGTTGTGCGCCGCCGCCCGAGACGAGCACGAGGACAGGCGCCTCGGGGTCTCCGAAGACCTCGTAGTAGAGGCGCACATCGGCGTCGTCTGTGTAGGGCATCGGTTCTCCTCGCGCATCGGGGGCGGCCGCCGCGCTGCGGGCGTGCTGTGAGTCTAGGTTCGCTCGAGAGCCGGGGTGATGTGTCGACCACATACAGCAAGGCCTCGGCGATGAGTGTTCCACCCATCGTCCGCCCTGCCCGGCGCTCCTAGTGTCGTCCTTGACCACAGCGCCGATGATCCGGCCGCTGTCCTAAGGAAGGTGGCCGATGTCGATCAACAGCCGAATCTCCGGACTCCGTGACCACACCCCCGATGAGCGGCTCGCGCTCGTCGCGCAGGGTGCGGAGCTGGATGAGGATGCTCTGCACGCGCTGCGCCCGGACGGCGGTCTGTCGCTCGCGCAGGCGGATCACATGATCGAGAACGTCGTCGGCATGATCGGCGTTCCCGTCGGCGTCGCGACGAACTTCACGGTCGACGGGCAGGACCGCCTGATCCCGATGGCGACGGAGGAGCCCAGCGTGGTGGCTGCGGCATCGAACGCCGCACGGATGGCCCGCGGCCACGGGGGCTTCACCACCTCGTACACCGGCGATGTGATGATCGCCCAGATCCAGGTGCTCGACGCGGTCGAACCGCACGGCACCCGTTTCGCGCTGCTCGAGGCGAAGGACGAGCTGCTGGCCCTCGCCAACGAGCAGGACCCGATGCTGGTATCCCTCGGCGGCGGCGCCTTCGACATCTCCGTGCGGGTGCTCCCGACCCGCGCCGGGGTGCAGGTCATCGTGCACCTGCACGTCGACGTGCGCGACGCGATGGGTGCCAACGCGGTCAACACGATGGCCGAGGCGATCGCCCCGCGCATCGCGGAGCTCGCCGGCACCCGCACGCTGCTGCGCATCCTCACCAACAAGGCCGAGCTACGGCTCACCCGCGCCCGTGCGGTGTTCGACGCCGAGATGCTCGGCGGCCCCCAGGTGGTCGACGACATCGTCGCGGCGAGCGCGTTCGCCGAGGCCGACCCGTACCGCGCGGCCACGCACAACAAGGGCATCATGAACGGCATCACCGCGGTGGTGCTCGCGACCGGCAACGACACACGCGCCGTCGAATCGGGCTGCCATTCGCACGCGGCTCGGTCCGGCGGGTACACCGCGCTGTCGCAGTTCGAGAAGGATGCCGACGGCAACCTCGTCGGCACGCTCGAGGTGCCGCTCGCTGTCGGGCTCGTCGGCGGAGCGACCCGCGCGCACCCGACCGCTCAGGCGGGTGTGAAGCTGCTGGGGGTGCAGACGGCGCGTGAGCTCGCCAGCGTGATCGCGGCGGTCGGGCTCGCCCAGAACCTCGCGGCCTGCCGGGCGCTGGCCGCGGAGGGCATCCAGCGCGGTCACATGACCCTGCATGCGCGCACGATCGCCGCGAGCGCCGGTGCAGACGTCGACGAGATCGGCGCGGTCGCCGCCCGGATCGTCGCAGACAGACGCATCCGCGTCGAGCACGCCCGCGAAGTGCTCGACGAGCTGCGCGGCGGCGGAGCGGACGCATGAGCACGGTGCTCCCGGCGCCGCGGGCCGTCGTCGAAGAGGGGCTGCCCGCCCGCGTCACGGTGTTCGAGGTCGGCCCGCGCGACGGACTGCAGGCCGAGACCGACATCATCTCGGCCCCGATCAAGACCCAGCTGTGCCGCCGACTGTTCGCCGCAGGAAGCCGTGATCTCGAGGTGACCAGCTTCGTCCCCCCGATGTGGATCCCCCAGCTCGCCGATGCCGAGGAGGTCGTCGCTGGCCTCGAGGTGCCCGAAGGCGCCAGGGCCGTCGGGCTCGTGCCGAACCTGCGTGGTCTGCAGCGCGCGATCGACGCAGGAATCCGCGAGGTGTCGGTGGTGGTCAGCGCCACGGAGTCGTTCGCGCAGGCCAACCTCAACACCACGCGCGACGGTGCCATCGACCGTGCGGTCGAGGTCATCACCGCCGCGACCGCGCAGGGCATCCCCGTTCGCGGGTACGTGTCGATGGCGTTCGGGGATCCCTGGGAGGGCGCCGTCGACACGACGGCGGTCACCGAGGCCGCCGCCGCCCTCCACGCGGCCGGCAGTCGGACGATCGCCATCAGCGACACGATCGGCGTCGGCACGCCGGGGCACACGACGGCGATCATCGGCGAGACCCTCGCCGCAGGGATCCCCGTCGATGCGATCGCCCTGCACCTGCACGACACCTACGGGCAGTCGCTCGCGAACGTGCACGCGGCACTGCGTCTGGGCGTCTCGGAATTCGACTCGTCGGTGGGCGGCCTCGGCCGGTGCCCGTATGCCAAGGGCGCGACCGGTAATCTCGCGACAGAGGACCTCGTGTGGATGCTGCACGGCCTCGGTATCGAGACCGGACTCGACCTTCGAGCCCTGGCCGCCACCACGCTGTGGCTCTCGCGCATCCGCAACGTCCGCCCTGCCTCGAACGTGGCCCGCGCGTTCGCGGCAGCCGGACTCGACACCCCCGACACCGCACAGGAGGCCACGCTCGCATGATCGACACCACGCTCCCCGCACCCGGTGCGCTCGCCGGGGTCACCGTGATCGACCTCTCCCGTGTGCTCGCCGGTCCGTACGCGTCGCAGACGCTCGCCGACCTCGGCGCCACGGTCATCAAGGTCGAGAACCCGCGCGACCCTGACGTCTCACGCGGCTTCCCGCCGTATCTCACCCACGGCGACGAGGAGTTCAGCGCCTACTACGCCCAGTACAACCGGGGGAAGCTCGGAGTCGGCGTCGATCTCGCGACGCCGGAGGGCAAGGAGGTGCTCAAGGACCTGGTCCGCGGCGCCGACGTGCTGGTCGAGAACTTCCGCCCCGGCACGATGGAGAAGCTCGGCGTCGGCTACGAGGTGCTGCGCGAGATCAACCCACGCCTCGTCTACACCGCGATCTCGGGCTACGGCCGCACCGGCTCGCGCAGCAGGCGCCCCGCGTTCGACAACACGGCGCAGGCGGCCGGCGGCATCTGGTCGATGAACGGCTATGCCGAGCACCCGCCGGTGCGCGTCGGCGTCACGATCGGAGATCTCTCGGCGACGCTGTTCGCGGTCATCGGCACGCTCGCCGCCCTGCGGCACGCCGAGGCGACCGGAGTCGGTCAGGTCGTCGATGTGGCGCAGGTCGACAGCATCGTCGCGCTCACCGAGACGGCTGTCGTCGACTACACCGTGAACGGCACGGTCGCCTCGCCGCAGGGCAACGCCCACGCGTGGGTGCGCCCGTACGAACTGTTCGACTGCGCAGACGGGCAGGTGTTCTTCGGCGCGTACACCGACAAGCTCTGGAACGCGAGCTGCGACCTGTTCGGCACCCCCGAGCACAAGGACGATCCCGAGATCGACACCATGCGCAAGCGGTTCGAGACCGACGTGTACGAACGCCGGGTCAAGCCGATCGTCGCAGGCTGGCTCGTCTCGCGCACCAAGCAGGAGCTGGAGGATCTCGCCGGCGACGTCGTGCCCCTCACCGCGGTGAAGACGATCGGCGAGGTGGTCGACGACCCCGGCACCGCCGAACGCGACATGATCGTCGAGGCCGACTACGGCGACCTGGGTGTGCTGCGCATGTTCGGTCAGCCCATCAAGCTCTCCGAGACCCCGGCCACCCCGGCCCGCACCGCGAACAGGTTCGCGGAGCACGCGGATCAGGTGCTCACCGAGTACGCCGGATACGACGCCGCACGCATCGCCGAGCTTCGCGCGGCCGGAGCACTGCCGTGAGCCCGGTGTCGCGAGTGGTGCGCACCGAGCGGATCACCGCATCCACCGTCGAGGCGTATCGCGGCACGTTCGCGGCCGCCGATGCGGCGATCGTCGCCGATGCGACGCTGCCCCCCGCGTGGGAGGGCGTCTTCTTCCCCTTCGCGGTGCCGTTCGCCGACCTGCGCCCCGACGGCACGCCCGCTCGCGACGGCGTGGTGCCCGAGATCGACCTGCCCCGCCGCATGTATGCGGGGGAGACGACCGAGTTCCTCCGCCCGATCCGTCTGGGCGACGACGTGACGCAGACCACGACGCTCGGTGCGGTGGTCGAGAAGAACGGGTCGCGAGGCCGCCTGATGTTCGTCGATGTCGAACGCGAGTACGCGGTCGAGGGCGAGATGGCCGTGCGCAGCATCTGGCACGACGTGTTCCTCGAGGCGTCGGATCCGGATGCTCCCGCGCGCGCTCCGCGTCGCGATCCATCGATCGCCGCCGACGCGGACTGGATCGAAGAGCTGACACCCGACGCGCGGCAGCTGTTCCGCTTCTCGGCGCTCACGTTCAACACGCATCTCATCCACTATGACCGGGCGTGGGCGCGCGACGTCGAGGGGCTTCCCGATCTGCTCGTGCACGGTCCTCTCACGCGCATCCTCCTGATGGATGTCGCGCGACGCCATGTTCCCGACCGCACGCCCGTGCGACTCGACGTGCGCGCGATCGCACCGGTGCTGGTCGACCGACCGCTGCGCCTGGCGAGCGTGACCGACGGTGACCGCACCCGCGTGACGGCCGTCGACAGCGACGACGTGGTCCTCGCGACCGCCGACGTGACCTGGGCCTGACCCGACCGACCACTCCAGCCCCACCGACCAGGAGCCGCCATGAGGCACAATCCCGACTACGCCCTCGATGACGTCGAGACGGTGCGCGCCCTCGTGCGCGACAATCCCTGGGCCACCATCGTCAGCCATGTGCCGGGCGAGGGCCTCGTCGCGTCGCACTATCCGGTGCTGCTCGACGAGGATGCCGAGGGCGTCGTGCTGCTCAGTCACGTCGGGCGTCCGGACGAGCGTCTGCACCGGCTCGGCGAGCACGAGACGATGGTCATCGTCTACGGCCCGCAGGGATACGTGTCGCCCGGCTGGTATGAATCGTCACCGGCCGTGCCGACCTGGGACTTCGCCGTCGCTCACCTGCACGGCACCCCCGAGATCCTCTCCGACGCCGAGAACCTCGCGGTGTTGGATCGTCTGGTCTCGTGGTTCGAGAGCCCGCTGCCGAACCCGTTCCTCATGCACGGCACGCTCGAGAACACGGCCTACGCGGAGCGCATCGTGCACGGCACCGTCGGCTTCCGCCTGCGCGTCGACCGCATCGAGGCGAAGGAGAAGATGAGCCAGGACAAGTCGCCGGCGGTGATCTCGCGGGTGATCGAAGCGCTGCGGCGTCCCGGCCCGTACGAGAACCCGAAGCTCGCCGACCGCATCGCCGCCGTGAACCATGAGGCGCTGCACGCACAGGAGGAGACCGCATGACCGCCTTCGTCGGAGTGCAGGACATGATCGAGTGGATCGCGCGTCGTGGCGCCGAGACGATCATGACCGAGATGGCCGACACGATCGAAGCCGACTTCCGTCGCTGGGAGTCGTTCGACAAGAGCGAGCGGGTGGCCAATCACACGCCGTTCGGGGTGATCGAGCTCATGCCGATCAGCGACCCCGACGTGTACGCCTTCAAATACGTCAACGGTCATCCCTTCAACCCGGGGCGCGGCTATCAGACGGTGACCGCGTTCGGCGTGCTCGCCGACGTGCACAACGGGTATCCGGTGTTCCTCGCCGAGATGACGATGCTCACCGCGCTCCGCACCGCCGCGACCTCGGCGATGGTGGCACGACGCCTCGCACGCCCCGAGTCGACGACGATGGCGATGATCGGCGCCGGCAGTCAGGCGGAGTTCCAGGCACTCGCGTTCCGCGGTGTGCTCGGTGTCTCGCGGCTGCGCATCTACGACGTCGACCCCGCGGCATCCGCCAAGTTCGTGCGCAACCTCGGGTCGCGCGGGTTCGACATCACGGTGTGCGCATCGGCTGCGGAGGCCGCCGCCGGTGCCGACATCGTCACGACCTGCACGGCTGACAAGGTGGTGGCGCAGGTGCTGACCGATGCCGATGTCGCCCCGGGCATGCACATCAACACGATCGGCGGCGACTGCCCCGGCAAGACCGAGCTCGACCCCCGCATCCTCGAGCGAGGCCCGGTGTTCGTCGAGTACACGCCGCAGACCCGCGTCGAGGGCGAGATCCAGAACGTCGCCCCCGACTTTCCCGTGACCGAGTTCTGGCAGGTGCTCAACGGCGCGGCTCCCGGTCGCGTCGCGCCCGAGCAGGTGACGATCTTCGACTCCGTCGGCTTCGCGATCGAGGACTTCTCGGCGCTGCGACACCTGCGCGCCGACCTCGCTGGCACCGGGATCGACACGGAGATCGACCTCGTCGCCGCACCGGAGGACCCGAAGGACCTGTTCGGGTTCGCGACATCCCCCGTACCCGTCGCCTGACCCCCGTCCCCGAGCGCCGACGGGCGCCGAGAGGAGCACCATGACCGAGTCCCTCACCCTTCGAGGCGTACGCCCGTACGACGGCGGCTCGCCGATCGATGTCGTCGTGCGCGACGGCCTGATCGCCGCGGTCGCACCGTCGGGCGCCGTCACCGCGCGCGGCGAAGTCGTCGAGGCGGACGGCCGCTGGATCGGCCCGGGGTTCTGGGACGCGCACGTGCACTTCACGCAGCACGTCATCCGCCGCCGTCGACTCGACCTGACCGAGACGAGCAGCGCCGATGACGTGCTCGCCATCGTGCGCCGCGCACGCGCCGAAGGTGCACCGCTGACCGACGGGATGCTGATGGGCTACGGGTTCCGAGACGGGCTGTGGCCGGTCCCGGCCTCCTTGGCGGCTCTCGAGGCCACCGTCTCCGACATCCCGGTCGTGCTCGTGAGCGGTGACCTGCACTGCGGATGGATGAACCGCGCGGCCGCCGCGCGTCTCGGCGTCGAGATCGACGAGACGGGCCTGCTGCGGGAGGGGCCGTGGATCGGTCTGCTGCACTCGTTCGATGAGGCGTCTCAGCTGCCCACCGGTGCCTATGCCGAGGCGGCGGACGCGGCAGCCGCGCGCGGAGTGGTCGGCATCGTCGAGTACGAGAAGACCGACAACGTCGCCGAGTGGTCTGCGCGCACGGCCGCAGGACTCACGAGCCTCCGCGCCGACATCGCGGTGTGGCCCGACCTCCTCGAATCCGTCGTCGAGGCGGGGCACCGCACCGGCGACATCGTCGACGACGCCGGCCTCATCACGTTCGGCCGCCTCAAGGTCGTCGTCGACGGATCCCTCAACACCCGCACCGCCTGGTGCTGGGATCCGTACCCCGGCATGGACCCCGGCCATCCGCACGCGTGCGGCATGGAGAGTGTGCCGATCCCCGAACTGCGGCGCCTGCTCGACCGCGCCCGCGGCGCCGGGATAGAGGCCGCGGTGCACGCCATCGGCGACCGGGCCAACACCGAGGTGCTCGACACCTTCGAGGAGCTCGGCATGAAGGGCGTGATCGAGCACGCGCAGCTCGTGCGCGACGACGACTTCGCCCGCTTCGCGCAGCTCGGACTCATCGCGAGCGTGCAGCCGGAGCACGCCATGGACGATCGCGATGTCGCCGACCACCACTGGGCCGGACGCACCGCACGCGCCTTCGCCTTCGGGTCGCTGCACCGTTCGGGGGCGACGCTGCGGCTCGGCTCCGACGCCCCGGTGGCACCGCTCGACCCGTGGATCTCGCTCAGCGCCGCCACGGCCCGCAGTCGCGGCGACCGCGACGCGTGGCACCCCGAACAGCGTCTTCCGCTCGACGTGGCGCTCGCCGCATCCGTACGCACCTCGCTCGGCGTCGGGCAGCCGGCCGACCTGGTGATCAGCGACCGCGACCCGTACGCGAGCGACCGGGATCAGCTGCGCAGCATGCCGGTCGCGGCGACTCTGCTCGGCGGCCGCTTCACCCACCGGGCTCTGTGATCGTGGGCGCCGTCACCTTCACCAACGCCCGGGTGTTCACGGGCGCCTCCGAGACGGCCTTCGCGTCGGCGTTCCGCATCGTCGACGGACTCGTCGACTGGGTGGGCGAGGCCGCGGACGTCACCGAGAACGACGCTGTCGACCTCGGCGGCCGCACGGTGCTTCCCGGACTCCTCGACAGCCACACGCATCCCGCGCTGCTCGCGGGCACGGCGGCGGCCGTCGAGTGCTTCCCGCCGGCGGTCACCAGCGCCGACGAGCTGGTCGAGACGCTGCAGCGACATGCGGCCACCGTCGCCGGCCCGGATGCCTGGGTGCTCGGCCGAGGCTTCGACGACACGAAGTTCCCCGAGGGACGGATGCCGACGGCGTCCGACCTCGATCGCATCGACACCGATCGGCCGGTGCTGGTGTGGCGCTGCGACGCGCACTCTGCGGTCTGCAACAGCAGGGCTCTGGAGATCGCCGGCGTCACGGCGTCGACGCCCGATCCCGACGGCGCGCGATTCGAGCGCGACGCCGACGGACGCCCCAACGGAGTGCTGACCGAGATCGCGGCCGTCAACGCCGTGGCCGCCTTCATCCCGGCGCCGAGCCGCGACGAGCAGATCGACGCGATCGTCGCGATCGGCGAGGAGCTGTCGTCGCGGGGCATCGTCGCCGTGTGCGACCTGCTGTCGTCGCGCATCGATCGTCCGCTCGAGACCTTCCGTGCCGCTGCCGAACGCGGACTGCGCACGCGGGTCGCCCTGTACCCCGGGTGGGACCCCGCCGCACCGCTCGCGGATCTCTCGGTCGACGACCGCGAGGGGCCGGTGCGCATCGCAGGGGTGAAGGTCGTGCTCGACGGCGCCTACTCGAACCGCACGGCCTGGGTGCATGAGGCCTACCCGGACTCGTGCGACCACGGCCTGCGGCTGGTCGACGACGCCGACGTGCTCGCGGCCGGCGACTGGGCGCGACGCAACGGCGTGCAGCTCGCCGTGCACGCGATGGGCGACAGGGCGCTCGACCGCGTCGTCGAGCTCTTCGAGGACGCGGAGCCCTGGCTCGACGGCATCCCGTCCGTGCGCATCGAGCACGCCACCATCGTGAGCGACGCCTACCTCGCGCGGTTGCGGTCGGCGCGAATGAGGTTCGGCATCGCCACGCACACGGTGTTCTTCTTCGCGGAGTACGACGGCTACGAGAAGGCGCTGCGGGTCGAGCAGGTGCCCGATGCCTACCCGATCGCTCGGCTCTACGCCGGGCTCGAACCGCTGGCGCTGTCATCCGACCGTCCCGCGACCGCCTGGAGCGGTGCCGACGATGTGATGCTGTCCGTCGAGGCCGCCGTGCGTCGCCGCACCTACAACGGCGTCGAGTTCGGTGCAGAGGCCGCGATCACCGTGCCGGAGGCTCTGCTGCTGTACACCTCTCGCGCGGCCCTGCTGTCTCCGCTGTCGGGCGTCGGTTCTCTGGCACCCGGCTTCGACGGCAGCTTCGCCGTGCTCGATCGCGATGTCTTCTCGGTGCCCGCCGATGAGATCGCCGCCGTGCGCGTCGCCGAGACGTGGATCCGCGGCGAGCGGGTCTTCCTCCGTTGAGGAGGTCGCTCATGACCGACACCGAGGAGTTCCGCCCGCTGCAGGGAGTGCGTGTCATCGACTTCACGCGCCTGCTCGCGGGGCCGTACGCGACGATGACGCTCGCCGAGCTGGGCGCCGACGTCATCAAGGTCGAACAGCCGGGCATCGGTGACGAGACCCGGCATTGGGGTCCTCCGTTCGTGCACGGGGCCAGCGCCTACTTCCACGCCATCAACCGGGGCAAGCGCAGCATCGCGCTCGACCTCGCCGATCCGGCCGACCGAGAGGTCGCCCACGCGCTCATCGGCACTGCCGACGTCGTGGTCGAGAGCTTCCGGCCGGGTGTCGCCGACCGGCTCGGCATCGGTGCCGGCGAGATGTGCGAGAGATTCCCTCGTCTCGTCTACGCGTCGATCAGCGGCTTCTCCCAGACGGGCCCGCTCGCGGCCGAGCCGGGCACCGCGGTGACGGTCGAGGCGGAATCGGGTCTCATGCATGTCACGGGCTACGAGGGCGCCGACCCCGTGCGGTCCGGGGTGGCGATGGTCGACATCGCGACCGGGATGTCGATGATCAACGGGGTACTGGCAGCCCTCCTCGAACGCAGCCGCACGGGCACCGGCCGACGGCTCGAATTCTCGCTCTTCGCGACCGCGGTGAGCTCGCTCGGCACCGTGATCGCCGCGACGTCGGCGGGTGGTCCTCCGTCGAAGCCGTGGGGCAGCTCGCATCCGTCGATCGTGCCGTACCGTGCCTTCGCCGCGGCAGACGGACAGGTCGTGCTCGGCGCGACCAACGATGCGATGTTCGCGCGGCTGGTGACGGCGCTCGACCTCGGCGACGTGCTCGGCAGGCCGAGGTGGGCGGACAATCAGGCGCGCGTCGAGGGCCGCGACGAGCTCGAGGCGGTTGTCGGATCGCGGGTCGGATCCCTGGCTGTCGACACGGTGGTCTCGCGTCTGCAGGAGGCGAGGGTGCTCGTCGCCCGTGTGCGCACTCCCGAAGACGCCGCTCGCGGGCCGCAGTCCCGCGCGCTGGATCTGATCGAGCACGATGACGGTGTCTCGATCGCGCGCTCGGCACTCGGCACGAACGGCACGGTGCGTCTCGCCCGCGCCCCGCATCTCGACGCCGACGGGGCGGCGCTGCGTGACGAGCTCGCCTAGCCCGAGCCGAGAAGCCGCACCCGGCAGGCGAGTTCGACCGCGAAGCGCGCATCGGGGTCGCTCAGGTCGATGCCGAGCAGGTCGCGGATCCGACGCATCCGATACCCGACCCCGTTCGGGTGCAGCATCAGCTCCTTCCCGGCATGCACGAGCGAGCCCTCATGGGCGAGGTAGACGAGCAGAGTGCGCACCGACTGCAGGGCGCGCTCCGGGCCGAGGTCGTCGAGCGGACGCAGGATGTCGTGCAGCAGCTCGCGGCTGATCGGCGAGGCGTAGAGGTCGAGCAGCACCCGGCGCAGGCCCGTGACGTCCGTCAGCTCGACGCCGCCCACGCGCCCGGCGGCGATCGCCGACTCGGCGGCGATGCGCGCCTCGGCCGCCGACTGCCGCAGGCCCAGCGCGCCGAGCTGCGGAGTGCCGAGCCCGAGCGTGTACGCCCAGTCCGTTCCGGCGAGCTCGCGCGCCTGGCGCTGCACGAGCATGGCGACCTCGCGCACGCGCCGCTGGTGGTCGCCGGCACCGTGCTCCTCGGTGCACACGAGCATGAGGTCGTCCTGCAGGAACGCGACGTGCCACATCTCATCGCGGGCCTCGACGAGCTGCAGTGCGAACAGTTCGAGTGCCGGCTGCACGCTGCGCGGCGCACGGGCGTCGGGATCGCTCGGACGGGTCGGAGCGAGCCAGGCGACCGCGTGCGACTGCGAGAGCGGCAACCCGAGTCGGGCGGCCTGTGCGACGAAGCCCTCGGCGCGCGACGAGTCGGCGAGCACGAGTTCGACGAGCAGATCGGCTCGCGACTGGGTGGGGGCGTACCGATCGCGACTCTGCCTCTGGGCGACGCGCGAGAGCAGCGAGGCGATGACCGGCAGCGAGACCTCGGTCGCGCCGTCACTGCGTGCGGCGACGAGTCGGCCGATGGGTACCTCGCCGATGAAGACGGCATCGGCGTCGGTCCACGAGACGGATGCGTCGGCGTCGACCGTCAGCTCGGTGCCCAGTGCCCCACCGGCCGCCGCGAGGATGCTGTCGGTCGAGCTCCCCTCGGCGGCGGCCGTCTCGGTGGCGATCGTGATGGCGTGCGCACCCCGCATCATGGCCTCGGAAGCACCACCCGAGATCGCCCGATCGACGGTCTTGGCGAGGTCCGCAGCTCCCACGCCGGTCGCCGAGAAGACGGGGACTCCGCCGCGATCCGCGAGCACCCTGGCGGTCTCGGCGAGGGTGAGCGGTGCGGTGAAGACCAGGCCGGCAAGGTGGCGCGCGCTCGCCTGCCGGAGGGCGACGTCGATGCGGAACGGCGGAGGCTGCTCGTCGCCGCCGATGATCGCGAGCGTGCCGGTCGCCAGAGCGTCGAGCCGGTCGATCGCGGCAAGGTCGACGCGGACGACCTGACGATCGTCGACGGGGCCCGCATGCAGACGCAGACCGAGCCTGTCGGCGTCATCGCGCAGATCACGCAGAGAGTACTGTGCCATCGGCACAGTATGCCTCGAAACACTGGATGCGCGAAACATTGTCCGCCGTCGGAAGCATCCGTACGGTGAGACACATGGCCCAGACTTCATCCGCCGCACCTCCTGCGGCGCGGATCACCGAGATCACGGCAGACGACATCGCCGCGCTCGGCATCGGCACCGCGATCTTCGGCACCGGCGGCGGCGGCGCCGTGTACACCGCTCAGATCATGGTCGAGAATGCGCTCCGCGCACACGGTCCCGTCCCTCTGGTGACGGTCGACGACCTGGGAGCCGACGACGTCGTCATCCTGATGTCCGGCATCGGTGCTCCGACGGTCGGCATCGAGATGCTCTCCGCCACGGGCCAGATCCACGCGCTCCTCGCCGAGGCCGAGCAACTCCTCGGCCGCAAGGTCACCACCCTCATGGCGGCGGAGATCGGCGGCAGCAACGGCGTCCAGCCCATCGGCTGGGCCGCGCGACTCGGCCTGAAGGTGCTCGACGCAGACGGCATGGGACGTGCATTCCCCGACGCCGCGATGGTCGCCATGAACGTCGCCGGTGTCCCGTGCGACTGGGCGGTGCAGAGCGACGTCGTCGGCAACATCTCGGTGATGAAGACGATCGACCTGCACTGGCTCGAGCGGCACGCTCGCGCCCTCACCGTGGCGAGCGGTTCGATCTGCATCGGCGCGCACTATCCGATGACCGCCGAGACCGTGCGGGGCGCCGTGATTGAGGGCACCGTGAGCGCGGCCATCCGTGTCGGTCACGCCCTGATGTCATCGTCCGAGCCGGTCGCGGCCGTCGCCGCAGAGCTCGATGCCCGAGTGCTCATGACGGGCAAGATCACCGACCTCGACCGCCGCACCGTCGGCGGCTTCGTGCGCGGCTCGGTCACGATCACCGGCACAGGCGCCGATCGCGGACGCCTGCAGCGTCTCGAACTGCAGAACGAGAACCTCCTGGTGCTCGAAGACGGCGAGGTGCTGGTGAGCGTCCCCGACCTCATCACGATTATCGACGCCGAGACCGGCCACGCCATCACGACCGAGATGCTCCGTTTCGGACAGCGCGTCTCGGTGCTCGCCTGGGCCTGCGATCCGATCTGGCGCACCCCCAGGGGGCTTCAGCTGGCGGGCCCGGCCGCCTTCGGATACGACCTGCCCTATGTCCCCTTCGAAGGAGTGTCCCGATGACCGCCCGTGATCTCTCGATCGGCGTCGACGTCGGCGGCACCAACACCGACGCCGTCGTGCTCGACGGCGAGGGGCGCGTGCTCGCCTGGACCAAGAGGGCCACGACCGACGACATCACCGGCGGCATCCGCGCCGGCATCAGCGATGTGCTGGCCGCGATCGGCGACGACCGCTCCCGCGTCTCCCGGGTCATGCTGGGCACCACCCATGCGACCAACGCGATCGTGCAGCGTCGCCAGCTCGACCGGGTCGCCATGATCCGCCTCGGTGCACCGGCTGCGACCGAGTACCCGCCGCTCACCGGCTGGCCGGACGACCTCGTGCGCATGGTGCTGGCCGGCTCGGCGATGCTCGGCGGCGGCCACATGGTCGACGGCACCCCCATCTCGCCGCTCGATCGCGACGGCATCCTGCGTTTCGTCGACGGACTCGGCCACTTCGACGCGATCGCCGTCGCCGGCATCTTCAGTCCGTCATCGCCCGAGCAGGAGCTCGAGGTCGCCGAGCTGCTGCGCGGCCATCTCGGCCAGGACGCGCGGGTCTTCCTGAGTCAGGACATCGGCCCCACCGGGCTGCTCGAGCGCGAGAACGCGACCCTGCTCAACGCGGCGCTGTACAGCGTCGCCCGTTCGGTGACCGAGGCGCTCGTCACCGTCGTCGCCGAGGAGGGGCTCGACGCGACCACCTTCTTCGCGCAGAACGACGGCACGCTGATGTCGCTGGACTATGCGGCGCAGTATCCCGTGCTGACCATCGGCTCCGGCCCCGCGAACTCCATCCGCGGTGCCGCCTACCTCTCCGGACACGACGACGCGATCGTGATCGACGTGGGAGGCACGACCTCTGACCTCGGGGTGGTCGTCGGCGGCTTCCCCCGTGAGTCGACGCTGCCGCGCGAGATCGGCGGCGTGCGCACGAACTTCCGGATGCCGGACATCCTCAGCGTCGGCATCGGCGGAGGCACGGTCATCGACGTCGCCTCCGGTCGGGTCGGCCCCGACTCGGTCGGATACCGCATCGACAGGGAGGGGCTGCTGTTCGGCGGGTCCACTCCCACGCTGACGGACGCGGCGGCGCTGGCCGGAAGCCCGGTCGCCGGTCGCACTCTCCCGCCGCTGAGCTCGTCGGTGACCGAGGCCCTCGAGAGGGCGCTCGCCGTCGTCGCAGACCGACTGGAGGAGGCCGTCGAACGACTCTCCCTCGGCCGGATGGACATTCCGCTCGTCGTGGTCGGCGGTGGCGGGTTCCTCGTCCCCGACCGGCTCGCGAGCGCGGGCAGCATCCTGCGCCCCGATCACGGCGGCGTCGCCAATGCGGTCGGTGCGGCCATCTCGCTCGCCGGCGGCAGGGCCGACCAGATGGCACCGATGGGCGACCGTGAGGCCGCCATCGAACAGGCATCCGAGGCCGCGATCGCGAAGGCGATCCAGGCCGGAGCCGACCCGCTGCAGGTCTCGGTCGTCGAAGTCCTCGAGACCCACGTGCCCTACACGACACTGCCCACCGTGAACGTGACGGTCAAAGCCGCAGGGCCGCTCGCGCGGCTGTCGGCCGAGGTGCCCGTCCGCTGATCGACCGCTCCACAGCATCACCCCCACCCGAAATCAGGAGATCGCTATGAAACGCAGTACCGCAGTACCCGTGGCCGCCGCTCTCTCCGTCCTCGCGCTGACGCTGACGTCGTGCGCGGGCTCGACCGACGCGAACGGAGCCCCCGCCGAGGGTGACTTCGTCTCGGGTGGCACCTTCGTCACCGCCGTGAACGACGATCCGGGCGACCTCAACCCGATGAAGGCGATCTCCCCCGACACCTGGGGCGTCGTGAGCCTCGCCTACGAGTCGCTGATCTCGGTCACGCCCGACGGCGAGTTCGAGCCGTGGCTCGCCGAGAGCTGGGAGGAGACGGGCACGGAGGTCGTCTTCACCCTCAAAGACGGCATCACCTGCGCCGACGGATCGGAGTTCACCGCCCAGACCGTCGCCGACAACCTGAACTACAACGCCGACCCGGCGAACGCGACGTTCTCGTACGGCTCGGTGATCGACGAGAACGTCTCGGCGGTCGCCGACGGCAGCACCGTCACGGTGACGAGCACCGTGAACTCGCCGTTCCTCGCGGTCAACGCCGGCACCATCCTGATGGTCTGCGACGCCGGTCTCGCCGACCCGACCGCGCTGTCGGACACCACCGACGGCACGGGACTCTTCGGGCTGAGCGACGTCAAGCCGGGGGACACCTACACGTTCACCAAGCGCGACGACTACACGTGGGGTCCTGACGACGTCACCAGCGAGACCGAGGGGCTGCCCGACACGATCGAAGCCCGCGTCGTCACCGACGAGAGCACGGCGGCGAACCTGCTGGTCTCGGGAGAGATCAACGCCGCGACGATCTCGGGCGCCGACCGTGCCCGTCTCGACGCGGCCGGACTCACCCATGTGGGTGTGCGCAATCCGGTCGGCATGATGCTCTTCAACGAGAAGGAGGGGCGCCCGTTCGCCGATCCGCTCGTGCGCGAGGCCCTGTCGATCTCGATCGATCGCGACGAGGTCGGCACGGTCATCGCCGACGGCGAGGGTCTCGATCCCGTCTCGCTCATCACCAAGACGCCGCTGCTGTGCGTGGCCGACGGTCCGAAGTGGGAGATGCCGGACACCGACGTCGACCGCGCGGGCGAGCTGCTCGATGAGGCCGGATGGATGCTCGAGTCCGACGGCCTGCGCTACAAGGACGGCGAGCCGCTGACTGTCAAGTTCGTCTACAACGCCCCGACCTCGACGCACGCCCCCGCGGCGGAGCTCGTGAAGGAGACCTGGGACGCCCTGGGCGTGACGACCGAGCTCGCCGCGAACGATGCCGCCGCCTGGTCGGAGCAGCTCTGGTCGACGTTCGACTGGGACACCGGATGGATCCAGGTCGCCCCGGGTGGGCCCCTCGTGCTGTCGACGTTCTTCAACGGTGCCATGCCCACCGACGGCGGACTGAACTTCATGTGGGTCGACAACCCCGAGTACTCGGCGCTCGTCGACGAGGCCTCCAGCGCCAGCCCGGAGGACACGTGCGGCATCTGGCAGGATGCCGAGGCCGAGCTCATGGACCGGTTCGACGTCTTCCCGGTGACCGACAACATCCTGCCCACCTATCAGTCCGGCGCGGTCTTCGACCAGCCGAACTACATCCAGCCCACCTCGATCCGGATGCTGGGCTGACATGACGACGACTCCTCCTCCCGCGACCGCCGAGGTGGTCGAGGCGACCACGGCCGCCCTGGCGGCGCGGGTGGAGGAGCGCCGCCTGCGCCGGGGGTTGTCGCCGCGCACCGCGTTCCTGATCCGCCGCCTCGGACGCCTCGTCATCTCCCTGGCCGTGGTGATCGTCGCCTCCTTCCTGCTCATGTACCTCGTGCCCGGTGACCCCGTGCGTGCGGCCCTGGGGCAGAGCGCGACACCGCAGCTCGTCGAGGCGACGAGAGCGCAGCTCGGGCTCGACCGACCGATGTGGGAGCAGTTCTTCCGTTTCATCGGGGGGCTCTTCACCGGTGACCTCGGCACGTCGGTGCGACTGCAGCGACCCGTGGCCGACGTCATCGCACAGCGCTTCCCGACTACACTGCTGCTCGCGGTCCTCGCGTTCGTCATCGCCGTGGTCGCCGCTCTGCCCGCCGGCATCGGGGCAGCGGTGCTCGCCAGGTCCGGTCGCCGTCGTGGCCTCTCGATCACGCTCTCCGCAGTGCTCGGCATCCTCATCGCCGTGCCGAGCTTCCTGCTGGCGGTGGCTCTGATCTCGCTCTTCGCCGTGCAGCTCGGATGGCTGCCCGCAGCCGGGTGGGGTCAGCCGGCGGACGCCGTGCTGCCGGTCATCGCCCTCGCGATCGGACCGATGGCATACCTCGTGCGCATCGTGCAGGTCGAGATGCTCGCGGTGCTCGACACGACCTACATGACCACCGCCCGAGCCAAGCGCCTGCCGCGGCGACTGGTGTACCTGCGGCACGTGCTGCCGAACATTGTGACCGCGTCGCTCACCGTCGGAGGCCTGATCCTCGCCGGCCTCACGGCGGCGACCGTGCTCATCGAGACGGTGTTCGCCATTCCCGGGCTCGGCACGATCATGGTGTCGTCGGTCGGCGCGAAGGACTATCCGATGGTGCAGGGCGTGGTCATCGTCTACGCGCTCATCGTGCTCGGTGTGAACCTCGTCGTCGACGTGATCCTCGCCACCATGGATCCGCGCTCGTCGATCACGGAGGGCTGAGACATGTCCGTGCGCAAGAAGCTTCTGACCCCCACCACGATCGCGGCCCTGGTCGGCAGTGCGCTGCTGCTCTTCCTCGCCCTCGCGGGCCCCGCGATCTGGGGTCCGGCCGCCGATACCACCGACATCTCGTCGCGTCTGCTGGGTGCGAGCGCGGCCCATCCGTTCGGCACCGACGAGCTGGGTCGCGACATCCTGGCCAGGGTGCTCACGGCGACCAGGCTCACTCTGCTGCTCACCCTGGGCTCGACGCTGATCGCCCTCGCGGGTGGCGTCGTCTTCGGGCTCGTGGCCAGCATCCTCCCGAAGCATCCGCGCCGCATGTTCACGGGCCTCCTCGACATCCTGCTCGCCTTCCCCTGGCTGCTCATGGTCCTCTTCTTCACCGTGATCTGGGGCGCGACGGCCACGGGCGCGATGCTCGCCATCGGCTTCGCCGGCGTGCCGTCGTTCGCCCGCCTCGTCTACAACCTCGCGTCGTCGGTGTCTGGTCGGGACTACGTGCGCGCCGCACGTGTCGTCGGCGTGGGGCCGGTTGGCATCCTGCTGCGGCACGTCCTGCCGAACATCGCGAACCCGTTCTTCGTCAACGCGGCCGCCACGGCGAGCGTCACGCTGCTCTCGTTCGCGGGGCTCTCGTTCCTCGGACTAGGCGTGCAGGCGCCTGCCTACGACTGGGGTCGGATGCTGCAGGAGGGCATTCTGCGCATCTACATCAACCCTCTCGCCGCGGTCGGCCCCGGTATCGCGATCGTGCTCGCCGGTCTCGTCTTCACCCTGCTGAGCGAGGCCGTCGCCGGAACGCGCGGTGCCGGGTTCCGTGCCGTCGCCGCACGGGCCACGGGGGCCGTGACACTCGCCTCCCGCCGCCGAGGTGCGATCAGGGACTCCTCGGCGTCCACCGCAGACGTCGTCGCCGAGATCACCGACCTGCGCATCGCCTTCGGCACCGCCGACGGCGGCGTCGTCGAACGGGTCCGAGGCGTGGATCTGCGGATAGCGCGCGGCGAGATCGTCGGCATCGTCGGCGAATCCGGTTCCGGGAAGTCGCTCACCGCGATGGCGCTCGCCGGACTCCTCGGTGATGACGCCGTCATCACGACGGCATCCCATCGCTTCGACGACGTCGACATGACCCGGGCGCTCACGGCATCGGATCGCGCCCGACTGGGAGTCGAGCTGGGCATGGTCTTCCAGGATCCGCTCACCTCTCTCAACCCGGCCCTCACCATCGGCCGCCAGCTCACAGAGGTCCCCGAGGTGCACATGGGGCTGCGGCCGCGAGAGGCGCGCGCTCGTGCGGCCGACGCGCTGACCGCCGTCGGCATCCCGGATGCGGCCTCGCGACTGAGCCAGTACCCGCACGAGTTCTCCGGCGGCATGCGTCAGCGGGCGATGATCGGCATGGCGCTCACCGGCGCACCGAGGCTGATCATCGCGGACGAACCGACCACTGCGCTCGACGTCACCGTGCAGCGTCAGGTGATGGGCGTGCTGCACCGCGCGCAGGAGGAGACAGGGGCGGCGATCGTCTTCATCTCGCACGACATCGCCCTGGTCTCGGCGTTCTGTGATCGGGTGATCGTCATGAAGGACGGACGCATGGTCGAGACCCTCGACGCCGAGCGCATCCGCGAGGACGCGCAACATCCGTACACGAAGGCTCTCATCGCCTGCCTGCCCGACATGACCAGCGACCGCACGCAGCCGCTGCCGGTGATCCCGCCGGAGCTCGTGCCCGAGGCGCTCGACGATGCCCGGCAGGCCGGTGCGGGTCAGCAGACAGGGACCCCCGCCCACGACCAGGAGGTACCGGTGTGAACGCGCTCGAGATCACGGACCTCTCGGTCCGCTACGGCCGCACCCGCGTGGTCGAATCGGTGAGTCTGACGGTCCCGAAGGGTCGCACCGTGGGACTAGTCGGCGAATCCGGGTCTGGCAAGAGCACGATCGCCGCAGCCACGGTCGGACTCGTCCGCCCCGAATCCGGATCGATCCGCGTCGACGGGATCGAGACCGTCGGCGGGGGTTCCGCCGCCCGCCGAGCGCGCCGACGCATGCAGCTCGTCTTCCAGGACCCGTTCTCCGCCCTCGATCCGCTCATGCCCATCGGCGATTCGATCGCCGAGGCGCTGCGTTCGACCGGGCGGCGCTGGACCCGTGACGAGCGCATCGCCCGGGTGCGCGGACTCCTCGCCCAGGTGCATGTCGACCCCGACCGCGCGGGCGAGCGTCCCGGTGCGTTCTCGGGGGGCCAGCGGCAGCGGGTCACGATCGCACGCGCGCTCGCCGGTGAGCCCTCGGTGCTCATCGCCGACGAGGTGACCAGCGCACTCGACGTGTCGGTGCAGGGCGCGATCCTCAATCTGCTGCGCGAAGTGCAGCAGGAGCTCGACCTGTCGATGCTCTTCATCTCGCACAACCTCGCGGTCGTGCGATACATCAGTGACGAGGTGTGCGTGATGCGTCACGGCAGGCTCGTCGAGGCGGGAGCGACCGAGGCTCTGCTCGCTCACCCCGCCGACCCCTATACGCAGGACCTGCTCGATGCGGTTCCTGTCCTCGGAGAGAGGATGCAGTTCTGATGGGTTCCCAGTTCGACACGGACTTCGAGGTCGCCGCCGAGGAGCTTCGCGACCGCCTGCTCGCGGTGCGGCGGGAGCTGCACGAGGTCGTGGAGATCGGTCTCGACCTTCCGCGGACGCAGCAGATCCTGCTGCGCGAGCTCGAGGGGCTCGGTCTCGAGATCGCCACCGGCTCATCCCTCTCGTCGGTGACGGCGGTTCTGCGCGGTGGACGCCCGGGGCCCGTGGTGCTGCTGCGCGGTGACATGGACGGTCTGCCGATCACCGAGGCAACGGGCCTGCCGTTCGCCTCGACGTCGGGCGCGATGCACGCGTGCGGCCATGACCTGCACATGGCGGGGGTCCTCGGAGCGGTGCGGCTGCTGGTCGATCGACGCGAGGAGCTTCCCGGCACGGTCGTCTTCATGTTCCAGCCCGGCGAGGAGGGGCAGGCCGGTGGGCGCATCATGATCGAGGAGGGCGTGCTCGACGCGGCGGGCGAACGCCCGGTCGCCGCCTACGCGATCCACGTCGACAGTGCGACACCGCGCGGTCAGCTCGTGACCCGAGAGGGAGCGATGATGGCGAGCGCCAGCGCGTTGCGGCTCACCCTGCACGGGACCGGCGGCCATGCCGCCTTCCCGCAGCTGGGCATCGATCCTGTGCCCGTGGCCGCACAGCTGATCCTCGCGGTGCAGACGTTCGCCGCCCGCCGCCTTCCGGCGACCGACCAGGCCGTGATCTCGATCACGCGTCTCAGTAGCGATTCCGAGGCGAGCAACGTGCTCGCCGCAACCGTGAGCCTCGAGGCGAACATCCGCACCCTCTCGACGGCGACGCTCGACACCGTGCGCGAACAGCTCCCCGCGCTGCTCGCCGGCATCGCCGAAGCGAACGGATGCCGGTTGGATGCCGAGTTCATCGCCTCCTACCCGGTCACCTACAACGACCCCGCCGAGACGCGCGAGGTGCTGGCCGTGCTCGATGAGCTCGTCGGAGTCGAGCGCGTGACCCGGCTCGAGGCCCCGTCGATGGCATCGGAGGACTTCTCGTACGTGCTGCAGGAGGTGCCGGGAGTACTGGTCTTCGTCGGCGCGGCGCCGGACTCCGGCCCGATGCCTCTGCATTCCGAGCGTGCGGTCTTCGACGACGCGGTGCTGCCGCTGCAGGCATCCGTGCTCGCAGAGCTGGCCTGGCGTCGCCTCGCCCGCGGCTGAGGGTCCGTCGGCTCCGCGTTCGTCGCGCCCTACTGCTGTGTCGTTACGAGCCATAGCATGCAGCTGATTTTGTTCGCTGCGGACATGGTCCGGGCGGGGCCGCCGCTGTCAGGCTGGCTCGATCCGGAGTCAGCGCAGACACCGGTGGAAGGGAAACAATGACCTCGGCATCGACCACGACGCAGCAAGCGCCCTCGGCGGCACCGTCGCAGATCCGCACGATCGTCGCGTCCAGCGTCGTCGGCACCACCGTCGAGTGGTTCGACTTCTTCGCCTACTCGACGGCAGCGGCACTCATCCTCAACGGCCTCTTCTTCCCCGATTACGACCCGCTGGTCGGCACGATCCTCGCCTTCGGCGGCATCGCGGTCGGGTACTTCGGCCGGCCCCTGGGATCGATCGTGTTCGGGCATTTCGGTGATCGCATCGGGCGCAAGCGGATGCTCGTCATCTCGCTCGTGCTCATGGGCATCGCCACCTTCCTCATCGGTCTCCTGCCGACCTACGCGGCGATCGGGGTCGCAGCGCCGATCCTGCTCATGGTGCTGCGGTTCGTGCAGGGCTTCGCCCTCGGCGGCGAGTGGGGTGGGGCGGTCCTGCTCGTCGTCGAGCACGCCGAGCCTCGGCGTCGCGCGTTCCTCGGCAGCTTCCCGCAGGTCGGCCTCGCGCTCGGTCTGACGCTGTCGACGCTCGTGTTCCTGCCGCTCGTGGCGCTTCCGGGTGACGCATTCGCGGCCTGGGGGTGGCGGGTGCCGTTCCTGATCAGCGCGGTGCTGGTGCTGGTGGGACTCTTCATCCGCCTCAAGATCAGCGAGACACCCGAGTTCGAGAAGATGCGCGACGCCGGCAAGGCGGCGCGGGTTCCGCTGTGGGAGACGCTGCGGACGCATCCTGCACAGGTGATCCTCGCGGCCCTCAGCTTCGCGGTCATCGGAGCCGTCTTCTACATGCTCTTCACGTTCAGCCTCACCTACGGCACCCAGTTCGTGGGTCACACCCAGCCCGAGATGCTGACGATCGCCACGATCTGCTCGGTGCTGGCACTGGGCGGGCTTCCGCTGGCGGGCCGCCTGGCCGATCGCTTCGGGGTCGCGAAGGTCTTCGCCATCGGGACCGTCGTGTCGGTGCTGCTCGCATTCCCCGCCTTCTGGCTAATCGACACGGGCAGTCTCGCCGCGGCCTACGTCGCCTACATCGCCACGACGATCGGCTTCTGCGCCACCTACGGCACGCTCGGCGTGCTGTACGCGCAGTCGTTCGACGTGCGCATCCGGTACACGGGCATGTCTCTCGCCCTCGGGATCGGGACGATCGTCGGTTCAGCCTTCGTGCCGATGATCTATCTCGAGCTGCTCGCCGTGTTCGGCGGCTCCTGGGCGATCTCCCTCTACATCGTGGTCGCCGGCCTCGTCACCCTCGTATCCGCGACCCTGCTCCACCGCACCACGCGGCGAGCCGCTCAGCGTGCCGCCGCCGACCCCACCCCGGAAGGAACCGCTCGATGATCGACGACACCACGCGTGCTCTGCTCAACAGCCTCGGAGGAGTGGATGCCGGGCCAGGCTCGCTCGCCGGGGTGGTGGTGGTCGATGTGACCAGGGTGGTCGCCGGTCCGTACTGCTCGATGATCCTGGCCGACCTCGGGGCCACCGTCATCAAAGTCGAGAACCCCGACGACCCGGACTACACCCGAACGTTCCCGCCGCTGCTGCCGCGGGAGGGCGAGGAGCCTCTGAGCGGCTTCTTCGCACAGTTCAACCGCAACAAGCTCGGGGTGACCCTGGACCTCAAGAGCCCCGGTGCCGCAGAGGTGCTCGATCGGCTCGTGGCGCGGGCCGACGTGCTGGTCGAGAACTTCCGCCCCGGCACCATGGACCGCCTCGGGCACGGATACGAGCGGCTGCGGACGGTGAACCCGCGTCTGGTCTACGCGGCACTCAGCGGCTACGGGCAGTCGGGGCCGTACCGGCTGCGCCCCGCGTATGACAACAGCGCCCAGGCCACCGGCGGACTGTGGTCGATGAACGGCGAGGCGGGCGGGGCGCCGACCCGTGTCGGCACGATCATCGGCGACCTCGCCGCCAGTCTCTACGGCGTGATCGGCATCCTCGCCGCGCTCCGCCACGCCGAGCAGACCGGCGAGGGCCAGCTCGTCGACATCTCGCAGCAGGACTCGGTGCTCACTCTCACCGAGAACGCCGTCGTGGCCTACACGGCCGACGGCGTGGTGCCGAAGCCCCTCGGCAACGAGCATCCGTTCGTGCGGCCTTACGAGCTGTTCCCCTGCCGCGACGGGTTCGTGTTCTTCGGCGGATACACCGACAAGTTCTGGCGGATCTCGTGCGAGACGTTCGGCACTGCCGGTGACTGGGATGAGAACCCCGACCTGCACGCCATGGCGACCCGCTTCGATGCGGACGTCTACCGAGAGCGGGTCCGCCCCATGGTGGTGCGGTGGTTCGCCGATCGCACCAAGGCCGAGCTCGAGACTCTGGCCGGCGATCTCGTGCCGCTCAGCGCCGTCAAGGACATCGGCGAGGTGGTCGAGGACCCGCAGATCGCCGCCCGGGGCATGATCGTCGACACCGAGTATCCCGGCCACGGGTCGCTCCGCACCTTCGGGTCGCCGGTCAAGCTCGATCGCACGCCTCCGCACACGGCAGGCCTCGCACCCGACAAAGGGCAGCACACCGCCGCGGTGCTGAGCGACTTCCTCGGATTCTCGGTCGACGAGGTCGAGGCGCTGCGCACCGGAGGCGCGATCTGATGGGCATCCGTCTCGATCGCACCGACCGTATCGGCGTCATCACGATCGACCGGCCCGAGAAGCTCAACGCGCTGACGCTGGCGATGTACGACGACCTCGGCGCCGCGTTCGCCGAGGTCCGCGACGATCCCCGCATCGCGGTCGCCGTGCTCACCGGCGCCGGTGACCGCGCCTTCTGCGTCGGCGCCGACCTGGGCGAATCCATCCCGGCGCTCACCGAGGAGCGCTTCGACATCAGCGAATGGGACGCCGCACACCAGAAGCACTCGACGCTCGAGAAGCCGGTGATCGCCGCGATCAACGGGCTCTGCCTCGGTGGAGGGTTCGAGATCATGCTGTCGACCGACATCCGCCTCGCCTCCGCCGATGCCGAGTTCGCGCTGCCGGAGACCGGTGTGGGCGTGGTGCCCGCGGGCGGCACTCTCGTGCGCCTGCTCCGTCAGATCCCTTACGCGTTCGCGATGGACCTGATGCTCCGCGGAACACGGATCGACGCCGAGATGGCCCTGAGGTACGGGCTCGTCAACCGCGTCGTGCCGGCTGCCTCCCTGCACGACGAGGCGATGGGCGTCGCCGAAGAGCTGATAACGAAGAGCAGCACCGCGCTCGCCACGGTCAAGCGGGCGGTCCGCGCACTGGCCGATCTGCCCGAAGGCGAGGCATTCCGGCTCGAGGCGCGGCTGGGGCAGCAGGCGTTCGCCAGTGATGACGCGCGCGAAGGCCTGGCGGCGTTCGCCGAGCGCCGGGCGCCCGTGTTCCCCTCCGGTGAGGCGGCGGCGCCCGGCGCCGGGATTCCGTTCTCGTAGACTGCGGAGACCCCGATGTCCGCTGCCCGAGGAGGCTCGTTGGCTGAGAACCGCGCGACTCCGTCCGCGCTGCTGCGCGAGGTCGTGGCTGCGACGCGTGCAGAGCCCGGCGAGCGCACGACGGCGCTCGCGCAACTGCTCGCCGAGGCCGACCTCGCCGCCACAGAGGTCGAGGAGCTGCTCGGCGTGGTGCGCGAGTCGCAGCAGGTGACTGCGCGCCTGCGCCGGCGGACGGTCGAGCTCGAGGCGCTCTTCTCGACGGCGCGTGAGCTGGTTCGGCTGCAGGACGTGACCGATGTGCTCAGGCGACTCGTCGACCGCGCGCACGAACTCATGGGCACCGACGTCACCTACCTCTCAGAGGTCGACAACGCGCGCGGTGACCTGCGAGTGAGATATTCGGCAGGCACGGTGACGCCCGAGTTCCGTGACCTGCTCGTGCCCGCCGGGTTCGGCCTGGCGAGCTTGGTCGCGAGCGCGCGGGAGCCGGCGTGGGTGCGGGAGTACACGCACATGGCCGATGCTCCCCACGATCCTGGAATCGACGGAGCGGTCGCACGCGAGGGGCTGGTCTCGTTCCTCGGCGTGCCGTTGGCCGTCGGCGACGAGGTGCTCGGGGCGCTGTTCGCCTGCAACCGCTTCGCGCACGACTTCACTCCCGACGAGGTGCTGCTGCTCTCGGCGTTCGCCGACCATGCAGCCTCCGTGCTGCGCAGCGCTCGGGTGCTGGCCGAGAGCGCTGCCGCTCGCGCCCATGCCGAGGGCGCGTACCGAGAGCTCGAACGTCATCTCGCCGCGACCCAGATCGTGAGCGGCATCCACGAAGAACTCACGGCTGCCGTCGTCTCGGGGGCGACGCTGATCGATCTCGTCGGCACCGTGTCTGACCGACTCGAGCGTCGCGTGCGCGCGGTCGATGAGGCCGGGCATCCTCTCGGCACGGCGACCGACGACCGAGCCGGTCTGCCGCGGCGCCGGCCGCTCGTCGATGCGATCCGCCGGAGCCGGACGAGCGGTCACGCCGTGTCGATCGACGCCGACGGGCGTCGCTGGTTGGTCGTGGCGATCCTCGGGGTCGACCGGGTGCTCGGAGCCATGGTCGCCGCCGACGACGACCCCCTTCTCGATGACATCGCGCGCCCCACGCTCGAACGAGCCGCGCATGTGGCTGCGCTCGTGACGTTCAAACGCGATGCCGTCTCGGCGATCCGCGCCGAGCGCCGAGCGAGATTGCTCGTCGACCTGCTCGACGGTGTGCTCGACGCCTCCGCTCTGACTGCCGAGGGGGTGGGCACCCTCGTGGCGTGCGCCGCGATCGACGTGCGCGGCAGCGACGCGGCGTTGATCGTCGCGGCCGAGGCCGTCGGGGACGACGGCCTCGTGTCATCCCGCGAGCACGGGCTGATCGTGGCCTGGACGCACGCGGATGCCGAGGTGGCGACCGAGCGTGTGCGGCGAGTGCTCGCCGATCGACTGGGTGAGCCCGAGGTGACGGCGGTCGTCGGGACGCTCGTCGACGGGATCGCCCCGTTGCGGTCGTCGGCCGCCCGGGTGATGCGTGATCTGCGGTTCCTCATCCCTCTCGGCATCCGCGGCGCGACGGTGCGATCGGCCGACTTCGCGCCGTACCATGCGCTCACCTCCGGCGACCCCGAGGCGGCCGCCGCGTTCGTCGACGGGGTGCTGGGGCCGGTGCGCGACTGGGATGATCGCCGCGGCACCGCTCTCGTCGAGACCCTCGGCGCCTACTTCGACAGCGCCGAGAGCCGGCAGGCGGCCGCCTCGGCGCTGCGGGTGCACACCAACACCGTGCAGCAGCGCCTCGAACGCATCTGGATTCTGCTCGAAGGTGATCCCGATGATGCGGAGTTCCGCTTCCGTCTGCAGGCCGCCGTGCGCCTCGAGCGTCTGCGCCGCGCCCTGCTCGCCCAGGAACCGCACGGCCCCGCCTAGGAGCGCGACCCGGTCGTCTCTTCAGCGGGGGTGGGCGCATCCGTCCGCTGCAGGGTCTCGGGCAGCACCGCGATCCCGATGAGGCCGATCACGCTCAGGCCCACGAGATAGCCGGCGACGAGCCACGGTGCTCCACCGGCGACGCCGACGAGAGCCGTCGCGACGAGCGGTGCCGTGCCGCCGACGAGCGCCGCAGGGATCTCACGGGAGATCGCGATGCCGCTCCAGCGCATGCGGGTCGGGAAGAGTTCCGCCAGCATCGCCGCGCTCACGCCGATCGTCGCACCCTGCACGATCGCGAGCCCGAGGACCAGGCCGAGGGCGACGAGAACGGAGTTCTCCGTCTCGAAGAGTATGAACATCGGGAACGCGAAGGCGATCGCGAAGATCGCCGCACCGAGGAGCACCGGCTTGCGTCCGATTCGATCGGCGAGACGTCCGAATCCGAGGGTCGCCGGGATGGTCAGCAGCTCGGCGACGATGAGACCGATGAGCGCGTGCGTCGGGTTCACCGACAGCGTTCCGGTCGTGTACGAGATCGAGAAGGTCTGCACGACGTACACCCACGGCAGTGCGAACACGAACAGTGCCATGCCGGCGAGGAGGGTGCGCCAGTGCGAGCGCACTGCGGTGACCAGCGGAGCCCGCGACACTTCTCCGTCGCGCTCCGCGGCCTCGAACGCGGCGGTCTCCTTCACCCGCAGGCGGAAGTAGAGGGCGAAGGCGACGATGACGATGCTGGCGATGAACGGGATGCGCCAGCCCCATGCCTGGAACTGTTCGACCGGCAGCAGGCTGATGAGCGCGAAGGTGGCGGTGGCCAGTGCCATGCCGACGTAGACGGATGCGCCGGGGAACCCCGCGATGAACGCCCGGTTGCGGGTGTCGGCCGATTCGCTGGCCATGGTCATGGCGCCGGCGAACTCCGCACCGGCGCCGGCGCCCTGGAACAGCCGCAGGACGATCAGGCAGATCGGGGCCCAGATGCCGATGGTCTCGGCCGTGGGCAGAAGGCCGATCATGGTCGTGGCGATCCCCATCATCAGCAGGGTCGCGAGCAGGGTGCCCTTGCGGCCGATGCGGTCTCCGAAGTGCGCGAAGATCAGCCCTCCGATGGGCCGCGCGCCGAAGCCGACCGCGAAGGTGGCGAACGCGCCGAGCAGGCCGGCGAAGTCACCGCCGCCCGGGAAGAAGAGGGGTGCGAACACGAGCGCCGACGCCAGCCCGTAGAGCGTGAAGTCGTACCACTCGATGATGGTTCCGACAGAGCTTCCGATCACCGCGCGACGGCGTTGCGCGCGAGGGTCCAGTCCTGGTCGGTCGATGTCGTCAGCGATGTCGATGTCCATGGCACTCCTGTGTGTCGAGGTGGCGGCGCGCGCGCCGACGGGTCTCCGTCGGCGCGCGAATCTCCCTCAGGCTAGGCAGGACGCCCGCGTCGGGTTCATGTGCGCCGGGCACATGATCGACTGCTCGGAATGAGTGAAGGGCCTATGCGATGGTGAGGCGAACGCCCGCAAGCTCTTCGAGCTGCTCCCACACGCTCTGAGCGAGCCCCGCAGGAGGAGTGCGGGTGCGCGCCGAGGGCTCGACCCGCACGGGCAGTCCGTGCAGTCGCCCGGCGGGGGAGTAGTACTCACCGCCCTGCGCTGCGGGATCCGTGAGCGCGCGGACAGCTGCCCAGGCGGCGGTGTCCTTGCCCTGCGCCCATGGTGTGTAGGGATTGCGCTGGTACGGCGTCGACGCATCGCGGATGCCGGCTCGCTCGGGGGTCTTGGCGTCGACGCCCACTCCGGGCCGCACGACGAGCGAAGCGACAGGAAGGGCCGCGCCCCGCAGGCGGCGATCGAGTTCGAAGGCGAACACCTCGGTCACCGTCTTCGCCTTGGTGTACGCGGCGATGGCGGTGCGCGGGGTCGCCCTGACGTCACGCACGTCGACTCGGAACTGCGACACGAAGCCGGTCGACGTGTGCACGATGCGGCTTGCGGAGCCCTCCGCCTCTCCGGTGGCGATCAAGGAGGGCAGGATGCCGGCGAGCAGCCGGACGTTCGAGATCACGTGCGTTCCGAGGATCGGGGGGAGGCCGTCGGTCGTGGGTGCACCGCGCCATCCGGTCATGGCGCCGCCGTTGAGGAGCACGCCGTCGAGGCGGGGGAGCGCGCTCAGCTCGTCCGCCGCGCGAGAGACGGAATCGAGGGAGGCGAGGTCGATCACGACGCTCCGCACGGAGGCTCCGGGCACCTGGTCGCGGATGGATGCCTCGGCGAGGCGCAGCTTCGACTCGGACCGCGACGCGAGCACGACCTCCGCGCCCGCCGCGGCGAGTTGCTCGGCGGCGAAGTAGCCGATGCCCGCGGTCGCCCCCGTGACGACGATCGTGCGTCCGGTCCGGTCGGGAAGACGGTCGGGATTCCAGTTCAATTCTGACCTCGTTCTCTAAGTGGATCATCTATCCGCTTAGACGCTAGCATAAACGGAATAGCTATCCGCTTGTGCTGCTAGGATCAGATCATGGGACAGCTACGGGCGGATGCGGCGCGCAGCCGGGCGCGGATCCTCGACGCCGCGCGTGCTCGACCCTCGGGAAGCCTCCGGCTGAACGACGTCGCGCGCGACGCCGGGCTCGGCGTCGGCACGGTGTACCGCCACTTCCCATCGGTGCACGCGCTCACCGAGGCGCTCGCGGTCGAGACGCTTGAGCGCATGGTCGCGATCGCCCGGGCGGCGGCCGAGAATCCGGACACCGAAAGCGCTCTGGCCACGTTCCTCGGCGAAGCGCTGGCGCTGCAACTGCAGGATGGTGGCCTTCAGGCCGTGCTGCTCTCACCCGACGATGAGGAGCAGTCCGTGCGCGACATGAAGATCGAGATCTTCGCCGCGTTCGAGAGCGTGCTCCAGCGAGCCCGCGAGGCGAAGCTCATCCGACCCGACCTGTCCATCGCGCAGCTCGAGCACCTCGTGTGCGGCATCGAGCACGCAGTGCGCATCGGAGAGCCGGAAGACAGGCAGCTCTTCCTCGACGTCATGCTCGCCGGCATCCGCCCGACGGTCTAGAGCCTGCTCGCCCCCACGACGGCCCCCACGCGCGGCACCCCGGCATACCCCGGTCGGATGAACCACGAGGGCAGCGCTCGCCGCAGGTGACTCGGGCCCGTCGTCGCCGCGTCTTCCGCGAGCAGCAGCGTCGTCCACTCGATGTCGCCGCGCCAGAATCGGGTCAGGGAGCGCAGTGAGCAGCGCACCTCGATCGCGACCTCGTAACCGGGGTCGGCGTCGCACACGTCGGCATCCCCGTCGTGGATGACCAGCCACCACCGGCGCCGCGCCGGACTCGCATCCGTGAAGTGCAGTGCGATCACCGTGCGCGCATCGGGAACGGTCTCGTGGTCGATGTTGCGGTGCATGTCCCAGAGCAGCAGCTTCGGGTCGAGATCGGCGTCGCCGAGTTCGCCGATCCACCGAACGCCCCAGGCTGAGAGCTGTTCGACGACGGGCCGCAGCTCGGCGCCCGCCGGGGTGAGCACGTAGCGGACGTCGGTGCCCTGGGCGATGCGCTCGATCAGTCCCGCGCGCTGCAGCTGGTCGAGCCGATGAGACAGCAGCGTGGGCGACATGCGGGGGAGGCCCCGACGCAGGTCGTTGAAGTGCTCGGTGCCGAGCAGCAGCTCGCGAAGGAGGAGCATCGTCCACCGCTCGTCCAGCAGCTCCATCGCCTTGGCGACGGGGCAGAACTGGTAATAGGGGGCGCCCACGAGCCTCACGATAGACCCGGTACAGATCCGATACTAGAGCGGTCTGTGCGGGCTTCGTAGCGTGAGGATCACAAGGCAGAGGAGCCCATCATGAACAGCACGACAGACCTTCAGACCGATGCGGATCGCGCGTTGAAGGCGAAGCACAGGATCGTCTGGGCGCTCGGCGACTACGCCGCCGTCGCGCGTGAGGTGATCCCCGAACTCGGCAGGGTCATCGTCGCCGAGAGCGGCGTCGGACCCGGCGACCGGGTGCTCGATGTCGGCGCCGGCACGGGCAACGCCTCGATCGAGGCCGCGCGGACGGGAGCATCCGTCATCGCCAGCGATCTCACCCCCGAACTGCTCGAGATCGGACGTGCCGATGCCGCGCGTAAGGGCGTGGAGCTCACCTTCGAAGAAGCGGATACCGAGGCGCTGCCCTATGCCGACGACTCGTTCGACGCGGTGCTCTCGTGCGTCGGCGTCATGTTCGCACCGCACCACGAGGTCGCGGCCCGCGAGCTGACCCGGGTCGTGCGCCCGGGTGGCCGTCTGGCGCTGATCAACTGGACCCCCGAGGGTTTCATCGGTCAGCTGTTCGCCACGCTGAAGCAGTTCGTCCCCGCACCTCCCGCAGGAGTGCAGCCGCCGCCGCTCTGGGGCAGTGAGAACCACGTGCGCGACCTTCTCGGCGATCGCGTGACCGATCTGACGATGGAGCATCGGCGGCTGTCGGTCGACAGGTTCGCGTCGGGGGCTGCGTTCCGGGACTTCTTCCGGGACTTCTACGGACCCACAGCGGCGGCCTACCACGGGATCGGCGACGACGACGAGCGGCGCGGCGAGCTGGACGACGCTCTGGCCGCGCTCGGCGACCGACACCTGGACGGCGGCGCGATGGATTGGGAGTACCTGCTGGTGACCGCGACCGTGAAGTGAGCGCCGCACGGGGGGCGCGCCGAGTGCGTCAGCCGAGTGGGTTGTCCGCCAGCTTGCGGACGACGCCGCCCTCGACCAGCCGGTGCGCCGCGGTGTGGGGCTTGCGTGCGGCCTGGTCGACGACGCCGGTGCCGAACTCCTGAGCGAGGTCGAGACGCGGGTACACGTCGAGCACCTCGCCGATGAAGGTCTCGGGAAGCACATCGGGTCGAGCGCCGGAGATGTCGAGACCGGTCGCGATCTCTAGCAGGTATCCCTCGATGTCGAGGTCGGGATCGACGGCCGGCCAGTTGTGGCGCACGATCACCTCGAGCGCACGCTGACCCCGGTGCTCGTCCCATCCGGCACCGCGGGTGAGCGCGACCGCCACGTGCCCACCGGACTCCTCATAGGAGCGGAAGACGTTGTCGAACTCGGGCACCAGGCCGATGTCGTGCAGCACGGCGGCGACGTAGAGGAGTTCGTGGTCGATGTGCGTCCGATCTTCGATGACCGCGAATGCCTCGGCCCACAGCCACGACCGCAGCACGTGATTCAGCATGGTCGGTGAGTGGTACTGCGTGGCGAGCGAGAGAGCGGCGCGGGCCGCCGCCGAGTCCGGCTGCACGAACGAGGCGAGTGTCAGGTGGTCGGGCGTCGCGTTCTCACTCATGCCGGTCAGCGTATCGCTGAGGCCGCTCACGACGAGAACGGCGGATGACACTCGGATGACACAATGACGGGATGCACCTGCACTCGACGACCACAGGCACGGGCGAGACGCACATCGGGCTGATCCACGGCCTGGGAGCCGACGGCACGACGTGGCAGCCGCTGATCGATCTGATGCTCCCCACGGGCCGGTACACCGTGACGACGATCGACCTGCGGGGGCACGGGCGCAGCGACCGGGCGTCGTCGTACACCCTGGGCGAACTCGCCGACGACGTCGTGGAGTCGCTGCCGCAGGGGCTGCACAGCGTCGTCGGGCACTCGCTGGGTGGTGCCGTGCTCGTCCGCGCGGTCGCACGGCTTCGCCCCACGCGCGCGATCTACCTCGACCCCGGCTTCGGTCTCGCGCTTCCCACCACCGGTCTCGCCGGCCGTGCCTTCTGGGCGGTTCCGGCGCTCACCCTGGGCGTCGTCGGTGCGCGGCAGGCACGCCGCAGCGCGTCGCAGCGAGCCGTCTATCCCGAGAGCATCCGGGAGTCGATGAAGGAGAGTCAGCGGCGGTTCGACTCGAAGATGGCGATCGGAGTGTTCCGCGAGACCGCGTTCCACCCGGTCGCGATCGCGGCTCCCGCTGTGCCATCGTCGATCGTGCTCTCCGACGAGTCGCCCGCCGTGCTTCCCGATGCGATGGCGGCCGGTCTCGAGCGCGAAGGGTGGGACATCCGCCGCCTCTCCGGCATCCACCACGACATGCACCTGGAAAACCCCGAGCGGGTCTTCGGCGTCCTCGCTGACGTGCTCTGACACGCGGACTCGAGCACCGTTCAGCGCTCACGGCCGGCCGGGTAGGCTGGCCGCGCTCCCACCGACCTTTGAAGGAGATCCGTGCTGCTCTACGAATCCGCCATGCAGGTGGTCCCGTTGATGCTCATCGCGCTGTTCCTGGATCGTCGAGGATCGGCCGACGGCGACCTCACTCCGCGCATGCGGCGCTGGTACCGACTTCAGGACAAGCTCATCGCCGTTCTGTGCGCGTCGGCCTTCGTCATCTCTCTGCTCGTGGTGGCCGGGTCCTTCGAGCCGAACCAGGTCTTCAGTGCCGTCGTCATCGCCGCGCTCGCCGGCTCCATCGGCATCCTGTTCGCGCAGATCTGGCGCCGATTCGACGAACCTCGGCGCCGGAACGACTGATCGAGATCACTCGCTCGCGGCGGGGTCCACGTCGCGGAACACCGCGTCGACGGCCATCGTGAGCGTGTTCGTCTCGGATGCCAGGATCGACTCGTCCGACGGCAGCGCTCGCTCGAGCGCGAGGCCGGCCAGGACGGAGTTGAGGAAGCGCGCGCGCCTGGCGTTGTCGCCGACTGGCAACGCCCCTTCCCGCTCGAGCACGGAGAGCCAGTGCTCGACGCGGCGCTGGCCCTCGCGCTCGAGCGCGAGATAGGAATCACGGAGCTCGTCCGTCTGCTCCGGTTCGATGAAGGTCTGATGCAGCAGCGTCGCCGCCTGCCGCGCCTGCGCCCCGACACCCGAGGGGGCCAGGACCTGTCGCAGACAGGCAACGAGGCGCTCCCGGGCGGTCAGTGACTCGTCGTGGATCGGATCCTCCGGCGCGATGACCTCGTAGACGACGCGGAGCACCTCGTCGAGCAGCGCTCGCTGAGTCGGGAAGTGGAAGCGCAGGGAGCCCGTGCTCACGCCCGCTCGCGCCGCCACTGCCCGCACGCTGAGCTTCGCTCCGCGGCTCTCTCCGAACATCGTGAGAGCCGCATGCAGGATGCGTTCCCTGGTGGAGAGCGTGCTCGGGTCGATCGTCATCGTCCCATTCTCCACGACCAGGACTAACACGCTGTGCTACCGTGGTGACGCTCATCGACTAACACACTGTATTAGTCACCCGAAAGGACCTGAAGATGTCGATCATCCGCAAGCCGCTCGAGATCATCCGCGCGAACCTGCGCGTCTACCTCCTCCTCAACGCCCTCGCCTACGGCACCTTCGTGATCGGGTTCGTCATCGGCCTGCTGTTCCCCGACCTCGTCGCCGGAAGGGCGCAGGCGCTGGAAGACGACGGGACGGCGGGGCTCGTGACCTCCCTGCTCAGCAGTCCCTGGCTCTTCGCGCTGACGATCCTCGCGGTCAACACGCTCCGGCTCGGAGCCCTGACCATCGTGCTGCCCTCGCTCGCCGTGCCTTTCCTCGGGCTCGCGACCTTCGCGGTGTGGTCGGTGACGACCGGCGTGACCCTCGTCCCCTCGACCCCTGAGGGGTGGGTGGCGCTGATCCCGCACTCGCTCACCCTGGTGATCGAGCTGCAGGCGTACATCCTGCTGCTGCTCGGAGCCTTCCTGCTCGGAAAGTACTGGCTGCGGCCTCAGGCGATCGACGCGAGGAACCGTCGCCAGGGCTACGTGTGGGGTCTTCAGCACCTCGGCTGGCTCAGCATCCCGTCTCTGATCCTGCTCGTCATCGGCGCGATCTACGAGGCGTTCTCGCTGCTGTACTTCGTCTACCCGCTGCAGCAGTGGCTGCTGGGGTAGGGCGTCGTCAGTCCTCGCCGTAGAGGCCGCCGTCGAGCAGCCAGTTGTATCGGAGTCGCAGAGCGCGTTCCGTGCTGGCGACGAGCGCCGCGACGATCAGCGAGATGTTCGCCCACGGCGGCAGGTGGAACGGGCTCTCGAACGTCCCGACGGCGTCGGCGATCGGCGGGATGCTCGTGATCTGCTCGGCCAGCTGGGGGACGCCCAGCACCAGGGAGATCGCGAGCACGACGATGGATGCTCCGCCGATCGCGCGACTGAGGCCAGGGGCCTTCCGGTGCAGTCGCGCCCGCCGACCCTCTGCGGAGGCGGCATCGGGGGAGAGCTGTCGCTCGATGCCGTCGTCGCCGATGTAGTGGGCGCGCTTAAGGCCGTAGCCGCTGGTCGCGACCTCGATCACGCCGCCCGGCACGGGAAAAGCCGCTGGGAGCTTCGATGTCGCCTGATTCACGCCGTCGCGATAGAGCCGCGCACGCACGACCCCGTTCTCGTCGCCGCCGTGGCGCACGTCCACCGACCAGGTCTCGACTCGCCCGTCCGGGCCGACCAGTCGCGCGTGCATGAGCGACCGTGAGAACGGCTGCCACCACCGGTAGCGTTGCAGCTCATGACCGTCGCCGGGCTTCGCGCGTCTCGCCGCGCGCCGTCGTCTGCTTTCTGAAGGCATCGGTTCGACCCTAGCAAGGGAGCGTGCGGGGATGCAGGCCTGCTGGGCCCGGGACCCGAGGAGCCCCCTCATCTAGGGTGAGGGGGTGCAGCCCTTGACCGACCGCGACGCGACAGTGCGCACGCGTCGCCGAAGCCTTCTTATCGCGGCTGCCCTGGTGATCGTGGTCGGCCTCGCCCTGCACCTGATCGGCAGCGGCTCGGTGGCGGACTTCGCGGGCGACGCGCTCTACGCCGTGATGATGTACCTCGTCATCGCCGCCGTGTTCGCGCGCGCCGCCCCCTGGGTGGTCGGCGCGGCCGCAGCCGTCGTCTGCACCCTGATCGAGCTGTTCCAGCTCACCGGTCTCCCCGGCGTGTGGGCAGAGGCGTTCTGGCCCGTGCGACTGGTGCTGGGCGCCGGCTTCGACGCGCGCGACCTCATCGCCTATGCGGTGGGCGCGGCCGCAGCGACAACCTGCGATCTGATTCTCAGGCGGCGCTCTCCCGCACGGCGGGCCGGGTGAGCCGCGGGATCAGCGACGGCGTGTTCTCCCGGTACTCGATGTAGTCGGCGCGGTCGCCCCACTTCTTCTCGGCACGTGCCTCGAGCAGCGGGATGCCGCTGACTCGCGTGAGCAGCAGGATCACGAAGAGGGGCGACAGGATCGCGACCCACTGCCATCCGGCGAGCACGGGCGCTGCGGTGAGGAAGACACCCACCCAGAGCACGATCTCACCGAAGTAGTTGGGGTGGCGCGAGCGCGACCACAGGCCGGTGCGGATGAACTCGTCCTTGTTGGCGGGGTCTGCGCGGAACGCCGACTTCTGCGCGTCGGCGACGATCTCGATCACCAGGCCCAGTGCCCACACGATGATGCCCACGACGGTCAGCCATCCGATGGGCGCCCGCGCGCCGGCATCCGTGCTGATCGCGATCCACGCCGCGGCTGCCGTGATCGACACCCACGCGCCCTGGATCACCCATACCTGCAGGAAGCGCACGGGCGAGCCCTTGATCTCGTCGAAGCGTCCGTCGGACCCGGCCTTGTGCACGCGCATGGCGAGGAACGATCCGAGGCGCGCGGCCCACAGGATCACCATCGCCGCGAGGATCCAGCTGCGGGCGTCCGGCATGGGAGTCAGCAGCACGAGGGCCACGGAGATCGCCAGGAACGTGAGGCTGCCGGTGAGGTCGAAGAACCGCTCGGTGCGCAGGATCATCGCCGGGATGAAGGCGATGATCTGGATCGCGTACGCCGCGGCGACGGCGAGCGCGAACAGCGGGATGCCGCCGAGCGTCGCACCGCCCTGACTGCCGGCGAGCGCGACGAGCGCCCCGATGACGAGCGCGACGATGATCGCGATGAGCGAGGCGCGTGAAGACTTGGGCTTCGTGGGGGTGGGGGAGGACATCGTGTTCTTTCCGGTTCTCAGAGGTACAGGTCTTCGACGGTGGCGCCGGCGCGATCGAGCACCACGCTCCGCTTGAGCTTCATGGTGGGTGTGACGAGCGCCCGGTCTTCGAGGTCGGCGAAGACGACGCTGAAGCGACGCACCTGTTCGCTGCGTGCTCCCAGCGCGTTCGCGGCGTCGACGGCACGCTGCAGGTGGGCGCGGAGCGCCGGGTCGGTGACCTCGCGGATGTCGGGCTGGGTGACGGCGGGGATGCTGGTGCCCTGGGCGTCCGCCCAGGCGAGCGTCTGCTCAGGGTCGAGCACGAGCAGCGCCGAGAGGTAGGGCTTGCCCTCGCCCACCATCACCGCGTGCGAGACGAGCGGATCCGCTTCGACGGCGCTCTCCCAGCGCGTCGGGACGATCGTCTTGCCGTTGGAGGTCACGATCACGTCTTTGAGGCGGCCGTCGAGGATCAGCCTGCCCTGGTCGTCGAGACGCCCGAGGTCGCCGGTACGGAAGAAGCCGTCGATGAAGGCACCCTCGTCGTGGGCCGGATTGCGGTAACCGGCGAAGACGCCGACGCCGCGGGCGAGCACTTCGCCCTCGGCGCTGATGCGCACCGTGAGCCCAGGCAGCGGAGAGCCGACGCTGCCGGAGGCGATGCGACCGGGCAGGTTGCCGGTGAGGGGTGCGGTCGTCTCGGTGAGCCCGTAGCCCTCGATCACGGGAACTCCGATCCCGCGGAAGAAGAGCGAGAGCTCGGTGTCGAGCGCGGCCCCACCCGACAGGATGTAGCCGACGCGTCCGCCCATCACGGTGCGAAGGCGCCGGTAGAAGAGCGCGTCGAAGAAGCGGTGACGCAGGCGGAGCCCGCGGTCCCTCGGCACACGGCGGCCGGCGTCGACGCGTTCGGCACGGCGGCCCCAGGCGATGGCCGTCGAGCGCGCCTTCGTCCACACCGCCGAGAGCTTCTTCTCAGCGGCCTTGTCGCCTGCGGCCGCCTGGATCTTCTGCAGCACACGAGGCACGACGACCAGGAAGGTCGGGCGCAGCGTGTCGAAGGTTGCGACGACCGTAGACGGGTCGGACAGGTGCGCGATGCGCATGCCGCTGGCCAGGCAGATCAGCTGCAGCCCGCGTGCCAGCACGTGCGCGAGAGGCAGGAAGATGACGGTGTTCCCGCTCTCGTTCACGATCTCGTGGTACGCGGCGGCGATGTTGAGCACCTGCCCGAGGAAGTTGCGGTGCGTGAGCACGACGCCCTTGGGTTCGCCGGTGGTGCCCGACGTGTAGACGATCGTCGCAGGGTCGTCTTGCGAGGCGGCCGTTCTGCGCGCCTCGAGCTCCTCGTCGGTGACACCGGCTCCGCGCGCGACCAGGTCGACGAGAGCGCTGGGCGACGCGACGTCCATCGTCCACGCTCCGAGCGTGACCGCATCCGTCTGCGCGAGTGCCGCCTGCAGCAGCGCCGCGTGCTCGGTGGTGCCGCCGATCGCGAGACGTACCCCGGCATCCGCGACGATCGCATCGACCTGAGACGCAGAGGAGGTCTCGTAGATCGGCACGACCACGGCGCCGGCGAACCAGGACGCGAGGTCGGCGACGGCCCATTCGTAGCGCGTCGGCGCCATGATCGCGATGGGGTCGCCAGCCTGCACGCCGGAGGCGATGAAGCCCTTCGCCAGTGCGCGCACCTCGTCGGAGAAGACCTGCGTCGTGATCGGTCGCCAGGGTGCTGCTGCATCCGCTCCTGCGACCTCGAAGGCGACGTGATCAGGAGCAGCGGCGACGCGTGCGACGAGCAGGTCGGTGACGTTGCGATACCCGTCGAGGTCTGCGATCGGCGGGGTCGATGACTCGATCATCGGGGCTCCTCTCGGTCGTACGGGTGGTCTCGCGGGCCCGCGGCGCGCGCGCGAATAGAACCCATATTCTGCTGTTCGGAGCCGGTGGCGATTCGGATGGGACGATTTCGCGTGCGTGGCGCGAGGCTTTCCGACCGACGAGAAAACCCCCGGGGGTCCGGGGGTTTCGTGGAGGGGCTGACGGGAATCGAACCCGCGCTATCTGCTTGGGAAGCAGAAGTTCTGCCATTGAACTACAGCCCCGTACCCGCATCCGAGGAGCGGGTGAACGCAAGCCTACCTGCCCGGTCCGTCATGGCCAAAGTGTCGGCGCCGTACGGCAACTAGGCTGGGGCCGTGCTTCTCAGCGACCGCGACATCAGAGCAGAACTCGCATCCGGCCACATCGGGCTGGATCCGCACGAGCCGGAGATGATCCAGCCGTCGAGCATCGACGTGCGCCTGGACCGTTACTTCCGCCTCTTCGACAACCACAAGTATCCGTTCATCGACCCGTCGGTCGATCAGCCCGAGCTCACGCGCCTCATCGAGGTCGACCCCGATGAGCCGTTCATCCTGCACCCCGGCGAGTTCGCGCTCGGCGCGACCTTCGAGCAGGTCTCGCTGGCGGATGACATCGCGGCGCGCCTCGAGGGCAAGTCGTCGCTCGGTCGCCTCGGCCTCATCACGCACTCGACCGCCGGATTCATCGACCCCGGCTTCACGGGGCATGTCACGCTCGAGCTCGCCAACGTCGCGACCCTGCCGATCAAGCTGTGGCCGGGAATGAAGATCGGGCAGCTGTGCTTCTTCCGCCTGACGTCGCCTGCCGAGAACCCGTACGGCTCCGGCCCTTACGGCAACCGTTACCAGGGGCAGCGGGGACCGACGGCATCGCGGTCGTTCCAGAACTTCCACAAGACGGACGTCGGCACGACCGACGTCGGAGCCGTAGGAGGCTGACATGAGCGGTGACAGCAGAGATCCGTACGACCCCTCGGAGGATGCTGTCGTCCCGCCGCCTCCGCCGGAGTCGTCTGTTCCGGATGCGGTGATTCCGCCGCCTCCATTCGAGAGCGCGGTTCCGGATGCGGTGATCCCGCCGCCTCCGCCGGAGTCGTCTGTTCCGGATGTCGTGATCCCACCGCCTCCGCCCGAGGCGATGCTTCCGGCCACCCGCCGGACTCGGCCGAAGCCGGCGATCCTCACGGGCGACCAGCCCGCCCCTGTCGCAGACGACTGGGCTCAGCCGTCAGTCGCCCCTGAGGTTCCGACGTCCGGCGGATACCGCGCGCTGACCTTCGTGATCTTCGCGTTCCTGCTGCTGCTCCTCGCCGCGGCGATCATCGGCGCGATCTATCTCGGGGTCACGACCTTCGGGCTGTCGGCTGTCGATTCCTCCTCTGTCGCAGCCGCTGCGGCATCCTGGACCGGTTGACGTGGGCGACCTCACCTACGACCCCGAGGTCGACGCGGCCTACGCCACGATCGGGCGGCCGATCCGGCCCGGCGAGGCGGCGCGGCAGGTGCCTGTGGCGTTGCCCGACGGAATGTCCGGCGAACTCATCCTCGACTTCGATCGCGACGGTCATCTGCTCGGGGTCGAGATCCTCGGCGCATCAGGGCTGCTCCGGCCGGAGGATGTCCGCGGTCAGTGAGGCGACGGCGTCGCGGCCAGGTCTCTTCTGAAACCGCGCGGTTCACCCGCGCGCACGCAGAAACGCCCCGCCTGGCCGAAGCCAGACGGGGCTTTCCGTGATCGGATGCGGTCAGGCGTCGCGACCGCGGGAGAACCCGGCGTCGAAGCCGCGCTCGTAGGCGTGCTGCGCCGCGCGGGCGGTGCGGTGGTCGCCGCGGCTGTGGCCGTGGCCGGGACCGAAGCCGTGGCCGGGACCGAAGCCATGGTGGTCGCCGTGCTCGTGGCCGCCGCGCTCGTGGCCGCCGCGCTCGTCGGCGACACGGTCGTGGCCGCGGTGTCCGCGGTGCGCGCAGGCGCGGTCGGCGAAAGCGCGGTCGGCGCCGAATTCGGCATCCGCACCGTGCTCATGCCCGTGCTCATGCCCGTGCTCGCGACCCGGCCCGAAGTCCGAGCCGAAGTCGCGACCGCGTCCGAACGGGCGGCCGTGGCGACGGCCGAACCCGGGGCCGAAGCCGTATCCGAACCCGCGCGGCCCGAATCCGTGGCGACGACCGCGTCCGCGGGGCAGAGGGGTCTCCTCGTCCCAGCCGAATGCGCGGGCGATCTGCTCGAGCGAGGCGAGGGTGGTGGCGAGGTCGTCGGGTGAGACGGCATCGGTGACCTTGGCGCGGATGCCGTCGACGATGCCGCCGAGGCGTTCCTTTGCGGCGCGACCGTCGTCGGTGAGCGTCCAGCCGTCGCCATCGGCGACGACCCATCCGCGCTCGACGAGGTCGTGCAGCTTGTGGGCGTTCAGCGGGCGGCGCGCGGGCACAGTGCCGTCGATCATGTTGAGGACCCGCCAGTCGCGGCGGCTCGCCTGCTCGCCCTCGAAGGCCGAGGCGAATTCGGCGGCCATCAGGCGGTCGACCGCCTTGATCCAGAAGCCGAACGGGCGGGGGGTGGTGTCTGTGTTCTGAGTGTCAGAGGTGTTCATGAGGTGATTCCTTAGATGTCATGGAGCATGTGCTTGTCACAATGCATGTATATGTAGTGTGACATGCAGTATAGATACATGTCAAGTCGCATGTAAAATCGAGATGTGAGCTCCGAAGAGAACGACCCCGCCGAGGCCATTGCCCGCGCCCTGTCCCGTCTGCGCGGACGCCGTCCGGGTGAACGCGGTCGAGGCCCCCGCGGAATGGGTGGTCCCCACGGCTGGCACGGGGACCCTCACCCCGATCACTTCGAGCAGGGCACTCACGGGCGGGGGCATCCGGTTCATCCCGGCATGCCGCCGTGGATGAACGACCCGTCCGGGCGCTTCGGGGGGCCTGCCCGGATGCGGATGCTCGAAGCGCTCGCCGCGGCAGCCACGCCCTTGAGCGTGAGTGACCTCGGTGCGGCGATCGGCGTCGATCAGCCGCGCGCCTCGCGCCTCGTGCAGCAGGGAGTCGCGCACGGCTTCGTGCGGCGTGAAGCGGATCCTGATGACGCGCGACGCACGCGCATCGCGCTGACAGATGAAGGGCGCAAGGTCGCTCGAGGTATGCGAGGCGAGCGGCGTGAAGCACTCGGCAAGGCGCTCGCGGCGTTCACCGAAGACGAGCGCGAGCAGCTCGCGAACCTGCTGAACAAGCTCGCCGACAACTGGGAGAGCTGAGCGCTCGATCGGCGTATTACTGGCGACCGTGGCATGCGCGATCGACATTCCGAATCGCTGCTCCGGTGTTCCGGAATATGCTTCTGATCTGGTCGAAAAGCGGCTGATTCTGCCCTTCGAATGTCGGTGGCCGCGACTTGGATGGAGGCATGTCATCCCGCACTCGCGCCCTTGTCGATCAGGTCATCGCCGACCTCGATCAGGTGCTGTCCGACGATGCGCTCGCGGGGTTGTCCGACGCCGAGCGGGTAGAGGTGCTGCAGGCGGCCGGCGCGGCGTTCCGGAGGGTCGAGGCCGTCGTGGTCGAGACGATCGCCTCGACGGATGCGGTGGACTTCCCGCATTCCACGGGCTGCCGCACACCGAACGAACTGCTGCAGCGCACCCTGCTGACAGACGTGCGCGGGGCTGAGCGTCGCCTCGCACGTCGGATGCTCGGGAACGATCCAACGGGTGCTCATGGATGAGGGGCGGATCATCGGGATCACGACCACCGACCGGGTGTTCACCGTGCATCAACGCCGGGCGATCGTCGCCCGCGACAGGGAATGTCTGATCCCCGGGTGTCATGTTCCGGCGTCGTGGTGCGAGATCCATCACGTCGTCGAGCATTCCAGGGGTGGGCCGACGCATACGGATAACGGTGTGCCGTTGTGCTGGTGGCATCACCGAAGTCTGGGGACCTCGGGGTGGGAGATCCGGATGGAGGAAGGCCTTCCGCAGGTGCGGGGGCCGAGATGGTGGGATCCCGAACAGCGATGGCGCACCTCGCGACTCAGCGTTCCAGCGTGGGCGCAAGCGCAAGCGCAAGCGAACGCGCAAGCACCGCCTGTCTTCGCGCAGGCAGGGTGATGCGGCTACTGCTGTGCGCTTGCGTCTTCGGCCGCACCGAAGACGAGCGGTGCCTCATCGTCGACGGAGAGGGACAGCACCACGGTCTCGACGACCTCGTGCGCCTCGATCTGCTGCTCGATCTCGCGCAGGCGTCGGGCGACATCGTGTTCCCGGGCGTCGCCGGCCAGGTCGATCTCGGCGACGATGAACAGCCGGTTCGGTCCGACGTACTCGATGTGCAGATAGGTGAGGCGCTGGATCTGCGGCGAACCGAGCAGCGCGCGCCCCACGCGGTCACGCAGCGCCGGCGACGCATTCGAGCCGACGAGGAACGCGATGTTGCGCCCGATCAGAATGATGGCCACGACACCGAGCAGGATTCCCACGAGGATCGATCCCACCGCATCCCAGGCGGCGACCCCGGTGAGCTGATGCATCGCGATCGCCCCGGCGGCGAGGACGAGACCGATCAGGGCGGCCAGGTCCTCGAAGAACACCGCACGCAACGTCGTGTCGCTGGTGTCGAGCACATAGTCCCAGGTCGACGATCCGCGCTCACGCGCGAGCCGTCGCGACTTCACCATCGCCTGTGTGAACGACGCGCCCTCGAGCACGAACGCGATGCCGAGCACCGTGTATGCGACGGCGGGGCTCTCGACAGGTCCGGTCGCGGACAGCTCCTGCACGCCATGCATGATCGACACGATCGACCCTGCGGTGAAGATCCCGAAGGCGGCGATCAGCGACCAGACGAACGCCGCGCGACCGTAGCCGAGCGGGTGCCGCTCATCCTTCGCGCGGGCGCCACGACGATCGGCTATGAGGAGGAAGATCTCGTTGCCGGCATCCGCCCACGAGTGCGCAGCCTCCGCCACCATCGACGCCGACGATGTGAGCACCGCCGCGACGGTCTTCGCGATAGCGACGAGGATGTTGGCGAGAAAAGCGATGATGACCGTCACGCGGTCAGGCTACTCCTGCGGTCACGACGTGCGGGGGAGCGGCGTCTTCTCACCCGCCTCGACCGCGAACGGCAGCCAGTTCTCGACCGGCGCCAACGGGCACGGAGAGTAGTCGGTGTATGCGCACTGCAGATTCCTCGCCCGATTGAAGTCCAGGATCACGCGACGGTCGCCCCCGCTCGGCAGCGTCACCGCGAGAGTCCGGCTCGCGCCGTACGTGGTCACGCCGCTCGTCGAATCGCGGAACAGCAGCACCGCGGCATCCGGCCCCTGCCCGATCAGCGTGACGGAGGACTCGATGCCGTCCACGGTGAATCGCACCCTGCCCGGCGTCGCATGCACGTGCTCGATCGACGGGATCGCCGCCGCGATGTCGATGTCGCGCACCGGCTCCGGCTCGAACACGCCCTCGACCACCCAGCGTTCGTCGGGCGCGAAGGTGGGCGTGCCGGCGTACTCGGTGCGCAGCGCATGCTCCGGATGCAGCGGCCGCACGATGTCCCGGCCGCCGCGCTTCGATACTTCGACCACGGCGTCCTCGAAACGAGCCCGATGGAAGGTGCGCTCGTCGATCACGCCCCACTGGTGCACCCCGCGCACCGCGACGCCGTCGACATCGAGCACCTGTCCGGCGTCAAGCTGCACGATCACGCCCTCAGGGCCCGTCGTCCAGGTGCCCGGCACGTCGTCGAAACGCTGCGGTTCCTCGCTCAACAGGTTGAAGCTCGTGTACGCGAGAAAACTGTGCGGGGTCCGCCGCTGCGCCTCGATCCCGTCGTGCCAGTGCTGCCACTCCTGCACGAAGTCCAGGGCGGGTGCAGGGGTCGTCGTGTTGTCGGTGATCGTCATCTCTGTCCTCCGGTCCGATGCGATGTGCGGCTCACAGTAGCCAGCGGTGCTCCGGTGCCGGCGCCCGCTGTCGGCCCGTGTCGTCCGGTGACGCCGCATGACGCTCGCAGAAGTTCTGTGACACCGCCGACGCGCGTGCCGTGGGCGAGGCGAATGATGATCTGCATTCCCGACCCCAGCCTGGAGGTTCCCATGGTCGCCCAGAACGAGATCAGCCGCGGAGAGCGGCATGTCGACACGGTGCTGCTCGCACACGGCACCCCGCCGCAGGAGGTCGAGGTCCTCGTCGTCGGGGCAGGGCCATCGGGTCTCGCGACCGCTCTCGAGCTCAACCGGCAGAAGGTCGACGTCGCCGTGGTGGATGCCGCTACCTCGTTCCGCCTGATCCGCGCCGGGGCGATGGGGCACAGCGCCCGCACGGTGGAGTTCTTCCAGCAGTGGCGCGTCGAGGACCGCATCCGTCGCGGCTGGACGTTCCCGCCCGAGTGGAACCTCGGCACCACCTTCCGGACCTCCCTGATCGGCCACGACCTCACACGCCCAGGCACTCCGACCGGCCGCCCAGGCTTCACCGGCCGCGCAGAGAACCCGTATTCGCTGGCCGAGTCGCTGCGCCGCCCGCAGACCGCCCTGCAGCAGGCGTTCCTCGACCAGCTCGCCGAGCTCGACGTACCGGTGGCCGGCGGATGGCGCCTGCTCTCGCTGCTCGAGAGCGCATCGGGCGCATCGGGTGCTTCGAGTGCATCGGCTGACCAGCAGGATGCCGGAGCAAGCGACGGCATCATCGCAACCGTCGAGCATGTCGAGACCGGAGCCGTGCGTCGCATCCGAGCGAAGTACGTGGTCGGTGCCGACGGCGCCCGCAGCACCGTGCGCACCCTCGCGGGAATCGAACGGGACGGCGCCTATGCGACGGATCGGCACTTCCGCTTCGTGGTGCGCACCGAGGGCGACTACGCCGGCCGCGACCCGTTCCCGAGCGCTGTCAACGTGATCGTGAACGGCATCCACTCCGGCTTCCTCGCAGCTCTCAACGAGACCGACTGGCGTGTCTACGCGGGGCCGTATCCGATGGAGCACACCCCCACCGAAGAGGAGCTGCTGGCGCTCGCCCGCGCGGCCTTCGGATCGGATCTCGCGCTGCAGGTCGTCGACGTGACCCCGTACTTCAAGAGCACTCGGCTCGCGAAGACCTTCCGGCAGGGTCGAGTGCTGCTCGTCGGCGATGCCGCTCACGTCCGCACGCCCGGCGGCAACCTCGGCGAAGGCTTCGGCGACGTGTTCAACCTCGGGTGGAAGCTCGCGGCAGTCCTGCGCGGCACCGGCGGTGACGCTCTGCTCGACTCCTACGACCGTGAACGCCGCCCGCACAACGCCCGCGTCGGCGCCTCGGCCAAGGCGCGTGCCGACCGCACCGAGAGCAACGTCGACGAGGCCCGCAGACTCGGATTCCCCGCAGACGGCGACACGAGTCCCGGGGCCGAGGAGCGACGCGACCGCATCCGCGAGATCCTCGCTCAGGGCCAGCGTCGCGACGTCGGCGTCTACTTCGACGAGCGCTACGACGACTCCCCGGTCATCGCCTACGAGCCCGACCAGGCCGCGACCGAGACACCCTGGGATGCCGGCGTCTATGTGCCCGGCGGTCGTCCGGGGCATCGCGCACCCAACGGAATCATCGACCCGTACGGCGTCACCCTCTACGACCGCATCGGCGGCGACGCGGCCCTCCTCGTGCTCTCCGACGACGTCTCCGCGGTCGCCGGGTTCACCGAGGCGGCGCGGGAGCGGGCCATCGATCTCGAGGTGATCCACCTCCCCGATGCCGGCGCACGTGAGCTCTACGGGGCTCCCTTCGCATTGGTCCGACCCGACCACCACGTCGCGTGGCGAGGCGTGGACGCATCGACTGCCGCAGCAGTCCTCGACCGCGTCTACGGGCGCACTCCCGCTCGCGACACCCTCCTGACAGCACGCACGGATGGGGCCGCAGAGACCTCCGCGACCCTCTGATCGCCCGTCGTCGGAGTCCTCCGACGACGACATGTGACGTCAGGTTTCGTCGCCGGAACCTTTGTGACACCGCCCTATCATCGGCCGCCTGACCCGCGTCAGGATGGCCACCACCCGCACCGAGACAAGCCAGACACCGCAGAACGGAACAGCTCATGACCCGCAGATTCACTCGACTTCGAACCGCAGCCGCAGCGCTGCTCGTGGGAGCCTTGGCGCTCACCGCGTGCGCCGCGACTCCGGCGTCGAGCAGCTCGGAAGACGAGGGCGGCGAGTCCGTGCTCCGCTGGGCCGCGACCCTGCCCGCCCACTGGGACCCGATCGTGCAGGGCTCCGGGTTCGGCTTCAACCTGACCGCGCTCGCCTACGCCTCGCTCACCGAGATCGATGAGAAGGGCGAGGCGGCCCCCGGGCTCGCCGAGAGCTGGGACTACAACGCCGAGGGCACCGCGGTCACGTTCCACCTGCGTGAGGGACTGGTCTTCCAGGACGGCGAGCCCCTGAACGCAGAGGCCGTCAAGCTCTACATCGAGCGGGCCAAGACGCAGGAGAACTCTGCGCTGTTCGGCGACCTGACGTCGATCGAGTCGGTCACGGCCGACAGCGAGACCGATGTCACGGTGCACCTCAACCAGGTCGACCACCAGATCCCGCTGCTGCTGGGCAAGCGCACCGCGCAGATCACGAGCCCGCTCGCGGCCGAGGACCCGGCGAAGCTCGACCAGTGGCCCGTCGGCGCCGGCCCCTTCACGGTCACCGAGTACGTGCCAGAGTCGCACATCTACTTCGAGAAGAACCCCGACTACTGGGATGCCGACAACATCCACATCGACCGGGTCGAGCTCTCGACCGCTCCCGACCCGTCGACGCTCGTCGCCTCGATCAAGACCGGTGTCTACGACTTCGCCTACGGCCTCGCCCCGGCGCAGTACGACGCCGCGATCGACGCGGGTCTCGACGTCGCGACGCACCCCGTGTACTCGGCGTCGAACCTCAGCCTCAACATCAACCAGGCGCCGTTCGACGACCCCGCCGTGGTCGACGCGGTCCGTCACGCGATCGACCGCGACGAGCTCGTCGAGAAGGTCACGTTCGGTCTCGGCTACGCGACCACGCAGCCGTTCCCCGAGGGGTACATCGCCTATGACGACGAGTCCGAGGACCTGTGGCCGTACGACCCCGAGGAGTCCAAGAAGATCCTCGCGGATGCCGGCTACGAGCCGGGTGAGATCGTCGTCGACTTCGTGGTCAGCGCGGATGCCGTCATCAACGAGGTCATCCAGGCGCAGCTCGCGGCCGTCGGCATCACCGCCAACATCACGGTGGCTCCCGACTGGGCGACGCCCTTCTTCGCGAAGGACCTCGTGCTCTCGACCTACGGCACCACGGGACGTGAGTCTCCGGTGCAGACGCTGACGGCGCACTTCGGCAAGGACGGCCCGCTCAACCTCTCGAGCCCGTACGTTCCCGAGGGGTTCGACGAGGCGATCAAGGTCGCCCGTGAGACGCCGCTCGATTCGCCGGACTACGCCGAGAACCTGCAGGACGCCACGCGCGCAGGCCTGCAGAGCGGCGCCCTCGTCTTCACAGTGGGCACACCCACGCTCATCGTGAAGTCGCCGAAGGTCTCGGACCTGCCTCAGATCCCGGGGCAGATCAGCCTGACCGGCGTCACCATCAGCGACTAGCGGATGCCGCGGGCCCCCTGCCGCACTGCAGGGGGCCCGCACTCGACCTGCCGACAGGCAGAACAGACAAGACAGGAAAGGAGCACGTCATGACCGCCCTCGCCTCGGCACCCGCGCAGAAGCCCGGTGCTGTGACCGCGAACGCCGCCGGCACACCGCTCCGCGCCGGCGCGCACCTCGCGACAGCAGGTCGCCTGATCGGCCATACCGTGATCGTGTTCGCGACGGTCTTCCTGTTCGCGACCTTCATCACCTTCGCGCTGCAGGGCCTCAGCGGCCTCAGCCCTGCGCACCTGCAGCTCTCGGAGTCGGCGACCCCCGAGCAGATCGCCGCCCTCGAGCACCAATGGGGCCTCGACCGGCCGTTCATCGTGCAGTACCTCGACTGGTTCGGCGGCATCCTGCAGGGCGACCTCGGCAACAGCTGGTACAACGGCGCCCCGGTCGCCGATCTCCTCGTCTCGCGTGCCGCGATCAGCCTGTCGGTCGCCGGCCTGGCACTGGTCATCGGCATCGTGTTCGGATTCGGACTCGGAGTGCTCGCCGCGGCCTACCCGACCAGCATCCTCGACCGCTCGATCACCGGCTTCACGACCGTCATCTCGGTGATGCCCTCGTTCGTCGTCGGCATCGCGCTCGTCGCGGTCTTCGCCGTGACCCTCGGCTGGTTCCCCTCGGCGGGGTACATCCCGCTCGAACAGGGGGGCATCGGACTCTGGCTCTGGCACCTGTGGCTGCCTGCCATCGCCCTCAGCTTCGACACCGTCGCCGACCTCGCCAGGCAGATGCGCGTCGGCCTCATCCAGGCGTACCGCGAGAACTTCGTCACCGGCGCGCAGATGCGCGGCCTCAGCTCTCGCCGCATCTTCTTCGTGCACGCGCTGCGCAACGGCGCAGGTCCCGCCCTGACGGTTCTCGGCATGAAGTTCCCGGCACTCCTCGGCGGCGCCGTGGTCACCGAGGCGATCTTCGGCCTCGCGGGCTTCGGCAAATTCGCCGCCGACTCCGCCAACCGCGGTGACGTCCCGGCGGTGCAGGGAGTGCTCGTGATCGCGATCGTCCTGGTCGTGGTCTTCAACCTCATCGTCAACCTGCTGCTGGTGCGCCTCAACCCCGCATCGGCGAGAGGAGTCTGAGATGATCCGTCGCATCCTCGCGCTGCCGGCCGGCCGGTTCGCCACGGCCTTCCTGGTGTTCATCGCGATCCTCGCGTTCGCAGGTCCCGCGCTGGCACCGTACGACCCGCTGCTCGGAACGCCCGAGGTGCTCGCGCACCCGTCGGCGGCGCACTGGCTGGGCACCGACTACCTCGGTCGCGACGTGCTCAGCCGCATCCTCGCGGGTGCCCCCATCAGCGTGTTCGGGGCCGTGCAGGTCGCGGTCATCGCGCTGTTCGCCGGGGCGATCCCCGGCATCCTGTCGGTGTATCTCGGCCGCGTGTTCGAGTGGCTCACACTGCGATTCGTCGACACCCTCATCGCGCTCCCATTCCTCGTGTTCGCGGTCGCGGCGACCGCGCTGCTCGGCAACGGCATCCCGCAGGCGATGCTCACGGTCGGCATCCTCGTCTCCCCGCTCTTCTACCGGGTCTCCCGGGCGGCGACTCTGAGCGTGGCGAAGTCGCAATACGTCGAGGCGGCGATCCTCTCGGGCGCACGCACCGGGTGGATCGTGCGCACCCACGTGTGGTCGAAGGTCCTGCCGCCGATCGCGATCGCCACCGCCAACACGCTCGGAGTCGGCTTCGTGATCGTCTCGAGCCTGACGTTCCTCGGCATCGGCATCCAGCCGCCGGCGCCGTCGTGGGGCGGGGTGCTCGCCAGCGACCTCGGCTACCTCACCCAGCGCCCGTACGCGCCGATCTTCACGACCGTGCTGATCATGCTCTCGGTCTGGGCGTTCAACCTGCTCGCCGACGTGATCCGCGACGTCGCGGGGGAGTCCGGCCGCACGCTCCTCACCGAGAGGGATGCCGCGCGCAGCCGCCGCGTCCGCCGTGCCCACGACCGCAAGAACCCGCCGGCATCCGCATCCGCGGACGCCCTCGTCGGAAGGAGTTCGTCATGACCATCACCGCGGCCGAGGCCACAGCAGCGGCGAGCGTGGAGGGCGAGAGCGTCCTGCGCCTGCACGACGTGCACATCGCCCATCGCCACACCGGAGAAGAGCTCGTCCGAGGGGTGAGCTTCGATCTGCGCCCCGGACGAGTGGTCGGCATCGTCGGCGAGTCCGGCAGTGGCAAGACGCTGACGTGCCGGGCGATCCTCGGCATCCTGCCCCGACTGTTCGAGATCTCGCACGGACGCGTCGAACTGTTCGATCGCGACATCGCCGGCTTCACGGCGCGCGACTGGGAGAAGCTCCGCGGCGTCAGCATCACCGCCGTGTTCCAGGACCCTGGTTCATACCTCAACCCCTCGCTGCGGGTCGGCCCGCAGATCGCCGAGGCCCTGCGCGTGCGCGAGGGTCTGAATCGCCGCGAGGCGAAGCGCCGCGCGATCGCCCTGCTCGACGACGTGCGTCTGCGCGACCCCGAGCTGATCTACCGCAGCTACCCGCACGAGCTCTCCGGCGGCATGCTGCAGCGTGTGCTGATCGCCTCAGCCATCTCGCTCGAGCCGCGGATCCTGATCGCCGACGAGGTCACCACCGCGCTCGATGTCACGGTGCAGGCAGAGATCCTCGATCTCCTCACCGACCTCACCGAGCAGCACGGACTCGCGCTCATCGTCGTCTCGCACGACCTCGCGGTCATCGCGCAGACCTGCGACGACGTGCTGGTGCTCCGTCGGGGAGAGGTCGTCGAGCAGGGCCCCGCGAAACGGATCCTGTTCGACCCCGAGCACGAGTACACCCGCCTCCTGATCGACGAGCACAACACCTACGGACTCGACCGCTTCCGACGCGTGCAGGCGACCCATGCCTGAGCAGAGCATCGCGGGGAAAGAGCAGATCCCCGCGATCCGGATCGACGGTCTCCAGGTGTCGTACGGCAGCGGTCGGCATCGGACGCAGATCATCCACGACGCCTCGTTCGAGGTGGGTGTCGGCGAGTCGGTGGGCATCATCGGCGAGACCGGCTCCGGCAAGTCGACGATCGCCAGGGCCGTGGTCGGTCTGGTTCCGGCTCGGGCCGGCAGCGTTCACGTCGGCGGCGAGGAGGTCACCGCCTTCGGTGCGCGGCAGTGGCGCGAGTTCCGTCGTCGAGGTGCGATCCAGTACGTGTTCCAGGATCCGCTGCGCGCGCTCGACCCCGACCTCACGATCGGCGAGTCGCTGACCGAGCCGCTGCGACTGCAGCGGCGGCTGTCGAAGGAGCAGATCCGCGACCGCATCGACTTCCGTCTCGAGCAGGTGCGACTGGACCGCGACCTGCTCGTGCGCTTCCCCGGCGAGCTCTCGGGAGGGCAGCGTCAGCGCGTGCTGCTGGCCAGGGCGCTCGCGACCGAACCGCGAGTGCTGATCCTCGACGAGCCGGTCAGCGCGCTGGATGCTGCCAACCGTGTGTCGATCCTCGAGATCCTCAATGACCTGCGCGCGGCGGGCACCTCGCTCGTGTTCATCTCCCACGACCTCGGATCCGTCGCCGGCGTGACCGACCGCGTCGTGGTGCTCTACCGCGGCCAGGTCGTCGAGGTCGGGCGCACCGAGGACATCGTGAACGACCCGCAGCATCCCTACACCCGACTGCTCGTCGGCTCCGCGCCGAGCCTGCACTCCGGAGCCATCGACCGCGAAGAGCGGGCGCGCCTGCGCCGGGCGCTCGACGCGAGCTGACGGCGAACGCCCATTCGACCACTGACCTGAAGAGAGAAGAACATGGCAGACAGGAAGCTCAAGCTCGGACTCGTGCTCACGGGATCCGGGGGCCCCGGCAACCACAATCTGTGGCTGGACCCCGAGATCCCCGCGAACGCGAGCGTCGACATCGACTGGTACATCGAGCACGCGAAGAAGGCCGAGGAGTCGAAGTTCGACCTGGTCTTCATCGTCGACAGCCAGTACATCACCCCGGACTCGCCGCCCCACTACCTGAGCAGGCTCGAGCCGCTCACGCTGCTGTCGGCCCTCGCCACGCACACGAAGCGGGTGGGCCTGGTCGGCACGCTGACGACGTCGTACAACGCGCCCTTCAACGTGGCGAGGCGCTTCGCGTCGCTCGACCACATCAGCCACGGCCGCGCCGGGTGGAATGTGGTCACCAGCGGCGATGCAGGAACAGCGGGCAACTACGGACTCGACGAGCACTACGACTACGACACCCGCTATGGGCGGGCGAGCGAGCACGTCAAGCTCGTACAGGCGCTGTGGGACTCGTACGAGCCCGACGCGCTGCCGCGGGATCGCGCGACCGCGCAGTTCCTCGACCCTTCGAAGCTGCACGCGCTCAACCATCGGGGTGAGCACTTCTCTGTCACGGGACCGCTGAACATCGAGCGGCTGCCGCAGGGGGCGCCGGTGATCTTCCAGGCCGGCGACTCCGAGCAGGGTCGCGATCTCGGTGCCGAGGTCGGGGAGGGCATCTTCACGCACGCGGCCACGCTCGCCGGGGCCCAGGCGTTCTACGACGACATCAAGGGTCGGGCGGTATCGAAGTACGGCCGTCGGCCGGAGGACCTGGTGATCCTGCCGGGCGTCGGGGTCGTGATCGGCGACACCGACGACGAGGCCGCCGAACTCGAGCAGTACTACCGATCGAGCGACCACTCGTTCGCACAGGCGCTGGGGGAGTTCGGCCGCTCGTTCGGATGGCATGACTTCCGTCAGTACGACCTCGACTCCGCCTTCCCGCAGGACGTGCTGCGATACGCGCAGAACAGCTTCCGCACGCAGGCCGAGCGGATCGTCGCCCACGCCGCCGAGGCGAAGCTGACGCTGCGCGAGACGGTGCAGCTGAGCCTGCGTCGCGACCGCGGTCCGTTCGTCGGCACGGCCGAGACCGTGGCCGACCGCCTGCAGGAATGGTTCGAGGCGTACGGGCTCGACGGCTACAACATCCACGCCGGCCACCCGGCTCAGCTGACGCGATTCCTCGACGAGGTGGTGCCGATCCTGCAGCACCGCGGAGTCTTCCGCACCGAGTACGAGAGCGACACGCTGCGCGGAAACCTCGGCCTGAAGACGCCCGAGAACCGGTACGCCGCAGAGCGCGCGACGGAGAAGTCTGCCGCGACCGTCTGATCGTCCGGCGCGTCCGGCGCGTCCGGTCGTCTGATCGTCCGGCGCGTCCGGCGCGTCGTGCCGCCACGGCATCCACCATCGTGGTTCCGGTCGCAGTTCGTGCCGCTTGAGCGCCGAGCCGACGGCACGAACTGCGACGGGAATGCCGGGCTCAGGCGCTCTGCGTGGCCTTCACCGGGAGCAGCAGCAGGAAGCCCGCGATCAACACGATCACGATGCCCAGGATGCCGTAGGACGTCGACCCCGAGAGCACGATCAGCAGGGTCCACGCGCCGGACGCCATCCAGCTCGCCGCCCGCCCGGTCGTGGCGTAGAGGCCGAAGATCTCGCCCTCGCGCCCGGCCGGGGTGATGCGGGCGAGGAACGACCGCGACGCCGCCTGGGCGGGGCCGACGAACGCGCAGAGCAGCAGTCCGCCGATCCAGAACACGATCGTTCCCGCATCCACCAGGAAGAACACGGCGAGGCCTGCGATCACCATGGACGCGAGGGAGATGAGGATGATCCGCTTCGGGCCGAAGCGGTCGTCGTAGCGTCCGGCGATGATCGTGGAGACCCCCGCGATGAGGTTCGCCGCGATGCCGAAGATCACCAGGTCGAGGAAGGCGAAATCGAACACCTGGCTGGCGATGACCGCGCCGAACGCGAAGACGCCGCCGAGTCCGTCGCGGAACACCGCGCTGGACAGCAGGAACCAGAAGGTCTGACGGGTCTCGGGGTTGCGGTAGAGGCCCGTGACGTCCTTCACGAGAAGCCCGTACGACGCGAAGAAGCCCACCTTGCGCTCGGGGCGGCCGAGCGAGGGCTCCGGCACGTTGAGGAAGATCGGGATGGAGAAGACGATCGCCCAGATCGCGCAGCCGACGGCGATGATGCGGAACGGCAGGCCGCCGTCCTCGGGCAGACCGAACCAGTCGAGCATGTAGAAGACGACGACGAGGACGAGCGCGATGATGCCGCCGATGTAGCCGAAGCCCCAACCGAGACCCGAGATGCGTCCGACGGTCTTCGGGTTCGCGATGCCGATGAGCATGGCGTTGGAGTTCACGGCGGCGATCTCACCGAACACGGAACCGGCCGAGATCAGCGCGACGCCGAGCCAGAACAGCGCCGGCGTCGGCTCGACGAACCACAGGCCGAACATGCAGGCGATGAGTGCCCCGGTGCCGATCCCGAGCCAGAGCTTCTGGCGGCCCGCGGCATCCGCTCGCTGGCCGAGCACCGGTGCGATCAGGAGGATCGCGATTCCGGCGATCGTCGACCCGAGGCCGAGCCCCGAGGCGAGGTCGGCTTCGGCGGCTTCGCGGATCGGGTCCTTCGCGTCGAGACCCGCGATCGACGCCGGCAGGAACGCCTCGGTCGTGAGGTACAGCGCGGTGAAGATGAAGGTGAGGATGACGGTGTTGAAGGGCTGCGTCGCCCAGTCCCACAGCGCCCACGAGTAGACCTGCTTCTTCGGGGCCGGTGTCTCGCCGCGCAGGTCGAGGCCGATGACTCCGACCGCGCCGCTGTTGGCCGTCGCAGCGGGTTCGGGCACCGCGCCGCTCTGCGGGGATTCGCTCATGCTCGAAGTCTGGCGGCGTGGGGTGAACGGACGGTGACGGCGCGCCGCGCGCCAGTCTCGGCTCCTCGGGTACGCCTCACCCCTTCGGGTACCGTCGAGGCATGTCGACGACGCCGGAGGTGCTTCGCGCCGTCCGTCGCGCCGTGCCTCGCACCGTCGTCCTGTTCGAGGGCCGCAGCGACAGCCTCGCGTTCATCGCGCTGGCGCGACGTCGGAGCCTCATGATCGACGCTCTCAACCTGATCGACCTCGACGGCATCACCAACCTCCGCAAGACTCTGGCCGCGCTGCGGGCAGAGTCGGATGCGTCGCGCGTCCTCGGCCTGTACGACGCGGCCGAGGGGGACTACGTCGCGAAGATCCTCGTGGATGTCGGCGTCATCGCCGACGGCGCGGCTCCGAGCGATGCCGGCTTCTACGGCTGTGAACGGGACCTCGAGGATGAGGTGATCGCGGCGGCCGGTCCTGAACTCGTGCTGGACACGCTGGCTGCTCGGGGCGAGCTCGCCCGATTCCAGGTGTTCCAGGGGCAGCCGGCGCAGCGCGAGCGCACCATCGACGAGCAGCTGCATCGCTTCGCCGGCACCGCCGCCGGCAGGAAGGCCCGCTTCTCGGCCGACGTGATCGATGCCCTGCCGCTCGAGCGGATGCCGCGGCCCCTCAGCGACCTTCTCGACGCGGCCCTGCGCCGGGCCTGAGCGTCACGTGTACGACGCGGCGAGCATCTCGGCGAAGAGCTCTTCGGCGTCGCGTTCGACCCGGCGTCGGGTGAACCAGTCGCAGATGTTGACGCAGTCGCGGTGCAGCAGGTCGAGGCCCTGCGGATTCGCGATGATGTCGACGATCTGAGGCAGGTCGATGACCCGCACCCGACCGTCGTGCACGAGCAGGTTGTATGCCGAGAGGTCGCCGTGGGCGAAGCCGGCCGCGGCGAAGGTGCGCATCAGATCGACGATCTGGTCGTACAGCTCCGCCATCTCGACGCGGTCGCTGCGCACCGCCGCGAGCCGGGGAGCGGCGACGCCGTTCGCATCGCCGACGAACTCCATGAGCAGCTCGGTGCCGTTGACCTGCACGGGGTAGGGCACGGGCGCGCCGAGCTCCCACATGCGGCACAGCGCATCGAACTCGGCGAACGACCACTGCAGGGCGGCGACCGCCCGGCCGTGCTCGGACTTCTTGGCGAGCGCCCTGGTGTCGCGGGTGTTCCTGGTGCTGCGACCCTCGGTGTAGACGCCCGAGCGGTGGAAGCTGCTGTGGTCGGTGTCGCGATAGCGCTTGGCGGCGAGCAGCGTGCGCTGCGCGGGGTCGTCGGGAACCGCCCGTTCGAGCAGGAACACGTCGGCCTCCTTGCCGGTCTTGAGGATGCCGAGCTCGGTGTCGAGCGCGCCGGCGCTCGTCACGACCCAGTCGGGCCAGGGGAGCGGGCCGCGTTCTGACGGGGTGATCGCGGGCCAGGTGGTCCAGCGCTGGTTGTCGCCGGGTTCGACATCGGCGAACGTGGGGACGGATTCGAAGGGAGAGGCGTCGAACGTCGACGCGGCCGACGAACGGGTGAAGAGACGGGAAGAGGATGCTTCGGAAGAAGCGAAGAGATCAGACACGGTATGTGGCTCCGAGAGAGGGAGGCCACCGCGGATCAGGAGCGGGCGGCCTCGAGAGGAAGGAAGTCGGCGAGGGGCGCGACAGAGACGGCGTTCATGTCATCCACTCCTCTCGCTGAGACCTTCCGGGAGAACCCCGGTGCGTCGTCGAGCCTAGAGGTCACGAGCGGATCGTGTCCAGACCCGATCTGCTGCTTCCCCGGCCCGGTCCGGACGAATGGTCGGATGCCGTGGACGCCGCGTCGGGTGCAGCAGCCCCCCGACTGCGAGTGTTGAACCATGACCACGACCGCGCCCGTACCCGTGACGACCGCCCGCACCGAGAGCATCCGCTACGGCGGGCTCATCGTGCTGATGCTGATGGGCTTCCTGCTCGTCACCGCGGAGTTCCTGCCCAACGGCGTACTCACCGAGATGGCAGACGCACTCGGCGTCACGCCGGGGCAGGCCGGGCAGACCGTGACGGTCACCGCCCTCGTCGGCCTGATCGTCGCACCCACGGTCGGACTGATCTTCCCCCGCCTCGATCGTCGGTCGCTGCTCATCTGGATGGCGCTCGCGGCCGCCGCGTCGAACCTCATCGTCGCGATCGCGCCGAACCTCATCATCGTCCTGCTCGCACGGTTCCTGCTGGGAGCGGCGATCAGCGCGTTCTGGGCGATGTCGATCACGGTGGCCGTGCGGCTCGCCGGCCCCGAGCACCTCGGACGCGGCGTCATGTTCACCTCCGCCGGTGTCTCGCTCGCCACGGTCGCGGGCGTCCCACTCGGGGTCATGCTCAGCGAGATCGTCGACTGGCAGACGGTGTTCGCGATCGCCGGCGTGCTCATGGTGCTGCTGTCCGTGGCGCTGCGCTTCATGCTGCCGTCGGTCCCGGCCGAGCAGGCGTCGAGCATCCGCCTGCTCGTCGACACCCTGCGTCGCCCCGGCATCGGGCTCGGCATGGTCGGCCACGTGCTCGTGGTGCTCGGGCACTTCCTCGCCTACACGTACGTGCGGCTCGCGCTCGAGCGCATCCCCGAGGTAGAGCCGTCGACGATCATCCTGCTGCTCGCCCTCTTCGGCGTCGGCGGCCTCGCCGGCAACCTCGGACTCGGGTTCTTCATCGACCGCACCTTCGCGTTCTTCGCGGTGTTCGCGCCGCTCGTGATCGCGGTGTCGGTGCTGTCGATGATCTTCCTCTCGGGGTCGGTCCTCGGCGTCGGGATCGTCGTGTTCGTCTGGGGCTTCTTCTTCTCGTCGTGGCTGCTCGTGGCCAACACCTGGGTGGGACACCGGATGCCCGACCGGCTCGAGGCCGGCGGCAGCCTGGTCGTCGTCGGATTCCAGGGCGCGATCACGATCGCGGCGGGCCTCGGAGGACTGCTCGTCGACACCCTCGACGTCGAGTTCGTCTACGTCCTCGGGGCCATCTCGCTGCTGGTCGGCGCCGTGCTCTTCGGACTGTCGAACCACAGGAGCACGGCAGCGGCGGCGCTCGTCTGAGAGAGCGAGGTCGCCGGGCTCAGGCGGGGACCGCGGTGAGCTCGCCCGCCCGCCAGGCCGACGGAGTCAGGCCGGTGCGGCGGCGGAACGCGCGACTGAATCCCTCGTCTGAGGCGTAGCCCAACTCGCGCGAGGTCTCGCTGACGGATCGGCCGGCGCTCAGCATCCGCTTGGCCGTGTCGATGCGCACCTCGGTGACGTAGTCGGCGGGGGAGCGGCCGATCGCGCTGCGGAAGCGCTCGGCGAATACGGAGCGCGACATCGCCCCGACGCTCGCGAGCCGCTCGACGGTCCACTCGCGACCGGGCTGCTCGTGGATCGCCTCGACGACGCGGTCGAGGAACGGATCCTTCGAGACCGACGGCCAGCCCGCGGGTGCGCAGCCGTTCGCAGCCCAGGCGCGGATGACGCTGAGCAGCACGGTCTGCGCCATCATGCGGCAGATCACGGGGTCGCCCTGCCTGACCGGGTAGGAGGGCGGATCCGTCGGCCCCATGCTGCCGGCGAGGGCTGCCGCTGCGGGCTCGAGGGCATCGAAGGACATGACGGTGATCGGGTCGGGGAGCACGGCAGCAAGCATCGACGCGCTGTCGGAGAACTCGAGGTCGACGACCACGAGGTCGGTCGCAGACCCCGCTTCGAGAGCGATCGGAGCCCTGCCGAGCGTGAGGAACGCATCGCCTCTGACGAGACTCGCACTCAGGGGCCGATCATCCACGGCCACGATGTGCGCCGCGCGGTCGACGTCGAGGCGGCATCCGGTGGTGAGGGGCGGATGCCCGCTCACAGAACCGTCGGCGATGTACACGAGGGTGGCGGCGCCAGAAGGCAGCGGCAGGATTCCGCCTGCCGCCAGCGCGACGCGTCGAGCGATGCCCACGCGCAGGTCGACGGAGTCGAGCACCTGCCCGAGGGCTGCGGAATCGACGGTCACCATGCCTTCGGCAACGCCCGGGGGCGCATAGCTATTCCGGATACGCTGGAAGGACCCCCACCTGAGGAGTCCCGTGTTCCGCACACCCGACCGCCTGTTCCGAGTCCTCGCGATCGCGGAGGCGATCACCTGGACCATCCTCATCTCGGCGATCATCGCCCGTGCCGTCGGTGCGCCGGGCATCGTCGTGACGATCGGCGGGGGCATCCACGGGTTCGTGTTCCTCGCCTATGCGGCGACCGCCGTGCTCGTCGCGCTCAATCAGCGCTGGCACCTCGGCGTCGCGATCCTCGCCGTGGTCAGCGCGATCGTGCCCTACGCGACGATCCCCATGGAGATCTGGCTGCACCGCACCGGGCGCCTGGCCGGCGACTGGCGGCTCGAGCAGACCGCCGACCCGCGCGACGCCCGCTGGTACGACAGGCTCATGCGGTGGTTCCTGCGCCGTCCGTGGGTGCTCGCGCTCCTGCTCGTCGTCGGAATCGTCGTGCTGTACGTGATCCTGCTGCTGGTCGGCCCGCCCGGAGGCAAGTGACGCCCGACGGGCATCACTGCACGACGACGGCGTTCTTGTCGATGACCTCGGCCATCGTGGCGTCGATGTCGCCACCCGTGCAGTCGACGATCACATAGAGCCCGACGCCGGTCGCGGTGAAGGCCCGCGCGGCCATGCTCCAGGTGCGCTCGCCGGCTTCGCCTTCGACCTGACGGTTCTCGACGTCGGTGTTTCCGCCGATCTGGTAGCTGAAGGCGCCCGTCGTGGAGAGCGGTGTGATGGCCGCCGCATCCGCCTCGCCCAGGATCACGGCGAGCATCGCGTCGGAGCTGACGCTGTCGTCGCCCGCGACCGTCGGCACGTCGGGGATGAGCCCCTGCCAGAACTGCGCGGTGCACGTGTCATCGATCGTGCCGTAGGTCCAGCCGCCGTTGCCGTCGTCGGGCTTGACGATCTTCCAGCCTTCGTCGACCACGAAGCCGTCTCCCCACTGGATGTAGGCCGTGGCGGGCAGATCGGCCCCCGCGGCGAAGGTCAGCGACGCTGGCAGGTCTCCGGACGGCTGCTCCGTCGGGCTCGTGGTGGGTGCCGGGTCGGGGCCGCCGCCGTCGGGGGTGTTCACCGGGATCTGCGCGTACAGGCATCCGCTGAGCGGCAGCACCGCCAACGCGACCACCGAGGCGGCGGCGAGGCGGGCGAGCGGAGAGACCTGCGAGATGCGCGTCATGCCGGTCAGCCTAGCCGGGGCCCGCGCGCTCCTGCGGGACGATTCCCCGGGGCAGGGCCGTCAGTGCGCGGATGCGATGCCGACGGCATCCTGCACCATCACCGACGCGACCCGCGCCCCCGCTCCCGCCGCGACGATGAGCTGCTGGGGTCCGGGGATCGCCGCGTCGCCGGCGGCGTAGAGCCCCGGGATGTCGGTGCGCCCCGAGCGGTCGGTCACGAGGTGTCCGTCGTGATCGATCGACGGCGCGAAGCCGCGCAGGAACGACAGGTCGGTCTCCCACTCCGGCCGGACGAACCCGCCCTCGACCGGGATGACGGATCCGTCGTCCAGCCTGATCGCCTCGATGCGGCCGCGATCGCCGATGAGTTCGGAGATCGGATGACGCACGACAGCGACGCCCGCCGCCACCAGCCCGGCCTCCTGGGCGCTCGTCACGGTGTCGGCGCCGAGCGTGAAGACGGTGAGATCCTCGGTCCAGCGGGCGATGAGTCGGGCACGGTCGGCGAGGTCTTCGGTCGTGCCGATGAGTGCGAGTCGTCTTCCGCGCATCTCCCACGCGTCACAGGCCGCACAGCTGAACAGGCTGATGCCGTAGAAGCCGCGCAGGTTCGGCACGTCGGGGAGGGTTTCGCGCAGCCCGGTGGCGAGCAGCACCGAGCGCGCGGTGACGATCTCGGTCGCATCCCTGCGGCCGATGGATGCCGTGAACCGGGGGCTCTGCGCGACGCCATCCGGTGTGAGCCCGGCATCCGGCGCGACTCCCGACTCCAGTCGTGCGAGATCGAGCACTCTGACGCGGGTGCGCACCTCGATGTTCGGGTAGGCGGCGAGCTCCTCGCGGGCGATGCGACGGAGCTCATGAGGGGGCACCCCGTCGCGGGTGAGGAACCCGTGCGAGTTCAGAGTGGCGGCGTTGCGGGGGCGGTCCGCATCGACGACGAGCACGCGCATGAGAGAGCGTCCGAGATTCAATGCGGCGGAGAGCCCGGCGGGGCCGCCGCCGATCACGAGCACGTCGTAGGCGTCCGTGTCAGTCATCAGTGCCCTTCTGTCGCGTCCAGTCTGCCACCTCGCGACTGAGGGTCACCTAACTTCGGGTGATCCCGGAGTGCGGGCTGAGGGCGACGACATCGCCGATCACGACGACGGCGGGGGAGCGCACCTGCCGGGCGGCTGCGAGGTGGGCGATCGTGCCGAGCGTGCCGATCGTGACCCGCTGGCGCTCACCGAATCCGTCTTCGATGATCGCGACGGGGCAGTCGGAGCCTCGCGCTCCCGCGGCGAGGACGTGCGCGGAATGCCCGAGGGTGTTCACGCCCATCAGCAGCACGACGGTGTGGTCGCGCCCTCCGCCGAGCGCCTCGATCTGGTCGTGGGCGCTGGCGACGGTGAACGTCTCGGCGACGCCGCGCTGGGTCAGGGGGATGCCGGCGAGGCCCGGCACGGCGACCGCGCTCGTGACTCCGGCGATCACGTCGACAGCGATGCCGGCGGCTTCGCAGAACAGCTGCTCCTCGCGTCCACGGCCGAAGACGAACGGGTCGCCGCCCTTCAGTCGCACCACGCGGTGCCCCTCAAGGGCGAGCGAGACGAGCAGCTCGTTGATGCCGTCCTGCGGCACGGGGTGGTGACCCGGGAGCTTGCCGACGTCGATGACCTCGGCGTCGATTCGCACGCCCTCGTCGGCGAGCTGGGCGAGCACGGCCCGTGCTCCGAGGCGGTCGGCGACGATCACGTCGGCCGCCTGCAGCGCGCGGAGCCCCCGCACGGTCAACAGCCCGGCATCACCCGGACCCGCGCCGACGAGCGTGACGGTGCCGGGTGTTGTGACGGTGCCGGTCGTCATGGGTGTGCGGCTTCGGCGATCGGGCCCGCTGTCGAGAGAAGGCGCGCGGCCGCCTCGTCGTAGCGCGCGACGACGAGGTCGATCAGTGGCTGCGGCACGGTGAAGCCGTCGAGCAGGGGTGCGGTGACGGTTCTCCCTTCAGCCTGGCTGGCGGTCATGTCGAAGAAGAAGCCTCGGGCGAGCAGATACGTCGAGACGACCGCTTCGGGATGCTCTCGCAGTGCGCCGGGCAGGTCTGGTTGACGCGCGGCGAGGTAGGCGAGTTCGACCCGCGCACCGAGTCGGAGCGAGAGCAGCGAGGCCATGGCCTCGGCATCCGTCAGTGAGGCCGGGTCGCGGGAGCCGGCCACCGCGAGGATCACCGGCTCGCGGGAGTCGAGATCGACCGCGGGCGATGCGGTGGATGCTGCAGCCAGGCGATCCGCCAGCACCTCGGCGAGACGCGGGTCGGGTCCCATCGGGTCGCTGACCACGGCATCCGCCTTCTTCGCCGCCATGCCGTGCAGGTCGTGGTGCACGTGGAAGCCGCGCGAGAGCAGCAGCGGCACGATCACGACCGGACCCTCGATCGTCGGCAGGAGGTCGGCCGCGTCGGGCTGCTGCACATCGACGAAGGCGCTGCGCACCTCGACGTCGGGCACGGCTGCTGCGACGGCGTCGACCAGGTCGGCGATGGCCCGGGCGCCCTCGGCATCAGAGGTCCCGTGCGAGACGGCGAGCAGGATCGGGCGGCGCATGCTGAGACTGTAGGCGAGCCGTGTGACGACGGTGTTTCGAGGATCTCGCCTCGACGCAGGGGCGGATGTGCGGGGTCCTCCGGGCGGGGCCGCCGGGAGGGAGCCGCCCGGTCAGAGAGCGGGTACGGAGCTCCGCCACGTGCGCAGCGCGAGGAGGACGTCGGGGTCGAGGCCTGCCGCTCTCGACCATTCCTCGAGCTCCAGCGCCTCGTAGGCGTCGGCGAACGCCGACTCCGGGGTGTGGCCGAACCGCGTCAGCACAGCTCGGCGTTCCTCGGCGTGCTGCGATCTGCTGCGGAGCGCCTCCATCGCGGCCGCGTTCTCGAACGAGGTCGCGTAGTCGCGCCGCGCGGCTTCGGTGGTCACGTCGAGGGCGCGCAGCAGCATCATCGTGACGAGGCCGGTGCGGTCCCATCCGGCCGCGCAGTGGAACAGGATGCCGCCGGGGCGCGCCGTCGCGATCGCCTGCAGCACCTCCGCCATACGGTGCGGCAGGTCGGTGAGGTGTGGCACGTAGTAGAGGGGCGTGCCCCAGCGGCCGTCGGCCTCGAGCGGCTCCCAGAAGTCGCGCTCCTCTCCGTCGAGATCCACGGCGATCGCTTCGATGTCGCCTGGCGCACCGGGCGTGCGCTCCTCCGGTCGGCGCAGGTCGACCACTGTGGCGACTCCCCGTTCACGAAGGCGATCCCATCCCTCGGGCGGTACGAGATCAGGCGCATCGGAGCGGATGAAGACGCCATGCGGGGTGACGCTGCCGTCCTGGCGCTGCAGACCTCCGAGGTCGCGCGCGTTCGCGAGGCCGGGGATGTCGAGGGGAGGGTGGCTCACGCGGGGATTCTCGCACGGCGGCCTGATTCCGTCCCCCGAATCCAAAGTTGAGCCAGTTCATATCAAGTTTGTTTGACAGCATCCGGAGGTCGGAGTACAGTTGAGTCATCGCGACTCAGGTTTCCCTGATCGCCCCGGATTTCCAGACCACATCAACCTCAGCAACAAAGGAGAATCACATGGCACGTGCTGTTGGAATCGACCTCGGTACGACGAACTCCGTCGTCAGCGTCCTCGAGGGTGGCGAGCCGAAGGTCATCGCCAATGCCGAGGGCTTCCGCACGACCCCCTCGGTCGTCGCCTTCACGAAGGACGGCGAGGTGCTCGTCGGCGAGACCGCGAAGCGCCAGGCCGTCACGAACGTCGACCGCACCATCGCATCCGTCAAGCGTCACATCGGAACCGACTGGTCCTTCGACGTCGACGGCAAGAAGTGGACGCCGCAGGAGATCTCGGCGCGCATCCTCCAGAAGCTCAAGCGCGACGCAGAGTCGTACCTGGGCGACACGGTGACCGACGCGGTCATCACCGTCCCCGCGTACTTCAACGACGCCGAGCGCCAGGCCACCAAGGAGGCCGGTGAGATCTCGGGCCTCAACGTCCTGCGCATCATCAACGAGCCCACCGCAGCGGCTCTCGCCTACGGCCTCGACAAGGGCAAGGAAGACGAGCTCATCCTGGTCTTCGACCTCGGCGGCGGAACGTTCGACGTCTCGCTGCTCGAAGTGGGCAAGGACGACGACTTCTCGACCATCCAGGTGCGCTCGACCTCCGGTGACAACCGCCTCGGCGGCGACGACTGGGACCAGCGTCTCGTCGACCACCTGATCAAGCAGTTCAAGGAGACCACGGGCGTCGACGTCTCGGGTGACAAGATCGCCCTGCAGCGTCTCAAGGAGGCAGCTGAGCAGGCCAAGAAGGAGCTCTCCTCCTCGACCTCGACCAGCATCAACCTCCCGTACCTGTCGCTGACCGAGTCCGGCCCCGTCTCGCTCTCCGAGACCATCACCCGCGCGAAGTTCGAGGACCTCACCAAGGACCTGCTCGACCGCACCAAGAAGCCGTTCGAGGACGTCATCCGCGAAGCCGGCATCAAGGTCGCCGACATCGACCACATCGTGCTCGTGGGTGGATCGACCCGTATGCCCGCTGTCGCCGAGCTCGTCAAGCGCGAGACCGGCAAAGAGGCCAACAAGGGCGTCAACCCCGATGAGGTCGTCGCCGTGGGTGCCGCCCTCCAGGCCGGTGTCCTCAAGGGTGAGCGCAAGGACGTGCTGCTCATCGACGTCACCCCCCTCAGCCTCGGCATCGAGACCAAGGGCGGCATGATGACCAAGCTCATCGAGCGCAACACGGCCATCCCGACCAAGCGCAGCGAGACCTTCACCACGGCAGACGACAACCAGCCGTCCGTCGCGATCCAGGTCTTCCAGGGCGAGCGCGACTTCACCCGCGACAACAAGCCGCTGGGAACGTTCGAGCTCACCGGAATCGCCCCGGCTCCCCGTGGCATCCCGCAGATCGAGGTCACGTTCGACATCGACGCCAACGGCATCGTGCACGTGTCCGCCAAGGACAAGGGCACGGGCACCGAGAAGTCGATCGTCATCTCCGGCGGCTCGTCGCTGTCGAAGGAGGACATCGAGCGCATGGTCCGCGAGGCTGAAGAGCACGCGGCTGAAGACAAGGCGCGCCGCGAGGCCGCCGAGGTCCGCAACCAGGCCGAGACGCTCGCGTACTCGATCGACAAGCTGATCACCGAGAACGACGACAAGCTGCCCGAAGACGTCAAGACCGAGGTCAAGGCCGATGTCGACGCCCTCAAGACGGCTCTGGCCGGCGAAGACGACGAGGCCGTGAAGACCGCGTTCGACAAGCTGAACCAGTCGCAGGGCAAGATCGGCGAGGCCATCTACGCACAGTCCCAGGCTGAGGGCGCCGCGAGCGCCGACGCCGCGGGCGAGGCTCCGGCCGATGACAGCTCCTCCGATGAGGACGTCATCGACGCCGAGGTCGTCGACGACGAGGATGAGAAGAAGTAATCATGACGGACAAGAACTTCGAAGGTGACGACGAGGTTCGCAGCGAGGGGTCGGATGCTCAGGCATCCGGCCCCGCGCCGCAGAATCCCGACTCGCGCGAGGCCGCGGCCGCAGAAGGATCCGACGAGACGCCGGTCGACGGCGCTCCCGACGACCTGACGGTCGACGACATCCTCGGCGCCACCCAGACCGGCGAGGCCGCGGCAGAGGATGCCGTGCTCGCCGACCTGGAGTCGACGCTGCTGAACGACCTCAAGCGTCTCCAGGCCGAGTACGCCAACTACCGCCGCCGCACCGAAGAGCAGCGTCAGGTCGAGATCGAGCGCGCGAAGGGCGAGGCCGCCAAGGGCCTCATCCCCGTGCTCGATGATCTCGATCGCGCCGCCCAGCACGGTGACCTGGTCGAGGGCACGCCCTTCGCCGTCATCGCCGGCAAGGTGCGCACGGTGGTCGAGCGTCTCGGCGTCGTCTCGTACGGCGAGAAGGGTGAGGAATTCGACCCGCAGCGCCATGAGGCGATCTTCCAGCAGCCCACGCCGGGCGCCGACAAGACCACGGTGCTCGAGGTCGTCGAGGTGGGTTACCGCCTCGGTGACGTCGAGCTGCGTCCCGCGAAGGTCGTCGTCGCCGTACCCGCAGAGTAGGTGATCGATGGCTAGCCAGGACTGGTTCGACAAGGACTTCTACAAGACCCTCGGGGTCTCGAAAGACGTCAGCGACGCCGATCTCAAGAAGACGTACCGAAAGCTCGCTCGCAAGTATCACCCCGACTCCAATCAGGGTGACGAGAAGGCCGAGGCGAAGTTCAAAGAGGTCAGCGAGGCGTACTCGGTGCTCTCTGACGCGGAACAGCGCAAGGAGTACGACGAGATCCGCGCGATGGGCTCGGGCGCACGCTTCACGGCGGGCGGCACGGGTGCGGGCGGTTTCGAAGACGTCTTCAGCCGGTTCGGGCAGCAGGGGCGCGGGCAGCAGCAGTCCGCCGACTTCGAGGACATCTTCGCGATGTTCAACCAGGGGCAGGGCGGCTCGTTCGGCTCCGGTCGGTTCGGGCAGACGTCCGGCGGGTACCGCGGTTTCGGAGGCCCTCAGAAGGGTGCCGACGTCACGGCACGCACCACGCTCGACTTCGCCACCGCCGTGCAGGGCGAGACGATCTCGCTGCAGGGTGATGACGGCAAACCGTTCAAGGTGAAGATCCCCGCCGGCGTGGCCGACGGTCAGAAGATCAGGCTCCGCGGACGCGGTCGCCCCTCGCCCGACGGCGGGGAGAACGGCGACGTCGTGGTGCAGATCGCGGTGCGACCGCATCCGGTGTTCACCCGGGAAGGGCTGAACCTGCGCGTGGTCGTGCCGGTGACCTTCACCGAGGCCGCGCTGGGCGCGACCATCGAGGTTCCGACGCTCGGCGGCGACACGGTCAAGCTGCGCGTCGCCCCCGGCACCCCGTCAGGACGCGTGCTGCGCGTCAAGGGACGCGGCGTGACCACAGCGAAAGGCACGGGCGATCTGCTCGCCGAGCTGCAGATCGCGGTGCCGTCGCACCTCGACGAGGCCGCTCGCGAGGCGCTGGAGAAGTTCCAGTCCCTTGAACCCGCCGAGAACCCGCGGGCCGACCTCATGGCCAAGGCCCGACGGTAGAGAAACCGCGATGAGAACGATGATGACGAACGCGAACACCGAGGAAGAGGTGATCCACAGTGGCTGACCAGCGCATGGATGCCGACACCCCGGTGTTCGCGATCGCCGTCGCCGCCGAGCTCTCGGGTATGCACCCGCAGACTCTGCGACAGTATGACCGCATCGGACTCGTGGTGCCCGGTCGCACATCCGGCGGCTCGCGCCGCTACTCCACCCGCAACATCGAGCAGCTCCGCGAGGTCGCCCAGCTCTCGTCTGAAGGCGTGAGCCTTCCGGCGATCGCGCGACTCCTCGATCTGGAGGATGAGAACCGGATGCTGCGGCGCCGCGTCGTGGAACTCGATGCCGCCCTGCGGGCCGAGCGAGAGAGCCGCCCCGGTGTCCGTGTGTTCGCCGCCGGTGCATCAGGTGTCATCCCGATGCCGAACGGCCGCCGCATGCGTCGCTCTGCCGAGGTCGTCCTCTGGCATCCGGGTGGCGGGCGGGACTGATCTCCCGCTCGGGTGCACCTACGACGACCGCCACACCTTCGTCGCGAGGTTCGCGACCTCCTTGTCGAGGGTGTCGAGTCGGTGGTCGAGTATGTCGATGCGACCGTTCAGATGCGCGTCGAGGGCGTCGATCTGGCCTGACAGTTTTCCATCGAGCGCCTCGATCTGGCCGGACAGTTTTCCATCGAGCGCTTCGATCTGGCCGGACAGTTTTCCGTCGAGCGCTTCGATCTTTCCGGTCAGCGCTCCCTCGAGGTGGCCGATCTGTCCGGAGAGTGTGCCGTCGAGGTGGCCGATCTGTCCGGTCAGTGTGCCGTCGAGGCGGCCGATCTCGGCGCGCACGACCCTGCCGAAATGCGTCGTCACGAGGGTGAAGCCGCCCAGGAGCGCGGCGCCGAACACCCCTATGAGTGTCCATACCTGAGGCTCGTTCATCGTCATGACTCCATCCTGTGAGCGTGGCGCCAGAATGGCAGTGTTGCGTCGTCCGGCACCGTCTGCCCGTGCCCGATCCTGCGAGGCCGGGGACAGATCGGACGGGATGCGTTGCGGTGCAGGAGGGGTCGCCGCACCCGCGCATCCATCCGCGCGCGGTATCGTTGCGACACGATGAGGATGACGCGTCGCACACTGCTGATCGGCGCCGGAGCCGGTGTCCTGGGAGTCCTGCTGGCCTCCTGCACGCCCGAGCCGGCGCCGTCGCCCACGCCCGACCGCTCGCCGACGCCGAAGCCGACGAGCGACGCGATCACCCCGGCGGCGTTCGCCCGCAGCTCATGGTCGACGGATCCCTTCTCGCTCGGCGCCGCGAGCTTCACGCCCGTGGGCACGCAGGCGGCCGCCCGCGACGCGCTGGCCGAACCGATCGATGACCGCCTGTTCCTGTCGGGCGAGGCGACCGACTCGGAGGCTCCCGGCACGATGGCCGCCGCCCTCCGCTCGGGTGAACGGGCTGCCGAGCAGCTCCTGCGCGCGGCAGACGCGGGTGAACGCGTCGCGGTCATCGGCGCGGGGCTCGCCGGTGCGACCGCTGCCTCCAGGCTCGTCGCCGAGGGGCTGCAGGTCACGGTGTTCGAGGCGCGCGACCGTATCGGAGGCCGCATCCACTCGATCGTCGACGACAAGGCGTGGCCGTTCCCGGCGCAGCTCGGAGGCTGGCTCTTCGGAGCCTCCGACAATGCTCTGCTCGACTCCCTGAACTCGCTCGACATCCGCACCGCGCCGATCGCCGGGTCGCTGTGGCGATCGAGCGAGGGCGACGTCGGTGCGGTGTCCGCCGAGCCGGTGCAGGCCGCCATCACCACGGCCCAGCAGGGGCTGACCGACACTTCGCTCGAAGATGCGCTCATCGCGGCCGGTGCCGATCCGACCGAACCCGGGCTCGCGGCCCTGCTCGCTTCGATCGCTGCATCGTCCGGGGCCGACGCCGACGACACGTCGACCTGGTTCCCGCCGATCCTCCCCGCCGACGAGTACAGCGCAGCTCTCGGCGATCTGACCCCCGTCATCGAGGGCCTGCTCGAGGGCGCCAAGCTGAGCCTGTCGTCGCCTGTCGGTCGGGTCGCGTACGACGAGGCCGGGGTCAGCCTCGGCATCGCCTCGGGAGAATCACTGTCGTTCGACCGGGTGCTCATCACGGTGCCGCTCGGCGTGCTCAAGAGCGAGGGGCTGCAGTTCGCCCCCGCGCTGCCGTTCGGCCACCGCGGCGCGATCGACGACCTGGGCATGGGGCGCATCGAGACCGTGTGGCTGCGCTTCGACGATCCCCTCACCGCGGCCGCCCCGCCGGCGGAGGGCGAGACGGAGGGCGAGACGGCCGCCGCGGAACCCGCGATCTGGCATGTCGTCGGTGGCGACGTGTCGATCCGCACCTGGATCAACCTCGCTCCGGCGACGGGAGAGAACGTCGTGGTGGGCCTCGTCGGGGGAGACGCGGCGGCGGACTTCGCCGAGCTCGACGACCAGAAGGCGCTGGAGGCCGCCATCGCTTCGCTCGCACCGTTCCTGACCGCGCCTGCCTGACCGGCATCCCGGCACGCCCCCGGTCAGTCCTCAGACCTCGGGGCGCTCGTGCCCTCGCCGTCGCATCCGGCTGACGAGCACGATCACGGTGGCGACCAGTGCGAAGATCGCGAGCGCGATGCCGCTGGTGATCAGGAACTCCGGGGGTCCCGACACCTGCCGCGGATCGAGGAAGTAGTACGGGTACCAGCCCACCGAGGGTCCGCGCCACAGTGTCACGCCACCCCAGGCGAGCGGAAACGCGAGCGCCGTCGGCACCACCCACCACGGCACTCCGCGATGCCCCGGCGTGAGCACCCAGGCCAGCGCCGTGCACGCGGGCAGCCAGAAGTGCAGCACCTGATCCGACCACGGCACGTCCACCCGGATGCCGCGGAGACCTGCCTGCCAGACGATCAGCGCGAAGGCGAGTCCGGCGGTGATCGTCCAGGTGAGCACGAGAGCCAGCGACACGGTGAACCACCGCGGATCGGTCGCGCGGATGAAGGCCAGCACCGCCCCGATCAGCAGCACCACGACGAGTGCGCAGTTGGACTGCACTGTCAGATAGGCGAAGAAGTTCTCGCCGGCGATGGTTCGCGAGCTCAGTCCCCAGAAGAGTCGGTGCACGAGTGCGACAGTGCAGACGGTGGCTGTGGCCAGGCGCAGCACGCCGAAGAGCGATCGTGCCCTCACCTTCGCCCCTGCCCCTTCCCGGCTGCGCCCATCGTCGTCCCGAGCGCGAACCGCGCCATCCGGCGAGTCTACGGAAGCCCACGGGGGCAGGGGCTGCGGCGACCCGCATTCAGGAGATGGAAAAGTGCTCTTCCTAGCGTGAGAGCAGGGATCGACCCTGCTCCGCGCCTGGCGCGCGGTGTCCTGCCACGAAGGAACATCTCCTCATGACGAACACCACCGCCCCCTCTGCCGCCACTTCGCTCGGACTCCTCGTCCTCCGCGTCGTGGTCGGCGCCGTCTTCGCCGCTCACGGAGCGCAGAAGATCTTCGAGTACACCCTCCCCGGAACCATCGGCAGCTTCGCAGGCATGGGCATCCCTCTGCCCGAGATCGCGGCTCCGGTCGTCGCCTTCATCGAGCTGATCGGCGGCATCCTGCTGGCGCTGGGACTCTTCACGCGCCCCATCGGCATCCTGCTCGCGATCGACATGATCGTGGCCCTGTTCGCGGTGCACCTTCCGGCTGGCCTCTGGGTCGGCGAGGGCGGCTACGAGTTCGTCGCGGTTCTCGGCGTCGCGGCCCTCGCGCTCGCGTTCACCGGCGCGGGCCGCTTCTCGCTCGACGGCGCCTTCCTGCGCGGTCGTGTTCCCGCCTGGCTCAGCTGAGCGTGCGGGGGAGCGCCCCACGGGGCGTTCCTCCGTCGGTGTGTATCCTGTCAACAGTTAACAGGAGGTCACCGTGACACAGACCGTCAAGCGCGGAGAGTCCCTCGGCGCGCAGGTGGCGCAGGTCCTGCGTCAGCGCATCGTGCGCGGCGAGCTCTCGCCCGGCGCGCGCATCACCGAGGAGGCCCTCGCCGAGGAGTTCTCGGTGAGCAGGGGGCCGATCCGCGACGCCCTCACCCAGCTCAGCTTCGAGAAGCTCGTCGAAGTGCAGCGCCCTCGGGGCGTGTACATCACCGGGCTCTCGCAGGACGACGTGGATCAGCTCTACAGTCTGCGGGGCGCCCTCGAGCAGCTCGCACTGTCGCGCGCCATGAGGGTGGAAGACGACGAGCGCTGGGCATCGATGGCGGCTGCGGTCGATCGCATGAGTCAGGCCGCAGACAGGGGCGATCACGCCGCCTTCGTCGCCGCCGACCTCGAGTTCCACTCCGAGATCTACGTCCTCGCCGACCATCCGCGTCTGCAGGGCGCGTGGAGTCAGTACCTGCCGACCTTCGCGTCGCTCCTCGAGGTGACCATCAACCACGACGACGACCTCCACGAGTCGTCCGACGACCACATGAAGCTCATGGAGGTGATGCGCTCCGGCAGCCCCGACGAGGCTGCGGCGGTGCTCACCGCCCACCTCGACGGCGCACGCGACCGGATGCTCAGCGAGCTCGCCGACCGACCCGCCTGACGGCGCCTGCGCGTCGGATCTCTGACGGTCTCCGACAGGCCTCCGTCCGGATCAGGCGGGAGGCGTCAGGCGACGACGCAGCACCCAGGTGTTGCCGGTCGCATCGCCGCTGTGTTCGAAATCGTCGAGCACAGCGCTCGACAGGGCGAGGCCGCGTCCGCTCTCGCTGTCGACGCCGGGCATCGTGACCGCATCCCAGTCGATCCTGGCCGGATCGGCCGTGTCGACGAAGGTCGCGACGAGGTCGTCGGAGCCGACCTCGATGTCGACCTCGACGGTGATGCCGACATCCGGCTCGCCCTGCGCGTCAGCGTGCGTGGCGATGTTCGTCGACACCTCGCTGACCGCCAGTGCGAACAGCGTGCGGTCCTCCGGCGCCACATGCGGGGCGGACTCCCAGAGGGCGTCCAGGGCGTCGAGGACGTGCTCGACGAAGGCGGGGCCGGCGAGGCCCGCGACGTGCGCCCGGCGCTCCTCAACGCCCATCGAACGCCGTCTCGGGTGTCGGGTGGTCGAGCAGCACGCGGTCGAGATTCGTCAGGTGCAGCACCGTCCGCACCGCCTCGGGCACTGCTGCGATGCGCAGATCGCCGCCGGCGACCCTGGCGCTCTTCAGACCGCCGACGAGGGCTCCCAGCCCCGACGAATCGACGAACTGCAGGTCGGCCATGTCGATCACGATCCTCGACTCGCCTCCGGCCACGAGGTCGTTCACCGCCTTGCGGAGCAACGGTGCTCCCGTCGCCGTGAGGCGGCCGGACAGGGAGATCACGGCGAAGCCGTCCCTGATGTCAGTGCTGAGATCCATGGTTCTCCTCCTCGAGGGTTCGGGCCGGTCCGCGGTAGCGGGCGGCTTGGATGATGACGCTGAGCACGACGAGGTCGTACAGCACCCACACCGTGTTGACCAGGGTGCCGGTGCCGTCGCCCGTTCCGATGACGACGCGGGTGATGCCGATCACGAGCGCCACGCTGAGCACGACCATCGCGGTCAACTGCGGCCAGATCTCGCGCCACGGCACTCCTCGCGGATCCCGTCCGTCTTTGCGCGTCACGGCGAACGACAGGGGGCGGCCGAAGACCACGTTCGCGAACGCCGTCCAGCATGCGCGGATCCAGACCGGGAACAGCGCGAGCGAATACTGCTGCCCGCGCCAGGTTCTCAGCCCCTTGGCGACCACGAGGAACAGCAGCTGGTTGACGAGGAAGTAGGGCAGGAACCGCACGAAGAAGTCGACCGACCAGGCGGTCACGGGCAGCACGCCGAACACCAGGTAGACGACCGGCGCCGTGAGATAGATCACGGCGGCGAAACCCGAGAGATAGCTCCACATCGTGGCGAAGTACATCAGCCGCTGCCCGATCGACAGTCCGCGCTTCGCGAGCGGGTTGTCGCGCAGCATCACCTGCAGCGTGCCCTGCGCCCAGCGCAGGCGCTGCGTCAGCATCGTCCGCAGATCCTCGGGCGCGAGGCCCTTCGCCAGGATCTCGTGGTGGTAGACGCTGCGCCACCCTAGCGAGTGCAGCTGCATCGCGGTGGCCATGTCCTCCGTGACCGAGATCGTGGCGAGCGGAAGGATCGGCTGCGCCTCATCACCGCGGTCGAGGCGGAGAGCGTCGAGCAGCGCTCGCACGGCGTCGAGAGCAGTGATCGGCGACAGATCCGATTGGGCGAGCGCCGTCAGGCCCGCCTCGTCGACGACGATCGCGTCGAGCTGCGCATCGTGGGCGATGGGCAGGGACCCCAGCTCCGCGAGGTCGGATCGGATGCCGGCGAGATCCTTGGCGACCAGGATCACGGAGGCGTTGTGCACCGCAGCCAGCACCGCATCGGCGACCTTGCGCACGGGCGCTCCGCCGGCGAGATCACGACGGCTCTGGCCGATCGCCACGTGCAGTGCGAAAAGCTCGCGACGGAGCTCGGGATCGGATGCCGAGCGCATCTCCTTCTCGACCAGGGTCTCGGAGGTGCGCAGCGCGCGAGCCGCGGTGTCCGTCACCTCGCGCACGTAGCCGATGATGCCGAGCTGCATCAGGGCGTCGCGACGGAGCACGGCGTTCGATCCGCAGAAGAACGCCGCGTTCCAGCCGTCCTTGCCCTGCTGGATCGGGCCGTAGAACAGCGGCGCCTGGCTGCCGAGCGGGTCGGCCTCGTCGACGTTGACGAACCACTGCGGGGTCTGCACCACGGCGACCTCCGGGTCGTCGGCGAAGTACCCGAGCGTGCGGTGCAGGATCAGCGGATCGGGGATCTGATCCGCGTCGAGGATGAGGAGGAACTCTCCGTCGGTCTCGAAGAGCGCGCTGTTGAGGTTGCCCGCCTTCGCGTGACGGGGCTTGCCCATCCAGTCGTCGGAGCGGGTGAGGTAGCCGATGTCGGCGTCGCGGGCGGCCCGCTCGAGCTCGGGTCGGGCGCCGTCGTCGAGGATCCAGGTGGTGTGCGGATAGGCGATCCCGCGCGCTGCTCGCGCGGTCGTCATCACGAGCTCGACCGGCTCGTTGTACGTCGCGATGAACACGTCGACCGTGCCCTGAGGGGGCGACACCGGAGCCGGCCGCTCCTTGGCCCGCCACATCGTGAGACAGAAGAGGAAGGTGTCGATCAGGCTGTAGGTCTCTGCGATCACCAGGGGCACGGCGATCCACCACGCCGACCAGTTCACCGATTCGAGCCAGCGCCACGCGACGTAGTTCACACCGAGCAGCACCGACAGCACCGCGATGATGCGGATCGCGGCGAAGCGGGCGGTCATGCGTCGCGCCGCACCACGACCACGGTGATGTCGTCGGTCGCTCGATCGTCCGAGATGAGCTGCAGCGCCTCGTTGATCGCCCCATCGGGACCGAGCGCGTCGAGCACGCGGGCCACGTGGGCGAACGGGTCATCGGCGTCGAGCACGTCGAGCAGGCCGTCGCTGCAGCACACGAAGGCGTCTCCGGGTTCGAGGCGCGTGCTCCGGGACTCCCGAGCATCCTGGTCCGGAAGGGCGGCGCCCATCCCCAGGGGGAGGCCGGTCGAGCGAAGGTGCTCCCACGAGCCGTCGGCTCGGAGGATGAACGCGAGGCTGTGCCCGGCGTCGATCACCTCGAGATCGCCGGTCTCGGGCTGCAGCTCGGCGTGGACCGCCGTCACGAACATCGTCGTCTCGGAGAGGTCCTCCTCGAGCAGCCGGTCGGCGTCGGCGACGGCCTCGGCGATGCTGCGCTCGGGAGCGGTGCGCAGTGAGGCGCGCACGCCCGCGGCGACGATGGCGGGACCCGTGCCCTTGCCCATCGCGTCGGCGAGGGTGATGCGCAGCGCGCCGCCGTGGAGGCGGAGGTCGTAGAAGTCACCCGCCAGGCGGCCACGCGAGGCGCCCCCGCCCGCGATCGTGTAGCCGGCGATGGTGGGGAGCGAGTGCGGTCGCAGCGCGCTCTGGATCAGAGTGGCCTGATCGAGCTCGGCGTCGGCCGCGAGCTCGGTCTGCACCCAGAAGGCGAGGTCGCGCAGCAGGTCGCGCTGCGCCTCCGAGAAGGTGTGCGGCTCGGTGTCGAGGACGCACAGCGTTCCCACCGGTTCGCCGCCGGGTGCGTGCAGCGGGTGCCCGGCGTAGAACCGGAGGTGCGGATCACCGACCACGAACGGATTCGCCGCGAAGTTCTCGGTCGCGCTGGCATCCTCGATCACCACAGTGCGGTCCTGGCCGACCGTGTAGTCGCAGAACGAATCCTGTCGGGGCGCCTCTCGCCCGCCGAGTCCGATCTCCGACTTGCGCCACTGGCGGTCGCCGTCCAGGAGCGAGACGCTCACCATCGGCATACCGAACATCTGCTGAGCCAGCCTGGCGACCCGATCCACTCGTTCATCCCGTGGTGTGTCCAGGATCCCGAGTTCCTCCAGTGCCTGCTGGCGTCTGCGTTCATCGAACATTGCTCCGCTCCCCTCGTAGCTGCTCTCATACTCGCACCTGCCGGGGCGCGGATGACAGGCGGTGGCGGAGAGTTGTATACCGGTATCAGTGTTGACTGTTAACAGTCAACACTGATACGGTCAGGGGGTCGACAACAAGGTCGACCCACGTAGAGGAGCAAAGATGCCCCGCATGCGCATCACCCGGGCGGCCGCCGCGATCGCGGCCGTCGCCGCCACCGCTCTCGTCCTGTCGGCCTGCACCAAGGTCGAAGAGGGTGAGGATGCGGTATCCGCCTTTCCCGAGAACGACATCCGCCTGATCATCCAGGCCAACCCCGGCGGCGGATCCGACCTGTCGTCGCGCGCCCTCGCAACCGAGCTCGAGGGGATCCTCGGCGTCAGCGTCATCCCCGAGAACATGCCGGGTGCCGCAGGGGCGCTCGCCATGGAATACGTCGGTGCACAGGACCCCGACGGCTACGTGATCGGCTTCGCACCGGTCGAGATCGCGATGCTCAACACCACCCAGGGCGCGAACGTGCTGCCGGAGGACTTCGACCTCCTCGGCCAGATCATGCTCGCCCCCGGTGTCATCACCGTCGGCGCCAACAGCGGCATCGAGTCGCTGGAAGACCTCGTCGCCCAGGCGAAGTCCGGGGCCGTCACGGTCGCCAACTCCGGCGCGGGCTCGATCTGGGAAGCTGCGACGATCGGCCTCGGCGACGCCACCGACTCGACCTTCACGCCCGTGCCGTACGACGGCGGAGCGACGGCTGTCGCGGCTGCCGCCTCCGGCGAGACGGTGGCCGCCGTGTCGGGGCTGGGTGAAGCACTCGCGCAGGGTGAGGCCGTGCGCATCCTCGGTGTCATGAACGACGAGCGTCACCCGGATGCCGAAGACGTGCCCACGGTCGACGAGGCGATCGGCGAAGACGTGGTCTTCGGTGGCTGGGGCGGCATCTACGCTCCGAAGGGCCTGCCGGACGACGTGAAGAGCGAGCTCGAGGCCGCCGTCAAGGAGGCTGTCGAGTCCGACACCTACCAGCAGTTCCAGAAGGACGCCGGCAACCTCGTGGTCTACCGTGACTCGGCCGAGTGGACGACATTCGTCGACGAGCAGTTCGACCTCTTCAAGGATCTCCTGGGCTGACCGGCCCGGGGAACGCGGGGCCGGTCTCATCGCCGGCCCCGCACTGTCCTCGCCGCACGTCAGACCAGGGAAGGAGAACCATGTCCCACGCCGATGCCACCCCCTCGGTCGAGCGGGTCGAGCAGGACGAACACCAGGGCGCATCCCCGTCCAGACCGCTCGAGATCGTCTTCGGAGTCGTCTCCCTGGCCTTCAGCTCGGGATACCTGTTCCTCGCCACGCAGATCCCGTTGCGCCGGGAGGCGCTCCCCGGCCAGATCGACGCACGCTTCTGGCCCATGGTGATCGCCGTCACGGCGGTCGTCATCTCACTCGCCATCCTCGCGATCGCGATCACCCGACCCGCTCCCGGCCGTGAGGATCTCGACCGCATCCAGCCGGGCGGCACGGTGCGCGTGATCGCCACCCTCGCGATCGCCGGGGCCTTCATCGCCGTGTGGTCACTGGGATCCGTCATCCTGTTCGGCTACCGCATCGAGGTCTTCCCGATCGCCGCAGCCGTGCTGATGGCCGCCCTCATGCTCCTCTACGGTCACCGCCGTTGGCTGAGCCTCATCATCTACTCCGTCTCCGTCACGGCGTTCGTCTACGTCGTGTTCGGCATGCTCCTGAGGATCCCGCTGTGAACGCGCTCATGGAGGGGCTGAACTCGCTCCTCGACATCTCGATCCTGCTCTACATGCTGGTGGGGCTCCTCCTCGGTTTCATGGTCGGCGCCTTCCCCGGCATCACGGCGACCATGGCCGTGGCGCTCGCCGCAGGATTCACGCTCACGCTGGAGCCCGTCCAGGGCCTCGCGGTGCTGCTGACGATCTACGTCGCGGCCAACTTCGGCGACCGGGTGCCCTCGATCCTGATCAACACCCCCGGCACGCCCGCGTCGATCGCGACCACGCTCGACGGCTATCCGATGGCCAAGCAGGGAAGGGCGGGACTCGCGCTGACGATCTCGGCCATGGTCTCGGCAGTCGGCATCCTCGCCTCGCTGGTGCTGTTCGCCGTCGCCGCCGTGCCGATCGCCAGCTTCGCGCGCGACTACTTCAAATCGCCCGAGCTGTTCGCGCTGGTCGTCTTCGGCATCTCGATCATGATCGGCATCTCGTCGAAGTCGATGCTCAAGGGCATCCTCGCCGGACTCTTCGGCCTCATGCTCGGCACGGTCGGGACGTACGCCGCGACCGCGGACCAGCGCTTCACGTTCGGGGTGCTCGAACTCGTCGAGGGCGTCAACTTCATCGCCGTGATCATCGGCCTCTTCGGCATCGCCGAGCTCTTCGACCAGCTGCTCACCTACCGCAAGTCGCACGTACGACCCATCTCGAGCCTCGGTCGGTGGTGGCCGAATCGCTCGGAGCTGAAGCAGAGCGGACGAGCCACCGCCGTCGGCGGCGCGGTCGGCCTCGGTGTCGGGCTCATCCCGGCAGCAGGTGGCGACATCGCCGGCCTCATCGGCTGGGAGCGAGCCCGCAAGGCCTCGAAGCATCCCGAGATGTTCGGCAAGGGCTCGATCGAGGGCGTCGCGGCATCCGACACTGCCTCCAGCGCCACGCTCGGCGGCTCGCTCACGACCACGATGGCCCTCGGCATCCCCGGCGACTCGGTGATGGCGGTGATGATCGGCTCGATGATCATCTGGGGCATCACCCCCGGACCCACGCTCTTCACCAACCGCCCCGACCTCGTCGTCTCGATCGTCGGCATCATGCTCGTCGCGACCCTGCTCTCGCTCGGCCTGAGTCTCGTGCGCATGAAGGGCATGGTGAAGCTGCTCGACGTGCCGCAGCCGTACCTCTGGAGCGGCATCCTGATCTTCTGCATCATCGGCACGTATGCCACATCGAACAGCCTCTCGACCGTCGTGACGATGCTCGTCTTCGGCGTGATCGGAGTGCTCCTCAAGCGGATGCAGGTGCCTGCCGGACCCATCGTGCTCGGTCTGCTGCTCGGTCCGCTCGCCGAGGAGAACCTGGCTCGCACGCTGGCGATCCTGCCGACGCGTCCGTTCTTCGAGGTCGTCAGCCCCATCGCGATCGTGCTTCTCGTGCTCGCCGTGCTGTCGATCGTGATGCCGGCGGTCCGTGCCGCCCGCACACCCCGCGGCGAGCGGGCGTCGCTGGAGGACTCGATCCTCCAGGCCGAGAGTCGCGAGCAGATCGAGAGGGCGCACGATGAGCTCGCCGCCGACCCCGACCTGCTCACCTCGACCGTGCGCAACGTCCCCGCTTCAGCGAGGCGTCCGCGCAAGACCCGCAAGAACTCCAAGGAGAACGAGAAGTGACCCGCTACGACATCCTCACCGCCGTGCCCACGGCCTTCCACAGCGACGGCGCACTCGACCTCGAGGGGTCGCGAGCGATCTTCCGGTTCGTCGCAGAGTCGGGCAACGAGGGCGCATTCGTCCTCGGCACGACGGGCGAGTTCCCCGCCGTCGACGCGATCGAGTTCGCGGCGATCGTCGAAGCGGCGCTCGCCGAGCTGAAGGACCGGATGCGCGTCGTCGTGCATGTCGGCCAGCCCAGCACGTTCGAGGCGCTGCGTCTCGTCGAGATCGCGAAAGGGCTCGGCGCGACCGAGTTCGCGGCCCTCACCCCGTATTACCTCAAGGCGACGGACGACTCGATCTACGACTACTTCGCCGCGCTGTCCGACGCGATCGGCGACGGTCGGCTCTACGTCTACATCTATCCGGCGCGCAGCGGCAACCCGGTCTCGGTCGAGCTGCTCGCGCGCCTCGCCGAGCTGCCCAACATCGTGGGTGCCAAGGTCAGCGAGCTGTCGCTCGACGAGATCGCCGCCTACCGGGCCGCGGTCCCCGCCGACTTCGATCTGTACACGGGCGCCGATCGCGATCTGATCGCCGCGGTGCAGGTCGGCGCGCAGGGAGTCGTCTCGGGCGTCTCGTCGGTCACGCCGAAGCCGTTCCGCGCCCTGGCAGATGCCGGCCGCTCGGGCGATGCCGACGCGATCGCCGCCGCCCAGGCCGCGGTCGACGACGTCGTCTCGCTCATCGGCGGGGACATGGCGCGCATGAAGGAGGCGTATCGGGTGCTCGACGTCGTCGACACGCACTGCCGCATGGCGATCGCCGAGCCGACGGATGCCGAGCGCCAGGCCGTCGCCCAGGTGGTGGCCGCGCACCGCTAGGAGAGCGGCCGGAGAGACCGGGAGGGGTGGGCGGTGTGGCTTCGGTCGGGCCGCCTTCTCCCTGCCGGTCGTTCTCATAGCCGACACGGGGGAGGATGGGTTCATGTCCGTCAACCCGTACGACTCCCGGCCATGGCTCGATTCCTATGCGGAGGGTGTCCCCGCGGACATCGAGACCCCGTCTCAGACGCTGACCGAGATGATGGCGGCGAGCGTCCGGACGTTCGCCCGTCGACCGGCTCTCGAGTTCTTCGGCGCTGTCACGACCTACCGTGAGCTCGGCGATCAGATCCTGCGCGCCGCCGAGGGACTGCGACGTCTCGGCGTGCACAAGGGCGACCGAGTCGCGCTCGTCCTGCCCAACTGCCCGCAGCATGTCGTGGCCTTCTACGCGGCGCTCCGCCTGGGCGCGATCGTCGTGGAGCACAACCCGCTCTACACGGCCAGGGAGCTGCGGCACCAGTTCGAGGATCACGGTGCCAAGGTCGCGATCGTCTGGGACACGACCGTCGACACGATCGCGGACTTCCCCGCCGACCTGCGGGTCGAGCACATCGTGAGCGTCGATTTGACGGAGGCCATGCCCGCTTCACAGCGGTTCCTACTGCGGCTGCCCATCCCGAAGGCGCGGGCCTCTCGCGCCAAGCTGACCAGCACCCCGAAGGCGCGCAGGGCGCTGCCCTGGAAGAAGCTGGTCGACCACCGCGCGCTCTCCCGCCGCGTCGACGCCCCGACTCTCGACGACACCGCGCTGCTGCAGTACACGAGCGGCACGACGGGTGTCCCCAAGGGGGCGATCCTCACCCACGCGAATCTGCGGGCCAACGCGATGCAGGGTCAGGCCTGGGTGCCGGGGCTCGTCGCCGGCGAGGAGACGTTCTACGGTGTGCTGCCGCTGTTCCACGCCTACGGCATGACGCTGTGCCTGACGTTCGCCATGAGCATCGGCGCGAAGCTGGTGCTTTTCCCGACGTTCGACCTCGACCTCGTGACGAAGGCGGCGCGCACGAGTCCTGCGACCTTCCTCCCCGCCGTGCCGCCGATCTACGATCAGCTGGCACGGGCGGCATCGCGTGGCACGATCGACCTGTCGACGGTCAGATTCGCGATCTCGGGCGCGATGAGTCTGCCTGTGGCCACGGTCCAGCGCTGGGAGGAGGCGACCGGCGGCCTGCTCGTCGAGGGCTACGGCATGACCGAGAGCTCGCCCGTCGCGCTCGGCAATCCGATGGGGCGCAGTCGCCGCCCCGGAACCGTAGGCGTGCCGTTCCCGAGTACGGAGATCCGTGTGGTGGATCCGGCGGACACCGACACCGACGTACCGGTGGGCGAGCGGGGAGAGCTTCTCGTGCGCGGCCCACAGGTGTTCCAGGGATACTGGCGCCGGCCGGGCGAGACAGCCGACGTGCTGCTCGCCGACGGGTGGCTGCGCACGGGCGACATCGCCGAGGTGTCGGCAGACGGGTTCGTGACGATCGTCGACCGCCTGAAGGAGCTCATCATCACCGGCGGGTTCAACGTGTCGCCCAGCGAGGTGGAGGATGCGCTCCAGGCGCACCCGGACGTGCTCGCGGCCGCCGTGGTCGGTCTTCCGCGCTCGAGCGGCGGCGAAGAGGTCGCCGCTGCCGTGGTGCTCCGAGACGGCGCGACGCTCGACGCGGGCGCCCTGCGCGACTTCTGCCGCACGAGGCTCACGCCCTACAAGGTGCCCAAGCGCATCGTGGTGATGGACGATCTTCCGCGCTCGCTCATCGGCAAGGTGCTGCGTCGTCAGGTGCGCGATCGGATGCTGGCGGGCTGACGTCGCGGGTCAGCTGACCCTGGTTTTCTGAAATCGGTTACAGTGTGCCGATGGCCACGATCTACGATGTCGCCCGGCTCGCGGAGGTCTCGCCGGCCACCGTCTCCCGGGTGTTCAACGGCACCAGCGTCTCCGACGAGAAGGTCGCGGCGGTGCGCCGTGCCGCCGAGCAGCTGAGCTTCACGCCCAACCGCACGGCCCGCAATCTGCGTCGCCAGAGCTCCGAGGTCATCGCTCTCGTCATCCCGGACATCGAGAATCCGTATTTCACCGAGATGGCTCGCGGGGTCGAGGATGTCGCCTCCGAGGCCGGGTACTCCGTCGTGCTGTGCAACTCCGACGCGCAGGTCGAGAAGGAGTCGACGTACCTGCGGATCGCGATCGCCGAGCACATGTCGGGGATCATCATCGCCACAGCCGACGAGAGCTCCGACCTCGACAGCGTCCTCGCCACAGGTCGGCCGGTCGTGGCGGTCGACCGCAGCACCCCCTACGACATCGACGGCGTCGTGATGGCGAACAGGGCGGCAGGCGCTTCGGCCGCGAAGGACCTGCTCGATGCCGGATACCGGCGCATCGCCTACATCGGCGGGCCGGAGCACATCGACACGGCTGCCGAGAGAGCTGCCGGATGGCGCGAGGCGCTGAGCGCGGCGCATCCGGACCGCGACCTCGATGAGCTCGAGCGTTTCGCGACGTTCCGCGTCGACGGGGGACGCGCGGCGATGGAGGAGCTTCTCGCGCTCCCCGATCCGCCGGATGCCGTCGTGGCCGGGAACAACCTCATCGGAGTCGGTGCGATCCAGGTGCTGACGGAGCACGGGCTGACCCCACCGCAGGTCGGTGTCGCGGTGATCGGTTCGTTGCCCTTCACCACCCTGTCGCCTACGGCCGTGACCGTCGTGCGGCTGCCCGCTCGCCACATGGGAGTCACGGCGGCGCGGATGCTGCTGGAACGCATCGGCGGCGACCACCAGCCATCGCGCACGGTGGTACTGAGGAACGAGATCCAGCCGGCGAGCGTCGTCAGGGTCTGACGGTCGCGGACGGCGGCTCCCGCAGCTTCGCCTTGTGTCATGAAATCGATTTCGCGTACAGTGGCAGAACACGTGCGATCAAGGAGGACGCGAGTCATGACCTACACCCTGCCCACACCGGCATCCCGACCGGCGTCCACGCCGAAGACCGCGTATCTGATCGCCTCGGGCGACCTGCGCGAGGCGGCCAACACCGGCGGGTGGCCCGTGCAGGTCGAGCTCGAAGCGGGAGTCACCGGCGTCTTCCAGGATCTCGGCTGGACCGTCATCCGCGCCAACGGCGTCGACCCGGCGACCGGGCACGGCTTCATCTCGAGTCAGCGCATGGGTCTCGAGGTGTTCAAGAACATCCCCACGGATGCTCCGCTCATCGTCGCCGAGGCCGTGTGGCAGTACTCGCACCACGTGCTCGCGGGGCTGCGCACGCACGAGGGCCCGATCCTCACGGTCGCGAACTTCGCCGGCGACTGGCCAGGGCTCGTCGGCCTCCTCGGCCTGAACGCGGGCCTCACCAAGATGGACAAGCCCTACTCGTCGATCTGGTCGGTCGACTTCACGGACGACTGGTTCACCGCCGGCATCAAGGAATGGACCGAGACCGGGTCGATCACGCATGACGCCTCGCACGTGCGTCCGCTGCCCGCGCTGCCGGACAGCCCCGAGAAGCAGCTGGGAGAGGCGCTCGCCGCAGAGCTGCTCGCCGAGAAGGCCATCATCGGCGTCTTCGACGAGGGCTGCATGGGCATGTACAACGCGATCTTCGACGACGAGCTGCTGAACCGCACCGGAATCTACAAGGAGCGCCTCTCGCAGTCGGCGCTCTACGCAGAGATGCTCAACGTCACCGACGATGAGGCGGATGCCGCCTACGACTGGCTGATCGACGCCGGCATGACCTTCCGGTACGGCGAGGACGCCGAGACAGAGCTCACCCGCGAGCAGGTGCAGTGGCAGCTGAAGATGTACATCGCCGCCCTCCGCATCGCCGACGATTTCGGGCTCGACGCGGTCGGCATCCAGTACCAGCAGGGTCTGAAGGACCTCGTTCCGGCATCCGACCTCGCCGAGGGCATCCTGAACTCGACCGAGCGTCCGCCGGTGACCTCCCGCGACGGCTCGCGTGTGCTGCACGAGGGCCGCGCCTTCCCGCACTTCAACGAGGCCGACGAGGGCGTCGCGGTCGACGCGCTCGTCACCGACCGGGTGTGGCGCGCGATGGGCCTCGTGCCCGACAACACGCTGCACGACGTGCGCTGGGGCGAGGACTTCGACGGAGAGTTCGTCTGGGTCTACGAGATCTCGGGCTCGGTGCCCGCGTCGCACCTCGGCGGGTGGCAGAACGCCGAGGGATGGCGTCAGGGTCATGTCTTCTTCCCCGCAGGCGGCGCCACGATCAACGGCGTCTCGAAGCCGGGCGAGATCGTGCTGTCGCGCGTGTTCATCGCCGACGGCATCCTGCAGGCCGACATCTTCCGGGCCTCCGTCGTCGAGCTGCCCGCCGACGAGACGCAGCGTCGCAAGGACGCCACGAACCCCGAGTGGCCCATCGCCCACGTGGTGCTGCACGGCATCTCGCGCGACCAGTTCATGGCCCGTCACAAGGCCAACCACGCGCAGCTCGTCTATGCGCCGGATGCCGAGACGGCCGACAAGGCCCTGATCGCGAAGGCGGCGATGTTCGCAGGCATGGGGATCAAGGTCAACCTGGTCGGAGACGTCGCGATCTGAGCGAGGGGGCTGCGGGCTTCGGGCCTGCGGATCATTACAGTGAGGGGATGAGCCCGGCGAGACGCGTGACGATCACCGACATCGCGCGCCTTGCCGGGGTCTCGGCCGGGGCGGTCTCGTTCGCTCTGAACGGTCGCCCGGGGGTGAGCGCCGAGACTCGCGCCCGCATCCTCGAGGTCGCCGCGCAGCATGATTGGCTGCCGAGCTCGACGGCGCGCGCGCTGGCGGGTGCGCGTGCCGGGGTCATCGGATTCGCGGTGAACCGGCCCGCGCGCACGCTGGGCGCCGAAGCCTTCTTCACCGATCTCATGGCCGGCGTGCAGTCGGCTCTCGCGCCTCAGCGTCTCGCGCTGCAGACGGTGCTCGTGCCGTCGATCGACGACGAGATCGCGACCTATCGGCGCTGGCGCAGCTCGCACCAGGTCGACGGGGTGGTCGTGATCGACCCCCGCGACGATGATCCGCGGATGCCGGTGCTGCGCGATCTGGGCCTGCCCGCGGTGGTGATCGGCAGCGTCCGTTCCGAGCCCGACCATCCAGCGACTCTGCAGGTCGACGACCAGCGGGTCGCGCACTCGCTGTTCGACCACCTCGTCGGTCTCGGTCATCGCCGCATCGCCTACGTCTCGGGTCCGGCCGAACACCAGCACACCAGGTTGCGCTCCGAGACCTTGTCGGGGCTGGCCGCCGGGGGGATCGCCGGTGCGGTGATCCCGACCGACTCGTCACCGTCGGCGGCGTCCGCCGCACTCGTCCGGCTGCTCGCGAACGAGGCGCCGCCGAGTGCTGTCGTCTTCGACAGCGACGTGATGGCCATCGCGGGCCTCCGCGCCGCGCAGGAGCGCCGCATCACCGTGCCCTCCGCTCTGTCGATCGCGTCGTTCGACGATTCGACGGTGGCAGCCCTCGTGCATCCGTCGATCACGGCCATGACGAGAGACACCTTCGGACTCGGAGCGGATGCCGCGAACTTCCTGATCGAGCAGATCGCCGCTCCCGCGCCGCTCCCGGACCGCAGCGGTTCGGCGCCTGTGCTGACAGCGCGCGAGAGCACGGCGCAGGCGCACTGAGACCGCGCCCGCTACTCCGCCCGGTGCTCGACCACTGTGTTCTGCGACTCGTACGACCAGGGCTCGACGGTCGGACGGACGAGTTGGGTGATGCCGCGCGCTGCGACCGCCGACGGATCCGCGGCATCCTTCGAGGTGATGAACGCGGGGTCGGCTCCGGCCTCGCACGCATCGACCCAGGCCTGGAAGATCGAGCCGCCGGGGCTCATGGCGCCGCGACTGACGGGAGTCTCGGCCTCGTCGACCTCGACGACGATCCCGAGGGTGCGCGTCGGCATCTCGCGCCGTTCCCGCAGCTCGGGGATCAGCTCGGCGAACCGGCGTCCGATCGGCTTCGCCTCGCCGTTCTGGTCGACCAGGCCCAGCGTGTACTCGAGCTCGGGGAAGTCCGCGAGACTGCGGCTCACATCGTGCGAGCACCACCACGTGACACCCCAGAGGTCGTCGGTGCGCACGACCGAGCGCAGGGTGGCCTCGAGGAAGTCGGGGGTCTGCTCCGGCGTCAGGCAGTTCGACGGGGCGCCGACCTCCTGCAGCCAGATCGGCTTTCCCGGTTCCCGGGTGAAGGCGCGGGCGAGCTCGATCATGTACTCGGCGTGGCGGTCGGATGCGACGGAGCGGCCGCCGTACTTCTGCGCCGTGCCGTTGAAGATCCACGAGTGCACGGTCGTGATGTCGCCGAGGCGCGAGGCGAGCGCCGGGGTGAACCCGTGGCCGTCCATGTACCAGGCCGCGTCGTACTCGCTGTGCACGTGCTGTTGCCTCGGTGCCGAACTGTGCGCGGCATCGAGGAGCGTGGTGATCCAGTTCGCGGCCTCGGCCTCGGTGACCGGCCAGGGGGAGGGGTGGGTCCGTGCCGAGAACTGGTTCGTCTCGTTGCCGAGCGTGAAACCGAGGAAGTTGGCGGCGTCGCCCAACCGCTCGCCGAGACGTGTGACGAGCTCGGCCTGGCCGCTCAGGGCATCGGGGTGGGTGAACATGTTCTTGTCGTGCCACGTGAACAGCCATGACGGGATGAAGTCGAAGCTCGACAGATGCCCCTGGATCACGTCGACGCTCGCGTCGAGCCCGAACTCCGCGGCGACATCGACCACCGCGCGCACGTCGTCGACGGCCTCGGTGCGGATCAGGGTGCGGTTCGGCTGCAGCACCGTCCACAGCGGGAAGATCCGCAGGTGATCCAGGCCCAGCTCGGCGAGAGAGGCGAAGTCCCTGCGCACCTCGTCGAGGTCGAGCGACATCCACGCGTGCATCCACTGGGAGCGGGGTGTGTAGTTGGCGCCGAAGCGAAGAGGGGCGTCAGAGGAGGGCATCGCTGTCCTTTCGGGGTCGGTGCACAGACTCTAACGCGGTTCGGCTCTCGCAGCTATACCGCTTTAGTAAAATAGGCTGAGAAACCCCGGCTTCGATGGAGAACACCGCATGCATGATGGAACCTCGCTCACCGTAGGCCGTGTCAGGCGGGTGCTCGACGAGCGCATCCGTCCGGCGATCCACTCGGCATCCGTGCCGCTGGAGGTCGAGGCCAACGAGCTGCCGGGGGAGCCGATCAGCCCGACCGCCGGGCTCGCGCTCGACTTCGCGCCCGCGTGCGTCCCGAGCGCGTGGGGTCCGGCCTGGTCGACCACGTGGTTCCGGCTCTCGGGCCGCGTCCCCGCAGAGTGGGCGGGCCGCCGCGTCGAGGCTCTGATCGACCTCGGCTTCAGCGATCACATGCCCGGCTTCCAATGCGAGGCGCTCGCCTACCGCCCCGACGGCACGCCGATCAAGAGCATCAACCCGCGCAACCAGTGGATCGCCATCGCGGATGCTGCCACAGGCGACGAGGCCGTCGTCATCTACCTCGAGGCCGCCGCCAACCCGCTGATCCTCGACTTCCCGTCGTTTGCGCCGACGCAGGAGGGCGACACCCGCACCTCGTCGCGTGACCCGCTGTATCGCCTCCGACGCCTCGACCTCGCGCTGTTCGAGGCCGAGGTGTACGAGCTGTCCCTCGACCTCGAGGTGCTGTTCGAGCTGCAGGCCGAGCTGCCCGAGACCTCTCCTCGTCGCATGCGCATCCTGCAGGCGATGGACGACGCTCTCGACGTGCTCGATCTGCAGCACATCGCGGCGACGGCATCGGATGCCCGTGCCGTGCTCGCTCCGGCTCTCGCCGCACCGGCCGAGGCCAGCGCGCACCGCGTCTCGGCCGTCGGGCACGCGCACATCGACTCGGCCTGGCTGTGGCCGCTGCGCGAGACGATCCGCAAGGTCGCCCGCACGACGTCGTCGATGACGACGCTCATCGACGAGCAGCCCGACTTCGTCTACGGCATGTCCAGCGCGCAGCAGTACGCGTGGCTCAAGGAGCACCGCCCCGAGGTGTGGGAGCGCGTCAAGGCCGCCGTGGCCGACGGGCGCTTCCTGCCGCTCGGCGGCATGTGGGTCGAATCCGACACCGTGATGCCGTCGGGTGAATCGCTCGTGCGGCAGTTCTCATACGGTCAGCGGTTCTTCGAGCGCGAGTTCGGCATCCGCTCGAAGGGCGTCTGGTTGCCCGACAGCTTCGGCTACTCGCCAGCCCTGCCGCAGCTCATGCGCCGCGCGGGATTCGAGTGGTTCTTCACGCAGAAGATCTCGTGGAATCAGCAGAACGTGTTCCCGCACCACAGCTTCCTGTGGGAGGGGATCGACGGCTCCCGCGTCTTCACGCACTTCCCCTCGATGGACACCTACAACTCTCAGCTCAGCGGAGAGGAGCTCGCGAAGGCCTCGAGGCAGTTCAAGGAGAATCGCGTCAGCTCGCGGTCGATCGCCCCGGTCGGCTACGGCGACGGCGGTGGCGGCACCACCCGCGAGATGACCGGCAAGGCGAAGCGGCTGCAGAACCTCGAGGGCAGTGCGCGTGTCTCGTGGGAGCATCCCGATGACTTCTTCGAGGCTGCTCGCGCCGAGATCCCGAATCCGGCCGTCTGGGTAGGCGAGCTGTACCTCGAACTGCACCGTGGAACCCTGACCAGCCAGCACGCCACGAAGGCGCTGCACCGCTGGTCGGAGCACGCCCTCGTCGAGGCGGAGCTGTGGGCGGCGACGGATGCTGTGCGCACCGGCGCCGCGTACCCGAAAGCCGAGTTCGACCGCCTGTGGGAGACCGTGCTGCTGCACGAGTTCCACGACATCCTGCCCGGCACGTCCATAGCGTGGGTGCATCGTGAAGCCGTCGAGGTGCTCTCGGGTGTGCTCTCGGAGGCGCAGGATCTCGCCGCCGCCGCCCGTCGGTCGCTCGCCGGTGAGGGCGAGCACGAGCTGCGGTTCGTGCCGACCTCGGTCGGCGGGGGTCGCGCTCTCGGCGCCGCATTCGCCCCGGCCCCCGCCCCGGCATCCGTCCTGCTCTCGGGCGAGAACGGCGGATGGCGCCTCGAGAACGAGCTCGTCTCGGTGCTGGTGTCTGCGGAAGGCCTGATCGTCTCGGCGGTCGACAAGGCATCCGGTCGCGAGGCCGTGGCCGAGGGACGCGCGGCGAACCTGTTCCAGCTGCACCAGGACTTCCCCAACATGTGGGACGCGTGGGACATCGACAAGTACTACCGCAACAGTGTCGAGGATCTCACCGGGGTCACGGCGATGTCGGCATCCGTCGTCGATGGCACGGCCAGCGTCGTGGTGACCCGGGCGTTCTCGGAATCGACGGTCGAGCAGACCATCGTCCTCGCTCCTGGCTCCCGCACGGTTGCGCTGCGCTGCGATATCGACTGGCACGAGACCGAGAAGCTGCTCAAGCTCGCGTTCCCGCTCGACATCCAGGCCGCGCACACCGAGGCCGAGACGCAGTTCGGCTACCAGTCGCGCGTGACGCACACGAACACGAGCTGGGAGGCGGCGAAGTTCGAGACCTCGATGCATCGGTTCGTGCTGGTGCGCGAACAGGACTTCGGCGTCGCCCTCGTGAACGACTCGATCTACGGATACGACACGTCACGCGAGGTGTCGGATGCCGCGGTCGCCACGACTGTGCGACTGTCGCTGCTGCGGGCGCCGCGGTTCCCCGACCCCGATACCGATCACGGTCACCACACGATCGAGGTGGGCTTCGTGATCGGAGCGGATGCCGCCACCGCCACGGCCGAGGGGATCACGCTCAACAGCCCCGCGACGCTCGTGCGCGGCGCCCGCGAGGTCGACGCGCTCGTCGCGGTGGAGGGCGAGGGCATCGTCGTGTCGGGGGTGAAGCTCGCGGATGACGGCTCGGGCGATGTGATCGTGCGGGTCTACGAGGCGCTCGGGCGGCGCGCGGCGGGCTCGGTGGTCGCAGACTTCGACCACCGTGAGATCCGCGAGGTGTCGCTGATCGAGGATGCACTCGACGATGCGCGCGTGGGCGGCGAGCTGCGACTGCGACCGTTCGAGGTGCGGACGCTGCGCATCGTCCGCTGACGGCTCGGGATCACCGGGTGTTCGCTGCGCGGAACGCCTCGTAGTCGGCGAGAGAGACGTCGGCATACGCCCGCGCCCAGGCGAGCAGCGCGGTGCCGATCGCTCTGCCGCCGCCGATGTAGCCGGCGACCTCGGCTGCCGTGACCGATTGGCTGTGCGCTCGGGCGATGACGGCAGCACACGCCTGCGCATATGTGATGAAGGGCCCGTCGTCGAGCTCCTCGACCTCGACGCTCCCCTTCATGTCGTGGAACTGGCGCACGTAGAAGTCGGACGTGGGGCTGCGCAGATGGCCGAGGAACGGATCGGAGAGCGCCTGCAGGATCCGCTGCATCGCCACCACGCGCGCGCCCTCGCCATGGGATTCGATCCGCGCGCCCAAGGACTCGGGCTGGGGGATCCGTCCGTACTCCACGAGCACGCTCTGCGACGCCTGCTTCGGCTGCATCAGGAGGGTGCCGTGCTCGCCGTCCTGGAACAGCACGAGATAGCACCGGGTCCCGACGCTGCCGACCCCGACCACTCGTCGCGCCACATCGCCGACCGTGTAGTGCTCGAACAGCAGCGCCACGTCGGGGCTCGCCGTCGCCCGATACTGCGCGACGAGGTCGTGCACCAGCAAGAGCAGGTCAGCATCGATCGGCGTGGTCGTCGGCTCCTGCGGCAGGAAGCGGCGTCGCCCGGCGGCATCCTCCTCGGTGAGCCGTCTCACCGCACGATCGCCCGTGCGTCGCTGTGCTTGAGTGACGGCGCTGCGGATCGCTCTGCGCGAGGTCTTGTCGAGCATGCTGCGGCTGGATTCGACGTCGAAGTGCGTGAAGTAGCGGTCGCGAGGACTGAGCGCCGAGATGCGCCGCATCCCGCGCGCATACGAGTCGACCGCCGCGAGCACCGCCCGGTCGATCACCGCATCCGCGCGTCCGGTCGCCTGCCCGCCGACCACGATGCTGGCGACGAGCCGTTTGACATCCCATTCCCAGGGCGCCCAGGCGGCCTCATCGAAATCGTTGAGGTCGAACATCAGGCTGCGCTGCGGTGAGGCGTAGAAGCCGAAGTTCGACACGTGTGCGTCACCGCAGGAGGCGACGAGGATGCCGCTGTGCGGCGCATCGGCCAGGTCCGCCGCCATGAGGGCGGCCGTCCCGCGGTAGAAGGCGAAAGGGCTCGCCGACATCCGCTCGGTGCGCAACGGCACGAGCTCGGGGATGCGGGCGCGGTTCTGCGCGTCGAGGATGCCGAGAGGGTCGCGCGTCCCGCCGACGAGCGTGGCGAGTGCGCGGCGCGGCGTCCGCTTACGCGCCGTCTCGCCGCGGGCGAGCAGGTCTGCAGGGGAAGGTGGCGCGGACCACTCGGTGCTCATTCGGCCATTGTGGCAGTCGCTGTGCGGGAGGACGATAGGCAGATGGTCACCCTTGACGATGTGCGTGAGATCGCGCTCGCGCTCCCTGGCGTGACCGAGCGCCCGGGAGGGCACACGGGGGAGCCGTCATGGCGCCTGCCGAGCGGGCAGATCGCATGGATCCGCGGGCCGAGCAAGGTGGATCTCCGCCAGCTCGCCGACCTCGGACTCGAGTGGCCCGAGGGCCCGGTGCTCGGTGTGCGGGTGGCGAGCCTCGAGGAGAAGGCGGCGCTGCTCGCGGCGGAGCCTGACGGGCTGTTCTCCATCCCTCACTTCGACGGGTACCCGGGGCTGCTGGTGCAGCTCGACACCGTCGAGAAGGACCGCCTCGCCGAGATCATCGCGGATGCGTGGCTCGTGCGCGCGCCGGTGCTCGTCGCGAAGCAGTGGCTCGCGGAGCGCGGGCTGGACTGATCCGAGTCGGTTCGAGTCTCTGTCAGTGGCGCAGTGCGCCTGTGACGGTCTGCATGGCGGTGATGCCGTCTGTCAGGGAGTGCCGGTGATCAGGGTGGTCGCGGAAGAAGGCGAGGACAGCCACGACCGCAGCGGGATCCGAGCCGAGACGATGCGCGTCGACGATCGCGGGCGTCCGGCCCGCGACCGAGATCGTCAGCTTCGGACCGTGCGGTCCGACGACGTCGACGGCACCGATCTCCGCCCACGACGCCTCGATCGGCGCCGAGCCCCGCACACCGTGCGGGCCACGTTCGTCGACGACCAGACCGAGTGGGGTGCGCAGGGCAACGAGCTCCCGCCCGAGCCCGACGAGGGAGACGAGACCGAGGACGTAGGGTCCCCATTCGAGGAGGCGGCCGCCCATCGTCGGGAGGCCGAGGGCCTGGACGAGCAGGTTCGTGATCGCGGGGAGCATCCCGAGCGCGGGAACGAGCCAGAGCGCCACACGGACACGGAGAGGGGTGTGAAGCGCAGCGGACCGGTCGTCGCGATCCGGACGAGGCGTTCGCGCAGTGATCGCGCCCAGATCGAGAGGGCGACGGCCAGCGTCCCCGCGTAGAGCGCGAGCGACAGCATGACGAGCCGGAAGCCCGACCGATCGTCGACGATCGCGAGCAGCAGGGGCACGAGCGCGAGGAGGCCGAGGATCATCAGTGCCGCGATCGGAAGGCGGATGCTCGGATGCACGGACCGCGAGCCGTCGACGATGTGGGGGGATCCGGCGGCCGTCTTGGTCAACACCGGATCAGGGTACCGGCTCAGCCCTCTGTGAGGAACGGTCGTGCGGCGTCGAGGAAGGCGCGTGGCTCGTCGGCCCAGAGCCGGATGCGGTCGACCCGGTGTGTTCCGCCCTTCGGCGCGAGGCCGGGGAGCCGGATCGAGGTCGCCCGTTCGAGCTCGATCTCGATGTTCGTCTCGTCCTGCATCCGCTCGGCGTACTCCGAGCCGGTGATACGCGGCTGTTTGGGTTCATCGACACGGCGGACGATCGCGATCGACGCGATGTCGGCCCACCTGACGGGTACATCGACTTCGAGTCCGCTGCGCACGCGGATGCCGTCGGGGCCGACGGAGTGCGGGCGCATGAGCATGGCGCAGAGCAGCCCCGCCATCCAGGTGACTCCCCAGATGCCCAGGATCAGCAGAGGGATGCGCACGGCCGGCCAGGGATGCACGATCAGGTCGAGGATCGGGATCTCGACGGCGGAGAGGCCGATGAAGATGAACAGCACGGTGAGCACAGGGCGGTGATAGCCGATGCCGGTGCCGCCCCTGGGGATGGCCGGACGACGGGCGATCGCCCGCGCGATGCTCGAGTAGACGCGGAGCTCGGCGATCCACGCGCGATGGAGGAAGTCGAGCACCCGCGCGAGCGGCGTCGGGGTGGTGTCGTCGCGCAGCTGCTCGGTCATGGGGTGCGGCCCTGTGTGGGTGTGGGTGTGGTTGCCGCGGCGGGTGCGGGTGCGGCGCAAGACACAGGTGCGGCGGCGGACGCAGGTGCGGATGCCGCGGTGGTCACGAGGGATTCGAGATGGGCTGCGACTGCGGTCAGGCCGCGCACGACCGCAGCGCGGTCGTCGGGGGCGATCGCGTTCAGCAGCGTCTCGTTGAGGTGGGTGTGCTCCGCCTGCATCTGGGCCATGGTCTCGACGGCGGTCGGCGTGAGTTCGACGAGCACGGCACGGCGGTCGGAGGGATGCGGGGTGCGACGGACGTGACCGGAGTGCTCGAGCGCATCGACGAGAGCGGTGATGTTGCGAGGAGTCACCTCGCAGAGGGTGGCGAGGGACTGCTGGGTCGACGGACCCGCGTGCTGCAGAACCCAGAGAAGGTGCACGCGGGTGGGGGTGAGGTCGGTGCCGGCGAAAGCTCGAGCCATGTCTCTCTGGAACAGATCGGCGATCTGGAGGAGGCGGTCGACGAAGAGGGGTTCCATAGTGGTTACCCTACTACATTGTTACCTATATGCACTATGTGTGCTCTCGGCTGTGTGCGCCTCGTCGGTGTGTCATTCTGGGAGATCGGAATACGACTCTGATCTGGGGTAAAACGGGATGGTTTCGGGTCTTGAATGTCGGTGGTCCCGTGTTGACTCAGGGGTATGAACAGCACCGCGGAGCTTCTGGATCGGGTCATCGCCGACCTCGACACGATGCTGTCCGATGCTGCGTTGGCCGGGTTGACGGACGCGGATCGGATCATGGTGCTGCAGGGTGCGGGGGCGGTGTTCCGGCGTGCGGAGGCGGTGATCGTGGAGACCATCGCGACGGGTGATCCCGGTGACTTCCCGCATTCGGCGGGGTGTCGGGGGCTGAATGAGTTGTTGCAGCGGACGGTGCGGGTGGATGTGCGGGGTGCGTCCCGGGTCGACAGGGTCGTCGACCTCGTGCGGCGCCCGGTGAGTCTGGCGGGGGAGCGGATGCCGGCCCGGTGGTCGGAGTTGCGGCTCGCGCTGCTGGACGGGGTGGTCGGGGTTGCGGGTTTCCTTGCGGCGACGGGTCCGATCGAGAAGGTGTGGGATCGGCTCACGGTCGATCAGCGGTTGGCGGCGGATGTCGCGTTGGCGGGGTGCGCCCGCGGGCACGGTGTCGATATGGGCGTCGAGGATGATCCGGACGCTGACCCGGACGTCGACCCGGGTGACGAGGGGGAAGCTGGGCCCGCGCCGACGGCGCAGGACTTGAAGGCTCTTGCGGAGGATCTCGCGTCGATGTTCGACCCGGACGGCGAAGAACCCAAGGATGATGCCTCCCGACGTCGGCGGGGCATCACGATCGGTCGGTTGAAGGATGGCGTGCATGCGATCCGCGGGTATCTGACCCCGGACGTCGCGGCGCAGTTGCAGGTGATCATCGACGCGATCCTCAACCCGAAGGGCGACGGACCGCCAATGCCCGGCGTGCACTTCGCACCCAGCGACAGCACCGATGCCGACACCGGCACCGACGTCGATGCGGATGCGGACTCTGGCGCTGCCTCTGGCGCTGCCTCTGGCTCTGGCGCTGCCTCTGGTATCGACGTCGATGCGGATTCTGGCGCAGACGGGGACGACGCGGACCCGTTCAACTCAGACCCGCGGTGTGTGCTCGATGACCGCACCGCGGCGCAGAAGCGCCACGACGCGCTCGCGATGGTGCTCGCGATCGCTGCCCGTCACCGGGACATGCCCACGCTCGGAGGTGCGGGTCCGGTACTGGTCGTGAACGTCGACGCGAAAGACCTCGCCGGCGAAACGGGCGGCAATGGCGGGTGGGCGACGATCCCCGGATCCGGTGCCCACCTCCCCGTCTCCGTCGCCGCGCACATCGGATGCGCCGGCACGATTCAACGGGTGTTGTTCGATGAGGGGCGGATCATCGGCATCACCACCACCGACCGCATCTTCACCGTGCATCAACGCCGCGCGATCGTCGCCCGCGACAAGGAATGCCTGATCCCCGGATGCCACGTCCCCGCATCGTGGTGCGAGATCCACCACGTCACCGAACATGCCAGGGGCGGTCCGACCCATACCGACAACGGGGTGCCGTTGTGCTGGTGGCACCACCGATCCCTCGGAACGTCCGGGTGGGAGATCCGGATGGACGAGGGTCTCCCGCAGGTGCGAGGCCCGCGGTGGTGGGACCCCGAGCAACGATGGCGCACCCCACGACTCAGCCTCCCTCGACTCAGCCTCCCACGACTGAGCGTTCCAGCGCGGGCTAAAGCGCAAGCGAACGCGCACGGTGCCCCGATGCGGGTCTGACCCGACGGCGTCAACAGGAGTAGAACAGGATCATGAGCACAGACGTCACAGGCATCGGCGGTCTCTTCTTCCGCAGCAGAGACCCGGAAGCTCGTGCCGCCTGGTACCGAGAGCACCTGGGAATCGGCGCGGGGCACGACGGCATCTGGCAGCAGGAGGCGGGCATGACCGTGTTCGCGCCGTTTGCGGCCGACAGCGACTACTTCGCCGCCGACCAGCAGTTCATGCTCAACCTTCGAGTGTCGGACATCGAAGAACTCGCCACTCGGCTGGACGCCTCAGGGATTCCGGTCGAGCGCCGCGACGAGTGGAACACCGCCGAATACGGCATCTTCGCCCGCATCCACGACCCCGAAGGTCTTGCGATCGAACTCTGGCAACCGCCGACCGGGCAGTAGAACCGCGCTCAGGCAGAACCGAGGTCAGGCAGAACCGCGGTCAGGAGAACCGCGCTCAGTAGATCCGCGCTCAGTAGATCCGCGCTCACGCAGGTCCGAGGCGCAGCACCTCGGGCGACTCGCCGCCGGTCAGCTCGTCGGCGATACGGATGCTGCGGGCCAGGTCGTCGAGCGCGCCGTCGAGCGTGCCGAATCGCTCGCGTTCGCTGCAGACCGCGGTCAGCGTCACCAGATGGGTGCCGGTGTCCCACGTGTAGGTCGCGAACGGAGGGCTCGCGGGCGACGGCGGCATCGCCACCACGAGCTTCTCGCCCGCACCCAGCCACCGGCTCGAGAACGACACCGTGTCGTCGTAATCCATCGGCATGGACGCGCGAGCGATGCGCACCTCGGGGGTGAGCGCCTGCACGGTGGCCATAGCGACGACGAGCTCCGGGTCGGCCTTCCACGTCCACACGAGCACGCGACCGTCGGCTCTGCGCATCAGCAAGGGAGCCGCCTGACTCATCGCCCATGCACCGAACCGGGAACCCGGCCGTTCCGTGACGCCGATCGCCGAGTTCACCTGGCCCAGCAGCATCCGGATGGCGGCCTTGCGGTGCCGCCGGCCCTTCCAGCCGAGCGAGTCCGTGACGGGGATCCACTGCTGGGGGTCGGCGTCGGCTGTCAGTCGCATGCCTCCACGCTAGGGGGTGAGGCTGAGGGATGCCGGTATGCCTCGGCGGCTCGATCAGTGCCCTCGGGTAGAGTGGCCAGCGCCCGATCGGGCTCTTTGACCGCCGTACCGTAAGGCAGAATGTCCTCCTCTACCTCCGATCCGACGAGTGCTCCCGACGTCGCCCCCGACCCCGGGCAGCGTCCCCTGCGCATCCTGATCGGATGCGACACCTTCGCGCCCGACATCAACGGTGCCGCCCGCTTCGCGGAGCGCCTCGCGGCGGGTCTCGTGCAGCGGGGTGAAGACGTCCACGTCGTCGCGCCGAACGTGGCCTACCGCCGCACGCCCGCGCAGACCGAGGTGATCGAGGGCGAGCCGATGACGATGCACCGGCTTCCGTCGGTGCGCTGGGCACCCCATGACTGGCTGCGCTTCGTCTGGCCGTGGCGTGTGAAGCACTACGCCCGCAAGATCTTCGACAGCGTGCAGCCCGACGTGGTGCACATCCAGTCGCACATCGTGATCGGCCGCGGCCTCGCCCGCATCGCGCACGAGCGCGGCATCCCCGTGATCGCCACGAACCACGTGATGGCCGAGAACATCCTCGACCACACCACCATGCCCAAATGGGTCGACGATCTCGTGCTGCGCTGGGCCTGGGGCGATGCGAAGCGCACGTTCGCCCTGACGCGCGCTATCACCACGCCGACGCGTCGCGCCGCCGACTTCCTCGAGCGCACCGTCGCCGTCGAGAACGTGATCCCCGTCAGCTGCGGCATCGACCGTACCCAGTACACGCCGGTGATCGCGCCTCGTGAGAAGAACCGCATCATCTTCGTCGGACGCCTGACCGCCGAGAAGCAGGTCGAGGTCATCCTCGAAGCCATGACGAAGCTCGACCCGGCCCTCGAGACGACCTTCGACATCGTCGGCGGCGGCGACCAGCGCAAGCAGCTCGAGAGCCTCACGGTCCAGCTGGGCCTCGCCGACCGGGTGACCTTCCACGGACGCACGACCGACGAGGACCTGCGGGCGCTGCTGTCGCGGGCATCCGTCTTCACGATCGCGTCGATCGCCGAGCTGCAGTCGATCGCGACCATGGAGGCCATGGCGTCTGCGCTGCCGATCGTCGCAGCGGATGCCGTCGCCCTGCCGCACCTCGTGCACGACGGCGAGAACGGCTACCTGTTCGAGCCCGGCAACGCCGATGCCCTCGCCGCGCGACTGACCGACGTGCTCACCGCATCGCCGGGAGAGTATGCGCGGATGCAGCAGGCATCGCTCGACGGCGTCGCGATCCACGACATCAACCGCACGCTCGATACGTTCGAGGCGCTGTACCGCGACGAGCCGCTGCCCGAGTGACGGCCGGCGCCATGCACATCGTCTTCTTCGGCGATCAGCACCTGGACTCCCTCGGCGGGGCACAGGTGTCGATGCGGCTGCAGCGCGAGTTCCTCGAACGTGCAGGCCACACGGTGACCGTGGTCGCCCCGAAGATGCACGGGTCGCGCGCCTCGGACATCACGGACCCCTCGAACGTCGACCTGCCGTCCATACCGATCACCGTCGACCGTGAGTACTCGATGAGCTGGCCGGGGCGGGCGACCGATCGCTTCCTCGATCGCGCGATGACGCATCGCCCTCCCGTCGATCTCGTTCATGTGCAGGCGGATTTCTGGGGCGCGTTCATCGGGCACCGGTTCGCCGCGCGCCACGGCATCCCCGTCGTGCACACCCTGCACAATCGGGTCGATGTCGGCATCGCCGCCGTCACGCCTCTGCACCGCCCCGTGCTCGGAGTGCTGAACCTCTGGCGGCGCCGCGCGCTGCGCGGTGTCGCGGCACCGGTGGGTGGGACCGACGGTTGGGCGTTCCTGCGTGGCATCGCCAGTGGCGCGTCAGCCGTGACCGCTCCGTCGACCCACTTCGCTCGCCGGCTCGAAGAGCACGGGGTCTTCAGCCCGGTCGACGTCGTCTGGAACGGCATCGACGACGACGTGCGCGAGGCGACACTCGCCACCGCACCGACGGATCGCGCGCCGGGTCGGCCCCGTTTCGTGTGGCTCGGACGCATGAGCCCCGAGAAGCGACTGCTGCCGTTCCTCGAGGCCTTCGTCGCTTCGGGGGTCGATGTGGATCTCGAGATCATCGGCGGCGGGGCACAGCGCGCCGCTGCCGAGAAGATCGTCGCGGGCTCGGCGAACGTGCGGTTCGCCGGCAAGCTCAGCTACCCCGACACCCTCGCGCATATCGCTGCCGCAGACGCTCTGGTGCAGACCTCGATCGGCTTCGAGACGCAGGGCATGACGCCTTTCGAAGCGGCGACCCTCGGCACGCCGTCTGTGATCAGCGATCCCGACATCGCGGCCGAGCTCGGAGGCGGGCTCTGGGTCGTTCCCGGCGCTGCGGGAACCGAGGCGCAGCGCACGGCCGGTCTCGTCGAGACGCTGCGCCGCGCAGCAGCCGACATCGCCGCGGGCACCGCGCCGATACCGATGCGTGAAGTCTCTGAGGCGTTCCGCCAGTCGTCCAGGACTGCGGCGATGATCGAGGTCTACGAGCGCGTGCTCGCCGACTGAGGGCTGTTCTCGGGCACGACGTGCGCGAGTCGCGAAGCGCTCTGCGGGCTGGGGCTCTCAGAACCCGAAGTAGTAGAAGACGTTCGACACCCACGACACGAGCGTGCCGACGACCGTGCTGCCCGCCAGTCCGATCGCGATGGCGGCCAGCAGATGCGGTGCCGGACGCCGCAGAGCGATGAGGCCGAGCACCAGGCCGGTCGCCGCGACCGCGAGGACGAGCAGATTCACGAGGTTCGACAGGAAGTCGACGACGCCGAAGCCGAAGCTCATGTACATGAGCGGCGTGACGAGCTGGAAGAGCAGGCCGATCGCGACCCCGACCACCGCGATCAGGAAGGCCGTGCGTCCGAGGGCGCCGGGTCGGCCGGACGGGCCCGGGGCGTAGGGCTGGCCGGGTGCGCCGTAAGGCTGGCCCGGCTGGGTGTAAGGCTGGCCCGGCTGTGAGTACGGCTGGCCGGGGGCGCCATCCGGCTGGCCGGGCTGAGCGTAGGGCTGGCCCGGCTGAGCGTAGGGCTGGCCGGGCTGGGTGTACGGCTGGCCGGCCTGCGCGGGCTGGGCCGGCTGGGGCTGCTGTGGTTCGCTCATAGGTGGCTCCGGACGCTCAGTAGGTCAAGGCGTAGAAGAGATTCGAGACCCAGGCGACCAGGATGCCGGTGATCTGGGCCGCGGAGATGCCGATCGCGATGCCCGCGAGCACCTGCTGTCCCGGTCGCCGCACCGACATCAGGCCGAGGATGAGTGCCACGATCGCGACGATGAGTACCAGTCCGTTGCCGATCGCTCCGAAGGCGCCGATCGACGACGGGTCTGCGAGCATGCGGATGATCACCGGATAGGCGATGGTGACGAGGAGGGCGATGCCGAGCGCAGCCAGCGCCACGATGAACGCGAGGCGACCGAGCGGTGCGCCGGCAGATGTCGCGGACGATGGGGGAGAGCCGGGGTACTGCTGCCCGCCGTACGGCTGCCCGGGCTGCGGGTGCGCCGAATACCGGTTCTCCGCCGGTGGCGCGGGATGCCCCTGGTCGCGCGGGGGTGTCCCGTACGGCTGCGCGGGAGGCTGCTGCGGCTCGCTCATGGTGTCGAGCGTAGCCGCGCATCCGGTGAGCAGGAAAGCCTCGTCGGATGACCCGTCGCGGGTGAGTCCCGTCGGAACTCCTCGTGACGGCTCAGCGGTATGTGTGCCCTGTCTCGGCGCGGTCGAGGGTGTCGTGGTCGGCGACGCGCGACCAGTCGGTGGTCACACGACGGTATCCGTCACGGCGGAGTTCGACGATGGTGGCGATCAGCGCCCATGCGCCGAGTGCGAGAAGTGCGATGAGAAGGATCATGGCAGAAACGCTACGATCACTCTTGATCTGCCACGAGTGGCAGAATAGACTACGAGCGTATGAAAACTGCCAAACCCCCGGGAGAGCGTCATGATGAAGACCGTCGCCTGCGTCGTCCAAGACGGATTCGCGCCGTTCGAGTTCGGCCTCGCCTGCGAGGCGTTCGGCCTCGACCGGTCGAACGACGGGGTGCCGAACTTCGACTTCCGGGTCATCGCTCCGCATCCGGGTGTCGTGCAGTCCAAGCTCGGCTTCTCCATCAACGTCGAGCACGACCTGTCGTTCGCCTATGAGGCCGACCTCGTGGTGCTCTGCCCGGTGCCGCGGGAGTATTGGCCGAACATCGATCCGCTGCTGCTCGACGTCGCACGCGACGCGGTGGCGCGCGGCGCGTGGCTGCTGACCATCTGCAGTGCCTCGTTCATCCTCGGTGCTGCCGGAGTGCTCGACGGCCGCCGCGCGACCACGCACTGGATGTACTCCGACATCATGGCCGAGATGTATCCGCAGATCGACATCGACCCCGATGTGCTCTTCGTGCAAGACGGACGGATCATCACGAGTGCCGGCACCGCCGCCGGGATCGACGCCTGCCTGCACCTGCTGCGCCAGGAGCTCGGTGCCGAGTTGACGAACCGCATCGCTCGTCGCATGGTGGTGCCTCCGCAGCGCGACGGCGGTCAGGCGCAGTTCATCGACCGCCCGATCCCGGTGGTTCCGAGCGATTCGCTCGCCGCGGTCGCCGACTGGGCGGTCGAGCACCTTCGCGACGACCTGGGAGTCGATCAGCTCGCAGCCAGGGCGCTCATGTCCCCTCGCACCTTCGCCCGCCGCTTCAAGGCCGAATACGGCGCGACACCCGCGGCCTGGCTCGCCCGCCAGCGAGTGCTGCACGCCCAGCGACTGCTCGAGCGCAGTGAACTCTCGCTCGAGCAGATCGCCGACGAATGCGGTTTCGGGTCGGCTGCGGTGCTGCGGCAGAACTTCTCGCGCGTGCTCGGCACGACGCCGACCGCCTATCGGGCGCGCTTCTCGTGCATCGACGACGAAGAGACCACCGCGGCATGATCGGCATCAGCCCGCCGGTCGCCCGACGCCCGCTCGACGCCCGATCGGTGCGCTCTCAGTGGTCCCAGTGCCCGGGGCTCGGGAGCGCGCGGTAATCGACCTCGACCCCTGCGGGGGTGACGGAAGCCGTGCAGTACAGCAGCGACTGCGTGGGATATCCGTGCGGGCGGTTGTCGCGGATGATCGCCCGGTCGTCCTCGGGGTCGAGTCGGGCTGATGAGGCGAGCAGTGAGATCCACTCGCCGGTCCAGTCCGCGCTGGCGGCAGCCGGGCCCAGAGCGCGGAACTCCGGAAGCCACGCGGCGATGCGCGGTGTGTCGGAGTCGTCGAGATCATCGTGCGCGATCATGTGGATGCCGTCGCCGATCGGCGTCTCGCGCAGCTCGACGCCGTCCCAGCTCAGCACGCGCGATCCCTCGGGGCGCACCTCGAGCAGGTTGAACCCGTGCATGGGCAGCGGTGCGATCGGCGACCGGCCGGCCACCGACTCGAGTGCGAGCGATCCGCGTGAGAGGGCGACGTCGTCGGCGAGATCGACCACGTCGGCGCGGTTGAGCAGCACGGCGAGACGGCGTTCCGCCGGATTCACCGCGAGCCAGGCGCCGCCGGCTCGCCGGTCGCGGATCCCCGAGACCCCGGGGTGCGCGTCCGGCCACCATTCACCCAGGGCATCCCACTCGCGCTGCGGATCCTCATCACGCACCGCGAGCAGACGCGCGGTGTCGGAGCCGGCCACATCGATCACCACGGTGCACACGCCTTCAAGTCTAGGAGCGCGTCGCACTCCCGGGCCCGCAGCGCCGGATGCTGCGGCAGAATCGAAGCGTGAACATCGTCGTCGGAGTTACGGGTGGCATCGCCGCATACAAGACAGTGCACCTGGTGCGACTGCTGACCAAGGCGGGACACGATGTGACCGTGGTCCCGACGGAAGATGCGCTGCGTTTCGTCGGCACGCCGACGTGGGAGGCGCTGAGCCGGCATCCCGTCACGACGAGCGTGCACGACGACGTCGCGCGCGTCCGCCACGTCGCACTCGGCCAGGGGGCGGACCTGGTGATCGTCGCCCCCGCGACCGCGAACTCGATCGCGAAGATCACCGCGGGCATCGCCGACGACCTGCTCGGCACCACGCTGCTCGCCACAGAGGCCCCCGTGCTGCTCGCGCCCGCCATGCACGCCGAGATGTGGCGCAACGCGGCCACCCAGGCGAACATCGCGACCCTCGTCTCCCGCGGCATCCACCTGGTCGGTCCCGCGGACGGCGAGCTCGCCGGAGGCGACAGCGGGCCGGGGCGCATGTCCGAACCCGAGACGATCTTCGAGGCCGCCGTCGCGCTGCTCGCACCTCGCGATCTCGACGGTCTGCGTGTGGTGATCTCGGCCGGCGGCACCCGCGAGCCGATCGACCCCGTGCGGTTCCTCGGCAACCGGTCGAGCGGGCGGCAGGGCGTCGCGTTGGCCGCCGACGCGGCAGCGCGAGGAGCGGATGTGACCGTGGTCGCGGCGAACGTCTCGGGCGACGTGCTGGCCGCCGCGCGGCATCCGTCGGTCCGGGTGGTCTCCGTGGGGACGGCCGCCGAGCTCTCGACGGCGATGAAGGATGCCGCCCGCTCGGCTGACATCGTGATCATGGCCGCCGCGGTCGCCGACTATCGACCGGCGTCCGTCTCGGACCAGAAGCTCACCAAGGAGCAGGGGCTGCTGACGCATCTCGAGCTCGTCGAGAACGAGGATGTCGTCTCCGCCCTTGCGGTGTCGAGGGCCGACGGAGGAGCGCCGGAGGGTCAGACGATCGTCGCCTTCGCGGCAGAGACTTCCGAGGATGCCGACGAACGGCGAGATCGCGCTCGCCGCAAACGCGAGCGCAAAGGCGTCGACCTGCTCGCCGTCAACCTCGCGAACGCGGAGCAGGGTTTCGAGCGGGCCGACAACGCGGTCGAGATCGTCGGGGAGGGCGGCGAGGTCGTGGCCACCGCCGCGGGGACCAAGCGCGAGGTCGCTCGAGTGCTTCTGGACGCCGCACTGACTGTGAGGTAAACTTGAGTCAAGTCCACTCAACTTTGAGGACTGCATCCACGAGAACGTGACCAGAAGGAGTCTCCCAGGAGGAACGCATGCCAGGCCCACAGAGTGCACAGAACGACGACCAGCAGTCCGCCCTCGAGCAGTTCGGAATCAACCTCACCGACCGCGCCCGTCAGGGCAAGCTCGACCCCGTCATCGGACGGGACAGTGAGATCCGGCGCGTCAGCCAGGTGCTCACCCGCCGCACCAAGAACAATCCGGTGCTGATCGGCGAGCCCGGCGTAGGCAAGACCGCCGTCGTCGAGGGCCTCGCTCAGCGGATCGTCGCGGGCGACGTCGCCGAGTCCCTCAAGGACAAGGAGCTGGTGTCGCTCGACATCTCGGCGCTCGTCGCCGGTGCCATGTACCGCGGCCAGTTCGAGGAGCGCCTGAAAAGCGTCCTCAAAGAGATCACCGAGTCCGACGGGCAGATCATCACCTTCATCGACGAGCTGCACGTGCTCATGGGTGCGGGCGGCGGCGAAGGCTCGGTGGCGGCGTCCAACATGCTCAAGCCCATGCTCGCCCGCGGCGAGCTGCGCCTGATCGGTGCGACGACTCTCAACGAGTACCGCGAGTTCATCGAGAAGGATGCCGCGCTCGAGCGCCGCTTCCAGCAGGTCTACGTCGGCGAGCCCACGGTCGAGGACACCATCGCGATCCTCCGCGGGCTCAAGGGCCGCTACGAGGCGCACCACGGCGTGACGATCTCGGACAGCGCCCTGGTCGCCGCCGCTGCGCTCTCGAACCGCTACCTCCCCGCCCGGCAGCTCCCCGACAAGGCGATCGACCTGATCGACGAGTCGATGTCGCGGCTCAAGATGGAGATCGACTCGTCCCCCGTCGAGATCGACCAGCTCAAGCGCCAGGTCGACCGCATGAAGCTCGAAGAGCTCGCCCTCAAGCGCGAGAAGGACGCAGCCTCCAAGGAGCGTCTCGCGGCGCTCCGGGAGCAGCTCGTGGGCATGGAGGCGCAGCTCGCCGACCTCGAGGCCCGCTGGGCGCGCGAGCGTCAGGGGCTCAACCGGGTCGGCGACCTGAAGAAGAAGCTCGACGACGCGGTCACGCAGCGCGATCTCGCCATGCGCGAGGCCGACTACACCCGTGCCTCGAAGCTCGAGTACGAGACCATCAAGCGTCTCGAGCGCGAGATCGCCGAGGCCGAGCAGGCCGAGGCCGCCGTCTCGAGCGAGGGGCGCATGGTCAACGAGCAGGTCACCGACGAGGACATCGCCGCCGTGATCGCGGCGTGGACCGGCATCCCCGTGGGGCGTCTGCTGCAGGGCGAGAGCGAACGGCTGCTGCACCTCGAGTCCGAGCTCGGCCGTCGTCTGATCGGACAGAAGGATGCCGTCAAGGCGGTGTCCGACGCCGTACGGCGCTCGCGTGCGGGCATCAGCGACCCGGGTCGCCCCACCGGCTCTTTCCTGTTCCTCGGGCCGACCGGTGTCGGAAAGACCGAGCTCGCGAAGGCCCTCGCGGACTTCCTCTTCGACGACGAGCGCGCCATGGTGCGCATCGACATGTCGGAGTACGGCGAGAAGCACTCCGTCTCCCGTCTCGTCGGCGCCCCTCCCGGTTACGTCGGCTACGAGCAGGGCGGTCAGCTCACCGAGGCCGTGCGGCGTCGCCCCTACAGCGTGGTGCTGCTCGACGAGGTCGAGAAGGCGCACCCCGAGGTGTTCGACGTGCTGTTGCAGGTGCTCGACGACGGTCGTCTGACCGATGGCCAGGGGCGGACGGTCGACTTCTCGAACGTCATCCTCATCCTCACCTCCAACCTCGGCTCGCCGATCCTCATCGACCCGACGCTGTCGCCCGATGACAAGCGCGAGCAGGTGATGGCGTTGGTGCACCAGGCGTTCCGCCCGGAGTTCCTCAACCGCCTCGACGACATCGTGATGTTCTCGGCGCTCAGCCAGGACGACCTCGCGCAGATCGTCGAGCTCTCGATCGACCAGCTGCACAACCGTCTGCGCGACCGGCGGCTCACCCTCGCGGTCACGCCGGGTGCGCGGTCGTGGCTCGCCGAACGCGGATACGACCCGATGTTCGGTGCTCGTCCGCTGCGGCGCCTGATCCAGACCGAGGTGCAGAACAAGCTCGCGACGGCGCTGCTCTCGGGCGGCGTGCACGACGGCGACCTGGTGAGGGTCGACGTGGCGGCCGACGGCTCGGGCCTCGTGCTCACATCGACCGCGCCGGAGCCGGAGTACGTGACCGAGTCGGACGACGACGATGTGATCGACGCCGAACTGCTCGACGAGTAGAGCCGGACACAGAGCCCGACACAGAGCCGGACACAGAGCCGGACACGGGCGCCGAACACAGCAGAGGGGCGGATGCCGCAGCATCCGCCCCTCTGTCGTGTGTGCCCGAGTGGAACGTCAGGCGCTGAGGATGACCGTCTCGTCGATCGGGCGACGCACGCGGGGTGCGGTCTCGCCCTGCTGCAGGCCCTCGGGAAGGCCGGCGGCATCGCCGAGCTCGCCGACGGCGATCACGGTGACGGCCGAGAATCGCGGCGACAGGTCGGCGAACTCGCGGATGACCTCGGGGTCGAAGCCGCTCATCTGGTGCACGAGGAGACCCTCGTGGTGAGCCTGCACCGAGAAGTGCGCGACGGCCTGACCGAGGTCGTAGACCGCGTGGCTGATGGCCTTGCCCTCTTCGGACTCGGTCTCGGCGATCGCGACGACGAGCGCCGACGCCTTCGAGGCCCAGAGCTGGTTGAACTCGACCAGCGAGTCGACGACCTGGTCGAACAGTGCGGTGCCGCGGCGAGCGACGATGAACCGCCACGGCTGCAGGTTGTAGGCGGACGGCGACCAGCGCGCGGCCTCGAGCGCGGCGTTCAGCTTGGCATCGTCGATCGTGTTCTCCGCGTCGTAGGCGCGGGGGCTCCAGCGCCCGGCGAGGACGTCGAGGACGGGGTGCTCGGTGGGGGCGGTGCGGTCGATCACGGGAGTGCTCACGGAAGTGCCTTTCAGAAAGGAGTCGATCGGACTCCTTCGTCCGGGTACGAGGGTCTCAACGGATGTATGTGCATGCATATTCCCGATGACGGGATATGACGTCGTCGGGCTGTGGAAGACGCAGGAGCGGGCTCAGTCGAGCAGGTTGCGGGACGCGGCGGAGGCGAGCGCCCGCCGCACGGCGCGGATCGACGGGGCCGCCGCGGACACACGCCTGGCCGACGAGAAGATCTCGCGACGCGGCTCGTCGGGGAGCGCGGTGAGTGCGACGGCCGGCGCCTCTCCGGCCCAGACGAGCTCCGGGAGCAGGCCGACGGCGAGGCCTGCGCGGATCAGGCGCACATGAGCGGTGAGGTCGGCGACCTCGAAGCGCACGTCGGGTTCGAAGCCCGCGGTGCGACAGAGCTGCTCGGCCCACGCGCGGGAGGCGGTGCCTGCGGGTTCGAGTACCCAAGGGTCGTCCCTCGTCGACCACAGTGCGGCGACGGCATCTTCGGCCCCCTCGGCATCTGCGGCGCCGGGTCGCCGCGCGAGTGCGATCGAGTCGTGCACGAGCACCACGCGGTCGAGGTCGGCGTGGATCGGACGGGTGCGCCCCGGGTACTGCTCGGCGAGGATCAGATCGAAGTCACGGCTCGAGACTCCGACGAGCCCGGTCTCGGGGTCGCTCTCGGTGACCTCGACGCGCAGGGCCGGATGCTGCTCGCGCAGCGCATTGAGCGCGCCGGGCAGCAGCGAATGCGCCGTCGACTGGAAGACGGCGATATGCACGGTGCCGGTGACCTCGGTGAGCGACTCGGCGACGGCGACCTCGGCGTGCTCGAGCTGGTCGAGGATGCCGACCGCCTCGGCCACGAGCACGTTTCCCTGCGGTGTGAACTGCACGCCCCGGCCGACGCGGCGCAGCAGCGGGACACCCACCTCGCGTTCGAGCGCGCTGAGCTGCTGAGACACGGATGCCTTGCTGTACGAGAGCGCATCGGCGACGGCCGACAGGGTGCCGCGACGGGACAGTTCGACCAGCATCCGCAGTCGATTGACGTCGAGCATCCTCACCGCTTTCTCGCCGAGCGAATCGTTCACTTCAGCTGAACAGAAACGACTCGGATCGGTTGATAGACGTAGCCTACTCGCGCGTCTGACAATGATCGAGCCGCACACGTACCCGGTGTGCGATCCCCTGGAAGGTTCACCCTGATGACTGTCGTCGCCGACACCACCACTCCCGACACGACGCCTCGCACCGAAGAGGTCGCGGCCCTCGTGCAGCGCTGGCTCACCGAGAGCGAGACCCACCCCGTCGAGCCCGCCGCCCAGCGCCTCTCCGAAGTCCTCAAGGACCCGAACGGCCTCGCCTTCACCGTCGGCTTCGTCGACGGCGTGATGCGCCCCGAAGACCTCAGCGTCGCGGGCCGCACGCTCGCCGAGCTGTCGGAGATCACTCCTTCGCTGCTGCCCGGCTACCTCCGTGCCGCGATCAAGACCGGTGGCTTCTGGGCTCCCAAGCTCCCCGGTGTCGTCGTGCCGATCTCCCGCCGCGTGCTGCGCGCGATGGTCGGGCACCTCGTGCTCGATGCGACCCCGTCGAAGCTGGGCCCCGCGATCGCCAAGCTGCGCAAGAGCGGCAACCGCCTCAACCTCAACCTCCTCGGCGAGGCCGTGCTCGGCGAGCGCGAAGCAGGTCGTCGCCTGCAGGGCACCTACGACTTCCTCGCCCGCAAGGACGTGGACTACGTATCGATCAAGGTCTCGAGCGTCGTCAGCCAGCTGTCCATGTGGTCGTTCGATGAGGCCGTGGCCGACGTCGTGACCAAGCTCACCCCGCTGTACGAGCTCGCCGCGACCTCCGAGGCCGCCGGCAAGACCAAGTTCATCAACCTCGACATGGAGGAGTTCCGCGACCTCGACCTCACGATCGCGGCGTTCACCAGCATCCTCGACCAGCCGGGCCTCGAGAACCTCGAGGCCGGGATCGTGCTGCAGGCCTACCTGCCCGACGCACTCGGCGCGATGCAGCAGCTGCAGGAGTGGGCCACCGCCCGTCGTGCGAAGGGCGGAGCGCCCATCAAGGTGCGTGTCGTCAAGGGAGCGAACCTCGCGATGGAAGAGGTCGACTCGAAGGTGCACGGCTGGCCGCTCGCCACATACGGCACCAAGCAGGACTCCGACACGAACTACAAGCGCGTACTCGACTGGTCGATGACGCCCGAGCGCATGGATGCCGTGCGCATCGGCGTCGCAGGCCACAACCTGTTCGACATCGCGTACACCTGGCTGCTCGCGCAGGAGCGAGGTGTGACCGATGCCGTCGAGTACGAGATGCTGCTCGGCATGGCGACCGGCCAGGCCGAAGCCGTCCGCAAGGACGTCGGCCAGCTGCTGCTGTACACACCCGTGGTGAACCCGGCCGAGTTCGACGTCGCGATCGCCTACCTCGTGCGACGTCTCGAAGAGAACGCCAGCCCCGAGAACTTCATGTCGGCCGTGTTCGAGCTGGCCTCGGATCCCGCGCTGCTGACCCGCGAGCGCGAGCGCTTCGAGCGCTCGCTCGCAGGCCTCGAGGCCGACCGCTCGGTGCCGTCGTCGAACCGCGTGCAGGACCGCGCGGCCGAGGCGGAGACGCAGGCGGATGCTGTGACTTCCGGCTTCGAGAACCAGCCGGACAGCGACCCGGCGATCGCCGCGAACCGGGCGTGGGGTCGCGAGATCCTGGCGCGCTCCGTGGACTCGACGCTCGGTCTCGACTCGATCGCCCTCGCCAAGGTCGAGACGACCGATGAGCTCGACGGCATCTTCGCCGCCGCATCCGCCGCCGCGGCGACGTGGGCCGCCCTGCCCGCCGCCGAGCGCGCCGCCGTGCTGCACCGCGCGGGCGACGAACTCGCCGCCCGTCGCGGTCAGCTGATCGAGATCATGGCGCACGAGGCGGGCAAGACGATCGCCGAGGCCGACCCCGAGGTCTCGGAGGCGATCGACTTCGCTCACTACTACGCCGAGCGCGCGCTCGACCTCGAGACCGTCGACGGGGCCGACTTCGTGCCGTCGAAGGTGACCGTGGTCACGCCGCCGTGGAACTTCCCCGTCGCGATCCCCGCGGGCGGCGTGCTCGCCGGCCTCGCCTCGGGCTCGGGCGTCGTCATCAAGCCTGCGAAGCTCACCCAGCGCTGCGGCGCCGTGATGGTCGAGGCGCTGTGGGCGGCGGGCGTTCCCCGTGACCTGCTCGCGCTGGTCGACCTCGCGAACCGCGACCTCGGCACGCGTCTGGTCGCGAGCCCCGAGGTGGATCGCGTGATCCTCACCGGCGCGTACGAGACGGCGCAGCTGTTCCGCTCGTTCCGCTCGGACCTGCCTCTGCTCGCCGAGACCAGCGGCAAGAACGCGATCATCGTCACGCCGTCTGCCGACCTCGACCTCGCGGCCGCCGACGTCGCCCGCAGCGCCTTCGGCCATGCGGGCCAGAAGTGCTCGGCGGCGTCCCTCGCGATCCTCGTCGGCTCGGTCGCCGACTCGAAGCGGTTCGAGCGTCAGCTCGTCGATGCGGTCACGTCGATGCGGGTCGGCCTGCCCGAAGACCCGGCGACCCAGATGGGTCCGATCATCGAGCCTGCGAACGGCAAGCTGCTGACCGCGCTGACCACGCTCGAGCGAGGCGAGCGCTGGCTCGTCGAGCCGAAGAAGCTCGACGACGAGGGAAAGCAGTGGACGCCCGGTGTCAAGATCGGCGTCGCGCCCGGGTCGACCACCCACCTGACCGAGTTCTTCGGTCCCGTGCTCGGCATCATGCACGCGAAGGACCTCGACGAGGCGATCCGTCTGCAGAACGCCGTGGACTACGGCCTCACCGCCGGCATCCACTCGCTGGACTCCGACGAGGTCGCCACCTGGCTCGACCGCGTCGAGGCCGGCAACCTCTATGTCAACCGCGGCATCACCGGCGCGATCGTGCAGCGCCAGCCGTTCGGCGGCTGGAAGCGGTCGGCCGTGGGAGCGGGCGCGAAGGCCGGCGGACCGAACTACCTGTTCGGCCTCGGCGACTGGGCTCCCGCAGAGCTCCCCGCCGCCGCGCCCGGCGCCGCCGTGATCCCCGCAGTCGATGCGCTGCTGGCTGCAGCAGGCTCCGACCTCGGCGCCGTCGAGATCGAGTGGCTGCACCGTGCGGCAGCCGCGGACGAGCGGGCGTGGACCACCGAGTTCGGCACCGTCAGCGACAAGTCCGGCCTCGGCGTCGAGCGCAACGTGTTCCGGTATCGTCCGGTCGCCGCCGACGTGCGTATCGGGGAGTCGGCGGCGTTGGCCGACGGCATCCGTGTGATCGCCGCAGCCCTGCGCAGCGGCAGCCCGTTCACGGTGTCTGCTCCTGCTCTGCCGTCGCGGGTCGAGAAGGCGCTGCGCGCGCAGGGCATCACCGTGACGCACGAGAAGGACGCCGCCTGGGTCAAGCGCTTCGCCAAGGCCGCGGGGAAGGCCGAGCACAGCTGGCAGCGGGTGCGTCTCGTCGGCGGCGACGCCTCCGCTCTGTTCGAAGCCCTCGGCGGAACCCCCGATGTCGCCGTCTGGTCGCATGCCGTCACGGGTGCCGGACGGGTCGAGATGCTGCCGTTCCTGCACGAGCAGGCCGTGTCGATCACGAACCACCGGTTCGGAAACCCGACGACCCTGTCGGACGGCCTGATCTGACCCGTTCCGTCACCATTGAAAGACGAGGCCCCATCCTGCAGATGTCAGCAGGATGGGGCCTCGTCGATGGAGGGGTGTCCGAGCGGCTTCAGCCGCGCAGGGCCTCGCCGAGCTTCACCCGCGAGCCCATGCGCAGCAGCGAGTTCTCGTAGATCTTCGCGCCGACGACGATCGCGGCGACGCAGCTCGCGAGCAGGATCACCAGGCTCAGCAGCGGCTCCCACCACTGCGCCTCGCCCACGAACAGACGCATCGGCATGCCGACCGGAGCCGAGAACGGCACGTACGACATGATCGTCAGCACCAGCGGGTTGTCGTTGAAGACGATCACGAGCACGTACGGCGCCATCACCAGCATCGTGATCGGGGTCGTGGTCGAGCCGATGTCCTCCTGACGCGAGACCATCGACGCCGCTGCGGCGAAGAGGGCCGCGAGCAGGATGAAGCCGAAGAGGAAGAACACCGCGAACCAGATGATGGGTGCGCCGAGCGTCGACAGCACCTCTCGTTGGCCGGTCGCTATGAGCCCGATCGTCGCGACCGCCGCCAGCGCCAGGATCTGCCCCATCGCGAGGATCGTGTTGCCGACAACCTTGCCCGCGAGCAGGGTGCGCGCCGAGATGGTCGACAGCAGGATCTCGACCACGCGGGTCTGCTTCTCTTCGACGATGCTCTGGGCGATCGTGCCGCCGAAGGTCGCCGCAGCCATCATGAACACCAGACCGAAGGCGATCGCGATGAAGGACCGCAGCAGCGGGTTGGTCGTCGCGGGTTCGAGGATCTCGACCGTCGGGGCCTGCGACAGCGCCGACACGAGACTCGTCGGGGCGTCTTTGAGTGCCACGACCGTGACACCCGTCGGACCGTCGCCGGGGAGGACGGCGGCGTCGACCTTCTCATCGCGCAGCAGCTGCTCGGCTGCCGCCTGATCCGACACCTCTGTGATGTCGATGTCAGGCAGGGCCGACACGAGAGATGCGGTCTCGGAGGTCACCGCCACCGGCATCGCATCGGTGTTCTTGCTCGCGAAGCCGCCGATCACGATGCCGGCGAGCGCGATGAGCAGCAGGACTCCCGTCGAGATCAGAAAAGCCTTGCTGCGCAGCTTCGACCCGATCTCGCGCTCGGCGACGAGCCAGATCATCGAGGCCTGCGAGCCGGAGCCGGAGCCGGAGCCGGAGCCGGAGCCGGCGGACCCGGTGCTGTTCGAGGTGCTCACTGGATGACCTCCTTGAAGATCTGGGCGAGAGAGGGATGCTTGGGGGCGAAGCTCGCGACGTCGCCGCGTTCGACGGCGGTGCGCAGCACGCGCTGGGCGACCTCGGGGTCGTCTGCGTCGAACAGGGCGTAGCCGCCCTCGAAGTCGAGCACGGTGACGCCCGGCTCGGCCCTCAGCCACCCGGCGTCACCGGCGGAGACCAGCTCGTACCGGCTGCCTGCGTGCTGCGCGCGGAGCGCATCGCGGGAACCGGATGCGCGGATGGTTCCCGCGGCGAGGATCACCAGGTCGTCGCACAGCCGTTCGACGACGTCGAGCTGATGCGAGGAGAACAGGATCGAGGCGCCCTTCGCCGCCGACGACTGCAGCACCGACGCCACGACGTCGACCGCGAGCGGGTCGAGACCCGAGAACGGCTCGTCGAGGATCAGCACCTCGGGGTCGTGCACGAGGGATGCTGCGATCTGCGCGCGCTGCTGGTTGCCGAGCGAGAGCGACTCGATCGTGTCGCCGAGGCGCTCCTCGAGGCCGAGCTCGGTGAGCAGGGCGGTCGCGCGGTCCGTGGCATCCGCCTTGCTGAAGCCGTGCAGGCGGGCGAGGTAGACGATCTGCTCGAGCACCTTCATCTTCGGATACAGACCGCGCTCCTCCGGCATGTATCCGAAGTGGCGGCGGTCGGCGCTGGTGAGCGCCTTGCCGTCGAGTTCGACATGGCCGCCGTCGGAGCCGAGCAGCCCGAGGACGATCCGCATGGTCGTGGTCTTGCCTGCGCCGTTGCCTCCGACGAACCCGGTGAGACGCCCGGGGGCCACCTCGAACGAGACGTCGTCGAGCACACGCCGCGAGCCGTAGCTCTTGGTGATGCCGCTCAGTACGAGCTTTCCTGTGGTCATGCCCTCACGCTATGGCGGGGCGTGGCACCGCGGCATCCCCCCTGTGGCGGATCTGTGCGGGTGATCTGCGCCTCGCCCGTCTCGCCGGATGGCCCGGGCATCCGCCGTGCGGGGGAGCGCGCTGCCTCAGCTCAGGAACAGGAACGAGAAGATGCCGATCGCGAACGGGGCCATGGTCACCACGAGCATGACCCCGACGATGATGCCGACGATCAGCCACGGGCTTCGGCGCTTGAGGCGCTGACCCGGCGGGGCCACGCCGGGAGGAGGGGTGAGCAGACCCTGCGGCGGCGCGAACGGAAGCGCAGGGCCTGCCGCAGGCCCCGGGGCTGCTGCCCCGTAGCCGGCGGGGAGGGGCGGATGCTGCGTGACCGGCGCGGACAGTCGCAGCCGGTCGTCGCGCCACCGCGCCCACTGGTCGAGTTTCGTCAGCAGAGCGCCGACCGCGCCGAACAGCCACGCCCAGGTCGCCGGGTCGAGCGTCGACACCTCGCGGCGTGCGTAGAGGAAGAGCCAGTCGTCGACGATCTCGACGTCGAGCTGTGCCGCGTGATCGATGAAGCGCGCCATGACGTCGGGGGTGAAGAGGTAGAGGGCGTCGACCTCGTAGCCCGCAGGGCAGAACAGCGAGAAGTACCGGTCGAAGTCGCCCTCGAGCGAGAGTCGCTGATCTCCGCTGAACGCGCCGGCCACGGTGCTGCCGAGGGTGTTGTTGCCGAGCGCGTCGAGCACGATGTTCGGCAGCGGGACGTCGAGCTTGACGGCGACGTAGCCCCAGCGGTGCGTCTGCGACTGCTTGCCGTTGCTCGTCGTGTACTGGTAGTTGCCGAACTCGACGAACCGGGGTTCGACCCCGCGGAGCACGTCGGTCGACATCCGGCTCGAGCCGCTCGAGAAGATCATCCCCGGCAGAGGCGGGTCATCGATGCGCTCGAAGTAGCTCATCGCATTCGCTCCCGCGAAGCGCGCGAGGCGGAAGCGGGTCAGATTGCGCGTGCGGATGCCTCGACGCACGAGCATCACGATTCCCACGATGAGACCCGCGAACAGCAGCAGGGCGAGGAGACCGGCGACCGCGACCCCGGTGCCGCGTCCGATCGTGTACCCAAGGCCCAGGATCATGATCCCGATGACGGGCACCACGCACAGCAGGGCGAAACCCGCAGCGACCCACGCGACGATCTGCCCGGCGGAGGAGCGGTTGGCGGCGCGCTGGGCCCGGGCGAACGCGTCGACCTCGGCGGGGTTCACCGGGTCGAGCAGTGCGCGGGCGTCGAAATGACCGGCGGGAGTGCCGGCTGACGGGACGGGCGCTGGTGCGGGAACGGTCACGCACCCACGCTAGCCGAGCAGATCGGCCGAGGCCCTAGTGCTTCCCGAGGTGCAGCGCCGTGCGCACGAGCAGACCGGCGACGAGCGCCCAGAACGCGGCGCTCACGCCCAGCAGCGAGATGCCCGATGCCGCCACCAGAAAGGTCACGACGGCGGGGATGCGCTCGCCGGGGTCGTCGATCGCCTGCTGCACGGACGCCCCGAACGCCCCGAACAGTGCGAGTCCGGCGACCGCGGGGATCACGGCGTCGGGTGCGAGGAGGACGAGGGCGGCGAACGCGGCGGAGAACCCACCGAGCACGAGATAGGAGGCCCCGGTCGAGACGCCGGCCACCCAGCGCCGTCTCGGATCGGGATCGGCGTCGGGGGATGCCGCGAGCGCGGCGCTGATCGCCGCGAGGTTGATCGCGTGGCCGCCTGCCGTGGCGCCGAGCGCGGTGCCGAGACCGGTGACGAGCATGGCGGGGCGCCAGGGAACCTCGTAGCCGAAGCTGCGCATGATCGCGATGCCCGGCACGTTCTGCGACGCCATCGTGACGATGAACAGAGGCAGCGCGACACCGATCATGGCGCCGAGCGTGAACGTGGGCGCCGTGAGTTCGAGGCGGGGGACCAACAGGCCGGCATCGACCGGGGCGCCCTCCTGGATGAGTGAGACGGTGACCACGACCGCGGCGGCGAGGAATGCGAGCGGAACCGCCCAGCGCGGTGCGAGACGGGCGAAGACCAGCCAGGTCAGCACCACCGGCACCACGCCCCAGGGGTTCGCGACGATACCGGTGACCGGCGCGAGGCAGAGGGGCAGCAGGACGCCGGCGAGCATCGCCTGCGCGATGGACGGAGGGATGCGCGCGATCAGCGCGCCGAGTGCCGGCCAGAGTGCCGTGAGCAGGATCAGCGCCGCTGCGACGAGGAACGCGCCGACGGTCGCAGGCCAGCCGCCCTCGACGACGCCGGTCGCGGCGAGCAGCGCTGCGCCGGGCGTCGACCAGGCGACGGTGATCGGCATCCGATACCGCCAGGCGAGCACGACGCAGGCGAGTCCCATCGCGACGCTGAGGGCGAGCAGTCCGCTGGCCGCCTGCACCGGTGTCGCGCCGACCGCGCCGAGGCCCGTGAGCACGACGGCGAACGAGCTCGTGAATCCGACCAGTGCGGTGACGATCCCGGCCAGGATCGGTCGGGAGAGGGGTGCGGCGGTCGGCATCCTCCGAGCGTATAGGGGCAGTGGTTACGTGAGTCCCATGCGGTGCGCGAGCACAACCGCCTGCACACGGTCGCGGGCGCCGAGCTTCTGCAGGATCCGTGAGACGTGGGTCTTCACGGTGGCCTCGCCGATGAACAGCGCGCTCGCGATCTCGGCGTTGCTGCGGGCATCCGCGAGCAGCGCGAGCACCTCCGCCTCGCGATCGGTGAGCGGGTCGACGAGCACCACAGGGGCTGCAGGGGCGACGACGGGGCCTGATGTCTGAGCAGCTGTCGGAGCAGCCGCCGGCGCGGGCGCGTGGGCGAATCGGGCGAGCACCCGGCGGGTGACCTCGGGCGCCAGCATCCCGTCTCCCGCCGCGAGTGCGCGAACGGCGGCGATAAGGTCTTCGGCACCGGCGTTCTTCAGCAGGAAGCCGCTCGCTCCGGCATCCAGCGCCTGATAGAGGTAGTCGTCGCGGTCGAACGTCGTGACGATCGCGATGGCTGCGGCGATCCCGGGGTCGGCGGCGATCCGCCTGGTCGCCTCGATGCCGTCCATGTCGGGCATCTGCACGTCCATCGTGATGACGTCGGGGTGCAGAGCGGATGCCTGCGCCAGCGCCTCGGCGCCGGTGGCCGCCTCGCCCACGACCGTGATGTCGGGCTGGGTGTCGAGGATCGTCCGGAATCCGGCACGCAGCATCGCGTGGTCGTCGACGAGCAGGACCCGGATCGGAGCGGCGGGTGCGGGCGTGGTCATGAGGTGGGACTCGTCTCGATCTGCTGCTCGGTGTGCGGATCTGACACAGGTGCTGTGCCGGTCTGCAGTGCTGTGCCGCCCAGGGGCACGCGGGCGCGCACGCGCAGCCCGCCAGAGGGTCGAGGTGTCATCTCAAGCGTGCCGCCCGATGCCGCGGCTCGCTCGCGCATGCCGAGCTGACCCAGACCCGGTCGCAGCACGGCGACCGATCGTCCCGTGTTGACGACCTCGACCTCGACGCCCCCGTCGTCGTAGCGGACGCGCACGTCGGCCGTGGCGCCGACTCCGGCGTGCCGGCGGGCGTTCGTCAGCGACTCCTGCGTGATGCGGTACAGGTTCACGGCGACGACCGAGGGCACGGCGACCGGCTCGCCGATCACCGCGTAGTCGGTGGGGAGTCCCGCTTCGACAGACGCCTCGACCAACGAGCGGATGTCGTCGAGGGTCACGGTCGACGCGGCATCCGGTGCCTCGCTGCCGGGGGAGCGCAGGGTCTCGAGCAGCTGCCGGAGCTCGTGGATGGCATCGCGCGCCGACCCCTCGATGCCGGTCAGGATGCTCTTGGACTTCTCCGGATCCTGGTCGATCACGAGACGAGCGGCGCCTGCCTGGACGCCCATGACCGACACGTGATGGGCGACCACGTCATGCAGCTCGCGGGCGATGCGCACGCGGTCGAGGGCGACGGCTTGAGCCGCGGTCACCTCGCGCTCTCTCTCGAGCTCGGCCGTGCGCTGCTCGAGCACCTGACGCTCCTGCGCGGCATGCCACGAGCGCTCGCCGAAGTAGTACGCGCCGCCGAAGTAGAGCACGTTCAGCAGCAGTTGGATGAGCATGAAGGCCAGATAGGGCGAGAGAAGGCCCGCCGCGACCTCGGCCTTGTCGGCCTCCTCGATCGCCTGGCGGTACATCGTGATGATGAGCCAGACGAACATGCCGACGATGATCGAGACGCGCACGATCACCGCGGCTCTGCGATTGTTCATCCACGCGCCCACCGTGTACAGCGACACGAACATGGCGATGTTGCCCACGTAGATCTCGGGCACCTGGAACGAGATCGCGAGGAAGTACGCGACGCAGACGGCCACGGCGACGGGGCCGGGCCAGCGACGCCGCACACCGAGCGGCACGGTGACGGCGACCGCGTAGACGAGCGCGGTCCACGGCTCGGCCCTCGTGTCGCCGTAGATCTCGGCGACCGTCGAGAGGGCGGCGCTCAGCACCGCGCCCACGAACATCACGGCGGCGAGGATGAGGTCGCTGCGCTGCTCGCGGACACTGGGCGTGCGGGTGAACGGCGCTGCGGGCATTCCCCCACCGTAGATCGAAGGCGGATGGTGCGGCATCCCCCGCACGGGGGATCACCTCGCCACCGCAGCCGGTGTCGGGGATTCTGGGAGAATCGACCGTGACCTCGACCCCGCCGCTCGCGACGCCCCGGCTCGCCCCGCTGTATCTCGCCGGCTTCACCACCGCGTTCGGCGCGCACGGCATCGCCGCCGCCCTCGGTGCCGAGACCGAGGACATCGGCTGGACGCTGCTCGCGTTCGGCCTGACCCTCGCGCTGTACGACCTCGCCGAAGTGCTGCTCAAGCCGTTGTTCGGTGCGCTGAGCGATCGCATCGGCGTGCGCCCTGTGATCATCGGAGGGCTTCTCGCGTTCTCGGCGTTCTCGGTGGTCGGCGCCGTCGTGCCGGGGATGCTCGGACTCGTGATCGGGCGGTTCGGGCAGGGCGCCGCGGCATCCGCCTTCTCGCCGTCGTCATCGGCCGCGGTCGCCCGGCTCACCGACGACACCACGCGGGGCAAGTACTTCGGTCGCTACGGCTCGTGGAAGAGCCTCGGCTACGCGCTCGGCCCGCTCCTGGGCGCTGTACTGGTCGTCTGGGGTGGCATGCCTGCGCTGTTCTGGGCGCTCGCGGTGCTCGGGCTCGGCGCCGCAGCCTGGGTCGCCCTGGCGGTGCCCTCGGTGTCGGTGCTGCCGCGCAAGCGCGTCACGCTCGTCGATCTGGGACGCGAGCTGGCCGCCCCCGCCTTCGTCATCCCGACCCTCGCGCTGGCCGCGACGACCGGGGCGCTGGCAGTCGCGGTCGGCTTCCTGCCGCTGCTGGGTCGCCAGGCCGGACTCGACACCGTAGGGAGCATGGCGATCGTGACCGTGCTCGCCATCGCATCGAGCGTCGCTCAGCCCTTCGTCGGCGCCGCACATGATCGGGGGCGCATCTCGGTGCGACTCGGCACGGTCGGCGGGCTGCTCCTGATCGCCGCGGGGATAGCGCTCGCCGCCGTGACGCAGGTGCCCGTCGCGCTCGTCGCCACCGCACTGCTGGTCGGTGTCGGGGTCGGCGTCGCGACGCCCATCGCGTTCTCGCACCTGGCCGCATCGACACCGCCGGAACGCATGGGGCGGACGATGGGCAGCGCCGAACTGGGGCGGGAGCTCGGGGACGCGGGCGGTCCGCTCGTCGCAGGAGCCGTGGCGACGGCATCCGTCCCGGGCCTGGGTCTCGGGGTCGTCGCAGCCCTCACCGCGGGGGCGGGCGCGCTCGCGCTGCTGGGCCTCCGGCGTCGAGCGGATGCGGAGATCTCGGACGGAGCCGAGCCGATCCGGTGATGCTTGAAGATGCTCTTGACGGCGCACTTGCATTTTGCAAGTATCAGCACATGAGCCTCTTCATCACCTGCCCCGTCGAGAGCGTCGACCGGGCCACAGAGTTCTACACAGCCCTCGGCTGGACCCTCAATGCCGAGATGTCCGATCACAACGTGTCGTGCTTCGCGATCGCGCCCGAGCAGTACGTCATGCTCGGCAGTCGCGAGATGTATGCGAGCGTCGGTGGCACGGAGGACGTGATCGGCGGACCGGACACTCCGTCGAAGGTCACGGTCTCGTTCGACCTCGACAGCCGGGAGGCAGTCGACGCTCTCGTCGAGCGCGCCGCTGCCGCCGGTGGGCGGGTCGGCGACACCGACGACTACCCGTTCATGTACCAGCGCCAGTTCGACGACCCCGATGGCTACCACTACTCGCCGTTCTGGATGAAGCCGGGCTCCGACCAGACCGCGTGAGCGACCTGGCCGCAGCCCTCGACATCGTCGGGGCCCGGTGGGCGCTGCTCATTGTGGAACGGCTGCTCGACGGGCCGCAGAGGTACGGCGATCTGCAGCGCGATCTCGGGGTGCCGACGAACATGCTCGCGACCCGTCTGCGCGAGCTCGAGGCGGCGGGCGTGCTGAGCAGGCTTCCTCTCCGGCACAACACGCGTGCCTACGCGCTCACTGATCGCGGCATCGCGTTGCGGGAGGCGATCGAGGCGCTCGGCCGCTGGGGTGAGGAGCGATCGGATCCCGTCGACCGGACACCCTCCCGCGACTCCGAGTGAGCGCATAGTGTGAGCCGTGTCATCGTGCAGGATCTCTCGTGCAAAGGAGCACTCTGATGGCCGGACGCATTCTGATCGACCTCTTCATGACCCTCGACGGCGTCGCTCAGGGGCCTGGCGGCACTGACGAGGACACCTCGGGAGGGTTCGAATTCAGCGGCTGGCAGGCCGGATATCCGTCGTCGGGCATGGGGGAGACCGTCTCGCAGGGGATGCAGCAGCTCGACGCCCTGCTGCTCGGGCGTCGGACGTACGACATCTTCGCCGCATACTGGCCCCATCACACGGAGGGGCCGTCAGGTGAGATCGGCAGGCTCTTCGACAGGGTGCCGAAGTATGTGGCGACGCGGGATGCCGACATCACGCTCGATTGGCAAAACAGTCACCGGGTGGGCGAGGACCTCGCTGCTGAGATCGCCGAGCTGCGGGCGCAGCACCACGAGGTGCATGTGATCGGCAGCATCGACTTCGTGCACTCGCTGCTGGCCGAGGGGCTCTTCGACGAGCTCAACCTGTGGGTCTACCCGATCCTGCTCGGCGCGGGCAAGAAGGTCTTCGACGAGGGCGCCATGCCGTCGGTGCTGCGGCTGCTCGACCCCCCGATCGTCGACGACAGCGGTGTGATGCTCCTGCGCTACGGCCGCACGGACCGCGCGCCCGGAGTCGGGACCTTCGAAGATTGATCGAGTCGGCGCGTCAGCCGAGCAGGCGCTCGATCACCCTGGCGACGCCGTCGTCGTCGTTTGAGGTCGTCGTCTCGTCTGCGGCGTCCTGCACGACGTCGTCGGCATCGGCCATCGCGACCCCGCGGCCGGCCCAGCGGAGCATCTCGACATCGTTGAGCGCATCGCCGAAGGCGATCACGTCGCGGCGGTCGATCTCGAGGTGCTCGCAGAGTCGGGCGAGGCCGGTGGCCTTGGTGACCCCCTCAGCCATGACCTCGACGAACGGCGCTCCCGACAAGGTGGCCTCGAAGCCTGTGAGGCCGAGTGCCTGCAGCGACTCGAAGAGGTCGGTGGGGGCGAGCTCCGGATGCCGGATCACGAACTTCAGACTGGGGGCCGCGAGCACCTGGTCGAGCGCGACGCCGCCCATCGTGCGCGGGTCTCGTTTGTGGTCCGAGAGATCCGCGATGTCGGCGTAGCCGTGCTGGGCGACGAACGTCTCACCGCCCTCACGCACGCTCGCGAAGAGCAGCCCGGGGATGCTGGCGCGCAGCGCCTCGGCCAGAGTGCGGATCGTCTCGGCCGGAAGCTCCTCGGCGAACAGCATCCGCCCGTCTGTGAGGTGCGTCGCGTAGGCGCCGTTGCTGCACAGCGCCCAGTCGTCGAAACCGGCGCCACCCGCAAGGGCACGCAGACCGATCGGCTGCCGGGCGGTCACGGGCACGACGTGGATGCCGCGGGCCCGCGCCGCGTCGAGTGCCGCTCGTGTGCGCGGCGTGACCGTGGACGACGAATCGAGAAGGGTTCCGTCGAGATCGGTGGCGATCAGTCGGAGAGGCACAGCGCTCAGGAGAAGATCATCGGCAGGTCGTCGTCTTCTTCCGCGCCGCCCAGGTCGAACTCGACGACCACGGGGACGTGGTCGCTCGGCTGCTCGCCCTTGCGCTCGTCGCGGTGGATCGAAGCGCCGGTGACCGCATCCGCGAGCGTCTTCGAGCCGAGGACGAAGTCGATGCGCACGCCTTCGTTGCGCGGGAACTTCAGGCGCTGGTAGTCCCAGTAGGTGAATCCCTCGGGGATCAGCGGTCGCACCACGTCGGTGAGGCCCGCGTCGGCGAACGCGAAGAACGCCTGACGCTCCTGCGGGGAGACATGCGTCGAGACACCCTCGACGATGTCGGGGTCGCCGTTGTCCTTGTCGAACGGGATGATGTTGAAGTCGCCGACCAGCGCGAGCGGCAGATCGGGGTTCGCCGACAGCTCGGCGGCGGTCGCCTTCTTCAGCTCCTCGAGCCAGTGCAGCTTGTAGGTGTAGTGAGGGTCCTCGAGCGAGCGGCCGTTGGGCACATACAGGCTCCATACCCGCACGCCGTCGACGAGCACGCCCAGCGCTCGCGCCTCGAGCGGAGCGTCCGGTCCCTCATGGCCCTTGGCGAAGCCCGGCATGCCGTCGAAAGAGGTGCGCACGTCGGTGATCGGCAGGCGGCTCGCGATCGCGACGCCGTTCCACTGATTCAGGCCGTGCACCTCGACGTGGTAGCCGGCCTCTTCGAAGGGCCCGTACGGGAACTGCTCGGGCTTGCACTTGATCTCCTGCATCGCCAGCACGTCGATGTCTTCTCGGACGGCGAACTCGACGGTGCGGGTGACACGTGTGCGGATGGAGTTGACGTTCCAGGTGGCCAAGCGCATGCGTCAAGCCTAGGGCCCACCTCCTACACTGGATGCCGTGACCGCACTCGACGCAGACCGCCAGACCCTCCTCGACCTGATCAAGGACGAGGCGGTGTTCCACGGAGACTTCACGCTCTCGAGCGGCAAGAAGGCGACGTATTACGTCGACATGCGCAAGCTCACCCTCGATCACCGCGCGGCTCCCGCGATCGGCCGCATCATGCTCGACCTGATCGGCGACCTCGACGTCGTCGCGGTCGGAGGCCTGACGCTCGGCGCCGACCCCATCGCCAACTCGGTGCTGCACGCCTCGGTCGCCGCCGAGAAGCCGCTCGATGCCTTCGTCGTGCGCAAGGAGCCGAAGGACCACGGTCGAGGCCGACAGATCGAGGGCGCGGACGTCAAGGGCAAGCGCGTCGTGGTGCTCGAAGACACCTCGACCACCGGGCAGTCGGCGCTCAAGGCCGTCGAGGCGCTGCGCACGGAGGGTGCCGAGATCGTCGCCGTCGCTGTGATCGTCGACCGCAAGACCGGCGCTCAGGCCGCGATCGAAGCCGAAGGCCTCGAATGGCGTGCGGCCTTCGACCTCGACGACCTCGGACTCGACCCCCAGTGACCCGCTACGCCCTGGCCGTCGACGTCGGCGGCACCAAGATGGAGGCCGCGCTCGTGAGCGAGCACGGCGAGCTGGTCGACGGCAGCCGCTCGCGCCGGGCGACCGGCCGGGATGCCACTCCCGCGTCGCTCGACGACGCGGTGATCGCGATCGTGACCCACGCTCTGGCCGCTGTGCCGGCGGATGCCGACCTCGTGGGCGCCGGTGCCGGAAGCGCCGGACCCATCGACCGTGCCGCCGGAGCGATCATGCCGGTGAACATGCCGCTCGCGCGGGGCTTCGGTCTTGCGGAGTCGGTGCGCTCGGCGGCATCCGCTGCACTCGGCCGGGAGGTTCCGACCATCCTCGGCCATGACGGTGGCGCGCTCGCCCTCGCGGAATCCTGGCTCGGCGCCACGCAGGATGCCGGTGCCTCGCTGTCGATCGTCGTCTCGACCGGCGTCGGCGGCGGATTCGTCGTCAACGGCGCGTACATTCCCGGAGCCACCGGCAACGCCGGGCATCTCGGACAGGTGCGTCGCGAAGGCGGACTCACCCTCGAGGAGATCGCCTCGGGGCCCGCGAGCGCCGCCTGGGCTCAGCAACAGGGCTGGACCGGAGCCACCGGCGAGGACCTGGCTCGGGATGCCGCCGCGGGCGACACCATCGCCCGTGCCGCGATCGAGCGGTCGGCGAAGGCGGTCGGAGAAGCGCTCGCGGATGCCGCGACCCTCGTCGATCTCGACATAGTCGCGATCGGCGGCGGGTTCTCTCGCGTGTCCGCCGACTACATCGACCTCGTGCAGCGGGCCCTCACCGCGAGCGCTGCGCACGAGTACTCGCGGCGTACCCGGGTCGTGCGCTCGGGACTCGGTGACGAGGGGCCGCTCATCGGCGCCGCGGCACTCGTCCTGCGCTGACTCGCGACTCAGCGGGCGGCGACTATCAGATGGCGCTGCGGCCCTTCGATGCGGGCCATCGCGATCTTGAGTTCGGTGACGTCGGCGGCGACTCCGTCGATGCGTGCGGTGAGTTTCTCCTCGGCTCCGTCGATGCGTGCGGTGAGTTTCTCCTCGACTCCGTCGATGCGTGCGGTGAGTTTCTCCTCGACTCCGTCGATGCGTGCGGTGAGTTTCTCCTCGACTCCGTCGATGCGTGCGGTGAGTTTCTCCTCGACTCCGTCGATGCGTGCCGTGAGCCTCTGTTCCACTCCGTCGATACGCACACCGAGCGACGTCTCGACGCCGACGAGATCGGTGCGGAGGGAGTCGGATCTGCGGATGCACCAGGCGAAGCCCGCGAACATCGTGCCTCCCAGAGTCAGCAGAAGGCCGACTGCGCTGAGGACGATCGTGATGATCTCGACGGACACGAACATGCTCCCATTCTGGGGGTGGAGGGTGGGGTCTCGCAGAATGCTACGCGGGCGACGGTCGGCGGCCGCCCGCGGTGCGGGTCATCTTTCGGGCACTCGGGAGAACGCGGTCTAGAGAGTGATCGTGCAGAAATGGTCGATCCGTTCCGTTCGCCTCCCTAACAAATCCGCTCTACGCTCGTAGCAGGCGACGGAAGGAACACGCATGCGCGTACTCGGACTGCTCTCGGGCACCTCACACGACGGCATCGACGTCACGGTCGTGGATTTCGACGAGAGTGAAGGAGCGCTGCGCGGCACCGTCCTGCACGAGGACAGCGTGCCGTACGATCCCGAGCTGCGTGCTCGCCTCATCGCCGCGCTGCCGCCCGCACCCACGACGTTCGCCGAGGTCTGCGAGCTCGACACGCTCATCGGCCAGGCCTTCGCCGAGGTCGCCGCATCCGCATCCGCCGCTGTCGGGGGAGTGCACGCCGTGTGCACCCACGGCCAGACGGTCTTCCACTGGGTCGACGAGGGACATGCCCTCGGCACCCTGCAGATCGGCCAGCCTGCTTGGATCGCCGAGCGGGTGGGCGCTCCCGTCGTCTCCGACGTCCGGATCCGCGACATCACCGCGGGTGGGCACGGGGCACCGCTCGTGTCGTTCCTCGACGAGCTGCTGCTGCGCGGCCGTGCCGGGGTCTCGGCTGCGGTGAATCTCGGCGGCATCGCCAACATGACGGTGGTGGGACCAGACGGCCTGTCCGCCTACGACATCGGGCCGGCGAACGCGCTGGTCGATGCGGTCGTCGTGGCAGAAGGACTGAACGATCGCGGGTACGACGCGGATGCCGCCATCGCGCGCACCGGCGCCGTCGACAAGGATCTCCTCGCAGCACTCCTCGCCGACCCGTACTACTCGCTCGGAGCCCCCAAGAGCACCGGCAAAGAGCACTTCCATCTCGACTACGTGCGTGCGCACGTCGATCGGATGCGACCCGGCATCGCGCCGGCGGACCTGATCCGCACCTTGACCGAGCTGACGGTGCGCACCGTCGCGCAGGACGTCCGGGCGGCGGGCATCCGCTTCCTCGCGGTCTCGGGCGGCGGATGCCACAACCCGCTGATCATGCAGGGGCTCCGCGCCGCGCTCCCCGAGGTCGAGGTCGTGCTCGCCGACGAGCTCGGTGCGTCCGTCGACAGCAAGGAGGCGATCCTGTTCGCCCTCATCGGCTGGTGCACGATGCACGGCGTGGCCGCAGTGACGCCCGGAGGCACCGGGGCCCGCGAGCCGCGCATCCTCGGCACGATCACGCCGGGCACAGGTCCGCTGCGGATGCCGGAGCCGGTCGAGCGCGTACTCAGCCTGACCCTGGCCTGACCCCGACCCTGGCCTGACCCCGAGGTCGGCGGGCGACCGCGCTCAGCGCGTGCGGTCGTCGTCGTCCCAGGGGCCCTCCCACCAGCCGGCACGGCCATCGCCCTCGCCGCCTCCGCCTCGACGGCGTGAACGCCAGAACTGCACGACGAACACCGTCAGCGTGCTGAGGAGGATCAGGAAGGCCACCAGGAAGAGCACATCCGACTGGTTCATGGGCGTTTCCCCTCCGCGGCATCCGCCACGATCTTGGCGATCCGCGCAGCGCGCGTCTCTGCGCGCTTGGCCATCGCGATGTGTGTGAGCCCGAACTTCTTGACCGACCTCGGGAAGGCATCCCAGTTCGCGCGCGCGGCGGGTGCGGCATCCAGCGCCTCGGTCAGCTCGTCGGGCTCGATGCCCGCCTCGGGGCCGTCGAGCACGGTCCAGGACCCGTCGGCCTTCGCGGCCTCGAGCACGCGGATGCCGGCCGGGGCGAGGAGCCCCGCGGTTTCGAGGTCGACCAGACGCGCCTTGTTCGTCGCCGCCCACCCGCTGCCGCGGCGTCGGGGTGAGAACCACTGCCCGACGGTCTGATCGTCGAAGGTGCGCACCGGGCCGTCGATCCACCCGAAGCACAGTGCCTGGCGCACGGCATCCTCGTATCCGACGCCGTCCGCGCGAGAGCCACGAACGCTCAGCAGCCAGACTCCGGCTGTGCGCTCGTGATGCTCTTCGAGCCAGGCGCGCCAGACGGCAGCATCCGCTGCGACGACCCGCTCTCCCTCGTCGAGCGCCCCCATGTCAGTCCTCGTCGAGCGTCGGGATCGACTCGGTGACGGTCGGCAGCAGATCGGCGACCGAGTCGACGATCTCGTCAGGGCGGAACGGGTACTTCTCGACCTCGGCCTCGTCGCTGATTCCCGTCATGACGAGCACGGTGTGCAGGCCCGCCTCGATGCCGGCGATGATGTCGGTGTCCATGCGGTCGCCGATCATGCCCGTCTTCTTCGAGTGGGCGCCGATCTTGTTCAGGGCCGAGCGGAACATCATCGGGTTCGGCTTGCCGACGACGTACGGCTCCTTGCCGGTTGCCTTGGTGATGAGGGCGGCGATCGCGCCGGTCGCCGGCATCACGCCGTCGGCCGACGGGCCCGTGGCGTCGGGGTTGGTGACGATGAAGCGCGCGCCCTTGATGATGAGGCGGATCGCCTTGGTGATGGCCTCGAACGAGTAGTTGCGGGTCTCGCCGACGACCACGAAATCGGGGTTCGTCTCGGTCATGATGAACCCCGCCTCGTGCAGGGCGGTGAGGATGCCGGCCTCGCCGATCACGAAGGCCGAGCCGCCGGGCAGCTGCTGCGCGAGGAAGTCGGCGGTCGCGAGGGCCGAGGTCCAGATGCGCTCCTCGGGTACGGTCAGGCCACTGGCGCGCAGTCGGGCCGAGAGGTCGCGCGCGGTGAAGATCGAGTTGTTCGTCAGGACCAGGTACGGGATCTCGTTCTGCTCCCATCCGGCGAGCAGCTCGGCAGCTCCGGGGATGGCGTCGTTCTCGTGAACGAGCACGCCGTCCATGTCGGTGAGCCAGCATTCGATGTCATCGCGGTGTGCCATGTGCACAGCCTATTGGCCCGTGGTTACGGGCAGGTGTCAGGTTCTGATGGGACTCTCAGGCGCTGAGCCAGACCACCTCGGTGGCCCCAGCCGGGAGTGCGGCGGCCGCACCGTCGAGCTCGATGCCGGACGCCGTCGTGGTGACCGTCGCGGCGACGACGACGCCCGCAGCCTCCAGCGCCCGCAGCAGATCGGGGTCGCGGTCGTCGACGCGCAGCACGCGGCCGGTGTGGCCGATCGGCGCATCGGCGAGCAGCACGAAGGGCTCGCGATCGACCGCGCCGTTCGCGTCGGGGATCGCGTCGCCGTGCGGGTCGAAGCGGGGCCGGCCGAGGCGTGCGTCGATGCCCTCGAGCAGCCGGTCGCTGATCGTGTGCTCGAGCACCTCGGCCTCGTCGTGCACCTCGTGCCACCCGTAGTCGAACTCCTGCACGAGCCACGTCTCGATCAGCCGGTGGCGGCGCACCATCGCCAGCGCGCGCTGCGTGCCGGCATCCGTCAGTCGCACAGCCCCATAGGGCACATGCGAGACGAGTCCGGCGGCGGCGAGCTTCTTCACCATCTCGGTCACCGAGGACGGGGCGATGCCGAGCTTCGCCGCGAGCACCGAGGGGGTGATCGGCGCGTCCTGCCACTCGGTATGCGCGTAGACGGTCTTGAGGTAGTCGTCTGCTGCCGGGGATGCCACGGGTCCAGCCTAGATCAGCGGTCGGCTGGGCTCAGGGGTGCGCCGGGCTCAGAGTCTGCACGGCTCAGGGGTTGGCGACATCGACGAGGATGCCGAAGGCGACCTGGCCGGCGAAGAAGATGATGAGGAAACCGAGCAGCGCGGCGAAGAGCGAGACGCGTCCGTCGAATCCCTCGATCTCGGCGATCCCGATCTTGCGTGCGCGGAACGCCAGGACGAGGGTCGCGATCCCCAGCGCGAGCTGCACCCACGGCCCCCCGACGGGCAGCACGGTGGGGAAGGCGACGAGGAGTCCGCCGATCACGCCGGTCGCGATTCCGATCCAGGTGAGGATGCGGACGGAGCGGCGCGCGGTTTCGGCAGACATGACTTCGAGCCTAATCGCCGACGAGAGCTGTGAATCGTCTCAATCCGCCGGGATTCCTTGACGGGCACTGGCGCGGCGGGTAGCTTCGAGCGGGCACGGGAAAACGCTATCCGAACGAGCTTCACGCTCAGAGAAGGATTTCGACGATGAATATCCGACACCATTCGTTCCGCGCCGTCGTGGCGGTGGCCGCTGCCGGCTGCCTCCTCGCAGGGGGCGCGCAGAGTGCAGGAGCCGTCAGCTCAGACGGTCCCGTCACCGGCCGCCACGACCCCGGATCCAGCGGGCCGCAGCTGGAGGCTCTCGATCGGGGCCTCGTCGCGGTCTCGACCGCCGACGGCGTCTTCCTCAGCTGGCGGCTGCTGGCCACCGAGGCGACCGGCACGACCGCCACCGGACTCGCCGGCCCCGACTTCGCGGTCTACCGCGACGGTGCTCGGGTGGCGACCGTCACCGACAGCACCGACTACGCGGATGCCGACGGGGCGGCGACCTCGGAGTACTCCGTGGTCCCGATCGTGAACGGCGTCGAGCTGACGGCATCCGCCTCGGCATCCGTCACCGCCTGGGCCGAGGGGTACTACGACCTGCCGCTCCAGAAGCCCGCCGACGGCGTCACCCCCAAGGGCGAGGCGTACACCTACTCGGCGAACGACGTCTCGGTCGGCGACGTCGACGGAGACGGGCAGTACGAGTACGTCGTGAAGTGGGACCCCTCGAACTCGAAGGACGTCTCGCAGCGCGGCTACACGGGCCCGGTCTACCTCGACACGTACGAGCTCGACGGCACCCTGCTGAACCGTCTCGATCTCGGCGTGAACATCCGAGCCGGAGCGCACTACACGCAGTTCCTCGTCTACGACTTCGACGGCGACGGGCGGTCCGAGACGATGCTGAAGACGGCGCCCGGCACGAAGTCGGTGCAGTTCGCGGCCGACGGCTCGGTGGCGAGCGAGTCGTACATCACGCTCCCCAAGGCCGACCGCAAGGCCGGCTACTCGAACGACGACGACTACCGCCTCAGCGCCGCCGACTACGAGGCGCACCTGGTCGAGATGTTCCTCGGATGGAGCGAGCGCGACGAGGTCGTGTCCGGTCAGTGGCCGGCCACTCTCGAAGAGGCATGGGGGATGCCCGTGACCCACGAGTACCCCCTCTCGCAGGAGAGCGCGCAGGAGCTGGCGACCACCTTCATCGACGTCTATGCGCCGAGCCGCAGCGCACGCAACCTGCTGCGGGAGTTCGAGGGCTTCATCGTCGACGGACCCGAGTACCTCACGGTCTTCGACAGTGCGACCGGCAAGGAGCTGCAGACCATCCCGTATCCCACCGAGCGAGGAGACGACGGACTGCTGTGGGGCGACTACGCGATGTCGCGCATCGAGCCGGCGAACCGCGTCGACCGCTTCCTCTCGGGCGTCGGATACCTCGACGGCCAGCATCCGTCGGCCGTCTTCGCTCGCGGGTACTACACGCGCACGACCGTCACGGCCTTCGACTGGGACGGCAAGCGCCTCAAGGAGCGATGGGACGTCGACAGCGGCCACGCGCCCATGACGAACCCGTTCAACGACTCCCCGCACGGCCGTGACGGCACCGACCCCGAGTTCGGCACGATCACGACGCAGGGCGATCACTCGCTGAGCTTCGCCGACGTGGATGCCGACGGAAAGCAGGAGCTCGTCTACGGATCGGCGACGATCGACGACGACGGCAGCCTGCTGTACAGCTCGTTCGACGTGCTGCCCGAGGGCAGCGCCGACCCCGGCGCGACCGTGCGACTCGGTCACGGAGACGCGATGCACGTGACCGACATCGACCCGGCCCGCCCCGGCCTCGAGATCTGGACCGCCCACGAGGGCGCGACCAGTGCGCCGTACGGATCCGTGATGCGCGACGCCGCGACCGGCGAATCGCTGTTCGGCGCCTACTCCGGCCGCGACACGGGTCGGGCGATGATCGGCGACGTGCGACCCGACGTGCCGGGCATCGAGGTGTGGTCGAGCATGCCCGGCGGCACCGAGGGCAGCGGTCTGCTGAGTGCGACCGGCGAGGTGCTGCAGGCCGAGACGCCCGGCACGAACATGTCGATCCGCTGGGCGGGAGACATGACCACCCAGCTCGTCAACGGCAGCGGCGACCAGACGCCCACGATCGACGACTGGACGCGTGGCACCGTGCTGACCGCCACCGGCACGCTGACCAACAACGGCACCAAGGGCAACCCCTCGCTCGTCGCCGACGTGCTGGGCGACTGGCGGGAGGAGCTGCTCGTGCGCACAGCCGACTCGAGCGCATTGCGGTTCTACACGACCACCGAGCCCACAGTGCACAAGCTCACGACTCTCATGCACGACGTGCAGTACCGGGTCGAGACCGCTCGTCAGCAGACGACGTACAACCAGCCGGCGTACACCACGTTCTACCTCGCGAGCGACCTCGACTGGGCGAACGTACCGGTGCTGACGGCGCCGACGACGCCCAAGCCCCCGACCTTCACCGACAAGCCCGGCACCTCGCGCGACGAGGTGAAGGTGCCGACGAACGTGAAAGGCATCACGTACTACGTGAACGGCGAGAAGGACGAGGCGCGCAACGGCAAGGTGCGGGTCACGGGTGAGGTGACCGTGGTCGCTGTGCCGGATGCCGGCTACCGGATCGCCGACGGCGCGGCCTCGAAGTGGACGGAGACCCTCCGCAAGCGCTGAGCACTCGTGCGGTGACAGACCGCCGCCCCGAGCCGAATCTTCCCGTGCCGGCTCGGGGCGGTTCTGTCCTGTCTCTCGGGTGCTGCTTCTGCGTGTGCGTCTCTGCGCCGCCTCAGGCGCCGGTCAGCACCAGCCAGAGCAGGGCGCCGTTGAGGGCGATGAGCAGCACCGACGCCACGATGCCCGCGGCAGTCGTCCACGCCCGATTCACCCACGGTCCGAGAGTGCGGCGCTGGGCGGTGAGGGCGACGAGCGGGATCAGGGCGAACGGGATGCCGAACGACAGCACGACCTGGCTGAGCACGAGGGCCAGGGTCGGATCGACTCCGACGCCGAGGATCACCAGCGCCGGGATCAGCGTCACCAGGCGTCGAGCGAGCAGCGGGATGCGCACGTGCAGCAGGCCGTGCATGATCTCCGCTCCCGCGTAGGCGCCGACCGAGGTCGAGGCGAGGCCCGATGCGAGCAGGCCGACCGCGAAGAACGTCGCCACGACGGGGCCGAGCCCGGCGGCCAGCGCGGCATGGGCGCCCTCGAGCGAGTCGGTCCCCTCGACGCCGGCGAGGTTCGCGGCTGCGAGCAGCAGGATGCCGAGGTTCACGGTGCCCGCGATCAGCATGGCGATCGACACGTCCCAGCGTGTGGCGCTGAGCAGGCGGCGGATGCGCGAGGTCTCGGTGCGGGCGGCCTCGGTCGGGGCGTGTGCTGCTGCCGAGCCGAATCGGTCTCGGGTCAGCGACGAGTGGGCGTAGATCGCGTGCGGCATGATGGTCGCGCCGAGAATGGATGCCGCGAGCAGCACTGATCCTGTGTCCTCGAAGCGGGGCACGAGCCCTGCGACCACGCTCGCCGCGTCCGGCGGGGCGACGAAGAGCCCGGCGACGAAGCCGACCGTGATGATCACCATGAGCCCGATGATCACGAACTCGAAGGGACGAGCGCCGCGACGGCTCTGCACCGTGAGCAGGATCATCGACACCGCGCCGGTGATGATCCCGCCGAGCAGCAGGGGGATGTCGAAGAGCAGGTGCAGCGCGACCGCGCCGCCGATGACCTCGGCCAGGTCGGTCGCCATCGCGACGAGCTCGGCCTGCAGCCAATACGCCCGCCGAGCCCACGGCTTGGTGAGTCGCGTGCCCAGCACCTCGGGGAGGCTCTGCCCGGTGACGACTCCGAGCTTCGCCGAGAGGTATTGGATGAGCCAGGCCATGACGTTCCCGGCGACGACGACCCAGACCAGCAGGTAGCCGTATTGGGCTCCGGCGGTCATGTTGCTCGCCACGTTGCCCGGGTCGAGGTAGGCGACGCCGGCGACCAGCGCGGGCCCGAGCAGCCACAGGCTGCGGGGTGCGGTGGCGCGGGCTGCGGGGGTGACCTCGTCGAGCGCGGCATTTTTAGGCATGCCGAAATCGTAGCCGATCTTTCGGTGTACCTAAATATGTTGCTGGTCGTGTGGCGGATAGCCTGACGGGATGGATGAGCAGGCGCCCGCGGCGGCAGCGGAGACAGGCGGATCGTCGGCGCAGCCCGGATACGGGGTGGGGCCGTGGCCCGGGGGCGAGTCGGAATGGCCTGCAGGGGAGCAGTACGACCCCGAGCTGCTCGCGACAGGCGACACGCGCAATGTGATCGATCGCTACCGCTACTGGCGGATGGAGGCGATCGTCGCCGACCTCGACACGCAGCGGCATCCGTTCCACGTCGCGATCGAGAACTGGCAGCACGACATGAACATCGGCTCGATCGTGCGCAGCGCCAACGCGTTCCTCGCCGACACCGTGCACATCATCGGTCGCCGCCGCTGGAACAAGCGCGGGGCGATGGTCACCGACCGGTACCAGCACGTCGTGCACCACGAGGACGTCGAGACGTTCGCGGCGTGGGCTGCGGCCGAAGGCATCCCGATCATCGCCGTCGACAACGTCGACGGCGCCGTGCCCGTGGATCGCGCCGAGCTGCCGCAGGTCTGCGTGCTGCTGTTCGGGCAGGAGGGGCCGGGGCTCTCGGACGCCGCGCTCGCCGCAGCATCCGCGCACATCGAGATCACCCAGTACGGCTCCACCCGGTCGATCAACGCGAGCGCGGCGGCCGCCGTGATCATGTACGAGTGGTGCCGGAGATACGCGGGCTGACAGGTGTCGCGTGATGCTCTCGACACGGCCCGGTCTCAGGCGTAGCGTGAGTGCCGATCTGAGGAGGTCGCCATGTCAGGGATCAGTCCCATCCGCCCGTTCCTCTGGTTCGACGGTCAGGCGCAGGAGGCGATGGAGTACTACGTCTCGGTGTTCCCCGACTCGTCGATCGATCAGGTCGTGCTCTACCCGGAGGAGTCCCTCGACGACCACTTCCAGGGCATGACCGGCAAGGTGATCAACGGCGAGTTCACCCTGAACGGCGCACCGTTCGGCTGCCTCGACGGCGGGCCCGAGTTCGCCTTCAACGAGTCCATCTCCTTCGTGATCGGCTGTGAGGATCAGGCCGAGATCGACCGATACTGGGCGGCTCTCTCGGCCGTGCCCGAGTCCGAGGCCTGTGGCTGGTGCAAGGACAGGTTCGGCGTGAGCTGGCAGATCGTGCCGGCCGGACTCGACCTCCTGCAGCAGCGCCCCGAGCAGATCCAGGCGCTCATGCACATGAAGAAGATCGTGATCGCCGAACTCGAGAACGCCTGATCCCTTGATGCGCTGCTAGACGCCGGCCGAGATCCAGCGCCCCGATCGCACGCGCCAGCCGAGGGTGCCGAGCCGGGCGAGCAGGTAGACGCCGAAGAACGCGACGGCGAGCCAGATGAGACCGGCGGCACCGTCGACTCCCGTCGCAGCGATGATCCAGAGCGCCGGAAGGAACGGCAGGAGGTTCAGGCCACCCGCGATCGCGAGGTAGCGCGCGTCGTTGGCCCCCATGAGCACGCCGTCGAGCACGAACACGACGCCCGCGATCGGCTGGGCGACCGCCAGGATCAGGAGTGCCGGCTGCACGAGGGCTGCGACTGCCGGGTCGCCTGTGAACACGATGCCGAGTACGCCCGACAGCGCCGCGATGAGCGCCCCGACCGCGACACCGAACCACGCACCCCAGGCGACGGTGCGTCTGAGCACCCGGTGCACCTGCCGTTCATCACCCGCGCCGAGCTCCTTGCCGATCAGCGCCTGCGCGGCGATCGCAAGGGCATCCAGAGCGAAGGCCGCCGCCGAGAAGATCGTGAACACGATCTGCCAGCCGGCGAGCTCGTCGGTGCCGATGCCCGTGGCCACCGCGACGGTCACGAGGAGAGCCGCCCGCAGGCTCACCGTGCGCAGGAGCAGCCAGCCGCCCGAACGCGCGGTGCTGCCCATGCCCTCTCTGCGCGCCCGCAGCGAGGTATCGTGCTTCGCGGCGAGACGGCGGATCACCAGCACGTAGGCGCCGACCATTCCCCACTGCGCGACGACGGTGCCGGCGGCGGACCCCGCGATCCCCCAGCCGAGGCCGTAGATGAACACGACGTTGAGCAGGGCATTCGCGCCGAAACCGAGCCCTGCGATCCACAGCGGCGTCATGGTGTCCTGCATCCCGCGCAGCAGCCCGGTCGCCGCGAAGACGATCAGCATGGCGGGAAGGCCCCACATCGAGACGACGAGGTAGTCGTTGGCCTGGGCGGCCACGGCGTCGCTCGCACCGAAGAGCGACACGAGCCACGGGGAGGACGCTGCGCCCGCCGCGGCGAGCACGGCCCCGATCGCGAGCGCCAGCCACATGCCGTTGATGCCGACCGAGACGGCTTCGCCCGGCCGCCCGGCGCCGAAGAGTCGTGCCACCGCGGGGGTGGTCGAGTAGGCGAGGAAGACCATGAGGCCGACGATCGTCTGCAGCACGGCTCCGGCGATGCCGAGGCCCGCGAGCGGGGTGGTGCCGAGGTGCCCGACGAGGGCGGCGTCGACGATGAGGAACGCCGGTTCGGCGATCAGCGCGCCGAGGGCGGGGACGGCGAGGCGCAGGATCTCACGATTGAGGGTGCGCTCGGTCATCCTCCGAGCCTATGGGCTGGTGCCGACAGCGCGTGCTGCGCCGTTCCGGTCGTACGCTGGGATCACCCGGATGCGACGGAGGTGCATCATGACGGATCCACGCGAGGCCGCGGCGCGATATCGCGCGAGGCAGCGGAGTGAGGGCTCGGAGGAGGATGCCGAGTCCGGCACCGCTCCGGGGATCGCCGCCGCGACCGATCGGGCCGCGTTCATCGAGACGGCGATCCAGGTCGCGATCCGCCGGGGCGACTTCGACGACCTGCCGGGTGCCGGCAAGCCCCTCGAGGGGCTCGGCACGCACCACGACCCGGACTGGTGGATCCGCCGCAAGATCGAGCAGGAGAACCTCACGGGGCTCGGCCCACCGGCGATCCTGCTGCGCACCGAGGACCGCGAGCTCGACGGCCAGCTCGACCTGCTGGGCCGCGAGTCCGACGTGCGCGACGTGCTCGTGGACTTCAACAGGCGTGTCATCGAGGCGCGCCGCCAGCTGCAGGGCGGGCCGCCCGTGGTCACGGAGCCTCGCGACGTCGACGTCGAGATCGCGGCCTGGGCCGAGAGGCGGGCGGCGAGGCTCACCGTCCGCGCCGCGGAGGCGCCCGAGGCGCCCGAGCAGCCGCGGCGTCGGCGATTCAGGATCCGCCGCCGGGACTGACCGTCGCGCTCGCGCTCGCGCTCGCGCTCATGTTCACGCCGCGACGGGCAGACGGATGTCGAATCGCGATCCGGTGCCGTCGTTGTGGGCGCTGATCTCGCCGTCGTGCGCCTCGATGATCCCCCGTGCGATCGCCAGACCGAGGCCCGCCCCGCTGGTGCCGAGGATTGCGTCCTTCGGGGTGCGCGCGTCGTTCCCCCGCCATCCGGGCTCGAACACCCGGTCGAGGTCGTCGTGCGGGATGCCGGTGCCGGAATCGCGCACCGACAGCACCATCGACGTGTTCTCCCGTGCCGTGCTGATGCGGATCGTCCCGCCGTTCGGTGTGTGCTCGAGCGCGTTGGCGAGCAGGTTGACCATGACGCGTGCGAGTTCGCGGGCATCCCCGATGACGACGTGGTCGGGGCTCGAGAGCTCCACCAACGCGATCTGCTTCGCCCGTGCGATGGGCGCGAGTTCGGCGACCGCGTCGCTGACGAGGTCGTGCAGTGACATGGGCTCGAGATCCAGGACGAGGGTGCCCGAGGTGATCTTCGAGAGCTGGAAGAGGCTGTCGACCAGATCCGTCATGTGATCGATCTGGCGGCGCATCTGCCTGTGGAAGCGGGCAGGATCCTCAGCGAGCCCGTCGTCGAGGGCTTCGGTCATCGCGCGGAGACCGGCGAGCGGACTGCGCAGATCGTGCGAGATCCACGCGATCAGCTCCCTTCGCGAGCGATCGAGGAGCTGCACCTCGTCTCGGGCCGCGGCGAGGCGCTCGCTGGTCGAGACGAGCTCCTGCGCGACACGGGCGAAGTCGGCGTTCACGGCGAGCCGTGCTGCGTCATCGAGCCGTTCGCCGTCGCCGACCGAGTGCGTCAGCCGTTCGAGCGAGCGAACGCCGCGCACGAGCTGGGCGGCGAGCAGCAGTGCGACGATGAGTGCCACGACCGCCGAGATGACCGTCACGACGACCACCACGAGCAGGTCGTGCGGTGAGATGTACATCGCTTCGGCGACGGCGAGCACTCCCGCCGCGAGCGAGAGCACGACGGCGAGGATCACGACGCTCATCTGCAGCATCAGCGAGCGCCGCCGCAGCAGCCACAGGGAGATCCCGCCGAGCCCCGAGACGAGCAGAGCCCAGGCGAGGGCGATGCCTGCGATCGCCACGATATCGGCGAACGGCATCAGGGGCTCCCCAGCTCGAGTCGGTACCCGACGCCCCACACCGTGACCAGGACGGACGGATTGCCGGGGTCGTCCTCGATCTTCTCGCGCAGCCGTCGGGTCGTCACGGTCACCGTCGACAGGTCTCCGATGTCCCATCCCCAGACTCCGCGGAGCAGGGTCGGACGATCGAAGGTCTGTCGCGGATGCTTGAGGAAGAACGCGAAGAGATCGAACTCGCGCACCGACAGCTCCAGCGGTGAGCCGTCTCTGGTCACGATGCGCGCAGACGGGTCGAGTCGGAACGGGCCGATGTCGAACGGAGCCTCCCTGGCGAACTCAGGCAGGCTGCGTCGCAGCACCGAGTTCACCCGCAGCACGAGCTCCCGGGGTGAGAACGGCTTGACGACGTAATCGTCGGCTCCGGCCTCCAGCCCGTCGATGCGATCCTCCTCCGAGCCGAGGGCGGTGAGCATGATGATGGGCACGGTCGACTCCGCCCTGATACGACGGCACACCTCGGCCCCGTCGATCCCCGGCAGCATCCGATCGAGGACGATGAGGTCAGGAGACGTCTCAGCGACCGCGGCGAGTCCGGAGAAGCTGTCGGTCGCACTGTCGACGAGGTACCCCGCGGCGCGGAGGTACGAGTGCACGACCTCGTTCACCGTCGGGTCGTCCTCGATCACCAGCACACGGCGATCCGCGAGCTCGGCGGCATCACCTCGGGGCTGCGACATGGTCTCATCGTATGGTCGGGCGGTCTGCGCAGGAGTGCGGATCCGGCCCCGCACGGCATCCTTCCTCGGTTCGTAAGGAGTTGACGGGGTGCCCGATGCCGGGTGATCCCTAGCGTCTCGGTATGAGCATCCCCATCGATGTCGTCCTCCCGTGTCTGAACGAGGCGCCGGCGCTGCCTGCCGTGCTCGCAGCTCTTCCCGCGGGAGCGCGGGCGATCGTCGTCGACAACGGATCGACAGACGGATCAGCGGCGATCGCCCGTCGGGCGGGCGCGCTGGTCGTCGAGGCCGACCGTCGAGGGTACGGGGCCGCGGTGCACGCGGGCCTGCTCGCCGCGACCGCTCCGGTCGTGGCCTTCTGCGATGCCGACGGATCGTTCGACCTCGCTCAGCTCGACCGGGTCGCGGGCCCCGTCCTCCGTGGTGAGAGCGATCTCGTGTTCGGGCGCCGTCGTCCGGTGACTCCCGGGGCCTGGCCGCTGCACGCGCGCGTCGCGAACACGGCGCTCCTCTGGATCGTCCGCCGACGGACGGGCCTGACGCTGCGCGATCTCGGGCCTTTCCGCGCCGGGCGCCGAGAGGAGCTGCTCGCCCTCGGCATGGAGGATCGGCGCAGCGGTTACCCGCTCGAACTGCTCCTGCGAGCGTGGTCGACGGGGCTCAGGATCGCCGAGACGGACGTCGACTACCACCCGCGGCTCGGCAGATCGAAGGTCACGGGCACGGTGCGGGGAACGGTCACGGCGGTGGGCGACATGCGCAGGATGCTGCGGAGGCTCGCATGAGCGGCGGGCAGACCACGATCGTGGTGATGGCGAAGGAGTGCATCCCCGGGCGGGTGAAGACCAGGCTGCATCCGCCGCTCAGCTATGAGGATGCCGCACGAGTCGCCGCCGCGAGCCTCGCCGACACTCTCGCCGCCGTCGCCGTCAGCGGACTGCCCGTCGTCGTCTGCGCGCAGGGGCATGTCGACGTCGAGGCCGGGGTCGGATCGATCCCGCAGGTCGAAGGCGGGCTGGACGAGAGGATCGCGGCCGCATTCGATGCCGTCGAGGGGAGGGTGCTGCTGGTCGGCATGGACACGCCGCAGCTGGATCCTCACCTGCTGCGACGCATCGCCGAGGAGTGGCCCGACGACGTCGACGCGTTCTTCGGGGCGGCATTCGACGGCGGGTTCTGGCTGCTGGGACTCGACGACCTGCCTGCCGGACGACTGGGTGGCTGCACACGCGGCGACCTCGTGCGCGGCGTTCCGATGTCGACGGATCGCACCGGAAGCGACCAGCGGGCGCGCCTGACCGACGCCTGGCTCAGGGTCGTCGACGTCGCACCTCTCACCGACATCGACGATCTCGCGTCGCTCCGTGAGGTGTCCGTCGAGGTGCCGGCGGGCGGGTGCCTCGCGCGCCTGCTTCCCGAGCTCGGCGTCGTCGGGAGGTCGCCCGTCGGTGTCGGCGACGCGTCGCCCGGCGGCGTCGTCGATGCGTCGCCCGGCGTCGGAGGCGATGCGTCGCCCGGCGCGGGAGAACCGGACGGTGCCCGGTGAACAGCCCGCTGGCGGCGCACTTCGGCGCGGGTGGGGACGCGCCGTACGACGTCGCCCTGCGAAACGGCGGAGGGACGCTGCGGCTGATCGAGCTCGGCGAAGGCGGCGGTCGACACGTGGAGATGGCCAGATTCCTGGCCGCGGCGGATGCGGCCGACGAATCGGTCATCGCCCGCATCGACGGTCCGGTGCTCGACGTCGGCTGCGGGCCCGGCCGCATCGTGCGTGCGGCGATCCACGCCGGACGTCTGAGTCTCGGGGTCGACGTCTCGTCGACGGCCGTCGAGCACGCGCGCCAGCAGGGGCTTCCGGCACTGCGCCGCTCGGTGTTCGAGCCGCTCCCTCAGGAGGGGTCGTGGGATGCCCTGCTGCTGCTCGACGGCAACATCGGCATCGGCGGTGCCCCCGAGATCCTGCTCGCCCGCTGTGCGCAGATCATCTCGCCGCGAGGGAGCATCTTCGTCGAGGTCGATCCCGAGCCGCGGACCGATCGTGGGTATGCGGCGACCGTGGTCGACGAGGACGGACGCTCGAGTTCGCCCTTTCCCTGGTACGACCTCGGAGAGGAGGCGCTGCGCACTCGGTTGAGCGGTTCCGCCCTCGAGATCGTCGAGACGTGGGAGGTCTCAGGGCGTGCGTTCGTCCGGATCGCGCGGCGGGGCCGAGCGGCGCAGGCGATGCCGTAGGGCGCTCGCCGCACTCAGGACCCCGTCGTGCACCACGACGACGGCGGCGAGCCAGATCATCACGCCCACGAGCTGCGGAAGATCCTGCCGGGTCAGCAACCACCAGCCGCCGGACGCGAGCAGCACGACGCCGACGACGATGAGAGTTCCGCGCACCGCGCGCATCATGCCTCCTCGATCGATGTCAGCCACTTGGTCTGCAGCACCCCTGGTCGTCCTGGTGCGATGATCCGCGCGGGGTATCCGTGATCGAGATCGAGGCGTTCGCCGTTCAGCTGCAGGGCGACGAGGGTCCGCGGATCCCTGGCGTAGGGCGACGGCATCGTGGTCTCACGGAACGCGCCTCGCTGCTGCATGCTGCGGAGGCGAATCGTGGCGTCCTCCGGCATGCCGACCAGGTCGAGCAGCTCGCGCAGACGCACGCCGGTCCAGGTCGCGTCGACCGTCCACCCCTCGACGCACGAGATCGGCAGCACCTCGGTGTGCTGCGGGAGCCGGTCGAGGTCGGAGAGCGCGAGCGTGGCGGTCGAGGATCCGCTGAGCCTCAGCCCCCAGTCGGGGTCGAGGGCGAGGGCGGTGACATCGGCCTGACGTGCCGAGCGGTTCACCGGGAGATCCTGGGGGCTGCCCGTTCTCGACCGGGGCGCCTTCAGGCTGAACGGGCCCCAGGGAGAGACCGAGTGCGCGAGGGCTGCGGCTCCGAGGAGTGCTGAGCCGCCGCCGACGCCCCAGAGGAAGCGCCGCCGCGAGAGGTCGTCACTCATCGGGGGCTCCCTCGCGCGACCCGGCAGGACTCGACGCCGTCGCCGGTTCCGCGTGCCAGGCGCGCACGATGGTCGGCAGATGCACCGCGATGTGCACCGTCATCGCCCCGATCAGAACCCACGCCAGCGCGAAGTGCGTGCGACGGAACGAGAAGTCCCACGGATACCACTGCAGGACGTTGAGGATGCCGGTGATCGGCTCCATCAGCGCGGTGGCGACGAGCACAGCGAGGCTCGCACGCTCGAGAAGGTGCGGGAGGCTGCGCACCGCAGGCCAGGCGAAGAGCTTCGGGAAGACGACCCAGAGCTTGGCGAGCAGCAGCGGGATGAGCGCCGAGCCGACGACGACGTGAGCGCCCTGCGTCCATCCGTAGAGGTGGGTCGCTGCCACCGGAAGGGGCAGCCACGGGAGCGGATCCTGCAGCAGATGACTGTAGAGGCCGGTGACGAAGCAGATCGCGAAGGCCGCGCCGAGCAGTCGGCCCACCACGACGGTCATCCGTGTCGTTCGAAGCGGCGAGCCGAGGGCGCGCTGCACCCGCGCCGACCTGCTCTCGAGCGCGGCGGACAGTCGCTCGGTGATCGAGTCGGTCCCTCCTGCGCTGCCCATGTCCTCAGTATGGGAAGCCGGTCGACCCTCGTGCGGCCCATCCGATTACAGAGCGGTGACGCCTGCGCGCCAGGTCGGTGTCACGCAGGTCGGTGGCATCGGGATGGTGTCATCGGGATGGTGTCATCGCGATGTTGTCACCGCGATGTAAGGAAAACGCGCAGCATCGGGTGATCCGCTCGCCCAGTCTGGGGTGATGAGCGGAGCAGCGGAGAGACTGGCCGATGGCGCGAACGAGTTCGCGGTGATCGGAGGATCCGGGTTCGAAGGCCTCGACCTCGACGGACGAGCGGTGCTTCCCCGACGGGAGTCGCCCTGGGGGACGGTTCCCGAGATCGCGGTCGGAGAGCTCGCGGGGCGCCGTGTCGCGTTCGCCCCTCGGCACGGAGTCGGTCATCGGGTGCCGCCGCACCGGGTCAATGCGCGGGCGCTGCTGTGGGGGCTGCGCACTCTCGGTCCACGGGTGCTGCTCTCGACCAACGCTGTCGGTGGGCTGGATGCCGGGCTGCGTCCGGGGGACTTCGTGCTCACGGACCAGCTCATCGACCGTACGCACGGCAGAGCGGACACCTACTTCGACGGCGAGCCCGGCGGCGCGGGAGTGCAGCATCTGCCGTTCGCGGACCCCTACGATCGCGGTCTGCGGCGGATCGCGCACGAGGTGCTGCAGAAAGCGGACGAGCGAGTGCATCCGTCAGGCACCAGCGTCGTGATCCAGGGGCCGCGGTTCGCGACGGCCGCCGAGGCGCGGTGGCACCGGGCGATGGGCGCTCACCTGGTCAACATGACCCAGCTGCCCGAGGCGGCGCTCGCCGCGGAGCTGGGTTTCGCCCACCTGAACATCGCGATCGTGACCGACACCGACACCGAGCACGGCGACACCGACACCGACACCTCGGCGACGGCAGAGCGGGTGTTCGCGGTCATGGCGGGCGCGCAGTCGCGGCTCAGCGCGGCGGTCACGGCGATCATCGCCGCGATCCCGACCGGATACGCACCGGCACCACGACTCGCTCCGGAAGCGGTGGAGCTGCTGATCGGCGGGCAGGGATGATCGGACTGCTGCTGGTCACGGGCGGCGCGGGGTTCATCGGCGCGGCGATCGTCGAGGCCGCGCTCGCCGAAGGGTGGCGGGTGCGGGTGCTCGACTCGCTGCGGCCGGACGTGCATGCGGGTGAGTCTCCGCCGCATCCCGAGGTGGAGTTCGTGAAGGCCGATGTGCGCGATCAGGAAGCCGTTCGGCGCGCGCTGGGCGGCGTCGACGCCGTGTGTCATCAGGCGGCCAAGGTCGGTCTCGGCGTCGGCATCCAGGACGCCCCCGACTACGTGTCGACCAACTCGCTGGGCACCGCCGTCCTGCTCGCCGAGATGGCCGCCGCCGGCGTCGGGCGGCTCGTCCTCGCGTCGTCGATGGTCGTGTACGGCGAAGGGCTCTATCTCGACGGAGACCGACGGGTGCAGGCGCCGCCGCGCCGCCGAACGGATCTCGAAGCCGGGCGATTCGATCCCGTCTCGGAGCGGACAGGCGAGGTCCTGCATCCTGTGTCGATCGGCGAGGAGCAGCCGTGCGATCCGCGCAACGTCTATGCGGCGACCAAGCTCGAGCAGGAGCTGCTCGCGCGAACCTGGACTCAAGGCGGGGGAAGCGCCGCACTGCTCAGGTACCACAACGTCTACGGGCCGGGAATGCCGCAGGGCACGCCGTACGCCGGGGTCGCCTCTCTGTTCAGATCGGCGTTGGAGCGTGACGAGGCGCCGCGGGTCTTCGAGGACGGACGGCAGCGACGCGACTTCATCCACGTGCGCGATGTCGCCGGGGCGAACATCGCGGCGCTGCGGTGGACGCAGAGCGTCGCAGGGGCGACCGCGAGGGCGTTCAACGTGGCGACGGGGGTGCCGCACACCATCGGCGAGTTCGCCGACGTGCTCGCCGAGGCGTTCCGTGGGCCGTCGCCCGTTCGGACCGGGGAGTTCCGGATGGGCGATGTGCGCCACATCACGGCATCCGCTGATCGGATCGCCGACGAACTCGACTGGCGCGCGTCAGTCGGCTTCGACGACGGGGTGCGCGATTTCGCCCGCGCACCGCTGCGCGCACGGGTGAGCGGCGGATGAGGGCCGGGGCGACGCACCCACGGGCGAGGGCGGCGATCTGGGGGGTGACGGGGGCGCTCGTCCTGATCGCCGCGGCCGTCGTGATCCCCGCGGCGACCGGGTGGAACGTGCGGGTCAAGTCGTTCCCGCCGCTGCACGCCGAGTGGATGCCGCGGCTGGGACCGGGTACTCCGCTCGCAGTGCTGCTCGGGGTGGCCGGGGCGATCTGGGGACCGCGCCTGGCCGCCTCGCTGCGCTGGGGGTGGCTGCTGCTCGTCTCGTTCGCCGCGTCGGCGCTGTGGATGTTCGCGCTCGCGACCGTCGACGGCCTCGACGGCATCGGCGCGATCCTCGATCACCGGTACGAGTATCTGGGCACGGCGCGCGAGGTCGACGACGTCGGTGCGACGCTCCGGGAGTACGTCGAGCGCATCCCGTATGCGCACGAGCACAACTGGCCGGTGCACATCGCGGGGCATCCCCCCGGGGCGCTGCTGTTCTTCGTGCTGCTCGTGCGGGTCGGGCTCGGGAGTGGACTCGCCGCCGGCACGGTCGTGCTGCTGCTCGGGGCGACCACCGTGATGGCTGTCCTGATCACGATGCGGGCGCTGGGAGCGGGCGACCTCGCGCGCCGAGCCGCACCCTTCCTCGTGTTCACCCCCTCGGCGATCTGGGTCGCGGTCTCGGGCGACGGCGTCTTCATGACGGTCGCGGCCTGGGGCATCTGCGCGCTGGCCCTCGCGACGGCGACCCGAGGGGCGATCCGCATCGCGTGGTCGGTCGTGGCCGGCATCCTGCTCGGGTACTGCGTCATGATGTCGTACGGCCTGCCGCTGCTCGGAGTGCTGGCGGTAGCGGTGCTGGTGTCGGGGCGCTCGTGGGTGCCGCTGCTGATCGCCGCCGGAGCCGCGCTCGCCGTCGTCCTCGTCTTCGCGGTGAACGGCTTCGTCTGGTGGGAGGCCTTCCCCGTGCTGCAGCAGCGGTACTGGGACGGAGTCGCGTCACGTCGGCCGCCCGGATACTGGCTGTGGGGCAATCTGTCCGCGTTCGCGGTGAGCGCGGGGCCGGCCATCGGCGCATCACTCGTCGCCGTCGGCACCTGGGCCGTCGGCTCGATCGGTCCGCGAGCGCGCGACGAGGAGGGCGGCAGCGCGAGCATCCTGAGGGACCCTCGCGCGATCGTGCTGATCCTGTGCGCGGCCGGATGGACGATGGTGCTCCTCGCCGACCTCTCGAACATGAGCAGGGCCGAGGTCGAGCGCATCTGGCTGCCGTTCGTGCCCTGGGCGACGATCGGTCTCGCGATGTTCGGGCCGCGGGTGCGACGGCGGCTGCTGATCGTGCAGATCGGATTCGCGATCGTCGTGCAGACGCTCCTCCAGACGGGCTGGTGACGAGACGGGCAGCCTCCTGCCCGGTGTCGGCACCGGGTCATAGGCTGTTCGCATGACAGACGTGCTTCCCTCCGGCCTCGAGACCTCCGAGTTCAGCTCCGACATCCGCCCGCAGGACGACCTCTATCGTCACGTCAACGGCGCGTGGCTCGCCCGCACCGAGATCCCGGGTGACAAAGCGCGCTGGGGGTCCTTCCACCTGCTCGCCGAGCAGGCTGAGAAAGACGTCAGGGCGATCATCGAGGAGTCGCAGGATGCAGAGAGCGGCACTCTCGCACGCAAGATCGGCGACCTGTTCGCGAGCTTCATGGACACCGATCGCATCGCCGCAGCCGGTGTCACGCCGCTCGCCGAGACGCTCGCCGAGATCGACTCGATCGACGGCGTCCCGGCCTTCCTCCGCACGGTCGGAGCGTACGACCGCGACGGCCGAGCGCACCTGATCGGCTTCTACGTCGACGGCGACCCCGGAAACCCCGAGCGCTATCTTCCGGTCGTCGTGCAGTCGGGCCTCTCGCTCCCCGACGAGAGCTACTTCCGCCTCGACACGTTCGCCGAGACGCGCGCGGCCTACCGCGCCCACCTCGAGCGGCTGCTGTCCCTCGCCGGCATCCCTGACGCGGCGGCCACCGCCGACCGTGCGATCGCGCTCGAGACCGAGCTCGCCGGTCACCACTGGGACAACGTGAAGAGTCGCGACGCCGTCGCCACGTACAACCTCAAGACGTGGGCCGAGCTCCAGGAGCTCGCCGGAGTCGACCTCGAACCGTGGCGTGACGCCGTCGCCCCCGAGCACCCCGAGGCGTTCTCCGAGATCGTCGTCTCTCAGCCCAGCTTCCTCGAGGGCCTCGGCACGCTGCTCGTGGCCGAGCGTCTCGACGACTGGAAGGCCTGGCTCCGCGCGCAGGTCGTGCACGCCGCGGCTCCCTACCTCACCGACGACTTCGTGCAGGAGAACTTCTCGTTCTACGGCACCGAGCTCACCGGCGTCCCCACGATCCGCGAGCGCTGGAAGCGCGGCGTCTCGGTCACCGAGAGCGCGCTGAGCGAGGCGATCGGCAAGGTCTACGTCGAGCGCCACTACCCGCCGACGGCGAAGGCCGCGATGGACGAGCTCGTCGCCAACCTCATCGAGGCGTACCGCCGGAGCATCACCGACCTCGAGTGGATGACCGCAGAGACCCGCGAGCGCGCACTCGCGAAGCTCGACTCGTTCACCCCCAAGATCGGTCACCCCACGGTCTGGCGCGACTACTCGAGCCTCGTCATCGACCGCGACGACCTGTTCGGCAACGTGCGCCGCGCGGCGATCTTCGAGCACGACCGCAACGTCGCGAAGGTCGGCAAGCCGATCGACCGCGACGAGTGGCACATGCCTCCGCAGATGGTCAACGCCTACTACAACCCGTCGATGAACGAGATCGTCTTCCCGGCGGCCATCCTGCAGTACCCGTTCTTCGACGTCGCGCGCGATGCCGCCGCGAACTACGGCGGCATCGGCGCGGTCATCGGGCACGAGATCGGTCACGGCTTCGATGACCAGGGCAGCCGCTACGACGGCGCGGGCAAGCTCGAGGACTGGTGGACGGATGCCGACCGTTCGGCGTTCGAGGAGCGCACGAAGGCTCTCATCGCGCAGTACGACGCGCTGGTCCCCGAGGGGCTCGACGCCGCGCACCACGTCAATGGGGCCCTCACCATCGGTGAGAACATCGGCGACCTCGGCGGCCTCGGCATCGCGCTGAAGGCCTACGAGCTCTCGCTCGACGGTGCGGAGGCCCCGGTCATCGACGGATACACGGGCGTGCAGCGACTGCTGCTGTCGTGGGCGCAGGTGTGGCAGCAGAAGAGCCGCGACGCCGAGACGCTGCGACTGCTGACGATCGACCCGCACTCGCCCAACGAATTCCGATGCAACCAGATCGTCCGCAACATCGACGCCTTCTACGAGGCCTTCGACGTCGCCGAGTCCGACGCGCTGTGGCTGCCGCAGGACTCGCGCGTGACGATCTGGTGAGTCTTCGGTCGTAGCCGAATCCGGTTCGGGGGTGCCCTGCTCGCTCCTGCATGACGATCTGATGACCAAACATCGGAGTCTGTAGGGCATCCTCACCTGAGGGGGTTACGATATCGATGCTGCGGGGGATGAACCCTGCAGCATCCCGCCAATCCAACCCCCCTTTTAAGGATCACGCGTGGGTGCTCCCGAGCCTGTCGAAGGGCCGTCACTGGCCTCGCTGCGCCGCTCTCAGCGGACCAGCCGCCGCTTGCCGCGTCGTGCCGCCGCGGGGAGGCGCTCGTTCACCTCGACGCTGCAGGCGCTCGAGCAGCTGGCCGATTCCGGCGCGCAGGTCTCGGTGCACGTCGTCGATCTCGACAGTCACGTGCACGTCCTCTCGGGCGATGACCATGTCACGATGCCGATCGCGGGTCTCGGCGTCGTCCCCCTGCTGATCGAGGTCGCGTCGGCGTTCGAGGCGGGAACCCTCGACCCGCTCGAGATCGTCGAACGCAGCGCCGTCGAATCCGTCTCGAGTTCGGGGCTGTGGCGGCATCTGCACGCTCCCGCGCTCCCTCTCGAAGACCTCGCCGTGCTCGCGGCCACGGCCGGAGATCCGATCGCGGTCAATGCGCTGCTGCAGCGGGTCGGCCACGACCGGGTGCGTGAGCGCATCGAGGCTCTGGGGCTTCGGCGTACGGCGCTCCTCGACCGGTTCCGCGATGAGCGCGGCCCGGATGACGCGCCTCAGGTGGCCGTCGGATCCGCGCGGGAGCTCGCCGGCCTGTTCTCGGCCCTCGTGAACTCTCAGGTGGTCGGCGCCTCGGTGAGCGCTCAGGTGTCGGAGTGGCTCAGCCTCAACCAGGATCTCAGCCTGGTGGCTGCATCGACGGGACTCGACCCGTTCGCGCACGATCACGACGCGCACGGACTGCTGTTCATCAACAAGACCGGGCGCGACCGCGGCGTGCGGGCCGAGGCGGGTGTGCTCGCCGGGCCCCGCGCAGGCGTCGCCTACTCGCTGATCGTGTGCTTCGACGACCTGTCGATCACGCATCGGCTGCGTGCCCACGATGCCTTCCGCGTGCTCGGCGTCGAGCTCATGGAGTACACGCACTGAGCACGGCTGTGCCCGCGCGCGCATCCACTCGCCGGTCTCGCTAGCCTGGGGGCATGCCCCGCCCCGACTGGACCCCGCACCGCCGCGATGACCGCGAGCTGCTCGGGTGGATCCACCCGGAGGGCGACGCATGGGTGGCCGTCGATGTGCTCGGTCGTCCGGCATCCGTTCCCACGGAGTGGCTCGACGCCGAGGCTGCGCTCGAGGAGCGGGGGATCGCGTGGCTCGCGGATCCGTGGATGCTCGAGGGCGAGGCGGATCGACCGCTTCGCGTGCGCATCCTCGAGGTCACCCCTGACGAAGACGGGGTTCCCGGGCGCATCGTGGTGAAGATCGACGATTTCGGCGACGTCACCCGACCACCCGTGCAGCAGTACGTGCTCGACTGGCCGATCCCTGCCCGGCTGCGGCCGCCGACGGAGACCGATCCCGACCCGCGCGTGATGTGATCGCGATCGGGGCGCCGGCTACCCCGGGAACGACGGATGCTGCTCGGCAGCGCGCTGACGAGGGATGAAGAGCGACAGCACCAGGGCGACGATGCCGGCGGCGATCGCCAGCCAGAAGCACACGTCGAACGCGGCGCGAGTGGGGACGGAGACTCCTCCGACGTCGATGCTCATGGCAGCCAGCACCCCGCCCATGACGGCCGAGGCGCTGGAGGTGCCGACCGAGCGGAAGAGCGCGTTCAGTCCGTTGGAGGCACCCGTCTCGTTCGCCGGGACCGACCGCATGATGATCATCGGCATGGCGGCGAAGGTGAACCCGATGCCGACGCCGATCAGCAGGTTCGCGACCAGGATGTGCCAGACCTCGCTCGACCAGAGCAGCACGAACACGTAGGCGAGCACGATCGCCCCGGCGCCGACCGTGAACAGCGGGCGGGGGCCGACCGCCCGCTCCAGCCACCCCGACAGCGGAGAGATCACCATCATCACGAGCCCGGCGGGCATGATGATGAGCGCGGCCGAGACCATGTCGAGCCCGAAGCCCGACCCCGACGAGACCGGCATCTCGAGCAGCTGCGGGAACGTCACGTTCGAGGCGAACAGGGCGAACCCCATGCCGATCGCGGCGATGTTCGTGAAGAGAACGGCAGGTCGCGCGGCGACGCGGAGATCCAGCAGCGGATCCTTCGTGCGCAGCTGGTACCAGCCCCAGATCAGCAGCACGCCGACGCCGCCGATGATGCAGGTGAGGGTCAGCGGAGCGGTCCAGCCCCACTCGGCTCCCCGCGAGACGAACAGCAGGATGCCGGTGAGGCCGATCGCGAGGCCGATCGCGCCGAGCACGTCGAGGCGGCCGGGGAAGCGCAGCACGTCCTCGGGAACCACGAGCAGCACGAGGGCGAGGCCGATCACGCCGAGGCCCGCGGCGAGCCAGAACAGCCAGTGCCAGTCGGCGTTCTCGGCGAGGAGGGCGGCCACAGGCATCCCGATCGCGCCGCCGACGCCCATCGTGGCGCTCATCAGCGCGACCGCAGTGCCCAGGCGTTCGGGAGGCAGCACGTCGCGCATGATCGCGATGCCGAGCGGGACGACGCCGGTGACGGCGCCCTGCAGCGCGCGGCCGATGATGACGCCCACGATCGAGCCCGAGAGGGCGGCGATCAGCGATCCGACGATGAGCAGTCCGAGCAGCACGATCACGACGCGACGCTTGCCGTACATATCGCCGAGGCGCCCCGAGATCGGGGTCGCGACCGCCGCGACGAGCAGCGTGATCGTGACGACCCAGGTGGTGTCTTCGCGAGACGCGTTCAGCAGTCGGGGCAGCTCGGCCTGCAGCGGCACGACCAGCGTGAACATGAACGACGAGCAGAGTCCGGCGAATGCCAGGACTGCGACGATCGCCCACTTCGGAGGTGTTCGGGAGAGTCTGCTGCGCGCGCGATCATCGTTCTCTCCCATCGTTTCAGGCTATCGGCGTTCGGGACACCCGAGGCGCGGGGTGCCCGGACCGGCCGCTCTCAGTCGGCCGGGATGCTGCTCAGCTCACGCCCTTCATGAGTCGCAGCACCGGCTTCACGGCGAAGAGCAGCCCGAGGCCGACGACGATCGCGATGCCGCCGAGGATCGAGAAGTAGGGAACCTCGTTCTTCGGGTCGTAGAACCGCACGAGCCAACCCGAGATCGCGGTGCCCAGGGCGATCGACAGGAAGAACAGTGCGACCATCTGCGTGTGGAAGACCTTCGGTGCGAGTTTCGTCGTGACCGACAGGCCGACCGGCGAGATGAGCAGCTCGGCCACCGTGAACACGAACAGGATGCCGACGATCGCGAGCAGTGGGGTGGAGTTCGCGCCGCCCCCGGCGAACGGCAGGAAGAGCAGGAAGGCGGCGCCCATGATGATCGCGCCGAAAGCGAACTTCACCGGGGTCGACGGCTGGCGCGTGCCGAGGCGCGTCCAGATCGCGGCGAAGACGCCGGACAGGATGATGATGAACACGGGGTTGATCGACTGCACCCACGAGACCGGCATCTCGAAGCCGAAGATGTTGCGGTCGAGGCGCTCGTCCGAATAGACCGTGAGCACGGTGAACTGCTGCTGGTACAGCGACCAGAACGCGACGCTCGTGACGAACAGCGGCAGGAAGGCCCACACGCGCGAGCGCTCGGTGCCGTCGATGCGACGGCTGCTGAGGATCACCGCGAAGTAGGCGACGGCGGCGACGATCGTTCCGACGATCACGATGGTCGACAGGTTGTCGGCCTTGATGACCCCGACGAGCACCAAGACGACGATGACGGCGATCGCCGCCAGCGCGACGATCGCGACCAGCGGATAGCGCGAGGAGGGGAGCGGGTTGGGCACACGCCGGGCCTCGTCGGGCAGGGCGCGGCGGCCGAACGAGTACTGCACGAGTCCGAGCGTCATTCCGATGGCGGCGAGCCCGAAGCCGTAGTGGAATCCGAGCGAGGACTGCAGGATGCCGGTCAGGATCGGGCCGAGGAAGGCGCCGAGGTTGATGCCGAGATAGAAGAGCGAGAAGCCGGCATCCCGACGCGTGTCGTCCGCGCTGTAGAGCGTGCCGACCACCGAGGTCGCGTTGGCCTTGAGGCCGCCGGAGCCGAGGGCGACCAGAACGAGGCCCACGCCCACGCCGACGAAGCCGGGGAGGAGAGCCAGGGCCACGTGCCCGGCGACGATCACGATCGCGCTGAGGAACAGCACCCGCTCCGAGCCGAGCATCCGGTCGGCGATCCAGGCGCCGAGGATGGTGGAGAGGTAGACGGATCCGCCGTACGCGCCGACGATGCCACCGGCGACGGCCTGCGACAGGCCGAGGCCGCCCTCGCTGACCGAGAAGTAGAGGTAGATGAGCAGGATGCCCTGCATGCCGTAGAAGCTGAAGCGCTCCCACATCTCGACGCCGAAGATGTGGACGAGTGCCCAGGGCTGCCCGAAGAACCGCGTGTCGGACTTCTCGGCTGTGGTGTCGCTGGATGCCATCCCCCCACGGTACGCCTCGCCAGCGCATGCATCCCAGACCATTCGCGCCGTGCGATTCCGAAATCTGCGACCAGAGGGGCAGACTGGGGGCGTGCGAACCATCCGTGATCTGGACACCGTTGAACTCATCATCGACGCGCAGGGCCTGCTCGACTCCATCCGTGGACCCGAGCGAGTCATCGACGCGGGAACCCTGCGCGCCCTGCAGCAGTCAGGCAACTACGTGGTCGGCCTCTTCGACGCCGAGGGTGGGGAGGAGCGCATGGTCGGCGCGTCGATCGCCTTCTTCGGTGCGCCGGCCCGCAGGGCCATGCACTCCCACATCACCGCGCTGCTGCCCGAGTACCGCGGCCGCGGCTGGGGTCGTGAGCTCAAGGAGCACCAGCGCCAGTGGGCGTTCTCGCGTGACGTCGGTCGCATCACCTGGACCTTCGATCCGCTGGTCGCCCGCAACGCGCACTTCTTCCTCACGGTGCTCGGCGCCCGCGTGACCGGGTACTCGGTGAACCGTTACGGCATCTTCGGGGGAGGGGATGCAGGCGACGAGAGCGACCGGCTCGACGTCGAATGGGCGCTCGCCGACATCGCGAAGTCCCCGGAATCGGATGCCGTCGTCGAGACGCTCGAGATCCCGGCCGACATCGAGACGATCAGGGTGGACGATCCGGATGCCGCGCATGAATGGCGCACCCGCCTGCGTGCTCAGATGGAGGGACTGCTGGGCAGCGGCCTCACGCTCGCGGGCTTCGACGTCGAGAAGGGCTACCTCTTCACCGCGTGAGCGGCGCAACCTCGAGGGCCGAGGCTCGAGGCTCGGTGCTTCGGGGAACCGGTCGCGGATAGGATTGATGTGCCCGTGATCACGGGCTTTCCCACCGCCGACCATTGGAGCCACCGTGGCCGAACAGTCCCGTCTTGACAAGGTCATCGCCCTCGCCCGCCACCGCGGGTTCGTCTTCCAGGCGGGTGAGATCTACGGCGGTTCGCGGTCCGCATGGGATTACGGGCCCCTCGGCACGGAGCTCAAGGAGAACATCCGCCGCCAGTGGTGGCAGACGTTCGTGCGTGGTCGTGGCGACATGGTGGGCCTCGATTCGAGCATCATCCTGCCCAAGCGCGTGTGGGAGGCGTCGGGTCACGTCGCCACCTTCACCGACCCGCTCGTCGAGTGCCTGAGCTGCCACAAGCGCTTCCGTGCAGACAACCTCATCGAGGACTTCGAGGCCCGCAAGGGCCGCAAGGCCGAGAACGGTCTCGCCGACATCCCCTGCCCGAACTGCGGCACGAAGGGGCAGTACACCGAGCCCAAGGCGTTCTCCGGTCTGGTGAAGACGTACCTGGGTGTCGTCGACGACGAGTCGGGCATGTACTTCCTGCGCCCCGAGACCGCACAGGGCATCTTCGTGAACTTCTCGAACGTGCTCACCGCCAGCCGCAAGAAGCCGCCGTTCGGCATCGGCCAGGTCGGCAAGGCGTTCCGCAACGAGATCACGCCCGGCAACTTCATCTTCCGCACACGTGAGTTCGAGCAGATGGAGATCGAGTTCTTCACTCCGCCCGCCGAGGCGCAGCAGTGGTTCGAGCACTGGGTCGAGGCCTGCTGGAACTGGTTCATCGACCTTGGGATCGACCCCGCGAACATGCGTCAGTTCGACGTCCCCGAAGGCGATCGCGCGCACTACTCGGCCGGCACGATCGACGTCGAGTACCGCTTCGGCTTCACGGGCAAGGAGTGGGGCGAGCTCATGGGCGTCGCCAACCGCACCGACTACGATCTGTCGAGCCACAGCGAGGCGTCGGGCCAGAGCTTGACCTACTTCGACCAGGCCACCGGTGAGCGCTACACGCCGTTCGTGATCGAGCCGTCGTTCGGCCTCACGCGCGCCATGATGGCGTTCCTCGTCGACGCGTATGTCGAGGAGCAGGTGCCGAACGCCAAGGGCGGCACGGACGTCCGCACCGTGCTCAAGCTCGACCCGCGTCTCGCCCCCGTCAAGGCCGCTGTGCTGCCGCTGAGTCGCAACGAGCGACTGTCGCCGTTGGCGCGCGAGGTCGCAGACACCCTGCGCAGCTCGTGGGCCGTCGACTTCGACGACGCGGGAGCGATCGGTCGTCGGTACCGTCGCCAGGACGAGATCGGCACGCCGTTCTGCGTCACGATCGACTTCGACTCCCTCGACGATCGTGCCGTCACGGTGCGTGACCGCGATACCATGGCGCAGGAGCGCGTCTCGATCGACGAGCTGCACCAGTACCTCGCGGATCGTCTCAAGGGCGCGTGAGCACGCGTCCGGAAACTGCACCCGCGCACGTGCTGCGGTCCTCTGCACGTTCTGCGGCCACATCCCTGTGATCGGGCCGCAGAACGTGCGTGAGGCCGCAAAAGCTGCAGGGCAGCCAGCCCATCAGCCGGTGACGGTGAGCTGCACCTGATCGGTGCCGCCGGCCTCGACCCACGCGAGCGAACGCTCGAGGATGCCGCGGAGTGCGTCGAGATCGATCTGCTCCAGGTCCTTGATGTACAGGCATCCGACGCCGGTCGTGTGCGGGCCGAGCGTCGCGAGCGCGCCTGCGTGGGCGTCGACGCCGTCGAACAGGTAGATCGTGGTCGCGGCTTTGCGGGGCGCGAAGCCGAGCAGTCCGCTGTCGCCCTCGGTGCCCGTCGGGTACCGGTAGTGGCAGCTGCCGAAGCCGATGATCGTGCCCCAGGTCTGCGGGTCACGACCGGTGATGTCCTGCATCAGCGCGGTCAGGGTCTCGGCATCCCGACGACGGACGGCGGGACTCGAGCGCGCGATGAGTCCGGCGACGTCATCGCCGGTGGGCTTCATGCCTTCGCCTTCGCCGCCGCCTTCATGGCCTTCTTGTGTTCGCGGACCTTGGTCAGCGATTCGGGCGAGACGATGTCGGCGACGCTGCGGTACGAGCCCTCGACCCCGTAGTCCCCGGCGGCCTCGCGCCACCCCGCGCCGGTGAAGCCGTACTGCTTGCCCAGCAGCGCGAGGAAGATCTTCGCCTTCTGCTCGCCGAAACCGGGCAGCGCTTTGAGCCGCGTCAGCACCTCGGCCCCCGAGGGGTCGCCGTCGGTCCAGATCGCCGATGCGTCGCCGCGCCACTGGTCGACGATGTCCTGACACAGTGCCTGCACCCTGGCGGCCATCGAGCCCGGGAAGCGGTGCACGGCCGGGGTCTGCCGGAACGCCTCGAGGAACATGTCGGGGTCCATGGCGGCGATGGCGGATGCGTCGGCCGCTCCGGTGCGCTGCTCGATCTTCAGGGGTCCCGCGAACGCGGTCTCCATGGGAACCTGCTGGTCCAGCAGCATTCCGACCAGCAGGGCCAGCGGGTTGTCGGTGAGCAGGGAGTCCGCGGCGGTGTCTCCGGTGATGTGCAGGGCCATGAGCTCAGTCTGGCATCTCGGCGCATCGGTTCGGAGGCGGATCCGCTGGCGCCTGCGGCCCCTGTGTCGAGTCCATCTCGCCCGCCCCGGAGAAAGCGCAGCCCCTCAGTTCTGGGGGATGTGGGATGCCGGATGGAGGTCGCCCTCACGCAGGAAGTTAGCCTGACGATCATCTCTGCCGAACGTCGAAAGGCCCCCATGTCCGATCTCCCCCGGCCCACGCGCGCCACACGCCTCGCCCTCGCCGTCTCCGGCGCCGCAGGCATCCTGTTCGGTGCGGCGATCCTCGTCTGGCCGACGAAAGCCGCCGTCGCCGTCGCCGCCCTCATCGCGGTGTACGCCATCGTGGCGGGTCTCATCTATCTCGGAATCGGCATCTTCGGGAAGGAGCTCGGCGCCGGCGGACGAATCGGTCACGCCGTGCTCGGCGTGCTCTATGTCATCGCGGGTGCGTTCACGTTCAGCGAGCTGACTCGCTCTGCCGCGTTCCTCGCCCTGTTCCTGACCATCCTCGTCGGCACGATGTGGATGATCGAGGGATTCACCGCCCTCCTCTCCATCGGGAAGACCCGATCGGGTGCCCTCACGGTGGTGTTCGCCGTCCTGTCGATCATCGCCGGGTTCACCCTGCTGAGCAGCCCGCTGTGGGGAGCGGTGTTCCTCTGGTGGTTCCTCGGGATCGCGCTGGTCGTGCTCGGAGCGTTGAATGCCGGCCGTGCGCTGATCGGAAAGGCGTGACCATGGCGACGGATTCGTTCGCCGGCCCCGTCGACTACCTCGTCTTCTCGTTCCCCGAGAGCGCCCCCGTCGGCGCGGGGCTGCAGGCGGTCCTGGATCGCGTCCGAGCGGGCGCCATCGAGATCCTCGATCTGGAGGTCGTCGCCCTGGACGCCGACGGGCGCCCGCGGCTTCTCGCGCTGGAGGACCTCGTCGACACCGGGGGAGTCGACCTGACCTCCTTCGTCGGGGTGAGCTCGGGCATCCTCGATCAGGATGATCTGAGCGTCATCGCCGCCGACCTCCACCCGGGGTTCTTCGCCCTCGTGATCATCTATGAGGACCGCAGTCTCGCTGTGGCTGCGGCCGCATTCGCTCAGGCCGGCGGGGCCGAGGTCCTCGCCGGCGGCATCGTCATCTCCGACCTCGACACCGCACTCGAAGGATCCTAGACATGTCACTGCTTCGCACCGCCGCGCGGGCATCCGTCGCGACTCGAGTCATCGGCAACACGCACCGACGCCAGCAGCAGAAGTGGGCGGCACAGGACTCCGCGTCATCGACCGCGCCGCCGCCGGTACCCGCCGCGGCCGCACCGGCCGCACCGGTACCGGCGGTGCCTGCCGCGTCTGCGTCTCCGGCACGAGCCACATCAGAGCTCATCGATCAGCTCACGAGACTCGGGGAACTCCGCGATGCCGGGATCCTCACCGATGCCGAGTTCGACGCGCAGAAGCAGCGGCTGCTCGCGGCGTAGCGAGAACCCCGAGAAATGAGGGTAGGCGCAGCCGAGGCCCGCGGAACAGAATGTCCTGGGTGGCGGTCGCCAGGCTCCACCCGTGCGGATGGCCTTCACCCCTCGGGGTGACGGCGACCGAAGGACTCGACCCGTGGATCCCCGCCGTGCGTCGAGCGCTTCGAGAAGATTCGCACTGCAGTTGCCGTGAGCGCGCGGGGGGCGCGTGTGCGGCAGGCTTGTCCCTGGCCTCCCCCCAGGGACAAGCCGCTCGAGACTGCCAGCACCGAGCGCACGGCGGCGCCCGGGGCTCGCGCGTGGTGCCGCGTCACCCGATTCGTTGAGGTCGGTCGTCCACTCTGATGCTGCGCGGGTCCTCGCCTGCACCGGTGAGCACCACGGTGATGATGCCGGGAGCCCGCGGATCGGAGGAGATCACCACGGTGCCTGCGGTCGACGTCGCGAGGAGCGCGGAGAGCTCCCGAGCCGCCCCGAGTCCGACCGGGCGTTCTTCCGGCCCGAAGATCGCCCCCACCAGGACGCTGACTCTGACGCCTCGTCGTCTCGCGGCATCGAGCGCGTCGATCACGAGCGGATGCTGCAGCGAGGGCGACCTGATGCGATCGCGGATCGACCCTTCGAGCGCGGTGATCTCGGTGCGGAACGCGGGATCGAGCGGACGGCCGACATGCAGCTCGGTGAGTGATCCGCTCGCCTCGCGCCTGACGCGTTCGACGTCGTTCCGGTATGTCGCCGCGGCATCCTTCGCGATCGCAGCCCGCAGTGCGCTGCGCGCCGCCTCCGAGCGGTGCACCTGCTCGCGGGCGACCGCCGACCGCAGCAGGAAGTGCCAGGCGAGTCCCGTGCATGCGGTCATGACCGGTGTCGCAGCGAGCCCGAGACCACTGTCGAGAGGTCCGTCGGCGCTCACAGCCCACAGGACGAAGACGAGAGCTTGGACCGCGTTGCCGGTGACGCCCCAGACGACGTTGCCCCTGGCGATCATGAGACCGAGCAGATAGGCGGGGAATGCGGCGAGCCAGGCGCCGTCGGGCACCGCCGGAAGCAGCATCGGAGCCACGGTCACCCCCAGCGCGATGATCCAGAGAGCACATGCCCGACCTGTGTCCAGTGCTCCGCCCTGCGGGTAGGTCAGGATGATCGCCCCGATGAGCAGCGCGGCGTACGTCGCGATCGCGCCGACGTGGAGCGGGGCGAACGCGCCGTCGATGATCCCGGATGCCACCCCGCATCCCCAGACGAACAGGAGAGCGAGGCGGGCAGCGGTCGTGTTCAGGCCCGCCGCGCCCACGCCGCGATCGTCGACGCGGTTCAGGGGGTCCACGACATCACCACTTCCGTTCCCACGCCGACGGTCGAGGTGACGGTGCCGAGCCCGGACACCCCCTCCATCCGCGCGATGATGCTGCTCTGCACGCCCATCCGCCCCTCGTTCATCGACTGCGCGTCGAACCCGCGTCCGTCGTCGCGGACGATGACCCTGATCCGCCCGTCGCGCACGAGCACATCGACCTCCACCGTGGTCGCCTGAGCGTGGACGGCGACGTTCCGAGCCGCTTCCGAGGAAGCGTCGGCGATCTGTGCGACCACATGCCCGGGGATGGGGGGACCCGACACGTCGATCGACCACTCGGCGCCGCGGACGAAACGCGCGACCCGCGCGCGCAGGAGTCGCGGCACTTCGCCGGGTGACGTCGGTGCGGCATCGGACGTGGCGCGCGACTCGGAGAGCACCGCCAGCGCATTCCCGGCCTCGTTGCGGAGAACCTCGGGGGGATCACCGTGGAAGAGCAGGGCGGCGTTCATCACCGACAGGACCTCGTCGTGCACGAAACGGCCGAACTCCTCCTGCCCCGCGGCATGCGCCGCCGCGCGGGCACTGCTTTCGGCGGCGGCGCGTGCATCCTGTTCCGCGGTGCGGAACCGGGTCAGCGCGGCACGGATGCCGATGAAGATCACGACGAATGCGAGGTTGCTCAGGTGGATGGGGGTCGCCGCTGCCACATCGAGGGGCACCTCGCCGGTGAAGATCCACGCCGACACTGCGACAGTGCACCCGGCCACGAGCGACGTGGCCACCGCGAGCGCGGGTCGCAGGACGAGCACGAGCATGGCGACGGCGGTCGGCTCCAGCTGCCATACCCACGGCACGACGGGCTCCGAGCCGCGATACGCGGTGAAGGAGAGCAGCTGCAGTGCGATCACCGTGGCGGGCAGCACCACCCAGAGCATCCGCAGCACGGCCGAGGGCAGCCACCAGCCCGCCAGCGCCATCGCCACGAAACCGATCGCGCACAGGACTCCGGCCGCGTTCCACCAGAGGTCGAAGCCCGCACGCTGTTCGACGAACGCAGGCAGTACGGCACCGAGGATGAGCACCGCCGAGCCGATCGTGATCAGAAGGCTCACCTGACGATCGGTCCGGGAGACGGTCGACATTCAGGCCTCCGGATCCAGCAGTCCATCCTCCACAGCACGGCGGAAGAGGTCCACCTTCGTGGTCGCAGGGCGTCCGGCTGCCGCATACTTCCCGCGGACGCGCTTCACATGATCGATGACTGTCGCCGGAGACAGGAACAACCGGGCGGCCACCCGTTCGGCCGTCTCACCAGCCGCGTACATCGCCAGCACTTCGCTCTCCCGCGCGGTCAGCATGGCGTCGACGAAGTCCGTGTCCCGTGTGAGCGCCGATGCCCAATCCGCGCTGGCGACCGTCTCGCCCGCCAGCGCGGCTCTCACCGCCGCGACGATCGTGTGGGGCAGCTCGGACTTTCGGAGCATCCCGATCGCGCCTGCCGCGGCCGCTTCACGGATCAGGTGCGGACGGTCTCCGACCGTGTACGCGAGCACGGGGGCGCCCGTCGCGGCGAGCAGCTCCATATTCGTCGTGGGGGTGGATCCGTCAGCGAGAGTGAGATCCAGCAGGATCAGGTCGAAGGCGGGGGCGCCGCGCAGCAGGGTCGGAACGCTCGGGGCCGACACGATGACTCGCATCCCCTCGTGAGCGTTGACGATGGAGGACACTCCGAGCACGATCGCGGGATGGTCGTCGACGATCCCGATGCGTGCGGTCACTGATGAGTCCTTGACATCCCTGAACTCTCCCAGAGCGCCCACGCCCAGTGGGGAGGCCCGCCGCGGAATATCGGCTAGCTGCGCCGCGCACGCGGTTGTACAGTGACAGCGTGCTGAGAGATTCCTCGCCGATGCTGCGTGAAGCACCGGGAAACGCAGAGCGACGCCGCCTTGCCATGCTGATACGTGCGGCGATCGTGCGAGGAGATTTCACGGACGGGAAGATCCCGTCCGAACCCACCCTCATGCGCGACTACGGAGCCAGCCGTGCCGTGGTGCGTGACGTGCTGCAGCAGCTCGCGGAGACACGGGTGGTGAGCAGGACCCACGGTGTGGGCACACACGTCGATGTCGGTTCGATCTTCGACTTCTATCAGTTCCACGGGGTCGACGTGATCCCGGAGCAGTCCACCTATCCGCGGGTGATCGACCGCTCGGTGGTCGACACGCCTCCGGTGGCGCACGAGCGGATGCCGGACTGCGGCCCGCAGGTGCTGCGGATCGAGTACGTCGCCGCTCACGGAGACTTCGCGAGCACCGTGTCGACGAACTATTTCGTGATCCCCAAAGCTGCACGCCTGGAGGAGGTGGAGTTCGGACACAACATCTACCAGTTCCTGCACAACGGCGGCGTGAAGCTGTCTTCGTCCGAGTTCATCCTCGGAGCCATGCTGGCCGATGAACCCACGGCGGTCCGGCTGAGCGTGCTGCCGGGAGCGCCCCTGCTCAGCCTGGAACAGGTCATGTACGACGAAGAGGGCATCCCCGTGTGCTTCTCGACCGTGGCGCTGCGCGCCGACCGGGTGTCGTTCTTCTCCCGCGTCGCCCGTGGCGGCGGTCACGCCCTGCGATCAGCGGACGACGTGATCGATCCGCTCGAACCCCGGCGGGTCTGAGAACCAGGGCCGAGGTGCCCGCGGCGAGGAGCCCGAGGAAGGGCCACGGCCAGAGCGAGGCCGAGGCCGACGAGCAGGACGACGATCGCGCTCCACGGAACGGCGGGTGCCGTCCCCGACGAGGGAAGCTCGACGATCTCCGGAGAGACGGCGGCCATGTCGACGCGTTCGGCGCGCACCAGCAGACGGTGCGTGTTCACACCCGTAGGCGTGCAGGTGAGCAGAGTGATGTAGTCCTCACCCGCGACCTGGCGAAGGTCGGCACCGTCATCGGGCAGCACCGTCTTCGTCTGATCCACGCGATACGCGAGGGTTTCGCCGGCCACATCGATGAGGATGGTGTCGCCGATCTTCAGCTCGTGCAGGCGAGTGAACAGTGTCGCCTCCGGGAGGCCGGAATGCCCGGTGAGCACGCTGTGCGTGTCCGCGCCGCCCACAGGGAGGCTCGACCCGTACAGGTGCCCGATGCCGCGAGCGAGGGTTTTCTCCTCCGTGCCGTGATAGACCGGCAGATCGACGTCGATCGCGGGCACGCGGATGCGCGCGATCGGTGCGTCAGCGCTCAGTGAGAGCTGCTCGAGGTACTCGTCGCGGCCGGCCTCGACATCGACGGCGTCACCATTCGGGTCGAGGGTGAACGGGTCTCGCAGCGGGCCACCAGGGAGGCGCTCGTTGTAGTCATGGGCCGAGTCGAGGACGGTCTCCCGCTCTGACGAGGCCGTGTCGGAGACGGTCTGGGCATATCCCGAGAGCGTCGTCGCGTGAGTCAGATCGGTGATCCAGGTCGCTGCCGACGGGTAGGCGATCATCCCTGATCCGACGAGGATGACGCCTGCGACGACGACGTTGAGCACGGACCATCGCCGCGCGACTGCCCGGCGTCGATCCCGGTCGAGCGCAGGCGGCGGCTGCGCCGGGCCCTGCGTGTCGAGGGTGTCGATCATGAGTGTCCTCCGAAGTGAGAAACGGGGGCGGTCCTGGGAAGGTGGACCGCCCCCAGGATGATCCGGTCGGAGCCGGCTCATCCTTCACGAGGTGGCGGCCCGGGGAGAGTGGGCCGCCACCCCGAAGGCGGCGGTGTGGGGACTCCGCCGTCTCGGGTGGGTCAGATGCTGCGACGACGCTTCACGACGAGGAACACGACACCACCGGCGATGAGGCCGATGCCGGCCAGATAGAGGAGACCGGTACCGGTGCCACCGGTGAACGGCAGCTGGAAGCCGCCGTTGTGAGGCACGTTGATGACGGTCAGATCGATTCCCGCGGCCGTGGTGGCGGCGGTGATGGTGAACTCGATAGGCTCGGCGAGAAGCTCGTAGCCGTCGGGCGCCTGCACCTCGACCAGGTAGTACTGGAGGTAGCCGGCGTCACCGGGAGCGACGGTCGCGCCGTTGGCGAAGTCGCTGTAGCGCAGCCCCGCGATCGTCAGCGTGCCGTCGGCGTTCACCACTTCGAAGTCGGTCGCACCGGCGAGGGTCACCGGGTTGGTCTGTGCTGCGGCATCGGCGGCGGAGGTGTACACCTGGAACACGGCGCCGGTGAGGGCGGCACCGCCCTGGCCCACCTTCTCGATGGTGAGACCGCCCCAGCGGGTCTCGACCTCGGGGGTGACAGTGGGCCCACCGGGCTCGCCGGGGTCGATGTCGAAGCTGGGGAGGTTCGGGTAGACCAGCGCCTGGTTGGCGATCTCGCCGACGGTGTTGACGGTGGTGACGATGTCGACGACGACGCTCGTCGTGTTGTGCGCTGCGAGGATCGCCCGGCCGGCGGCCGTGAACTCGACGGTGACCGTGTTCGTGGCCGCATCGTGGGTGATCGCGTAGTCGACGCCCTCGGCGATCGTGGTGCCGTCGGCGAGAGTGACGACCGTGGCGACATAGTCGAGCTTCACGTCGAGAACGTCGACGATCTTGAAGCCGTCGATCGGATCGACATTCGGGATGTCGGCGGTGATCGTGAACGTCACCTCGTCGCCGAGCTGAACGGCGTCCGCATCTTCGACGGTCTTCGTCGCGGTCGTGACCGCGTTCTTCGGGTAGACGTGCACGTCGTAGAGCCAGTTGTCGAGGTTCGTCGGGTCCGTCAGCGGGACCGAGATGAGGAACGGAGCGGACGGCGTCACACCGGCCGGGAAGTCCGTCTCCTCCACGAGATACAGGCCCACGGGGAGGCCCGTGAAGGTCGCTTCGCCCGCGGCATCCGTCACCAGCGTGGACCCAGCGGCGAGCGCGTGACCTGCACCCGTGATCGATCCTTCAGGGTCGGCGGCGTCGAAGACGCCCGAGAGGGCCGACGCGTCGGTCCAGCCGCTGTTGGTCGACAGATCGATGCCCGTGACCTGGCGCACCTGGAACTCGATGCCCGGCAGCGGGGTGAGACCGGCGGTGTCCACGGCCGTGCCGTTGTTCGGCAGGCCCGACGGTGTGTCGGGTGCTTCCAGCTTGTGGATGGTGATCGAGCCGATGGCGTCGGGATCGACCAGCGGAGCCGCTGCCGCGGGTGCCGCGAGGCCGAGCCCGAGCAGTATCGCCGCGGCGCTCGCCGCGAGTACGGCACGCGTGCCGCGCCGGGCCGGAGTGATTGTCTTCATGTTCTTTCCCTCTGTTCGGGTTTCTTGGTTCGGGTTTCTTGGTTCGGTATCTGGTGGTGCTGAGCGGGGATCACCCGCGGTGATCGCGTGCGACCGCGGAGGCGGCGCGGTGTCGCCTCCGGAGAAGCGCGACGCCCGCCGCGGTGCCGGAGAGAAGGAGCACCAGCCCGATGAGGTGGATCCAGACGGTTCCGGGGCCTCCCGCTTCGGGCAGGTCGAGGGCGGGGAGATCTTCGATGCGGATGGTGCGGATGCCGTCGACATCCACCAGCTGTGCATTCGTCGACGCCGGTGCTCCGAGCGTGATGGTGCCGTCGCCGGACACGGTGAAGGGCACCCGTTCGGCGAGAAGGGCGAACCCGTCGAGCGCCCGGGTCTCCTCGAGCCAGTACGAGCCGGCTGTGAGAGTGACGTCGCGGAACAAGCCGGTGACGGGAGCACCGGCCGACTCGGCCGCGGGCACCGCGTCGACCACGGGAGTGCCTCCGACGGCCGCCGAGAAGATCGCCCATTGGGAGCCGTCCATCGGCACCACGTCACCGTTCGATGCCTCGCCGACCTTCTGGATCTGCACGGGAGTAGGGGTGATCTGCGAGGTGGTGCAGGCGTCGTCGCACGGTTCCGGGGCGATCGGACTTCCTGGAGTGCCCGCGGTGCCGGTGACGATGTTCGTCAGCGTCGCCGACCAGGCGTCTTCGTCGACCACGACCGCATACGTGAGGGTCGCCGTCGCTCCGACCGGGAGGGTGAAGGGGCCGGCGGTCAGTATCGATCCGAGTGGATCCGCGACGGCAGAGGCCGCTCCGCCGTCGATGACGAGCTGCGCCGATCCGGATGCGAACGTCGCATCGTCCACGACCTCCGAGAGGTCATCGGTCACTGTGACTCCGGCGATGTCGACGGTCGCGTCACTCGTGACGGTGACGCTGTAGGTCACCCGGTCACCGGGGGTGACGACCGCTCCCGCGTCGAGCTCCACCCCGTCGACCGACGCCGTCTTCGCGAGCGACCAGGTGAAGACGGGCTCGACTCGCACCGTGGCCGTCGCCTGGTTCGACTTCACCTGGCGTCCGTCGGGCGAGATCCCGGCCGCTGTCGCCGTGTCGTCGATGCGACCGTGGGCGACGTCGGCGTCCGTCGCCAGGTACGTGCCGGTGCACACCGTGCTCGCCCCGGGGTCCAGTGCGGTCACCGGGCATGTGGGGCCTGAGGTGAGCGCCCCCGCCGGTGCCGCCTGCACGTCGGTCACCGCGATGCTCGTGATGCGGACGTCGGAGATGTTCGTCACCGTGAACTCGTAGGTGACCTGCTGGCCGGGGCCGGTGATGACGGCGGGTGTCGGCGTCTTGGCGATCGTCAGGCCGACGCACTCGCCGGCATCCTGGACTGCCGACGCGCCCCAGAAGGGCTGTCCACCGGTCAGCACGGACGTGTAGGCGAGCCGCGCCGTGCTCGAGGCCGTCGGCAGCGTCGTCAGTGAGATCCGATTGATCTGACCGCTGGGCGCCGCCATGAAGAAGTTCCCGCCCGACTGTGCACCGCCCCACATGGTGGGCACCGTCCCGATCTGCGTCATCGACCCGTTCGGATGGATCCGATAGACGCGCGAGTCCACCAGCTCCCCGCTCAGGGGGCGGGCACCGAACGCGAGGATGTCCCCGTCGGGCAGGACGGTGAAGTCGCCTGCCGAGCTGATCTGACTGGGGAACTGGGTCCACAGCGTCGTGGCCCCGGTACGGACATCCAGCTTCCAGATCGACCGCGACGCATATGATCCGACCAGCAATGTGTTGGTGTCCAGTGCCGCCAGGGCGTTCAGGCTGTAGTTGGTCGCGCCGCCACCGGGTACGTTGTCCTGGGTCAGCAGCGGACCGGTTATCGGGAGCGACGCCAGCTCCGCGCCCGTCACGGGGTCGATCGTCCTCAGTATCGGCGCAGCGGCGAAACCGTGGTCGTAGTCGACTCCGTAGAGTGTGCTGCCGTTGCTGCTCCATGCGATGTCGCCGTACTCGCGCACCAGCGGTGCGGAGGACAGCTCGGAGAAGTTCGTCGGGCTGTACTGCTTCAGCTCGCCCGCCGTGTTCACCCAGATCGGAACCGCGACGCACGGTGTGAGGTCGACGAAGGACACCGAGGCGCAGGCCGGCGGATTGATGCCCACCGGGTTCGCGATGTTCGCCGCGCAGTTGGCGTAGACGCCAGCCGACGACGAGGTGACGTCGACCGTGATCGTGCACGACGCCTGTCCGGTCTCGAGCCGGCCGCCCGTGACGGTGACCGTTCCGCTTCCGGCGGGTGCCGTCACGGTGGCGCCGCAGGTGCCGCCGACGTTCGCGGGGTTCTTGATCACCAGACCCGCGGGGAGAGCATCGGCGAAGCTCCATCCGATCTTCGCCGCGAGATCGTCGGTGTTCGTCACGCTGAGCGTGAGTGTCGAGGTGCCGCCGACCCCGAGTCGAGACGGCGAGAAGGCCTTGTCCAGCTGAGGTGTGGCATCGAGCAGTCGGATGTTGTCGAAAGCGGCGTCATTGCCTTCGGTGGCGCCGGTGTCGTTGCGCATGATGATCTGAGAGCCGTTCACCTGTGATGGCGTGAGAAGCAGTGATCCACTCGACGTGAAACGTCCGGCGGCCACATAGTCCCCGCCCCCGCCCCAGCCTCCGGTGAGAATCGGGGAGGTGTAGTACCGCGCTCGCGGGTCTGTGCACGCCCTGATCGGGCCGCCGGAGGTCAACGGCTGCTCGGTCGCTCCCACCTTCAACGAGAAGCGCAGCCGTGAGTTGTTGACGCCGCCCTGATACGTGCACGACACCTCGGCCACATCGACGGAGGCGGTGTAGAACCGGGTCCCGGCGGGCGTCAACGCGAGCGGCGAGGTCTGGAACTGGATCTGGCTCGCAGCGCCCGCGGCGCTCGCCGTGTACGCGGCGACAGCGGTGTTCGCGCGCGTCGCGGCCGTCGAGCCGTTCGCAGGGCTCGCGGTGGATGTGCTTCCGACCACGCCCGCCCCCACCTGACCGAGCACATCGGCCATGCGTCGCACGTTGTTGCGCACGTTGGTGATGTTGCCGTCGACGCAGAACCCGCCTTCGGGCGAGACTGCCGGGAACACGGTGCCCTCATAGCGGAGCAGCACGCCGTTGCACTGGTCCTCCCGCAACCAGAAGGGAGCAGCGGTGTGGGTCTGCCCGGCGACGCCGACGTAGTCGACGAGTCGAGTCGACGTCGCCCCCTGTCCGACGTCGAAGGTCTCGTGCAGGGTCGCGGTCGGCGCAGACGGCGTTCCCGGAGTCCCTGGCGCGGCGGCCGCCTGTTCCGCGGGTGCGATCATCCCGGTGAGCGTGATGATCCCGATGATCATCGCCACGACCGCGGATGCGGCGGTGAATCGACGTGCGGCCGTCGCCACGACGCGTGAGCGAGCGTTGTCCATGGTTCTCTCCCCAGTTGCGATCGAGCTCGGTGGTGCCGGCTGTCACGATCGAGCTGAAGCTACCCACCGCGCCCTGACCGCGGAAAGAGCGCTGTGATTGCGCATCGGTTACGCCGGGTTCTTCCGCGGTTTATCAAGGTGATCCGTGCTGATCCGCCGATTTCGGCCGCTGTTGCGCGACCTCTGCGCGGACGTCTGAGGGCTTGCGGCGGGGATGCCGCCGCACCGCGAACTGCCCCTGCGCCGCTCCGGTTTCCGCCGAGCCTGTGCCAGTTTGCGCCTGCCCGTGATGTACGCCCGTCTCCGTCGTCTTCCATGTGAAAGGGACTGTGAGACGCGTGTGTCGTCTCCGGTGCCGGAGGCCGCGGTCCGCGGTCATCGAGGAGAGCTGAAGGAGCGTCATGTCAGTGCGTGGAAGAACGGTGCACCGCCTCGGAGCGGTGCTGGGAGTAGCAGCAGTGGGGCTGACGAGCGTGTTCGTCGCGTCGGCCGCTCATGCTGCCCCGCAGGACTTCGGCAACATCGATGCCGATCGAATCGGATCGCTCACGGTGCACAAATATCTGCACCAGGTGGGCGACGTCGAGGGCGACATCAGTGCTCCGCCCGCCGCGGGCGACTTCACCGACCCGGTCGCGGGCGTCGTGTTCACGGCCTACCCCCTGCTGCAGGGCGGGGTGCCGCTCGACCTCTCCATCGCCACGAACTGGGACGGTCTCGAATCCCTGAGCGCGGGTGCTGCGTGCACGGCTCCCGCCGGATTCGCACTCGGTACCGGCATCCCGTTCGATCCGACCGACGCACAGGGCGCTGCCACCGTGGCGCTCGCCGTGGGTGCCTACCAGGTGTGCGAGACCGAGGCCCCGGCGCAGATCGTCGACCGTTCGGCGCCGTTCATCGTCACGATCCCCACGCCGTTCGAGGACGGCTGGGTCTACGACGTCCACGCCTACCCCAAGAACGGCGCGGGCGAGATCGTGAAGACGATCCAGCCGCAGCAGGACACGGGCCTCGGCGCGGTCGTGCGCTTCCCCGTGACCGTGCCGGTGCCGACGAGCACCGACGTGTGGACCGGATTCGCGATTCGGGACACGCTCGACGCCAGGCTCGCTCCTGTCGCGGCCGCCGACGTCGCCGTGACAGTCGCCGGCGCTCCTCTCGACCCGGCGTACTACACCGTCACGACGGCGGGCCAGCAGGTCACCATGAACCTCACCGCCGCAGGTCTGGCCTGGTTGAATCAGGGCCCCAACGCCCAGGCGGGCTCAGAGCTCACAGTGACGTTCGCCGGCACCGTGGTCGAGGTCGGCGACGGCACGATCCTCAACGAGGCCGAGCTCTGGACCAACAACCCGGGCTTCGACCCGGCCGTGCGCCCACCGCTGCCCTCCAACGAGGTCGAGACCCACTGGGGCTCGCTCGAGATCCTCAAGCGCGCGAGCAGCACCACCGGAACAGAGGGTCTTCTCGCGGGTGCGGCATTCGAGGTCTACAACGCCGTCGATCCCTATGCGGCCGACTGCACGACGGCGGTCGCCGCCGGCGGACCGATCTCGGTCGACGGCGCGACGACCTTCACCTCTGCGACCGGTGGGCTGATCTCCATCCCGGGCCTCTTCGTGAGTGACAGCGAGAACCCCGCGATCGATGCGCTCCAGCGCTGCTACGTGCTGAAGGAGACTGCGGCGCCTGCGGGATACGTGCTGCCGTCCGATCCGTTCACCGGCGTCACCGTGGTCACCGGCGAGACGACGACGGCGGACAACGCCGACATCGTGAACACGCAGCAGGGTGTACCGGGCCTGCCCCTCACAGGTGCCAACGGGCAGCTCATCCTGATCACGGCCGGAGTGGGTGCCGCGATCGTCGTGATCGGGCTCGTGCTGATGAAGCGGCGCCGCGAGCTGGCTGCTGCCGAGTAGGCGCACGCCACCGACGGGGCGGTGCTCGAGCGGCGCCGCCCCGTCGTCACCTGCTGTGCACGATCGCACACGAGACCGGTCTCGCGAGAGGGGCCGGTCACCCGGGGAGGAATCACAGATGTACACGAGTCTTCGCGCACTCGACCATACGGCACCGAGCCGACGGCGATGGGGCATCGTTCGACACGCGTCGATCATGACCGCGCTCGTGCTCGTCATCGGATCGGCAGTCGTCGGCATGGGAGGCGCGTCCGCGTCCGCGTCGACGACCACCGCACCCTCTCCCGATTCGACCACGGTCTCGGAGGGCGGCGAAACCGACGCCGCAGTCGGCGCGGATGACGCGTCCGTCGCTCCTGAGACCGACCAGACAGGCTCCGTCGCGCTCCCGCCACTCCCCGGCACCGACGCGACGGAGCCGCTCGCCGCGCTGCCGACGGATCTCGGCATCAGCCCGATGGCGGTGCCGGTCCCGCCGGCGGGCTCGGCGGTGATCACGGTGAAGGTCGGCGGTGATCGGCTCGCCGACGGCACCGTGAAGGGCCTTGCCGGTGTGCGACTCGCGCTCCACGCCCCTGGCACGGCGACGACCAGTGTCGCCGGCGGCACCCCTGTTCAGGGTGTCGCCGGGACGCGACACCCCACGGCGTGGTCGTGGACGGGCTGTGTCTCGGACGCTGACGGTGATTGCAGTTTCATCGTCCCGGTCCGCGCCGGCACGATCTCGATCACGGGCGCTCCCCAGGACACTCGATTCTGGATCGTGCAGGAGTCCGCTCCTGCGGGCTGGTATTCGAACCCGACCATGCGTGTCGGAGGGCTCGGCGCGACGCCGGACTACTCCTGGCAGTACAGGTTCCGCACCGACACGGAGCTGCGGGCAGGGGTCGTCTACAGCTCCACCGCTCCCATGCCGTGGACCGACCCCGCCGTCTCCGCAGATCCGGACCGATTCTTCTTCCGCAATCGTGGCGACAGCAACGTCGAAGGCTCGTACTCGTCGAACGTGACGCGCACGACCGGCATCTGGAGCCAGTCCAGGACCAATCCGGTGTTCCCGGCCTCCTGCGACATCGACATCGCGCTCATCGGAGACACCTCCGCGTCGCTGGGTCTGGACGGCATAGCCGAGATGAAGGCGACGATGACGGCATTCGTCGACGCTTTCCGCGGCACGCAGACACGCATGGCCGCCTTCTCGTTCTCGACCGACACTCCCGGGCTGCAAGCCTCGAACCACCCCGCGCTGCTCCCGGTCACCACCGCCGCTCAGGCGAGTGCCTTCACCGCGCAGTACGCCAACTGGTTCCCCGCCGGCGGAACGAACTGGGATGCGGGGTTCGCTGTCGCGGCCAACGCCGCACCGCACTACGATCTGGCGATCCTTCTCACCGACGGCAATCCCACCGCTCGCCGCGGCAACACGCAGTCCGCTGCAACGGCCTTCAACTCGCTGGGCGACGTCGACGCCGGCGTGTTCTCGGCGAACCAGCTGAAGGCCGAAGGCACGCGCGTGATCGCGCTGGGAGTCGGGCCTGCTCTCACGACCACGAGCGAGAGCAATCTGCGTGCGGTGTCCGGCCAGACCCTCAACTCCGACTACTACCGCGCGGCCAACTTCGCCGATGCCACTGCGGCGCTTCGCGCCCTCGCAGGAGCGAACTGCCAGGGCACTCTCGGTGTGCAGAAGATGATCGTGCCGTCCGGGGGCACCATCGCCGACGCGACTCCGGCGCCTGCGGGATGGCGGTTCGACGCGACGAGCGTCTCCACAGCCGTCGCGGTCAACGCTCCTGCGACGCAGGTCACGGCCGCAGGCGCCGACGGCAAGGTGGATTTCGGTCTCACCTTCCCGTCCACGCCGTCGACCGGCTCCGTGCAGGTTCTCGAGACGCAGCAGGCGGGGTACTCGCTCGTGCCCGTCGGCGCCGGCGCCGCGGCACGGAACGCCACCTGCGTGAACGTCGAGACCGGGGCAGCAGTCGCAGTCACCAATGCCGGAACCACGGCACAGCCGGGGTTCCGCGTCGACGCGCTCAAGAATCAGCGCATCGAGTGTCGGATCTACAACCGGGCTCCGGCGCCCGGCAACCTCGTCGTGGAGAAGGCATCGACGCCGCCATCGGGGGCCACCGTCACGCCCGGGCAGTCGATCTCCTATACGCTCACGTTCCGCAACACGGGTGGATTGCCGGTCGCCGTCGATCAGGAGGATGTCCTGACCGGAGTGCGCGACGACGCGGACCTGTTCGGCCTGATCACGGTGCAGCCCCCGCTGTCCGTGGTGCTGAATCCCGCGGGAGACCGCCTCCGCGTCACCGGCACCCTTCCCGCCGGGGCGACGGCGACTCTGACGTACTCGGTGAGGGTGAAGAATCCGCAGACAGCGTCGGGCGACCATGTGCTGCGCAACGCCGTCGTGCCCACGGGGCAGCAGCCGCCGCAGACGTGCACGCCACCGGCCCCCTGCACGGTGCACCCGGTGGTCGTCACTCTGGCATGGAACAAGGTCGACCTCGCGGGAGATCGGCTCTCCGGAGCCGAGTGGACGCTCACGCCCTTCAGCGCTCCCGGGGTCCTCGACCCGAGCAAGACGGTCACCGTGGTGGACTGCATCGCGGCGAACGCCGCGGCCTGCACCGGCAGAGACGTCGATCCGGCAGCGGGACAGTTCCTGGTCTCGTCGCTGACCCCGGGCTCATACCGACTCATCGAGACGAAGGCGCCCGCCGGTTACCTGCTGCTCGAGGACCCGATCGACATCGCCGTTCTCGCGAACGTCGTGTTCGGGGACATCGAGAACGAGCAGGTGTCGGTGCCCGGGATCCCGCTGACCGGAGGTCTGGGCAGTCTCGGGTTCGCCGTCGCGGCCGGGGGACTCGGTGTGCTCGCCGCGGGCGGTGCGTGGCTGAAGCGCCGCCGGATGCTCTCACGATGAACAGAAGCCGCGCGAGGGGGTGGAGGCCGGGAGGCTTCACCCTCTCGATCGCCGCGGTCGCACTCGGGGGACTGGTCGCCGGTCTCTACCCGATGACGGCCCAGTGGGTGAGTTCCTACAACCAGTCATTGGTGGTCGACGACTACCACGCGTCGATCCATTCGACGGATCCCTCAGCCGCTGAACAGCTCCGCCAGGCGCGCGCCTACAACGACGCACTCAGCGCGGGCGCCGTGCGCATCGAGCGCAACGGCAGTCGTCCGGTGAGCGACGGTGCGACTGCAGGATCAGGCTTCGACTACGACAGCATCCTCGCCGCCTCGCCCGACGGGCTGATGGGACGGGTGCGCATCCCGAGTATCGATGTCGATCTTCCGATCTACCACGGGACGAGCGATGCGGTACTCGCACGGGGCGCGGGGCATCTCGAAGGCTCGCACTTCCCGATCGGCGGAGGGGGGACGCGTGCGGTGATCACAGCACACCGCGGTCTCGCGGACGCACGGATGTTCACCGATCTCGACCGCGTCCAGACAGGGGACACGTTCACTCTCGAGGTGTTCGACGAGGTCCTCACCTACCGGGTCATCGAGACGACGGTGATCGAGCCGAGCGAGGCGGAGACGGTGAGAGCTGTGCCGGGAGAAGACCTGGTCACGCTGATCACGTGCACGCCTCTCGGGATCAACACGCATCGGATCGTCGTGACGGGCGAACGCATCACGCCCACTCCGACGCGTGACATCGAGGCGATGGCGGAGTCTCCTGACGTTCCGGGGTTCCCGTGGTGGATCCTCTGGGCCGTGGCCGGCGCGCTGGGCGTCGGCGCGTATGTCGTGCATCAGGGGTTCGCCGATGCGCGTCGGACCCAGGCGCGGAGTGCTCGTGCGAGCGGCAGCGGGGAGTCGCGATCGGCCCACCCAGAGAACTGAGGGTTTAGGTCGTCGAGGCTTCAGCGCCCACCGCGCCCGTCATTAGCATCAGGCCAGCCGCATCCATCGTCGCCGATCGCGACAGCAGTGAGCACGTGCCGCGCGCAGCGGTGTGGAGTAGGGGGAGGAAGATCGTGCGACGATCCGTCCCCCGTTCGTCCTCGTCGTTCATCAAGCGCACGGTCCATATAGGCACGTCGGGCCAGAGGATCGATGCCTCCAGCGATGACGGAGCGTTCAGGTCGCCGCTCGGGGGGAGATCGCTGCAGGTGAGCGGCCTCGTCGCAGACGGCGCCGTCGACCTTCGATTCGCCCACAACGCGAGCGAGAGCTTCCTGTTGGTGACGGGCACCGCTGCTCGACTCCGCTGGGATCGTGGCCAGGCGGTGAGCGAGCACGCGCTCCTGCTCCTGGCCCGCACGGGGGCGATGGCCGTCGCGGCGGACGGGCCGGTGATGCGCCGGGGCACGTCGATCGCCTTGGTCGTGGCGGGATCCGGACTGGTCGATGTGGAGGTCACCGAGTCACGCAACGAGTTCATCGCCCTGCGGGTGCCTGCGCACCTGGTGTCCGCCGCGGTCGGTTCTGCGCGGTTCGACATGGCTCGGCCTCCGATTCCCTGGCGCCGCCTCGCTCCGCTCTACGCTTTCATGCACGGGGTCTGCGCCACGCCTTCAGGCCCCGTCGAGGAGAGCGATGTGATCTCGCTCACCGCGGAGGCGATCGTCGCGGCGTGCGTGCGCACCGTGGTGGAGGATCTCAACTCCGGAGCAGGCCTGGCTGAAGTCGCGATGACCTTCATCGCCGAGCACCATCGAGATCTGACCGTCAATGCCTCCTCTCTCGCGGGGCGACTGGGTGTCCCGACGCGCACGCTGCAGACGGCCTTCGCCGCCGCCGGGACCACAGCACGGTCAGAGCTGCGCAGCGCACGCGTGGCAGCGTTGGTGCTCCTTCAGGCGGACTATCCGCACCTGACTCAGTCGGAGCGGGCCCGCCTCGCCGGCTTCGCGTCACGTTCGGCGATGTACCGCGCGCTGAACGAGCTGTCTGCGACGGAGCTCGGGTCCGGCTCCGGCGGGATGCGAGGGGCTCAGGCCGTCGCGGCATCGTCAGCCGCGGCGGGCTGAGCCGGCTGAATGCCGTAGAGCGTCGAGAGCGCGGCGGCGAACTCCTCCGCCTGGCCGGTGGCCGCGAGCTCGTGCGCGCGCGTGGTCGGCGTGTGAAGCAGAACGCCGGTGAGATGCCGAAGCGCCTGCTCGACCTTGCCGTCCTCATCGCCGCGCGCGCGTGCTCGGCCGATCTCGGCTTCCAGGAGCGCGAACATATGCGACCGCAGGGCGACGACCGACGGGGTCACGCTCTGTCGGCTGCCCACGACATGGAATGTGTCGGCAGCCTCGCGCACGACCGAACGCGCGGCATCCGTCGCCTGCAGCTCCTCGAGCGGGGCGTGCAGGCTGATGGTCTCGAGATCGAGCAGCGCGACGCCTTCGAGCGAGGCGACGGCAGGATCGACGTTGCGCGGCATGCCGAGGTCGACCACCATCTGGCTGTGGGGCCCCACGGGGCACCCCTCGGTGGCGATCCCTGTCGGCGCCTGCAGGTGCTCAGGGGTCAGCACGGGTTCGGTGGCCGCCGTGCAGGTGATCAGCAGGCTCGATCGCGAAGCGACGCGAGCGTAGTCCTCGGCGGCGACCGGGCGGATGCCGTGCTTCGCGGCGAACTTCTCGGCGCGGCCCGACGGAGAGTAGACCGAGATGTTCACCGCTCCGCGTTCGCGGAGGGTCGCGAGGGTGACCGCGGCGTAGGCGCCGGTTCCGACGAGCAGCACGCGCTCGGTCGACCAGTCGGCGACGCGGCTGTCGGCGAGCTCGAGCGCGAGGCGCACGAGCGAGCGACCTGCGCGGCCGAGCGCCGTGACGTTCTTGACCTTGCGCTGTGCCTGGCTGGCGCGCTGGAACAGCCGCTCGAGTTCGGGGGAGGTGGTGCCCTCCTTGCGGGCGGACTTCAGCGCGCGGCGCACCTGCCCTGCGATCTCGCCCTCGCCGGAGACGACGGACTCGAGTCCTGAGGCGACCGAGAAGAGATGCTCCGCGACGCGGCGACCGGAGTGCACCTCGTAGGCGCCGTCGAGTTCTGCCGTGCTGATGCCGGTCGAGGATTCGACGGCTTCGAGCACCGCCTCGACACCGATCGCACCCGCGGCGGTGACCGGCTCGTCCATCTCGACGTAGGCCTCGAAACGGTTGCAGGTAGCAAGAACGACCGCACCCTGCACGCAGGACGCCATGTCCACAACAGTGGAGGCGACGTCGTCGGGGGTGCGGCTCAGGCGTTCGAGCAATTCGAAGGAGGCGGTCTTGTGACTCGCCGTGACAACCAGCAGCACGCATCGATTCTACCTGAGGCTTCATGCAGGTCGGCCCAGGACCGGATGGGAGGATGGAGGCATGGCCCTCTCCGATGCTCCGCTGCTGCGCGCCCTCACCGGCCCCCGACCCGAGCATGCCCCCGTCTGGTTCATGCGGCAGGCGGGCAGGTCGCTGCCCGAGTACCGCGAGCTGAGGGTCGGAACGCGCATGCTCGACGCCTGCCTCACGCCCGACCTCGCCGCCGAGATCACCCTCCAGCCGGTTCGTCGGCACGGTGTGGATGCCGCGGTGTTCTTCAGCGACATCGTCATCCCGCTGCGTCTTGCCGGTGTGGAGGTTGAGATCGAGGCCGGCCGCGGCCCCGTCTTCGCGAATCCCGTGCGCACGGCGGCCGACGTCGACCGCATCACGGCGATCGATCCGCTCTCACTCGACGGCACCGCGATCGCCGAGGCTGTCGGAATCGTCACAGCAGAGCTCGGTGACACCCCGCTGATCGGCTTCGCGGGTGCACCTTTCACCCTCGCGGCCTACCTGGTCGAGGGCGGCCCGTCGAAGGAGCACCTGCGCGCTCGGGCCATGATGCACTCGGATCCCGAGTCGTGGAACCGTCTCGCGGGCTGGTTGGCGCAGGTCTCGCGTCGCTTCCTCGAGATCCAGCGCGATGCCGGAGCATCCGTCGTGCAGCTGTTCGACTCGTGGGCGGGATCGCTGAGCACCGCCGACTATCGCGCCTTCGTCGCCCCGCACTCCCACGTGGCTCTCGAGGGCATCGGAGTGCCGAGCATCCACTTCGGCGTCGGCACCGGGCCCTTCCTCGCGGACATGCGGCTGGGCGGGATCGCGGATGGCGTGGGTGTCGACTGGCGGCTGCCGCTGGACGAGGCCGCAGCGATCCTCGGGCCCGACGTCTCGGTGCAGGGCAACATCGACCCGGCGCTCCTGTCGGCTCCGTGGCCGGTGCTCGAGGCTCATGTGCGCGAAGTGGTCGAGCGCGGTCGCTCCGCCCGTGGCCACATCGTCAACCTCGGACACGGCGTGCCGCCCGAGACCGATCCCGATCAGCTCACTCGCATCGTCGAGCTGGTGCACTCGATCTGATCGCCTCGGGGGCCCGCGGGAGTATCTAGCTCGAGTGCTATATTGCGAACATGGCAGATAGCGCGTCAGACATCTTCGCCGCGTTGGCCCACCCGACTCGGCGTCAGATCCTCCAGGACCTCAAGGAGGGCGAGCTCGCGGCCGGCGAGATCGCATCGCGGTTCTCGTCGAGCGGGCCGACCATCTCACGGCACCTCAGTGTGCTGCGTCAAGCCGGTCTCGTCAGCGAGCGGCGTGATGCCAATCGCATCCTCTACTCGCTCGTGGGTGAGCGCCTGGCGCTCTCGGTCGGCGACTTCCTCTCGAGCGTGTGCCCCGAGCAGGTGGTGCTCCGCGAGGTGCGCAAGCGCGGCTCCGGCCGCGGAGCACAGACTCCCGCCCAAGCCTGAGTCCGCGCCCCGTTAGCGCGTGCGCCTGTTTCGCCGGTCGGCGACCGGATGCCATCCACGCTGCGGGTGAAAGGATTGACCTATGACCCCCAAGCCCGCGAACCGTGAGTCGTCCCGTGCCGAGCCCGTCGATCTGGCCGTCCGCGCGGCGAAGCGACACATCGTCGTGGTCGGCGGCGGCATCGGCGGGCTGATCGCCGCGCGCGAATGCGTGAAGGTCGGCATGCGCGTGACGCTGCTGGAGGGGTCCGATGCCGTGGGTGGAGCGATCCGTCGAGCCGAGCTCGACGGGATCGTGGTCGACGCGGGGGCCGAGAGCTATGCGACCAGGGGCGGCCGGGTGCGCGCGCTCCTCGAGGAGCTCGGCCTCGAGGATCGCATCGTCACGCCCGCTGCAGGAGGCGCCTGGCTCGCCGGGATCCCCGGCGTCGGGGCCGCACCGCTGCCGGTCGGCGGCATCCTCGGCATCCCCGGCAATCCGTTCCAGGAGGATGTCCGCCGCGTCATCGGATGGTCGGGGGCGTGGCGTGCGTACCTCGATCGTGTCCGCCCGCCCCTCACGATCGGCCACAACCACAGCCTCGGCAGGCTGGTGTCTTCGCGCATGGGAGCCAAGGTCCGCGACCGTCTCGTGGCACCCGTGACGACCGGTGTGTACTCCGCGTCGCCCGACGACGTCGACGTCGACATCGCCGCTCCGGGTCTCAACGCCGCGCTGACGAGCGTCGGCTCGCTGTCGGGAGCCGTCCAGGCGCTGCGCGAGCAGAGCGCAGCGCGAGCAGCTCAGGCTTCGCGGGTCGCTCAGGCTCCCGGCGCCGCTGTCGAGGGGATCGACGGCGGCATGATGGTGCTGGTCGAGGCGCTCGTGGCAGACATCGAGAAGCTCGGGGGAGTGGTCCGTACGGCCGCCCGCGTGACCGAGATCACCAAGTCTTCCTCGGCGTCCGCGGACACCTGGACCGTGCGGGCCGAGGCGAATGTCGGTACCGATCCGAGCGATGGTTCCGGTGCGGGTGAGACGGAAGAACTCGATCTCAACGCGGACGGGGTGGTGATCGCCACCTCCGAGGATGTCGCGCGGCGGCTGCTCGAGAAGACCGTGTCGGCGCTCGCCGAGACCACCGCCGCCGACGCCCCCGAGATCGAGATCGTGACCCTGCTGCTGGCCGCGTCGGCGCTGGACGGCGCTCCTCGCGGCACGGGCGTGCTGACGGTCCCCGGCAGTCATACGGCCAAAGCGCTCACCCACTCGAGTGCGAAGTGGGAGTGGGTGCGGAAGGCGGCCGGTGGCCGGCACCTCCTTCGCGTGTCGTTCGGGGCGCAGGGCGAGCCGGCGGCGACAGCCGCTCTCGAAGACGCCGCTGCTGCGCGAGTCGCTCTGCGCGAGGCATCGGCCCTTCTCGGCGTCGCACTGCCCGAGAGCGCCCTCATCGACGCTCATCGCGCGCGGTACATGCAATCGCAGCCGGCATCGATCATCGGATCGGGTGCCCGACGCGAGGCGGCCCGCAACGCCATCCAGGCGGTCCCCGGGGTAGCCGCAGTGGGCGCGTGGCTTGCGGGAACGGGCCTGGCGCAGGTCATTCCCGATGCGCACGAGGAAGCCGATCGCCTTCGCCGAGCGCTGCTCTGGGACTGATCCGCTGACGAGGCACGTCGTGAGCCGTGGCCCGCTGGCGCTCTCGCCTCTGCGAACCCGAAAGTCGCTCCGCTGTCAACCCCGTGCGCGACAGATGCCTAAATCGGCATACGGGGCTACGCTGGACACCTGGCAGGCGGCGCCGAGCCGCCGGTTCGCCCCAGGCGTTCACACCGGAACAACGTGAGGAGACCCCATGAAGGGGAAGATCGGACTCGTCGTAGGACTCGGCGTGGGATATGTCATCGGAACCCGCGCAGGACGCGAGCGCTATGAGCAGATCAAGACGCAGTGGCTCAAGGTCTGGAACCTCGACCCGGTGCAGGAGCAGGTCGATCGGGTCAAGGGCTACGTCGGCGACAAGGCGGCGGCTGTTCCCGGTGCGATCTGGACCGGCGTGCAGAAGGTCGTCAAGTCGGCGGGCGGCGGCGACAAGACCGCGGGTCAGCGTCTCGACTCGGCTGTCGCCGCAGGCAAGAAGGCCGCTGAGGACATCGTCGACGCGACCGAGGATGCCGTCGACGAGGCCAAGGACGCCGCGAAGAAGCCCGCAGCCAAGAAGCCGGCCGCCAAGAAGCCGTCGTCCACGAGCTCCACCGCTGCGAAGTCCGGGAGCTGACATGCCCCGCGGATACCGCGACCGCGCCGAGGACAGCCTGCTGTCCCTGATCGGCGACCTTCCCGAACTCATCAGCAGCCTGGTCAAGGCCGAGATCAACGCGGCCAAGGCGTGGGTCTCGAAGACCGCGAAGGACGCGGGCATCGGATCAGTCTGGTTCCTGGTCGCCCTGTTCTTCCTGTTCTGGGCCGTGCCGGTGATCCTGGTGTTCGCGATCGCAGGGTTGTCGTCCTGGTGGCCGGTGTGGCTGTCGGCGCTGGCAGTGCTCGGCATCCTGATCCTCGCCGTGCTGCTGTTCGCACTGCTCGGCATCCTGAAGTTCCGCAAGGTGCTCGCCCGGAAGAACCCCGCGCAGGCGGTGGGCGAGGACATCCGACTCGTGAAGGAGGCCGGCGATGACGAACTCTGACATCACGAGGTCGCTGCCGAAGACCGCAGTCCCCGCGGGGATCGTCGATCCCGTGCAGTCGGCCCGTGCCGAGTTGAAGGCCGCTCTCGCGGCGATCGAGGTCAAGGGCAACTTCCCGCGGCGCATCGACAAGGCGTCCAAGCGCGCAGCGGCGAAGGCGCGTGTCTTCGCCGACCGCAACCCCGCGGCGGCGATCGCGGCGGCCGTCGGCGTCGCCGCAGTCGTCGGCGGTGCCGTCTGGGTCATCGCCCGGGCGCTCTCGCGCTGATCGCTCGGGCGCTCTCGCGCTGATCGCCTGGCGCAACTCCGGCATCCTGACTCGCGTTCGCGAGTGCTCTGCAAAGGGGGCAGACTGGTCGTATGTCCGATGAGCGCGAAGAGAACCCGTCCGGCTTCACCCTGTGGGCCGTCTGGCGACGAAACCCCGACGTTCCGGTCACCGAATCCGACTCGACCGAGCTCGAGACGATCGTCTCGTACATCGAGGACTCCGGCGTCACCGTCCGCGGCTTCTACGACGTCTCGGGGTTGAAGGCAGACGCCGACCTGCTCGTCTGGTTGCACGGCGACACCGCCGAAGACCTGCAGAAGGCGCTCCGGCGCCTGCGTCGCACCGAGCTGCTGCGCACGCTGCTGCCGGTCTGGAATGTGATGGGCGTGCACCGCGACGCGGAGTTCAACCGCGCTCACGTGCCCGGGTTCCTGCGCGGGGTCGAGCCCAAGGACTGGCTGTGCCTGTACCCGTTCGTGCGCACTCCCGAGTGGTACCTCGCGCCCGAGGAGGAGCGTCGCAAGATGCTCGCCGATCACGGTCGCAAGGGCGCTGCGTTCAAGGGCGTGATCGCGAACACCGTGGCCGCATTCGCTCTCGGCGACTACGAGTGGATCCTGCCGCTCGAGGCCGATGACGTCACGGAGCTCGTCGACCTCATGCGCGATCTGCGCTACACCGATGCGCGTCTGTACGTGAAGGAGGAGATCCCCTTCTACACGGGGCGTCGCCTCCGGTTCGACGAGATCGCGGACGTGCTGCAGTAGGCCGACGATGAGCATTCAGAGCACTCGGACCACACCGATCCGACTGGGCACCCGCCGCAGCGCGCTCGCGCAGGCGCAGTCCGGTCACGTCGCCGCCGCCCTCGAGCGGATCTCGGGTCGAGCCGTCGAGCTCGTGCCGATCACCAGCGAGGGCGACACGAACCGTGCCTCCCTGTCGGAGATCGGGGGTCAGGGCATCTTCGCCACGCGTCTGCGTGAGGCGCTGCTCGCGGGGGAGTGCGACTTCCTCGTGCACTCCTTGAAGGATCTGCCCACCGCGATCCCGGAGGGGCTCGTGATCGCTGCCACCCCAGTGCGCGAGGACGCCCGCGATGTCGCGATCACTCGCGGTGGCACGCCGCTGCACGAGCTGCGTTCCGGCAGCAAGGTCGGCACCGGCTCGCCGCGGCGCATCGCGCAGGTCAGGCGCAGGGCTCCGCACGCCGAGGTCGTCGACATCCGCGGCAACGTGGACTCCCGCCTGCAGCGGGTCGCTTCGGGGGAGCTGGATGCCGTCATCCTGGCCGCCGCAGGGCTGTCGCGTCTCGGCTCGGACTCCCCGCTTCGGCGCGAGGAGCTCGGTCTCGCCGAGTGGCCGACCGCACCAGGGCAGGGATCGCTTGCGGTCGAGACCCGGACGGATGCTCCGGAGGAACTTCTCGCAGCGCTCGCCGCACTCGACGACGAGGCAACGCGGCTGGCCGTCACGGTGGAGCGCGCTGTGCTCGAAGGACTCGACGCGGGATGCCAGGCTCCGATGGCCGCACATGCGGTCGTCGACGGCGACGAGATCCGCGTCAGGACGGTGGTCTACGCGACCGACGGGGCCCGGCGTATCGGCCTCGACGTCACCGAAGCTCTGAACGGGGAGTATATTCGTCGGAACGGCAGCGGCAATGGAGCGGATGCTGCCGGTGGTGCAGACCCGATGCACGCAGCGCGCGAGATCGGGTTGTCTGTCGCCCATCGGCTGCTCGAGCAAGGGGCGGCCGACCTCGTCTCCCGAGAGCATTCCTCATCATGACCAATTCGAAGCAGGACCGACCGCTGGACGGCTGGCGCATCCTCGTACCCCGCGGAGGCCCGTGGGGCGACGGTGTCGCAGCGAGCCTGCGCGCGCAGGGCGCGGTGCCCGTCGTCGCGCCGCTGATCAACTTCGCGCCGACCACCGACCAGGCAGCCCTCGACGTCGCGCTCGCGCAGCTCGCCGGAGGCTCGTACGACTGGCTGACGGTGACCAGCGCGACCACCGTCGACGTGATGTTCGCCCACAGGGCCGTCGTGCCTCGCGGCACGAAGATCGCAGCTGTCGGCGAGACCACGGCCGCCGCTCTGCAGGCCGTCGGGTACGAGGTCGCGCTCGTTCCCGAGCAGGACAACTCGGCCGAGGGCATGGCCGAGCAGCTCATCGCTCTCGAGACGCAGCCCCGCCGCATCCTCGCCCTGCGTAGCGAGATCGCCAAGCCCGTGCTCAGCGTGCTGCTGCAGGAGGCCGGGCACGACGTCGACAGCGTGGTGGCGTATCGCACGGTCGGCGTTCCGGTGACGGATCGCATCAAGCGCGATGTCGAGAACGGCCGCATCAACGCCATCCTGATCACGAGCGGTTCCGTCGCGGCGCAGGTGCGCGAGCAGTTCCCCGAGATCCCCGACGAGACGCTCCTGGCGGCGATCGGACCGAGGACCGCGAAGGATGCCGGAAAGGCCGGCCTTCCCATCACGGTCGTCGCCGACAAGCAGACCGTGGATGCGCTGATCGACGCGGTGTCGACCTTCACGCTCCCGCACGCGGCAGACGAGCTGGCGCCGTGAGCTTCCCCGACGTCCGACTGCGCCGACTGCGCCAGTCCCCGGCGGTTCGCGGCCTGGTGCGCGAGACCTCTCTCGAGCCGCGTCAGCTGGTGCTCCCGCTGTTCGTGCGCGAGGGCATCCCCGAGGCCGCGCCGATCGGCTCGATGCCAGGGGTCGCTCAGCACTCGCTCGACTCGCTGCGGCGGGTCGCGACCGAGGCCGCCGAGGCAGGCGTCGGCGGCGTGATGCTGTTCGGTGTGCCCGCTGTGCGCGATGCGCAGGGCTCGGGCGCGGATGACCCGAAGGGCATCCTGAACGTGGCGACCGAGGTGCTCGCCGCCGAGGTCGGGGACGCGCTCGTCGTGCAGACCGACCTGTGCCTCGACGAGTTCACCGACCACGGGCACTGCGGTGTTCTCGCGGCGGACGGCTCGGTGGACAATGACGCCACGCTCGAGCGGTACGCCTCGATGGCGCTCGCCCAGGCCCGCGCCGGATCCCAGCTGCTGGGCCTGTCGGGCATGATGGACGGCCAGGTCGGAGTGATCCGCAAGGCACTCGATGCCGAGGGCTTCACCGACACCCTGCTCCTCGCCTACGCCGCGAAGTACGCGAGCGCGTTCTACGGCCCGTTCCGCGAGGCCGTCGACTCGCAGCTCAAGGGCGATCGCCGCACCTACCAGCTCGACCCCGGCAACCGCCGCGAGGGCGTGCGAGAGGCCGTCGTCGACGAAGAAGAGGGTGCGGACATCGTCATGGTGAAGCCGGCCATGGCTTTCCTCGACGTCCTGCGCGAGGTGCGCGACACCGTGCATATTCCGGTGTGGGCATACCAGGTCTCGGGTGAGTACGCCATGATCGAGGCCGCCGCGGCGAACGGCTGGATCGATCGTCGCGCGTCGATCCTCGAGTCCCTGCTGTCGATCCGCCGGGCGGGTGCCGACGTCGTCCTCACCTACTGGGCGACGGAAGCCGCCCGCTGGCTGCGCGGCTGAGAGAGTTCTTTCTCCTCGGGCTGAGTCGCTGTCATCGCGTGCTCGCTGAGTCCGGTGCACAGGTGTTCGGGCTAGCCTGGAGGGGATGGCGGGAGAGCTCCGCGCATCGCCGAGGAGTGTGCTGTGACCGACCGCAATGACGACCTGTTCTCCGCTGCCCGCGCGGTGATCCCCGGCGGCGTGAACTCGCCGGTGCGCGCATACGGTTCCGTCGGCGGTACGCCGCGCTTCCTCGCGTCTGCGAAGGGTGCGACTGTCACGGATGCCGCGGGCAACGAGTACGTCGATCTGGTCGCTTCGTGGGGTCCCGCGCTGCTCGGACATGCGCAGCCCGAGGTCGTGGCAGCGGTGCAGGAGGCTGCTACCCGCGGACTCTCGTTCGGCGCTCCGACCGAGGGCGAGGTCGAACTCGCGGCTCTGATCGCCGACCGTGTGCGGTTCGGAGACGTTCGGCCCATCGAGCGCGTGCGTCTCGTGTCGACGGGGACCGAAGCCACCATGACGGCGATCCGCCTCGCGCGCGGAGCGACCGGCCGGGACCTGCTGGTGAAGTTCGCCGGGCACTACCACGGGCACTCCGACGGCCTCCTCGCGGCGGCAGGATCGGGCGTCGCCACGCTCGCGCTGCCTGGCTCTGCGGGCGTTCCTGCTCCGATCGCGGCCCAGACTCTGGTCATCGACTACAACGACCCCGACGTGTTGGCTGCGGTCTTCGCCGAACACGGCGATCGCATCGCCGCGGTGATCGTCGAGGCGACCGCCGCGAACATGGGCGTGGTGGCGCCCGCGCCCGGATTCAACCGACTGCTCGCCGACACCGCCCATGCGCACGGAGCGCTGCTGATCCTCGACGAGGTGCTGACGGGCTTCCGTGTGCATCCGGCAGGTTTCTGGGGCCTTCAGGCTGCGGCGGGGGAGGACTACCTGCCAGACATCGTCACCTTCGGAAAGGTCGTCGGCGGAGGAATGCCCCTGGCAGCTCTCGGCGGACGTGCCGAGGTCATGGACATGCTGGCGCCGCTGGGTCCCGTCTATCAGGCCGGAACCCTCTCGGGTAACCCGCTCTCTGTCGCGGCAGGCCTCGCGACGCTGCGCCTGGCGACACCGGAGGTCTATGCGACGGTCGATGCGGCCGCTGCTCGCGTCTCGGGTGCGCTGGACGCCGCGCTGACCGATGCCGGTGTGACGCATGCCGTGGCCCATGCGGGCAACCTCTTCAGCGCATCCTTCCGAGCCTCGGCTCCTCGTACTTACGCTGAGGCACAGGCTCAGGAGTCGTTCCGATACGCGCCGTTCTTCCACGCCATGCGTGAGCAGGGGATCGCTTTGCCGCCGAGCGTGTTCGAGGCGTGGTTCCTCACCGCCGCTCACGGCGAAGAGGAGCTGCAGCGTATCGAGGCCGCGCTGCCGATCGCTGCCCGCGCTGCGGCGCAGGCGACCCCCTGAGTCGGGGCTTCGCTCAGACGAACATCACCCGCCGTCGCGGTGAATCCCTGTAGGTGCGCCCGAGCGGGCTGAGCCAGTCGATCGTTCCGTCGGGAAGCTGGTGCGCTGTCCACCTGTGGTCGTCTGCCACATCGGGATGTTTGATCACATGGTGGGTCGCGCAGAGATGACCGAGGTTGTGGATGTCGGTCCTGCCGCCCTTCGCATGATCGAAGGTGTGGTCGATCTGGCACCGATGCACCGGCATTCTGCATCCGGGGAACCGGCAGTGCTGGTCCCTGGCCCGCAGGAACCGTCGCATCGGCTCGGTGGGCCTGTAGGTGTCGGTCTCGATGACCAGCCCGGTCGGATCGAGGAACAGGCGTGACCACCCGCCGTTGCGGCCGGCGAGGTCGCGTGCGATGTCGGGGTGCAGAGGGCCGTGCCCGTCGAGCTGGGCGGAACGGTCGTCGCACCCGGCGAGAGTGGTGGCGGCCACGGTGACGTGGATCCGCCCCTGGATGTTGTCGAGTCCCGAGCCGTTGGCGGCACTCGGGTCGGAGGCGAGCAGGAGGTCGATCAGCAGATCGGCGCGTACCTGGTCGAGCGTGCGCGTATCTGCCGGGACGTGCTCGACCGCGGGGCCTGTCGGGCAGGTGGGGTCGGTGGTGAACGTTCCGTCGCCGAAGATCGCGTAGTCATCGCGTGACGGATCGTCGTGAGCGATGTCCTCCGGATAGACCGGATCTTCGCCGTCATCGATCGGTTCGAGCGACGGCTCGCGGTCTTCCCGCCCGCGGATGACGGCATGAGCGAGCTGGGTGAGGCGATCGAGGATCGCGGTGGCGAGATGCTCGGGGAGCACGACAGCCAGGACGGAGAGCCCGTCTCCTGCCGGCCGCACGGTCACCGTGCGCTCCGACGCCGCCCGTGCGTGGCGCTCGGTGATCGTCGACCCCGACAGCACTGCCGCCAGTTCGCGCAGATGCACACGTGTGCGCGCAGCGGTCTCGCGCTCGGCGACGATGACCGCGACGGTGTCGTACAGCGGCAGCGCATCGGCGTCGGCTCGGCCGTTGTTCACCGCCTCACGCACGACTCCGGCGGCTCGGACGATCTCGCGGACGTGCGCACCGCTGATGGTGCCGCGTCGGAACGCCTCGCGCACGCGCGGATGGCTCGCGTCGAGGAAGCCCGCGTCGGTGAAGGCGTACTCGACGCTGCCCTGGGTCATGCGGTCGGCCGCTGCGTACTCCGCGACCATCGATCGATGGATCGCATCACGGTGGAACGGGCTGTCATCGGAATCCGTGCGGGCGAGCCGCATCCGCTCAGCAAGGAGATCAGATGCCTCCGCCTCGAGACAGGCGATCTGCCGCCGCTTCTCGACCCAGGAATCGAGCAGCTCCGTGCGCTGCTCGAGACCTTCGGCGGTGGCGGATGTCATGCTCTGAGTCTAGTAGATTTGTTCGAAAGTCGTGCGGAACATCGGAATGGGAGAGGGGTGGAATCGTGGGAACCGACAACGGATCGTTGCCTTCCTGTGAGCAAGACACAGACATCTGGGAGGGTGCCGCTGGCAGACTGGACGCATGGTGACGTTGCTGCTCGACCAGACGCAACTCGAGATCGTGCTCTCGCCGATCGAGCGTGCGGCCAGCTTCCACCGTGACAACGTGCGGCTCGTCCGCGACACCATCACCAAGGTGCAGCTGATCGACGACGCATGGACCTGGTTGCGCGGTGTGCCGAACCCGGGCACACACATCCCCGGTGTTCTCGCCGCGGGAACGTGGAAGGCCGCCGGAAGCGTGGACTTCGTGCTGATCCGTCGGCGTCGCCCCAGCGTGGTCATCGACCTCGCGGGCGACGAGCAGTATCGGCGGCTGATCCTCACGACCAGCCACGGTCTCGCACTGACTCAGGCGCTCAGGCTCGACGTCTCCGATGAGCCTGCGGACGTCGAGCAGATCGTCGCCACGTCGCCGACTCCGGTGTCGAAGGGCAGCCGTCGCCCGGTGATCCGCCCGCGTCCGGCCTGATCCACCCCTGAACGAGACGAACGCCCTCCGCAGCCTTTCGGCGCGGAGGGCGTTCGCGTGTGGAATCCGGCGTCGCGGCCTCAGGACTGGTGGTGCTCGCCCTCGTGGCCCTCGTGGTGCTCGCCCTCGTGACCCGCGTGGTGCTCGCCCTCGTGGTGCTCGTGGTGCTCACCCTCGCGACCCTCGTGGTGCTCGGCATGAGCGTCGGTCGGCTCCTCGGCTGCCTCAGACTCGCCCAGCGGGTAGTCCTTCGGCTCGTCCTCGTAGTAGGCGCGTGCGGCTGCGGCGAGCATCGAACTGACAGCCGCGGAGCGCGGGTCGTCATCCGACGAGTCTCCCTCGCCGGAATCCGAGTCGGCGTCGTCATTGGACCCCGACTCATCGGACCCGGACTCATCGGACCTCGACTCCTCGGATGCCGGCACCTCGGTGAAGAACTCGACCCCGGAGTGCTCGTCGATGCCCTCGGCTGCGGGCGCGGACTCGTTCTCGGCACCGGCTTCGGTGTCGGTGTAGGTGTCGGCGGACTGTTCCGCATCGTTCGCCGGCGCGGTTCCGAACAGGATGTCGTCGAATGAGTGACGTGCGGCCTCTTCGGACGGTGCTTCGCCATGAGCGTCGGCATCGTCGGCATCCCCGTCGTGCGCGGAGGGTTCGTCGATCTCGGCCGCCTCGGATGCGACGTCCGCCGCATCTTCGGCGTCATTCGCGTCGGACGCATCGGCCGCGTAGCCGAGCTCTGCCGCCGCGTGCTCGACGTCGCGTGCCGCCGCCGCCGCGTAGGCCGCATCGTCGGCCTTGGCCTCTGCGGCATCCGACGCTGCGGCATCCGCCGCTGCGGCGTCAGTCCGGGCAGCGTCAGTCCGAGCAGCGTCCGATTCCGCCGCATCCGAGTCCGCAGTGGCGACGGGCGCATCCGCACCAGGCGCAGTCTCGGCAGCCCCGGGGGCCTCTTCGTCCTCGGCCTCGGAGATCTCCGCACCCTCGTCGAGGTTCGCCGCGTCTTCCGCAGGAGCATCCTCAGCGTCGTCGGATCCGTCTTCTGCATCCACCGTCTCGACGGAGGCATCCACCGTCTCGACGGGGGCATCCACCGTCTCGACGGGGGCATCCGCAACAGTGTCGCCGATCACCGCAGGCAGGACCGTGGTCGCAGGAGCGGCATCGAGCGAAGCATCCGAAGATCCGGCCTCAGCCCCGGGAGCGATGAACTGCGATGCGGCGGCGATCGCGTGCGGTGCGAGCGTGCCGCCGCGCACGAGCTCGATGAACACGTCTTCGAGCGTGGGGCCGCGCTGCACCAGGGTCGTGAGGGCGATGCCGGCCGATGCCGCGATGGCACCGACCTTGCCGGCGTTGCTGCCGCGGACGGTGAGTCCGGAGCGGAGCACCTCGACCTCGAGGCCGGAGGTCGAGAGCGCCGCCTTCAGTGCGGCGCGGTCCGCGGCATCCACGACGACCGATCCCGCAGACGGGTCGGCGAGCTTCTCGATGCCGCTCGACAGCATGAGCTGCCCCTTCGAGAGCACGAGCACGTGGTCGGCGACCTGCTCGATCTCGCTCAGCACATGCGAGGACACGAGGACCGTTCGCCCCTCGTCGGCCAGGCGACGCATGAGCAGACGCATCCAGCGGATGCCTTCGGGGTCGAGTCCGTTGGCCGGCTCGTCGAACACGAGGGCGCCGGGGTCGCCGAGCAGGGCGTGGGCGACGCTCAGTCGCTGACGCATACCCAGCGAGAAGCTGCCGATGCGTCCTTCGCTCTCGTGCTCGAGACCGACGAGCGACAGGACCTCGTCGACGCGCGACAGGGGGATGCCGTTGGCCTTGGCCGCGATGGTCAGCTGCCGCGATGCAGAACGACGAGGGCGGTATACCGTCTCCTCGAGCACCGATCCGATGGTGCGCAGGGGATGGCGGAGTTCCGGGAATGCGACCCCGCCGATCGTGGCTGTGCCGGAGTTGGCGCGCACCTGACCGAGGAGGATGCGCAGTGTCGTGGTCTTTCCGGCCCCGTTCGGGCCGAGGAAGGCGGTCACGACACCGGGCTCGACTCGCGCGGAGAAGTCGGACACCGCCGTCACGTCATTGAATCGCTTGGTGACGCGCGTGAACTCGAGCACCTGTCCGTCGGGCATCTGCGACCTCTCGTTGCAGTGGGCAGTTCTCTCTATCCTGCCGGAAAAGCCGCCGGATCGCGCATTTACCGCACAAACCCACCCGAATGCAAGGCTGCGACCGAGGGGTAACGTGGCACCCGTGACCGATTCCACCGCCGCTCCCCGGGTCCTCGTCCGCACGGAAGGCGCGCTCGGCAGGCTGACGCTCAACCGGCCAGAGGCGATCAACGCACTCGACCTCGGCATGATCCAACTGCTCACCGAGGCGCTCGAGGCATGGCGCGAGGACACCGACGTGCAGATCGTCCTGATCGACGGCGAAGGTGAGCGCGGGATGTGCGCGGGCGGCGACGTGCGCGGACTGCATGCGCAGATCGTGGCCGGTCGAGCCGACGAGACCGCGGAGTTCTTCCGTGCCGAGTACGCGCTGAACGCGATGATCGCCGAGTACTCGAAGCCCGTCGTGTCGCTGGCAGACGGCATCACGATGGGCGGAGGTGTCGGCCTCTCGGGTCACGCGGCCATCCGCATCGTCACGGAGCGCTCGAAGCTCGCGATGCCCGAGACCCGCATCGGCTTCACGCCCGACGTGGGCGGCACATGGCTCCTCGGTCGCGCTCCCGGCCGGCTGGGCGAGTACTTCGGCCTCACGGGCGGCACCATGAACGGAGCGGATGCCGTGCTGATGGGCTTCGCCGATCACTTCGTCCCGTCCGATCGCCTCGACGCGCTGCGCGAGGCGCTCGCATACCGCGCGGACCCCACAGGTCCGGCCGAGATCGTGCTGCTGTTCGACGAGACCCCCGATCCGTCGGAGTTGCCCGCCGCGCGCACGTGGATCGACGAGGCGTTCTCCGCCGACACGGTCGCCGAGATCGTCGCTCGTCTGCACGAGCAGGGAGCCGCGGATGCCACGGCCACCGCCGAACTGCTCGAGAGCCTCGCCCCGACCGGCCTCGCCGTGACTCTGGATGCGGTCCGCGAAGCGCGAGCGCTTCCGAACCTCAGAGCCGCGCTCGAAGGCGAATACCGTCGCGTGATGTGGTTCGTGACGCGGCACCCCGACCTCGTCGAGGGGATCCGGGCGCAGCTCGTCGACAAGGATCGCAACCCGAAGTGGGACCCGGCGCGCATCGCCGACCTCGCTCCGGATGCGGGCGGAGAGGCGCGCGATTTCGTGCCCGCACGCCCCCTCTTCTGAGGCATATCGATATATCTGCGGTTGTTCGCCACCGTGCATAAACAGCAGGCCGTAGGCGAAATGGTTCGCTGTGAGCGAAGGTCCGCCCACAGGGGGATACGAATGTCCGCGGTTCGTGGCACTCTGTCATATGCGCGATCGTCGGCCCGCGTCCGCCTGTCGAGAGATCTGCCACTTCATCCTTCCTAGAAAGTCCGCCTGTGCTGGGAAAAATCCTCGTTCGATATCTGTCCCGCTATAAGTGGTTGCTCGTGGCCGTGCTGGTGTTCCAGTTCGCCAGCGCGATCGCGACTCTGTACCTTCCCCGTCTCAACGAAGACATCATCAACAAGGGCGTCGCTCAGTCCGACACCGACTACATCTGGCGCACCGGCCTGTTCATGCTCGCCGTGTCGCTCGGCCAGATCATCGCCTCGGTCATCGCCACCTACTTCGCCGCCCGTGCGTCGATGGGGGCTGGCCGCGACATCCGCGCCGACGTGTTCGGCAAGGTGAGCGGATTCTCTGAGCGCGAGGTCTCGCAGTTCGGGGCGGGTTCCCTCATCACCCGCAACACGAACGACGTGCAGCAGGTGCAGATGCTCGCGATGATGGGCGCCACCATGCTCGTCACCGCGCCGCTCCTCGCGATCGGCGGCATCATCTTCGCCGTGCAGACGAACATCGGTCTCAGCTGGCTGATCGCGGTCTCCGTGCCGCTCCTGCTGATCGTCGCCGGTCTGGTCGTGAGCCGCATGGTGCCGCTGTTCCGCAGCTATCAGGGCAAGCTCGACACCGTGAACCGCGTCATGCGCGAGCAGCTGACCGGTGTGCGCGTCGTCCGTGCCTTCGTGCGCGAGCGCATCGAAGAAGAGCGGTTCCGTGAAGCGAACACCGACATCATGGTCGTCGGCCGCAAGGTCGGCTCGCTGTTCGTGCTCCTGTTCCCGCTGTTCATGCTGATCCTCAACGTCACGGTCGTGGCTGTCGTCTGGTTCGGCGGCATCGAGGTCAACAGCGGCACGGTGCAGGTCGGCACGATCTTCGCCTTCATGCAGTACATCGGCCAGATCATGGGCGGCGTCATCATGGCGAGCTTCATGGCCATCATGATCCCGCGCGCAGCCGTCTCGGCAGAGCGCATCGGCGAGGTCCTCGACACGACCTCGAGCATGGAACGTCCGACCGACGGCGTCACCGACTTCCCGGCTCCGGGTGCGGTCGCGTTCGACGACGTCGAGTTCACGTATCCCGGCGCGGATTCGCCTGTGCTCACCGGAATCAGCTTCGCGGCTGAGCCCGGCGAGACGGTGGCGATCGTGGGCTCGACCGGTGCGGGCAAGACCACGCTCGTCTCGCTGATCCCACGACTCTTCGATGCCACGGGCGGAGCGGTGTTCGTCGGAGGAGCCGACGTCCGCAAGGCCGACGTCGAATCGCTGTGGGCGACCATCGGGCTCGTTCCGCAGCGACCGTTCCTGTTCACGGGAACCGTCGCATCGAACCTGCGCTACGGCCGCGAAGACGCCACGGACGACGAGCTGTGGCATGCCCTCGAGATCGCGCAGGGCCGGGACTTCGTCGAGGAGATGCCCGAGGGCCTCGACTCGCGGATCACGCAGGGTGGCACGAACGTCTCGGGTGGGCAGCGTCAGCGTCTCGCGATCGCCCGTGCGATCGTGCGGCAGCCGCAGATCCTCGTGTTCGACGACTCGTTCTCGGCGCTCGACCTCACCACCGACGCGCATCTGAGGCAGGCGCTGTGGCGCGAGCTGCCTCACGTGACCAAGATCGTGGTCGCGCAGCGCGTCTCGTCCATCACCGATGCGGATCGCATCGTCGTGCTCGAAGGGGGCACCATGGTCGGCGTCGGCACGCACGAGGAACTCCTCGAGACGAGCACGACCTATCGAGAGATCGTCGAGTCGCAGCTGGGGGTGGACGCATGAGCGAGCAGAACGAACCCCAGACACGTCGGGGCCGCGCCGCCAAGGCGACCGCAACCGAGGCGAAGGCGACCACCGCGACGGCCGAGCCGGAACTGACGGACGAAGAGAAGTACGAGGCTGAGCTCGCCGAGAAGGCGCGCCAGAACGGTGGCGGCTGGGACAGCGTCGCACCGGGCAAGGCCGACAACTTCGGCAAGAGCTTCAGCCGGATGATCGGACTGCTGAAGCCCTCGGCCGTCTGGTTCATCCTGGTGTCGATCGCCGGCGCGGTCGGCGTCGTGCTCACGGTGGCCGCACCGAAGGTGCTCGGCGAAGCCACGAACCTCATCTACAAGGGCTTCATCTCGGTGCAGCTCGGGCAGGCGAACGGCGACTTCCCCGGCTTCCCGGCGGGCACATCGCAGGACGACGTGGTCGCAGCCCTCCGCCAGGGCGGGCAGGACGACTACGCGAACCAGGTCGCGGCGCTCGGCAGCTTCCAGGTCGGGGACGGCGTGGACTTCGACGCGCTTCGGTGGGTCATCATCGCGGTCCTCGCGATCTACATCGTCGCCGCCTTCCTGAGCTGGATCCAGGGCTACGTGATCAACGTCATCATGGTGCGCACCATGTGGCGCCTGCGCGAGCAGGTCGAGGCGAAGATCAACCGTCTACCCCTGTCGTACTTCGACAAGGTGCAGCGCGGTGACCTGATCTCGCGTGTCACGAACGACATCGACAACATCACCCAGACGATGCAGCAGTCGCTGTCCGGTGCGATCACGGCCGTCCTCACGGTCGTGGGCGTGCTGGTGCTGATGTTCTCGATCTCGTGGCAGCTCGCGCTCGTCGCACTCGTGGCCCTCCCGCTGATGGGCGTGATCTTCGGTGTCATCGGACCGAGGTCTCAGAAGGCCTTCGGCACGCAGTGGCGCAAGGTCGGTCGTCTGAACGCCCGCGTCGAGGAGGCATTCTCGGGCCACGCGCTCGTGAAGGTCTTCGGACGCGAGCAGGACGCCCTCGAGAAGTTCAAGGACGAGAACGAAGAGCTCTTCCAGGCGAGCTTCAAGGCGCAGTTCCTCTCGGGCATCATCATGCCCGCGATGACCTTCGTCGGCAGCCTCACCTATGTGGGCATCGCCGTGCTCGGCGGGCTCATGGTCGCGAACGGCCAGCTGCGCCTCGGTGACGTGCAGGCGTTCATCCAGTACTCGCAGCAGTTCACACAGCCGCTGTCGGAGCTGGGCGGGATGGCCGCAGTCGTGCAGTCGGGAACCGCGTCGGCCGAGCGGGTGTTCGAGCTTCTCGACACCGAGGAGCAGGAGGCCGATGACGCTGACGCTCCGGCGCTCGCAGACGGCCAGGGCGTCGTGGAGTTCGAGAACGTCGCGTTCTCCTACACACCAGAGCGTCCTCTGATCACCGACCTCTCGTTCCGTGTCGAGCCGGGCCAGACCGTCGCGATCGTCGGCCCCACCGGGGCGGGAAAGACGACGCTGGTCAACCTGATCATGCGGTTCTACGAGCTGAACGGCGGGCGCATCCTGCTCGACGGTCAGGACATCTCCGAGGTCACGCGTGACCAGCTGCGTTCCCGCACCGGCATGGTGCTGCAGGATCCGTGGCTGTTCGCCGGAAGCATCCGCGAGAACATCCGGTACGGCCGCTCGACCGCGACCGACGACGAGGTGCTCGAGGCGGCGAAGGCGACGTACGTCGACCGCTTTGTGCACGCCCTCCCCGAGGGGTACGACACGGTGCTCGACGAGGACGCGTCGAACGTCTCGGCCGGTGAGCGTCAGCTGATCACGATCGCGCGGGCGTTCGTCGCCCAGCCGTCGATCCTGATCCTCGACGAGGCCACATCGGCGGTCGACACGCGTACCGAGCTGCTGCTGCAGCACGCCATGGCGGCTCTGCGGCAGGGGCGCACGTCGTTCGTGATCGCCCACCGCCTGTCGACCATCCGCGACGCCGACCTCATCCTCGTGATGGAACACGGTGACATCGTCGAGAAGGGCACGCACGACGAGCTCATCGCCGCGCAGGGCGCCTACTGGCGTCTGTACCAGTCGCAGTTCGAGCAGGCGGCGACGGACATCGACGCCGAGGACGCGCTCACGGGAACGACTCCGGTCGTCGTGAGCGGCGACGCGGAAGAAGAAGCAGCAGCCGCGCAGGTCGGCGCGTCGGTGGGTGCGCAGACCCCTGCGGCCGAGACCGCTGCAGCCCAGGCGATCGTCGAGCGACCGGACTCCGGTGGTCAGAACGGCTGACGCGAACGCAGCGTGAACCGACAGACGCCCCGCCCCGTTGATCCGGGGCGGGGCGTCTGCGTACGGGCTCCCGGGCTCAGGCTTCCCGGCTAAGGGTTCCAGGGTTTCGTGCTCAGGGTTTCGAGCTCAGGGTTTCGTGCTCAGGGTTTCGTGCTCAGGGTTTCGTGCTCAGGGTTCCGGGCTGAGGGTCCGGGCTCTGGGTTCCGGGCTTGGAGTATGCCGGGCACTGCAGGCTTCGGCGAGCGCGCACTTCAGGGCGTCTCAGGGCGCCTCGGATACCTGGCGCACGGCGCGCCAGCCGGGGGTACGGCCCGGCCTCAGCGCTGCGCTTCAGTGAGCCCGAACAGTTCGAGCGGATGAGTCATCCGCCACCACGGGCTGGGTGCGTCCACGTCGTCTGCCAGCGATGCCGACGTCGTCACGGTGTTCAACGGTCCGACACTCGTGACCGTGCCGATCTCGTCGCCGTCTTCGCGGTTCTCCCCGAGGTTGAAGGTCGAAGTCGTCTGCGCGGTCGCCCCGTTCCACATCACGAGATCGGCATCGGCATCCGCGACGACATCCGTGGTCGTTCCCCACAGGGTCGTGACGGTCCCGACCACCGTGCCCTTCGCGACGGCCGGTGCCTGCGCCTGCAGCGCGGTCTCGACCTGCGAGAACAGCGAGCGGGTCTGAGCCAGGCGCTGTTCGTCATCGGCCTGCCCGAGCACGGCGGCGTACAGGTGCACCGTGATGTCGTCGACGGTGATGTCCTTCGCGGTCAGCAGGTTCCAGCTGTCGCCGAGCGTGCCCGTCTTGACGCCGACGACCCCGGCATCCGCGAGCATCCCGTTCGTGTTCGTGACGGTTCCTGCACCGGGGAGGTCTATCGAGGGGGTGCCGACGATGCCCGCGAAGACCGGATTCTGCATCGCCATCTCGGCGAGCGCGATGAGGGACTCAGGCGTGGCCGTGTTGCGGGCGTCGAAGCCCGACGGCGTGGCGATCGTGATGCCCTCGAGACCGCGGTCGCGCAGCCAGACGGTCGCGGCGGAGGAGAACGCCGACTCCGATCCCCAGATCTCCCTGGCGAGGCGGTCGATGTAGTTGTTCGCGGAACCCAGCAGAGTCCCCTGCAGCAGCTGCAGTTCGGTGAGTGTGCCGCCGACGGGCACGTCGAGCGCCGACTGGTCGGAGCGCCGATAGTCCCAGTACGCGAGGTTGTCCGCCCGGGTGAAGGAGAACTCCGGACCCTGCTCGCCCTCGGCGAGCGGCATACGCTCGAGGACCATCAGGCTCGATACGACCTTCGTGACGCTCGCGATCGCCGCGGCGTCGAGAGACGAGGAGGTGGTGGAGAGCCCGCCGACACCGACGGCGCCGCTTCCCTGGGTGGGCCACGAGATCGCTGCCGCGTCCGCGGCGGCAGGTGTGACCTCGACCGCCTGCACGGTCGGCGCCACCTCGTGCAGAGGCCAGAGCAAGGTCGTCCCCGCGTAGGAGGCGACCAAGCCGACGAGAACGGCGAGCGGCACCAGAACCCCCGGCCGTGCGATCGCCGGCCGCAGTCGAGCATCCTTGAGCAGTGCGGTTCCCGACGCGGGGCCAGCGCTCTCGTCGAGCGAGCCGCCGGACGTCTCCTCTGCGACCCTGACCGGGTCGACCCAGGTCAGCGGTGTGCCTCCGCTCGCAGCCTCCGCCCACTGCGCCTCGGGCTCGTCGTCGAACACCGCCAGTGTGTCGCGCTCGACGGGCGTCGCGGGTGTGGCGCCCGTCGCGCTCGGGGCGTCACTTCGAGTCACGTCGACCACTGGCGCGTCGACCACGGGCGCGTCGCCTGCAGGCGCGTCGGAGGCGGTGGCCTCGGCGGATTCAGGAGCGGTCACCTCCTCACGGTACCGAACTCGCGCGCAGATCCGCGGCGCTGCAACAGGAGCAGACGCGAGTGTCGGCACTGGGTAAGATCGTGATAACAACCACGGGAGTCCGGCGAGCCGGGCTGAGAGGGAGCGAATCGCGCTTCGACCGTCGAACCTGATCTGGGTAATGCCAGCGCAGGGAGGAGTCACTGATGAGTACATCCACGTCCGGATCCACCACGGAATCGGCATCCGCCACCGCATCCCCCTCGAAGGGTCTCGGTCGCCCGGAGCTCTGGCGGTGGAGGGTCGTCGACATCGTCGTGGCCAGCGTCATCGCCGTCGCATGCGCCCTGGTCTTCCTGCTCTGGAACGTCGGGTACGAGGTGCCGAGCAACATCCTCACCCCCCTGCTCCCGGGCGTGCAGGGCCTGCTCGCGGGTCCATGGCTGATCGCCGGAGTGCTCGGTGGTCTGATCATCCGCAAGCCCGGCGCCGCGCTCTACACCGAACTGGTCGCCGCCGTCATCTCGGCGCTCGTGGGCAACGCCTGGGGGCCGCTCACCATCGTCTCGGGCCTCGTGCAGGGCCTCGGTGCGGAGCTGATCTTCCTCGTCTTCCTCTACGGCGTCTGGCGCCTTCCCGTCGTCATGCTCGCGGGAGCGGGTGCAGGCCTCGCCTGCGGCATCAATGACCGCATCCTCTGGTACGCCGGGGCTGACACGCTGTTCACCACCGTCTACATCGTCTCGACGACCATCTCGGGTGCGATCATCGCGGGGCTCGGCGCCTGGCTGATCGCCCGAGGACTCGCGGCGACCGGCGCTCTCGGTCGGTTCGCTGCCGGCCGCGAGGTCACCGCACGGGTGTGACCTCGCCCACGACGCCCGCCTCCCTCGAAGCCCGCGGCTGGGGGTGGCGGTACGCGACGCGGCTGCGGTGGGCAGTGCGTGATGTCGACCTGCGCATCGAGCCGGGGGAGCGGGTGCTGCTGCTCGGCGCCTCGGGCTCGGGCAAGTCGACTCTGCTGCAGGGCTTCGGCGGTGTGCTCGGCGGGGCCGATGAGGGCGAGACGCAGGGTGCGCTGCTCGTCGACGGGCAGAAGCCCACCGATGCGCGCGGGCGCGTCGGCATGGTCCTTCAGGACCCCGACACCCAGACGATCCTCGCCAGGGTCGGCGACGATGTCGCCTTCGGATGCGAGAACCTCGGCGTCCCTCGCGACGAGATCTGGCAGCGCGTGCGCACGGCGCTGGATGCCGTCGACCTCGACGTCGCGCTGGATCGGTCGACAGCGGCACTCTCGGGCGGCCAGAAGCAGCGCCTCGCCCTGGCCGGGGTGCTCGCGATGCGCCCCGGCGCGATCCTCCTCGACGAGCCGACAGCCAACCTCGACCCGCAGGGCGTGCAGGATGTGCGGGATGCCGTGGCCGCCGCTCTCGACCTCAGCGGCGCGACCCTCGTCGTGATCGAGCACCGCATCGACGTCTGGCTGCCGCTGGTCACCCGCGTCATCGTGCTCGGCGCCGCCCCCGAGGGGACGGTCGTCCTGGCCGACGGCAGCCCCGACGAGGTGCTCGGCGCACGCGGCGCAGAGCTCGCGGCATCCGGAGTGTGGGTCCCGGGGCATCCGCCCGCCACACCGCCGGCACCGTCGCAGCGGCCGGGGGAGACGCTGCTCGAGGCGCGAGGGCTCTCGGCCTCCCGACGACGCGGGCTGGCGGTGGCCGGTCCCTTCGACATCGACGTGCGCGCCGGTGAGGCGCTGGGGGTGACGGGCGCGAACGGCGCCGGAAAATCGACTCTCGGGCTCACGCTGGCGGGGCTCATCCCGGCCGAGAGCGGCCTGGTCTCGGCGCTCCCCGCCCTCGCCGCGGGGGAGAAGAGCGATCCCTTCCGCTGGTTGTCTCGCGCTCTGCTCACTCGCATCGCGACGGTGACGCAGACGCCCGAGCACCAGCTGCTCGCGAAGACGGTTCGGGATGAGCTGTCGGTCGGCCCGCGAGCCCTGAAGCTCCCGGAGGCCGAGATCGCCGTGCGCGTCGACGACCTGCTCGATCGGCTACGACTCACATCACTCGCCGGCGCGAACCCCTACACGCTGTCGGGCGGCGAGAAGAGACGGCTCACCGTCGCCGCAGCTCTCGCCACCCGCCCCCGGATGCTGGTGCTCGACGAGCCCACGTTCGGACAGGATGCGACGACCTGGGCCGAGCTGGTCGGCCTGATCGCCCGCCTGCGCGATGAGGGCACGGCCATCGTCGCGATCAGTCACGACGAGGCGGTGCTGGACGCCCTCCACGCCCGCCGCATCGAGGTCGGCCGATGATCGATCCGCTCACGGCCCGTATCGAGCGACCGGGACCGATCGCTCCGCGCGCCGCCCTGGCCAAGCTCGCTGCGGCTCTGCTCATCGCGCTGCCGCTCGTGCTGACGATCGACGTCGTGTCGGCATCGGTCGCGCTGCTGCTCGAGATCCCGCTCCTGCTGCTCGCCGGCCTCCGCGCGAAGGAGTTCTGGACCCGCACAGCGGTGCTGTGGATCGCCGCCCCGCTCGGCGCCGTCACGATCGCCCTGTACGGCGCGACCAGCGGCACGATCCACTTCGAATGGCTGGTGATGCGTGTCAGTGACGGATCGCTGGCGCTCGCCGCCGCGACCGCCGTGCGCGTGCTGGCGATCGGTCTGCCCGCGGTGGTGCTGTTCATCACGGTGGATCCCACGGACCTCGCCGACGGTCTCGCCCAGCGGGTCAGGCTCCCGGCTCGGTTCGTCGTCGGGGCGCTCGCCGGAATGCGGATGCTGGGCTTGCTTGTCGAGGACTGGCGAGCGCTGTCCCTCGCCCGGAGGGCCCGCGGCGTCGCCGACGAGGGTCGCGTGCGCCGCGCGTTCGGCATGGCGTTCGCGCTGTTCGTGCTCGCGATCCGGCGCGGTTCGTCGTTGGCCACAGCGATGGAGGCGCGCGGGTTCGGCGGAAGCGGGCCGAGGTCGTGGGCCAGGGAATCGGTGTGGGATCGGCGCGACACGCTCCTCGTGCTGGTCGCCGCGGTGATCCCGATCGTCGCGATCACCGTGGCCGTGCTGACGGGGGCGTGGAACTTCATCCTCGGCCCGACGGCCTGACGAAGAGCCGGAGCCGCCACGCTCCGGCGCGACGCTGCCAGCGCATACTCAGCTTCCTCATAGCTGGAATGCCGATGTATTCGCTAGCATCGAGTGAACCCAAGGGGAGTACTCCACCACGGGCGGCTCGTCATTACGGATGTCCCTGCATCCCGGGTCCCCGGTCCTCGTTCTCGAGGATGGAGAAGACCTTGGCGTCGACATCGTCACGCCTACGTCTTCTGGAGACCTCCTTGAACATCACACCCCTCGTGTGGATCATCACGATCGCCGTCACGATCGCCTTCTTCGTGTACGAGTTCTTCGCCCACGTGCGAAAGCCGCATGAGCCCACCATCGGCGAGTCCGCCCGCTGGTCGGCCTTCTACATCGGTCTCGCGCTGCTGTTCGGCGTCGGCATCGGCACCGTCTCGGGGTGGACGTACGGCGGCGAGTACTTCGCCGGCTACCTCACCGAGAAGGCGCTGTCGATCGACAACCTCTTCGTCTTCCTGATCGTGATGACCGGGTTCGCCGTGCCGCGGATCTACCAGCAGAAGGTGCTGATGATCGGCATCGTGATCGCGCTGATCATGCGCGGTGGCTTCATCGCCCTCGGTGCCACGCTGATCGAGAACTTCTCCTGGATCTTCTACCTCTTCGGCGCCCTGCTGCTGTTCCTGGCGTACCGCCAGGCGTTCGCCCACGGTGAGTCGGACCCCGCCAACGGCCGATTCATCCGCTTCGTGCGCCGCATCCTGCCGGTGAGTGACGAGTACAACGGCGACCGCCTCACTGTGCAGCGCGACGGCAAGCGCTTCTTCACCCCGATGTTCCTCGTGATCATCGCGATCGGCTTCATCGACCTGATCTTCGCGGTCGACTCGATCCCCGCGATCTACGGCCTGACCGAAGAGGCGTACATCGTCTTCACGGCCAATGCCTTCGCGCTCATGGGCCTGCGCCAGCTGTACTTCCTCATCGGCGGTCTGCTGGAGCGCCTCGTGTACCTCGCGCAGGGCCTCGCGGTCATCCTCGCCTTCATCGGCGTCAAGCTCGTGCTGCACGCGATGCACGTCAACGAGCTGCCGTTCATCAACGGCGGTGAGCCGATGCTGTGGGCGCCCGAGATCCCGATCTGGTTCTCGCTGGTGTTCATCGGCGCGACCATCGCGGTCGCCACCGTCGCGAGCCTCATGAAGACGCGCCGCGACGACCGGCGCGATGCGCTAGAGAACTCCTCCTCGACCTCTGCATCCCTCACCACCGACACCGGCCTCACCACCGACATCCAGAAGGAACGATCGTGAACCAGTCGCGCCGATCCGACGCGTCCGCAGACCCTGACAGACCCGGCGCCCGAACGACCTCGGGCGCCCCTGCACCTCGCGAGGTGTCGCTCTGATGGGCGACCTCGTGCTGAACATCGCCCTGGTGTTCGTCTTCGTCCTCGTCGGCGGCGTGTTCGCCGCGACCGAGATGGCCCTCGTCACGCTGCGGGAGAGCCAGATCAACGCGATCGCGGCTCGTGGCAGGCGCGGCGAGAAGGTCGCGGGCCTCGCCCGCAACCCCAACACCTTCCTCTCGGCCGTGCAGATCGGTGTGACGGTCGCCGGGTTCGCCTCGGCGGCATACGGTGCGACGTCCATCGCCCCCTCTGTCGCCCCGCTGCTCGAGAATCTCGGGGTCGCGGCGCCGCTCGCCATGACCCTCGCGACGGTCCTGCTGACGCTGGTGATCGCGTACCTGTCGCTCGTGCTCGGCGAGCTCGTGCCGAAGCGCCTCGCGATTCAGCGCAACGCGCAGTTCGCGTACGCGGTCGCGCCGGTGCTCGACGGCTTCGCCACGGTCATGCGCCCGGTGATCTGGCTGCTCTCGGTGTCGACGAACGCCGTGGTGCGTCTGCTGGGCGGCGATCCGCACAAGGCGGCGGAACAACTCAGCGAGGAGGAGCTGCGCGACATCGTCGCGACGCACCAGAGCCTGCCCGACGACGAGCGCCGGATCCTCGACGACGTGCTGTCGCTGCGCGGCCGCCAGGTCAGCGAGGTCATGCGGCCGCGCCCCGAGGTCGTCGCGCTCGACGGCGCGGCGACGCTTCAGGACTCCATCGCCCAGGTCAGGGAGCTGCCGTTCTCGCGGTACCCGGTGATCGACGCCTCTCTCGACGACATCGTCGGCTTCGTGCACGTGCGCGACCTGTTCGAGGCCGCCGCCGACGACGCGACGCGTCCGGTCCTCGGACTCATGCGTCCCGTCGAATACGTGCCGTCGACGGCCGGTGTGCTGCCGACGCTGACCCGCATGCGGGCTGCCGGTCACCAGATCGCCGTCGTCGTCGACGAGTACGGCGGCACCGACGGCATCGTGACGCTCGAGGACCTCGTGGAGGAGGTCGTCGGCGAGATCTTCGACGAGTACGACACCGAAGAGCGGCTGCCGGATGCCGGCGGTGCACTCGACGGCCGTCTCAACCTGCAGGACTTCTCCGAGATCACCGGGATCGACCTGCCCCGCGGCGCGTCCGACACGGTCGCGGGCTTCGTCACCGAGATGCTCGGGCGCCTCGCGGTGGTCGGCGACTCGGTCGACGTGCCCGGTGCGACGATCCGGGTGACCGCCGTCGACCGCCGCCGGATCGCGGAGATCCGGGTCGCCGTGCACGAGGATGCCGAACTCGACGCGCGGGAGTGACGCTCAGCTCTCGTTCCAGAGCCTCCGGTAGTACTCCAGCCGCTCCCGATCGGGGGTGACGCCGTAGGCCTCGATGAGCAGGTCCTCCCACCCCGGGCCGAAGTTCCACGTCGTGCTCATCGAGGCGACGGCGATGTCCGCCCAGCGGTCCGCCGTGCCGAGAGCGGCGAGATCGACGTGGGCGAGCGGGCGGCCGTCGTCATCGAGCAGGGTGTTCGGCATGCACGCGTCGCCGTGGCACACGACGAGTCGGTCGACGGGTGGCGGCGCGAGCAGAACGCCCGGCACCTCGACACCCCGCTCACGGGCGTTCGCGATCCTCCACGCCGGGTCCCAGGTCCAGGGGCACTGCTCGACGGGCAGCGACTCGTGCAGCGTGCGCAGCGCGACGCCGACCGCGCGCACGGCGGTCTCCGGATCGTCGCGCCACCGCTGGTCCACCGCGCTGCGGCCTGCGAGCGCTGCCGTGACGAGCCACTCGTGCTCGGCATCCTGCCCCTGCTCCAAGACCTCCGGCACCGCGATCCACTGCCGAGCCCACTGCATCCGCTCCGCCTCGTCGCGCATGTTGGCCTCGGCATCGTGCGGCCCCCATTTGATGTACCGCTCGTCGTCGGTGCGGAACGTGAGACCGCCGATGCCGTTGAGCCAGACAGGGGTCAGGGTGGCCTCTCCGGCGAGCGCGCGCACGACCGCCGGGATCTCGACCACGGTGTCCGGAATGCTCATGTATCGCCCCCTTCGGAACGTATATCGGTATGCACATATTCTCCTGGTTCTGCGGGCTCGGACGCGGTTAGTGTCGATCCCGGTCGCCGTCGGCGACCGCTTCATCCCTCCCTTCCGATACACCGAGGTCTTCGTGCGCGTTTCGTCCCGATCGCAGTGGTGGCGACGCCATGGCAGTGATGTCGACGCTTCGGCGAGCTCGCCCGAGGTCGACGCTGCGGCGAGCTCGCCCGAGGTCGACGCTGCGGCCGCAGGCCAGGGCGTCGCGAGTGAGCTGCCGAGGGCTCCGGCGATCTCTTCACGGGAGCCGGACGAGGGGGACCTCGATCGGTTCGTCGAGTGGATCCGGGCCGAAGACGCCAAGGGTTCCACGGCAGACGAGCCCGTCGCGGACACACGCACCACCACAGAGGAGCAGTACAACATGAGTTCACTTGACGACGCCCTGCAGCAGCTGCTGGCGATCGAGGGCGCGACCGGCGCCGCGATCGTCGACTACGGCAGCGGCATGGCTCTCGCCCAGGGCGGCAACCCGTCGTTCGACCTCGGCATCGCGGCCGCGGGCAACTCCAACGTCGTGCGCGCGAAGCTCACCACGATGCGCGATCTCGGTGTCGCCGACGAGATCGACGACATCCTCATCACGCTGAGCTCGCAGTACCACCTGATCAACGTGCTCAACACGCAGAGTGCGAACGGACTGTTCATCTATCTCGTGCTGAACCGGGCAGCGGCGAACCTCGCCCTCGCCCGCCACAAGCTGAAGGGCATCGCCGCGCAGATCGAGGTCTGAGCGCGACGCGTCGACGAAAGGGGGAGGGCCGTGCGGCTCTCCCCCTTTCGTGTGTGCGCGTAGGCTCGGTGTCGATGCGGTCGGGACGTGAGCCGTCGTGCATCGACTGAAACTCGGAATCAGCTAAACTGACACTGAGTCGCACACGCTTCGAAGGAGAACCGCATGCAGATCCAGGGCTCGAGTGCTCTCATCACCGGCGGTGCGTCGGGTCTGGGCCTCGCCACCGCACGCAGGCTGGCAGCCGCCGGTGCCGTCGTGACCATCCTCGACCTCCCTTCTTCGGCCGGCGCCGAGATCGCCGCCGAACTCGGAGGAGTGTTCGCCCCCGGCGACGTCACGAGCGCGGAGGACGCGGCTGCAGCCGCCGCGGCGGCTCAGGCCGCAGCGCCGCTGCGCGTCGTCGTCAACTGTGCGGGGATCGCCCCTCCGGCCAAGGTGCTCGACCGCGAAGGCAACCCGGCCGTGCTCGCCGACTTCGAACGCATCGTGCGCATCAACCTGGTGGGCACGTTCAACGTCCTCTCACAGGCATCCGCGGTGATCGCGAAGAACGACGCGACCGATGACGGCGACCGCGGCGTCATCGTGAACACCGCCAGCGTCGCCGCCTTCGACGGTCAGATCGGCCAGCCCGCGTACTCCGCGTCGAAGGGCGGCGTGCACGCCATGACCCTCCCGGTGGCGCGGGAGCTCGCGCGCCACGGCATCCGCGTCTGCACCATCGCCCCCGGAATCATGGAGACGCCGATGCTGATGGGGCTTCCGCAGGCCGCGCAGGACTCGCTCGGCCAGCAGGTGCCGTTCCCCTCGCGGCTCGGCCGCCCCGACGAGTACGCCGCCCTCGTGCAGCAGATCGTCGAGAACGGCTACCTCAACGGCGAGACGATCCGCCTCGACGGCGCGATCCGCATGGCGCCGAAGTAGAACTCCCCGGCGTTCGAATCGCGCACTTGGTGAGATTCGAGCCCGCAAAACTGCAATTCACGCGATTCGAAACGAGAAGGTGGCTGATGAGCACACTGGCAGGAAAGACCATCCTCATGTCGGGCGGCAGCCGCGGCATCGGACTCGCCATCGCGCTGCGCGCCGCAGCCGACGGCGCGAACATCGCGATGCTCGCGAAGACCGACACCCCGCATCCCAAGCTCGAGGGCACGGTGCACTCCGCGGCCGAGCAGATCAGGGCCGCCGGCGGCCAGGCGCTGCCGATCGTCGGTGACGTGCGCGACGACGACGACATCACCGAGGCCGTGCTCAAGACGCAGGGCGAGTTCGGCGGCATCGACATCGTCATCAACAACGCCAGCGTCATCGACCTCTCGCGCTCGCTCGACCTCGGTGCGAAGAAGTACGACCTGATGCAGGACGTCAACGTGCGCGGCACGTTCATGCTGTCCCGTGCGGCGATCCCGATCCTCAAGGACGCCGAGAACCCGCACATCCTCTCGCTGTCGCCGCCGCTCAACCCGACGCCGAAGTGGCTCGGTGCGCACACCGGCTACACGCTCGCGAAGTTCGGCATGACGATGGTCACGCTGGGTCTCGCGGCGGAGTTCGCGCGCGACGGCATCGCCGCGAACACGCTCTGGCCGCGCACGACGATCGCCACCGCCGCGGTGCAGAACCTGCTCGGCGGCGACAAGGTCATGGCCGCGAGCCGCACGCCCGACATCTACGCCGATGCCGCCTACGCGGTGCTGCTCAAGCCCGCAGCCGAGTACACCGGTCAGACGCTGATCGTCGAAGACGTGCTCGAGGCCGACGGAGTGACCGACTTCTCGGGCTACGCCGCAGTGCCTGGAACGCCGGACGACCGGCTGTTCCCCGACATCTTCCTCGACTGAATCGGGATCGCGCTCGGAAAACGGAGATGGGAGGTGCCGGGCCCCGCGCGCCGTTCGATGACGCGCCGAACTGACCGCCTTACGTCTGCGTTCTCCGATTGTGCGCGGATCAGAACAGCAGGTAGACGGCGCCGGCGATCGTCAGCACGATCACGATCCGGTCGAACAGCACCTGGTTCATCCGCTTCGCGAGGCGGATGCCGACGAGGGCACCGATCACGACGAGCGGCGCCAGCACGGCATCCATCAGCAGCACGTGCCCCTCGAACAGGCCCAGCCCCGCGAGGAACGGGATCTTCACGAGGTTGATGATCGCGAAGAACCAGGCCGAGGTGCCGAGGAACACCTGCACGGGTGCGCGCGTCGCGAGGAAGTACATCGACATGACGGGTCCGCCGGCGTTCGCGACCATCGTCGTGAAGCCGCCGAGTGTGCCGTAGACCCCCGAGAGCACGAGGCCACCGGGCGCCGGCGCCACGGCATCCGCCCTGTTCTGTCTCCATCGGCGCCACAGCGTCACCGCGATCATCGCCAGCAGGATCACGCCGATGGCACGCCGGACGATGCCGTCTCCCGCGAGCGCGAGGAACGCGAACCCGGCGACGAGGCCGGCGATCACTGCCGGAGCGAGGCGCAGCAGGGTCGGCCAGTGCGCGTGACGGCGATAGGTGATCAGCGCGAACACGTCGCCGACGATCAGCAGCAGGAGCATCGCCGCGGTCGACGTGCGTGCGGGCAGCACGGTCGCGAAGAGGGCGATGGCCAGGATGCTGCCGCCGGGCAGCGCGGTCTTCGAGATGCCGATCGTGACGGCCGCGAGTCCGAGTGCCGCCCAGGCGAGGGGTGCGAGTTCGATCACCGGCTCATGGGCGTTCGAGCAGGGCGACGATGTCGTCGTAGCCGCGAGCGGCGGCGAGGTCGCGGGGCAGCACTCCGTCACCGTCGCCGATCGTGATGTCGGCGCCGCCGTCGAGCAATACCCGCACGACCTCGACGTAGGTGGCGGATCCGTCGCCGAGCACGATCGCCTCGTGCAGCGCGGTCCAGTTCAGGTTGTTGATGTGGTTCGGGTCGACCCCCGCCTCGAGCAGGATGCCGATGGTCGACAGCAACCCGCGCTCGGATGCCGGGATCAGCGCTGTGCCTCCGAAGCGGTTCGTGCTGGCGAGGTCGGCGCCGTTCTCGAGCGTGAGCTGCAGGATCTCGTCGTGCCCCCGGGCCCCCGCGTAGAGATACGCCGAGTCCTGGATGTCGTCCTGGGCGTTCACATCGGCTCCGGCCTCGATCAGCACCCTGGCCGCCTCGACATGGTTCGCCTTGGTCGCGGCGACGAGTGCGGTCATGCCGCCGTCGCCGCGGGCCCCGATGTCTGCCCCGGCGTCGAGGGCTGCACTCACAGCATCCGCGTCACCCGAGAAGGCAGCGTCGAAGAGATCACGGGTGCTGTCGGACATTGAGGACTCCTCATTAGACGGTGGGGTGTCGAGCGACGCCGTGCAGGCGGTTGCGCCGAGAGTGAGCATGGCCGCGAGGGTGGCGGCGACCAGCATCCTTCGAATTCCCATGCGCTCTGGTGTACCAAACCCGCATGGGAATCTGATCAGCTGCGGGTCGCTGCGAGTGCTGCGGCGAATCGCGCGGAGCGCTGCTCGATGTCGGCCCAGTCGGATGCGGCGAGCGAGGCGCCATTGGCGAGATCGCCACCCGCGCCGACGGCGACGGCTCCGGCCCGGAACCAGTCGGCGAGGTTGTCGGGGCTGACGCCGCCGGTCGGCATCAGCGGGGCGTCGGGGAAGGGCCCGCGCAGCGCGCCGAGATACGAGGGGCCGCCGAGGGATGCGGGGAAGATCTTGACCACGTCGACGCCGAGCTCGAGCGCGCCCATGACCTCGGTCGGGGTCATGGCGCCGGTCATCACGACTCGTCCGGTGTCGAGCATCGCGCGGGTCAGCGCGGGCAGCGTGCCCGGGCTCACGAGGAATTCGGCGCCCGCGTCGGCTGCGAGCGCGGCCTGCTCGACGGTGGTGACCGTGCCTGCTCCGACGTAGGCGGCATCGCCGTGGCGGGCGATCAGCTCACGGATCACTGCAGGGGCCTCAGGCGTCGAGAAGGTGACCTCGATTCCGGTCACCCCGCCCCGGATGATCGCCTCGGAGGCCTCGAGCGCGAGCTCGGGCGACGGTGCGCGGAGCACGGCGAGGACGCCGGTGGCGCGGGCGCGGGTGAGACGGTCGGGCATCGGGGGCTCCTTCGGGTGGGGTCTTCCCATTCTGTCCGACGCCAACCTGTAATTACAAGTGGCGCGGGTGAGGCCAGGCCTCGAGGACGTCCTTCGAGTCCTTGAGACCGAGGCCCGTGTGCTCGCGCACCAGCTTGATCGCGTGGATCTTCTGATCGGCGGCGACGAGACGGTCGACCTCTGCCGCGACGGATGCCGGGAGTGCGCCGCGCACCGACGACGGCGTGGCCGTGATCGACGAGTGGGCCGCCGCGGCGTTCGAGACGGCAGCGAGATGCGGTGCCGTGGTGCTGACCGACCAGTGGTCGATCCGGTCCTTCGCCTCCTGCAGGCGCACGCCGGTGTGCTGGCGGTAGAGCTTGATGGCCTGGATCTTCCTGTCCGCGGCCACGAGGCGGTCGATCTCGGCGATCGCGGCGGGCGTCAGCTGCGAGGCGGCGGCGGTCGAGGTGGAGGACGAGGTGACCGACCGGGCCATCGTCGGCGACGGGGTGAACACGTGCGGCTCCGGGGCCTTCGGGCGCATCGATCGCAGTGCGGCACCTATCACCAGCACGCCGACGGCGATCACGAGGATGACTCCGCCGAGAGCGAGGATGATGTCCATCCGCTCAGTCTAGGGACGCCTGCCCCGCCGCCCCAGGGCCTTCCCACCCGGCACCGCGTACCCTGGAGATATGACCGAGACTCCCCGCACGCGCGAGACGCGCCCCGCCACGGCACCCGCGTCGTCCCGTTCGGGGGCCATCCGTTCCACCGGGACCCCTCAGGTGCGCCCCACGACAGAGGGCTGGACCCAGCAGAAGGACGCCGAGGGGCGGCCGCTGCTGCAGTTCGCGAGCCCCAAGCGCGGCAAGCCGCCGGTGCACCTCGCCGACCTCACCCCGGCTGAGCGCGTCGAGAAGGTCAAGGAACTGGGCCTGCCCGGATTCCGCGCGAAGCAGCTCTCGACCCACTACTTCCGCCACTACACGTCGGATGCCGCCGAGATGACCGACCTCCCGGCCGACACCCGCGAGCAGCTCGTCGCCGGCATGCTGCCTCCGCTGCTCACCGAGGTGCGCCGCCTCGAGACCGACCGCGGTGACACGATCAAGTTCCTGTGGCGTCTGCACGACGGCGCCCTGGTCGAGTCCGTGCTCATGCGCTACCCCGGTCGCATCACGCTCTGCGTGTCGTCGCAGGCCGGATGCGGCATGAACTGCCCGTTCTGCGCCACAGGCCAGGCGGGTCTCACGCGCAACATGTCGACCGCCGAGATCATCGAGCAGATCGTCCGTGCCAACCGTCTGATCGCCGACGGCGGCCTCGGCGGCAAGAAGGCCGACGACCACTCGATGGAGCGCGTGTCGAACATCGTCTTCATGGGCATGGGTGAGCCGCTCGCCAACTACAAGCGCGTGATGGACGCGGTGCGGTCGATGGTCGCGCCGCAGCCCGACGGACTGGGCATGAGCGCCCGCGGCATCACGGTGTCGACGGTCGGACTCGTGCCGGCGATCAAGAAGCTCGCCGAGGAGGGCATTCCCGTCACCTTCGCGCTGTCGCTGCACGCACCGGACGACCACCTGCGTGACGAGCTCATCCCGGTGAACTCGCGCTGGAAGGTCGACGAGGCGCTCGACGCCGCCTACGACTACTACGCCAAGACCGGCCGCCGTGTCTCGATCGAGTACGCGCTGATCAAGGACATGAACGATCACGCCTGGCGTGCCGACCTGCTCGCCGACAAGCTCAACGAGCGCGGTCGCGGCTGGGTGCATGTCAACCCGATCCCGCTGAACCCGACGCCCGGCTCGATCTGGACCTCGTCCGAGCCTTCGGTGCAGAACGAGTTCGTGCGCCGGCTCAACGACGCCGGCATCCCGACGACCCTCCGCGACACCCGCGGCAAGGAGATCGACGGAGCCTGCGGTCAGCTCGTCGCGACGACCGAAGACGAGGCTGCCTCCGCCGCGATGGCCTGAGGCTCGGCGACACCGCTCCGATCGCGGAGGCCGTCTCGACGACCCAGCGACTCGGCGCGGGACAGCCACGACTCGATGCGCGCGGGGCTCGCGTCCTTGACGGCGAGCATCCGGGTGGTGCGAACCGAGCGGATGCCGCAGAACTTCATCGTCCCGCGAGCGACGTGCGTCTGCGCCGGCAGCCCGGTGAACGGCGTGAGGAACCATGGGGTGTCCGCCAGCAGGAACAGGCGGCCGTTCGCTGCGGTCAGCAGCCCCTCGGGCATGCCGAGCTTCGAGTAGCGGTACTCCTGCTGCGGCAGCAGCGCCCGGTCGAAGAAGCCCTTCAGCAGTGCGGGCACCGACCCCCACCACAGTGGCGTGAAGACCACCACCGTCCGGGCCTCGGACAGAGCGCGCTTGGCGTCGAGCAGGTCGGGCTCGAGCTGCATGCGCTCGCGGTAGCCGAAGCGCAGCGACGGGTCGAAGTCGAGATCGCGCAGGGCGAGGATGCGGGCGTCGCCGTGTGCCGCGGCGTAGCGCCGAGCGAGTTCTGCGGTCAGGGACCGGGCATCGGGGTGGCCGTCGATGATCAGGGCGGAAGACATGCGGACTCCTATGTTGACGGTGTCAAGAACTGGTGGACACTGTCAAGATAGGCAACAATGTTGCTTGTGTCAAGTTCCCGATCCGGCTATCACCACGGCGACCTCGCCCACGCCCTCGAGGCGGCGGCGATGCAGCTGCTCGTCGAGAAGCCGGCCCACGAGATCAGCCTCCGTGAGGTCGCACGCGCCGCGGACGTGAGCCACAATGCGCCCTACCACCACTTCTCGGATCGTCGCGGTCTGCTCAAGGTGCTGGCCGAGCGGAGCATGGCCGATCTGGTCACGGCTGTGCGCACGGCGATCGAGGCTGCCTCCGACCCCGCATCCGCCGCGATCGAGGGCGGAGCCGCCTACATCCGGTTCGCGGTCGAGCATCCGCACGGCTTCGACGTGATCTACGACCCGACCGTGTGCATTCCCGGTGAGCCGAGCGAGACCATGGCACCGCTGATCGTCGAGCTCGAAGAGCTGCTCTCGACCGCATCCGTCGCCGCAGGCCTCGACAGCGAGAGCGGCGTCACCGGCGTCTGGGGACTCGTGCACGGCCTCGGCACCCTGTGCGCCGCGGGGCACTTCTCGCTCGACGATGCGCTCGCCGCGAGTGCCGATGCGCTCACCCGCATGCTCCCTCGCTGACCCTTCTCAGGGCACGACAGGGGCGGAAACACAGGGTTCGTGCACGTTATCCACAGGCGACCTTTCGTAGATTGTCGGGATGCCCTATTCCGCTCACCGCCCAGGACGGTTCGACTCGCAGGGTCGCATCATCCTCGACAGCGACCCGAACGCTGACACGGACGACCTCGACTTCCTGCGCGCGTACGAGCCCTCCGACGCCGATCTGTCGGAGCCGCAGCAGACCGACCCGACCCCCGAGTCGGAGGCGGAGCAGGAGCAGGATGCCGCAGCATCCGCTCGTCCGGTGCGTGAGCCGAAGCCGCGTCGCCAGCCGCGCGAGCGCACTCCCCGGGTGCCGGGGTCGCGGCTGCGGAAGCTCGCGATCCTCGGTGGGGCGGAGGGTGAGATCCTCGACCGCGTGCCGGGTGAGACCCCGCGATTCGTGCAGATGTTCTTCGTGCTCGCCGGCACCGCACTGGTCTCGGCGATCTCGATGCTGTTCGCACTGACCACAGGTGTGCAGGCCGCGATCTGGCTGGCCGTGCCTCTCGCGATCGTGTGGGCGCTGATCATCTTCAACCTCGACCGCTTCCTCACCTCGACCATGTCGTCGACTCGCAACGTCTGGCGGCTGATCGGCCTCGCGATTCCGCGTGTGATCATGGCCGCGATCATCGGCTTCGTCGTCGCCGAGCCGCTCGTGCTGCAGATCTTCCACAACGACATCGCGCGCGAGGTCGCCTCGACCAACATCACGCAGGCGCAGGCCGATCAGGATGCGCTCGAGACGGGCCCCGAGAAGAAGGCGCTGGATGCTGCATCCGACCGCGTCGCCGAGCTCGAGAACCAGGCGGCCACGGGCATCGTCGCCGGCACCGACTCATCGTCCGCGAGCGAGTCCGCCGCGCAGAGCACAGTCGACGACCTCACCGCCAAGATGACCGCCCAGCAGGGCGTCATCGACCAGGCGCGCATTCTGTACCAGTGCGAGCTCACCGGCGAAGGAGCAGGCACGGTTCCCGGCTGCACCGGCGTGAACGGCGAGGGTGCGAGCTCGGATGCCGCCGAGGCCCAGCTTGCCGAGGCGCAGCAGACCTACGACGCGCTCGCCGCGCAGCTGCGCACCGCCAACGAGGAGCTCGCCGCCGCCGGCACCGCGGCTAAGGAGAACACCAGCACCTCCGAGGCGCAGAACCGCGAGGAGGCGCAGTCGCAGCTCCCCGCCGCACGTGACAGCTACGACACCGCGCTCGCCGCCTACAACGCGCGAGCCGAGTCCGTGGCATCAGGCAACGCAGGGGCGATCGGACTGCTCAGCCAGATCAGCGGGCTGAACAGGCTCAGTGAGAAGGAGCCCACGATCCTCTGGGCGCACATCCTGATCGCGGCCCTGTTCTTCATGATCGAGCTGCTGCCGGTGCTCGTGAAGGTGCTGACGTCGTACGGCGACCCGTCGCTCTACGAGAAGGCCGCGGCGATCCGCAAGCAGGTCGCGCTCGACAAGGTCACCGCCGAAGGCTTCCGCGACCGCGCGGCGATCGTGAACGTGCAGTCGCAGGGGATCCAATCGGATGCCGCACCGACTGAGCCGCAGACCCGAGCGGAGCGCAAGGAGGCCGAGCAGGCGGCGCAGGAGCGCGCGGAGGCCGAGGAGCGCGAGCTCGCCGACAAGCGCGCCCAGGCGCAGACGCTCGCCGAGCAGGAGGAGCTGGTCGAGCCCCGGGTGTGACCGTCTGCGGTGTGGGTTCTCGTCGCAGTTCGTGCCGCTCGGTGGTGCTGTCGTGAGGTTCCGGTCGCAGTTCGTGCCGCATGTGCTCGGATCCGGCGGCACCAACTGCGACGGGAGCGGGCGGATGCGGGGCTGAGACCGGTCACGGGGATCCGGACCCGACGTCTTCGACGGCGGGTAGCGTTGTTGCATGGTCAACTATCGCTATCTCGGCAACAGCGGTCTCAAGGTCTCTGAGATCACCTACGGCAACTGGGTCACCCACGCATCACAGGTCGGCGACGACGCCGCCGTCAAGACCGTGCACGCGGCGCTCGACGCCGGCATCACGACGTTCGACACGGCAGACACGTACGCGAACACGGCGGCGGAGGTCGTGCTCGGCAAGGCGCTCGAGGGGCAGCGTCGCGAGAGCCTCGAGATCTTCACGAAGGTCTACTTCCCGACCGGCCCGAAGGGACCGAACGACACCGGTCTGAGCCGCAAGCACATCCTGGAGTCGATCAACGGCTCGCTGAAACGACTCGGCACCGACTACGTCGATCTCTACCAGGCGCACCGCTTCGACTACGAGACCCCGCTCGAAGAGACGTTCCAGGCGTTCGCCGACGTCGTCCGCCAGGGCAAGGCGCTCTACATCGGCGTCTCGGAGTGGACGGCCGAGCAGCTGCGCGAGGGCCATGCTCTCGCCACGCAGCTCGGTGTGCAGCTCATCTCGAACCAGCCGGAGTACTCGATGCTGCACCGTGTGATCGAGGGCAAGGTCGTGCCGGCTTCCGAAGAGCTGGGCATCTCGCAGATCGTCTGGTCGCCCATGGCGCAGGGCGTGCTGTCGGGCAAGTACCTGCCGGGTCAGCCTGTGCCCGACGGGTCTCGTGCGACGGACTCGAACAGCGGCGCCGACTTCATCAAGAGATTCCTGCAGGACGACATCCTCACCGCCGTGCAGCGGCTCAAGCCGATCGCCGAGGAGGCGGGCCTGTCGATGCCGCAGCTCGCGATCGCGTGGGTGCTGCAGAACCCGAACGTCGCGGCGGCTCTGGTCGGCGCCTCGCGCCCCGAGCAGCTCGCCGACACGGTCAAGGCCTCGGGTGTGACGCTCGACGCCGATACGCTCGCCGCGATCGACACCGCGCTGGGCGACACGGTCGACCGCGACGTCGAGGTCACTTACTCGAGGTCGCCGAAGGCGCGCATGGTCTGACAGCTCGCATGACGAAGGCCGCCGTTCGTGATGGACGGCGGCCTTCGTCGTGGTTCGCCTGCGATTCGAACACCTACTCCTTGACGGCTCCGGCGGTGAGGCCCTGCACGATCCAGCGGCTCGCGAGAGCGAACATCGCCATGGTCGGCAGGATCGTCAGCACGGCTGCGGCGCTCATCGAACCCCAGTCGATGTTGAACGTCGAGATGAAGCCGTTCAGCGCCGACGGCACCGTGCGGTTCGCGTCGGTGTTCATCAGCACGACCGACAGGAACAGCTCGTTCCAGCAGTTGACGAAGTTGAAGATGAACGCCGCGATGATGCCAGGGGTCATCACCGGAACGAGTACCCGGAACAGGGCGCCGAAGCGCGAGCATCCGTCGATCATCGCCGCCTCTTCGAGCGCATCGGGGACGTTCTCGAAGAAGCCGCGGAGCATGACCGTGGAGAACGGGATGCAGACCGCGATGTACACCAGGATCAGGCCCGGCTTGGTGTCGACGAGGCCGAGGTCGGTCATCATCGAGTACAGCGGGCCCAGCGCGATGAACGCGGGGATCATCTGCGTCAGCAGGAAGGCGACCAGCACCGTGCCCTTGCCGCGGAACTCGAACCGCGCGATGACGTAGGCGCTGAGCAGCGCGATCAGCGTCGCCACCGCCCCCGCGACCGTCGCCACTATCGCGGAGTTGGCGAGGAAGACCCCGAACGAGCTCTGCTGGAACAGACTCACGTAGTTGTCGAACGACGGCTCTGACGGCCAGTACTCGATCGGGAACGAGTTGATCGTTCCCGGCGACTTGAACGACGTCAGCGCGATCCAGTACAGCGGGAACAGCGTGATGATGAGCCAGAGGCCGAGCCCGACGACGCGGACCACGCCGCCGACCGAGGCCTTGCGCTTGGGGCGCGGTGCCTTCGCGATGTCGGGGACGGTGAGACGCCGGGTCTCGGTGACCGTGGTTCCGGTGATGGTCATCGCTGGACCCTCCGCATCGCCATCAGGTAGAACGCGCAGAACACGAACAGGAACGCGACGACGATGAGTCCGATCGCGCTCGCGATGCCGTAGTTGCCCTGCTGGGTGTAGTTGATCATCCACGTCGTGATGATGTGCGTCTGGTTCGCCGGTCCGCCGTTCGTCATCGCGTAGATGATGTCGGGGAAGTTGAAGATCCAGATGATGCGCAGCAGGATCGTCAGCAGCAGCGTCATCGAGATGTACGGGATGATGATCGAGAACAGCTGCCGGGCCTTGCCTGCACCGTCGAGGCTCGCGGCCTCGAGCATCTCGTCAGGCACCGACTGGAGCGCTGCGAGGATCATGATCGCGAAGAACGTCACGCCGTACCAGATGTTGGCCACGATGACAGCGAACATCGCGAGCTTCGGGTCGGCCAACCAGGGGAGCGGGGCATCGATCAGGCCCGCCTTCATGAGCAGGTCGTTCACGACGCCGAACTCGGCGTTGAACATCCAGCGGAACAGCATGCCGATCAGGAAGCCGGAGACGGCCCACGGGAAGAACACGAGCGCCTGGTAGAGCCCGCGGAAGCGGAACCGCTTGCGCAGCGCGAGCGCGATCAGGAAGCCGATCACGAGCTGCGGCACGAGCGAGCCGACGACCCACAGCACCGAGTTCCACGCGACGGTGGGGAAGGCCGGGTCCTGGAAGACGGTGACGAAGTTGTCGAAGCCCACCCAGGGGGTCGACGTGAGGTCCCACAGGTTCCAGTCGTGGAAGGCCATGCGTGCGCCCTGCAGCATGGGCCAGTAGGTGAACCAGCACACGAACACGATCGCCGGGGCCATGAAGGCCAGCAGCGTCAGCGCGTGGCGGCCACGGAAGGGGCGGCGCCGGCGGGATGCCGGGGAGGCCCCGCCGGCGGTGCCGACGGAGCCCCCTTCGAGTGCGGTCCGGGTCACGGATCAGCCCTTTTCCGCAGCGTACTTCTCGGTCCAGAAGGTGTCCCACGACTCGAGCAGCTCGGTGGTCGACATGTTGCCGAGCAGCACGTTCTGCACGTCCTGGTCGGACTTCTGGATCCACTCGGTCCACCAGCTGACCCCACGCGGCTGCTGCACGTTGACGTAGGTCTCGGGGTCTTCGGTCATCGTGACGTAGCTCGTCCACGGGCCGGTCGAGTAGAACTCGTCATCCGCCGCCTCCGAGATGATCGGCACGAGGCTGTTCGCCTGCGCGAACTCGGTGGCGGGCTCGGCCGACGAGAGGAACTCGACGAGCTTGACCGCGGCATCCTGGTGCTCGCTGTTCTCGGCGACGCCCCAGCCGGCGACGGCCAGCGGCTGCGCGGCCTTCCCCGACGGGCCCACGAGCAGCGGAGCGGTGTCCCACTGGTCCTCGGTCAGCGACGAGTCCTGCACCGTGGCGATGACCTCGGGGTCCTGCAGCAGGAAAGCCGTGGTGCCGTTGGTGAAGCCGGCGACCATCTCGGGGTAGCCCCACGAGACGGCAGAGGGCGGGGATGCTTCCTTGAAGAGGTCGAAGTAGTCGTCGACCGCCTCCTGGGCCTCAGGGGCGGCGAAGATCGTCGAGCCGTCCTCCATCAGGAATGCGTCATCGACGTCGAGGCCGTCGATCGTGTACGCCTCGATCGCCGCGACGACGTTGCTGTTCGCGTTCTGACCGCCGCGGAACGCGTAGCCGTAGATGTTGTTCGACGGGTCCTGGATGGCGCTGGCCTGCTCGAGCAGGTCCTTCCAGCTGTGCGGCGGCCCGTCGAAGCCGGCCTCCTCGACCAGGTCGGTGCGATAGAAGAGCGACAGGCCGTAGAAGCCGTAGGGCACGAAGTAGCTCTTGCCGTCGGCGGCCACCGAGGCGGACTGCGCGTTGTCGGTCAGTGCATCCCAGCCGTCCCACTTCTCGAGATCGCTCGAGATGTCGTGCAGCCAGCCGTTGTTCGCGAACGGACCGACTGTGATGTCGCGGACCTCGAGGACGTCGACGCCCTTTCCGGACTGCAGCATCTGCTGGATCTTCGCGTCGGCCTGCTCGGTGGGCGGCGAGACGAGGTTGACCTTGATCTTGGGGTTGTCGGCCTCGAACTCGTCGAGCAGACCGCGCAGCAGGTCGGTGCGCGCAGGGTTGGTCAGGCTCTCGACCATCTGCAGGGTGACGGTGCCGTCGGCGGATTCGCCGCCGCCTGCGGAACAGCCGGTGAGCGCGAGGACGGCGACGGTGCCGAATCCCGCGGCGGTCGTCAAGATTCTGTTCTTCTTCACGAGGTGCCTCTCAGTTGGTGATGGTGGTGGGTGTGGTGGATCGGGTGGTGGTGATGGTGGTGGGTCGGGGTGAGCGGGTCAGGGAACGATGAGGGAATCGGCGCCCGTGCGGATGCCGGCTCGGCGGAGGATCTGCGGGATGCAGCGCTCGACGAAGGTCTCGAAGTCCGAGGCCTCGGTGTACAGGTGCGCCGACAGGCGGAAGTACCCGATGCCGCGGAAGCTCGTGAACGCCGTCTCGACGCCGGTCTCGTCGAGCAGGTCCATGCGCAGAGCGTCGGCCTCTTCGCGGGTCGAACCGAGCCCGAGCGGCAGACGCACGAGTCGCATCGACGGCACGGGCGAGGGCAGCGGGGTGAGGGGGTCTTCGTCGCCGTAGGGGCGCAGGCCCTCAGCGATGATCTCGGCACCGGCATCCGCCATCTGCGCCATCGCCAGTCTGGCGTTGTGCCAGCCGAACTCGGCCTCGATGAACTCGATCGAGGCCGGGGTGGCGAGATAGGTCGTCGCGTCGATCGTGCCCTGGGTGTCGAAGCGCTCGGGGTAGGGCTCGTTCGCCGCCCACGAGTCGATCAGAGGCCACAGATCGTCGCGGTCGGGCGCGTTCGTGACGAGCAGCGCCGATCCGCGCGGGGCGCAGGGCCACTTGTGCAGGTTGCCGAACCACCAGTCGCCGCCGGCGACCGCGGCGGCATCCGGCACGAGGCCTGGGGCATGAGCGCCGTCGACGAGCGTGCGGACGCCCCGCTCGGCGGCGAGTTCGGCGATGCGGCGGGTCGGCAGCATCCGGGCTGTGGGGGAGGTGATCTGGTCGACCACGATCAGGCGGGTGTTCGGGGTGAGCGCGTCGGCGAAGCGCTGCACGACCTCGTCGTCGGAGGCGAGCAGCGGCAGCTCGACGGCACGGACGGATGCTCCGAAGCGGCGGGCCAGGCGCTGCGCGCCCATCGTGATCGCACCGTAGCCCTGGTCGGTGACGAGGATCTCGTCGCCGCGATCGAGGTGCAGGGCGTTGTAGACGACGGTCGCGGCAGCTGAGGCGTTGGGGACGAAGACGCTGTCCTCGGCATGGGCGCCGAGGAACGGAGCCGTGCGCTCGCGAGCGGCGCGCACTCGCTCGGCGATGCGGGGGAACCATTCGACCGGGCTCAGATCGGCGCGGCGACGCAGAGCATCCTGCTGCTCGACGACCGCCGTGGGCACCGCGCCGAACGAGCCGTGGTTGAGGTGGATCACGTCGGGATCGAGAGGCCACGCATCACGGGCTCGCATGCCGGAGTTCAGCGTGAGCGGTGCGGGAAAATCTGGTGCGGGCATCGGTCCTCGTCGGTGCGTTGGGGGGAGTTGTTGCACAACTTTGCCACAGCGGTTCCCAAATCGCTACGAAAAGGTGAGGATGAAACATAGTTGTCATACGAATTTGATGAAGGCCCTGCATCCGACAGACTCAGCAGGGGGATCGGGCGGTGTCGGGAGGATGACCATGAGCGCTTTGGACACGGCTCTGCACGGGCTGCGCACGCTGATCGCCGACGGTGCTCTGCGCCCCGGCGATCGCCTTCCCAGCGAGGGTGAGCTGTGCGAGACGCTCGGAGTCTCACGCGGGTCGCTGCGAGAGGCCATCCGGATGCTGGCCGCTCTCGGCGTGCTCGATACGAGACACGGCTCCGGCAGCTATGTCAGCGAGCTGCGCGCCGCCGACCTCATCGGCAGCCTGTCGCTCACGGTCGGGCTGCTGCCCATGGCGGGAGTGCTCGAACTCACGGAGCTCCGTCGTGTGCTCGAACCGCACGCGGCCGCGCTCGCCGCAGCCCGCATCGACGCGTCGACGATCGAGGAGCTCAGCGGCGTTCTCGATGAGATCGAGGCCAGCGACGACTTCGAGGATCACTCGAGGCTCGACCACGCCTTTCACATGACGATCTCGGAGGTCGCGGGCAACGACGCCCTCACGAGCCTCATCGACGTGCTGCGTTCACGGTCGCGGGCCTACCGGATTCCGGATGCCGCGGATGCCGCCGAGCTGAAGCTGCACTCGGATGCCGGGCACCGGGCGATCCTCCGCGGACTCGCGGCGGCGGATCCGGTCGCGGCATCGGCTGCGGCATCCGCTCACGTGGCGCAGACCGAGTACTGGGTGCGGCGGTACACCGACGCGGATGCTCCGGCGCCCGTGGCTGCGCTTGAGTCCGCGCCTGCCTCTGAGTCTGCGCCTGCCTCTGCGCCTGCCTCTGAGTGACCCGGGCCACTCGCCGCGCTCGTCTCGCCGTCCCGGTCGCAGTTGGTGCCGTCTTCACCAGACGGCCAAGCATTCCGGTTGCAGTTGGTGCGGTCTTCAACAGATGGCCAAGCATTCCGGTTGCAGTTGGTGCCGTTCTCGATCGATTCTGGCGGCACGAAGTGCGACCGGAGTGTGGAGCAGCGGCACGAAGTGCGACCGGAGCGTGGAGCGGCGGCACGAAGTGTGACCGGAGTGCGGCTGCGACTCCGGGCTGCGGAGTAGGGGCGCGCCGACCCGGGACGAGGTCCGCTGATCGGGCGGTCGTCAGTCCGTGTGAGAGCCGAAGCGCAGCACGTTCGTGTCGCGGCGCACGAAGCCGACCGCCTCGTAGAGGCGCAGCGCCGATTCGCGAGACGGACGGGACGTCAGATCGAGCTTGTCCAGCCCTCGCCGCTGGGCCTCGTCGATGATCGTCTCGAGCAGCTGACGGGCGATGCCCTGCCCGCGCGTGCCCTGATCGACCACGACGTCTTCGATGCTGCCGTGCCAACCGGTGACGAGGGGCGCGGTCGCGAGCGTGGCCATGCCCACGATCCGACCCGACGCGCGCGCGACGAAGAGGTCTGTGTTCTGCGCATCGAGCAGCGAGAGCACCCTTGCCGCGTCGAATCGAGCGGTCGACGAGAGCTGGGGGAGAAGGGCCTCGATCCGCTGAAGGTCATTCTGCGTGAGGCGCTCCGCGATCGAGATGCTGAGTCCGTCGGCCATGAGCGTCAGGCGAGGGTGATGTCGACCTGGATCTCGGTGGCGATGCGCTCGAGGCCGCGACGCAGCGCATCGAGGTCGACGGATGCCGGCACCCGCGCGATCACGGATGCTTCGAACAGGCGTCCGCCGGCCATCGCGGCATCCCTGGTCTCGGTCGCCAGCTCCTCGATGCTGAGCTCATGCGCGTTCAGCACGTTCGACACCTCGCGGACGATGCCGGAGCGGTCGTTGCCGAGAATCCGGATCTCGAGCACCTGCGCCTCGGCGTCTGCCGCGGGGGTGCCGGTGAGGACGGCGAGTGTGAGAAGCCCCTGACCCTGCAGCTCGCGGAGCGCGGTCTGCAGACCCTCCGAGTGCTCCGGGGCGACCGAGACCTCGATCACGCCCGCGAAGGTTCCGGCGAGCTCGGCGAGCGAGCTGTTCTCCCAGTTGCCGCTGTGGGCATCGACGACATCGGCGACGGCTGCGACGAGACCGGGGCGGTCAGCACCCGCGACAGTGAGGATGAGAGTAGTCATGCGGCCAGCGTAGGGTGCGTTCCCGACACTCCGGAGATCCGTTCGCGGAACTGTTTTCGATCCGCGCACGCGAGCTGCCTGCTGCAGGCACTTCTTTCCCTGCTCAGTGCGACTTTTCGTCGGCCCGCTGTGCGCGGGCAGAGACACGTGGGTGTGATTCGACGGAGCCTCTCAGGCGTGGCGAGTTGTTTTGAGTAATTCAAAACAAGGTACGCTGGAGGGACAACGTGGTGCCGGGGTTGCAGCCCCGGCACCACTGTCCGTGAAGCACCACCACCCCTGACTGAGGAGGCTCATATGAGTCACGAACACGCCAAAGATAGCCGATCACTGCCGATGGATCGATCGATGGGGCGCGAAGGGCGTGAGCGCATCGTCCGCGAAGCGCTGGAGCGCATCGACGGAGCGCCGACGCCGGCAGTCGACATGATGCAGGCGGCGATGGGATCCGAAGCGCAGATCCGGCTCGTCCACGACGTCATCCGTGCCTATCTCGACGAACACGACCTCGCTGATACGAAAGCGTGGGCTGTAGCCGTGCGGGAGCGGTCGACGGAGAATGACGCGTCCGTGAGCGTGATCTGAGTGTCGATCGCTTCGATGGTTCGGCTCCCGGTCGCAGCACTCGGCGCAGGCTCCGCCGTGCGGCACATCGCCGAGTCGGATCTGCTCCCGACGCCGCCCCGCATCACCGACCCTTCGCGGGTGATCGCGCGCGTGGACTCAGGAGGGCTCGGCCGTCCGAGCTTCGTCGTCGTCGAGTGCGCCGACGGCCGGATCCCCGCAGCGCTGGTGCTCGAATACGGAGACGCGGATGCCGAGCGGACGAGACCTGCGCGAGTGTGGAGCCGCACGGGTGGGATCGGGAGCGCTCCGCTCTACCGCCTCAGCGGCGACAGCTCGTCGGGCGGTTACGTCACCGCGTGAGGGCGGCAGCTTCGGGTGGCGTGGTGGAGATCGACGCGCTCAGTCGACCCACACCCCGGTCTCGAGGAGGTGGTCGAGGCGGGCGCGGTGCGGGGCGAGGTCCCAGCCCTGCTCCGTGACCCACTCGTCGTTGAAGTAGGTGCCGGCGTAGCGGATGCCGCTGTCGCAGATGAGCGTGACGATGCTCCCGGTCTCGCCGGCCGCACGCATGCGCGCGATCAGCTGGAAGGCTCCGTAGAGGTTGGTGCCGGTCGAGCCGCCGGCGAGATGCAGGGTGCGTTCGCGCAGCATCCGGATCGCGGCGATCGATCCGGCGTCCGGCACCCGGATCATCTCGTCGATCACCGTCGGCACGAACGAGGCTTCGACGCGGGGACGGCCGATGCCCTCGATGCGGCTGGGGCGCCCGGCAGGCGGATCGACGGTTCCCGCCCACCCGTCGTAGAACGCGGAGCCCTCGGGGTCGACGACCGCGATCCGGGTCTCGTGGCGGCGGTACTTCACATAGCGGCCGAATGTCGCGCTCGTGCCGCCGGTGCCAGCGCCGACGACGATCCAGCGGGGGATCGGATGGCGCTCCTGCGACAGCTGGCTGAACACGCTCTCGGCGATGTTGTTGTTGCCCCGCCAGTCGGTCGCGCGCTCGGCATACGTGAACTGGTCGAGGTAGTGCCCGTGGCATTCGGAGGCCAGGCGCTGCGCCTCGGGAGACATGTCCTCTGCGCGATCGACGAAGTGGCAGCGTCCGCCGTAGAACTCGATGAGGTCGATCTTCTCCTGGCTCGTCGACCGCGGCACGACCGTCACGAACGGCAGCCCCAGCATCCGCGCGAAGTACGCCTCGGAGACGGCGGTCGACCCGCTCGACGATTCGACGAGCGTGGAGTGCTCCGTGATCCGTCCGTTCACCAGCCCGTACAGGATCAGCGAGCGCGCCAGGCGGTGCTTGAGCGACCCGGTGGGGTGCACCGATTCATCCTTCAGGTACAGATCGATGCCCCACTCGGGCGGCAACGGGAAGAGGTGCAGGTGGGTGTCGGCACTGCGGTTCGCGTCGGCTTCCAGCAGGGCGATCGCGGTGCTGGTCCAGTCGCTCATCCTCCGAGCGTATCGCCCCGCTACTTGGCGGTGTAGCCGCCCTCGCCCGTCTCGCCGTCGTACGTGAAGACCTTGTCCTCGAGCGTGATCTTGATGTCGTCGCCGAGCGGCTGTTGAGCGAGCAGGCGCTCCTCGAGCATCGTCATCCGCTCCTGATACTCCTGCGCCTGTGCCTCATCGACGCCCCAGAGAGTCGCCGACTTCATGTCGACGAGGAAGTACAGGAACGCCGACACGGCGGTGCGGTTGAACTCGCTGTCGGGAATCTTCTCCCACAGGGCCCCGCTGTCTCGAAGCTGCTTGTACTCGTCGATCTTGGACTGGAGCACGTCGGCGATCCCGGATGTATCGGCGCCACCGGCGTCGTCGGACGGCGGCTCCTCATCGCTCGAGTCGTCGGAGGGTGCGCTGGGAGCTGCCGTCACCGACGGCAGCGGAGCGGAGACGGGTTCGCTGTTCGAGCCCAGCAGGAGGCTCACTGCCACACCGATGCCCACGACGACGATCAGCACGAATGCCGCGACGGCCGCGATGACGATCCCGACGGTCCTGCCGGAGCTCGACGGGCGGCTCGGAGGCGCCGCGGGGTACGGATACTCGGAGCCGTAGGGGGCCGACGGCTGCTGCCCCACCGGGTACTGCCCTGGCTGTGCCGGATACGTACCCGGCTGCCCTGCCGGGTAGTGCGGCGGGTACTGCCCTGCCTGCGGAGCCGAGGCATGCGGCGGAGCCGAGGAATACGGCGGCAGCGGCGGGGCGGGAGGGCCCGCCGGGGTGCCCGGGTGGGAGCCGACGGCATAGGGCGGCAGCGGCGCGGCGGGCGGTCCGTACGGACCACCCGCTGCCGGCGGCTGCGGCGCGGGAGGAGTGGGCGGGCCGCTCAGAGACGGGGCCAGCGGAACGGAGGACGCCAGGTCGCCAGGGGGTGCAGCCGGGGGCGGCGGGATGACAGCATCCGGATCCGAACCGTTCGAGTGCGCGTCGTCGACCATGGTTTTGCCCCCCTGCTCACGTCACCCGGTGTGACGCGTGCTCCGCTTTCAGGCTAGCGGCCTCAGCCCGGGCAGGTCAGCCTGCTCGCCTAGCGCACGGTGCCCGCGCGCGAGGTGCTTCCCTCGCCGTCGACGTGCAGCAGCGATGCCTGCGACTGCTCCTGCTGCAGCTGGAACTCGAAGCGGGAGCGATCGCCTCGATGATGCGCCACGAAATACTCGATCGGGATGCCGTCGGCTGCGCGACTCACGCTGCGCAGCCGCAGCAGGGCGGAACCTGCGCTGACGCCGAGATGCTGCGCCTGCTCGTGCGTCGCGACGGTCGCCTCGGCGGATCGCACACCGCTCGTCGCCACGATGCCGTTGTCGGCGAGCACGCGGTAGAGCGACGCCTCGGACAGGTCGACGTCGAGGGTGACGCTGCCGACGGCATCCGGCATCCAGGTCGTCGAGAGCGACCAGGGCTCGCCGTCTACGTGGCGGAGGCGATCGAGCACCACGACGGGCGAACCCGCTTCGACCTCGAGGGCCGCAGCGATCTCGTCGTCGGCGACCGTCGGTTCATGCCGCAGCACGTCGCTGTGCACGTGTCCGCCGCGCCGCTCGACGTCGTCGTAGAGGCCGATCAGGGTGTGGACGAGACTCTCGCTCGTGCGCGGGCGTGAGACGAACGTGCCCTTGCCCTTGACCCGCTCGACGAGCCCTTCATGCTCGAGCTGGGCCAGCGCCTGACGCACCACGGTGCGCGAGATGCCGTAGCGCTCGCACAGACGGTGCTCTCCCGGCAGCGGGTCGCCCGGCTGCAGTCCGTCTCGGGTGATGCCGTCGACGATCAGCTGGCGCAGCTGGTCGTACATGGGCGCGGCGGAGTGGCGGTCGATCGAGTCGTTCATGTCAGTACGCCACGCCCGCGTGCAGGATCACGTTGGCATACGGGGTGAACTCCCCCGACCGCACGAAAGCGCGCGCCGAATGCGTGAGCTTCTTGAACTCGACGTGCGGGATGAGCTCGATCTCGAAGTCCTCGCCCGCGAAGCGCTCGCGCAGCGCCGCCAGCACTTCGGGGCTCTTCTCGGCGACCTCCTCCGAGACCGTCGCGCCCTCGACGACGAGCTCGGCGAGCACCGTGTCGAGCACGTCGAAGAAGGCGGGCGCACCCGGACGGTACGCGAGGTCGATGCGCTCGGACCCCGGTGGGATCGGCAGCCCCGCGTCGGTGACGACCAGCAGATCGGTGTGCCCGGTCTCGCTGATCACCCGGGAGAGGGCGGGATTGATGGTCGTCGCTGTCTTGCGCATGGTGCTCCTCGGGTGTCAGTGGGCTTCTCGGGCGGCCAGGAACGCCTCGACCTCGGCGCGCAGCGGCAGGCTCGGCGATGCACCCTGCTTGGTCACGGCGAGGGCTCCCGCCGCAGTCGCCACGCGCACGGCATCGGTCAGTGACCGTCCGTTCGCGAGCGCCGCGCCGAGGTAGCCGGCGTAGGCGTCACCGGCGGCGGTCGTGTCGACGGCCTCGACAGGGAAGGGCGGGACGACGGATGCTCCGTCTGCGGTCACGACGCACGACCCCTGGCCCGCGAGCGTGATCACGGCCGCGCCGACGCCGCGGTCGAGGAACCAGCGTCCGGCGAGCGCGGCGGATGCGGCATCCGTCACCTCGATGCCGCTGAGCACCGAGGCCTCGGTCTCGTTCGGGGTCACGATGTCGATGCTCGCCCAGACCGCGTCGTCGAGCGGAGCGGCGGGCGCGGGGTCGAGGATGACGGTCATGCCGTGCTCGCGGCCTCGGGCCGTGATGTGCGCGGTGAGGGCCGAGGGCGTCTCGAGCTGTGTCAGCAGCACCGACGTGGTCGGCGCGAGGGCGGCGAGTGCCGCGTCGATCTGCTCGGTGCTGAGCGCGGCGTTGGCGAGCGGCACCATCACGATGTCGTTCTGGGCCGAGGCGTCGACGCGGATGTGGGCGATGCCGGTAGGCCCCGGCACTGTGCGGAGGTGGGTGAGGTCGACCCCTGCGTCGCTGAGCCCGTCGACGACGAGGTCGTGGAAGAGGTCGTCGCCGACGCATCCGACGAAGCTCGTGCGAGCCCCTGAGCGCCCGGCGGCCACTGCCTGGTTCGCGCCCTTGCCGCCGAGCATGAGAGTGAACTCGTCTCCGAGGATGGTCTCGCCGCGGGCCGGGAGCCGGGTCGAGAAGGTCGTCACGTCTGCGGTCACGCTGCCGACGATGACGACGCCGGTGCGATCGGGCGAGGTGGCGGCTGTCATGGCACTCCTGATCGTCGTCGATGCGGGGTGCTTTGACATCCTCCGCGGCTGTCATTACATTAGCCGAATCCGAACCTGTAACGACAGGTTGTGCACAAGGAGACCCGATGACCGTGTTGGCCCCCCGTCTCTATGTCGACAGCGCGGACGTCGATCGCGTCTCCTCCCTCCTCGCCGCGGGGGTCGTGCACGGGGTCACGACCAACCCCACGATCCTCGAGCGGGGCGGCCGCACCGCCGCGGAGATCCCCGACCTGTACGCTCGCTGGCGCGATGAGGGCGCCCGCGAGATCTTCTTCCAGACGTGGGGCGGCGACACCGCGTCGTTCCTGCGCAACGCCGAGGGCATCCGTGCGCTCGGCGATCGTGTGGCCGTGAAGGTGCCAGCCACGCGGGACGGCTTCGCCGCGGCATCCGCTCTGGTGCGCGACGGCGCGACCGTGCTCGTCACCGCCGTGTACTCGGTCGCGCAGGCGCTGGCCTGCGCCTCGATCGGCGCCCAGTACATCGCCCCCTACCTGGGGCGGATGCGGGATGCCGGCATCGACGGCGACGCCGTGATCGCCCGAATGCAGGAGGTCTGCGCGGGCAGCGGCTCGAACGTGCTGGCCGCGAGCCTGCGCTCACCCGACGACATCACCGGTCTGCGGCTCGCGGGGGTGCCGTACTTCACTGCAGCCCCCGACGTGATCGAGCAGGTGCTGTTCCACGAGGTCAGCGACAGCTCGGCCGCCGAGTTCGACGCGGCGATGGGGCGGCTCGGAGCCTGAGTCAGGTTTCTCGGCCGACAAGGGATCAGGCGGATGCCGCCTGGCGCAGCCACCGTTCGACCCCGGCGATGTGGGCGGTCGCGAGCGAGGTCGCGAGTCCTGAGTCTCGGCGGGCGATGGCATCGGCGATCGCCCGGTGCTCCGACAGGGTGCGCTCGACAGCGCCGCCCTCGGTGAGTCCGCGCCACACCCTGGCGCGCACGGTCTGGCTGCTCAGATGCTCGATGAGGCTGGCGAGGTAGGCGTTGCCCGCCATGCCCACGATCTCGCTGTGGAAGCGGATGTCGTGCTCGACGAGTTCTTCGATGCTGACAGTCGCGTCGATCGAGTCGACCTCGCGTTCGAGCTCTGCGATCGCATCGTCGTCGCCGAGGGTGGCGGCGAGTCCCGTGGCCTGCGACTCGAGCATCCGTCGCACGGCGAAGATCTCGAGCATCGAGTCGTCGTCGTGCATGTCGACGACGAACGAGATCGCCTCGAGCAGCAGACGCGGCTCGAGGCTCGTGACGTAGGTGCCGTCGCCACGGCGCACGTCGAGCACGCGGATGACCTCGAGCGCCTTGACGGCCTCGCGCATCGAATTGCGAGACAGGCCGAGACGCTCGGACAGCTCCTTCTCGGGAGGGAGCCGATCGCCCGGGGCCAGCTCGCCGGACACGATCATCGCCTTGATCTTCTCGATCGCCTCGTCAGTCACTGCCATGGCGTCATCCTAGCCATTCATCGGATGTCTGCGGCAGGATGGGGGCATGCGCGTACTCGATTCGCACCTGCACCTGTGGTCGCCCGAGGCTCTGACCTACACCTGGCTGGAGGGTCCGCTCGCGTGGGAGTTCGCGGCGCTCGAGATCGAGCACTCGCCGATCGACGTCGCCACGGTCGAGAAGTCGGTCTTCGTGCAGGCCGAGACGATCGAAGACGACTTCCTCGCCGAGGTGCGATGGGTCGCCGATCAGGCCGACGAGGTCGGCGTCGTCGGCATCGTCGCCGGTGCGAGGCTCGACCGCGGCACCGACACGACAGCGCACCTGGAGGGTCTGGCCGCCGAGCCGCTCGTGGTCGGCGTGCGTCACAACCTGCAGAGCGAACCGGACGGGCTCGCGGTGTCCGCCGCGTTCGTGACCGGCGCGCGCGAGGTCGCCGCCCGGAACTGGTCGTTCGACGCGTGCGTGCGCGCCTCGCAGCTGCCCGAGATCGCTCGCCTCGCAGGAGCCGTGCCGGAATTGCGGATGGTGCTCGATCATCTCGGCAAGCCCCAGGTGGGCACGGCGGATGCTCCGGTCGCGCCGACGATGGAGTGGGTGCGCGATCTCGACGATCTGGCACGGCATCCGCACGTGTGGTGCAAGCTGTCGGGCCTGCCGGCCGAAGCGGGCGGCGACTGGTCGCCGGAGCAGCTCGAGCCCTTTCTCGACGCCGCGGCCGACGCCTTCGGCGTCGAGAAGCTGATGTGGGGGAGCGACTGGCCGGTCTCGGTCATCGGCCCCGCGGAGGAAGGCGACCCGCACGCTCCGGAAGACGGATCGCCGACCTATCAGCCGACGGCGCGCAGCCGGTGGGCTGACACGGTGATCGCCTGGGCTGAACGGCGCGGACACGACGTCGACGCGATCCTCTGGCGGAACGCCGAGGAGTTCTATCGGATCGGCCGGCGGTCCGCGCACGAGGATGCGCGGGAGGAGCGGCCGCGCCGCGGCATCCTGGGCTGGCTGCGGGGCGAGCGCCCGTAGGCGAGCGCCCGTAGGCGCGGTCGCGCGTAGGCGGGGTCGTGTGGGTTCCGGTTGCAGTTCGTGCCGCCGCCACCGCCGCTGAGCGGCACGAACTGCGACCGGAAGCACGAAAGACAGCAGCAGGCGGCACGAACTGCGACCGGAAGCACGAAAGACAGTGCCGGGCGGCCCCGATCACGCTCCCAGCGCTCGGCGGACCCTCTCGACCAGCACGCGGGGCCGCGTGAAGAGAGCGGCTGAGATCTCGATGACAGTCCAGCCCGCGTCACGTAGCGCCGCCAGCCGTTCGACATCCGCGGCATAGCGGTCGGTGTGGAGGAGGCTCTGATACTCGATCGCGACCTTCTGCGCGGGATATGCCAGGTCGACACAGGCGACAAACCCTCCTCGGGCGTCGTAGACGTCGTAGTTCAGTTGCGGCTCGGGCAGCCCCGCGGCCACGAGATGACAGCGGACCTTCGACTCCCTCGGCGACCACGAGTCTTCTCGAATCAGCTCGAGAGCTTCGCGGAGTCGGCCGACACCGGTACGCCGCCCCGCGTTCATCGTCATCCGCAGTTCGTCTCGGGTTGCCAGCGGCGGGCGGCCGGCATCCGGTCTTCCGGGTCCTGCTCTCCATACGCGGCAGAGATGGTCGCCGAGAGCGACGAGATCCATGACGTCCCAGGCGCCCAGCTGCGCCCATGCAGTCGCGGGGGTGGCCACCCGCACCCCTCCCGGGCCGGTGAATGCGCTGCTCGTCGAATGCGCTCGATGCGCCTTCACTCCGGCCACGCGGACGAGTGCTCCGGCGCCCTCGGTGCTCACATGAACATCGAGAGTCAGACCGTCGACAGCGCGATCGCGATGTGTGACGAGAGGAAGAGGCGCCCCCAGAAGTGCGACGGCGGACTCGTGGCTGAGGAACTGGTCGGGTCTCAACCGCGGCGCATACATCTTCGCGCGCCTTCTGCGCGCTTTCGCCTGCCGCTCATATACATCGTCGTCGACGAGGGGTGCGAGACGCTCGGCGTTGCGCACCCCGCGGAACGGTGTCTCGAGATCGGAACGCCTCAGTCTGCTGCGGCCGACCCCGGAGGCGACGGCATCCTGCACCGAGAATCTGGGCCCGAGGCCTTCGGGTAGCGGTCGTGGTCGTCCCATCCCCCAACCGTGCCAGGCTCGCGTGCCCGCGGTGTGAGCTGTCCACAGGCGCGAGCTGCGTTCCCAGCGCTTCTGGTGCTGCTGACCCTGTGGGCGCAAGGGCTCAGCGTTGCTCCGGTCGCAGTTGGTGTCGCGATGGCTGCCGCGGGAATGCTCCGGTCGCAGTTCGTGCCGCTTGTTCTCTGCGTCGACGGCACAGAATGCGACCGGAGCAGAGGAGAGTGGCACGAAGTGCGACCGGAGCAGAGGAGAGTGGCACGAAGTGCGACCGGATGCGGTGACTCAGCCGGCGGGGCGCAGGCGCAGCTGCGCCATGCCGCCGTCGACCTCGATGAACGTGCCGGTGGTCGACCCGGCTGCGGGGCTCACCAGGTAGGCGACAGCCGCGGCGACCTCGTCGGGGGAGACCAGGCGACCGTGCGGCTGGCGGGCCTCGAGGGCGGCGCGTTCGGCGGCCGGATCGTCGGCGGAGTCGAGCAGGCGTCCGACCCAGGGGGTGTCGGCGGTGCCGGGGTTCACGGCGTTGACGCGGATCCCCTCGCGCAGATGATCGGCAGCCATGGCACGGGTCAGGGCCGAGACCGCACCCTTCGACGCGCTGTAGAGGGCGCGCTGCGGCAGGCCGGTCGACGACGCGATGGATGCCGTGTTGCACACGGCCGCGCTCGGCGACTGACGCAGCCACGGCAGTGCCGCCGAGGTGACGCGGGCGATGCCGGTGACGTTGATCGAGAGCACACGTGCCCACTCGGCGTCGTCGTTGGCGCTGATGTCTCCCTGTGCGCCGACGCCGGCGTTGTTCACCACGATGTCGATGCGGCCGAACTCCTCGGCGACGGCGGCCACGGCGGCATCCACCGATGCGCGGTCCGACACGTCGGCCGTGAATGCGGCGAACGCGGCATCCGCTCCTGAGGTATCGCGGTCGAGCACCGCGATCTGCGCGCCGTCGGCATGCAGGCGGGCGGCGATGGCCGCTCCGATCCCGGATGCTCCGCCGGTCACGATCGCGACGAGTCCGTCGAGCGCGCTGCTCACTGCTGTGCCTCCCATGCCACGAACTCCTGGCGCTGATGCCCGAGTCCTTCGATCTCGATCTCGACCACGTCGCCCGCCGTCAGATACGGGAACCTGCCCCCGAATGCGACGCCCTGCGGGGTGCCGGTGAGGATCAGGTCGCCGGGCTCGAGCGTGACGTACTGCGACAGGTGGTGCACGATCACGCGCACGTCGAAGATCATGTCGTCAGTGTTCGAGTCCTGGCGGGTCTCGCCGTTGACCCAGCTGCGCAGCTGCAGATCGTCGACGTCGACCTCGTCGGGGGTGACCAGCCACGGGCCGGTCGGGTTGAAGCCCGGGGCGGTCTTGCCTTTCGACCACTGGCCGCCCGAGACCTCCATCTGGAAGGCGCGCTCCGAGACGTCGTTCGCCACGACGTAGCCGGCGATGTGCGCCTCGGCCTGTTCCGGCGAATCGAGGTACGCGGCGCGGGCGCCGATGACGATGCCGAGCTCGACCTCCCAGTCGGTCTTCTCGCTGCCGCGGGGGATCGTGACGGAGTCATTGGGGCCGACGACGGTGTTCGGCGTCTTCAGGAACATGATCGGCACGGTCGGCGGCTCGGAGCCGGACTCGCGGGCGTGGGCTGCGTAGTTCTGGCCGATGCAGATGACGGCGCTGGGGCGGGCGATCGGCGCTCCGATGCGCGTCGCGGCGGCGTCGTCGAGCACGGGGAGCTCACCGGCGGCGCGGGCGGCTTCGACGCGCGCCCGGAAGTCACCGGCGAGGAAATCACCGTTCACATCGGATGTCACTGCCCGCAGATCGAGATAGCGGTCGCCTTCGACGAGGACGGGGATCTCGGCGCCGGGGGTGCCTAGACGTGCGAACTTCATGTCTCTCCTGATCAGTGAGGATGCCGGGTGAGAGGGGCGCGCCGGGGCGGCCTGTCTCGTTGACAGTATAGACATCGGATGTTTACACTCCAAGAGATCTGCACGGATATCCGTCCCGTGCCCGAGAGGAACCCGTGAGCCGCATCGTCGCCCTCGACACGACCGACATCCGCTTCCCCACGTCGCTGAGCCTCGACGGGTCGGATGCCATGAACCCCGACCCCGATTACTCGGCCGCGTACGTGATCGTGCGCACGGATGCCGAGGACGGCGTCGAAGGCCACGCCTTCGTCTTCACGATCGGCCGCGGCAACGACGTGCAGGTCGCTGCGATCGACGCGCTCGCCGGGCACCTGATCGGCCGCGAGATCGAACCGCTGCTCGACGACATGGGCACGACCTTCCGCGACATCATCGGCGATTCGCAGCTGCGGTGGCTCGGCCCCGAGAAGGGCGTCATGCACATGGCCATCGGTGCGGTCATCAACGCGCTGTGGGACATCAAGGCAAAGCGCGCCGGCCTGCCGCTCTGGCAGCTGCTCGCGCGGATGACACCGGAGGAACTCGTCGCACTCGTCGACTTCCGCTACCTGACCAATGCGCTGACGCCCGAGGACGCACTCGAGATCCTGCGCGCCGCAGAGCCCGGTCGACTCGAGCGGGAGCGCGAGCTGCTCGCCACCGGATATCCCGGCTACACGACGAGCCCCGGCTGGCTGGGCTACTCCGACGAGAAGCTCGAGCGGCTCGCCCGCGAGGCGATGGCCGACGGCTTCACCCAGATCAAGCTCAAGGTCGGCGCCGACCTCGACGATGACATCCGTCGGTTCCGCAAGGCCCGCGAGGTCTGCGGCCCCGACTTCCCGATCGCGATCGATGCGAACCAGCGCTGGGAGGTGTCGGAGGCGATCGAGTGGGTGAATGCGCTCGCCGAGTTCCACCCCGCCTGGATCGAGGAGCCCACGAGCCCTGACGACGTGCTCGGTCACGCCGAGATCGCGAGAGGTGTGGCGCCGATCAGGGTCGCCACCGGCGAGCACGCGCAGAACCGGGTGATCTTCAAGCAGCTGCTGCAGGCCGAGGCGATCTCGGTCATGCAGATCGACGCCGTGCGCGTCGCGGGTGTCAACGAGAACATCGCCAACCTGTTGCTGGCCGCCAAGTTCGGCGTGCCGGTCTGCCCGCACGCCGGAGGTGTCGGGCTGTGCGAGGCGGTGCAGCACCTGTCGATGTTCGACTTCGTCGCCGTCACCGGCACGCGCGAGGGCCGGATGATCGAGTTCGTCGACCACCTGCACGAGCACTTCGTGATCCCCACCGACATCCAGGGCGGCTCGTACATGGCGCCGACCGCGGTAGGTTCGGGCATGGAGATGAAGGCCGAGAGCATCGCCGCCTACACGTGGACGGGCCAGCATGTCGGCGCCTGAGTCTTCGGCGGTTCCTGCGCGGCTGACGATTCCCCGGCTCGGGTACGGCGCCGCGAACGTCGGAAACCTCTTCCGTGAGCTGAGCGACGACGAGTCCTGGGCCGTGCTGGATGCGGCGTGGGACAGCGGCATCCGCTACTTCGACACGGCTCCGCACTACGGGCTCGGGCTCTCGGAGCGCCGCCTCGGCGCGTTCCTGCAGACGAAGCCGCGCGACGAGTTCGTACTGTCGACCAAGGTCGGTCGGCTGCTGCGGCCGAACCCCGACCACGACGGCGGCCTCGATACCGCGAACGACTTCCATGTGCCCGACGACCTGCAGCGCGTGTGGGACTTCTCGGCATCGGGGATCCGCGCCAGTCTCGACGAGTCGCGCGAACGGCTGGGCATCGAGCGCATCGACCTGCTCTACCTGCACGACCCCGAGCGGCACGACCTGGATCTCGCCATCGCGGAAGCCCTGCCCGCGCTCGAGCGGCTGCGCGCCGACGGTCAGGTCGCCGCGGTCGGGATCGGGTCGATGGTGTCTGACGCGCTCGCCGCCTCGGTGCGATCCGCGGACCTCGACCTGGTCATGGTCGCCGGGCGGTACACGCTGCTCGAGCAGCCCGCCGCCGCCGAGGTGCTGCCGGCCTGCCGCGAGACGGGCACGGGGATCGTCGCGGCATCCGTCTTCAACTCCGGGCTGCTGGCATCGAGCGAACCGCGTCGTGACGGGCGGTACGAGTACGGACAGCTTCCTGACGAGCTGTGGGAGCGGCTGCTCCGCATCGCCAGGGTGTGCGCCGAGTACGACGTGCCGCTGCCCGCCGCGGCGATCCAGTTTCCCCTGCAGTCAGACGTGGTGCGCTCCGTCGTCGTCGGCGGCAGTCGGCCGACGCAGCTGACGCAGAACGCGGAGTACGCGGCGCTCGAGATCCCCAGTGCGCTGTGGGAGGAGCTGGCGGCCGAGGGGTTGATCCCGGCCTGAGCCGGGGAGGGTCAGCGCCCGACGGTGGACTCGCGGACCACGAGCTCGGCGGCGAACGGCGTCGGAGCGGGGAGGTCTGCCGTGGGGTCGGAGAGCTGACGGATCAGGGCGGCGCCCGCCGCTCGGCCGATCTCATATCCCGGCTGCCGCACGCTCGTCAGCGGCACGACGGTCTGGTGTGCCTGGGCGACGTCGTCGAAGCCGACCAGGGCGATGTCGTCCGGCACACGGATCCCCTGACGCAGCAGCTGGGTGAGCACGCCGATCGCGACCATGTCGTTCGCGGCGAAGATCGCGTCGGGGCGGTCGGCGACGGGCATGTCGGTGATGCGGGCTCCGACAGCGAGCCCGTCCTCCGTCGTCAGATGCGGCACGTCGAACACGTCGACCGTGGCATCGGCGCCCACGACCGCATCGCGGAGACCCTGCAGTCGGTCGTTCGACTGGCTGACGCTCGGGGCCCCCAGGAACAGGATGCGGCGGCGACCGATCGACAGCAGGTGCTCGCCGGCGAGGCGCCCGCCGCCGCGATCGTCGAAGCGCACGGATCCGACGGTGGGCGAGTCGGGGATGGGACCCACGACGACCGAGCGGATGCCGCGCTCCGCGAGCTGTTCGAGCCGTGGCACGACGTCTTCGAGGGGGTAGATCACGACGCCCTGCACCCGGTGCGCCTCGAACATGTCGATGTTGCGACGTTCGGTGCCGGCGTCGCGATTGCTGTTGCTGAAGAAGAGCGACCAGCCACCCTCGCGCGCCACGTCTTCGACACCGCGCGAGAGCTCATGGAAGTACGGCAGCCATGCGTCGAGCAGGATCAATGCGAGCGCCTTGCTCGACCCCGCTCGCAGCTGCCGGGCCGATTCGTTCGGCACATAGCCCAGTCGCTCGATCGCGTCTCTGACCTTCGCCGTGCTCGACTCCCCGAGCACATGCGGGTGGTTGAGATAGTTCGAGACCGTTGATGACGACACGCCTGCGAGGGCTGCGACATCTTTGACGCTGGCTGGCATGGGGCTCCCTGTCGACGGCGTCGGTGCGCGCGTGCGCGAGGGTTGCTGCGCGCCCGCGCGGCACTGACGACTCCACAGTAGCCCAGCGGTTGCAACGTGCCAAGAAAGTTCTTGACACCGCGTCCCCCTCCCACGTACCGTGACCTGAACGCAGAGTTGCAACGTGCCAATCCTGCTGAGGCGAAGGTGCCGCACACCCGTCTCCGAGAGGCCTCATGAACATCGGATGCCACGGGCTCGTCTGGACCGGACACTTCGATGCCGACGGCATCCGTCTCTCCGTCGAGAAGACGAAGGCGGCGGGATTCGACCTCATCGAGTTCCCGCTCATGGATCCGTTCTCGTTCGACGTCGCTGCGGCGAAGGGCGCGCTCGAAGAGCACGATCTCGCCGTCAGCGCCTCGCTCGGGCTCTCGGGTGCGACCGACGTCACCAGCTCCGACCCCGACGTCGTGGCTGCGGGCGAGGCCCTGCTGCTCAAAGCGGTCGACGTGCTCGCCGACCTCGGCGGGCAGCACTTCTGCGGGGTGATCTACAGCGCGATGCAGAAGTACATGGACCCGGTCACCCCCGGGGGCCTCGAGAGCAGCCGCCGCACGATCGCTCGCGTCGCCGACCATGCCGCCGAGCGCGGAATCTCGGTGTCGCTCGAGGTCGTCAACCGCTACGAGACCAACGTGCTGAACACCGCCCGTCAGGCTCTCGCCTACCTCGCGGAGATCGATCGGCCGAACCTCGGCATCCACCTCGACACGTACCACATGAACATCGAGGAGTCGGATATGTTCGCGCCGGTGCTCGACGCCGCCCCGTCGCTGCGCTACGTGCACATCGGGGAGAGCCACCGCGGATATCTCGGCACGGGAACCGTCGACTTCGACGACTTCTTCAAGGCGCTGGGGCGCATCGGATACGACGGCCCGATCGTGTTCGAGTCGTTCTCGTCGGCCGTGGTCGCTCCCGACCTCAGCCGCATGCTGGGGATCTGGCGCAACCTCTGGACCGACAACGTCGAGCTCGGAGTGCACGCCAACGCGTACATCCGCGACAAGCTCGTCGCCGTGGACTCGATTCGGCTGCACTGACCCTGCTCATCGCAGGATCGGCTGACCTGTCGCCAACTTGTTATTACAGGTCTTCCCTTCGGAAGAAGTCTTAGTTACATTTAGATACAACTTGCGCAGGCGGGGCGCAGGCCGCAGAATTGACCCGATGTTTCCGGCCCGAACGGAATATCGGATAACGACCTTCAAGGAAGCAGGTGAGCACATGAGTGACCCCATTCTCAGAGTCGAGGGGATCAGCAAGGGATTCCCCGGTGTGCAGGCTCTCAAGGACGTGCACCTCGAGGTGCGTGCCGGTGAGGTGCTGGTGCTCGTGGGCGAGAACGGCGCGGGCAAGTCGACTCTCATGAAGATCCTCTCGGGGATCTACACCAAGGACGAGGGCACGATCACGTTCGAGGGCCAGGAGGTCGAGCTCACCAGCCCGCTGCAGGCGCAGCAGCTCGGGATCACGATCATCCACCAGGAGCTCAACCTGATGCCCGATCTCACCGTGGCGCAGAACATCTTCGTGGGGCGCGAGCCCACGACCGGCCCGTTCCTCTCGGAGCGCAAGCTCAACGCGCAGACGGCCGAGCTGCTGCAGCGACTGGGCATCCGGGTGAATCCGCGACAGCTCGTCGGCGAGCTCACCGTGGCCGAGCAGCAGATGGTCGAGATCGCCAAGGCGCTGTCGTTCAACGCCAAGGTCCTCATCATGGATGAGCCCACCTCGGCGCTCACCGATTCCGAGACCGAGACCCTCTTCGTGCTCATCGAGCAGCTGCGGGCGTCGGGCACCGGCATCGTCTACATCTCGCACCGCATGGACGAGCTGCGACGCCTCGCCGACCGCGTCACGGTGCTTCGCGATGGCACATACATCGGATCACTGGAGAAATCCGAGGTCAGCATCCCGAAGATCATCGAGATGATGGTCGGCCGCGTGATCGACGAGGGAACCCGGCCTCAGGCCCGTGATCACATGAACGACCCGATCGTGCTCGACGTGCAGGGGCTCTCGACCAAGAACCTTCTGAAAGACGTCTCGTTCCAGCTGCACAAGGGCGAGATCCTCGGCTTCGCCGGCCTCATGGGGGCGGGCCGCACCGAGACCGCGAGGGCGATCATCGGCGCCGACCACCGCGACGGTGGAACCATCGCGATCGGCGGAGACCCGGTGCGCATCGGACAGCCGGCGGATGCCGTGAAGCACGGCCTCGGCTACCTCTCGGAGGACCGCAAGCTGCTCGGGCTCATGCTCGAGCAGGACGTGACGTTCAACACCGTGCTCGCCTCTCTCGGGTCGTACGCCAATGGCATCGGCTGGATGGGCGACAGCAAGGCGAAGAACCGCACGAAGGAGTACGTGCAGCAGCTGCGGGTCAAGACGCCCTCGGTGAACCAGGTCGTCAAGCTCCTCTCCGGAGGGAACCAGCAGAAGGTCGTCATCGCCCGGTGGCTGATGCGCGACTGCGACATCCTCATCTTCGACGAGCCGACCCGAGGGATCGACGTCGGCGCGAAGGAAGAGATCTACCGCCTGATGCAGCAGCTCGCTGACCAGGGCAAATCCATCATCGTCATCTCGTCGGAACTGCCGGAGATCCTCCGCGTCGCGAACCGCATCGCGGTCTTCGCGAACGGTCGCATCACCGGAACCCTCCGCAACGAAGAAGCCAGCCAGGAGAAGATCATGCAACTCGCAGCCCACGGGGAGGAAGACTGATGAGCACCCCACAGCAGTCCGGATCGTCGACGACGACGATCATCCAGACGGCAGTCGACGAGAACACCGACAAGCGCGACATCGGCGGATTCCTCCGTCGTCAGCTCCAGCAGTCGCTGGCCTTCGGCACGCTGATCGTCCTGGTGATCTTCTTCTCGATCGCCAGCCCGAACTTCTTCACCTTCAGCAACATCGCCACGGTGCTGCTGTCGACCGCGGTCATCGGCATCCTCGCCCTCGGCACGACCTTCGTCATCATCACCGGCGGCATCGATCTCTCGATCGGAACCGGCATGGCGCTCTGCGCCGTGATGACGGGTGTGTTCGTGACGAACATGGGGCTCCCGGTCTGGGTCGGCGTGATCGGCGGTGTCCTCACGGGTGTCCTCATGGGGCTCGTGAACGGCATCAACATCACGTTCCTCCGACTGCCCCCGTTCATCGCGACCCTCGCGATGATGATGATCGCCGGCGGACTCGCCCTCGTCATCTCGAACGTCTCGCCGATCTACTTCTCGACGTCGGCGCCCGACTTCAAGAAGATCGCGCTCGGCGTGATCATCCCCGGCATCCCGAACGCCGTGCTGATCACCGCGGTGGCTGCGATCGTCGCCTGGCTGGTGCTGTCGAAGACGCTGCTCGGCCGCTACACGTTCGCGATCGGCTCGAACGAGGAGGCCACGCGCCTCTCGGGTGTGAACACCCGGCGCTGGACGATCCTCATCTACATGTTCGCCGGGGCCTTCACCGGCATCGCGGGCATCGTGATCGCCGCCCGTCTCGACTCGGCGCAGCCGCAGATCGGCACCGGCTACGAGCTGCAGGCCATCGCCGCCGTCATCATCGGCGGAACGTCGCTCCTCGGCGGACGCGGATCGATCCTCGGCACCGTGATCGGTGCGCTCATCATGAGCGTGCTCGTCAATGGCCTGCGCATCATGTCGATCCAGTCGGAATGGCAGAACATCGTCGTCGGCATCGTCGTGCTGCTGGCCGTGTTCCTCGACTCGCTGCGCAACCGCCAGCGCACCTGATCGCACAGATCTACACCCCCCACCACCACACAGAGAACAATGGAGTTTCCATGAAATTCGGCAAGAAGACCGCATTCGCGGCACTCGTGGCCGCATCCGCCCTCGTCTTCGCGGGCTGCGCCGGCGGCGGTGACGTCATCGAAGAAGGCAGCGGCGACGGATCGAGCGGCGACGGCGAGATGTACATCGCCCTCGTCTCGAAGGGCTTCCAGCACCAGTTCTGGCAGGCGGTCAAGCAGGGCGCTCAGGAGAAGGCAGACGAGCTCGGCGTGAAGATCACGTTCGAGGGCCCGGCCGCCGAGACCGAGATCGCCCAGCAGCTCGAGATGCTGACCACCGCGATCGACAAGAACCCGGATGCCATCGCCTACGCCGCCCTCGACCCCGAGGCGTGCGTCGCCCCGCTCGAGCAGGCCAAGGCCAAGGACATCCCCGTCGTGTACTTCGACGCCCCGTGCGACGGAGACGTCGGACTCAGCCTCTCGGCGACCGACAGCAAGGTCGCCGGAGCGCTCGCCGCAGAGCACATGGCCGAGCTGATCGGAGGCGAGGGCGAGGTCGCCATCGTCGGTCACTCGAACATCAACTCGACCGGTGTCGAGCGTCGCGACGGCTTCGTCGAGAAGATCGAGGCGGACTTCCCCGACATCAAGATCGTCGACATCCAGTACGGCGACGGCGACCACCTGAAGTCGGCCGACATCGCCAAGACGCTGATCGCCGCCCACCCCGACCTCAAGGGCATCTACGGCACCAACGAGGGTTCGGCCATCGGCGTCGTGAACGCCGTGAACGAGCTCGGTCTCGAGAAGGGCAAGATCACGATCGTCGGCTTCGACTCGGGAGCTGCGCAGATCAACGCGATCAAGGACGGCACGATGGCCGGCGCCATCACGCAGGACCCGATCGGCATCGGCGCGCAGGTCGTTCAGGCGGCGTACGACGCGGCCAACGGCGAGGACGTTGACGGGTTCTACGACACCGGTTCGTACTGGTACGACAGCAAGAACCTCGAGGACCCGAAGATCGCAGCGGTCCTCTACGAGTGACCCGCTGAGATCGACAGAAGCCCCTCGCCTTCGGGCGGGGGGCTTCTGTGTGCCGGACGGATGCGCGCGGCGGGCTGCGTCAGATGCGTCGGAGGAAGGTCAGCACGGATGTCGGCTCGACGATCAGCTGCTGCAGCGCCTCATTGAACGGGACGCCGGCCGGGGCCGAGATGTGCGCCTGGAAGGCCGCCTCGTCGCGGTAGACCTCGTAGACGAAGAAGCGGTCGGGGTCGTCGACGAGCCGCGTCGCATCGAACACGACGTTGCCCTCTTCGGCGCGCACCACCTCGGCGAAGTCGCGCAGCAGCGCCGCGACCTCGTCGCCCTTGTCGGGGCGTGCGGTGAACACGGCATGCAGGATGGTCGGCTCGGTCATGCGGACTCCTCGGGCGTGGGCTGGCGGGGTGGGACGGTGCGGTCAGGCAGCGGTGTGGTCAGGCTGACAGGGTCAGGTCGACAGGGTGAGCAGGCGCGCGGGGTTGGCGACCAGCATCCGCTCGACCGCGTCGTCGCCCAGCGCGGAGCGCAGCCGCGGCAGGTAGCGCTCGCCGAGATAGGCGAGACCCGGCATGCCGCCGTACGCGAGGTAGCGGGTGCGGCGGGCGACATCGCCGCCGAGCAGGATGCGGTCTCCGCATCCGAGGGCCACGACCTTTTCGGTCAGGGCGAGCAGCTCGGCATCCGACCTTGTGCGCGCACGCGCGAAGCCGTCGTACCCCAGGTAGGCGCCGCGCTCGGCGAGGGATGCATGCAGCCCTGCGTCGGGGTCACGGTCGGCGTGCGCGAGCACGACACGCTCGGATGCCACGCCACCCGCCTCGAGCAGATCGAGCACCTCGTGGGCGGCGGTGCAGAACTCCAGGTGCACCATCACCGGCGCCCCGGTCGCGCGGTGCGCCGCAGTGACCGCGAGCAGCGTCGTGTGCTCGAACGGGGTGATGCTCCAATAATCGACGCCGGCCTTGAGCATTCCGGCGCGCACCGGCGATCCGTCGGGCGCCCCGGCACGGGGAACATCGGGCGTCTCGAAGACCAGCGCATCGTCGACGAGCATCCCGCGCATCACCTCGGCGATGAACAGCTCTGCGAGGCGCTCGGCGCTCCACACGTGCATCGGATGGTCGTCGCCGTAGTGCGCCTCGCGGTGGCGACCCGTGGTCGCGACGACATGCATCCCGGTGCCGGCGCTGATGCGGGCGACCCCCTCGGGGTCTCGCCCGAGCCCGAACGGGGTCGCATCGACCATCGCTGCGAAGCCGCTGGCACGCAGCAGGGCGGCCTCTTGCCCCGAGAGATCTTCGTCGTCGAGCTCGTCGCCGACCAGCAGCGGCGAGATCTGGAAGAGGTGCTCGTGATAGTCCGTCGCCCCGAGCTGCGCGGGGTCGATGTCGCCGAGAACCGTGCGCACGACAGGCATCAGCGCACCGATTCGGCGGCCTCGGCGAGCCGTTCGACGATCTCGGGGGTGAGGTCGATCTCGAACACGTCGGCGACGACCTGCGACCAGCCGTGGATGAAGTACCGCCAGCCGTCGACCACGTGCAGACCGCGCGCGGCCTCCTGCGCCCTGGCCTGATGCAAGAAATCGAGCGACCCCCGGTAGTTGAACTCCCACACCCAGGCGCCCTCGGGTAACACGACGTCGTCGGGCAGCGGCGAGCCGGGGCGGTCCTTGCCGAGTCCCGTCGCATTCACGATCAGCGAACCGGCGGGGGCCGACGCGACGATCGCCGCGGCATCCTGCACCGTGTCTGTGCGCACGTACGCGATCAGTCCCTCGGGAGTGCCGTGCTGGCGGTGCACCTCGCGCAGGTGGTCGAGCCTGTCGTCGTCGCGGGCGGTCACGGTGATCCGGGCCGGAGCATCCGCTCGCTCCGCCAGGGCCCAGCTGAGGGCAGTGCCCGAACCTCCGGCGCCGAGGATGACGACCTCGGCGCCGGTGCGGGTGAAGTGGTCGGCGGGGAGGAAGTCGTTCAGGGCGAGGTCGACCGTGAGGGGATCCTTGGCGCGGCCGATCAGGCGGTCGCCCCGCTTCGAGATGCTCGAGATCTCGGAGCAGGAGACCGCGAACGGGTCGAGCTCGTCGAACAGGTCGGATGCCGCGGCGAACACGTTCATCTTGTGGGTCGTGACGAGTGCGCCCCGGTGGTGGGGGTCGTCGCGGATCTGCTCGACCATCGCGACGTACTGCGCCGGGGTCGCATCCATCGGCAGGTCGTGCCCGATGAGGTTCTCGGTGGGGAGGCCCAGCACCTCGGCCCACTTCGGGAACACCTTCATGATCGACGACGAGCCGGTGCTCACGCCGACGAAGCCCATGTAGCCGCCGGTCGTGGTCGCGGGTGTCGCGGGGTTCTCGGTGATGGTCATCGCTGGGTCCTTCAGGGTCGGGGAGGGACGGGGTGGGCGGGAGCGGTGCCCGCGAGAACCGCGAGCACATCGTCGAGCGACATCGAGCCCATGTTGTCGACGGCCTGCGTGGTCTGGGCGCCCAGGTGCGGGGTGACGGTCACGCGGTCGGCGAGGTCGTCGGCGAGCAGCGGGCTCGCACTCGCTGCGGTGTCGCCGGTCAGGGTGTCGGCCGCGTATCCGCCGAGGCGTCCGTCGCGCAGGGCGGCGGCGAGTGCCGCCTCGTCGACGAGGTCGGGGCGGGCGGTGTTCACCAGCATCGTGCCGGGGCGGATGCCGTCGAGTCGCGCCGCATCGACGAGCGTCTGCCCGCCCGGAGCGTGCAGGGTGATGACATCGGCGGTGCGGAACAGCTCGTCGAGGTCGACCGGCTCGGCCCCGCGCTCAGCGATGACGTCGGCGGGGAGGAACGGGTCGGCCGCGAGCACTCGTGAGCCGAAACCGCCGAGGCGCCGGGCGACGCCCTGGCCGATGCGGCCGAAGCCCACGATGCCGACGGTGGCGGCTCCGAGTTCGCGGCCGCGCCGCACGGCCCAGTCGCCGGCTCGCACGCGGCGATCGCCGTCGGGGATGAACCGTAGCGCCGCGAGCATGAGGCCGACGGCGTGGTCGGCGACGGCATCCGCGTTCGCCCCCGGGGTGTTCGTCACCGGGATGCCGCGCCGCAGCGCCGCGTCGAGATCGACCGCCTCGGTGCCGACGCCGTAGCGGGCGACGACCCTGAGGTTCGGGGCGGCGGCCAGGTGCTCGTCGGTCACAGGTCCCGTGCCCGCGATCCACCCCTCCGCGGCAGCGAGCAGGGGTGCGAGCTCGGTGAGCCCGTGGTGCGCGGGGCCGCGGACGATCTCGTGGCCGGCGGCGTGCGCGCGTCCGACGAGGTCGAGGTCGCCGTCTGAGAACGAGCGGCTGGTGGCGAGGATGACTCCCATCAGGCGTCCCGGGTGGCGGGGGCCTGGGCGAACCACGGCTCGAGCGCGGTGTAGGCGTCGACGAAACGGGTGTGGCGCTGCGCGTGCACGGCATGCCGACCGGCATCCGGGGTGAACTCCGCCGTCACCTCGCTGAGCGCCCTGGCCGCCGAGAAGTCGGCGAGGCCGAGGCCCACCGCGCCGGTGACCGCGGCGCCGAGGCTGTTGGCCTCTTCGACGATCGTGCGTCGGCGGATCGGCACACCCCAGACATCGGCGAGGATGCCGAGCCAGGCGTCGCTCTGCGCTCCGCCGCCCACCGCGTCGATGCGGTCGATCGTCGCTCCGGATTCGCGGAACGCCTGGATGCAGGTGAGCAGGTTGTACGCCACGCCCTCGAGCACCGCTCGGGTGAGGTGCGCCCGGGTGTGGTGGCGCCCCAGGCCGACGAAGGCTCCGCGGGCGTGCGGGTCCCACAGCGGGGAGCGCTCGCCGAGGAGGTAGGGGAGGAAGTAGAGGTCCTCGGTGTCGAGGTCGCCTCCCGCCTCCGCGGTGAGCCGTGCGGTGTCGGGGTGCGCTGGGTCGGGGGAGAGAGCTTCGGCGATCCACTGCACCGAGGCACCGCCCGCCTGCATGGTCGCGGTCGGCACGAAGGATCCGGGCACGACGTTGTCGAACGTCATGGTGCGCATCTGCGGATCGTGCAGCGGCGCGAGGCTCGCGAACGAGATCCACGACGAAGTGCCCAGGCACACGTAGGCGCCGTCTTCGGGGGCGACGATGCCCGAGCCCACCGCGGCGAGGGGTCCGTCGCCGCCGCCCATCACGACGCGGACCGATGCCGGGAGGCCCAGGGTGGTGGCGGATTCGGCGGTGAGCGAGCCGGCGATCGTCGTCGATTCGAGGATCTCGGGGAAGAGCGCGGCGTCGAGTCCGGCGGCGGCGAGCACGTCGGCCGACCAGGTGCCGCGCAGCTGGTCGTACGCGTTGGTGCCCGAGGCATCCGAGCGCTCGGTGGCGAGGCGCCCGGTGAGCCGGTAGACGATGTAGTCCTTCGCGACGCAGAAGTGCCGCACGCGCGCCCACACGTCGGGTTCGTTGTCGCGTACCCAAATGATCTTCTCGAGCGAGTAGGTGGGGTTCAGCCGGTGACCGAGCACGCGGTAGGCGTCCTGTGCGCCGAGACGCTCTTCGAGCACGCGGGTCTGCGCACCCGAACGGGTGTCGGCCCAGATGATCGCGGGGCGCACCGGCTCGCCGTGTGCGTCGAGCAGCACCGTGCCCATCATCTGGCCGCTGACGACGAGGCCACCGACGGTCTCGGGCCTGACGCCGGCACGAGCGATCAGCTGCCGGGTCGCCGAGACGACGGCATCCCACCAGTCCGCCGGATCCTGCTCGGCGATGCCGCCAGCGGCGAAGTGCGCCGGGTAGGGCACGGTGACCGAGGTGACGAGGCGGCCGTCGTCGTGGTGCAGAGACGCCTTGTTGCCGGTCGTCCCCAGATCGTGCGCGATCAGCATGGCCGGAGCCTATTCCGCGGAGGGGGACGCGGAATAGGGGCGCAGGTCCACGCCCTCGGTGGCGCGATAGGCCCGAGAGCCCATCCCGTGCTCGAGGACCCAGCCGTAGTCGTGGCCGGCGCCGCCCGGATACACCGCGAGGAACGCATAGGGTTCGTCGCCCGTGTTCACCGAGCGGTGGGCCCAGCCAGGCGGGATGTAGCCGATCGTGCCGGGCAGCATGTCGAGCCATTCAGTGCGCTCGCCGTCGAACATGAGCAGCCCGCCGCGGCCCTTCAGCGCGAGGTAGATCTCGCCCTGGTGGTTCGGATGCTGGTGGCCCTTGGTCATCCAGAGCTCACCCGAGGTGTCGCCGGGCATGATCGTCGTGATCGACTGCGGCAGTTCACGGTCGACCTCGGGCACCGGCGAGCTGACCACGGTGTAGACGACGGGGTCGTCGCCGCCGGATGCGCGGGCCCAGGCATCCGCGTCGAGGAAGAGCCCCTCGAGGTCGGACATGCGCCGCGTGAGCGTGGGTCCCTCGGGCGAGAGCGTGAGCTTCTCGGCGTCGAACGCGATCGCCATCGGAGAGATCGGAGGCGTGTGGAACTGGGGCATCGGTGCTCCTCGTACGGGTGCTGCGGCGCTGCGCAACCTGTAATGACAAGTTGAGTGTACCTGTGATGACAAGTGGCGTCCAGTGCTCGGATGTGCGGGGATGCGAGCGCGGGTGTGCGCGGCGAATCGCGAGCGTCGCCGCGCAGAGAAGGCTCCGGTCGCAGTTGATGCCGCCCACGGGGCGATCAGGCGGCACGAAGTGCGACCGGAGCGGGGATGGCCCGGGGTCAGGCGGCACGAAGTGCGACCGGAGGGGGATGGCCCGGGGTCAGGATGCTGCGCGCAGCGCTCGAGCGAGATGCGCCCGGCCGTCGCTGATCGCCTCGGCCGTCACCTCTTCGACGCCCGGATACTCTGCATGGCCCGCCGGGAGGACGGCGAGTTCGAGCATCCGTGCCGCGTTCGCGACGCCGAACTGACCGGGCGGCGGCACATACGGGTCCCACAGCGCCGCCTCGACACGCACCGGAACACGGGCGAAGCCGAGGGCCGTCGAGGCGTCGAACCATCGCAGCACCTCGCGGGCCTCCGGATGCGCGGCGACGTGGTCGCGCACGGTCTCGCCGCTGCCGACACAGTGCACCGCGAGACGCTCGTCGTACTGCCCGAAGCTCGGCACGACGAGGGTCGCGCCGATGAAGCGCTCATCCCACGGGAGGGCGAGCGCGCCGATGCCTCCACCGAAGCTCTCGCCGACGTAGTAGAGCGGCAGGGACCCGACGAGGGTCGTGAGGGCATCCGCTGCGAGCCAGAGGTCACGGGCGCACAGGCCCAGCACGTACGAGTCCGGGGTCTCGATCCCGGCCAGCACATGCTCGGCCTTGGGCTCGGGGGCGCCGACGCCCGTGTTCAGAGTGGGCAGCCCGCGGGCGACGGGAAAGATCGCGGCCGCATCGTCGGGCACCCTGGCCAGATCGACCGCATCGCGTCCTCCGTAGCCGTGACTGTGCACGACGCCGACACGCGCCGGGCCGGAGAGGGGCTCGACGAGCCAGGCCCGCAGACGAGTGCCGTCGACCCCGGAGTGTTCGACGATCGACACACGCCTTCCGTGCGTGGTCTCGGTCGACAGCACAGCGGGGGCGGCATCCACCGCCTCGGCCTGCTCGCGCCAGCCCTGCCACCGTTCGGCGAACCCGTCGGGAGCGGCGATCGGAGCGATCGCGCGGAGTGTGCTCAGCGTGTGGCCGTAGCTCGCGTCGAACTCGGCGTCGGCGAACCAGGTGTCGTAGGGGGAGGGGAAGGTCATGCGCGGGCGGGATTCCTGTCGAGAAGCGGGCGGTGTCGAGGGTGAGTCAGCCGCGGGATGCCGGGCGGCGCCGTGGCAGACTGGAGGCCCCACCGGAAGGAGAGCGCGTGCTGGTCACCGAGCGACGAGAGCGCATCCTCGCAGCCGCGCGCGAGCGTGGAGCAGCATCCGTCGCGGAGCTGGCAGCCGTGCTGCAGGTGAGCGAGATGACCGTCCGGCGCGACATCGACCAGCTGGCCGATGAGGGCGTCGTCGAACGCGTGCGCGGCGGGATGCGACTGCGTGCAGGGCACCGTCCGAGCACGGCTCCGGCGGTCTCGGCCGAGCGGCGCGCGATCGCTGAGGCCGCGGCCACGATGATCGAGCCCGGCATGGCGATCGGCATCTCGGGCGGCGCGACGGGGCTCGCGCTCGCACGTGCGGTGCGCGACGTCGCCGATCTCACGGTGGTCACCAATTCGCTCTCCGTGGCCGATCTGTTCTCGCCCCCGGAGCGCGCCGACGCGCCCTACATGCAGACCGTCGTGCTCACCGGTGGTGTGCGCACTCCCGCCGAGTCCCTTGTCGGCCCCGTCGCCGTGCGGGCGCTCGAGCATCTGCACTGCGATCTCGTGTTCATCGATGCGCACGGGCTCGACGTGCACGCCGGGATCACGACGATGAACCTCCTCGAGGCCGAGACCAGCCGCGCGTTCATGGCGACCGCGCGAGAGGTGATCGTGCTCGCGGATCACACGCGCTGGGGGGTGGTGGGACTGACGACGATCGCCGACCTCTCCGACATCGACCGTCTGATCACGGACGACGGTCTCGACGACGAGGCCCGACAGCAGCTGGCGGCCCACGTCGGCAGCCTGCAGGTGGCCGCGCGCCGCACCGAGGCGTCGGCCGGAACCGACTGATCCGAACCCCGTCATCGCCTCGCGGTGCTCGCCCTGCGGACGAGGGCGGCCGGGATCGTGACGTGGCGCACCGGCAGGTCGGCACCGGGAGGAGACGTCAGCTGCCTTTCGAGCTCCGCGAACGCCGCATCGACGAGCTGCTCGTGATCGGGGGCCATGGTGCTGAGCGCGGGCACGGAGAACCGGGCGGCGCGGATGTCGTCGATGCCGATCACTGCGACATCGTCGGGAACCCGGCGCCCCGCCGCGTGGAGCGCCGCGAGCGCACCGAGCGCCACAGAGTCGTTGGAGCACACGATGCCGTCGAGGTCGGGGAGCGCCGCGGTCATCGCCGCTGCGACCCGTTCACCCTCGTCGGCGGTGAACGCGTCGACCTGCGCGGTGAGAGCCGGGTCGACGGGGATGTCGGCGGCGGTCAGCGCCTCGACATATCCGACGTGTCGGCGGTCCGCGGCATCCGACGGGCGAGAATCACGACGCCCGATGTAGGCGATCCGACGGCATCCGACCGCGAGCAGGTGCTCTGTGGCTGCGCGGGCCGCCGCGCGGTTGTCGATCGTGATGTGCGTGAACGGACTGACCTGGATGTGCTCGCCGAGCAGCACGAGGGGTCCTGGCGCGGTGCGCCGGGTGAGGTCGGCCACCGTGAGCGACCGCGGGATGTGGATCAGGCCGTCGACCGGCGGCAGTCCGACGCCGTTCGCGACATCGATCTCTCTGGCGTGGTCTCCCTCGGTCTGCACGATCAGCACGGCGAGTCCACGATCGTCTGCCCCGCGCACGAGGCGAGACCCGAGCTCGGCGAAGTACGGCTCCTCGAGGTGCGGAACGGCGAGCGCGATGAGGCCGGTGCGCGTGGCCCTGGCGACGGGCATCGCCCTGCCGTTCGACGAGGTGGTCACCTGCGGCCTCCTGGGTGGACGATGATCGCCGGCTGGCCGACGGATGCCCTTCACGTTAGCGCCCCCGGTCACGATTGCACCCTGAACGCGATCACGCGCGCTTCGGCCGCGCCGTTCGTGCGGTCGACGACGAGACGCGCGGCGCGGATGGCTCCGACATCCGACGGCAGCTCGTGCACGCGCAGCCGGTGGCGGTTGTCTGTCTCCTCGGCGACAGCGCGCCATTCCGCGCTCGCCGCGGTCAGCACCTCGAGGCGGTAGTCGCGCACGAGCTGCGGCAGCACCTCGTCGGGGCTTCGGTGGTGGTGCAGGGTGTTCAGCTCGAGATCGACGTCGTCGTCGAACACGAGCCTGATCTCGGAGGCCGTGACGGGGTGCGCCCAGTCGAGGCGCAGCCACTGCGGGCCGGATGCCGTGGGGTCGGACGCCCACATGTTCGGTCCGCCGTACGGGCGGTTGAAGCCCGAGGTCGAGCGCTCGGGCGCGAGCGCGTCGGACTCCGGTGCGGCACGGAACACGACGCTGCGGCCGCGGAGCGGCTTGGTCGGCCACCGAACGAGAAGGCCGTCCCGGTCGACCTCGACGTTCTGGTCGTCGTTGTCGACCCGGTGCACGAGAGTCAGGGCTCCCGGGGGCAACGGCGATGTGAGGTGCACGTGCACCTGCGGGTTCGCGCGCAGCACGACGATCGCGTTCTGCGGCCCCTCCGGTGCGAAGGGCGTGTCGACCCGCACCCATCCGCGCTCGCCCGCCGGCACGTCGACGACGGTCGTGTGCTCGAGGTGCGACGGCACGACGTTCTGCGGGCGCCCGGTCGACCAGACCTCGACGGTCAGCGTCGTCGCGGCATCCGCGCTGAGAAGCAGCTCCGTCGTCTCCAGCGCGGGGTGCACGGGGATGACGATGCCGAGATCCTCGATGAGTCGATGCGGGGTCGCCCCGTCTTCTGCGGTTCCGATCGTGCGCAGCGTGGTGGAGGCCGTGACCGTCGCCTCGCGGGCGAGATCGTGCGGGTCCTCGTTGGGAACGCCGATCAGCGAGGCATCCGTGCGCAGCAGCGTCTGCCTCAGCTCGGCGCGGTGGTGCTCGTACAGTTCGCGTGGGGTCGCGTCGTGGGTGAGGCAGAGCGAGGCGGCGACACCCGCCGCCTCGCCCATCGCGGCGCACGTCGCCATGACGCGTGCGGCACCGAAGGCGATGTGCGTGGCCGACACGTTGCGTCCGGCCATGAGCAGGTTGTCGACGTTCGCCGAGTAGAGCGAGCGGAACGGGATCTCGAAGACGCCGTCGGAGAACCGCTGCACGGCCCCCGCCCCCTCGGCGTACATCCCCTCGGCCGGGTGCAGGTCGATCGACCAGCCGCCGAAGGCGACGCCGTCGTCGAACGGGGTCTGATCGATCACATCCTGCTGGCGCAGAGTGTGGTCGCCGATGAACCGCCGATACTCGCGCTTGCCGGGGAGGTTGCCGATCCACTCGAGCGTGAGGTTGTCGGCATCGAACTCGCCCGAGTTCTTGATGTGATCCCAGATGCCGAGGATCACGGAGCGCAGTTCGTCGCGGATCAGCTCGTTGTCGTCGACGATGTCGAGCTGACCACCCCACTCGATCCACCAGTAGTGCGCACCGCTGTCCCCGCTGCGGATGATGCGGGACGCCGGGATCGGCGTCGTCGTGATGTCCTTCGCGGTCTCGGGGGCGACGTATTTGACGGGGTGACCGATGTCCTTCGTGTAGAACAGCAGCGTCGAGCCGAGGAACTCCCGCACGGGCTGCTCCGGTGCCCAGTCCTCGCCGAACTCGTCCCTGCCCTCTTTGCCCAGCCGGTACCGGGCTCCGACCAGCTCGCCGACGAGCCCGTCGCCCGTGCAGTCGAGGAAGAGCGGTGCACGGAACACCGTGCGGATCTCCGAGCCCATCGTCCACCCGGTGACGGAGCGGACGTGGCGGGCGTCGTCCGGCCCCTCGGCCTCGGCGTCGACCACCTCGGTGTTGAGGAAGAGCGTCAGGTTCGGCTCGCGGCGCACGGTGTCGAGCACCACGTCGTCCCAGTAGACCGGGTTCCCCTCGGGGTTGCGGAACTGGTTCTCGCGGTAGAGCTCGCCGATGATGCCGGTCTCGCGGGCCCAGCGCTGATTGCCGTGAGCGGTCGCCCCGCACACCCACACCCGCACCTCCGATGAGGAGTTGCCACCCAGCACCGGCCGGTTGTTGATCAGCACGGTACGACGACCGAGGCGAGCGGCCGCGACGGCGGCGCTCACTCCGGCGAGGCCGCCGCCGACGACGATGATGTCGGCTTCGACGGTCTGGGTGCGCATGGGGGTCCTTTCAGGGGTGCGGATGCGGGGGTGCGGCGGCGGTCAGGCGAGCAGCTTCTGGGCGGCTTCGCCGGCCTGGGCCATCGCATCCTTCGCGCTCTGCTGACCCACGAGCACGGCCTGCACGCGTTCGGCGATCGTCGTCTCGATCTGCGCGTACTCCGGGAACTGCCAGAACGGATTGGTGGTCGCGGTGGCGGTGATCTTCTCGGCGAAGCGCGTGCCGAAGGCATCCGCCTTCACCGCCGCCGATGCCTGGGCCTTCTCGGTGACCGGCGGCAGCCCGCGCAGTTCGTAGTCGGCGGTCACGGCGTCGAGGTCGCTCGTCGCCCACTGGCCGAAGTCGGCGGCCGTGCGAGTGCCGTCGCCACCACCGACGACGACGATCGCGCCACCCCAGACCAGAGCCCTGGGGGTGTCGCCCTTCTTCAGCACCGGGCGCGACTGCGGAAGGAGCTTCGAGTCGAGGTCGGGGTCGGGCGAGTCCTTCGTGACGGCGCTGCGGCCGACCGGCGCGTCGTCGTAGATCGCAGCGCGCCCTTGGGCGAAGAGCGATCGGGCGTCGAACCTGTCGACGTCTGCGGCGATCAGCCCCTGGTCGTACAGCGACTTGTACCAGGTGACCGCCTCGACGCTCGCGTCGTCGCCGATCGTGACCTTGCCGTTCTTGACCAGATCGCTGCCGAAGGTCTGCATCCAGATCAGGACGTCCTTGAGCTGCGCGGCCTTCGTCGACGCGGCATACGGGATCAGACCGCCGCCGAGGCCCTTGAGCTTCTTGAGCGTCTTCTCGAAGTCGTCGACCGTGGTGGGGAATTCCGACATCCCCGCCTTGTCGAGGATCTCGGAGTTGCTGATCAGGCCGATCGCGCCGATGGTCCAGGGGAATCCGTACTGCACCCCGTCGAGCTGTGCGGCTTCCAGCGCGGATGCCGTGTAGCCGCGTCCCTTCGTGAGGGCCGAGACGTCCTCCAGCTTGCCGAGGGCGGCGAGGGAGGCGAGCCAGGCGACGTCGACGTGCGCAGCGCCGGTGAACTGTCCGCCTCTGACCTGCAGCATCAGCTGCTTGAAGTACTCGTTGTAGGGGAACGAGACCTCGGTGATGCCGACGTCGCTCTTCTTCTTGTAGCCGTCGAGCAGCGACCGGATGGCGGGTGCCGCCGCCTCCTCGGTGAGCGACCAGCTCGCGAACGAGAAGTCGGTGGCGGTGAACTTGCCGGCGCTGAGGCCGCTGCCCGACGTGGCGGCCGGGCTTCCGGTGCCGCCCCCGCTGGGCATGCAGCCCGCGAGGAACAGTCCGGCGGCGCCGAGGCCGGCGAACTGGAGCAGCTGGCGGCGGGAGACGGAGATGGAGTTCTCGGACATGGATGTGCTCTCTCTTCTTCGAGGGACTTCGTGGAATATCTGGGTGTCTCGCGGGTCAGCCCTTGACCGCGCCGGCGGTGAGGCCGCCGACGAGGAAGCGCTGCAGGGCGATGAAGGCGATGGCGACGGGCAGCGACACCGCGAGGGATGCCGCCATCAGCTCGGGCCACGCGGTCGAGGCCTCGCCGATGAACGTGTTGACGAGACCGGGAGGAAGCGTCTGCTTGTCCGGGCCCGGGAGGGTGAGGGCGAAGATGAAGTCGTTCCACCCGCGGACGAATGCGAACAGGCCGGCGGCGATGAGTCCGGGCGCAGCGAGCGGCATCACGATCGAGTGGATGATGCGCATGCGTGACGCTCCGTCGACACGAGCCGCCTCGATGAGCTCGTCGGGGATCGTGTCGAAGAAGCCCTTCAGCATCCACACGCACAGCGGCAGCGTGAACGTCGTGAACGACAGCACGAGCGCGGTGTACGTGTTCAGCAGGCCGTAGGCGGAGAAGACCGCGTAGAGCGTGATGAGCAGCAGAGCCTGCGGGAACATCTGCGAGGCGAGCACGAAGTACATGAGACTGCGCCGGCCGCGGTAGCGGAACTTCGAGAACGCGTAGCCCATGTAGGCCGACACGACCACCGACAGCACGGCCGTGATCACGGACACCAGGATGCTGTTGCGCAGGTATCCGAACAGCGCGGGGTTGTTCAGCAGAGACAGGTACGCGTCGAACGTGATCTCGGAGGGGAACAGCTTCGGCGGGTACGAGAACACCTCGGTGCGAGGCGTCAGCGAGGTCACGACCAACCAGTACACCGGCAGCAGCGCGAACCCGCCGAACACGACGACGGCGACCCAGGCGCTGATGGTGACGGCGCGGCGGTCGGCGCGGCGATTGCGTCGTCGAGGAGCAGGGGCGACGGGGGCGGCGACCGCCACCGGGTTCTCGGTCAGGACAGCGGTCATCGCTTCTCTCCCTTCTCGGACAGGCGGACATAGACGACCACCAGGCCCATCAGCAGCACCATCCAGAGCAGCCCGAGGGCACCCGCGTGGCCGAGGTCGAATCCGTCGAACGCGGTCTCGTAGACGGCTGTCGCGAATGTCTGGGTGGAGCCTGCCGGTCCACCGCCGGTGAGCACGTAGATGATGTCGAAGTGCTGGAAGTTCCAGATGAACTCCAGCAGCAGCACCAGGCCGATGATTCCCTGCATCTGCGGCACGGTGATCGAGAAGAATCGACGGGCGGTGCCGGCGCCGTCGATCTCGGCCGCCTCGTGAAGCTCGATCGGCACGGTCTGGAGGCCCGCGAGCAGCATGACCATCATCCAGGGGAATGACTGCCAGGTCTTCGCGACGATCACGGCCACCATGGCGCTCGTCGGATTGGCGAGCCACGCCTGGGGCTCGTCGATGAGCCCGAGCGTCTCGAACAGGGAGTTGAGCACGCCGTAGTTGGCGTTGAAGATCCACATCCAGAGGAACGACACCACGACCCCGGGGATCAGCCAGGGGATGAGCATCAGGCCGCGCATGACCTTCGCCCCGCGGATGCGGGTGTTCAGCGCGAGCGCCAGCCCGAAGCCGACCACGAAGGGGGCGATCGTCGTGCCAACCGTGAACACGAGCGTCTGACCCAGCAGGCGGAGGAAGTCGCCGGTCAGCACATCGATGATGTTCTGGAATCCGACGAACTCGCGACCGGGCTCGACGAGGCTCTGCTTGAAGAACGCGGTGATCAGGGCGGTGATCAGGGGGTAGACCACGACCGCCGCGAGGAGCGCCAGGCCGGGGGCGGTGAGCAGCAGTGCGAACATGCCGTCGGTGAGCCGTCGAGGCTTGCGACCTGTGTCTAACTGTGTAGAACTGATCGTTTCTGTCATCTAGGTCATCCTTGGCCTTGGGGTGAACAGGAGCACAGGCGCTGTGCTGCGGGGGATGCTTCAGTATTTCCGCAGAATCGGGCCAAGGTCAACCGAGATCGACAATCGGTAAAAGTTGTTAAGAAATGGGAGTTTATGTTGCTTGCGCGAGGCAGTCTTCTGATCTCGGCCGGAGTGGTGGATGCCGAGGGTGCAGGGCGCAGGGCTCGGAGGCTCAGGCGCTCGCGCGCCGTGCGCGGTACGCGGCCACGGCGTTGCGGTTCGTGCAGGTCGTCGAGCAGTAGCGCTTCGAGCGATTGCGTGAGAGGTCGAGAGCGAGAGCGTCGCACGTGTCGTCGGCGCAGATCGAGATGCGCGAGCCCTCATCTGCGCGGATGACGTCGATCAGCGCCATGGCGGTCTCGATCAGCACGCGTTCGGCGAGAGGGCGTTCGTCGGCGACGGCGTGCAGGTGCCAGTCCATGCCATCGTGGCGCACGAGCCTCGGCGCGAGCGACGACTCGGCGAGTGCTGCGTTCACGTGTGCGGCCATCTCATCTCGGGGCGCGAGCAGCAGGGTGCGCAGACGCGGGCGCAGGTCTCGCAGGGAGGCGAGCTCGGCCCCGTCGCGGTCGAGTCGACCTGAATAGGGGAAGTCCGCGAGGAAGGCGTCGTAGTCGGCGAGCGTCTCGAGGGTCTGGGGGTCCTCTGCCGAGTTCACCAGCCAGACGGCCGAGCGCAGGGCCTCTTCCGTGTCATCGGTGAAGTTCATGTTGACACCTTACATCCCGCACGAGTAGCGTCACCTGTCATGAGCAAGGTTGCAAATGACAACACGGTGCCGGGCGTGCGCTTCGGCTTGCCGTTGGCGATCGGCGCGGCCTTCGCATTCGGGATGTCGGGCGCCTGGGCTCGCGGCCTCATCGATGCGGGATGGACGCCAGGAGCAGCGGTGACCGCACGGGTCTGGGTCGCAGCGCTCGTGCTGCTCGTGCCGACGATCCTGTCGCTGCGGGGTCGATGGGGCGTGCTGAGAAAGAATGCGGGCATGGTCGCCGCCTACGGCCTGCTCGCCGTGACCGCCACCCAGCTCTGCTACTTCCAGGCCGTCGCCGTGATGGATGTCGGTCTCGCCCTGCTCATCGAATACACCGCGCCGATCGCCGTCATCCTCTGGCTGTGGCTCCGTCGGGGCGAGCGGCCGAGTCGCCGCAGCGTGATCGGCGCCGCCATCGCCTTCGTCGGCCTCGTGCTGATGCTCGACATCATCACCGGCGCCGAGGTCAATGTGGCCGGCATCCTCTGGGCGCTCGCCGCGATGGTGGGTGCGGCGACGTACTTCCTGCTGTCGGCCAAAGCCGATACCGGGCTGCCGCCGATCGCGCTCGCCGGAGGGGGACTGCTGCTCGGCGCCGTCGCCCTCACGATCGCCGGAGTCGTCGGCATCCTGCCCATCGCCTGGACGACCGATGACATCACCTACCGCTTCGGCACCGTGCCGTGGTTCGTGCCGGTGCTCGCGATCGGCCTGATCGCGACGGCCCTCGCGTACGTGCTCGGCGTCGCCTCGACCCGGATGCTCGGATCTCGTCTCGCGTCGTTCGTCGCTCTCTCCGAAGTGATCGCCGCCCTGCTCTTCGGCTGGCTCCTGCTCGGTCAGCTGCCCGATCTGCTGCAGGCTCTCGGTGGCGCGCTGGTGCTGGTCGGCGTGGTCGTGGTGAAGCTGGGGGAGCCGCGGCCCGCCGAGTTCGTCGAGCCGGTACCGGGTGCGGTGGAGCAACCGCAGCGCTAGTGCAATGTATACGCGAAGCACTCAGAAGTCGCAGTCGTGACCAATCGGACGTATTTGTGTATACACTGAGGGCATGAGCTCTGTCGCTGATCGCATCACCGCGAGCGATCGAGCGCACGCGGCGCTGCTGGATGAGATCCAGTCGGGCGCCCTCCCCGCCGGTTTCGTGCTCGGCGAGGTCGAACAGGCCGCCCGCCTCGGCATCAGCCGCACGCCGATGCGTGAGGCGCTGCGCCGCCTGGCAGCCGACGGGCTCGTCGTGCAGCAGTCGCCTCGGGTCACGGTGGTGGCAGATCTGGATGCCGATGACATCTGTGCCCTGTTCGAGATCCGCCGCGCGTTGGAGGAGACCTCCGCCCGTCTCGCCGCCCAACGCGGAGATGCCGCCCTCTTCGCCGCGCTCGCCGACGAGTTCGCCCACGTCGACCTCACAGCCGTCGAAGGCCGCGACGCGTACTACGGCCTCATCGCCCGCTTCGACGCCGCTCTCGACCAGGCTGTCGACAACGACTACATCGCCTCGGCGCTGCGCACCGTGCGCACCCACCTCGTGCGGGTGCGGCGCATGGCCCGCGACAAGCCCGACCGCCTCGCGGCCTCCGCTGCCGAGCACCGCACGATCGCCGCAGCCCTCGGCGCGCGAGACGGCGACCTCGCCGCCCACGCCACGCACGTGCACCTGCACAACGCGCTCACCGGCATCCTCGACTCCCTGACAGCCAACCCAGAAGGTGTGAAATGACCGTCACCCACCACGTCCGCGTCCACCGGAGCGACGAGAACCTCGCTCGAGAAGACCAGCTCGCCTGGAAGATCGCCGAGGTCGCCGCCGACCCGGTCGAGATCGAGCAGGACGTCACCGACATGATCATCAACCGCATCATCGACAACGCATCGGTCGCTGCGGCATCGCTCACGCGCGGCCCCATCAACGCGGCCAGGGCCCAGGCGTTCAGCCATCCCGTCTCGACCGGAGGCATCGGCGCCACGGTCTTCGGCGCGGCGCTCGATCACCGCACCAGCCCCGAGTGGGCGGCCTGGGCCAACGGCGTGGCCGTGCGCGAGCTCGACTACCACGACACGTTCCTCGCAGCCGAGTACTCGCACCCGGGTGACAACATCCCGCCGATCCTCGCCGTCGCCCAGCACGTGCAGGCCGACGGTCGCGCGCTGCTGCGCGGCATCGCCACCGGGTACGAGATCCAGATGGACCTCGTGCGTGCGATCTGCCTGCACAAGCACAAGATCGACCACGTCGCCCACCTCGGCCCGTCGGCCGCCGCCGGCATCGGCACCCTGCTCGGCCTCGACGTCGAGACGATCTACCAGGCCGTCGGCCAGGGCCTGCACACCACCACCGCCACCCGCCAGAGCCGCAAGGGCGAGATCTCGACCTGGAAGGCGCACGCCCCGGCGTTCGCCGGCAAGCTCGCGGTCGAGGCCGTCGACCGGGCGATGCGCGGCCAGACCAGCCCCGCCCCGATCTACGAGGGTGAGGACGGCGTGATCGCCTGGATGCTCGACGGCAAGGATGCAGCGTACGAGGTGCCGCTGCCCGCCGCGGGCGAGGCGAAGCGCGCGATCCTCGACTCGTACACGAAGGAGCACTCGGCCGAGTATCAGGCGCAGGCGTGGATCGACCTCGCCCGCAAGCTCGGCACCGAGAACCCGGCGCTGCGCGACCCCGCGAACATCGAGGCCATCGTGCTGCACACCAGCCACCACACGCACTACGTGATCGGCTCGGGAGCGAACGACCCGCAGAAGTACGACCCCACGGCATCGCGCGAGACGCTCGATCACTCGATCCCGTACATCTTCGCGGTCGCCCTGCAGGACGGCGGCTGGCACCACGTCGACTCGTACACCCCCGAGCGCGCGGGGCGCGAAGACACGGTCGCGCTGTGGCACAAGATCACCACGGCCGAGGATGCCGAGTGGACGCGCCGCTACCACTCGGAGGATCCCGACGTGAAGGCGTTCGGCGGTCGCGTCGAGTTCCGCCTGACCGACGGCACGACCGTCGTCGACGAGATCGCCGTCGCCGATGCGCATCCGCTCGGCGCCCGTCCGTTCGCGCGCGACAACTACATCGCGAAGTTCCGCCTGCTGGCCGAGCCCGTGCTGGAGCCGGCCGAGATCGAGCGCTTCCTCGCGCTCGTGCAGCGCCTGCCCGAGCTCACGGCGGCCGAGGTCGGCGAGCTGTCGATCATCGCGACGCCCGGCCTGCTCGAGGGAGCAGACGCACCGAAGGGCCTGTTCTGATGCTGTACTCCCAGGTCACCCCGGCCGAGAAGCGCCGCCTGTTCCGCGAACGGCTCGCGAGCGGTGAGCTGCTGCGGTTCCCCGGCGCCTTCAACCCGCTGAGCGCCCGACTGATCGAGCAGAAGGGCTTCGACGGGGTCTACATCTCGGGCGCGGTGCTCTCTGCCGACCTCGGGGTGCCCGACATCGGCCTCACCACCCTGACCGAGGTCGCAGGTCGCGCCAAGCAGATCGCGCGGATGACCGACATCCCCGCGATCGTCGACGCCGACACCGGCTTCGGTGAGCCGATGAACGTCGCCCGCACCATTCAGGAGCTCGAAGACGCGGGCCTCGCGGGCACGCACATCGAAGATCAGATCAATCCGAAGCGCTGCGGCCACCTCGACGGCAAGAGCGTGGTCGATGAGAGCACGGCAGTCCGTCGCATCCGCGCAGCCGCCGACGCCCGTCGTGATGAGAACTTCCTGATCATGGCGCGCACCGACATCCGCGCGGTCGAGGGACTCGATTCGGCGATCGACCGCGCCAAGGCGCTGGTGGATGCCGGGGCCGATGCCGTCTTCCCCGAGGCGATGCGCACGCTCGCGGAGTTCGAGGCGATGGCAGAGGCGCTCGACGTGCCGATCCTCGCCAACATGACCGAGTTCGGCAAGAGCGATCTCTTCTCGGTCGACCAGCTGCGGGATGCGGGCGTGAACATGGTCATCTGGCCGGTGTCGCTGCTGCGCATCGCGATGGGCGCGGCGGGCCGTGCGCTCGATACGCTGAACGAGGAGGGGCACCTCACCTCGAAGCTCGGTGAGATGCAGCACCGTGCCGATCTCTACGACCTGATCGACTACGAGTCCTACAAGGAGTTCGACTCGGGCGTCGCAGGCTTCACCGTCACGAAGGAGTGAGCATGACCGAGCCGGACATCAAGAAGGGCCTCGTCGGGGTCGTCGTCGACACGACAGCGATCTCGAAGGTCAACCCCGAGACGAACAGCCTGCTCTACCGCGGCTATCCCGTGCAGGAGCTGGCGGCGACCCAGCCTTTCGAGGCGGTCGCCTACCTGCTGTGGCACGGCGAGCTGCCGACGTTCGAAGAGCTGGCGGCCTTCCGGGCGCAGGAGCGCCCGCATCGCGCCCTGACCGACAACGTCAAGGCGGCGATCGACCTGATTCCGATCGAGGCGCACCCGATGGACGAGGTGCGCACGGCCGTGAGCCTGATCGGGGCCTCCGACACGAACGCCGGCGGCTCGGTGCTCGACGCGGGCGGCAGCCCCGAGGAGAACCTCGAGCGCAGCATCCGTCTGTTCGCCGCTCTTCCCGCCATCGTCGCCTACGGCCAGCGCCGCCGCCGCGGCGAGGAGCCGATCGCGCCGCGCGACGACCTCGACTACTCGGCGAACTTCCTCTGGATGACGTTCGGCGAAGAGCCGGACCCGGTCGTCGTCGACGCGTTCAACCGCTCGATGATCCTGTACGCCGAGCACTCGTTCAACGCCTCGACCTTCACCGCCCGCGTGATCACGTCGACCCTCAGCGACCTGTACTCGGCCGTGGTCGGCGCGATCGGCGCGCTCAAGGGGCCGCTGCACGGAGGCGCGAACGAGGCGGTGCTGCACATCTTCGACGAGATCGGCGAGGCATCGAACGTCGTGCCGTGGCTCGACAAGGCGCTGGCAGAGAAGCGCAAGATCATGGGCTTCGGCCACCGCGTCTACAAGAGCGGCGACTCGCGGGTGCCCACCATGAAGGCGGCACTCGACACCCTGGTCGAGCACTACGACAAGGCAGAGGTGGCAGAGCTCTACGACGCTCTCGAATCGGAGTTCGTGGCGCGCAAGGGCATCTACCCGAACCTCGACTACCCGTCGGGCCCGGCGTACAACCTGATCGGCTTCGACACCCTCACCTTCACTCCGCTGTTCGTGGCGGCGCGGGTGACCGGCTGGACGGCCCACGTGATCGAGCAGGCCGGTGCCAACGCGCTGATCCGCCCGCTGTCGTTCTACGACGGCGTCGACGAGCGGCACATCGAGGGCTGAGCGGCGCGTGTCGTCTCGCCTCCGGTCGTCGAGCGAGCCCGGCGGAGGCGAGAGAGTCGAGACGCGCTGGCATCTGTGCGCGAGTCGAGTTGCGTCTCGTCTCGGTCGCCGCGCGTTCTCGCTCAACGACCGGAGCACGCAGCCCAAAAATTACAACGTCGTAAAAACTCCTTGACAAGCCTGATGGTCAGGGACATGCTGGCACACAGCAGCATTACGACGTTGTAAATTGCTTCTCGCATCCCGCCGTGGTGCTTGCCGAGGGTGCCCTCCGAACGTGTGCCCTGCGAGCCGTGCGCGGTGTCGCGCGCGGGAGATACGAGAGGAAATCAAAGGTGATGAGAACTCGAACGAGTGCGTCGCCCGGCAGCGGTCACCGCCGCTGGATGGCGCTGCTTGCGGTCACGGCCGTGGGGGTGGGGACGCTTCTGGCTGCGCAGCCGGCGGCCGCAGCCGACGCTCCGGCGGATCCATGGATATCCCAGCCTGCCGATGGGCTCTATCGGTTCACGGTGCCGGACTCCGTGGTACGCAGCGAGGTGGGCACGTCTCCCGCTGCCGTGGCCGTCGAGGGCAACTTCGGTCCGGGCAATACGTCGGCGCAGTTGAACCTGGGGCTGAGCGGCGGGTCATGGACGGCCACGATCGGCCCGCTCGAACCCGGGCAGTACTACTTCCAGTACAAGGCGACGATCGGGGGGACCGAGCAGCTCGTCACGTTCCGCAATCCGGCGACCGAGCAGGTGGTCACGGCCCAGCCGTCGTACAGCACGTTCTTCGTCGACGGGGAGTCGGCGGCATGGCAGGCCGATGTGCCCGCCGGTGGACAGCTGCAGTCGCTGACCTACCAGAGCACGGCTGCCGGCGCCGAGCGATCGGCGCAGGTATGGACCCCGCCGAGCTACGACGCGAACCGCGCCGACGAGTACCCGGTGCTCTACCTGCTGCAGGACACAGGGCAGGCGCACACCGAGTGGACCGAACTCGGACGCGCCGCGCAGATCCTCGACAATCTCGCGGTCGAGGGGCAGATCGAGCCGATGGTCGTCGTCATGGCCGACGGCAACACGAACGACCTGCGCACCGAGATCCTCGACGACCTGCTGCCCGCGGTCGGTGAGGAGTTCCATGTCTCCGACGATGCGGCTGACCGTGCCATCGCCGGCATCGGGCGCGGCGCCTCCCAGGCGCTGACGCTGATGGTCACAGATCCCGGCGAGTTCTCGAAGGTCGGCTCGTTCTCGGGCAGCCTCGTGAGCAGCATCAGCTCGGCCAAGGCGACGCAGATCAATGCGGGCACCGACCTGGTGCGCCTCTACGTCGGGAACACGACGGACCGCTCCTACAACCAGAACGTCGATCTGGCCGCGAAGCTGGATGCCGCAGGAGTGGAGTACGAGTTCGACGGCGTGAACCCGGCATACGGCGACATCTGGGAGACCTGGCAGGAGTCACTGCGCGACTTCAGCTCCCGACTCTTCCATGACGTCGACGACCACGGCATGAGCGAGGGGCACCGTGCCCTCGAGGGCACGCACTCGCTGCCCGCTCCCGGCACCACGCCGACACCATGGGTCGACGAGCACGGCGTCGTCACCTTCGAGACGGGCACCGAGTTCAGTTCGGCCAAGAACGTCACGATCTGGGCCAACTGGGCTCCGGGCGGCAACTGGCTGCGCATTCCCATGGAGAAGGCCGGCGACCGGTGGAGGCTCACCCTCGGACCGATCGAGGGCGGCTCGTACTACTACAAGTTCGTGGTGGACCGAGTGGACCGCAAGGACGCGGGCAACCCCACGAACGTCGAATCCGAGCCCAACTGGAGCACGTTCTTCGTGGCCGGCGACGGCATCCGGGGCGCGTTCACGGGTGATGTCGCACCGGAGCAGCGTGGAGCGGTGCAGACGATGCCGTACTCGAGCCTGGCCGGCGGAGCCGACCGCTCCGCCTATGTGTGGACGCCCCCCGGGTACGACCCCGAGCGGGAGGAGCCCTACCCGGTCTTCTTCCTCCAGCACGGTGGCGGACAGACATGGAGCGACTGGATCAAGGTCGGACGCGCCGCGCAGATCCTCGACAACCACTATGCGAACGGCACGATCCGGCCGATGGTGGTCGTCATGGCGAACGGCAACGGCGTCGACTACCCCAAGGAGATCACGCAGAAGCTCATTCCGACGACGGAGGCGGCGTACAACGTCAGCTCCGACCCGTCGCAGCGAGCGCTCGCAGGACTCTCGATGGGATCGGGGCACGCGCTGAGCACGCTCTATGCCTACCCCGGCGAGTTCGCCTACATCGGCGCGTTCTCCGCCTTCACCACGCCACCGGCGAACGCCGACGTCGAGGCCATCAACGCGGGCACCAAGCTCCTGTCGATCTACACGGGTGACATCCAGGACTTCACCTACCAGAACACGATGTCGCTGATCAGCGCGTTGGAGAGTCGGGGGATCACCCACGACTTCCACCCGCCGATCCCCGGCCCGCACAGCTGGGACGTGTGGCAGAAGGCGCTGATCGACTTCCTGCCGAAGCTGTTCGTCGCCGAGACCGCGTCGGGTGTGCCGGTTCATGCGGCGATCGCCGAGGGCGAGAACGGCGCGCTGGCGATGACGGTCGCCGACTTCGGCGAGGGAGTCCAGCTGTCGGCTCCGCAGAACGTGGGTGATCGCCTGCGCTTCACGGGTGAGCTGCCCGAGATCTCGGTCACCGATTCGCGCACCGCGCAGCAGGCGGGCCTGGGCGGATGGTCCGTCGCGGCTCAGGCGCAGCCGTTCGTGTCGGCCGGAAAGACGATCGAGGCCGATCACCTCGGCTGGGTGCCGAAGGTGCTGACGCCGCGGGCGGGCCTGGAGGCCGGTGATCCGCTGGAGACGGCCATCGACGGCGGTCTGGGTCTGGCGACATCCGGAGAGCTGGCCAGTGCCGACTCGGAAGGCCGCTTCGGCTCGGCGACGCTCAGCGCGGGTCTTCGTCTCGAGGTGCCGGTGGACACGCAGCCGGGGTCGTACTCCAGCGTCCTGTCCATCTCCCTGTTCCCGGTCGACTGACCGAGAGTCTCGAACAGTGCGGCCGGTCGGGCATCCGACCGGCCGCACCCCGATGAGGAGTCACATGTCCTACCGTCACATCACCGCCGTGGGTGTCCTCGTGGTGGCCGCCACCGCCCTGTTCGCGCAGTCGGCCGGCGGGGCCGCGCAGCCGGAGCCGCAGAGCCGTATCTCGCCACCCGCGCTCGCGCAGTCATCGACGCTGCCCGCCGATACCGACCCGGCTCCGACCGCCGGTGTGACCTGGTCGCTGCAGCCGGCGACAGGCGGTCTGCCCGACGGCCGCGTCTCGTTGCGCCACCGAGTGGACCCGGGGCAGCGCATCGACGAGAGCATCGTGCTCACGAACTTCAGTGCTCAGCCGGAGGCATTCGCCGTCTACGCCAGCGACGGAACGGTCACCGGAGACGGCAGCTTCGACCTGATCCCGTCGGTGGAGGAATCGACGGGCGGCGGCGCCTGGGTGTCTCTCGGCGCCGTCGCCGGCGCCACTCCTCGTGATGACGGCGGATTCGCGGTGACGCTCGACGCCGGCGCATCCGTCGCCATTCCGGTGGGTGTCGACGTGCCATCGGACGCCTCTCCGGGAGACCACCCCGCCGGCATCGTGGCGGAGCTGCTGCCCGATGCGGCGACCGAGGTGCAGATCGCCTCGCGGGTGGGCGTGCGCGTGCATCTCCGCGTCTCGGGCGACGTCGTCGCCGCCGCGCGCCCCGAAGCCGTGCGGGCGAGCTACCAGCCGTCGTGGAATCCCTTCGCGCCCGGAACCCTCACCCTCACGTACGACGTCACGAATGCGGGCAACGTGCGCGTGGGAGCAGACTCGAAGGTCCACGTCGCCGGTCCCTTCGGGCTGCTCGGCGTCGATCTCGCGACCGACGCACGGCGCGAGATCCTTCCCGGTCAGTCGGCGGTCGCGGAGTTCGAGGTGCCGGCCTGGCCCCTGCTCCTCCTCGAGGGCACCACGAGAGTACAGCCCTCCGTCGTGGGCGACGACGAGATCGAAGGATCCCTCGACGCGGCATCCGCGTCCTTCATCGTGTGGACGATCCCCTGGGCGCAGCTCGCACTCATCGCCGCCGCTGTGCTGCTGTTCCTCGGTGTCCGTCGAGCGCGCGCCCGGTCGGAATCGAGGATGCAGGCGAGGATCGACGAAGCCGTGGCCTCCGCGCGCGGGGAAGTGCCGCGCACCGACTGATCAGGTCAGCGGACCGGGGAAACCCGTGGACTCGCGTCGGACGATGCGGAAGTCGGGCGTGATCGTTCGCGGTGGCCGCCGCTCGCCCTTCTCCTCGATGCGCTCGATGAGGAGATCGACGGCTGCCGCAGCGATCTGCTCGCGTCCCACGTCGACGCTCGACAGCGACGGGACCGAGAAGTGGGCTTCGTCGGTGTTGTCGAAGCCGATGACGCCCACGTCCTCCGGCGCGCGCAGGCCGGCTTCGCCGAGCGCGCGGAGGGCGCCGAGCCCCATCGTGTCGTTGAGGGCGAAGATCGCGTCGAAGGGGACGTCCTCCGCGATCAGCTGACGGGTGGTCTCTGCGCCCGCCGCGTGATTCCAGTGCGTGCTCGGGCGGATGAGAGCGGGGTCCACGGCGATGCCCGCGGCATCCAGAGCCTGGAGGTAGCCGTTCAGGCGCAGGCTGGCCGAGCTCACCTCGGTGCCCTGATGCTCCTCGGCGCCGATGATCGCGATCCGACGTCGCCCGGTGTCGATCAGATGCTCGACAGCAGCCCGCGCCGATGACGTGTTGTGCATGGCGACGTGATCGGTCGGTCCGTTGAAGATGCGCTCGCCCAGGAGAACGAGGGGGAAGTCGTTGTCGAGCGCGGCGGCATCGTCCTGGCCGAGGGCGGAGGGGCTGAACACGAGGCCGTCGGTGAGACGAAGCCGCCCGCCGGTCACGGCCTGGAGCTCGCGAGTCCGGTCGCCGCTGGTCTGCTCGACGACCACCCCCAGGCCCCGTTGGTCGGCCACGCGGATCACTGCGTCTGCGAGCTCGGCGAAGTAGTTCTCGCGCAGTGCGGGCACGGCCAGGCCGATGACCCCGGTGCGCCCTGATCGCAGGCCGCGCGCGGAGAGGTTCGGGCGGTAGTCGAGCTCGCGGATCGCCGCCTGCACCCTCTCGCGAGTGTCAGGCCTGACGTGCGGGAAGTCGTTGATGACATTCGACACGGTCTTGATGGACACGCCGGCGAGTCGCGCGACATCATGCATCGTCGAACCCATGGCGCCCACCCATCACCCTGCGCCGCAAGTGCGACACGTTCTCCACACTCTATTCGCAAGGCACCGTCACGGTGGGGCCGCGGCACGGGGTGTCGTCGTGCCTCGCCGCGTAGTATGGCGCAATGTCCATCGACAGTCGGCGACCTGGCCGTCCGCAGCGGATCAGCCCGCGTCTCGTGGTGGACGATGTGCACGATCAACTCCTGCGCCTCATCATCGACGGGCACATCGGTGCCGAGTCGCCACTGAGCATCGATGCTCTCGCGCGTGAGTTCGGGGTCTCGAGCAGTCCCGTGCGTGAAGCGCTGACGCGGCTCGAGGCGACGGGTCTCGTGCAGAGGCTCGCGCTGCGCGGGTACCGTGTCGCCCCGGCGCTCGATGCCGAGGAGATGGCCGACCTCTTCGACGCCCGGATCCTCCTCGAGCCCGCGATCGCGGCAACGGCGGCGCGGAGTGCGGATCGCGAGGGACTCGTCCGCGGGCTGGAGGAGAACGTGGCGGATCTCGAGCGCGCGCCACGGGGAGACCGCAGCGGCTCGCTGCACACGTACTACGAGGCTGATCGCGAGTTCCACCGCGCCATCGTCGCCGGTACCCGCAATCATTTCCTGGTGCATGCGTACGACGCGCTCGGCGCGCACGTGCAGAGGTTCCGGCTGTTCTCGGGTCGCGGAGTCACCGATGCCGCGGAGACGGTAGCGGAGCACGCGGCCATAACGCGCGCCATCGAGACGGGCGATCCGATCGCCGCTGACGCGTCGATGCGCCTGCATCTGAGCAACGTGAAGAGCCGCGCGCTCGCCGAGCTCGACATCGATCGCGCCTGAGGCCGCGGCCCCGCCGCTGACATCTCCGTCGACGCTGTTTACATCGTTTACCTAATCAGGTATCGTGCATGAAACCTGATTCGATGGAGTTGATGGACGATGGCGCTCACCGCCGAGACTTGGCCGATCGCGGCAGCGATGCTGCCCTTTCCCGCCGCGCAACCCGAGGACGCGACCGAAGACGCCCTGCACGTCGAGTGGGCGCGGAGCCTCCAGCAGGTTGCCGACGCGGACTTCGCGCACGTCGACCTCACCGATTCCTGGGTGCGCTACGGCGACCTCGACGAGCGGCATCGGCAGCTGTTCCGGCACGTCCTCGCCGACAGCGGCCTGAAGGCCGCCTCGCTCTCGGCGATCCGGAGAAGCGTGATCGACGCCGACACCGGGGCGGAGAACCTCGCCTACAGTCACCGGACACTGGATTTCGCCGCCGACCTCGGCATCGGAGTGGTGTCGGTCGGACTGCACCAGGCGCTGAGCCCGCGGCAGCGGGAGCAGCTGTGGTTCTGGACCGCCGAGGGGCATCGCGACCGACTCGATGATCGAGAGGCATGGGATCTGGCTGTCTCCCGATTCCGCGAGCTCGGGGCTCACGCCGCCGACCTCGGCCTCCTGCTGTCGCTCGAGATGTACGAGCACACCTTTCTCGGCTCGGGTGCCTCGGCGGTGCGTCTCGTCGAGGAGATCGGCATGGCGGAGGTCGGCCTCAACCCCGACATCGGCAACCTCGTTCGGTTGCACGAGCCGATCGAGGACTGGCGGGAGCTGCTGGCGCAGACGCTCCCGTTCACCAATTTCTGGCACGTGAAGAACTACGCCAGGGACGAGGACCCGCAGTCGGGGGTCATCACGACGCTGCCGGCCTATCTCGAGAGCGGACTCATCGACTACCGCTCGGCGATCGCGATGGCGATCGACAGCGGCTTCCAGGGTGTCATCTGCACGGAGCACTACGGCGGAGACGGACTGAGCATGAGCGCTGCGAACCGCGACTATCTGCGCCGGCGAATCCTGCCCCGGCGTGACTACGAACCGGGCGCGAGCCTGGTCGTCCAGCACAGCGAGAGGAGCTGGTCATGACACGCATGCCCGCCGATCCGGACACCTTCGTCGAGGAGGCGCTGGATGGACTCGTCCTCGCTCATCCCGACGAGCTGAGGAGGGTGAGCGGCGGTGTGGCCCGTGCGACCGCGATCACCCCCGGGCACGTCGCCGTCGTGATCGGAGGCGGGTCCGGGCACTACCCGGCGTTCGCCGGTGTCGTGGGCGAGGGGATGCCCGCGGCCGCCGTGTGCGGCAACATCTTCTCCTCACCGTCGGCCGGGCAGGCTGTGCAGGTCGCCCGCGCCGTCGAGGCGGGCGGTGGAGTGCTGTTCAGCTACGGAAACTACGCGGGGGACGTGATCCATTTCGGAGAGGCCGAGCGTCGACTCCGCGAGAAGGGGCTGGACGTGCGCACCGTGCTCGTCACCGATGACATCGCCAGCGCGCCTGCGGCAGATCGGACGCAGCGGCGGGGGATCGCCGGAGACCTGTGCGTCTTCCGCATCGCCGGCGCCTCCGCCGAGCGGGGGGACGATCTCGACGAGGTCGAGCGTCTCGCGAGGCGCGCCAACGCGATGACCCGCACCCTCGGCGTCGCGTTCTCCGGCTGCACGCTCCCCGGGGCGTCATCGCCTCTGTTCGAGGTGCCGGAGGGGAGGATGTCCATCGGGCTCGGCATCCACGGCGAGCCCGGCATCCGCGACGTCCCGCTGCAGAGCGCCCGTGAACTCGCCGTCACCCTGCTGGAGCCGCTGCTGGAGGAGCGCCCGGAGGGTCACGCCTCTCGGGTCTCGCTGATCGTGAACGGGCTCGGCACCGCCAAGTACGAGGAGCTCTTCATCCTGTTCGGGCATCTGCACCGCGAACTCGCCAGCAGGGGGATCGAGGTGGCCAGTCCTCTCTGCGGTGAGCTCGTGACGAGTCTCGACATGGGCGGGGTCTCGGTCACGCTGCTCTGGCTCGATGACGAGCTCGAAGAGCTGTGGAACGCGCCGGCGGCCTCGCCGGCCTTCCGCCGCGGTGCCGTCGATCGGTCGGGTGTGCTCGCCGTCGCCGAGGTCGCGACCGGCGCCGATGCGTCGGAGGAGCCGCTCGGTCAGCGGACGGTGACAGCGGAGTCCCGCCGCGATGCGGCACTCGCACGCCGACTGCTGTCTGCGGCACGGGACGCGGTCGTGCGTGAGGCCGATCACCTGGGAGAGCTCGACGCGGTCGCCGGTGACGGCGATCACGGCATAGGCATGACCCGTGGGTTGGAGGCCGCAGTCGCAGCGGCGTCGGCGCTCGATGACGAGACAGGCCTCGGCGAGGTGCTCGACGCCGCGGGGGATGCCTGGTCGGAGACCGCGGGCGGCACCTCGGGAGCGCTGTGGGGGGCCGCGATCTCGGTACTCGGTCGCTGCATCGACGAGGGCGGCGCTTCGCGCACCCTGTCCCTGCCGGCGGCCGTCTCCGCGGCGCGGTCCCGGATACAGACGCTCGGCGGAGCATCCGCGGGCGACAAGACCATGCTCGACGCCCTGCTCCCCTTCGAGCGCGAACTCGAAGCCGCTCTCGCGGACGGCCGGAGCGTGGCCGATGCGCTCGGTCGTGCGGCGGGGAAGGCCCGGCAGGGGGCGAGCGACACGGCGGCCCTGACTCCGCGCAAGGGGCGCGCCCGACCGCTCGCGGAGCGCAGCATCGGCCACCCGGACCCGGGTGCGGTGTCCTTCGCGTTGATCGCGTCGACCGTCGCCGAGGTCGTTCTCGGTGGCACGGAGGAGGATTCATGAACGGCTGGCGGATCGTGATCGGCGCGGATGACGCCGGCTACGAGTACAAGGAGATTCTTCGAGCGGTTCTCGAGCAGGACGACAGGGTGGCGAAGGTCGTCGACGTCGGTGTCGATGCCTCCGGCGCGAGCCCGTACCCGCGGGTCGCCGCCGAAGCCGCGCGCCACGTGGCCGCGGGTGAGGCGGACAGGGCCCTGCTCGTCTGCGGGACCGGTCTGGGCATGGCGATCGTGGCGAACAAGGTGCGTGGCGTGCGCGCGGTCACGGCGCATGACACGTACTCGGTCGCCCGCTCAGTGCTCAGCAACGATGCGCAGGTGCTCGCGCTGGGCGCCCGTGTCATCGGACCCGAGCTGGCGAAGACCCTCGTCGACGGGTGGCTCGACCTCCGCTTCGACCCGGCCTCGCCGTCGGCGGCCAAGGTGGAACTGATAGACGAGATCGAGGAGGAGTCGTGATGACCGAACAGGTGGCAGTCGTCGGATCCGGGTACATGGGGGGCGGCATCGCGCAGGTAATCGCCCTGTCGGGGCGTCGTGTCGCGCTCGCCGATGTGTCAGCCGAGCAGGCGTCGAACAGCCGGGAGCGGATCATCCGCGAGGCGGCCGACTTCGAGCGGCGATCGCTGTTCCCCGTCGGCGCCTCAGAGAGGATCGCCGAGCGGGTGACGGCTGCGGCGTCGATAGAGGACGCGGTGACCGACGCCGACATCGTCGAAGAGGCGGTTCCCGAGATCCCCTCCGTGAAGCACGAGACGCTGCGGCGGATCGCTGCGGCGGCTCCTGCCGCCGCAGTGATCGGGAGCAACACATCGACCATCTCGATCGCGGCGTTGGCTGAGGCCGTGCACGGGCCCGAGCGGTTCCTCGGCGTGCACTTCAGCAATCCGGCCACGTTCATCCCCGGGGTGGAGGTGATCCCGCACGAGGGCACCGACCCGAGCGCGGTGGCGCGGGTCACCGCCCTGCTCGCCGAGTGCGGCAAGGTCGGCGTCGAGATCCCCGACGTCACGGGCTTCGTGCTCAACCGGTTGCAGTACGCGCTGTTCACCGAGGCCGCGAGGCTGGTCGACGAGGGTGTGGCATCGCCCGAGGCGATCGACACGATCGCGCGAACCACCTTCGGCTTCCGTCTGCCGTTCTTCGGTCCCTTCGCGATCGCCGACATCGCCGGTCTCGACGTCTACCGGTTCTGCTACCAGTCGCTCGGCGAGGCCTATCCCGAGCGGTTCGCCGAACCGGCGTCGCTTCGCGAGCACGTCGACCGGGGCGAGCTCGGAGTGAAGTCCGGTCGTGGTTTCCTCGCGACGCCGCCGGAGCAGATCGCCGCGCTGACCGAGTATCGCGACCGCGCATACACGCGCATGGCGCAGCTGCTCGACGAGCTCGGCCCCGCGCCGGTCAGATACTGATCGGCGCCCCCAGACAGCAGGGCCAGCTCTTGACAGTCCAGAGTGCCCATGCGGTAAAATTACAACGTTAGAAATACAACGTTGTAACCCGACCACTCCGAGTCATGAAGACCGAGTGGAGCAATGACAATGAAGTCCAGCATCCGAAGGGAAACACAGTGAAGACCAAGCCACTACTCGCTGCGGCACTCACTCTCGTCGTGGCCGGCGCGCTCGTATCGTGCGCAGGCGACGGCGGCACGAATGAGGGCGGCGGCAGCGACGCCACCAACTGCACCAACAAGATCCAGAAGGACGACCTGCCCGTCGTGACGATGTGGGCCTGGTATCCGAACATGGAGCTCGTGGTCGACAACTTCAACGAGCAGAGCGACGACGTCCAGGTCTGCTGGACCAACGTCGGCCAGGGCGGCGACGAGTACGACAAGTTCCAGACCGCGATCACCGCGGGCACCGGCGCGCCCGACGTGATCATGATCGAGGCCGACCGCATCCCCACCTTCCAGGTGCAGGAGGCGATCGTCGACATCTCGTCGTTCGGCTACGAGGACGTCAAGGACGACTACAGCGAGGGCGCCTGGAAGGACGTCTCCGTCGGTGAGGGCGTCTACGGCGTTCCCGTCGACGGCGGTCCGATGGGCATGATCTACCGCAAGGACATCTTCGAGACCTACGGCATCACGCCTCCGACCACCTGGGCCGAGTACGAGGCCGCCGCGCAGACCGTCAAGGACGCGGGTGGGCCGCTGTTCGGCGACCTCGGAGCGAACGTGCCCGCGGTGATGATGGCGCTGCAGTACCAGGCGGGCGCCGAGCCGTTCACCTATGACTCCGCGACTCCCGAGGAGATCTCGGTCACCCTGAACGACGACGCATCGAAGAAGGTGCTGGACTACTGGGACGGGCTGGTCGAGAAGGGACTCGTCGGCACGCAGGACCAGTTCACCCCCGAGTACGTATCGGGCGTGATCGGCGGCGACTACGCCACCTACATCTCCGCCGCGTGGGCCCCCGGGTACCTGACCGGCGCCGGCGTCGGCGAGGGAGAGGATGCCGGAGTCTGGGCGACCGCTCCGCTGCCGCAGTGGGACGCCGCCGACCCGACGTACGTGAACTGGGGCGGATCCGCCTTCTCGGTGACGAGCCAGGCCTCGAACCCCGAGCTCGCGGCGAAGGTCGCCCTCGGCGTCTACGCCGATGACGCGTCGCTCACGGACGGCTGGCAGAACCAGGTCATCTTCCCGCTGAACCTCAAGGCCCTCAACTCGCCCGAGTTCGAGAACTACGAGGTGCCGTTCTTCGACGGACAGCTCGCCAACAAGGAGGTCTACGTCCCGGCGGCCAACGGCTACGAGGGCATGACGTACACGCCGTTCGGCGCGTACTACTTCGATGCGTTCAACGAGCAGCTCGCAGCGATCAATGAGGGCTCCGTGACCGGGTCCGAGGCCGCTGACGCGTTGCAGGAGACGATCGTCACGTACGCGGAGGAGCAGGGCTTCACCGTCAAGTGATCCCGCGAGACGGGTCGCCCCACCCGCGGGCGACCCGTCCCGTCCTCCCTTCCCCTCATCACAGGAGTCTTCAGATGACCGTCGAAATCGCCACACGTCCGAAGGCGGCCACCCGCCGCCCTCGGCGACGAGGCGCATCCGCACGAGGACATGTGGGCTGGGCCTTCGTCGCCCCGTTCGCGATCGTGTTCGTCGCGCTGCTCGTCACGCCGCTGCTCTACGCGCTGTACCTGAGTCTGTTCCAGAAGAAGCTGATCGGCGGGACGAGCTTCGTCCTCTTCGACAACTACATCAAGGCGTTCACGGACCCGAACTTCCTCGACGGCATCTGGTTCGTCGTCGTGTTCTCGGCCGTGCTCATCCCTCTGCAGATGGTGGTATCGCTCGGGGTCGCTCTGATCCTCGATGCCGTCGTCACCCGCTTCGCGCGCTTCTCGCGGCTGATGATCTTCCTGCCGTACGCGATCCCGGCGGTCATCGGCGCGCTCATGTGGGGATTCCTGTACAGCAAGAGCTTCGGACCCGTCGCGGAGATCTTCGGGATGTTCGGGGCGGTCGGCCCCGATCTCCTCAGCCGCGACCTCATCTTCTTCGGCCTGCTCAACATCGTCACGTGGCAGTGGGCCGGGTACTACATGATCATCATCTACGCAGCCCTTCAGGGCATCGACCCGACCCTGTACGAGGCCGCGAAGATCGACGGCGCGACCGGATGGCAGATCACGCTGCGGATCAAGATCCCGCTCATCGCGCCCGCGCTGCTGCTCATCCTCGTGTTCGCGCTGATAGGCACGCTGCAGTTCTTCAACGAGCCCCAGATCCTGCGGTATCTGGCCTCGGGCGCCATCCCCTCGGATCTCACTCCGAACATGTACGCGTTCCAGCAGGCCTTCGCTCTGGCGAACTACAACTACGGATCGGCGATCTCGTTCGCCCTCGGTGCCGTGGTGTTCGTCTGCGTCTACCTCTTCATGTTCATCACCCGAAAGCGCGGGAGCATCCTGTCATGACGACCCTCAACGACACCCGTCGCACGGCGCGTCAACGCCATCTCCCGCTCCAGGTGCTCCTCGGGTTCCTGGTCGTCTACTTCCTGGTCCCGTTCTGGTGGGTCATCGTCAACAGCTCGAAGGACGCCGCCGGCCTCTTCGGCGGCGGCAGCTCGCTGTGGTTCGCCGACAACATCGACTACTGGGGCAACCTCGTCGACCTGTTCACGTACCAGAACGGCATCTACCTCCGTTGGCTCCTGAACTCGGCGCTCTACGCGGTCGTCGGCGGCGTCGGCGCGACGGTGCTCGCCGTGATGGCCGGGTACGGGTTCGCGAAGTTCCGATTCCGCGGCCGCTCGTTCAGCTTCGCCGTGCTGCTCGGCTCGGTCATGGTCCCCGCCACCGCGCTGGTGATCCCGACGTTCATCCTGTTCTCGCAGCTCGGTCTGACCAACACGATCTGGGCCGTGATCCTGCCGACGCTGCTGAACCCGTTCGGCGTCTACCTCATGAACATCTACACCCGCGACGCGGTGCCGGACGAGCTCCTCGACGCCGCCAGGGTCGACGGGGCGGGCGAGATCCGCACGTTCGTCCAGGTCTCCCTCCCCCTGATGCGCCCGGCGATCGTCACCGTGCTCCTGCTGTCGGTCGTCGCGTCGTGGAACAACTACTTCCTGCCGCTGGCGATGCTCTCCGACAACCGGCTCTACCCCGTGACGGTCGGCATCGGCATGTGGCAGGGGATCGCGTCGGCCAACAACTCCGGAGGAACGTCGCTCTGGAGCGTCATCATCCTCGGCTCCCTCGTGTCGGTGATCCCCCTGGTCATCGCCTTCCTCACCCTCCAGAAGTACTGGCAGGGTGGCCTCTCCATCGGAAGTCTCAAGTAGCGGCCAGGGCCGTGACCGACTTCCATCCTCTCCACGCAAAGGTGAAAATGATCAACGCCCGTCTCGCCATCGACCCGCACTTCACGGTCGGCGACATCAACCGACGACTCTTCGGCTCGTTCGTCGAGCACCTCGGACGCTGCGTCTACGGAGGCATCTACGAACCGGGCCACGAGACCTCCGACGCCGACGGCTTCCGTGGTGACGTGGTCGAGCTGGTCAAGGAGCTGGGGGTGTCGACCATCCGGTACCCCGGCGGCAACTTCATCTCGGGATACCGCTGGGAGGACGGAGTCGGACCCCGCGAGGAGCGTCCCCGCCGCCTCGATCTGGCCTGGCACTCGACCGAGACCAATGAGATCGGCCTCGACGAGTTCGCCGCATGGACCGAGGGAGTCGGCAGCGAGCTGATGTACGCGGTCAATCTCGGCACGCGGGGCATCGAGTCGGCGCTCGACGTGCTCGAGTACACGAATATCGCCTCCGGCACCTTCCTGTCGGAGAAGCGCATCGCGAACGGCAGGACGAAGCCCTACGGCATCCGCATGTGGTGCCTGGGCAACGAGATGGACGGTCCGTGGCAGGTCGGGCACTCGACCGCTCACGAGTACGGCCGCCTGGCCGTCAAGACCGCGCGAGCGATGCGCATGATCGATCCCGATCTCGAGCTCGTCGCCTGCGGATCGTCCAGCGCCTCGATGCCGACCTTCGGCGACTGGGAGCGCACGGTGCTCGAGGAGACCTACGACGAGGTCGATTTCATCTCCTGCCACGCGTACTACGAGCCGAAGGGCGACGACTACGCGAGCTTCCTCGCCTCCGCGGTCGACATGGACCGGTTCATCGACGTCGTCGTGGCGACGGCGGACCATGTGAAGGCGCTCAAGCGGAGCGACAAGACGCTGAACATCTCCTTCGACGAATGGAACGTCTGGTACCAGTCGCGGTTCAACGACGTGGAGAAGATCACGGATGCCACGGACTGGCCGGTCGCGCCTCGGCTGCTGGAGGATTCGTACTCGGTGGTGGATGCCGTGGTGTTCGGCAATCTGCTGATCTCGCTGCTCCGTCACGCCGACCGTGTGACCGCGGCCAGCCTCGCCCAGCTCGTGAACGTGATCGCACCGATCATGACCGAGCCCGGCGGCATCTCGTGGCGCCAGACCACGTTCTTCCCGTTCGCCATCACCTCACGACTCGCCAGAGGCAAGGCGCTCGAGGTGCGCCTGGAAGCTCCGACGTACGCATCCGACGTCTTCGGCGACGTGTCGCTCGTCGACGCCGTCGCGACCCATGACGAGGAGACCGGCGAGACCGCGGTCTTCCTCGTCAACCGCAGCCTGACCGAGGAGATCACGGTGCAGATCGACGTCAGCCGTCTGGGTGACGTGCAGGTGACCTCGGCGCAGTCGCTGCACGACGACGACATGCACGCCCGCAACACCCTCGAGGACCCGGAGCGCGTGGGGATGCGGGAGAACACCACCGCGCGCGTGATCGACGGTGCCATCTCGATCACGCTCCCCGCCGTGTCCTGGACGGCGGTGACGGCGCGGTGAGCGCGGCGACCGGCGCGAGTGTCGATCCGCAGATCCTGCGGGTCGACGGCACCCGCATCGTCGAGGGCTCAGAGCCGGTGCTGCTGCGCGGTTTCGGGCTGGGCGGGTGGATGAACATGGAGAACTTCATCACCGGCTACGCCGGAACCGAGACTCAGCACCGCAGAGCGCTGCTGAGAGTCCTCGGAGAAGACGCCTACCAGAGCTACTTCTCGCGGTTCCTGTCCGTCTTCTTCACCGAGGCGGATGCGGCGCACGTGCGATCCCTGGGGCTCAACTCGGTGCGGATCCCGTTCAACTACCGCCACTTCGAGGATGACGCCGACCCGTTCGTGATCAAGGAGGAGGGCTTCGCTCTTCTCGACCGGGCCGTCGACGCCTGCGCGACGCACGGCGTCTACGCGATCCTCGACCTGCACGCCGTTCCGGGTGCCCAGAATCAGCACTGGCACAGCGACAACCCCACGCAGTGGGCGCACTTCTGGGCGCAGCGTCAGTTCCAGGACCGCGTGGTGAATCTCTGGGAGCAGATCGCGGAGCGGTATCGGGGCAACCCCTGGGTGGCCGGATACAACCCGATCAACGAGCCCGCCGATGCGGAGGGCGCAACGGTGGGGCCCTTCTACCGGCGGCTGGAGGCCGCGATCCGGGCCGTCGATCCGGAGCACATCCTGTTCCTCGACGGCAATCGGTACTCGACCCAGTTCGATCAGCTGGGCGACCCGCTGCCGAACTGCGTGTACACCGCTCACGACTACGCGCTGCCGGGGTTCGTCGACGGCGGTCCCTACCCCGGCGTGAGCCGCGGTCAGTACATCGATCGGGATCGAGTCGAGGAGACGTTCCTCGCGCGCACCGCCTACATGCGCGAGACGGGAACGCCGATCTGGGTCGGCGAGTTCGGGCCGGTCTACACCGGCGATCCGGACCGCGACGATCAGCGCTATCGACTGCTCGAGGATCAGCTCGAGATCTTCTCGCGCCACGACGCCAGCTGGGCGCTGTGGACCTACAAGGACATCGGCCTGCAGGGTGCCGTCAGCGCCGACCCGACGTCGGAGTACATGCGTCGCATCGCTCCGGTCCTCGAGAAGAAGGCGCGCCTCGGCGTCGACTCCTGGGGATCGACGGATGCCGGGGTGCGCGGGATCCTCGACCCCATCGAGAAGCTGTTCGAGACGGAGTTCCCCGACTTCGCGCCGTTCCCGTGGGGCGCGCGACGGTGGATCCACGGGCACGTGCGGCACGTGATGCTCGCCGAGGCCATGGTGGCCGACTACGCGAACGCGTTCGAGGGAGTCACCCCTGCGGAGGCGGCCGATCTCGCCGACGCCTTCGCCCTCGAGAACTGCGTGCGCAGAGAGCGGCTCGAGGCGATCCTGTCTTCGTCGATCTGAGCGCGCATAGACTGCGACGGGATGACCGCCGAGCGACGAAGGAGTGCCGATCCGATGGAACGCAACTGGGCCGGGAACCTCACCTATCGGGCGAGGCGGGTCGAGCACCCGTCGTCGATCGACGAGCTGGGTGCGCTGTTCGCCGAGGGCGGGCCGGTGCGCCTGCTCGGCTCCCGGCACTGCTTCAACGACATCGCCGACACCGACGGGGTGCTCGTCGCGCTCGACCGGATGCCGGTGGTGTTCGAGATCAACGACGCCCGCGACGCCGTGCGCGTCTCGGGAGGGCTGCGCTACGGCGACATCGCGCCGCGGCTCGGGGCGGAGGGACTGGCCCTCGCGAACCTCGCCTCGCTGCCGCACATCTCGATCGCCGGGGCCGTGGCCACGGGGACGCACGGGTCGGGCGACGCGACCGGGTCGCTGGCGACCGCGGTGCGTGCGCTGACAATCATCACCCCGGCCGGTGAGATGCGGACGCTCTCACGCGGTGACGACGACTTCGACGGCGCGGTCGTCAGCCTCGGTGCCCTGGGTGCGGTCGTCGACGTCACGCTCGACGTCGAGCCGACCTACGACGTGGCGCAGCATGTGTTCGAGCATCCGTCATGGGATGCGATCCTGGCCGACTTCGACGAGGTCACGGGCATCGGCACGAGCGTCAGCATCTTCTCGACCTGGACGCGCACCGACATCGCCGACCAGATCTGGGTCAAGCAGCGCCACCCCGAGGCGCATGAGCTCGTCCGCGACGACCTCTTCGAGCGGCTCGGCGCGGAGCCGGCGACGAGCAAGCGGCATCCGATCCTCGGCGTCGATCCTGTCGCCTGCACCGAGCAGCTCGGTGAGCCGGGGCCGTGGTTCGAGCGCCTCGCTCACTTCAAGCTCGAGTTCACGCCGTCGGCCGGCGCCGAGATCCAGAGCGAGTACCTCGTGCCGCGCGCCGACGCGGTCGCCGCGATCCAGGCGGTGCGCACGCTCGCCGGCCAGATCGCGCCGCTGCTGCTCGTGAACGAGATCCGCACGGTCGCCCCCGACTACCTCTGGCTGAGCTCGTCGCAGGGCACGGATGCCGTCGGCATCCACTTCACCTGGAAGCCCGACGAGGCGGCCGTGCGCGCGTTCCTGCCCACCCTCGAGGCGCTGCTGCCTGCCACCGCCCGCCCGCACTGGGGCAAGGTCTTCACTCTCGATGCCGCAGAGGTGCGCTCGCGCTATGCGCGATGGGACGACTTCGCCGCCCTCGCGCGGCGGTTCGACCCCGAGCGTCGCCTAGTGAACCCGTACCTGGAGCGCCTCGGGCTGTAGGTACGGGCCCCTGTTCGGCGCGAGGTGCCCGTCGGAGCCCCCGCTGGGCTCCCGTAGGGGCGATCGGTCACGGATTGACGAAGACTCTTGCGTTCCAAATTCTGTTACCGGTAACATCCGAGTGACAGCAATCGTCGCGGCTCCGTTCGGAGCCACTGAGGCAGCGTGTTCGCGACCTCGGTATCTCAAGGAGGAGAGTGCATGAACGGCGTCATCTGTGTCCATCTCGATCGGGTCGCGCACCGCGCCACACGACGCCTTCCCGTGCTGCACTCGGCTATGAGAGAACCTCGACCGGCGCACTGAGCGCCGGTGCCAGCGGGGTGAGTCCCGGCCGGCAGAACGGCGCCTGAGGCTTCTGCCTCCAGGACGCCGGCAGACCGAGGAACCGCATCCGTCCGCTCTTCCCAGGCGCGGATCGCTGCTGCAGCACTCCTCGATTCCCGAATCACATCGACCCCACAAGGGGACTGACGCGCGCCGCGGCAATCCGCTGCTGCGAAGACGCTGTCGGTCGCTATCCCACCTTCGCTCGAGACAGCAGCGTCCACGGCCTCTTCGCAGAAGAAGCGGCCTGGCGCGCGTTCGCGCCGGCGCGCCCTCGAGCGAGACCTACCCGCAAGGAGCAACACGTGAAACCACATCTGAGAACCGTCGATCGGCGCCGCCGGTCCGTTTCGCTTCCGGCAGCGATTCTGGGGGTCGCGGCGCTCGTCGCGTCTTCCGTGACCGCCGCCGGGGCACCGGAGGCGGCTTTCGCCGCTCCCGTGAGCATCATCGACAACGGCACTTTCGAGAGCGGACTGTCGGGATGGTCTGCGCCACTCGGAGGGACGCTCACGGAGAGCGCGGACGCCCGTACGGGCGCGAAGGCTCTTGCGATCAGCGACCGCTCGAGTTTCCAGTCGGGCCCCACGGCCACGGTGACGGGACTGCTGAAGACGGATCAGTCCTATGACCTCTCGCTCTCGCTGAAGTTCGACGCCGGGCGCGCCACGCAGGACTTCAACGTCGTTCTGTGCACGTCATCGCGCAGTCGCTGTGACGTGGTGGTCTCGGCGACGGCAACGGCCGGCGAGTGGTCCACCCTCGAGAGGACTTTCTCGCCCCTGACGGCCGACTACGACATCCTCTTCGTCGAAACGCCGTGGAACACCGACGTCCAGTCCTTTCTGATCGATGACGTGTCGCTGACGACGGACGGCGGGTCGTCCGCCGCAGTCGAGCCGCCGGCGGTGCCGGGCAACCTCCTGCCTGACGGCCGCTTCGTCTCGGACCTGACCGGGTGGACCAACACCCGCGGTGGCACGCTGGCTCTCAGCGACGACGCGGCGAGCGGCGCGCACTCCCTGAAAGTCACCGGCCGGGAGAACACCCAGTCGGGCCCGTTTGCGAGTGTCGCGGACAAGATCGAGCTCGGTGCCTCGTACCGCCTCACCGGAAAACTGAAGTACGACGAGGGCAACGCCACCCAGCAGTTCAACTTCACCTTCTGCCCGACGAACTTCAACGGATGCGCCGACTACGGGCACACGTTCACGAAGGGCGAATGGGGCGCCTTCTCGCAGGAGTTCACGGCCGAGGCCAGGCACGTCGCTGCGGGATGGCTGTTCGTGGAGACTCCCTGGGGCTCCGAGGCTCTGCAGGACTTCTCGGTCGACGAACTCTCGCTCGTCAAGATCGCCGATGCGCCCGAAGTGCCCGCGTTCACGAGCCTCGAGAAGGTGCAGACCAAGCCGATCGGCGACCACAACCCGCTCGTCGGCCACAAGTTCGGCGCCGACCCGCACCACCTCGTCTACAACGGTCGCCTGTACATCTACTCGACCGATGACACCCAGCAGTACGACCTGAACAGCAAGGACGAGAACGGCCTGCCGACACAGTCGAACGGCTACGGCGGCATCACGCGTCTCAACGTGATGTCGACGATCGACATGGTCAACTGGGTCGACCACGGCTCGGTGCCGATCGCTCGTGAGGGCGGCGCTGCCCCGTGGGCCCGCAACTCGTGGGCTCCGGCGGCGATCGAGAAGGACGGCAAGGTCTATCTGTACTTCTGCGACAGCGGCACCGGAACGGCGGTCGTCGTCGGCGGGTCGCCCCTCGGGCCGTGGGTGGATCCGCTCGGCAAGAAGATCATCCCCGACACCGTGTCGAGCGACTACATCGCCGACGGCGGATTCCCGGCAGGCATGTGGCTCTTCGACCCCGAGGTGTTCATCGACGACGACGGCCAGGGCTACCTGTACTTCGGCGGCAACTCGCAGATCGGCACCGCGCCGAACGTGCAGGGGCCGCAGAACCCGAAGTCGACCCGTGTCGTGAAGCTGAAGGACGACATGGTCACCCTCGACGGCGACCCGGTCGAGATCGATGCCCCCGGCATGTTCGAAGCGTCGAGCATGTTCAAGCGCGACGGCAAGTACTACTACTCGTACTCGTCGAACTTCCAGGTGAACGAGGCGCCGGGACAGTACCCGTCGCGCGGTGCGATCGCGTACATGATGACCGATGACCCGATGAAGCTCGGTTCCTCGGAGTACGCGGGCGTGGCGTTCCAGAACCAGGGCACGTTCTTCGGAGCGGGCAACGGCGGCAACAACCACTCCGACATGTTCACCTACAAGGGCGAGACCTACTTCACCTACCACGCGCAGACGCGTGGGGCGGCGTGGGCGTCGGCTCTCGGAACCCCGGGCGCGACACAGGGATACCGCTCGGTCCACATCGACAAGCTCGAGTTCAACCAGGACGGCACCATCAAGCCGATCGTCGGAACCAAGGCGGGCGTGGAACAGGTCGAGAGCTTCGATCCGTACCGCACCTTCGAGGCCGAGACGCTGGCCTGGCAGCTGGGCATCACCACGGCCAAGACGGATGCCGCCTCGGTCGAGTTCCCCGAGCACAACGGTTCGGGCAACATGGTGCTCTCGGGCATCGATGACGGGGACTTCTCCGGCATCTCCGGTGTCGACTTCGGCTCCGGCGCCCAGAAGGTGTCTGCGAAGGTGAAGCCGTTGGTCGCCGGTGGCAGCATCCAGGTGCGTCTGGATGACGTCGACGGCCCCGTCGTGGCGGAGATCCCCGTCGACGGCACGGTCGGAGAGTGGACCACGGTCGAAGCCGAGGTCACCGGTGCCACGGGCGAGCACGATGTGTTCTTCGTCTTCGCCGGACCCGAGGGCCTCGGCGCGGATGTCGACCTGTTCGAGGTCGACAACTGGTCGTTCGACACGGTCGACGACGGCCCGGGATCGCAGCTGACCGCTGAACTCTCCGCGTCGAAGGTCGCGGCGGGTGGATCCGTCACCGTCACCGCTGCCGGTGTGGCAGCGGACGAGGTCGAGATCGGCATCGCCAGCACATACCGGGCGCTCGCCACGGTCGCCGTCGAAGGCGGCGAGATCGAGGCCACCGTCGTGATCCCGGCAGATGCGACAGCCGGTCTGCACCACATCATCCTCCGCGATGGTGAGACCGAGCTCGCGCGACTGCCGATCACCGTCACGCGGGTCTCCGGTGGCGGCACCGACGGTGGCTCATCCTCCGGCGGAGGAGGCGACGGCACCGGTGGGTCGCTGGCCGCTACCGGCGGTGACGCGAGCGGATCGTTGATGGCTGCGTTGCTCGGCGCGATCCTGCTGGCCCTCGGATCCGCGTTCTGGGTCCGGCGCCGCAGATCAGTCCGAGTCGCAGAGATCGGGACGGACTGAGGTGAGGACGCCGCCCGTCGGCAGTGCCTGACCTTCTAATGACCCGCCTCTTCCTTCCGGCCGCGCCGAAGGAAGGGGCGGGTCGCCCGTCATCCATTGCAGGTCCGGGGGTGTTCTCGGTAACATTCTCCGAGGCCTGGCCGACGGAGGTGTGCATGGCGAACGTCGGTTCAGACAAGCCCAACATCCGTCAGGTCGCCACCATCGCTGGCGTCTCGCACATGACGGTGTCGCGGGTGCTCAACGATCACCCCAACATCAAGCCCGACACCAAGCGGCGTGTGCTCGAGGCGATCGAAGAGCTCGACTACCGGCCCAACATGGTCGCCCGCGCACTCGCCACGCAGCGCACACGTCGTATCGGCGTGATCGTCGAGAGCGCCGTGGCCCATGGCCCGACCAGCATCCTGCGTGCGGTCGAACTCTCCGCCCGTGCGGCGGGGTACTCGGTCACACCGATCGCGCTCCATGAGGGCGATGCGCTGTCGCCGCAGGAGGCCGTCGACAACCTCGTCACCCAGGGTGTCGATGCGCTCTGCGTGATCGCGCCCCGTTCGTCGTCCGTCGCGGCTCTGCGCCGCATCGCGATCACGGTGCCGATGCTCGTGGTGAAGGCCGACGCCGATCCGACCTTCCTGACGGTGTCGATCGACCAGCACGCGGGCACGACACTGGTGGTCGACCACCTCGTCGCGCTCGGACACCGCGACATCCTGCATCTCGCGGGCCCCCTGGACTGGCTGGACGCGAGGGCTCGCGAGCGCGCCTTCCACTCGCGGGCCAAGTCGTGGGGCATCCGCGAACGACCGATCGTCGTCGGCGACTGGTCTGCCGACTTCGCGTACGACTTCGCCAAGGGCCTGACGCGTCTGCCCGACTACACCGCGATCTTCGCCGCGAACGACGACATGGCCATCGGTCTCATCCACGGACTGCACGACAGGGGCTTCGAGGTGCCGACGGACCTGAGCGTGGTCGGATTCGACGACGTGCCGCTCGCCCGGCATTTCCTGCCGCCGCTGACGACGGTCCGCCAGGACTTCGGCGCGCTCGGCGGCGCGGTCGTCGAGATGCTGCGTGCGGCGATCGAGGGGCGCGACATCCCGGCGCTCACCCGTATCCCGACCGAGCTCGTGGCTCGCGCATCCTCCGCGGCTCCCCGGGAGTTGCGATGACACTCGACCGTGGTCCCGAGCCGGTGGTGCGGCTCGAGGGCATCACGGTCGACTTCCCCGGCGTGCGCGCACTCGACGACGTCGATTTCCGACTGTTCCCCGGCGAGGTGCACGCCGTGATGGGTGAGAACGCCGCAGGAAAATCGACGCTCGTGGCGGTGATCACCGGCACGCTCGCACCCGAGGAGGGGACGGTCTTCGTCGATGGCGAGGCTCGCCGATTCTCGGGAGTCGCCGACAGTCGCGCGGCCGGCATCGCGACGGTGTTTCAGGAGGCGCAGCTGAGCCCGAACCTCAGCGTGGCTGAGAACGTCATGCTCGGCAGGGAGCGACGCGGGCACTTCGGCATCGACTGGCGCCGCACCAGGGCGGATGCCGGTGAGGCGCTGGCGTGGCTGGGACTCGACGACCTCGACCCGAAGACGCCGTTGTCGATGCTGACGCCCGCGCAGAAGCAGCTGGTCGCGCTGGCCCGTGCAGTCGTGGACGAGCCGCGGGTGCTCGTGCTCGACGAGCCCACGTCGAGCCTCGACGTCGCCGAGGTCGCCACGCTCATGCGCGTCATCCGAGGCCTCCGGCAGCGCGGTGTCGCGATCCTCTTCATCTCGCACTTCCTCGAGCAGGCGTTCGCGATCAGCGACCGCATGACGGTGCTGCGCGGTGGGCGACGGGTCGGCGAGTACGCGACGCGCGATCTCGACCGAGCCGACCTGATCTCGAAGATGCTGGGCAAGGACATCGACAGCCTCAGAGCGCTCGGCTCGGAGCGCAAGGCGCACCATTACGCGTACGACGGAGAGCCGGCCATGCAGGCGTCCGGTCTCGGTCGCCGCGGCGAGCTGGAGCGGATGGATGTCGAGGTCCAGCGCGGTGAGATCGTGGGCCTCGCGGGGCTTCGAGGCTCAGGACGCACGGAGCTCGCCTCTCTGCTGGGCGGCACGGTGCGTGCCGACAGCGGCGAGCTGTGGGTGGACGGCGAGAAGGTGCAGCTGAAGAACCCTTCTGCCGCGCTGCGGCATCGCATCGCCCTTTCGGCGGAGAACCGCGGAACGCAGGGCATCGTCGGCGACCTCACTGCGCGCGAGAACATCATCCTCTCGCTCCAGGCGCTGCGCGGATGGACTCGTCCTCTCTCGCACGCCGAGTCGAAGAGTCTCGTGGAGACCTACGTCGAGGCGCTGCACCTCGACCCCGCGGACCTCGACCGTCCCGTCGGCCTCCTGTCGGGGGGAACGCAGCAGAAGGTGCTTCTCGCCAGGGCGCTGGCGGTGCGCCCTCACGTGCTGATCCTCGACGAGCCCACTCGGGGGATCGACATCGCGGCGAAGGTCGAGGTGCAGCGCCGCATCAGCCAGCTCGCCGGAGACGGCGTGGCCGTCGTGTTCATCTCGTCAGAGCTCGAAGAGGTCGTGCGGCTGAGCGATCGCATCATCGTGCTGAAGGACCGCGAGAAGATCGGCGAGCTCAGCAACGGTCCGGGTGTGACCGTAGACACGGTCGTCGAGATGATCGCGGCCGAGCTGAGTCTGACAAGCGGACTGTGATCGGTAACAGAATCGAGACCGATTAGAAACGCTGATTTCGTCAGAACCTCTTGTGTTCCAGAAATTGTTCCCGGTAACATCGCGGCAGGACCTGCGATGCCGCAGTCCTGCAATCACGACAGGGACCACGACCGGTCCACCGTTGCCGGAGTGACTACCGGCGTCTCAAGGAGGAGAATCATGTCCGCGAAGAAGCGCATCCGCGTCGCGTTCGGCCTGGCAGCAGTCGGCGCACTCACCATCGGCCTTGCGGCCTGCTCGACGGGCGACTCCGGCGGCGGCGACGGCGGCGGCTCGGAGGAGATCACCACCGTCGGCTTCGTGGCCGTCGGCCCAGAAGGTGCATGGCGCGAGGCCAACGAGCAGAACATCCAGGACACCTTCACGGAGGAAGCCGGATATGAGCTCAAGTACGCCCCCGCCACGAACCTCGACCAGAAGTCGCAGATCGACGCGTTCACCTCCTTCGTCGACGAGGGTGTCGACGTGATCCTGCTCTCGGCGACCGAGGCGTCGGGCTGGGAGGACTCGCTGAAGCGCGCGCAGGAGGCGGAGATCCCCGTGATCCTGCTCGACCGCGGCATCGAGCCCGACGATGACAGCCTGTATGTGACCCGCATCGCTCCCGACAACGTCGAGGTCGCGAAGGAGGTCGGCACCTGGGCTGCGGCCACGTTCCCCGACGGCGGCAACTATGTCGTGCTCGAGGGGCCTGCCGGTGTCGGCGTCGTGAACGAGCGCAACACGGGCTTCGACGAGGGCCTCGGCGACTCCTCGCTCACGAAGCTCGACGCGCAGACCGCGAACTGGTCGGCGGAAGAGGGCAAGAGCGTCTTCGAGACGATGCTCAAGGCCTCGGGCAACGACATCCAGCTGGTGTTCGCGCAGAACGACGAGATGGGTCTCGGCGCAGCTCAGGCTGCGGAAGAGGCCGGACTCGTCGTCGGAGAAGACGTCAAGATCGCCACGATCGACGGCACGAAGAACGCCATGCAGGCGCTCGCCGACGGTCAGCTCAGCTACGTGCACGAGTACAACCCGCTGTTCGGCGAGACCGCTCTCGAGGTCGTCGAGAAGGCGCTCGCCGGCGAAGACGTCGAGTCGTACATCGTCGTCCCCAGTGAGGCGTTCGACTCCGCTGAGGCGGCGCAGGCCGTGCTGGCCGACCGCAAGTACTGACCGAGCACCGACGCCGACGCCGGAGCGATCCGGCATCGAGCCCGGGTGGCGCAGATTCCTGCGCCACCCGGGCTCTCCCGGACGGAGAGACAGCATGAACGAAGAACTGCCCATCGTCGAGATGCGGGGCATCTCGATCGAGTTCCCCGGAGTGAAAGCCCTCGACGGGGTCGATTTTCGCCTCTTCCAGGGCGAGGTCCACGCGCTCATGGGAGAGAACGGCGCGGGAAAGTCGACTCTCATCAAGGCGCTGACCGGCGTCTATCCGATCGATTCCGGATCGATCGTCGTCACGGGCGCCGAGCGCAGCTTCGCCGGCGCCGGAGACGCGCAGGATGCCGGGATCTCGACGGTGTACCAGGAGGTCAACCTCGCCCCCAACCTCTCGATCGGCGAGAACGTCATGCTCGGGCACGAACGGAGAGGCGTGTTCGGCATCAACTGGACAGCCACTCATCGCGCCGCGACCGATGCCCTCGAGCGTCTCGGACTCGGACACCTGGACACACGCAAGCCGCTCTCCACTCTCTCGATCGCTCTGCAGCAGCTCGTGGCGATCAGTCGGGCGATGGCGATCAAGGCCAAGGTGCTCATCCTCGACGAGCCGACGTCGAGCCTCGACGCCGCCGAGGTCGAGGGTCTCTTCGCGGTCATCCGATCGGTGCGCGATCAGGGCGTCGCCATCCTCTTCGTCTCGCACTTCCTCGACCAGGTCTACGCGATCAGCGACCGGCTGACGGTGCTGCGCAACGGGCAATACCAGGGTGAGTACCTCACCCGTGACCTCGACAGGCACGCACTGATCTCGACCATGATCGGCAAAGACCTCGACACGTTGAAGTCTCTGGGCGGAAACCGTCGTCGCGCGCCGCGGGACGCCGACGAGAAGCCACTGCTCTCGGCATCCGGCATCGCCAGGCGCGGGGCGGTCGAGCCGACCGACCTCGACATCCGTCCGGGAGAGGTGGTCGGCTTCGCCGGCCTGCTCGGGTCCGGACGCACAGAACTCGCGCGACTGCTCTATGGGGCCGACCGCGCCGACGAGGGCGCGATCGAGTTGCACGGACGACACGTCGAGCTGCGCTCTCCCGCTGACGCGCTTCCACGCCGGATCGCCTTCTCGACCGAGAATCGACGCGACGAGGGGATCATCGCAGACCTGACCGTGCGCGAGAACATCATCCTCGCAGTCCAAGCCGAGCGCGGCTGGGCGCGGCCGATGAGCCGCAAAGAACAGGATGCTCTCGTCGACCGCTACATCGCGCAGTTCAACGTCCGCCCGGCCGACCCCGATCGGATGATCAAGAACCTGTCCGGTGGCAACCAGCAGAAGGTGCTGCTCGGGCGGTGGCTCGCCGCACAGCCCGAGCTGCTGATCCTCGACGAGCCCACGCGCGGCATCGACGTGGGAGCGAAGGCCGAGATCCAGGAGGCCGTGGCTGAGCTCGCGGAAGACGGCGTCGCCGTGGTGTTCATCTCGTCCGAGCTCGAAGAGGTCGTCCGGCTCTCGGAACGGATCGTCGTGCTGAAGGACCACCGCAAGATCGGCGAGATCCAGAACGGCCCCGACGTCACCGCCCAGGTGATCGTCGATGTGATCGCCGCACACGGCGTCGATGCCGCGGCGGACACGCTCGACGACGCCGACGGCTCACTGCCGGATACGATCGGCCACACGACTGACAAGGAGGCGGCGCGATGACCGCGGCAGCCGGCACCACCCTCTGGCGGGACCTGATCCACAAGCCGTTCTTCTGGGGCATCGTCGCGATCCTCGCGCTGCTCGCGCTGAACGTCATCAAGGACCCGACGTACCTCGCGCTCTCGATCAACCCGAACAACGGCAACCTCGTCGGCAACCTCATCGACATCCTTCGCCAGGCGGCGCCGATCATGATGATCGCCATCGGGATGTCGCTCGTCATCGCCACCGGTGGCATCGACCTCTCGGTCGGATCGCTCATGGCGGTCGCCGGGGCGGTGTCGATGGAGTTCCTCAGCGCCGCCGGCGACTCGTTCGGGGCTGCGCTCGCCGCGGTCGGGCTCGCGCTCGTGATCACCGGCATACTCGGAGCGGTCAACGGCATCCTCGTCGCCTACGTCGGTCTGCAGCCCTTCATCGCGACGCTCGTGCTCATGCTCGCCGGACGAGGCATCGCCAAGGTGATCACGGGCGGACAGAACACCACAGCCTCCAACGACGCCTTCCGGTGGATCGCCAACGGCTTCGTGATCGGCATCCCCGTGGTGTTCATCCTCGCCGTGCTGATCGTGATCGCCGTCGGCTGGGTCGTCAGGCGCAGCGCGCTGGGTCTCATGATCGAGGCGATCGGCATCAACCCCCGGGCCAGCCGCATGGCGGGCATCAAGCCGAAGGGCCTGCTGCTCACCGCGTACATCATGAGCGGCATCCTCGCCGGGATCGCGGGCATCATGTCGGTCGGCAGCGTCATGACCGTCGACATCTCCCGCACCGGATACCAGCTCGAGCTCGACGCGATTCTCGCGGTCGTGATCGGCGGGGCATCGCTCGCGGGCGGAAAGTTCTCGCTCAGCGGTGCGTTCGTCGGTGCGCTGCTCATCGCGACACTCGACAAGACCGTGCTGTATCTCGGCGTCTCGTCGTCGGCGACCCCTGCTTTCAAGGCCATCGTGATCGTCATCCTGTGCCTGCTGCAGTCGCAGCGGGTGCGCAGCTGGTTCCGCTCGCGTCGCAAGACCCGACCGGTCGAACAGATCGTCTCGAAGGAAGAGGTGTCCGCATGAGCGTCATGACCGCCGCCCCGGCCCCGCACGCGACAGAGACCCTCGTCGACCGCGCGCGACGCATGATCACGGCGAACCCGTCGGTGCTGCCGACCATCGCCTCGGTCGTCATCTTCGTCGGCATGGTGATCTTCGGTGAAGTGGCCTACGGCCGCATCCTGCAGTTCAACACCGTGTCGAACCTGCTCATCAACAACGCGCATCTCATCGTTCTCGCGGTTGCGCTGACCTTCGTGATCCTCACCGGCGGCATCGACCTCTCGGTGGGGTCGATCATCGCCGTCTCGTCGGTCGCCGGGGTGATGCTCTCGAATGAAGGATGGAACGCCTTCGCCGTGATCGTCGCGATGATCGGCATCGGCGTTCTCTTCGGCATCGTCTCGGGCGTGCTGATCCGGTATTTCAACGTGCAGCCGTTCATCGCGACGTTGGCGATGATGTTCCTCGGGCGCGGCCTCGCCTCACTGCTCAGCACCAAGCCCGAGCGTCTGGGCGAGGAGTCCCCGATCCGCTGGATCGGCACGCAGCTGAAGATCATCGACGGGCCCAAGGTCAACGACCTCGTGATCACTCCCGCGGTGATCGTCGCGGTCATCGTCGTGGCCGCCGCGTTCTTCGTGCTGCACCGCACCCGCACCGGGCGCACCGTCTACGCGATCGGCGGCTCCGAGAGCTCGGCCCTGCTGATGGGCCTGCCCGTGCACCGCACGAAGGTGCTCGTCTACGTGATCAGCGGCGGCCTCGCAGGTCTCGCCGCGGTGCTCTACACCGCGCGACTCGGCACCGCGCAGAACATCACCGGCATCGGATGGGAGCTCGACGCGATCGCGGCGGCAGTCATCGGCGGCACCGTGCTGACCGGCGCCTACGGCTATGTGCTCGGGTCGGTGGTCGGTGCGCTGGTGCTCGGCCTGATGAACGTGCTCATCACGCGAGACGGCGGCATCCCTCCCGAGATGACGACGATCATCACCGGCGGCATCCTGCTCGTGTTCGTGCTGCTGCAGCGTGCCGTGACGCGCAAACGGGAGTAGCTTCCGTTCCTGAATGGCCCCATCTCTCATCGAGGTGGGGCCATTTGCGTGTCTGGTGCACGCCTCGCTGCCGCATATCGGAAGACCGGTATACGTGACGCGAAGCAACGATACGTCCTCATATAAGGACGTATCGTTGTCTTTCGTGACCTGGAGGGGCGCGATGACAGATGTGGAGACTGACGAGCTACGAGCTTTCGCGAAGAAGGCGTCGAGCCTGCGGGGTGACTTCGGTTCGGCGGTGGTCGCGCAGTCATCGGGCCTCGGGGTCGGTTCGATCACCGCAGCGGTGGCTCGTTTCGGTGACGTCTGGACGACGTCGCTGGGGCGTCGTCTCGCGGATGTTGACATGCTGGCTGAGAACCTGCGCCAGACGGCTGAGGTGTTCGACCGGGGCGATGAGGCGTCGAGCAGCGAACTCGACCAGATGATCTGGGCCGAGAGCGACTACTGATGCCCGAACTCGGGATGACGACGGATCCGGTCGCGCTGGTGCCGGGCTCGTACGCCGCCGCGCATACGGTGGCGTCCGCGTGGCGGTCGCGGTCTGAGGCGGCCACGGCGCTTCGCGACGGGTTGCGTCGCCTCGAGGTTGATGTCGCGTGGACAGGGTACCCGTACGACAAGTACCTCGAGCGGGCGGACTACGTGCGGTCATCGTGGGAGAAAACCGGCGAGCAGCTGATGAGCGGGGCGGCCGCGCTCTCGGCCTACGGCGACGCACTGCAGTGGGCGCAGGACGAAGCCGCGCACGCGATCGACCTGTGGGAGCAGGCGGAAGCAGCGACGATCACGTCGCGCGCGGCGCACCGGGTGAAGGTGCGTGAGCTGGAGCGCGACCTTCACCTTCGACACGTCGACCTCGACGTCCCGTTCATCGATGGCGGGGCGGACCTGCGCGCACAGGCGGTCGACGTGCTGACGAACGCGCGCAGTGTGCTAGATCGCTACGCCGTCGACGCCGCCAACGCCATCCACGACGCGGCGGATGCCGCGCCCCTGCAGACACCGAAGCAGGCGGACAGCGCGAAGAACTGGGCGGTCGCCGGAGCGATCGGCGCGGTCATGTTCGAGACCGCCGTGCTCAACCCGGCCATCGAGCAGCTGAACTTCATCGCCTCGATGGGCACCGCGCTGATCAACCACCCCGACATCCTTCTGGAACTCCTCGGCGGAGTCGCGCTCGTGGTCGGTGGCGGCACGATGATCGGCGGCGGAGGTGCACTCGCGCTCACCGGAGTCGGTGCAGCGCCCGGTGGCGGCCTCGCCTGGGCCGGCGTGGGCGTCGCCGGGGCCGGACTCGCGGCTGCCGGGCACGCCGGAACCCGATGGATGAACGAGGCGACCGGCGACGACGCGGTCTCCATCGCTCAGCGGCCGCCGCCGCATCCCGATTACCCGGGTCGCGACGTCAAGGGGCACTGGAACGGCGACGGGCAGCGCCCCTGGGTCGACACCGAGAAGATAGGCCTCGACAAAGTCTCTGACGATATTGGACAGGAAGTTGTTCGTGACAAGGTGCGGGCGTCCATCGAGGGGTACCATCACAAGCCCACTGCGACGTCAGACCAGGTTAGGTACTTCGACGGCTTCTTTGAGAATGCCGATGGAACCTACACTGGCGTCGAGATCAAGGGTGGATCCGGGAGCCGAAGCGCAGCCCAGGAAGGATTTGACAGCACAGTCAGTCCTGAGCGCCCCGCCACTGCTATCTACAACGGCAAACAGATTGAGATCACGAGAGTGATCCTGGAGACGGTGAAATGAGCCAGCCCACACACATTCGACAGATAAACGGCTCTATGCGTGGCGCACTCGTCGACTATGTCCGCCCCTATCCGGAACAGATTCAGTTCTCTCTGAACCAGATGAATGGGTCGTCGACTTGGGCATGGAGCCTGTGGCGGGCACCTGAGGGCGCGAATCTGCTTGCCGATATCCCCTTCAGCGAGGAGTACATGCAGTGCGCCGGCACCGCCGATGCACTGGCGCTGGAGGTTCGCCGCATCGAGGCTGACGGCACCCCCCACCAGTACGCGATCGGCAAGCCCGGCGGCGACCGCACCGGGGAGCCCACCGAGGTGATCCACTACGACGACGGTCGCCACAGCACCACTGTCTACCCGCACGAGGTCTTCACCGCCGACGAGGCGGCGGTCGTCTTCTACACGTACTTCCTCACCGACGACGTGTCTCAGCCGTACGAGCTCCGCGATCTGCACCTGAGCTGGCCGAAGCCCCAATCCGACGCGGGCACCAGCTGATGCGCATCCGCGTCGAACACGAGCCGCTCGCCCAGTCGATCGCGATTCTCGCCGACACCGTGCAGCAGATCCGAGCGCTTCTCGAAGACCTGGACTCCGAGGCTTCCGGGCTGGGGCAGCTATGGGCCGGGCACGCCCAAGAGGCCTACGGTCGCGCTCACCGCGAATGGAACGAGTGCGCCGATGCGATGCAGACCGCTCTCACCAGCGCCGCGACTGCTGCCGCCCGCGCGCAAGCGCGCACTCGCGAGGCCGAAGCCCACGTCGCGGGCCTCTGGAGCTGACTCACTCCGTCGGGATCCAGACCCGCATGGTCGACGGACCGCGCCGAGCCCAGTCGTGATAGGCGATCAGCGGGGCGTCGACCGTCTCGCCGGTCGAGCGATGCCGCACCGGCAGCACCACGTGACCGTCGCGCTCGACGGGCTCTCCGGCCACGACCGCGTCGCCGACATCGGCTCCGAGATCGATCGACTCCAGCGCCAGGACCTCGGGGCCTCGCTCGATCACGACGCTGCCGCGAACCGCATCGACCATCGGATGCGGCGACGTGGCGCGCGCCACGATCGGCAGGTTCAGCTCGACGAGGTCGCCAGCACGGAACGCACGAGCGACGTCGAACGCACCCGCAGGTGCGGGGGACTCCGTGACCTCGCCCGGGCTGTGCACACGCACCGTCGCGCCCTCGGCCCACGACGGTACCCGTAGCGTCAGCGTGAACTCGGCATCCTCCGTGATCGTGACCCGCACATCGCCGTCGGCCGGATACCCCGTCGCCACGTCGAACGCGACGATCCGCCCGTCGGGCAGCACCGTGCGCACGGTCGACGGCGCGTACTGGTGCAGCTGCACGCCGTCATCATCCGCCGTGGCCAGATAGGCGGCGAGACTGGCGAAGGTTCGCGCCACGTTCGGCGGGCAGCAGGACACCTCGAACCAGGGCGCGCGCAGCGACGACGAGGCACGCGGCGACGTGGCATCCGGATCCGCCGGAGTCCCCGGCGTTCGCTGGTGCAGAGTGTTGGCGTAGAAGAACGAGCGCCCGTCGTCGCCGGGCGAGGTCGCGACGACGTTGAAGAGGGTCCGCTCGATCAGGTCTGCGTACTGAGCCTCACCGGTGGCGAGCAGCAGCCGCCACGAGAACATGATCGAGCCGATTCCGGCGCAGGTCTCGGAGTAGGCGCGATCCGGCGGCAGCTCCCAGTCGTCGCCGAACGCCTCGTCCTGATGGTGCGACCCCTGGCCACCCGTCACATAGGTGCGGCGCTCGACCGTGCGATCCCACTGCGCGCGCAGGGAGTCGAGCAGCGACTCGTCCGACAGCTCGGCGGCGACGTCTCCCGCAGCCGAGGAGAGATAGTTGGCTCGCACGGAGTGCCCTCGCAGTGCCTCGGCGTCTCGCACCGACACGTCGTCCTGGAAGTATCCGCGACCCCATTCGATCTCACCGAGCGACCCGCGGCCGTGCCGCTCGACGAACAGGGCGGCCTGGTCGATGTACCGCTGCTCGCCGAGTGCTCGGCCGAGTTCCGCGAGACCCACCTCGACCTCGGCGTGCCCGCAGATCGCGTCGCGTCCGTCTGCGCCGAACTCGCGGCAGACGAGGTCGGCGGCACGGCGGGCGATGTCGATCAGCCCGTCGTCGGCATCCGGCCTCGTGCGCACCCGGGCGACGGCCGCCTGGAACAGGTGTCCGAGGCAGTAGAGCTCGTGCCCCCACTGCAACGCCGACCAGCGCTCGCCCTGACCGTCGCGGCCGAACATCGTGTTGAGGTAGCCGTCGGGATCCTGCGCGGCGGCGACCCGGTCGACCACGCGGCGGAAGCGCCGCTCGATGTCGCCGTCGGGCGCGGCATCCGTCCGTCCGATCTCCCACGCCAGAGCCTCGAGGTACTTGTAGATCTCGGAGTCGGCGAACTCGCGCCCGCGCCGCCCTGCGGGAAGGGTGCCGGCGGCGGCGAGATCGAAGTTCGGCAGCCAGCCCTCCGATTCGAGTCGCGACTCGATGTGGGTGAGCGTGGCCGAGCCGTTGACGTCCTGGCGGTCGCCCCAGAACCCTCCGGTGATGTGCACCTCGCCGAGGCCCAGCGGGCGCAGTCGTCCGTGCGTGGGAACCACGGGAGCGGCGGGTGTGGTGGTGTCGAACATGGTCATCCCTTGAAAGCGCCGGACATGAAGCCGCGCACGTAGTGTCGTTGCAGGATCAGGAAGAGCAGGATGCAGGGGAGAGCCAGCACGACGACCCCCGCCTCGGTCGCGCCGTAGTCGACGACGCCCTGCACCTGCCCTCGGAGGTTGGCCACCGCGAGCGGCAGCGTCATTCGGTTGGTGTCGTTGATGAGGATCAGCGGGGCCATGAAGTCGTTCCACGCCGTGAGGAACGCGAAGAGCCCGACCGTGACGAGACCCGGCTTGACCGCGGGCAGCAGCACCCGCCACAGGGCGCCCCAGCTGGAGCATCCGTCGACCATCGCGGCCTCGTCCATCTCGCGCGGGATCGACTCGAACGAGATGCGCATCATGAACATCGAGAACGGCAGCTGGAACATGGTGATCACGAGTGCGACGCCGACGAGCGAGTTCTGCAGGCCGACCGCGTTGAGGATCACGTACAGCGGAATGAGCAGCGTCGCGTACGGCACCATCAGGATCGCGAGGGTCAGCAGGAACAGCGCGTTCTTGCCGGGGAACGAGAAGCGCGCGAACGCGTAGCCGCCCAGCAGCGAGATGAAGAGCGTGAGAGCGACGGTGAGCACCGAGACGAAGAGCGAGTTGCCGAGGTACACCCAGATGCCGGCCTGGTATTCGCCGAGAGCAGCGTAGTTGCCGAAGCCCCAGCCGTCGGTCTGGCTGGTGCCGGGCATCGGGCTGACCGACGAGACGCCGGTCCAGATGAGCGGATAAAGGAAGATCACCGCGAGGGCGGTCGTGAACACCCAGTACGGGATGCCGAAGACGACGCGAGCGGCCTTCGAGCGGTAGCGCGGCGCGGTGGGCTGATGGTTCGGAGCGACGATGGTGCGGGTCAGTGTCTGTGACATGATTCTCAGCTCTCAGCTCAGTTCTCATCCGGGCGGCGGAACGCGCGCAGCTGGAAGACGTTGATGACGATGAGCGCCAGCAGCACGATCACCGAGAGGGCGCCGGCGATGCCGAGGCTGTTCTGCCCCTGGAACGCGACGTTGTAGATCAGCTGCACGACGGTCATCGTGCTGTTGTCGGGGCCGCCCTTGGTGAGGATGTAGAACTGCTCGAACGCGAGCAGCGACCCGGTCACACACATCACGGTCGTGAGCGCGAACGTCGGCTTGAGCAGCGGCACCGTGATGTCGCGGAACGTCTGCCACCGGTTCGCGCCGTCGATGCGGGCGGCCTCGTAGACATCGTCGGGGATGCCCTGCAGGCCCACCAGCATCAGCAGCATGTAGAAGCCCGCATAGCGCCAGACGATCAGGAAGATCGTCGACCACAGTGCGCCCTCCGGCGTGCCGAGGAACGTGATTCCCCACGACTTCATGAGGTTCGCGAACGGGCCGGCGATGGGGGAGTAGAGCACGTAGAAGAGCAGCGAGGCGGATGCGAGACCGAGGGCGCTCGGGATCAGGAACGCCGTGCGCAGGAACCCCTTCCATCGGGTGGACTCCTGCACGAGCAGGGCCAGGCCGAGCCCGAGGCCGATGAGGATCACGGTCGTGATGACGGTGTAGAGCAGGGTGAAGCGGATCGAATCCCAGAAGAGGCGGTGCGTGACGGCATCCGCGTAGTTCTCGGGAAAGTTGATGCCCTGGTTTCCGCTGAGCAGCGGCCAGTCGGAGGCCGACATCTGCACCACCAGCACGAGCGGCACGATGAACAGCAGGGCGACGAAGATCGCCGTCGGGGCCGCATACAGCCAGCCCTGCACCGGGCCGCCGAAGGCGGTGCGCCGTCTTCGGCGACGCAGCGGGAGTGTGGCCTGGGTCATCACGTTCTCTTTCGATCGGAGGTGCGGGGGCGTGCGGGAGGGATGCGGGGGCTGCGCGATGCGCGCCGCCCCCGCGATGGGTCACTGCGACAGGATCGCGGTGATCTCCTCGTTGTCCGTCGGCACCGAGTCGTCTCCGTTCAGCACCGCGTTGCGCACCAGCGTCAGCCACGGGCTGCCCGGAGCGTTGAACGCCTGCTGGAAGTTCAGCGCCACCGGGGTGTCGCCTTGGGCGGCGACCTCGTTGATCGTCACGAGGCGCGGGTCGGCCGCGGCGTACTCGTTGTCGGCCAGGTCGCCGCGCGAGACGGCGTTGCCGTCCTTCGCGAGCACCTCGACCTGGGCATCCTCCGACATCATCCAGTTGAGGAAGTTCCAGGCCTGCGCCGCCTTCTTCGAGTCCTTCGAGATGCCGATGCCGTCGCCGCCGACGAAAGTCGAGGCGCCGCCGTCGACACCGGGGATGCCGGCCACTCCCGCGTCGAACTCGAGAGAGGGGAGGAGGGTCGCCGGGAACGGCATCACCCCGACCTTGCCCTCGCTGAATGCGGCGGTCCAGGTGGGGCCGGCCTCATCGGTCGAACTCGGGAGGATCGCTCCGGCATCCTGCAGCTCTGCCCACGTGTCGTAGACCGCCTGGGCGGAGTCGCCGTCGAGCAGGGATTCGGTGCCGTCGTCGCTCATGACCTCGTCGCCGGATGCCCAGATCGAGGGGAACCAGGTGAAGACCAGGCAGCCACCGCAGTTGAGGCCGGTCGCCGTGCCGTACGTGTCGGGCTTGTTCAGCGCCTGCACGGCCATGGCCGCCTCGGCGAACTCCTCGAGTGTGGCGGGCGCCTTCTCAGGATCGAGACCGGCCTCGGCGAAGAGCTCCTTGTTCCAGAACAGCATCGAGAGGTCGAGGGCGAAAGGCAGCACGTACTCGGCGCCGTCGACTGTGCCGGCCGACAGATGGCCGGGGTTGATCTCGTCCTTGAAGTCGAGGGCGTCGATCTGCTCGGACATGTCCTGGAACAGACCCTGCTGCGCCCAGTTGGGCACGTAGACGATGTCGGCGGCGAACAGATCGGGCAGCCCGCCGGACCCGGCCGCCGCGCCGACCTTGGCGACGTAGTCGTCGTTGGGGACGACTGTGAGCTCGACCTGGTTCTCGTGGCTCTCGTTGTAGGCGTCGACGAGCAGCTTGGCCTGACGCTCGATGGGCGCGCGGGTCCACAGCGTCAGCGTGGTGCCGTCATCCGTGCCCTCGGCGGGGATGGGTTCGTTCGTGGCGGTGTCGTCGGCGGCGGGTGCGCAGGCGGCGAGGCCGCCGACGAGCAGGCCGGCCGCGACGACGGCGGCTGCTGCCCGACGTGCGGCGTGTGTACGGGTGGTGTTCATGGGCGGGGGCTCCTCTGGGCTCGTCCTCGAGCGGATGCGGTGCGGCGCTTCGACAGTGCAGCGCCGGGTGGAGATGAGGTGGAGATCGGGTTCTCCGAAATCTACGAAAACCCTTTCGAAAGGTATAGCGTGGTTTCAGCGGGGGCGTCAACCCTCGTTCCGATAACCTTTCAGCAACAGGGAGTGGGATGAGCGACACGACGGCAGCACGGGCAGTGACCCTCGGCGACGTCGCCGCGCGCGCCGGAGTCTCGATCTCGACGGCGTCCAAGGCTCTGAACGATCGGGGTGACGTGTCGGCCGCCACTCGCGCCAAGGTGCGCGCGATCGCCGAGGAACTCGCGTTCACGCCCAACGCCATGGCGCGAGGACTGCTCGCCGGCCGCACCGGAACCGTCGGCCTGCTCACCAGCGACCTCGAGGGTCGCTTCATGATCCCGATCCTGATGGGAGCCGAGGATGCCTTCGGCGCCGGGCGCATCAATGTGTTCCTGTGCGATGCGCGGGGTGACGCGATCCGCGAGCAGCACCACCTGAAGGAGCTGCTGAGTCGCCGGGTCGACGGCATCATCGTCGTGGGCCGGCAGACCGACCCGCGGCCCTCTCTCGGTCAGGAGATCCCGGTGCCGGTCGTCTACGCCTACGCGCCGTCCGACGACCCGCGAGACCTGTCGCTGACCCCCGACAACTACGCCGGAGGGCGTCTCGCGATCGAGCACCTGCTGGCCTGCGGACGGCGGCGCATCGCCCATATCTCCGGCGACCCGAGCTATGCCGCAGCCCAGGACCGCCTGGCCGGGGCCCGAGCCGCGCTCGGCGAAGCGGGGCTCGAGCTCGTGGGTGAACCGATGTTCTCGGAGTGGACCGAACACTGGGGGCGGGATGCCGCAGCGATGCTGCTGCAGCGGCATCCCGACATCGACGCCGTGTTCTGCGGTTCGGACCAGATAGCTCGCGGCGTGCTCGATTCGGCGCGGGATCTCGGACGCACGGTGCCCGACGACCTCGCCGTGATCGGCTACGACAACTGGGAAGTGCTCGCGACCAACGCCCGGCCCGAGCTCACCAGCATCGACGCGAATCTGCAGCAGCTCGGGCGTCAGGCGGCGTTGCGGGTGTTCGACGCGATCGACGGCATCGACGTCGGCGAGGGCGCGCACCATCTTCCGGTGCGTCTCGTCATCCGCGGATCGACGATCGCCCGGCGCTGAGCCTCCTCCTCGGGCCTTCGAATCGCGCAAATGGCGCTTTTTCTTGGCGAAACAGCGCCATTTGCGCGATTCGAAGGCGGGCAGCCCGGTCAGACGTGGTCACGCCAGGAGTGCTGCGGGTCGAACCCCAGGATCCGACGGGCCTTGTCGATCGAGAGCAGCGTCTCATTCGGCCCGAACTCGCGGGCGACCGCAACGTCGGGGAAGACCTCGGCGAGCAGCTCGGCGTTCGGGCGCGTCATGACCGTGTCTGCCGCAGCGATGATGAAGTTGTCGAACCCTGGCGCTGCGACCTCGAGCGCGCGCTCCACGGCCTGCGCGCCGTCGCGCGCATCGATGTACCCCCACAGGTTCCACTTGCGGCGCAGGGCGTCGGCGTCGAAATCGGGGAACTCTGCGTAGTCCGCCGGGTTCATCACGTTCGAGAACCGCAGCGCCGTGATCGAGAGGTCGGGGTGCCAGCGCACGAGCTCCCTCGCGAGCTGCTCCTCGAGCGTCTTGACCAGCGAGTAGACCGATTCCGGGCGCGCCGGGTAGTCCTCGTCGACGGGCACGTAGGGCGGCGGCACGTCGAACGGCAGGCCCAGCACGGTCTCGCTCGAGGCGTAGACGACGCGCCGGATGCCGAGGCGCACCGCCGCCCAGAAGACGTTGAACGTGGCCGGCATGTTGTTGTGGAAGGTGGCGACATCGCTGCGGATGCCGGGAGCGGGGATCGCGCCGAGATGCACCACCGCGTCGATGCCGTCGTGCCGGTCGCCGACGGCCGTGAAAGCATCCACCACCTGGCCGTAATCCGTGAGGTCGACCTGCACGAAGTCGGGGCCGCGCGTGCCTGCGACGTCCATGCCGATGACCGCGTGGCCGTGGGCGCGGAGCTCCCGCGCGACGACGCTGCCGAGCTTGCCCGATGATCCGGTGAGTGCGATGCGCATGTCACCAGAGTGGCACGAAGGCGAGGCGGTGGGGCCGCTCGGCATACACTCGTCGGCGTGAGTGACACGAGCAGCGAGCCCCGCCGCACCGTCGGCGTACGCGACGTCGCAGTGCTCGCCGGGGTGTCTCGGCAGACGGTGTCGCGGGTGCTGAACGATCACCCGGAGGTCGCCGCCGAGACTCGGGAACGGGTGCTCGCCGCGATGGCCGAGCTCGGTTACCGCATGAACAACGCAGCCCGTGCGCTGGGCACCCGGCGCTCCCGCACCCTCGGAGTGCTGGCCACCGACGCGCTGCACTACGGTCCGTCGCGCAGCATCGCCGCGCTCGAGGCCTCGGCCCGCGAGGTCGGCTACTGGTTGAGTGCGGCCTTCGCGGATGCAGGGGATGCGGATGCCGTCATCGCCGCTGTCGACCACCTCGTCATGCAGGGCGTCGAGGGCATCGTCGTCGTCGCGCCACACGCCCACACCCTCGACGCGCTCGATGAGGTGCGCATCGGTGTTCCCGTCGTGACCCTGCACGCCGCCGACCGGGGTGCCCGTGGTCTCTCGGTCGATCAGGCGGCCGGAGCCCGGCTCGCGGTCGCGGCGCTCGCCGATGCCGGGCACACCCGCATCGCGCACCTCGCAGGCCCCGCCGACTGGCTCGAGGCTGAGTCCCGCGCCGAGGGCTTCGCGGCCGAGATCGCAACGCGAGGGCTCGCCGCCGGCCCGGTGTTCGAGGGCGACTGGACCGCGGGCTCGGGTTACGCGGCGGCCGACGCCGTGCGCGGGTCGGGCGTCACGGCCGTGTTCGCGGCCAACGACCAGATGGCGCTCGGGCTGCTCGGAGGCCTGCACGAAGCGGGTCTCACCGTGCCTGGCGACATCAGCGTGGTCGGCTTCGACGACACCCCGGACGCCGCCTATTACTGGCCGAAGCTCACGACCGTGCGACAGGACTTCTCGGAGTTGGCGCGCCGTGCGGTCGCGGCGGTGCTGGCGGGGAGCGCCGGGGCTGCGGCATCCGATCTCCCTCCCGTGGCGCCGGTGCTGGTGACCCGGGATTCGGTCGCTCCGCCCCGCTGAACGCCGCCCTGCTGAGCGCCGCCCCGCTGAGCGCCGCCTGCTGAACTCCGCGCGGTGCGGTGAGCGCCGACGCGATGCGGGGCCAGTTCTGCACGTGAATACGCCGTATCCGATGCGAAAGTGGCCCCCGCGAGACCGGAGATGCGAAAGTGGCCCCGCACACCGCGGCGCCGAGCGGTCGCCGGTGTCTTGACGGTTCGCCGACCTCCATGACACACTTCTGTGACCGGTCACAGTGACCACCGCCGACCCTGAGGTATCCGTGAGCAACGAAGCCCCCGTCTTCTCCCCTGAGATCGACGCGTCCATCCAGGCCCTCCGCGAGGACGTCGCCCGTCTGCACGGCGAACTGGTCCGCTACGACCTCATCGTCTGGACCGGCGGCAACGTCTCGGGCCGAGTGCCCGGCGCCGACCTGTTCGTGATCAAGCCCTCCGGTGTCAGCTACGACGACCTCGCCCCAGAGAACATGATCCTGTGCGACCTCGACGGCGCCGTGATCCCCGGCACCCCCGGCAGTGAGCGTGCGCCCTCGAGCGACACCGCGGCTCACGCCTACGTCTATCGCCACATGCCCGAGGTGGGCGGCGTCGTGCACACGCACTCGACGTTCGCCGTCGCGTGGGCCGCCCGCGGCGAGGAGATCCCCTGCGTCATCACGGCCATGGCCGACGAGTTCGGCGGACCGATTCCGGTCGGCCCGTTCGCGATCATCGGCGACGACTCGATCGGCCGCGGCATCGTGCAGACCCTCAGCGGTCACCGCAGCCGCGCGGTGCTCATGCAGAACCACGGCCCGTTCACCATCGGAGTCGACGCGAAGGATGCCGTGAAGGCCGCCGTCATGGTCGAAGACGTCGCCCGCACCGTGCACTACGCCCGCGAGGCCGGGCCCCTGATCCCGATTCCGCAGGAGGCCATCGACAGCCTCTTCACCCGCTACCAGAACGTCTACGGACAGAACTCGGACGCCCGACGATGAGCGACACGACCAGCGCCAGCGACACGACCGCCCGCGACGACATCGCCGCCGGCCGCACGAGCCTCGGCATCGAGCTCGGCTCGACGCGCATCAAGGCCTGCCTGATCGGTCCGAACGCCACCGAGGTGCTCGCCACCGGATCGTTCGCCTGGGAGAACCGTCTCGAGCACGGACTCTGGACGTACGCGATCGACGAGGTCTGGGCCGGCCTCCAGGCAGCGTTCGCAGAGCTCGTCGCCGATGCGGAGAACCGCCACGGCGTGCGCCCCGAGACCTTCGGTGCGATCGGCATCTCGGCCATGATGCACGGCTACCTCGCGTTCGACACGCAGGGCGAGCTGCTCACGCCGTTCCGCACCTGGCGCAACACGAACACGGGTGTCGCGGCGGCCGAGCTGACCGACCTGCTCGGTGTGAACATCCCGCTGCGCTGGTCGATCGCGCACCTGCACCAGGCGGTCGTCGACGGCGAAGAGCACGTACCGCGGCTCGACTTCGTCACCACTCTCGCCGGATACGTCCACGCGAAGCTCACCGGTGAGCGTGTGCTCGGTGTCGGCGACGCGTCGGGCATGTTCCCGATCGACTCGGCGACCGGCGACTACGACGACCGGATGCTGCAGGCATACGACGCCCTCGCCACCGACCGCCTCCCCGCGCCGGCCCGAGACCTGCTCCCCCAGGTCCTGCCCGCGGGCGCCGCCGCCGGATCGCTCACCCAAGAGGGCGCAGCCCTGCTCGATCCGACGGGCGCTCTGCAGCCCGGCATCCCGTTCTGCCCGCCCGAGGGCGACGCCGGCACCGGCATGGTCGCGACGAACTCGGTGTCTCCGCGCACCGGCAACGTCTCGGCGGGCACGAGCATCTTCGCCATGGTCGTGCTCGAGCGCCCTCTGGCCGAGGTGCATCACGAACTCGACCTCGTGACGACGCCCGCGGGCGACGCCGTCGCGATGGTGCACTGCAACAACGGCGCCAGCGAACTGGCCGCCTGGGCGGGTCTCTTCACCCGCTTCTCTGCCGCGGCGGGTCAGCCGCTGAGCGACGACGCCGTCTTCGATGCGCTCTTCCGCGAGGCCCTCGACGGCGAGGCGGATGCCGGCGGGCTGCTCGCCTACAACCACCTCGCCGGCGAGCCGATCGCCGGCCTGACCGAGGGGCGCCCGCTGTTCGTGCGCACGCCCGACAGCGCCTTCACGCTCGCCAACTTCATGCGCTCGCAGCTGTACGGCGTCTTCGGCACGCTCGCACTCGGGATGCAGGTGCTCGCCGCCGAGGGTGTCGAACTCGACCGCATGTTCGCGCACGGGGGCATGTTCCGCACCGCCGGGGTCGCGCAGCGCTTCCTGGCCGGAGCCCTCGGTGCTCCGGTCGCAGTGGGCGAACTCGCCTCCGAGGGAGGAGCGTGGGGCATCGCCGTGCTCGCGTCGTACCTCGCTCACGCCGACACGCAGGCCCTCGGGGAGTACCTCGACGGCGACGTCTTCGCCTCGGCATCCCTCGCGGTCGCAGACCCCGACCCCGCCGACGTCGCCGGCTTCACCGCCTACCTCGACCGCTACCGCGCGGGCCTCGCCGTCGAAGCCGCCGCGACCACCGCTCTCTGATCCCCCCGCGAACTCTTCACGCCGACCGGAACACCGAAGGACTTCTCATGCCCCGCACCCCGCTCACCACCTCGCTCGACGGCTACGAGGTCTGGTTCCTCACCGGCAGCCAGCACCTCTACGGCCCCGAGACGCTCGCGCAGGTCGCCGAGCAGTCGCAGGAGATCGCCCGCATCCTCGACGAGGCCGGAGAGGTCCCGGTGACGATCGTCTGGAAGCCGGTGCTGACGGATGCCGCGGCGATCAAGCGCACAGCCCTCGAGGCCAACGCCGACGACCGGGTCATCGGTCTGATCGCGTGGATGCACACGTTCAGCCCCGCGAAGATGTGGATCGCCGGTCTCGACGCGCTGCAGAAGCCGCTCGCGCACCTGCACACCCAGGCGAACGTCGAGCTGCCGTGGGCCGACATCGACTTCGACTTCATGAACCTGAACCAGGCGGCGCACGGCGACCGCGAGTTCGGCTACATCCAGACGCGTCTCGGCGTGCCCCGCAAGACCGTCGTGGGTCACGCGAGCGACCCTCGGGTGCGCCAGGAGATCGCGACCTGGCAGCGTGCGGCGGCAGGCCTCGCGGCATCCCGTTCGCTCAAGCTCGCCCGCTTCGGCGACAACATGCGCTTCGTCGCCGTCACCGAGGGCGACAAGACCGAGGCCGAGCTGCGTTTCGGCGTGCAGGTCAACACGTGGGGCGTGAACGATCTGGCGGATGCTGTGGCCGCGGCATCCGACTCCGAGATCGACTCTCTCGTGGCCGAGTACGAAGAGCTCTACGAGGTCGCGCCGGAGCTGCGCCGCGATGGAGAGCGCCACCAGTCGCTGCGCGACGGAGCCGCGATCGAGATCGGTCTGCGCACGTTCCTCGAGGAGGGCGGCTTCGGCGCCTTCACCACCTCGTTCGAAGACCTCGGCGCGCTGAAGCAGCTGCCGGGTCTCGCGGTGCAGCGCCTGATGGCCGAGGGCTACGGCTTCGGCGCCGAGGGCGACTGGAAGACGGCGATCCTCGTGCGCGTCGCCAACGTCATGGGTGCGGGGCTGCCCGGCGGTGCGAGCCTCATGGAGGACTACACCTACGACATGACTCCCGGCGACGAGCTGATCCTCGGGGCGCACATGCTCGAGGTCTCGCCCTCGCTCACGACCGCGAAGCCGACGCTCGAGATCCACCCGCTCGGCATCGGTGGCAAGGACGACCCGGTGCGCCTGGTCTTCACCGCCGACCCCGGCCCCGCGATCGTCGTCGCGCTCAGTGACATGCGCGACCGGTTCCGCCTCACCGCGAACGTCGTCGAGAACGTGCCGCCGCGCCAGTCTCTGCCGAAGCTCCCGGTCGGCCGCGCCGTCTGGAAGCCGCAGCCCGACTTCAACACGTCCGCCGCCGCCTGGCTCACCGCGGGTGCCGCGCACCACACGGTCATGTCGACGGCTGTGGGGCTCGAGGCGTTCCGCGACTTCGCCGAGATGGCCGAGGTCGAGCTGCTCGTGATCGACGAGGCGACCACGCTGCCCGAGTTCCAGAAGCAGGTCCGCTGGAACCAGGCCTACTACCGACTCGCGCAGGGGCTGTGATGGCGCAGGATTCTGCGCCCGCGGTCGATCTCGCGACCGTGGCGCGACCGCGGTCGGGACGTCAGCTGCGAATCGCCGGGCACGGCTATGAGGCCGTGATCGCGAGTGTCGGCGCCTCGCTGCGTGTGCTCACGTTCGAGGGTCGCGACCTGGTCGTGCCGTTCGATGCCGACGAGGTGCGCCCCGGATACCGCGGCACCACCCTGGCGCCGTGGCCCAACCGCATCGTCGACGGTCGCTACACCTTCGGCGGCGCCGAGCATCAGCTCGCGCTCACCGAACCCGCCCGCGGCCAGGCGCTGCACGGCCTGCTCGCGTGGGCGGAGTTCGAGGATCGTCTCGTGCTCGACGACCGGGTCGTGCTCGCGGCCGTGATCGAGCCGCAGACCGGATACCCGTTCCGCGTCGAGGTCGAGACCGAGTACCACATCGACGCCGACGGCCTTCGTCAGACCGTCACCGCGCACAACCTCGGGGCGGATGCTGCGCCCTGGGGCACCGGTCCGCATCCCTATCTCGTCGCCGGCCCCGACGGCCGGGTGGACGACTGGACGCTCACCCTGCCGGCATCCGAGGTGCTGACCGTGACCGACGACCGGCTGAGCCCGGTGGCGCTCGAGGGTGTGGCCGAGCACCCGCAGTGGGACTTCCGCGCTGCGCGACCGATCGCCGACGTGTTCATCGACCACGCCTTCACCGGCCTCGCCCGTGAAGGAGGCGTCGCCGAGGTGCGCCTGGTGACGGATGCCGGAACCGGCGTCGCGATGACCTTCGACGAGCGCTGCCCGTGGGTGCAGGTGCACACGGCCGACAACCCCGAGATCGACGCGATCCACCGCATCGGCCTCGCCGTCGAGCCGATGACCTGCCCGCCCGATGCGTTCAACTCGGGAACGGACCTCGTCGTGCTCGAACCCGGAGCTGCGCACGCGGCATCCTGGCGTATCACCGCGGTCTGAGGCGCGTCGCCGGGCGTGTCGCCGGGCGTGTCGCCGGGCTTGCGGTCGCAGTTCGTGCCGTTGGCGATGCGGCTCGATCGTTCCGGTCGCACTTTGTGCCGCCGGTACGACGCAGGCGCGGCACGAACTGCAACCGGACTGCCGCCGCCGGTGCGGGGTCAGTTGCGCACCCGTAACCCGGTGCGGGGTCAGTACTGCACCCGAAACCCGGTGTGGGGTCAGTTGCGCACCCGAAACCCTCGATTCCGATGCGTTATTGACCCCGCACAGCTGCGGCACCCGGCGGCGGCAGAGGCGACCGAGCCTCAGCGGGTGAGCCAGCGGCGCAGCGACCGCGTGACGAACGGCAGCACCCAGTAAGCCATGATCGGGGTGAGCACCGCCGTCGTGGCGAGCACCCGCAGCCAGATCGGCAGCTCGTTCCAGCCAGGGACAGGGCTCATCGCATAGGTGAAGGCGAGGTTGACGGGGAAGAATCCGAGCCAGATCGACACCGCCTGCTTCCACCGCGGGGGAGTGCTGACCATCGCGACCGTGGTCGTCGAGCCGTCGGCGCGGGGCAGGGTGATCGTGTCGGTGGTCGGCTCGTCGAACCAGCCCTCGATCCCCGTGCGGCGCTTCACGCGCTCGCTGCGCACGAACTGGTCGCCCGTCGACTTCCACCACTCCCGCTCGCCCGACTGCTCCCAGGCGATCAGCGACTTCTCGTCGGTGAAGCGGTAGAGCATGTGCCAGACGTGCGAATCCTCGCCGTCGCGCACCCAGCCGGAGCCGAGGAAGCCCGGATACCGATGGGCGAGATTCACGCCGGTCTGCACCCAGGCGGTGGCGGCGGCCACATGCTCGGGGTCGACCTCGCGGCGGATGGAGACGGTGATGGGTTCGCTGGACATGGTGGGTCCTCGGAGAGTGCGGTCGCCCGGGTCACGGACGCCTCGACGGTGGGGGATGCGCCAGGGTGGGGGCGCTGGATCGATTGTATTTCGGATGCCGGGGGTCGCCGTTCGTTTTCGCGGCGCGCGAAGACGACATCCCGAGGTTCTGATGGCGCGTGTGAGGCCGGATGCCGGATGCCGGGTGCCGGATGCCGGGTGCCGGGTGCCGGGTGCCGGCTGCCGGCTGCTTCGGAAGGTCGAATGCGCCTGCGAAGGCCGGATGCCGGGAATTCGGCCTTCGCGGGTGCGCGTGGCCGAGGGTGGTGCAGGGCAGCGAAGCGGCATCCGTCCCGAACTCGACGAGGGGGAGAGAATGGGACGCATGAGCACGCGCAGCGAAGCCGTCCTGATCGATGTCGTCCGCACCCCGGTCGGGCGGGGCAAGCCGGGTGGTGCCCTGTCTGGGGTGCATCCGGTCGATCTCGCGGCCGGAGCGCTCGCCGCGATCCTCGAGCGCTCCGGGCTCGAATCGCGCCAGATCGACGACGTGCTGCTCGGCTGCGTGAGTCAGGTGGGAGACCAGTCGTCGAACATCGCCAGGCAGGCCGTGCTCGCTGCCGGGTTCGACGAGTCGGTCCCCGGGGCGACGATCGACCGGCAGTGCGGGTCGAGCCAGCAGGCCGTGCATTTCGCCGCGCAGGGGATCATCGCCGGAGCGTACGACGCGGTCATCGTCGGCGGGGTCGAGTCGATGAGCCGGGTGCCTCTCGGGTCGTCCGCCGGCGGGGGAAGCCCGATGTCGCCGCGACTGCGTGAGCGCTACCCCGAGGGTCTCGTGAATCAGGGGGTCTCGGCCGAGTTGATCGCGCAGCGCTGGAACCTCGATCGCGCAGCCCTCGACGCCTATGCGGCAGAATCGCACCGTCGAGCCGCCGCCGCGTGGACCGAGGGGTTCTTCGGCCGCACGGTCATCCCCGTCGCGGAGGCTCCGGATGCCGTGACCGATGAGACCGTCCGCGCCGGGACGACCGCCGAGGGCCTCGCGGGACTTCAGCCCGCGTTCCGCACGGATGCGCTCGCCGCGCGCTTCCCCGACGTCGATTGGCGCATCACCCCCGGCAACTCCTCGCCCCTCACCGACGGAGCATCCGCCGCGTTGCTGATGAGCGCCGAGCGCGCCGAAGCCCTCGGGCTCACGCCGCGGGCGAGATTCCACGCGTTCACGGTGGTCGGAGACGACCCGCTCATGATGCTCACGGGCCCGATCCCCGCGACGCGTCGCATCCTCGAACGCACCGGCCTCACGATCGACGACCTCGACGCCTACGAGGTCAACGAGGCCTTCGCGTCGGTGCCGCTCGCCTGGGCGGCCGAGGTCGGAGCGGATGCCGCCAAGCTCAACCCGCGCGGAGGGGCGATCGCCCTCGGGCACGCCCTCGGCTCGTCGGGCACGCGCCTGCTCGGAACGCTCGTCGACCAGCTCGAGGCCGTCGGCGGACGCTTCGGCCTGCAGACCATGTGCGAGGGCGGTGGCATGGCGAACGCGACGATCATCGAGCGGCTGTAGCCCCACGCCTCCGTTCGAATCGCGCACTTGGTGGGAATCGCCGGCTGAGAACTGCAAAGTGCGCGATTCGAACGAGCGTCAGATTCCGAGAGCTTCAGATACGCGACGCACGAGCTCCGTCCGCCGACGCAGAAGCGGTGAGGTGACCTCGATGACGACCCACCCCGCGGCGCGGAGGCGCGCGAGGCGCTCGACATCGGCCGCCCATCGTTCCCCATGCAGCATGCCGAGGTACTCGATGATGACGCGTGCTTCCCGGTATGCCATGTCGACGCACGCGAGGAAGCGCCCAGCCTCGTCGTAGAGGTCGACGTTGAGCTCTGGCTCAGGCAGCCCGCCGGCGACCAGGATGCAACGCACCCGCGTCTCGCGAGGAGACCAGGAGTCCTCGCGGACCAGTTCGAGGGCGTCTCTGAGACGTGCGGCTCCGCGCCTTCGCCCTGCGTCCAGCATCGTCCGCAGACCCTCGCGCGTCGAGAGGGGTGTGCGCCCGGGTGTCGGCCTGCCCCGTCCGTCACGCCATACGCGACACATGTGATCCCCGATCGCGACGATGTCGAACAGCGGAAGTCCTCCGAGCGACGCCCAGGTCGCGGCGGGCGAGGTGACGCGCAGGCCGTCGTGCACGGTGACCTCCGTCATGCTCGCCAGCGTCCGGTGGCCGACGGTGCCGGCCGCACGGGGGAAGGGCGTGTGACCGGCGGCGCTGACGTGCAGGTGGAGGTCGCTGTACCCGGTGATCGTGTCGTCTTCGGCGAATTCGAGAGGCAGCGGTGCGCCCCAGACGGACGCAGCCGTGTGATGGCTGAAGAAATGACCGGTGTGCAGCCGCGGCGCGTAGGCATGTGCGCGATGTACCCGCGCGCGGCGCTGTCGTTCGTACGGATCCTCGACATCGTCGAACGTCGGCACGCTTCGGGCGGGCGCGCGCACGCCGAAGAACGGTGCCTCGAGGTCGACACCACGCAGGCGACTGCGGCTCACGCCGTGCAACCGTGCGATGTGCACCGAGAAACCGGTGCCGATGAACTCGTCAGGAAGGTCGTCTCGCGGCGTCATGGTCGACACGGTGGCATGTCGCGGCGCTCGACGGATGCCGTTGTCCACAACCCCGGGCGGTTCCGCTGGCTTCGAATCGCGCACTTGGCCCGAATCGCCGGCCGAAAACTGCAAAGTGCGCGACTCGAACGGGAGGGGAGGAGGGGAGGAGGGGAGGAGGGGGGAGGGGGGTAGAGAAGACCCCCGCCGACCCGATTCGGCGGGGGTCTTTCGGGAGCAGATGCTCACCGTGGTGCGCGGAAGACGTGACTACCCGATCCGGTCTGAGTCTGTGTCCGCGCATCTGCATTTGTAGTCGGTCGAGATGTCCGGACGGTGAACGGGTGGCGAACACGCGGCCGGATCGCGCGTCCTACCAGGCGTACGCCTCGGGGGCTGTGCCGCCGGGCCCGGGCCAGATGCGGTCGAGCTCGGCGAGCGTCTCGGCGTCGAGCATCACGTCGAGCGCCTCGACCGCCGAGTCGAGCTGATCGATCGTGCGCGGGCCGATCACCGGGGCGGTCACGGCCGGCTGGTGCAGCAGCCACGCGATCGCGACCACACCGGGGCGGATGCCGAGCTCGGCGCAGAACTCCTCGTAGCGTTCGATCGCGGGGCGCCGCGCGCCGAGGGCGTCGAGGCTCGACCGCGAGCGGTCGGTCTTCTGCAGGACGCCGCCGAGCTGCCCGCTGGCGAGCGGCGACCAGGGCAGCAGACCCATGCCGTACTGCTCCGCGGCCGGCACGACCTCGAGCTCGACCGTGCGCTCGGTGAGGTTGTACAGCGACTGCTCGGTCACCGGGGCCGGATAGCCGGATGCCGCGGCGATCTCGTGCACGCGCGCGAGGTGCCACCCGGCGAAGTTCGAGCTGCCGAGATAGGTGATCTTGCCCTGCTCGCGCAGCGTCTCGAAAGCGCTGAGCGTCTCGTCGAGCGGCACATCGCGGTCGATGTGATGCATCTGGTACAGGTCGATGTGGTCGGTTCCGAGGCGACGGAGCGAGGCATCGACCGATGCGCGGATGTGCACGGCCGACAGTCCGCGATCGTTCGATCGGGGCCCCATCACGCCGAACACCTTGGTCGCGACGATCAGGTCGTCGCGATTGCCGCGGTCCTTCATCCAGCGCCCGAGGATCTCCTCCGACTGCCCGGGGTGGTCGCCCCAGCGGCCGCCGCCGTAGACATCGGCGGTGTCGATGAAGTCGATACCGGCCTCGATCGCGCGATCCAGGATGGCGCGCGAGGCCTCCTCATCGATCACGGGACCGAAGTTCATGGTGCCGAGCGCCAAGCGGCTCACTCGGGCGCCGGCTCGTCCGAGACGTGTGTACTGCATCAGCTGTTCTCCTTCTGCGAATCGTGCGAATCGTGCGAATCGTGCGAGTCCTGCGAGTCCTGCGGAGCGCTCGTGTCGACGAACGCCCATCCGTAGGCGCCGAGCTCGCGGCGCGCGTGCGTCGAGCCGGTGAGCACATCGGCACCGGCCACCTCGACGGCGAACGGCTCGGCGCTGTGGTTGATGACGGTGAGGATGCTGCCGCGACGGGCGATCTCGACGTGCTCGGGCAGCCCCTCGATCTCGGCGGTCACCCCGGCCTCGGCAGCGAGCCAGCCCAGCACGGCGGTCATGCCCGCATCATCGGGAATGGTCGCGAGGTAGTAGCCGTGACCTGCGCCGAAGTCCTTGCGCGTGAACGCGGCTCGACCCTCGGTGCGCCCCTCGGTGAAACGACCGAGCACCTCGGCATCCTGCACGAGCAGCTCCTCGGCGAAGTACTGTCCGACGATCCGGCCGGCGGGCCCGTCGAGCGGAGCCTCCGACTGGCCGGGGCCGTCGGGCACCGCGTGGCTCGCGATCTCGCCGGCCGAGTCGGCCGAGCGCACGGACTCGGGGGGAACGAGGGCCCCGAAGTCCTCGAGCGCCACACCGAGCGCGTCACGCAGCGAGACGATGAACCCGCCGTCGCGGAACGCGTCGTCCTGGTCGACGACGTCGCTGAATGCCGAGACGAAGAGGTTGCCACCCTGGCGCACATAGGACGTGAGGTTGGCCGCGCCCTCGTCGCCGAGGAGGTACTGCTGCGGTGCCACGACGAGCGAGTAGGCGCTGAGATCGCTGGTCGTGTTCACGATGTCGACGGCGAGGTTCTGCCGGTGCAGCGCCGCGTGCCAGCGGTGCGAGAGCGTGAGGTAGTCGAGCACGATCGGGTGGTCGCGACCGTCGATGGCCCACCAGTTCTCCCAGTCGAACACGAGCGCGATCTTCGCTCCCGAGGTCACGTCCGGCAGGTCGGGCAGCTGGGCGAGCTGGCCGCCTAGCTCTGTGACCTCCCGCCAGGTGCGGGTGTCGAGCCCTGCCTGCGGCACCATCGCCGAGTGGAACTTCTCGCTGCCGCGGCGCGACTGCCGCCACTGGAAGAACATGATGCCGTCGGCACCGCGCCCGACCGCCTGGGCGCTGATCGCCGCCATCTGTCCCGGCGCCTTCGGCGCATTGGTCGGACGCCAGTTCAGTGCGTTGGTCGACTGCTCGGTGAGGATCCACGGCACGCCCGGCTTGAGCCCGCGCATGAGCTCGCGCGCGAAGGCCGCTCCGCGGAACGACTCGGGGTCGTTGGGGTCGGGATAGTTGTCGTCGCAGATCACGTCGACCTCGTCCGCCCACTTCCAGTAGTCGGCCGGCGGGAACGCACCCATGAAGTTCGTGGTGATCGGCTGCGTCGCCCCGGAGGCGCGGATGATGTCGCGCTCCATCACGTAGAGCTCCAGCAGTGTGTCGGAGGTGAATCGCTTGAAGTCGAGCACGCTGGTCGGGTTGATGCTGTACGGCGCCTTGCGCGGCGGCACGATCTGGTCGAACGCGGTGTACCGCTGCGACCAGAAGTCGGTGCCCCAGGCGTGGTTGAGGGCGTCGATGGTCGAGTACTTGCGCTCGAGCCACACGCGGAATGCATCGCGCGCCGCATCGGAGTAGTCGTAGTGCAGGTGGCATCCGTATTCGTTGTTGACGTGCCAGAGCACGACCGCCGGATGCTGCGCATAGCGCTCCGCGAGGGCCGTCACGAGCTCCGACGCGAGGCGACGGTAGACGGGCGAGGCAGGCGCGTACGCCTGGCGACTGCCCGGCCAGAAGGTCGAGCCGTCGGCGTCCTGCGGCAGCATCTCCGGATACGCGGCGGAGGCCCACGGGGGAGGGGATGCGGTCGCGGTCGCGAGGTCGACCTGGATATCGCCCTCGTGCAGCAGCCCGATGATCTCGTCGAGCCATTCCCAGTCGAACTCGCCCTCGGCGGGCTGGATCCGCGACCACGAGAAGATCCCGAGGCTCACGAGAGTCACACCCGCTTCGCGCATGAGCCGCACGTCTTCGGGCCACACCTCTCGTGGCCACTGCTCGGGGTTGTAGTCGGCGCCGTAATGCATGGATCTCCTGGGTCGGTGGTCGCGATGACCGGGGTGGGTGGGAAGGTCAGAGAGAGCGGGTCGAGGCCCGCACGACGAGTTCGGGCATGAAGCGGGCTTCGATCGGATCGTCGGATCCCGCGAGGTGGTGCATGAGCAGCTCGACGGCCCGCGCGCCCATCTCTCGGGCGGGTTGGCGAACGGATGTGAGGGGCACGACGGCGGCGCCGGCGAACTCGATGTCGTCGTAGCCGACGAGCGAGATGTCTTCGGGCACCCTGAGGCCGCGTCCGACGAGGCCCTGCAGCAGTCCGAGGGCGAGGTGGTCGTTACCGGCGAAGATGCCGTCGGGGCGCTCGGCCGTGGGCAGATCGGCGATCTGCTCGCCGATCTCGCGGCCGAGGCCGGTGTTCAGCGTGGTGGTCTCGATCAGCGTGGTGCGCACGCCCGCGGCGTCGGCGACCTCGTGCAACCCGGCGAGGCGCTCGTTCATCTGCTCTCGTGACCGGGGCCCGCCGACGAAGGCCAGGTGCCGGCATCCGCCGTCGAGCAGCGCCTGCGCCGCGATGCGGCCACCGAGGCGGTTGTCGACCGAGACCGACGAGAACTCCCCTCGCGGATGCCGTTGGTCGACGAGCACGACGGGCACGCCCCTGCGGCGAAAGCGCTCGAGATACTCCTCGTGGTACTCGACCGGGGCGATGAGCACCCCGTCGACCCGCTGCCGCTCGAACAGGTCGAGGTAGCGCGATTCGCGCTCGGCCGAGTCGAACCCGTTGCCGACGATCACTGAGTAGCCGGCGGTCAGCGCCTGCTCTTCGGCGCCGAACGCGAGGTCGGCGAAGAACGGGTTGGTGATGTTGATCACCGAGAAGCCGATCGCGTCGCTGCGACCCGCCTTGAGCTGGCGCGCGGCGATGTTGGGCACGTAGCCCAGCTCGTCCACGGCCTGGGCGACGCGGGCGGCGGCGGACTCCGAGACGAGCTCCGGTCGGTTCAATGCGTTCGAGACGGTGCCGATCGAGACGCCCGCTCGTTCGGCGACGTCACGCAGGCCGATGTCAGGCATTCTGCTCCCTCTGCGTCTCTCGCACTGCTCGCAGGTCGTCGAGCAGTCGGACGCGGTTGTCGAGCTTGACGGGCGCCGGGCCGTGCACCACGACGACGCGCCAGTCCTCTCCGAGCAGGATCGCAGATCCCGCACCGTCGCTCTGCCACTCGCCCGATTCTGCGATGAGCGCGATGCCGGCGTCGGCTGCGCGCAGCATCCGTCCATCGATCTCGGCACCGGGCAGGTCGACGCGCAGCCCTCCGTCGACGGAGGCGACACGGCCGACCTCTCGTCCGTGGCTGTGCAGGGCGCAGCCGGTGGGCAGACGCTCGAGAAGAAGGTAGCCGGAGGCCAGCAGTTCGCCGTCGTCGAAGCGATCGGCGAACCCCGTCGTGGCGATCTCGGAGCCGTGCGGCGCCAGCGCGATGAGTTCGTAGTCGAGCGCGGCGGCCTCGAGGTCGCGCGACGCCGCGGAGGCGTCGGGCGTCTCGATCGCAGTGTGCGTGGTTCCGAGCAGTTCGCCGATCAGCGCATGGAGGAGCGCGCGCGTCCCCGCCGAACGATAGGCCTCGACCCCGTGGCCGAGCGCCGAGTACGCCGCACCGCCGTGACCGTCGGCTCCGCGGCGCGACCAGGCGAGGGCGTGGGTGATGCCGTCGTCGGTGTGGATCGCGCGCAGCGCGGAGCCGTCGTCGACCTCGAGATGCGAGTACCTCTCGTCGTACACCCGGAACGGCGCGAGCGGTGCGGTCGGCTGCACCAGGCTCCATCCGATCTGCGGATGCATGGTCGACCCCGGCACCCAACGCCCGCCGAGCAGCTCCGCCCAGCGGGGGTCATCACGGAAGGCGAGCGATGAGGAGTGCACAGCGAGCAGCGGGATGCCGGCAGCAACGGCGTCGAGCAGCGGATCGAGCACCGCGCTCGCCGGCGCGGCATCCGTCGCGAGATCTCCGCTGATGTTCACGACGATCAGTGCGGCACCCGTCAGCGTCGCACCGTTCGCGATCTCGTCGGTGTCGAGGTGGCGCACCGGCATCCGCTCGGCGAGCATTCCGGCGAGGGCCGTGCTGGTGGCTGCGAGACCGTGCCAGGGATCGGCGTGCGCACCGACTCCGGTGACGATCAGGGCCGGGCGGTCAGTCATCGATCCAGGTCTCCTTCGACGGGCGCAGGGCCTCGAGCTCTTCCCAGAGCGCGTCGGGGACGACGGTCTCGGCCATGCCGACAGTCTGGTCGAGCTGTGCCGGGGTGACCAGTCCGCACACGGTCGAATGGATGCGGGGATCGCGCAGCGAGCTCTGCAGTGCGGCGACGATCAGGGGAATGCCCTGGCGTTCGCACGCCGCCCCCATCGCGTCGATCGCCGAGAGCATCTCGGTCGACGCCGTGGCGTAGTGATAGCGGTCAGAGGTGCGCGGCCAGTTCGCCAGGATGCCGCCGCCGTAGACCGCCGCGTTCACGACGCCGATGTCGGCCGCGGCGGCGGCGTCGAGCAGGGCGTCGGCGGTGCGGTCGACGAGCGTCGCGCGGTTGTGCGTGATCAGCACGTCGAAGACGCCGGTCTCGACGAACTGCGTCAGCATCCGTGCCGGCCCTCCCGAGATGCCGATGAAGTCGGCGTAGCCCTCGTCGCGCAGTGCCCGCAGCACCTCGACGGGGCCGCCCGGTGCCATCGCGGCCTCGAAGCCGATGTGCTCGGGGTCGTGCAGGTGCAGCACGGGCACCCGGTCGATGCCGAGTCGTTCGAGGCTCTCATCGAGCGACCGGCGCATGCGGTCCGGGTCGAACGAGTCGGTCTCGGGGTCGCGGTCGAGCTTCGTCTGGATCACGAAGCCGTCGGGCAGCCCTCCCGCCCGGCGAACGGCCAGGCCGATGCGGCGCTCGCTCTCGCCGTCGCCGTAGTTGTTCGAGGTGTCGATGAAGGTGACGGGGCTCTCGAAGGCTGCGAGCGTGAGCTGCACCGCATCCTCCTCCGGCACCGTCAGCCCGTGCACGGGAGAGGAGACGCCCCAGGCGGCGGTGCCGATGCAGATCGGCGAGACCGACAGGCCGGTGCGGCCGAGCGTCCTCGTCGCGAGGGCGGTCGATGGATGCGCACTCATTCGAAGGCGTCCCCACCGCGGAAGCGGTCGACGAGCACCGCGGCCAGCAGGATCACCGCGACGATGAGGTCGAGGTAGTCGGGGTCGATGAAGCTGACGTTCAGGATGTTCGTGATGCCCGCCACGACCAGCAGACCCAGAAGCGCGCCGATCGGATTGCCGACACCGCCGCGGGTGATCGAGTATCCGCCGATCATCAGCGCTGCGTAGATCTGGAACTCCAGCCCGGTGCCGAGGATGTTGGATGCCGAGCCGAGCTGCCCCACGTAGAAGATGCCGCCGATCGCCGCGCCGACCGCGCTCACGATGAGCGCGACCGTTCGCACCTTCACGACCGAGATGCCCGCACGCTGTGCGGCCCGCGGGTCGCCGCCGACGGCCTGGATCTTGCGTCCGATGCGGGTCTTCGAGACGACGCCTGCCGCAACCAGGGTCAGGCCGACGCCGATGAGCAGCAGAGTCGGGATGCCGAAGGTGGCGCCCTGGGTGACGTCGTAGAGCGGTTCGATCAGGGTGGTCGGCGGGGCCTGCACGACGATCGCCTGGCAGACGCCGCGCAGCAGCGTCAGCATCCCCAGGGTGACCGCGAGCGGTTCGGCGCCGAGTCCCACGATCACGAACGCGTTGATCGAGCCGACGACGACCCCGAGCACGACGGTGATGCCCGCGGCGATCCATGGGTTCACGCCCGAGGCGACGATCTGGTTGAAGGCGACGGCACCGAAGCCCACCATCGAGCCGATCGACAGGTCGACCACACCGGCGAGCAGTGCGAACGAGGCGAGCACACCCACGATGAGCGGGATCGCGACGGCGACGCCGACGATGCGCACGTTCGATGCCGAGAAGAAGGCGGGGCCGACCGAGATCGCGCCGATGACGACGACGGCGGCGAGCATCAGGGCGATGCTGCCGACGGGTCCCTTGAGGTAGGAGAGCAGCTGGGGGAGGGCCCGGGGCGACTCGACGTCGGGAGCCGGGGCGAGTGCCGTGGTCATCGTGCACCTCTCTTGATGCGGAAGCCGTCGATGCCGACGGCGATGATGAGCAGTGCGCCCTGGAAGATCAGCGCGAATGCCGGGGGGAGCCCGAAGAACGCGATCGACACCGGGATGGTCGAGAGGAATCCGACGCTGAGCAGCAGCACCAGGAAATTGCCCTTGCCGCCCGAGAGGCTGATGCCCGCGAGGATCACCGCGGCGATCACGATGAGCTGGTAGCTGGCGCCGGCGTTGGGGGTGAAACTCGGCGTCACCGAGGCGAACAGCACTCCGGCGATGCCGGCGACCGCGCCCGCCCCCGAGAACGTGGCCAGCCGCACTCGACGCAGGGAGACACCGCGAGCGCGGGCGGCCTGCGGGTTGCCGCCGACCGCGGTGAGGCGACGGCCCCAGCGCGTCCAGGCGATGGCGAGCCCGGCGAGCACCACTATCGCGAGCATCGGCCAGAAGATGTTCGGGAGCCCCAGGAACTGACCGAGGCCGAAGGCGCGCAGCGCCGACCCCGAGGGGATCTGCGCCGACTTGAAGCCGATCATCATGATCGCGAGGCCGCCGAAGCCGGTGGCGAGGGTCACGATGATCGGGTTGAGCTTGCCGTAGACGATGATGAGGCCGTTCAGCAGGCCCCATGCGCCTCCGGCCGCGATGCCGCAGAGCACGGCGATGAGGTCGGGAATGCCCGCACCGAGCAGGGTGACCGTCGCCCAGGCGCTGACCACGAGTGCGACAGGGAGGCTGAGATCGAGCAGGCCGCCGCCGATGACGACGATGCCCTGCGCGACCGAGAGGACGCCCGAGATCGCCATCGTGAACGTGATGGCGAGCAGGGACTGGCTGGAGAGGAAGTCGGGGCGGACGATGGTGGTCGCCGCCGCGAGCAGGAACCAGACGGCGGCGATGCTCAGCGCATCCCGCAGCGTGGTGCGGGTCCCCGCGTCCGAGCGCGTGGTGCGTGCGCTCGGACGCGGGGCGGCCGGATCGGCCGTGAGGGTGGGAGTCGTCATGAGAGTCTCGTTCTTCTCGAGACCGATCCGGGAGGAACGGTTAGTTCTTGCAGTAGAGGTCGTAGAGGGTCGTGCCCTCGTCGGCCTGGGAGATCTCGGCGACGCGCTCCTCGATGCCGGGGATCGCTGCGGCCTCCTCCTGCGTCACGGCGCACGGCTGCACGCTCACGGCCGCGTCGTCACCGGAGTCCTTGACGGCCGGCGCGTCGCCGGCGGCGATCGCGTCGAGGATCTCGAACGCGTAGGCCGCGTACCCCTCGAGGAAGTACATGACGCTGCCGGCGAGGTTCGGGTCGACGTTGTCGCCCGTGATCAGGCCGCCGTCCTGGCCCCAGCCCATGATGTTCGCGTCGCGGCCGAGCTGCGTCGCCGCCTGCAGAGCGCCGACGACCGCCTGGTCGTTGAGTCCGACGACGAGGATGTTCTCGGCATCCGGGTGTGCGGCGAAGACGCCGGGGGCGTTCTGCAGCGAGGTGGTGAGGTTGCCGTCTGCCTCGTACGCGACGTACGCGTCTTCGGGGATGTCGGGGCAGACCTCGCCGATGGCGGTCGCGGCATTGCCCGTGCGCCAGGTGTCGATCTGTCCGGCGGCGGTGCCCTGCGCCGAGATGACCAGGTCGACGTCGCAGTCCCACTCGCTCTTGGCGAGCTCGCCGAGAGCCGTGCCGCCCTCGGTGCCGGCCGCGGCGTTGTCGATGCCGACGAAGTACCAGCCCTCCTGGGCGATGTCGAACGTGATCACCGGGATGTCGGCGTCCTTGTACTTCTTCGCGATGACCGGGTTCGCCTCGGGGCGTCCGTTGAACATCATCACGGCGTCGACGCCCTGCTGCACGAAGAGGTCGGCGTTCTTCACGGCCGTGGCCTCGTCGCCGTCGTTGCTGAGCTCGACGTACTTCCAGCCGCGCTGCTCGGCGAGCGCCTGGGCGACGTCGCCCTGGTAGTCCTGCCAATCGGCGTCGGCCTGGCCGCCGACGGCGAATCCGAGGGTGAAGGTGTCGTCGTCTCCGCCTGAGCCTGAGCCGCCGGATGCCTGGTCGGCGCAGCCGACCATAGCGATGCCGGCGACGAGTGCGACGCCCGCGCCCAGAAGGCGCAGGGCGGTGCGGGATGAGTGATGCGTCATTGCAGTGCTCCTCTTGAATGGATGTGTTCGGGTGGTGCGGTGTTCGGGTGGTGCGGGTGGTGAAGCCTGGTCGTCGTCAGCTGACGAGTGTCTCGGTGTCCTCCGGGGTCGGCACGTCTGCGGGGATCGCGCCGGTGATGAGGCCCACGATGTCCTGCGCGGTGACGTCGGCGATGTCGCGCACGGCGACCGAACGTCCGAGGCGCATCACGGTCACCCGATCGGCGACCGTGTGCAGCTGCTGCATGTTGTGGCTGACGAGGATCACGCTGACGCCGTGCTCGCGCAGGCGGCCGATCAGGTCGAGCACCTGCTGCGACTCGCGCACGCCGAGAGCGGCGGTGGGCTCGTCGAGGATCACGATGCTGCGGCCCCAGAGCAGGGCGCGGGCGATCGCGAGGCACTGGCGCTGTCCGCCCGACATGCCCTTGACCGAGACGTTGACCGACTGGATGCCGACGCCGAGTTCGGCGAGCACCTCGCGGGACCGTGCGCGCATGCCGCGATCGTTCACGATGTTCAGTGCCTTGAGGATCGGGTTCGTCGACAGCTCTTCACGGCCGAGGTAGACGTTCTGCACGGCCGACATCGTGTCGACGAGAGCGAGGTCCTGGTAGACGGTCTCGATCCCCGCGGCGAGGGCGTCGGTCGGGCGGCGGAAGTCGACGGGCTCGCCTTCGACCTCGATCGTGCCGCCGTCAGGGATCACGGCGCCGGAGAGCACCTTCAGCAGTGTCGACTTGCCGGCGCCGTTGTCGCCCACGAGGCCCATGACCTCGCCGCGGCGCAGGGTGAGCGAGGCGTCGGCGAGAGCGGTGACCGCACCGTAGCGGCGCGAGATGTTGCGAGCGTGGAGAGCCAAGTCCTGGTCAGCAGCGAGTGCCATGATCAACCTCATCATCGAAGGGCCGAAGCGTTACTTTAAACGTTTCAGGTGTGTAAAACGTTTCAGACTCTACAACCGGATCTTCGGATCAGGCAAGGACTTTTCTCGCCGGAACATGGTCGAATCGCGCACTTTGCAGAAGTCGCACCCCGGAAACTGCAAAGTGCGCGACTCGAAAGGGGAGATGCAAGGACGCCCTAGTAAATCCCAGGATGCCGAAGTACCATCGTCATAGTGCCAACGACGGCGCGAAGGGACATCGCACAATGACTCGTACCATTCCCCATTTCGTAGGCGGATCGCATCTCACCCCCGAGGGCGGCCGCTTCGCCGACGTGTTCGACCCGAGCACCGGATCCGTGCAGGCGCGGGTTCCGCTGGCCTCTGCAGAAGAGGTGGGCCGCGTGATCGCGAACGCCGAGGCCGCGCAGATCGAATGGGCGGCGACCAACCCGCAGAAGCGCGCCCGGGTGCTGCTGCGATTCCTCGATCTGGTGCAGCGCGAGATGACCTCTCTCGCCGAGCTCCTCGCGAGCGAGCACGGCAAGACCGTCGACGACGCGAAGGGCGACATCCAGCGAGGCCTCGAGGTCATCGAGTTCTCAGCCGGAGCCCCGCATCTGCTCAAGGGCGAGTACTCCACGGGCGCAGGGGCCGGCATCGACGTGTACTCCATGCGCCAGCCGCTCGGGGTCGTCGCCGCGATCACCCCGTTCAACTTCCCCGCGATGATCCCGCTCTGGAAGGCGGGCCCCGCTCTCGCCGCCGGCAACGCCGTCGTGCTCAAGCCCAGCGAGCGCGACCCCTCGGTGCCGGTGCGCATCGCCGAGCTGTTCCTCGAGGCGGGACTCCCCGCCGGCGTCCTCAACGTCGTGCACGGAGACAAAGAGGCTGTCGATGCGCTGCTGACCGACGACCGCATCCGCGCCGTCGGCTTCGTCGGCTCGACCCCGATCGCCGAGTACATCTACTCGACCGCCGCTGCTCACGGCAAGCGGGCGCAGTGCTTCGGCGGTGCCAAGAACCACATGATCGTGATGCCCGACGCCGATCTCGACCAGGCCGTCGACGCGCTCATCGGCTCGGGCTACGGCTCGGCGGGTGAGCGCTGCATGGCGATCTCTGTCGCGGTGCCGGTAGGGCAGGAGACGGCGGATGCTCTCGCCGCCAAGCTCACAGAGCGCGTGGCGCAGCTGCGCATCGGCCCTTCGCTCGCGGCCGACGTCGACTACGGGCCGCTCGTCACCCGCGCGGCAGTGGAGCGCGTCGAGGGATACATCCAGCAGGGCGTCGACGAGGGAGCGACCCTCCTCGCCGACGGGCGCGGCTTCACGGTAGAGGGGCATGAGCAGGGCTTCTATCTCGGACCGACGCTCTTCGATCACGTCACGACCGACATGGCGATCTACCGGGAGGAGATCTTCGGCCCTGTGCTCGTGATCGCCCGAGCCGCCGATTACGAGGAGGCGCTGCGCATGGCCTCCGAGCACGAGTACGGCAACGGCGTCGCGATCTTCACGCGCGACGGCGATGCCGCTCGCGACTTCGCCGCCCGGGTCGAGGTCGGGATGGTCGGGGTGAACGTGCCGATCCCCGTCCCGATCGCGTATTACACGTTCGGCGGCTGGAAGCGCAGCGGATTCGGCGACCTGAACCAGCACGGTGCAGACGCCTTCCGCTTCTACACGAAGACGAAGACCGTCACGAGCCGCTGGCCATCCGCGGGGATCCGCGAGGGCGCAAGCTTCGTGATCCCCACCATGCACTGACCTTTCCGCCGACGTCCCACGAGGAACCACGATGACCATGACCACCGTCACCACCACCGCCGAAGAGCGCGAGGCCATCCTCGACGCCGTCCGGGAGTTCGCCGACACCGAGCTCGCTCCGTTCGCCGCGGAGCGCGACGAGAAGCACATCTTCCCCCGGGAGTCTCTCGGCAAGGCCGGGGAGCTCGGCCTCGGCGGCATCTACGTGCGCGAGGAGTTCGGCGGCACGGGGCTCAGCCGCTCGGACACGGTCGCGATCTTCGAGGAGCTCGCCAAGGGCGACCCGGCGGTCGCCGCGTACATCTCGATCCACAACATGGTCGTCTGGATGATCGACACCTACGGAGACGACGCGCAGCGCGGCCGCTGGCTGCCCGCACTCACCGCGATGCAGGAGTTCGGCGGCTACTGCCTCACCGAGCCGGGGGTCGGATCCGATGCCGCGAACGTCGCCACGAGCGCGGTGCGAGACGGCGACGACTATCTGCTCACCGGCGTCAAGCAGTTCATCTCGGGCGCGGGTGAGGCAGCGGTCTACGTGGTGATGGCCCGCACCGGCGAGCCGGGTGCCCGCGGCATCAGCGCCTTCCTCGTCCCGGGCGACGCCGACGGGCTCAGCTTCGGCGCCCCCGAGAAGAAGATGGGCTGGCATGCCCAGCCCACCCGCCAGGTGATCCTCGACGGCGTCCGCGTTCCGGCATCCGGCATGCTCGGCGACGAGGGTCGCGGCTTCGCGATCGCGATGTCGGCGCTCAACGGCGGTCGCCTCAACATCGCCGCCTGCTCATTGGGCGGCGCCCAGTGGGCGCTCGACCGTGCGGTGCAGTACGTGCACGAGCGCGTGGCGTTCGGCGAGCCGCTGGCCGAGAAGCAGTCGATCCTCTTCGCGATCGCCGACATGCGCACCGATCTGCAGGCCGCGCGTCTCATGGTCCGCGACGGGGCGCTGGCGGTCGATGAGAACGCTCCGGATGCCACGATGCGCTGCGCCATGGCCAAGCGCTTCGCGACGGATGCCGGCTTCGACGTCGCCAACCGCGCGCTGCAGCTGCACGGCGGCTACGGATATCTGCAGGACTACGGCATCGAGCGTGTCGTCCGGGACCTCCGGGTGCACCAGATCCTCGAGGGAACTAACGAGATCATGCGCCTGATCGTCGGCCGCGAGATGCTGCGACCGGCAGGATCCGCATCCCTCCAGCGGAGCGGCGGAGACCGGATGCGGAGCGGCGGAGACCGGATGCGGAGCGCGTCATGACCGAGGCGACGAAGGCCCGGATCGCGTTCCTCGGCCTCGGTCATATGGGGCTGCCGATGGCGAAGAACCTGGTCGCGGCAGGTCACGAGGTGCACGGGTTCGATCTGGTGCCTGCGGCGATCGAGGCGGCGCTGGCCGCCGACATCCCGGTCGCCGCGAGCGGGGCGGATGCCGTCGCCGCCGCCGACGTCGTCATCACGATGTTCCCCGCGGGCAGGCACGTGATCGACGCGTACCGCGCCGAGCTGCTCGCCGCCGCGCGTCCGGACACCCTGTTCATCGAGTCGTCGACGATCGCGGTCGACGAGGCCCGCGCGGCCCACGCCCTCGCCCTCGCCGCGGGGCACCGCAACATCGATGCTCCGGTCTCGGGCGGAGTCGTCGGCGCCGAGAACGGAACTCTCGCCTTCATGGTCGGCGGTTCCGACGAGGACTTCGCCGCAGCTCTCCCCGTGCTCGAGATCATGGGAAAGCGCATCGTGCACTGCGGCGGCCCCGGCCTCGGCCAGGCGGCGAAGGTCTGCAACAACATGGTGCTGGCCGTCTCGCAGATCGCCGTCGCCGAGGCGTTCGTCCTCGGAGAGCGGCTCGGGCTCGAGCATCAGGCGCTGTTCGACGTCGTGTCGCAGGCATCCGGTCAGTGCTGGTCGATCACGACGAACTGCCCGGTGCCGGGGCCAGTGCCGACGAGCCCCGCGAACCGCGACTACCAGCCGGGTTTCGCGGGCGCCCTGATGGCGAAGGACCTCGGTCTCGCGTTGCAGGCGATCGAGCAGACGTCGACAGACGCGAAGTTGGGGCGCCTCGCGCAGCAGCTCTACGCCGCGTTCGCCGCGGGCGACGGCGCCGCCAGGGACTTCTCGGGCATCATCACCGACATCCGCGGCGGGTCTGTGTGACGATCGTTCCATCGGGTTTCGAATCGCGCACTTTGCAGCGATTCGGCCCCCAGAGTTGCAAAGTGCGCGATTCGAAACGGAGAGGGAGGCCATCACGATGACCGAGTACGAGACGATCCTGGTCGAGCAGCGCGGGCGCGTCGGGTGGATCACACTCAACCGACCGCAGGCGTTGAACGCCCTGAACAGCCGCCTCGCCGAGGAGGTCACCGCTGCGGCCGTGGCGTTCGATCTCGACGACGGCGTCGGCGCGATCGTCGTCACCGGCTCTGAGAAGGCGTTCGCCGCCGGTGCCGACATCAAGGAGATGGAGGGCATGTCGGCGTCCGAGATGCTCGAGACCGACCACTTCGGCGTGTGGCACGAGTTCGCCGCGGTGCGCACGCCCGTGATCGCCGCCGTCTCGGGTTTCGCGCTCGGGGGAGGATGCGAGCTCGCGATGATGTGCGACATCATCCTCGCCGCCGACACGGCGAAGTTCGGTCAACCCGAGATCAACCTCGGCGTCATCCCCGGCATGGGCGGCACGCAGCGCCTGATCCGCGCGGTCGGCTACTACAAGGCGGCCGAGCTCGTGCTGTCGGGCCGGTTCATGGGCGCCGAGGAGGCAGAGCGCTCAGGACTCGTGTCGCGGGTCGTTCCGGCATCCGACCTGCTTGCCGAGGCGTCGACCCTCGCCGAGACGATCGCCTCGAAGTCGCTGCCGTCGGTGTTCGCCGCGAAGGCCGCCCTCGACGCCGCGATGGAGACGACCCTCGCCGACGGCCTGGCCCACGAGAAGAAGGCGTTTGCCGCGCTGTTCGACACCGAGGATCAGAAGGAAGGCATGTCGGCCTTCCGGGAGAAGCGTGCGCCCGACTTCCAGAACCGCTGAGCACGCCCGACCGCGGTTCACGATTCAGCACGGATCCCGCGCGACGCGCGCGTCCGTGACGAAGCGGAGCCGAGCGACTCGGTTCTTGCTGAGTTGTGAACCGCCGAGCGCCGAGACCTCAACCGCGCAGCGCCTCGACGATCTTCTCGACACGGCGGTCGCGGGTCGTGTCCTGCTTGGCTTCGGCGACGGTGCGGGCATGCTCCTTGCGCACCGAGTACGACAGCGCGTCGAAGGCGGCGCGCAGGGCGGGGTCCGAATCGAGCGCCGCCGCGAGGGCGGGCGGGATCTCGACCTCCCGCTCGGCTGCGTCCACCCGGATGACCGCGTCGACCTCCTGGTCGATCTCGACCCCCAGGTCGGCCCGCACGGCCTTGCTGAAGCCGATCATGTTCTGCCCGCCCATCCGCGCGAGGCGCAGCCGGGCGGTGCGTCCGTCGATCGTGACGGCGACGGGGAAGGCCTTGCCGGCACCGAACGAGGCGACCTGCTCGTCGGTGAGGATGATGGCGGCGGCGGGCCCCCGCCTTTCGAGGGTGGCGTGCAGGCGCAGTTCGCTCATGCGGGCAGTGTACGCCCGCGTCCCTCGGCCTCGATCGTCAGCTGGTCGTTGCGCTCTTCGATCAGCCGCCGCATGTACGCGCCCAGGATGAGACGGTCGACGACTCGTCCGATCGGGCCGAACGGCGAGTGGAATCGGATCGTGTCGCGCATCAGCGTGCCCTGCGGATGCTCTTCGAACACGTGCTCGTGCCAGAACGAGCCGAAGGGCCCCGAGATCTGCCGGTCGCGGAACCCGCGCGGAGGGTCGACGTCGTACACGACCGACCGCAGACGGAACGGGATGCCGAAGTGCCGCGCCCTCCACGTCACGGTCGTTCCCTCGCTGAACGCGCCGCCGGCCGGGGCCTCGACCATCGTCTCGCCGTATCGCTGCATCGACCGCAGGTGCAGCCCGGGGTCGAGGGCGACGGCGAAGACCCGCTCGCGAGTGGCGGAGATCACTCGCTCGAGCACGAACTCGACCATGTCAGAGAGCGTCCGGCTGCGGCCTCGGGTCGCTGAAGTCGCCGGCGGCCTTGCGCATCCGTGCGACGATCGCGACGAGCTCGGCGGCGTCGGCCTTGCTGATCCCCGGGTCGGCGAAGACATCGTCGTTCAGCGCGACGGTCGCACGGTCGACCAGTTCGCGGCCGGCCTCGGTGAGCGCGAGCAGGGCTGCGCGTCCGTCGTGCGGGTGGGGTTCGCGCACGATCAGCCCGTCGCGCACGAGCCGCTCGGCGGTGCTCGTGACGGTCGTCGCGTGCACCTGCAGTCGGGCGACGACGCTCGACAGCGGCAGTCGTCCGGAACGGCTGAACGCCAGCAGTCGCAGCATCTCGTAGCGGGCGAAGCTGAGCGCGAAGGGCTTCAGTGCGGCATCCACTCTCGCGAGCAGCAGCTGCTGGGCCCGCATGACGGAGGTCACGACGGTCATGCCGTCGGCGGCATCCGTCCAGCCGTGCGCGAGCCACTGCCGCTTCGCCTCGGCGAGCGGATCCACGGGCAGAGGGCGGGGTCGGACCACGGTTCTACGGTAGGGCATCCGCCGGCACGAGCGGGGAGGCGGTGCGGGACGGCCGCCCTGGTTCTCAGTCGCTGCTCGGATGGGACTCAGTATCAACGCGCTAGAATCGACGCAGTCGTGAGGAGCAATCGATGAAGATCTTCGTCCTGGTCAAAGAGGTGCCGGACACCTATGGCGATCGCAAGCTGGACCTCGAGACCGGACTCGCCGATCGCGGCGCCGGTGATGTGGTTCTCGATGAGATCACCGAGCGGGCCCTGGAGGTCGCGCTGAGCCACGCCGACAAGAACGAGGGCACCGAGGTGGTCGCGCTCGCGATGGCCCCCGGGGGGTCGACGGCGTCGGTGCGACGGGCGCTCGCGATCGGAGCCGGCTCCGCCGTGCACATCGCCGACGAGCAGCTCGCCGGAGCCGACCTCGGGCTCACCGCCGAGACCCTGGCCGCGGCGATCCGCCGCGCCGAGCCCGATCTCGTCATCACCGGCAACCTGTCGACCGACGGCTCGGGCGGTGTCATGGCGGCCATGCTCGCCGAGCACCTCGGCTGGGCCCAGGCGACCGCGCTCACGAGCGTCGAGATCACGCCGGAGGGCATCTCGGGAACCCGAGGGGCGGATGCGGGAGCGCAGCCGGTCTCGGCATCGCTTCCCGCCGTCATCTCGATCACGGAGGCGCTGCCGGATGCCCGTTTCCCGAACTTCAAGGGCATCATGGCGGCCAAGAAGAAGCCGCTCGAGCAGCTCACCCTCGATGACCTGGGCGTCTCGGCCGATCCTTCGGCCGCACCGCGCACGATCATGACCGCCGTGGCCGAGAAGCCACCGCGCGCGGCGGGCGTGAAGATCGTCGATGAGGGCGATGCCGCCGAGAAGCTGGTGGAGTACCTCGTGCAGAACAGGCTGGTGTGACATGACCTATCCCGAGAACCCGATCCTCGTCCTGGTCGACCTCGACCCTGCCGGAAACCCCGCCAGCAGCACCGCCGCCCTGATCGGCGCCGCGTCGACCATCGGCGCGCCCGTCGCACTGGTCGTCGGCGGATCCGCGGAGGCCGCCGCGAAGGTCGCCGAAGCCGGAGCATCCGTCGTGCTCACGGCCGACGCCGACGCGTCGACCCTCACGGTGCCGATCGTCGACGCCTTGCAGGCCGCTTTCGAGCAGGTCCGCCCGGATGCCGTGCTGATCTCCAACTCCATCTCCGGCCGCGACGTCGCCGGCCGTCTCGCGGTGCGCGCGAAGCTCGCCCTGTCGGTCGACGCGGTCGGCGTCTCGCGCGATGACGAGGGCATCGTCGCGCACCACTCGGTCTACGGCGGCGCCTACCTCGTCGACTCGGCGCCCACCTACGGCGCCGCGGTCATCACGGTGCGCCAGGGAGCCGTCGACGCGCGCGCGGAGGCCGTGGCCTCGCCGACCGTCGAAGCGCTCGACGTCGCGGCATCCGGTGCGCCGAGCGCCACCGTCGGCGCGGTCGAAGCCGTCGAGGCGACCTCGTCGCGACCCGAGCTGCGCGGAGCGACCCGGGTGGTCTCGGGCGGACGAGGCCTCGCCTCGAAGGAGAAGTTCGTGCTCGTCGAAGAGCTGGCGGATGCTCTCGGTGCCGCCGTCGGCGCATCGCGCGCCGCTGTCGACGCCGGCTACATCCCGCAGTCCCACCAGGTCGGGCAGACCGGTGTCTCGGTGTCGCCTCAGTTGTACATCGCACTCGGCATCTCCGGCGCGATCCAGCACCGGGCCGGCATGCAGACCGCGAAGAACATCGTCGCGATCAACAAGGACGGCGAGGCGCCGATCTTCAACGTCGCCGACTTCGGCATCGTGGGAGACCTGTTCACGGTCGTCCCGCAGGTGATCGCGGCTCTCGAGGCGCGGAAGAAGTAGACATGGCGACGCGGATGCTGAGGCGCGGGCTGCCGCGTGTGCGCGGTGGCGCGCCGTGGCCTCCCGGGGTCGCGGTCGATGAGCCTGGCGACGTGTCGTCTCCGTCGGCTCCGCCGTCTTCGCTCGACGAGCCTGAGACTGCGTCGGTCGTCGAATCGGCTGTCGCCTCCCCGGTCGTCGAGAGCGCCGCTCCCTCTCCGTCCATTGAGAGCGCCTCTCCCTCCCCGTCCGTTGAGCGAGGAGCACAGCGACGAGACGAAACGCGCCACGCCGCGAGCACAGCCGCCACCGCGTCATCCGTGCGCCGCGGTCTCCCGCGCACGCCGGGAGGAGAGCCCTGGCCTCCCGCGGGCATGACGCCTGTGGGTGCGGAGAGCGTTTCGTCGCGGTCGGCTTCGTCGTCCTCGCTCAGCGGGCAGGAGAACGCATCCGCCGTCGATGCGGCTGTCGCCTCCCCGGTCCTCGAGCAAGCGGCTTCCCCCTCGGCGTCGGGATCCTCGACCGGTGAGCCCGCGACCTCGGCCTCTGTCGCCTCGGCTGCCGAACCGACGGCCGGCCAGGCCGTCGAGCAGACCGGATCCGTGCGCCGCGGCCTGCCGCGAGTCGCCGGCGGAGATCCGTGGCCGCCGGCCGGCACCGTTCCGCGGGCCGCCGTCTCGACGGGCTCCGCGACCGAGACCGCGACCGAGGACGTTGCCCCGGTCGTCGTGGCACCGTCCGCCGAGCCTGCTGCCGCAGAGGTCGCCGCGTCCGCTCCGGCCACCGCTCCCTCCACGGCCGTGGCCCCGGCCGCCGAGCCGGCATCCGCATCCTTCGCCCTCGGCGACCCCTCGATTCCGCTGCCCGCCCCGCAGACCGTCTGGAACGGCAGTGCGCCTCGGCACATCACCGCGGCCGCTCCGGCATCCGCTCGTCCCCGCCCTCCGTGGACGCAGGCGATCGCCGGTCTGCTCGGCGCCGCGGCCCTCGGCATCCTGGCTGCGGCAGCCGTGGCGTTCGTGCGGGCCCTGCTGAGCTTCCCGTTCATGCAGGACTTCCTCGCGGCGTTCCCCGGCGAGTACACGCCCGCGGTCGCCGTCGAACCCGGCTTCGCGCCGTGGGTCAACTGGGCGCACTTCTTCAACGTGTTCCTGATGGTGCTGATCATCCGGTCGGGACTCCGCATCCGCAGCGAGAAGCGTCCCACCGCGTTCTGGACCCCCCGGGGCGACCCCAAGGGCAAGGTCAGTCTGACGATCTGGTTCCACCAGGCGCTCGACATCCTGTGGCTCGTGAACGGCGTGATCTTCGTGGTGCTGCTGTTCGTGACAGGGCACTGGGTGCGCATCGTGCCGACGAGCTGGGAGGTCATCCCCAACGCGCTGTCCGCAGCACTCCAGTACGTCTCGTTCGACTGGCCGACCGAGCACGGCTGGGTGAACTACAACAGCCTGCAGCAGCTCGCCTACTTCGTGACCGTGTTCATCGCCGCGCCGCTCGCGGCCGCGACCGGGTTCCGCATGTCGGGCATGTGGCCGAAGAAGGCCGAGCGCCTGTCCAAGGCGTACCCGATCGAATGGGCCCGCGCGCTGCACTTCCCGGTCATGATCTACTTCGTGGTGTTCATCATCGGGCACGTGGCCCTGGTGTTCCTCACGGGCTTCCTGCGCAACCTCAACCACATGTACGCCTCGTCGGATGCCGTCGGCTGGACCGGGTTCTGGGTGTTCGTGGCCTCCCTCGTGGTCATCGCCCTCGGCTGGGTGGCGGCGCGTCCGCTCGTGATCGCTCCGATCGCCAAGTTGTTCGGCACCGTCTCCGGGCGGTGACCCGTTCACGATTCCGCCCGGGTCTCTCGCGCAGCAACATGAAAGGGCCCCCTGCCTGTGGCAGGGGGCCCTTTCATGCGGAGTCGTGAACGCGAGGTTCACGAGGCGCCGGTTCAGCGGACGAAGCGGACCTCGGTCAGCGTCTCGCCGAGGAACGGCTCGGTGTGGCTGGCGCCGTCGAGCGCGAAGCCGTTGCGCGTGTAGAAGCGGTGGGCGCGGGGGTTGTCCTCCGCGACCCAGAGGTAGAGGGACTCGTCCTTCTCGACCGCGGCGTCGAACAGCTTCTGGCCGATGCCGGTCGAGTGGTACGCGTCGAGCAGGTAGATGAAGTACAGCTCGCGGAACGCGGGAGCGTCCTTGTCGCGGGCGGGGCCGGAGCCGACGAACCCGACGATCTCGCCGTCGACGAGCGCCGCGCGCATCGTGAACTCGGGGCCCTGAGAGGCCCAGTGCGTCCACAGCTCGGCCATGCGCCGAGGCGAGACCTTCTCGAGCGCTGCCTTGCTGATCAGGTGGTCGTAGGTCTCGTGCCAGCACTGCGCGTGCACGCGACCCAGGGCTTCCGCATCCACATCACGGACCGGACGGACGATGACTTCAGGCTGGGCTTCGGCGCTCATATCGCGACTCTACGCGCGGGTTCCGCTATCAGGAAATCGAGGGGAAGCGTTCCCACAGCGCCGATATGCCGGTGGAGGATTCGCACAACGATGTTCGCGATCCGTTCGTCGATGGCTACGATCAGTCCTCGTGAACGTGATCTGGCGCACCCTCCTCGTGATCCTCTCCGCCCGCCGCCGAGTGCGCCGAGGCAAGACGCTCGACGCCGCCTCTGTCAGCAGCATCAGACTGACGACGCTCCCCACCGACATCGACATCCTTCGCCACATGAACAACGGTCGATACCTGTCGCTGTTCGACCTCGGCCGATGGGATCTGCTGATTCGCACGGGACTCTTCGACGCGATGAACGAGCACGGCTGGTACGCCGTGGTGTCGAGCGAGACCGTGACCTTTCGCAAGTCCCTGCAGCTCTGGCAGCGGTTCGAGGTGCAGTCCCGGTTCATCGGACACGACGACAAGGCCGTGTTCCTCGAGCATCGGGCCGTCGTCGGCGGAGAGATCTACGCACGGGTGATCGTGCGCTCGCGGATGCTGCGCCGCACCGGCGGCACGGTGAGCAACGAAGAGCTGTTCGCCGCCGTCGGCAAGCCGGAGGGTGTGCCCGAGATCGACCCGTGGGTGCACGACTGGGCCGCGGCATCCGCTCTTCCTCCCGTGCGCAGCTCCGCGCCGAGCGTGTGGAACTGACGCCGTGACCGATCCGTGGGGTCTCGAGACACGTGCGCCGGGGGCTGTGCTGCTGGTCGGATGCGGCAAGCTCGGCGTGCGGCTCGGACGGCGGCTGCAGGCGCAGGGTTCGCCGGTGACGGCGATCCGTCGCCATGCGGGCGAGCTGCCCTTCCCGAGCATCGAGGCCGACCTGTCGCGTCCGCTCGACCGCGCGCTGCCGGCCTTCGACTCCGTCGTCATCACGCTGCCGCCGAGCACCGAGGGCGATTCGATCTACCCGCCGGCGCTCCGCGGACTCGCAGATGCGTTGCCGACGATGCCGTCGCGGGTCGTCTTCGTATCGTCGACCCGCGTGTTCGAGGGGCGCCCCGGTGAGACCCCGCTGACCGAGCGCGATGCGCCGGCGGTGTCGAGCGAGCGGGGCGGCGACCTGCTCGAAGGCGAGCAGCTGGCGATGGAGCTGTTCGGCGCGCGCATCGTGCGCCCGGCCGGGATCTACGGTCCCGGGCGCGACTTCCTGATCCGCCGGGTGCTCGAGGGTGCGCCGGTCGATCACACCCGCCGCACGAACCGCATCCACGAGACCGATCTCGTGCGCCTGCTCGAGGCCATGCTGCGCGCCGACTCGGCGCCGCCGCTGATCCACGCCGTCGACACCGAGCCGGTGCTGCTCGGAGACGTGGCCGCGCACATCGCCGCAGGGCTCGGGGTCGAGGCGCCGCCGCACGTCGAGCCCGAGGTCGGCGGCGGGACGGTTCTCGACGGGCACCTGCTGCGGGAGTTCCTGGGTGAGCTGGAGTACCCGACCTTCCGCACCGGGTACGACGAGATGATCGCCGCGCTCTGAGGCTTGCGCTTCGCGCTGCGGTCGCACTTGGTGCCGGTCGTCCGCGATCGTTTCGGCTCCGGTCGCACTTGGTGCCGCTCGTCCGCGCATCCGACGGCACGAACTGCGACCGGAGCGACCGTAGTGATCGCCGAGCTCTGAGCGCCCGTCGCTCAACGGCAGGCACGCCTCTCAGTCCTAGGCTGAGATCATGGCCGACCCGACGCCCTCCACGGATCCCGAATCCGCCTCTCTCGCGGACCGTGCCGTCGAGCTCGCCCGCCGCTGGGTGATCGAGGCCGCGGCCGCCGATGTCGACCCGGCAGCCGAACGGCTGGCCGGAGTGCTGCAGGATGCCAACGGCCTGCCGTTCACGCTGGGATTCGTCGACGGCGTCATGCGCCCCGAGAGCCTGGGGGCCGCGGCATCCCAGCTGCACCGCATCGCGCCGATCGTTCCCGACTTCCTGCCCTGGTACCTGCGTTCTGCCGTTCGCCTCGGCGGCGGGGTCGCGCAGATACTGCCGAGTCCCGTGGTCCCCATCGCGCGCCGCGTGCTGCGCGACATGGTCGGTCACCTCGTCGTCGACGCCCGCCCAGCGAAGCTCGGGCCGGCCATCGCCAAGATCCGCGAATCCGGTGCGCGACTCAACCTCAACCTGCTCGGTGAGGCCGTGCTCGGCGAAGCCGAGGCCCAGCGGCGGCTCGACGGCATCCACGATCTGATCCGTCGACCGGACGTCGACTACGTCTCGGTCAAGGTGTCGGCCATCATCAGCCACATCTCCATGTGGGCGTTCGACGAGATCGTCGATGCCGTGGTCGGGCGGCTGCTGCCGCTGTATCTGACGGCAGCCTCGGACCGCACCTTCATCAACCTCGACATGGAGGAGTACCGCGACCTCGACCTGACGATCGCGGTGTTCACGCGCATCCTCGAGGATCCGCGACTGCAGGGCCTCGAGGCCGGCATCGTGTTGCAGGCCTACCTCCCTGACGCCTTGCCTGCACTGCAGGAGCTCACCGCGTGGGCGCGGGAGCGCGTCGACCATGGCGGCGCCCCGATCAAGGTGCGTCTCGTCAAGGGGGCCAACCTCGCGATGGAACGCGTCGAGGCGCACATGCACGGGTGGGAGCAGGCGACCTACGACACCAAGCTCGACACCGACGCGAACTACCTGCGCTGCCTCGACTGGGCGCTGCGCCCCGAGAACATCACGGCGGTGCACCTTGGCATCGCGGGGCACAACCTGTTCGGCATCGCGTATGCGTGGCTGCTCGCGGGGGAGCGCGGTCTGCGCGACTTCTCGGCGGCAGGCGGCGGAGCAGGGCAGCCGCCGATCGAGTTCGAGATGCTGCTCGGCATGGCGCAGGGGCAGGTGCAGGCCGTCTCGCGAGAGGTCGGCGAGGTGCTGCTCTATGTGCCCGTCGTGAAGCCCGACGAATTCGACGTGGCGATCAGCTATCTGGTGCGTCGGCTCGAAGAGAACGCGTCGCACGACAACTTCCTCTCCGCAGCGTTCCGGCTCGGCGACGACGAGTCTCTGTTCGTGCGCGAGCGCGACCGCTTTCTCGATGCCCTCGACCGCTCGACCTCGCCGACCCTGCAGGTCGGCGCGCTCCGCACCCAGGATCGTCAAGCCCCCGTGCACGAGTCGGTGCGCCCGGCGCCCGTGGCAGTCGCTCCCGAAGAGGAGCTGACCAAGGCCGTGCTCGGCATCTCGCGAGGGTCGGATGACTCGGGCGGGCCGTTCCTCGAGACCGCCGTCTACGCCCCGCGCGAGCTCGACGAGGGCACCGGCGGCGCCCCCGGTTTCACGAACACCCCCGACAGCGACCCGTCGCTTGCGGTCAACCGCGAGTGGGCACGCGAGATCCATGCACGGATCGCCGACTCGACCCTCGGGGTGGCCACGATCGAGGCCGCCCGCATCGACGACACGGCGGTGCTCGAGAGCACGATCGCCGGAGTGCGGGATGCCGGCGCCCAGTGGGGAGCGCGCCCTGCTGCGGAACGCGCCGAGGTGCTGCTCCGGGCCGCCGCCGCACTCGAAGGTCGACGCGGAGAGCTCATCGAGGTCGCCGCGGCCGAGACGGGCAAGGTCTTCGCCGAGGCCGATGTCGAGGTGAGCGAAGCCGTCGACTTCGCCCGCTTCTACGCCGCCAAGGCGCGGGAACTGGATGCCGTCGCCGGCGCCTCGTTCGAACCGGCACGCGTGACCGTCGTCGCGCCGCCGTGGAACTTCCCCCTCGCGATCCCCGCCGGGGGAGTGCTCGCCGCGCTCGCCGCGGGATCCGGTGTCGTCTTCAAGCCCGCCCCTCAGTCCCGACGGTGCGCCGCCGTGATCGCCGAGACGCTGTGGGAGGTCGGCGTGCCGCGCGATGTGCTCGCGCTCGTCGACATCGAGGAGGGCGACCTCGGCCAGGCGCTGATCGCACACGAGTCGGTCGACCGCGTCATCCTCACCGGCGCCTGGGAGACGGCCGCGCTCTTCCGGTCGTGGCGGCCGGACCTGCCGCTGCTCGCCGAGACCAGCGGGAAGAACGCGATGGTCATCACGGCGTCGGCCGACCTCGACCTGGCCGTCGCGGACCTCGTGCGCAGCGCGTTCGGGCATGCGGGTCAGAAGTGCTCGGCCGCCTCCCTGGCGATCCTCGTGGGCCCGGTCGGTCGCTCCAAGCGCTTCGCTCGCCAGCTCGCCGACGCCACGCGCTCGCTGCACGTCGGCTGGCCCACCGACCCGCTCGCCGAGGTCGGGCCGGTGATCGAGCGGCCGCAGGGCAAGCTCGCCTGGGCGCTCACCGAGCTCGAGGGCGAGGAGCAGTGGCTCATCGAACCCGCGGTGTCGGCCGACGATCCGAGCGGCCGACTGTGGCGACCCGGCATCCGCGTCGGCGTGCAGCCGGGGTCGCGATTCCACACCGAGGAGTTCTTCGGACCGGTGCTCGGGATCATGCATGCGCCGACGCTCGAGAGCGCGATCGAGATGCAGAACGCCGTCGCCTACGGGCTGACCGCGGGGCTGCACACGCAGGACCCTGCAGAGCTCGAACTGTGGCTCGACCGCGTGCAGGCGGGAAACCTCTACGTCAACCGCGGAATCACCGGGGCGATCGTGCAGCGTCAGCCGTTCGGCGGCTGGAAGCGCTCATCGGTCGGCCCCGGCACCAAGGCCGGCGGACCGAACTACCTGATCGGCCTCGGATCGTGGCGTTCACGCGGCTCCGGTCCCGTGTCGAGCACGCTGCATCTGCGCGGCCTCGATTCCCGGATCACCGAGCTGATCGAGTCGGCGCAGCCCTCACTCGACTACGAGGCGTTCGAATGGCTGCGCCGCTCGGCGCTGTCGGACGCGCTCGCCTGGGATCGGGAGTTCGGACAGGTGCGCGACGTCTCGCGTCTCGGTGTCGAGCGCAACCTCTTCCGCTATCGCCCGGTGCCAGTCGCGATCAGGGCCACAGCGGATGCCGGATGGCAGGAGCTGCTGCGCGTCGTCGTCGCGGCGGTGCGCGCCGGCGCCGGCTTCGTGCTGTCGACGCCCGTCGGGCTGCCGTCCGAGGTGCGCCGCGCGCTCGGCACACTCGGGGCGGTCGTCTACATGGAGAGCGACGACGAATGGATCGAGCGGATGCGACGGCGCGAGGGTGCATCGGCCGACGTGTTCGCGTCATCAGATGATGCTCCTCGGCCGAGTCGCGTGCGACTCGTCGGCTCGCGTGACGCGGTCGCGGCGCTGCATCGGGCGCTCGCCGTCGCGGTCGACGGCGATCCCGACCTCGCGGTGTACGACGGCGAGGTCACCTCGGCCGGGCGCATCGAGCTGCTGCCGTTCGTGCACGAGCAGGCGATCGCGATCACCGCACACCGCTACGGCAACCCCGACGACTGGAGCGCCTCGGTCATCTGAGCGCTGCGGTTGCGGCATCCCGCTGCGTTTGCCGCATCCCGGCCCCGCCTCGGCATCCGTCCCGCATCCCTTTCCGTCCTCCCCGCACTCGTTTCCCCGGTGCGGGGTCAAAAACGCATCGGAACCGGGCGATTCGGATGCTCTTTTGACCACCGCTGCCGCGACGCGGGCGAGTACGTGTAAAGAATTCTTGACACGAGGGATGCCTCGGCCTACTCTCGTGTAAAGAATCTTTTACATGGGAGGCATCATGGTCTACGAAGAGCGCAACGCCTGGTCGGGTCTGCTCGTCGGTGCGGTCGTGATCACGGCATACGTCGTCATCGTGCTGCAGCAGGCCGCCGGCAGGTCGGTGACCGAGGTCGACTGGCTCCCGCCGATGCTGTGGACGATCGGGATCGGCATCGTGGCGACGATCGCGATCAGCATCGTCTGGGGGATCATCGCCGGCGCGAAGGACCCCGACGGCGTCGGCAGGTCCGATGTGCGCGACCGCGACATCAGCCGCATGGGAAGCCGCGTCGAGCAGGCCTTCGTCGTGATCGCGGGGCTCGGGGTGATCGCCCTGTGCGCGGTGGATGCCGACGTCTTCTGGATCGCGAACACGATGTTCGCAGGCTTCGCCGTCTCTGCGATGGTCGGCAGCATCGCGCGGGTCGTCGCCTACCGCCGGGGGCTCGTCTGATGGTCAAGCCCACCCTCGTCTCCAACCGCATCCGCGCCCATCGTGAGGGGGCGGGGCTCACCCAGGCGGAGCTCGCGCGCAGCATCGGCGTGACCCGGCAGACGCTCATCGCGATCGAGCAGGAGAAGTACTCCCCGTCGCTCGAGCTCGCATTCCAGATCGCCCGCGCGTTCGGCGTCGGGCTCGACGACCTGTTCCACTACCCCGAGCCTTCGACGAAGGATGCCTGAGATGACCGAGACGATGCCCGCCTGGGTGCGGGAGACCTACGGCTCCGCCGACGGGTTCCGGCTCGAGCAGATCCCGACGCCCGTGCCGCGCCGCGGCGAGGTGGTGCTGCGCGTCGAGGCGACGTCGCTCAACGCGGGGGACGTGCGGCTGATGCTGGGCGATCCTCTGCTGGTGCGCCCGGTCTTCGGGCTCACCCGTCCCAAGCACCCGGTGCGAGGAATGGAGGTCGCCGGCACCGTCGTCGCCGTCGGTCCGAACTCGATCGGCGCCGAACTCGGAGAACGGGTCGTCGGCGAGCTCGTGGGCGGTGGCGGCCTCGCATCCCACGTCGCGGTGCCCGCCGATCGGCTCGTGCCGATCCCTCCCGATGTCACCTCTGTGACCGCGGCCTGCCTGCCCGTCGCTGCGGGCACGGCCTGGCAGGCGCTCGACCGAGCCGGGATCGGCACCCACTCGGAGTCGCGCCTCGAGAGACACCGCTCCGAGCATGCGGTCCCGCGCGTGCTCGTCATCGGCGCCTCCGGGGGCGTCGGCACGTTCGCGGTGCAGCTCGCGGCGTTGCGGGGAGCGGAGGTCTGGGCGACGTGCGGAGAGCGCAACTCCCGCCTCGTCGAGCACCTCGGCGCGGTGCGCACGCTCGATCACCGTCGCTCGCCACTGTCGGCACTGCCAGCCGGCCACTTCGACGCGGTGATCGACATCGCCGGGGGAACGAGGCTGCGCGACCTGCAGCGGCTCGTCGTCGCCGGGGGAGCCGTGGTGCTCGTCACGGGAGACGGCGGGCACGTGCTGGGGCCCATCCCGCGGATGCTCGAAGCGGCGTTGCGGTCGATCGGGTCGAGCCGTCGCGTCCGCCCGCTCGCGGCGACACCGCGCACCGAGATCCTCGCGAAGCTGCTGGAGCTCACGGCAGAGGGGAGGATCACTCCGGTGATCCAGCGCGAGTACGGCTTCGACCGTGCATCCTCCGCCCTCGCCCATCTCGAGGCCGGGCACACGGTCGGCAAGGTCGTCGTCCACGGCGCGTGACAGGCGGGACCCGCGCTCCGGCGGCGCGCTCTGGCGGCGCCCAGGGGACGGGTGACAGAATGGATGCTGGCGTGCCCGAGTCGCATCTTCCCTGGGCGCCGGCTCTCACCGAGCGGCGCGGGTCGAAGGACCGCCGGGCCCCTGGACAGCGTCCGCCGCATCCGTTCGAGGAGCCCCATGTCTGTCGAAACCACTGCGTCGACGTCCGAGACCGCCACCCCGGTGCGCACCGCCCACCACCGTCACTACCTGATGTGCAAGCCGTCGCACTTCACGGTGAACTACTCGATCAACCCGTGGATGGAGCCGACCAAGCCGACTGACACGGCGAGGGCCGTCGAGCAGTGGCAGAAGCTGCACGACCTGTACCTCGAGCTCGGTCATGAGGTCGAGCTGATCGAGCCTCTCGCCGGATACCCCGACATGGTCTACACGGCGAACGGCGGGTTCCTGATCGACGGCCGCGCCTATGTGCCGAAGTTCCGCTTCGTCGAGCGTCAGGGCGAGGCCCCGGCCTTCGCCGACTGGTTCCGCGGCGCGGGCTACGACACGGTGATCCCCGAAGAGGTCAACGAGGGCGAGGGTGACTTCCTGCTCGTGGGCGATGCGATCCTCGCCGGCACCGGCTTCCGCTCGACGGGTGACAGCCACCGCGAGGTCGGAGAGGTCTTCGGCCGCGAGGTCGTCTCGCTCAACCTGGTCGACCCGCGTTTCTACCACCTCGACACCGCCATCGCGGTGCTCGATCCGGTGCAGGGCGTCGAGAACGGCGGACCCGAGCGCGCGAACATCGCGTACCTCCCCGGCGCGTTCGACGACGCGAGTCGAGCGATCCTCGAGGAGCGCTTCCCCGACGCGATCCTCGTGTCGGATGAAGACGGCTCGGTCTTCGGACTCAACTCGGCGAGCGACGGGTACAACGTGGTCATCTCGCCGCGTGCCCTCGGGTTCGAGAAGCAGCTGCGCGAGCGCGGGTACAACCCGATCATGATCGACCTGTCCGAGCTGCTGCTCGGCGGCGGCGGCATCAAGTGCTGCACCCTCGAACTGCGCGGTGAGGCATGACCGCCGTCGAGCCGGGCGTCGAAGTCACGGCCGAGCCGCACGTCGCCCACAACTACCACCCGCTGCCGGTCAACATCGCGCGCGGTGACGGCGCCTGGGTGACCGATGTCGAAGGCAAGCGCTACCTCGACCTTCTCGCCGCCTACTCGGCGGTGAACTTCGGGCATAGGCATCCGGCGCTCGTGGCCGCGCTCACCGAGCAGCTCGGTCGCGTGACACTGACGAGCCGTGCGTTCATGAGCGACCGACTCGAACCGTTCGCCGCGGCGCTCGCGTCGCTGTCGGGCAAAGACATGGTGCTGCCGATGAACACGGGAGCCGAGGCCGTCGAGACGGGCATCAAGGTCGCTCGCGCCTGGGGGTACCGGGTCAAGGGCATCGCCGAGGGCAAGGCGCGCATCATCGTCGCCGCCGGCAACTTCCACGGGCGCACCACCACCATCGTCAGCTTCAGCGACGACGAGCAGGCGCGGGCGGACTTCGGTCCGTACACCCCCGGCTTCGACGTCGTCCCCTACGGGGATGCGGATGCCATCGCAGCCGCGATCACCGACGACACCGCCGCCGTGCTGATCGAACCCGTCCAGGGTGAGGGCGGAGTGGTGATCCCGCCGGAGGGGTACCTGCGCCGCATCCGCGAGATCTGCGACGAGAAGAACGTGCTGTTCATCGCCGACGAGATCCAGTCGGGTCTCGGCCGCGTGGGTGAGACGTTCGCGTGCGACCGCGAGGGCGTCGTGCCCGATCTGTATCTGCTGGGCAAAGCGCTCGGCGGCGGGATCCTTCCCGTCTCCGCCGTGGTGGGCAACACCGATGTGCTCGGTGTCATCCGGCCCGGAGAGCACGGGTCGACCTTCGGCGGCAATCCGCTGGCCGCGGCCGTCGGACTTCGCGTCGTCGAGATGCTCGAGTCGGGGGAGTTCCAGGAGCGGGCCCGTGCGCTCGGCGCGCATCTCGCCGCCGGCCTCGAGCCGCTGATCGGTCACGGTGTCACCGAGGTGCGCATCGCAGGCCTCTGGGCGGGAGTCGACATCGACCCCGCAAAGGGCACCGGGCGCGAGATCGCCGAGAAGCTCCTGGTCCGTGGAGTACTCGTCAAGGACACCCACGGGCAGACCATCCGCATCGCTCCGCCGCTGGTCATCCGGGCGACGGAACTCGACTGGGCGGTCGAGCAGCTGAAGCTCGTTCTCGGGGCCTGACGCCCTGTCCGCCGGGCGACACGCCCGGCGGACAGCCCGGATTTGCCGGAACCCCGGAACCCACGTAACTTATTACTTGTTCGCCCCACAGGGAAGCGGAGAGGCCGAGAGCCTTACCCCCCTCAAGCGGAGAACCACCTCCACTCGATCAGCTCCTCGGAGAAGATCGCAGACATACTTCTGTCTGACCTGGAGCTTCCACTTCGGAGAAACGGTCGATTTGACAGCGACTCCGGAACGGATAAGCTAGTGAAGTTGCCTCGGCGGCCTTGAGCCCCGAGCTGCAGATCTGGTTCTGAGCCTCACGGCGTGTCGATTTGACAGGCCGAAAAGCACAGATAAGATAGAGAAGTTGCCCTTCGGGCCTGGTTGTGATGACTGGGTCGTGGGAGCATCCGATCCTTGAGAACTCAACAGCGTGCACTTGTCAAATGCCAAATAACCTCGATTCAGCTTCGGCTGGATGAGATTCCTTTGGATCAAAGACCAACCTCCTTGTGGGGTTGGCATTCGGATGAAGTCAGCAATGAATTTGTCTCTTTGGTCAGCATCAAACTCGCTGCGTCACCGTTTTCCCGGTGTCGTATGCATTTCTTTTTTACGGAGAGTTTGATCCTGGCTCAGGATGAACGCTGGCGGCGTGCTTAACACATGCAAGTCGAACGGTGAAGCCCAGCTTGCTGGGTGGATCAGTGGCGAACGGGTGAGTAACACGTGAGCAACCTGCCCCTGACTCTGGGATAAGCGCTGGAAACGGCGTCTAATACTGGATACGAGTAGCGACCGCATGGTCAGTTACTGGAAAGATTTATTGGTTGGGGATGGGCTCGCGGCCTATCAGCTTGTTGGTGAGGTAATGGCTCACCAAGGCGTCGACGGGTAGCCGGCCTGAGAGGGTGACCGGCCACACTGGGACTGAGACACGGCCCAGACTCCTACGGGAGGCAGCAGTGGGGAATATTGCACAATGGGCGCAAGCCTGATGCAGCAACGCCGCGTGAGGGATGACGGCCTTCGGGTTGTAAACCTCTTTTAGCAGGGAAGAAGCGAAAGTGACGGTACCTGCAGAAAAAGCGCCGGCTAACTACGTGCCAGCAGCCGCGGTAATACGTAGGGCGCAAGCGTTATCCGGAATTATTGGGCGTAAAGAGCTCGTAGGCGGTTTGTCGCGTCTGCTGTGAAATCCGGAGGCTCAACCTCCGGCCTGCAGTGGGTACGGGCAGACTAGAGTGCGGTAGGGGAGATTGGAATTCCTGGTGTAGCGGTGGAATGCGCAGATATCAGGAGGAACACCGATGGCGAAGGCAGATCTCTGGGCCGTAACTGACGCTGAGGAGCGAAAGGGTGGGGAGCAAACAGGCTTAGATACCCTGGTAGTCCACCCCGTAAACGTTGGGAACTAGTTGTGGGGTCCATTCCACGGATTCCGTGACGCAGCTAACGCATTAAGTTCCCCGCCTGGGGAGTACGGCCGCAAGGCTAAAACTCAAAGGAATTGACGGGGACCCGCACAAGCGGCGGAGCATGCGGATTAATTCGATGCAACGCGAAGAACCTTACCAAGGCTTGACATATACGAGAACGGGCCAGAAATGGTCAACTCTTTGGACACTCGTAAACAGGTGGTGCATGGTTGTCGTCAGCTCGTGTCGTGAGATGTTGGGTTAAGTCCCGCAACGAGCGCAACCCTCGTTCTATGTTGCCAGCACGTAATGGTGGGAACTCATGGGATACTGCCGGGGTCAACTCGGAGGAAGGTGGGGATGACGTCAAATCATCATGCCCCTTATGTCTTGGGCTTCACGCATGCTACAATGGCCGGTACAAAGGGCTGCAATACCGCGAGGTGGAGCGAATCCCAAAAAGCCGGTCCCAGTTCGGATTGAGGTCTGCAACTCGACCTCATGAAGTCGGAGTCGCTAGTAATCGCAGATCAGCAACGCTGCGGTGAATACGTTCCCGGGTCTTGTACACACCGCCCGTCAAGTCATGAAAGTCGGTAACACCTGAAGCCGGTGGCCTAACCCTTGTGGAGGGAGCCGTCGAAGGTGGGATCGGTAATTAGGACTAAGTCGTAACAAGGTAGCCGTACCGGAAGGTGCGGCTGGATCACCTCCTTTCTAAGGAGCATCTGACTCTTCGGAGTCCAGAACCCAGATCGAAGGCATACGTTCTTCGCTGGGAGCTCATGGGTGGAACATTTGACATGACATCGAGATCTGATCTCGGAGCTAGTACGCAACTTCGGTTGTTGGAAAGGTCTGGGTGAGGGGGCCGGTGTCTGCACGCTGTTGGGTCCTGAGGGACCGGATGCGATCTTCGGATCGTTTTCGTACCTCTGGGCCTCTTGTTGTTTCCCCTGTGTGGGGTTGCGAGAAGGGGTACCGCCCGTACTTTGAGAACTACACAGTGGACGCGAGCATCTTGCAGCCGGCTTCGGTCGGTTGCACAAGATGATCTTAAAGATCATTAGTCAATTTCATGCCAGGCTTTCGAGTCTGGTGTCGATTCTGATTCAAACTCATGTGATTTCAAGTCTTTAAGAGCAAACGGTGGATGCCTTGGCATCTGGAGCCGAAGAAGGACGTAGCAATCTGCGATAAGCCTCGGGGAACTGATAAGCAAGTTTTGATCCGAGGGTGTCCGAATGGGGAAACCCCGCTGGGCGGCGTGCCGACCTAGTGACTCCCGCCTGAATATATAGGGCGGGTAGAGGGAACGTGGGGAAGTGAAACATCTCAGTACCCACAGGAAGAGAAAGCAACCGCGATTCCGTTAGTAGTGGCGAGCGAAACCGGAACAGGCTAAACCTAGCGTGTGTGATAGCCGGCAGGCGTTGCACGTTGGGGGTTGTGGGACTTTTCAGTCATCTCTGCCGAGATGGCGGCGTTACACGATGGTATAGACGAACGGTCTTGAAAGGCCGGTCATAGAGGGTGCCAACCCCGTAGTCGAAATGCCAACCGTGGCGCGAAGAGTATCCCAAGTAGCACGGGGCCCGTGAAATCCCGTGTGAATCTGTCAGGACCACCTGATAAGCCTAAATACTCCCAGATGACCGATAGCGGACAAGTACCGTGAGGGAAAGGTGAAAAGTACCCCGGGAGGGGAGTGAAATAGTACCTGAAACCGTTTGCTTACAAACCGTTGGAGCAGCCTTAGTAGCTGTGACAGCGTGCCTTTTGAAGAATGAGCCTGCGAGTTAGCGATATGTGGCGAGGTTAACCCGTGTGGGGTAGCCGTAGCGAAAGCGAGTCTGAATAGGGCGATTCAGTCGCATGTCCTAGACCCGAAGCGAAGTGATCTATCCATGGCCAGGTTGAAGCGACGGTAAGACGTCGTGGAGGACCGAACCCACTTAGGTTGAAAACTGAGGGGATGAGCTGTGGATAGGGGTGAAAGGCCAATCAAACTTCGTGATAGCTGGTTCTCTCCGAAATGCATTTAGGTGCAGCGTTGCGTGTTTCTTGCCGGAGGTAGAGCTACTGGATGGCCGATGGGCCCTACAAGGTTACTGACGTCAGCCAAACTCCGAATGCCGGTAAGTGAGAGCGCAGCAGTGAGACTGTGGGGGATAAGCTTCATAGTCGAGAGGGAAACAACCCAGACCACCAACTAAGGTCCCAAAGCGCGTGCTAAGTGGGAAAGGATGTGGAGTTGCCTTGACAACCAGGAGGTTGGCTTAGAAGCAGCCACCCTTGAAAGAGTGCGTAATAGCTCACTGGTCAAGTGATTCCGCGCCGACAATGTAACGGGGCTCAAGCACGCCACCGAAGTTGTGGCATTGACATTATTGGTAGGCCTTCGTGGTCCAGCCGTGTTGATGGGTAGGAGAGCGTCGTGTGGCCAGCGAAGCGGCGGTGTAAACCAGCCGTGGAGGCTACACGAGTGAGAATGCAGGCATGAGTAGCGAAAGACGTGTGAGAAACACGTCCTCCGAAAGACCAAGGGTTCCAGGGTCAAGCTAATCTTCCCTGGGTAAGTCGGGACCTAAGGCGAGGCCGACAGGCGTAGTCGATGGACAACGGGTTGATATTCCCGTACCGGCGAAGAACCGCCCAAGCTAATCCAGTAGTGCTAAGTGTCTGAATCCCAGTGACTGATCCCTTCGGGGTGACGCTCTGGGCCTAGCGCACGACCCCATTCTGGTGCGGTTAGCGTATTAACAGGTGTGACGCAGGAAGGTAGCCCAGCCGGGCGATGGTTGTCCCGGTGCAAGTGCGTAGGCCGAGTCGTAGGCAAATCCGCGACTCACATAGGCTGAGACACGATGCGAATAAAAAGTGGGTGATCCTATGCTGCCAAGAAAAGCATCGACGCGAGGTTCAAGCCGCCCGTACCCCAAACCGACTCAGGTGGTCAGGTAGAGAATACCAAGGAGATCGAGAGAATCGTGGTTAAGGAACTCGGCAAAATGCCCCCGTAACTTCGGGAGAAGGGGGGCCTTCGACGTATTAGGACTTGCTCCGAAAGCGTTTGGAGGCCGCAGAGACTAGTGGGTAGCGACTGTTTACTAAAAACACAGGTCCGTGCCAAGTCGCAAGACGATGTATACGGACTGACGCCTGCCCGGTGCTGGAAGGTTAAGAGGACCGGTTAGCCGCAAGGCGAAGCTGAGAATTTAAGCCCCAGTAAACGGCGGTGGTAACTATAACCATCCTAAGGTAGCGAAATTCCTTGTCGGGTAAGTTCCGACCTGCACGAATGGCGTAACGACTTCCCAACTGTCTCAACCGCGAACTCGGCGAAATTGCATTACGAGTAAAGATGCTCGTTACGCGCAGCAGGACGGAAAGACCCCGTGACCTTTACTACAGCTTGGTATTGGTGTTCGGTGTGGCTTGTGTAGGATAGGTGGGAGACTGTGAAGCATGGACGCCAGTTCATGTGGAGTCATTGTTGAAATACCACTCTGGTCACTCTGGATATCTAACTTCGAACCGTAATCCGGTTCAGGGACAGTGCCTGGTGGGTAGTTTAACTGGGGCGGTTGCCTCCCAAAAAGTAACGGAGGCGCCCAAAGGTTCCCTCAACCTGGTTGGCAATCAGGTGTCGAGTGTAAGTGCACAAGGGAGCTTGACTGTGAGACTGACAGGTCGAGCAGGGACGAAAGTCGGGACTAGTGATCCGGCAGTGGCTTGTGGAAGCGCTGTCGCTCAACGGATAAAAGGTACCTCGGGGATAACAGGCTGATCTTGCCCAAGAGTCCATATCGACGGCATGGTTTGGCACCTCGATGTCGGCTCGTCGCATCCTGGGGCTGGAGTAGGTCCCAAGGGTTGGGCTGTTCGCCCATTAAAGCGGTACGCGAGCTGGGTTTAGAACGTCGTGAGACAGTTCGGTCCCTATCCGCTGCGCGCGTAGGAAATTTGAGAGGATCTGACCCTAGTACGAGAGGACCGGGTTGGACGAACCTCTGGTGTGTCAGTTGTTCCGCCAGGAGCACCGCTGATTAGCTACGTTCGGGATGGATAACCGCTGAAAGCATCTAAGCGGGAAGCCGGCCTCAAGATGAGATTTCCATACCTTCGGGTGAGAGGCTCCCAGCCAGACTACTGGGTTGATAGGCCAGATGTGGAAGTGCAGTAATGCATGCAGCTGACTGGTACTAATAAGCCGATGACTTGATAACACACCGTTTGTTGGTGCTACGCGTCCACTGAGTGGTTCTCGATGTACGGTCGAGAACCGCATGACAATGACTTTGTTATGTGTTTTGATTGAAACATCTATAGTGTTTCGGCGGCCATAGCGTGAGGGAAACGCCCGGTTACATTCCGAACCCGGAAGCTAAGCCTCACAGCGCCGATGGTACTGCAGGGGGGACCTTGTGGGAGAGTAGGACACCGCCGGACTTCTTTTAAACAGAAAAGCCACCCAATGTTGGGTGGCTTTTCTGCGTTAACGTGCGTTCCCACGCCGACCTGTAAGCCCGAGGGCTGCACACACCGCAGGCCGGACTCTCGGGTCAGCGTTTCAGGCGGGACTCGAGCACCGCGGCCGTTTCGATGACGGCATCCGCGAGCGTGCGCTCGTCGAGCTCGCCGCCCGCCCAGGTCACCGCGACTGCGGCGACGGGCCAGCCCGCGTGATCGCGGACGACGGCGCCGACGCTGCGCAGTCCGTCTGCCACCTCGCTGTCCTCGGTCGCGTAGCCGCGTTCCCTCACTGTGCGCAGCAGCTCACGCAACTCGCTCGGCTTTCGCGGACCGAGTCCCGTGCGATCCGGGAATGCGGACGCACTCGGGTACAGCGCTCGCACCTGCTCGCGGGGGAGCGCCGCGAGCATGGCCCGCCCCGAGGCGGTGAGGTGCGCGGGAAGGCGGACGCCGACATCCGTGACGAGAGCCTGCCTCCGTGGCGCGCGTTCCTCGACGATGTAGAGCACGTCGCCGCCGCTCATCACCGCCAGGTGCGTGCTCTCGCCGAGACGATCCGAGAGAGCGGCGACGAGTGGCCGCCCGATCCGCGCGAGCGGTTGCTGTCGGGCGTATCCGCCCGCGAGCTCGAACGCCGAGGTGCCCAGGCCCCAGCGTCGATCCTCTTTCATGTGCAGCACGAAGCCGTGCGCCGCGAGGGTGGTGAGCAGGTGGTACACGGTCGACCGAGGCAGCTCGAGCTCGCGCGCGATCGCCGACGCAGCGACGGGTGCTGGTCGCCCCGCCAGATAGCTCAGGATCCGCAGGGTGTTCTGGGCCGCCGGCACCTGAGCGACGGTCTCTACTTTGTCTGGGATCACAGACACAGGATCCCACGATCACCTGTCGCACGCGACCCGTCGGGTGTGGAATCGACACATGAGCGAACTGCCCTCCGTCCTCGTCGGCGATGCCCCCCTGAGCCACGCCGATGTCGTCGCGGTCGCCCGACACGGCGCCCCGGTCACGATCAGCTCCGCAGCGCTCCTGCGGGTCGCCGAGACCCGGCATGTCATCGACGGACTCGCGGCCGACCCGCACCCGCACTACGGGGTGTCCACCGGTTTCGGCGCACTCGCCACGACCTTCATCGCCCCCGATCGCCGCCTGCAGCTGCAGGCGAGCCTGATCCGCTCGCACGCGGCCGGCACCGGCGCAGAGGTCGAGCGCGAGGTCGTGCGCGGCCTCCAGCTTCTCCGGCTGCAGACGCTCTCCTCCGGCCGCACGGGCGTACGACCCGTCGTGGTCGAGACGTACGCGGGTCTGCTCAACGCGGGGATCACCCCGGTCGTGCGCGAGTACGGCTCGCTCGGATGCTCCGGCGATCTCGCCCCGCTCGCCCACATCGCGCTCGCGACGATGGGCGAGGGCGACGTCCGCGACGCGGAGGGAACGCTGATGCCGGCATCCGATGCTCTGGTCGCCGCCGACATCGAGCCGCTCACGCTGGTCGAGAAGGAGGGCCTCGCCCTCATCAACGGCACCGACGGGATGCTCGGGATGCTCGTGCTGGCGCTGCACGATCTCGAGACTCTGCTGATCACCGCCGACATGGCCGCAGCGATGTCGGTCGAGTCGCAGCTCGGCACGGACGCCGTCTTCGCGGCAGACCTCATGGCGCTGCGCCCGCAGGCGGGGCAGGCCGTCTCCGCAGCGCATCTGCGGTCGTTCCTCGGAGACTCGCCGATCGTGCACAGCCACAAGGGCCCGGAGGACGGCCGCGTGCAGGACGCCTACTCGCTGCGCTGCTCGCCGCAGGTGCACGGAACCGCGCGCGACACCCTGGGCTACGCGTCGATGATCGCCGATCGAGAGCTTGCGAGCGTGATCGACAACCCCGTGATCACCGTCGACGGCCGCATCGAGTCCAACGGAAACTTCCACGGAGCGCCGGTCGCTGCTGTCCTGGACTTCCTCGCGATCTCGGTCGCCGATGTCGCCTCGATCTCGGAGCGTCGTACCGACCGCGCGCTCGACCCCGCGCGCAACCACGGCCTTCCGCCCTTCCTCGCCGATGAGGTCGGTGTCGATTCGGGGCTGATGATCGCACAGTACGCCGCGGCGGGAATCGTGTCGGAGCTCAAGCGCCTCGCCGTTCCGGCATCCGTCGACTCCATCCCGTCGTCGGCCATGCAGGAGGACCACGTGTCGATGGGGTGGGCGGCGGCTCGCAAGCTCCGCCGCGCGATCGACGGACTGGGTCGCGTGCTCGCGATCGAGATCCTCACCGGCGCCCGCGCCCTCGATCTTCGCGCGCCACTGCAGGCGGGTCCTGCGACCGGCGCCGTGCGCGATCTCGTCCGGACCGTCGCGGCGGGTCCCGGACCCGACCGCTTCCTCTCACCAGACATGGAGGCCGTGACCGCACTCGTGCAGTCCGGCGCCGTCGCCCGCATCGCAAAGGAGCACGCGAATGACTGACACCACGACCCCCGAATCGACCGCGACGTCGAACACCACCGCGGCAGGGCCACGCACGGTCCGCGCCGCCCGCGGCAACCAGCGCACCGCCAAGAGCTGGGGTGCGGAGGCAGCCAAGCGGATGCTCATGAACAACCTCGATCCCGAGGTCGCCGAGCACCCTGAAGACCTCGTGGTGTACGGCGGCACCGGGAAGGCCGCTCGCAGCTGGGAGGCGTACGACGCGATCGTCCGCACCCTCGACGAACTGGAACCCGACGAGACTCTGCTCGTGCAGTCGGGAAAGCCGGTCGGTGTCTTCCGCACGCACGAGTGGGCACCTCGCGTGCTCATCGCCAACTCGAACCTCGTGGGCGATTGGGCGACCTGGCCCGAGTTCCGCAAGCTCGAAGAGCTCGGTCTGATCATGTACGGCCAGATGACCGCCGGCTCGTGGATCTACATCGGAACCCAGGGCATTCTGCAGGGCACCTACGAGACCTTCTCGGCCGTCGCCCGCTCGCTCGACCGGGACTCGCTCAAGGGCACGCTGACCCTCACCGGCGGAGCCGGTGGCATGGGTGGTGCGCAGCCGCTCGCAGTGACGCTCAATGACGGAGTCGTGCTGATCGTCGACGTCGACGAGTCGCGCCTCGCACGCCGGGTGCAGCACGGATACCTCGACGAGTACACGACCGACCTCGACGCGGCCGTCGCCCGGGTCGTCGCAGCGAAGCAGGCCGGCGAGGCGCTCTCGGTCGGCGTGGTCGGCAACGCCGCAGAGATCTTCCCCGAGCTGCTGCGTCGGGGCGTGCCGATCGACATCGTCACCGACCAGACCAGCGCTCACGATCCGCTCGCATACCTGCCGATCGGCATCTCGGTCGCCGAGTGGAAGGCCGAGGCCGAACGGGATGCCGAGGAGTTCACCCGCCGCTCTCGCGAGTCGATGGCGCAGCACGTGTCGGCGATGGTCGCGTTCCAGGATGCCGGGGCCGCTGTCTTCGACTACGGCAACTCGATCCGCGCCGAGGCGCAGCTGGGCGGCTTCGACCGCGCATTCGAGTTCCCCGGCTTCGTGCCGGCGTACATCCGGCCGCAGTTCGAAGAGGGCCGTGGGCCCTTCCGCTGGGCAGCTCTCTCGGGCGACCCCGAGGACATCTACAAGACCGATCGCGCGATCGCCGAGCTCTTCCCCGACGACAAGGCCCTGCACCGGTGGCTCGAGAAGGCGGGCGAGAAGGTTCACTTCGAAGGGCTGCCCGCGCGTATCTGCTGGCTCGGATACAAGGAGCGCCACCTCGCCGGCCTCAAGTTCAATGAGATGGTCGCATCGGGTGAGCTGTCGGCGCCGATCGTGATCGGCCGGGATCACCTCGACTCCGGCTCCGTCGCGTCGCCGTACCGCGAGACCGAGGCCATGAAAGACGGCTCTGACGCCATCGCCGACTGGCCGCTGCTGAACGCCCTGCTCAACACGGCATCCGGCGCCTCGTGGGTGTCGCTTCACCACGGTGGCGGAGTCGGCATCGGACGCTCGATCCACGCCGGCCAGGTCAGCGTCGCGGACGGCTCGGCGCTGGCCGCCGAGAAGCTCGAACGCGTGCTGACCAACGACCCCGGCACCGGAGTCATGCGCCACGTCGACGCAGGATACGAGCATGCTCGCGACATCGCTCGCGAGCGCGGCCTGAAGGTGCCGATGCTGTGAGCACCTCGCTGATCACGAACATCGGAGAGCTGACGACCAACGTCGGCTCGACCGAGGGAGACCGTTTCGGCACGTTGCACGATGCAGCCGTGCTGATCGACGGCGGACGGATCGCCTGGGTGGGCTCGGCGGATGCCGCGCCCCCGGCCGCACCTGGTGCCGACGAGATCATCGACGCCGGTGGTCGTGCGGTCATCCCCGGGTTCGTCGACAGCCACAGCCACCTCGTGTTCGGCGGAGACCGTGCCTCCGAGTTCGAGGCGCGGATGGCGGGGCAGAAGTACGCCGCGGGTGGTATCCGCTCGACCGTCGCCGCGACGCGAGCGGCGAGTGACGACGAGCTGAGCGCCCGCCTGCGCGGATTCCTCGACGAGATGCTCGCGCAGGGCACCACCACGGTCGAGATCAAGAGCGGATACGGGCTCAGCGTCGCGGATGAGGAGCGTCTCGTGCGACTCGCCGCGGAGGTCACGCCGGAGGTCACGTTCCTCGGGGCGCACGTCGTGCCGGCCGAGTACGCCGACCGCGCCGACGAGTACGTCGACCTGGTGACGGGCCCGATGCTCGACGCCTGTGCTCCGCATGCGAGATGGATCGACGTGTTCTGCGAGACCGGCGCCTTCTCGGTCGAGCAGTCGCGGCGCGTGCTCGAAGCCGGTGTCGCGAAGGGGCTCATGCCCCGAGTGCACGCGAGCCAGCTCGGCCCGGGCGACGGGGTGCGCCTCGCCGTCGAGCTCGGCGCCGCCTCCGTCGATCACGGCACCTACCTGACCGACGACGACATCGCGGCACTGGTCGGCTCGGACACGGTGCTCACACTGCTGCCCGGCGTGGAGTTCTCGACCAGGCAGCCGTATCCCGATGCGCGACGACTGATCGACGCGGGCGTCACCGTGGCGATCGCATGCGACACGAACCCTGGTTCGAGCTTCACCTCCTCCATGCCGTTCTGCATCGCGATCGCGGTGCGCGACATGGGCATGACCCCCGCCGAGGCGGTATGGGCGGCGACCGCCGGGGGAGCACGGGCGCTGCGACGCGACGACGTCGGTGTGATCGCGGTGGGAGCCCGCGCAGACCTCGTGCTGTTGAAAGCACCGACGCGCATCCATCTCGCGTATCGGCCGGGAGTGCCGCTCGTCGAGCAGGTGTGGAAGGACGGAGTCGCGGTCTTCGCGGCGCCGTCGAAGGCACGAGGAACGACTTCAGGAACGGAGAACCATGGCTCTCTCGCACGATGACCTCTGGCCGCGCGCCGGTTCCTGGCCCGCTTTCGCCGCCGGAGACGATGCGGATGCGGTGCTGCTCGGCGTTCCGACCTGGCGCACCTCGCTGTCGCCGACCGGCGCGCATGCGACGCCCGCGGCGATCCGGGAGGCGCTGACCCGGTACAGCGCGACGCTCATGGGCCCGCCGATGGTGGATCTCGGTGAGGCGCTGCGCGTACTCGACGCCGGGGATGTGGCCGAGCCCGACGGCGAGGACGGCATCGCGGCGAGCGTCGCGCGCGTGCACGAGCTCGCTGAATCAGCCCGTCTCGTGATCGCCCTCGGGGGCGACAACGCGCTGACCTACCCGGTCGCGCGAGGAGCGGGGGCCACCGGGCTGATCACGATCGATGCGCATTTCGACCTGCGCGACGGCATCTCGAACGGGTCGCCCGTGCGGCGATTGATCGAGGACGCCCCCGACGGCGAGCGGATCGACCCGACCCGGATCGTCCAGATCGGCATCGCGGACTTCGCCAACTCCGCCGCCTATGCGGCGCGCGCCGCGGAGTGGGGCATCCGGGTGATCACCCTCGACGAGGTGCGGCGCCGCGGGACCGATGACGTGGTCGCCGAGGCGACGCGCATCGCGGGAGCCGGCGCCGCCGCCCGCATCCATCTCGATGTCGATGTCGACGCCGCCGATCGAGCCGCAGCGCCCGGGTGCCCGGCGAGCGTTCCCGGCGGTTTCGCCGCGTGGGAGCTGCGCGCGCTCGTCCGCTCGATCGTCACGGATCCGCGCGTGGTCAGTGCGGACATCGCCGAGGTCGACGCGACCGCCGACACCGACGACATGCGCACCGTCAGGCTCGCTGCCCTCTGCGTGATCGAGATGCTCGCGGCACTCGCCACGCGCTAACTCGGAGCACCGCCGAGACGATCCTCCCGGCTCAGTTCAGCGCCGACGTCAACCGGAACATGCCATCGAGGAAGGTCGACTTGGCGGGCTCGCGGAGCCACTCCTCGAGCGTCAGTTCTCGACCGGCCGTGCGGTACTTCTGCTCGACCGCGCGCATCTGCGCGACGAACGATTCGCCACGCACAAGCAGCGACATCTCCGAGTTCAGACTGAAGGATCGGATATCCATGTTGCTCGAGCCGATCACGGCGATGTCGTCGTCGATCGAGAAGTGCTTGGCGTGCAGGATGTATGGCGCCGGGTACAGGAAGATGCGCACTCCTGCACGCAGAAGCGTCTCGTAGTACGAGCGCTGCGCGTGGTAGACCATGGCCTGGTCGCCGAGCTCTGAGACGAACAGCTGTACGTCGAGTCCTCGCTGGCATGCCGAGGTGATCGCATAGACCATCGCCTCATCCGGCACGAAGTACGGGCTCGTGAGGATGACCTTCTCCGTGGCGCCGTGGATGAGTGCGAGGAACATCCGCAGGTTGTTCTCCGTGCCGTATGCCGGACCGCTCGGCACCATCTGGCAGTGCAGGTCGGCGGACGCAGGCTTCGGGACGACGGAGGCCGGAACCCGCTCGACCTCGGACAGATCCTCACCGGTTTCGATCAGCCAGTCGGACAGGAACACAGCATCGACCTGGGCGACGACCGGCCCTTCGACCCGAGACACCAACTCCTGCCACATCAATCCGCGTTTGATGTTCTTCTCGGCGTTGTAGTCGCGGGAGATGAGGTTCTGCGAGCCGACGAATCCGATGGTCCCGTCGACGACCACGAGCTTACGGTGGTTACGCAGATCGGGGCGTTGGTACTCGCCTTTGAGAGGCCGCACCGGGAGCATCCACGACCACGTCACCCCGATGCGGTCGAGTTCGGCGAAGGTCTCCTCCGACCTCACGATCTTTCGCGATGCGATGTAGTCGGCCAGGACACGCACCGTGACACCCCGCGCGACCGCACGCTCCATCGCTGTGAAGAACCCCTGGGTCGTCGCATCCCGCGCGGCGATGTAGAACTCGACGTGCACATACCGGTCAGCGGTGTCGATGGCCGCCGCCATCGCATCGATGGACTCCTGATAGTCGTCGATCAGCTGCGCCGCAGAGTCGCCGACCACCGGCAGCCCGGTGAGCGCGTGATTCTGCTGTGCGACACGCTGCAGCCATCGCGGGGCCTGCGCGTCCGCCTGATCGACCGCGCGGTCGGAGATCATCGCCGTGATGCGCTGCTGCTCGTCGCGGCGCTTCTTCGGAAGCCGGAAGTTGCCGATCAACAGGTACAGCGCCATGCCGGCGAAGGGGAGCAGGAACACCAGAAGCAGCCATGCCATCGCCGCGGTGGGTTTGCGGTCCCGCGGGATGTAGATCAGCGCGAGCACGTTGATGGCGAAAGCAGCGACGGCGAGCAGCGTCCAGATCACATTCGCGGAGAGCAGCGAGTCCATGCGTACTCCTTCGAGGGATGCCGGCATCCCGCGCGCAGTGTGTGGCACGGAGCCGATGCGGGCACGGTATCAGAGCGCGCCCGCCGGGGGACGGTCGCGCTCGCCCTGACCGGGTGACCGGTCAGGGCGGAGAGTCACCCGGCCGTGAACCGCGGATCGCGGGAGTAGTCCTGCATCCGACGATCGAGCGCTGCGGCGACTTGTCCGGGTGCGTCATCGCCGACGAGCACCCGGAGGCGTGGGTCGTCGGTGGCGGAGATGTGCGCGAGGATCGCGGCCGCGGCATCCTCCGGTCTCGTGCCGCCGGCCGACTCGCCCTGGGGCCACGGAACCTCGGCTGTGCCGAAGAGCTCGGTCCGCTGGGCGTCGTAGACGGACGCGGGGGAGCTGAACCGCATGCTCGCACCCGCCCACTCCGTGTCGAGCGAGCCTGGCTCGATCAGGGAGACGCGGATGCCGAACCTCGCGACTTCCGCGGCCATCGCCTCACTGAAGGCTTCCAGCCCCCACTTCGCGGAGTTGTAGAGACCGAGCGTCGGCATCGTGCCGACGGCACCGACCGTGGAGATCTGCACGATGTGCCCGCCTCCCTGTCGGCGCATGATCGGGATCGCGGCCTGGCTCAGCCAGAGCGGGCCGAGCAGATTGGTGTCGACGATCGTTCGCGCATCCTCTTCCGACGCCTCTTCGATTGCGCCGATCAGGCCGTAGCCGGCATTGTTCACGAGCACGTCGATGCGCCCGTGGTCTTGGGCGACCTGCATGATGGTCGACCGCGCGGCGTCGCGATCGCGGACGTCGAGGGTCGCTACCGTCAGTCGGTCGTCATCGGGCAGAGTGTGTGCGCCTCTGACGGTGGCCACGACTGTATGCCCGGCCGAGAGGGCGACCTCGGTGAGCGCTCGACCCAGGCCTCGACCCGCGCCGGTGATGACCCATGTCTGTGGTGATGTCACGAGGCGATCGTACCTGGAACTGGACGCTCCGTCTCGTTTGCTGGGGTAAGTTCTGAGTATGGCCCGCGAGAAGACCCGAACCAAGGTGCACGCCGCCGTCGTGGCGCTGGCTCGAGACCAGAGAGTGGGCGCTGTCACGATGGAGGGTATCGCCGCGCGAGCGGGGGTGAGCAAGCAGACTCTCTACCGGTCGTGGTCGTCGACCGGCGAGATCCTCTTCGATGCACTCCTGACGCGCAGCACCGATGAGGACGGCAGTGTCGTCGTGCCGAACTCGGGCGATCTCGCGGGCGATCTCCGAGCGCTGGGGGTCGGGATGATCGCCGAGCTGACGGACCCCGACCACGAGCGACTCCTGCGAGCCGTCACTGCCGAGCTCCAATCCGACGAAGAACTCGCCACCCAGTTCCGCGAGCTGCTGATGGCACCCCAGTTGCGCGCCATCTCGCACCGGCTGAACGATGCGGGCGTGCCCGCACCGGACGACGTCGCAGAGCTGTTCGTCGGAGCGATCTTCCACCGATGGCTGCTGCGCAGTCGCCCGTTCCGCTCGGAGTGGATCGCAGCCCACGTGGAGCGCACGCTTGCGGGTGCTGTCCTCGGGTAGCGCCGCACTCGCTCATGACAGGCGCGCGGGGGAGTTCCGGTTCTCGGCGGTGAGCCCGCGGACGACGGCTGCGGCGAGCAGTCCCACGGCAGGGACGAGGTTGAGGCTCAACCCGGGCTGCAGAATCGTCGCGACGACCAGCAACACGCTCGCGACGATCCCCCCAGCTCGGGAGAGCCGCCCCGCAGGTGCGAGGCTGAGCAGAGCGATCGCCATACCGACTGCGCTGATCAGCGCAGCAGGACCGATCGCCTGCCCCCAGTACGCCGCCCCGGTCATCGGAGCGTACTCATCCTGAACGAGCGTCATCGACCCGTGCCAGGTCACTCCGAGTATCCACGCGGTGGACAGGGCCGCGAGAAGCACGAGAGCCAGTCGTGCCGGTCGATCGCGACGGATGGTCAGGGCCAGGAGAGAGCCGGCGAGCACGAGGGTGATCCACATGATGCCGAGAGTGCCTCCGATGCCGAGGTAGCCGATCCCGTCGCTGCAGTTCCAGCTGCCCGCTCCCTCCGAGCCGGGTGGCTGCACGCCGCAGAGGAGATGCAACTGCTCTCGTACGAGCTCCAGCGTCGAGCCGCCGAGGAAGAAGGCGATCACGCCGCTCACGAGCACGCTCGATGCGGCGGCGATCCTGCGCCCGAACCGCCCACCCGCCCGACGGATGCCGGACGTCAGACCCCGGGGATCAGCAGATGCGCGATCGTGAAGATGGCGAGGCCGGCGAGGGCGCCGACGAATGTGCCGTTCAGGCGGATGTACTGCAGGTCTCGGCCGACCATGAGCTCGATCTTCTCGGTCGTCTCGACCGGGTCCCAGCGCTCGACGGTGTCGGTGATGATCGACGCGATGTCGTGGCGGTAGCGGTCGACGAGGAACACGGCGGCATCCGACACCCACGTGTCGACGCGGTGCTGCAGTGCGGCATCCGTCGTCAGTCTCGCGCCGATCTCCTGCAGAGCCTGCGCCGCGCGCACCCGCAGCCCGCTCTCTGGCTCGGCGAGGGCGGTGAGCAGTCCGTTCTTGGCGGTGTTCCACGCCTCGGCCGCGAGGGCGCCCACGCGGGGGCTGTCGAACAGCGACGATTTCGCGTTCTCGAGCTTCGCCCTGGTCTCCGGGTCGTTCTGCAGACTGTCGGCGAGGCGGGCGAGGTAGCCGTCGACGGCGATGCGGGCAGGATGCTTCGGGTCGGCCTGCACGGCGCGCACGAACTTGACCGCCTCGTTGTAGGCGGTGTCGTCGACGAACCGGTGCGCGAGCTTCGGCACCCACCCGGGGAGCCGCCGCGAGATGAGCCCCGAGAACGACTCGGCGTTGGCATCCAGCCATCGGGCAATGCTGTCGGCTGCGAGGTCGACCGCTCCGTGGTGGGCATCCGCCTCGACGATCTTCTCGAGCCAGGCTCCGGCCGGCGGACCCCATTCGGGCGAGACGAGGTGCTCGCGGGCGAGGTCGGTGATGAGGTCGCGCACGTCGTCGTCGCTCAGGGCGTTGAGCACGGCGGTCGCGATCGTCGCTCCCTCGGCGCCGACACGTTCGGCGTGGGCCGGCTCGCGCAGCCATTCGCCGGCGCGCTTCGCGATGGCGGTGCTGGCGAGCTTGGTGCGCACGACGCTGGCCTCGAGGAAGTTCGTCTCGACGAACTCGCCGAGCGTCCGGCCGATCTCGTCCTTGCGATTCGGGATGATCGCGGTGTGCGGAATCGGCAGGCCCAACGGCCTGCGGAAGAGCGCCGTCACGGCGAACCAGTCGGCGAGAGCACCCACCATGCCGCCCTCGGCGGCAGCACGCACGTAGCCCAGCCACGGCTGCCGCTCCTGGAACGCGAACGCGATCACGAACACGATCGCCATGAAGATCAGGGCGCCGAGAGCCACTGCCTTCATGCGCCGCAGAGCGCGAAGTCGTACCTGGTCTGCGGGCGACAGAAGCGCCATCGGGGTTCGCGGCATGACGTCATCCTTTCACGCGGGATACCCTCGAAGCGTGATCGAAGACATCAAGAAGCGTGCCCTGCACCGCACCAGCATCCTCGAGGGTCAGATGCGCGGCGTCGCGCGGATGATCGAGAACGAGGAGTACTGCATGGACATCATCACGCAGTCCCGTGCGATCCAGCGCTCACTGGAGTCGTTGAACCGTCTGCTGCTCGAGAATCATCTGCGCACGCACGTGACGCACATGTTCGACGAGGGCGGGGAGGAGCGCGACAAGGCTGTCGCCGAGCTTCTCAAGGCGTTCGACTTCGACCGCAAGTAGGGTCGAGCCGGTCGCGCTCCTCTCGCGTCACCGCTTTCCGTCGAAGACCTCGCCCTCCATGGCGTCGTAGCCCTCGGCCTGCGGGTCGCCGTGGGAGCCGCCCGACAGCGCGTACTCCTCCTCAGGCGAGAGCACGAGGCGGTGCCGGAAGAACAGGCCGAAGCCGAGCAGGATGATCGCGTAGACGATCGCGATGGCGATGATCGCCGGACCGAACGTCGGGTTCAGTAGGAAGCCCACGAAGATCAGGGCGGCGATCACGAGCGCGATGACCGCACCGGGGATCCCCCACGGGCTGACGTAGGGGCGATCGACGTTCGGGAACTTCTTGCGCAGGATGATGAACGACACGAGCTGCAGACCATAGGCGACGACGGCGCCCCAGACGGCGATGTTCAGCACGATCGCGCCGGCCACGGTGCCCGCACCCTCGGAGTCGACGGCGGTGAGCACGTCGAGCACGATCAGGGCGATGAAGCCGATGGCGGCACCCACAGTGAGGGCCACCCAGGGCGTCTGGCGCTTGCCCGTGAGCGAGAGGAAGCGCGGGTAGTACCCGGCCCTCGACAGCGAGTACATGTTGCGGCCGTAGGCGAACATGATGCCCTGCAACGAGGCGAGCAGGCCGATGAGGGCGAACAGGGCGAGCACGGCGGCGAGCTGGTCGCCCACGATCGCGCGGAAGCCGTCGAGCAGAGGTTCGCCCGCGGTGCCGGTGGCCTCGGCGCCGATGACACCGGTGTTGAGGAACAGCACGAGGAGTCCGGTGACGATGAGCGTTCCGCGGGCCCAGAAGCCCGCCTTCGGGATGTCGCGGGTCGGGTTGTGCGACTCCTCCGCGGCGAGCGGCAGCTCCTCGATGCCGAGGAAGAACCACATCGCGAACGGCAGTGCGAACAGGATCGGTAGGACGCCGTGCGGGAGGAATGCGGTCTGGCCCTCGTCGGGGACGATGTCCCACAGGGCATCCCACGAGAACGCGCCCGAGAAGATCGCCATGGCGGAGAACACCAGGATGATGCCGATCGAGATCACCGAGACGACGATCGCGAAGCGGAAGGAGATCGCGGCACCCGCGGAGTTCAGGGCGATGAAGACGACGTAGAGGATGAGGTACCAGACCCAGCCGGGAAGCTCGAGGCCGAGCAGCTCACTCGTGATCCCGTTGGCATACGACGCCGAGAAGTAGACGATCACCGCCGTGGTGGCGACGTACTCGATGGTCTCGGCGGCGCCGGTGACGAGTCCGCCCCACGGACCCATGGCCGAGCGGGCGAAGGAGTACGCGCCTCCGGTGTGCGGCATCGCGGCCGCCATCTCGCCGATCGCGAAGATCATGCCGTAGTACATGGCCACGAGGATGGCGAAGGCGATGAGCATCCCGCCGAAGCCCGCGAAGTCGATGCCGAAGTTCCAGCCTGAGAAGTCTCCCGAGATCACCGCGGCGACCGCGAGACCCCACAGGCCCCAGACTCCGGCCGATCTCTTCAGCGTGCGTTTCTCGAAATAGTCACTCCCGGCGCGTGTATAGGTCGCTCCGGCGACCTTGCGGGATTCATTGCTCTGCTGGGACATCCGCTCTCCGTTCGCATGCGTGCAGGCGCCGGGTGCACCTTGCGGACGATTGTGACAGTCAATGGTGGTTTCGTCTACCTTTAAACGTCGAGGTGATCTACTCTGAGGGCGAAGCCGGTCGGCCGATCGCTTCACCGCACGAGAACGGAGCGTCAGATGTCGGGCAACCTGAGCATCGAACAGCTGGATGCCGGCATCGCCGCCGGCGAGATCGACACGGTGATCGTGGCCTTCGCGGATGCGCAGGGGCGACTGGTCGGCAAACGCGTGTCGGCGCGGCTGTTCCAGGAGGACATCCTGGCTCACGGGGCCGAGGCCTGCGACTACCTGCTGTCGGTCGACGTCGACATGAACACGGTCGACGGCTATGCGATGTCGGGGTGGGATCGAGGCTACGGCGACATGGTCCTCAAGCCCGACGTCGAGACCATGCGCAACATCCCCTGGCTCGACGGCACGGCATTGGTCATGGCTGACCTCGTCTGGCAGAACGGCGAGCCGGTCGGACCCTCGCCCCGCGCGATCCTCGACCGGCAGCGCGACCGTCTCGCCGAGCGCGGATGGACCGCCTACTCGGGCACGGAGCTCGAGTTCATCGTCTTCGACAACACCTACCGCGACGCCTGGGCGCGCAAGTACGAGGGTCTGACGCCCGCGACGGATTACAACGTCGACTACAACCTGCTCGCCTCGACGCGTATGGAGCCGCTGCTGCGAGACATTCGCAACAGCATGGACGGCGCAGGGCTCTACTGCGAGGGTGTGAAGGGCGAATGCAACTTCGGTCAGCAGGAGATCGCATTCCGCTATGCGGAGGTGCGAGAGACCGCCGACCAGCACGCGATCTACAAGAACGGGGCGAAGGAGATCGCCGAGCAGCACGGCCAGGCGCTCACCTTCATGGCCAAGTTCAATGAGCGCGAGGGCAACAGCTGCCACATCCACCTGTCGCTGCGCGACGAGTCGGGTACTCCGGTGATGGCGGGAGACGGCGAGCACGGCTTCAGCCCGGTGATGGAGCACTGGATCGCCGGCATCCTCGCCACGCTCCGCGAGTTCACCCTGCTGCTCGCGCCGAACATCAACTCGTACAAGCGCTTCGCCAAGGGCAGCTTCGCCCCGACGGGAGTGGCGTGGGGCATCGACAACCGCACGTGCGCACTGCGCGTGGTCGGATCGGGCTCGGGTCTGCGCGTCGAGAACCGCGTGCCCGGGGGAGACGTGAACCCCTACCTCGCCATCTCGGCGATCATCGCGGGCGGCCTGTACGGCATCGAGAACGAGCTGCCGCTGCCCGAGCGCTTCACCGGCAACGCCTACGAGGACGCGGTCGACCATCTGCCGACGACCCTGCGCGAGGCGGCGAAGCTCTTCAGCGAATCGACCGTCGCGAGGGCGGCGTTCGGCGACGACGTGGTCGAGCACTATCTGAACCAGGCACGCATCGAGGTGGAAGCCTACGACGCGGCCGTCACCGACTGGGAGCGCATCCGTGGCTTCGAGCGCCTCTGACCCCGCGCCGCTGATCGGCGTCACCACCTACCTCGAGCGGGCGCAGCAGGGGGTGTGGGATGTGCGGGCGGCGTTCCTGCCCGAGCAGTACCTCACGAGCGTGACCTCGGTCGGCGGCATCGCGCTGCTTCTCCCGCCGCAGGATCCGGATGCTGCGGATGCCGCCATCTCGGGCATGGACGGCCTCGTGCTCTCCGGCGGCGCCGACGTCGCCCCCGAGCTGTACGGCGAGGACCGGCATCCGCTCACCGACCCCGCCAGGGTCGACCGCGACGCGTGGGAGATCGCCCTGTTCCAGGCGGCGGAGCGCCGCGGCATCCCGGTGCTCGCGATCTGCCGTGGTCTGCAGCTCGTGAATGTCGCCCGCGGCGGCACCCTGCAGCAGCATCTGCCCGAATCGCTCGGCACCGAGAAGTACCGCATCGGCGGGGGTGTCTTCGCCGAGAACGACGTCGAGGTGTCGACCGAGACGCCACTCGCCGAGATCATCGGCGAGACCGGGATGCGGGTGCACAGCTACCACCACCAGGGCGTCGATCGCCTGGGCGAGGGTCTCGTCGCAGCAGCGCACTCCGACGACGGACTCGTACAGGCCTTCGTCGACACCTCGGCCGGCCACATCGTCGGCGTCCAATGGCACCCCGAGGAGAACGCCGAAGACCGGCGGCTCTTCACCGATCTCGTCTCACAGGCCCGTGCGTTCGCCGCACGGCGGAAGGAGGACGCCCGATGAGCGCGTTCACAGTCATCAACCCGTCGACCGGCTCGGCCATCCGCGAGATCGCGCGGGCTGACATCGGAGAGACGGATGCCGCGATCGCCCGCGCCGTGGTCGCCCAGCGGCGATGGGCTGCCCTCGCCCCGGTCGCTCGAGCCGATGCGCTGCGTGCGTTCGCACGCACGGTCGAGGCCGCCGCGGAAGAGCTCGCGCAGCTCGAGGTTCTGAACTCCGGGCATCCGATCGGCTCCGCGCGCTGGGAAGCCGGCCACGTCGCCCAGGTGCTCAACTACTACTCGGCCGACCCCGAAAGGCTCTCGGGTCGGCAGATCCCGGTGGCCGGCGGACTCGATGTCACCTTCCACGACCCGTACGGCGTGGTCGGAGTCATCGTGCCGTGGAACTTCCCCATGACGATCGCGGCGTGGGCGTTCGCGCCGGCGCTCGCCGCAGGCAACGCGGTGGTGCTGAAGCCGGCCGAGCTCACGCCTCTCACGGCCATGCGCCTCGGCGAGCTCGCCCTCGAAGCGGGCCTTCCCGAAGGGCTCTTCGAGGTCGTCACAGGCTCCGGTTCGGTGGTCGGGCAGCGGCTCGTCGAGCATCCGGACGTCCGAAAGGTCGTGTTCACCGGATCGACCGAGGTCGGCATCGAGGTCGCCGCCGGATGCGCCAGGGCGCTCAAGCCGGTCACCCTCGAGCTCGGCGGCAAGAGCGCCAACATCGTCTTCGCGGATGCCGACCTCGAGAAGGCCGTCGCGGCGGTTCCGGGGTCGGTGTTCGACAACGCGGGGCAGGACTGCTGCGCCCGCAGCCGACTGCTCGTGCAGCGATCGGTCTACGACCGGGTCCTCGAACTGCTCGAGCCCGCTGTCGCCGCCTGGAGGGTGGGCGACCCGTCGAGCGCCGACACCGATATGGGCCCGCTCATCTCTGCCGCGCACCGCGACACCGTGTCGGGGTTCCTCGACGACGCGAACATCGCCTTCCGCGGGAGCGCACCCGAGGGCGACGGCTTCTGGTTCGCCCCCGCCGTGGTGCTCGCCGATCCCTCTGACCGGATCGCACAGCAGGAGGTGTTCGGCCCGGTCGTCGCGGTCATGCCGTTCGATGACGAAGCCGACGCGATCCGTCTCGCGAACGACACCGCCTACGGTCTCGCCGGATCGATCTGGACCGAGAGCCTCGGCCGCGCCGTGCGCGTCTCGCGCGGCGTGCAGAGCGGCGTGCTGTCGGTGAATTCGCACTCCTCGGTGCGCTACGCGACGCCGTTCGGTGGCATGAAGGCCTCGGGCCTCGGGCGGGAGCTCGGACCGGACGCCGCCGAGCACTTCACCGAGACGAAGAACGTCTTCTTCGCGACCGACGACTGATCACGCCCACAGATTCCCGCATCCCCACCCTGCAACGGAGAACACACATGACCATCGATCTGACCCAGCGCCTCAAGGACCGCGTCGCCATCATCACCGGAGGCGCGAGCGGCATCGGCTTCGCCACCGCCCAGCGCTTCGCCGCCGAGGGCGCGTTCGTCGTCATCGCCGACGTCGATCCGGCCACGGGCGAAGCGGCCGCGGCCGAGGTGGGCGGTGCGTTCCGTCCGGTCGACGTCGCCGACGAGACCAAGGTCAACGCGCTCTTCGACGGGGTCGCCGCGGAGTTCGGTCGCATCGACATCGCCTTCAACAACGCGGGCATCTCACCCGCCGACGACGACTCGATCGAGACGACCGAGCTGCCGGCCTGGGATCGGGTGCAGGACGTGAATCTCAAGAGCGTGTACCTCTGCAGTCGAGCGGCGCTTCGCCACATGGTGCCGGCGGGGCGGGGATCGATCATCAACACCGCCTCCTTCGTCGCCCTGCTGGGGTCGGCGACCTCGCAGATCAGCTACACCGCGTCGAAGGGCGGTGTGCTCGCGATGTCACGCGAGCTCGGTGTGCAGTTCGCTCGACAGGGAGTGCGCGTGAACGCCCTGTGCCCCGGACCCGTCAACACCCCGCTGCTGCAGGAGCTGTTCGCCAAGGATCCCGAGCGCGCACAGCGCCGACTCGTGCACGTGCCGATGGGGCGCTTCGCGGAGCCGTCGGAGCTCGCCGCCGCCGTGGCCTTCCTCGCCTCGGACGACTCGTCGTTCATCACCGCCAGCGCCTTCGTCGTCGACGGCGGCATCACCAACGCCTACGTCACCCCGCTGTGAAGCGGGATCATGTCGCTGTGACAGGCTGAGAAGCATGAGCGAGCACCCTTCCGACGGCGATCTCGTCGCGGTGCGCCGGGCGGTATATCGGCCGCTGCGCCGAGGCAATGCCCTCGAGGATGCGGTCGCTCGCCTCGTGCAGACCATCCGCCTCGGCGTCGTCGCGCCGGGGGAGTCGCTGCCGCCGGAGCGTGAGCTCGCGGCGTCCTTCGGCGTCAGCCGCGACACCGTCCGGGAGGCGATCCGCGAGCTCGCCGACACCGGCTACCTCGTGCCCAAGCGCGGGCGGTACGGCGGCACGTTCGTCGCCGATCCGCTGCCGCAGCCCTCGGATGCCGGACCCGTGACCCCGGCCGAGGTCGATGACGTGCTCGGACTCCGTCTCGTGCTCGAGACCGGTGCGGTGCGGGCGGCCGCGAGCCGGACGCTGGATGCCGCGACCCGCGCCGACCTGCGGGCGAGGCACGAGGCGGCACTGCCGGCCGGGCCCGAGGAGTACCGCCGCCTCGACACCCTGCTGCACCTCGCGATCGCCGAGGCGGCCGGCGTGCCGTCGCTCGTCGCGCTCGTCGCCGAGAACAGGGCCGACGTCAATGCGTGGCTCGACACTTTTCCGCTGATGCCGCGCAACATCCAGCACTCGGGAGAGCAGCACGAGCGCGTCGTCACCGCTATCCTCGCCGGGCGGCCTGACGTCGCCGAGGCCGCGATGCGCGATCACCTCGCAGGTTCCGAAGCGCTGCTGCGCGGATTCCTGATCTGAACCCGCGCAGCAGCGGCTGCGGTCAGCTCGTGGCTGCCTCGTCGGCGACGGCGAGAGCCTCGTCGAGCACGGTGAGACCGCGCACCAGGTCGTCTTCGCTGATCACGAGCGGCGGTGCCACGTGCATGCGGTTGAAGTGCGTGAACGGCCAGACGCCGGCCTTCTTCGCGGCGGCGGCGAAGGCAGCGACCGGCGCAGCATCCGCTCCGCTCGCGTTGAACGGCACCAGCGGCTCGCGAGTCTGCTTGTCGCGCACGAGCTCGACCGCCCAGAACAGGCCGCGCCCGCGCACCTCTCCGACGCTCGGGTGGGTGTCGACCCAGCGGCGCAGCGTCGGCTCGACGATGCGCTCGCCCAGGTCGCGCACGCGCTCGAGGATGCCGTCGCGGCGGAACACCTCGAACGTCGCGACGCCCGCGGCGCACGCGAGGGGGTGGCCCGAGTACGTCAGGCCGCCGGCGAAGGGAGTGGTGTCGAACGCCTTGGCGATGCGCTCCGAGATCACGACGCCGCCGAGCGGCACGTAGCCCGAGTTCACGCCCTTGGCGAAGGTGATCAGGTCGGGACGCCCGTCGTATGCGTCGATGCCGAACCACTCGCCGAGCCGCCCGAATCCGACCATGACCTCGTCGGCGATGTAGACGATGCCGTAGCGGTCGCAGAGCTCGCGGACTCCCTGCAGGTAGCCGGGCGGGGGCACGAGCACGCCGTTGGTGCCGACCACGGTCTCGATGATGATCGCGGCGATTGTCTGTGGGCCCTCGAGCTGGATCGTCTGCTCGAGGTGGGCGAGTGCACGCTCGGACTCCTGCTGGGGAGTCTCGGCGTGGAACGGCGAACGATAGAAGTAGGGGCCGAAGAAGCGCACGGCTCCCGAGTCGGGCGTGCCGTTGGCCCATCGCCGCGGGTCTCCCGTCAGCGAGATCGCGGTCGAGGTCGACCCGTGATAGCTCCGGTACATCGAGAGCACCTTGTGGCGGCCTGTCGACTGACGCGCCATGCGCACCGCGTACTCGTTGGCCTCGGCGCCGCCGTTGGTGAAGAAGACCTTCTCGAAGCCCTCGGGCGCGACCTCGACGATGAGCCGGGCGAGCTCGCCCCGCACGTCGTTCGCCATCGCGGGCTGGATCGTCGAGAGCCGCCCCGCCTGCTGCTGGATCGCGGCGACCAGATCGGGATGCTGGTGACCGAGGTTCAGGTTCACGAGCTGGCTCGAGAAGTCGAGGTAGGCGTTGCCGGCGTAGTCCCAGAACGTCGAGCCCTCTCCCGCGGCCACGGGGAGCGGATCGATCAGGCCCTGGGCGCTCCAGGAGTGGAAGACGTGGCCGCGGTCGTCCGCGCGCACCTGCGCCTCGGCCTCGGGGGCAGGGAGCGGGAGCGATGCGCCATGGCGGTCGGTGAAGTTCGTCATGTCTCGTGTCTCTCTCTGAGCGTTCAGTGGTTGCTCGGGAAGCCCAGGTCGATCTGCGAGGGCGTGTGGTCGGGCCAGCGAGTGGTGACCACCTTCGACCGAGTGTAGAAGTGCACCGACTCGGGGCCGTAGGTGTGCGAGTCGCCGAACAGCGAGTCCTTCCAGCCGCCGAACGAGTAGGCGCCGATCGGCACGGGGATCGGCACGTTCACGCCGACCATCCCGACCTCGATGTCGAACTCGTACTGGCGGGCGGTGCCGCCGTCTCGCGTGAAGATCGCGGTGCCGTTGCCGTAGGCGTTCGCGTTGACGAGCTCGACGGCCTCGGAGTAGGTCTCGACCCGCACGACCGAGAGCACCGGACCGAAGATCTCGTCGTCGTACACCTTCATGCCGGGGGCGACCCGGTCGATCAGGCTGACTCCGATGAAGAAGCCGTCGGAGTCGAACTCCTTCGTCGTGCCGTCGACCACGACCGTCGCCCCCTCGGCCACGGCGCCCGTGACGTACGAGGCGACGCGGTCGCGGTGCTCGCGGGTGATGAGCGGGCCCATCTCGCTCGCCGCATCCGTGCCCGCGCCGATCGTGAGGCCCTCGATGCGCGAGGCGATGGCTGCGACCAGGTCGTCGGCGATGTCGCCCACCGCGACCAGCACCGAGACGGCCATGCAGCGCTCACCGGCCGAGCCGTAGGCGGCCGAGATCGCGGCGTCGGCTGCGGCGTCGATGTCGGCATCCGGCATGACGACCATGTGGTTCTTCGCTCCGCCGAGCGCCTGCACGCGCTTGCCCGCGTTCGCCGCCCGCTGGTAGATCGAGCGGGCGATGGGGGTCGAGCCGACGAAGCTGATCGCGTTCACGCGGGGCGAGTCGAGCAGCGCGTCGACGGCCTCCTTGTCGCCGTGCACGACGTTGAGCACGCCGTCGGGAAGGCCTGCCTCCTGGAAGAGCTTCGCGAGCCAGACCGACGCCGACGGGTCCTTCTCACTCGGCTTGAGCACCACCGTGTTGCCGCACGCGATCGCCGAGGCCACCATCCACAGGGGCACCATCACGGGGAAGTTGAACGGTGTGATCGCGGCGACGACGCCGACCGGCTGCTTGACGGAGTGCACGTCGACCCCACGCGAGACCTGCTCGCTGCGCTCGCCCTTGAGCAGATGCACGAGACCGGCGGCGAACTCGACGTTCTCGATGCCGCGGGAGACCTCGCCGGCAGCATCCGAGAGCACCTTGCCGTGCTCCGAGGTGACGATCGCCGCGAGCTCCGGCGTGCGCTCCTTGAGCAGCTGGCGCAGTCGGAAGAACACGTCGGCGCGCTTGATGAGGCTGGTCTCGCGCCAGGCGGGCAGCGCGGATGCCGCGGCGGCGACCGCACGGTCGACCTCGGCGGTGGAGGCGAAGGCGACCTGCTTCGAGACCTGACCCGTGGCCGGGTCGAAGACCTCTCCCGTGCGCGCCGCTTCGGCGGTGTCTGCTCCATTGATGAGGTGACGGACGATGTCCACGGGACTCCTTCGGGGGTATGAGATCCGTATCGAACACTCTGACCGAGGGGCGATACGCTGGCTTCCTCCCATGATCACAGAGCACAAGGAGCTGATCCGTTGTCAGACCGTAGCGAGATCACGCTGAATCGGACAGATCGTCCGGCGGGTGCGGTCTTCCTCACCGTCGCCGACGTGTTGGCCGAGGCAGCGGTGCAGGCGGGAGGGCCCGATGTGATCGTCGGCGGTGCGGCGCTCGATGCCGCGGTGCGATGGGTGCACGTCTCCGACAGCGTGGGCGTCGCGCGCCTGCTCGACGGTGGGGAGCTGCTGCTGACGACCGGGGCAGGGTGGCCCGACGATGATGACGAGCTTCGCGTCTTCGCATCGAGCCTGCATCGGGCAGGCATCGCGGGGATCGTCTTCGAGCTCGGCACGGCCCGAGATGCTGTGCCGCAGTCGGTCGTCGAGGTCTGCGCGACGGTGGGGCTCGCGCTCGTCGCCCTCACCAGCGAGGTGAAGTTCGTCGCCGTGACCGAGGCCGTGCATCACGCGCTGATCGCCGCCCAGACCCAGGCGCTGCACGAGAGGCAGCGTCTGCACGAGCTGTTCACCGCGTTGAGCATGCAGGGTGCTCCCGCCGACGTCGTGGTGTCCGAGACCGCCCGTGCGCTCGGCGCCCCCGTGATCCTCGAGAACCTCGCGCGCGAGGTGATCGCGACCGAAGGGCTCGGGATGCCGATCGCCGACGTTCTCGACGTCCGGCGCGGGGTCGAACAGGTGGCCGTGCAGGCGAGGGGAGTGCGCTGGGGGACGCTGCTCGCTCTGCCGGGGCCCGCGCACCCCGCAGGGAGACACACGGTGCTCGAACAGGGGGCGACGGCACTTGCATTCGGCTGCATCGCCGACGGCGGCGACGCCGAGTGGTCGCTGCTCGCTCAGCGCGGTGTGATCGATGATCTGCTGGGGGCGCGCTTCGCCAGAGCAGACGACATCGATGCGCGGCTGCGCGCCGGAGGTTTCGCGCTGGCCGAGCGCCGGTGCCACGGGATCGTCGCGCGCGGATCGGCATCGATCGGCGAACTCGCCTACCGCGCGCGGCAGGCCGGTTTCGCGGTCGTCGCCGCCCGCGTCGACGACGACGACGTCGCGCTGCTGTCGCTGCCGGCGTCCGCGGATCTCTCCGACGAGGCCGTGCTGCGCATCGCCGGTCCCGACCGTGCCGTCTTCGTGGGGCCGGTCGCCGACGACGTGATCGGTCTGCTCGGCTCTCTGCGCGCGGCGCGCGATCTGGCCGACAGTGATCGGGCCGAGGCGGGTGCCCGGGTGCGCCGCGTCGATGACCGCCCGCTCGAGCGGCTCGTCGCCACGCTGCGTGACGATCACCGGCTGCACGAGCACAGCGAGCGGATGCTGGCGCCACTCATCCGGCACGATCAGGAGCGCCGCGGCGACCTGCTCGATGTGCTCGCGGCCCTCGTCGCGCACCCCGGCAACCGTTCGGCCGCGGCGGCCGCGAGCCACCTGTCGCGGTCGGTCTTCTATCAGCGCCTCATGCTGATCGGCGATCTGCTGGGGGCCGATCTCGACGACGGCGAGACGATCGCGGCGCTCCACCTCGCGCTTCTCGCGAGGCGGCGCACCGCGGCATCCGGCTGAGACGATCCGGCGGAGTCAGAGCACCGACTGGGCGTCGGAGAGCACGCTGCGCAGAATCTGCCCGATCTCGCGGAACTCGGCAGGGCCCACTGTGAGCGGCGGCGCGAGCTGGATCACGGGGTCGCCTCGGTCGTCGGCGCGGCAGTAGAGCCCGGCCTCGAACAGTGCGGGGGAGAGGAAACCCCTCAGCAGCCGCTCGGACTCGTCGTCGTCGAACGTCTCTCTCGTGCCCTTGTCCTTCACGAGCTCGATGCCGAAGAAGTAGCCGTCGCCTCGCACGTCGCCGACGATGGGCAGGTCGAGCAGGGTCTCGAGCTCGGCGCGGAACAGCGGCGAGTTCTCGCGCACGTGCTTGTTGAGCCCCTCCTCATCGAAGATGGCGAGGTTTTCGAGTGCGACCGCCGCCGAGACCGGATGCCCACCGAACGTGTAGCCGTGCGGGAACGACACGTCGCCCTTCGAGAAGGGCTCGTAGATCCGGTCGCTGATGATCGTGGCCCCGATCGGCGAGTAGCCGCTCGTCATGCCCTTGGCGCACGTGATCATGTCGGGCACGTAGCCGAGACCGGTGCACGCGAACGTGTGGCCGAGGCGGCCGAACGCGCAGATGACCTCGTCGGACACCAGCAGCACGTCGTGGCGGTCGCAGATCTCGCGCACGCGGGCGAAGTAGCCGGGAGGGGGAGGGAAGCATCCGCCCGAGTTCTGCACCGGCTCGAGGAAGACGGCGGCGACGGTGTCGGCACCCTCGAACAGGATCATCTCCTCGATGCGGTCTGCTGCCCAACGACCGAAGGCCTCGAGATCGTCGCTCGGGCCACCCATCTCGGCCGCGCGGTAGAAGTTGGTGTTCGGCACCCGGAAGCCGCCGGGGGTGACCGGCTCGAACATCGACTTCATCGCCGGGATGCCCGTGATCGCGAGGGCGCCCTGCGGAGTGCCGTGGTAGGCGACCGAGCGCGAGATCACCTTGTGCTTGGTGGGCTTGCCCTGCAGCTTCCAGTAGTGCTTCGCGAGCTTGAACGCGGTCTCGACGGCCTCACCGCCGCCGGTCGAGAAGAAGACGCGGTTGAGGTCGCCGGGGGCCTCGTCGGCCAGTCGGTCGGCGAGCTCGATCGCCGCGGGGTGCGCGTACGACCAGAGCGGGAAGAAGGAGAGCTCGGAGGCCTGCTTCGCCGCGGCCTCGGCGAGGCGACGGCGGCCGTGCCCGGCGTTCACGACGAAGAGCCCGGCGAGCCCGTCGAAGTACTCCTTGCCCTTCGAGTCCCAGATGCGGTGACCGTCGCCCTTGACGATGATCGGCACACCGCTCTTCTCCATCGTGGACTGACGGGTGAAGTGCATCCACAGATGGTCCTTGGCCATCGCCTGGAGTTCGGCCTCGGTCGGAGTCGTGCGTTGCGTGCTCATCTGGTCCCCCAGTTGTAGAGCTGCTTCTGCAGCTTGGCGTAGATGAAGGTCTCGGTCGACAGCACCCCGTCGATCGGGCGGATGCGGTCGTTGATCAGGGCGAGCAGGTCTTCGTCGTCCTCGCAGACGACCTCGGCGAGGATGTCGAAGGAGCCGACCGTGATCACCACGTAGTCGATCGCGGGGACCTCGGCGATGGCCTCGGCGACGACCCGGGTGTCGCCGGAGACGCGGATGCCGATCATGGCCTGCCGGGGAAAGCCCAGCTGCATCGGGTCGGTGACCGCGACGATCTGCATGACGCCGGACTCGGTGAGGCGCTGGACCCGCTGCCGGACGGCGGCCTCGCTCAGGCCGACCTCTCGGCCGATGTCGGAGTACGAGCGTCGGCCGTCCTCCTGGAGCAGCTCGATGATCGTCTTCGCGACGTCATCCAACGGGGGGTGCTTCTTCGAGGACGGCATGATGCGATCCTCGCACCGGAGCGGGCTCTCTTCAACCGATTCCGCAGAATTTTCGAAGCCGCAGCCGGTAAACCGCAGAATACCGGGGCTAGGAGTCGAGCGGTCCCAACCACGCGCTCGCGGCGGTCGCGTGCGCCGACTCGGGGTCTGACGGGTGAAAAGCGCCAGCCAGCACATCGCGGTACAGCCGCGACAGCTCGTTCGACGAGAAGTACGACCCCCCGCCCGCGACCAGCATCGCCTGGTCGACGACGTGCTTCGACATGGTGATCGCCCGATGCTTGACGCCCGACAGCAGGGTGAACCACCGGGCGCCGTTGTCGGCCTTCTCATCGACGTCTCGGGCGAGCGCTGCGATCTGCGGAGGCAGGGCGTCGTACGCGAGCCCCATGTCGGCGATGCGCCAGCGGATGTCGGGGTCCTGGCTGTAGGCGGCGCCCGTCTTCTTCGAGCGGCGCTTCTGCGCGGTCTCGACCGCGAGGTCGAGCGCGCGCCGTGCGATACCGGTGTACACCGAGGAGAGGAGGATCTCGAAGACCGAGAAGATGCCGAAGACGATGGGGTCGGGGTTCGGGCCAGGGTCGATGCGGCGCACCACGTGCGCGGCATCCGCAGTGGCACCGTTCAGGCGGGTCGTCCTGCTCTGCGTCCCCCGCATGCCGAGGGTGTCCCAGTCGTCGCCCGTGACGACCGCATCGGTGCGCTCGACGAAGGCGAACACGAGCTTCGGGGCGTCGGCGCTCGTCGTGTCGAGTCCGTGCAGTCCGAGCCTCGTCCACACCGGGGCCAGCGAGGTGAAGATCTTGGTGCCGGTGAAGGAATAGCCGCCGTCGGCGGTGGGAGCGGCTTCGGTGTCGCTGCCGAACAGCACGAGGTCGTTGCCGCCCTCGCTGATGCCGAACGCGAAGACCTCGCCGGCGACCGCGCCGTCCTGCACGAACTCGAGGCCCGGGACGCCGCGGTCGGAGAAGACCTTGGCGACGCCCGTCCAGACGAGGTGCATGTTGATGGCGAGGGCGGTCGCGGGGGCAGCCGTCGCGAGGCGCTGCTGCAGGATCGCCGCCTCGGCGAGGCCCAGACCCGCGCCCCCGCGTTCGGTCGGCACGAGGATCGAGAGGTAGCCGGCATCGCGGAGCTCGTCGAGGTCCTGTGCGGGGAAGGTGTTGTCTTGGTCGTGGATCGGCGCCCGGTCGCGGATGCGCTCGAGCAGGTCGTCCGGGAGGAAGGCGGTCGGGTCGAACGTGCTCATGCGAGTGCCTCTTCCAGCTGTCGGATGGTCTCCTCCGGCTTGTCGCGGTGCAGCGAGTGCCCTGATCCCGCGACCACCGACATCGTGATGAGCGGGTTCGAGGCGAGCACGCCGGCGGCGACGTCTCCCGTGAAGATGCTGTACACCGCAGGGTCGGAGGCGATCACATGCGTGGGGACGGTCAGCCGCGCGGCATCCGCCGTGACGTCCCAGGGGGTGTTCTGCTGACTCGTCTGCTCGACCGCCCAGGCGCTCGTGCGGTGCACCGCGTCGACCTTGAGCTCCCAGTCCTGCGGATGCCAGTGCGGATGCTCCTGCTGCACCAGCTCGACCCTGTTGTCGGCGAACGCGCGCTCCTGGCTCTTGCGCACGATCGTGGCGTCGCGGCCGCCGACGAGGATCGCGGGGTCGAGGAGTACAAGCCTGCGGGTCCACTCGGGGGCGGATGCCGCGGCCACCGTGGCGGAGGCCCCTCCGAGCGAATGGCCGATGACGGCATCCCAGGGTCCGCCGCCGTCGGGCGGCGTCGAGACGAGGTCGGCGCCGTACGCGGCGACCGAGTAGTCGAGCGCGCGCGGCGCATCGCCGTGGCCCCGCAGGTCGATCGCTGTCGCGTACCAGCCGACGTCTGCCAGAGCGGTGCCGAGGCGCCACATGAGCGCGCCGGACGAGCCGAGTCCGTGCACGAGGAGGACGCGGCGATCAGACGCCGGGTGGCCCCAGGAGATGCGAGGCAGCGTGAGCGGTGCGGGCATGCTGCAAGCCTACGACCGGGTTGCGCGGGGCAGCCAGGTCGCGGTCACGCGGGGTCAGATCAGCGGAGGCAGATCACCGTGCGTCGTGAGCACCAGGGCGGCGGCGGCGTGCCCTGCAGAGAGGCGGTCGGCGAGGTCGGCGCCGTCGAGGGTCGCGGCGAGGAACCCCGAGGCGAAGGCGTCGCCGGCGCCGACCGGCTCGACGACGTCGACCAGGGGAGCCGGCACGAAGACCGGCTCGTCGTCACCGCGGAACGCGGTCGCGCCGACGTCGCCGTCCTTGACGATCAGCAGCCCGCAGTGCGGCAGGTGCGCGCGGATCTCGGCGGGCGTCGCAGTGCCCCAGATGCGCTCGGCCTCGTCGCGGCCGACGAACGCGATGTCGGCGGCATCCGCGAGTCTGGCCAGCGTCTCGGCGGCGTCCTGCATGGTCCACAGCGCGCGGCGGTCGTTGACGTCGAACGAGACGAGCGCGCCGGCCGCGCGGGCGTCGACGAAGAGCTGGTCGACCATCGCGCGGCACGACGCAGAGAGTGCGGGGGTGATGCCGGTGGTGTGGACTATCCGCACGCCGGCGAGCTGTGCGGCGTCGAGGAACCCGGGACCCATCAGCGAGGCCGCCGATCCGCGGCGGTAGTAGTAGACGGAGGAGGACTCGACGCCGGGGTCCTTGAACATGACTCCGGTGGGAGCATCCGCATCGGTCGTGACCCAGAGGTCGACGCCCCGGCGCGCGAGCTCGGTGGAGATGCGGTTGCCGATCGGGTCGTCGCCCAGACGTGAGGCCCATGCCGCCGTGTGCCCCGCCGCCACGAGCCCGACCGCGACGTTGCCCTCGGCTCCCGCCAACCCGAGCGCTGCCGTCTCGGTCTCGGCGAGCGGTGCTCCGAGGGCTGTGACGAGGCCCATGGACTCACCCACGCAGATGACCTCGGGGGCGGCTGCGGTGCTGTCTGCAGCGGAAGAGGAGGGGGAGTCGGAGCTCATGAAGGGGTGACCGCCAGGGGTTCGGTGTCGGGGTGGGGGCTCGCGTCGCGGTGACGCAGATCGGGGAAGAAGCGGACGAACACGATCGAGACGACGAGACCGGCCGCCACGAACAGGGTCGCTGCGAGGTAGGCGCCGCGGGGGTCCGTCGCGTCGACGAGGAACCCGGCCACGGCGGATCCGGCGGCCGCGCCGATGAGCTGGCCGGTGCCCGCCCAGCCGAACGCCTCGGCCGTCTCGCTGAACTTGACGCTCGCGGTCGTGATGGCGAACAGCACGGCCAGCGCCGGGGCGATGCCGATGCCGGCGACGATCAGCGTGCCGCCGAGCCAGAACTCGTTGAGAGAGAACATCGTGAGGGCGAGGCCGATCGTGACGATCGTGAGGCGGCGGGCCATCGCCCAGGGGCCGATCGGGATGTGGCCGAACGAGAGGCCTCCGGCGAGGCTGCCGACGGCGAACACCGCGAGCACCAGACCCGCAGCGAGGCTCCCGTGCTCGAACGTCGCGACGACGCCGACCTCGACGGCTGAGCAGGCCCCGATGAGCAGGAAGCCGATGACTGTGGCGAGGAGCACCGGAGGCTTGAGCACGACCTTGCCGAGCGCGCTGCGACTGCGGGGGATGCGCACGCGGCCGACCTCGGGGGAGAGGATGAACCAGGCCCCTCCGCCGACGAGCACCGCGGCGACGAGGAGCAGGCCCTCTGCCGTGCCCACCTGCGTCGACACGAGCGTGATCACGACGGGCGCCAGCACCCAGATGATCTCCTGCAGAGAGGCGTCGAGCGAGAACAGCGGTGTGAGCTGCTTCGAGTTCACGAGCTTCGGGTAGATGGTGCGCACCGCGGCCTGCACCGGCGGCGTCGAGAGCCCGGCGATCATGCCCAGGATCATGTAGCCGGGAACGTTCAAGGGGAGGAACGCGAGACCCAGCACCGCGACCACGCACACGCTGAGCGTGAGGGTGAGCACGCGGCGCATGCCCCAGGCACCCATCCATCGGCTGGTGATGGGGCCGGCGACGGCCTGCCCGACGCTGGTCGCGGCGAGCACGAGGCCTGCCGATCCGTACGAGCCGGTCTGCTGCTCCACATGCAGGAGGATCGCGAGCGAACTCATGCCGTTGGGGAATCGAGCGGTCAGCTGTGCTGCGATCATGCGCGCCACTCCGGGCGTGCGAAGAAGGTCCCGATATCCCGCCACGTGTCAACGCTACCGGGAGCCGGCGGCGGGGGTCGAAGCGGCTCCTCGGCGACACGCCGCGACACGCCCAATCGGAGTTTCCACAGAAAATCCGATGTCCGAGGTCGGTCGTATCGTGCCACCTGTGGATGGATCTCTCACAGCTCCCTCCCAGCCGCGATTTCTCGCGGTTCGGAGGTGCCTCCGACGCGGCTCAGCCTGTGGAAGAAACGGTGGAGAACCTGTGTTGTACCAGTGGAGAGCGGTGGAAAACTACACGTATGTAACTACTACCCCTAGTGGTCACCCCGAATGTCCGTACCTATATGTAGTATTGAGATCCCGGTGAGGGTCTACCGGAAAACAGCCCGATTCAGAACCGGGCCAGAGATTTGAGGGGAAGCGAAAAGATGTCGATCACGGTCTACACGAAGCCGTCCTGCGTTCAGTGCAACGCCACCTACCGCGCGCTCGACGCCAAGGGCATCGAGTACGAAATCCTCGACCTGTCGGAGGACCCGACGGCCCTGGAGCAGGTCAAGGCGCTCGGCTACATGCAGGCGCCCGTCGTCGTCACCGACGAGGGCCACTGGTCGGGCTTCCGTCCCGACAAGATCGACGAGCTCGCCTCGCGTCTGGCGTAATGAGCCATGAGCGCCGTCGCGACCGCTGCGCCGCTCCTGGTCTACTTCTCGAGCGCCTCGGGTAACACCGCGCGCTTCGTCGAGAAGCTCGGGCTTCCGGCCCGACGCATCCCACTCCTCCGGCAAGAAGAAGAACTCGTCGTCGACGAGCCCTTCGTGCTGGTCACCCCCACCTACGGCGGGGGTGAGGGGCGCGGCGTCGAAAAGGGTGCCGTGCCCAAGCAGGTGGTCCGGTTCCTCAACGACGAGCGAAACCGGCGCCACATCCGCGGAGTGATCTCGGCGGGCAACACCAACTTCGGCGAGTCCTTCTGTCTCGCCGGTGACATCATCAGCCGCAAGTGCCACGTGCCTCACTTGTATCGGCTCGAGATCTTCGGCACACAAGACGATGTTGATCGCGTGAGCGACGGATTGGAGCGACGGTGGGTACCGCAGTTGACGAGCAGGCAGGAACGGACTCAGTGACCGACACGGTGGCGTTCAAGATGAACCCGACCTACGAGGGCCTGGACTATCACGCCCTCAACGCGATGCTGAACCTGTACGACGCGAACGGCAAGATCCAGTTCGACGCCGACAAGCGGGCGGCACGCGAGTACTTCCTGCAGCACGTCAACCAGAACACGGTGTTCTTCCACTCGCTCAAGGAGCGCCTCGACTACCTCGTCGAGAAGGAGTACTACGAGCCGGCCGTGATCGAGCAGTACTCGCTCGAGTTCATCCAGCAGCTCAACGACCTCGCGTACGGCAAGAAGTTCCGCTTCGAGACCTTCCTCGGCGCCTTCAAGTACTACACGAGCTACACGCTCAAGACTTTCGACGGCAAGCGCTACCTCGAGCGCTTCGAAGACCGCGTCGTGATGACGGCCCTCGGCCTCGCCGGCGGCGACGAGAAGCTCGCGATCGCCCTGGTCGAGGAGATCATCTCCGGTCGCTTCCAGCCCGCCACCCCGACCTTCCTGAACTCGGGCAAGGCACAGCGCGGCGAGCTCGTCAGCTGCTTCCTGCTGCGCATCGAAGACAACATGGAGTCGATCGCCCGCGGCATCAACTCCGCTCTCCAGCTCTCCAAGCGCGGCGGCGGCGTGGCGCTGCTGCTCTCGAACATCCGCGAGGCCGGTGCACCGATCAAGCAGATCGAGAACCAGTCCTCGGGCATCATCCCCGTGATGAAGCTCCTCGAAGACAGCTTCAGCTACGCCAACCAGCTCGGAGCCCGTCAGGGTGCAGGGGCCGTGTACCTCAACGCGCACCACCCCGACATCATGCGCTTCCTCGACACCAAGCGTGAGAACGCCGACGAGAAGATCCGCATCAAGACGCTGTCGCTCGGTGTCGTCGTTCCGGACATCACGTTCGAGCTCGCCAAGAACGGCGAGGACATGTACCTCTTCTCGCCGTACGACGTCGAGAAGGTCTACGGCGTTCCCTTCGGTGACATCTCGGTCACCGAGAAGTACCGCGAGATGGTCGACAACCCGCGCATCAAGAAGACCAAGATCAACGCGCGCGAGTTCTTCCAGACCATCGCCGAGATCCAGTTCGAGTCGGGCTACCCGTACATCATGTTCGAGGACACGGTGAACAAGGCCAACCCGATCAAGGGCCGCATCAACATGTCGAACCTCTGCAGCGAGATCCTGCAGGTGAACACGCCGACCACGTACAACGACGACCTGTCGTACGACCAGATCGGCAAGGACATCTCCTGCAACCTCGGCTCGATGAACATCGCGCTGTCGATGGATGCCGATGACCTGGGCCAGACGGTCGAGACTGCCATCCGTGCGCTGAGCGCGGTCAGCGACCAGAGCCACATCCGCTCGGTCCGTTCGATCGAAGACGGCAACGACCGCTCGCACGCGATCGGCCTCGGCCAGATGAACCTGCACGGCTTCCTCGCTCGCGAGCACGTGCACTACGGCTCCGAAGAGGGCATCGACTTCACGAACATCTACTTCTACACGGTGCTGTTCCACGCGCTGCGCGCCTCGAACAACATCGCGATCGAGCGCAAGCAGGCCTTCGACGGCTTCGAGGACTCGACGTACGCGTCGGGGGAGTTCTTCGACAAGTACATCGAGCGCGCCTGGGAGCCCGAGACCGAGAAGGTCAAGGAGCTCTTCGCGGGCAAGCACATCCCGACGCAGGCCGACTGGGTGGCGCTGAAGTCGTCGATCCAGGAGCACGGCATCTACAACCAGAACCTGCAGGCGGTGCCGCCGACCGGCTCGATCTCGTACATCAACAACTCGACGTCGTCGATCCACCCGATCGCGTCGAAGATCGAGATCCGCAAGGAAGGCAAGCTCGGCCGCGTCTACTACCCGGCGCCGTTCATGACGAACGACAACCTGGAGTACTACCAGGACGCCTACGAGATCGGCTACGAGAAGGTCATCGACACGTACGCCGCCGCCACGCAGCACGTCGACCAGGGCTTGTCGCTGACGCTGTTCTTCAAGGACACCGCCACGACGCGTGACATCAACAAGGCTCAGATCTACGCATGGCGCAAGGGCATCAAGACGATCTACTACATCCGTCTGCGTCAGATGGCACTGGAGGGCACCGACATGGCGGAATGCGTCTCCTGCATGCTCTGAGCCCGTCACTGAACACGAGAAACGACGAAGACATGACTCCTCACCCCCCGATCAAGCTGGTTGCCGAGGTTCAGGCGATCAACTGGAACCGCATCATCGACGACAAGGACCTCGAGGTCTGGAACCGTCTGGTGAACAACTTCTGGCTGCCCGAGAAGGTGCCGCTGTCGAACGACATCCAGTCGTGGAACACGCTGACGCCCGACGAGCAGCTGCTCACGATGCGCGTCTTCACAGGCCTGACCCTTCTCGACACGATCCAGGGAACCGTCGGCGCCGTCTCGCTGATCCCGGATGCGATCACCCCTCACGAAGAGGCCGTGTACACCAACATCGCGTTCATGGAGTCGGTGCACGCGAAGAGCTACTCCTCGATCTTCTCGACGCTCGCGTCGACGAAGGAGATCGACGAGGCGTTCCGCTGGTCGACCGAGAATCCGAACCTTCAGAAGAAGGCTCAGATCATCATGGATTACTACCAGGGCGACGACCCGCTCAAGCGCAAGATCGCCTCGACGCTGCTCGAGTCGTTCCTGTTCTACTCGGGCTTCTACCTGCCGATCTACTGGTCGTCGAAGGCGAAGCTGACGAACACGGCCGACCTGATCCGCCTCATCATCCGTGACGAGGCCGTGCACGGGTACTACATCGGGTACAAGTTCCAGAAGGGTCTCGAGAAAGAGACCGAAGAGCGTCGCCAGGAGCTGAAGGACTACACCTTCAACCTGCTGTTCGAGCTCTACGACAACGAGGTGCAGTACACGCAGGATCTCTACGACGGAGTCGGCCTGACCGAAGACGTCAAGAAGTTCCTGCACTACAACGCCAACAAGGCGCTGATGAACCTCGGCTATGAGGCGATGTTCCCCTCGACCGTCACGAACGTGAACCCGGCGATCCTGTCGGCGCTCTCGCCGAACGCCGACGAGAACCACGACTTCTTCTCGGGGTCGGGCTCTTCCTACGTCATCGGCAAGGCCGAGGCCACGGAAGACGACGACTGGGACTTCTGAGTCACTGTACGTCGTCAAATAACGTGACCCTAGCCACTATCTAACTTGACCCGGTCAGAAGAAGATGACCCAATCAAGCAAGATGGCCCACGGAATTTCGCGGATCTCTGACGATGCGCTCCCAGAAGCTCTGAGATGAGCAGAGTATCGCGTCCGACTCCGGCTGACCTGACCCCAGGTTGGCCGGAGTCACGGTCGTCGGATCATGCGGCGTAGACGGCGCGACTGTTCGCTCAGAACTTGCGGATTTCGCTGCAAGGGCGGAGCGTACGTTCGGTTGCGGACGCAGCTAAGGCCGGCGGAATCGGGACTCCTCTCGCGGGAACCGCGTCTCGGCTTGGCGTGTCGTGGGTGACACCCACTGACGCCGCCCGCCGAAGCTGTGGTTAAGCCCCGGCACAGCCATGTCGTGGCGCGAACTCAGAATGCCCCTCTTGGTTCTTCTGAGAAGCTTGCATGCACTCTTGGCCATTCCGGGGATTCAACAGTGGGACAGCGACAACTGGGGGGCGATCGGGGCGAACGCGACGTTCACATCGTCCAGGATGGCGATCTCACTTACCACCTCGAGAGCCTTAGGGGCAGATTTCATTCAGGCGCTCCGCGTGTGCGCTGGGTGATCGCGGCGGCTCGATGTGCAGGCAGAAGCCTAATGCATGTAGGATTGGGCCATGGATCGAAAGGGAATCACCCACGATTTCGTTATCTCTGCAGCGGCTGACCTAGCCGACAGTGAGGGGTTCGAATCGATCTCCGTCTCCGCGCTAGCGCGACGAGTTGGAGTTCAGCCGGCCAGTCTCTACTCCCATGTGCGCGATCGGGCTGCCGTACTAAACGGGGTTCACCAAGTGGCCCTCGCAGAACTCGCCGACCGCATTGCAACGGAAACTTCGGGTCGTTCCGGCCGCGACGCTCTCGGCGGCTTCGCCGACGCGCACCGCGGCTACGCGCTCGAACATCCGGGTCGCTGGGCCGCACTGCAGCGACCGGCCGCTGCCAGTACCGTGAGCTCGGACGCGGCGGGCAGACTGGTCTCGTTCACGTCGGCCGTATTGCGGGCGTACGCGCTCGACGAGGCCGAACTGGTGCACGCTACTCGGTTTGTGGGGGCTGCCATCAACGGGTACCTCGCCCTGGAGCGGTGGGGGTCCTTCGGGCATAGCGAGGTATCGATTGTCGAGTCTTGGACACGGTCGATCGACGCTCTTGACCGGTCATTGCGGTCGTGGCCCGAGGCATCGAAGGAGACTTCATGATCACAATTCCAATCACGCCCGAACTCGTGGGCGGAGTCGCCGAACTCGAAACCACCGGACGCGGAGTGCGGCTGCACCGCCTCCCCGCTTGGGTGCGCAGCTGTTACGCCGACCCGCAGCTGCTCTCAGCAGAGAGTCAGCCCTCTGGTGCACGACTGAGCTTCTCGACCCGGGCGAACCGTGTCGAGCTACAGACGCACTCGAGCCGCACGGTCTTCCGTGGCGTCCACCGCCCGCGTGGTCGCCTCGACGTCGTCGTGGATGGGGAACTCCTACTGCGCGACACGCTCACTGGAGGCGACCTCACCGAGATCGACTTGCAGACAGGAACCGCGTCGTCGCATACCGGGGAATTCCATACAACGGTGATCGAACTGCCGAAACCGACACCAGCCAGGGGCGAGATCGAGAGGTTGGTAGAGATCTGGTTACCGCATAATGAAAGTCTAGAACTCATCGCCCTGCGCACCGACGCCCCGATCAGGGCGCTGTCACCTCGCGGCACTGCGGCAGACCCGTTCCGCACTCCCACCCGTTGGCTGCACCATGGCAGCTCGATCAGCCAGGGCTCAAACGCCGTTGGTCCGAGTGAGATTTGGCCCGTGGTGGCGGCTCGCCGCGCCGGAGTGTCCCTGCGAAACCTCGGCTTCGGAGGGAGCGCTCTGGTCGATCCGTTCATGGCCCGGGTTATTCGCGATACGCCCGCCGACGTTATTAGTGTGAAGCTCGGCATCAATGTGGTGAACCTCGACGCCATGCGCGTGCGCGCCTTTGTGCCGGCAGTGCAGGGATTCATCGACACCATACGCGAGGGCCATCCGAACACCCCTCTGCTGCTGGTGTCGCCGATCTTCTGTGGGATCCACGAGCACGCCTCCGGGCCCGGTGCCATCGATCCAGAGGGCCTCGCCGTGGGGCAAGCAAAGTTCCTCGCCACCGGCGTACCCGGTGACGTGGCCCAAGGTCGGCTCACGCTCGACGTCATTCGTCGTGAACTGCGGGCTTTGGTCGAACGCCGTGCGGACGACTCGAATCTTCACTACCTGGACGGCACCACTCTCTACAGCGCAGACGACGCCGAGACCTACCCGTTGCCCGACAACCTGCATCCTGACTCGGCTACACACGAACTCATCGGGTCCCGCTTCGCCGCCCACGCCTTTGGGCCGTCGGGGGTGCTCGTCCGCTGAATGCTGGTCAGGGCCTCACGAGTGTGCGCATCATCCCGACGCGGTGTCGCACGATTCCGAGGCTCAACTGCTCCAAGATTTCCATGCCCTGGCGACCACGAGTGCACGTCGCTCGACTCAGGCGCGAGGGCGGCGATCAGGTCCGCCGGGTGAGGTCTGCTGAGATGGGACCACGCATGCTCGCGAATACCCGAATGCGGCGATCAGGTCGGCGAATATGCCCTTGGTTCTGGACCGTAAAGCTGTTGCGCCGCGGCCCCTCGATGCCCGAGTCAACGGGAGCGATGACGCGGGAACAAGCGCTGAGTTGCTCGGCGATGGGAGCCCTCGCGGACGGGGCGCGGGACACTCCGTCGACGAGCGCCCACCGAGGCGCGTGCCCTCGACGAACTGGTTACTGAGGTCTGGCCAAACTGTGCTGAGCTCGGATGCCGGGCGTTTCCTCTCCGGTGTTGTGCAGGACGAGTGGCGATCAGACGGAGCCGGGTCGGATCGCAAGTCGAAGGGAGTTGATGCGGTCCTCTAGGGTGGGCCCCTGGTGAACGAGCATCAGCTCGTCCGCCCGACTCGCCCGAGCAATTTCCTCAAGCTGCCCGATCACCTCCGGCCCGGTGCCGACCGCAGCGAAGCGAAAGATGGCCGCGGCCTTCTTGCCATCGGCGCTGTCCAGATAGACATCGACGTCATCATCTCCCCAGTGCATGTTCGGACGGTCAAGCAATTTGCGGGCTTCTGTCCTCAGCATCTGTCGATATTGTGTTGCGGCCGCTTCGGCGTCCGCCGCAGCTAGCACGTTAGCGGTGACTATGACGCGGGGTACTGCCTGTTGCGCGGAGGACTGAAAGCGCGAGTGATAGAGGTTGGTCGCCTGCTCGAGCGAGTCGGGCGAGAAGTGCGCAGCGAAAACTAAAGGCATTCCGAAGTCGGCGGCTAGTTGCGCGCCACGAACGGAGGAGCCGAGGATGTGGATGGGGGTGCGAGCTCCGAACCCCGGCGTTGCTCGGAAGTCTCCGACCATCGGATCCCCCGCAAGTAGGTCGCGCAACTCGCTGACGTCCTCGCGGAAGCGATCCGGAGCGGTTGAGTTTCGACGCAAGAAACGTAACGTCCGCGCGTCTCCGCCCGGCGCGCGACCGACGCCCAGGTCGATGCGCCCGGGGTGGAAAGCTTCCAGAGTTCCGAACTGTTCGGCGACGATGAAAGGAGGATGGTTCGGCAGCATCACCCCTCCCGCCCCGACTCGGATCCGGTTGGTTCGGCTCGCCACCTCGGCGATCAGCACCGACGGCGAGGACGCGGCCACGCGAGCCTGTCCATGATGCTCGGTGTACCAGATTCGCGAGTATCCGGCCTCCTCGGCCGCGCGCGCGGACATCACTGCGCCGCGTATTGCCTCATTGACGGTCCCGTGTTCAGTGACTGGTACATAATCGAGCACCGACATGGGAACCATCACAGCGAGTCCTCGCCTGCCATCGTGACGACGACCTTGCCGAAGGTACCTCGCCGAGCGAAGTGCTTCATAGCCGAAACTGCCTCGCTGAGCGGATATCGAGCACCGACGGTAGTCGTCAGAGTCCCAGCTGCAGCGTGGCGGGCGACGTCGCTCATTCCTCCCGGAAGCGTGTCCACGTCGCGGACGTAGGTATAGCGCACGTCGGCCCGACCCAACTCCACCGCACTTGTACCGGGCCAGATGATGTCGACGATGTGTCCGCCGGGGCGCAGCTTGCGTGCAACCCGGCGGAGGGGTTCGGCAGGCAGAGCGAGATTGATGATGACGTCGAGGTCGTTCGGATACTCGGATGCATCGGGCCGAATGATCTCGTGGGCACCGAGAGCGCGCAGGGCTTCGCCCGCACCGTCTTGACGGGACGTTGCAAACACCTTCGCGCCAGCTCGCGACAGGAGGGGAAGAGCGGCCGTGCCCACTCCACCCGTCGCCCCGATGACGAGAACGGTCGCCCCGGGCTGCGCCGCTGCCGTGACAGCCACCGAATAGGCTGTGGCGCCCGCGATCGGAAGACTCGCGGCCTGTAGTACCGATACGTTTGATGGTCGACGTGTGATGAGCGGCGTGTCCGCCTCGAACACAGCGAACTCCGCCAAGGCGCCGGTGCCGAGCGACGGACGGTCTGGAGATGCCATAGCCGAGAGCGCATGCGGCATCGCCGAGCCAAACACGGAGTCGCCGACCTGGTAGTCCCGGACCCCGCTGCCGACATCCGTCACGGTTCCCGCGAATTCGTTTCCCGGAACGTACGGGAATGGCACGTTCAGGAGCGACGCGTAAACACCCGTCACCACGGCGAGATCAGTTGGGTTGATGCTTGCAGCAGCTATCTGCACTTGAATCTGACCAGGGCCTGCTTCCGGGGTCGGGATGTCGAGGATTGAGAGACTGCCAGGAGCTCCGTACGCCTTGGCCGCCAGCGCCTTCACTTGGCCCCACCTGCATTGCGCACGACGAGGGCCGCCGCTTTTCGCACTAGTACTGACACGGCGTTCATGTAGGCTCCGATCTTAGTGGGGAGTATCCCCGTTAACGATTATATGGGGACTTCCCCCACTTAGGTCGAAAGATGAGATCAGTGATCGAGCGAACACGGGATTCCACCGACGGCAACCGGCGGCTGCGGGCTGATGCTCAGCGCAATCGCGAAGCGATCCTGAGCGTCGCGGAAGAAGTGTTCGTCGAGGAGGGTGTGCTGGTACCGCTGGACACCATCGCGATGCGAGCCGGGGTGGGCAATGCGACCCTCTATCGACACTTCCCCACGAGAGACGACCTTCTCTTCGCTGCGATGGAGGCTGGTATCGGCGAAGCGAAGAGATACGGCGAGACACTAGCCTGCGCGGACAACCCGGTCGAAGCGCTAGCGGAGTGGATGATCTATCTGGCTTGGCAGTTGCGCACTTGGCACGACCTTCCTTATTGCGTTGCGAACGCGCACATGGATCGAAATTCCCCTGTGGCGCCGTCGACCGTTGCCCTCGTCGACCAGACGCGAGTGCTACTCGAGCGCGCGCAGCCCGTAGAGGAGCCGTGGTTCGATGTCACGGCGCAAGAGATCTTCGAGCTGGTGACTGCCCTCTCCTGGGCCATAGACCGCTTCAACGACGACGCCCGCGCGGCTCGTCGGCGCGTGCTTCTCGCCACGGCCAGCCTCGCGTCGGTCGCTCCGAGTCGACGATGAGTCGCACCTCGCCCGATGCCATCACCGCCGCAGTGAACCTGAGGGGGCGCAGCGCGCCAAACTGCGGCAGATGAACGTCTGCTTCGCTAGCAACTCGCCTTGTTAGACGTGAGCGCGTTCCGAACGACGACGCATCTTAAGCACGTTTCCGCATCCGTTCATCGAGCACCATCGCCGAGAGCGGTTGCGCGACTCGTCGAGGTAGGCCCACTGGCATGTTTCGCGGTCGCAGGCTTTCAGCCTCATCCAGGATCCGTCCGCCTCACAGGCCTGCACCGCTGCCGCAACACCAGCCACGACGTGGTCGATCGCGCGCGATGCGTCCACGTGCAAGCTGATTCCGCTTGCCTCGATGCGGATTCGAGGCGCGTGCAATGCGATGAGCTCATTCATCCGGCGGATCGCAGGACCTTCACCATCGTGCCCGGCGTGTTGGCGGAGTGTCTGCCGCAACCCCTCGCGGATCTGTCGCACGTGTTCTAGTTCCACATCGGTGAGGCGCTGCTCTGATGTGACAAGACCATGGCCGACGAGCCAGCCGTGCAGCGCATCGGGCTCTCCCCACCGCTCCTCGGCGGTCTGTGGCTCGAAGCTGTTCACAAAGTCGCGCAAGACGAGCGCGGAGGTTGCTGCGGCCATGGGTTCCTCCCGACACCAGTGTTTGCTGTTGACCAGTGTAAGGCATCACGCATAGCCTGACACCTGTGAATGCAAGACGATGGTGTCGCGAAGGCAACGCAGCTATGCCTGTGCCGATGTCAGCGCGCCTTATCCTTCTCCTCGGGTTTGTCAGCGCACTCGGCCCGCTTTCGATCGATCTGTATGTGCCAGCGTTCCCGGACCTGCAGCGCGACTTAGGTCTCGACGACGTCGCTGTGCAGGTCACGCTGGCGTCGATGACAGGCGGTCTGGCCTTGGGGCAAGCTATCGTCGGTACCTGGAGTGACCGGGTTGGTCGACGACGCCCTCTGATCATTGCATCGGCGATGCACTGCGGCGGATCGATCCTCTGTGTATGTGCGCCGGATCTGGAGGCGCTGCTGGCGGGACGGGTGCTGCAGGGTGTTGGCGCGTCCGGCGGTGCGGTACTTGTCGTAGCCGTGATCAGGGACATCGCGACACGCGAGCAATTCCTGACGCTCCTAGTCCGCGTTAATCTTGTTATCACCGGCGCGCCACTTCTGGCGCCCGTGGGCGGCGCGTTGCTCCTGCCGCTCGTGGGGTGGCGTGGGTTGTTCGCTGTGCTCGCCGCGCTTGGTGGCTTGCTCCACATCCTGATCTTCCGCTTCGTGCCGGAGACTGTGACGCAAGCCGCCGCGAGGCCGCACCGTCGACTCCGAGTCGTGCTCGGCGATGCTCAGTTCCGCTGGGCGGTGCTCGCGGGAGCTGCGACCTACGCCGGCGTGTACGCGTACGTTGCTGCGTCCCCATTGCTTCTGCGAAACGTCCTCGGCCTGCCGCCTACAAGCTTTGCTCTCGTGTTTCTCTTCGGGTCGATCGGGTTGCTCGGTGGTGTGCAGCTCGGTGGCGCCCTGGCGAAACGGCTCTCGCCTGGGATTGTGTTGCTCGGCGGTTCCGTGGCCGCATGCATAAGTGCTTTGCTGCTCCTTGCTATCCCGAGTGCTGGACCGGGAGGCGTCGCGGTCACCCTCTGGATGTTCGTCTCTAGCTGTGGGGTCTGCTTTCCGTGTGCCTCGACTCTCGCTCTATCGGACCATTCGAAGCAAGCAGGGACGGCGTCGTCTGCGTACGGGTTCATCACCTTTGCGAGTGCCGCGCTTGTGTCGCCGTTGCCGGGGCTGATAGGGGTGCACGACGCAAGCTCAGTCGCCGTAGTGCTCGGCGCAACTTCGTCGCTTTGCGTGGTCGTGGCCGGCATCGGGCTCCGCCGGGGGGCGAGATGTCGTTGCTAGGTAGCGGGCGAGCTAGTTTCGCACCCGCGTGGCCGCGATAGCAGCGGTGCAGCACAGGATCAGTAAGACGGCGGCGATGAATCCGAACCGGGTGTCTTCGATGGTGGCGAGGGCACCAAGTACCGCGATTCCAACCGCCTGTCCCACTTGACGAGAGGTGTTGTATATGCCGGACGCGAGGCCGGCTGACTCCCCGCCGAGGGATGTGCTCGCCGTCTTGTTCAGCGCCGTTGAATAAATCGCAGTCCCCGCGCCGATCACGAACTCTGCGGTCACAAGGATCCACCAACGCTCGGGCGTCGTCGCAGCGAGCAGAAGGAGTGTCCCGCACGCGGCAGCGGCCGAACCAGCAACGATCATCAGGCGACCACCGCGAGGGAGGAGGTAGGGGTTGATCAACGCGCTGGCCAGAATAGTTCCAATCGCGAACGAGATGAGCAAGAGGCCGCCGGTCAAGGCTGAAACTCCCCACGCGGCTTGAATATATAGGGCAAGGAAGAACTGAAGACCGTAAGCGCCAAACTGGAATGCGAAACCCCCGATGGCCGAACCCGTGAATTCTTTGTTGCGAAATACGCCAAGTGGCATCATCGGAGCTCTCGAACGCCGCTCTATCAGAACGAAGGAGGTGAGCATCGCGGCTCCAATGACTAGGAGGGTCGTGATTAGCGCCACGTCGGTGCTTCGTCCGGCTTCGATAAGCCCGGCGACGACTGCTAGAAGGCCCGCCGTGCCAGTCAGCTGTCCCGCCAGGTCGAACCGAGCGCGATACGACCGAATGCGGCCGGGGCCGCCGGCTCCGACGAAGATTGCCGCCGTGATCGCTATCGGAGCAGTGAGCCAGAACACCGCACGCCACCCGGTGGTGTCAGCGAGGAGACCACCGAGAAGAGGGCCGACTGCCATCCCGGCCCCGCCGAACAGGGTCATCAAATTGACGACTCTCGAGCGTTGCTTCGGATCTTCGAAGCCCTTTCCAGCCAGCGCGAGAACCATGGGAAGAAGCAGCGCAGCGAACACACCCTGCGCCACGCGGAATCCGATCAGCAACCCGAATGTTTCGCTCAATGCGCATGCGATCGACGACGCCGCGAATCCGATCGCGCCGATGCGGAACAGCCTCTCGGCGCCTAGGCGGTCGCCGAGGCTTCCGCCGAGCAGAAGCAATGAGGCTAAGGGAAGTGTGTAGGCATCCACGACCCACGAGATTCCGTCTGCCGAAGTGCGCAGGTCCCGGACGATTGCCGGGAGCGCGAGATTCAACGCACTTCCGTCGAGAGTGATGACGATCCATCCGAGGTAGATCGCCCACGCCCGCATCGACCACGCCGTTCGGCTGGGGGCAATGGTGGTTGAACTCACGCTCGTGCCGCCTCGAGCAGTGCCAGCACACCCTCGACCGCATCATCGAATACCGACGGGTCTTGCGCGGCGCGAGCGAGCACATACGCTCCCTGCAAGGTTGCGGCCACAGTCGCCGCTGTCTTCGCGGAATCAAGACTCGAACTAAACTCTCCGGCTTCGATTCCGGCGGAGAGGACGTCGGCGAGTCGCCCGCGCACCCACGCGAACATGTCCTGAACCCCGCCGCGGAGCAAGGAGGAGTCCACGACTCCAGGCTCCTGCACGAGGCGGCCAAATTGACATCCTTTGAGAACGTCGCGCTCTCGTGTCAAGTACGCCCGCATCTTTGCCAGCGCGCTCTCGCCAGAGTCTAGATCGCTCGCGATCTGGGTTTGCATCTCCTCTGTGTTTCGCTCGATTGCGGCCTGCGCCATCGCCTCCTTCCCTCGAAAGTGGTGATACATGCTTCCTTTACCGGCCCCGGCGGCTTCCAAGATCTCACGAGGCGTTGTCGCCCCATATCCGCGTTCCCACATCAGACTGCGCGCGGCTCCGATTAGCTTCTCCCGAGTGTCCACGATCAAACTGTACCTACCTGTAGGTACAGAATCAAGTTTGTGGATGACGCTATGCCTCCCACTGATCGGTGGCTGCCGTGGAAAGAGCCAGACACCTTCTCAGCGACCGGGCAAGCTGCTGAGTGAGAGCGAGCGCGCGGCCAAGAGATCGGCGTAAGTGCCGTCGCGTTCGGCCCACCTCAGTCGCTCGGCGGCGCGGACGATGATCTGCTCGGGCGTGGGGTTCATCGTGATCAAGCTGATCACGTCGTCGAGGTAATCGTCGAGCGGTAGAGCTGCGGGGTTCAGCTTCTCTTGTCCGGACGTGGCGACGGCGGGCGGAACAAGCTCGGTGACACTTACTCCGGTGCCCGCGAGCTGGGGGTGAAGGGCCTCCGTGAAAGCGTGCACTCCGGCCTTGGACGCCCCGTACGAAGGCATCAGCGGGAAGGGAAGGTACGCAATTCCTGACGTCACGGTGACGATGTCCGCGGCACCACGACTGGCGAGATGCGGCGTGAACGCACTGATCGTTCGGATTGTCCCCAAGAGGTTGACCGCGATTGTTTCCTCTGTCGCCGTGATGTGTGTCGGATCACGGAGGTCCTCCAGAAGCATGACTCCCGCCATCGTGACTAACAGGTCGAGTGTGGGGTGGGCCCGAACGATGCGATCACGCGCGTTGTGAATGGCTTCGATATCGGTGACATCGATGATCTCCGTTTCGAAGGGGGTTTCTGTAGACGGGTGGCGTCCCGTGACTATGACTGTGCTGCCCGCGTTCGCAAGGCGTCGAGCGAGGCCCAGTCCGATTCCGGACGTCCCGCCAACGATGAGAGCGGTGCGATTGTGGATGTCCATTGCTGCGTCCTTTCGATGCTCAATGGATCGATGATCGCCCGCCGCGCGGGGCAGAGGTATATGCCTGCGGATCCAGGGGAGTGACAGGACCTCCCTGCAGTCGGTCCGGACGAGTATGTTCGACAAGGTGAAGGACGCGCGCCAATCGAATGAGCTCGGCGAGTATCTTCGCGCGCGTCGCGGATTGGTTCTTCCCGAGGATGTGGGCCTGTCGGCGCATGGGCGCCGCCGAGTGCCTGGGCTGAGACGCGAAGAGGTGGCGCTTCTGGCCGGCATCAGCGCGGACTACTACCTGAGGCTAGAGCGCGGCCGCGACGTGAACCCGTCCGAGCAAGTGCTCAATGCGTTGGGGCGAGTACTGCAACTGGACGAGATCGAACTGACTCATCTTCTTGGACTAACGACTCCACGATTGCGGCAAAAGCGTTTTCACCACGTTGATCGTGTGCCGGATCGGATACAGCATCTCCTGAGTGCTGTTCACATCCCAGCATTCGTGGAGAACAGATACTTTGATGTCCTCGCGTCAAACTCGCTTGCAACAGCGCTCTCGCCGCGACTTGGTTCGGGCGAGAACCGCTTGTGGTCGCTTTTTCTCGACCCGGAGGAGCGGGAGTTTCACACGGATTGGGAAGGCTCGGTCGCCTCGTTCGCGGCGGCTGCTCGTCACTCGCTTGGACGCGCGGTGAACGAACCTCGGGCCGTCGAGCGCATCGGCCAACTTTCGCTGGCCAGTGCGCGATTCAGATAATTATGGGCTCGGCATGATGTCAGGGTGCTCGAGGGCGGAACTGTGGTGCTGCGGCATCCGCTGGTCGGTAGATTGAAGCTGCATCGAGAGAAGATGCCGATCGGGGATGTGATCCTTGTGATGTACTACCCAGGGGAGGACGCGGAGTCCGTTGAGAGACTCGCCACACTCGGTGCACTTGCGGCCACTCCCGGCTGACCCTGATCGAGCCTGGGTTGAAATCTCGCGTCATCCCCTGGTGCACCCGCGCGATGACGAAGGGTCAATGCTAGGAGCGCCCTCTGAGGGATCAGTCTGACGGCAGTTGGGCAGATTTTCGATCTGCCCTGTCGCGCTCGACCGACCTGCCGGACGGCGCCCAGCTCGGTTGAACCCTTCTCCCGGAGAAGTGTTCCCGCGCGGAGCTCATCGCCTCCGTGCCGAACGAAAGAGCCCCTCCTTCTCGCTTATCCCAGGTGCGAAAAGGAGGGGCATGGTACCCGGGCGGTGTCGTCCCCAGATCGACGTCGCCCGGATGTGGTCAGGCCTGCTCGATGTCAGAGAACAGGCCGACGAACGGCACGCCGGTGCCGATCAGTCGCTGGAAAAACTCTCCCGCAACAGGCGTGGCGACAGCGGCCGAGGCCGCGTCATAGGTCTCGAAGTACAGGTCGAGCGTCCGGTGCGCGGGGGTCGGGGTCCCGTCCTCCTTCGGCCAGACCTTCGCCGATTCGAGGCGCTGCAGGGCCGGGAGCTGTGCGGCGAGGTCCGTGATCTCCGCGTAGGCGTCCTCGAAGCGGGGCGGGTCGGCGGGGTTCTCGATGACGAGGGTGATCTTCGTGGGCATGGTGACAGGGTCCTTTCGTGGATGGTGAATCAGTCGCTATGCGGCCGGTCGGCCGTACGTCTCGAGGAGGCGGAGCCATACCTCGCTGATGGTGGGGTAGGCGGGCACTGCGTGCCAGAGCCGCTCGATGGGGACTTCGCCCACGATGGCGATGGTCGCGGCGTGTACGAGTTCGGCGACGTCCTGCCCGACGAATGTGGCGCCGACGATCACTCGCCGGTCCTCATCGACGATGAGCTTTGCGTGTCCGGTGTAGCCGTCGGCATGCAGCTTCGCGCCCCCCACCCAGCCGAGGTTGTACTCGACCGCGCGGTAGCGGAGTCGCTTCTGCTTCGCGCCCTCCTCGGTGAGGCCGACCGCGGCCACCTCGGGGTCGGTGAAGACGACGCGCGGCACTGCCGAGTGATCCGCTGTGGCGACGTGCTGTCCCCACAGCTCGTCGGAGACGGGTGATCCGTCGAGTCGTGCCGCGATGGCCTCTCCGGCCGCTCGCGCCTGATACTTGCCCTGATGGGTGAGCAGTGCGCGTCCGTTGACGTCGCCGACCGCGTACAGCCAGTCGGTCCCGGTGACGAGCATGGTGTCGTCGACGGCGATGCCGCGTCCGACCTCCAGACCCAGATCCTCGAGGCCCAGGTCGTCGGTGGCGGGGCGGCGCCCGGTCGACACGAGGAACTCGTCGGCGCTGACCGTAGTGCCGTCGTCGAGGGTGATGGTGACGATGCCGTCTGCGTCGCGGTCGATCCTGGTGGGGTTGGCCGCGGTGTCGACCGTCACGCCCTCCGCGATCAGGGCGGCGGCGACGTGCTCGCCGACGAACGGCTCTTCGCGCTCGAGCAGACGAGTGCGAGAGAGCAGCGTGACCTGCGAGCCGAGAGACGAGAACGCGAAGGCGAGCTCCGTGCCGGCGACGCCGCCCCCGATGATCGCAAGCCGAGGCGGGACGCGGTCGGCGGAGGTGGCTTCCCTCGTGCCCCACGGCGCCGCGTCAGCGAGACCGGGGATCGGCGGAAGCACCGGAACGGAACCGGTTGCGACCGCGACGGCCTTCGCGGAGTAGGCACGATCGCCGACGGTCACCTCTCCGGCGCCGGTGATGCGGCCACGGCCACGGATGAGATCGATGTCGGCGGATTCGAGCCAGGAGACCTGACCGTCGTCCTTCCAGTCATCGGTGAACGTCGTGCGTCGTGCGAGCACGGCCGCGGCATCCAGGTGATCGGCGACCGCCTCCCGCGCTCCGGCGAGGCGCCGGGCGGCGCGGATCGCATGCCCGCTGCGGAGGAGCGCCTTCGAGGGCATGCACGCCCAGTACGAGCATTCGCCGCCGACAAGTTCGGATTCGACGATGGCGACGCGAACGCCGCGCTTCGTGGCATAGTCGGCCACGTTCTCACCGACAGGCCCTCCGCCAATGACGATCAGGTCGTAGTCGTATGCTGCGGGGGCGGTCATGCGGCCACCTGCTTCTTGAGCACGACGGACAGGCGGATGGCGGAGATCAGGAAGAACACCGCGCCGAGCAGGGCGTAGCCCGCGACTCCGGTGATCATCCCGCTGCCCTGCAAACCTTGGGCGGCGAATGCGGCGCCGGCGAACAGCGAGATCCCGCCGGAGAGCATCTGCGGCACCTGGCCGCCGGAGCGGCGATTGCGGATGGCGGTGATGAGCTGGGGGAGTCCGGCGCCGATCGCCCAGACGCCCCACACGGTCAGTGCGGTCGCGGCGGACACCGTCGACGCCCAGCCGAGGGTGATCGCGACCAGCACGCTAACGACGACGTTGATCCACTCCGACACCTTCGCCCGGCGGTTCTCGCCTTCAGCGCGGATCTGCCAGAAGACCGACCCAGCGTCGAAGAGGGGATACAGGATAAGCAGGATCGTGAGGAACGGTCCCAAGGCGCCGCCGGCCAGGAACAACAGTGCGGCCCAGACAACGGTGAAACCGAAGCGGACAAAGTAGAGGCGGCGCAGCGCGCTGCCCAAGGTGGTCGAAGGACGGAGGTCGGACATTTCAGCTCTTTTCTTGTCGGAAGTCGATTGGTAGAGTTACTAGTACGTCTACGTAGGAAACCATAGACTGCTTTCAGCGCTGGCGCAACCAGCCCGATCCAGACCGGAGTCAAAAGTGCACGAAGAAACCGACCTCCCCGAGGCGAGGAATCGCGGCGCGGGCACACGACAGCGGATCCTCGGCGCCGCGAATGAGCTCTTTTACGAGCAGGGCATTCGCGCGACGAGCGCTGACCGCATCATCGAGCAGGTCGGCATCACGAAGGTGACTTTTTACCGGCACTTCCGTGCGAAGAGCGACCTCGTCGTCGCCTATCTCGAGCAGCAGTCGGCCGCTGAGCGAGCCTGGCTGGAGAGCACAGTCCACGACGGCGATCCACTTGCTACGGCCCGCACCGTCGCAGCAGGCATTGGGGCGGCGAGCTGCAGCCCCGGGTTTCGCGGCTGCGCCTTCATCAACGCAGCGGCGGAGTATCCCGATCGCGACGACCCGGTGCGCATCGCCGTCGATGTTCACCGCGGCTGGGTTCTCGACTTCTTCGCTCGTATCGCCGAACAATCGGGCACGGGTGACGTCGGCTCGGTGGCGAACCAGCTCATGATCCTCAGGGACGGTGCGATGGTGAACGGCTACCTCGGCGAGTCGCCCGCGGTGGCCGGGTCGCTCGAAGCCGCCTACGCCTCGATCCTGGGTGGCTAACCTTCATTCAGCATTGCGTGCAGGGAGGTGTTCGCGGTGGTCAAAAGATGTACACAGCCTGATTCCTCCTCCACGGACTGGCGATTTCGGTCGCCGCAGTGGCCGCTCCGGCAGCGCCGCGTGATCCACGACTGCACCGTCCTGAGGGATCGCGTCAATGCGCTGCTAGTTCTCCGCGAAACGGCATCGAGCCCCCGGTCGGTAACCTCCCCGGCTCCAGCGAACCCTGCCCGTCGTCCATGCGAAGGTGATCGGCGGTGGCTTCGAGCCGCGCGGGTGCGTCCGTCGCAGTAGCCGCTTCGCCGTGCCGCATCCTCACTCTCGCCCGGCAGCCTTGTAGGAGACGCAGTCGCGGTGGGGGAGCGGTGGTGATCGAGTGGACGATCTAGGGACTGCCAACAAAGGTGCGTGTTCCCGCGCCCACTCCTCAGCGCGCTTGAAGCGCAGTATCTTCCCCGCGTCGCGCGCTCGGACTCCACGTCGAGCGTCGTACTAGAGCGTGGCTCGGAGTTCAGTGCTCGCCCTCAAGAGGCCGAGCACTGAACTCCGAGCGAGTCTGTTCATCGGCGGATAGTTCCACCGCTTTCGGCTGTCCCAGATCTCCGCCCGGCGGGAGAATCGTGGGACTTCTGTACTGATCCCTGCACGTTCGGGACCGTCGCGCTGCGCAGTCGCACAAGATTCACGACGTTGATAGCGACCAGAGCCGCGTTCATCGCAATCATCGGCCACGAAGGCAACCAGAAGTTGTATACGAGCAACACCACGCACGCGGCGAGATTCAGAACGCGCAACCACACGATCCTCGTCTGAAGTATCGAGATGACCAGGAGAAGGGATCCGGCCCAACCGAGAATCTCGAACACCAGATCGATGTTCAACATCCGCGTCGACTCTCCGCGGCTTGATCAGCAGCCTCCAGCAGGAACCGACACATCAGTTGACGTCTAGCGCCGACGCGACCGTCTGCAGTGGCTCGGCTTCGCCGTCGGTCACGCGGAAGCCATCTTCGATACGCAGCCCACCGAACGGCGCATGGAACATCGGAATGTCGATCGAGAAGATCATCTCGGACTCCACCGTGGTGTCGCCGAAGCTGGCCAGGATCGGCGCCTCGAACTCCATCGTGCCGATGCTATGAATACCGGAGTACAGGAAGTAATCGCCGTATCCGGCGTTGTTCAACACGCTTCTCGCAGTTCGATCCGCCTCTACCGCTGTAGTGCCCGGTCTCAGGACAGCGGCGGTTGCACGCTGCGCCTCGATCGCGATGTCCCGTGCCTCTCGGACGCGAGAGTCGACGTCGCCCACGAGCACCGTGCGACCGATCGCTCCGTGATAGCCCTCGTATCGCGGCGCCACGGTGAGGATGACGCTGTCCCCTGACCGAATGAGGCGATTGCTCGTGCGATGGAGGATCGGGTAAGTGTGCTCACGGCCCGCGGCTACGATCGTGTCGATGCCGGTGCCTTCAGCTCCCCAGCGCCGCAGCACGTAGTCGATTTCCGCACCCACCTCGCGTTCAGTGACATCGCCTGACGCGATGGCAGCCATGGCGGCCAGCACACCCTGCTCTGCGATTTCGTATGCGTAGCGGATGACTGCTTGTTCCGCGGGCGTCTTGCGGGCACGGAGCTCCGAGTACTGCTTGTCGACGACGGTGATGTCAGCGAGCTGACGCAGGCTGGCATTGATGAGAGGCGAGATCATCTCCGCTCCGACCAGGCCCAGCTGTGGCCGCGAGCCCGGTCGGATCGAAAGAACACGCTTCAGTACTGAATCGAGCGACACAACCGTCGCGTAGGCGTACTCCTCGTCCGGGTGAACGAACTCGTCGGTGACTGCGATCTCGCCATGGAAGCGCGATGACGCCTCGATGTAAGACCCTGATTCGGGCCCGGTGATCGCGACCGGATCTCTGCCCGGTGCGACGAGGATCGCGATGGGCTCGAAGTGGGGGAAGTAGTCGACCAGCCACCGGACGTGGCCGGCGCCCATCGTGGCTCGGTCATCCCCGTACACGATGATCCCGTCGAGCTCGAGGGACTCAGCGAGGGTCTGCACGCGGGTGAGCCGCTGAGCGAGCTCTTCGGAGGGGATGGTCGGTCGTTGGGAGACGGGCGCGGGCGCCTTCTGGATACTCAGGTCTGTCATGCCTCGATACTGACAGCAAGCTCGCACAAAAACAACACAAGTTGTTCTACTGTTACGCAACAACACTGAAATTGCGTAAGCGGTGACGCCTTGTAAGCTCTGAGGAGCGCTTCGCCGGTGCGCTCTACTTCCGAGAAGGTGACAGGTGACGATTCAACAGGTAGCCAAGGCCGCGTCGGTGTCTCCATCGACCGTCTCCCGGTACCTGAACGGGTCGCTCACCTTGACCGGCGAGACCAGATCACGGATTGATCAGGCGGTCGCAGCTCTCGGATACGTGCATCGCCCTCGAGTCAGACGCGCGGAAGCGAGACCAGCGGTGACCGTCGGGCTTATCGTCCCTGAACTCACCAACCCGTACTTCGCCGTCCTCGCCGAAGAGATCATCGCTGCGGCGACCCAGAAGTCGATATCCGTTGCGGTATTCTCTGCCGCTTACCTCTCTCGGAATGAGCGCAGTCATGTGGAGCTTGCCCAAAGTCTCGGGCTGCACGGGTTGCTTTACGTAGGCATGACAACACGGAATGAGTCCCTCGACGAGGGAGTTCGCTCTGGTCTTCCTGTCGTAGTGGTCGATGAACCGCAGGAGCTCTCCGAGGACTCGTCAACGGTCTTTCAGGACGACTACTCCGGAGCGTTCCAAGCGGTGTCCTATTTGGTTGGTCTCGGCCATCGCGAGATCGGATTCGTTTCGGGGTCGAGTGCGACGCGGACCGCTCAGGAACGCTATCGCGCGTACATCGACGTGTTGCGTGCGCATGACATAGATCCGGACAGCCAGTTCTACGGAGTCGGATCGTTTACGGAAGAGTACGGTGCGACCGCATTGACCCAAATGCTCGCCTCGCAGTCCCGTCCGACCGCGGTGTTCGCTGCTAGTGACATCATCGCCGTTGGTATAGCTGTTGCAGCGAAGGCGATGCGAGTCCGGATCCCGGCTGATCTGTCGATCGTTGGCTATGACGACATCCCTGCAGCGAGATACTTGAGTCCTCCTCTGACGACCGTTCGCTCACCCCTGCCAGAAACTGCGCGCGCAGCCGTCGAGTTGATCTCGGCAGCGATTCGCAATCCGGGCTCGCAGTCCCAGCATGTTGTCGTTCCGGTGGGAATGGTGATTCGGGAGTCGGCCCAAGCGCGCTCATAGGCGACGTCCGACGCGCCGCGGCGCGCAGGCACTGCTGTAAGTAATCACATCGACCAGCTGTCGCGGTGCACGGTCCTTTGCGAGCGAGCTGATTCGATGCATGCGAAGAGCAGGGATGTCTCTTCCGCGGCTCGAGTGATTGAGGTAGGAAATTGTGCCCGGAGCGATGGGGTGTGAACAGCGTCGGCGAGATCAGCGAAAAGAGCAGCTTGCGCTTGATGGTCATCGCGAGGCCACTGGGTGATCCCCGAGCTGACCTCATCCTCTGCCCACATCTCCCAACCTCTTGTCAACGACGCCCACAAGCGGCCTCTGGAGCCGATGATCTCGACTTGCTGTTGGAAGTAAATCAAGTCTTCCTCGGCAGAAAGGGGCGCGGCGCCTCCTGCGAGAACCTGCAGCCGGGCGGGGCCAAGATCCATGACGGCAGTCAGATCTGACGGGACGCGAATCTCGCCGTAGTGGCTATCTCCGGAGCCACCTGCGAGCACCCACGTCGGCATCGGCAGGCCGGCCGCCCTCGCGGCAGTGAGCGCCAGGCTCAGGAGGTGAGGACCCTGTTCCAGGATGTCAACGCCGGTGCTAGCCCGGATGTTGCGTATTTCACCGATCCGCCCGTCTCGCAGTGTTTGCCAAAAGCGCTCCCAATGGGTCATCCATCGGTATTGCGTATTGACAGCGACGAACACATCAGAGGTCATAGCCTCGATCTCCCGCAGCTCCGCGGGCGTGAGAGCGATTGGCTTCTCAAGCAGGATCACCCGAGCGCCAGCTGCGATGGTCTCCCTGAGAAGCGCCAGACGCGCCGTCGGATGCGTGACCACACTCACCACGTCCGGTACCGTCGCTTGAATCATCTCGGTGATTGTGGCAAACCCACGGTCTAGACCGGCCTCGCGGGATCGGGCATCAGCAACCGCCTGCGTTCGATTCCAAAAGCCGACGGGAACTGCCCGCCCACTTCGTCGCATCGACTCAACCTGGGCGCCGGCTCGTCCGCCGGAACCCACCATCGCTACCCGAATCGACGGCCCAGCGTGCTCAATCTGATCGCTCATCACGCGGGGCTCGCCGACTTCGTCCGCGCGATCACGTTTCGAATTGCACCCACGGCGATTGCGTGATCCTCCTCTTGAGACAATCCCGTGATAACCACCCAGCCGCGTATCTCTCCAGATGCGCTGGATCGCACCGGCACTGCGCCGCCGAACGGCGCATGGTCCGGGAACGCAAGGCCGGTCTCTTCCTCGAAAGTTGTCAGCCGCGCGATCCGCAAATTCCGCTCGTAGAGGCTGGAGTGTCCACCGCGGGCGGCAGTCCTGTACTTCGCATCCAACACGACAGTGCCTATCGGTGGCGAGCCGGGCAACATCACCCGGAAGGTCTCGCGATCCTCCACACGGATTGAGATACTCAGCGGAAGTCCCAAGGCAATTGCTCGATCAGCAACCTCGCACCCCATCTCGTAGCTGATCCTCTCATCGAACCTCTGGATCACCAGAGTGTTCTCCTCTCGCAGCAGTTCCTGCGGCGACATAAATCCCGGAGGCACAGCGTCGTCGTGCAAATGCATTGCCAATCCCTTCGGCTCAACCATTGGTACTTGGGGAGTCTTGCGTTGGAGGTCGTGAGCGAAGGGCAGCCCCGGGACTCTCAGCCCCGCGGCTGCCCAATCCGCTACTTTGACGAGAGATGGACGCGCCACGGTCCGCGGAGGGTCAGCCATGCCGCGAAATGCGCCGCGGCGGCTCCAGCCAAAGGGGGAGGCCCTGGGAGCCTGGGCTCGCTCCCAACCACCAGATGCGGCGTGGTGCCTGAGGTGTATATCGGAGACTCAGCTTCCTCGTGGAAGTACATGACCCCTATCTTCCGCCGCATCGTTTCGCCGTGGGGTCTAGCCATCGGAGACCTACGACTGCGTCTCAACGGAGGGGGGCACCGTGGCCGCCTCGGAGTCAGCGGTGGCGTCTTCCCGTGCTTCCGCGGCGAACTGTGTTCGCTGTACGCGCCGGAAGGTGATCCAAGCTGCGAGGAGACCAACAGCAACGATGATCGTTAGGCCGAGGTAGAGACCCTGGAAGCTCACTGCGGCGATCGCCGGGGTGAAGAACGCCAGGCCAGCGGCGGCCACTCGACCGACGGCGAAGATCACTCCCTGAGCTGTCGAGCGAAGAAGGGTCGGGAAAGACTCTTGCGCCCAAATCTTCAGAATCCCTTCGAAGGCGAAGGCGCCGCCGATGGCCGTCAGCACATTCATGATGATGATCGTGGTGACGTTGAATCCGAACGCCGCGGGGATGCCATAGCCCAGCAGCAACGAGATCCCCCCGATAACGAAGAACGTCATTCGGTAACGGGTGTCTACGATTCGCATGAAGACGAGTCCAAGGATGATATACACCGGGAGGGTGCAGAAGCCGATGATCGAGTTCAGCTGCACTGAGATGTTCGCGACGTTCACGGCAAGGTACGTGCCGAACTGCCCATTTGTGTTCGACGCGACGTTGGTCAGCGCGTAGAACACGAGCAGCGCAAGGAAGAAAACCCCGTACGGGCGCTTCAGCAGATCTCGAATGCCCGCCTTCTCCGCGCGGTTTGTGTGCTTGCCCGCTAGGCGCTCTGCGCGCGCCTGCTCCCACATCGGCGACTCAGGAATGCTGATTCGGAGGAGGAGAAGCACGAAAGCGACTACCCCAACCTGGCCGAAGAGAATCTGACCGCCCGCGTGACCCCAGCCGCCGATGAAGATCGAAAGCGTGACGGGAACTAGCACTCCAACTGTCCAGAGGACAGCCGAAAGGCCGATCTGCGCTCCGCGGTGCTTGTCGCTGGCTGCCTCCGCGATCGTGGCCAGGGAGACAGGCAGGTCGGCTCCGGTCCCTAGTCCCGCGAGAATGATCCCCAGAAGCAGGAGGGGGAACTCTACGCTCAGAACCAGTAGCGAAGCACCCAGCATGATCATGGCCATAGTGGTCATGAAGACGCTCCGACGGCCGAAGCGGTCACCAAGCCTTCCCCCGACCAGTGCCCCGAGCGCGATGCTCAGTGTCAGCGCTCCGGACAGAATTCCAATCTGGTCGGGAGTGATGCCGATCGACTGCTGGTAGAGCACGAGAGCGATACCCGTGCCAACGATTACTGCTGCGTCAACGTACGAAGCCATGCCACTGACTGTCGCAACCCACCAGGGGTTGGGACTGTGTCGGGCCATCCCAGTACGGCTCATAGTGCTACTCCTTTGTAAACGACTGTCAGGGGCGGTGTCGCGCTCAGGGTGGCGACTGCCTTGAGGCGAGATTACGGCAAGTTGTATCGATTCACAAGATAGATCGATACAACTCCCTTCGCGCAACCGCGACAGGCCAGGTTCCCCGAAGTGATGAGACTGTTGCGCCGGTCGTATGCTCGCCTCGATCTCGCAAATAGGCTGTACTCGTGAACAGCGCAATGAAGGCCCCCCGCGTGAAGGACGTCGCGCAACTCGCTGGCGTCTCGGTCTCGACTGTGTCCAACGTTCTCAACATCCCTGGACGAGTTGCGGCTTCAACGCGAGAGCGGGTCGAGTCCGCAATGACGGAGCTCGGTTTTGTACGGAACGAGTCCGCGCGGCATCTACGTGCGGGGAAAAGCCGAACCGTCGCTTTCGTGGCGTCGGATGTGGCGAACCCCTTCTTCACTGAGATCGCTGCTGGCGTGCAGGAGGTCGTCGAGCGCGAAGACCTTTCGTTGTTCCTATGTAACAGCCACCAGGAGGTGCAACGCCAGGCGGCGTATCTGGGTCGGCTGGAACAGCAGCGGGTACTCGGAGTGGTCATCACTCCCGTCGCTGACGCAGATAGGCTCATTGATCTGCTGCCGCAGCGTGGCACGCCGGTCGTCCTCCTCGACGACGCGACCCCTACCGACCTGCACTGCTCTGTAACCGTTGACGATCACTATGGCGGGAGACTAGCGGGGGAGCATCTCGCTGAGCGGGGGCACTCGCGAATCGCCTTCGTCGGCCCAGAAGGCGTGCGCCAGGTAAGGGCGCGCCGCGCCGGATTCTTTGGAGCGGGATCGAGTACTGGTGATAACAGTTGGGCCCCTTTCGATGTCGTCTCGGCGGGTCTTACAGTGCAAGACGGCCGACAGATCGCCGAGCAGATTGCGGCCATGCCCGCGTCGTCTCGTCCTACGGCAGCGTTCTGCGCCAACGATCTGTTGGCGATCGGGCTCATCCAGGGCTGTATTGAGGCCGGCTTGTCCATACCGAAGGATCTCGCCGTGGTGGGTTACGACGACATTGAGTACGCCCGCTCCGCAGCGGTGCCGCTTACATCTATTGCGGGTCCCACGCGGGAGCTAGGACGTGCTGCGGCACGACTTCTGATGGACGAATCTGAGAACCCGACGCATGAGCACCAGCACACGAGGTTTACGCCGCGCCTCGTGATCAGAAGATCTTCAAATTAACGGCCGCCTGACTGGCGGATCGTGACCCCGAGGTTGACACGACGCCGGACTCGATTACGATGTGAATCGATACAAGTCTGCAAGGAGGCTCATGAGTACGTCATTTGATGCAACACCAGTCGCCACAGGGCTGAGCAAGGAGTATCTGCTCGCTCTGCCTAAGGCGGAGATTCACTGTCACCTCGGAGGGTGTGTGCCCACTGAGATGGCAGCTCGGCTGGCAAAGAGCCACGGCGTCGCGATCCCGGAATCCGCGGTCCGGGACGGGGGGCGTTACCGCTTCGCGAACTTCGACGAGGGCTTGCAGGTCCTTCACGCCATCACCGATTCGATGCAGACCGCCCGTGACTTCGAGGAGATCACGTACGAGAGCCTGAAGGTCGCAGCGAGCGGAGGTGTGCGCTACCGCGAACACTACTTCGACCCGCAGGACCATCCGCACCTCAGCTACTCGGAGATGCTCAAAGGAATCACAGCGGGCGCGCAGGCGGCTGAAGAGGAAGTGGGTGTTGTCTCACGTATCGTTCCGGCGATCAATCGGGAGCGAGGCGGGGAGGCTGCACTGGAACTCGTCCGGGAGATCGTCAGCCACCCGCACGAGTGGGTTGTCGGAATCGGACTGGACTCCGACGAGAAGGCAGGGCGTCCCTCGGAGTTCATCGCGGCATACGATCTTGCGCGCGAAGCCGGCCTGAAGCTCTCCGCACATGCTGGCGAGCACGGGAACCCAGATGAGGTGCTGGAGGCGCTGGACCTCCTCAAGGTTGATCGACTCGACCATGGTTACGCGGCGCTCGAAGATGAAGAGCTGCGGAACCGCATCGCCAAGTCCCAGCTTCCGGTTTCCGCTTGCTGGTTCGTCGATTACCCGGCATGGGAGGTCCCCGGTCGTATCCGGGACTACATCGCGATGCAGGAGGCGGGCTGGAATATCTCTGTCAACTCGGACGATCCTGCGCTGATCGGACCCGAACTCCATGACTGCTTCATCGATGCAGCACTTCACATGAAGTGGACTGTCGAGGACGCCGAACGCTACTCACTCGCCGGCGTCAAGGGAAGCTTCGCTGACGATGCAACGAAGGCGCGCCTCGAGGCGGAGTTCAAAGCGGAGTTCGAACGGATCCGTTCGCTGGCCTAAACGGTCGACTCCGACACAACTGACGATCGGAGACGCTTGCCCGGCACCCTGCGAGGGGGCCGGGCAAGCGCGATTACATCCGACCCCGAGATGGCGTCGCACGCTTTGGGCAGGCATGCAGTCGAGGTCACGACGGGCGAGGCAGGCGTCCGAAACTCCACACGCGCTAGACGTCGCACTGATGGAATCGCGTACAGCAAGCGAATTCGCTCGATCGGATGCACTTACGTCCACATCACACTGGTAGATCAGAACAACGATGTTGTCGCAACAATCGAACGTCCAGCGGCTGCGACCTTTGAGTAACATATGAGGGCAAGCCGACACCAACGGTTCATGGTCCAGCGCTAGCGCGGCAACTACTGCCCTCGGTGAAGGAAGAAGCATCACGTCGATCGGCGAGACGTTCGATGCCATCCGAGCCACGGCCTGGTCGCGTCGAGCGCCTTCCCGACTCCGTCTTTCGGTCGCTCAGGGGTGCGTGATCGCAGTTCTGCTCGCGGTGAGATCGGCATCGATCGCATCCGGGCTCAGGATCGCATCGAGAAGCAGGCGGATGCCGCCGCGGCCCTCTGCGGTGCTACCATCCTCGATCTCACGGATGGACAGCACCGACGACACGACGGGAAGACAGTGCTGGAACAGGACCGCTCGCACGGACGCGACGAAGTCGGGGATCGATGACATCGCGCCGCCCAGTATCACGGCGTGCGGGTTGACGAAGTTGACCGCCTGAGCGAGGACTTCACCTACCAGGGATCCTGCTGTACGCACGAGCTCAATGATTACCGCATCGCCATGCCCGGCGAGTGTGACGATCTCGTCGACAGTCGTCACATCGGCGCCCAGCGCACGCAGGCGAGCCACGACCGCTGCCCCGCTCGCGACGGACTCCAAGCATCCCGAGTTGCCGCAGGAGCAGGCGATGACCGATGCCGCGCCTGTGGGCGTGTGGCTGAACTCGCCTCCGGCACCCGATGCGCCTCGATGGAGCACGCCACCCGAGACGAAACCCGATCCGATTCTGCTGCCCGCCTTGACGGCGATCAGGTGCGGGTTCGGGACGGGGACGGTGTCGAGGGCGGCGACCGCCAGAAGATTCGCATCGTTCTCGACCAGTGCGTATCCTCCGACGCGAGAACGCAGCTCGCCGAGGATGTCGAGTCGATCCCATCCGGGCGCCTGGATGGATGCGGTGGCTGTGCCAGTGGTGGCGTCGATGGGAGTGGGCAGCCCGAGCGTGACTCCGAGCAACGCCGCGGTGCTGCCGCTCTCACTGATGATCTCTGCGAGTTGCGCGCATCCGAAATCCAGCGCTGAGGCGGGGCCGTCGACCGCAGAATACGGAATAGATCGGGTCGCGATGCTCGCACCCGTCGCATCCGCGATGTCGACCGACATATGATTCGCGCCCAGAGAGATCGAGGATGCGATACCTCGATCTCGATTGACGGCAAGTCGTCGCGCCGGTCGTCCGGCCATGCTGCCGTCGGTCCGTTCCGACACCCATCCGGCATCGATGAGTTCTTCGACGCGGAGCGAGGCGGTCGACGGCGCGAGCCCGGTGGCACGTGCCACTTCGCGACGCGTGGTGGCCGCGCCGCCCCGGATCAGGGCGAAGATCGCGCCGGGAGATGCGGGTGATTCCGCTCTGGACGCTTTCGAACCCACAGGGCTCTCCTCTCGCTTGCGTACGATAAGCATAGTATCTTGTTTGACAATCGAACTAGCTAGTGCGAAACTCGAAACGTCCGACGAGCGCGCCGGGCATTCATCCTGCTGCCTCTTGCGAGAACTGAAGAAGGATCGTCCAGATGTCCGAGAACCCCTCGTCCGCGGTTGCCGACTCAGCGACGGGGCCGAAGCCCCGTCGCACGGTCCCGCTTCTCATCGCACTCATCGTGATGAACATCGGCGGCTACGCCGCCATCGCGGGCATCCTTTCGGTGCTCCTCCCCAGCCAAGTTCAGATCGCGGCCGGCGCCGATGCCGTATCCACCCTCGGGCTCATCACGGGTATCAGCGCTATTGCTTCGGTGAGCGTCCCCCCGATCGTCGGACTGCTCTCCGACCGCACCCGGTCGCGGTGGGGCCGCCGCACCCCGTGGATTTTCTTCGGAGGGCTCGCCGGAGCTGCCGCGATGCTCCTTCTGGGGACGGCGCAGACGGTGCCGCTGCTGCTCATCGGATGGTTCCTCGTCCAGGGCACGTTGAACATCGGCCTCAACGTGATCCTCGCCGTCATCGCTGACGGCGTCCCCCTCAATCGCCGCGGGCTTGCGAGTGCCCTGCAGGGGCTGGGTCTCCCCGTGGGCAGCATCATCGGTGTGCAGATCGGAGCGAATCTGATCAGTGACGTGGTCGTGGCGTACGTCATCCTCATCGCCGTCTTCGTCGTCGCGTCCACCGTGGCTGCCGTCCTTGTGCGTGAACCAGCCTCCGACGCTGCGGTGGTCGAGGCCAAGCGACGCGACCCTCTCTTGCGGTCCTTCTCATCGATCTTCTCCAGCCTGCGCGATCGGGACTATCGCTGGGTGCTCATCGCGCGTGCTGTGCTCTATCTCGGATACAACATGGTGAGCGTGTACGGCCTGTACATCTTGCAGGACTACATCGCCATGCCTGCTGACATCACTCCGGCTGCGGGGGTGGCGACCATGACGACCATCAACCTCGGCACGCTCGTGGTCACCTCTCTCGTCATCGGTCCGCTCGTCGACAGGTTCGGACGGCACAAGAGATGGGTGCTGTTCACGGGGGTGCTTCTCGCCTTCGCCGTCTTCATTCCGCTTTTCGTTCCGACATGGACCGGAATGCTCGTGCACTCCGCGGTCCTCGGGCTGGCCTTCGGTGCGTATCTCGGTGTCGACCTGGCGCTCGCCGCCATCACGATGCCGAGGACGGGAGACAGCGGTCGAGACATGGGCGTCTTCCACATCGCCTTGAACCTGCCGCAGGTCATCGCACCGTTCGTCGCCTCAGTGGCGGTGACCAGTCTGGGCGGGTACCGGGCGCTCTTCGCTCTCAGCGGCGCCTTCGCCCTCATCGGTGCTCTCGCTGTCCTGCGAGTTCGCCGGCCTTGACCACTGACGCGATCATCGAAACGTTGAAGGAAACAGAATGACACGTGCAGATCTCACCCAGCGCGAGAATGCGGTTCGCGAAGCAATCGCCCGGCTCGGAGGCCCCACCGGAGCCGATCTCGAGGTCACTATGGAGCTCGATCCGGCCGACGAGAGCTGGACGATCTCCACCTCCGACGCGGGCGCGCTGCGGATATCCGCGAGCAGCGTGGTTGCTGGTGTGTCGGCCTACACTCGCTACACGAGGCTCACTGGAGCCGGAGCGGTATCGCGCTACGGCACTCGCGCCGCGTCGCCTATGAGGTCACTGCAGCAGCAGACCACGGCAGTGACGCGTTACCCGCACCGAGTGGCATACAACCTCACCGTCGCTGGATACACCGACCCCTACGCCGATTGGGCGTCCTGGGAGCGCGAGCTCGATCTGCTCGCAGCGAGCGGGGTCAATCGAGCGCATCTCACTCTCGGACAGGAAGCGGTGTGGATGGAGACCTTCACCCGCTTCGGATATACCGAAGACGAGGTCCTCGCATGGATCGTGCCCCCATCGCACCAGGCGTGGCAGTGGCTCAACAATGTGCAGTACATGTCCGGGGGAGTGTCGCGCAGACTCGTGGAACATCGGGTCGACCTCGGTCGTCGTGTCCTGGCGAGGATGCGAGAACTCGGAATCTCTCCTATCCTCCCCGGTTTCAGCGGCAGTGTTCCGCGCGACTTCGACGTGCGCAACGCCGGTGCCGAGATCGTGCCCCAGGGACTGTGGTTCATGGATGTGGCGGGCCCCCAGCGCCCGGATTGGCTTCGCAGTGACGGGGCCGAATACGCCGCAGTCGCCGACCGGTTCTATGCGGCTCAGGCCGAGCTGTTCGACGGCGCCTCGATGTGGGCTGTGGATCTCTTGCATGAAGGTGGACGGGTCGGAGGAGCGAGCATCGCCGACGCCACCCGCGGCGTCGAGGCCGCCATGCGGAGGGCCAACCCCGAATACGTCTGGTTCGCGCAGGCGTGGGCGGCGAATCCTCGCGAGGAATTTCTCAGAGCCGCCGACTCCTCGCATCTGGTCGTGCTCGATCTGACCGGCGAAGGATGGAATCGCGAGAGTGGCTTCTCCGGCGTGCCTTATGTGCATGGAATCCTTCCCAATTTCGGCGGGCGACACGGGCTCTACGGCGACCTCGCTGCGATCGCTGCCATCCCGGACTCTCTTGCACAGCGCGGCGAGGACCAGCCGATCGGTTTGACGAACATGGCCGAAGGCGTGTCCAACAACCCCGTGGTCTGGGATCTGTTCTCCGATATGACCTGGACGTCTACGTCGATCGATCTCGACACGTGGCTCGACGACTGGGTGGTCTCCCGCTACGGCTCGAGTCATGACGGAGCGCGTCGTGCGTGGTCGTTGCTCCGTGACACCGCGTACTCGACCTGGCGTGCATCCAGCTCGGGCCCGCCCTCTTCTGAATCGTTCCTGGCGCGCACGGGGCAGCCCGTGGACGCCGCGGTACCCATGGTGATGTCGTCCTCGACTCCTCTTCCGATGAGCGACGATTCCGCCAAGGAGTTCGAGATGTTCGAGTACTACGCGGGAACCGATTCGATCATCGCCGCCGTGCCCAGCCTTCGAGCTACCCAGGCGAGCACGGTGGGACCGGGGGCGCTGCCGTACGAAGACCTCGCGTTGTTGCCCGCGTTGCGCCTGCTCGTGGACGCGGGTGAGGAACTCCCGGCGACGCCCGCTTACGCCTACGACCTCGTTGACATCGGACGTCAGGTGATCGACGATCTCGCGCGCGTCGTGCTCCGGGCCGTCGAAACGGCGCACGGCGACGACGACCTGGAGAGATACGACGCCTCCGTCGGGGAGTTCCTCGAACTCATCGAGCTCCAGGAGCGTCTGCTCGCCACTCAGGAGGATTTCCTTCTCGGTCGTTGGCTCCGACAGGTCGCTCAGTCGGCGGGGGACGATGAGGAGGAGCGGCGCCTCGCGAATGACGTGCGGCGCCTCATCACCACGTGGGGCTACGCGGACTCGGCCATGCTCATGGAGTACGCCAACCGCAACTGGGCCGGAGTGGTCGGTGACTACTACGGCGCTCGGTGGCGCTTGTGGTTCGGTGAGGTGCGTCGCGCGATGCGCGGGGAGAAGACGACGCCGATCGATTGGTACGGGTTCGGGGCGGCATGGGCGGAGACCCACACGCCCGTGATCTCGGAGCCGCAGGGTGACTCGCTCTTGGTGGCGGCAGACGTCGTCGCTGCGGCGGAGAGGATCTGGGAGTCAGCCACCTCCGTAGAGCGCTGATCGGCAAATCATCACTTCGAGAAGTGAGGACGTGTCGCGTCGGGCGCTTCCAACCCGGTGCGAGCCTGGGCGAGGTGGTCGGCCATAGCCCGTGCTGCCGACCTCTCGTCCTCCTGCCGAATGGCATCGAGGATGGACACATGCGCCTCCACGATGCTGTCCAGGCTGCCGCCGGTGCCCACCCATCCGCTCCACACCCGTCGGCGTAGACGGCGGAGCACCGGTTCGAGCGCTTCGAGCGTGAGCTCGCACAGATCGTTGGCGGTGGCGCGTGAAACGGCGGCGTGGAAGGCGACATCGGCGGCGTGCAGCTCCTCGGAGTCACGCACGGTGCGCATCTGGTCGACGGCTGTCTGCATCGCGATCAGGTCGTCGTCGGTCCGGTGCGTGGCCGCGAGCTGAGCGTTGCCGACCTCCACGATCTCTCGGAACTGCTGCAGGCGCTCGTCTTCGATCTCGACGCCTGCGACGCGCAACGACAGCAACTGTGCGAGGTGAGAGGAACCAGGAACGGAGACGGTGGTCTCCCGACCCTGTTGCCGCTTCAGCAGGCCGATCGCAGCGAGGCCGGCGATCGCCTCCCGGATCACAGGAACGCTCACATCGAGCATCTCGGCGAGCTCGGATGTCGGCGGGAGCGCGTCTCCATCGCGAAGGCGACGCCCATCGATCAACTCGACGATCGCCTCGGCGGCCTGCTCAGTCAGCGAGCTTCGTCGGAGTGACGACATGTCTCGACCCCCTCGTCTGGCCTTCATCACAGGCGTGACGTCTTGTTGCCAACTTATCTGATTCTCATATAAGTTAACTCCGGCCGCAACTCTCCCGATCGTGAGGACATTCCAGTGATCAGTGTCTTGATACTGCCGATACCCCGACAGGGAGTCGAGCGAATACGGGCTTCGAATGAGCGTCGCCGAAGCGGGCGGGGATCATGGTGACCATGATCGAACCCGTGTTGGCGGGCACGGCGCTTGCGCGGGAGATCCGCACGACCGTGCCTGATCCGGGGTCCGTTGCAGTCTGGCGTCTCGGTCAATCGGGCGTCGTGCTCCGTTTCGCGGGGAGCACCGTCCTCATTGACCCTTATCTCAGCAACCATTGCGAAGCAGTGCTCGACGCTCCTTTCGACCACCGCCGGCTCACGCGCAGTCCGCTTGACCCCGTCGAAATCGACATGATCGACCTCATCGTCTGCAGTCACGACCACCTCGACCACCTCGATCCTCCGACCATCCGAACGCTCGCGCGACAGAATCCCCGAGCTCGGATCGCAGCACCGGGCCCGAGTGCTGCAACGCTGCGTGGGCTGGGCTGGGAATCGAATCGCATCCTCTTGTTCGATGACGGCTTCGACATCCGCGTCGGCCACCTGCGCGTCGAATCGTTCGCCGTACCCCACGACGATTTCGACGAAGGGCCGGACGGGCATCCCTACCTGGGGTGGATCGTGAGCGAGGGAGGCGTCCGGGTCGCTCATCTCGGCGACGCCCGCGATCATGGGCGGATTCGTGCGGCTCTCCGCGGCGAGCCCGTCGATCTCCTTCTGGTGCCGATCAACGGGCGCAGCCCGCATCGATCGGCAATGGGGTTCGCGGGGAACATGAGTCCCCTCGAAGCGGTGCGTCTTGCCCAGGATTGCCACGTGCGAGTCACCGTCCCGATGCACTACGACATGTTCGCGCAGAACGTCGACGAGGGAGCGCTCGATGATTTCGCCGCCGCCGCAGCCGCGTCGGGAATCGAGTCGATCGCGCTCCCTGTAGGCGGCCTGCACATTGTGAGCAGCGGCCGATGAGCGATGCGCTGAGTGCGTTGCGTGAATCTCGGCTCGTCCCGGTCGTCACGATCCACCATCCGTCCGAGGTCGAGCCCATCGCCCGTGGACTCGCTGATGCCGGCATCCGTTGTATCGAGATCACCCTGCGCAGCGCGCTCGGACTCTTCGCCATCCGACAGATCGTCGAGGCAAGCATCCTTCACGTCGGGGCGGGGACCGTTCTCGACGAGGAGAGTCTTCACGCCGCGGTGGACGCCGGCGCCGAGTTCGCCGTGAGCCCTGGTCTCGACGAGGGCATCGTCGCAGCGGCCCGTCGGCGCGGTGTGCTGGCATTGCCGGGCGTGGCGACGGCGACGGAGATCCAGCGAGCGCGACGCTCGGGGCTCGACCATGTGAAGGTGTTCCCGATCGCTTCGATCGGCGGCATCGGGGCGATCGAGGCCCTCCACCAGCCGTTCGCCGGGATGTCGTTCATGCCGAGCGGTGGGGTCACGGCCCAGACGGCGAACGACTTCCTCGCGCATCCTGGCGTGTTCGCCGTCGGCTCCAGCTGGCTCGTGCCGAAAAGGCGCGACGATTCGCTTTACGCCGAGGTCCGCGCCCTCGCCGAGGACGCGCTCCACGCGTTGGATCCGGAGGGTGAACATGCATGACATTGTCACGATCGGGGAGTCTCTCGGGCTTCTGCGAGCGGTGCCGCCGGACGGGGTCGAGATGGCCGGGTCCCTCAGGCTCGGTGTCGGCGGCGCGGAGTCCAATGTGGCGATCGGAGCGAGTCGCCTCGGAGCAGATGTGATGTGGATCGGTCGCGTGGGCGACGATGAGATCGGACGACGCGTGGTTCGCGAACTCAGAGCGGAGAACGTGCGGACCCAGGACATCGTCGATGCCGATAGCGCGACGGCCCTCATGCTCAAAGAGGACCGGGGCTCGGGACTCTCGCGCGTGCGCTATTACCGGACTGGGAGTGCAGGGAGCAGGCTCACTCCCCGCGATCTCGACCCCGCGTGGATCGCCGGGGCACGCCTCGTCCACCTGACCGGCATCACCCCGTCGCTCTCGCCTGGCGCGGAAGCGACAGTATGGCAGGTTCTCAGCATCGCCGAGCAGAACGGTGTGCCAGTGTCCTTTGACGTCAACCACCGCAGCACCCTCACACGGCATCGCGAACCGGCGCCGATGTATCGAGAGATCGCTCGGCGGGCGACCATTCTCTTCGCAGGGGAGGACGAGGCTCGTCTACTGGTGCCGTCAGCTGAAGGGCGCCAATCGCTGCTCGAGGGGATGGCCGCCCTCGGTCCCCGTGAGGTGATGCTCAAGCTGGCAGCAGAAGGGTGCCTCGCTATGATCGACCGCGCATATTTCGAGGTGCCGGCGTTTCCCGTCGATGTCGTGGACACGGTCGGGGCGGGAGACGCATTCGTGGCGGGCTACCTTGCGGAGCGGGTCCGCGGGAGGTCGGCTCTCGAGCGCCTTCGAACAGCGGCATTCTGTGGCGCTCGCGCCTGCATGGGCCCCGGCGATTGGGAGCACGCCCCGCGACGCGCGGACCTCGCCGCCGCCGATGCTACCGGCGACACCGTTCTTCGTTGATGGGACGAACAGCCACTTGACACATAACAACTTGTCATAGAGGATGAGAAGTGGCAACGCTGCCATGCACGCTTCAAGGAGGATGCTGTGTCCCAAAGAACTCGCTTCGGGGGAATCGCCGTCGCGGCTGCCCTCGTCTTCGTCCTCATCGGATGCGCCGGCGCAACGGAGAACAGTGAAGGGACGGAGCAGGCTCTGGACATCGGTGTCATCACGGATGTCGCCTCTTTCGATCCATCACAATCGGACGTTGGACAGTTCTTGCAGTTCCTGCAGCCCTCGTACGACACCCTGATCCGGCTCGATGACCAGGGCGAACTCCAGCCCATGCTCGCGACAGCATGGAAGTACGTGGACGACAGCAATGTCGTGCTCCAGATCACGATCCGCGATGACGTCCAGTTCTCCGACGGCACCCCGTTGACCGTCGACGCGGTGATCGAGTCGCTCAAGCGTTTCAAGGCGTCAAACGGACCGCGCGCCAGTGCTCTCGCCTCTGTCGAAAGCTTCGAAGCCGTCGACGATTCGACACTGACTCTCCACCTCTCCGAACCCGACCCGGCGCTCGCTCACAATCTCGCCCTCGTTGCAGGAATGATCACCAATCCCGACGTCGAGGCCGGCGAACTCACCAGTATTCCCGCCGGAACCGGCCCCTACATCCTCGACCTCGATGCAACCCGTCGCGGCGATGTGTACGTCTTCACGCGGAATCCCGGATATTACGACAGCGAGTCCTTCCCTTTCGACGAGGTCAATCTGCGAGTGCTCACCGATCCGACTGCTCGGATGAACGCCATCAAGACAGGGCAGGTCGACGCGATCTACGGCGCGCCGTCTCAGCTGGGTGAAGCGCAGGCGTCCGGACTGACCGTCGTCTCTTCGCCGGGCGATTGGCAGGGGCTCTTCTTGATCGATCGTGACGGCGTCCTCACTCCGGCGCTCGCGGATGAGCGCGTGCGCCAAGCCATCAACTACGCGATCGACGGTGACGCCATCCTCGACACAGTTGCTTTCGCCCAGGGCACTCCGACGACTCAGATGTTCTATCCGGGCACCGGCGCTTACGACGAGGCGCTCGACGATGCCTACCCCCACGATCCCGAGAAGGCGCGAGAACTGCTCGCGGAGGCAGGATACGCCGACGGCTTCGCGCTCGTGATGCCCTCCTTCGACACTTTCCTTCCCGAGGTGTATCCGATCATCACCCAGCAGCTCGCGGAAGTGGGCATCGACGCCCAGTTCCAGCCAATTCTCGGGTCAGCCGGATTCGGCCCGATCCTGGGCGGGGACTATTCCGCCTTCTTCATGAGCTGGGGGGCCTCGCAGAACTGGCTCGACGCCACGCTGCTCCTCAGTGGATCCGGGGGTTGGAATCCCTTCCACGTGGCAGATCCTCAGATCGCCGATCTTCTGTCGCGCATCGCCGCGAGCAGCGGTTCCGAGCAGGATGACCTCTACGCGCAGCTCTCAGCCTACGTGGTGGAACAGGCCTGGTTCGCGCCGTTCTACGTCATAAACAACCTGGCATTCGTCGGACCCGATGTGACGGTGACGGCGCAGCCGCAGCAATCGAACCCAGCCCTTTACAACTACAAGCCGGCCAAATGACGAATCCCGTCGAGAGTAGCCAGACGATCTGCTCTCCGCGGGGGAGGTAACCAATGTTCATCTTCGTACTTCGCAGAATCGGCGCGGCCGTCGTGCTGATCTTCGTCGTCTCGCTCGTGTCGTTTCTGCTCACTCGGCTCAGCCCGGGAGACCCGGCTCGAGCGATCCTCGGGATCAGCGCCACCGAAGAGCAGATCGCGGCCAAGCGCTCCGAACTGGGGTTGGATCAGAACATCTTGGCGTCGTACTTCGAGTGGCTACGCCACGCGGTCACCGGCGACCTCGGAAACTCCTGGTTCACGAACCAGTCCGTCGCTGCCTCCATCGGGACGAGACTGCCGGTCACATTGTCCATCACCGTCGCCGCAGTCGTACTGGCAGGCGTCGTCGGAATTGGTCTCGGGCTTTGGGCTGCGGCGCGCCGAGGACCGGTCGATAGCGCCATTCAGCCGTTCGCCGTCCTGGGGTTCGCCATTCCGAACTTCATCGTGGCGATCGTCCTCATCACCGTCTTCGCCATCAACCTCAGACTGCTCCCGGCGACGGGCTGGGTGGATCCGTCCGATGATCCCGGGGCGTGGGCGAGGTCGATGACGTTGCCGGTCGTCGCGCTGGCGGTGGCCGCGACGGCGGCGGTGGCACAGCAGACCCGGAACGCCGCGATAGCGACTCTGCAGCAGGATTACATCCGCACCCTGCGGGGTCGTGGGCTCGGAAACAGCTCCGTCTATCTCCGTCACGTGCTGAGGAACTCTGCGCCGGTGGCACTCACCGTGCTGTCCCTGCAATTCGTCGGTCTGCTCAGCGGTGCCGTCGTGATCGAGTACATGTTCGCGCTGCCCGGAATCGGCGCGCTCACCGCAAGCGCCGCCGCGCAGCAGGACCAACCGGTCGTCCAAGGTGCCGTGATCACGGTCGTGATCGCGGTCGTCCTTGTCAACCTCCTCATGGATCTCGCCTACGCCTGGCTCAACCCGAAGGTTCGCTCATGACTCTCCCTCCCGACACCGTGACCTTGGCTACGGCGTCCATCGTTCGTCGCTCCGCCGCCCAGCGGCTGGTGCGGAGTCCCGGCATGCTGATCCCCGCCCTGGTGCTGCTGCTCATCATCGTTGCCTGCGTGCTCGCCCCGCTCTACGGATTGCCATCCCCGGACTTCGCCGACGTCTCCGCCGTCCGTCAAGCGCCCAGCGCGGATCATCTGCTCGGAACGGATGCCTCGGGGCGCGACGTTCTCAGCCGCCTTCTCTTCGGTGGCCGGATCTCGCTGCTCGCTGGGCTCACGGCGACGGCGGTGACTTTCGTCCTAGGGGTGCCGCTCGGGCTCGCTGCCGGCTATTTCGGCGGGACCCTGGATGCCGTCGCCAACTGGATCTCCAACCTGATCCAGGCGCTTCCGGCGATCGTGGCTCTGCTGGCAGTCTCCGTGATCATCGGAGCGAGCCCGATACCGATCATGGCTGTCTTCGGCGTTCTGATGGTTCCGGGAATGTTCCGCCCTGTCCGCGCCGCGGTGATCGATGTTCGCCAGGAGCTGTATATCGACGCGGCGAAGGTCTCGGGGATCGGCGACTTCTCGATCATGGGCCGTCACATCCTCGGCGTGATCTTCCCTGTCGCATTGATCCAGACAGGATTCCTGTTTGGCGTCGGGATCATCGTGCAGGCGGGACTAGAGTTCATCGGCATCGGCGAGACCGGATCTTCGAGCTGGGGGGCGATGCTCGGCGACGCGTTCACGGACATCTACAACGCTCCGTTCTTGCTGGTCCCGCCAGCCCTCGCAATCACCGTCACCGTGCTCTGTCTCATTCTTCTCGCCTCCGTCGGGCGCGATCTGATCAGCGACGGTGCGAAGCCGTCCAAGAGACCCAGGCGAGCGAGGGCTACTGCCCCCGCTGCTCCCGTGTCACGCGATGAGGGAGCTCTGCTCGAGGTGCGCGACCTCGTGATCGAATACCGTCTGGACGGGGCGGACCGGCGGGTCGTCGACGGCGTCGGATTCTCGGTATCGCGAGGCCGAGTCCTCGGCCTCGTCGGCGAGTCGGGGTCAGGGAAGACGCAGACGGTTCTCGGCGTGCTGGGTCTGCTCTCGGCCGGTGGAGCCGTCACCTCGGGGTCGGCGGTCTTCGAGGGTCGGGATCTGACGCAGGAGAGTGCGGCCGCGCTCGGCGCGATCCGCGGACGCGAGATCGGATACATCCCGCAGGAACCGATGTCGAACCTCGACCCGAGTTTCACCGTCGGCAGCCAGCTCATCGAACCGATGCGGCGGCATCTGGGGATCTCGCGGCGAGCCGCACGCGCCCGAGCTCGGGAACTGCTGGAGCGAGTGGGGATCGCCGACCCCGATCGAACCATGGACAGCTACCCGCATCAGATCTCCGGTGGAATGGCGCAGCGAGTCCTCATCGCCGGGGCGGTTTCCTGCGATCCGAAGCTGATCATCGCGGACGAACCGACGACAGCTCTCGACGTGACCGTTCAGGCCGAGGTTCTCGATCTCCTTCGCTCACTCATCCGAGAACGCGATATCGCAGTCGTCCTCGTCACCCACGATTTCGGCGTCGTCGCCGATATCTGTGACGACGTCGTCGTGATGCGCGACGGACGCGTGAGGGAGTCGGCCCCGGCTCTGCGACTGTTCGCGCAGCCGGAGGATCCGTACACCCGCACCCTGCTGGCGGCGGCGCCCGCCCATCTGCCGCCGCGCGAGGCGAAGACACTCGATTCGGCGGAGCAGCTGCTGCGCGTGGATGATCTCGAGGTCACCTACCCTGGGCGACGAGGGCAGACGTTCGTCGCCGTGAACGGGGTCTCGTTCTCTATTCAGAAAGGCGAGACCCTGGGGTTGGTCGGGGAGTCCGGCTCGGGGAAATCCACCATCGGGCGCGCCATCCTCGGACTCGCGCCCGTGACCGGCGGAGAGATCCTGTGGGACGGCGGGAGTATCGCATACGCTGACCGCAGTCGGCGGCGCGAGCTCAGCTCTGACATACAGGTCGTATTCCAGGATCCGTACAGCTCATTGAACCCGGCGATGGCGGTCGAGGACATCCTCGTCGAACCTCTCCTTATCGATCCCGAAGTGACCCGACCCGATGCGCTCAAGAGGGTCCGAGCACTTCTCGACGCGGTGCATTTGCCTCAGGATGCCGGACGCCGTCGGGCCCGAGAGTTCTCGGGAGGCCAGCGTCAGCGGATCGCAATCGCGCGAGCCCTGTCGCGCGCGCCGAGATTGATCATCTGCGACGAAGCGGTCAGTGCGCTCGATCTGTCGACGCAGGCAAGCGTGCTCGACCTCTTCTCGGAGCTGCAGCAGCGAACCCAGGTGGCCTACCTCTTCATCTCCCACGATCTCGATGTCGTCCGCCACATCGCGGACCGCACGGCGGTGATCCAAAAGGGCGTCTTCGTTGAGGTCGGAGACAGCGAGGACGTCGCGACGAACCCGGTGGACACGTACACACGTCGATTGGCTGCGGCGTCTCCGTATCCCGACCCGATCATCCAGGCAGAGCGGCGTGAGCGCCGGACCGCCGATCTCGCATCCCTCAGTGATGGGGATTGAACTCATGGAAGGTACTCACATGGCTGGCGAAACGATTTCGAGCACAGGGTCGATCGCGGATGACGCGGCGCGTCTGAACCTGATCCGCACCGAGCTGTACACCCCGGTCGTGGGTGACATCCTGGACAACCTCGGCTACCGGCGCCAATTCCTGCCCCCCGGTATCCGAGGAATGACAGACGAGATGAAGGTGGCGGGCAGGGCGATGCCGGTGCTCATCGCGGATGTCACCGGTCCGCAGAAGAGACCCTTCGGCAAGCTCACGGAGGCTCTCGATCAGCTCTTGGCCGGCGAGATCTACATCGCACAGAATGCGACCATCCCCTGTTCCGCTTGGGGTGAGATTCTCACCGCCACGGCACGACAGCGTGGAGCGGTTGGCGCGGTGGTCGACGGGTATCACCGCGATACCCCGCGCATCCTGCAGCAGGATTTCCCTGTCTTCAGCCGAGGCGCATACGCCCAGGACGCAGCCGTTCGCGCCTCCGTGCTCGACTACCGTTGCACGATCCGATTGGGCGATGTGGAAATCGAGCCGGGGGATCTGATCTTCGGTGACATCGATGGCGTCGTCGTCATTCCGGCTGCCGTGGAGGACGAGGTCATCGAGCGCTCGTTGGCCAAGGCTCGCACGGAGAACGTCGTCCGGACGGCGATCGAAGCAGGCATGAGCTCGACCGAAGCGCTGCGCATGTACGGGGTGCTGTGACCACGGCGTCGTTCCCCGACCTCCCGGGCGCTGTCGCGTTGGTGACCGGGAGCACCCGCGGCATCGGAGCAGGTCTGGCGGCCGCGCTCGAAGCCGCGGGCGTACGCGTGCTCCGCCACGGGTCCGGTCAGTCGGACGTCGCGGCGATGGAGGAGGTCCTCCGCGCAGACCTCTCTGATGATGCCGGAGTGGCGCAGTTGGCTCGTCTCGTGGCCGAACGGACGGATCGCCTTGACCTGCTGGTCAACAACGCGGGCGTCGAGGTTCCTCGTGCGCTGAAGGACCTCGACGGTGACATCCTGCGTCGAACGCTCGATGTGAATCTCGCAGCACCCGTTCTTCTGACCAGAGCCTTAATTCCTCTCCTGTCGAGCGGACGAAACCGATCCGTGGTCAACATGACGAGCATCCACGACGAGGTGGCGTATGCGGGAAACATCGCGTACGTCGCATCGAAGGCCGGGCTCGAGGCCGCAACCCGCACGATGGCGCTCGAACTTGCGGTGCACGGCATCCGGGTGAACTCGATAGCCCCGGGAGCTATCGAGACCGACATGAACCGGGAGGTCATCGAGCAGATGGGGCGACACAACTTCGAGTCCTGGATTCCCCTGAAACGGGTCGGCGCGATCGATGACCTTGCCGGGGCGCTCCTCTACCTGGCTTCCGATGCCTCGCGCTACGTGACCGGATCGCGCCTGGTCATCGACGGCGGCTACAGCCAGGCGCTGCTGCGGTATGGACTCGACACCTGACCCCCTCCCCAATCCCAGAGAAAGGCATCCCATGAGCACCGCAACGATCCCGCGCTGGCGCGGCTTCAACATCGTCGATCTGTTCTCAACGAGCGTTCGATGGAAGGAGTTCTTCCCGATGGACGATGGCGTCATCGCCGAGGAGGACTTCGTCATGATCAAGGAACTCGGATTCAACTTCGTTCGGATTCCGATGTCCTACCTGTTCTTCGGCAAGGGCCCCTTCGGTCGGATTCCCGATCCGGAGCGGCTCACTCTGCTCGACCGCGTGATCGAATTCGGCCAGAAGTACGACATCCACGTCATGCCAGGCTTCCATCGTGCACCCGGGTACTGCGTCACCGCCGGCTCGCAGTTCGACTTTCCCGAGAGAGGGAGCCTCTTCACGGAAGACGAAGATCTGCGGGACTTCGTGACATGGTGGCGGACACTGGCCGAGCGGTATGCGCACGTGCCGTCGGAGGCGCTCAGTTTCAACTTGGTCAACGAGCCGTTCAACATCGATGATGCGACCTTCGAGCGCACGTTCCTCCCTGTCATCGAGGCGATCGAGGCGGTGAGCCCCCATCGACTCATCCAGGTCGAAGGCAGCTTTGTCCTCGACGGCTCGTCCATCACGCTGCGCCCCGCTCCGAAGAGCATCGCGACCCGGCACAACGTCGTCAACTCGGTGCACCTCTACCACCCGATGACGCTGACCCACTACGAATGCCCGTGGGCCGAAGGGATGGTGTCGGAGGACCTCGAACCCCCGTCCTGGCCGTACCAGCCGTCTGTCCGCGAAGGGGTCGAGCGAACACTCACCGGAGACGACGCGAAGCGCTGGGACAAGGAAGCTCTTCGCGAGCTCCTCGCTCCGTACCTCGACCTCGCCACCGCCGGATACCGCGTGCATGTCGGAGAGATGGGGGCGTACTCGAAGGTCGCTCACGACGTGTACATCGCGTACGCGAAGGACGTCGTCTCGCTCCTGGACGAGTACGGCCTCGGCTACGCGATGTGGAACTTCCGAGGTCCGTTCGGTGTCATGGACACGGGCCGAACTGATGCCACATCGGAGGATTTCCACGGGCATCAGCTCGACCGTGCACTGGCCGACGTGCTCCGAGGGAGCGACTGACTCGGTAGCTCAGCGGCGGCATGGCGCTCGGTCGACACCTGCGAGGAGTGACGGCCGAGCATCACGCCCCATGGGTCGCCTGCTCAGTGAGCCGGAAACCCCGCGCGGGGGTCGACCGGCTGGTCGCCGCGTCGGATCGACTCTTCCAAACCGACACGCGCCTGGGCGAGGTGGGCGGACATCGCCTCGGCCGCGGAAGGCTCGTCGCCTTCGCGGACAGCGTCGAGGACAGCGCGATGAGCATCGAGAATGGCGGTGAAGCCGCCGCCCTGTGTGACCCATCCTCCCCAGACCCGCCGGCGGAGCCGAGCGAGAAGTGGTTCGAGAGCGCCTAGCGTAAGCTCGCAGAGGTCGTTGTCCGCGGCCCTCGCCACTGCGGCATGGAACGCGACATCTGCTCCGTGGAGCTCGTCCGCGGTCGTGGCGCCGGCGAGGTCTCCCATCGCCTGCTCCAACGAGGCAAGCGTCTCGGTCGTGCGATTCCGTGCGGCGAGGCGGGCATTGCCGACTTCGACGATCTCGCGGAACTGCTGCAGCTCTTCGTCGTCGATCTCTGCTCCAAGTACGCGGAGGCTGAATAGTCGGCTCAGATGGGAGGAGTCCGGGGTAGCGATGGTGGTCTCTCGCCCCTGCTGTCGCTCGAGGAGTCCGATCGCCGCCAGGCCGGCTACTGCTTCGCGGACGACGGGAACGCTGACATCCAGCATGGTCGCGAGCTCGCCGCTGGCGGGGAGTCGGTCGCCCGCCCTCAGGTTGCGTTCGGCGATGAGCTCGATGATCGCCTCTGTGGCTTGGTCGGTGAGTGAAGTGCGTTTCAGTGATTGCGGCATTGTCGTCCAGCTCCTGGCGCAACGTGTTGATCGCGCTCGTCTGCTTCACAGGTTAGCAACTCACCTCATATGTCGTGAGGCCTGCCACACGGCTTGCGACAGGAGAGATCTTCTCAGATAACAACTACTATGATAAGTTGGTGAGCAGCAGGACGTCACCATTCACTGGCATTCAAGGAGGAAGCCGTGTCCCGAGGAAGATTCATCGGCGGAGTCATCACATCCGTGGCGATCGTCGTCGCACTCGTCGGCTGCGCGGGAGGTGCGACCGATGACGCCGACGACAGCCTCGACGACAAGGTCCTGACGATCGGAACGACATCCGACGTCGCGAGCTTCGACCCGGCTCAGGTCTACTACGCGAACGCCCATCAGTATCTGCTCCCCGCCTACGACACCCTTATCCGTCTGGATGAGAACAATCAGCTCGTGCCCATGCTTGCCGTGGAGTGGGGTTACCTGGACGAGGACAAGAAGGAATTCGAGCTCACGCTGCGCTCCGACGTGACGTTCTCGGATGGCACGCCACTCACCGCGGAGGTCGCGGCCGCCTCCCTGCAGCGATTCAAGGAGGCGAACGGGCCAGGGGCCAGCGGCCTCGCCACGGTCGAGTCCATCGAACCAGTCGACGATGAGAAGTTGAGACTGACGCTGTCGATGCCCACGCCGTCACTCGAATACGTCCTCACGCAGGTTGCCGGGATGATCACGAACCCGGCCGCTGCGGCCGATGAGCTCGCGAGTGTTCCCTCCGGTGCGGGGCCGTACGTGCTGGACGAGGAGGCGAGCCGCCGCGGCGACGTCTACGTCTTCGTCCGAAACGACGACTACTACGACTCCGAGAGCTTCCCGTACAGCGAGATAGACCTTCGTGTCGTGACAGACTCCACCGCGCGCCTCAATGCGGTGAAGACGGGGCAGATCGATGTCACCTATGGCATCGCCTCCCAGTTGTCGGAGGCCAAGGCATCCGGGCTCAACGTGGTCTCAGCACCCGGCGACTGGTACGGCGTCTTTCTGAGCGATCGCCTCGGTGCCAGCACACCGGCACTCGCCGATGTCCGTGTGCGTCAGGCCATCAATTATGCGATCGATGGGGATGCGCTCCTGGAGACCGTCGGCTTCGGGGAGGGCACCCCGACCACGCAGATCTTCGCCGCAGGCACCCCCGCATACGACGACGGGCTGAACGACGCCTACCCGTTCGATCCGGACAAGGCGCGAGATCTCCTGGAGGAGGCCGGCTTCGAGGACGGATTCGTTCTACGGATGCCGTCGCTGGACTCGCTTCTTCCTGAGGCGTACCCGATCGTGCAGCAGCAGCTCGCGGACGTCGGCATCACCGTCGAATACGACCCCGTCACGGCCTCCGCAGGGGTCACGCCGTTTGTGAGCGGTGAGTACAGCGCGTACATCTTCCTCTGGGGTGCTTCGCAGAATTGGATCGATGCCACTCAGTTGCTGAGCGCCGCAGGCCCTCTCAACCCGTTCCGTGTCGACGACCCGAAGGTGTCCGCTCTCATGGCGGAGATCGCCGTCGCGCAAGGGGACGAGCAGGAGGCGCTGTATCGGGAGCTGTCGGACTACATCGTCGAGCAGGCATGGTTCGCGCCGTGGTATGCCGGCAACACCCTTACCTTCGCGGGTGCGGACGTCGAGGTGACGCCCCAGCCGCAGGCGAAGCTGCCCCCGATCTACAACTACCGACCGGCAGACTAGGCACGCGCGGAACTCTTCGATCGCTCCCTGCAGTACGTCAGAAAGGTGTCGGCATGATCCGGCTTTCCGAGTTCCTGTCCCCGCGGCCCGAGCCACTGTGGGACCTCATCCGCCAAGCCGGAGTGATGGATGTCGTCGCGGTGTTGCGTGGAGGGGAGCAGGAGCAGCGGATGTTCGCCTCGCTGCACCACGGTCATCAGGGGCGGCACGCACAGGACCATGTGCCGTGGAGTGAAGCATCGATCGCTGAAGATCAGGCGGTCTTCGCCGATGCGGGATTCAGCGTCGCGGCAATCGAGGACACTGTGCCGATGGACCGCATTCGACTGGGGCTTCCCGGCCGCGACGAGGACATCGAATCCGTGATCGAGCAGATCCACGCCATGGGCAATCTCGGAATCGGCGTCCTCTGCTACAACTGGATGGCCATCTCCAGCTGGTCTCGGACCTCGATCGACAGGCCTGGTCGGGGAGGAGCGCGGGTGACCGCCTTCCGTGCGCGGGATGCTGACGCTCTCCCGGATGTCGAGGGATCTGCGGTCGAGCCCGAGCAGATGTGGAGTGCGCTCGAATATTTCCTGCACGCCGTCATACCGGTCGCTGAGCGGTCCGGAGTGCGGTTGGGAATGCACCCCGATGACCCGCCTCTGCCACGCCTGCGCGGGGTCTCTCGCATCATGGGATCGGCCGACGCCTTCCGTCGGCTGCTCGGCCTCGACCCGTCGGGCCACAACGGCATCACCTTCTGCCAGGCGAACTTCGCGCTCATGGAGAGAGACGTGCCCGCGCTGATCCACGAGTTCGGCTCGCGCATTCCGTTCGTGCACTTCAGAAACGTGCGCGGCACGGCGGACGATTTCGTCGAGACCTTCCACGATGACGGCGATATCGACATGCTGGCGTGCATGAGAGCCTACGCGGAGATTGGCTTCGATGGTCCGCTGCGTCCGGATCACGTTCCGACGATGGCAGGCGAGAGCAATGCGCGCCCCGGCTACGAGAGTCTCGGCCGACTCTTCGCCCTGGGATACACGCGGGGACTGGCACAGGCGGCGTACGGCGTCGATGCGGCGGGAGGGCTCCGATGAACGCGGCCACCACCGAGCCGAAGAGGATTCTCATATACTTCGACGAGCCAAATCCGACATGGGGCTACCTTCCCTGGTTGCTCCACGACCCTCTCCTGCTCGCCGAGCGGATGATCCTGACCGAGACGCGGGTCGCCTCTGCGGACGGAGGGCGATTCGAGCCCGACCTCTCGGCAGCCGTCGTCCGCTCGTTCGATCTGGTCATCGTGCCGTTCCCGCATACGATCCGGGACGAGTTCGTCGGTGATCTTCTGTCTTACCTCGACACGGGCGGTGCTCTCTTCCTGGTTCAACCCTCGACCGCCACGGGCGAGCTCCCTCGAGCGATCGCCGACCGGGCCGACATCCGAGATGAGGGATGGGTGGCGGAGTTGCCGTATCATTCCTTCTCGCTGACCGCCGAGCATCCCGGTGCGCGCGTGCTGGGAGTCCCCGAGGGAACGAGCGCCTACCCCCATGCGAAGCACGCTCGTCACCCGAGATACTCGGCCGACGGTGCTGCCGTCCTCACTCGCATCGGCGGTGGAGGAGACCCTGACCTCGTCGTCTCCTCGTCATCGCGGATCATGCTCGCCGCGACTGATGTCTTCGCCGATCTGCAGGCGCACGAGAAGGAGACCCTCGACTATTACAGATACCGGCGCGCCATCGGCTACCTGATGCTCAACGGCATCCGCGAACTTCTCGGTTACGGCTTCGTCGTTCAGCCGATCCAGAAGCCGCAGCAGCGCTGGAGCGACATGTTCTCGGCGTATGCCGCAGGCAAGGCCCACGTCATGTCCGTGCGCGACGTCTTCCCGGAGCGGCTGTCGCCCGAGGAGGCATTGACTCGACTGCACGACGCGGATTCGCTCATCGAACGCTCTGTTCGTTCGCTGACCGGGGGGCGCCTCGATGAGGGGCGCGAGCACTACGACGCGGCGATCCGCATACTCTCCGAGTGCATGGCCGCCATGACTCAGGTCGATCGCTTTCTCATACGCGGGTGGCAGGCCAACGCCCTCTTCGACCATGACTACGGAGGAGGGCTGCTCGGATTCGCTCAGACGCAGTGGATGGATCTGCTCCTCGAATGGATGACGATGCAGCTGGACTGGATCACCCGGTCGGGTGCGAAGCGCGTGCATGCCATCGCATCGATGACGTGGGAGATCATGGCGAAGTACTATCCCGAAGAGGTCCGGCAGTTCGCTCGGGCCACCGACGAGGGTCGACTCGAGGCAGTGAGCGGGCTCTACACGCAGGCGTACCTTCCGCTGCTGTCGGCCGAGTCGAACGTCCGGCAGTTCGCGCTGGGTCACCGGGCACTTCGGAGCATCCTCGATGCGGATGTCGAAGTCTTTCTCGAACCGCGCGATCATTTCAACTTCCATCCTCAGTTGCCGCAGATTCTCAAAGGCTTCGGTTTCGAATACGCCATCCTGAGATGCCTGGGACACCTGGGTGAACTGTCGCCCGTTCTCGCACATCGGATCCGCTGGCGGGGACTCGATGGCACGGAGATCGAAGCAGTGCCGACGTATGAGGGCATCCCGAGTCCGCATCTGCCGCAGTTCTGGTTGGACGCCGAACTGCTCGGGAAGGCCGACGCGCTCGGGTATCCCTCGCTGCTCCTCGGCGACTCATTCGACTCGACCCTCGATTTCCCGGGGGAGAAGGAGCACACCTTTCTGAACGCCGTCGCGCCGGTCGCGGGCACATGGGTGACTGCGAGCGAATACTTCGAGCACACGACGCCCGCCGAGCAGTCCATCTACTTCGGCGTGGATGACCTCTACGCGCGCCTGATGGAGGTGTGGTCGAGTTTCGGCTGCCTGAACGAGGCCTACGGCTGGAACCGGGATGTCGAGGCGAGGATACTCTCCGCCGAGAAGTTCGGTGCCGTGGCATCCCTTCTGTCTGATCGAGCGAAAGAGCGCTCACGTGGGGATCAGCAGAGTCTCGAGGGCGCATGGAAGCAACTGCTCGCGACCCAGGATCGGATGGCGCTCGGTGCCCCGAACTACGACGAGCAGACTCCGCCCTTCCCCCTCGAACCGGGGGGTGAGAGGGCGGCCAAACACTATTGGGGTTTCCACCTCGGGCTTCTGCCGGAGCGGGAGAAGTTCAACACGATGGGTATGGAGAACCTTCAGGAGATGCTCACCGAGAACTATGCGGGGCCCATGGTTCCGGTGAGCCGCTATCAGAAGGTCGTGGAAGCGATCGAGTCCAGCCGATCCTCGGCGGATCGGGTCCTCGGCGACGCGCTGAGCTCGCTTGCGTGCAGGATCGGCCCGCCGAAAGATGACGGTCTCGTCCCCGTCGTTGTCTACAACCAGCTCGGCTGGCGCAAACGCGACATCATCACACTGGAGCGTGAGTTCCCTGCAGGCCGGATCCGCTCGTTTATCGTGCTCGACGGTGAGATCGAGGTGACCCATCAAGTGCTCTCTCAGCAGACGCACCCCGACGGAAGCATCAAGACAGTGAACTTCCTGCTGATGGCCGATATCCCGTCGATGGGATACAAGACCTACTTTCTGAAGCCTGTAGAGGAGCGAATCTGATGCGAAAACCTCCGATCCTCGAGGCGAGTGATCACCACCTGGAGAATGACTTCTACATTGTGGAGCTCGATGCTCACCACGGCGGAGTCCGTCGGATCTTCGATAAGGAGCTGCAGGTCGAGCTCCTGGATACCTCGGAGCACTACGGAAACGAACTGTACTACCCCGGGGATCCGCGCGTCAGTTCGACGGATGCCCGCGCCGAGGTGCAGCTCGTGGAGAACGGTCCGCTCCGAATCACGACCAGGGTGCGCTCCCGAGTGGGCGATGCACCGTACGAGTGTGCCATCAGCCTGTCCGCCGACGTTCGGCGCGTCGATTTCGCCCTGGACATCGACTACGGCCGCGGAGTGGAGTACGGCGAACATCGTCTGAGCCTCGATATCCCCCACTTCCCCGACATGACGGGTGCCAAGGTGGTCCTCAAGGACGGCACCGGCCTCTCCACCCTCTTCCCCCTGGCCTTCTCAGGGAAACTGTTCATCAATCAGCCGTTCGGAGTGTACGAGACCGAGAAGAAGGACCAGTTCTCGCTCGACTTCGCAGACGTACACCAAGGGGACTACGGCATCGGTCTGCTGCATCGGAATACGCCGGGGTACCACTACGACGGCAGAATTCTGGCGCTGCATCTCGCTCAGGGGCGGCCACTCGTGGTGGGCAAGCAGAGTTACCGGTACTCGGTACACAGTCACCGAGGGGACCCCGTGGCCGCGCACGTGTTCCGGGCAGCGCAGAACGCGAGTACGCCCTTCGACGCGGTGTGGACGAAGGAACTGTCCGGGCGGCTTCCTCAGGAAGGATCTTTCGTGAGCATCGATCACGAGAACGTCGTGCTCTCTTCGATGTACGCCGAGGGGGACAGCATCTTCGTACGCTTCTATGAGAGCGACGGCGACGCCTCGAGCGTGCGCGTCGAGATGCCGTGGATCCAGTCGGGCGAATTCCTCAAGGTGCAACTCGACAACCAGCCGGTGCATCCAGTCGTTTTCGCTGACGGGGCCCTCGAGCTCGACTTCGCGCCGTGGGAGATCGTCACCGTCGAGATGAGGAAAGTGGAGGTCCTCGCATGACGCACGCAAAGGCGAACGCCGCAACCGCCCTCATGACTTCCGTCCACCCATCCGAACCCGAAGGAATCTCATCATGAACGCGCTCACCCAGACCGTCGACCTGCACAACGGAGTGGAGCTGCCTACGCTCGGCTTCGGCACCTGGCTGCTCAAAGAGGGCGACGAATGCTATACGGCAGTCTCGAACGCGCTGCGCCTCGGCTACCGCCACATCGACACCGCCCGCGGATATTACAACGAAGCGTCAGTCGGACGCGCGATTCGCGACTCGGGGATTCCGCGAGAAGACATCTTCGTCACGTCGAAGTTGCCGGCTGAAGCGAAATCGCTCAAGAAAGCGCTCGAGGACTTCGAAGTCACGATGACCGAGATCGGCCTCGACTATCTCGATCTCTTCCTCATCCACGCCCCATGGCCGTGGGCCGAGGAGGGCGCGGATTACCGATCGGAGAACCGTGAGGTGTGGAAGGCGATGGAGCAGTTCCTCGCGAGTGGTCGAGTCAAGGCGATCGGCGTCAGCAACTTCAGCCGGGCCGATCTCGAGAGCCTTCTCCCGTCCTGTGACGTCAAGCCGATGGTGAATCAGATCCGGTGGTTCATCGGGCTCGACCCCTCGGAGACCGTAGATTACTCCGTCGCGAACGGTCTGATCGTCGAGGCCTACTCGCCGTTCGCGCACGGTCTGATCGTGAACCACCCCGAGATCGCGGACATCGCTGCGTCCTACGGTGTGACGGCCCCGCAACTGTGTATCCGATACCTCCTGCAGAAGGGCGCGGTGGTTCTTCCGAAGGCGACGAGTCCCGATCACATCCAGCAGAATGCCGAACTCGACTTCACGATCAGCGACGCAGACCTGGCGACGCTCGGGGCCATGCGCGATACCGAGCAGCACCCCGATGCCATGGAGTTCCGTCGGGAGTGACGCGAGGGGCGGGTTGCACGCGGATCGAGGGAACGGGCGAGCGAGGGCCCCGTCGAACGACGAGCAACGAGAAGTCATCGTTGTCACCGGGGCTGCCGGAACGATCGGGACGGCCCTGCGGCCGCGTCTTGCCCGCTCCGGACGGTCTTTGGTTCTTGTCGATCAGAGAAAGCCGGCTGGGCAGGTCGGCACGAACGAAACGTTCCATCGCATCGATCTCGGCGATCTCGAGGCGATGACTGCCGTCTTCTCACGCAGCCGACTCGTCGTGCATCTCGGTGCGATACCGACGGAGGAGCCGTGAGAGGAGCTTCTTCGCGTCAATTGATGGTACCCGCAACGTGCTCGAGGCCGCCGTCTAGGCGGGCGTTGGGAGGGTGCTCCTCGCCAGCTCGGTCCACGCGGTCGGGATGCGCCCGTCCACTTCGGTTGCCGACGACCGTGAGCCGCGCGTCCGACCGGACGGCTATTACTGAGTGAGTAAGGCGGCGTCGGAGGCACTCGGCAGCATGTACGCGGATCGGTACGGCATGCTCGTCGTGTCGCTAAGGATCGCCCACTTCGCTGAGGCGCCGACGGATGAGCGCGGGCTCTCACTGTGGCTTTCGCCGGATGACTGCGCTCGAGCCGTCGAAGCCGTGCGGGAGGCTTCAGCGACCGGGCACCATATCGTGTGGGGTGTCTCAGCGAACACCCGGAATTTGGTCAACAGATCCGCGGGAGAGGGGCTCGGTTTTCTGCCCGCGGTCGATGCCGAGAACCATGTCTCCGAGATCCGACAGGGACCGACAGCACATCATAATCTCCGCGGCGGAGCGTTTCTTGCGCCGGGACGGACACCAGGCGCGCGCTTCTCCTTCTGATTGTTCTCATCATGAGCGCATTCACAGGCGCCGATGGTTGATGACAGAGCGCAATCGCAGGCCCCGCACCGAAGAACTCGGCACTGCTTCCCTTTCATCGTCAAGCCCCGTGAGGGTGACACAACTTCGATGGATCACTGCGTTGTGGCCCTCCTCCTCTCGCGATCCGCGTACCGGTTTGGCTGCGTGGTTCGTTCCGGGCGTAATCGTGTGGCAATGATTCCTCTGGCGACCTCGATTTCGGCCCTGGGGATGATTGTGGTTTCGTATGCCTCGAGGAAGCGAGCGGCGTATGCGACGTCGATCGGGCGCCCCGCGATTCGTGCGCCGGCGGCCATTGCTTGCTGACGCTCCATTTCCTCGGGCTCCCAGAGAGCCTCCTCTCCTTGAACACTCACCGACGAGTGGCGGCGGCAGCCCGAGAGGTCGAGCCGCCGAGCCGCCGAGCTGCAGCTCGGGCGCGAGGCGCTTGCGGCGCAAGGCCCCGCTCCCGCCCTGGATCCGGTCGACCAGCACGGCGACGGCATCCGCGGCGATCGACGAGAGCGGCTGGACCACGGTCGTCAGCGTCGGCCAGAAGACGCGCGAGAGCTCGCCTCCGTCGAAGCCGGTGACCAGCACGTCGCGAGGCACGTCGTGCCCGCGTTCCCGCCGTTCTCAACACTGAACACGCGGCACGTCGCGCCCACCTCGATGTCATGTCGTCGGACGAGCCGGTGGAAGCTCTGCCAGCGCTCGACGCGGCTCGTGGTCGCGTCGTCGGTCCCGGCGTAGCCGACCGAGGTGACGCCCTGCTCGACGAGGTGCTCGAAGAGCAGTTGGATGCCGAGCTCGTTGTCGACCCCGCCGAAGTCGGCGATCGGCTTGTCCAGCGCGCGGTCGACGGTGACGACGGGGATGTCGTCGGGGACGTTCGAGATCGAGGGCATCGATGCCGTGCGATCGGAGGAGACGATCAGGATGCCGTCGACACGGCGATCGCCGAGAAGCGGCCGCAGACATTGTCAACATCTTCTTCGGAACCAATCGATGGATAGAGTTACTGGTACGTCTACGGCAAAAGGTAGCTCCTATCGCCGTCGAGCGCAAATGGCGAAGCCTGTCGCTGCGGGCCCTCCTGAGGCTCGACCTCTACGACGCAGAAGCGGTTGCCCTCGGGATCGGCGAGTGAAGTGAGCCGCATGCCGGGGTTTTCGTTAAGTGCGTGCCGGCGCAGCGTGGCACCTAGCTCGAGGAGTCGATCCGCCTCAGCCTCCCTCGCCCCCCAGGGGACACGGAAGTCGAGGTGAAGCTTCTGAGAGCTCGGCCCCGGTGTCGAGGCGCGCTGGAAATGAAATCGGAGGTGGACGGCGTCGGTCAGCAGGAACACGTCGTCATCGGTACCGATCGGTTCGCCGCCGGCGGCGCTGGCCCAGAACTTTGCGAGTGATCGTGGGTCGGCGGCGTCGATGGTGATGCTGCTTAGGCTGAGGACGGGGTTGTTCATGGTCGGTCTCCGGTCTTGAATCGGGTGTCAAACGGCGGGGATGATGCCGCCGTCGATGCGGTACTCGGCGCCGGTGATCCAGCTCGCGCGGTCGGAGGCGAGGAATGCGACCAGCTCGGCCGCTTCCTCTGGCGTTCCTGGGCGGCGCATGGGGATACTCAGATGGTCGACGATGTTCTGCTGCATCTGATCAAGGGAGATGCCCTGCGCTCCGGCCATGTGTCCTATCGATGCCCGGGCACCTTCGGTCATGATGAAACCTGGGAGTACGTTCACGACTCGCACGCCGGATGGGCTCACTTCTGTTGCGAGGGTGCGGCTGTATGCATTCAGGGCTGCCTTCGACGCCGCGTACGACGCCTGTCCGGCTTGGGGGAAGTGGCTGGAGATCGAGGAGATGTGCACGACTACGCCGCGGCCACGCTCGATCATGGCGGGGACCAAGTGGCGGTCGAGGCGCACGATGCCTAGGAAGTTCAGCGACAGGTCTGCCGACCAGGCCGCATCGGGGATCTCGAGAGACGGAGCGTCGGCGCTCAGAACCGCCGCGTTTTGCACCAGCACGTCGATCGGGCCATAAGAGAGCGCGGCCTCGGCGAAAGCTTTGACGCCGTGCGGCGTTGCGAGGTCCGCGTGGACGAAGGTGGCTTCGAGAGACTCGGGCGGCGCTGATCGTGCACCGACGATCACCTCTGCGCCGGCGGCGCCGAACCGCCTCGCCATGGCCAAGCCGAGTCCGCGTGACCCTCCCGTGACAAGAACGCGCTTTCCGGAATATTCCTTTTCACGAATGTGCATGGTCGCAACTATATCGATGATCGTCGATCATAGATAGGTACTAGGCTGGAAGCATGCGAACGGTCTTCCATCCGGCCCTCGAGGACGTCAAGTTGCACGAGGTCATGCACGCCCTGGGCAGTCCCGTGCGTCTGGCGGTCGTGAGAGGACTGCTGGATGGCGGAATCCACCAGGGGAGCGAGTTCGATCTTGGGGTCAGTCAGTCGACGATGAGTCATCACGTCAAGATCCTTCGCGAAGCGGGGATCGTCCAGAACGACCCGCAGGGAACGCGATGTCTGCTCTCGTTGCGCACGACGGAATTGGAGTCACGATTTCCAGGACTGGTCGAACAGCTCAGAATTCTGCTGCCGCATTCAGTGAACGACGGGCCCTGCCAGTGAAGAGCATCGGAGTGCTCGGCGGCATGAGTTGGGAGTCGTCGCTGCAGTGGTACCGGCTCGCGAACGAGCGTGTGCGGGAGCGTCTGGGCGGCCATCATTCCGCCCGCATCATCCTCGATTCGCTCGACTTCGCCGACATCGAAGAGCTACAGGCGCAGGACGACTGGGATGCCGCGGGAACCCTGCTCGCCGACCATGCCCATGGTCTCGAGCAGGCGGGCGCCGACCTCATCGTGCTCTGCACCAACACGATGCACCTGGTGGCCGACCGAATCGAAGACGCGATCGACGTTCCGTTCCTCCACATCGCCGACACCACGGCCGCGGCCGTGCTCCGCGCCGGCATCCTTCGGGTGGGGCTGTTGGGCACCGCCTTCACGATGGAGAAGCCGTTCTATCGCAAGCGGCTCGAGAGCCAGGGGATCGAGGTGCTCGTCCCGGATGCCGCGCATCGGGCCGGCGTGCACGCGGTGATCTACGACGAGCTCGTGCACGGCGTCATCCGACCCGAATCCCGCGCGTACTATTGCGAGGTGATCGACGCGCTCGTCGCCCAGGGCGCGGGGGGCGTCATTCTCGGGTGCACCGAGATCGAGTTGCTAGTGTCCGCGTCGGATTCACCGGTGCCGGTTTTCCCGACGACAGCTCTGCACGTAGATGCCGCGCTCGCTGCGGCGGGGGTCGCCGCCCCGCCTGAGCGACCCCGATCCGGGATATAGTGACTGGTTCGTCTACGCCGTCCTGACCTGAGGGAGGCCTGAAGTGCCTGAGGACACGATAGCCCCGAAGGCAAATACAACGCGCGGTGCCCACACGTGCCAGCGAATCCTCGACGCGACCAACGTGCTGTTCTACGACCATGGCATCCGCGCGACGAGCGCCGACCGAATCATCGAGCAGGTCGGCAAAACCAAGGTCACCTTCTACCGACACTGTCGCTCAAAGAGCGACCTCGTGGTCCCCTACCTCGCACAACAGTCGGCTGCCGAGTAGGCATGGATGAAGAGCACCGTACATGTCGGAGAACCACTCGCGACGGCACGTACGATTGCTGCCGGCATCGGGCGGGCCAGCTGTAGTCCCGGGTTTCGCGGCTGCGCGTTCGTAAATGCCGCCGCAGAGTATCCCGATCGCGACGATCCGGTGCGCCTCGCCGTCGATGCGCACGTGGCTGGCTGATCGACTTCTTTGCAGCGATCGCAGACCAGACCGGCGCGGGCGACGTGACCTCGGTTGCGAACCAGCTGATCATCCTGCGCGACGGGGCAATGGTGAACGGGTACCTCGGGGACTCAGCCGCCCTCGTGAGCTCCCTTGAGGCCGGGTTTCTTGCGATTCTTGGATCCGATCTCAGCATTGAGCGTTGAAGTCCTTGATCGCCTGTGTCGGTATTGAAGACGACATGATGTCGGCTCGGTGTCCGCTTGCATCGCCATATCGTGACCTCGGCACGTTCCGAATCCCCAGGAAGAAGTCGGACGCGCCGCCGTCGACCTGCTCATCGGTCGGCGTGAAGGCCGGTCAGATCGCGGTAACTTCGTGTCTCTGAGGTGTTCCGTGGTTCCGGGGCGAACTGCACGTGCCATCATGCCCTAGTAGCCGACAGGCATCGGTGATTTGTATACTGATTTGGGGTTTCTCCGATAATCTACCTTGTGTCTTGTGTCGTCATCCCGTGGCGGAAACGATCGTTCTCGGTGAGGTTGCCGCCCCGGTGCCCAGGCGCGCGACACGCGGGGATCAATCCGCCGAACCCCCCTGCCGAAACCGAATCGCGCCGAAACCTGGGTCGTAGCGTATTCGGCGGGCACACTCGCCTTAACCGCGACGGGCACTCACGCTGGAGGGTATGGACTTCAACGGAGTGGTTCCCGTCGACGCAACCGATCCAAGCACTGCGGTCGAGGCCCGCGTCCAGGCGCTGCCATACCCGGTGATCGAGTTGCAGCCCCAACCCGCGTTAGCACGGGTGCCAATTCCGGGTTTCCTGGAGAGCGCCGGCACCCTTGGTCTGGAGTTCTCGTCGGTGTCATTCACCTACGCGCGCTAACGTCGCCCAGAGAATCACGCCGACCCCCGCAACGAGATCGACCTCGACGATCACCTGCGGCATTCAATCGAGGATGAGCTGCCCTGGGGCTGTAAGTCGCGGAATTAAGTGATGTGTCTTCGACGATGATAGCTGTCGGGGGCGTTGCCCCGGCCTGCGGACAGATAAACGACCCGATAGGGGGCACTATACTTCCCATCGGCCCGGGCTAGAAAGCGTGACAGTTCGACGCCCGAAAATGGACCGGGAAGCCGAGTCATGAGCACTCGTTCCATGGGATCTCGCCTGGGGTGAGAACGTATCGTCCCATAAAGGGTTGTGGGGCAGGCCGATCCCCCTCGGCCTGCGCCACAACGTACTTTCGCGCGCGTCAGCCCCGAATGGTGAGGTAGCGGATCAGCCCGTCGGCAGTGAAGGTGAACGCGATCCTGCAGAGCGCTGACACGCCCCTATCTGCGGGCGAACTGCTTCTCCTTGACGAGATGCTCGGGCGGATCAGCGCGATGCCCAATCCTAAGAAGGTCTCGCTGAGATCGTCGCTTGAGGGGCACTGGTGATCGTAGGATGCGGTTTCGTTGAGCTGATCGGCGAAGGCGGACGCGCTTGATGCGAGCATCCACGTTCAGTGTCCTGTGGCTCGATGATCTTCGGTGGGGTCGAGCAATTGATCGTTTGCCTGTGGCATCAGAGGCGCCAGGGGCTGGGGCTAATCCTCGCTCGGGTCTTGAGTCGACGGTGCGGAGTCGAGGGCAGTTCCGAGGATGGTGATGAGCTGCTCAAGAGCTTCCGGCGGGAGTTGCGCAAGCGGGCTGGTAGCGAGCGCGGCGTCAATGATTGCCTCGCGGACGTAACCGCCCTGCTTGGTCAGGGATACGAGTCGTGAACGCCGGTCGTTCGGGTCCACAACCCGTTCGATCAGGCTTCGATCAGCGAGCTGATTCATGACGAAGGTGAGGTTCGGTGCGTTGCAGAAGAGTCGTTGGGCGATGGACTTCATCGACGGCGGCTCGGACTCTGGATCGATCGCCCACAGCGCCTGCGCGGTCGCGTGGGTGAGGTGGTGCTCCGCGAGAGCGGTGTCAAGGCGATCGTTCGCTTGCATCACCACCGACTGCGTGGCTACGACGGCGATCTCCAGCAGATTTCTGGTCACCTCCTCAGTCTAGGCAACTTGCTTCAAGTCTCGAAACACCTATATAGTTTGAGTCTCGAAATATCATGCTGGTTGACGCTGGCGCTTGGAGGAATAATGCGAAGGCTTGACTACGCGGGGGCGACTGCGCTCATCACCGGTGCTTCCAAGGGGATCGGAGAGGAACTCGCCCGAGCCCTAGCGGCGCGGGGTGCCCGCCTCGTTCTCGTCGCTCGTTCGGCCACACGGTTGGATGAGGTCGCCGAACAGCTGAGGGCCCGTGGCGCTGATCGTGTTGATGTCATCGCTGCCGACCTCTTCAATCGTGAAACAGCTCGCTCGGTCACCGAGGAACTCGATGCCCGGGGGCTGACGGTGGACATTCTGTTCAACAACGCGGGTCTTGGCGCTGTGGGCCCGTTCCTCGACCGTCCCCTTGCTCATGACCTTGGCTCCGTGGATCTGAACATCACCGCGATTCTCGGGCTTACCCACGAGCTAGGGGGACGGATGAAGCAGCGTGGCGCGGGCGGGATCATCAACGTCGCCTCCGCGGCGGCGTTCCAGCCCATGCCGTATCAAGCCAGCTACGGCGCATCGAAGGCGTATGTGCTCTCCTTTACTGAGGCTCTCGCAGAGGAGCTGAGGGGGAGCGGGGTGCGTGTGATGGTCGCGCACCCCGGCCCCGTCAAGACGGGGTTCTTCGACAGCACCACCGCCAGAATCGACCCGCGCGCTGTGAGTCCTGCGCAGATCGCCACGCGTATCCTCGACGACTTCGTGCGAGGACGATCGACGTCGTTCCCGGGACGGTTCTCTGATCGGGCGACGGCGCTCGTTCCTCGGTTGCTTCCGCGAGCGGTCATCGCACGCGTCGTCGGGAACCTCAACCGCAAGAACGGCTACGACCATGTGGAAGACGTCACCCCTTCATCGCCGACACACAGAGTCCAGCGCTGAACCGAGATATCGAACAGAGAGAAGCCATCGTGGCAGAGAACTCAGTCGCCCCTTCAGGCGAGACCGCGTGGGTCATCACCGGACCCACTTCCGGCATCGGCTACCGCACCGCACTAGAGCTCGCAGCTCACGGCACGGTTATTCTTGTCGGCAGAAATGCTGACAAGCTCTCCGTCGTCGAGAAGACCATCACCGAAAACGGCGGTCACGCGACCTCGATTGTTGCGGACATGTCTGACATCGTGAGCGTCCGCCGCGCTGCGTCGGAAATCCTCGGGCTGGGTCTACGAATAGGCGGGGTGCTGAACAATGCCGGAGCGATGCCTGCCACATCGACCCTCACGCCGCACGGATGGGACTCTACCTTCGCCACAAACCACCTAGGGCCCCTCGCTTTCACCGATGCCCTCGTCTCAAGTCTCCCGGACCGGGCGAATGTAGTGTTCATCTGCTCCTCCACCGAGGACCCCACCGATAAAGCAGCGACTCGCTCGGGCTTCCGCGGCAGCCGTTACATCTCCGCAGAGGCCAGCTCGCGCGGCGAGTATGAGCCAGGCGGATCGACCCAGGCCGGCGCAGATGCGTACGCGACGTCAAAGCAGGGCAATCTCGCGACCGTTTTGAGCATGGCACGGCAGGTACCGCGACTCCGGTTCCGAGCCGTTGAGCCCGGCTTCAACCCCGGCTCCAGCCTTTCCCGGGACCTGCCCCTCGGCTTGCGGATCATGACCAAAGCACTCATGCCCTTCGCCGCATTCATCCCGGGCCTGAATACCCCGCGCCGCGCTGCGCGCACGATCGTGCGCGTCCTCACCGACCAATCACCCGCGACCGGCGTGTATTACGACGGGACGGGCCGCACGATGAGCGGGTCCGAGCGGGTCAGGGACCTGCGTTTCAGCGACCGGTACCTCGCCGAGAGTCGCGCGCTTCTCGCCACCATCCCGCAAACCGGGCCAACCTGGCCACAAGATGAACCTATCTAGTTGCGTCGTGGTCCTATATCCGTGAGCTGGTGCTGTGACTCTTGGGTAGCACCACCACTCCAGAACCTCTCTGATGCTCAGGGAGGTTCAATTGGCGCTGGCCCGGTGCGGATCGATGCCTCATGTGCGGTATACGGCCGAGCGTCGAGGGGATCGATCCACCGTTCCTTGGGTGGTCTCTTGATTCCAAAGAGTGAGCCGGGGCATCCCATCCAGCGCATCAGGATCTGAATCGCCCTGGGTTTGGTTCCTAGGGGTTTCCAAGGCTGACGGTTGTCGGCTCTGGTGATTCGAGGTCAGCGTAGTGGGCGGCCTCGACTTCCGGGGGGGGTAGTCGAGTTCGGCGTGGAGACGCTGGCCATTCCACCACCACCCCCATTCCAGGGTCGCGAGCTCGACCTGCTCGATGGTCGGCCAGGGCCCTCGGCGTCGGATCAGCTCCGTCTTGTAGAGCCCGTTGACGGCCTCGGCGAGGGCGTTGTCGTAACTGTCACCGACGGATCCGACCGAGGGCGTCGCCCCGAGCTCGAGGATCCGGTCGGTGTAGACGAGTGAGACGTAGTTCGATCCTCTGTCGGAGTCATGGACCAGCCCGGTGATGTCGCCGCTGGACCACGCCGCCATCTCCAACGCTGGCAGCGGCGATGCTTCCGTGCGCAGCGAGGCGGAGACGGACCAGCCCACCCACGATTCGGCGAGAGAACACATCGGTCACGAACGCAACGTAAGCGAACCCGGACCAGGTCGCGACATAGGTGCTGTCCGAGCCCCAGAGCCGGCAGGGTGCGTCCGCACGGAACTGGCGCCTCACGAGATCCGCGGGCCGGAGGGCTGCCGGATCGGGGCGGGTGGTGAACACCCGGCGAGAGCGTCGGGCGCCCTCCAGGCCGAACGCGCGCATGATTCGACCGGTCTGGTCTCGTCCGATCAACCACCCTTACCGGCGCATCAACGCGTGCATCTTCCGGGCCCCGTAGACGCCGTAGTTCTCCACATGGAGGCGGGCGATCTCGGCGCCGAGAACATCATCACGAGTCACGCGGGACGACCGGGGCCGGGACTTGGCGGCCCGATAACCGCGCGCGGTGAGGAACCCACTGGCTGTCGCACCCAGAGTGCGGCAGATGGCCTCGACCCCGAAACGATCCCGGAACATGTCGACGTACCGGATCATCTCGTCGTGGGGCGGTCGAGTTCCGCCGCGAAAAAAAGCGGACGCGGCGATCACTGCCGATTCTCCCATCGACCTCGGCCCGGAAGGCGCGGACCACGAGCAACGCGTGAACTGAGTTGGAAGCGCGGCTGCGCGGGGGTGCGCGTTTCGCAGAAGCTTCTCGTAGGGTCAAGTCGTTTGAGTGAATAGCGGGAGATGCTTCGCGTAGGACGCTTGATTTCTCGTGGGTCAAATACTTGATCGAGGGCCAAGTTGAGTGACGACGCACAGTCACGTGTAGGTTCCGCAGCGATCGTGCAATAGCCACGTTCTCGCAGAGAAGGGACGCGGGATCATTCGATCCCGCGTCCCTTGTTGCGTGCTGCGGTTCTTCGACGCCCGCCCAGCCGTCGACGACGTGCGCTTCCCCGGTCAGGGCCCCTGGGGTCAGTTCAGGCCGCTGAAATGGAACGGCACGACATGTCCGCCCGCGTGGGGCGCTGTCGGCAGCTGTCCAGGTGCGAGATGTGCGGGACCGGGCGCGGGCGCGGCGGGGTACCCGTACGGCGCCGGCGGCCCGTAGCTCGGCGGGGTGGCCGGACCCTCGTCGGGGAGCGCCGAGGGCTTCGCGCTGCTCCCGCGGAGGATGAGGGCGAATACGGTGACGGCACCGACGAAACACAGGAACAGGAACCCCACGTACAGAGCCATAGGGTGCCAGAACCAGGAGATGACGTCCACGGTGAGCCTTTCGATGCGATCCGCTCCGCAAATGCGCGATCCCGTGAAGGATACCTGTTGCGCCGGGGCACCTCATGGCAGCCCGCACCGCGGATCTCGGGACCTCTACGACGGCGTCGGCCTCACCGAAGACGTCAAGAAGTTCCTGCACTACAACGCCAACAAGGCGCTGATGAACCTCGGCTACGACGCGATGTTCCCCTCGACCGTCACGAACGTGAACCCGGCGATCCTGTCGGCGCTCTCGCCGAACGCCGACGAGAACCACGACTTCTTCTCGGGGATCGGGCGCCTCCTTCGTCATGCGTCGTCGCCGTCTCAGGTGCGCTCGTCCGCCAGGCGGGCGCGTCGCTCCTCCTCGCGCTTCGAGTAGGTGGCGGCACGGATCGCATCGTCGGACTCGAGGCCGGTGCCCAACGCTCCGCCGAGGGTCGCCGCCGACGCGACGAACCAGGTGAGTACGAACAGATCGCCGACCTCGACGGTTCGGCCGAGAGATTCGCTCATCACGGCCGTGTCGAGCACGAAGAGCGCCCAGGCCAGGTTCACGAGATACAGCGCCAGATAGCAGATGACGATGCCGATGGTCAGAGTCAGCAGCGTCGATGTGTTGTAGAGACGGGACCGCTCACGGGCCTGAGGCGAGTCGTCGTCTGGACGATCCCAGAGCCTGCCGTCGATCACTATCCAGGCGATGATGATCGCGATGGAGGCCACCGTCGCCGCGACCAGACGCCAGCCGGACAGCGCGCTGGCGAGCGACCACACCGTCGGCTCGATCGTCGCCACCGCGCCGGTCGCCAGGGCCGCGACCAGCGCGGACTTGAGCCCGGCGGCGAGCAGCCAGGGACGATTGGCGAGCACCATGCCCAGAAGCACGCGCCCACGGGCACTGAGTCCGGGGAGCGGCAGGCGCTGCTCCCCGGGCGAGGCGGGCTCAGCCATCCCGTCGACGAGCCCCCTCACCGCGTGGCGGGCGCGGCTCTGCACCCGAAACCCGCCCAGAGCGGGGAGCGACAGCACTGCGGAGTGGCGTCGAGAATCGATGGCCGCCAGCAGATAGCGGCCGTCATCATCCCGAAGCGGAAGCTCGGTGACCCCGATGACCAGATCCCACCGGTTCTGGTCGGCGTGTGCACGAAGGCGCTCCAGGGCGATATCGACGTCCTCAGACCCGAGGGTGAACGGCTCGCTCACGAGTTCGACGATCCAGTCGTCGGCCGCGGCGGCGAGGGGCGGCGTGAGGTCGGTCATCCGACGCGCAACGGTCGTGGGTGAAGCAGGATCCGCCATGAGGCCCACTCGGATCGGCTCCATGTTCGCAACCTACACCCGCCTCCCGGCGGCCAAATCGGCATGTGCGATCGCCGCGCTGCTCGGTCGAGGGACAGGTCTGCCAGCGAAGGGGTGGATGCTGCGGCATCCGCCCCCTTCGTCGTGCAGTCCGCCGGTCAGGCCGGAGTGTCGTTCGGATCGAGCGTGCGAAGAGTGTCGCGCTCGACCTCGTTGTCGGCCGTCAGCTGGTCTTCGGTGTTCTCGTCGCCGCCGATCGCCGCATCGCGGTCGGGGCTCGCGTCGCCCTGAATCGCCCCGCGGGGTGATTCGCCGTGCGAGCTGTCGCCCTGGATGGCGCCGCCCTGCGCTGCGCCCTGCGCGTTCTCTTCTTCGGCGTCGCCCTGAATCGCCCCGCGGGGTGATTCGCCGTGCGAGCTGTCGCCCTGGATGGCGCCGCCCTGGGTGGAGCCCTGGGCGTTGCCGTCGAGCTCGTCGGTGTGACGCCCGGCATCCGCCCTCGCCTGTCCGTCCGGCGCAGTGTTGTGCTCGGGGATCGCCTCGGGGGAGCCTTCTGCGGGCTGCTCGGGGTGCGGGGTGCGTCCTGTGTTCTGGTCCATGGGGCGAACGTACGTCCGCCCCAGCCACGCGTGGAGGGCATTGACAAACGCCTCACATGCGCTCGGACCCCGGTCAGTCTTTCTTCGCCGTCCGGATCGGCGTCGTGGCGGCGACCTCGTCGCTGAACTCCGCCGGGTCAGCCTTGTCATCGAGGATCTCAGCCTCGTCGATGACGTTCAGCGGCCTGGTCTCATCGAGCGTCATCAGGAAGCGACTGTTCTCGGACCGGTGCAGGCGACCGGAGGTGAAGACCCAGATCGCGCCGATCGCGCAGGCCACGAACCCGGCGGTGCCGCCGAGCATGATCGCGCTGCGAGGGCCGAACGTGTCGGCGACCCACCCGGCGATGGGGGCTCCGACCGGAGTCGACCCCATGATGACCGCCATGTAGAGCGCGAGCACGCGGCCGCGCAGAGCAGGAGCGGTCGTCATCTGCACGTAGCCGTTCGCGGTCGTCAGCAGTGTGACGATCATGAAGCCGGTGAACGTGAGCGTGACCGCATAGGAGATGTACGTCGGCATCGCCGACGATATGAAGGCCGCGACGCCGAAGCCACCGGCCGCGAGGATCACGACTCGTACCCTGGCGCGGTCGCGTCGGGCGGCGAGCAGTGCGCCGGCGAGGGAGCCGATCGCGAGGACCGAGCTCAGCACGCCGTAGCCGTCGGCTCCCGCCCCGAACTCCAGCGCCATGGTCGACGCGAAGATCGGGAAGTTCATGCCGAACGCGCCGATCAGGAAGACCGTCACGAAGACCACGCGCAGGTCGCTGCGCCCCCACACATAGCGGAAGCCCTCGGCGAGCCCACCGGGGCGCCGGTTCTTGAGACGCGGTGCGAGCTGGCCGGTGCGCAGCAGGAGGAGCGCGACCAGCATCGCGAGGAACGTGACGGCGTTCGCGATGAACACCCACCCCGATCCTATCGCCACGATCAGAAGGCCACCGACCGCCGGGCCGATCATGCGGGCGAGGTTGAAGGATGCCGAGTTGAGGGCGACCGCGTTCGACGTGTCGCCCGACGAGACCATGTCGGAGACGAACGCCTGCCGGGCCGGGGCGTCGAACGCGTTGACGACACCGAAGCCCGCGGCGAAGCAGAACATCATCGGCAGGGTCATCACGCCGTTGAGCAGCAGCACACCCACGGCGATCGCGAGCAGCAGCAGCGCCGACTGCGTGGCCATCAGGATGCGCCGGCGCTCGAATCGATCGGCGACCCATCCGGTCAGGCTCACGAGCACGAGCGGCGGGCCGAACTGCAGCGCCATCGTGAAGCCCATTGCCGCAGCGTCGTTGTCGGTGAGCTCGGTGAGCACGACCCAGTCCTGGGCGGTCGCCTGCATCCACCCGCCGATGTTCGAGACGAGGGCGCCGGCGAACCAGATGCGGTAGTTGATGTTCGAGAACGAACGGAACATCGCGCTCATCGGTCGACCACCTTTCGCATCAGGGCGCTGGCGTCGCGCAGCGTCGCGAGTTCTTCCTCCGTGAAGTCGAGCTCGGCGAGCATGTCGGCGAGCAGCTCGTCTCGGCGCTTGATGGTCTGCGCGACGATCTCGGTGCCCGCCTCGGTGATGTCGACCTGCACGCGACGGCGGTCTTCGGCATCCGGAGTGCGGAGCACGAAACCCTGCTCCTCGAGCCCGTTGATCATGTTCGTCATCGACGGTGCAGTGACGCGCTCGCGCTCGGCGAGGGCCGTGATCGTGCGGCGACCGTGCATGCGCAGCGTGGCGAGCACGGCGAGCTGCGCATCGCTCATCGCGTCGACGGCTCGTGCGCATCGCAGGCGCCGTGCGAGTCGGAAAGTCGCCATGCGCAGGTCTGTCGCGGTGAGGTGGAGGGATTCATCAGACGCAGACATTACTTAGACAGTCTAAGTAATTTCCCGCAGAATCGGAAGTCGGATGCCGAAGTCGGTCGGGAGCACACGCCAGAATGGACGGGTGACCCGCACCCCCGCCATCGAAATCGCCGTCCAGGATCCTGCCGGAGTCCGCATCGCCGGAGCTGTCGGCGCCGCCCGTGTCGAACTCGCGCAGGCGCTGCCGCTCGGTGGCCTGACGCCCTCACTCGCCACGATCGAACTGGCGGTCGAGACCGCTCGCGCCGCGGGGCCCGAGGTGCACGTGCTGATTCGCCCCCGTGCCGGTGGGTTCCATTACGACGCCGACGAGATCGCCCTCTCCGAGCGTGACGTCCGCGCGGCGATCGAGGCCGGCGCCCACGGCGTCGTGATCGGGGTCCTCGATGCCGAGGGCCGCCTCGACCTCGACGCGATGGCCCGGCTGCGTGACGCAGCGGGCGGAGCATCCGTCACCCTCCATCGGGCGATCGATGTGACCGCCGACCCCATCGCCGCGCTCGTCGCCGCGCGCTCGCTCGGCCTCCGCCGCGTGCTCACCTCGGGTGGCGCCTCGGTCGCGATCGACGGCATCGACACGCTTCGCGCCCTGGTCGCCGAGGCCGGAGGTGCGATCGAGGTCATGGCAGGGAGCGGAGTGGATGCCGCCAGCGCCGAAGCCCTCGCCGCGACCGGAGTCGACGCCCTGCACTTCTCGGCCAAGCGCACCGTGCACGAAGACGGCGGAGTTCGCATGGGGTCGGCCTCCGACGGCGTCGGCGGCTACGAGGTCACCGACCTCGCCATCGCCCAGGGCGTCATCGCCGCGCTGTCGGCCTGACTGCGCCGCGCGCGGCGCCTGACCTGGCCTGACGCTGGCCTGACACGCGCGCGCACTCTCAGTAGGGTGGGGGCGTGACGGATACGCGTGAGTTCACGGATGCTGACGGCATCGCCATCGTCTACGACGTCCACGAGGCGGCGGGGGATGCGCGGGGAGTCGTGCAGCTGCTGCACGGCGTCGGCGAGCATGCGGGTCGCTACGGCACGCTGGTCGCCGCTCTCACCGAGGCGGGCTTCCACGTCTACGCCGACGATCATCGCGGGCACGGCCGCACTGGCATCCGGCAGCACGGGGGCCCTGCGAAGCTGGGCCGACTCGGCAAGGGCGGTCTGATCGCCGCCAAGGAGGCCGTCTGGCAGCTCACCGGCATCATCAAGGACGAGCATCCTGATCTTCCGCTCGTCCTGCTGGGGCACTCGTGGGGGTCGTTCCTCGCGCAGATGCTCGTGAACGACCACCCCGAAGCGTGGGATGCCGTGATCCTGTCGGGCTCCGCCCTGCGGATGCCGGGTTCTCTCAACGCCGCACCGCTGAACGCCCGCTGGGCCGCAGACGACGCGACGGGGCTCGAGTGGCTCAGCCGCGACCCCGCGGTGTGGAAGGAGTTCGACGAGGACCCCCTCACCACAGACGTGCCGCTGCTGAAGCTGTTCGGCCCGATCGAGGCCGCGAAGCTCTACGGCCGCCCCCGCAAGGACCTCGGCCGCGACATCCCGATGCTGCTCCTCGTGGGCCGCGACGACTCGGTCGGCGGTCCCCGCAGCGTCCACAAGCTCGCCGACGAGTACCGCACGCGCTCTGGGCTCACCGACATCACGACTCTCGTCTATCCGGATGCGCGTCACGAGATCTTCAACGAGCTGCAGCAGGACGAGGTCCGCGCCGACATCCTCTCGTGGCTCGACACGCACATCCCTGCGCGCTGAGCCGCGTCGCACCCTCCCGCGCGTCCGCGTGTTACGCCCCGTGAACGGGTGTTACAGCGGGTGAATCCGCGTGACGTCTACCCGACATATCGGTCTCCCCTCCGCATAGATTCGCGGCGAGAGGGAGGTGCGTGGTGGGTTTCGAAGACGAGTGGCGGGCGTGGCACGAGTCGCGTGAGCGGTATGCCGGGGCGGAGTACGGTCCGGCCGCGCTCGAGTCGACGAACTGGCTCATCACCGAGCCCGCTGCCGTGGAGGGGGTTCCGGGGCTCTGGGCGCTCACGGGAGACGGAGGTATCCGCGGCAGTGACCTCGGCACATCCGGGTCGGTCGTCACTCTGCGCGGCAGCGAGTCGCTGAGGCTCGGACGGCGGGAGCTGCGCGTGTTCGATCGACGCGGCACGGTCGCCCTGCGGGTGTTCAACCCGAGGCGACCCGAGCGTGAACGGTTCAGCGCGATCGACGCGTATCCGCCACGGGAGGGCTGGCGGATCGCGGCGGTGTTCGAGCCGACGCCGGGGGAGACGATCGCGGTGACGTCGATCGACGGGCACGTCCACGATTCCGACCTGGCGGGCAGGCTGCACTTCACCCTCGACGGCGTCGCCGTGACGCTCGCGGCCACCCGCACCCCGCAGGGCGCTCTGACGGCGGTCTTCGCCGATGGGACGAACGGCACCGAGACCTATCGGTTCCGCTTCCTGCCGATCGAGGAGCCGGACGCAGGCGGATCCGCGGTGATCGACTTCAACCGGGCCTACCTGCCGCCGTGCGCGTTCTCGGACCAGTACGTCTGCCCGCTTCCGCCGGCCGGCAACCGCTTCTCTGCGCCCATCCGCGCAGGAGAGCGGGCGGTGGTCCTCGGGCGCTGATCCGCGGGTTCGACGCCTGCGCGACGGTGGCGGCTTAAGCTGTAACCGTGCACGGTGAATACAAGGTTCCAGGCGGAAAGCTCGTCGTCGTCGACCTCGAGGTCGACGACGGCAGGATCGCTCGCTTCCACCTCGCCGGCGACTTCTTCCTCGAGCCCGACACGGCGCTCGACGACATCGACGCGGCGGTCACCGGCCTGCCGGTCGAATCCGATGCCACGGCCATCGCCGCGGCAGTGCGCGGTGCCCTGCCCGAGGGCGCGCAGCTGCTCGGCTTCACGCCCGAGGCGGTCGGCACCGCGGTGCGCCGTGCGCTCGTGACGGCACCCGGCTGGAACGACTTCGACTGGGAGATCGTCCATGAGAAGGCGGTCTCTCCCCGCATGAACCTCGCGCTCGACGAGGTGCTCACCTCTCGCGTAGGCGAAGGGCGCCGACGCCCGACCCTGCGCATCTGGGAATGGGATCAGTCGGCCGTCGTCATCGGCTCGTTCCAGTCGTACCGCAACGAGGTCGACCCCGAGGGTGCCGCTCGCCACGGCTTCGACGTCGTCCGCCGCATCTCGGGCGGCGGCGCGATGCTCATGGCCGCGGGGCAGATCATCACGTACTCGCTGTACGTTCCGGCATCGCTCGTGCAGGGGATGACCTTCGCCGACTCGTATGCCTTTCTCGACGACTGGGTGCTGCAGGCGCTGCGCTCGCTCGGGATCGATGCGATCTATCAGCCGCTCAACGACATCGCCAGCTCGTCGGGCAAGATCGGCGGAGCAGCCCAGAAGCGCCTCGCGAACGGGGGAGTGCTGCACCACGCGACGCTCTCTTACGACATCGACGGTCAGATGATGACCGAGGTGCTGCGCATCGGCCGCGAGAAGCTCAGCGACAAGGGCACCACGTCGGCGGCCAAGCGCGTCGATCCGCTGCGCAGCCAGACCGGCCTCGCGCGGGCCGAGATCATCGAGCGCTTCAAGGACACGTTCCGCTCGCTGACCTCTGCCGAAGACGGCGCGATCACCGCCGACGAGTACGCCGATGCCGAGGCGCTGGTCGAGTCGAAGTTCGCCACGGACGCGTGGCTGCAGCGGGTTCCGTGACCGACCCCGCGCCTGTGCCGGCGGCTGCGTCAGAGGATCGAGCGCCCAGCGATCCTGCTCCCGTCGATCCTGCTCCCGTCGATCCTGCTCCCGTTCGCGGGGAGGTCTCGATCCTCCAGGGCGACAATCTCGCCGCAGCGGCGACCCTTCCGTCCGCGTCTTTCACGCTCGTCTACCTCGATCCGCCGTTCAACACGGGTCGCGCGCAGGAGCGGCAGGTCGTCACCGCCCGGCGTACGTTCACACCTCCGCATGAGGGTGACGCGGTGGGAGTCGAGTCCCCGGAATCCGGCGGGTCCGCCGCCGTGGCCGCCTCGATCGTGCTGAATCCTGAACCGGTTACGGCGCCCTCCGAGGTGCGGCACGGGTTCCACGGCCACGCGTACGAGCGGGTGCGCGGGATGCTGCGCACCTACGACGACCGCTTCGACGACTACGGCGCCTTCTTGATGCCGCGACTCGAGGAGGCGTGGCGGCTGCTCGCCGACGACGGCACGCTGTACCTGCACCTCGACTACCGCGAGGCGCACTACGCCAAGGTCATGCTCGATGCGGTGTTCGGCCGCGACTGCTTCCTCAACGAACTCATCTGGGCCTACGACTACGGTGCGAAGTCGCGTCGCCGCTGGCCCACCAAGCACGACACGATCCTCGTGTACGTGAAGAACCCGCGCGAGTACGTGTTCAACTCCGATGACATCGACCGTGAGCCGTACATGGCGCCGGGCCTGGTCACGGCCGAGAAGGCCGCCCGCGGCAAACTGCCCACCGACGTGTGGTGGCACACGATCGTGCCGACGACCGGCCGCGAGAAGACCGGATATCCGACGCAGAAACCCGAGGGCATCCTGCGGCGCATCGTGCGGGCGTCCAGCCGTCCGGGCGACCGTGTGCTCGACCTCTTTGCCGGCAGCGGCACCACCGGGGCCGTCGCCTCGGCTCTCGGGCGCGACGCGGTGCTCGTCGACGATAACCCAGAGGCCGTGCGCGTCATGACCGAGCGGATGCCCGACGCCGTGGTCACGCGGGTCGGCGCGTAGTTCTCATGTGCGTGACCGGACCGCGTCCGGCTGACGATCTCGAAGAAGAAGTGTCTGACCTCACGCGCTTCGGGGATCAGGCCGTCGCGACGGCGGGCGATGGCCCGGGGAACGAGCTGTTCGTTCGTGAGGACGAGCGGCGTCTGCTCGAGCACTCCGACTGGTGATCCGCTGCGGCGCTTCGTCCGTCACTGCGGTCCGTGTCGGTTCGTGTGCGCGTGGCAGCGCGCGAGCAGGTCGGCGCGCCGTCTGATGGCGGCTTGGGCGCTCTCGGTGACGCTGCGTCCCACGCTGCTCGGGGTGGTCACATCGAGTTCGGGGCGGGCGAACAGGACGTCGTAGAACGGAGCGAGAGTCTCGTCGGAGAACTTGAGCGTGCGACAGAGTGTCTGCAGCGGCGTGCCCCATCGACTGCCGCTGTCGGCATTGATGTCCGCGCCTTCATCGAGCAGGCGGGCGAGCAGAGCTGCTTCAGCGATGAAATCATGAGCCGTCGCGCTCAGTAAGACGTGCAACGCGTTCACGTGGCTCTCGGTCGCTGCGGCGGCATCAGCGCCGTCGTCGAGCAGTCGCGTGGCGATCGCGACTCGGCTGGCGGGATCGGCGTTGCGCAGAGCCCGCATGAGCAGCGTCGATCCATCCTCGTCCGCCCATGTCGCGAGCGATGGTTCGTAGTCGGCAAGGAACTCGGCCTCGTTCTGGATCGCGGAGAAGTAGACGCGGGGGTAGACCATGACGTCGAGACTAGGCGACGGGCGCGATCCGTGACGGGAGCAAGCGGGACGAGGATCGGCCGACGGGACACATCCCGGGATGCCGTTCGGCGGGAGAGAGTCTCGGCGTGAGAGTGTGAGAGTCATGACCGAGTACGTCGAAGTGCAGACCGCCGCGGGGCGGGTTCGCGGGGGCTGGCGCCCGACCACCGGGGGGCGAGGGGCTGTGCGCTCGGCCGCTTTTCTCGGCATCCCGTTCGCAGAGGCGCCGATCGGCGACTTGAGATTCCAGGCGCCCGTGCCGAAGGCGCCGTGGGAGGGCGTGCTCGATGCGCTCGAGTTCGCCGCCACCGCACAGCGTGGAGACCCCGGGGTGACGCTGATCCCCGAGCCGAGCGTCGAGGGCGACTCGACCCTGAACGTCAACGTGTTCACGCCGGATCCCACGGCTGCGGGTCTTCCCGTCCTCGTGTGGATCCACGGCGGCGGCTACTTCGCCGGCTCGCCGGCGAGCCCCTGGTACGACGGGCGCAACTTCAACCGCGACGGCGTCGTCACCGTGTCGATCTCGTACCGGCTCGGCTTCGACGGCTTCGGCTGGATCGAGGATGCACCGTCCAACCGCGGCGTGCGCGACTGGCTGCTGGCCCTCGAATGGGTGCAGCAGAACATCGCAGCATTCGGCGGAGACCCCGGTCGCGTGACGATCGCCGGACAGTCCGCGGGCGGCGGGGCGGTGCTCACGCTGCTCGGCATGGAGAAGGCGCAGCACCTGTTCCACGGCGTCTATGCGATCTCGGGAGCTCTCGGCGATGTCGCGGCACCGCGGGCCGAGGCGTTCGGGCGGGCGCTCGCCGCATCGGGTGGGGTGCCTCCGACCGTGGCCGGACTCTCGACGCTGTCGGAGGACCGCGTGCTCGCTCTGCAGAAGAAGGCGACCCAGCTCGGTCCCTCGTCGATGACGACGATGATCGAGGAGGGGCTGCCGCTCGGCCCGGCGATCGACGGCGACCTGCTGCCGCGGCCGACCCGCGAATCGCTGCGTGCAGGCGTCGGCGCCGACAAGCCGCTCGTGATCGGCGCGGCCGACGACGAGTTCACCATGGCGTTCGCGGGCAGAGCGGCGAAGGCGCTGCGGTGGGTGCCGCAGGCGGTGCTGCTGAACCGGTTCGGTGTGCCCAAGAGGATCCGCGCGCAGTATCTCGCCGCGAACTCCGACGTCGTCCGTCTCGGCAAGGCCCGTCTCGCGGGGCGCGTGCTCACCGACCGGATGTTCCGCACCTCGGTGCCTCGCATTGCGGGCGACCGAGGTGATGCGCCCACCTGGCTCTACCGGTTCTCGTGGCCCTCGGGACACTTCGGCTTCGCGGAGCACTGCCTCGACGTGCCGTTCTTCTTCGACTGCCTCGACGGCCCCTCGATGGAGCCGCTCGCCGGGCCGAACCCGCCGCAAGAACTCGCCGACGACGTGCACGGCGCCGCCGTCGCCTTCGTCAGCACGGGCGACCCCGGGTGGACGAGACACGACGGGGATGCCGGTGTCGTGCGCGTCTACGATCGGCCCACCCGCGAGGTCTCCGACGCGTACGCGTCGGTGCGGGCGCTGCTCTGAGCCGGGCGTCCGAGGGGATGGCGCCAGATGCGGATCAGCCTTCGGCAGGGGGTTTCGGCGGAGCGTTTGACGGCGAGCCGTTCTCTACGTCGTCGGACATGCACTCACCGGACCCACGAGATGCAGAGTTCGCCGTGCGTCCGCACTCCCAGCTTCGTAACGAGTTCGGGGTAGTCCACGTATGACGTCGTCACCTGGATAATGAACTGACCGCCTCTCTGTGAGGTGACGTCGAGCGTATAGCCGTCGAGTTCTGGCATGTCGGAGTTCACGCCTCCGAGAATCGGCCCGCACGACAGTCCCTGCGCGGCGTCTTCATCCCCTCGCTGACTCGCATCCACCCACCGCTCCGCGATCTCCCGGGCACGTTCTTCGGGAGTCTGCTCGCGTGGCGCGCAGGCGGTCAGCCCGAAAGAGACGAATCCTGCGACCATGAGAAGGACGGCAATCCTCGACCTGCCCCTTCTCGAGCCAAAACTGCCGGCGGATGCGTTCTGCTGGTGCCGCTGCAACATTCTCATCGCTGCGGCGGGAGGATGAAGCTCGTCTCGTAGGCGAACACTTCGCCGTTGACGTCACCCACGGACGTGATCGTGTAGGGGCTGAGATTCACAGTGTCACCGACATGGAGGTCCGGGGGGTACACCTGGCGGTTCGGGTCCACGGAGCTGCCGCCTCCGCGCCGTACCGTGTTCAGCGCGTCCAGGTAGTAGAAGCCCACGCAGAACCGATCCAGGATGGCGTCGTTGTAGTCGCCGGACGCGACTTCATAGGAGATGAGTGAGCCGTCGTCGGCGTACTGCACGGTGCCGGTCGCCCCCTCGCGGGCTCCGTAGTCGTGCATTCTCGAATACGGATCCACATTGAGCAGTCCGCTGGGCAGGATGATTCCCCCTCCGTCCGCACGCATGCAACTGGGTGTGGGCTCGGCCGCAGGCAGCGACTCGGGCGTCGGTTCATTCGGGGTTGAATCGGCCGGCTGCTGAGTCGGGGCCGCGCCTGGCGCCGACGTGATCGCTGAGGGCGACCCGATAGTGCCTGTTGCCGGAGCGCCGCATCCGGACAGAAGGGCCGTTGTGCCAGACAGGAGACATATGAGCGCTCCCAGCGCTACAACACTGATCCGCTTCGCCATTCCTGCATTCTGGCGTGATTCGCGATCCAGCGTCTGTCCTCTCTTCGGCGGACAGGCCATTGCGCCAGTCGCAGATATCAGCGCGGGCCAGCCCCCGTCTCGGTCGTGGCCCCGATCCGAACCGAGCGGCCACACATCGGCCTGCCGAAAAGGTATGCCGCTTGGCCGTTGTGACGAGCGTTTTCTGCCACCCTCCGAGCGCCGAGCCTGGGCCCCGCCGCTAACGATCGTTTCCGGCAGGGCTCATAGGATTTGCTACGCGGAACCGGACGGGGGAGCCGCAGCGCGGCGACCGATCAGCATCCAGCACAGCGGGCCGACCACAGGCACGAACAGGATGATCGCCGTCCATAGCAACGCCTGCGTGCCGGTGAGTCGTCGGGCGGTGCGGACGAGCGAAACGAGTGCCACGATGAGGAGCACGAACGTCAGGATCGCGACGGACGACCACGCGATGTCGTAGCCGGCCGGGATCAGCGGGTTGTGCACCTCCATGGGTCCACACTATGGGGTGCCTTGACCACAGACATGGGGCGATTCCTCGGACCATCAACCGATCAACCTGATGTGAGCGATCGGCCACACGACGAGAAATGCTTTGCCGACGACGTCTTGAATGGGGACGAACCCTTTGCCGGGTGATGACACGTTCGCGCGCGAGTCGCTGGACGAGTTTCTGTTGTCGCCCATCACCCAGAGAGAGTCTTCAGGTACCTCAACATCGAACGGCTGGCTCGAACTCGGGCGATCCGGTTCACGGATGTATGGCTCATCGAGGGGGGTCCCGTTCACCGCGATCTGCCCGAGGTCGTTACAGCACACCACATGATCGCCGGGGAGTCCGATGATGCGTTTGATGAGATGGTTCCCGCTGTCAGAAGCGGTGAGGCCTGCGACTTCGAGGGCTTGTTCGATGAGCGTCGGCTCGGTTCCGGGGGCTCCGTCGAGCCAACCACCAGGGTCTTGAAAAACGACGATGTCGCCTCTGTTGAGGGTCGATCGGTTGATAGCGATCTCGTTGACGAGGATCCGATCGTGCACTTGCAATGTGTTCTGCATCGACCCTGAGGGGATGAAGAAAGAGCGCACCACGTAGGTTTTCACGAACCATGAGACGAGCAGCGCGATCACGATGATTATCAGGATGTCTCGCAAGAACGTCAAGAAATATCGCGGTCGGATTGCGGCATCCAGCACTGCTGTGGAGACGTGTTCAGAAGCGTCGTCCGTGTGGGTCGCTCGCAGATTCATCGTGTCACCTCAGGGCTTGTGTCGGTGGACAACGGCGACATCACCGCTGCGGACATAGGGTTCTCGGTTTGAGCACTCGGAGGCTGCGATTCGTCTTCGATGAGCTGGAGATGCTCGGCGAGGCGCGCGCGAGCGCGCGCGTAGCGGGTGCGCGCTGTCGACGGATTCATCCGCAGCTGTTTGGCGGCGTCTACGAGAGAGAAATGGTCCCAGTGAACGAGGATGACAAGTTCTCGGGAACGGTCGTCAAGCGTGCCGAGGGCAGCACGGACCGCGCTCGCCCGCTCTGCCCGCTCCGCAGCTTTCGCAGGGTCCTCGCCCAGAGTTGACTCCTCAGCTCGCCGAATCTCGCCGATCAGCACGTTCGAGAGCGCTTCGCGACGAGAGTGTGCGCGTCTGCCGTCGCGGAGCATGTTTCGCGCGATTCCGAAGAACCACATCCTCGCTTTCTCATCGTTACTCGGGACCGCGCCTCGCCGCCGCCAGATCACGAGAAACGTGTTGTGCAGTAGATCAGCAGCGTCCTCGCGCTCGGCCGTTCTTCGCAAGAAGTAGCTCAGAAGGTCGGGGCCGTTCTCCGCAATGAGCCGTTCCACTCGGTGAGTGTGTGGTGTTGGTTCCTTCACGGTTGCACGTCCAGACAGTCGGAGCTCACCGACATCGAGAGTGCGGATAGTTCCTCAGGCAGTTGCTCTCGGAAGACGTCACCCGCGACTTCGACCCACCTTGAACCGGGGACGGCGATGACGCGGGAGTCGACTCGCTCCTTGAAGTGGTCCCATCTGCCGGGCGTGCTGAGGTCGGCGATCAGCTCATCGAAATTGGTCGGCAACGGGTCGGAACCGTTTGCGGAGACCCCACCGAATTGGACCGCATAGGTGCATTCTGCGGCTGCACCCTGCGGAGTCGTGTATTCGATCGAGATGACGACATCGCCAGCCGTCTGCTCTCCATCCCGGTAGAACCACAGCGGCGATAGCGCTGCCGCTGCTGCACCCGTGAGGACGACAGCTCCAACGAGCACGAGGGGAAGAGCGAACTTGCCGCGCCGAGAGTGACGGCCTACACCGGTCGAGTTCCGGGCTGCATGGGACATTCTCGCCAGAACATTGTCGATGCGCGGATCGACGACGTCGGGTGCTGGATCCGAATCGGCAAGATATCGGTCGATTAGTGACATGTGGCGCTCCCTAACAACGGCTCGTACAGTACGTGGCCGGTCGCCGCGATTTCGTCTCAAGCCCGCCGACCCCCCTCCGCGCGGCTCATGGGGGCCGGCCAGGTGCGCCTATTCCTCGACGGTCCACCACGCGACCGCGACGAGGCAGAGGCCCGTGTCGGTGTTCCGGAAGAAGATGTCGCCGGGGTATTCCTCGCCGGGGTTCACACGGTCTGCGGGGAGAGAGAGGTTGATGCTCCACGAGGGGTCGAGTGGCGCTTGCTCGGGCCAGTATTCGGGCGTGAACACTCCGGGCTCTTCTGCTGAGAGCCCCTCCCAGTCCTCGGGATCGCGGAGTTCCGGCGCGCTGTCCGCGCACACGTAGGTGGCGACGTCTCCCTCTGCGGCAGCATCGATGACTCGGTCCGTTGTCTCGATGACCTGCGCGCCGTCCGATCCCCAGAGCATGGCGTCGACAGAGCACCCCGTCCCGAACACACCGACGATCACCAGGGAGAAGCCCGCGAAGAAGCATCGCACGATGGTCGCGCGTCGCGTCGTCGCGCTCATCGAAGGGTTCCAGTCGGAGACGTGTCGATAGAAGCCCCGTACAGGGCCGGCGTGATGTCGATGGACTGGGTGGGAGGCAGGAGGAGCGCGCTCGGGTTGATTCCGTAGAGGTTCATGTCCGCTGCCTATCTATCGCAGGTCGCGATATCGGTGGGCGCAGCGTCGACGACCGACGTCGTCACGGCAGTCCAGCTCGTCGCCGTCCCTGCGGGGAAGCTGGCGTATGCGGTGAGTGTGACCTCTCGTTCGCCGATGTACTGTCCGGTCTCGGGGTCGATGATGATGTCGTACTGGACGTTGTTCGCCGGTTCGAGCCGTCCGATCGCGATGCCGGTGATGCCGTTCAAGGTCGCTTGCTGATCCGTGATCGCCACACCTGGGATCAGTGCGGCCGCTTTGTACAGCGCTGCCCTGAACTCGGCAGGCGCGGTCCCTCGATAGAGGGCGCTTCTGATCCACTCGAGCGCCTCCCCATCGCGAGACTGTCCAGCGTTGCCGTTCAGTTCGTAGATCTTGCTGAGGAGCTCGGCCGGGTCACGCGGGAGTGCGTCGTAGTTGACGCTCGTGTCCGTCAGGGTCTGGTACCCGACGACGCTGCGCCCATCGGGGCCGATTCCTCCAGGAAATCGCCGGATGACGCTCGAATCGTACTCGTAGAAGCTCGCTGCCTGTTCACTGGCAAAAGCTTCTGATCTGGGACCGAACGTCTGGAGTGGCCGCCGTCCGCATTGAATCCATACCCAGTCATCGTCGCGATCAGCCGGTACGTAAAGCTCGTCGTGATAGCTGTCGATCATGGAAACGTTGTCTTCGGGCAGGATGTTTCCGTCGTTTGCTTGAATCTTCTCGGCGTCCTCTTCCAGAGTTCCGATCGCCCCGAAAGCACCATCGGTGCGAATGAACAGATACTGGCCGGGTCCGACGATGGGATCGCTGACTTCCATGGTTGCGAGGGCCGCAGAGTGGAGCGCACTCGCCGCAGCGGGATCGGCTCCGCCGTTCCAGCCGGCAACCCCCAGGACGTTGGTCGCCACGAGTGCGACGGCCACGCTGGTGGCACCGAGAACTGAGAATCCCGCCCACGCGACCGTGCGACGGCGACGTGCAGGTGTCGGGCAGAACGCGGTCTTCTCGCCCACCTGCGCGAAGAGCGCCACAGGTGTCTCGCCATCGATCCGTGCGGCGAGAGCAGCGCGTCCTCGAGCCAATACCTCAGAGCCTGGCTCACGTGAGTCATCACGCGTGTTGCGGAGCAGCGTCAGCTCGTCCATGATCCGTCTCCTGTTCGGTAGATGTGAGTACAGCCGCGCGGCGCAGTTTTCGCCGCGCGCGGTTGAGTCGCGAGCGCACGGTGCCGATCGGCACATGCATGGCCTCCGCGATCGACGCGTAGTCGAGTTCTCCCCATGCGTAGAGCAGCAGGGTGTCCCGGTCCACCTCTGGCAATCGCCGCAGGGCCTTCGTCAACCGTCGAGTAAGCCGTGCAGCATCGATGCGTGCGCCGGCCTGCTCGATGAAGTCCGGAGTGATCTGCGCGGCGAGCTCCGCTGACATACCTTTCCATGCGGTGGCTTCCAGGCGGGCGTGTTTGTGCATGAGCCGCGTCGCGATGCCCAGCAGCCACGGTCTTGCACTCGGCACCGTCACGTCGTAGGCCGAACGTCGGTCGAACGCCACAAGGAACGTCTCGGACATCACATCCTCGGCCGCGTGATCGCCCAGCCGTTGCGCTACATAGCGATACACCGACGTCGCATGCCGGGCATACACCGTCTCGAAGACAGCTGGCTCGAGGACCGAGCGTTCAATCACCTCGTTATCGGGGCTCACATCCGTATTGCTCGATTCCCTCGATTCGGTTCACACCAATCTTGCAAGACACGATCCCGGGTTGACGCTCACGGCACGGCTCGAGCCAAACGCCACACCGCCGAAAACGTCCGCCGAAAGCGAGTTCCGGAGAGCGATATCGGCAGCCGTTTGAAGGCGAGCAACTCGCTCCCGCCAGAAAAGATCGACTCCGGCAGGCCATCGCTCCCGTCACTGGGAGGCCGACGTTTCGGCGGATCAGCTGATCCAGCAATGGGCGGAGGACAGCTTCGCGACCGGCCCGATATGTTCGTCGTGTGAGACATAGAGTCGCTGCCGTTGCAGCGGTATGCGTGATCGCGGCCGCTGCACTCACTGCGTGTGATAACTCAGCGCAAGGCGTGATCGTTCCTCCAGGAGGGGAAGCGCTGGGCATCTGCGCGGAGGAGCAGATGCCCATCTCGGCCTTGCCTGAACTCGGCGCCCCCGGGTGCGACCTCGTAGGATCGACGCTCACCTTCGAAGAGCTCGAGGGGCGTTTCGATACCGAAGCTGTGACCTATCCCGGCGGAATTCCGAGCCTCACCATCACAGCCGTCGGCGCGACCTTCGCCCAGGGAGATGGGCACCGCCGCGAACTGATGATGGTGAACTGGGGCGTACCAGGCGTCGCGGTTGCGCTCATCGATAACGGCCAACTCGTTGAAGTCTGGGCCAGCAGCGACGCGGCCCTCGACCTTCATCTCGAGGCGCTGGAGGCGGACGGCATCCCTATCGAATGAAGGCCGGCCCTCCCCGCCGAAACGGTCTGCCACGGCCGAGCTACGGGGCCCGTCTTACGCGAGCAAGCGCGTGGCCAAGCTCGACATGAGAACCCCGCCGAAAACGATCGTTTTCGGCAGCACGCCGCTCCCGTCACTGGATGCAGAGGCTTCGCTCCGCCGAAGATGTTCAGGCGTCCAGCGCGATCGCTGAGTTACTTTGAAACCGTGACTCAACGCGCATCGAGACTGATGGCCTTCATCGGTGCTTCAGCTGCGCTGTTGGGCGCCGCGACAGCAGTGCTGTTCGTCTTCCAGCCCTGGAGAAGCTGTCCCTACGAGGACACCTCCGTCGGGTGCGCCATGCTGCCTCACGACGCCGCAGTGATGGTGACTGCGTGTGCTATTGCTGTCATTGGTGCCGGGATGTTCGTTGTCGGCAGGCTTCAGTCCCGTTGATCTACCTGCAGGTACAGATTCAAGCCAGCGTCGACAATGTCCTGGTCAGCGACAGTTACCTGGTTGCAGTGAATACGCGGGCATTCCCTCAACGACGAGTGGCGCGGATCTTTCCGTACACGCGCATCAGCTGAGGAACGACGAGGTAGACGGCGACGGGGACCACCACGATGGTGAGGAGGAAGGCGCGAAGGATGGGGTTCCAGTCCTCCGCGAAGGGCGCGATCGCCAAGAACCCGAGGGTGACGAGTGGAAAGATCGCGATCCAAGTGATCACGGCTCTGACGTGCACGGACGGGGGCTGTGGTGCGGTTGTGGGAACTGTTGTCGGCTGAGACATCGTGAATGCCCTTTCTGTCGGGTTACTGCGGTCGGGTTGCGGATGCGGTGTCGAGGTCTTGCTGGAGAAGCCATCCGTTGATGGCGATCCCGGTCGCACTGCCGTTACCTGCGGCGGTGATGACCTGAGCGGTGGGAGTGACGACGTTGCCTGCTGCCCAGACGCCGCGGACGCTGGTCTGGCCGAATCCGTCTGCGACGACGAGTCCTGTGTCGGGGTGGGTCTCGCAGCCGAGCGATGTGAGGAGTGAGTCTCGCGGCGTCTGCCGCGGAGCGACGAACGCCGCGTCGCATGCCACGACGTTCCCGTCGTGGAGCCGGACAGCTTCGATAGTGTTGTGCGCCCCTGTCACTGCTGTTGCGGAGCCGTGCACGACTGCGACCCCGAATGCGGCGAAGCGCTGCAGCTCATGGAGAGTGAGATCGATGCCGTTGGTGATGAGTGTCACGTCGTCGCTATATCGGCGAAGGAGCCCGGCTTGCTTGAGCGACATCTCTCGCTGCGGGCCTCCGATCACGGCAATGCGCTGACCGCGGACTTCGTACCCGTGGCAATACGGACAATGGTGCACCATCGTCCCCCAGCGCTCAGCAATGCCCGGAATGTCGGGAAGATCGTCGACAAGGCCGGTCGCCACCAGGACAGCACGTGCGCTCTCGACCGTGCCGTCGTTCAGTGTGACTCGGAAGCCGACAGCGCCCGAGCGTTCGATCGGCCCGACCGATCCTGCGACGAACCGGGCACCGTAGGCCGACACCTCAGTTCGGCTCGCTGAGAGGAAATCTCGTGGCGGCATGCCATCGCGGCTGATGAAGCCATGCATGTGCTCGGCAGGCGCATTGCGCGGCTGGCCCGCATCGATCAGGAGGACATCGGCTCGCGCTCTGCTCAGCACCAGTGCTGCGCTCAGGCCTGCCGCGCCCGCGCCGATGACGATGACATCGTGTTGTCGTTTCTCGCTCATACGACCACGGTGACAGGCGGGCACGCAGTCTCGGGAATTCCGTTGCCGAAACTGGAACGAAATGCTTCCATGAGCAGGTGAGCACATTTCAGCGGATCGAGACGGAACTCAGCCAGATCGCCCCGCGTCTGCGTCATGCGCGGCAGAAGAAGAACATCACGCTGGAGGATCTTGCGAAGTCGACGGGAATCTCGAAGAGCACGCTCTCGCGCCTCGAGTCAGGTCAGCGCAAGCCCAGTCTCGAGTTGCTGCTTCCCGTCGTCGCCGCGCTTGCGATCTCACTGGATGACATAGTCACGTCCCCGAAGATCGACGACCCGCGGGTTCCGCAAAGAGCCACCCGCACGGAGGGCCGCACGCTCACCCGTCTGTCGCAACCGCACAGCGAACCACAGGCATTCAAGATCACCATCCCAGCCACCGAACGTGACCCCGTTCTGCGCACTCACGACGGCTACGAATGGATCTACGTGCTCAATGGCCGACTTCGCATGGTGCTGGGCGAGCATGACATCGTGATGGGGCCCGGCGAAGCAGCCGAGTTCGATACCAAGAACCCCCACTGGTTCGGATCCGCCGGCAACGGGCCGGTCGAGATCCTCAGCATGTTCGGCAGGCACGGCGAACGCATCCACATCCGGGCGAGGGCGACGCCCGCCATCTGACACGACGGCCGCCATCGGCGCTGAGCGGCGCTGTAGGGTGCCGCGAGAGCATTCCGATGAGCGTCGCTGCGGCAGCGAGAGAGACACTGCCGACGATCCGCACGGCCCCATATTGGCACGTGACGGCGGGTCAGCCCAACGCCTGACCGTCCGCTGTCCGAGGCGTGCCGCGTCGTGGCCGGCGTCAGGAGAACAGCTGGCGAAGCGCGTCGAGGTCGCCGGAGTCGACGACCTTCTGGACCGCGTCAATGGTCTCCTGTGTCGTGAACATGCCCTTGAGCGTGTCGTTCCAGATCGTCCGCACGGTGTCGACATCTCCGGCGTCAACCGCCCTGCCCGCGGACTCGATCGCCTGCTGATACGGGATCTGCAGGAACCCCTCAGGGGCGTCCCACGGGCTGTAGTACGGCACCCACGGGGTATCGGGGTCCGGGGTGAGCCAGAGCACCTGCCCGGGCTGCATCACGCGTACGTGGTTCATCTCGCCGAGGGTCGGCCATGCGCAGAGCCGCTCAGCGATCACAGGCTCGACGTCGCCAGGCTCAACGGTATAGGTCAAGGGAGTGCCATCAGCGTCCAGAGATACCTCGCCTTGCGCGAACTCTCGTGCGCCGAGATCTCGGAGAGTCCCCTGACGCTCCCAGTACAACCCGCCTCCGTCGCCGTAGACCTGAGACATGCCGGAGCAGGTTCCCGGCTCGGTCGATCCCGGCGCAGGCGTAGCCTCGGCAACCGGTTCGGCGATATCCGTGGGCGCGGATGCCTTGGGCGTCTGAACCGCCGCTGGTGCTGTGGCGGTGCACCCGGTCAGCGCGGCAGCCGTCAGGGCGAGCGCGGCGAGTGCAGGGACGAGCTTGCGTGTGCCGGACATGACGACATCTTGACAGAGTGCGTGAGGATGACCCGATGGTTCAGGATGCGAAGTCGATCCTCAACTCCATCGATCTCGAGAGCCATCCACCGGCAAGCCCGTGACCTGCGGATAGGGTTCACAGCATGCGCATGCTCGGCGGAGTCGTCCTGTGGGTCGTGGCCACTCTTCTGGGTCTCATCGCTGCAGCGGGATTCAGCGGTGCAGGGCTCGGATGGGCGAACGGGTTCATCAAGCGGAGCTTCTGGGAAGACGCCGAGAGCGAGATCGGGATAGGACTCTCGGTCTTCGGTCTCCTGGGTTGGCTCGTCCTGCTCGGGTTGGCGGCTCTCACGATGCGCGGTGGAGACCAGACTCCGTCGAAGGTTGCCAGGGTCACGTCGTCCGTTCTCGTCGCGCTGAGCACCGCCGCCGTCGTCGTGGCGTGCGTCGTCTCGATCGGCTGGCCGGAACCCGCCAGCGAGTATCCGCTGCCGCCCTGGAATCGCGCCTGACGCGCATCCGCGATCCTGCCGCGCCTCAGGCGATGTAGATCTTGCGCAGCGTCTCGGTGACCGTCCACACCGTGCGCTGGCCCGAGGCCAGGCGCACGACCGACCCGGGGTCGACCTCGATCGCAGGCAGCGCCGGCTCGACGAACTCGATCCGGGCGTGACCTGAGAGCACGACAAAGACCTCGTCGACCTCGACATCGGATGCCGTGCCCGGCGTCATCTCCCAGATGCCCACCTCGACCTCGCCGAGCGTCGCCAACGCATGCATCGCCGTCATCGGGCGACCGATGACCACCTCATCCGGCGGGAGCGGTTCGTGCACCAGCGGCAGTGCCGCAGCATCCACTCCGGTTCCCTGTGTGAGTTCGCTCACGAGTCGAATCCCATGCCGACGGCATCCAGGGTCTTGAGGAACAGGTTGCGCTTGCCCTCGTTGTGGTCGGCCCGGTTCATCGCCGCGCGCACGAGGTTGACGCCGATCGAGGCGACGGGCTCGGGCGGGAAGGGGATCGGCTTCTCGCGCACCATCGCGAGCTCGGTGCGCTCGGTCGGCTCGCCCGACAGCTTGTCGAGCATGACGTCGGCGGCGAACCGGGCGGCGCCGACGCCGAGGCCGGTGAACCCCGTCGCGTAGGCGATGCGTCCCTTGCGGGCGGTGCCGAAGAACGCGCAGAAGCGGCTCGACGAGTCGATCGCCCCAGCCCAGCGGTGTGTGAACCGCAGGCCCTCGAGCTGCGGGAACGTCGTGAAGAAGTGCGAGGCGAGCTTGCGGTGGCTCTCGGCGCGGTCCTCGTATTCGGGGCGCACCTTGCCGCCGAAGTGGTACACCGCGTCGTAGCCGCCGAAGAGGATGCGGTTGTCGGCCGTGAGCCGGTAGTAGTGGAACTGGTTCGCGCTGTCGGCCAGGCCCTGCCGGTTCGACCACCCGATCGAGTCGAGCTGCTCGTCGGTCAGCGGCTCGGTCATCAGCACGTAGTCGTAGACCGGAACGGTCATGAGTCGGTTGCGCTTGAGCAGCGACGGGAAGACGTTGGTGGCGAGAGCCACGGCATCCGCTCGCACCTTGCCGCCGTCGCGGGTGACGAGCGTGATCGCACTCGATCCGTCGCCGACGATCTCGCGCACGAGCGACTGCTCGTAGATCTCGACGCCCAGTTCCACGGCGACGCGCGCCAGCTCGAGTCCCAGCTTGGCGGGATGCACCAGCGCGCATCCTTCGCGCTCCCACGACCCCGCGAGGAACGTGTCGGAGTGCACCTCGGCCTGCACGGCCTCGCGGCCGAGGAAGCCCTCCTCCTCGCGCAGCCACTCGACCTGGTGCGGCTCGACGGCCACGGCCAGCTGTCCGGTGCGCTCGAAGTCGACATCCATGTCGTACCTCTTCACGGTCGATTCGATGCCGTCGAGGTTCTCGAGGCCCAGCTCTTCGAGACGATCGATCTCGTCGGGCCAGCGCGTCAGGCCGTTCTCGTGTCCGTGCGTCAGGCTCGCCTCGCAGAACCCGCCGTTGCGGCCGGATGCCGCCCACGCGATGCGCGACGCCTCGAGCAGCACGACTCGACGCTCGGGGTCGCGCTCCTTCGCGCGGACGGCGGTCCAGAGGCCCGCGTATCCACCGCCGACGATGGCCAGGTCAGTGGTGATGCTGCCCGAGAGCGCGGGGTGCGTGACCCGCTCGACGTCATCGAGCCAGAACACGCTGAGGGCGGTGTCCTGCAGCGAGGCGTCGATCACGGCATCCGCGGGGCGGCGACGTTCGAAGACCGTGGTTCCCATGATGTGCTCCTGGTTCCGGGCCCGCGCCTCAGCGCGTGCCCCAGTTGTAGAGGTCTTTGTAGAGGCCGGCGTAGAGCAGGCTCTCGGTGTGCGTGATGCCCGGAATCGTGCGGATGCGCGTCGCGATCAGATCGAGCAGATGGGTGTCGCTCTCGCACACGGCCTCGACGAGGATGTCGAAGGTGCCGAGCGTGACCACGACGTAGGCGAGCTCGGTGATCTTCGTCAGCGCCTCGGCGATGAGCCGCGGGTCGCCGGTGACGCGGATGCCGATCATCGACATGCGGTTGAAGCCGAGCTGCATCGGGTCGGTCACGGCGACGATCTGGATGATCCCGGCCTCGGTCATCCTCTGCACGCGCTGGCGGGCCGCGGCTTCGCTGAGACCGACCTCGCGACCGATCTCGGCGTAGGGGCGGCGGCCGTCCTCCTGCAGGAGTTCGACGATCCGCTTCGAGATGTCATCCAGTACAGGTTGCTTGGGCGTGGCGCTCATGTGTCGATATTGACAGGATCGTGCGCTTGAAGCAACTGATTCCATCGTTTGAATCAGAGGACTCTTCTGTATTCGTGATCCGGTCGCTAACATGGCCGTCATGGCCACAGAACTCCTTCAGAACTTCATCGGCGGGCAATACGTTCCCGTGAACGGGCAGGGGCGCATGCCGCTCATCGACCCCGTGACGGAGGAGACCTACGGGGAACTGCCCGTCTCAGACGCGTCAGACGTCGACGCCGCCTACGCCGCCGCATCCGCCGCGTTCCCGATCTGGCGGGACACCACTCCCGCCGATCGGCAGCTGGCGCTCTTCCGCATCGCGGACGAGATGCAGGAACGAGCCGAGCAGTTCGCCGACCTCGAGTCGAAGGACACCGGCAAGCCGCGTGCGAGCCTCGTGACCGATGAGATCCTGCAGTCGATCGACCAGCTGCGGTTCTTCGCCGGCGCGGCGCGCAGCCTCGAAGGCCGAGCCGCGGGGGAGTACCTCGCCGGTCACACCTCTTTCGTGCGCCGAGAGCCGATCGGAGTCATCGGTCAGGTCACCCCGTGGAACTATCCGCTCAACATGGCCGTGTGGAAGATCGCGCCCGCGCTCGCCGCAGGCAACACAGTGGTGCTGAAGCCCGCCGAATCGACGCCGCTGACCACGTTGCTGCTCGCCGAGATCGTCGCGCTGCACACGCCCGCCGGCACGCTCAACGTCGTGCTCGGCGACCGCGACACGGGGGTTGCCCTGGTCGAGCATCCGACCCCGCAGATGGTCGCGATCACCGGGTCCGTCCGTGCCGGCATGGCGGTCGCGCGGTCGGCGGCGAACGACGTCAAGCGCGTGCACCTCGAGCTCGGCGGCAAGGCGCCGGCGATCGTCTACCCCGACGCGAACCTCGACAAGGCGGCATCCGGCATCGTCACCGGAGCGTTCTTCAACGCGGGGCAGGACTGCACGGCAGCGACGCGAGTGCTGGTGCACTCGTCGGTGCACGACGAGTTCGTCGCGGCACTGGTCGAGAAAGCGAAGACCGATGCCCGCACGGGTGCCCCGCACGAAGAGGGAGTGCTCTACGGTCCCCTCAGCAGCGCGGCCCAGCTCGCCCAGGTGCAGGGCTTCGTCGACCGTCTGCCCGCGCACGCCACGATCGAGACCGGCGGCCGGCGCCAGGGAGACACGGGCTACTTCTTCGAGGCGACCATCGTGTCGGGTCTGCATCAGGACGACGAGGCCGTGCAGGGTGAGATCTTCGGCCCGGTGCTGACCGTGCAGTCGTTCGACACCGACCAGCAGGCCCTCGAGATGGCGAACGACGTGCCCTACGCGCTGGCCTCGTCGGTGTGGACGACCGATCACGCCCGCGCGATGCGCTTCTCACGCGACCTCGACTTCGGATGCGTGTGGATCAACACCCACATCCCGTTCGTCTCGGACATGCCCCACGGAGGGTTCAAGCACTCCGGCTACGGCAAGGACCTCTCGCAGTACGGCTTCGACGACTACACGCGCATCAAGCACGTGATGTCGGCTCTCGACTGAGAGCGCGGTCAGGTCAGGAGCCTGCGAGACGCTTGACCCTGCGGTGCTCCCGCAGACTCAGGCCCGGCCGCTCCTCGACCTTGCTCGCGCCGTCGGCCTCCCAGCCGCGGCGCGCGTAGAACGCGTCGGCGCGCTCGTTGCCGTCGAGCACCCACAGGTAGGCGCGCGTGTGCCCTGCGCTCAGGATGCGCTGCTCGGCGGCGTCGAGCAGCGCGCGTCCGACACCCGTCGACCACGCGGCGGGGTCGGCGTAGATCCCGTAGACCTCGCCGTCGCCCGCCCCCTCCTCCTCGCGCCCCGAGCCGAAGGAGGTCCATCCGATGATCTCGCCGTCGCGTTCGGCGACCAGGATGCCGATGATGGTCGGCAGCGGGTCCGAGAGGTTGCGTCGCCAGCCGTCGGCGCGGTCGGGGATCGAGAGTCTGTCGAGGACCTCCTGATCGATGAGCCCGCGGTACGCCGCCTGCCAGGAGCGCACGTGCACGCCGGCCACCTGATCGGCATCATCGACCACTCCGTCGCGGATCAGCAGCGTCGTCATCCCACCACTCTAGAAGCGGTGTTCCGCAAGCGCCGTCGAATGTGACGAAGGACCACTCGACCAGTGAGACGCGATGTGTCATGCTGGGCGCACGTCGAATCCGGGGGGATCATCATGGCAAGACCACTGGCGGGCCCGCAGACCCTCTTACGCACCCTCAACGGCCGGGCTATCCTCGAGACGCTCGCTCGCCGAGGACCGCTCACACGCAACGCGCTCGTCACCGAGACCGGGCTCTCCCGCACCGCGGTGACGCAGGTGCTGCGGATGCTCGAGAGTGCCGGCGCCGTGGCCCCGGCCGGCGTCGATCGCGAGACACGCGGACCCGCCGCCGGACGCGTGTCTCTGCACCCGCAGCTCGGGCTCGCCGCCGCCGTGCACGTCGACAACCATGCGGCCCACATCGTGCTCGTCGATCCGACCGGCGCGGTGCGCGCGGAGCATCACGCGGCGTTCCCGGTGCGGGGAGATCGGGTGGAGCACATCGTCGAACTCGTCACCGCCTGCCGACGCGTGGTCGCCGGGCCGCTCGAACTCGTGGTGGTCGGCATCCCCGGCATCGTGACGGCCGACGGCGGCATCCGCGACGACCAGGGGCCAGACGGCGGGGCCTTCAAGAACGCCCTGTCGGCGGGACTCGGCTGCCCGGTGCGCGTCGAGAACGACGTCAATCTGGCGGCTCTCGCCGAGCTGACCGCAGGCACAGGCGCGGAGCTCGCCAGCTTCGCGCTGCTGCTCCTGGATGACGGACTCGGAGCGGGCATCGTGATCGACGGCGTCCTGCACCGCGGGTTCTCGGGTGTCGCAGGCGAGGTCATGTACCTGCCGCAGACGCCTCTGCCCATCGGTGCCCCTGTGCTCGGCGATGACGTGGTGCGCGACCTCGCACTCGCTGGAGGCCGCGACCCCGAACTCACGATCGATCAGCACCTCGATGCCGCAGTGGCCGGCGACCCTGCCGCGATCGCGATGGCCACCGAGATGGGACGCCGCCTCACCCTCGTCGCCGGCAGTGTCGCCCTCGTGCTCGACCCCGAGGCGTTCATCCTGAGCGGATCCGCCGCACACCCCGCTATGCTCGACGCGGTCGCCGACTACGCCGAGCAGCTCGCCCCTCGGCTGCCGTTGAGATTCATCGTCTCGTCGTTCGGACCCGAGGCGCCGCTGGTGGGAGCGGCGGGGGAGGCGGCATCCGCTCTTCGCGCGACCGTCTTCTCCCGTCTTCTCCCCGGCTCGGACAGGAGCAGCAGATGATCTCAGACCTCGCCGACCGGCTCGGACTGCCCCCAGGGGCTCGAGCCGTGATCATCAACGCCGACGACTTCGGCATGTGCCACGCGGCCAACACCGCGATCGTGCAGCTGCTGGATGCCGGGCACATCGACTCCACGACAGTGATGGTGCCGTGCGCCTGGGCGCCGGAGGCGCTCGCGTTCGCCGCCTCACGCACCGACCTCGACGTCGGTGTGCACCTCGTGCTCACGAGCGAGTGGAGCGACTATCGGTGGCGTCCGCTCACCGGCACCGGAACGAGCCTGGTCGACCAGGCCGGCTACTTTCCGGCCGGGGTGCTCGAGATCGAAGAGCATGCCTCCTCCGATGACGTCGCCGCCGAGATCGGCGCCCAGCTGCAGGCCGCGTTGGATGCCGGAGTCGACGTCACGCACCTCGACAACCACATGGGGTCGGTCTACGGGCTGCTGACGGGACGCGACTTCCTGGGGCCCGTCTTCGAGCTCGCCGCGCGCCACGGACTGCCGTTCCGACTGCCGCGGAGCATCGAGGGCACCGGCGACGACGCCGCCCTGCAGGAGAAGCTCACGACAGCCTCGGCGGCCGCGGATGCCTTCGGCGTCGAGATCATCGACCGCCTGTGGAGCCATCCGTTCGAGCCCGCGCCCGATGAGTCGTACGAACAGGTGCGAGACGGCTTCATCGCGCTGCTGCGCGCTGTGCCCGCCGGGGTGACGGAGATCTATCTGCATCCGATGGTCGATGACGACGAGTTGCGCGCGGCCGTCGACTACGCCGCCGTCAAGCGAGGGCACGAGCTGCGCCTGCTCTCGGATCCTGTGGTGCTGCAGGCGATCGCCGACGAGGGGCTGGTCAGGCTGGGATGGCGCGATCTGCGCGATCTGCAGCGGAGAGAGAGCGTATGAGTTCGCTGACGTCGCGTCTGCGCGACCGGAGGTTGGATGCCGCGCCCACGAGGGCGCAGGCGATCGCGTTCGGAGCATCCGGATTCCCGACCCAGCTCATGGCGCAGACGTTCTCGGCGTTCGTCGTCTACTTCTACGTCACGCACCTCGGCGTCGAGCCGACCTGGGTCGCCGCCGCGATGATCGCCCACGGCGTGCTCAACGCGGTGCTCAACCCCGTGGTCGGGGCGCTGTCCGACCGCATCCGCACGCCGTGGGGCCGTCGCATCCCCTGGATCGGGCTCGGCATCGTGCCGCTCGTCGTGGCGTTCGCGCTGGTGTGGATGCCGCCGGCGCTGCCCGCCGCGGGTCTCATCGTCTGGTTCCTGGTCGTCGTCGCGGTCTACGACATCGCGTTCGTGGTCGTGGTGCTGAACATCTCTGCGCTGTTCCCCGAGATCTTCCGCACCACCGAAGAGCGCGCGCGGGGCAACGTCCCCCGCCAGATCTTCGCGATCCTCGGAATGGTGCTGGGCACCGCGGGCGCGCCCGCACTGTACGGGTCGATCGGCTGGCCTGGCATGGCCGTCGCGCTCTCAGCCGTCTGCCTGGTGCTGCTCGTGTGGTCGTTCTTCGGCGGCATGATCGAGCGCCAGGTGCCGGAGGCGGCATCAGAGGCGATGCGCTGGGGCGACCAGCTGAAGTACACGTTCGCGAACCGGGCGTTCGTGCCCTACGTGCTCGGCTCGCTGTTCATCCAGACGGCGATCGCCGTGATCCTCGCGGCGATCCCGTTCTACGTGCGGTACTCCCTGGGTGCCCCCGAGGGTGAGGGCAGCCTGCTGCTCGGCGCGATCTTCGTCACCGCGATCCCGTCGATCGTGCTGTGGAGCGCCGTCGTACGGCATACCTCACCGCGCACGGCGCTGCTGTGGAGCGTCGCGGTCTTCGGCATCGCGATGCTCGGCTTCCTGCTGCCGTCGACCGTGCTGGCGGCGGCCCTCGTCGGCGTCGCGGTCGGAGTGGGCGTCGGCGGTCTGCTGCAGCTGCTCGAGGTGGTGCTCGCCCAGATCATCGATGAGGATGCCACGCGCACGGGCCACCGACGAGAGGGCGCCTACTTCGGGGTCAACGGCTTCGTGGTGCGCGGCTCGGTCGTGCTGCAGGCCGTCGTCGCGGCGGTGGTGCTGACTGCATCCGGCTTCGACGCGTCGCTGGGCGATGCGCAGCCCGAGGCGGTCGACGGCGGCATCCGCGTGATGGTCGCGGTCGTGCCGATGGTCTTCGCCGCCCTCGCCTGGCTCTGCTTCTGGCTCTACCCGATTCGCACCCGAGACCTCTGAGCCGCACTTTTCGTCTCGCTGTGCTCGCTCGACGACCGGCGCTCCGGGTCAGGAGGCGGACCGACGCGCCTCCCAGCCCGTCCGCACCATCTCGTCGACCGAGTACCGCATCTTCCAGTCGAGGTCGCGGGCGGCGAGCTCGCCGGTGGCGACGATGCGGTCGGGGTCACCGGCACGGCGGGGGCCGATCTCGGGCGTGAAGTCGATGCCGGTGACGCGTGCCACGGCATCCATGATCTGCTTCACGCTCAGGCCGTCGCCGGAGCCGAGGTTGTAGGCCGCCTCGATCGACTCGCCGGCGGCGAGGCGCTTCGCCGCAGCCACGTGGGCGGCGGCGATGTCGCCGACGTGCACGTAGTCACGCACGTTCGTGCCGTCTTCGGTGTCGTAGTCGTCGCCGTTGATGCGCGGGGTCCTGCCGGCGATCAGCGCCTCGAAGACGATCGGGAACAGGTTGTGCGGGCTGACGTCGTAGACGGTCGGGTCGGCGGATCCGACGACGTTGAAGTAGCGCAGCGACGTGTGACGCAGCGGTGTCGCCGAGTCGGCGGTCGCGATCGCCTGATCGCGCAGCAGCCACTCGCCGATGAGCTTGGACTCGCCGTACGGGCTCGCCGGCTTCTTGGCGGTGTCCTCGACGACCAGCGCGACGTCGGGAGTGCCGAACACGGCGGCCGAGGAGGAGAACACGATGTTGCCGACGCCCGCGGCCTCCATCGCCTCGAGGATCACGCGGGTGCCTTCGACGTTCTGAGCGTAGGTGTGCAGCGGGCGCTGCACCGAGACCCCGGCGTACTTGAACCCGGCGACGTGGATGACACCCTCCGCGTCGTGGTCGCGGAGCGTCTTCTCGACGAGCTCGCGGTCGAGGATCGAGCCCTGTACGAACGGCACTCCCTCGGGCACGAACGACGCGACGCCGCTCGAGAGGTCGTCGAGGATGACGGGCGTGAGCCCCGCATCCGCGAGTGCGCGTACGACGTGCGAGCCGATGTATCCGGCGCCGCCGGTCACGATCCAGGACATGGTGCTCCTCAGGTGGTGGAGAGTTCAGTATCTCAGGTCTGGTTCCGCGGATCCGGTCGGTCCCGATCAGCGGGGTCGGTCCCGATCTGCGGACGGATCGGTCGGATTCGGCCGCGCTTCGGGGCGGGCTCCGCAGATCGGGACCGACCAATCCGCGTCAGGCGTCGCGGTGCGCGCCGGCCGACGGGGTGACGGTGAAGATCACCGGAGCGGTGAAGGCGGATGCTGCGAACGCCGCGTTCACGGCATCCGTCACCTGCTGCACGGCATCCTGCTCGATCAGCGCGATGGCCGCGCCGCCGAAGCCGCCGCCGGTCATGCGGGCGCCGATCGCCCCGGCGGCGAGGGCCGCCTCGACCGCGGTGTCGAGCTCGGGCACCGAGATCTCGAAGTCGTCGCGCATGGAGGCGTGCGAGGCGACGAGCAGGTCGCCGATCGCGCGGGCGCCCTCTTCGCGCAGCACGCGCACGGTGTCGAGCACGCGCTGGTTCTCGGTCACCACGTGGCGCACCCGACGGAAGGTCACGTCATCCATGAGCTCCTCGGCGCGGGGCAGGTCGTCGACCGAGACGTCGCGCAGGCTCGGCACGCCCATGATCGCGGCGCCCCGCTCGCACGCGGCTCGGCGCTCGCCGTAGCCGCCGGTCGAGTGCGCGTGCTTGACGCGGGTGTCCATCACGAGGATCGCGAGCCCGGCCTCGGCGATGCCGACGGGCACGAGGTTCGCGTCGAGCGAGCGGCAGTCGAGGAAGATCGCCGCGTCGGGCTCGCCGAGCATCGAGGCCATCTGGTCCATGATCCCGGTCGGGGCGCCGACGGCCTCGTTCTCGGCGCGGCGACCGACACGGGCGAGGGCGGTGCGATCGAGTCCGGCCTCCCACAGCTCGTTGAGAGCGGATGCCGTGGCCCCCTCGATCGCGGCGGACGACGAGAGCCCCGCGCCGACGGGCACATCGGAGGCGATGGCGATATCGAGGCCCGTGCCGGCGATGACGGCGTCGGAGGCGCCCTCGGCCTGACGGAGCGCCCACGCGACGCCGAGCGGATAGGCAGCCCACTCGGGCACTGCCGGCGCTACACCGGTGGGAGTGGGGAACAGCTCGGCGAGCTCATCGATGGCGACCTCGACCGGCTCGTCGGCGAAGGTCGAGGCGACGCGGATGCGGCGGTCGTCACGGGGCCCGACGGCTGCGACCGTGCGGTGCGGGATCGCGAACGGGAGCACGAATCCGTCGTTGTAGTCGGTGTGCTCGCCGATGAGGTTCACGCGGCCGGGAGCCGACCAGACTCCGGCGGGGGCATGGCCGGTGAGCTCGGTGAAGAGGGCGGTCGCGGCGTCGTCGGTGGTGGTCATGCGGATGCCTCGTCTGCGATGTCGGTGCTGTCTGTCAGTGCGGTGTCGGCGCGCTGTGCGTGCGCGGCGTCTGCCTTGGCGATCGCCTCGCGGATGCGAGCGGCGCCCTGCTCGGGGGTGACCTCGGCGGCCCAGGCCCACATCGCGGCCTCGGAGCCGGCGAGGAACTTGAGCTTGTCGGCGGCGCGGCGCGGGCTCGTGAGCTGCAGGTGCAGGCGCACGCTGTCACGACCGACGTTGACCGGGGCCTGGTGCCAGGCGGCGATGTAGGGGGTCGGGGTGTCGTAGAGCGCATCGACGCCGCGCAGCAGGCGCAGGTAGAGCGGGGCGAGCTCGTCGCGCTCGGCATCCGTCGTCTCGGCGAAGTCCGGAACGTGGCGGTGCGGCATGAGGTGCACCTCCAGCGGCCAGCGGGCGGCGAAGGGCACGAACGCGGTCCAGTGCTCGCCGCGGAACACGACGCGCTCGGATGCCTGCTCGGACTCGAGGATGTGCTGGAAGAGTTCGGGCGCCGTGCGGTCGATCGACTCGAGCACGCGGGTGGTGCGCGGCGTCACGTATGGGTAGGCGTAGATCTGACCGTGCGGGTGGGGGAGCGTGACCCCGATGGCCTCGCCCCGGTTCTCGAACGGGAAGATCTGCTCGATGCCGGGCAGCTTCGAGAGGGCGGCGGTGCGGTCGGCCCAGGCTTCGATGACCGTGCGGGCGCGAGTGACGGACTGGGTGCCGAAGGATCCGGTGTGCTCGGGGCTGAAGCACACGACCTCGCAGCGGCCGACCGAGGTGCGGGTGCGGCCGAGGCCGAGAGCTGAGAGGTCGTCGAGCCCGCGGGGCGGGTTGCTCGCCTCGGGGGCGATGCCTGTCGCCTCGGCCAGGGCGGGGCCGAAGGCGGGGGAGCGGTTCTCGAACACCGCGACGTCGTAGAGCGAGGGAACCTCCGACGGGTTGGTCGGCGACTGCGGGGCCAACGGGTCGGCGTCGGCGCTGGGCATCATGACGCGGTTCTGGCGGTTCGCGGCGACCGTGATCCAGTCTCCCGTGAGCACGTCGAGGCGCATCGTGGCGGTCTCGCCGCGCGGGTCGAGGGTGCGGGAGTCGACCGCGCGCTCTTCGCCGAGCGTCGTGTCGGGGTCGTCGAAGTAGATCAGCTCGCGGCCGTCGGCGAGCGTGGTCGCGCGCTTCGTGATTCCGGCGGAGAGGGTCTCGGTGCGCATCTCAGGAAATTCGGGCGTGTTCACGTAAACATGGTACGCACACCGCCGTGGTAACGTCAACATTGCTGAGTTGCGAACGCGAGATGGGGTGCCTGCGGTGGATGACGACCTCGTGCGCGAGCCCAGCAGACCCCGCCGACGACGCCCCTCGTCGGGGCGCGTGTCGATGGCGATGGTCGCCTCCCTCGCCGGGGTCTCGGGTCAGACGGTCTCGCGCGTCGTCAACGACAGCCCCCGCGTCGACCCCGCAACCCGGGAGCGCGTCGAGAAGGCCATGGTCGAGCTCGGCTACCGGCCGCACCGAGCGGCGCGCGCGCTGCGCACCGGCCGCTCGCAGACGATCGGGCTCGTCGTCACCACACTCGCGACGGTCGGCAACTCGCGCATGCTGCAGGCCACGGCCGAGGCAGCCGCCGAGCGTGGCTACGCCCTCACCCTCGTGACCGCGGGCGAGAACGTCGCCGACGCGTTCGAACGCCTCGCCGAGCAGGAGGTCGACGGCGCGATCGTGCTGAACGAGGCCTCAGCGCTGGTGCCGGCGGCCGAGCGGCCGGCCGGTCTGCGCCTCGTGGTCGTCGATGCCCCCGGGGCGGCGGATCTCGCCGTCGTGCACAGCGACCATCTCGGCGGCGCGGCCACCGCGACCGCGCATCTGCTGAGCCTCGGCCACGAGACCGTGCACCATCTCGCGGGTCCCGCCGACTCGTTCGCCGCGTCCGAGCGCGAGCGCGGCTGGCGTGAGACCCTTGTCGCCGCGGGCCTCGAGCCGCCGACGATCGTCCGTGGTGACTGGTCGGCCGAGGCCGGTTTCGCCGCGGGCGACGCGCTGGGCGCAGCATCCGCCGTCTTCTGCGGCAACGACCAGATGGCGCTGGGGCTGCTGCGCGCGCTCGCCCAGGCGGGGCGCCGGGTTCCCGAAGATGTCAGCGTGATCGGATTCGACGACGTGCCGGATGCTGCCAACTACCGCCCGCCGCTGACCACGATCCGTCAGGACTTCACCGCTCTCGCGCACCGCGCCGTCGACCGACTCGTCGCCGAGATCGAGGGCACGCCGGGCGCCGACGCATCCGCAGTGGTGCCGACGCTCCTGGTCGAGCGCTCAAGCACCCGCTGAGGTCAGGCGGGAGGCGCCGCGGTGCAGTCTCGAGCATGCGCCGGGACCGTGACGGGTCAAAAAGCATCGGGTTCGCGGTGGGGGTCAAAAGCGCACCGGGTTCTCGGTGCGGGGTCAGTTCGGCATCGGGAACAGCGGTTCGGGATGCGCAGCTGACCCGGTCTGGTGCGCGGATGCGCAATTGGCCCCGCCTGATCCGTCGCCGTCGCGCTGCGGGTTGGGCGCGCCCGGGCTTGCCGTGCGGGTCGAAAACGCACCGGGTTAGCGGTGCGGGGTCAGTTCGGCATCGGGAACAGCGGTTCGGGATGCGCAACTGACCCGGTCTGGTGCGCGGATGCGCAATTGGCCCCGCCTGATCCGTCGCCGTCGCGCTGCGGGGTCGAAAACGCACCGGGCTCGCTATGCGGGGTCAAAAGCGCACCGCGCCCCCAGCCGGGGTCAGTTTCACATTGGAGTCGGCTGTTTCGGATGCTGAACTGGCCCCGCATAGCGGGCCGGATGCGCAACTGGCCCCGCATGGCGTGCGGGGAACGCGAGCTCCAGCACCCGCTGAGGTCAGGCGGGAGGCGCCGACGACTCCCTGGCGTGCATCGTCGGGCTCAGCGACACCCGATGCACCGGACGCGCGGGGTCGGCGATGCGCTTGGCGAGAAGGTCGATCGCGGCGGCGCCGACGGCGGCACGCGGAGGACTGACCGCGCTGAGTGCGGGGGTGAACAGCTGCGCGACCTCGTCGTCGTAGGCGACGACCGAGAGGTCTTCGGGCACCGAGAGCCCGCGGTTCAGGGCGATGTCGATGAACGCCATGGCCTCGGGGTCGGAGTGGATGAGCAGACCCGTCACGCCGGCGTCGAGTGCCTTGTCGATGGCCGCGTTGACGGCGGTCGCGAAGCCCGGCCCGTTGCGGTCGGGGAAGAGGCTCTCGAAGTGGTCAGCCGGTGCGAGTCCGAGCTCTTCGCAGGCCGTCGCCCATCCGGTGACGATCTTGCGGCCGGTCGGTGACTCCCGCGAGAGGATGAGGCCGATGCGGCGGTGGCCGAGGCTGGCGAGGTGACGTGCGGCGAGCACGGCGCCCAGGGCGTGGTCGGTGGTGACGTTCTCGACGGGCGCGCGGTCGGGGAGCACCACGGCGTCGCGTTCGACGAACACCGCCGGTACTCCGGAGGCGTCGAGCCACTGCACCACGTCCTGCGCGTGCGTCACGTCGGGGTTGGGTGCGACGATCAGTCCGCGGATGTCATCGGCGGCGATGAGGCGCTCGAGCACGGGGCGCTCGTCCTGCAGCTCGTACGAGGCTCCGCGCAGCACCAGGCGAAGTCCCCGCTTGCGTGCCTCGGCCTCCATGCCCCGCACGACACCGGGCCAGTAGTACGCGAGCGACGGCACCAGCACGCCGATCGCGCCACCGGTCTGCGGTGGCGCGGGGTCTTCGCCAGGGAGGACCGGCGCCGAGACGGCGCCACCGTGCACCCGCTCCAGACGCCCTTCCTCTTCGAGCTGCTGCAGATCGCGGCGCAGTGTCACCGGCGCGACTCCGAGTTCTTCGGTCAGCCGCGAGACTCGCACGATCCCGTCGCGTTCGAGGGCGGCGAGGATGTGCGCGTGACGCGCGGGCGCCAGCGGAGCGTGCTGCTGATCGGTCATCGGTCGTCCTCGCTGTCACCCGTCCCCGGGGTGGCGTCGTCTCTTTCTACCGTGATCCACGCGCGATCGTGCGCGCTCACGTCCAGTTCGATGCGGGTGAGTCGCTCGCCCCACACATCGCTCAGCATCGGGTCGTCGAGCAGTCGCACCGTATGGGCGGAGCGGATGCCGGCGGGCCAGCGGATGACGACGGCTGCCGCCCCGTCGAGCGGCGCGATCCGAACGCCGTCTTCGAGGGCGGAGACGGCGCCGGCGGCGACGAGGTTGAGGGTGGTCGGCCCGCCGGACAGGGGAGCGGACCACTCGTCCGACACCCGCACGACCCTCGCCGCACGGTCGAGGGCGGCGGTGCGCCGCCACGTCAGTCCATCGACCTCGTACGCGGCGCCGAGGTCGAGCGACAGCGACGAGACCGCATCCGCCACTGCGGCCTCGATCTCGGATGCGGCGAACTCCCGACCGGGCGACTGGTCGACGCCGGCGATCGTGGGGGTGTTGTGCCACGCGCTCTGCATGGTCCAGATCGAGTAGCGGTCGGGCCCGAACGTGGCCGTCGTGTACGTCGGGCGTCCGGCGTCGACGATCACGGGAACCCCATCGGACGTCACGATGAACGAGCCGACGTCGTTGTGATTGTGGTGCTCGGCGTTGTGCCCGCCCTTGATCACGAGGCCGAGACCTGCGGCCGATCCCGCCCGTTCGCGGGCGAGCAGCACCTGCGTCGAGGGCAGCCACACGTCGCGCGGAAGCGGAGAGGCGGCGGGGGTGGCGGCAAGCCAGTCGGCATCGGTCAGCTCCTGCACGAGACGCCCGAGACCTGCGACCTCCGACGGAGCTGCGTCGCGGTGCGAGGCGGCGTGCGCCGCGGCATCCGCATCGCCGATCCGCCGGGCGGCGCGGTGCAGGGCATGCCAGGGGAGATCTGCAGACGGGCGGGCCTGTCCGTCCGCGAGGTTGGCGTACCAGTCGCCGCCGAGGTGGCAGCGGTGCGGAAACGCGACGGTCTCGCGCAGCCCGGCGAGGTCGGGGCGTGAGCGGTCCGTCGCGTACTCGAGCAGGTCGAGCGCCTCGAGCGCCCGGCAGGCCCCGTTCCACCAGTACGAATAGCCCTCGTCGATCGCGCCGTCGTGTGGCAGCGAGACGAGGTAGCGGTCGAGACCCTCGACGACCAGATCGACGATGTGGTCGGGGTGCTCGTGCAGCTGCACGGCTGCGGTCAGGACTGCCGAGTGGATCCACGGATTCCAGTTGTGCACGTCGCCGTCGAGGCCCAGCCAGTGCCAGTCGCGGCGCTCGACGAAGGGGCGGAAGACGCGTACCTGCGCCTCATGCCGGATGCGGGAGCGGATGCCGGGGGTGCGGGCATCGAGCTGCATGCCGAGCACGTGGTCGATCCATGCGAGCTGGGCGACGACCTCACCGGCGCCGAGGTCGAGGTAGGGATCGGTGACGGTCGCGAGCACGCTGCCGTGCCTGTCGAATGTGTCGTCGTGGGCGGGCCAGCACCACGAGCTCTGCTCGCACAGCAACTGCACCCCGTCGACGACCTCGTCGATCCACTGGTCGTCGAGAGTCACGGCCGCGGCGACGACGGCTCGACTGAGTCGGTGCTGGCGGGCGAAGGCGGGATTCTCCCAGGCGAGGCGATCACCGTCGCGGTGAACCCGGGCGGCCTGACTGGCGAGGGGCTGCGGCCAGGGCGTGCCGAGATCGGCATCGGCGCGGGCGCGCAGATCGGCCGCATCGATGCGCGACCAGGCGGCGCGATCATCGGCGGTCGGCGCGGGGAGCGTGTTCACGCACTCAGCCTAGCTGATCGAAAATGATCGATCTAGTATTATTTGAGTCTTGTCTTGATCGAAATGCGGTGATAATCTCCCAACGATCGCAAAGAGACGGCATCCGTCGCGGTCCACCCCGAAGCAGTCTTCAAAGGAGAACCCTGTGGCGTACGAGCGCACCGGTGCAGCGACAGCTGTGAGCCCCCGTGAAGCGGAGCGCTCCCTGAATGCGGAACGGTCCCCGGCCGCGGAGTGGTCTCGCGACGATCTGATCGCCTACGCCGACCGACTGCTCGCAGCCGTGCGTCCATGGGCCTCCGAGAACAACGCCCGCATCACGCTGCCCGGTACCTCAGGCGGATACGGAATCGACGTCGACGGCCTCGAGGGATTCGTGCGCACCTTCCTGCTCGCGGGCTTCCGCATCGCGGGTGCACGCGGCGAAGGGGTCGACGACCTCATCGACTTCTACTCGCGCGGCATCGTGGCCGGCGTCGATCCGTCGAGCCCCGACCGGTGGGTGCGACTCGACGAGCATGCACAGGCCAAGGTCGAGGCGGCATCGATCGCCCTGATCCTCGACCTGACGCGTCCCTGGATCTGGGATCGCCTCGACGAGACCACTCAGCACCGCATGATCGACTATCTCGCGCCCGTCGTGGGCGACGACAGCTACCCGAAGAACAACTGGCTGTGGTTCCGCGTCGTGGTGCAGACCTTCCTGCGCTCGGTGGGCGGCCCGTGGTCGCAGGCCGACATCGACCGAGACCTGGCGCAGCACGACTCCTTCATCCGCGAGGGCGGCTGGCTCTCCGACGGCGACGACCGCTCGTACGACCACTACGTCGGCTGGGCGCTGCACCTCTACCCGGTGCTGTGGTCGCGGATGCAGGGCGCCACCGACCTCGCCGGCGACCGCACCGCGGGTGACCTCGCTCGTCTCGACACGTTCCTGCAGGACGCGAGCGCCCTCGTCGGCGCCGACGGCGCTCCGTTGATCCAGGGCCGCAGCCTCGTCTACCGCTTCGCCGCAGCGGCCCCCTACTGGGCCGGTGTGATCGCCGAGGTGCCATCGGTGCCGGCCGCGCAGCTGCGCCGCGCGGCATCCGCCATCGTCCGCCACTTCGCCGAGAACGGCGCCCCCAACGAGCAGGGGCTCCTCGACCTCGGGTGGCACGACGAGTGGCGCCGGCTCGCGCAGAACTACTCCGGCACCGGATCCCCGTACTGGGCGTCGAAGGGTCTGCTCGGCATCGCGCTCCCGGCCGACCACCCGGTGTGGTCGGCACCCGCCGAGCCCCTGCCCGTCGAGAGCGCAGACGTCCTCCGGGTCGTCGAAGCCCCGGCGTGGATCATCTCCGCGACGACCGACGACGGCATCGTGCGCGTGATCAACCACGGAGCCGACCACGCGCGACCCGGCGACCTCGTCGGCGACTCGCCGCTCTACGCCCGCCTCGGCTACTCGACGGCTGCGAGCCCGCTGCTGAACGGCGACGCCTGGGCAGAGCCCCTCGAGCAGTCGGTCGCACTGCTGCACGCCGACGGCCGGGCGACGCATCGTGCCGGCATGCGCGTGCAGGGCATCCGGCGCGACGGGGATGCGGCGATCACCGGATCCGAGGCGACCGCGCACTGGATCACTCCGGACGCGACCCAGACCCGACACGGCTCCGGCATCACGGGCGACGTCGAGATCGCGGGCACCGTCACCACCTGGTCGATCGTGCGCGGTGCATGGGAGGTGCGAGTCGTGCGCATCGACCGGATCGAGGTGGATGCGGCCCCCACCGCCCTGCGCATCGGCGGCTGGGCGCTCGCCGCCGACGCCGTCGACGACACCGTCTCGGAGGCCGCGGCCGCCGCGAGCGCCCGCGGTCGCCGCAGCGCCATCGCCGCGCTCACGCCCGGGGGAGTGCCCTCGATCGAGAACCGGCGCGACGCGAGCCCGCTCGGCGCCACAGCCTCCGTGCCCGTCATCACGTACCCGGTGTCGACGGGTGAGTGGATCGCGACCGCGGTGCACCTCTCCGACCGCGCCGCGGCATCCGCCCCCACCGTCCGCATCGACGGCGACGACGTCGCCGTCGTGTGGCCCGATTCCACCACCACCGAACACCGGCTCGCCTGAGCCGTATCCCGACCCGCAATTGCAAAGGAGCAGTATCCCCATGAACCGCAAGATCCTCGCCGCCGGCAGCATCGCCGCTGTCGCGGCCCTCGCCCTCGCAGGCTGCTCCGGCAGCAGCGACGCCGGTGAGAGCACCGACCCCGACGCCCCCGTCACGCTCACGCTCTCGGGCTGGAGCATCGACACCACGCCTGAGTTCCAGACGCTCGCCGATGCGTTCACCAAGGACCACCCGAACGTGAAGATCGAGCTCAAGGAGTACGACGCGGCGGAGTACAACACCCTCGTCACGGCCGACCTCGCCGCAGGGTCCGGCCCCGACATCATCACGCAGAAGGAGGTCAAGTACGTCACGACCTTCCAGGAGGGAGGCCAGCTGCTCGACGTCTCGGACGTGGCGCTGCCCGACGGCATCAGCGGCGCGGACTCCTACGAGGTCGACGGCGCCGCCTACGCCGTGCCGTACCGCCAGGACTCCTGGGTGCTCTTCTACAACAAGGCGCTCTTCGAGGCGGCCGGCGTCGCCGAGCCCGACGGATCGTGGACGTGGGACGACTACGCGGATGCAGCAGAGGCGCTCACCACCGACGCCTCCAAGGGCACGTACCTGCACCGCTGGCAGTCGACCGTGCAGGGCTTCGCGAACGCGCAGACCGACACCAGCGTGCTCGACGGCGACTTCAGCAACATGAAGGACTACTACAACAACACGCTCGCACTGCAGGATGCCGGCGACCAGGTCGACTTCAACACCTCGACCGCCAACCAGCTCACCTACCAGGGCGAGTTCGGCACGCAGAAGGCCGCGATGATGCTGATGGGCACCTGGTACACCGCGACGCTCATCGCGCAGCAGGCATCGGGCGAGGCGAACGACTTCGAGTGGGGCATCGCGCCCGCACCGCAGCTCGACGAGAAGACCACGGGCACCGACAACACCCCGGTGACGTTCGGCGACCCGACGGGCTTCGGCATCAACGCGAACATCGACTCCGCCAAGGTCGACGCCGCCAAGCAGTTCCTCGAGTTCGCCGCATCAGAGGAGGGCGCGCAGGCGCTCGCCGAGATCGGGATCACCCCGGCGCTCACGAACGACGCCGTCGTCGAGTCGTACTTCGCGGTCGAGGGCGCGCCGACGGATGACCTGTCGAAGTTCTCCTGGTCGACGCACGAGGTGCTCCCCGAGAACCCGACGTCGAGCAAGACGGCGACGATCCAGGGGATCCTCGCCGACCTGCACACCGCCGTCATGTCGGGATCGACCTCGATCGACGACGCCATCAAGACGGCCGAGGACCGCGTGAAGAACGAGGTCGGCTGATCCACTCGGGGGTCGGCCGCCGGTCGGCCCCCGACATCGCCCTCGCGCAGCATCCAGGAGACGAGAGACATGACCACCACCGAGGCCCCGAGCCGCGACGCGGCCCCGCCGCAGACGAAGCTGCCCCGCAGACGCTCGGCTCTGCGTCGCCGCAATGCCCTGATCGGCTGGAGCTTCATCCTGCCGAACTTCATCGGATTCGGGTTCCTGACCCTGCTCCCGGTGCTGATCCTCTTCTACATGGCGTTCACGAACTGGAACGTCTTCGGCAAGGCCGACTGGGTGGGGTTCACGAACTTCCAGCGCCTGATGGGCGACGGCAGCTTCCACATCGCGTTCTGGAACACCATCTACTACTCGGTGATGCACATCCCGCTGACGATCGTCGTATCGCTCGGACTCGCGCTGCTGCTCAACAACAAGCTGCGCGGCGTCGCGTTCTTCCGCACCGCCGCCTTCTTCCCCTACATCACCTCGATCGTCGCGATCGCCGTGGTGTGGAACCTGCTCTTCAGCCCCGACTACGGGCCCATCAACGAGGTGCTCCGGGCGATCGGCATCTCCGAGCCTCCCGGCTGGCTCACGTCGTCGGAGTGGGCGATGCCGGCCGTCGTGATCGTCAGCACCTGGCGCGACATGGGCTACTACATGATCCTGTTCCTGGCGGGCCTGCAGACCGTGCCGCGTGAGCTGCACGAAGCCGCGCGCGTCGACGGCGCCAACGTGTGGCAGCGCTTCACGAACGTCACGATCCCGTCGCTGCGGCCGACCATGTTCTTCGTCACCGTGATGCTCACCATCAACTCCTTCAAGATCTTCGACCTGATCCTCGTCATGACCGACGGCGGCCCCGGCCAGTCGACCCTGGTGCTGTCGCAGTTCATCTACAAGAAGGGCTTCGAGGAGTCGCAGTTCGGCTACGCGTCCGCCGCCGCGGTGGCGCTGTTCTTCCTCTGCATCCTCGTGACCATCGGCCAGTTCCTCTGGAACAAGAAGCGGAGCGCATGATGACCGAAACCCAGGTCCTCGTCACCGGGGGGACGCTGCACAAGCTCAACGCCCCCGCCCCCGTGGGTCGCACCCGCTCCCGCCTCACGATCGGTCGCACCCTCGGTTACATCGCCCTGATCATCGCGGCGGTCGGCCTGCTCGCACCGTTCTTCTGGATGGTCATGAGCTCGCTGAAGAACGCCAACGAGGTGTTCTCGGTTCCCGTCGTCTGGGTTCCCGAGACGTTCGTGTGGCAGAACTACATCGACATCTGGACGAAGTCGAACATGCTCGTCTGGATCCGCAACACCCTGTTCCTGGCCGTCAGCGTGACGTTCCTGCAGGTGCTGACCGGATCATTCGCCGCCTACGGCTTCGCGCGCATGAAGTTCGCCGGCCGCGACATCCTGTTCCTCGTCTACATCGGCACGATCGCTGTGCCGTGGCAGTCGTACATGATCCCGCAGTTCATCCTGCTGTCGAATCTGAAGGTGTCGAACACGCTGTGGGCCATCATCCTGCTCCAGGCGTTCGGTGCCTTCGGGGTGTTCCTCATGAAGCAGTACTACGAGACGATCCCTGAAGAGCTCAGCGAGGCCGCGCGTCTCGACGGGCTCAGCGAGTACGGCATCTGGCGGCGCATCATGCTGCCGCTGTCGGTGCCGGCCATCGCGAGCCTCACCCTGCTCACGTTCGTCAACACCTGGAACGACTACCTCGGGCCGCTGATCTATCTGCGAAACCCCGATCTGTGGACGATCCAGCTCGGACTCAAGAGCTTCGTCTCGAACCTCTTCGACACGAACTACGCGCTGCTGTTCGCCGGACTCACGATCTCGGTCGTGCCCATCGCGATCATCTTCCTGCTCGGGCAGAAGTACTTCGTCGAGGGCATCGCCACCAGCGGGCTGAAGGGCTGACCTATGAAGCGCATATCGCATGATGCCTGGGCCACGATCCTCGGAGTCGTCTATCTCGGCCTGATGGCGAACTTCCTCGTGCTCATCGCGGCGTCACCTCTCGTGGTGCTGCTGATCACGACCGATCCCGCGCTGTCGTGGCCGCTGCTGGCGCTGGCGGCTCCGCTGCTCGCTCCGGCGCTGACGGGCGCATTCACGGCGTTCCGCGAGTTCGGCCGCGGCGAGCCCCAGGTGGTGCGCTCGTTCCTCCGCGGATGGAAGGCCACGGCACGCAAGGGCCTGCTGATCGGCGCGGCGGCGACGGCATCCGTGGTGGTGCTCCTCGTCGACGTGCGCGCGGTCAGCGCGTCGCCCGCCTCCGTCATGATCGTCCCGGTGCTGGCCCTGCTCTCCGTGATCGCGGTGGCGACCGCCCTCGTGGCTCTCGTCGCGCTGGCCGAAGAGCCGGGTGCGCGGATGCGCGACATCGTCAAGGCCGCGCTGTACCTGTGCGTGCGCCGCTGGTACCTCACGGCGCTGTCGCTCGTCGTCCTCGGAGTGCAGATCGGACTGTTCACCACCATGCCGGCGATCGCGATCGGCCTGACCTGCGCGCCCGCCCTGTACGTGGCGTGGGCGAACAGCCGCTACACACTGCGTCCCGTGCTCGATGTCGACGCCGCGCTCGATTCCGACATCGTGCTCGAAGGAGTGCGCGCGTGACCGTCCGTACCGCGATGAGTCCCGAGGTGTTCGCGCTGCTCTTCGATGAGTCGCGTCTGCAGCGCCTGCGCGCGCTGGCGCCGTCGCCGCGGTCGGGGATCGACGAGGGAGACCTCTCGGACACCGAGATACTGCTCACCTCCTGGGGTGCTCCGCGCCTCGACGCCGAGCTCCTCGACCGGATGCCGAGGCTGCGCGCCGTGGTGCATGCGGCGGGCAGCGTGCAGCAGCTGGTGTCCGACGAGCTGTGGGAGCGCGGGATCACCGTGACCTCGGCCGCCGACGCCAACGCCGTACCGGTGGCCGAGTACACGTTCGCGACGATCATCCTCGCCTTCAAGCGCGCCTTCGTGCACATGCGCTCGCCGTCGACGGTGGTCGAATGGCGTGACCTGGTCGGCTCGACCCGCTACGGCAGCGTCGGTCGCACGGTCGGCATCGTCGGATTCTCGCGGATCGGACGCAGGGTGGTGCGGATGCTGGGGCAGCTCGACGGCATCCGGATCATCGTCGCCGACCCGTTCGTCTCCGCGCAGGCGGTGGCCGACGCCGGTGCGGAACTGATGCCCCTCGACGACATGCTCGGCCAGGTCGACGTGCTGTCGCTGCATGCGCCGGCGCTGCCCGAGACGAGGCACATGATCGGTGCGACCGAACTCGCGGCTCTCCACGACGGCGCCACCGTGATCAACACGGCGCGCGGATGGATCCTCGACCACGACGCACTGCTCGCCGAATGCGAGTCGGGGCGACTGGATGCCGTGCTCGACGTCACCGAACCCGACCCGCTGCCGACCGATTCGCCGCTTCGAACGCTGCCGAACGTCGCTCTGACCCCGCACATCGCGGGCTCGATGGGCAACGAGGCGCGGCGCCTCGCCGACTCGGCCCTCGACGACGTCGAGGCGCTGCTGCGCGGCGGGGTGCCTTCGCAGGTGATCACGCGTCTCGACATGGAGCTGAGCGCATGAGGGCGGGTGAGCACGATGCCTGCCGCACGCTCGGTGCGGGGTCAAAAACGCATCGCACGCTCGGTGCGGGGTCAAAAACGCATCGCACGCTCGGTGCGGGGTCAAAAACGCATCCCAAACGGCCGGTTCGGATGCGGAATTGACCCCGCACGCGGCGTAGCCCGGCGAGATCCGTCGCAGAAGCGCACGGAGAGCGTTTTCCGCACCCGCTTGCGCACCGGCTCGCAGCATGGCATGCTGTCGGAAAGCGCTTACCCGCGAAGTACGCCCACAGAGTTTGCCCGCAGAGCATGCGGGATCTGAGAGAAGAGAACGGACCAGCAATGTCGCAGACGACAACCCGCGAGATCGGGATCATCATGAACGGCGTCTCCGGGCGCATGGGTTACCGCCAGCACCTCGTGCGGTCGATCCTCGCGATCCGTGAGGCGGGCGGAATCGAGCTGCCCGACGGATCCCGCATCACGGTGAAGCCGCTGCTGGTCGGCCGCAACGAGGCCAAGCTCGCAGAGCTCGCCGCGAAGCACAGCATCGAGGACTACACGACCGATCTCGACGCGGCTCTCGCCGACCCGAAATGGGAGATCTACGCCGACTTCCTCGTGACGAAGGCCCGTGCCTCGGCCCTCCGCAAGGCGATCGCCGCAGGCAAGGCCATCTACACCGAGAAGCCCACCGCCGAGTCGCTGGATGAGGCCCTCGAGCTCGCGCGCCTCGCCGATGAGGCCGGCGTCAAGACCGGCGTCGTGCACGACAAGCTCTACCTGCCGGGCCTGCAGAAGCTCAAGCGCCTGATCGACTCGGGTTTCTTCGGCCGCATCCTGTCGGTGCGCGGCGAGTTCGGGTATTGGGTCTTCGAGGGTGACTGGCAGCCCGCCCAGCGCCCGAGCTGGAACTATCGCACAGAAGACGGCGGCGGCATCATCGTCGACATGTTCCCGCACTGGAACTACGTGCTCGAGAACCTGTTCGGCGAGGTCAAGAGCGTCTACGCGCAGGCCGCAGTGCACATCGCCGACCGCTGGGACGAGAACGGCGAGCACTACACCGCCACCGCCGAGGACGCCGCGTACGGCATCTTCGAGATCGAGGGCGGCATCGTCGCCGAGATCAACTCCAGCTGGACGGTGCGCGTGAACCGCGACGAGCTCGTCGAGTTCCAGGTCGACGGCACTCACGGGTCGGCCGTCGTCGGACTCTTCGGCGCCAAGATCCAGCCGCGCAACGCGACGCCGAAGCCCGTGTGGAACCCCGACCTCGAAGACAGCCACGACTACGACACCGACTGGCAGAAGGTGCCCACCAACGACGTCTTCATCAACGGCTTCCGCCAGCAGTGGGAGGAGTACCTGATCTCGTTCGTCGAGGGCACCAAGTACCCCTTCGACCTGCTCTCGGGTGCTCGTGGCGTGCAGTTCGCCGAGGCGGGTCTGACCTCCAGCGCCGAGGGCCGCAAGGTCGCTCTCTCTCCGCTGACGCTGGGCTGAGCATGACCACTCTCCGACTTCTCGACTCCGCAGGAGCGGTGACGGATGCCGAGCTGCGCGAGGGCGGCGGATACTCCCGCCCGGCCGCGCCGCTCGTGAGCCGTGTCGCCTATGCCGCAGCCCACGTGGTGCCCAAGGTGCACGCCGACAACACTCCGGGGCAACCTGCCGACATCGACTGGGACTCGACGCTCGCGTTCCGCCGCAACGTGTACTCGTGGGGTCTCGGCGTCGCCGACGCCATGGACACCGCGCAGCGCAACATGGGCCTCGACGCCGCCGCGACGCGTGAGCTCATCTCGCGCAGCGCCGAGGTCGCCCGTGAGGAGGGCGGCTCGGTCGTGGTCGGCGTCAACACCGATCACGTCGCCGAGTCGCACATCTCGCTCGACCAGGTCATCGATGCCTACAAGGAGCAGTTGCACTTCACTGAGGAGCAGGGGGCGGGCCCCGTGCTCATGGCCTCGCGCCATCTGGCCCGCGTCGCCGAGAACGCCGACGACTACCGTCGCGTGTACCGCGAGGTGCTCGGCTCCGCCACGGTGCCGGTCGTGCTGCACTGGCTCGGAACGGCGTTCGACCCGGAGCTCGCCGGCTACTTCGGAGCGGATGACTGGCAGACGGCATCCGCTGTGCTGCTCGACGTGATCGCCGAGAATCCCGACAAGGTCGCTGGCGTGAAGATGAGCCTGCTGAACGCGGAGTCCGAGATCTCGGTGCGAGAGCGGCTTCCGCAGGGCGTGCGGATGTTCACCGGAGACGACTTCAACTATGTCGGCCTGATCGGCGGCGACACGGTGGGGCAGGGCGACGCCCACTCCGACGCGCTGCTCGGCGCGTTCGCGGCGATCACCCCGGTGGCGTCCGCGGCGATCCAGGCTCTCGATGCCGGAGACCCCGCGCGCTACTTCGAGATCCTCGGACCTACCGAGGAGCTCAGCCGTCAGGTGTTCGCGGCTCCGACGTTCTATTACAAGACGGGCGTCGCTTTTCTCGCGTGGCTCAACGGGCACCAGCCCGCGTTCCAGATGGTCGGCGGACTGCACTCGGCGCGGAGCCTCGTGCACCTCAGCCGCATCGTCGAGCTGGCGAACGCCTCGCTCGCACTCGAGAACCCCGAGCTCGCGCGCGAGCGCTGGCACGGGATGCTGCGCCTGAACGGAGTGGGACTGTGACCGTCGATCCTCGCCTGTCGATCAACCAGGCGACGATCAAGCACGCTGATCTCGCGACCGCGCTGCGGGTGACGGCGGATGCCGGCATCCAGGCGATCGGTCTGTGGCGCGAGCCCGTGAACGAGGTCGGACTCGACGTCGCCGCGCGGATGCTCGCAGACTCGGGGCTGCGCTTCACGACGCATTGCCGCGGTGGCTTCTTCACCCTCCCCGAGGGGCCGGAGCGCGTCGCCGCACTCGACGACAACCGCCGCGCGATCGAGGAGACGGCGACGCTCGCCGCCGCGGGCGCCGACGGATCGACGGCTGTGCTCGTACTCGTCGCCGGGGGACTGCCTGTCGGCTCCCGCGACCTGATCGGCGCGCGCGAGCGGGTGCGCGATGCGATCGGCGTGCTCGCGACCGATGCGAAGGCGGCGGGCGTGACGCTCGCGATCGAGCCGCTGCATCCGATGTATGCGTCCGACCGTGCCGTCGTCGCGACTCTCGGGCAGGCGCTCGACATCGCCGCCGACTTCGATGCCGATGTCGTGGGCGCAGCAGTCGACACGTTCCACATCTGGTGGGATCCGCAGGTGCTCGAGCAGATCGCGCGCGCCGGCCGAGAGGGCCGCATCGCGACCTATCAGGTGTGCGACTGGAAGACCCCGCTCGCAGCCGACGTGCTGCTGTCGAGGCACTACACCGGCGACGGAGTGATCGACTTCGGCTCGCTCACGCGCGCCGTGATCGAGACGGGTTACGACCGCGACATCGAGGTCGAGATCTTCAACGCCGACATCTGGGCGGATGCTCCCGAGAACGTCGTGCGCCGCACTGCCGAGACCTTCGGCGCCGCGGTCTCGCCGCACCTGCGCTGACGGACGTGCCGGGGCTGACCGGGCGGCGGTCTCGGACTGCGCCCGGTCAGACCCCGGTCATCCGCGTGCCTCCGGCATCCGTGCTGTCTCTGGCACCACTGGGCGGAGATCGGCCAATAGGCGGAGATCGTCCGCAAGGCAACCCCCGAGACGCGCGTGCCGCCCCTTGAGAGGATGAATCCATGACGAAGATCCGACCCGGGCTCTGCTCGGTGACCTTCCGTTCGCTCGAGGCCGAGGAGGTCATCGGACTCGCAGCCGAGGCCGGGCTCGAGGTCATCGAGTGGGGTGCCGACGTGCACGTGCCGGTCGGCGACATCGAACGGGCAGCGCAGGTCGCCACCGAGACGGAGGATGCCGGGCTGACGTCGTGCTCGTACGGGTCGTACTTCCGGGCAGGGGCCGATGAGGAGCTCACGCCCGTCCTCGACAGCGCCGAGGCGCTCGGGGTCGACCGGGTGCGCGTGTGGGCGGGGCACCTCGGGTCATCGGAGGCGTCGGACGAGCACTGGGCAGACATCGTCGCTCGGCTGCGCGATGCGGCAGCCGAGGCGGAGGCGCGGAGCATCGGCCTGGCTCTCGAGTTCCACTCGGGCACGCTCGCCGACACGGCTCCGACCACGCTGCGACTGCTCGCCGACGTGAACAGCCCGGCACTCAGCACCTACTGGCAGCCGACGGTCGCTGCGACCGTCGACACCGTGCTCGGCGAGTATCGCGATCTCGCAGCGCACACGACCGCCGCCCACGTCTTCTCCTGGTGGCCCACGCAGGAGCGGCTGCCGCTTCGGGCGAGGGATGCGCTGTGGACGCGCTTCTTCGCCGAGGCGCTGGCATCCTCTCGGCCGCCCCGGGACGCACTGCTCGAGTTCGTCCCCGGTGACGACCCGGCGCTGCTGCGGGGCGAGGCCGCAGCTCTCCGCTCCTACCTGTCGATCTGAGGGCCCCGTGCCCGCCCTGACGCGCCGCTGCGCGATGCCCCTCCGTTCCCCGTTCTCGCGGTCCTCCCGCAGTATGCTCGGGGCATGAGCCAGCCGGAAAGCCCTTCCCGCGTGCGTCAGCCGCGCCACGCGCGAGGCGCCGCCCCGACCCTGCACGACGTCGCCCGCGAGGCCGGTGTCTCGCTCGCGACGGCATCCCGTGTCCTCAACGGGTCCGAGCGCAAGGTCGCCGAATCCTTCCGCGAGAAGGTCGAGCAGGCCGCCGCAGAGCTCGGCTACACGGCCAACGCATCCGCGCAGGCGACGGCCCGTGGCTCCTCTCCTGTGATCGCCCTGCTGGTCGCCGACATCGCCGACCCGTACTTCGGTCTGATCGCCGCGGGCGTGGCCCGCGGAGCCGACGAACAGGGGCTGGTCGTCACGATCGCGATCACCGAGCGAGATCCGGCCCGCGAGGCGCGCATCGTGCGGGCTCTCAGAGGACAACGACCGCAGGGACTCATCCTCGCCGCCTCCCGCACGAACGAACCCACCGACTCCGACACCGCGCGCGAACTGGCCGAGTACGCCCGCTTCGGCGGACGCGTCGTGACCTTCGGTGCGGGCAGCGCCGAGAACCGGCACGTCGAGATCGACAACCGCGCCGGAGCCGAGGAGCTCGGTCGGCGCATGGCGGCGCTCGGCTACCGCTCGGCCATCGCGATCGCTGCGGCCGAGGGCGTGCTGACCTCCGATGAGCGTCTCGCCGGATTCCGTGCCGGCTTCGAGTCCGGCGGCGGCGCGATCGACCGGGTGATACGCGGCGACTTCCGTCGCGAGTCGGGTGTGCAGGCCATGAGCGCCGCACTCGCCGACGGCGTCGAGCCGGGAACCCTCGTGTTCGGCATGAGCGACGTCGTCGCGATCGGCGCCATGTCGGCGATCCGTGACGCAGGACGCGAGATCGGCACCGATATCGCGGTGTGCGGCTTCGACGATGTCCCGTCGAGCAGCGATGTCACACCGGCGCTCACGACCGTGCGCGTGCCCCTGAGCGAGGTCGGCTACCAGGCCTTCCGGGCGACGGTCGACGCCGACTGGGAGCAGGCGGCACTGCCGCTCGAGGTGGCCGTGCGCGCGAGCACCCCGGGCATCGACCGATGACCCGAGTCGTGCTGGCTCCCGACAGCTTCAAGGGCACGATCACCGCGGCGGATGCTGCGGCATCCCTCGCCGAGGGCTGGGCGTCGGTCGATCCGACCGCGACGTTCGTGCACCGTCCGATGGCCGACGGAGGAGAGGGCACCGTCGCGGCGTTCGAGGCCGCGGTGCCCGGCGCTCGCCGTGTTCCGGTGGTCGTCGACGGCCCTGCAGGCGCCCGCATCGAGACGAGCTGGCTGCTGCTTCCTCCGACGAAGGATGCCCCCGCCGGCACTGCGGTCGTCGATCTGGCCTCGACCTCGGGCATCGAGCTGCTCGACGAGCTGCGCCCGTGGGACGCCGACACCACCGGCTTCGGCCAGGCCATCTCAGCGGCGCTCGACCACGGTGTCTCGCGTCTCGTCGTCGGCATCGGGTCGAGCGCGTCGACCGACGGCGGCACCGGGATGCTGTCGGCTCTCGGCGCCCGCTTCTTCGACGTCGCGGGCGACCCCGTTGCGCGCGGTGCGCGGGGCCTCGCTGATATCGCGTCCGTCGATCTCAGCGGTCTGCGCGCGGCACCTGAGGTGCGGGTGCTCACCGACGTGACGAATCCGCTCATCGGGCCGCGCGGTGCCGCGGCGGTGTTCGGCCCGCAGAAGGGCCTCACAGGCGACGACATCACCCAGGTGGATGCCGCGCTCGCGCGCCTCGCCGACCTGCTCGCCCTCGACCCCGCGGTTGCCGGCACGGGGGCTGCGGGGGGAACAGGCGGGGCACTGGTCGTGTGGGGTGCGATGCTCGCCCCGGGAGCCGCCGAAGTCGCAGAGCTCATAGGACTCTCTGAGGCGATCGCCGACGCCGACATCGTCGTCACCGGCGAAGGCTCGTACGACGGGCAGTCCGGCGACGGCAAGGTCCCCTCGTTCATCGCCGGCATCGCGGCGTCAGCGGGGGCGACGGCTCTGCTCGCCGCCGGACGCATCACGCCCGACTCCGACACGGCGCTGTTCGCGGCATCCGCGTCATTGACCGACATCGCGGGGTCGTCGGATGCCGCGCTCGCCGAACCCGCCCGCTGGCTGCGCGACGCCGGGGCGCTGCTCGCCCGGTCGGTCTGACCGGTCTCCACCAGCCGCATCCGCTCTCCGGGTCGGTCCTCGCGCAGCATCCGTTCGCGCTCGTCTGCGGTGGTCAAGAACGCATCCGAAATCGCGGTGTGCGGTGGTTCTTCGGCCCCGCACGTCTGTGCGACTGCGACTGCGACTGCGACTGCGGCTGCGACTGCGGGTAGCGGGCGGTCACGGTCTGCGGTGAGTCGGCGGTCACGGTCTGCGGTGGTCAAAAGCGCATCCGAAATTGCGGTGTGCGGTGGTTCTTCGGCCCCGCACGTCTGTGCGACTGCGGGTGGCGGGCGGCCACGGTCTGCGGTGGTCAAAAACGCATCCGAAATTGCGGTGTGCGGTGGTTCTTTGGCCCCGCACGTCTGTGCGACTGCGACTGCGGGTGCGGGTGGCGGGCGGTCACGGTCTGCGGTGGTCAAAGGCGCATCCGAAATCGCTGGTTCGGGTGCGTTTTTGACCCCGCACCCGCGCGGCGTGGGCGCTTGGACCCGGCATGCGCATGGTGTCGGCCAGCGGGGTCACTTTCGCACCGCGCCCGCCAGGCGGGGTCACTTTCGCGCCGTGTCCGCCAGGCGGGGTCACTTTCGCATCCGGATCGGCCGTTTCGGATGCGAAAGTGACCCCGCATCCACGGGATGCAGGAGGCGAAGAAGCGCTGCCCGGATGCGCGGGACCCCGGACGCACTTCTGCCCCCGCGCGGGCGACGTGCGGGGGCAGAAGACAGCGGAGGGATGCCGGGTCAGCCGCCGAGGGCGGCCGACACCACGGCTCGCGCCTCGGCCTGCACCTCGGCGAGGTGCTCGGGGCCGCGCAGGCTCTCGGCGTACAGCTTGTAGACGTCTTCGGTGCCCGACGGACGGGCGGCGAACCAGGCGTGCTCGGTCTGCACCTTGAGGCCGCCGATCGCCGCGCCGTTGCCGGGAGCGTGCGACAGCTTGGCGGTGATGTCCTCGCCCGCGAGGGTCGTCGCCGTGACGGCATCCGGAGCCAGCTTGCCCAGCGTCGCCTTCTGTGCGGGCGTCGCCGGCGCGTCGACGCGCTGGTAGGCGGAGGATCCGAACGCCTCCTCCAGCTCGGCGTAGCGCTCCGACGGCGTCTTGCCCGTCACGGCGATGATCTCGGCCGCGAGCAGGCACAGCAGGATGCCGTCCTTATCGGTCGACCAGACGGTGCCGTCCTTGCGCAGGAACGATGCCCCGGCCGACTCCTCGCCGCCGAATGCCACCGATCCGTCGAGCAGCCCCGGTACGAACCACTTGAAGCCGACAGGCACCTCGAGCAGACGGCGTCCGAGCGACTCGGCGACGCGGTCGATGATCATCGACGACACGAGGGTCTTGCCGATCGCGGCGTCACGCGGCCACTCGGCCCGGTGCGAGAACAGGTAGTCGATCGCGACCGCGAGGTAGTGATTCGGGTTCATCAGTCCGGCGTCGGGGGTGACGATGCCGTGGCGGTCGGCATCCGCGTCGTTGCCCGTGAGCACGTCGTAGTCGCCCTTCTTGGCGACGAGCGACGCCATCGCCGAGGGAGATGACGGATCCATCCGGATCTTCTCGTCCCAGTCGAGCGTCATGAAGCGCCATGTGGGGTCGACCTCGGGGTTCACGACGGTCAGGTCGAGGCCGTGCACCTCTTTGATGAGCGCCCAGTACTCGACCGAGGCTCCGCCGAGCGGGTCGGCGCCGATGCGCACGCCGGCGTTGCGGATCGCGTCGATGTCGATGATCGTCGCGAGGTCCCGCACGTAGGCGTCACGGAAGTCGTACCCGGGCACCGCATCCCAGTCGACATCGGCGAAGCGCTCGCGCTTGACGTCGACCAGTCCGCCGGCGATCAGCTCGTTGGCGCGGTCGGCGATCCAGCCCGTCGCGTCTGTATCGGCCGGTCCACCGTGCGGCGGGTTGTACTTGAAGCCGCCATCGCGGGGCGGGTTGTGCGACGGGGTGACGACGATGCCGTCGGCGCGGCCGGGAGCATCCGGGGCGAGGTCGCGGTTGAAGGTCAGGATCGCGTGGCTGAGCGCGGGCGTCGGCACCCACGAGTCACGGGAGTCCACCCGCACGTCGACGCCGTTCGCGACGAGCACCTCGATGGCGCTGCGCTCGGCCGGGAGCGACAGGGCGTGGGTGTCGCGACCGAGGAACAGCGGGCCGGTGATGCCCTGACCCGCGCGGTAGTCGACGATCGCCTGGGTGGTGGCCAGGATGTGGTTCTCGTTGAAGCTGTTCGAGAGGGACGAGCCGCGGTGCCCGCTGGTCCCGAAGGCGACGCGTTCGGCGGCGACCTCCGGATTCGGGACGCGGTCGTAATAGGCGGCGATCAGTTCGTCGACATCGATCAGATCGGATTCTTCGGCTGGTAGACCGGCACGGCTCGTCATGCAGACAGTCTGCCCCCATCTCGGCATCCGCGCATCTTCTTGCGCCCCACCGGTGCCCTAAGGTGAAACGCGTGACTGAACGCCGCACCTACAGCTATCTCGGCCCTGCCGGAACGTTCACCGAAGCGGCGCTCGAACAGGTCGCCGAAGCGCGGGGCCAGGACTGGCGCGCCGTGCACAACGTCGGCGAGGCGCTCGCCGACGTACTCGAGGGCCGTAGCGATGCCGCGATGATCGCGATCGAGAACTCGGTCGAGGGCGGCGTCTCGACCACTCAGGATGCATTGGCCACGCTGCCGGGCCTGCGGATCGTCGGCGAGTACCTGGTGCCGGTCAACTTCGTGCTCGTGGCGCCCCGCGGCACCACGCTGGCCGATGTGCAGGTCATCGCGGCGCACCCCGTCGCCTACGCGCAGTGCCACAGCTGGCTCGGCGAGCATCTGCCGACACACTCTCACGTGCCCGCGGCGAGCAATGTCGCCTCGGCGGTCGGCATGCTCGACGGCGTTCTTCCCGCGCAGGCGGCGATCGCCGCCCCCGGCGTCGTGAAGCACCTCGATGTCGATGTGCTGGCCGAGGACATCGGCGACAACGCCCAGGCGGTCACTCGCTTCGTGCTCGTCACCCGCACCACCACGGCACCGGCTCCGACCGGCGCCGACAAGACCTCGCTGATCGTCGAGCTGCCCAATGATCACCCGGGCTCCCTGCTCGAGATGCTCGAGCAGTTCTCGACCCGCGGCATCAACCTCTCGCTCATCCAGTCGCGTCCGATCGGCGACGAGCTCGGCCGGTACCGGTTCGTGCTCGACGCCGACGGGCACATCGAGCACGAGCGCATGGCCGACGCCCTGCTCGGCATCCGCCGTTTCAGCCCGCGCGTGGTGTTCCTCGGTTCGTACCCGCGGGCCGACCGGCAGATCGTGCAGTACCCCGAACGCTACGCCGACGACATCTTCGTCGAGGCGCGCGACTGGCTGCGCGGCATCCTCTCGGGCGAACCCGAAGCCTGACGTGGGCACGCCGGTCTCCGCCAGGTTCAGACCGCGCTGACCTGCACCAGTGCCCGCTTGAACTCCGGCATCGCCGAGTGCGGGTCCACGCTGTCGCTCGTGAGCAGGTTCGCGCTCTCCGCATCGGGGTAGTGGAACGGCAGGAACACCGTGTCGAGCCTGATGTCGTGGGTCAGCTCCGCGCGCGCCTGCAGTGCGCCGCGGGAGTTCGAGATGCGGATGCCGTCGCCCTCGCCGATCCCGTGCCGGCGTGCGGTGGCGGGGTGCAGCTGCGCCACGAGGGTCGGGCGCTTCTCGGTGAGCTCGGGGATGCGGCGGGTCTGCGCGCCGCTCTGATACTGCTCGAGCAGGCGTCCGGTGACGAGGTTCAGACGATCCGCGCCGGCGGTGGGATGCGAGCGCGCGCGCACGGCGACGAGCTTCGCCCGCCCGTCCGGATGTGCGAAGCGGTCGGCGAACAGGCGCGGGGTTCCGAGGCTGCCCACGGGGAAGGGCCAGTGCGCCTCGACGCCGAGGTCGAGCAGCGCGTGGCTGAGACCGGAGTAGTCGGCGCGGCCACCGGCGGAGGCGCGGGCGAGCTCGTCGAACACCTCTGACGGGTCGAGGCTCCAGGTGCCGGGGGCGTCGAGGCGTCGGGCGAGCTCGGCCATGATCCACAGCTCGCTGCGCGCTCCGGCGGGGGCATCCACGGCGCGGCGGCGACGCAGCACCCGGCCTTCGAGGTTGGTCATGGTGCCTTCCTCTTCGGCCCACTGCAGCACGGGGAGCACGATGTCGGCGGCCCTCGCGGTCTCGGAGAGGAAGAAATCCGACACGACGAGCAGGTCGAGTCGGCCGAGCGCCTCACGCACTGTGGCGACGTTCGGCGCCGAGACGAAGACGTTCGAGCCGTGCACGAGCAGTGCTCGCACGCCGCCGGGCAGCCCGGCGCTCTGCAGCAGCTCGACGGCCGGCACCCCCGGGCCTGGCAGCTCGCCTGGGTCGACACCCCACACGGCTGCGACGGACGCACGCGCGGCGGGGTCGCTGATCGATTGGTAGCCGGGCAGCTGGTCGGCCTTCTGCCCGTGTTCGCGCCCGCCCTGCCCGTTGCCCTGCCCCGTGAGCGTGCCGTAGCCGCAGCCGGGGGTGCCCGGCAGCCCGAGCAGCAGAGCGAGGTTGATGGCGGCCGTCGCGGTGTCGGTGCCGTCGACGTGCTGTTCGACGCCGCGACCGGTGAGGATGTACGTCGAGTCCGAGCGGGCCAGCGTGCGCGCGAGTTCGCGGATGCTCCGAGCCGGAACCCCTGTGACGGTCTCGGCACGCTCGGGCCACCACGCCGACACCGACTGGCGCAGCGCCTCGATGCCCGAGGTGCGCTGGCGCACATAGCCGTCGTCGAACAGCTCCTCGGCGATCACGACGTGGGTCAGCGCCAGCAGCAGGGCGAGGTCGGTGCCGGGCACGGGCTGCACGTGGATGCCCGCGCCGTCGGCGCACAGTCGGGCGGTGGAGCTGCGCCGCGGGTCGACGACGATGAGACCGCCTCGAGCCCTGGCACCCTGCAGGTGAGACACGAACGGAGGCATCGTGTCGCCCACGTTCGATCCGAGCAGCAGCACGGTCTCGGCGGTGTCGAGGTCTGTCAGGGGGAACGGCAGGCCGCGGTCGATGCCGAACGAGCGGTTGGCGGCCGCCGCAGCCGACGACATGCAGAAGCGGCCGTTGTAGTCGATGCGCGAGGTGCGCAGGGCGATCCGGGCGAATTTGCCGAGCTGGTAGGCCTTCTCGTTCGTGAGGCCGCCGCCCCCGAAGACGCCGATCGCGTCGGGGCCGTCTTCGGCGGCGATCCGGCGCAGCTGCGCGGCGATCAGGTCGAGCGTGGCATCCCACTCGGCAGGATGCAGCTCGCCGTCGTCGCCGCGCACCAGGGGAGTGGTGAGGCGCCCGGCGTCGGAGAGCAGCTCGGCCGAGGTCCAGCCCTTCTTGCACAGGCCGCCGCGGTTGGTGGGAAAGTCGCGCCCGGCGACGGTCACCGGCAGGGCGGTGCGGTCAGTGGTGGCGGTCGCGGCGGGCGTCGCGGAGGGCGTCGCGGCGGTCGGAGTCAACGTCATCGCGCACTGCAGCGCGCAGTAGGGGCAGTGGGTGTCGGTCATGCGACGGCCCCGGCATGGGCGTGCAGCAGCTCGGTGATGCGGGCCCGGCATCCACCGCATCCCGTGCCGGCGCGGGTGCAGTCGCCGACCGCGGCGACAGATGCGCAGCCGTCGTCGATCGCATCCTCGATCTGCCCCACGGTCACCGCGTTGCAGATGCACAGCGTCGCGTCGCGGCCGGCGGGTGCCACCGCGTCCGCGTTGGGGTCGTCGAGCCGCAGCAGCATCGACCGGTCGGCCGGCAGCTCGCCGCCCCGCAGATACAGCACGCTCAGTTCGGCGGCGGCCCGCGGCATCCCGACCGCCACGAATCCGGTGAGGATGCCGTCGCGCGTCGCCATCTTGACGTACGTGCCGTGCTCGGGATCGGCCCAGACCGCGACGCCGGGGGCGTCCTCCCCGGCGGGGACCGGCGCGAAGGGATCGGCTGACACGTCTCCGGCCGAGGCGATGTCGACCAGCTCGCCCTTGAGCACGACGACGCCGGGATGCTCGTCGGTGTACTCGCCCGGGTGCTCGTCGGCACCGTCGAGCTCGGCTGTGATCGATGCGGCCAGCCAGCTCGCCTGCCGCCATCCGGGCCCGACGAGGCCGGCGGGCCCACCCGGCACCTGGCGCTCGTGCAGAAACACGGCGGGGTCGGCGACATGCGCGCAGTCGCCGATCGCGTGGATGCGCGGATCCGACCACGAGCGCAGCGAGGCGTCGACGAGTACACCGTTGCCGACGCGCAGCCCCGCCGCCTCGGCGAGCTCGGTGCGCGCCCGCACTCCGCACGAGAGCACGAGCAGGTCTCCCTCGATGCGCTTGCCGTCGGAGCTGGCGAGCGCGCGGAACCGGCGGATGCCGTCGTCGCCCTCGACGCCGATCACTCCTTCGGCGCGGGTGTGCGGCACGAGCGTGACACCGGCCGCGGCCAACGCGGTCGACAGGATCGAGGCCGAGCCGCGATCGAGCTGGCGGGGCATCGGCATCGGACCGAAGTGCGCGACCGAGGGGATCGCGCCGGCGTCCGCGAGCAGCATCGCGAGCTCGATCCCGAGCACGCCGGCACCCAGCACCACGACACGGCCGCCGCGCTCGACCACCGCGCGCACCTGCTCGGCATCCGACAGGTCGCGCAGCACGCAGACGCCCGCGGTGAGACGGGTGTCGAGCCCGGTGGTGTCGGGGCCGAGCGTCTCGAGCCCGTCGAGGGAGGGGATGATCGAGCGCGCGCCCGTTGCGAAGACGAGACGGTCGTAGCCGATAGTCGATCCGTCGGCGAGTGCGACCGTCTGCGCATCTCGGTCGATCCGCACCACGCGGGCGCCCAGACGCAGATCCACCCCGGGCAGGGCGGATGCGGTCGCCAGGGTCAGCTCGGCGGCGGACGCTTCACCGACCGCCAGTTCGGCGATCAGCACCCGGTTGTACGGGTCTGCCGTCTCGGCGCCCAGCACGGTCACCGTCGTCCTGCCCTCGGCCACCAGGGGCAGGAGCTCCTCGGCGAACCGGATGCCGACGGGCCCTGCTCCGATGACGACGATGCGCTCGGGCATGATCAGATCCGGTGTCCGGCGAGGGAGGGGCGCGGGATCGCGTAGACGAAGATCGTGATCAGGAGCAGCACGATGTAGGCGGCGACGAATCCGCCGAAGGCCGGTGCGTACGAGCCGGTGCCGCTCTTCGCCGCGGCGAGCACCTGCGGGATCACGAATCCGCCGTAGGCCCCGATCGCCGAGATCAGACCGAGGGCGGCTGCGCCCTTGCGCTGGGTGCTGACAGCGAGCGCGTCACCCGCGGTCGCGGCGCCTCGGGCGGCGAAGACGTTGGGGATCATCCGGTACGTCGCGCCGTTGCCGACGCCTGCGGCGATGAACAGCAGCAGGAAGCATCCGAGGAACAGCGCGAAGCTGTTCGCCTCCAGGGTGACGAGCAGCGAGAGGGCCCCGACGATCATGAGCGTGAACGCGGCGATCGTCATGCGTGCTCCGCCGAAGCGATCGGCGAGCTTTCCGCCGTAGGGACGGGCGAGCGAGCCGACGAGAGCTCCGAGGAACGCGAGCGACAGCGATGCGCTGCCGATCTGGAAAGTGGAGAACTCGGGAAAGGTGTCGGCGATGAGCTTCGGGAAGACGCTCGAGAACCCGATGAACGAGCCGAAGGTGCCGATGTAGAGAAGCGACAGCACCCACAGGTGCGGTTCGCGCAGTGCTGCTGCCGCCCCGGCGAAGTCGGCCTTGGCGGACGACAGGTTGTCCATGTGGCGCCACGCGCCCCAGACGGCCACGACGATCAGCGGCACCCACATCCACCCCGCGAGCGAGAGGTTGAAGGTGAACGCGGCGGTGACCGAGACGACGATCGGCACCGCGAGCTGGGCGACGGAGGTGCCGAGGTTTCCGCCTGCGGCGTTGAGTCCGAGCGCCCATCCCTTCTCCTTCTGCGGGAAGAAGTAGGTGATGTTCGCCATCGAGCTCGCGAAGTTGCCGCCGCCGAAGCCGGCGAGGGCCGCCACCGCGAGCAGCACGCCGAACGGGGTCTCCGGGTCCTGCACGACGATGCCGAGCAGGACGGCGGGGATCAGCAGCAGCAGCGCCGAGACGATCGTCCAGTTGCGTCCGCCGAAGCGGGCGACGAGGAACGTGTACGGGAACCGCAGCGTCGCACCGACGAGGCTCGGAAGCGAGATCAGCCAGAACGACTCGGTGGTGCTCAGCGTGAAGCCGGCGGCGGGGAGCAGCACGACGACGATGCTCCAGAGCTGCCAGATGATGAACCCGAGGAACTCGGCGAAGATCGACCACCCGAGGTTGCGCCGGGCGATCGCCTTGCCCTCGGTGGCCCAGAAGGCCGAATCCTCGGGGTTCCACCCGTCGATCCACCGGCCGGGGCGGCGCGTGAGGGTCACGGCGTGGGTGTCGACGCTGCTTCTTCCGGTGATCTGGGACATCGCGGCTCCTGCGTTCGAGAGGTGAATGCTCTGAACGTAGGCGGCGGATGTTGCAGGGCCGCACGAGTGCGATTACCGGACGATTACTTCTCGATCACATCGGGGAGGTCGTCGATGAGAGAACTTCAGGAACCCTGGTCGTCGGCGCGCCAGGTCGAGGCGAGTGCGGTGATCGTCGCGGCTGCCGCGGCGGAGTCCTCGCGGCTGCCGCCGGCCCGGCCCGCCGCGAGTCCCGCGAGATAGGCGCTGAGCGGTGCCGCGGGGCGCGCGACGCCGTGCGCGACATCGCGGGCCAGGTCGAGGAGCAGCGCGATGTCGACCGACTCGCGGTCGATCTCGAGCGCTGCGCAGGCGGCGGTGGTCCAGTCCTCGAGGGCCTCGACCGGAAGATGCTGCGTGCTGTCTGTCATGTCGTCTCCTCGTCGGATGCGCTCGCGATCGCGTCGTCGCGGCGGTGCGTCGACATCATCGCGCGGGCACGTTCCAGATCGTCCCACGTGTCGACGTCCATCGCCAGGTCACCGGCCGCACGCGTCGTGAGGGCGAGGTCTGCGAGCAGCGCGCGCATCGAGGCACCCTGCCCTGAATCGGGAAGCGCGGCGACGGCCCTGCGCAGCGAAGCGGTGCGATAGCGGCCGAGCAGCCACTGCATCCGTCCCTCGGCGTCGGTCAGGCAGAGGCCGTCGTGGTTCTCGATCTCGTTCTCGTTGTCGTTGTCGTTCGCGGACGCGTTCCCGTTCGCGGACGCGCTCTCGTCGTCGTCAGGGGAGAGCGGCGGATGCTGTCGCAGCACCGCGACGGCCGCCTCGGCGTTCGGCAGGTCGGCGGCGAGGACGTAGACCTCGGCGCTGTCGATCAGGGCGAGGCCAGCGGCGATGCCCGCCACGGGGCCTCCGAAGGACGGCGTCTCCCGTGCCCACACGACATCGGCGTGCAGCGGCGAGGGCGGGCCCACCACGACGATCGGCTCGCAGTCGGCGACGGCGGCCACCGCCCGGTCGAGCAGGGTGCGTCCGTCGATGTCGAGCAGCGGCTTGGCGGCGCCGCCGAGGCGAGAGGCCCGGCCGCCCGCGAGGATGATCGCTGCGGCCTGTGGGTTTGCGGGCCGTGCGGCTGCGCGGTGTGGGGCCGCGGCCTGTGCGGGCGCGGGCCGTGCGGGTGCGGGCCGTGCGGGTGCGGGCTGCGCGGGTGCGGGATCCGTGGGGGTGGTCTCCGGGGTCGAGGCCTCCGAGGCCTCCGAGGCATCCGATGTCGGACTCACGCGAGCAGCATCACGTCGACGAGGCCGCCCGCTGTGACCGCCGAGACGTCCTCGGGAACGACGGCATAGGCATCCGCTCGCGCCAGCCCTGCGGCGAGGTGCGATCCGGACGACCCGTCCGCGGCGGCCGGGCGCACCGACCAGGCCGCCGGATCCGAGCGGTCGAGCGTCACGGGCACGTACTGCCGTCGCCCTGCCGGGCTGCGCCAGCCGGTTGTGGCGGCGAGGCGGAGCACGGGGCGGTGCAGCGGCTCGCGACCCTGAAGTGCGAGCAGAGCCGGACGCACGAAGGCCTCGAACGAGACGGCGACGCTGGCCGGATTGCCGGGGAGGCCGAAGACCAGGGTGTCGTCGAGGCGGCCGAACGCCTGCGGCCTGCCCGGTTGCATGCCCACGGCGACGAACTCGATGCGATCACGCAGCACGTTCTTGACGACCTCATGGGCGCCGGCGCTGACCCCACCCGAGGTGACCACGACGTCCGCGCGGGCCTGGGTGACCGCGCTTTCGAGCAGCGCCTCGAACGCGGCATCCTCGTCTTTCACCGTCTCGACCGAGACGACCTCGGCACCCGCCTGGGCGCACAGCGATGACAGGAGCACCGAGTTGGACTCGGGGATCTGGCCGTGCGCGAACGTCCCGCCGGCGGGCGCGAGCTCGCTGCCCGTCGAGATGACGGCGACGCGGGGCCGACGTCTCACGACGATGTGGTCGACCCCGACCACCGCGAAGGCCGTCATCTGTAGCGGGCCGACGACGGTGCCGGCGGCGGCGACTTCGGCATCCGCTCGCAGCTCTTCACCGCGGCGACGGATGTGCGCTCCCTCGCGGACGGGGGCCGTGGAGACCACCGCGGGAGCGTCGATGCCCTGCAGGCCGTCTCTGGTGTGCTCGAACGGGACCACCGCGGTCGCCGTGCGGGGAACAGGGGCACCGGTCATGATCCGGACCGCGTCGCCCGCGCCGAGCTCGGGCTCGGCGGTCGACCCGGCAGGCAGATCGGCGATCACCCGCAGTGCGACGGGATGCGCAGCTGTCGCCGCGGCCACGTCCGGGTATCGCACGGCGTATCCGTCCATCGCGGAGTTGTCGAACAGTGGTGCGTCGACTCGGGCGTGCACCGGCGCGGCGAGGGTTCGGCCCAGGGCGTCGTCGACCCGCACGGACTCCTCCGACAGTGCCACCGTCGCGGCGAGAACCATCGCGAGATGCTCGTCGACCGTCCGCATGGCGGCAGTCACGGCAAGAGGGGCGATACGCATGAAGTCAGCGTACGACGGTCGCGGGCGTGACCCCGCGACCGTTGCGCCCCGCCCTCCCCGTCTGGGTCAGTGCTCGCGGAACATGGGCCAGGCGCTGCCCGGCGACATGTGCGAGTGCAGCGCGCCCTTCGCCGACGCGAGATTCGGGTACGTACCCGTCGCCGCATCGGAACCCGCCATGACGACGGTGTACCCCTCATCGTCGTGTCGGATGCTGCCTGCGACACCGTTCGTGCCGTACGCCACCCAGAGTGCCAGGGTCTTGGTCGTGCTCATCATCGAACCCCTTCCGTTGCTCGTGACGCTACGCTCAGGCGCACCGGAATACCAGCCCTTGACGTGGGGGCGGGGGCGCGGGCATGCGGGGTGCGGGGTCACTTTCGCACCGCGCGCCTGTGCGGGGTCAAAAGCGCATCGTGAAGTGGTGACGAGGGTGCGGAAGTGACCCCGCGCACAAGACGAGATGCGGAACTGGCCCAACCGCAGGCCCTTGAGGATCGGGATGGGCGAGTTCGGGGCACCTTCGTGAGTGCCCTTGTCATCCGTGAGTGCGCCCACTACCTGTGCCGGGTTACTTTCGCATGGCACACGTGTGCGGGGTCACGTTCGCATGGCACACGTGTGCGGGGTCACTTTCGCATTGCTGGTGAGCGATTCCGGTGCGAAAGTGGCCCCGCCTGGGCGGAGGTGCACAAGTGGCCCCGCCTGGGCGCGTGCCGGCCCGCGGCCCCGGCTCGAGGTCGGCGAGGAAAAGGAGATGGTGAGGGTCAGCGGCGGGATGCCATCGCGCGACGGATGCGGTCCAGTAGCGGTCGTGCGTCATCCAGGTCGAGCTGGGTCACGCGGATGACGATCCATCCGTGGTCCTCGAGTTCGCGCTGTCGCTGGATGTCACGTCGCCACTGGTCGCGGCTCGTGCGGTGGCCGTCGCCCTCGTACTCGATCGCGATCTTGAGTTCGGGATAGGCCATGTCGCTCCGCGCGATGAGGAGGCCGTTCTCGTGGATCTCGTGCTGCACGACGGGTTCAGGAAGACCGTCGGCCACGATGAGCAGCCTCGTCTCGGTCTCCTTCGGAGACTCCACTCCTTCGCGCGCGCGGGAAAGCGCATCGCGGACTCGTCGGGAACCGGGGAAGCGGCCCCAATCCCGCAGGCGCTGCTCGATGTCGATCACGGTGAACGGCGGACGTGCCGCACGTAGACCGGGATAGTTGTCAGCCGCAGTGATCAGTGCATCGAGAGCGACGACGACCTGACCGTCGGTCAACGTCGCGGCGCACATGAACAGAGCCGCCACCGGATCGATGAGCGGGAGCTCGCCGATTCGCCAGGGATGGACTCGTCCCTCCGCCAGGCGTCGGCCGGTGACGCCGCGGCTGCGGACGCGCGCCGAACCCGTCGCCACCACCACGACGATCGGTGCCTCGACGTTCCAGATGCCGGGATGCGGATAGCCCCATACCCGCATCGCCGTCTCTCCGCCGATCAACTGACCACGGTGCAGACGGGGCGCGAACGCGGAGATCCGCTCGAGCGGTGTTTCCGCTGCCTCAACCGAGCGCACGCCGCGGAAAGGACGGTCGAGATCGCGTGCGGACACGCGACCCCGACCGATTCCCGCCGACGCGGCCTGCCGCACCGTGAAGTGGCGGCCGAGTTGGTCGGGGAGGAGTATCCGATGGCGCATGCGCTCAGGCTCGTCGATCGGATGTGCCATTCGGGCCTGATGGTCGCCGGGATCCCGAGAGATGTGGACAAGTCGCGCCGGTGGTCGGCATCCGCAGTGCAGGACGCCATCGCGAGCGGGGCCACTTCTGCATCCGGCGCCGCGGACGGGGCGACTTCTGCACCGCGGAGCCCTTTTCAGCCTGCGGAAGTGGCCCCGCCTGGAGAACGGATGCGGAAGTGGCCCAGCCTGGAGGAGGGGGGTGCCGAACTGGCCCCGACTGGGGGACGGGGCAGGACGGGGCAGGGTGGCGCAGGACGGGGCAGGGCGGCGCGGGGCAGGGCGGCGCGGCGCGGCGCGGTGCGGTGCAGGACGGGGCAGGGCGGCGCGGCGCGGGGCGGTGCGGGGCGGGGCAGGGCGGTGCGCTGCGGAGCGGGGCGGCGGGGAGGTCAGAGCGCCGCGGCGATCAGCTCCAGCGTCTGGGCGCGGCCGGCGGCGGAGTCGCGCGGCTCGGATTCGTACGCCCCCGCGACGGGCGACAGCATGACCTCGTCGACGCCCCACTTCGACGCGAAGGCACGCACCTCTTCGGCGACGGATTCGCCCGTGCCGACGAACCAGCGGGAGCGGGCAGCCTCGACGACCTGGTCGGTCGCGGCATCCGACTCGGCGGCCAGTGCCTCCTCGACCGTCTCGAGCGCGATCAGCGGCTTGTTCAGGCGCAGGCGCGACATCATGCGCAGCTGGGGGAGCGCGCGGGCCTCGGCCTCCTCCTGAGTGGGGGATGCCACGACGTTGACCGTCAGGAAGGTGCGGGGCTCGGGGTGCTCTTCGCTCGGCTGGTATCCGGTGCGGTACAGGTCGAGGGCACGCTCGAGGCCCTGCCCCGAGAAGTGGTTGGCGAAGACGTACGGCAGGCCGTGCGATGCGGCGAGCTGAGCGGAGTAGTCGCTGGATCCGAGCAGCCACACCTCGGGGCTGCCGGTGGCCGACGGCGTCGCGTGCACCGTGTACTCGCCGCCGGACGTGAAGCGCACGGTCGCGCCCTCACCCGAGATGAGAGCGGCGATGTCCTGAACGTTGCGGGGGAACTGCTCGACGTCGCTCGTCGTGCCCGACCCGCGCAGCAGCTGTGTGATCACGGGGTCGCTGCCGGGGGCCCGGCCGAGGCCCAGGTCGATGCGGCCGGGGGCGATGGCCTCGAGGGCGGCGAACTGCTCGGCGACGATCAGCGGAGCGTGGTTGGGCAGCATGACACCGCCCGAGCCCAGGCGGATCTGCGTCGTGCGCATCGCGGCTGCGGCGATCAGCACCGGAGGAGTGGTGGATGCCACAGCGGGCATGTTGTGGTGCTCGGCGAACCAGTAGCGGCGATAGCCGAGCCGGTCGGCGGTGGCCGCGAGGGACAGGGAGGCGGAGATCGCCTCGGCACTGGTCTGCCCGGTGCGAACCGGGACGAGGTCGAGAACGGAGAGCGCGGTGGAAGTCATCCCCGGATGCAACGGCTGGGGCGGGCGCGGCATTCCCGCCCGCCCCGGGCCGGTGCGTGTCAGGCCGCGGCGGGCGCTGCGGATGCCGAGGGGACGAGCTCCTCGGCGAGCGCATGGCGCGTGAGGTGGTAGCGGATGTGCCAGGCCGCGCTGAAGCTCTGCTCGGGAAGCTGCGCGAGTACGGCGCGGTCGTCGGGGCCGAGTCCGTCGCGGGCTGCTTCGCGGAGCAGATCGTCACGCGTCGCCGGATACTCCATTCCGCGGAGGAACCGGTCGAGCGCAGGGGAGGTGTGCATGAGGGAGTCCTTTCCGGATGAAGGGAGAGGTGGGCCGGGCTGCACCCGGCCCACCGGAATCGGACGGTGATCGTCAGGCGCCGATCGTCAGGCGCCGATCGTCAGGCGGTGATCGACTGCCGGTTGTCGCTCGATTCGACCTCGATCTTGCGGGGCTTGGCGCGCTCGCTGACAGGGATGATCACCGAGAGCACCCCGCTCTCGTACGAGGCGCTGATCGCGTCGAGGTCCACGCCGTCGCCGAGCGAGAACTGGCGGAGGAACGAACCGGCGCCGCGTTCGCGGGCGAGCCAGCGGACGCCTTCGCGACCGTCGGCCGTGCGCTGCGCACGGATCGTGAGCTGTCCGCCGTCGAGGTCGACGTCGATGGACCCAGGGTCGATGCCGGGAAGGTCCGCGTGCAGGATGTACCTGTCACCGTCGCGGTAGAGGTCCACCGGCATGAGACGGGGTGCGCGGACGGAGTCCAGCACGCTCGCAGCGAAACGGTCGAGCTGACTGAACGGATCGAAGGACATGGCCATGAGTATCTCCTTTCGAGTGGCCCGGGTGGGCGATGGGGATGCAGATTATCTGCACCGTTAGCTATAGATTTTTTATAGAACAAGGCGAGATAGAATGCAAGTTCTGAGAGAGGGAGATGCCGATGGCTGAACGCGATTCGAGCACACCGCTGTACGGCATCGCCGTCGCAGCGCAGCTCAGCGGCGTCCCGGAGGCCAGTCTGCGGCTCTTCGAAGCCAAGGGTCTCGTCGCTCCCGCGCGCAGCGACGGAGGCACGCGCCGCTACAGCGACGACGATCTCGAGCGCATTCGTCGGGTGACGGGGCTGCGCGTCGAGGGCATCAACATCGTCGGCATCCGACGGGTCCTCGATCTGGAAGACGAGAACGCCGGGCTCCGCGACGAGCTCGCCGACGACCGCGGCTGACCTCGTGCCTCGACTCGGGGTGCACATCGTGCGACGTCGAGGGAGGGCAGTACTTTAAAGGCATGGATGCCGAGATCTTCTACGTGCTCGTCGGTGCAGTGGTCGTGGCGGCGATCGCGCGATGGCGCGGCTGGCCTGCACCGCTGCTCGTGACGGTGGTCGCGCTCGCGGCATCCTTCCTGCCCTTCGTGCCCGACGTCGAGATCGACGGCCACCTGCTGCTCAACCTCGTGCTGCCTCCGCTGCTGTACTCGGCCGCGCTCGACGTGTCGTTCGTGGGCTTCAAACGCAGCCTGCCGCAGATCCGTCGGCTCGGGATCTGGCTCGTGCTGCTCACCGCGCTCGCCGTCGGTTTCATTGCGTGGTGGATCATGCCCTCTCTGACGCTGCCCGGCGCGCTGCTGCTCGGAGCGATCGTGGCGCCCCCGGATGCCGTCTCGGCTGCCGCGATCGGTCGCAAGCTCGGGCTGCCCCGCCGCATCATGACGGTGCTGTCGGGTGAGAGCCTGATCAACGACGCGACCTCGCTCACGCTCTACCGGGTGTTCGCCGCGATCCTCGCCGGAGCGACGGTGTCGGTGTGGGGCGGTGTCGGACAGTTCCTCCTCGCCGTGGCGGTCGGCGTCGCGATCGGACTCGTGTTCGGCATCCTGCTGCATCAGCTGCGCATGCGCGTCAGCGACCCCGTCGTGATCGGGACGTTCGGGCTGCTCGCCCCCTTCGGGGCATACGCGATCGCCGAGCACCTGCTCGGATCCGGAGTCCTCGCGGTCGTGGCGATGGGGCTGTATGTCGGATACAACTCCCCGCGCACCGACTACACGACCCGGCAACAGGAGAAGCCGCTGTGGCTGTCGGCGGACCTGCTGCTCGAGAGCTTCGTGTTCGCGTACATCGGTCTGCAGTTCCCGCGGGTGCTCAGCGACCTCGGCAGCGAGTCCGTCGAGCAGATCCTGCTGCTGTCCGGTGCGGTGCTGCTCGTCGTGCTCGTGGTGCGCCCGCTCTACATCTACCCGACCAGCGCGTGGGCGAACTTCCAGGACCGCAAGCGCCTCCAGCGCTGGGATCGCGGGGTGCAATCCGGGGAATTCGAGAAGCGCCACGAGAAGTCCCGACGCTGGGGCCAGTTCACCGCAGACGAGCTGCGCACGCACATCGTGCGCGACCAGATGGCCGGGCTGCAGCTCACCTGGAAGGACAGCGCCGTGATCTCGTGGGCCGGGATGAGGGGCGTCGTCACCCTGGCGATCGCGCTCGCCGCGGCTGACCTCGCGACGCTCGACTCCGAGGCCTCGCACGCGATCGTGGTGGTGGCGTTCGTCGTGACCGTGGGTACTCTGCTGCTGCAGGGGCTGACGCTGCCGATGCTGATCCGTCGCCTCGGGATCGAGGGTGACGTCGATCATGAGGAGGACGAGCGTTCGCTCGCCGCCGTCAAGGAGAAGAGCCGCGAGGCGGGCAAGGCGTTCCTGGCCGAGAAGCGCGTCGAGTGGGAGCAGAAGTACGGCGAGGTCGATCTCAGCGTCTTCGACGCCTTCACCAAGCGCATGACCCGGGTCGAGCGGGACACCGACGAGGCGCAGGAGGTCGAGGATGCCGTGGCGCGGCCCTCGTACGACGACCTCGTCGCCCTGTCGCGTGGGTGGCTGCAGGTACGCCGCGACATCCTGCTGGCCGAGCGTGACGCCGGCAATCTCGACGAGGAGCTCATGCGCGAGCTGATGACCGCCATGGATGCCGAGGAGCTGGCGCTCGACACGCGTGGTGCCACGCGGCAGCAGGGCCGCGCGTAGCGCCCGCTCAGGTCTCGAGCGCATCCCGCGGCCGCGGCAACACCCGGCGCACGCACGAACGCCCCGCCCCCGAGAAGGGGCGAGGCGCTCGGGTGCTGCGGGGTCAGCGGCTGCCGACCGGTTCCTTGTCGGCGTCCGCGGTGCCGGAGGTGTCCGCCTCGGGCGCGTCGTCGTCGGAGTCGTCGGCGAAGGGCAGGCCTTCGCGCGGGGCGTTGTAGAGCTCCTCGTCGAGGATGCCCTCGCGCTTGGCGACGATGGTCGGCACGAGCGCTTGCCCTGCGACGTTGACCGCCGTGCGGCCCATGTCGAGGATCGGGTCGATGGCGAGCAGCAGGCCGACGCCCTCGAGCGGCAGGCCCAGGGTCGACAGCGTCAGCGTGAGCATGACCGTCGCGCCGGTGGTGCCGGCGGTCGCGGCGGAGCCGACGACCGAGACGAGCACGATCAGCAGGTACTGCACGAGGTTCAGCTCGATGCCGAAGAACTGGGCGACGAAGATCGCGGCGATGGCCGGGTAGATGGCGGCGCAGCCGTCCATCTTGGTCGTCGCGCCGAACGGCACGGCGAACGAGGCGTACGAGCGGGGCACGCCGAGGTTGCGCTCGGTGACGCGCTCGGTCAGGGGCAGGGTGCCGATCGACGAGCGGCTGACGAACGCGAGCTGCACGGCCGGCCACACGCCCGAGAAGTACTGCTTGATCGACAGGCCGTTGGTCTTGACGAGGATCGGGTAGACGACGAACAGCACCAGCGCGAGGCCGATGTAGACCGCGATCGCGAACCAGCCGAGCGAGGCGAGCTTCTCCCAGCCGTACTTGACGACCGCCGCGCCGATCAGGCCGAAGGTGCCGAGCGGGGCGATGCGGATGATCCACCACAGCACCCGCTGGATGACCTTGAGCAGCGACTCGGTGAACGCGAGGAACGGCTCGGCCTTCTTGCCGGCCTTGAGTGCCGCGATCCCCACGGCGACCGCGATCACGATGATCTGCAGGATGTTGAAGTTCACGCTCGACGAGAACGTGCCCTCGGCGGCGCCGGGGTTGGTGCTGACGCTGAGGCCGAGGAAGTTCTGCGGGATCAGGCCGAGGAGGAAGTTCCACCACGTGCCCACCGTGTAGGGGTCGCTCGGCTCGAGCCCGTCGCCGGCGCGCGCACCGGGCTGGATGACGAGGCCGAGCGTGATGCCGATGATCACGGCGATGAACGCGGTGATCGCGAACCACAGCAGCGTCTGGCCGGCGAGGCGAGCGGCGTTCTGCACGCGCCGCAGGTTCGAGATGCTGGCGACGATCGCGGTGAAGATCAGCGGCACGACGGCGGTGCGCAGCAGCGTGACATACGAGCTGCCGATCGTGTCGAGCGTGGCCGAGAGGCCGTTGGGGCTGTCTGCCGTGGCGCCCAGCTGACGGGCGATCAGACCGGCGGCGATGCCGAGGACGAGGGCCGCGAGAATCTGGAAGCCGAACGACGTCAGCAGCTTCCGGACGGGTCCGCGGGTGTCTGGCGCCTTCGTGGCGCGGACGGTGGTGCTCATTGGATTGGGGACTCCAGAATCGATGCGCGCCGTGTGCGCGCTTCCGTCCACGCTAGGAGCCGGGCCGGAGTCCCGAGGCCGAGATGACGAAGGATGACGGATGCCGAAGCATCCGTCATCCTCGGTCTATCGGAGGGGGCGGGTCAGCCCGCGCACTCCTGGAGGTTGTCCTGCAGGATCTTCGTCGTCAGGGCCTTGTCCGCCTCGCTGGACTGCTTGTCCTCGCCGTTGGCGAGGAACGTGAGCGTCTCGTTGCTGAGCTCGGAGTCCACCAGGTAGCCGGCGAAGCACTCGGAGGCGCCGTCGGGCAGCTCCTGGCCCTGCGAGGTGAAGAACTCGTCGAGACCGGCGGCGACGTCGTCGGCGCTGGGGCGAGTGGAACCGCCGCAGGCGGCGAGCGAGAAGGCGAGTGCTGCGATGGGCAGCGCCATGAGGAGGCGGGAAGAGGTGCGCAGGTTCCGGTCGTTGAGCTTCATGCGCTCAACGCTATCGGCTCACAGCGAATCCATAGAAGGGCTTGTGCCGATTCGTCTCCCGCTGGTAGCCGGTGCATGCGGTCCTGGCATGGCACGATGTCCTCATGTTCATGGTGACGACGAACGACATCCCCGGCTACCGCATCACCCAGGTGCTCGGCGAAGTGATGGGACTGACAGTGCGCTCGACCGACTTCGGGCAGGGCTTCGCCGCCGGATTCCGCTCTCTCGGCGGCGGCGAGATCCCTGAGTACACGCAGGTCATGTACGAGGCGCGACAGGTCGTGATGGGCCGCATGTGGGCCGAGGCGCAGCAGCGCGGCGGCAATGCGATCGTCGCGATGCGCTTCGACGCCGGATCGATCCAGAACTTCACCGAGATCTGCGCGTACGGCACGGCCGTGGTGGTCGAACCCCTCGCCCCGGTCGCGCAGCCGCAGCCGCCCCAGCCTCCGCAGCCTCCGGTCGCCTGACAGCGCCCGGCGCCCGGGCCGCCGGTCCGGTCGCAGTTCGTGCCGCCACCGTCATGTTCCGACGGCACGAAGTGCGACGGGAATCGCCACACAGCGGTCGGCGCCAGAGCTCAGGCGAGGACGAGCAGGTCGCCGACCTCGCACTCGAGTGCGTCGCAGATCGCACGCAGCGTCGAGTATCGGATGGCCCGAGCCCTGTCGTTCTTCAGCACCGACAGGTTCACGATGCTGACGCCCACACGGGCGCTCAGCTCGGTCAGCGTCATCCCTCGTGCGGCGAGCAGCTCGTCGAGACGGCAGTGGATGCCGGTGAGCTCGTCGTCGTTCTCCGCCGGGCTCACACGAGACCCCGCGTCTCGTCCTCGAGGGTGGCCTTGTCGCGCTGCAGACGGTCGCCGATCACGAAGACCGTGCTGATGAGTGCGAGGACGAACGCCGCGAGGACGAACGTGAAGGGCTCGACGCTGATGACCGCGTTCTCGATGCCGTTGTCGGTGACGTGGGCGATGGTCGCATTGGCGAGCATGTTGTCGAAGAAGCGGACGGCGGCGAAGCCCAGGAGTCCGGTGATGCCCGCGGTCGAGACGAGGGCCGTGTTGCGGCGGCTGAAGACGCGGCCGGTGAGCACGCTGCGGGCCAGCAGGATGAGGCATCCGATCACGATGACGATCGTCAGGACCTGTGCGATCTGCCCGATGATGCCGGGCACCGCCGCGATCGCGGGCAGTTGAGGGGCTGTGATCACGGCACTGTCGAGACCGACGGAGATGGCGTCGCCGGTGCTGAGCGGCAGATCGACCGGGGTCTTCGAGCCGATGAACTCGGCCAGCACCGGGACGTCGACTCCGCGGGCGAGCTCGATGATCCGGATGATCGAGAACACCGTGATGTAGGCGGCGATCGCGACTCCGGCGATGCAGAAGCCGATCAGTGCTCCGGTGTCGCCGCGGGAGATCGTGCCGTTCTTCGTCGAGGTCATCATCCACTCCTTATCGATCTTCGTTATTACCGATAATCGTTAACATAACGACTGTCGATATGTTCGTCAACCCCACCCAGGCGAACGCGCCTGTCCCGCGCCCGTCGCCGGCCGTCACGGCACTATGCCGACGGCGAACACGGGCATACGTCCTCCGCACGGTGGTTACTCTCGATGTACAAGCGCTTCACGCGTCTTCGCCAGTGTCGAACAACACGTGCGAATAAGGAGTCACAGCATGTTCGAGAGATTCACGGACCGAGCCCGTCGAGTGGTCGTCCTCGCCCAAGAAGAGGCGAAGATGCTCAACCACAACTACATCGGCACCGAGCACATCCTGCTCGGCCTCATCCACGAGGGTGAGGGTGTCGCAGCCAAGGCGCTCGAGAGCCTCGGCATCTCGCTTGACGCCGTCCGCGAGCAGGTACAGGACATCATCGGCCAGGGTCAGCAGCAGCCGACCGGTCACATCCCGTTCACGCCGCGCGCCAAGAAGGTTCTCGAGCTGAGCCTCCGCGAGGCCCTCCAGCTCGGCCACAACTACATCGGCACCGAGCACATCCTGCTCGGTCTCATCCGCGAGGGTGAGGGCGTCGCCGCTCAGGTGCTCGTCAAGCTCGGCGCCGACCTGAACAAGGTCCGCCAGCAGGTCATCCAGCTGCTCTCCGGTGCACCCGGACGCGAGCCGGCAGCCGTCGGCGCGCAGTCGAACGACACCCCGAGCGCCCAGGGCGGCTCGCAGGTGCTCGACCAGTTCGGTCGCAACCTGACGCAGGCCGCACGCGACAACAAGCTCGACCCGGTCATCGGGCGCGAGAAGGAGATCGAGCGGGTCATGCAGATCCTGTCTCGCCGCTCCAAGAACAACCCCGTGCTGATCGGTGAGCCCGGCGTCGGCAAGACCGCCGTCGTCGAGGGTCTCGCCCAGGCGATCGTCAAGGGCGATGTGCCCGAGACGCTGAAGGACAAGCAGCTCTACTCGCTCGACCTCGGCTCTCTCATCGCCGGTTCCCGCTACCGCGGTGACTTCGAGGAGCGCCTGAAGAAGGTCACCAAAGAGATCCGCACGCGCGGGGACATCATCGTCTTCATCGACGAGATCCACACCCTCGTGGGTGCGGGTGCCGCTGAGGGCGCGATTGATGCGGCCAGCATCCTCAAGCCCCTCCTCGCCCGTGGTGAGCTGCAGACCATCGGTGCGACCACGCTCGACGAGTACCGCAAGCACTTCGAGAAGGATGCCGCTCTCGAGCGCCGCTTCCAGTCGATCCAGGTGAACGAGCCGAGCCTCCCTCACACGATCAACATCCTCAAGGGACTGCGCGACCGGTACGAGGCGCACCACAAGGTGCAGATCACCGACGGCGCGATCGTCGCGGCATCGAACCTCGCCGACCGCTACGTCTCCGACCGGTTCCTGCCCGACAAGGCCATCGACCTGATCGACGAGGCCGGCGCACGCCTGCGCCTCAGCATCCTGTCGAGCCCGCCCGAGCTGCGCGAATTCGACGAGAAGATCGCCAAGGTCCGCGAGCAGAAGGAAGTCGCGTCCGAGGACCAGGACTTCGAGAAGGCCGCATCGCTGCGCGACGAGGAGAAGAGCCTCCTCGCCGAGCGCCTGCGCCTCGAGAAGCAGTGGCGTTCGGGTGACGTCGCGACCCAGGCGGTCGTCGACGAGGGCCTGATCGCCGAGGTGCTCGCACAGGCCACCGGCATCCCGGTCTTCAAGCTGACGGAAGAGGAGTCCTCGCGACTCGTCTTCATGGAGAAGGCGCTGCACCAGCGCGTCATCGGTCAGGAAGAGGCCATCGCGGCGCTCTCCAAGACGATCCGTCGTCAGCGCGCAGGCCTCAAGGACCCGAAGCGTCCCTCGGGCTCGTTCATCTTCGCCGGCCCCACGGGTGTCGGAAAGACCGAGCTCGCCAAGGCGCTCGCCGAGTTCCTGTTCGACGACGAGGCTGCTCTCATCTCGCTCGACATGAGCGAGTTCGGTGAGAAGCACACCGTCTCGCGTCTGTTCGGTGCCCCTCCCGGATTCGTCGGATTCGAAGAGGGTGGCCAGCTCACCGAGAAGGTGCGTCGCAAGCCGTTCAGCGTGGTGCTGTTCGACGAGATCGAGAAGGCCCACCCTGACATCTTCAACTCGCTGCTGCAGATCCTCGAAGAGGGTCGTCTGACCGATGGTCAGGGCCGCGTGATCGACTTCAAGAACACCGTCATCATCATGACCACCAACCTCGGTGCTCGTGACATCGCCGGTGGTCCGGTCGGATTCCAGATCGAGGGCGTCAACTCGACGAACTACGAGCGGATGAAGGGCAAGGTCAACGAAGAGCTCAAGCGCAACTTCAAGCCCGAGTTCCTCAACCGTGTCGACGACATCATCGTGTTCCCGCAGCTGTCGAAGGACGAGCTCGTGCAGATCGTCGATCTGTTCACGAAGCGCCTCGGCGAGCGTCTGCTCGATCGCGACATGACGATCGAGCTCTCGCAGTCCGCCAAGGAGCGCCTCATCGAGATCGGGTTCGACCCGGCACTCGGTGCCCGACCGCTGCGTCGCGCGATGCAGCACGAGGTCGAGGACCGTCTGTCCGAGAAGATCCTGCACGGTGAGCTGAACCCCGGCGACCACGTCAAGGTCGACTCGAAGGACGGCGAGTTCCTCTTCGAGCACGGCCCGCGCGGTGAGCAGGTCGCGGTCGGCGTCAACACCGGTGGAGCGATCCCCGGCACCCCCGACCTGGCCATCGCCAGCGGAGAGTGACCTGATCGGAGAAGGGGCGGATGCTGAGGCATCCGCCCCTTCTGCGTGTCCGAGACTTTCGTTCGAATCACGCACCTTGCAGGTTTCGGGCCGGATTACCTGCAAAGTGAGCGATTCGAACGGGGTGGGGGCGCTTCAGCGTCTGTGGAGGTGACGGGTTCTAGGCTTGACGATGTGAGCGAGTACATCGTCCGGCCGGCCCGCAGCGCCGACATCATCGGCATCCGGAACCTTCTGCAGCCGATGGTCGAGCAGCGCATCCTCCTCGGCAAGGATCTCGCCGTGCTCTACGGCGCCGTGCAGGAGTTCGTGGTGGCCGAGGCAGACGGCGAACTGGTCGGATGCGGTGCACTCCACGTCTTCTGGGAGGACCTCGGCGAGGTGCGCACACTGATGGTCCGTGCCGACTGGCTGCATCACGGCGTCGGCGGCGCGATCGTCGGAGCCCTCGAGGAGCAGGCGAGGCAGCTCGGTCTCAGCCGACTGTTCTGCCTGACGTTCGAGGTCGACTTCTTCGGTCGACGCGGGTACTCGATCATCGGCGAGCAGGTCGTCGACCCCGACGTGTACTCGCAGCTGCTGCGCAGCGGTGACGCCGGTGTCGAGGAGTTCCTCGACCTCGCGCACGTCAAGCCGAACACGCTCGGCAACACCAGGATGCTGAAAAGGCTCAACTAACCTGGACTCATGCCCCGTCACTCCGCCGCCGTCTATCGTCGTCGGCGACTGGTGACCCTCGTCGCGCTGATCCTCTTCGTCGCGTTCATCGTGACGGCAGTGTGGCTGCTCGTGGCTCGGCCGTGGGCGAGTGCGACGGAGGCGACCCCGTCGCCGACACCCTCCGCCTCGGCGTCGTCGACTCCGACCGCGCCCGATCCGACCGCGGTCGAGTCGCCCGCACCCGAGCCCGAGCCGTCCACCGAGGAGACGCCGGGCATCGTGGCGTGCGAAGCGCAGGACGTCGAGGTCGCAGCCGTCACGGATGCCGACACGTATCAGGCGGGGGTTCTGCCGCAGCTGTCGATCTCGCTGACGAACCGCGGAGCCACGGACTGCGCGATCGATGTCGGGTCGACCACTCAGGTGCTCACGGTGTCGAGCGGGTCCGACGTGTGGTGGCGCTCGACCGACTGCCAGGAGAACCCGAGCAGCATGATCGCCACGTTGGCGGCCGGGGCGACCGTGACGAGCAAGGTTCCGGTGACCTGGGACCGCACGCGTTCGAGCGTCGAGACCTGCGCTCAGGAGAACCGTGCGCGTGCCCCCGGTGGGGGAGCGTCGTACCACGTGGCGGTCGAGATCGGCGGCTTCAAGGGCGCGACCACCAAGCAGATCCTGCTGTACTGAGTACGTCGCGCGCCGCCTGGGGGGAATCCGTCGGTCGCTCGTCGTATCGGCATTGGCCAAAGGTCTTGAATACAGACCTGCACTCAGTTTCGGTGCTGACAGCATCCGTTCTTTGGGATACCATTGAGGTGACCCTCGCAGACTTGCGGCGCATGCCATCCCCAGTGGCGTCGAGCACAGCGTCCCCAGCGCTTCGACATGCCGCCCGAGGGTCCGCGGGCCCTCTCGAGTACCCCAGTCCCCAATGGATGACTCGAGAGGGCCCTTTTCTTATCCGCTCCGGTTTCGGGCGAGACATCGGCGCAGGCTGAATATGCTGGATGCATGGCATCGAAGAAGGCGAAGTCCGCGAAGAACAAGCCCGCGCCCGAGGACTTCCGGTCGGATGCTCTCGCACAGGCCCTGGAGAAGCAGGACATCGCCGCGGTCGCCCTGGCTCTGCGTCATGGCACCACCGTCGTGCCGCTCGTGAAGCCCGGAGCTCGCGACAACCCGCTCGACAGCGGTGAGGTGTGGACCTACCGCGACCCGAAATCGGGTGACCTCGCGCTCTTGCTGTTCAGCGATGCGAAGAACAAACCTGACAACCTGCCACCGGGCGTGGGCATCTACACCGCCGACTGGCTGCGCAAGTTCCTGGTCGCGCATCCGATCACGACGGTCTTCCTCGACATCGCAGGGCCGCATCCGATGCAGGCCTCGCCCGACGAGCTGCTCAGGGCCCTCGACGCCTGAGCGCGGTGGCGCCCGTATCCGCCTCGTGCGGGGTCACTTTCGCATCCCTAGCCGGTGCGGGGTCACTTTCGCATCCCTATCGCCCGATTCGGATGCGGAACTGGCCCCGCTCGCCGATTCGGATGCGGAACTGGCCCCGCTCGGTGGCGCGGTGCAGAAGTGGCCCCGCTCGCCGATTCGGGTGCGGAACTGGCCCCGCTCGGTGGCGCGGTGCAGAGGTGGCCCCGCTCGGTGGCGCATCGCCCGATTCGGGTGCGGAACTGGCCCCGCCTGGAGGCGCACCGCACGGGGCGGAGGTGCATCGGATGCGGGCGCTACGGGTACTTTCTCAACCCGGGCTGGATGCGAACAGGCGGACGGCGCTGACTCAGAACGGCGGGATGTCGGCTTCGCTGCGCCGGGTGGTGTTGCGGGAGCGGACGTCGTTGAGTGCCGCACGCAGCGTCTTCGAACGGTCGTCGACGACCTGCTCATAGCCGAGTCGAGAGGCCTCCGAGCGGCGCTGCGCCGACTGCGTGACCGGCCGGATCTCACCGGCGAGGCTGAGCTCGCCGACCGCGGCGACCGTGCGAGGCACGGAGATCTGCTGGATCGAACCTGCCACGGCGATCGCGATCGCGAGGTCGGCGGCGGGTTCGGTGAAGCGCACACCGCCGACGGTCGAGACGTAGACGTCGAGATTGCTGGTCTTGATGTGCGCTCGTCGCTCGAGGATCGCCAGCACCATCGCCACACGGGAGGAGTCGAGTCCGTGCACGACACGGCGGGGGTTCGGCGCTGTGGTGTTGATGGTCAGCGCCTGCACCTCGACCGGGAGCGCCCTGCGGCCCTCGAGCGAGATGGCGACGCACGTGCCCGGCTCTGTCTCGCCCTGCGAGAGGAAGAGGCCCGAAGGGTCGGGTACCTCGGAGATGCCCGCACCCGTCATCTCGAAGCATCCGACCTCATCGGTGGGGCCGAATCGGTTCTTCAACGCCCGGATGAAACGCAGAGACGTCTGCCGGTCGCCCTCGAAGTGGCACACCACGTCGACCAGATGCTCGAGCACACGGGGCCCGGCCACGGTGCCGTCTTTCGTCACGTGGCCGACGAGGACGACGGGCAGCCCGCGGTCTTTCGCGACGCGGATCAGCGTCGCCGCGACCTCGCGCACCTGGCTCGGCTGGCCCGCCGCACCGTCGATCAGCGACGACGACACGGTCTGCACCGAGTCGACGATCACGAGCTGCGGTGCCACCTCGTCGATGTGCCCGAGAATCGTCGCGAGGTCGGTCTCGCTCGCGAGGTAGAGCTCGTCGTGCAGCGCTCCGGTGCGCTCCGCCCGCAGACGCACCTGCGCGGGCGACTCCTCGGCGCTGGCGTAGAGCACGCGACGGCCGGAGCGCGCGGCCTGAGCAGCGACCTCGAGCAGCAGCGTCGACTTGCCGACGCCGGGCTCGCCGCTCAGCAGGATCGCAGCCCCCGGCACGATGCCGCCACCCAGCACCCGGTCGAACTCGCCCACGCCGCTCGTGCGTCGGGGAGCGTCTTCGGTGGTGATCTGCGTGATCGGTCGTGCGGCCTTCGCCGCGGTCGGAGCGAGCGGAGTGATGCGGCTCAGGATGCCGGTCTGCGCGCCCTGCTCCTGCACAGTGCCCCACTGCTGGCATTCGGCGCAGCGACCCACCCACTTCGCCGTCGTCCACCCGCACTCGGTGCAGACGTACGCGGGAGGGGCAGGTTTTCGGGTGGCCATGCAGCCAGGCTATCGCCGAGATCAGACATCCCTATCGCCTGGGGCATTATTCACGGCCGAACCACCCCATGGCGCTGAACGCCCACGGGATACTGGAGTCATGGCCAATGGCGGGCCCGTCTGCGGGCCGATCTCGACGTTCTCACGGGTGCAGCTCCTGCACCTGCTCTTCGAAGCGAGCGCGGTGCAGACGCGTTCGGAGCGCACGATCGGCGAGCTGTGCGACGCCACGGGACTTCATCCCAACACGGTGCGCGAGCACCTGCAGCGCCTGATCGAGGGCGGCTACGTCATCCAGGCCAGCGAGCACCGCACCACCCGCGGCCGTCCGCGCACGCTCTACAGCGCCGCGACCGGCACCGCGGAAGCATCCAGCCCCATCGCCCGCGACAAGGCCAAGGCCGCAGCCGAGCGCGGCGACCTGCTGCGTCGCGTGCTGCCCGCATCCGCATCCGCATCCGCCCTGGGCCGCGACGCGACCTACCAGCTGGACGCCCTGATCGAACACTTGGAGGAGAGCGGCTTCGAGCCCGTCGTCGATGACGAGCAGCTCACCGTCGATCTCAGCCCGTGCCCGCATGCCGCGGGTCGCGCCGAAGACCGTCCGATGCTGTGCACCGTGCACCTCGGTCTCATGCAGGGGGTGCTCACCGAAGCCGGTGGACCGCTCGCTGCCGAGACCGTTCGCACCACCGCCCTCCCGGCGGACTGCACCGTACAGCTGCGCCTGACGGAGATGACCGCCGCCTAGGCGAGCATCTGTCTTATCCACGGTCTACTGCCCCGCGGGGCAGCGGGCTCGTCGTCAGCGTGACACCCGGGGCACAGAGGACCAAGGGCACGAAGAAGGAGTGGCACATGGAATGGCTAGACCCGCTGGTCCTGTCTCGATGGCAGTTCGGTCTGACGACCGTCTACCACTACCTCTTCGTGCCGCTGACGATCGGTATGGCACTGGTCGCCGCGATCTTCCAGACCGCATGGGTGCGCACCGGCAAGGTGCAGTACCTGCATCTGACCCGATTCTTCGGCAAGATCTTCCTGATCAACTTCGCCATGGGGGTCGTGACCGGCATCGTGCAGGAGTTCCAGTTCGGCATGAACTGGTCGGACTACTCCCGCTTCGTCGGTGACGTCTTCGGCGCCCCGCTCGCCTTCGAGGGACTGCTCGCCTTCTTCTTCGAGGCGACGTTCATCGGCCTCTGGATCTTCGGCTGGGACAAGCTGCCGCAGAAGCTCCACCTCGCCACGATCTGGTGCGTCTCGATCGGCAGCATCCTGTCGGCGTACTTCATCATCGCCGCCAACGCGTTCATGCAGAACCCGGTCGGCTACGTCTTCAACCCCGAGACGAACCGCGCCGAGCTCACCGACTTCTGGGCGCTGCTGACGAACCCGGTCGCGCTCGCCGCCTTCCCGCACACGATCTTCGGTGCGCTGATGTTCGCCGCCGGTGTCGTGATCTCGGTATCGGCCTGGCACCTCGCTCGCGGCCAGCACTTCGACACGATGCGCATCTCGCTGAAGTTCGGACTCTGGGCGATGATCGTCTCGACCGCAGGCGTCGTGCTCACAGGCGACCAGCTGGGACTCGCGATGTACGCGGCGCAGCCGATGAAGATGGCGGCGGCGGAAGCCACGTTCAACACGGTCTGCGGCTACGACGCCTCTTTCAGCATCTTCACGCTGGGTACCCCGGACGGCAGCTCCGAGCTGTTCTCGATCCGGGTGCCCTATCTGCTCTCGCTGCTGTCGACCCACTCGTTCGACGCCTGTGTGCACGGCATCAACGACCTCAACGCCGAGTACGCCACGACCTTCGCCGACACCGGGCTCACCGAGTTCGCCCCGATCCTCTGGGTCACGTACTGGGCGTTCCGCTGGATGATCGGCCTCGGCATCGCCGCAGCCCTCGTCGCCGTCGTCGGCCTGTGGCTGACCCGCAAGGGCGCCAAGAAGCCGCCGGCGCAGTGGATGTGGAAGCTCGCGATCTGGTCGTTCCCCCTCGCGCTCGCCGCCAACATCATGGGCTGGGTCTTCACCGAGATGGGCAGGCAGCCCTGGATCGTCTTCGGGCTCATGACAACTCAAGACGGCGTCTCGCCGGGTGTCAGCGGGCTCGAGGTGCTCATCTCGCTGATCGCCTTCACCGCGATCTACGCGGCGCTGGCCGTGGTCGAGATCCGCCTCATCATCAAGGCCGCGCAGAAGGGCCCTGACACCGACGAACAACCCCACGAGGAGACGGCCCAGCTGCCGTCCGTCGTGTACTGAGAAAGGGATCAGTCATGGAATACATGTGGTTCTGGATCGTCGCCTTCCTCTTCGTCGGCTACTTCGTGCTCGACGGGTTCGACTTCGGCGTGGGCATGTCGCTGCCGTTCCTCGGCAAGAACGACGTCTCGCGTCGCCAGGTGATCAACACGATCGGCCCGATCTGGGATCTCAACGAGACCTGGGTCATCGTCGCGGGCGCCTGCCTGTTCGCGTCGTTCCCCGAGTGGTACGCGACGCTGTTCAGCGGGTTCTACCTGCCGCTGCTGCTGATCCTGCTCGCACTGATCCTGCGAGGGGTGTCGTTCGAGTACCGGCACCAGCGCGAGTCGGCGAAGTGGAAGCGCGGCTTCGACCGGATGATCGTGATCGGCTCGGCCGTGCCGGCGCTGCTGTGGGGTGTCGCCTTCGGCAACATCGTGCAGGGGGTGGCGATCGATGAGAACCACGTCTACGTGGGCGGCTTCTTCGCGCTGCTGAACCCGTACTCGCTGCTCGTCGGCGTCACGACGCTGCTGCTCTTCTTCCTGCACGGCGTGCTGTTCGTCTCGCTCAAGACCGACGGGCAGGTGCACACGGATGCTCGTCGCCTGGTGAAGCTCGCGGCGGGGCCCACTGTGCTCGCTGCGGCCGGCACCGTGCTCTGGACGATCGGCATCGCCTGGGACCGCGAGTCTCCGCTCATGCTGATGGTCATCGGATGCGGGCTCGTCGCCGCCCTCGCCCTGATCGCATCGGTGCTGTTCTCGCTGCGCGGCCGCGACGGTCGGGCCTTCACCGCGGGCGCTGTGACCGTGGCATCCGCTGTGGTGATGCTGTTCGCGGCGCTGTTCCCCTTCGTCATGCCGTCGACGATCGACCCGGCCTTCAGCCTCACGATCGAGAACGCATCGAGCACGCCGTATACGCTGACGATCATGAGTTGGACCGCGCTGATCGCCCTGCCCCTCGTGCTGGCGTACCAGACGTGGACCTACTGGATCTTCCGCAAGCGGGTCACCCGCAGCTCGATCGAGGGGGCTCCGGCGCACGCGTGAGACACGGTTTCTGCTCCGGTCGCAGTTCGTGCCGTCTTCCTGATCGGGGAGCGGCACGAACTGCGACCGGAGCGACCTCTCTCGGGTCTGCGGCGTGGGAGGGTCGCGCGTGAAGCCGGTCGACATCCGCCTGCTGCGCTATGCGAGCGCCGCCCGCGGGTTCCTGCTGCTGTCGGGCGTGATCGGCGTCGCGCAGACGGCGGTGACGATCGCATTCGCCTGGATGCTGACGGATGCCGTGACCGGCGCGCTCGCCGGACGCGACGTCACGACGACACTGCTGTGGCTGCTCGGGCTCGCGGCGCTGCGTGGAGTGCTGATCGCCGCGTCGGATGCCGCGGGAACCCGCGCTGCCGCGAAGACCGGGATGCAGCTGCGGGCCGCTCTGATCGCCGCCGTCGGGCGTCTCGGACCCGCGTGGCTCGCGCAGCGCAATCAGGCAGGGCTCGCCGTGACGGCAGGTCACGGGCTCGAAGCGCTCGACGCGTACTTCGCCCGATACATCCCGCAGCTCGTGCTCACGGTCATCGCGACGCCGGTGCTGCTCGCGGTGATGTGGTGGCAGGACTGGCCGAGCGGACTGACGGCGCTCATCACGCTGCCGCTGATCCCGCTGTTCCTGATCCTGATCGGCATCGCGACCCGTACGGTGCAGCGCAGGCAGTGGCAGACGCTGCAACGGCTCGCGGCGCGGTTCGCCGACACCGTGCAGGGACTCTCGACGTTGCGCCTGTTCGGGCGCGAGCGCCGAGCCGCCGCGCAGATCGAGGCCACGGCCGACGAGTACCGCCGCGAGACCATGAAGGTGCTGCGGTTCTCGTTCCTCTCGGGCTTCGCGATGGAGCTGCTGGCATCGCTCGCCGTGGCGCTGATCGCGGTCGCGGTCGGATTCCGGCTGCTGTCGGGCGACCTGTCGCTCGAGGTCGGTCTGTTCGTGCTGCTGCTCGCGCCCGAGACGTTCCTGCCGATCCGGCAGGTCGGGGTGCAGTTCCACGCCGCGTCCGAGGGCGTCGCGGCGACGGAAGACGTGTTCGAGGTCCTGGATGCGGCCGAGGCTCGGGCGGGCGGTGTTCACGATTCAGCACGAGATGCCGGCACCGGGTCGTCTGGTGGGCTGGCAGCCGGTCGTGACGACATCCATGCTGAATCGCGAACCGCGAACGCGCGAGATCTGGTCGTCACCGACCTGCGGGTGCGCGATCTGCCGCCGGTCTCGTTCACCGCGGCCCCCGGAACCATCACCCTGATCGAGGGGCCGAGCGGCGCGGGCAAGTCGAGTCTGCTCGCGGCTCTGCGGGGTGCGGTCGAGTTCGAGGGGACTGCAACCGTCGGCGGCGTCGATGCGCGCGAGGTCGCACCATGGGAGTGGCTGGCCTGGAGCGGACAGCGTCCCCAGCTGAGCCGCGGCACGATCGCGGCCAATGTGGCGCTGGGCGATGAGGCGCCGGATGCCGACGGCATCCGCCATGCCCTCGATGACGCCTGCGCGAACGACCTCGACCCGGGGCTCGAGCTCGGCGTGCAGGGGAGCGGGCTGTCGGGCGGCCAGGCGCAGCGCGTCGCGGTCGCGCGGGCACTGTATCGGCAGGCCGCGCGGCCCGACGCGGTGCTGGCGCTCGACGAGCCCTCCAGCGCGCTGGACTCCGACACCGAAGAGCGGCTCTGGGCGTCGCTGCGCGCACGGGCGGATGCCGGGGCCATGATCCTCCTCGTCTCGCACCGCCGCTCGGCCAGGGCGATCGCCGACCACGTCGTCGAGCTGGGGGTGAGCGTATGAGCGGTGCCGGTACTGCGGAGCGCGTGCGCGGCATCCTTCGTCCCGCGCAGCCGCCGCTTCGCCGCTTCCTGCCCGGGGCGATCTGGGGCTTCCTGTCGGCGGGCGCTGCCGTGAGCCTCCTCGCCGTGAGCGGCTGGCTGATCGTCAGCGCCTCGATCGTCGACTCGCTCGTGCCGCTGTCGATTGCCGTCGTGGGGGTGCGGTTCTTCGCGGTGTCGCGTGCCGTCACCCGCTACCTCGAACGGCTGAGCGGACATGACGCGGCGCTGCGTCAGCTCGCATCGACCCGTGCCGACATGGTGAGGCGGCTGACTCCTCTGTCGCCTGCGGGGCTCGGACGCACCGACCACGGTCGGGTGCAGTCCGCGCTCGTCGATGACGTCGAGAATCTGCAGAATCTGCCGCTGCGGGTGGTGCAGCCGCTCGCGGTGTCGGGGCTCGTCGCACTCGGAGCGGTGGGATTCCTGCTGTTCGTGTCGGTGCCGGCGGCGCTCACTCTCGCCGCATGCCTGGTGATCGCTGCCGCTGCGGCGATCGGTCTGGGGTGGCTCTTCGGATCCCGCGCCGAGGCCGCTGTCTCTCGCCGCCGAGGCGACCTCTCGGCCGCGCTGACCGACTACTTCGGCGCGCTCGATGTGCTGCTCGCCTATGGAGCCGAACCGCAGGCGCGCGAGCGCGTGCGACAGGCGGATGCCGACCTGCGCCGCGCCGTCAGCAGGGCCTCGCTCGCGCAGGCGATCGCGGCGGGCGTGGTCTCGGCCGTGGCGGGCGCCGCGTCGGTGTGGGCGCTCGCTGTCGCGGCTCCCGGCCTCGCGACGGGTGCGATCGACGGGCCGTGGCTGGCGGTCGCCGTGCTGGTGCCGATGGTCGTGTTCGAGGTCTTCGGTGCTGTGCCGATCGCGGCAGCATCCTGGCGGAGCGTGCGGTCGAGCGCGGAGCGCATCGTCGACGTGCTGCCCTCCGAGGTGCCGGCCGAGCTGCGGTCGGACGAGGGTGACGACGCCGAGATCGTCGGCGTTCCGACGCTGCGACTGCGGAGCGTGCGGGCGTGGTGGCCTGGTGGGGCACCCGCGCTGCGCGGAGTGGATCTCGACCTGAATCCGGGCGAACGTGTGCTGGTATCGGGTCCGAGCGGTGCAGGCAAGAGCTCGCTGGCCGCGGCGCTCGTCGGATTCCTGCGCGTCGAGGGTGAGTATTCCGTCGGCGGCATGGATGCTGCGTCGCTGTCGGGCCCGGCGCTGCGCCGCACGATCGGACTGTGCGAGCAGCGTCCGCAGCTGTTCGATGAGGACATCCGCCAAAATCTGCTCTTCGCCCGTGACTCGGCGACTGACGACGAGCTGCTCGCCGTGCTCGATCGGGTGGGTCTCGGTGCCTGGGTGCGCGAGCGGGGTGGCCTCGATGCGCGAGTCGGCGATCGAGGCGGACTCGTCTCCGGCGGGCAGGCGCAGCGCATCGCTCTGGCGCGGGCACTGCTTCGCGGCTTCCCGGTGCTGGTGCTCGACGAGCCCACGGCCGGCGTCGACCCCGACGCATCCGACGCGCTGCTGCGCGACTTGCTGCAGGCGGCAGGGGATCAGTCGGTGCTCCTGATCTCGCACGTCGCCCCGCCGGCCGGGACGGTCGACCGGGTCGTCCGGTTGAAAGACGGGCGCACGGTTTCGGCGTAGTCGGGTGGCGCGTTTCGTCTCGCTTCGCTCGCTCAACGACCGGATGTGGTTCGTTCGTCGAGTGAGGGCGCAGCGGGGCGTTTCCGGTCGTTGAGCGAGGAGCGCAGCGGGGCGTTTCCGGTCGTTGAGTGAGGAGCGCAGCGACGAGACGAATCGGGGCGAGGCGCCGAGGTCAGACGTTGAGGTCGGCGCGGGGCTCCATGACGATGCCCTGGGCCTCGAAGGCGCGACGGCGCTCTTCGATGCGGCGGTGCAGCTCGACCTGCGCGTCGTCGACGAGGCGCGGATCGAGGTCGACGGTCTCAGGGTGCGGGTCGCCGTGATTGGCCTCGATGTAGGCGTCGAGCTCGGGTCCCGAGGTCCACGACGTGATCAGCGCGTAGCGAGGGGCGACCCCGCGATGCCAGACCGCGTGCCAGAAGCGTTGGGTGTCGACGATGATCCGCGACCCCTCGCGCAGCGGCAGCCGGATCTCGGTCGCCGGATCGAACCGGTCGGAGCGCAGAAGCAGCAGTGAGTCGGAGTCGTCCGAGAGGTTGTAGTAGCCGCGTACGACCCAGCCGGTGCCGTCTTCATTGAGGCGGTTGTTGTCGTCCTGGTGCAGGTTGTAGACGGCATCCGCGTACTCATTGGGCTGCAGCTCGATCACGCGGCAACGGCCGACCCCGGCGCCCGGTTCGAGCGCTCGGCGCTGCAGGGTCGGCGCGATCGCGACCTGTGAGGCGACCCACACTCCGTCTTTGTCGGTGCGGGGCGGGGTGTGGTTCCAGAAGCCGTTGCATTCGATCTCGCCGGCGTAGCTCGCGAGCGGGGCGAAGCGAGTGACGCCGGATGAGCGCCAGCCGATGTAGTCGAGGTCGAGCCACTCGGCGGGGTCGGATGCCTGGTCGTGGTCGTCGAGCACGACGTAGCCGGTCTCTGCCAGCGCCTCTGATGTGATGAAGGCCATTGCGTCCCCTCCGTGCCTCGACTCCGCGGCTCATCCCTGACGGAATGCCTTAGGCCATCCTAACCAGCGGGGCTGATGCCTGACGGGGGCACCACCGGAGAAAAGGGCCCGGCGATACCCTGGATGCATGACTCAGCCGCAGGGCGCCCTCCTCGTGGGCAGTGTGAACTTCGACGACGCCGAGACCACGATCCGCACGGCAGCGGAGGTGCTCGGCCCGCTGCTGCGCCGCATCCCCGACGGCGAGGTCGGCAGGCGATTTCACTGGATCATGTTCCAGCCCGACGTGCTCGCAGAGGCTGACGGCATCGAGCGCATCGGCAATGAGCCCATCCCGTTCAGAGCAGGTATCGACGCCCGCCCGTTGCGCATCGCCGACGGGGTGGACGCGGCGAGCATCCAGCTCCCGCCGCTCGGATACGCGGATGCCGCGATCGAGTCGTACGCGATCTTCCGGCGGCTGCGGGACGAGGGCGTCGTGCCTGCCACGACCCGCTTTCAGGTCTCGCTCCCGACCACGGTCGCGGTCGTCTCGTCGTTCTTCTTCGGCGATGACCGCGCCGCCATCGACCCGGTCTACACCGCGGCGCTGCTGCGCGAGGTCGACCGCATCCTCGCGGCGATCCCACATGACGACCTTGCGATCCAGTGGGACGTCGCCAGCGAGATGGGCGTGATCGAGGCGGCGCCCGCGTTCGGGCGGGTCATGGACGTGTGGTGGGAGGGTGACCCGTTCCCCGGACTCGTCTCGCGACTGACGGCGTTCATCGACGCCGTGCCGGCGGACGTCGAGGTCGGCGTGCACCTCTGCTACGGCGACGTCGCCGAGAAGCACTTCTTCGAGCCGACGGATGCCGCGAACGTCGTCCGCTACGCGAACGCCGTCACCGCAGCATCCACTCGGGAGCTGACCTGGCTGCACCTGCCCGTGCCGATCGCGCGCGACGACGAGGCGTACTACGCACCGCTCGCCGGACTCGAGTACGACGGCGAGCTGTACCTCGGGCTCGTGCACCGCGAAGACGGCGCCGAGGGAGCAGAGCGTCGCATCGCGGTCGCGCAGCGCTTCGCACCCGAGTTCGGCGTCGCCACCGAGTGCGGCATCGGGCGTGCTCCCGAGGGAACGACCGACGCGATCCTGCGCACGCACGCGGAGGTCGCCGCTGCCTGGTGATCCGGTGCTGACACGCTCGATTCGCGCCGTGGCGCGGGTTGTCGTAAGCTAGTCCGCGGTGACGTGTCCGAGCGGCCGAAGGTGCAACTCTCGAAAAGTTGTGTAGGGTAACCCCCTACCGTGGGTTCAAATCCCACCGTCACCGCCACCACGAAGGCCCCGAATCCCTTGCAAACACTGGGATGCGGGGCCTTTGTCATGTGCTGAGCGATGTCAGCAGTAAGGCAGCGGTAACAGATTCTCGAGTGGTGATCCGCCCCGACTCTCCCCGGTTGCTCGTGCGCACCGACCACTCACTGCCCTTGCGACCAGTGTCAGTGTCACACCGAAGTAGCGAGTGCAGCCACAGTGCGAGTACCGCTTACCAACGGAACCTCTTGCCCGCCCAGGCGGGCAACTCCAGTCATCCCGGGCGGCAGCGTCGCTGAGAGGAGGATCTCGTCGCCTACGCGTTCCCATCGGGTGCTGACCTCGCCGCGAGTCGTCTGCAGACGGGCATTGACCCAATCGAGTCGAGAGTCGATGTGAGGCGCGATCACGACCTCATCGAAGCCGGTCGAGGTCTCTGTCTGGGCGATCCCTGCGACATCCGAGTAGATCCATTGACCGACGGATCCGAGGCTGTAGTGGTTGAAGGAGTTCATCTCGGGCGTCTGGAAGCCGGCATCGGGAGTCCATCCATCCCACCGCTCCCAGATCGTCGTGGCGCCGTTGTCGATCGAGAATCCCCATGATGGGAAGTCTCGCTGGAAGAGCAAGTCGTAAGCGAGATCCGCGCGGCCGAATCTCGAGAGTGTCGGGCACAGGAGCGCCACTCCGTGGAACCCGGTGGTGAGGCGCGCGCCGCGGCCCTCGATCTTCTCGACGAGACGGGCGAAGAGCGCGTCCCGCTGATCTTCGGGAGCGAGATCCCACGCGAGGGTCATGAGATACCCGGTCTGCGAATCCCCGCGAACCCGGCCCGGCACGTCGAGGAACGACGCGACGAACGCCGTGCGCGCGAGCGATGCCCGCGTCTCGAGGGCTGCCTTCGATTCGTGCTCGCCGAGGACCCCTGCGATGCGCGCCGCGACGGCCGTCGCGTGCGCGTGGTACGCCGTCGCGACCACCTCTTTGGGGGTGTGCTCGTCGACCGAGAGCCAGTCGCCGTAATCGTTGCCGCGACCCGAGCGCCACAGCCCGTCGGGGTTGCGCACCGCGACGTAGTCGAGCCATCGCCGCATCGGCTCGAACATCGCCCGCAGCACGTCGACGTCTCCGTAGGTGCGGTAGAGGGTCCATGGCACGAGCACGATCGCATCTCCCCAGCCCGGCGCGCCGTAGTCGAACAGCGTGGTGCCGGGGGAGCGCGGGATGACATCGGGCACCGATCCGTTGGGCAACTGCGCCGCGACGAGGTCATCGAGCCACCGGCGCAGGAGCGCCTGCAGGTCGGCATTGAGTGTCGCCGTCGGGGCGAACACCTGCACGTCCGCAGTCCAGCCGAGCCGCTCGTCGCGTTGAGGACAGTCGGTCGGCACCGAGACGAAGTTGCCGAGCTGACCCCAGCGGATGTTGTCGATGAGCCGATTGAGGAACGGAGACGACGTGGTGACCTCGCCCGTCCACTCGACGTCACTCGACAGCACGACGGCGCGCACCTGTGCGGGGTCGACGTCGGCTCCACTCAGCTCGGCATAACGGAAGCCGTGGAACGTGAAGACCGGCTCGGCCGGCGTCGTGGTGCGCAGGTGATCCGTGGCCTCGGCCGAGCGGAGGTTGTCGGTGTAGAGTTCGCCGTCCGCATCGAGCACCTCTCCGTGCCGCACCCGGAGCGCGTGATCGGGGCTCGCGGGCAAGCGCAGCCGTCCCACCAGGTTCTGTCCGAAGTCGATGATCGTGCGCGTCGCGCTCCGGTCGATCGCCACCGGGGCGAGCTCGTCGACCACGCGCACCGGCTCGTCTCGCTGCCCGATCAGCGGGCCGGGGTCCGCGTCGAGGATGCGCGCCGATCGCCAGGCGGAGTCGTCGAAGCCGCGCCCCGTCCATCCGGGAGTGCCGTGTGCGCTGTCGATGTACTCGCCCATGAGCAGGTCTGCCCATCGCCGCTGACCTTCGTGCTCGCGCCAGTCCTCGTCGGTGCAGATCGCCGTCCGTCCGCCGTCGGCGTCGTCGATCACGAGGCGTCCGAGCAGCTGTGGCGCCGTGCCGTAGTGGTGGGCGTGGTGGCGGTGGTCGAATCCGACGAACCCCGACCACCAGCCCTCGCCCACCTCGGCCGCGACGACGTTCTCGCCCTCATGCAGCAGCGCGGTGACGTCGAAGGTCCGGTACTGGATGCGCGTGCGGTAGTCCGTCCACCCCGGCAGCAGCTCGTCGTCGCCGACCCGCGTGCCGTTCACGTACGGCACGACGAGTCCGCGAGCTGTCACGGTCAGACGAGCGCGCTCGGGCACGGCGGTCGTGTGGAAGGCGCGGCGCAGCTGCAGAGGCGGCTTCAGATCGTTCGTGCGCAGCGTCGGCCGCACGGGGGGCTCGCTGTCGCGGTCGCTCGCGTCGATCGCGCCGTTCGGCTCGGGATCGCGACCGATCCAGGCGACCCCGGACCAGTCCGCGATGCCCGTCTCGAACAACGACTCGGCTGCGACTCGCTTACCTTTCTGGTCCTCGACCTCCACCGTCCAGATGAAGGTCGTCTCCGGACTCAGCGCCGGACCGTCGTATCGCAGGCGGGTCGAGGAGCCGTGTCGAGCGCCGCTGTCCCAGAGCACGGCCGTGTCATCGACCCTCCGCACAGTCACCCGATGGCTGACGGCGACGGTGCCATCGGCGTCGCTGCGCAGCGCCCAGGACAGCTCGGGGTTCACGACGTCGACCTCTCGAGGCTCGACACGGGCCTCGACCCGCAGGCGATACGGTTCGATCATTCGCAGGTCACGCTCCCGCCATCCATCTCGAACGAGCGTGTGCCGGCCTCGGCCGCCACCACGGTGAGCGATGTCCCGCCGCTCACCGTGGTGCTGTCCGGCCGGAACGCGTGGTACCCGCCCGTCGCCGCGGCGAGGTCGTGCACCACGTGGTCGCCGAGCGGAGTCGAGAACCGCACATCGACGGCGGCTGCCGAGTCGTTCCACGCGTAGGCGGCCAGCGCGGCACCGTCGCCCCAGCACTGGGCTCGCACGTTCGAGGAACCTGCGACCGCGCCGGCCGCGTCGTCCGCGAAGATCACCGGTTCGAACAGCTCGCTGTCCTTCGCCGTCGTGATCCCGCCGCCCCACTGCACCCATCCGCGAGTGCCGTCGCCGTCACTGTCGTTCGCCACGATCGAGAGTGAGGCGGCCGAGGCCGGAGTCACCCCGATCGGTTCCAGTAGCGTCCACGGCACAGCCGCTTCGTACACCGTGGTCTTCGCCGTGTCATCGCGGACCGCCGCGACATCCGCCGTGGTGAGGTGTCCGCTCACCGCGCCCGAGGCGTACCGGTAGAGCTGTGGCCCCTGCGGCGTGAGTGCGAAGCCGAACTCGATCCTCTCCTGGATCTCGGGGCGCAGATCGGTCTCTCCGGGCCAGTTCGGTGCGACGGCGAACTGCAGTCCGTCGGCCTGCCAGGTGGCGTTGCCCGTGAAGGGCTGGATGTGGATGTCGTCCGCCACCTCGGCGGTGAGATACAGGTTCTCCTCGTCCCATGTGAACCAGGTCTCGGCGGCGAGGCTGTCGCCGTCGACGCCCGGTGCCATGAGGGTCGTTGACTCCAGGTCGCTTAGATCGTCGCGCACGCCGTCGATCTCGATCGTGCGCTGCGGCACGCGGGGCACGTCGAGCCACGCGAGAGCCGACAGGGTGCCGCTGGCCGACACCTCGCCGACCCCGTCGATCGTGAGCCCGGCGGTGTATTCCACCTCGCCGACCCCCGCAGGTCCAGGTGTCGAGAGCAGCGTCGCAGTGGTGCCGGGGGCGACATCGACGTCTGCATCCGTCGTGTTGACGTCTTCGCCGAACGTCCACGATGCGCTCGAGATGTGCTGCACGGCATCCGTCGTGTTCGTATACGTAGCCTTCACCACGTCGTCGGCGCCGTCGATGACGTGCTCGACCGTCAGCGAGGCCGTGCGCGGACGGAGCTCGGCCACCGCGGGCGACGATGTCTCGCCGTCGACCGTGGCCACGAGAGTGAGGTCTGCGATCGTCTGACGAAGGTCGGCCCCCGCGGTGATCTCGAGCGTCACGTCGCTCTTGCCGCCAGCGGGGATCGTCACGGTCTGATCGCCGCCGCCGATCTGCCAGCCGCCCGCGGCGGTCGCCGCGATCTGCGCCGTGACCTCGATGTCGTTGAAGTTGTATACCTCGACTGTGACCGCCGTGGTCGATCCTGCGTCGAGGCCGTAGCCGTACAGCTGGGAGTTCTTCGACGTCTCGGCATCGAAGACCGGCTGGATGACGACGCGCTCGGCCGCGCTGAAGTCCGCGGCGTCGAGCGGCGCGGCGGGTTCGTCGACCGCTGGCGCCTCATCGAGCCCGGGGAAGCCAGTGGTCGACAGGTACACCGGGTCGGGGCCCACCGTGAACGTCGCGCTGCCGGTCGACGCAGAGACGTCGCAGTCGCGCCCCATGAGGTCGACGAGCGAGGCATCGCCCTCGACCGGCACCGTCACCTCGGTGTCCGTCGCCGCCCAGAGCACAGCGGCCGGGCCGTCACCGGTGTCGAACACGTATGCCGAGACGCCTGCAGGCAGGCCTGACAGCGCGCCGATGTACTGTCCCTCACCGAGTTCCCTGGTCATGACCGACTGAGCCGCGAGCGCGGCCATCGGCTCATCCGGACTCCGGTACATGCTCCAGTACGAGGCGCCCTCGCGATACGGCGCCGCGATGAAGAAGAACTGCTTGGTCGAGCCCTGCGCGAGCGACTCGGCCGCCGAGCTGACGATGTACCGCGCCTGCAGCATTTCCTGCGTGGCGGTCGGCAGCTGATTCACATCGGCGGTGTTGAGGGCTATGCCGCTCTCGGTGACCCATCGTCCCTTCCCGTCGCCGCCGTACGGCTGCGCCGCCTCGAGCTGCGAAGAGAAGTCGGGGTGCGCGTTGACCGAGGCCGATGGATTCACGGTGGTGTGCGTGTGATACGCGTACGCGTCGAGGTAATCGAGGATGCCGTTGCGGAACTGCCACTGCGCATAGTGCGGATCGACGCCCGCGAGGCCGCCGTTCACGAGCAGCGCGTCGGTGCCGGAATCGAGGAGTCCGAGGGCCGCCGCCTTCATGACGGCGGCATACCGGTCTGCGCCCTCCGACTCCAGGGCGAACTTGCGGTTCTGCTCGTTCCACAGTTGCCACGCGTCGACGAGACTGTCGTAGTGCTCGCCGGCCGCCAGGGCGAAGCCGTAGATGTCGCGGAGATCCTGCGGCAGCTCGCGCGTGGGCGTCCGGGTCCAGGCCGGGCCGTCGTGGAACGACGAGAGCGTCTTGAGGCCGGCGGCGTCGGCCGCCTGCAACCAGTTCAGCGGCTGCTGCTCACCCGAGAAGTCGATGGTTCCCGGCTCGGGGTTGATGACGTCGTTCCATCGCTGCCGGTCGCGGATCCAGTCGACACCGGTGAGCGAGAGCACGTGGGCGAAAGCCTCGGCATCGTCCGTCGCGATGAGCTTCGATCCGTAGACGTCGACTGCGAAAGGACTGTCGTCGACGTCGGGCCGGGAAGAGGAATCGGGCAGCACCGCGAAAGCGCCCTCGACGGAGGCTTCCGATCCGGTGATGTGGGCGGTCACACGATAGGCGCCTGTGTCGAGACCGGTGCCGAGTTCGATGCTGGCGGCAGAGGTTCCCGTCTCCACAGTCGATTCGCCCTCTGCCACCACTGCGCCGCCGTAGTCGGTGACGCTCCAGGTCACGGGCACGGCGGAAGGCGCTTCGGCGTTGATGGCCGCATCGAGCACGACGGCCTCGCCCTGCTCGAACACGCCGAAGCGGCCGGGTGCCGTCACGGAGTCGAGCGTGACCTCGACGGGCGTGAGCGTGAAGGCGTCGAGGAACAGCGTGTAGTTCGTGTTCGGCGACACCCGACGCTCGGTGACCTGGAACTCTACGGTGTTGAACCCGGCATCCAGAGCGAGGGTCGCGAACTCGTAGCGGCGCAGCTCGTTCGTGACGGTCGAGAGCTGACGGGCGTCGCTGCTCTCATGCCACGCGTCGTCATTCGCCCGCACGCGGAACGGGGAGGCCCAGTCCACGCCCGTCGGGATCGTCGTGGCGTCGAGACGGTACAGGGATGCCTCGTCGACCTCGATCTCGTAGGTCGCGACGTATCCGCCGTCGGGGGCGTCGGCCGCCGTGTACAGGCGCAGCGACGATCCGCCGCTCGCGCCGGTCTGCGCGGCGGCACCCGGGATCATGTTCGTGGAGGTGGGGCTCTCTCCCTCGATCGTGAGGGGCACGGCGCCCTGGGCGGGCGCCGATACGAGAAGGCTCGCGGCGAGCGTGACGACGGCTGCGGCGGCTATGCCGAGCGCGCGATGACGGGGTGCGGACACAGAGATCTCCTTCGATCAGCGGTGCGGATGAGCGGTGTGGTCAGCCCTTGAGGGCGCCGGCGGATCCGGCACCCGTGAGGAACTGCTTCTGGAAGATCGCGAACACAGCGATCGGGATCAGGACGGCGATGAACATGCCGGCCATGAGCACGGCGAGGTCTGCCTGTGGCGCGACCGTCGCGAGTCCCACCGACAACGGCTGCTTGTCGGGCGAGGGGAGGGCGAGGAGCGGCCAGAGGAAGTCCTTCCACGACGCGACGAACGCCAGAAGGGCGACGACGCCGATGATCGGACGCGCCATCGGCAGCACGATCGACCACAGGATGCGGAGCGGGCCCGCTCCATCGACCCTCGCCGCTTCGAAGAGCTCGCGGGGGATCGTCTGGAAGTACTGCTTCATGATGAGCACGTTGAACGCGCTCACCCCGTTCGTCAGCCACAGCGCTGCGTAGCTGTCGAGCAGCCCGAGGTCGATCACGGTGAGGTACAGCGGGATGAGCGAGATGACACCGGGGATGAACAGCGTCGCCATGATCGCTGCGTTGAGAACGGGCCCGTACTTCGGCCGGAGCACCGCGAGCACGTAGCCGAGGGTCACGGCGGAGAACACCGCTACCACGACCTCGCCGCTCGTGATGATGAGGGAATTCGCGGTGAAACGGCCGATCTGGATCTGGTTCCACGCATCGGCGAGGTTCTGCCACTGGATGCCGGAGGGCCACAGGGCGAACGGGTCGCGGAGGATGTCCTGCGTGGTCGATACGGCGGACTTGGCGAGCCAGAGGAGGGGGCCCGCAGAGACCACCACGAGCAGTGCGACGACCACGCCGATGACGACGCGGAAGGTGAACCGGGTGCTGGCCTTGGAGAGATCGGAATCCGAGATGTTGGAGCGCTCGAGTGAGCGGTTCGCCGAGCTGCGTCGACGCGATGAGCCGGTCACAGCTGTCAGCGTGCGGGTCGATCCAGTGAGGGCCATCACTTGCTCCATTTCCGAGAGAGCCACAGATAGATCGCGGCGAAGACGCTGAGCGCGGCGGCGAGCATGAGGCTCAGCGCGGCTGCCTGGCCGAAGTTGCCGTAGATGAACGCGTAGCGGTAGATGAGCATGAGAAGCGTCACGGTGCTGTTGTTCGGTCCGCCGCCGGTGAGCAGGAACGGCTCGGTGAACACCTGGAAGGTGCCGATCAGCTGCAGGAGCAGCAGGAGCAGGATGGTGCCGCGCATCTGGGGGAGTGTGATGTGCCAGATGCGGCGGAAGATGCCGGCGCCGTCGATCTCGGCCGCTTCGTACAACTGGGTGTCGATCGAGAGCACGGTCGCGAGGTAGATGATCGTGGTCGAGCCGAAGGCGCCCCAGGTCGCGACGAGGACGATCGACAGCATCGCGGTCGAGGGAGACTGCAGCCAGGGGAGCGGGTCGATGCCCACCGCGCCGAGGATCGAGTTGAAGAGACCGCGCGTGCTCGGATCGTAGAAGACCTGCCAGAGCAGGATCGAGACGACCGGCGGGATCACGGTGGGCAGGAAGACGAGGAAGCTCGAGATGCGGCGCGACCGCCGCATCTCGGCGAGCATCACGGCGAAGAAGATCGGTACGGGGAAGCCGATCAGCAGCGCGAGCCCCGCGTAGAGCGCGGTGTTGGCGAGCGCCTGCCCGAGCAGCGGGTCGGCGAGAACGCGCTGGAAGTTCTCGATGCCGATCCAGCTGGTGGTGATCAGGTTGGTCTTCTGGAACGCGATCACGAGTCCGCGGAGGATCGGCCACCACGAGAAGAGGGCGAACAGGACGACGGCCGGGAGCAGGATGAGCGCCGTGCTGATCCCGCCTCGTCTCAGGAGGGGGCGCCGACGGTGCGGCGCGGGCGGAATGACCTCCTCTCCGGCTGCCACGGGTGGCACGAGCGGCGGGGACGTGACCGACGTCATACGGACTCCTCAATCGGTTCGGTGTGGGAAGGCGGATGCGGGCAGGGGCGCGGAGGCGCCCCTGCCCGCATCTCACTCGGCCTGGGCGTCGGCGACGATGGTCTCGGCCTGGCTCTGCGCCTGGGCGAGGAGAGCCTCGATGTCGGCGTTCTCATCCGTGAACACGGCCTGGAGCACGGTGTCGAGCAGGCCGTAGATCTGCTGCGCCTCGACCGGCGGCTCGGTCACGACCGAGAAGTCGGGCGACTCGGTGGCGGTGTAGTAGGTCTCGAGGTTCTGCAGCGGGACATTGATGCTGGGCTCGATCGCGTCGAGGTAGGCGGTGTAGGCCTCGGGCGCGACGAGCGGCAGGCCGACGCGCGGAACGGTGCCTCCGTCTGCGGCCATGCCCTCGGCCTCCTCCGCCGCGAACTCGAGATCGGAGAAGCGGTCGAGGTAGTAGAAGTTCGTCCACTTCACGCCGGCTGCGGTCTCGGCGTCGGTGGCATCGGCGCGGATGATCGAGACTGACCCTCCGCCCAGCGAACCGAGGCCGCCCGCCTCCTGAGGCAGGGGGAAGAGTCCGTACGACTCCGGAGCCATCCCGAAGTTGCGCACGAGGGGGTTGTACCACTCGGAGGCGCCGACCATCATGCCGTACTGGCCGGACGCGAAGGCGGGACCGGCCGCATCGAAGTCGAGCAGGAAGTTGCTACCCAGCACGTCCTCGTTCCAGCGCAGATCCGACAGGTATTCGAGAGCGGCCACTGTGGCCTCGTTGTCGAGGTTCGCGGTCGTCTCGCCGCCCTCCGTCTCTTCGACGAGTCCGCCGAACGCGGCGCTGAGCGCGGTGAGGGTCCATCCACCCTGGTTGGTCGTGGTGAGCTGGCCGAGGCCGGCAGCATCCGTCCTCTCGGTGATCGTCGCCGCGGCCGCGGCGATGTCGTCCCAGGTCTCGAGAGTCTCGTCGGGGTCGAGGCCCGCCTGTTCGAACACATCGCGGTTGACGAGCACGGCGAGGGTGAACGCCGAGACGGGGATGCCGTAGTAGGCGCCGTCCGTGCCCTGCACGTTGGCGGTGACCGATTCGTTGAGATTCTTCAGCACGTCCTCCGACTCGAAGTACGAGCTGATGTCTTTGAGCTGTTCGCGGTTGATCAGAGACTGGATCTCGGTGACGGGGATGCCCATCACGACGGGCAGGGTGCCGCCGGCGAGCTGCGCGGCGAAGGTCTGCGGGTCGTAGACGACCTCGCTGCCCTCGATGGTGATGTCGGGGTTCTCCTCTTCGAACTGAGCGATCTTCTCGTCCCAGAGGGCGAGAGCCGCTTCGTCCGTGGCCTGGGGCTTGCCGCCGACCGTGAGCGTGACCTCTCCCGAGTCGCCGGCGTCGCCGGAGTCGTCGGTGGGCGTTCCGCCGCAGGCGGTGAGGACGAGTGCCGAGGCGGCCATCGAGGCGATGAGACCGACAGCAACGCGGCGCGGGTGTCGTGCCATGTTTCTTACTCCTTTGTAAAAGACGTCGTTCCGCGTCGTCAGAGTCGCGGATCTTCGGGTGCAGGGCTCCGGGATATGCCGGTGCGATAGCGAACGTACCTGAATTGGATCGGTTCAACAAGGGTCAATCCTGTGGCCACTGCGTTTGCGTCCGGCCTCCGAATAGACGCATAATTATGCTCATCCCGATAAGAGCGCGACACGGGTTGTCAAAAATGGATCACTCCAATCCACCCGGCGCGTACGCTCGATCAGGCATGAACGAAAGGGACCCGAGCGATGAAGCGAGTGGCCATCACCGATGTCGCGGAGGCGGCCGAGGTGTCGAGATCGACGGTGTCGAACTACCTCAATCGCCCCGAGATCCTCTCCCCGACGACGCGGGAGCGGATCGCCAGGGCGATCGATGAACTCGGCTTCGTGCCCAGCGATGCGGCGCGCAAGATCAGTTCGGGAGACACCCGCACGATCGGCTACGTCGCATTCGAGTTCACGAACCCGTTCTCCGGCGTCATCGCCGATGCGATCGAAAGGCGGGCCGCCGAGACCGGCCGCACGGTGATGATCGGCAATTCGGCAGGCTCCACTGCGCGTCAGCTGGAGTACCTCGAGCTGTTCGAGCGCAAGCGCGTCTCGGGAATCATCATCGCCACCCTCGATGAACTCGAACCGCGCCTGGCCGAAATGCGTCGCCGCGGGACCCCCAGTGTCGTGACGGGGCGCCGGGCGACCACCGACGATCAGGCATCCGTGTCGGCGGCCGACGCGACGGGCGGCTACCTCGCGGCGAAGCACCTGCTCGACATCGGGCGTCGGCGCTTGGCCTTCGTGGGCGGGCCGTTCGGGGTCAAGCAGGTCAGCGAACGCTTCGACGGCGCCGGTCGGGCCGTGCGGGAGGTGCCGGGCGCGAGCCTCTCGGTGCTCCGCGCCGACGACCGCAGTATGAACGCCGGTTTCGCAGCGGGCGTCGAGATGGCCTCGCAGCACGATCAGCTGCCCGACGGAGTGTTCGCCGTGAACGACATGGTGGGTCTCGGCGTGGTCCGCGGGCTGACGTCGTTCGGCATCGAGGTGCCGCGCGACGTGGCGGTGATCGGCTTCGACGGCGACGAGATCGCCTCGGTCGCGGCCATCCCCCTGTCGACCATCAGCACCCCCGGAGAGGCGATCGGCGAGACGGCGTACGACCTGCTCCTCTCAGAGCTGGGCGAGCCCGTGCGCGAGTTCGCCTCACGCCAGCACATCGTCGACCCCGAGCTTATCGTGCGGGCATCGACCGTCGGTGATGCCGCGGACGCCGCGCACGGCGACGATCTGCAGCACACCCGACCCGCCTGACGATCCCAGGATGCACACGTTGACTGCTCTCACCGCACCGCGCCAGTACGAGCTCGAGCGTGACGGGGTCTCGATCACCGTCACGCTTGCCGACGGCGGCCCCGCGACCTTCGATGCGTTCCGGGTGGACGGCGGGGCCAGTGTCGTGCGACCCCATCCGCTCGTCGAGGTGCTCACGGCGCACGAGCGACACGACCGCATGACGCTGGGGTACGTCGGCACCACCGTCGGGGCGCGGCTGCGCGTCGAGTCGGCGAGCGAATCCGACGGGTGCCTCGAGGTCTCTCAGCGAGACGAGACGACCGGATTGCGGGTCGTGACGACTCTCAGCCTCGTCGGTGGCGGCTTGCGCGTGGTGCACGAGGCGATCAACAGCGGCGTGGCCGACATCGTGCTGTTCGCATTGCCGACGCTGAGCGTGCGCACGGCCGCCGAACCCGGCGAGCTTCGGCTCGCCAGCGGACGCAGCGAGTGGTTGGGCGAGGGGCGCTGGAGCGAAGACTCGGTCGCCTCGCTGCTTCCTGAACTCGGCTTCGCGAAGGTGGTGCAGCCCGATCGCACGGGATACGGGCAGTCGAGCTCGGGCGGCTGGTCGACCGGGAGCAAGCTGCCGGTCGGGGTGCTGTCCACGGCGCAGAGCGGTCTGGCCTGGCAGATCGAGTCATCGGCGGGGTGGCAATGGTCACTCTCGCGGGGCGATGGCGGAGTCGTTCTGAGTGCCGGCGGCCCGACCGAGAGAGAGCATCAGGCCGAGGTGGTCCTGCGTCCCGGCGAGGCATTCACGACGGTCGCCGCCGGACTCGCCGTGGGCGACGGGTGTGACGGAGCGTTCGCGGCGCTCACTCGCCTCCGCCGCGCTCTGCGGCCGCCGCGCGACGTCGAGAGCACTCTGCCGATCGTCTACAACGACTACATGAACACGCTCATGGGGCAGCCGTCGACCGAAGCGCTGCTGCCTCTGATCGAGGCGGCGTCGCGCGCCGGCGCCGAGTACTTCTGCATCGACGCGGGCTGGTTCACCGACAGTTGCGACTACTGGGGTGAGATCGGCGAGTGGCAGGATGCGCCGACGCGCTTCACGGGAGGACTCGCCCATGTGATCGCGGCGATCCGCGACGCGGGGATGACGCCGGGCATCTGGCTGGAACCCGAGGCCGTCGGCCTGGATTCCCCGATGTCCGACAGGCTGCCGGCCGACGCGTTCTTCCAGAGACACGGTGCGCCGGTGGTGGAGCAGCGCCGCAAGCACCTCGACCTGCGGCATCCCGCAGCTCGCGCGCATCTCGACGCCGTCGTCGACAGGCTGGTCGACGAACACGGGATCGGCTTCCTGAAGCTCGACTACAACATCGAGCCGGGGTCGGGTACCGATGCCGGCGGTCTCGCCCCCGGCATCGGTCTGCTCGCTCACACACGGGCGCTGCGCGAATGGCTCGAGGGTCTGCAGCGCAGGCATCCGCAGCTTCTGCTCGAGAACTGCGCGTCGGGGGCGATGCGCAGCGACTACCACCTGCTCGCCGTCACCCACCTGCAGTCGACGAGCGATCAGCAAAACGCGCTACGGTATGCCGCGATCGCCGCCTCCGCACCCGCGACCGTGCTGCCCGAGCAGTCCGGCAACTGGGCGTATCCGGCCGCCGACATGAGCGCCGGCGAGCTGGCGACGACTCTGGTCTCGGGTCTCTCCGGACGCCTCTACCTGGCCGGATTCCTCGATCAGCTCGCTCCCGATGCCTTCGCCCGAGTCGTCGATGCGGTCACCTGGGCCAAGGCTCATCGCGACCGTCTCGTCGATGTCGTGCCGTTCTGGCCGATGGGCCTGCCGCACTGGGACGACTCGCTGCTCGTGCTCGGACACCGGATCGTCGACGACGTCGACGACTCCGCCGCACTCTTCGTGTGGTCTCGAGGCGGGGGTACCACACTCGAGTTCGCCGCCGACGCCGAGGTCGAGCTCGCATTCGACGGTGCGGGGAGCTGGCAGATCATGCACGACCCGGATGCCGTGCGGGTGACCGTGCCTGCCGGCCCGGATGCCGCCGTGCTGCGGATCCGCGGCGATATCCTCGCCATGGTGACGAACGACGTCGAGAACGACTGATCAGGAGCGACATGGCCTTCTTCGACATGCCCGAGGCCGAGCTGCGGCGCTACCGCCCCGAGATCGCCGAGCCCGCCGACTTCGACGAGTTCTGGCAGCACACGCTCCGAGAGTCGCGCGCCGTCGGCTCGGAGCCGCTCGTCACGCTGGTGGCGTCACCGTTCACGCACGTGCGCGTCTTCGACGTGCGCTTCAGCGGATTCGGCGGCGATCCCGTCGGCGCGTGGCTTCTGCTGCCTCCGGGTGAGGCGCCTGCGCCCGGGATCGTGCAATTCCAGGGTTACGGGGGAGGCCGCGGGCTGCCCCATGAGTGGCTCGCCTGGGTGAACGCGGGATACGCGACACTGGTGGTCGACACGCGGGGGCAGGGTGCGCACCGTGACTCGGGCAGCGGCACCCCCGACCCGGCCGGCTCGGAGCCGTCCGTTCCCGGTTTCATGACCCGCGGCATCCGCGATCCCGAGACGTACTACTACCGCCGCGTGTTCACCGATGCCGTGCGCGCCGTCGACTTCCTCCTCGCCCGTCCCGAGATCGACGCGAGCCGAGTAGTCGTAGCGGGGGGCAGCCAGGGCGGAGGGATCGCTCTCGCCGCAGCGGGCCTGCACGAGGGTGTCGCCGCGTGCCTAGCCGATGTGCCGTTCCTCTGCCACTTCGAGCGGGCTGTCGGACTCACCGAATCCGATCCCTACGCGGAGATCGTCCGTTACCTACGCGCGCATCGCGGTGATGCGGAGACGGTGGCGCGCACGCTGTCATACGTCGATGGAGTCTCGTTCGCCTCACGGGCCCGAGGTGCCGGCCTGTTCTCCGTCGCACTTCACGACGTGGTGTGTCCGCCATCGACCGTCTTCGCCGCATTCAACGCCTATGCCGCGGATGACAAGGAGATCATCGTCTGGCCGTTCAACGGACATGAAGGGGGAGGGGCCGATCAGTGGGAGCGGCAAGTGGACTTCCTCGCTCGCACCTGGTCTTGACTGGGCATCCACAGGGGTTCGCGCCGATAGTCCGGATAAGTGGTCTTATCGTGCCCAATGGGCCAGACGTTGAAGTGAGATGGGGCTGAGTAGGTATCTGGCGTTTGAGCAGTGCTCGAGCGGGATCGCGAGGGTGCGAACGCCTGCAAAGTAGATACGTCTGCGAGGATCGAAGAATGCCCGAACCTGTCGATGTCACCAATGCTGATCACTACGTGTGGGGCGAGGTCTCCGACGGGTGGCGACTGCTCGACAGCCCCGGGTTGTCGGTGATCGAGGAGCGAGTACCGGCCGGCGCCGGCGAAGAGTGGCACGTGCACGACACCGCGACCCAGTTCTTCTACGTGCTAGAAGGAACCGCCCAGATGCAGACCGCCGACGGCAACGTCGACCTCGAGGCCAGGCAGGGAGTCGAGGTCCCGCCTGGGCTCGCGCACCGATTCTTCAACCCGGGTGCCGCAGAGACGCGGTTTCTCGTGATCAGCACCCCGAACACCCGAGGAGACCGACGCCCCGTCGACGTCGCAGTCTGAGGCGTGCGCCTCGGATAGCGTGGCCGAGTACGGTCCAAACACCGTGCCGGGGTGGTGCGGGTGCTCCAGGCGGCTCTCGGGGTCAGTGTGAGGCTGTGGCGTCCTCGGCGATGGGTGTCCGTGCCGTCAGGGCGTGACTATGTTGAAGTTCGGATCGAACTCGTCCATGACGTCTGCCAGTTCGTTCAGGACCGCGGCGTCGCCGTCGAGTTGGACGTGTCCATCGTCGGCGAGCTGGTGCCCGGTCCCAGGCTTCAGCACGACGCCCACCAGTGCAGTTTTCGGTCCGGAGACGGTCAGCTGCGCGTCGGGTGAGGCGCCGAGGCGGGCGTTGAGCACGCCGCGCTTAACCCACACGGTCCACGTCTGGTCGATGTCGAGGAACTGCGCGATATTCTCGTTGCCCCACACCGGCCAGGAGTGGGGCCCGTAGTGCACCTCGGCCTGGTCGCCCCACCGCTCGAGAGTCTCGTCGAGGTAGCGGGCGAAGTTGCGGGCATCGCGTGTGCAGGCTCCCCGCAGCGTCTGGATGTTGTGGAGGCAGTGGTTGGCGTTCTCGGCGCAGGTGAGGGCTTTTGAGCTCGGGGATCCAGATGTGCATCTCTTCCGGAGCCTCAGTGTCGGGGGCATAGAGGAACTCGAAGGTCAGCCCGGCAATGGTGCGGGTCTGCCCGGTCTCCGTGATCGGATCGGTCGGGGAGATGTACGAGATCGTCATCCCGTGCTTGCCGTTGCCGATGCCCGCGCCGAGCGTGACGAACTGGTGCGGCTCTCGATCGAGGAGGTTCCCGAATGCGTACTGGGCGCGCCGGGACATCGCGTTGCCGGCGATGACGTTCTCACCGATCGCGAACTTGTCGAACGATGCGATCGTTCCCGGAGCGATGATCGCGACTTTGCCGGATGCGACATCGGCTGCGTCGACCACGCCTTTGACGCCGCCGTAGTGATCGACGTGGGTGTGAGTGTAGATGACCGCCGCGACCGGCTTGTCTGCCACGTGCTCCCGGAATAGGGCCATTCCTTGTGCGGCAGCTTCGACGCTGGTGGAGCAGTCGATCACGATCACAACGTCGTCGCCCTCGACGATCGTGAGGTTGGCGATGTCGTTGTTACGGACCTGGTAAATCCGGTCCACCACCTTGTACAGCCCGCCTTCGTGGATGACTTGAGAGGTGCGCCACAGACTGGCGTCGACCGTGTCCGGGCGAGGTGCATCGTCAGTCAGGTAGGCGAAGTCGCCCAGATCGAAGACGACGACACCGTCGTCGTTGAGCACCTTTCCGTCCGGGACCGGAGCGACGAGGTTCAGCCGCGCATCGTGGAAATCATGCCGATCATGCAGAGGGTAGAACGACTCGCCTGCCTTGTTGATCGACGCAGTGACCGGGGTTGCTTCCTTCGGACGGTAGGACATTTCGTGTGGTCTCCCTGTGTGATGCCGACGTGAAGCACTGGCCGGGACCCATCGTTCGGCCACCCGAACCAAGACGAGGCTCGCGATAGCGCTGCCGCTACCGATAGCTCGATGAGCGAACAAGGCATACTCACCCAATCGGTGCGAGCCCAAGGAGGGGGCATTCGCTGGCTGAGACACAGGTAGCCCGGCGAGATTGCGTACCCGGGAAAGACCGGTCCACCGCTCGGATGCGCTCGATAGCTGGGGGTCTCTGTCGAAGCGCGCCCGCAATCGAGCGCACGGGAGCGCACGACTTCCGCGAGATTCCGCGGAAGTCGAAACACGGGTCATAAGCGGTCGGTGACCCGCAGGGACGTCTTCAGCGCTCTGACATGTCCATCGACGTACTCATACCCCCTACAGGTATAGGCTACACCGCGACCGGACAGTCCGGCGCAGCATCCTAGGAGGAACGAAACATGTCCACACCCCCATCCATGTCGCGAGGGAAGCGATGGCTCGGCCTCGTGCTCATAGCCACCGCACAGTTCGTGGTCATCATGGACACCTCGATCATCGGCGTAGCCCTGCCGGACATTCAGCGCGCGCTCGGCTTCACCCCGGAATCACTGTCCTGGGTGTTCAACGCCTACGTGGTCGCGTTCGGTGGACTGCTGCTGCTGGGCGGCCGCCTGGCTGACGCGTTCGGGGCGCGCAAGATCTTCGTCCTCGGCTGGCTGGTTCTGATCGCCGGCTCGATCATGGCGGGGGCTGCCGGCAACGTCGGTGTCGAGATCGCCGGTCGTGCGATCCAAGGCGCAGGCTCCGCGATGATCGCTCCTGCCGCACTGACGTTGCTGATGATGCTGTTCGGCGGCACCTCTGATCTTCCCAAGGCGTTCGCCGTCTACGGAGCGGCTGCCCCGATCGGCGGAACCGCCGGCGTCTTCCTCGGCGGAGTTCTCACCGAGTACGTGAGCTGGCCGTGGGTGTTCTACGTCACTGTGCCGATCGCGCTGTTCGTGCTCGCTTTCACTGCGACATCCCTCCCTCGCACCGTCCGGGGAGCCACGGGCTCGATCGATATCGCCGGGGCTGTCACGGTCACCGTCGGACTGGCCGCCGTCGTGTACGCGGTCGTCAACGCTCCAGAGGTCGGTTGGCTCACGTGGACGACTCTCGGCATGCTCGCCGCGGGAGTCGCCTTGCTGGCGATCTTCTTCGTCATCCAGGCACGTAGCCGCAGTCCACTGCTGCGCCTCGGCCTGCTCCGTGCGCCTCTGCTGGGAGCCGCGAACGGCGCTCAGCTGATGCTCGGCGCCGCCTGGGTGTCGATGTGGTTCTTCCTCAACCTCTACCTGCAGCAGGTTCTCGGCGCGAGTGCCTTCGCCGCGGGCGCGGCATTGCTTCCGATGACCGGCCTGGTCGTCCTCGTGATGATCGCTCTGGCGCCCCGTCTTCAGGAGCGATTCGGCGCGAAGTCCCTCATCGTGACCGGCCTTCTGCTGTTGGCGGGAGGTCTGGCATGGCTCGCTTTTGTTCGTCCGGACGGCGACTACGTGGTCGATGTACTGCCCGCGTCGCTCCTGGCGGCGCTCGGCATGTCGCTCGCCTTCGTCCCGTCGCTCGGCACAGCCATCAACGCGGCGCCTCCGGCGGAGACCGGCGTCGCCTCCGGTCTCGTGAGCACCAGCTACCAGATCGGCTCCGCACTCGGACTCGCCGTGCTCACGGCGATCGTCTACGGCGTCGCCGGCGCCGACCCCTCGAAGGTCGAACTCACCCAGGGCTACTCGGCCGCGTTCGTCGGCGCGGCGATCCTTGCGCTCCTCGGCGCGATCATCACTGCCATCACCATGACGAAGCCCCGGTCGCCTGTGGCCGCCACCGACGAGTCGATCAGCGTCTAGTCGCCGACCGGATCTGACGTGCAGCCATGCGCGACAGATCCGGCGGCGGGCTCCCTGCTCGCGGTCGTCCGGTCGGGACCCGCGCGGTTCGAATGACGCACGGCTCTGGAGAGACTTCTTCACGGCGAGAGCCAGTGGTCGGGAATACCCTGCGTGGGTATACGCTTAGTACATATACCCCCTAGGGGTAGCAAATCGAGAAGGAGAGATCATGACGACGAACGAGTTTCAGGTGACCGGGATGACCTGTGGGCACTGCGAGATGTCGATCCGTGAGGAAGTGGCCGAGGTGCCCGGTGTCGACGACATCCAGGTGAGCGCCCAGACCGGCACGCTCGTCGTGACCGGCTCGGATTCCCTCGACGACGCGCAGATCCTTGCCGCCGTAGCGGAAGCAGGATATTCGGCGGTGCGGACGGTATGAACGCCGGCGGACGACTCGCCGTCTACGGCCTCGGGCTGGTCGTGGCCTTCGGCGGGGCCTTCGGCCTCGCGCAGATCATCGTGCCGACGAGCGTCGTCGGCGATTGGACGAAAGGTGCAGAGATGAAGGATCACGACGCCCATGGGGCGCCGGCGACAGCGACCGATGATTCGGCAGGCGTGGCCGCGACTGCCCTGAAGGGGCTTTCGCTCAGCATCGACGGATATGTGCTGTCGCCGGTCGACGCGCCGGCCGAGGTAGGAGTGGCCGGTGAGCTGAGCTTCCAGATCCAGGACCCCGCGGGAACACCGATCACTGAATACGCCACGGCGCACGACAAGGATCTCCACCTCATCGTGGCGCGTTCGGACGGGAGCGAATTCCGCCACGTCCACCCGACACTCGACGAGTCCACCGGTACGTGGTCGTTGCCGTGGGAATGGACCGAGGCCGGCACGTACCGTGTCTTCGCGGACTTCACGCCGGCAGGCGCGGACGCGCCCTCACTCACCTTGACTCGCACCGTCCAGGTGGCAGGCGACTTCAGTCCTGTGGCGCCGCAACCTACTCGGGTCGCAGAGGTCGATGGCTTCACGGTCTCCCTCGACGGCGATCTCGAAGCAGGGGCGGCACGCGATCTCGTCCTCACCGTCACGCGCGACGGTGACCCCGTCACTGAATTGGAACCGTATCTGGGGGCGTTCGGACACCTGGTCGCGCTCCGCGAGGGTGACCTCGCTTACCTGCACGTGCACGCCGAGGGCGACGAACCAGAAGCCGGAGAGACATCCGGACCGGAGATCGCCTTCGCCGCAGAAGCCCCCACCGCGGGGCGCTACCTGCTGTACCTCGACTTCCAGGTCGACGGCCAGGTGCACACCGCCGAATTCGTCCTCGAGGCCGCGCACCACGATGACGGCGCGACGGAGTCCGACAGCGGGTCGCACGACGACGGGCACTGACCAGCCCGGTCCCGTCTCCGCTGCGGCTGACAGCTGCAGCCTCCTCCATCAGAGCCACGAGAAGGAAAGCACATGAGTACATCGGCACCCCCGAACGTGGGGTCAGGGGTCGAGTTGGAGATCGGCGGGATGACGTGCGCGTCCTGCGCGATGCGGATCGAGAAGAAGCTGAACAAGCTCGAGGGTGTCGTGGCCACGGTCAACTACGCGACGGAGAAGGCGAAGGTCACGGTCCCGGACGGCTACGACCCGGCACTGTTGATTGCCGAGGTCGAGAAGACAGGGTACTCCGCAGCGTTGCCTGCCCCGAAGGGCCGCAAGAAGGACTCGGGGATGGCCGGTGACACCGACGGCGCGGATCCGGAACTGCTGTCGCTGCGCAACAGGCTGATCGGCGCGATCGTGCTGACGGTGCCCGTGATCGCGATGGCGATGATCCCCGCGTTGCAGTTCACCTACTGGCAGTGGGCTTCGCTGGCCCTCGCCGCTCCCGTGATCCTCTGGGCCGCCTGGCCGTTCCACAAGGCCGCATGGACGAACCTCAAGCGCGGCACCGCGACGATGGACACTCTGATCTCGATGGGCACCTCGGTCGCGTTCCTGTGGTCGCTGTACGCATTGTTCTTCGGCACCGCGGGGATGCCGGGGATGACGCACCCGTTCGAGTTCGCGTTGGCGCCTTCCGACGGGGCGGCGAACATCTACCTCGAGGTGGGCGCCGGGGTGACGATGTTCATCCTCGCCGGCCGGTACTTCGAGAAGCGCTCCAAGAAGCAGGCCGGCGCGGCCTTGCGCGCGCTCCTCGAGCTCGGTGCGAAAGAGGTCGCCGTGCTGCGTGCAGGGAAAGAGACGAAGATTCCCGTCGAAGATCTGCAGGTGGGTGATGAGTTCATCGTGCGCCCAGGGGAGAAGATCGCCACCGATGGTGTCGTCGTCTCCGGCACGTCAGCCGTCGACGCGTCCATGCTCACTGGCGAGGCAGTGCCGGTCGAGGTCGCCGAGGGAGACGCAGTGACGGGGGCCACGACGAACGTCGGCGGCCGGCTCATGATCCGCGCGACCCGGATCGGCTCCGACACGCAGCTGGCGCAGATGGCTCAGCTCGTCGAAGACGCACAGACCGGGAAGGCGGAGGTGCAGCGGCTCGCTGACCGGATCTCGGGGGTGTTCGTGCCGATCGTCATCGTGATCGCCTTCGTCGCACTCGGCGGCTGGCTCGGCGCCGGATTTCCGGTGACCGCAGCATTCACAGCAGCGGTCGCCGTCCTCGTGATCGCGTGCCCCTGCGCTCTGGGGCTCGCGACCCCCACCGCACTGCTGGTCGGCACCGGACGCGGCGCGCAGATGGGGATTCTCATCAAGGGTCCGGAGGTTCTGGAATCCACCCGCAAGATCGACACCGTCGTACTGGACAAGACCGGTACCGTCACCACGGGCAAGATGACGCTCGTCGGCGTTTTCACGGAGGACCGCACGGATCGTGCGGAGCTGCTGCGACTGGCGGGTGCGCTGGAGGATGCCTCCGAACACCCGATCGCGCAGGCGATCGCCAAGGGTGCGACCCAAGAAGTCGGCGCGCTGCCCACGCCGGAGGACTTCGCGAACATCGAAGGCAAGGGAGTCCAGGGCATCGTCGACGGCCATGCCGTCCTCGTCGGTCGTGATTCGCTCCTTGCCGAGTGGTCACAGAAGTTGAGTCGAGAGCTCGCGGCGACGAAGGCCCGCGCCGAGGGCGAGGGCAAAACCGTCGTCGCAGTCGGGTGGGACGGGCAGGCCCGCGGCATCCTCGTCGTGGCCGACACCGTCAAGCCCAGCAGCGCCGAGGCGATCGCCCGGTTCAAAGAGATCGGCTTGACCCCCATCCTGCTCACCGGCGACAACGAAGCAGTGGCCCGCCAGATCGCCGCGGAAGTGGGGATCGAGGAGGTCATCGCCGAGGTCCTCCCCAAGGACAAGGTCGACGTCGTCACCCGCCTGCAGCGCGAAGGAAAGACGGTAGCGATGATCGGGGACGGCGTCAACGACGCCCCCGCCCTCGCCCAGGCCGATCTCGGATTGGCGATGGGGACGGGAGCGGATGTGGCGATTGAAGCATCCGACATCACCCTGGTGCGCGGGGATCTCCGAAGTGCGGTCGATGCGATCCGGTTGTCGCGCAAGACCCTCGGAACCATCAAGACCAACCTGTTCTGGGCGTTCGCCTACAACGTCGCGGCGATCCCCGTCGCCGCCCTCGGCATGCTCAACCCCATGCTCGCCGGCGCAGCGATGGCGCTGTCCAGCGTCTTCGTCGTCGGCAACAGCCTGCGCTTGCGCGGGTTCAAGAGTGTCGCCAAGCAGTGACGCACCCCGAGAAACAAGAAAGGAACCACCCAGCATGACGAATGACACCGAGGCCCCCGCCAGCTGTTGCAGCACCACCGCACCCAACCCTGCCGCGGCAGGAAACGGACGTGAGAACCTGCTCGCCGGCGGCTCCAGCGACGACTTGACGACCTGCCCGGTCATGGTCGGAAGTCCCGTCAGCAAGAAGGCCGCCGAAGCCGTGGGACTCTTCCGAGACCATGAGGGCGAGCGCTACTACTTCTGCTGCGCCGGATGCGGGCCGGCCTTCGACTCCGACCCCGCCAAGTACGCCGCCAACATGGCCTGACGCGCGCACGGGGTTCACGGCCCTCCGTGCTGCGAACCCCGCCAAACCTGGACGATATACCCCATCGGGGTATATCGTGAACGGGTGTCACAACTGCAGGTGATGATGAGAGGACGGCTCATGCCACTGCTGACGACGCTGGCGACAGGACGACCCGCTCGATCGGCAGCCCCTGAGGGCTTCACGATCGAAAGCTCAGGGAAGACATCTCGTGTCTGAGCCGCACATGCACGATGACATGTCCGCATCCCCCGAGCATGCCGGTCATGCCGGTCATGCCGGTCATGGTGATCATGTCGGGCAGTTCCGACGTCTGTTCTGGATCAATCTCGTCATCGCGGTACCCGTGGTGGCGTTTTCGCCCATGTTCGCGATGATCTTCGGATACGACGTGCCCGGGTGGGCTCGGTTCATCGCACCGGTGCTGGGCACGGTCATGTACGTGTGGGGCGGTTGGCCGTTCCTCACCGCTGCGGTCAGCGAGCTCAAGACGCGCAAGCCCGGGATGATGCTCCTCATCGGACTCGCCATCACGGTCGCGTTCCTCGCCTCGTGGGGCGCGACGCTGGGGCTGCTCCATCACGAGCTCGAGTTCTGGTGGGAGCTCGCCCTCCTGATCGTGATCATGCTCCTCGGGCATTGGATTGAGATGCGCTCGCTCGCGCAGACCACGTCCGCACTCGACTCGCTCGCCGCTCTGCTGCCGGACGAAGCTGAGCGCGTCGAGGGTGACACGGTCGAGAAGGTCTCGCCCGCCGATCTCGTCGTCGGCGATGTCGTCGTCGTCCGCCCTGGCGGAAGCGTTCCCGCCGACGGCCGCATCACAGACGGCACCGCCGCGATGGACGAATCCATGGTGACGGGCGAATCACGTCCGGTCACTCGCGCCTCAGGCGACACCGTGACGGCAGGAACCGTCGCCACCGACTCGGGCCTGCGCGTCGAGATCACGGCTGTCGGTGACGACACCGCCCTCGCCGGCATCCAGCGTCTGGTCACCGAGGCGCAGAACTCGTCTTCACGGGCACAGCGCATCGCCGATCGCGCCGCCGCGCTGCTGTTCTGGTTCGCCCTGCTCTCGGCAGCGCTCACCGCTGTGATCTGGACCGTGGTCGGCAACCCGGATGCCGCGGTCGTGCGAAGCATCACCGTCCTGGTCATCGCTTGCCCCCATGCCCTCGGCCTCGCGATCCCGTTGGTCGTGTCGATCGCCACCGAGCGCGCCGCCCGCGGAGGCGTCCTCATCAAGGATCGCCTCGCGCTGGAGAGCATGCGCACGGTCGACGCCATCCTGTTCGACAAGACCGGAACCCTCACCAAGGGGGCGCCGACCGTAACTGCCATCGAGCCCACCGGCGACATCGACGCCGAACGCCTGCTACTGCTCGCCGCATCCGCCGAGGCGGACAGCGAGCACCCTCTCGCCCGTGCGATCGTCCGTGCGGCCGAAGAGAAGAGTGTCGCTCTCGCGAAGGCATCCGGCTTCACCTCGTCGCCCGCTGTCGGCGTGACGGCGACGGTCGACGGCCGGGAGGTCCGCGTCGGCGGCCCGAAGCTCCTCGACGAGGTCGGCGGGCACGAGATCGCGGCCGCCGACGCGTGGCGCGATGAAGGCGCAATCATCCTGCACGTCGTCGTCGACGGGCAGGTCGTGGGCGGGCTGAAACTCGCCGACGAGGTACGGCCAGAATCGCAGCAGGCCGTTGACGCCCTGCACCGGCTCGGCATCGAGGTCGTCATGATCACCGGCGACGCCCACGCCGTGGCCGAGTCGGTCGCCAAGGAGCTCGGCATCGACCGCGTGTTCGCCGGCGTGCGTCCCGAAGACAAGTCGGCCAAAGTCAAAGAGCTGCAGGCCGAGGGCAAGAAAGTGGCGATGGTGGGCGACGGGGTCAACGACGCACCGGCTCTCGCCCAGGCCGACGTCGGCATCGCCATCGGCGCGGGAACCGACGTCGCCATCGCTTCCGCCGGCGTGATCCTTGCGAGCTCGGATCCGAGGTCCGTGGTCTCCGTGATCGAACTGTCCCGCGCTGCCTATCGCAAGATGACACAGAACCTCTGGTGGGCAGCCGGCTACAACCTCCTATCAGTTCCGCTTGCCGCCGGCGTGCTCGCCCCGGTCGGCTTCGTCCTGCCGATGTCGGTCGGCGCTATCCTGATGTCTCTGTCGACCGTCGTCGTCGCCCTCAACGCCCAGTTGTTGCGACGCATCGACCTCACGCCCGATGCAAGCACCCGGTCAGTCCTCAACCGTTGACGCTGACCGCAGAATGAAGGATCTGGACATGGCCACTGACACGACGACCGCTGACCACGCGCACTCCCACGGCTACATCACTGACAAGGCAAAGTATCTGAACCGCATGAGCCGCATCGAGGGCCAGGCACGCGGAATCACGAAGATGGTCGACGAGGAAAAGTACTGCATCGACATCCTCACCCAGATCAGCGCACTCACAAGCGCCCTCCAGGCGGTGGCCGTCGGACTTCTCGACGACCACCTCAAGCACTGCGTTCTTGATGCCGCCCGTATGGACAGTGCCAGCGCCGACGCGAAGATCAAAGAAGCTACTGACGCCATCACGCGTCTCGTTCGTTCCTGAAGGATCGGGTCGTCCGAACGTTCGGATAGTTGAGGATGGCGTGGCTCCGTGGGTTCCACCGCCGTGCACGCACGGGGTGAGGTCCCGGTTCCGTCAGGTGGAGGAGCAGTGGAATGTGCTGACGCGAAGATTGACCGCAGATGAAGTGCGCAGTCACGCGCCGCGCCTCCTCGAGCTTCAGCACGAGGCGTACGCTGTCGAGGCTCGGCTGATCGGTGACGACCGCATTCCGCCGCTCCATGAGACGGCGTCCGACCTGCTCTCGGCTGGCTTGGAGTGGCTGGTCTGCGTCGACGAGAATCACCAGATCGCCGGAGCGGTGGGATACGTGATCGAGAATGACGTCGTCGACCTCGACCGCCTCATGATCGACCCCACCCATCACCGGAAAGGCCTGGGCGCCGCGTTAGTGGGGCAGGTCGTGCCGCTTGCGTCCCAGACGGTCGTCGCGACCGGGCGCGACAATGCGCCAGCTCGAGCGTTGTACGAATCCCTCGGCTTCGTGCACCAGTCGGATGCCGAGCCGGTTCCCGGCCTCTGGGTCAGTCGCTACTCTCGCCCCCGAGCGTGAAAGAGTTCGAGGCTGGGGCGGCTCATCATTTCGCCCGCCCGCGACTCCGGAGGGTCCGGCCTGGCGGCCGCGCTCACGCGCAGGATTCGTATGGCGGCTCGTCGAGGGTCGTCGCCGTCACTCCCCAGATGATGTCGGTCCCGGCGGTGTAGGTCAGGAAGACCGAACCGGGGCCGGCTTCCGCCTCGAGCGCGAGATACCGGCGATCGCCGACGCTCTCGACTTCGACCGCGTCGGGGTAGACCGCCAGCGCCTGGTCGAGACGGGAACCGAGACCGATTCCCTCAGCGGTCAGCGGGCCGACGGCCGGCTTGCCTTCGAGGTCGACGGGCGAGGCGGAGACCTGCACGAGGTCGACCACCGCGGGGTCCTGTTCCGAGACCTCGGGGCGCTGAACGGTGAGCATGTATCCGTCGGCCTCCGTGGACGCGAGCCACGGGCAGGCTTCAACCGGAGTCGCACCCGCAGCGGTCACGGCTTCGTCGTAGGGCGCGCCGAGTTCCACGTCTCCGATGCCCGATCCGCTGACGCCCGCGGGCGGGGTGGAGGATGCGCTGGGCGACGGGCTCGGCGAGGGATCGGCGGATGCCGTCACCGTCTGCGTGACCGTCGGGGTGGGTGACGCGGGGGCGGCGCATCCGGCCAGCAGTGCAGCGGTGACGGCCATGCCGAACAGGGGCGAGAGGATGCGTGCACGGCGAACCGGTGGTCGTCTGGTGTCGATATCCATGCTTCGACGCTATCGGCGCGGTCATGACCGGCCCGTCGATTCTCACGGGATTCCCAGATGCCCCGGCATTCGAAGGCGGATGCCGGCGGCGCCCCCTCGAACCCTGTTCAGCGCTGAGGTCGGGATCGCCTGCGGGGCGGCGGCGGCTCTGGAAAGTAGTGCTTCTCGCGGGGCTCGCCTTCGGTGTGCGCCCGGGCAGTCGCCTGGATCTCACGGTCGCGACCGGTCAACCTCTGGGTCTGTTGCCGTCGGTACTCTCCCCAGGAGGGGACCATGAAGGACTCGAGCAGCTGGTCCTGCTCTTCGCCGCTGCGGAGAAGCATCCATCGGTACCCGCCGGTCCGCCGGCGGGAACTCTCCACGAGTCGCATGGATTCACGGAACGCGTCGACGTCATCAGGCCTCACGGTGTAGGTGATCTGCACGAGAACGGGGCCGTCGGTCGGCTGGGGGTCGAGGACGAGGGTCGGGGTGGGCCACGACATCGAGACGGTGCGGTCGACGGTGCTGGTGCCCGGCAGAAGCGGCAGCCACATCACACTGGCTGCGATGACGACGAGCAGCGCCGCGGCCACCGCCAGCGATGTCGCCGTGCCGACTGCCCCGGCCAGAGCGCCCCAGCCGAACGACCCGACGGCCATCGTTCCCATGAAGACGAGGATGTAGATCGATGCTCCTCGCGACCGCACCCACTGCGGGAGAGTCAACTGGAGTGCAGCATTCAGCACGGTGAGCGTGCCGATCCAGGCGACCCCGGCAAGGACGAGCAGCAGCAGCAGGGGGACGAACGGCAGCCACGCCGCGGCGAGCGTGCCGGCCGCGAACAGCAGAGCGCTCACGGCGATCACCGCGTTGTCCGAGAATCTCTTGCGGGCGACGGGCAGAACGAAGATGCCGACCACGGCGCCCGCACCGAGCGCTCCGAGCAGGAAGCCGTATCCGCTCGCTGTGAGGTCGAGCCGCTTGGCGGTCACGGGAAGCAGCGCCCACAGCGCGCTGGCGGGCAGGGCGAAGAGAGCGGACCTCAGAAGGATGCGGCGCACGAGGTGCGCGGATGCGATGTACCGGACGCCTGCGCGCAGCGCGGCCGTGAACGGTTCCCTGTCGTCGAGTCCGCTCTGCGGCGGCCGTCGCCACCACAGGAGGGCGACGACTGCTCCGATGAAGCTGAGCGCGTTGATGCCGAAGACCACGGGGGCACCGAACAGCGACAGCAGCACGCCAGCAAGCGCAGGGCCGACGGCGCGGGCACCGTTCACCGTGACGCCGCCGAGCGCGGAGGACGCGCCGATGAGCGGGCGGGGCACGAGTTCCGGTTGGATCGCCTGCCAGGCCGGGGACGTCAGCGTGGACGTGATCCCGAGCAGGAAGGTGAAGCCGAGGATCGTCCACGGAGTGAGCTCGTTCAGGGCGGCGATGACGGTCAGCGCCGCGGCGATCACGGCGCTCGCCACCGAACCCCAGATCAGCAGTCTGCGGCGGTCGAGGGAGTCGGCGAGCACGCCCGCGGGGAGGGAGAACAGCACGGCCGGTGCCAGACTCGCTGTCTGCACGAGGGCGATGATGGTCGCGCTCGCCGCGGCGTCGACGAGGTACCACTGGGCGCCGACGGTCTGCATCCAGGTGCCGATGTTGCTGCCCAGCTGCGCGAACCACAGCACCCGGAATGCCGGGATGGCCAACGGTGCCCAGGCGGAGCCGGCGCCGGGCTTCGGCGCATCGGCTGAGGAGGTCATCGGGTCCGCTGACATATCCGGCTGTCCTTCCGCACATCACATCGGGCTTGGCGCCTCGATGCAGATCGTATAGCCGGAGAACGCGGGGCGAAGCCGATCGGCCGATGTTTCGACTTTCGTCCGAAGGGCGCAGGCGGGGTTCGATGCGCGGTCGAGCAGCGTCAGCCCCAGGCGTCCCACAGCGGGCCGAGCTCGGACGGGTGGGTGAGCCGCCACCACTCGGTGGGCGGTTCGATGCTCCCCATGATCTTCACGGGAGCGGTGACGGTGTTCGGCCCAGCGGTCCAGGTGACGGCTCCCACGACCGTGCCGTCGCGGTACGTGGGCGGGGTCTCGATGTCCATCGACACTTCGATCGGTGTGTCCGACCAGGTGAAGATCGACGCGGTCTCGGCGATGACCAGCGTGGCGGTGGATCCCCAGGGCGTCGAGATCGATCCGACCTCCTGGCCGGCGGTCGCGACGGGCACCTGGTGGAAGCCGGAGCGGATGCTCTCGAGTGCGCCGACGACCGTGAGGTTCACCGACTCGCGTGACGCTCCTCCGAGGACGACGCCGGTGACCGAGAGCGGAGCTCCCGCGCCCACGTCGAGTGTCGCCGTGTACAGGAGGCTGTGCGTGCCCTCTCCCAGATTTCCGGTCTTCAGCCCCGTGATCCCGGCGGTGCCGAGGAGGCCGTTGGTGTTGTACAGCTGGCCGGCCCCGGGGATCGAGACCGAGGGGGTCGCGGCGATCTGAGCGATCGCCGGATTCGCGGTGGCGAGCTTCGCGATGGCCAGCAGGTCGGCGGGCGTGCTCGTGTTGCTCGGGCTGATGCCCGTGGGCTCCGTGATCGTCGTTCCTGTGAGCCCGTGAGAGGCGAGCCAGGCACGCGTCGCGCCGAGGAACGCGCCCTGTGATCCGAAGATCTGCCGTGACAGCGCCTCGGCGTAGTTGCTCGCCGAAGGGATGAGCATGGCGGCCAGGGCATCGTGCAGCGACATCGACGTGCCGGTGGGCATCGGGGCGATGGTCGCGCCCTGCACGTAGTACACGTCGTAGAGATCGTGGTCGGCCTTGCTGAACGTGATGGTCGGCCCTGGATCATCCGCGGAGGCGAGCGGCGACGCGTCGAGGATGACGAGGGCGGTGATCAGCTTGGTGATGCTCGCGATCGGGAACGGCTCACCCGTGCCCGTCGCCGACCAGGTCGCGCTCGCCGTCTCACCCAGATAGGCGTCGGCGCCGGCGATGCTGATCGCCGATGCCGCGACCGGAGGTGTGGCGAGGGCGACCGCGGCGCCGACCGGCACCTCTGGTGTGCGGGTGGTCACCGCCGGCGGATTCACCGGCGCCGTGAGAGCCCACCCGATGTAGCCTCCGGTCACGGCCAGCAGCAGGACGAGGCAGACGGCGGTGATGATGAGCCCTCGTCGCCTGCGCGTTCTGCGCACCACAGGGTCGATCCCATCGCCGACGAACTCCGGCTCGTGCGCCATGAGCTCCGCGAAATCGGACAGCCCGTCCACCGGCTGACTGGGTGTCGTCATCGAGAGCCCCTCATCGAGCCCCGCCCGGCGCTCACATCCTCGGAAAAGGCCATCCTCGCGCATGTCCGCAGTCGCCGGTATCGGCCGTTCGGGGGACACGCGTGCGGCAGTGCGATCGCAGAGGTTTGCAGGTCGACACGGAGGAGCATCCGCTGTCGCACCGCGCAGCGACGGTGCCCCGCGTCGCGAGGGCGGGCAGATGACGGCGAGCTATCAGCTGTCGGCGTCGATCAGCTCGAGGAGCTTGCGCAGCTCGTCGCGGATCTCAAGATGGTCATACTGCCCTGCACGGCTCTCACCCGAGATGACCCCCGATCGACGCACCGAGCGGAGATCGCCGAACGGGAAGGAGTACGCCTTCTTCGTCTCGGGATTCTCGGCTTTGTCGATGCCGAGGTGCCAATGAGAGAACTCGGTCCATCCGTGCTGCTCGATGAAGCTGTTCTCGTCATCTGCGCTGGGGGCGGCCTCTGACCAGTCGTCGCGCTCGTCACGGACGACTTTGCCGTCGCGGACCAGCGCGCGAGCGTGCCTGAGGGCAGGGTGGTTCAGTTCGATAGCCATGCGCAGACGCTAGGTCGCGGAGCGGAGTCGTCGAACCCCCTTGACGCGCAGCCTCAGAGCATCCTGGTCAGTGCGGGTCGCCGGTGACACGCATCCGGCTCCTGGCCCACCACCTCATGAGGTCACGCCGTCGCCAGCGGGGGCAGGTGCGGGATCACGATCGGAGCGGTGGTGCGATCCGGGACCGCGTAGAACCGCTGGAGGTCGGCGAGGACATCGTCGGCTGCCATGTAGCAGTTCGCCAGCGGGAGGTCCCGCATCCAGACCACATCGACCTCGACGCCATCGACCTGGTAGATGCATGCGACCGTCTGACGTGCATCGTGAGCCGCGTACTTGTGGTCGAGGATCAGCCACTCGGTCTCGGTGACTCTGCGAAGTTCGAAACGGGGATCGGACATTGCGGGACTCCACTCTCATAGAACCGGTTCCTGGTCGGGGAGAGAAGCATTGCGAGCGCGTGGGGGACGCGACTCGACCGAACGGGCTACTCGTCGTCCGCCAGATCTTCGACCACGTTAAGAGTGTCCGAAATATTGGTCTAGGCCCTTGAATTCCGCACGCTCAGAAGCTAGTCCTGAGTGCTCACTGAGAGCTACCGTCACGGCTTTCGAGCGGCTGTGGTCGTCGTCCGTTCAGGAGGTCGTCGGCTGCAGGCCGCGCCAGAAGATCTCGCTCGCGACGCCGACGAGGTCTTCGGCGGGGACCCCGTCGAGCAGCCCGCCCGAGGCGAGCGTCGCCACCCCGTGGAAGGTGGCGAACGCGGTGAGCGCGATCCGCTGCGGGTCTCCGGGGCCGATCGCTCCGATGCGCTGGGCCGCGTCGACGACCCGCATCGTGAGCTCCATCGACGAATGTCCCGCTTCGATGAGTTCTGCACGGGCATCCGGGGCGTGCTTGAGTCCGAACATGAGGGTCAGCAGCGTCGGCTGAGCGAGCGCGAAGGCCACGTATCCGCCGGCGAGCGCATCGAATCGACGCCGCGCCTCGTCGGCGGTCGACACCTCGCCCTCGATCATTTCGCCGAGCGCGGCGGTCAGGCGGTGGAAGCCGTCCTCGGCGAGCGCATCGAGCAGGGCCTGCTTGTCGCGGAAGTGCCGACCGGGCGCCGCGTGGCTCACGCCGGCATCTCGAGCGAGCTGGCGCAGCGACAGCGCCTGGACCCCGTCGGTCTCGATGCTCGACCGTGCGGCTTCGAGGAGCGTGCGGCGGAGATCGCCGTGATGATAGCGCTGTTCGGGCACCCGACCATCGTAGCGATTCGATGTAGACATTGACAACACCCAGGGATGCGCGCACAATGATGTCACTGACAACATACGAGAGGCAACATCATGACGTTGGACCTACGCGGAGGCACCGCACTCATCACCGGAGCGAGCTCGGGGCTCGGTGTCAAGTTCGCTCGACGTTTCGCCGCGCGGGGCTCGAACCTGGTGCTCGTCGCCCGACGCGTCGATCGCCTCGACCAGCTCGCCACCGAACTGCGCACGACCGCAGGGGTCGAGGTGGATGTCGTGCCGGCTGACCTCGGCATCCCCGGAGCCGCCGCGGCTCTGCACCGCGAGATCGCCGAGCGGGACATCCGCGTCACCTCGCTCGTGAACAACGCCGGCTTCGGCTCGCATGTCGCTTTCGATCACGCCGACCCCGCGCGTATGACCGGAGAGATCCAGCTGAACGTGCTCACCCTCGTCGAGCTTTCTCGCGCCTTCCTGCCGCAGCTGCTGCAGGGGAGTGGCGCACTCGTCACCGTCGCGAGCACCGCGGCGTATCAGCCGACTCCAGGCATGGCCGTCTACGGCGCGACCAAGGCCTTCGTGCTGAGCTTCACCGAGGCGCTCTGGGCCGAGGCCCGCGGCACCGGGCTGCGCGTGCTCGCCGTGAGCCCGGGGTCGACGAAGACGGAGTTCTTCGACGTGGTCGGCACCGAGGCGGCATCCGTCGGTCGTCAGCAGACCGCCGAACAGGTGATCGACACTGCCTTCCGCGAGCTGGATCGCGCCAACGGCAAGCCCAGCGTCGTCTCGGGCGTCAGGAACCAACTGCTCGCTCTCGGCACCCGCCTGCTCTCGCGGCGTGCGCTCGCGCAGACGAGCGCCCGCCTCCTCGGTGACGTCCGCCTGGGACAGACAGAGAAGGTCGCGGACGCAGCGGAGCGCCCGTGACGACCCGCGAGGATCTCTCTTCAGTCGGCGTCGGCTGAGAAGACGGGACTGAGGAAGCGACGCTCGTAACGGCGGATGCATTGGGTTCTGCGTGCGAGCTCGAAGGCCTCCACGCACTCGGGGTCGGTCCTCGAGGCCGTGCGGTAGACCTCGTACTCGGCGAGCGAGGGGAATGTGAACAGCGCGAACGCTTCGTCGCTGTCTCCTTCGCTCGGCATGAAGTAGCCGTGGTGGGTTCCGCCGTGCTTCGCCACCAGCCGGATCCATGCGCGGCCGTACTCGGTGAAGTCGTCGAGCTTGTCCGGGTCGATCTCGTAGCGCAGGTGAACGGTGATCATGTCGTTCATCCTGTCAGAGCACCGAGGCAGAGACGCGTGTCAGCCGAGCCCCCGTGGGGGTGCCAGATGCCGGGAAGAGAGGGGCCGGAGCGATCGCTCCGGCCCCTCTCACTGCGCGTCGTCTCAGCCCGCGGCGGGGGCGATCTCGTTCGGCGTCACGTCGAGCTCGGTGCTGACGAGCACCTCACCCGTGGTCAGGTCGACCGCGTGCACGCTGTTCGAGGCAGGCTCGGTGACGTAGGCGATGTTCCCTGCGACGACGATCGCGGGGTGGGCGTCCTGCCACTCGGCCGGGCCCTCCCACGCCTCGACGACGGGGAAGCTGTCGGTGATCTCGCCGGTCTCCGGGTCGAGCACGTGGATCGCGCCGTCGCTGCTGAGGATGTAGGCGAGGTCCTCCGGTCCGCGGACGATGTCACGGAAGGTGTACTCGACGCCTGCGGGCAGGTCGACGACCTCGAGTGTCTTGGCCTCGGTGTCGATGAGGGTCACGGCGCTGAGCAGGTATCCCTCGGCATCGACATCGTTCTTGTAGTCGCCGACGATGATCGGGCTGGTCTCGCTGACGTAGGCGTTGCCCATGCGTCCGTACGGCTGGTCGGGCGCGTCGACCTTGGTGATCTCGCCGTCCTGGTAGATCAGTGCGCCGTTCTCGCAGCCGAACACCACGGCCTCGTCCTTCGCGGTGCCCTCGCCGTGCACGCCGGGGCACTGGTCGGACGAGACGATCTCGGCGCCCTCGGCATCTTTCGCCACGATGCCGTTGCGACCGTCGGCGTTGCCGACGGTGGTCAGGAAAGTGCCGTCCTCGAGCACGACCGAGACGCCGTGGTGCGCCTCGACGCCCGGAATGGTCTCGACCTCGGGCAGGCCGTCGGCACTCGCGAGGTCTGCGGTCTCGAAGATCGTCGTGTCGCTCGTGCCGTCGGCGTAGAGCACGGTCTTGTCTGCGTGACGCACGACGTGACCGGGGGTGTCGGCCTCGAAGACCGTGTCGGTGAGCTCGGGCTCATCGGTCGTACCGGCCGCTGTGTCGAGAACCTGGAAGCCCTCGCTCATCGTGACCATGACGTGGCGTCCGTCGCCGGCGGCGTTGAGACGCGTGAACGGCTCGGACTCGAAATCGGCGACCGTCTCGAGCGTCTCGCCGTCGAGCACGAGGATGCCGCCCTCATAGGCGACCGCGACGCGAGCGCCCGCCTGCGTGTCGGAGTCGCTGGCATCGGAGGTGGATGCCGGCGCGGTCGAGCCGCCGGCGCATGACGCCAGGGTGACGACGGCGCCGAGAGCCGCGGCGCTGATCAGCGCACGCCGGAAGGGGGAGGTTCGCATGTGCATTCCTCTTTCTCTTGGTGGGGTCTCAGGAGCTGAGACCGGTGGTGATGCGCTCGGTGTTGATGCGCATCATGGTCAGGTAGTCGGGGGCGCCCCCATCAGGGCCGGTGAGCGATTCGGTGAAGAGCTCGATGACGTCGACCTCCACGTCCGCCTCGCTCGCGAGCGCCTGGACCAGGCGGTCGGGTGACGACGACTCGGCGAAGATCGCGGGCACGCCGGTCTCGTGGATCGCGTCGACGAGATCGGCCAGATCGGATGCCGAGGGCGCGGCGAGCGTCGTGCCGCCGGGGATCACTGCGCCGACGATCTCGAAGTCGAAGCGTTCCGCCAGGTAGCCGAACACATGGTGGTTGGTGACGAGAGCGCGGCGCTCGTCGGGGATCGTGGCGAACGCCTCGGTCATCTCCGCGTCGAGCGCCTGAAGCTGCCCGCGGTAGTCCTCGACCGTCGCGTCGAGCGCCTCGGCGTCGATGCCCTCGACCTCCGCGAGCGCGGGTTCGATGGCGTCGACCACGTCGATCATGCGCTCGGGATCGGTCCAGAAGTGCGAGTCGGGCATCCCTGCGGCATCGCCGTCGCTGTAGTCGAGGACCTCGATCATGTCTCCGGCGACGAATGCAGGCACGGTGTCGGCGGCGTCGAGGTGCTGCTGCAGCCCCTCTTCGAGGCCGAGGCCGTTCGACACCAGCAGATCGGCGCTGCGCAGAGTGGCGGCCTGCTGGGCGGAGATCTCGAACGAGTGCGGGTCTGCGTCGGGCTTCATGAGCGTGACGACCTGCGCCTGCTCGCCGACCAGCTCTTCGACGACGTCGCCCAGGATGTTGGTCGAGACGACGATGGTCGGGCGGGGGTCTTCCGCCGTCGCACAGGCGGTGAGGCCGATGCCGGCGAGTGCGCTCACGGCGAAGGTGGCGAAGATCCGTGGGGCACGCATGTCAGCGTCCTGTCTCGGCGATGAACGCCGGTTCGGTGAGGGTCTCGAACGTGCGCGCGATGCGAGCGGCATCCGCGTAGTCGATCTCGTACAGTCGGCGCTCGCTCGGCGCGCTCAGATAGGCGCGGTGCTGATCGGCGATGAGTGTCGGCTCGGCGCCCGAAGACAGAGACTGCGCCGCGAGCGGTGCCGTCTCGGCGAGCACCGATCCGTCGTCGCCGTTCAGCACGAGCACCCGACCGTCCTGCGTGAGCGCGAGCAGGTGGCCGTCTTCGTCGTCGACCGCGGTCACGTGTGCGAGCGGGGCGGGGGAGGGGAGGAGGGTCCACGCCCGCGCGCGAGTGTCGAGCATCCAGATCCCTTGGGAGCCGGCGAGACCCGCGACGGTGGGGCGTCCTTCGCGGTTGTCGAACGATGTGGCGGCAGGTGCCGTCGTCCCGGCAGGGTAGGGGATGCGCTCGACCTGCAGCTCGTCGCCGTCGACGTGCGCGAGCAGGGCGCCGTCCTGGCATCCGATGACCGCGCCGACCCGTGTCGTGATGGTGCCGGCCGGAGCGATGCACGGCTCGTCGAGACCGGTCTCCTCACCACCTGCCGTGTATCCGCGCACGGTCGTGGCGATGCCGTCGGACGCCTCGGTGACGAGCGCGAACGAGCCGACCGGCACGACGAGACCCTCGTGCGGTTCGCGCTCGATGCGGAACAGCTCGCTGATCTCGCCCTTCGACAGTGCCTGCGTGTCGAGCAGCACGGCATCGCCCGAGTCGTGGAACGAGATGCCGGTGCCGCCGGTCGTCGACAGATTGGTCGTCGCGACTGCCGCCGTGCCCTCGCCGTGAACCGTCCCGAGCACGGCCGGATCCGCCCGGTAGTAGTGGAAATGATCGACGTGGTCCCAGGTCCACACCCCGCTGTCGACGATCTCGATTCCGTCGTCGGTCTGTGCGAACAGGTAGCGCCCGTCGGTGGTCAGAGCGCTCGGCGAAGAGACCTCGCCGATCTCTGTGACGCTCTCGTCGAGCAGGTCCAGATGGCGTACGGTGCCGTCGGCGTCGATCGAGGTCAGCCCGAGTTGCGGCTCGGCCACTTCCTCCGCGCCGGCGACCGCGCCGTGTCCGTCATCCGAGGAATCACCGGACGACCGATCGACGGGGCTCGAGCTGCAGGCGACCAAGGAGAAGGTGAGGGCGCCGGTGAGGGCGAAGAGGGGGATGCGGGAGCGCACGGGGTCCTTTCCTGCCGTGAGTCGTGAGTCGTGAGTCGTGAGTCGTGGGTCGTGGGTCATGCGGGGTCGCGTCGTCGTGACAGAGGGTTCAGGCGCGTCGCACCCGTGACCCGAGGGAGTCGGTCGCTGTTCGCGCCGCCCACGAGAGGCAGGCGAGCAGGATCGCGGATGCTGCGACCGATGCCCCCGCGGCCGTCGCCGCGTACCACGAGGCGAGCAGGCCGAGGATGACCGCGGTGATGCCGAAGAGCGCGGCGAGCGCCATGCGGGTCGGGATGCGAGTGGTCCAGTGGCCTGCGGCGACGGCCGGTGCGAGCAGCAGACCGACGACGAGCATCGATCCGACGGCCTGATACGACGCGACGACCGCGAGGGTGACGAGTCCGACGAGCGCGGCCTGAGCGATCTGCGGGCGGAGCCCCAGCACCGAGGCGATCCGTGCATCGAGCGACAGGGCGACGAACGAGCGGTGGAGCACGGCGGCGGTGATCAGCCCGATGGTCGCTGCCGCGGCGAGCAGTGCGAGGTCGGCCTCGCTGATCGCCAGGATGTCTCCGAACAGGATCGCTGTCGCGTCGGTGGCGAAGCTGCCGGAGTGAGAGATGACGATGACCCCGAGGGCCAGCATCGAGACGAACAGCAGCCCGATGCTCGTGTCGTACGACAGCCGTGCTCGGCGCTGCAGCGCGCCGATGCCGAGGCTCATCGCGATGGCGCTGAGAGCGCCGCCGACCAGCACCGGCAGCGAGAGCACGGTGGCGAGTGCGACCCCGGGGAGCATGCCGTGCGCCAGCGCTTCGCCGAGGAAAGCCATGCCGCGGATGACCACCCAGGTGCCGACGACGGCGCAGAGCACCGCGACGAGAGCGCCGCCGAGCATCCCGCGCTGCAGGAAGTCGAGGGCGAAGGGGGCGAGCACGCCGGCGGGATGGGAGGTCACGTTCAGTGAGCCTAGGGCTTTTTGAGAATGATTATCAAACTCATATGATGAAGGGGTGCTCGACCTTCCCCCCACCCCACGTGCCACCGCTGATCTCACCGGCGTCCATGTCTCGTTCGGAGATCGGGCGGCGCTCGCCGGTGTCTATGTCTCGATACGCTCCGGCGCGGTCACCGTCATCACCGGGCCGAACGGTGCCGGCAAATCGACTCTTCTCGAGGTGCTCGCGGGAACCCGGGCTATGACCTCCGGCATCCGCACCGTGCGTGGTGCTGTGGCGTTCGTGCCGCAGCGCGCCGCCATTCCCGACGGGCTCCCCGTGTCGGTGAGAGACGTTGTCAGCGTCGGTGCATGGGGCAGGCTGGGGCTGTGGCGGCGCATGGATGCCGCCGCGCGCGAGCTCGTCGAGAGCGCGATGGAGCGCCTCGAGATCCGATCGCTCGCACGCGAGCCGTTCTCCTCGCTCTCGGGGGGTCAGCAGCAGCGGGCTCTGCTCGCCCAGGGGCTGGCGCGGGATGCAGACCTTCTGCTGCTCGACGAGCCGACGACCGGCCTCGATGTGTCGAGCGCCCTGCGGATCCGTGCGGTCATGCGCGAGGAATCCGCACGCGGGGTCGCGGTCGTCTGCGTCTCGCACGACCCCGCCGTGATCGGCGATGCAGAGCACACGATCCCGCTGGTCGAAGGGCGCGTGCGCGAGACCGCCTAGCGTCGCCGGCGTGCGCCCCGGTGCCGCGCTCAGCCGAGCAGCGTCACCCCGAACCCCGAGACGACCGTTCGCAGTTCGGCGAGATAGCGCTGGGCCTGCTCGGTCAGCGGAATCGCGGAGTGGCCGATCCAGCCGATCTCGATGCGCTCGTCGACGTCGAGCGGGATGGCGACGATCTCGGGATCGAGGTCGTCGCTGATGATGCCTGTCGAGATGGTGTACCCGTCGAGTCCGATCATGAGGTTGAAGATGGTCGCGCGGTCCGAGACGCGGATCTCCTGCGGGCTCGAGAGGGTGGAGAGGATCTCCTCGGCGAAGTAGAAGGAGTTGTTCGCGCCCTGGTCGAAGGTGAGACGTGGCACTTCGGCGAGATCGTCGAGGGTCACGCGAGCCCGGGACGCCAGAGGATTCTTGCGCGAGATGAAGATGTGCGGTTCGGCGACGAAGAGCGGGCGGAAGGCGAGCCCGGAATCCCGGAGCAGCTTGTCGATGACGTTGCGGTTGAAGTCGTTTCGGTACAGGATGCCCAGTTCGCTGCGAAGGGTGCGGACGTCCTCGATGATGTCCCACGTGCGCGTCTCCCGCAGCGAGAACTCGTATTCCGCGGCCGAGGTCGCCTTCACCATCCGCACCAGTGCGTCGACGGCGAACGAGTAGTGCTGCGTCGACACCCCGAGCAGGCGTCGTGACGGCGGACGGCCGAGGTAGCGCTGTTCGAGGAGCGCGACCTGTTCGACGACCTGCCTGGCGTACCCGAGGAACTCCACGCCGTCGGTGGTGAGCGTCACGCCGCGGGCGGAGCGGAGGAGGAGGACGCGCCCCACGCGGCTCTCGAGGTCTTTCATCGCCGCCGACATGGTGGGCTGCGCGACGTAGAGCAGGTCTGCCGCAGCACTGATCGATCCCTCTGCGGCGACCTCGATGTAATACGTGAGCTGCTGCAGGGTGATCCCGCTCGATCGTCTGGCCATAGGCACAGACTATGCCATCTCATAGTCGTGGAGCATTACCCGATGGAGGTGCTCTCGGCGCACCATGGAGGCATCCCCTTTCGCGAGGCCGAGCCCGGCCGATCAGCCCACCGATTGGCACCTCATGGCCCACGACTTCACGTTCCGCATCACGACGACCCGCTTCGACGAGGACTATTCGCCGTCGCACGATTCCCGGATCACCACGAACTTCGCGAACCTCGCGCGGGGCGAGCATCGGCAGCAGAACCTGCGCAACGCCCTGACGATGATCGACCGTCGGTTCAACGACCTGGCCCGCTGGGACAATCCAGGCGGCGACCGCTACACGCTCGAACTCGAGATCATCTCGGTCGCGGTGCAGTTCGCCGCGGAGGGCGAGGACCGGGAGTTCCCCCTGCTCGAGGTTCTGGACCTCCAGATCGTCGACCGTCTCACGGGCAAGCGCACCCACGGGATCGTCGGCAACAACTTCTCGTCGTACGTGCGCGACTACGACTTCAGTGTGCGACTGCCGGCCGCCAGCGAAGCCGCGGGTCGATTCGCCCTTCCCGACGACTTCGGCGATCTGCACGGCAAGCTCTTCCAGCACTTCCTCGACTCCGAGGCCTACCAGGAGCGGTTCTCCCTCTCGCCGGTGATCTGCATCAGCGTCTCGACGAGCAAGACGTACCGTCGCACCGACAACCATCACCCGGTCCTCGGGGTCGAGTATGAGCAGAAGGACTCGTCGCTGACCGATGCGTACTTCGCCAAGATGGGTCTCTCGGTTCGGTACTTCATGCCGCGCGGCAGCGTCGCGCCGCTGGCGTTCTACTTCCGCGGCGATTTGCTGAACGACTACACGAACCTCCAGCTCATCGGCACGATCAGCACGATGGAGACGTTCCAGAAGATCTACCGCCCGGAGGTCTACAACGCGAACTCGGCCGCGGCGGGCATCTATCAGCCGAGCCTCGAGCAGCAGGACTACTCGGTGACCAAGATCGCGTACGACCGCGACGAGCGGAGTCGACTTGCAGCCGAGCAGGGCAGGTTCACGGACGAGCACCTGATGCAGCCGCACGGCGACCTTCTCGAGCAGTGGGCCGCCAGTTACGGCGACACGGCCGACGACCGTGTGCCTGCCGACGACCTCGCCCCCGTCGCCTGACCATCTTTCTCGCCCGACCGACGGAGAACTCCACACCATGACCACGCTTCTTCCCACGTCGATCGTCGGCAGTCTTCCCAAGCCGTCCTGGCTCGCCCAGCCCGAGACCCTCTGGTCGCCCTGGAAGCTGGAGGGCGATGCTCTGGTCGAGGGCGTGCAGGATGCTCTGCGCATCACCGTCGAGGAGCAGCATCAGGCCGGCCTCGACATCATCAGCGACGGCGAGCAGAGCCGCCAGCACTTCGTCACGACGTTCATCGAGCATCTCTCCGGCGTCGATTTCGACCAGCGGGAGACCGTTCGGATCCGCGACCGATACGACGCCAGCGTGCCGACCGTCGTGGGAGCTGTGAGCCGCGAGAAGCCCGTGTTCGTCGAGGATGCCAAGTTCCTCCGCCAGCAGACCGATCAGCCGATCAAGTGGGCCCTGCCCGGCCCGATGACGATGATCGACACTCTGTACGACCGTCACTACAAGAGCCGCGAGAAGCTGGCCTGGGAGTTCGCGACGATCCTCAACCAGGAGGCCAGGGAGCTCGAGGCCGCGGGGGTCGACATCATCCAATTCGATGAGCCGGCATTCAACGTCTTCTTCGACGACGTGAAGGACTGGGGCATCGCGGTTCTCGAGAGGGCGGCCGAAGGACTGCGTGCCGAGACCGTGGTGCACATCTGCTACGGCTACGGGATCAAGGCGAACACCGACTGGAAGGCGACCCTCGGCGCGGAATGGCGGCAGTACGAGACCTCGTTCCCGTTGCTCCAGCGGTCGAGCATCGACACCATCTCGCTGGAGAGCCACCATTCGCAGGTCCCGCTGGACCTCATCGAGCTCATCCGGGGCAAGAAGGTCATGCTCGGAGCCATCGATGTCGCCAGCGACACGATCGAGACCCCCGAAGAGGTCGCCGACACCCTTCGGAACGCCCTCCACTTCGTCGACGCGGACAAGCTGATCGCGAGCACGAACTGCGGCTTGGCGCCGCTGCCTCGTGACGTCGCGCGCGGCAAGCTGCGTGCGCTCAGCGCAGGGGCCGCGCTGCTCCGAGAAGAGCTCGCTGCGTCTACGAGCTGACTGCGCAGATCGTCGCCACCCACAGTGGAGGGACTCTCTCTCGGCGGGCTTTTCGCAACCGTCGGCACAGAGCCCCTCGACCGGAGCCACTCCGGGGGCGATCCCCATGACGCCTACGGCGCCGGCTCTCAGGGCGTGACGATACGCGCGATCGGTCGGTTACGGCATCCCATGGCGGATGGTCTCGAGTGGGCGTACCCTTTTTCTCGTCTCCGGACGGCCGGAGCGGTCGATAGCATCCGCCGGGCGAGCGGGCAAGGGGCGTGGGTTTTCGGCCGCGAGCGCCTAGACCAGCACTATGCAATCGATCCTCTATGGCGGCGACGAGTTCCTGACCGGTGACGACATCGCGGATGCTCTGCTGGCGTACGGGCGGGCACTGGGCGATGAGGAGCGTGCCGAGATCGTCGAGATACCGGTGCGGGAGCACGACGGCACCGTCGTGACGGCGAAGTTCCTGATCGGTCCGGCCAGCCAGATCGTGTCGAAGGAGGTCGCCGTCAGCGGGCCGGAGCCCGAAGACCCCGAGTTGGTCCGTCGGCTGCAGACGCTCACCCGTGGTGTCGAATCGCCGTCGGGGCAGCCTCTCGAGGCCCCCGAAGGCCAGGAGTACGAGCTCGATTAGACCGTCCCGACACCGGCTCGAGGATCAGTCGTCGAACTCCGCGGAGAGCTCTGCCGCGATCCGCGTGGCGCTCTGCTGCGACTCAGCCAGCCGCGCGGCGCCGACGTGCAGCTCGGCCAGCGCTGCTGCCGGCGCATGATGCGCTCGAGCAGTTCGGAGGTTCGCACGAAGGTTGATGGAGCACCCCGAAAGACCCGCGGCGAGTGCTCCTGCTGCCACGGCGAGATCCGCCGACAGGCTTCGATTCCCGATCTCGCGCATCACCCGCAGCTCACGCAGCAGCACTGCCCCTGATGATCCGAGTCGCGCCGCCGACTCCGCCGCGCGCGCGGCTGCAGCGCGCACCCGGGCGTCGCGATCCGGGTCGTCGGCGGGAAGAGCGAGCGCGGCGCCGAACTCGGCGGAGAGGACTCCGTCGCTCTCCGTGCCCTGCAGCGCCTCGCCGCGCAGCCGGGCCACTCGGCGCCCGCACTCCGCTGCACGCGGATCATCGGGCGTATAGGCGGCGACCATGCTGAGCAGGGATGCCGCGATGCCGAGCATCACGCCGGCCGCGGCACCGCCTCCCGGCGCTCCGGTGGACTGGCCGAGCTTCGCGAGCCAGTCGTCCAGCGGGATCGACGTCGGGACGTCGGCGGGCGGCTCCATATCGCCGAGCACTCAGCGCGACGTCGGCGGAAGCTTGTCGACGCCGTGGCGGTTCGGCTTGTCGGGCTCCGCAGCCGTCTCGGGCGATGCGTGCGCGGGGCCCGTCGGTGCCTCGGAGGTCGGATAGCTCGGCTCGTCGATGTCGATCGCCTTGTCTCGCTCATCGAGCGGCGGCAGATGGTCGAGTGGCTGCTTGATGTCGTCGGGGTGGCTCATGCCGACAGACTCCGACATGGCCTCGCCCAGGAACAGGGGGTTGAGATCGTGAGAGTCCTGTGGTTCGGGGAGCGTAGTGTCGGAGCCATGCCCACCGAACCGCTGCTCGTCTTCGACGGAGACTGCGCCTTCTGCACGACGTGGGTGCGGCGACTCGAGAACGCACTCGACAGATTTCCGGACGCGCAGCCGTGGCAGTGGCTCGACCTGGAGCAGCTCGCACTCAGCCGCGACGATGTGACCCACTACGTCTGGCTCCTGGCGGGCGGGCGGCGATTCCGTGGCCACGCGGCGTTCGCCGCCCTGCTGCAGACGCAACCGCAGGGGATTCTGCGGTTCCTCGGACATCTGCTCGTGACTCCGCCGTTCTCGTGGGCCGCACCGCTCGGCTATTCGTTGATCGCACGCTTCCGGCATCGCCTCCCCGGCGGCACCGCGGCGTGTGCGATGCCGCGCGCGGCCGGCTGATCCGGCTGATCAGGCACGGTCCGCCGGGCTGAGGTCGGCTCAGCGCCGACGTGCGTCGATCAGATGCCTGGTCGAGTGGGCGACGAACGGGCCTTCTGCCTGGATGAGCTCGTGCAGTTCGCGGAGCCGGTCGAGGTGCGTCTCGACGGTGAAGCCGGGAACCCACCAGATCACCTTGCGCAGCAGATAGACCACCGCTGCGACGTCGTGGATCTCGATCCGCATTCTCGCGGTGCGGAGATCGACGACCTCCAGCCCTGCGGCTTCGGCCGCGGCGACCTCGTCGTCGTGGTGTCGCCCGCGGCGGGCCTCCGGCTGCGGCCCGAGGAAGAACTCGATCAGCTCGAAGGCGCTCGCAGGCCCCACGTGCTGCGCGAGATAGGTGCCGCCGGGGCTGAGCACACGCGAGATCTCGTCCCACCAGATCGTGGCGGGGTGGCGGCTCGTGAGCAGATCGAAGGCGGCATCGGCGAACGGCAGCGGTGGCTCGTCCTGATCGGCGACGACGACCACGCCTCGCGGATGCAGCAGGTGTGTGGCGCGCGCGATGTTCGGCGGCGAGGACTCGGTCGCGACGGCCACGGGCGGGAACGACGCGGCTTCGGACAGCACCTCGCCGCCGCCGGTCTGGATATCGAGGGAGGCTGACGCGGTGCTCAGACGCTCGCCGAGCAGGCGCGCATAGCCCCACGGCGGTCGCTCCTCGGTCGCCCGCCCGTCGAGCCAGGAGAAGTCCCAACCAGAGACATCTGCTGTGGACCCCGCCTCGATCTGCGCCTCGAACGAATCAGTCATCCCTCGATTCTGTCATCGCGGAACCGTCCGATTCCGTCCGTGGCTGAGCCCCGTGACCGTGCCCCGGGACGTGGAGGAGGGAGGTGAACGCCGCCGACCCCGCGTACAGTTCTCGATATGGGAACACTGGAGTACAACAGCTCGCGCCCCGCGATCGACATCGAGGATGTCACTCTGGCGCACCTGAAGATCGTCATCGGGACGAAGCTGCGCCGCAACGAGAGTTTCATGATGACCTGGCTGCCCAAGCCCGAGGTGCCGTCGGGTCGGCTGACGATCTGGGTGCATCCGAGCATCCCGCTGGTGCTGGAGTTCGACCAGCCGACGGTGGCGACGATCGATCCGAAGCGCGTGACGCACATGATGGAGCAGCTGAACTCGCGCGGCGAGCTCGTGCTCGATCAGCTCTGATCAGATTCCGTCGAAGAACCCGCCGTACGGGAAGTCGACGTCTCCGGTGTCGCGCGAGTCGAAGAGCACCGTCGACACGCTGATGGTCACCCGGGAGTACGGGGTGATGAGTACGCTCACCTCGCGGTTGCCGACGACGACGAAGTCGACGAACCTGCCGGAGCTCTTCACCGCCTCCTCGATGCGACGCTTCACGTCGCCGAGATCCTGTAGCTGCGCGAGGAGATAGCTCTCTCCGTCGAGCACCATCTCGGTCCGCATCATGGTCTCTGGTCCTGCCATGTACACCACCCTAAGATCCGGGCGCCGGTTCTTCCAAAGAGACGCCAGGGGTCACGCCGATCACTCGTGCTCGGGGAGGATCGGACTCGACCACCCGGGATCGCGGCCGAGCTGCGCTGCGCGCGACACGGATGCCGCGCCGAAGCGATCGCGCAGCGAGTCGAGCACGGTGTCGAGGCGCCGCTCGTCGCCCCAGTCGATCGGCAGCTCGGGCTGCACGCTGTCGGCCTGGGCGAGCTGCGACAGGGAGACGCCGATCAATGTGATGCCCCGCTCGGCGATCTCGGGCCGGGCGGCGCCGAGCAGCGTCTGCGCGACCGTGAGCAGGATCGCGGTGCGGTCGGTCGGAGAGCCGAGGGTGCGAGACCGGGTGGCCTTCGCGAAGTCGCCGAAGCGCAGGCGCAGGACGACCGTGCGGCATACCCGGTCGCCGTCGCGCAGACGCCTGGCCAGTCGGTCGACGATCTGGGTGAGGATGAGATCGAGCTCTTCGCTCGACCGCGGTCGGCTGCCGAGTGCGCGCTGGGAGCCGATCGACCCTCGGCGCCGCGTCGTGTCGACGGGGCGAGGGCCGCGCAGCCGGGCCAGGGCATGCAGATGCGAGCCGACGGCCCTGCCCAGCATCCGCTCGGCCGTCGCTGCCTCGAGCTCCGCCAGCTGGCCGACCGTTCGCACGCCATAGCGGTGCAGCTTCTCGGCGGTCACCGCGCCGACGCCCCACAGCCGTTCGACCGGCAGGGGGAGGAGGAACTCCTCTTCTCGCTCCGGTTCGACCACGAGCAGCCCGTCGGGTTTGCCGACCGCGCTCGCGACCTTGGCGAGGAACTTCGTGCGGGCGACGCCCACCGAGATCGCGAGTCCGACCTCGGCGCGCACCCGTTCACGCAGCCGCACCGCGACCTGCTCTGGCGTGCCGACGATGTGCCGGAGCCCGCCGACCTCGAGGAAGGCCTCGTCGATCGAGAGACCCTCCACGAGCGGCGTCGTGTCGCGGAAGATCGCGAACACCTCTTTGCTCGCCGCGGAGTACGCCTCCATGCGCGGAGGCATGACCACGGCATCCGGACAGAGCTCGAGAGCCTGGCGGCCGCCCATCGCGGTGCGCACCCCACGGGCCTTGGCCTCATAGCTCGCGGCGAGCACCACTCCGCCGCCCACGATCACCGGTCTGCCCCGCAGCTCGGGGGCATCGCGCTGTTCGACAGAGGCGTAGAAAGCGTCGAGATCGGCGTGCATCACGGTCGCTTCGCCCCGCATCCCGTCCTCCCGTCGACGTGCAGATGATCGCACGGGCCGGGGACATCGGCTCAGGCGGCGATGAGTCGAGACGACAGGGCGCGGATCCGCTGGAACAGGGTGTCGAAGGCGGCGTCGAACGCGGCGGGGGTGCCGATGCGGGCGGGGTCGCGGATCGACCAGTGCAGATCGTCGCGAATGGGCAGCCGCTCGTGCGCGTCGTCGCACACCGTGATGACGAGATCGCCGTCGCTGCGCACGTCGTCCACGTGACGGGGAGGGCGTGCTTCGTCGATCGCCAATCCGTGTCGGGCGGCGGCCGCAGAGGCCTCGGGGTTCACGACCGCAGCCGGGAGGGTGCCCGCGGATGCGGCGTCGATGACGCTCATGTCGCGCCAGATGACCTCGGCGAGCTGCGAGCGCGCGGAGTTCGCCGTGCACACGAACAGCACCCGGCGAGGGGGCGTCACGCTCGTCGGCGCGAGAGTGTCGAACACCTCGGGGCGCAGGCCGATGTAGCTGCGGCGCTTGTCGAACTCCGACCGCGTGCGCGAGACGATCTGGGCGGATTCGAGCACGCCGAGGTGGTGGGCGATCAGATTCGACCGCAGGTCGAGTGCCGTCCCGATCTCGGAGGAGGAGAGATCTCCGAGGGTGAGGAGGTCGACGATCCGCAGTCGCGTCTGTTCGGCGAGGGCCGCGAAGATCCCCGCACGTCTCTCGAGCTCAGTCATCGTCTTCATCCATACCATGCACCGGCGGTTGTGTCCACGGCTATTGACTCAACGGTCATTGACCCTATCGTTGTCGACGCGAGACCGCAGGGGCGGTCTCGGAGAGGAACGGACAACATGGGTATCGGCAGCGGAATCGCGCTCTTCGTCATCGGAGCGATCCTCGTCTTCGCGATCAACATCGACACCGGCGGCTACGTCGATCTCGACCTCATCGGCTACATCCTCATGGGCGCGGGCGTCGTCGTGTTCCTGATCAGCCTCGTTCTCGTGATGCGCAGCCGTCGCACCGAGACCGTCGACCGCACGGCCGTGGACCCGGCCACCGGTGAGCGAGTGACGCGACGCAGCATCCGCAACAACGACCCGATCGCCTGACCCGCGCGTGGTCGGCGCCGCACGATCCACCTCGGTTCTGATCGCGGGCGCCTCGGCGACCGTCGCCTTCGTGGTGCTCCGCACCTTCGTGGCGATGGGCGGACACGAGCCGCTCGCGGTCGACGTCTGGTGGCACGACCTCGTGGTGTCATCGACCGGCGACGCGTGGCTCGTCGTGGCCTGGGTGCCCGCCATCGTCGGCGGCACCCTGGGCATGATCGTGATCGGCGCCGCTCTGATCGCGTGGCTGGTGTGGCGCAAGCGCCGGTGGGATGCCGCGACGCTGGCGATCGCCCTGGTCGCCGTCGTCGCGATCGGCGCCACCATGGCGGCCGTGATCGGCCGCACCCGCCCCGAGGACTCGCTCGCCGAGAGCGTGGCGACGTCCTTCCCATCGGGGCACACCGCCGTGGCGACCACGGTCGCGGTGATCCTCGCGCTGACCTTCCGTCGCTGGTACGTGTGGGCGCTGGGAGCAGTCTGGGTCGTCACGATGATGTGGAGCCGCACGTACCTGCACGCGCACTGGCTCAGCGATGTAGTGGCGGGCCTGCTCGAAGGCATAGCCGTCGCCTGCTTCGTGTGGGTGTGCGTCGACTCGGCCAGGGCACGACACGTCAGCAGAGCCACAACGGAATCGGCCGGCGAATCGGCCGGTGAAAAGACGATCGAAAGCAGTGCGACCCCATGAACACCCGAAACTCCGCAGCCTCGGCAGCCAACGCCGCGCAGGACTCCACGACCTTCCGAGTCCTCGCCCGGATCGGCTATGTCGTGCTCGGCATCCTGCATCTGCTCATCGGCGGCATCGCGATCTCGATCGCGTCCGGCGGTGGTGGCGAGAACGCCGACCAGGGCGGGGCCATGGAGCAGATCCAGCAGTCGCCCGCCGGCGTCTTCCTGCTCTGGATCATCGTGCTCGGGCTGCTGGCGCTCGCGGTCTGGCAGATCGCGGAAGCCGTGATCGAGCGCGACCCCGATGCGAAGAAGAAATGGGCGCATCGGGTCAAGTTCCTCGGCACGGCCGCCGCATATCTCGCGATCGGCGCCACCGCCCTCGTCTACGCCCTCGGCGGTCAGTCGCAGTCCTCAGAGTCGTCGCAGTCGTTCAGTGCAAAGCTCCTCGCGGCGCCCGCAGGCGTCGCGCTGCTGGTGCTCGTGGGCCTGATCGTCGCCGCGATCGGCATCGCCTTCATCGTGCGCGGCATCACCCAGAAGTTCATGAAGAACCTCTCGGCGCCCGGGGGAGCGGCGCAGTCGGGCATCGTCGCGTTCGGCGTCGCCGGCTACATCGCCAAGGGCATCGCCGTCGGAGTCGCAGGGGTGCTGTTCGTGATCGCCGCGCTCACGCACGACCCCGAGACGGCAGGCGGCCTCGATTCGGCGCTTCGCGCACTGGCCGGGTTGCCCTTCGGCGTCGTCATCTTGTGGGTCGTCGGTGCGGGGCTCGTGCTCTACGGACTGTTCTGCTTCGCCCGCGCGCGTTACGCCCGCATGTGATCCTCCGGTCGCGTTCACACCCGAACGTGGGCGCGTGCGGCGCGCAGGGTGAAGAGCAGGGCGCCGGCCGCGAGGACTGCAGCCGCGACGGTGACGACCCCGAGCGGAAGGATGCTGAGAGAGCCGGCGACGCCGACCAGCGGGGCGGCCACACCGCCGAAGCCGAAGCGGATCATGCCGAGCAGCGACGATGCCGTTCCGGCGATCTGCGGGTACCCGACGAGCGCGAGCGTCGTCGCCGGAGGGGAGGAGATCGACACTCCCGCGGCCAGGGCGAACAGGGATGCGAGTACCGCCCAGAGCGGCATCGGGGCGAGTCCCGCCACCAGCAGACCCGCGGCACCGAGCGCGACGACCAGTACACCGACCGCGAGGGTGGCCCGCACATGGTCGTGCTCCGACGCCTTGCCCGCGAGATGGCCGAAGACCATGAAGCCTGCCGAGTTCACCCCGAAGGCGAGCGCGTACTCGAGCGGCGAGAGCCCGTAGATGTCCTGCAGCACGAACGTCGCGCCGGACAGATACGCGAACAGTGCCCCATACAGGAAGCCCTGGTTGAGGATCGCACCGACGAAGATCCGGTCGCTCAGCAGCGTGCGGTAATCGTGGAGCAGGCGGGTCAGCCCGCCGGTCGTGCGGTGCTCGGCGGGCAGGGTCTCTCCGAAGCGCTGCAGCGTCAGGGCCAGGATGCCGGCGCCGACGATCGCGAGGAAGACGAACAGCCCTCGCCAGTCGACCACGGTGTTGAGCAGACCGCCGAGCAGCGGACCCACGACCGCCGCGAAGCCGCCGACGACCGTCAGGCGGGCGTAGAAGCGGATGAGGTACCGGCCTGCGAAGACGTCGCGACCGGCCGCCTGGGCGATCACCATGCCGACGCCACCGGCGAGCCCCTGCACGAAGCGCGCGGCGATCAGGAGCTCTACCGTCGGGCTCGCTGCGCAGAGCAGCGACATCGCGATGTACGCGACGATGCCGATGAGCAGGATGCCGCGGCGTCCGTGCCTGTCGGAGACCGGGCCGGCGACCAATTGCCCCGCGGCGAGGCCGATGAGGCACGCAGTCACGGTGAGCTGCGCCACAGAGGTGGCAGCGCCCAGCTCGGCCGTGAGCGCGGGCAGCGCCGGCAGATAGAGATCCATCGAGATCGGGCCGAACACGGTCAGCAGAAGGAGAAGCGCGGGAAGCGCCTTGCTGGCGGGGTGCTGGGTGGCGGTGGTCATGCATCCAGCGTCCGCCAGCCCGGCAGTCCGGGGGAGTCCCTGGTGAGAGGTGTACTGCGAGAGCCTCCCCCGCGGCTCCTCTGCGGGGTAGCGTCCTCATCATGGACAACAGATCCGAGGTCCGGGAGTTCCTGATGAGCCGGCGCGCGCGCGTCACCCCGGAGGCGGTGGGGCTCGTCGGTGGTGCCAACAGGCGCGTCGAGGGACTGCGACGCAGCGAGGTGGCGGCGCTCGCCCGAGTAAGCGTCGAGTACTACGCGAAGCTCGAGCGCGGCGCGATCGCCGGTGCCTCCGCCGCGGTGCTCGACTCCCTGGCATCCGCTCTCCAGCTCGATGACGCCGAGCGTGCGCATCTGCTCGACCTCGCCCGGGCCGCCGACGGCATCCCCTCCAGCGGCCGCACTCGTCGCCGCACCACGAAGCCCGAGCTCACCAGGCCCAGCCTGCAGTGGGCGTTGGCCTCGATCACCGATGCCGTGGCGTTCGTGCGAGACCCTCGACAGAACCTCGTCGCGGTGAACGATCTGGGCCGTGCGTTCTATTCGCCCCTGATCGGCGAAGCCGGGCGCACGCCGAACCTCGCCCGGTTCCAGTTCCTCGACCCCGCGTCGCACGACTTCTATCCCGACTGGGATCTGTTCGCCGAGATGTGCGTCGCGATCATGCGCGCCGAGGCCGGGCGCGACCCGCACGACAAGGGGCTGCAGGATCTCGTCGGCGAGCTGTCGACGCGCAGCGAGACGTTCCGGCACCTCTGGGCGGCGCACGACGTGCGCGTCCACGGCGCGGGGACGAAGAGGTTCCAGCATCCGCTCGTCGGCGAGCTGACCCTGGCGTACGAAGAGCTGGCGATCACCGCAGAGCCGGGCAACGTGCTGCTGATCTACTCGGCGGAGCCGGGGTCCCCCTCTGCCGAGCGTCTCTCGCTGCTCGCGTCGTGGGTCGCAGATCGCTCGGGTGCGGCGGCACTCTCCGAGGGGAGCACCGGCTGATGGCGCTGGTGCTCGTCACCGGTGCCTCGTCTGGGATCGGCCGGCTCGCGGCGGAGGGCCTGGCTCGGGCCGGACACGATGTGGTGGTCCACGCGCGCAGCGCCGACAGGCTTCCCGGCGGTCTCGTGCGCGTCGGTGAAGTGATCGGGGACCTGTCTGAGGCGGATGCCGTCAGAGGCGTCGCTGAGGGCGCAGACAGGTTCGGAGCCTTCGATGCGGTGATCCACAATGCCGGGGTGATCGACGGCCCTGACGTCTTCGCGGTGAACGTGGTCGCACCGTATCTTCTCAGCGCCCTCATGGTGCCGCCCTGGCGGACGATCGTCATCAGCAGCTCCATGCACCGATCCGGGACGCCGGATCTCGCGAACCTGGACTTTGCACGTCCGGAGGTCCGGACGCGTCCCTACGACGATTCGAAGCTGTTCGTCACCGCCTTGGCCCTGCACCTGGCCGTCGTGCGATCGGCTGCGCTCGTGCACGCCGTCGACCCCGGATGGGTGCCGACACGAATGGGTGGAGTCCACGCGTCTGACAGCCTCGACGAGGGGAGTCGCACGCAGGAGTGGCTGGCGACCGCGCCTGTGGAGCAGATCGATCCGCGTACGGGTGGCTACTGGTTCCATCGCCGCACGCAGAGCCCGCATCCCGCAACGCTGGATCCCGCATTCCGAACGGAGCTGATCGAGATGCTCGCCGACCACACGGGAGTCGTGCTGCCCCAGGATGGTTGACCCGGGTCGATAGTTGCACTTTGGCAACCATAAGCGTATAGTTGACAGTAATCAACTTTCTACGCAGGAGTTCTTCCACTGTGACTACGCCTTCTTCTTCCTCCATCGCTGAGCCTGTGCGCTCACCGCGCGAGGTCTTCACTGCGATCTCCGGCCTCGTCGTCGGCATGTTCGTCGCTGTGCTCTCGGGCACCGTGGTGTCGACCTCGATGCCCGTCATCATCGCCGACCTCGGCGGCACGCAGTCCCAGTACACCTGGGTCATCACCGCGAGCCTTCTGGCGACCGCCGTCTCGACGCCCATCTGGGGCAAGCTCGCCGACCTCGTCGATCGCAAGATCCTCGTGCAGCTGTCGCTCATCATCTTCACGGTCGGCACCGTGATCGCGGGCTTCTCGACCGACACCAACATGCTCATCGCCGTCCGTGTCATCCAGGGCATCGGCGTCGGCGGTCTGATGTCGCTCGTGATGATCGCCGTCGCCCTCATCATCTCGCCGCGTGAGCGCGGCAAGTACATGGGTGTCGTCGGTGGCATCATGGCCCTCGGCACCATCGGCGGCCCGCTGCTCGGCGGTCTCCTGACCGACGTCTGGGGCTGGCGCTCCAACTTCTTCGTCGGCGTGCCCTTCGCGATCCTCGCCATCGTGCTGCTGCAGTTCACCCTGCACCTGCCCAAGCCCCAGCGCGGCACCAAGGTGTCGATCGACTACTTCGGCATCGTGCTCCTCGCCGTCGGCGTCTCGACCCTGCTCATCTGGGTCTCGATGGGCGGCAGCCAGTTCGACTGGGACTCCTCGACGAGCATCATGCTCGCCGTCACCGCAGGTGTCGCGATCGCCGCTTTCATCACCGTCGAGTTCTTCGTCAAGGAACCGATCGTGCCGATGTCGCTGTTCCGCAACCGCACCTTCACCCTGTCGGTCATCGCCTCGATCGCCATCGGCGTCTCGATGTTCGCGACCTCGGTGTTCCTCGCGCAGTACTTCCAGCTCGCGCGTGGCGCCACACCCACCGAGTCGGGCCTGATGACCATCCCGATGATCATCGGTCAGATGGGCGCGTCGATCATCATCGGTCAGCTCGTCAGCCGGTTCGGCAAGTGGAAGGGCTGGATGCTCACCGGCTCCGTCCTGACCACGGTCGGCGTCTCGCTCATGGCGACGCTGCGCTACGACACCCCGTTCCCGCTGGTGGCGACCTACATGTTCGTCCTCGGCGCGGGTCTCGGCATGGTCATGCAGAACCTCACCCTCATCGTGCAGAACGACACCGCACCGCAGCAGCTGGGCGCGGCCTCGTCGAACGTCAACTTCTTCCGCACGATCGCCGGCACCATCGGCGTCACGGTCATGGGTGCCTCGCTCTCGACGAGCGTCGGCAACTACATCTCCGACTCGCTCGAGGGATTCACGCCGACCACCCCCGAAGAGGTCGACGCTCTGAAGCACCTCGCCTCGGGTGATGTGCCGAAGGTCACGCAGCTCCCCGACACGATCCGCGCGATCGTCGAGGGCGCCTACGGCCACGGCATCGCCGACGCGTTCATCATCGCCATCCCGCTGGCCGTGATCGCCATCCTCGCGATCGCGTTCATCAAGAACAAGCCGCTCTCGACGAAGAACGCCGCCGAGCAGCTGCGCGAGCAGGCCGAGGAATCGGTTCTCGAGGTCTCTGAAGCAGAGGTCGGTGCGACGATGTCGACCGGCACGATCCGGATCTCGGGCGTCGAGTCCGCGTCGCCGACCACGAACTCGGTGACCGTGCTCGAGCGCGAGGACCCGGACTCGAGGCGCTGACATGGTCACCTCGGACGCGGTGGCGACGTCTCCCGACGTCGACACCGCGCTCGGTGATCTCCAGACGCACCTGAACCTCATCTTCGCGAGGACCAGGACGCTCTGGAAGGAGTCGGCCGCGCGGATCGATCCCGAGCTGCAGGTGGGCGGCTACAAGCTGCTCACCTTCATCGAGCGGGCCGAGACGGCCAATGCGCATGAGCTCGCCGAGCGGTTCGAGATGGACAAGTCGGTCATCAGCCGGCAAGTGCGGATGCTCGAGGACCTGGGCCTGATCGAGTCGCGGCCGGATGAGCGCGACGGACGGCTTCGGGTGCTGACTCCGACACCGGCCGCCTGCGCCGCGCTCGTCGAGCTTCGCCGTGACCACGCCTCGCGCCTGCGCACGGTCGTCGCCGAGCTCACCCCCGACGAGATCCAAGCCGCATCGAAAGTCTTCCGGCTTCTCGCCGAAGTCTGATCCCGCACCCGAGTCCCTCGGTCCGAGCCCCGCCGTCTCCTCTGACGGCGGGGCTTCGCCGTAAGCTGGCCACCATGAGCGCCCCGTCCGACGAACCCGCCCGCACGGGCGAGCCCGCCGCTGCGTCCGACGGCGACACGCCGCCGGACATCGACGAGGCGGTGCCGGACATCGACGAGGCGGTGCCGGACATCGACGAGGCGGTGGCCAGGGTCGAGCACGAACTGGGGCGCCTCTTCGCCCGCATCCGCGTCAGCTGGCGTGAGGCCGCGCAGACCGTGCATCCCGATCTGCAACCTCTCGGCTACCAGGTGCTGACATCCATCGCGACGGGCAAAGCGACCTCGGCCGGAGCGATCATCGAGCGGCTGCAGACCGACAAGACCGCCGTCAGTCGGCAGGTGCGACAGCTCGAACAGCTGGGCCTCGTCGAGAGCGTGCGCGACCCGGATGATCGTCGAGCGCGCGTTCTCGTCGCCACCGACCTCGCGCAGGAGAGGGTCACGGCCGCACGCTCGCGCTACGAAGCGAGATTGGCCGAGCGGCTCAGTCGCTGGTCGCAGGCAGACCTCGACCGCTTCGCCGAGATGCTCTCGGAGCTCGGCGGCGGAGCATCCGATCGCGCAGACGGCAAGCCTGCGGCATCCTGACGGGGAATACGCGACGAGCTGGGAGCCTTACCCCTCACTGTGAGTCTTTACGAGCCCGCCGCCTTCGGCGCCCTTTCGCTGTCCAACCGCGTCGTCATGGCGCCGCTCACCCGCACGCGTGCAGACGACGCGGGTGTGCCCACCGAGACGATGGTGGAGTACTACCGTCAGCGCGCGGGCCAGGGTCTCATCATCACCGAGGGCACGTGGCCTGCGGCCGAGGGCAAGTCGTACCCGGGGCAGCCGGGCATCGTGACGCCCGCGCAGATCGAGGGCTGGCGTCGCATCGCCGACGCCGTGCACGAAGAGGGCGGCACGATCGTGATGCAGCTCATGCACGGCGGCCGGGTCTCGCACCCTGCGATCTCCGGAGAGCCCCGCGTCGTGGCACCCAGTGCGCTCGCGGCTCCCGGTCAGACGCACACGCCCGACGGCAAGGCCGACATGCCGGTCGCGCACGCCCTGACGCTCGACGAGATCCCCGAGGTCATCGAGCAGTTCGTGCAGGCAGCGCGCAATGCGATCGCGGCCGGTCTCGACGGCGTCGAGGTGCACGGCGCCAACGGCTACCTCGTGCAGGAGTTCCTCTCGCCCGTGTCGAACGTCCGCGACGACCGGTACGGCGGATCGCCCGAGAACCGTGCGCGCTTCGCGATCGAGGTCACGACCGCCGTCGCCGAGGCGGTCGGCGGCGACCGCACGAGCATCCGTCTGTCGCCGCAGCACAACATCCAGGGCGTCCTCGAAGAGGACGACGCAGACGCGCTCGCCACCTACCTCGCCGTAGCCGAAGGGCTCCGTCCGCTGAACCTGGCCTTCGTCGACATCCTGAACGCCGCGCCGACGAGCGAGCTCGTGCAGCGCATCCGTCGCACGCTGGGTGCGCCCCTGATCATCAACTCCGGTTTCGGCGTCGCCACGAGCCGGGAAGAGGCCGAGGGCCTCGTCGCAGACGGATGGGCGGATGCCGTCGCAGCCGGTCGCCCCGTCATCGCCAACCCCGACCTGGTCGAGCGCTGGCGTCAGGATGCCGAACTCAACGAGCCGCGGCCCGCGCTGTTCTACGGCCGCACCGCCGAGGGCTACACCGACTACCCCTCGCTCGAGACGGTGCGCGCCGGGGCCTGAGCGCAGACGGCACTGGACTCCGGTGGTCGGCGCGACGAGACTGAAACCAGCGTCGCTGGAGACGCCACACGAGAAGGGAAAGTCATGACCTATCGAGTCGGCTACTTCGTCGGAAGTCTCTCGTCCACCTCGATCAACCGCATCCTCGCGACAGCGTTGATCGGTCTGGCGCCGGACGACCTCGAGTTCTTCGAGATCCCCATCCGCGATCTCCCGCTCTACAGCCAGGACTACGACGATGACTATCCGCCGGTCGCGGTGGCCCTGAAGGAGGCCATCGACTCGGCGGATGCGGTGCTGTTCGTCACTCCTGAGTACAACCGATCTATCCCGGGCGGACTCAAGAACGCGATCGACTGGGCGTCTCGCCCGTGGGGGCAGAACTCGTTCGACCACATTCCCGCCGCGGTGATCGGTGCATCTGTCGGCGCGATCGGCACGGCGGTCGCGCAGCAGAGCCTGCGCGGTGTGCTGAGCTTCTGCAACGCCCGACAGATGACAGCCCCCGAGGCGTACATCCAGTTCGTCCCCGACGACTACGCCGAAGACGGCACGGTGAAGAACGCGGGTACCGCGACGTTCCTGCGCGACTACATGGCGGAGTTCCGTGATCACATCGAACGTGTGCTCACCGTCCTGCCGCGATCGACCGACGGCTGAGCGTCGCAAGACCCCCTGTCGGGGTGGGAACGCCGGGCGTACTGTGTGCCCATGGTCACCGACGATCCCACCCTGACGAATCCCGATCACTACCGCACGCTCTGGGAGAACGACTTCGTGCGGGTGCTCGACTACACAGATGAGCCGGGCGACAGCACCACCCCGCACGACCACCCGAACAGCGTCATGGTCGCGCTCAGCGACTTCTCGCGTCGGCTCTCTGCGGGGGAGCGGGTCTTCGACACGGCGTTGACGGCCGGGCAGGTGGTGTGGTTGGCCGCGCAGCGGCATTCGGGGGAGAACACCGGGACCACGCCCACGCACACGATCCTCATCGAGTTGAAGGGCGATGCCGCAGGCGAGGCGGACCCCTCTGCCCTCGGGCCGCGAACCTGAGCTGGCAGGCAGGTCCAGGCGCGTAGCCTGAACCCATGACGCTCACGAAAGCCCGTGCCGCCGCCGAGGTCGTCGATTGGCGACGTCGCGTGTTCGCTCTCTACGACGCCGTCCGTCAGGCGGAATCTCCGGAGGAGGCGCACGAACTCTGGCGCATCGAGCGGGACGACCTGATGCTGCACCACCCCGCGACTCCGCTGCTGCCGGGCGACAAGGCCCTGTTCGAGGGGCTGCCCATCGCCTCGTACGATCCGCAGTGGCGTTTCGAGCTGCCGATCCTTCCCGCTGAACCAGGTGGCTTCGACTTCGCGACCGGAACCGACGGGGTCGTGCCCTTCGAGCGCGTCGGCAGGGTCGAGATCCCCGACACCGGGTCGCTCGACGTCTGGCGTCTGACGACCTACGGCGGGGGACTGTTCATCCCGGTGCGCGACGCCCTCGCCGGGCGCCCCGGCGGCACCTACGGCGGTGGCCGCTACCTGATCGACACGATCAAGGGAGCGGACCTCGGATCGGATGCCGAGCGCGGCACGATCGTGCTCGACTTCAACTTCGCCTACAACCCGTCGTGCGCCTACGACCCGGCGTGGGCGTGCCCTCTGGCGCAACCCGGCAACGTACTGCAGGTGGCGGTGCCGGTGGGGGAGACGTACTCGGGCGGGCCGGCCTGATCGACCTCAGCGACGGACGGCGCGCGCCCGCGTCTTCGCGACGCTGCTGAGGGTGGCGCGTACGGGCGTGCCGAGGTAGAGGCCGAGCGACGCCCCGGAGGCGAGACCGATGCCGATGACCACCGCGTCGACGAGCGATCCGCCGATTCCGACGACGCCGGCCGTGGAACCCGCGGAGTGGATCATCTCGAGAAGCCCCTGGAACACGGCGACACCCGGCACGAGCGGGACGATCGCCGCGGTCGTCACCGCGACCGACGGCACATGGAGGTTCACCGCGATCAGCATCCCGATGAAGCTCGCGAGCAGCGCGCCGCTCGCGCTCGCCGCGGCCGGATGCAGGTTGAGGCCGACCATGAACGAGTACCCGGCGATCGTGACGGCGCTGAGCAGCGCGCTCACGAGGATGATCCGGATGCCGGCGCCGTTGAACACGGCGACGGCTACCGCGATGATGATCGCTCCCGCGAACTGGTTCAGGAGGGGGCCGAAAGGGGCGGGATCGTCGGGCAGCCCCATCGTGAATCCGAGCACGCTGCCGAGTTCGAGTCCGACGAGGATGCCGATCACGACGCCGAACGTCTGCATCGTCAGATCGAGGATGCGCCCGCCCGCGGTGAGTGCGAACCCGTCGATCGCATCCTGGGCCGCGCCGACCACCGTGAGGCCGGCGAGCATGAGCACGATTCCCGAGGCCACGATGATCGAGGGCCGGATGCCGACGAAAGGCTCGATCCCGGCGGAGCCGAGTGCCGTCACCGCGACGGCGACGACCGTCGTGACGAAGCCTCCCGCGATCTGGCTGAAGAACAGCGGCACCCGTGCGCGGGCGAGACCCGCCTGGGTCAGGGCTGCGCAGAGTGCGGCGACGAAGGTGAGGCCCACGATGATCGGCGAGGCGCCGAGCATGATGCTGACGCCGACAGCGAGCAGCGCGCGGGCGACGACGACGACCGGCTGCTGATACCGGAAGGGCACGCGTCGGAGCACGCGGAACGCGGTGCGCGCCGACTCGAGGTCGAGCCCGTCGTCGATGTCGGCGACGAGTGCCTGCACGCGCTGCAGCTTCGCGTGGTCGGGAGCCGCGACACGGACGACGCGTACGAGGGTCTCGGGCCAGACCTCTCCGCTCAGGTGGAACGAGACGGTGATCGAGTTGTAGGTGACGTCGACCTGCACGTCGCGCATCCCGTACGCCGAGCACACGCGCGTGATGGCGAGCGTGACCTCGTGCGCCGAGGCGCCGACCGCGAACATCGATTCGCCGATGCGGGTCGCGAGGTCGAGCACTCGCGGCACCGTGCGCTCGTCGATGACGGGCATGGCCTCGGTGTGGGCGACGGTCGACGGATCGGTGTGCAGGATCCTGCGCACGGAGGCGAGCAGTCGCCGCTGGGGATTCGGGGACATCTCCCCATTCTCCCTGAGTCCGGCGTGCGCGGAGTCAGGCGTGCGCGGAGTCAGTGCGCAGAGTCAGGCCTGCGCGGGGACGTCCAGGCGCTCAGCAGGAGGCGCAGTGCCCTCGGCGGGCTCGTGCACGAGGTACAGCCCGCTCGGAGCGCTCGCCGTGAACGCCAGGGCTTCGACCCAGGCGCGGTTGATCGAGGGCTGCCGGCTGCCGCTGTACTTGAAGACCAGGGAGCTTCCCGCGTGGACCCAGACGGTCGTGCGGCCGCCGCCGACGCTCATGTCCTCACGCCAGGTGAAGGCGAAGGGTTCGCCTCGACGCAGCTTCGCGGTCATGACCAGCTGCAGGTGCGTGAGAGCGCGGTCCTCGATTTCGGCCTTGACGCTTCCTTCGTAGACGAGCTTTCCCATGATGATCTCCTCAGTTCGCCACGAACCCGTGAAGAGGCGCGATCGGATGATCATCGGTGGTGTGTCCAGTTTCCCATATATCGGTGCGGTTCAGCATGCCTTGCCGTCTGCATCCGCTCCCGCTCGTCTGTCAACCCTCTGCCATCTGCGGATCGCACGGTGGAGGGTGGCCACTCGAGACCAACGAGGAGGAGAAGATGAAGGCACTCACCTGGCAGGGCACGCGCAACGTGACGGTCGAGGAGGTCCCAGACCCGACGATCGAGCACCCGACGGACGCCATCGTGCGGATCACCTCGTCGGCGATCTGCGGCTCGGACCTGCATCTGTACGAGCTCCTCGGCCCGTTCCTCGACAAGGGAGACATCCTCGGCCATGAGCCCATGGGCGTCGTCGTAGAGGTGGGCGAGGCGGTGCGGGACCTGAAGGTCGGAGACCGTGTGGTCGTGCCGTTCAACATCTCGTGCGGTCACTGCTTCTTCTGCCTGCGCGGTCTGCAGTCGCAGTGCGAGACGACCCAGGTCAAGGAGTACGGCAGCGGTGCATCCCTCTTCGGCTACACGAAGCTCTACGGGCAGGTGCCCGGGGGCCAGGCCGAGTTCCTGCGGGTTCCGCTCGCGGACTACAACCACATCAAGATCGCCGCAGATCTTCCCGACGAGCGCTACCTCTTCCTCAGCGACATCCTGCCGACGGCGTGGCAGGGAGTGGAATACGCGAACGTCCCCGACGGCGGCACGCTCGCCGTCATGGGCCTCGGTCCGGTCGGACAGTTCGTCGCTCGGGTCGGTGCACACCGCGGCTACCGGGTGCTCGCAGTGGATCCGGTCGCCGAGCGTCGCGAGATGGCAGCACGGCACGGCGCAGAGGTCTTCGACCTCACCGACGACGTCGTCGACGAGCTGCGTGATCTCACCGGAGGTCGAGGAGCGGATGCCGTCGTCGACGCCGTGGGCATGGAGGCGCACGGCAACCCTGGCATCAAGCTCGTACAACGGGCTGTCGGTCTGCTGCCCGATCCCGCGGCCCGACAGGTCTTCGACAAGGCGGGCATCGATCGCCTGGCCGCGCTGTACGCGTCGATCGACGTCGTGCGCCGTGGCGGCACGGTGTCGTTGAGCGGTGTCTACGCCGGCGACGCCGACATCATGCCCATGAAGACCCTGTTCGACAAGCAGGTGAGCATCCGCATGGGGCAGTGCAATGTGAAGCGCTGGATCGACGACCTGATGCCCTTGGTCGAGGACCTCAGCGATCCGCTGGGCGTCATGGATCTCACGACCCACACCGCGCCGCTCGAGGATGCGCCGGAACTCTACGAGACGTTCCAGCGCAAAGACGACGGCTGCATCAAGGTCGTGCTGCAGCCGTCGCGTGTCTGAGTCTTAGCGTGTGTGAGTCTCAGCGGGTCGCGTCGAACTGCGGAGCGGTCGAGGTTGGCTGGACCCGGCCGCGGATGAAGAACAGCAGGACGATGCCCACGATGATCACGACGGGGTTGCCGAGCCCCGCGAGCGACCCGAACGCGCTCTCCGCCGGGTACGCGGTGTGCAGGAAGATGCTCGGGTCGGTGCTGGCGTGCAGCAGGATCGGGGCGATGATCGTTCCGGTCACCCGCATCGCGAGGTACATGCAGATGCCGTACCCGAACGTGTAGACCAGCTGGATCGCCGTGGCGAGCGGCGACTGTCCCGTGAGCAGGTTGCCCGCATGCAGGAGGGCGAACAGCGCGGAAGAGATCGCCGCGACGGCGATCTCGCGCTGCCCCGCCTTGCGGAGCAGGTTGACCACGAGGCCGCGCGTCAGGACCTCTTCGGCGAAGCCGATGAACACGCCGGCGAGCAGCCAGGTCGCGACGACCTCGAACCCGGCAGCGCCGTAGTCGATCGACAGCAGGTGCAGCACGTTGAAGAGCAGGACCACGGCGATCGCGATCCACATCCATCCGCGTCCGCGGATGGGCTGGGGGCCGAAGATCTCGCGCATCCAACCGACGGAGAGAGCGAAGGCCACGAGGAGCAGGCAGCCGACGAAGATCGGGATGACGTAGAAGACGAGGATCGCTTCCGCGCTCTGCGGATCGGTGATCTGCTCTGCCAGAGGCGTCAGCAGCAGCGACAGGCCGTTGTAGAGGACGAAGTAGACGACGACGAGGACGAGCGCGCGCCACCAGCCGCCCTTCTCCCAGAACGTTCTCCAGCCGGACTGCGTCATATCGGTCATCGTGCATCCCTCCGCATCCGCGAAGGTCGCGGCACCTGACCAATATATGGGCGAAGGGTCGCGTCAGGAGGCGTGCCCCTCGGCGAGATAGGCGAGCCGATGCAGAGTCTCGGCGTTGCGCACGCGCAGGATCGGCGCGGTCAGAATGCTCGGCAGCAGAGCTGCCGGGCCGGTGACGGGCTCCTCGTCGATGCGGACCATGGTGCCGCCGTCGTACGAACGCACTCGGATCGTCACCCGCGCTTCTCCGATCGGCCAGCCTCTCGCCCTCATGACCATGCGATTCGGTGGCGACCATTCCTCGACCACGGTGGTGTCGTCGAGGAGGGCCGGCCAGACGCCGACCGAGTGATGGAGCTCGGCGTCGGGTTGCGGCCAGGTCGCATCGACGTCGCGCATGCGCGACGCTCCGACGACCCACGCCGGGTAGAGCCACCCGTTCGCGAGAACCTGGAACACGTCGTCGGGGTGGCAGCTCATCGTGCGGACGTTCTTCGCCATGTCGGCCTCCTTCTCGTTCATGCATCGTCGCGCCCCAGGGGCGAACCGCCCAGGGGCTTGACGCGGACGGATGCGAGGATGCTGAGGCATTACCACACACACTGCATCCGCGCCTCCCCCTGGAAGGGCGGCGGCGTCTCTGCGAACGTCGCCTCATGGCACTCATCGACCTCCCCGCGCGCGCCGCGCACCGCCTCGGCGCCCTCGCACGCGACGACGCCCCCGCCCTGCTCACCCGCGGCTACGGCTTCGGCCCGCGTATCTGGCGCCGGGTGCGGCCGGGCGCGCGATCGGCGCCGATGGCCCTGCTCGGCGACGACGCGGTGCTGGTGCGCGGGATCGAAGGTGTGGAGCTGTTCTACGACGAGAGTCGCATCGCGCGCTCCGGAGCCATGCCCCGGATCGTGCAGGAGAGTCTGTTCGGACACGGCTCCGTCCACAGCCTCGACGGCGACGAGCACAAGCACCGCAAGGCCACGTTCGTCGAGGTCGCGTACGACGACGAGCAGGTCGCGCGCCTGATGCCATGGCTCGAGCGGGAATGGGAGAGCGAGCGGCAGGCCTGGCTCGACGGCGGCACGCGCAGCGCCTACGACGCGGCCGTCGGCGCGCTGGGACGGGCGATCATGGGGTGGGCAGGCGTGCCGGGCACCCCTGACGCGAAGACCCGGTGGGCGGGTCGACTCGCTCAGATCGTCGACGGGTTCGGGTCACCGTACTCGCCGGAATACCTCGCGGCTCTGACCAACCGCTGGTGGTCTGACCGGCACTCGGCTCGACTCATCGAGGCCGTGCGCCACGGAGCGCTGAGTGCAGAACCGGGCACCGCCCTCGAGCAGTGGGCGCACCATCGCGATCAGCACGGCGAGCTTCTCCCCGCCCGCATCGCGGGCGTCGAACTGCAGAACAGCATCCGTCCGATGATCGCGGTCGCGCGCTTCGTCGCTTTCGCGGCGAAGGAGCTGCACGAGCGCCCCGACTGGCGTGAACGGATCGCCGCCGAGGCCGCCGAGCGGGGCTCGATCGTCGGGGGACCGCTGTCGGTCATGTTCGCTCAGGAGATCCGGCGCACCTCCCCGTTCGTCCCGATGCTCCCCGGCTGGGCGATCGCCGACATCGAGATCGACGGACAGAGGGTGGATGCCGGTGGACGCGTCGTCCTCGACATCCTCGGTACCGACACCGACGAGCGCTTCTGGGCCCGCCCTCAGCGATTCGACCCCGAACGGTTCCGTGATGTCGGAGCCGACTACGAGGCGCTCGCCGCATTCATCCCGCACGGTGGTGCCGGTGTTGCGACCGGCCACCGCTGCCCGGGCGAGAAGCTCGCGATCGCCGGCCTCGCCGCCGCGATCACGGTGCTGAGCGACCCTGGCCTGCGAATCCTCGACGAAGGACTCGGCGTCGACCGCCGCCGACTCCCGACCAAGCCCCGTTCGGGCGGAAAGGTGCGGTCGGCGTCTGCGCCGGCGTCCGGTGGGTGTCCCTTCCACTGGTAGTCGGTCACTCCCGCCCTGAGGTGTCGACGCCGTCGGGGAACTCCTCGACCGGCACGATCACCACGTCCTGCACCTTCCAGTCGAGGTCGGTGATGCGCTCCGCCAGGTCGGTGGTGTCGCTCAGGGAGACCTTGCCCCGGTGCGGCACGACGAACGCCTCGATATGGAACACCTGGCCCTGATCCCGCATCCGCACTCCCGCGTCCTTCACCCACGGGCGGGAGCGCATGGTCGAGATCACATCGCCGGCGAGCGGATGCGGGTGGGTACTGTCGTAGGTCCTGGCTCGCTGATCCATGAGATCGATCACGGCGGTCTTCGTGTTGCGCCAGCCGTCCCATACGATCCCGAGCGAGATCACGAGAGCTGCAGCGCCGTCGAGCCACCACACGCCGGCACCCACACCGAGCACGCCGACGATCGAGGCGACGGTCGTCTGCCAGTCGGCCTTGGCCATATCGGCGTCGGCGAAGAGCAGCTTGTTGTGCAGCACGGGGGCGAGCTTGGCCTTGGCCGGTCCGTAGAAGAAGACGGGCCCGACTATGACCACGGCCATCACGGCGACCATCAGCCACCCGAGCCAGATCGTCTGCCCGAACAGCTGCACGGTGCCGATCGTCGGGTGCTCTCGGGTGATGAGTCCTGTGACGGCCTCGACCGCCAGGTTGAGTCCGACGGCCAGGAGTGCGACTCCCGCGACGAGGTGTCCGATGCCCATCACCCGGTGCAGCCCGTACGGATGCTTCACAGACGGGCGCTTGCGGATGAAGATCAGCGCGATGAGAAAGGCGATCTGCGGGATCAGCGACAGCATGTCCTCGATCCACGCGGTGCGCATCGCCTGCGAATTGCCGACCACGAGCGCGATCACCGCGATCGTCACCGAGGTGTAGGCGATGGTGAACCACTCCCAACCGATCGCTCGGCGGAGCGCCGTGCGCTGCTCGTCGGGCAGCTCGGTGCGGCCGATCCGCTGTACCGTCATCGCGAGCCCACCGTCTCGTCGAGGTGGCGTTCGAGAGCGCTGAGGAACGCATTCTCACCGAGCGGAACGAGCATGACGATCTCGCGACCGTCCGCACCGTCGATCTCCGGATAGCCGCGGGTGACACCCGCTTTGTCGATCCAGGGGGTGTCAGAGGTGAAGCCGCCCGCCACGAGGTCGAGGTCGCCGCGTTCGAGCATCCGGACCAGCGTCTCCTCCGAGCCGTAGGTCCAGTCGATCTCGGCGTCGATGCTGGCGGCGAAGCCCGTCACGAGATCGAGAATGCTGCCCGTGGGGGTGCCGCGATCGGTGTCGACCAGCCCGGGATCGGCCGAGAGGCCGACCCGCAGTTCGGAGCCGGTCGCAGACTCCAGTGTGCCGTCCGGATCAGCCGGGATGGTCAGGCCGCATCCCGAGAGCACGGCGGCGAGCAGCAGTGCGGCCGCGGCCGAGACCGCGCGGCGGGGAGACCTCGTCGATGCGTTCACGACGCCATGCTGCCGCGCAGTGCCGCGGACGAGAACCGGGTTGACGGTCGATGTGCCGCGGAGTAGAGCCGCAGGGTGGGTGACCGGCGGCATCGTCGCGCCGGGTCGCTGCGCCGGATCATCGCGCCGGATCGCCGAGCCGGATCATCGAGGGCGAGCGACCGGCTACGGTAGGGCACATGTCTCAGGCCCTCACGACGTTCGGGCGCATCGTCGCCAGGCACTGGCCTGCGCTCATGGCCTGGTACCTCGGCGGTGAGGCCCTGCATCGCGTGCTCGTCGAGCTCGCCGGCTTCGTCGGGGGCCACACCACCCTCGGTGGTCTGCTGCTGCTGCCGCTCGCGGTCGCCGCTCGACTCGTCTCATACGTGGCGATGTATCTCACGGTTCGGCCGTCGCTGCCGCACAGCCGCAGAGAGGATGCCGGCGGCATCCGCGAGTTCGGCTCCGCCACGCTCGCGGCGATCCTGCCCTTCTTCGCGTTCTACACGGCGTGGGGTCTGCTCGACGTCGATCAGATCGACTTCTTTCGGATCGCGAGTGCGATCGCGTTGGCCGATTCGGGGTACGACCTCGCGCAGATCGGCGACCGCGGCGGTCTGATCGCCGTGGGCGTGCTGCCGGTGACGGTTCTCGTCGTCGCCCTGATCGCCCGCCTGCTCTTCACCCGTTTCGCCGACCGCCTGCCGAGGTGGACAGTCATCCTCGCCACCTACGCCGAGGTGCTGTGGACCTTCATGCTCTTCACGATGGTCGCCCGGTGGTGGAACGGCGTTCTCGCCTGGTTCGCGGATCGCGAGGCGGTCGGCTGGCTTCAGGCGTTCGGAGACTGGTTCGCGGTCAACCTCCAGCCCGTGGCCACGATCTGGGAGGGTGCGACCTGGCTCTTCGGCATCCTCGTCGCGGCCCTCATCGTGCCCGCCGCGTGGCTGACGGTCGCCGGTGTGATCTTCGGCACGACCTTCGACTCCACCCCATCGTTCGGCCGCTGGGGCGGGGGAGCGGCGCGCGGCGCCGCGATGAGCGTCGCCCGCACTCTCGTGATGCGGCTCGAGGGCCTCTGGGCCGCCGTCACCGTGATCTGGCGGGGCGGCCCGCTGCTCTTCGGCGCCTACGCGCTGGCGTATGCCGCCTGGGGGTTCGCGGAACAGGCGGGCACCCGCGGCGCGCTGCTGCTCGTGGGTGGGCACGAGTCGGCTTTCTGGGCCGGATTCTTCCCGCTCGTCACCGTCGCGGTCGCCGCGCTGGCAGAGCCGCTGCGGGTCGCGATCGTCGCGACAGCCTACGACGGCGTGATCGGGCGACCGCAGGCCGGTCTCGACACGCGTCCGTCAGGGCTCGATGACGAAGCGGGCGACGTCGGCGTCGCTCCCTTCGATATCGAGGCGGAAAGGCCCGTCGGCGTCATCCGGCACCAGGAAGACGAGCAGGATCCGGTACGGATCCGACTCGATGGTGCATGAGCTCTCGCCCTCGTCGTAGGACACGTCGAGGCCCGATCGCGAACTGACCCACGTGCGAGACGAGTCGGTCTCGGTGAGGGTCGCCGGGCCGCACACCGAGGCGTCGAACCCTCCGGTGGAGCTCAGACGGACGCTGAGGGTGCGCGATCCCCGCGGAGCCTCGAACTCGCCCCATTCGGAGGGGCCCAGCGAGAGCGTCTGCCCAGCGATGTCGACAGTCGACTCGGCCTCGATGACCCGGTCGGTCGGTCGGATGCTCGGAACGACGTCGAGCCACACGGTCGCCGCGACCACGGCGACGGCCGCGATCACGAGAGCGATGAGCGCCGTGCGCTGCTCGCGCCACCACGTCACGGGGCGACCAGCTCGGAGTCGGTGAGCTCGAGGCTCGGTGTGCGGGGCAGATCGTCGAGGGAGAACGGGATCGCGACGAGGTCGTCGAGTTCGGTCGTGAAGTACGACGTCGTCAACCGCAGCTCTGCCGTTCCCGAGTCCACATCCGGCGGCAATTCGAATGCGAGCATGCCGATCGTGTCGATTCCGACGCGCAGCGGGGTGGCTATGAGCGATGCCGACGGTCGTTCGCTGGCCTGGAACACCCGATCGCCGACCACCAGGGTCGCGAGGGGGATCGCGGCATCGACCTCGGTGGTCGGCGCAGAGGCGACGACCGTCACGACGAGCCAGTTGCCCTCGGCGCTCCAGTCGGAGGAGGGCACGGCCACCTCGTCGGCGAAGGTCGCCTCGGATGCCGTTGCGATGAGGGTGCGCGATCCGATCGCGTCGCCGAAGGAGCCACGCTGGACTGTCGGCCCGACCAGCGACTCGTCGTCAGGCGTCACGGCGGTGACCGCACCCGCGGCGATCACGAGCACGCCGCCGATCACCCAGGGCAGGGCACGTCTCATGGCGCCTCCGTCGGAGTCACGCTGATGCGCGCGAACGCCTCTGTCGCGCGCCACGTGACGACGCTCGACGACAGGATGACCGCGCCGCGACGGATCTCCACCTCGTGGAGGTCGAGCGAGACGACGCCATCGGGGAAGGCGTCATCCGGCACGGTCCAGGCGAGCATGACCTCGCTCGGGACGCCGGGCTGCAGGATGACCTGGCCCGAGGAGCCGTCGGCGCGCCAGATCGACACCGAGTCCGTCGCACTGGCTCCGGTGAGCTCGATCAGCGGGTTGTCGGTGTTGACGAGCCCGGCCTTCGTGCGGTCGGCCGTGGTGCCGACGCCGATCGGGGCATCGGACAGGTTCTCCATGCGCATCGTCATGACGAGCAGCTTCTCTCCGGGGTCGGCCTCGAGGTATTCGGACTCGACCTCGTCGGTGAACTCGGCGTCGAGCACGGTGACGGCATAGACGGAGGCGCGCGCCTCGTCGTCCGCACCGAGCTCGGTCGGAGCCGTCTGCGCCTGCGCGAAACCGCCGATCGCGACCACGACGAGGACCAGGGCGATGAGGGCGGCCGCGGCGATCCAGATCCAGCGGGGAACCTCGGCGAGCGAACGCCCCCAACGAGACACGATCGCACGCACGGCGATCTTCGGCGCGGCGCGCTCGTGATCCCCCGTCTTGCTCACGAGGCCAGCCTAGCGAGCGTGTTTCCCGCGTCGGATCAGAAGTGAGCGCCGGTCACCTCCGCGCGCTCTCGGGGCATCAGCCAGAAGGCGACCCCGGCGCCCGCGAGCGAGATCGCCGCGGCGATTCCGAACGCCACCTGGAAGGTCACGAAGGCGGGTGCCCCGTCGGCCGTGATCAGCGACGCGACCACCTGGGTCGCGAGTGCGCCTCCGACGGCTCGGGCGATCGTGATCAGCGCGGTCGAGACGCCGACTTCGTGTGCCTCCGCACCGATCGCGGCCGACGCGTAGACGACGGTGGATGCTGCTGCCGCGCCGACACCGGCGAGCAGCAGCATCAGCACGAGAGAGACGGGCGCCGAGGAGAGAACGGCGATGATCGAGCCGAGCGCGAGGATCACCATCGCGACGACGCCGACGGGGCGGAGCCCCATGGTGCGTGCCGCGCGTCCGGCGAGCACCGACGAGATCACACCGGCGGCGTATGCGACGGCGAGGAACAGTCCGGTCTGGCTCGCGGTGGCGCCCAGTCCGTATCCGGTGTCCGTCGGCTGAGCGATCAGCTGGGGCACGAGGAAGACGATCGGCGCGTAGCCGGCGCCGATCGCGACACCCACGGCCACTGCTCCTCCGACCGATCGGGAGCGCAGAGAGGCCACGTCGATCATGGGCTGCGCGACCCTGCTCTCGATCCAGATCCACACCGCGAGCAGGGCGACGGCGGCGGCGAAGAGCACGAGCGTGGGGAGGGCGAGCCAGCCCGCAGACGACGTGCTCGCGAGGGCGACGACGAGCACGACGAGCGCCACGGCGAAGACGCCCGCTCCGAGCCAGTCGACGCCGGTGGGGGCATCGGGGTCGCGGCGCTGCAGCCCCGGCCGCGCCGCGAAGAACAGGACCGCGCCGAGAGCGACCACACCGGTGGGAACCGCGTAGAGCACAGCCCTCGAGGTCGCCTCGATGATCGGGCCCGCCGTGAGCACGCCGAGGCCGGCGCCGGCCACGCTCATCGCCACGAGGACTCCGGACGCAGTCTTGATCGACTCCGCGCGGAAGAGGTGCCTCAGCACCACGAACCCCACCGGGATGATCCCGAGCGCGAAGCCCTGCAGCGCCTGGCCCACGATGAAGACGGCGAAGTCGGGGGCGAAGGCGCTGGTGAGGCCTCCGGCGATCACGATCGCGACGAGTCCGGCGAGTGTGCGGCCGGCGCCGTAGACGTCGGCGAGCCGGCCGGCGAGCGGGGTGACGATCACGGTGATGACGGTCGGCACGACGCTCGCGAGAGCGCCGGTGGCCGCATCCACCCCGAAGTCCTGCTGGAGCCGCGGGAGCGCAGGGAGGACGAACCCTTCCAGGGAGGCGGCGGCGAGCACGATCACGGCCAGGCCGGTCAGTGCCCAGCGGCGGTTGCGGGTGGCGGCCGCGATGTCGGTGCGAGTGGTCATGCGATTCCTTCGGGGTGAGGATGCTGCGAGACGAGCGTGCGAGCAAGGTGGTGACGCCAGGGCGCCGCGCGCTCGAGCTGTGCGCTGAGTGCGAGGAGCAGGTCGTCGCAGCCCCAGCGGGCCGTGAGCATGACGCCGATCGGGACGCCGTCGTCGGTCCAGCCGAGCGGAAGGCTGATCGCGGGGAACCCTGTCGCGTTCGCGAGGATCGTGTTGCCGGTGAACGCTGTCATGGCAGCGAGCTCGCCGGCGGGGTCGCCATCGTCGCGGAGTTCGCCGACGTATGCCGGAAGACGTGTGATGGTCGGTTGCACGACGACGTCGGCGTCGCGGAACCGCTCGGCCCACTGCCCGGCGGAGGCCTGGACCGTCAGGGCGGATGCTGCCAATGCTCCGCCGTCGAGGCCACGGCCGCGCGCCCTCAGGTATCGCACGATCGGCCGGAGCCGCGCTTCGTCGTCTGCGGGCACCGGCTTCGCGGCGGCGAGTGCGCTGAACAGGTCGGAGAACGCCTCGACGAAGACCGAATCCGCGGGTTGGCTCACGGTGCTGACGGTGTGGCCGAGAGTGGAGAGCAGCGCGGCGGTGTCCTCGACCGCGGCCGCGACCAGCGGGTCGATCGCGCCTCCCGAGACCGATTCGACGGCGACCGCGATGCGCAGTCGAGGAACCTGCTCGTCGCAGGCGGCGAGGAAGCCGGTGCGCCGTGGCGGATGGATCGACCCGACCGGTGGGGCGTCGGCCAGCACATCGAGCAGCGCCGCCGCATCGCGGACCGACAGCGCGAGCGGGCCTTTTGTGGAGAGCCCCAGTCCGTCATGCCCGGCCAGGCCGCCCGTGAGCAGCCCGCGACTGGGCTTGAGGCCGACGATCCCGCACGCGCTCGCCGGAGAACGCAGCGACCCTGCGGTGTCGCTGCCCTGCGAGAGCGGGACGACTCGCGCGGCCACGGCAGCCGCCGCGCCGCCGCTCGACCCCGCGGCCGAACGCTCGAGGTCGTGCGGCGAACGGCTCGGCGCCGCCCCCTCGGGTTCGGTGTAGCAAGCGGCTCCGAGCTCGGGGACGGCGGTCTTGCCGATCCAGACGAGGCCGGCGCCGTCGATGCTCTCGACCACGACATCGTCGACATCGGGCACCCACGCGGCGAACACCGCGGAGCCGAGGGTGGTGCGTACGCCTCTGGTCGGCTCCAGGTCCTTGATCGCCGTAGGCACACCCGTCAGGACGGCGCCCTCGTGGCGGTCGATGCGGCGCTGAGCGGTCTCGGCGCGCGCGAGGGCGCGTTCCGGAGCGAGAGTCGTGAACGCGCCGACTGCCGCGCCGACCGTCTCGGCACGGGAGAGTGCGAGCGTGGTGACCTCGACGACGCCGAGCTCACGTCGTCGGAAGGCCGACGCGAGTTCGAGGCCCGTGAGGTCGACGAGGGGATCCATGGGTTCCATTTCGTTACGTGTAACGGTATTGTCGAGTCATGGTAGCGGAATCGACGAAGCGCGCAAGACCCGGTCGTCCGACGGCCGTCGATCAGACAGCTCTGCTCGACGCGGCCACGCGTCTGGCCGACGACCGAGGGCTCGAGTCGGTGACCTTCCGTGCGTTGGCCGATGCGCTCGGTGTCTCCGCGATGGCGGTGCACCGCGCGAGCGGCGGCATCGATGCGCTGCGCCACCGCCTCATCGCCGTCGTCGTAGACGAGGCGATCGAGGACATCGCCTGGCCCGAGGGCGACTGGCGCGCCACGGTCGGGACGTTCGCCCGCGGTCTGCGTGACCTGCTGCTGCGGCATCCGCTCGTTCTCGAGGCCCACAGTCGGGCGGCGCTCGACACCCCGGCCGCCGACGACGTCGCGCACCGCGTCGTGGCGGCGCTGCGCGAGGCGGGTCTGGATGCCGAGACGGCGGCGTACGGCTACGCCGCCGTGCACGATTTCGTGACCGGGCACGTCGCCATCCGGCTGGGACGCGGCGAACTCGAGCTCATCGACATCGCGCCCGAGCGACGGGCGGCATCCGTGTTCGACAGGTTCCACGACGTCGACCGCCGCTTCGTGATCGGGCTCGATCTGCTGCTCGATGGTCTCGCGTCGTCGGCCGAGCGGCGAGCACGTGGCTGAGTCCCCGGTCGTGGCGCTTCCGCCCACTCGTACGCTCTCGACAGGGCAGCGGGAGATCGCCTACTGCGAGCTCGGCGACCCGCACGGAACGCCCGTCATCGCGGCGCACGGCTCTCCCGGATCCCGCTATCAGCTGTTGCCGCTGCACGATGCTGCGCTGGCGGCCGGCGTGCGCCTCATCGCCCCGGATCGCCCAGGGGTCGGTGCCACGTCGCCTTCGCGGGATCGCGGATTCGACACCGGGGGTGACGACGCCGTCGCTCTGCTCGACGCGCTCGGCGTCGAGCAGGCCGCGGCTCTCGGCTTCTCCGGCGGTGCAGGGTATTCGCTGGCCCTGGCCCTCGCGCATCCCGACCGCATCGACCGCGTCGTGCTCGCCTGCGGCATGATCCCCGGGGCTCCTCGCTCAGCGCTCGACGACCGCATCCCGGTCGTCTCCACCCTGTACCTCGTCGCGCGCTTCGCGCCGCGACTCGCGACGGTCATGCTCGAAGGGCGAGGACCGTTCGCGCGCACCCGCGCCGCAAACGTCGATGCCTGGCCGGCTGCGGATCGCGCGATCATGGCGGATCCGGAGCTGCAGGCGCGGATCGCCCCGGACGCCGCCGAGGGGATGCGTCAGGGAGCGCGCGCTGCGGTCGATGACCTGCGGCGCTACTCGACGGGCATCGCCCTCGGCGACATTCGCCAGGAGGTGCGTCTCGTGCACGGCGACGCCGACGGCAACGTGCCGATCGGTGTCGCGCGCTGGGCGCGCACGCAGCTGTCGAACGCTCACCTGCGGGAGCTCGAGGAGCAGGGGCACTATTTCGCCGCGACGCGGCCTGAGACCATCATCGAGGCTGTTCTCGGCGAGTGATCGTGCTCGGCAGGTGATCGTGCTCGGCGAGTGATCCGCCCCCACATCGACGACCTCGCGGTCAGTGGCACGTCTCGAAGACATACTCCTCATGCCCCGGCGTGACGAGATCGCGATCGCGCAGCGCCATGGATGCGGGGGAGTCGTCGTCGGAGCACATCTCGGCGAACGTGCGAGGAAGCTCGTCGGAGTACTCGATGTCGATCACGGCGTCGCCGTAGACGTCGGTGAACGCGGCGCACTCCTCGTATGCGGCGCACTCCTCGACCAGGGCGAAGTCGAACCCGGCGCGCTCGTGCAGCATGGCAGCATCTTCAGCCGCGTTCTTCTGCCCGGCGGCGAGACCCGAGTCGTGGGCGACGTCGACGAGGAGTGCCGCGAGGGCCAGGTTGTCGTCGAGGGTCAGCGCGTCGTCGGAGCGCGTGTACGAGTCGAGGTTGTCGAACTCGACCGCGTCGAAACCGGCATCCGCACAGCCCTCGATCCATGGCGTTACCATCTCGGCGACGCGGTCGCGGCGGTCGTCGGTCGACGTGTCGAGCAGTGCCTCATCGGGCCAGTCGGGGTCGAAGACGGTCTCGCCGTCACGCTGCAGCAGCAGGTCGGTCGGCCAGGCATCGAGCTCGCCGGGCTGGGTCTGGAACCCGTTCACGTAGCAGATCGAGTAGAGCCCCTCTGCGGGCTCGTCCGACCGGTCCCGGCCGACGATGCCGATGCCGTCGGCCGGATCATAGGCGCCGCCGAGCTGATAATCGGGGGTTGCACCGGCCGGTGGCAGCACGAAGGTCGAGGTGGCGTCGGAGGCGGTCGTGGCACACCCGGAGACCGCCAGAGTCAGGAGCACCGTCGCGGCGAGTGCGACCGTCGCCCGTCTCAGCTGCGCGCCCCGTACAGTGCGGCGATCTCTTTCGAACCCATCCCCTGATCGTAGGTGCCGTGCTGCGGCCAGCCTGCCGGCGAGTCCTCCCACGCCTCTTGACGGCCGTAGGGGAGCAGGTCGACGAGCCCTTGCAGCTGGCTCATCCGCTCGGTGCCCCGCCCGTTCGTATGCCACGTGCGGTAGACCGTGTCGCCGTCGCGCAGGAACACGTTCACGCCGAAGCCCTCGTTCGGACCCGCATCCATGTCGGCCCCGAACGAGCTGTCGGCGCTCGAGTACCAGGTCATCCGGTTGCCCACCCGATCCCGGTAGGCCAGCGCCTCGTCGATCGGCCCGTTCGTGACGATCACGAACCGCGCGTCGTAGTACCTCTCGAGAAAGTCGAGGCGGGTGAACTGCGAGGTGAAGCCGGTGCACCCGGGGCACTGCCACTCGTTGCCGTCGGTCCACATGTGGTTGTAGACGATGAGCTGCGGGTGGCCGTCGAACATCTCGGAGAGGCGCACCGGTCCGTCTTCGCCGACCAGCGTGTACTCGGGCAGCTCGACCATCGGCAGCCGTCGGCGCTCGGCCGCGATCGCATCGAGCTCTCGCGTCGCGGCCTTCTCGCGCACGCGGAGTGCGTCGAGCTCACGCCGCCAGGTGTCGGCGTCGACGACGGGCGGGAGAGGCGTCTGGGTCGTGCTCACGGGTGGACCTCCGGATGCTCGGTAGGACGATGCCCCCAGTGTGCGCCCGACCGCCGACATCGTCAACCGATCGGCGAGGGTGCGCCGTCGACCGTCTCCGGCGCCGGGTCCTCTGCAGGGTTGCGCCGGATGCCGATCCACGACACGACCCCACCGAGCACGAGCAGTGCCGCCGTCACCCACGCGGCGTTGTGGAAGCCCGCGAGGTCGAGCGTGCCGCCGATGATGGTCGACAGCATGGCCACGACCAGCAGGCCCGCGACACGGGAGACGGCGTTGTTCACGGCGGATGCGATGCCCGAGCGCGACTCGTCGATCGCACCGAGGATCGCCGAGGTGAGAGGGGCGACCGTGAGCGAGAGGCCGAGGCCCAGCACGATCATGGCGGGGAGCACCTGCCACCAGTAGTCGAAGTCCTCGCCGACGAGCAGGAGCATGAGGGCACCCACGGCCATGATCAGCGGACCGACGGTCATGAAGATGCGCGGCCCGAAGCGCCCGGCCCACGAACCCGCGCGCGAGCTCACCAGGATCATCAGGATCGTCATCGGCAGGCTCGCGAGGCCGGCGGCGGTGGCGCTGAGGCCGGCACCCTGCTGCAGGTAGACGCCGACGACGAAACCGTTGAGCGACAGTGCGGCATAGACGAAGAGGGTCGCGAGGTTGCCCCAGGCGAAGTCGCGCACGCGGAACAGCGACAGCGGCATGAGCGGCGCCGACGACCGCTGCTGACGCACCAGGAACCAGGCGAACAAGGCGGCGCCGACGATGCCCGGCAGCCAGATCGCGGGAGACTGCCAGCCCATGTTCGGCTGCTCGATCAGCGCGAAGACCACGGCGCCGAGTCCGATCGCGCACAGTGCGCCGCTCATCCAGTCGACTCGCACGCCGCTCGGATGCTCCTTCAGCTTCAGACGGGAGAGCAGGAGGAGGGTCACCGCGATCGGGACCACGTTGATGAGGAAGACGAATCGCCACGACAGGAAGTCGACGAAGAGACCGCCGAGCAGGGGTCCGACGAGCTGCGCGGCGGTCGTGAACGCAGTCCAGACGCCGATAGCCCGCGACTGCACGTCTGCGCGCATCGTCGCTGTGATCAGGGCGAGAGAGCTCGGCACCAGCAGCGCGCCTGCCGCGCCCTGTGCTGCGCGGGCGATGATCAGGATCAGCGGATCGGGAGCAGCGGCCACGGCGACGGACGCCACACCGAAGGCGATGAGGCCGACGCGCATCACGAGTACGCGCCCGTAGGCGTCCGACAGCGAACCCGCGAGCAGGATGAGCGCGCTGAGGGTGATGAGGTAGGCGTCGACGACCCACTGCTGGGTGGTGATGCCGCCGCCGAGCTCCCGACTGATGGCAGGGAGGGCGACGGTCACGACGGTGCCGTCGAGGAAGGTCACGAAGGACGCGAGGACGGCGACCGAGATCACGAGCCGCTGCAGGGGTGCGAAACGAGAGGATGCCACAGGCCGACACTACTGCCGTCTGAGGGCGCGCGGGCGGTCAGGCGGTTGCGGTGCTCGCGCGGTACAGCTCGCGGAGGCCCGCCGTTCCCTTCTCGGCATACGCATCGCGCTGGCGCTGGGCGCCGGAGCCCTCGGTGCGGATGCGCGCGATCCTCTCCATGACGAAGTCCTCGTCGCCCAGGTGCGCGAGCGTCGGGCGCAGTCGCCGGAGAAGATCGTCGGCGATCGTCCAGGTCGGAGCCGTGCCCCCGCTCGAGGGGTCGACGAGCAGCGCCTCGGGTCCGTACCTCGCAGCCGTCCACAGTGAGGCGTCGACCGCGTCGAGGCCGAGCTCGGGCAGACCGTCGAGCGCGTCGCTCACGATGAGTGCGCGAGTGAGGGCAGCGGCGAGAAGGGTGTCGTCGACGGTCAGCTGCGCATCGAACACCCTGACCTCCACGGTGGGGAATCGCTCGGACAGGCGCACCGTCCACGACAGCGAGCTCGCCTCGGCGATCGCTCCCATGGCGGCGAGTTGCGCGATGTGCGCCTGGTAGTCGTCGAGATCGCGGAAGCGCGGCGGACTCCATGACGACGGGAGTCGGCGGATGAGGATGCTGCGCCAGCTCGCGAAGCCCGAATCCCTGCCGTGCGCGAACGGCGAATTGCCGGTGAGGGCGAGCAGCGTCGGCAGCCAGGCGCTGACACGGTTGAGCACGCGCACCCGCTCCTCGTCGTCGGTGACCTCGACGTGGACGTGCAGGCCGTTGACCTCGTGCTCGCGGGTGATCTCGACGAGCTGGGCGGAGACGGCGTCGTAGTGCGCCGATGACGACACCGTGAAGCGGTTGGGGGAGATGAACGGCGTGCCGATGGCGCCGATGATCGCGTCCTGATCGGCGGCATAGGTGCCGAGAAGGCGGCGTGTGCGGCGCAACTGCGCCTCGGCATCCGCTCTGCTCTCGATCGGCTCGGTCGCGGACTCGAGCTGGCAGGTCAGGTATTCGGGGGTGAGGCCTGCGCCCGCCTCGTCTGCGAGGCGCTGTCGGGTGGAGGTGCTCATGGCCGACGGGACGAGAGTCTGCTCATCGAGGAGGACGAACTCCTCTTCGATGCCGAACCTGGCCACGGAGGGCGGCCCTAATGGTCGCGCAGCGCCGAGATGAGCTCGGCCTTGCGCTTGCCGCTGTACCCGGTGAGGCCGAGTTCCTTGGCGCGCTTGCGCAGTTCTTCGACGGTCCAGTCGTCGTAGTCGCCGTGCTCTCCGCCTCGGCGGCCTACAGTGCTACGACCTTCTTTCGCCGCGGCGTTCGAGATGCGCGCGGCCTTCTCCTTCGAGGCTCCGTCGTCACGGAGCTCTTCGTACAGCTCCGGGTCCTTCAGAGAGTTGTTCCTGCGTCCTGGCATGTCCTGTGCTCCTCTCGCACGTCGGGAACCCCCACGTCAAGGGGCTCTGGGTCGCGGGCGGCGCGGGTCTAGGTTGATTGACCGTAGACGGGCGCCCCCCTGCGTCCTCAAGAAGGGAAATCCGATGAACATCCTGCTGATCATCGTCATCGTCGTCGCCATCATTCTGGCGATCACCGGCGGACTGGTTCAGTCCCTGCAGTTCCTGCTGTGGGTCGGACTGGTGCTGCTGGCCATCGCGGTCATCGCCTGGTTGATCCGATCGATCTCCGGCAGCCGCACCCGCTGACCCTCGCAGTGAGGCCCGCTTCGGCGGGCCTCACTCCGTTTCGGGATCAGTCCCTGGAAGCGTCCCGCAGGCCGTCGCCGACATTGCGAGCGGCGTCCTTGACGTTCTCCCCGGCCTGCTTGACCGAAGCCTTCGTCTGGTCGGCGCGACCCTCGGCTTCGAGGCTCTCGTTGTCGGTCGCCTTTCCGACGCCCTCCTTGATCTTTCCGCCCGCCTTCTCGGCTGCGTTCTTGACGTCGTCTGCACCACTCATGGGGAGATTCCTTTCATCCGTCGATCAATGGATGACCACCGTCGCACGGGCCCGGAATCCTGCACACGGGATTGACAACGACGACCGCGCGTGACAGGACGTGACCGAGCATCGACGCGGGCCATCACGAGGGCTACCCTGGCCTCAGGCGGGTGGTCCTGCCCGCTCTCACCTCGGCTGCGGCCGACGACGGAGGCGGTACGAGATGGATTCGATGATGATGGGCGCGATGCGCTCGAACATGATGTCGATGCCCGACATGGCGACGATGGACATGTCCGTCATGCAGGCGTGCATGGATGCGTGCTCGGCCTGCGAGCAGGCGTGCACGGTGTGCTCGACGCAGATGATTGACTGCTCCCCGGCATGCATGAACTGCGCCGACATGTGCAACACGATGATGCGCTCGATGATGCGGATGCAGGGCATGACGCCTGCGTCGATGATGGCGATGCTCGACGCCTGCATCGCCATGTGTCAGACCTGCATGGACGAGTGCATGCAGCACGCCGACCACAGCGAGGTCTGCAAGATGTGCGCGCAGGCCTGCAAGGACTGCATGGACGCCTGCATGGCCGTCAAGAACATGATGATGGCGACCGCCTGAGCAGCTGCCCCGGTCGTCGAGCGAGGAGCGCAGCGACGATCCCCCTGGTCGTTGAGTGAGGAGCGCAGCGACGATCCCCTGGTCGTTGAGCGAGGAGCGCAGCGACGAGACGAAACGCGATCAGGAGACCGCGACGTTGAACTGCGTGCGGCCGACGGCCAGCACGCCGTAACGCACGTGCAGAGCGATCGGTGTGCCCGCCGGTGCCTCGAGAGGTGCGCCCGCACCGTTCCACAGCGCGTGGGCGGTGCCGTCGAGCGTGCGAACGATCAGGTCGCCTGACATCGCATCGGCGTGCTCGACGATCGCGTCCGTCCACTCGGCCGGCGTCGCAGAGGCGATGCGCGCCTGGATCAGGTGCAGCGCGTGACCCGCGGCGAACGAGGAGCAGGCGAAGCCGTGACGGCACATGCACGCAGAACGCTCACGCACCGAGAGGGGCGAAAGGTGGTTCAGCGGCGTGGACACGGTGGTCTCCTTCGTGAGCGGACGTTCCGGCAAGAGTAGGTCGAGGTCGCGCGAGAGGAAACCCGCACCGACACGGTGTGAAACAAACGGGCGTAGACTCGCCGGGTGCTGTTGTCGATGAGCGCTCTCCGGATGCCGGATCGAGCGCGGAATGGAGCCGTGGGCGCGTTCAGCGCCACGGACAGAGGCTGACGATCGGCCGGAGGCGGAACATCCCGTCCCCGGAGATACGTCGTACCCCGGCATCCGTTCGGATGCCGTCTCCTCTTCTCCTTCCGCCGCACTCGCGGCCTTCACGAAAGCACTCTCCTCATGCGTCCCATCGATGAGCGCACCCTGCGCGCCTCCTTCCTCAACGCCTCCCGCAAAGAGGTCTCCGACCTCACGCTGCCGCCCGGTCTCGCCGACGTCGACTTCGAAAAGCTCGACTACCTCGGCTGGGTCGACCCGAAGCTGCCTCGTCGCTCGTACGTCGTCGCGTGGGTCGACGACGTGCTCACCGGCGTGATGCTTCAGCGTGCAGAGCAGCGCGTCATCGCCAGGGCTCAGTGCTCGTGGTGCGAAGACGTCACGCTGCGCAACGACGTGCAGCTGTACGTCGCCCGCAAGGCGGGTCCGGCCGGACGCAAGGGCGACACCATCGGCACCCTCGTGTGCACGGAATTCGGATGCTCGAAGAACGTCCGGGTGCTGCCGCCCCTCGCCTACGACGGGTACGACCGCGAGCTCGCTCGCGAGATGCGGATCGTCAAGCTGCAGGAACACGTCGCCGCGTTCATCGCCGCAGTGAAGGGCTGACTCTCCTCACACGATCTCGAGCCGAGTCACGGTCTCCTCGTCGTCGCAGGCGCCGCCGACCCAGAGGCGGATCGTCCCCGGCTCGACACGCTTCACTCCGTCGCGGCCGGTGAAGGCGAGCCGGTCGATCGGCACGTCGAACTCGACCAGGGTCTCGGAGCCGGGTGCGAGCGTGACCCTTCGGAAGTCCAGCAGCTGGGCGACCGGGCGGGTCACGCTCGCGACCTCGTCGTTCGCGTAGAGCTGCACGACATCCGCTGCCTCCACGTCTCCGGTGTTGCGCACGTGCACCGTCGCCCGGAAGTGCTCGCCCGAGGTGACGGACGCGGGTGCGGTGAGCTGGTCGTGAGCGAATGTCGTGTAGCTGAGACCGAAGCCGAAGGGCCGCACGGGTGTCGAGTCGGCGCTCGTGACATCCGTGAGCCCGCCCAGCACGGGATGCAGATACGAGTACGGCTGCGCTCCCGCCGATCGAGGCAGCGAGACCGGCAGACGCCCCGACGGCGCGCACCGACCGCTCAGCAGCCGCGCGATCGCGGGGCCGCCCTCCTCGCCGGGGAAGAACGTCTGCAGCACAGCCGCAGGGATGCCGGCGGCGGCCTCGTCCGCCTCGGTCGACGCGTCGACCGCGCCGAGGCCGGTCATGGTGCCGGCGGCGCCGGCGCGAGTCGGCAGCGCCCAGTCGAGGACGTACGGACGTCCGGTCATGGTGATCAGGATCACGGGAGTGCCGGTCGCGACGACCGCCTCGACGAGCTCGCGCTGGATGCCGGGGAGCTCGAGGTCCTCGACGTCGTTGCCCTCGCCGACCGTGCCTCGTCCGAACAGGCCCGCACGATCACCCACCACGACGATCGCGACATCCGCTGCCCTGGCGGCATCGACCGCAGCGGGGATGCCGGAGCGATCGGCGCCCTCGACATCGCATCCGATCGTCGAGGTGATCTCGGCACAGGGGAACTCGGCGCGCAGAGCTTCGACCACGGTCGGCAGCTCGATCCCCGCGGGCGTGCCGGGGTGATGTGCGAGCACATGGTTGACGAACGAGTAGCAGCCCATCAGCGCTTCGGAGCTGTCGGCATTCGGACCGATCACGGCGATCCTCGCGGTGGTCGAGGGCGCGAGCGGCAGGGAGCCGTCGTTGCTCAGCAGCACGATCGACTCCTCGGCCAGGCGACGCGCGAGCGCACGGTGCTCGGCCGGATCCAGGTCGATCGCCGTCGGAGGGGCGTCGAAGTCGGCATCCAGCAGCCCGAGATCCTCCTTCTGCGCGAGCACCCGCCCCACGGCCCTGTCGAGGATCTCGACCGGGAGCCGACCGTCGCGCACCTGATCGGCGAGCGTGACGAAGGCGTCGGGTGAGGGCAGCTCGACATCGATTCCGGCCATGAGCGCGAGCCTGGCGGCGTCGGCCGAGTCGGCGGCGGCCCGGTGCATGCTGTAGAGGAAGTCGACCGCGAAGTAGTCCGACACGACCACGCCGTCGAACCCCCAGCGATCGCGCAGGACGCCGGTCAGGTAGCGCGCGTCTGCGGTGACGGGAACGCCGTCGATGTCGACGTACGAGTTCATCACGCTGCGGGCGCCACCCTCGTGGATCGCCATCTCGAACGGCGGCAGCAGCACGTCCTCTATCTCTCGCAGGCCTGCGCTCACGGGCGCATGGTTGCGTCCTGCCTTCGACGCGGAGTATCCGATGAAGTGCTTCAGAGTCGCATGCACGCCCTCGGCCTGCAGTCCGCGGACATACGCCGTGCCCACGCGGCCGACGACCAACGGGTCCTCGGCGATGCACTCGTCGACGCGACCCCAGCGGGGGTCGCGGATGACGTCGAGCACGGGAGCGAGGCCCTGATGAACGCCGAGTGCGCTCATCGACGAGCCGACCGCCCGGCCGACCTCCTCGACGAGATCGGGGTCGAACGAAGCGCCCCAGGCGAGCGGCGTCGGGAAGGTCGCGGCCTTCCACGCGGCGAGACCCGTCAGGCACTCTTCGTGCACGATGGCGGGGATGCCGAGCCGGGTCTCCTGCTGAAGGCGGCGCTGCTCCGCCCACAACCACTCGGCGCGCTCCACCGGGTCGACCGGACGCGTGCCGTACACCCGGGTGAGATGGCCGATCCCGTGCTCGGACGCGTCCTCATAGCGGGTCGAGCTCTTCTTCTCGCCCGACATCGGCGCGACGACCTCGACGCCCTGGTCCACCCAGTAGCCGACGAGTTGGGCCTGCTTCTCCTCGAGCGTCATTCGGGCGAGGAGCGCCTCGACGCGGGGGGAGTGCGGCACGGGACCTGCGGACTGCGACATCGTGTTCTCTTTCTCATTCTCTATCTCGTCGACGCGGGGTGACGCGACGGAGACCGCATCAGCCCTTGACAGCACCGGTCAGCCCTCCCACGATTCGCCGTTCGAACAGGCTGAAGAAGATCAGCGCCGGGATCATCGACAGCGAGGTGAAGGCGAGCACTTTCGCGGTGTCGACCGAATACTGCGAGGCGAACGACTGCACCCCGAGTGGCAGCGTGAAAGCGGAGGCGTCGTTGAGGATGAACAACGGCAGCAGGTATCCGTTCCAGCTGCCGATGAACGCCAGGATGCCGGTCGTGATGACCCCCGGCAAGGAGAGTGGCAGCACCATCCGCCAGAAGAATCCGATGCGGCTGCATCCGTCGATGAACGCGGCCTCCTCGATCTCGTCGGGGATCGCCCGGAGGAACGGCACCAGGATGATGATGGTCGTCGGGAGGGCGAAGGCGATCTGAGGCAGGATGACGCCACCGAGCGAATTCATCAGTCCGAGGCTGCGCACCACGATGTACAGCGGCGTGATCGCGACCGTCAGGGGGAACATGAGCCCCGCGGCGAAGAACGCGTAGAGCACGCCGCGGCCGGCGAACCGGTAACGCGCGAGTACGTATGCCGCCATCAGCGCCAGCGCCACGGTGCCCACCGTGGTCGCGAGGGCGACGATCGTCGAGTTGCCCACGAGCCGCCAGAACACGTCTCCGGTGAGGACGTCGAGATAGTTCGACACCACCCACGGAGACGGGAACCCCGACGGGTCGGTCGTGATCTGCGCGTTCGTGCGGAACCCGCCGGTGATGATGTACGCGATGGGTGCGAGCATCAGCCCGACGGCGATCAGCGCGACGAAGTACACGGTCGGATGCGCCCACGGCAGCCGTGGCTTGGCGTTGCGACCCGAGCGTCCGAGACGGGAGGGGCGCTGGGTGACGAGCACCGAGGTGGCGGTCATCGGACGTACTCCTTCTGTGTGGTGGCGTCTGCGTCCGCGACGGCGTCTGCGCCGGCATCCTGCGGGACGGCGTCCTGCGATGTACGCGATCGAGAGCCGCGCCTGCGACCGGAGGTGCCGGTGAGCGCGCCGTCGGTGTCCTTGCGCAGCACCGCACGCTGATAGATGAGAGCGACCACGAGCGAGATGAGGAAGAGCACGACGGCGACCGCATTGCCGTAGCCGTAGTTGCCGGCGTTGCGCCCCTCAGAGACCATGTACGTCGCCATGGTCGAGGTGCCGGCGGTGGACGCGATGTACTGCCCCCAGATGATGTAGACGAGGTCGAACAGCTGCAGCGAGCCGATGATCGACAGGAACGCCCAGATGCGCAGGGTCGGCGCGAGCAGAGGCAGGGTGATGCGCCACTGGATCTGCCAGTAGGACGCGCCATCGATCGCCGCCGCCTCGTGCAGCTCCTCGGGGATGCCCTGGAGCCCGGCGAGGAACAGGATGACCGCGAAGCCGATGTACTTCCACGTGATGATGGCCATCAGTGTCCAGATCGCGATGCCGGGGTCCGAGAGCCAGTCGGTGGCGAGGAACCCGAGGCCCATGTTCGTCAGCATCGCGTTGATCGCGCCGTTGGTCTGCAGCATCAGGCTCCACCCGGTGCCCACGACGACCTCGGAGATCACGTACGGCACGAAGATCAGCACGCGGATCAGCGACTGGCCGCGCATCTTGCGGTTGAGCAGGAGTGCGAGCACGATCGCGATCGGCCCCTGGAGCACGAGGGAGAACACCAGGATGAAGCCGTTGTGCGCGAGCGCATCGTGGAACAGCGGATCCTGGAGGATCGTGAGGTAGTTCTTCAGGCCGACGAAGTCGGTGGGCGGGCCGTAGCCCTGCCAGCTGAAGAACCCGTAGTACGCCGCCATCAGCACCGGGAAGATGACGAAGGCGAGGAAGACGAGCAGGGCGGGCCCGGCCAGAAGGATCACTTCCAGCCGGGCACGCGTGTCACGCTTTCGCTGCGGCATCCTGCACAGCCTTGACGAGGTCCTCGGCATTGCTGTTGCCCGCGAGCAGGTCGACCACTGCGACGTTCAGCGCGTTGCCGACGTTCTGTCCGTAGACGGTGTCGAGCCACTGCGTCGCGTACGGAGCAGCGTTGTACGCCGCGAGGATGTCCTGCAGGTACGGCTCGGTGACGGCCTCCTGGGCGACGGTGTTGACCGGCGGGGCGTTGAAGGCCTTGTAGTACTCGGTCTGCACCGCCGAGGTGCCGAGGTAGTTCAGGAAGTCGACGCAGGCATCCGGCGCATCGACCGAGCACGAGTACCCGTCGACGCCGCCCATCATCGAACCCGGCTCGCCGTCACCGCCCTCGATCTCGGGGAACGGGAACCAGCTGAGGTCGGCCAGCGGCTTCTCATCGGGGGTCAGCGATCCGATCACGCCGGGGTTCCAGGCGCCCATCAGCTCCATGGCGGCCTGGTGGTTGGCGATCAGGCCCGCGGAGCTGCCGGCACCCTGCTGAGCGGGTGTCGTGAGGAAGCCGGAGTTGAACGGCTCGGTCTCGGCGAACGTCTGCAGGTCCTCGCCCGCGCGCACCCAGCAGTCGTCGCTGAAGTCCATCTCGTCGGCTGCCGCGGCGAGCGTGTCCGGGCTGCATTCGCGCAGAGCGAGCCAGTAGTACCAGTGCGCGGCGGGCCAGGCATCCTTCGCTCCGAGGGCGATCGGGTCGATGCCCGCGGACTTCAGCGCCTCGGTGGCGTCCTCGAGCTCGGTGAGAGTGGTCGGGTTCTCGGTGATGCCTGCCTGGTCGAAGAGATCCTGGCTGTAGAACAGGCCGCCGGGAAGCACCGCGACCGGCATCGCGTAGATCTTGCCGTCGAGGCTGTTGGCCGAGTATGCGGCATCCGGGATCTCGTCCTTCGCCCCTCCGGTGATGACGTCTGTGAGGTCCTTGAGCTGACCGGCCTTGACCATCGCGGCCATCTTGCCGCCGCCCCGCTGCAGGAAGATGTCGGGGGCGTCGCCGGAGTTGAGCGCCGTCTGCAGCTTGCCGTCGAGGTCTTCATTCTGGATCGACTGGATCTCGATCGTGACTCCGGGGTTGTCACCCTCGAAGTCGGCGACCGTCTTCTCCCAGAACTCCACTCCGGGGCCGGTCGTCGAGTTGTGCCACAGGGTCATCGTGGTGTCGCCGCCGTCGCCGGTGCCGGACGAGTCCGGGGTGCAGCCCGAGAGCGCGAGTGCTCCGACGGCCAATGCTGCGACCGCGGAGGCGAGGGGGAGCCTTCTGCTGTTCATGTGATCGTTCTCCTCATCGAGTTGCGCGCCGCGTCACTGCGGGGCGCCTGCGGCAGCTCGGGTGAGACCGCAGTGGCATGAGTCTTCAGTCGGGGCACTCGATCGTCAAACGTTTTCGAAAACAGTTTCCATGGCCGCGAGCACACGGCTACGCTGGCGTCTCATGGGGGCTCGGACAACGATCCATGACGTCGCGCGCGCGGCCGGCGTCTCGGTGTCGACCGTCTCGAAAGCGGTCAACGGCCGGTACGGGATCGCGGACGCGACGGTGCAGCGCGTGCTCGACACCGTCAAGGCTCTCGGATACGAGTCGAGCCTCGTCGCGAGCAGCATGCGAGCGCGTCGCACCGGCGTGATCGGGGTGCTCCTCGCCGACTTCGAGCCGTTCAGCGCCGAGATCCTCAAGGGCGTCGGCGCGGCCATGCACGACATGGGATTCGACCTCCTCGCGTATGCGGGTTCGCACCACGGTGCGAGCGACGGCTGGGAGCGCAGGTCGCTCAGCCGCCTGTCCGGCACGCTGATCGATGCGGCGATCATGGTGACGCCCACGGTGGTGAGCGCGGGGGCAGAGATCCCCGTCGTCGCCGTCGACCCGCACACCGGTCGGGCAGACCTGCCGACCGTCGAGTCCGACAGCTTCGGCGGTGCGCTCGCCGCCACCAGGCACCTGATCGAACTCGGGCACCGCCGCATCGGATTCCTCGCCGGACGCCCCGATCTGCGATCGGCGGGGCTGCGTGACGCCGGCTACCGGCGCGCTCTCGCCGACGCCGGGATCCCGCTCGATCCGTCTCTCATCGGCATCGGACGCTACGAGCTGGAGGCGACGCGCGACTCCGCACGGGTCATGCTGAGCTCCGACTCGCGTCCGACCGCGGTGTTCGCCGCGAACGACCTCTCGGCGATCGCGGTGATCGACGTCGCGCACCAGCTCGGCCTGCGGGTGCCCGCGGATCTCTCGGTCGTCGGATTCGACGACGTGCCGGAGGCCACCCGCCGTGCGCTGCCGCTCACGACCATCCAGCAGCCGATGCGCCGGCTCGGGGCGGTCGCCGCAGAGATGGTCTTCACGCTGCTCTCCGGCCGGGAGGTCGACGAGATGCACGTGATACTCCCGACCCGACTCATCGTGAGGGCTACGACCGCCGCGCCACCTCGGTGACCTCGCGGACGTGCCGCCAGGCTGCATCCGCCAGAGTCTGGGACAACCGGGCGAACTCGGCGAAGCTGCGCCCGCCAGGCCAGTCGTCCGGGAGCATCGACGGCGGAAGGCCCGGGTCTATGTAGGGCAGCACGCGCCAGCTGTCGATCAGTCGCACATAGGCGGCGAACGGTTCGTCGGGAAGCATCGTCAGCGACTGCTGGAAGGCGAGGTGCTCGGCGCGCAGCGCGTCGAGATCCCACCATTCGGCGGCAGCCTCTGGCAGGGGCTTCGGGGTCGTCGGGGTGCCGGCCCGGAACAGGGTCACCCATTCGCGGGCGTCGAGGTCGGCGACGATCTCCCAGGCCTCGTCCTGCAGATGGCCGGGGCAGATCCACAGCGCGGGCGACACGACTCCCGCCCCGATCCACTGCAGCCGGCGTCGCAGCTGGTGGCGGATGCTGCGTGCGCTCTCGGGGATCGAGAACGAGATGAGGCACCAGCTGTCGGCATCCGTCATCTCGCGCATCTCGAAGATCCGCCGATCGCCTCGTTCGAGCATCGTGGTGGCATCCGGGTTCAGCCGATACCCGATCGCGTTCCTGCGCTCGGCGAGCAGCAGGCCCTTCTGCTTGAGGCGGGTGATTCCGGTGCGCGCCTGGGCGGCGGGGATGCTGAGGGCGCCGGCGAGCGACACGATGTCGGCGGCCGAGATCCATCCGTCGAGCGGACGCAGGTACAGGCCGACGATCGTGCGGAGGAGGGATGCGGTGCTTCCAGGATGCGCGTCGATGTCGTCGAGCACGGGGCCGACGGTGTCTTCCGATGGCGGGGCCGGGGCCGCCGGGGATGCGCGAGGATCAGCGATCATGCGACTCCAGCGCATCGCGCACAGCGAGCACGCCGGTGAGCGTCTCGGCGTGCGAGGTGCTGAGCGGCGAGAGTCCCAGGCGGATGCCGTCGGGGAAGCGGAAGTCGGGGATGATGCCGTCCGCCCACAGTCGCTGCGTCACGGCGCGGAAATCCGGGTGCCCGATCGTCACGTGGCCCCCGCGGAGCTCGGCGTCGCGCGGGCTGAGCAGCCGCACGTCGAGCGGGGCGAGCAGCTCGTCATATGCGCGAACGGCGAAGTCGGTGAGGGAGACGGCCTTCGCCCGCACGCCCTCTATCGACGCCTGCTCGATCAGGTCGAGCATCCCCTGCATCGCGAGCATCGAGGTGATGGGCGGGGTGCCGCTGAGAAGCTGGCGGATGTCGCCCGCGGGAACGTACTCGGGGCCCATCGCGAAGATGTCGGCGGCGCTCCACCACCCCTGGATCGGCTGGCGAAGCACACCCTGGTGCTCTCGCCGCAGATACGCGAACGCGGGGGAGCCCGGCCCGCCGTTGAGGTACTTGTACGTGCATCCGACGGCCATGTCCACGCCCCAGGCGTCGAGCTGCATCGGGATGATCCCGGCCGAATGGCAGAGGTCCCACATCATGAGGGCGCCGACCTCGTGCACGGCATCCGTGATCCCCGGCATGTCGGCCAGGGCGCCGGAACGGTAGTCGACGTGGCTGAGCGAGACGAGGGCCGTCTTCTCGGAGATCGCGGCGATCACATCGGCGATCTGCACGCCGAGCACCGGGTCGGGTTCGATCCAGCGCACCGTCATCCCGGTCTCGGCGGCCACACCCTCGGCCATGAACCGGTCGGTCGGGAAGTTGCCCGCCTCGATCACGAGCTCGGTGCGGCGCTCATCGGCGGTCGCCGCGGCGCGCATCAGCTTGTAGATGAGCACGCTCGTCGAGTCGGCGACGACGGTCTGACCGGCGGCCGCGCCGAGAGTGAGCTCGGCGATGCGATCGCCGAGCTGCGTCGGCAACGCCATCCACTGCTCGTCCCACGAGCGGATCAGCCGGGTCCCCCAGTCGTCGCGCACGAATGCGGCGAGCTTCTCGGGGATGTCGCGCAGCGGACGTCCGAGCGAATTGCCGTCGAGATAGGCGCCGACGCCCGGTGCGTCGGCGAACGCGTCGAGATGGGCGCGGAGCGGATCGGCGGCGTCGAGAGCATAGGCGGTCTCGAACAGGCCGGAGTCGAGGCGGGTGGAGTCGCGGGCGTCGGTCATGTCATGCCTTCAGATCAGCGCTGGTCAGCGGGCGGGCGAGTGCCGGGTCGGAGTCGGTGCCGGGGAGTCGGAGAAGAGCGGATGCGGCGTCGCGGGGGTCCTGCGGCGCGAGAGCGCGGAGCAGAGCGGTGCCGCTGATCCCGGCGTCTCGGAGAGCGGCGAGCTCGTTCGGGTTCAGACCGACGGGCGTAGGGCCGTTGCCCATATCGGTGCCGTAGAGCACGGTTCCGCCGGATGCGTGGAAGCGCCGGACGTTGTCGACCGCGGTGACGAGCGTCTCGCCGTCGTGGATCGAGAGGGTCGAGATCCAGGCGACCGATGCGGCCTGCACCGTGATCTCGGCGTCGCCGAGACGTTCGGTGAACGGGGCATGTGCCAGTCGGGCGGTACCGAGGCGCGCGACGCGCTGGGCCTCTCCGCCGCCCTGGGCGTGGGCGACGACGGGGAGTCCGCGGCCGGAGGCTGTGTCGACGATCGCGCGGAACAGGTCGTCGGTGAAGACGGGCCCGGCGTCGGCGTTGCTCGCGACCTTGATGCAGGATGCTCCGGCATCCGCCATCTCGGCCACGGCGGCGCCCGCTGACGCAGTATCGGCGATCTCGCGGAAGGATCCGGCGGGTGCCCAGTCGCGGTCGCTCGGGTAACCGCCGACGGGGGTGAGGAATGCACCGGCGAACTCGACCGCGATGGGGTGCGTGGTCGGGTGCGTGGTCGGGCGCGGGGTCGTCCCGTGCGGGGCCGTCGTCCCGTGCGGGGTCAAAAACGCACCGGAGAACGTCGATTCGGAAGCGTTTTTGGCCCCGCGGGGATCAGCGGGTGCGTTTCTGGCCCCGTCCGAGTTCTCGCACGTGTTCTCGGCCCCGCGCATCTTCGCCGAGAGGGCGGCGACGACGGTCGGGTTCGCGCCTAGATCTGCGACGCGACCGAGCGTCGACCCGTGCAGCAGAGTGTGGTCGACCAGCTGAAGGTGCACGTGGTGGTCGGTGAACCCGCCGACGATCACGCCGTCGAGGCGGGGCAGGTCGCGTGTGGGGCTCTCGTCGCGCAGCAGCATCCGTCCGTCGACGAGGTCGATGATGCCGTCGCGCCATCCTTCGCCGTCGAAGTAGGTCGCCGCGTGCATCAGCCGCCGATCTCCGTGCGCACGGTGTACAGCTCGGGGAAGAACGTCAGATCGAGCGCGCGCTGCAGGAAGCCCACGCCGCTCGAGCCCCCGGTGCCGACCTTCATGCCGATCGTGCGGGCGACGGTCTTGAGGTGGCGGAAGCGCCAGAACTGGAAGTTGTCTTCGAGGTCGACCAGATCTTCGCAGGCTTCGTAGAGGTCCCAGTGCTGCTGGTGGTTCTGGTAGATCTCGCGGATCGCGGGCACCAGCTCGGGGGTCTCGCGATAGGGGAGCCGCACGTCCCGGTCGAGGATCTCGGCAGGGACCGGCAGGCCGCGGCGAGAGGCATAGCGCAGGAACTCGTCGTAGAGCGTGGGCTTGTGCCATTCGGCGGTGAGCAGCGCGAGGTTGGCGGGGTGATCGCTGAAGACGCTCAGCATCTTCTCGTTCTTGTTGCCGAGCGCGAATTCGACAGCGCGATACTGCACCGACTGGAATCCCGAGGAGTTGCCGAGCGCTCCACGGAACTGTGCGTACTCGGTGGGGGTGAGAGTGGCGAGGATCGACCACTGCTGGGTCATGACGTCTTGGATGCGCTTCACGCGCGCGACGCGCTTCAGGGCCTCACGCAGATCGTCGCTCGCGAGCAGCTCGCGGGCGGACGACAGTTCGTGCAGCAGCTGCTTGAGCCAGAGTTCGGTCGTCTGGTGCTGGATGATGAACAGCAGTTCATCGTGGTGCTCGGGAACGCTCACCGGATTCTGCGCGGTGAGCAGCTGATCGAGCGACAGATACGACCCGTAGGTCATGCGTCCGGACAGATCGGTGACGATGCCGGCCTCGAGCTCGCGCTCGTTGTTCTCGGTGCTCATGGGTGGCTTCCTGTCGTGACGGACAGGCTAAACATATAACAATCGTGGCGAGCGTCACAATAGTGAAATGTCCTGTGAGGCTTGCTGCGTCACAGCCTCGGCGTGCGTGGGGGAGCGGTGCGACGTTCTCCGGCCTCTCCCGTCGCCTCGAATGCCGCGGCGAGGCGCAGCAGTGCGGAGTCGTCATAGGCGCGGCCGGCGAAGGTCAGGCCGATCGGCATGCCGATGTCTGCCATGAGGCCCATCGGCACCGTGACGGTCGGGATGCCGAGGTGACGCACGGTCAGGTTGCCGTTGGCGATCCAGGTGCCGTTGCGCCAGCCGAGATCGGCGGACGCGACGTTCACGTCCATGTCGGCGGGCCCCACGTCGGCGACGGCAGGGAAGACGACGGCATCGAGCTCGTTCTCATCCATCCACTCCTCGAGGTCGATGCGACGGGTCTCTTCGAGCCCGCGCAGTCCGTCGGGGAGCTCGGACATGTCCTCGAATCCGACGCCCGGATTGTCGCGCACCCAGCCCGGATACTCGGCGATGTCGTCGTCGAAGCCGGTGTAGCGGTCGGGGAGTGCTCCGTCGGGATGCGGGAAGATCGCCGCTCCGTCGACCTCTGCGAGCGTGTGCAGCTGCGGATCGCCGTTCGCCTGCAGGAAGTCCTCCCAGCCCCACGCCGACAGGTCGACGATCTCGCGCTGCAGATACTCCGGAGACACGAGTCCGCGCGTCGAGATGGTGGGAGCGCCGGGTCGGTCGCCTTCGTAGTTCGACACCACGGGGAAGTCGACCTCGACCACCGTGGCACCGGCGGCCTCAAGGTCGCGGCGCGCAGCCTCCCAGCGCGCGATCACCGAGGCGCGGGTCACGATGCGCTGGCCGGTGGGGCCGCCGATTCCGGGCTCGTCGGCCGTGCCGGCATCCGGATCGGCATTGATGTACATGCGGGGGATGCCGATGCGAGCACCCCGGAGTCCTGCCCCCGCGCCGTCGGCCAGAGCGGCGTACGATGCCGGGCGCACCTCGGACGACGCGGGCAGCGTCACCCACGGCTGCGCTCGCCAGAAGTCGCCGCGCACCTCGGCGTCGTCGGCGACGATCACGTCGAGGACCACGAGCAGGTCGGCCATCGTGCGGGCGTGGGGCACGACGACGTCCATGGTCGGCACGAGCGGCCAGTTGCCGCGGGTCGAGATCACGCCGCGCGAGGGTGTGTAGGCGCAGAGGGCGTTGTTGGTCGCGGGCCCACGGCCGCTCGACCAGGTCTCCTCCCCCAGGCCGAACGCCGCGAAGCTCGCCGCGGTGGCGGTGCCCGAGCCGTTCGACGATCCGGACGCGAAGGGCGCGGTGAGGAACTCGGCGTTGTAGGGGCTCTCGGCGCGCCCGTAGACACCGCGCTGCATCCCGCCGTTCGCCATCGGAGGCATGTTCGTCAGCCCGAGGCAGATCGCGCCGCCCGCACGCAGGCGTTCGATCGTGAACGCGTCGCGCTGCGCGATGAGGTCGGCGAACGCGGGGCTGCCGGCGGCGGCGGTGAGTCCACGCACCAGGTAGCTGTCCTTCGCCGTGTACGGGATCCCGTCGAGCGGGCCGAGCGTCTCGCCGCGTGCCCGACGGGCGTCCGATGCCGCGGCCTCGACGTGCGCATCAGGATTCGCGACGACGACCGCATTCAGCGCGGTCGCGGTGTCGGGGCCGTCGTAGGCGGCGATGCGCGCCAGGTAGGCGTCGACGAGCTCGACCGCGGTGGCTGCGCCGGTCTCGAGCGCTCGCCGCAGGTCGGCGATGGAGGTCTCGACGACGTCGATCACGAGTGCACCGCCACGCTCGGCTGCTGCTGGGTGATGCAGTGGATGCCGCCGCCGCGGTCGAACAGCGGGCGGGCGTCGACGGTGACGACGCGGCGACCCGGATACGCATCGGCGAGGATCTCTCTCGCCGTGGCGTCGGCCTGTTCATCGCCGAAGCCGCAGGCGACGACGCCGTCGTTTGTGACCAGGTGGTTGACGTAGCTCCAGTCGACGAAGCCCTCGTCGTCGCGCAGGGTCGCGGGTGCGGGCAGGTCGATGATCTCGAATCGGCGGCCGGCGGCATCCGTCTGCTGTGCGAGGTGCGCGCGCAGCTCGCGTGTCACGGCATGGTCGGGATGGTCGGGGTTCGGCTGGTCGTGGAGCAGCAGTCTGCCGGGAGAGACGAGGGTGGCGACGATGTCGACGTGCCCGTTCGTGCCGAAGTCGTCGTAGTCGCGGGTGAGTCCGCGGGGCAGCCACACGGCCTTGGTCGCGCCGATCGTGCGGGCCATCTCGGCCTCGACGCGCTGCCGGTCGGCGAACGGATTGCGCCGCGGATCGAGCTGCACGGTGTCGGTGAGCAGCACGGTGCCCTCGCCGTCGACATGGATGCCGCCGCCCTCGTTGACGAGCGTCGAGCTGACGAGCTCTGCGCCGACCGCACCGGCGATGATGCGCGCATGCTGCGCCGCCTTCTGCCACTGCGCCCAGGCGGGGGCGCCCCAGCCGTTGAAGATCCAGTCGACGGCGCCGAGGACGCCGGGGCGGTGGTCGTCGATCACGAAGGTCGGGCCGGAGTCGCGCATCCAGAATTCATCGACGGGCGCCTCGACGATGTCGATGCCGCTGCCCAGCATGCGCCGGGCGCGGGAGAGCTCGGCGGGGTCGACGATCATCGTGACCGGCTCGAACTCGGCCACCGCGTGGGCGACGGCCGCCCAGGTGGCATAGCCCTCTTCGCGCTCGGCGGAGGACTCGCCCAGGGTCGGACCCTCGGCGGGGAATGCCATCCAGGTGCGGTCGTGCGGTGCGGTCTCGGCGGGCATGTGCCAGGCCATGATTGTCTCCCTCGCTGCTGATCCCGACCTCGCGGACGAGGAGTCGTGATCGCTATTGAACACGTGTCCAACGGGTGATACGGTAGCCCGTGATGAAGACGACGTCAAGAGCTGCCGCACCTCGCCGGCTGCCGCCCGAGGAGCGTGAGCGCTCGATCCTCGACGGCGCCGTGGCGCTGGCCTCCGAGAGCGGGCTCGAAGCCCTGACCGTGCGTGCGGTCGCCGCCCGAGTGGGCGTGACGCCCGCCCTCGTCGCGCACTACCGGCCCGTGATGGAGTCATTCGTCGCCGAGGTGTTCACCGCGATCGTCGCCGCCGAGCGCGACGAGGTCATAGCCGCGTACGACGACGCCGTCGACCTGCGCGCGAACCTGCTGCGACTCATCGAGACGCTGCTCGACGACTCGCGCGACGACGTCGCCATGGTGTGGGTGCAGTCCTGGGCGCTCGGAGCGCGCAACGAGGCTCTCGGTGCCCGAGTGCGGGCTGAGATGGATCTCTGGCACAGCGCCCTCGAAGACCTCATCGCGCGCGCCATCGCCGAAGACCCGGCGCTGCGGGTGGACGCCGGATCCTCGGCGTGGATGCTGTTGGCCATGGTCGACGGCATGAGCGCGCACTCTCTGGTGCACTGGGCGCCGCGCGACCGGGCCGACCTCGCACGCCGCACCCTCTCGGCGGTGCTCGACGTGCCGGTCGAGGCGCCGACCATCCCTCTTTCACTCGAGACGACACCGCTCGCAGAGAGCCACAGGTAAGGACAGCTCATGGGAGCAGAACGCATGCACGCGGCCTCGGCCGAATCGACGGCGATCGTCGACGCCGTGCTCGACTACTCACGACGAAGGATGCTCGCGGCCGACGTGCCGCTCGACAAGCCGCAGACCCCGGCCGAGCTCAACAGGCTGGTCGGCACCACGATCACCGATGCAGGGCTCGGCTCGCAGCGCGCGCTGAGCGTGTTCGAGCACATCCTCGCCCCGGCGTGCCTGACGACGAGCCACCCGTCGTATCTGTCGTTCATCCCCACCGCGCCGACGATCGCCTCGATCGCCTTCGACCTCGTGGTCTCGGCATCCGGCCTCTACGGCGGAAGCTGGCTCGAAGGAGCGGGCGCCGTCCACGCCGAGAACGAGGTGCTCTCCTTCCTCGCCTCCGAGTTCGGGCTCCCCGACACCGCAGGCGGAGTGTTCGTGCAGGGCGGCACGATCGGCAACCTGTCGGCGCTGGTCGCCGCGCGCGAGGCTGCGAAGGCGAAGCTGCTCGAGGCTGGCAAAGAGCTGCCTCAGCGGTGGAAGATCGTGTGCAGCGTCGAGGCGCACTCCTCGAACAGATCGGCGGCGAAGGTCATGGATGCCGATGTGCTGCTCGTGCCCGCGGGAGACGACGGCGTGCTGCGGGCCGATGCCGTGCGCGAGGCGCTGAGCGAGCACGGCGACGAGATCTGCGCTGTCGTGGCGACCGGCGGATCCACGAACTTCGGAATCGTCGACGACATCGCCGGCATCGCCGCCCTCAAGGACGAGTTCGACTTCTGGCTGCACATCGATGGGGCCTACGGCCTCACAGCGATGCTCGCCCCCGAGGCTCGCAGCATCTTCGCGGGAGTGGAACGCGCTGACTCGGTCATCGTCGATCCGCACAAGTGGCTGTTCGCGCCGTTCGACTGCTGTGCGCTGATCTACCGCGACCCCGATGCGGGTCGCCGTGCGCACACGCAGCACGCCGAGTATCTCGACACCCTCACAGACGCGGGCGACTTCAGCCCGTCGGACTACTCGATCCAGTTGACTCGGCGCCCTCGCGGGCTGCCGCTCTGGTTCTCTCTCGCGACCTACGGCGTGACCGCCTATCGCGAGGCGGTGAGCGCGACGCTCACCCTCACGAAGACGATCGCAGCCGAGATCTCCGCCCGCCCCGAGCTGCGACTCGTGCGGGATCCTCAGCTCTCGGTCGTCGTGTTCGAGCGTGAGGGGTGGGAGCGCGAGGACTACGACCGGTGGTCCGACGAGCTGCTCGACTCGCAACGGGCGTTCGTCGTGCCGAGCTCGCATCGCGGTCGCCCCAACACGCGGTTCGCGATCCTCAACCCGCTCACGACCTTCGACGACCTCGTCGGCATCCTTGACACGATGAAGCTCGACGCCACGAAGTAAGACGGCGCGTCCGGTAAGACGACGGGCCGCTCTCAGCGCGTGGTGTGCGCGTTCAGGAAGTCGATCGTCTTCTGCAGCGCGGTCTGCGCGTCGGGCATGTCGAGGTGGAACTGGTACTCGTGAGGCAGCGCGGGCTCGTGCGGCGCGGGCCAGAACAGGGTCGTCACGTCCACCCCGAGCTCGTCGAGGCGCTTCGCCATCGGAATGGACTGCAGCCAGGTGAGTCCGTCGCCGTTGCCGCCCGAGATGTAGGTCGTCGGGAAGTCCTCGGTGACCCAGTCGATCGTCGACATCGTGGAGCCCGTCGAGTCCTCCGCCCACGTCTTTGTTCCCGCGTACGCCCACATCGACGTCTTGAGTCCCCAGCCGACCACCCCGTCGAGGGCGGCGAGGGCCGCAAGGTCGTAGACGCCGCAGTTGAGCACGGTCGCCACCACCTGGTCCTTCGTCAGCGCGGGGGTGATGTCCAGGATCTCGGCGTAGTCGGGGCTCGTCATGAGCGTCGCCATCTGGCTGGCGAGCTGGCCGCCGGCAGAGTCCCCGGCGAGCACGATCTGGTTCGGGTCGACGCCGAGCTCGTCGGCGTTCTTGTCGATGTAGGCGAGCGCGTCGTTGAGCTGGTGCACCGCGAGCGGGTACACGCCTTCCGGCCCGATCGTGTAGTTGACGGCGATGGTCGTGTAGCCCTCGGCGGCGAGGATGCGCATGTACGGGTCGACGTTCTCCTTCGATCCCGAGATCCACGCGCCACCGTGGATCCAGACGACCGTCGGCAGCGGGCCGGAGGCGGATGCCGGTGTGAAGACGTCCATCGTGGTGTCGGCGCCGCCGTCGGCGTAAGCGACATCGCGCTGCTCGGTGAGCTTCGTGTCAGGCACGTGCTTGTCCATCTCGGCGGCGGTCTCGTCGCCGCCCTTCGTGAACACGGCGCGGATCAGCATGGCGGACGGCCAGGGCGTGAGCGCGCCGATGATGGCGATCACCGCGGTGACGGCGACGATCAGCGCGAGAGCGACTTTCGTCCGGTGCCACGGCCGACGGGCCCTCTTCGGGTGGACGGACTCGACTTCGGGCGCACTGGTGGTCACGGAAACCCCTCTCCGCGCCTCATCTTGGCAGTATTCCGGTCGGATTCGGCGTAGGCCCGGCACAGCCCGTCCGCTGCGCGACATCGCGTTCGCTTATGTTGAATCAGGGTGCTCACGGCGATCGCACGTGGCCCCTCGATCGTCTCTGGAGTCCCTGATGTCCCCCTTCGCCGCTGCGCGCCGCGTCTCTGCGCGCCCCGCCCCTGCGCGTTCCGTCTCAGCGTGCCCCCGGTTCCGCGTGCCCCATACGGGCGCCGGTCACCGGAGAACGGCGACGGTCCGGTGACCGCGACCGTCGGAAGGGTCTTCCGCGAGGGCGTCTGGGGTCGAGGCCGTCGGGCACGCGCCGCCGCCTCGATCGCCGGATTCTGCGGGCATCAGCTCGCCGAGGTCATGGTCCCCGTGGCTGTCGGCGTCGTGATCGACCGCGCGATCGCGCCGGGCGACCCGGGGGCCTTCGGGTGGGCGCTCGCGTTCCTCGTCGTCGTGTTCGCGGTGCTCATCGTCTCGTGGCAGCTCGGAGATCGGGCCGGCACCAAGGTCTATGCGCAGGGTGAGCATGTGCTGCGTCAGGGCATCCTCGGTCTCGCGCTGCGCCGACGCACCCGTCGACCCGCCGGCGAGGTGCTCACGATCTCCTCCTCGGACGCAGGGGAGACGGCGGGCTTCTTCTGGGTCATCGCCGAGCAGGCCGCCGCCGCGACCGCCGTGCTCGTCGCCTGCATCACCCTGCTCGTGATCGCCTGGCCGCTCGCCGTCGCCGTCGTGATCGGCACGCTCGTGCAGGCCCTGCTCGTGCATCTCGTGAGCGACGGGCTGCGACGCCGAGGCTACGAGGCGCAGAAGCAGGCCGCACGACTGGATGCGGTCAGCACCGACTTCGCCACCGGTCTGCGCGTTCTCGGTGCCCTCGGTGGCGCGTCGCGGGCGGCCGATCGGTACGTCGCCGAGAGCGCTGTCGCCGCCGAGGCCGCGTATCGCGCCGAGAAGGCCGCGGCGGGCCTCACGGCCCTGAATCTGCTCATCAGCGGTCTCGCCTTCACCGGCATCGCTGTGCTCGGCGGCTGGCTGGCGCTCGACGGCATCATCACGATCGGCGGCTTCGTCACCGCTATGGGCCTGGCGCAGACCATCCGCGGCCCCCTGCAGTCGCTCGGCTACCTGCCCGCGCAGATCGCTTCGAAGCACGGTTCGGCGACCCGCATCGCGGAGTTCTCGACGGAGGCGGGCGCCGTGACGGATGCTGTCGCGACGCCGGCTTCCGAGACGATCAGTGAGCAGGCGGCGGCGGGCACACCGACCCGCGGCGATTCCGCCATCGTGGCCCGCTTGTCGGTCGAGGGAACGACGATCGACATCGCGCGCGGCCAGGTGACCGGCATCCGTGCCGACCCCGATCGGATCGTGGATCTCGCTCGTCTGTTCGGTGGGCTCCGAACGCCCGCGGCGGGCGAGCTCGTCATCGGCGACATCGATGCGACCCGCCTCGGTCACGACGGCCTGCGTGTCGAGGTCTTCGCCCCTCCGCACGATGCGGCCGTGTTCACCGGAACCGCGGCTGAGAACATCTCGGAGCGGATCGATCACGCGCACCTCGAAGCCGCAGCCTTCGACGAGGTCGTGCACCGATTGCCCGACGGGCTCGACGAGAAGGTGGGCGAGCGCGGGCTGCGGCTCTCGGGCGGTCAGCGCCAGCGCCTGCTGCTCGCACGCGCCTTGCATCAGCCGCAGCGGCTGCTGGTGCTGCACGAGCCGACCACCGCGATCGACCCGATCACCGAGGCCCAGGTGGCCGCGGGGCTCGCGTCCGAGGGGCGCACGATCGTGCTGCTCACCGATCGGGCCTCACTGCTGTCGAGCTGTCACCGCGTGCACGACCTGAGGGGAGTGGGCGCATGAGTGACTCGAAGCTGCCCATCGCGACGCGTCGAGACACGGCCCGCGGTCTGCTCGCCGCACTCGGCCATCGACGCGCGCTCGCCGTGTTCGCCGTTCTGACCCTGTGCGCGGGAGTCGGCGCCGCGCTCGTCGCGCCGTGGATCATCGGCCTGATGGTCGACGACATCGTGGTCGGAGGCGCATCGATGCTGCCGTTCGGGCTGGCGTTGACCGCGTCGATCGCAGCCGGAGCCGGATTGACCTGGGCGGGCCGTGTGCTGCTCGCGCGACTCGGACAGGGCACGATCCGCGAGGTTCGCGAGGCGGCATTCCGCACGGCGCTCGCCCAGCCGACGGCGCGCATCGAGGCAGCGGGCACCGGCGACCTGGTCGCACGGCTCTCGGGCGACGTGCGAGCGGTCGGACAGGTCGTCGAAGAGGCGCTCCCCGCGTTCCTCTCGGCGCTGTTCAGCATCGTGCTGAGCCTGCTCGGCATGGGACTGATGGACTGGCGCTTCGCGCTCGCCGCGCTCGTCGCAGCTCCCATCCAGTACTTCTCGCTCCGTCGGTTCCTGCGCCGCTCGGCGCCGGTCTACCGCGAGCACCGCGTCGTCGTGGCCGAGCGCAGCCAGCGCACGATCGAGGCCGTGCGGGGAGTCGACACCGTCCGCGCTCTGCGCACCGAGGAGCGACACCTCGAGCGCATCGGCGAGGCGAGTGAGCAGGCCATCGCGCTCGAAGTGCGAGCCACCAGGGTGCGCAACGACTTCAACGTGTTCCTGAACGGCGCCGAGCTGGTGGGACTCTCGGCCGTGCTCGTGGTCGGGTATCTGCTGGTGACCGGCGGGCAGGTCGAGCTGGGCGCGGCGACCGCGGCGTCGCTGTACTTCCTCGGGCTGTTCGGGCCGATGGGCGCTCTGCTCTTCCGCATCGACGAGCTGCAGGATGCCGGAGCCAGCCTCGCGCGCCTCTTCGGCGTCATCGGCATGCCGTCACCGGGTCCGCGCGAGGTGGGCGCGTCGGAGTCCGAGGCCGCAGTGGCGCGCCGAGGAGCGATCGAGGTCGACAGGCTCGGCTTCGCGCACCGCCCCGACCAGCGGGACCTCGACGCGGTGTCGTTGTCGGCCGCCGCCGGCGAGAGGATCGCGATCGTGGGTGCGAGCGGCGCGGGCAAGACGACGCTCGCCCGCGTGCTCGCCGGCGCGCTCCCGGTGGGCGAGGGGGCCGTGCGCCACGACGGGATCGGTATAGAGCACTGGCATCCGCATGACCTGCGCGATGCCGTCGTGATGCTCAGCCAGGAGCCGCACGTCTTCGCAGGCACCGTCCGAGGCGACCTCGCGCTGTTCAGCGATGCCGACGACGAGCGGATGCGGGCCGTGATCACGCAGCTCGGCGCGGAATGGATCCTGCGGCTGCCCGAGGGCCTCGACACCGAGATCGGCGAGGCAGGGCATCCGCTCACTCCAGGGCAGTCGCAGCACCTCGCCCTCGTGCGGGTGGCGCTGTCGGCGGCATCCGTCGTGATCCTCGATGAGGCGACGGCCGAGGCCGGCTCCGCGGACTCGGAGGTGCTCGACGAGGCGTCGTCGGGTGCTATCGGCGACCGCACAGGCATCGTGATCGCGCACCGGCTGAGTCAGGCCATGACCGCTGACAGGATCCTCGTGATGAGCGACGGGCGGGTCGTGCAGTCCGGAACCCACGACGATCTCGTCGCGACGGCTGGTCCGTACGCCGAGCTGTGGAAGGCGTGGACCGCCTGGTGAGGGCGGCGATCAGGCGGTGGTCAGCCCGACGATGATGCGGTCCAGCGCGTAGTCGAACGCGCTGTCCACGTCTCCGCCCAGACGGAAGGCGCCCGCGAGCTCCATCTGCAGGAATCCGGTCGCCCAGGCGGTGAACAGTCGGGCGGCGTCCAGTGCGTGCTCGGGGCCGACGAGGTGGGTGCAGGCGCGCAGAACCGGTGCGGAGGTGCGATGCAGCGACTCTTCGGGGGCAGCAGTGGTGAAGAGCAGACGGAACGACTCCGGATGCTCGTGAGCGAAGCCGCGGTAGACGGCGGCGAGCGTGGCGAGTTCGTCGCCGGCATTCTCCAGGCGGCTCGTGAGCTCGTCGGCAGATGCCTCAGCGACCGCGGACATCAGCGCGTCACGATCTCGAATCCGCTTGTAGAGCGACGGTGCCCGCACGCCCACGCGCTCTGCGACCGCCTGCATCGTGAGGCCCGCGGGGCCTCTGGATTCGAGGATTTCGCGGCCGGCGGCGACGATGGCGACGAGTGAGGTTCGTTCGGGCGTCGGCATCCTGATCTCCTTGATAGCTATTGACACTAGCCATGATAGCTACGTAAAGTAGCCATCGTCAATCGTCCTTCGGAAGGAACGGTCATGAAGCTCGCACCGCACCTGTATCGGCTCGGCAACGACATCGTCGCGTCGTACCTGATCGACCTGCCCGAGGGGATCACGCTCGTCGACGCCGGTCTGCCGGGCCACTGGAACGACCTGCGGCGGACGCTGGCAGAGCTCGGCCGCCCGCTGTCCGACATCCGAGGGCTCGTCCTCACGCACGGCGACAGCGACCATATCGGGTTCGCCGAGCGGCTGCGCAGCGAAGCGGGGGTGCCGGTCTTCATCCACGCAGCCGACGCGCACCGGGTGCGCACGGGGGAGAAGCCGAAGACTCCGATGGGGCCCGCCCGGATCGGTCCGATGCTGGGCTTCCTCGCGTACGGGGTGCGCAAGAACGCGCTGCGCACCCGTCACGTCTCGGAGGTCGTGGAGGTCGAGGACGGGCAGATCCTCGCTCTGCCCGGATCGCCCGTCCTCATTGGGATGCCGGGGCATTCGCCCGGGAGCATCGCCGTGCACGTTCCCGGGGCGGACGCGGTCTTCGTCGGCGATGCGCTGACCACCCGCCACGTGCTGACGGGGCGGGTCGGTGCTCAACCCGCACCGTTCACGGATGAGCCCGAACGGGCGCTCGCCTCCCTCGACAGGCTGGCAGGTGTCTCGGCGTCGTGGGTGCTGCCGGGGCACGGAGCGCCGTGGAACGGGTCGCCCGCCGACATCGCCGCGGCCGTGCGCGCGGTCTAGGTCGGCTCGGTCAGCGTGCCGCCAGCACCGTAGTCGTGTCGCTGACGGCCAGCTGCGGTGGGTAGAGCCCCATGACCTGCATCGCGGCGTCGTGATTCGATGCCGTCGAACCGGCGCACGCGTCGGCGACGATCGTGACGTGCGCTCCGGCATCCGCTGCGGCCAGCGCCGTCGAGATGACGCAGCAGTCCGTCGAGACGCCGGCCAGCACGACGTGGGCGCCACGACCGACGATCGCCTCGATGTCGCTGCCCCACTTGCCGAACGTCGGCAGATCGAGCGTCGGATGCGGCGACAGACCGACCGCGTCGGGAACGAGATCGAACAGAGGATCGTCAGCGGGCTGATCCGCGAACGGCCAGGCGGCGAAGTAGTCGCCCCACGAGGTCGAGCGGTCAGCGGTCGGCATCCACCGGGTCACGATCACCCGATCGCCGAAAGACGCGGCGAGCTCGCGGATGCGGGGGATCACGTCGGAGAAGAACGGCGATCCCCACGCCGAGTCGGGCGACGCGAAGATCACCTGGGGGTCGATCACGACCAGCCAGGGCCCCTCACCCGACTCGGTTGTGCAGATGGTCACGCGGTCTGCTCCTGGCGACGGATCGTGCCGGCGCGGGCGAACCAGGTCACGACGAACGACAGCACCAGCGCGAAGAAGACCCCGAGGTTCGCATACGCCCAGTCGCCGTCGACTCCGCCGACGAGGCCGAGCAGGTACCCCTGCCAGTTGTTCCAGGGGGCGGCGTCGGCGAAGCCGTTGAGCACGAAGCCCCAGCCGATCACGCTGGCTGCCACCATGGTGCCGATCGAAGTCCAGTCCCAGGCTCCGTAGCGACCCCGACTGTCGAACAGGGCCTCGTCGTCATAGTCCTTCCTGCGACGCAGGATGTCGGCGATCAGGATGCCGGCCCATGACGCGAGTGGCACGCCCAGCGTGATCAGGAAGCTCTGGAACGGGCCGAGGAAGTCGGTGGCGAAGAACACGACATAGATCGTGCCGATGGTCAGGATCACACCGTCGATCGCCGCGGCGGACGGGCGGGGGATACGGATACCGAGGCTCAGCAGGGTGAGGCCCGACGAATAGATGCCGAGCACGGCGCCGGAGACGAGCGCGAGCACGGCGGTGAGCAGGAACGGCACGAGGACCCAGATGGGCAGGATCGTCGCGAGCGCGCCGATCGGGTCGGCGGCGATGGCCGCGCTGAGCTCGTCGTCGGAACCGGCGAGCAGCAGCCCGAACACCACGAGGATCACCGGGGCGACGGAGCCGCCGATCGTGTTCCACGCGACGATCGCCCTGTCGGATGCCGTGCGCTTCTGGTAGCGCGACCAGTCGGCGGCGATGTTGATCCAGCCGAGGCCGAACCCGGTCATCACCATGACGAGCGCGCCGATGACCTGTCCGATGCCGCCGTCGGGCCGGGCCATGACGGCGGCGATGTCGATGCTCGGGGCGGCGAGGATGATGTAGAGGATCGTCACGGCGCCGGTGACCCAGGTGAGCACCGACTGCAGCTTCATGATCGTGTGATATCCGAGCACCGAGGCCGCGACGATGAGGGCCGCGACGATGACGGTCGCGGTGATCTTCAGCGCGATGCTGTCGCCGTCGCCGCCGAGCTGGGTGATGACGGTGGCCGTGGCGAGAACGGCCATGATCGCGAGGAACGTCTCCCAGCCGATGGACGTCAGCCACGAGACGATGCCCGGCACCTTCTGACCCTGCACGCCGAAGGCGGCACGGGAGAGCACCATGGTCGGCGCGGAACCGCGCTTGCCCGCGATCGCGATCAGGCCGCACAGCAGGAACGACACGACGATGCCGATGATCGACACGACGGTCGCCTGCCAGAACGAGATCCCGAAGCCGAGCACGAACGATCCGTACGACATGCCGAACACCGACACGTTGGCCGCGAACCACGGCCAGAACAGGTCGCTCGGCTTCGCCGTGCGCTCGGATTCAGGGATGATCTCGATGCCCGCGCGCTCGATGAGAGCAGGCTTGATGTCCGTCATGCCATCATCCTGGCACTGCGGATGCCCTGCAGGGCTCAGCCGGCGAAGAATGCTCCCGCGACGCGGGCGAGGTCGTGCAGGTCCGAGACTCCGGCGAGCTCGCGCGCCGAATGCATCGACAGGATCGGGATGCCGACGTCGACCGTGCGGATGCCGAGGCGTGTCGCCGTGATCGGGCCGATCGTCGAGCCGCAGCGCACGTTGTTGTTCGAGACGAACTCCTGCGTGACGACGTCGGCCGCGTCGCACCAGTCGCGCCACGCGGCGGAGCCGACGGCATCCGTCGCGTACCGCTGGTTGGCGTTGAGCTTGAGGATCGGCCCTGAGCCGAGCACGGGCTGTACGACGGGATCGTGCTTGTGCACGTAGTTGGGGTGCACCGAGTGGCCCACGTCGCTGGACAGGCACCACGACGCCGAGAAGGCGCGGCGACGTTCGGAGGCGTCGGCGCCGAGCGCGTCATACACACGTCCGAGGATGTCTTCGAGGAACGGCCCTGCCGCACCGGAGCGCGAGTTGGAACCCAGTTCTTCGTGGTCGAAGGCGGCGAGGATGGCGATGGGGCCGGTCGAGGGGGTGCCGAGAGCCTCGAGCGCCACGACCCCCGCGTGTACGGAGGCGAGGTCGTCGAGCCGACCGGAGGCGAAGAAGGCGTCGTCCTTGCCGAACACCGCGCCGCGAGCGGTATCGGCGATCACGACGTCGTAGCCGCGGATGTCGGATGCCGCGACGCCGGCCGAGTCCGCGAGCTCCGCCAGGATGTCCTCCTGGGTCGGGTCGCCGAGGCCCCAGACGGGCTGCGTCTGGAACTGCTTGTCGAGCGCCAGACCGCTGTTCGCCTCGCGGTCGAGGTGCACGGCGAGCTGCGGAAGGCGCAGGAGCGCACCGGTGTCGGCCAGCACGACGCGGCCGTCGGCGAGGGCGAGGCGTCCGGCGAGGCGCAGCTCGCGGTCGAGCCAGGAGTTCAGCAGCGGGCCGCCGTAGACCTCGACGGCGGCCTGCAGCCAGCCCTTCGACCCGGTGGTCGGCTGCGGCTTGAGCTTGAATCCGGGGGAGTCCGTGTGCGCGCCGAGCACGTGCGCGGGGGTGACGGCCGTCGCATCCGCCGGAATCGTCCACGCGATGGTGGCACCGTCGCGGACGACGAGGTAGCGGCCCCCGGGCGTGACGTCCCACGCGTCCTCCTCGGCGAGGGGTGCGAATCCGGCATCCTCCAGGCGCCTGGCCACCTCGGCGGCGGCGTGGTAGCTCGAGGGAGAGGCGGCGACGAAGTCGGCGAGGTCCTCGGCGTGGGCGAGTGCATCCGGGGTGACGGGCATGAGCGGCCTTCCTGAAGGGGGTCCTTCGATCGTAATCGGCTCGGTCGGCCGCAGATCCCGGCCGTCCGGTCGCCGGGGCCACCCCCTCCCATCCAATATGACCGGAATACCGGTATCGATTCGATATCGGCGCCCGATACGCGACCGAATCGAAGCGACCCCCGCGGATAGGGTCGGAGCGCGAGGTGTGTCGTTCCGAACGATGCGGGGAGACCTCGGGGGAGAAAAGCAGGGTTCAGCTGTGTCATCACACGCTCACTCATCCATTCGGCGCGCCCTGGCGGGGGCGACGGCAGCACTTCTGATCGCGGTCGGACTCACGGTGGTCACAGACACCGTGGCGCCGACATCGGCGTCGGCGGCGCAGAACCCGACGCAGTGCGCGGACTCCGTGTCGCTGACGAACGGCGGTTTCGAGGCACCCGCGATCGGCAACGCGACGTACCGACTCGTTCCCGAGGCGCAGGTGCCGGGGTGGGGGACCAACGACAGTCAGAGTCAGATCGAGATCTGGAGCAGTGGATTCCAGGGTGTTCCGGCGACTGCCGGGCGGCAATTCGCCGAACTGAATGCGAACAGCGCGAGCCGGCTCTTTCAGGACGTGGCGACGACGCCCGGTCAGACCCTCTACTGGTCGCTCAAGCACCGAGGTCGCAGCGGTACCGACACCATGCGTGTCCTGATCGGCTCACCGTCGGGAGCTCTCGTTCAGAGCGGCCCCAACCTGACTGACGGAACCGCCGCGTGGGGCAGCCACGCAGGTACCTACACTGTTCCCGCAGGTCAGACCACGACGCGCTTCGGGTTCGAGGCGGTGAGTGCGGCCGGCGGTTCCACACAGGGAAACTTCCTTGACGACATCTCCTTCGGCACCGGGCCCTGCCTCATCTCGACCAAGTCGGTCGCCAACCTCACCCGGGGCGGCAGCTCGGCCGAGATCGGTGACACGCTGCGCTACACCGTCACCACTCGCAATGACGGCGGAAACCCCGCGCTCCAGTCGGTCTCGACCGACGTCCTCCCCGCCGGAATCGACTTCGTGCCCGGCTCCATCCGCATCGTGAGCGGTGCCGGCGCAGGCGCCCTGACCGACGCCACGGGCGACGATCGTGGCGAGTACGCGAGCGGGACGCGCACGCTGAGGGTGCGCCTCGGCGACGGCGGCACCGCCACGGCCGGTGGATCGGTCGGCGTCGACGCAGTCACGTCGTACACGTTCGACGCCAAGGTGAGAACCGAGGCCGCGGGCACGACCATCGTCAACGAGGCGCGGGTCGCGTTCCGCGAGCCGGTCACCAACATCGACCGCACGTCGACCACGCAGGAGGCCCTGACGCCGGTGAACCAGGCGGCGGATCTCGCGATCACCAAGACGCTCGCCACGAGTCCGCTGGTCGCGGGCCGGCCTGCGACCTTCACGATCGGGGTCACGAACAACGGACCCCAGACCGGCACGGGGGTCACCGTGACAGATGCCGTGCCTGCCGGCTTCACCGCGGTGCAGGCCACGCCGAGCGGCGGATCCTGCACGGTCGGCGGCACGATCACGTGTGCCCTTCCCGACCTCGCGGTCGGGGCCAGCGCGACGATCACCGTGACCGGAACGGTCTCGCCCTCGTTCGAACCCGGTGCCGCACTCACGAACACCGCGTCGGTCTCGGGATCGCGCTTCGACGTCAATCTCGCCAACAACACCGCGACCGCGTCCGGCACCCTGACTGCGCTCAGCGATGTGTCGGTGACCAAGTCGTTCGCACCGGCCGATCCCGTCGCAGGGCAGAACGTCACCTACACGCTCATCACCCGCAACGACGGCCCGTCCGAGGCTCGGAATGTGCGGCTCACGGATCCGCTCGACCCCGAGACCACCTTCGTGAGCGTCGTGTCCGATCAGGGCGAGTGCGCCGTCGATCTCGGCGTCGTCGAGTGCAGTATCGGCACACTCGCGCCGGGCGCCACAGTGAACACGACGATCGTCGTCTCGATCAGCCCTGCTGCAGCCGTCGTGCAGAACTCGGCGAGCGTCACGAGCAGCACCCCCGACTCCGACCCGACGAACAACGTCGACTCCACCAGCTTCCAGCCTGACATCGTCGCCGATCTCGCGGTGACGAAGACACCGTCGGTGCCGCAGGTCGCGGCCGGAGGTGCCGTCGACTTCACGATCACTGTGACCAACAAGGGCGACTCGGATGCCGTCAACGCGGTGCTCGACGACACCGTGCCTACCGGCTTCACCGTGACCGGCGTCACTACGCCGGCCGGGGCCGACTGCTCGTTCACCGACGTCACGGTTCGCTGCACCTGGGCGGACCTCGCCGATGAGGCCACCGCCACCGTCGTCGTGTCGACCGTGGTCGCGGCCGACGCCCCGGCGGGCACCACCATCAACACCGCCTCTGTCGCATCGCCGGCAGAAGACGTCGACACGACGGACAACTCCGCCTCGGCAGTGGTCGAGATCGTGCAGAGCGCCGACCTCAGCATCGCGAAGACCGCGCCGGCCACAGGCACGCCGGGCAGCGGTTTCACGTACTCGATCGAGGTCGCGAACAACGGCCCGTCCGTCGCGCGTGCGGTGACGATCACCGACACGCTCCCTGCAGGTTTCACCGTCGAGTCGATCAATCCGGGCTGCACCATCGGCGGCGGCACGGTGAACTGCGCCGTGGGCGACCTCGCGCCCGGTGCGACGGCCTCGGTGAACATCGTCGGCACGTGGGCGGCGACGGCCTCCGGCACGATCCGCAACACGGCGACGACCACCTCGCCGACACCCGACCCGGTCACGCCCAACAACACCTCCAGCGTCGATGTGGCGCTCACCCCGAGCGCGGATGTCAGCGTCGTGAAGACGACGTCGACTCCGAGCATCCCCCTGGGCGGCGTGGCGAGCTTCGTGATCACGGTGCGCAACGACGGGCCGTCCGCCGCGGCAGGCGTCGTCGTGACCGAGGTCGCGCCGGCCGGACTCGAGGTCACGGCTGCCACTCCGACCGCGGGTGCCTGGTCGCCCGCCGATCACCAGTGGACCGTCGGCACCCTGCTCCCCGGCGAATCGGCGACGCTGACCGTCACCGCGACCGCGACCGCGGTCGGCACGCTGACCAACAACGCCACGGCGACGTCGCCGACTCCCGATCCGGATCCCTCCGACAACACCGGCACCTCGACCGTCGTCGTGACGCCGTCGGCCGACCTGTCGGTCGTCAAGACGAGCTCGGCGAGCCCTGCTCCGGTGAACGGACCGATCACGTACACGATCGTCGTGACCAACAACGGTCCGAGCCCGGCATCCGCGGTCGCGATCTCGGATGCCCTCCCGGCAGGGCTGCGCACCCCGACGACGCCGACTGCCGGCTGCACGATCACCGCAGCGCAGCTCGACTGCGCGGTCGGCACGCTCGCCGTCGGCGCGACCTTCACCGCGACGGTCAGCGGCACGGTCGACCCGGCGATCGCGACGCCCACCCTGTCGAACACGGCGACCGTGACGTCGACGACGCCGGACCCCGATCCGTCTGACAACACCTCGACGGTCGAGGTCCCCGTGTCGGGCACCCCGCAGGTCGAGCTCGTGAAGACGGCAGGTGCCCCTGTCGACGCGAACGGCAACGGACGCACCGACGTCGGCGACACCGTCGCCTACACGTTCACGGTGCGCAACACCGGCACCGTCACACTCACGAGTGCAGCGATCACCGACCCGCTGCTCGGGGGAGCGGTGGCCTGCGCGGCATTCGGCGCACCCCTCGCACCCGGTGCCTCGGTGACCTGTGCGCCGGTGGTCTATGCGCTCACGCAGCAGGACATCGATGAGGGCACGGTGCACAACGAGGCATCCGTCACCGCCCAGTCCGCTCTGGGCACGGCGACCGACGGCGCGGAGGCCGACGTGACGGTTCCCGCCGTGAACAGCATCGTGCTGACCAAGTCGCCGAGCACGGTGATCGACGTCGACGGTGGTGCGCAGGTGACGTCCGGCGACACCATCGCCTACACGTTCACCGTCACGAACACCGGCACCACGACCCTGACGAACGCCCAGATCACCGACCCGATGCTGGGCGGACCGGTCGTGTGCGCAGCTCTCACGGGGGCCTCGCTGGCTCCGGGGGCATCCATGACCTGCGCGCCGGTCGAGTACACGCTGACTCAGGACGACATCGACGCGGGGATCGTGCGCAACACGGCATCGGTCACGGCCGACGCCCCGGTCGGAACGGTGTCTGACACGGCATCCGCCTCCGCCGACATCGATCAGACCGCCGGCATCGACCTGCAGAAGAACGTCGGCCTGGTGCAGGACGCGACCGGCGACGGGTTCATCGGCGCAGGTGACACCGTCGAGTACACGTTCACGACGAGCAACACGGGCAACACGACCCTCAGCGACGTCGAGATCACCGACCCGCTGCTCGGTGCCGGAGTGCTGTGCACGATCGATGAGCTCGGCGTCGGCGCCTCCAGCGACTGCGGGCCGTTCACGTACACGCTCACGCAGGCGGACATCGAGAACGGCAGCCGTCCGAACACGGCCACCGCGACCGGCACCGGACCACTGGGTGCCGTGAGCGACGAGGCCTCCGCCGAGGTGCTGTTCGCCGGCACGCCTGGTATCTCGCTGACGAAGACTCCGGGCGAGCCGGTCGACGCGAACGACGACGGGATGATCGGGGCCGGCGACACGGTCGCCTACTCGTTCCGGATCAGCAACACCGGCACGACCGTCCTGACCGACATCGTGCTCGACGACCCGCTGCTCGGCGGCGTCGTGGACTGCGCCGCGCTCGACGGTCTCGCACTCGTGCCGACCGACGACGTCGACTGCGGACCCGTCGAGTACGTGCTCACGCAGGACGACGTCGACGCCGGCATCGTGCGCAACACTGCGACGGTGACCGCTCAGTCGGTCGCCGGCAGCGCCGAGGGCACGGATGACGCGGACGTGGTCGTGGTCGGCACCGATGCGCTCACGCTGCTGAAGTCGGCGGCTGCCGTGCTCGATGTGAACGGCAACGGACGGACGGATGCAGGCGACACGATCGCCTACACGTTCACCGTCACCAACACGGGTACGACGACGTTGACTCGCGTCTCGGTGTCGGATCCGCGACTGAGTGGCGCGGTCGTCTGCGACACGACCGACCTCGCCCCTGGTGCGTCGGCGCTGTGCGACGGACCTGCCGCGGTGCTGACCCAAGCCGAGATCGACGCAGGTCAGATCATCAACACGGCCACGGCGACGGGCACGGGAACGGGCACCGGCGTCACCGAGGAGCCGCCGACCGATGAGGACACGGTGGTCACGCCTCTCGAGGCGCAGCCGGCGATCGCGCTTGCGAAGACCGGTGGCGAGTACGCTGACGCCAACGGCAACGGCAAGGTCGATGCCGGCGACACGGTGCAGTTCCGCTTCACCGTGACCAACACCGGGGCGCGCACGCTGACGTCGATCGCGATCGACGATCCGAAGCTCGGAGGCATGCTCGCGTGCGACGTGCCCGACCTCGCGCCCGGTGACACCGCGGCCTGCGGCCCGATCGGCTACACGCTGACGACGGCCGACGTGGCGAACGGCCGGGTCGTGAACGTCGCCACGGTGAGCGGTGCCTCGGGCACTGTGGTCGTCACGGCAGCCGCGACGGCGACGGTCGATCTCGACGTCCTGGCGACGACCGGTGGCGTCATCACCGGCCTGGGGTGGGCGCTCGCACTGCTGGCGGTCGGTGCGCTCGTGCTGCTGATCTCGCGCGTGCGTCGTCGGGAGACCGCGGGTCTGGTGGGCTGAGAGAGGATGCCAGGCGCCCGGCACGGATCCCGTGTCGGGCGCTTCGCTGCTCATCCGGCATCCGATGCGGGCTCGCGCGATGCGGGTGCTCGTGCGATGCGCGGGTGCTCGCCCGCTGTTCACCTGCCGGTCACCATCGCCGGGTACCGTGGGTGCCGATAGCGCCTAGGGTTCCGGGGTTCGTCCCGTCTGGTCCGAGCGGCGCCACGGTGCCCCTCCGCAGGGGCGCCGTCATCTGACAGGACAAAAGCCCGGAGGACCCTGTTCGTCGCGCCTCGCGATGGACGGAAGGGTCTCGTATGTCCGCTCTCGCCTTCGCCCTCGTCTTCGCCGCCGCGATCACCCATGCGGCGTGGAACGTCATCGCCCACGGGGTGAGCAAGGCGGGCATGCCGTTCCTGTGGTGGGGCGCCGTCGGAGGCACGGCCGTGTGGATCGGGGTCATCCCGTTCACCGGCGGGCTCGGCACTGACGATCTGCGCGGCTTCCTGTGGGGCGTCGGGGTGTCCGCGGTGCTCCATGTCATCTACATGGCGGTGCTTCAGCGCGGATACCGCGAGGGCAACCTCTCGACCGTCTACGCGACTGCGAGGGGCACAGGGCCGTTCCTGTCGGTCATCATCGCCGTGCTGCTGCTGGGGGAGCGCCCGTCCGCTCTCGCTCTCGTCGGAGTCGCGGCGATCATCCTCGGAGTGGTCGCGATCGGGCTCGTCGACCGTGGACGCTCGTCCAGTTCGCGGAGAAGACTCGATCCGGGGCTCCTGTTCGGCCTTCTCACCGGCGTCGCGATCGCGGTCTACACGATCTGGGACGCGAACGCCGTGCGCACGTGGAACCTCTCACCCGTCGCGTTCATGGTGGGCACCATGCTGCTCGAGATCCCGTTCTACTCGGTCGGCGTCCGCGGCCGGTGGAAGGCCGTCCGCACGCTCGGCCGCACCCAGTGGAGGCGCATCGTGGCGTTCAGCATCCTTTCTCCGCTGTCGTACATCCTGGTGCTCACCGCCATCCAGATCGCGCCCGTCGCCCTCGTCGCCCCGCTGCGCGAGGTCAGCGTCGTGCTGGTCTCTCTGTTCGGCGTCTTCGTGCTGAAAGAGAGCAGGCCGGGGTGGCGGATCGCCGCATCCGCCGTCGTCGCCGCCGGGATCGTGCTGCTCGCGCTGTAGGGACTCGGATCGCGCTTGCCAGGATGCGGAGGAGCGCAGCAGGCGAATCGGGTGATTGTATGGATGCTGTGTCAGTCGGGTGGAGTCTTCGAGCGAGCAGTCCGTCGGATGCGCCGTGGATGGCGGAACTGCGGGCGATCGTGATGCGCCCCGATCTGGAGCGCCTGGGCCGGTACGACCCTGTGCGCGTGCGGCAGCGGTTCCTCGACGCGTTCGCTCCGGAGAACACGAGGGTGATCGTCGTGGACGGAGAGGATGCCGGGCTCATCGCAGTCCGGGATGAGACCGACGCCGTGTGGATCGAGCACTTCTACCTCACCCCGGACTCGCAGGGCCGCGGGCTGGGTTCTGCGGTGCTCGCTGAGGTCTTGGCGGAGCGGGGTGCGTCAGGGCGGCTGTTCCGTCTCAACGTGCTGCAGGGGAGTCCGGCGCGCCGGCTGTATGAGAGGCACGGCTTCGTGCTCGAGAGCGAGGATGCCGTCGACGTGTTCCTGAAGGCGGAGACCGCACGAGGCTGATCCTGCTCACCGGTTCCAGCCCCGTCGATCCTGGCTCCGACGGGCTTGCCGATCGGTCTCACTTCTGCTCCCATCCACTGTCTCGCCGACGGGTCCGGTCCACGGTGTCGCCGACGGGTCCGGTCCACTGTGTCGCCGACGGGCCCGGTCCACTGTGTCGCCGACGGGCCCGGTCCACTGTGTCGCCGACGGGTCCCATCCACCGTCTCACCGACCACTCGGGACCGTGGCGCCAGCCTTGTCTTGTCTCGTTCCGACGCTCCGCAGATTCCGCTTCGTCGCACAATTCCGGGAGATCGGAATATGACTCTGATCTGGGGTAAAACGGGGTGGTTTCGGGTCTTGAATGTCGGTGGTCCCGTGTTGACTTAGGGGTATGAACAGCACCACGGAGCTTCTGGATCGGGTCATCGTCGATCTCGACACGATGCTGTCCGATGATGCGTTGGCCGGGTTGACGGACGCGGATCGGGTCATGGTGTTGCAGGGCGCGGGGGCGGTGTTCCGCCGGGCCGAGGCGGTGATCGTGGAGACCATCGCGACGGGTGATCCGGGTGACTTCCCGCACTCGGCGGGGTGCCGGGGTCTGAACGAGTTGTTGCAGCGGACGGTGCGGGTAGACGTACGGGGAGCGACACGGGTCGACAGGGTGGTTGACCTCGTGCGGCGGCCGGTGAGCCTGGCGGGGGAGCGGATGCCCGCGCGGTGGTCGGAGTTGCGTCTGGCGTTGTTGGATGGGGTGGTCGGTGTGGCGGGGTTTCTCGCGGCGACGGGTCCGATCGAGAAGGTGTGGGATCGGCTCACGGTCGATCAACGCCTGGCAGCGGATGTCGCGTTGGCCGGGTGCGCCCGCGGGCACGGTGTCGATATGGGCGTCGAGGATGATCCGGACGCTGACGCCGACTCAGATCCCGAGGGTGACGAGGATGCACCGGGTCCGGCGCCGACAGCGCAGGATCTGACGGCTCTCGCGGAGGATCTCGCGTCGATGTTCGACCCGGACGGGGAAGGACCGAAGGATGAGGACTCGAAGCGTCGGCGGGGCATCACGATCGGTCGGTTGAAGGATGGCGTGCATGCGATCCGCGGGTATCTGACTCCCGAGGTCGCGGCGCAGTTGCAGCTCATCATCGATGCGATCTTGAACCCTAAAGGGGATGGCCCGCCCATGCCCGGCGTGCACTTCACACCCAGCGACGGTGCCGATGCCGGCACTGACTCTGACGTTGATGTCGATGCCGATGCCGATGCCGATGCCGACGCCGACATCGATGCCGACGCCGACGCCGACATCGATGCGGATGCGGATGCGGACGCCGGCGTTGACGGTGCCGATGCGGATCCGTTCAATTCCGATCCGCGGTGCGTGCTCGATGACCGCACCGCGTCGCAGAAGCGCCACGACGCGCTCGCGATGGTGCTCGCGATCGCGGCCCGCCACAACGACATGCCCACCCTCGGTGGAGCGGCACCGGTCCTGGTCGTGAAGGTCGACGCGAAAGACCTCGCCGCCCACATCGGTCACGGCGCCGGCGCTGCGTTCGGCAACGCCGCGTCGGGAACGGGCGCGAACTCCGGCAATGGTGGGTGGGCGACGATTCCCGGTTCCGGTGCCCACCTGCCCGTCTCCGTCGCCGCGCACATCGGATGCGCCGGCACGATTCAACGGGTGTTGTTCGATGAGGGGCGGATCATCGGCATCACGACCACCGACCGCGTCTTCAGCGTGCATCAACGCCGCGCGATCGTCGCCCGTGACAAGGAATGCCTGATCCCCGGATGCCACGTCCCGGCGTCGTGGTGCGAGATCCACCACGTGACGGAGCATGCGAGGGGTGGTCCGACCCATACGGACAACGGGGTGCCGTTGTGCTGGTGGCACCACCGATCCCTCGGAACGTCCGGGTGGGAGATCCGGATGGACGAGGGTCTCCCGCAGGTGCGAGGCCCGCGGTGGTGGGACCCCGAGCAACGATGGCGCACCCCACGACTCAGCCTCCCGCAGATACGCCACGGATCGCTGAAGCTCGCTCCCACCGGCTGAGAGCCGCGAATCGGATCAGCGGAACTCGACCAGGCCGGCGTGCGCTGCGGTGACAAGGATCTGCACGCGATCGCGCACGTGCCACTTCGACATGATGCGACCGAGGTGAGCCTTCACTGTGCCCTCCGAGACGATGAGCGTCCGCGCGATCTCGGCGTTCGACATGCCCTGAGCGAGACGCTGCAGCACCTCCTGCTCACGGTCGGTGAGCACCTCGAGCGTGCCGTCACTGCCCACAGGTTCGGTATCGCGCACATGCTTGATCAGCAGCGACGCGATCCGCGGAGACAGCGAGCTCGCACCGCTGTACACCTCGCGCACGCCCTCGAGGATGCTGGCAGCGCTCGAATCCTTCAGCAGATAGCCGGACGCGCCAGCACTGAGCATCGGAAGCACCGTATCGCTGCCATCCAGCGTGGTCACGGCCAGGATCTTGATCTCCGGCCAGCGCTCGCTGATGACGGCAGTCGCCTCGATCCCGTTCATCTCCGGCATCTGCACGTCCATCATCACGACGTCAGGACGCTCGCGTTCCACCACCTCGATGCCCTCCAGCCCTGACTCGGCCTCGGCGATCACCGTGATCTCGGGGTCTCGCGAGACGAAGTGGGAGAGCGCGGAGCGCACCAGGGGATCGTCATCGACGATCACAACGCGGATTTGCGACATGCAGGAAGCCTAACCGGGGGAGACCTCAGACGCGATGTATTGGACTTTTGGCTAGCGAGGTCTAGACGAGAGACAGATGTGCGGCGTGCAGATCACCGAGAAGATGAATACATCGCTAGTCAAAAGTGCAATAAAGGAGGTGAATCTATATGTCTTTCTGGAACCAGGTCGGACTCTTCTTTGGCTTCTACCGTTAATATAACTGGCGGAAAGGAGATACTGAAGTATGGCTTCAAGTCTTTCTGCGGGTGATCGCACAGACGTCACCCGACTCGGCAAGGGCGAGAAGCTCAGCACGATCGAACGGATCGCCGTACTGGTGGTCATCGGGACGATCTTCATCTTCGACGTCGTCGGACTGTTCCTCCCTCCGGGGTTGGAGCCACTCACGGCGGCACTCGGGATCGCATCCACAGCGGTCCTGGCTCTGTATCTCTGGTCAGCACTGATCGCGACATACGCCCTCGGCGTCGTGTTCGCACTCTCTTTCATCCCCGGCATCGAAGCTCAGGTGCTCACGGTCGCCGCTTTCGCGGCAGGCTTGATCGTGCGTCTGGGGTGGACCTCCTTGGTCCTGTCCTATGCCGGCGTCTTCCTTCTCGCATCCGCACTGGTCGTCACGGGCGGCTCGAGGGATGCCTTCAACATCGCGATCTTCCTCGTCGGCGCCGCAGTATCCGGTGCCGTCGGCTTCGCACTTCGCATCGCGTTCGCCCGAGGGCGGACTCTCGAAGTGCAGCTGGCCGAGAAGGCCGAGCAGGAGCGCCAAGCAGTACTCGCCGAGCGACGTTGGATCGCCGGCGAGCTGCACGACAGCATCGCGCACCACCTCACCGTGGTGTCGCTGCACGTGCAGATGCTCGATGACGATCGCACCAGCACCGATTCGCAAGAGGCGATCCGGATCGCCGCCCGCAAGGCGATGACCGATCTCCGCTTCGTGATCGACCTCGCCGACGACGGCCCCCGCTCCGAGGGCATGCCGACCGGTGACCTCGCCGAATCTATCGATGAGGCGAAGCAGGAATTCGAATCCGCCGGGCACTCTGTACTGCTCGACGGCGACCCCGCGGACGAGCGCATCCCCCGCGCAGCCGAGATCATCTTCGCGCGCATCATGCGCGAATCAGCCACCAACGTGCTCAAGTACGCCGGTCAGGGCGAGATCGAGATCAGACTCGATGTCGACGACGACATGGCGCGGATGAGCGTGAGCAGCCCGCTGTCGGTGACGCCGCGTCGCGAGCTGTCCTCCAGCCGCACCGGAATCGGCCGCATGGCCGAGCGCGTGCTCGGCGCGAGCGGCGAGTTCAATGCCGGAGAAGTCGATGGTCGGTGGGTCGTGACCGCACGTCTACCGATCGCCCGATCGGTCGCGAAGCCCTGACGAACGAGCACTCGCGAGCTCTTCCGGCGCCAGAGATATACCGGCACTCGCCCTGAGAAGGCGCGGAAATCCGGGCCTCGATCGCTAAACACTAGACGAAGGTCTAAGTGAGGTCTCGACATTAGGCCGTGTTCGATGGTGTAGCCGGACGCTTACATTGGGTATACCCCAGAAATAGCGCATCCCCAGCGCTGTGATCGCGAGCGCGGTCCTTGGAATCTGATCCCCATCGCGCTCGCGATCGGCTTCTCTCCCCCACGGATGAGAAGCCGGCTGCCCCGGGCTCCTAGCCGCCCACTGCACGCATGTAGTGACCGTCCGTCGAAATCCCGGACGCCGCGACCGTGAAGCGAACGACCTCGCTCAGGTAGCGATCCTCCGAAGCCTCGAAGATGCGTCCGTCCGCGTCGCGCGAGATGCGGCTCAGCCGAAGGATCGGCGTCCCCTGAGGGACCCGCAGCAATGCGGCATCCTGCTCGTCCGCGGCGACCGCATCGATCTGGTGCTCGAGCCCGACGATGGGATGCCCGACAGAGCCGAGGTACTCGGTGATCGAGATCTCGTCGGTGTTCACATCGAGCAGTCGGCGCCCGACCTCCTCGGTGTAGAAGAGCCGCTCGAGCATCGTCGGTCGGCCGTCGAGCAGGCGAAGCCGCACGACGCCGACGATGATGTCGTCCGCCGCGACGCCCAGCATGTCTGCGCGATCACCCGCACGGCGCAGGCTCAGCTCCTGGGTCTGTGCCCCCGGGGTGACCCCGAGATCCCGTGCCCATCGTGTGAAAGGCACCGACATGTCGACCGCCTGGCTCGCCTTGCGCGCGACCACGCGCGCGGGACGGCCGCGGCTGGTCTCGATCAGGCCTTCGCGCTTCAGTGCCGCCAGCGCATTGCGGATGGGGCCGCGCGACGTCTGCCACCGCGCCGCGAGGTCCGCCTCGGTCGGCACATCATCGCCGGGGCGCAGAGAGCCCGCGGCGATCTGGGAGCGCAGGTCGTCGGCGATCTGGGTGTATACAGCTTCGGCCACATAGGCATACTACTTGGCACGCCGATGCGACTCGCGACAGTTCCGTGCGTGTTCATCCGGGGAAATCAAGGATGAACGACGCCTGAACTCTTCCGAGTTAGGTACATATCTCGACGCTCGGACTGTCAGAGTTGCTCACGGATCACCCCCTCCCACCGTGAAAGGTCCTCATGAAGCTCCGCGCTCTCCCCGTACTCGCCGGCGCCGCGATCCTCGCGCTCGGCCTCGCCGCCTGTTCCGGCTCCGCAGAGGCCACCGGCTCGTCCGGTGCCGACGAGTCGTCCACCGCCAGCGGTTTCGCAGTCGACGAGAACACCCTCGTCTTCGGCGTCGTACCCGACTCGGTCGACACCGAGACGAACTACCAGCCGCTGATGGACTACATCGCCGACCTCACCGGCAAGACCGTCGAGTACCACGAGTCCACCGACTACGCGGCTCTCATCGAGGCCGCCGTCGCCGGCAAGGTCGACGTCGCCTCGTTCTCGGGCTTCACCTACGTCACCGCGACCAACAACGGCGCGAAGCTCACTCCGATCTCTTCGATCGTGACCGAAGAGGGGCAGGAGCCGGGCTACTACTCGCAGGCGATCGTCCCCGCCGACAGCGACATCTCGAGCATCGAGGATTTCGCGGGCAAGAAGGTCTGCTTCGTCGACCCGTCGTCGACGTCGGGCTATCTCTTCCCGTCGTACAACCTGCTCGAAGCCGGCATCGACCCCAAGACCGACATCACCCCGGTCTTCGCGGGCAAGCACGACGTCAGCGTGCAGAAGGTCGGGGAGGGCGTCGAGTGCGAGGTCGGCTTCGCGGAGGACTCGGAGGTCGAGAAGTCGGATGCCGTCAAGGTCGTCGACGAGACGATGGTCCCCGGTGCCCCGCTCGTCTACTCCTCGACTCTTCCCGATGACGTTTCGAAGAAGCTCATCGACGGACTCTCCGAGATCACGATCGACGACATCATCGCCGCGGGCATCGACAGCGCAGACACCGACTCGTTCCGCAGCGTCTTCTACGCCACGAAGCCGGTCGACGACGCGTATTACGACCTGATCCGCGACATCTGCAAGGAGACCGAAGCGGAGCAGTGCCAGGGCTGACGCCCGGCGTCCGCTTCGCTCCCTTTCGTTGAGCGAGGGAGCGGAGCGAGCGAGACGAGACGCGCTGAAGACTCACTGCGTTTCGTCTCGCTTCGCTCGCTCAACGTTCCGACTTCAGAGAATCACGAGGAGAACTGAGATGAACCCGGCATTCGATGCCCTGATCCGCCTGGCGGACGTGACCAAGAACTTCGGTTCGACGACGGCGCTCAAGGGTGTGTCGCTGCAGGTGTCGCGCGGTGAGATCGTCGTGCTGCTCGGCCTGTCGGGCTCGGGAAAGTCGACGCTGCTGCGGCACCTCGACGGCCTCGAGACGCCGACCTCCGGTGACATCGAAGTGCTGGGCGCCCACGTCCCCGCGCTCAAGGGCAAGGCTCTTCGCCGGCTCCGCAGTCGGGTGGGCTTCATCTTCCAGCAGTTCGAGCTGGTGCCTTCGCTCACCGTTCTCGAGAACGTGCTCACCGGATCGCTGTCGGAGGTCCGCGGACCCCGACTCGGTCTGTGGGGATACTCGAAAGCTGCCAAGCTCCGCGCCCTCGGTCACCTCGACCGGGTCGGTCTGCTCGATCGCGCCTACCAGCGCAGCGACACCCTCTCGGGCGGCCAGCAGCAGCGCGTGGCGATCGCCCGCGCACTGATGCAGAAGCCCGACATCCTGCTCGCTGACGAGCCGGTCGCATCACTCGATCCCGAATCGAGCGACCAGGTCATGGCGCTGATCCGCGAGATCGCCGCCGACGAGGGCCTCACAGTGGTCTGCAGTCTGCACCAGGTCGACCTCGCGATCTCGTGGGCCGACCGCATCGTGGGTCTGAGGCACGGCGAGGTCGTACTCGACATGCCCACCACCGACCTGACGAAGTCCGAGGTCATGGAGATCTACGGACGTGTTGCGACGACGACCGCCGAGATTCAGGCAGTGCGGGCGGAGCTCACCGACATCACGGCGGATGTCGTCGTCGAAGCGGCCGAGATCGACGCCGCGCTGACCGAGAAGGCGCGCGTCTCGTGACTCTGCTCTCCGGTCCACCGACCGCGCGTTCGGCATCCGGCGCCTCCCCGGCCACCGCGGGCGTCGGCGACCGCGCTCCCCGACGTCCCGTCTCGCCCGAGCGCATCGCCGCCGGTCTCACGTTGCTCGCACTGCTGGTGCTCGGCGTTCTCGCGGTGAACGAGGTCGGCATCTCGATCCCCGCGATGGTGCAGAGCTGGGGCAACGCCGAGAACTTCATGGCCCGCGTCGGCGGGCTCACCTTCCCGGAGCCGGGCGATCTCGCCTGGCTGATCGCCCTCACCGTAGGACTCGTACTGGTCGGCACGCTGCTCGCTGCGGTGCTCTCGGTGCCGATCGCGTACCTCGCCGCATCCAACACGACCCCGGGCAACGGATGGCGTGCCGCAGCACGATTCGTGGGCGTGCTCACCCGCGCGCTTCCCGATGTCGTGCTCGCCATGGCGTTCGTGCTCATGTTCTCGCTCGGTACTCTGCCCGGCATCCTGGCGATCGGGATCCACTCGATCGGCATGATCTCGAAGATGTTCGCCGATGCGATCGAGCAGATCGACGAGGGGCCACGGCTCGCGATCCGTGCCGCGGGCGGGTCGAAGATGCAGGAGTTCGCCTCCGGCATCCTGCCGCAGGTGCTCCCGAGCTGGGTCGCGACCGTGCTGCACCGCAACGACATCAACCTGCGCGGCAGCGTCGTGCTCGGCTACGTCGGCGTCGCAGGTCTCGGACTCGAGATGTCGTATGCGTTCAAGGCGCTCAACTACGGCAAGGGCCTCGGCATCGCGCTGGTCATCTTCATCCTGTGCGTCGTGATGGAGATCGTCTCGAGCATGGTGCGTGGCGCGATGCTCGGACAGCAGAAGCACACCCGCTCATGGATCGACCGGATCATCCACCCCCGCCTCGGCGACCGGGCGGGTGACGCAGCGAGCATGAGCCCCGCGTGGGCGGCCTCTCCGCAGACCGCCGTGCGCCGGCCGTGGACTGCCGAGCGCGTGCGCAACACCGCAGGGGTCGTGATCGCCGTGCTCGTCGTGATCGGCAGCGTCGTGGTCAGCCAGATCAACTGGATGGACTTCTTCACGTTCTGGGCCAAGCTCCCCGAGGTCGCCGCCAAGTTCTGGCCGCCGTCGTTCGGCAGCTACGACGCCTCGGCGATGCTCACCGCCATGCGCGACACCGTCGCGATCGCGCTCGCCGCCACCGTGCTCACCCTGCTGCCCTCGCTGATCCTCGGGTCGCTGGCCGCGAGCAACGTCGCACCGAGTGCGGGTGCACGCGGCGTGGCGCGATTCCTGCTCGTCGGCATCCGCGGCATTCCCGAGCTCATCCTCGCGATCGTGCTCGTCGTGATCACCGGACTCGGTGCACAGGCCGGGGTCATCGCCCTCGCGATCGGCGGCATCGGACTGCTCGGCAAGCTGATCGCCGACTCATTCGAAGAGGTGGATCGAGGGCCGGAGCGTGCGCTCCGCGCGGTCGGCGCCACACGCCTGCAGACCTACACCTCGGCCACCGTGCCGCAGGGCATGCAGGCGCTCATCGGGCACAGCTTCTACATGCTCGACACGAACATCCGCGCGGCGACGATCCTCGGCATCGTCGGTGGCGGCGGGGTCGGCTACTACCTGCTCAACGCCAGCCAGGGATCCCGCTACGAGACGGTCACCGCGATCGTGCTGATGATCCTCGCGACGGTGCTGATCGTCGAAGGGCTCGCGATGTGGATGCGCAAGGTGTTCCGATGACCGGCGCTGCGCTCACCGATGCGTCGAACACGGCGAACACTGCGGATGTCGTGGTCGTCGGCTCCGGCATCGTCGGTCTCGGCGCCGCATATGCGGCCGCGCGGCGAGGTCTGCGCGTCATCGTCCTCGACAGAGCGGATGCTCCGATCGGCGCGACGATCCGCAACTTCGGCCACCTCTGCATCGGGGCGCAGGCGGGGGAGGCGCGCCGCTATGCGGATGCCTCCCGTGACCTGTGGCTGCGCCTGTCGCGCGACGCCGGCTTCTGGCTGCGCGAATCCGGCACCCTGGTCGCTGCCCGTCACGCCGACGAGATCGCGGTGCTCGAACGGGCGGCGGTCGATGGCGGCATCCGCATGCTCGAGGCCGACGAGCTGCTGCGACTGGCACCGCTCCGCGCAGACGGACTGATGGGCGGAGGCCATATCGAGACCGATCTGCAGACCGACCCTCGTGCCGCGGCTTCGGCGATCGTCCGCCACCTCGCGCGCCTGGGTGTCGAGTTCCGCTTCCGCACCGCGGTGACCGCGGTGTCGGGAGGACGCGTCGACACGACCAGGGGCGCGATCACGGCCGGTGGCGTCGTCGTCGCAGTCAACCACGACATCGACCAGCTGCTGCCCGAGGTCGCCGAGCGCGTCGGGGTGGTCCGATGCGCGCTCGACATGATGCGCGCTGCGGTGACGTTCCGGCATCCGCTCTCGGCGCCACTGCTCACGGGCTGGTCGCTCGTGCGGTACGGGCGCTTCGCGGATGGCGACGCGACGGCCGCACTGCGAGAACGCCTGCATGCCGAGCGCCCCGATCTCGCGGCCCTGGACCTCAACCAGATGTACACGCAGCTGCCGGACGGCACGCTCATCATCGGCGACTCTCACGCCACGTCGACGGCGCCTGCGCCCTTCCAGCCCGAAGCTGCATTCGCCGCGCTCCTCGCCGAGGCGGAAGCGCTCTTCGACATGCCGGCACCGCGCGTGCTGGAGCGCTGGCAGGGCGTCTACGCCAAGGCGTCGAAGGACTTCCTCATCGACAGGGGCGATGAGGGGGTGCTGGTGCTCGCCGCGACCACCGGCATCGGAATGACCACGGGGCTGGGGCTCGCTGAAGAGAATCTCACCACCGCCTTCGGGTGGACACCCGCAATGGAAGGAACACCATGACCACTCTGAGCGACGCACCGCGTGCACTCGAACTCGTCGTCCTCGACATGGCCGGCACGACCGTGATCGATGACGGGGTGGTGGAGACCGCCTTCCAGCGCGCAGCCGAGCGCACCGGAGTCGCCGATCGGATGCCGTGGGACGACGCCCTCGCCCACGTGCGCGCGACGATGGGGCAGTCGAAGATCGACGTGTTCACGCATCTCGCCGGCGGAGATCGCCTCGCTGCGGAGCGCGCCACGGCCGCGTTCGAAGGAGCGTATGCCGAGATCGTCGCCGAGCAGGGGGTCAGCGAGATCCCCGGGGCGGCCGACGCGATCCAGGGTCTGAAGGATGCAGGTCTCACCGTCGTGCTCACGACGGGATTCGCACCCGTGACGCGGGATGCGCTGATCGACGGTCTCGGATGGAACGGTCTGGTCGATCTCGCGCTGTCGCCGGTCGATGCCGGACGAGGGCGCCCTGCGCCCGACCTCGTGCTCACCGCTGTGATCCGCACGCAGACCTCGTCGGTCGCAGCCGTCGCGGTGGCGGGCGACACCGTCAGCGACGTCGAATCCGGCCGCCGTGCCGGGGCGGGGTTCGTCGCGGGCGTGCTCACCGGTGCTCACGATCTCCGCGCGCTCACCGAGGCCGGGGCCGACGCGGTTCTCGCCGATGTGACACGACTTCACGGCGCATTCGCCGAGCGCGGTCTGCTGCCCCTCGTCGCCGCCGTCTGAGTCGGGCGACGACATGGGTACGCTGCTGATCCGTCCTCCCGGCCACCGCCGGGACGTCGCCCTGCGCCCGGCCGCGACCGCGATGGTGTGGATCGGCGAGGGGCACGCCCACGAGATGATCGCGGTGCCCGGCGTCGCCTTGGCCGAGCACGATGTGCTCGTGGCGGTGGAGATGTCGACGATCTGCGGCTCGGACGTGCACACCGTGCAGGGTCGGCGGTCGGCTCCCGTGCCGCTGGTGCTCGGTCACGAGAGCGTCGGGCGGGTGATCGCGACGGGCGATGCGGGCGCGACCGCGGTCGACGGCACTCCGCTGCGCATCGGGGATCGTGTCGTCTGGTCGGTGACGATCTCGTGCGGCACGTGCGATCGCTGCTCGAGCGGTCTCACGCAGAAGTGCCGCACCCTCGGCAAGTACGGCCACGACCGGATCGGCGTGCACGGAGACCTCACCGGCGCCTTCGGCACCCACGTGCAGGTGCGAGCCGGCACCGCGATCGTGCGAGTGCCCGAGTCGCTGCCGGCATCCGTGCTCGCACCCGCCTCGTGCGCGACCGCCACCGCCTGGGCCGCCGTGGCCAGAGCCGCGCGTGACCACGACCTCGATGGAGCCACCGTGCGCATCCACGGTGCCGGCCTCGTCGGGCTCTCCGCCGCGGCGATCGCGGTGGAGCGCGGCGCGACCGTCGAAGTACTCGATCCCGCGCCCGCCCGTCTCGCGCTCGCCGCCCGGTTCGGAGCGGGGCAGCTCGACCGCGATCCCGACATCGTGATCGAAGCATCGGGGCACGCGGTGTCCGAAGCGCTCGCCGGCGTGGGCACCGGAGGGACGGTTGTGCTCGTCGGCAGCGTGTTCCCCGCAGACCCCGTGCCCTTCGACGCCGAGAGCATCGTGCGGCGTCTCGTCACTGTCACCGGGGTGCACAACTACACGGGGGCCGAGCTGGCAGAGGCCGTGGCCTTCCTCGCCGGTCGAGGGCGCGCCTATCCGTTCGCAGACGCAGTCGGCGAGGTGCGTCAGCTGGCGGCGATCGACGAGGCGATCACGGCCGCATCCGCGCCCGGCGCTCCGTTGCGGATCGGCCTCGTGCCGGGGCGCTGAGCGGGGTCTGCTCCGCGATCGGGCACAGCCGAACTCCGCAGCGCCCGTGCGCGGCCGGGCTCAGACGACGGACGCCGGGCTCAGACGACGGACGCCGCAGCCGACCCCGCGCGACGGGGACCCGCGGGGCGGATCCCCTCGGCGTGGAAGGCGAGAAGCCGCGTAGCGGTGTCGACAGCCCCATCGAGGATCTCCTGAGGGTCGCCGGAGAGCGCCAGCAAACGGTGGCCGACGCCGTCGCTCGTCGCCCACCCGACGTACACGGTTCCGGGCTCATGCCCTCCCTCGGCATCCGGACCGCCGACACCGGTGGTCGAGACGCACAGGTCGGCGTCGAAGAGGCGCCGTGCGCTCTCTGCGAGATGCTCGGCGCACTCGGCCGAGCACGGGTCCGTCCCGGGGGTCAGACCGAGCAGACTCTCCTTCACATCGGTGAGGTAGGCGACGATGCCGCCGGCGAACCACTCGCCCGCATCGTCACCCGCGCCGATCGTGCTGGCGAGTCGTCCTGATGTGAGCGACTCGACGACGCAGACGCGCAGTCCGCGCTCCGCGGCGACCTCGCTCAGGCGATCCACCGCCGACTGTTCCGCCGTCACTTCTCTTCGGCGGAGTCGGCGTGCGTCGGCGCATCCGTCTCGACGCTCGCCGCGTCGTCGTAGTCGGGACGGGGAGGCTGCAGCGGCTGATCCGAGTATTCGCCGCCCTTTCGTCCGCCGTACGGACGTCCGTGATCGGCGAACTCATCGCGCGCGAACACGAGCTCCCACGGTCCGACCGTGAAGCGCGCACCCGTGCGGAGTGTCTGCTTGCGCTCGCCGGGGTGAGTGGCATCCGCGTCCGGGTTGGTGTTCATCTCACCTTCGCCGTGCAGCTCGAGGACGTACTCGTCGCGGTCGTCGTGCGTGATCGTGGCGTGGACGGGATCGGACTCGTCCAGGCGCAGCTCGTTGCCGGCGGCGGAGCCGATGCGCACCACGTCGACCTCGAGCGCGAACTCCGAGCGCAGGTCGTCGCGCGAGACGCGCAGCCGCGGGTTGCCCTCGCCGAACTCCGCGTGGGTCGTGGTGGGGGTGTACCCCTCGTCGGATCGGTCGTCGATGTGTCGTGCGTTCATGGTGCCGCCTCCTCGCAATCGACACCAGAATAGGCGGGCTCGATGAAGCACGCGGAGGGGGTTGACTTCGGGTGCCCGCGCCCGCAAGCTCACCCAGGGACGAGCCGTGGTCATGATCCGACCGTCCGGTGGGATCGCGTCATTCCATCCCCTTATGATCGATGCGATGCACCTGGAATTCGGGAGGAGAGGGCTGCATGGGCAAGTTCATCTACGAGGGCAGCGTGAAGACCGAGATCGAGGATCGCGCGCTCACTCACCTGCAGCTCGTCATCACGGCGAAGCTGCGCAGGGCCGAGCCCTTCCCCTTCAGCTGGCGTGAGGACTCCAGCGTCGGTGGCGGACGCACGACCGTGTGGGTGCAGCCGGGCAGCTCGCTCGTCTTCAAGTACTTCGGCAGCAGGCAGCCCTCGATCAACCGGGCGTGGATCGAGGCCTTGGCCTTCACAGCCAATGCCCCGAGCGGCCTGTACCTCGTGCCCGAGCCGCAGGATGCGAGCGGTTCGGCTCCGGGAGCCGACGAGGCGCCCCCGGGGCCGCTGGTCTGACACTCGAACAGCCGTCGTATTCCCCTCGCTGAACGAGGCGCGAGTTGTCAACCCCCTGCCGAGCCGCGGCGGTCGCCGCGAGTCTCGAGGGATGGCAGAGAACATCGCAGACCCCCGCGACCAGCACCGCCAGGACGGCTTTCCCGCGCAGCGGCAGGACCAGCCAGGACTGACCGAGCAGACGCGTCCCGTTCCTGATCACGGTGAGGAATCGTACGTCGGCCACGGCCGCCTCGAGGGCCGTCGTGCCCTGATCACGGGTGGTGACTCGGGCATCGGACGAGCCGTGGCGATCGCTTTCGCCCGAGAGGGCGCCGACGTCGCGATCGTCCACATGCCCGAAGAGCAGCACGATGCCGACGAGACGATCGAACTCGTCCGCGCCGAGGGACGGCAGGGTGTGACCCTCGCCGGAGACCTTCGTGACGAGTCCTTCGCCACTGACGTGGTGTCCCAGACCCGCAGCGCGTTGGGTGGGCTCGATGTGCTCGTTCTGAATGCGGCGTACCAGCACGACATCGACGGCTTCGAGAATCTCAAGACCGAGAAGCTGCGTCGCGTCTTCGAGACGAACCTCTTCGGTCTCCTCTACTCGGCCCGTGCGGCGTATCCGCACCTCGAAGCCGGAGCGAGCATCATCGTGACGGCCTCCGTGCAGGCTTTCGAGCCGTCGCCGGGTCTCATCGACTACGCGATGACGAAGGCCGCGCAGGTGGCCTTCGTCAAGGCGTTGGCCGAAGAGGCGGGGGAGCGCGGCATCCGGGTGAACGCCGTCGCTCCCGGTCCGATCTGGACGCCGCTCATCCCTGCGACCGGATGGGATGCGGAACGGCTGAACACCTTCGGCGCCGACACGCCTCTGGGGCGGGCGGGGCAGCCCTCGGAGCTCGCCGGTGCGTACGTCTACCTCGCCTCCGCGGAGGCGTCGTACACCTCCGGGGCCGTGCTCGCGGTCACAGGAGGCAAGCACCTCTGACCTGCGGGTTCGCGACCTGACCGGCCTCTAGGCTGGGTGGGTGCAGCAGTCCGCGTCGTCCCGCCCTCTCGTGGGCGTCGCTCTCGTCGTCTGCTCCTGCCTCTCGCTGCCGTTCGGCGCCGCCGTCGCAGCTCAGCTCTTCCCCGTGCTCGGGCCGTGGGGCGTGACGTCGTTGCGCGTCGCGATCGCCGCTCTGCTCCTGGTCGTCATCGTTCGGCCGCGTCCGATCCGTTGGAACCGGTCGCAGTGGCTCGCCGCCGTGTTCTTCGGGTTGTCGCTCGCGGGCATGAACGGGTTCTTCTACGCCGCGATCGACCGCATCCCGCTGGGGCCCGCCGTCGCGATCGAGTTCCTCGGCCCTCTCGTGCTCGCCGCCGTGCTCGCTCGACGTCTCGCGGATGCCGCCTGGGTCGGCGTCGCTCTGCTCGGCATGGTGCTGCTGGGCGTCGACGGACTGATCGGCTCCGAGCCGCTGGATCCGCTCGGCCTCGTGTTCATCCTGATCGCGGCCGGCTTCTGGGCCATGTACATCCGGATGAGTGCCCGTGTGGGCGCGATCATCCCCGGCAGCAGCGGCCTCGCGGTGGGGCTCGTCGTGGCCGCTGTGCTGCTGATCCCGGTCGGCGTTCCCGCGGCCGTCACGGTCGCCGGCGACATGCAGCTGCTGCTCCTCGCCGCGGTCACCGCCGTGCTGTCGTCGGTCATTCCCTACAGCTTCGAGCTCGCCGCACTGCGCCGTCTGCCGCAGCGCGTGTTCGGCGTGCTGCTGAGCCTCGAGCCCGCGTTCGCGACGCTCGCCGGTTGGCTGATCCTCGGGCAGAGCGCGACACCGCTGCGGATGCTCGCGATCGCCCTCGTGGTCGCGGCCAGCGTCGGCACCACCCTCGGAGTGCGTCGACAGCGACGCCGAGCGGATGCCGCGTCCGAACGCGATGGGACGGACCGCGACGGGACGGACCGCCACGGGACGGATCGCTACGCGATGGATCCCGACGACGAGACCGGGCCGTTCACGGCGCCGATCCCGCTGCCGGACTGACTGTGGTGGCGCCTCAGGCCGCGACTGTCGCAGATACCGGCAGAGGGTAGCGGCGGCGCAGCAGCGTGCGCTGCACGAGGGTCCACACGACCGTGACCGTGAGGTAGAGCGCCGCGGCGAGCGGCACGAACACCGCGAACACCGCCGTCAGATAGTGCAGCGCGCTCGTGACGCGCAGCATGGTCGGCGAGTTCAGCGGAGAGTCGCCCTCGACCGGCGCCGGTGTGAAGACGCGACGCGTGATGTCCGCGACGACGAGCATGATGACGATCAGCACGCCGAGCACCAGCAGCGTCGACGGCGACGCGGTGCCGCCGAACACGGATGAGACGAGGCTCGTGCCCAGTGGAGCGCCGAACAGGTCATGCGTCAACAGGTCGTTGGGGTGCCCGGCGATCTCGGGCCGGATGAAGAGCGTGTACAGCAGGCCCACGACCGGCGCCTGCGCGAGCACCGGCAGCATGCCGGCGAACGGAGACGTGTTCTCGGAGCGGTAGAGCTCGAGCATCTCCTTCTGCAGCCGCTCGGGGTTCTTCTTGTGGCGTCGCTGCAGCTCGCGCAGTCGAGGCGCGATTCGCGCTCTCGTCTGCTCCGCCCTGGCCTGCGAGAACCCCACGGGGATCAGCACGGCGCGCACGAGGAGGGTGACGAGCACCACGGCGAGGGCGGCGGAGGATGCGCCCGCGAGGGGTTCGAGGAAGGAAGCGAGTCCGGCGAGGGCGCCGTAGGCGGCATCGAGGAGGGCGGTCAGGGGAGGGAAGGCGAAGATGTCCATGGGTGTCCGTTCGTGTGTCGGGAAGGGTCGGCGAAAGCCGCGCAGTCCCGTACGAGGACGGACTACGCGGGAACGGCGACTCCCGGCGCACGAGGGCGCGGGTGACCGGCGGCGTCAGGATCGCTCTGGGCGAGCAGCGTCGATGCGTCGATCGCCCGCAGCGGGTGCGGAGCGGTGCTCGGCGTGGGCGGAGCGACGCTCAGCGCGACGACGATGGTGAGCGTCGTCAGGGCGATCAGCGCGATCGCGAGACCGAGGGCGGCGGCATCCGGCACCGCGATGATCCCGAGCGCGGACGCGACGAAGGCGAGCATCTGCCCGAACCACTCGCTCATGCGCGCCTCCTTCACAGCGAGCGTAACACCGGGATCCGGGAGCAGGATCGACTGTTCGCACCTGCCCTGGGGCGTCCGGGCGGCGATAGCCTCGAAGCATGACTGGCCTGCGTGAGCTGCTCGGCGTCGAGCATCCGATCTTCCTCGGCCCGTTCGGCGGGTTGTCCTCGGTCGCCCTGACCTCGGCGGTCAGCGAAGCCGGAGGGCTCGGCGGCTACGGCCTCTACGGCTATGACGGCGACCGCATCCGCTCGACCGTCACCGCTCTGCGCGAGGCGACGTCGCGTCCGTTCGCGGTCAACATCTGGCTGCCCACCGGCGACGAGGTCGCACCCAACCCGCAGCACACCGTGTTCGCCCAGGCGCTCGAGCCCTTCTACGAGGCCGTGGGCGTCGAGGTCCCGAGCCGGCCGGAGCGCTACCTGCCCCCGCTCGATGAGCAGCTCGACGCCATCTGGGAGTCGGCTCCGCCCGTGCTCAGCACTGTGTTCGGCGTGCCCTCGATCGAGCTCGTCGATGAGGCGCACCGCCGCGGCATCCGGGTCGTCGGCACAGCCACGACCGTCGCCGAAGCCACGGCTCTCGCCGAGGGCGGCGTCGATGCCGTCGTCGCGACCGGGTTGGAGGCCGGAGGGCATCGGGTCTCGTTCCTGCGACCGCCCGAGGAATCGCTCGTGGGGACGTTCGCTCTCATTCCGCAGGTCGTCGACGCCGTCGACGTGCCCGTGATCGCCGCCGGCGGGATCGCCGACAGGCGCGGTGTCGCCGCGGCGTTCGCGCTCGGTGCCTCGGGCGTGCAGGTGGGCACCGCGTTCCTGGCGACGGCGGAATCGGCTGCGAACGACGTGCACCGAGCGGCCATCCGATCCACCGCCGCCGACGGCACCGTGCTCACTCGGGCGATGAGCGGACGTCTCGCCCGCGGTGCCCGCAACAGGGTGGTGCGCGCTATCGAGGCCGGCGGCATGATCGCCCCGTTCCCGATGCAGAACTGGCTCACCGGGCAGTTCCGCACGGCCGCAGGGCAGCAGAACCTCGGCGAGCTGCAGTCGCTGTGGATGGGGCAGGGGGCACCGCTCACCGACTATCCGACGGCCGCTGAGGCGTTCGCCGAGCTGCTCGCGGGAGTGCCCGAAGGCCCTTGAGCCGGGTCCTGACCGTTGAACCTGGCTAGGAACCTGGCTAGAATGGCCTCATGTCAACGCACAACGTGTTGGAGGCCCGGAACAGCCTCTCCCGGCTGATCGCCGAATCGCAGGCCGGGGCAGACGTCGTCATCACCAAGCGGGGAACACCCGTGGCCAGAATCGTTCCTGTCGGTCCGGTCGACCTGGTGCGAAGTGGACGGCTTCTCGTCGAATGGATCGAAGAGAATCCCCTTCCGGAGCGACTCAGCCGTGCAGCGTCCGAGCTCGATGCTCAGATCGATGACAGCCGGGACTCCTGGGAATGATCTATCTGGACTCGTGCATACTCATCTATGCTCTCGAGGACTTCGGGCCACGCGGAGACGCGGTGAGAAAGGCGCTCACCGCGGTCGACTCGCCGGTGGCATCCAGCCCGCTCGCCCTGCAGGAATGTCTCGTCGGACCTCTGCGCGAACGCAACCTCGAGGTGCGGGATCGCTACCTGGCGCTGTTCGAACGGATCGAGGTCGTCGATCTCGATGGGGCCGTGTTCGTCCGGGCCGCTGAGCTGCGCGCCGACTTCAGGCTCAAGACGCCCGATGCGGTGCATCTCGCCGCCGCTCAGCTCTCCGAGTGCACGGAACTCTGGACGAACGACAAGCGACTGGCGACCGCTTCGCGCGGGCTCGCTGTCGACGTGATCGGCTCGGTGTGACGCAGCGCCGCAGCGACGCAGCGACGCCTGCTCCGGTTCGCTAGAGGATCACGGTCGAGCGCCCGTGCACGATCACACGGTCCTCGGCATGCCACTGCACGGCGCGCGCGAGCACCAGGCGCTCGACGTCGGCGCCGCGGCTCTGCAGGTCGGCCGCCGACTCGGAGTGAGTGACGCGGGTCACGTCCTGCTCGATGATCGGACCCTCGTCGAGATCGGCCGTCGCGTAGTGCGCGGTCGCCCCGATCAGCTTGACTCCGCGGTCCTTCGCACGGGCGTAAGGGTTCGCGCCGATGAAGGCGGGCAGGAACGAGTGGTGGATGTTGATGACCGGTGCGCCGAGCCCCTCGATGAAGCCGTCGGTGAGGATCTGCATGTACCGCGCGAGCACCACGAGGTCGACGTTGCCGCGCAGCAGGTCGAGCTGACGCTGCTCCATCGTCTCCTTGTCGCCCGAGGGGATGTGCACGAACGGCACCCCGAACGAGCGCACCGACTCGGCGAGGTCGGGGTGGTTGGAGACGACCATGGTGATGTCGATGTCGAGCTGGCCGCGCTGGGTGCGCCACAGGAGCTCCATCAGGCAGTGGTCGTACTTCGACACGAAGATCGCGACACGCTTGCGCCGTGCGGTGTCGTGCAGTGACCACTCCATGCCGAAGCGCTCGCCGACCTGCGCGAGGTCGGCCTCGAGAGCGACGCGGGCGGCGGAGAGCCCGGGCAGGTGGATCACGGTGCGCTGGAAGAACCGACCACCCTCGGAGTCGGTCGAGTGCTGGTCGAGCGAGATGATGTTCGCGCCGTGCGCTGCCAGCACGCCGGCGACGGCGGCGACGATGCCGGGCTGATCGTCGCAGGCGATGAGCAGGCGGGCGGTGTCGGGCTGAGACATGGGGGCTCCTCGGGGGTGTGCATCGATTCTGCCGTGCATGCGACCACCGGGGCGAATCGCGGGCGCACTCTCGCTACTCTGAGACTGTGAACGCGGGCGATCTCGGACTGGTGCTGATCCCGCTGCTCGCTGTGGCAGCGCCGCTGCTCGCGCGCGGCATCCGACCCGTGATCCGCGTGCCGATCATCGTCTTCGAGCTCATCCTCGGGATTCTCGTGGGCCCGGCCGTGCTCGGCTGGGTCGAGCCGACGGAGATCCTCGAGAAGCTCAGCGACTTCGGTCTGGCGCTGCTGTTCTTCGTGGCAGGGTCGGAGATCGACTTCCGGGCGGTGGCAGGCAGACCGCTGGCGCGCGCCTCGATCGGGTGGGTCATCAGCGTGGTGCTCGGCCTCGTCATCGGGTTCGCCCTCGCCCCGGGTGAGGGGACAGTCGTGATCGCGATCGCCCTCAGCTCCACGGCGCTCGGCACCCTGATGCCGATCCTGCGCGATGCGAAGGAGACCGACACACCGTTCGGCCGCGCGGTCACCGTGATCGGTGCGACCGGTGAGTTCCTGCCGCTGATCGCGATCTCGCTCTTCCTCAGCACGCGCACCACCCCTCTCGCCACGGCGGTGCTGCTCGCCTTCGTGGTTCTCGCGGGTCTCGCGGTGTTCATGGCGCACCGCGTGCCGCACGGCCGTCTGCACGCGTTCGTGCGCGCGACGCTGCACACCTCCGACCAGTTCGGCGTGCGGTTCGTGCTGCTGCTCGTCGCCGCCTTGGTCGGCCTCAGCGTCATGCTCGATCTCGACATGCTCCTCGGGGCCTTCGTCGCCGGTGCCATCTGGAGGATCATCATGGCTCGCGCTCCGAAGAAGGATGCCGAGGCGATGGAGACCAAGATCGAGGCGATCGCCTTCGGCTTCCTGGTGCCGATCTTCTTCCTGTACACCGGAGTGAACTTCGACCTTCACGCACTCGTGACCTCGTCGTCGGCGATGCTGATGCTGCCTCTCTTCGTCGTCGCGCTGCTCGTGCTCCGCGGATCGACGGCGCAGCTCTCCGCGCCACCAGGGGTGACCGTGAAGGACCGCACAGCGCTCGGACTGCTGGCCGCCACCGGCCTGCCGATCATCGTCGCGGTGACGGCGATCGGCGTGGACCACGACATGATCGACACCGGCACCGCGGCCGCTCTCGTCGGGGCGGGGATGCTGTCGGTGCTCCTGTTCCCACTGATCGGCATGCTGATCCGGGGCGATGAGGCCCGGCTCGTCGACCCGAAGCTGGTCCGAGACACACCCCAGGGGAAGCTGTGACGACGGCATCCGCACTGCTCGCGCAGGCCGCGACCGACCTGGCGGGCCTGCCGAAGGAAGGACTCGGTGAGGAGCGGGACTCGCGCTGGCGCGGTCAGCGGATCGTCCGCGTCGGCGAAGCCTGGCACCTCGGCGTGCTGCTGCTCACCGAGACCCACGCCCTCGCGACTGCCGAGGTGCTGCGGGCAGCCGACCCCGGTCGGCGCGGATACACGGCGGAGTCCGCACGCGAGCGGGCCGCGCGGCGGGCACTCGCGCTGCGCGGCGGCTTCGGCGAGGGAGAGGTCGCGCACATCGGTTGGTCAGTGATCGATGTGGATGCCGTCGACGCGGGCGGCGAGTCCGGACCCCTGAAGCTGATCGGCGGCGTGCCGTCGGTGCACTGGAGCACCGCCGGCGGGTGGATGCCGTTGGAGGCGTACCTGCGCGAGCGCGTCGAGCTGCTGCGGGGCTAGACCAGGGGACCGAGGGCTGGGCCGCGTCTAGGCCGTGGCGAAGGTCTGCGCGAACCGGCGCAGGAGCGCCGCGCCCTCGGTGACGGATGCCGAGAGCACCTGGCCCTGCACGAGGTCGAACTCATCGGGGTCGAAGTATCCGGTGGTGCGGTAGAACGTCATGCGGTCGGCGAAGTCGCGCGGCGTGGGCTCGGGGTGGAACTGCGCCGTGTAGAGGTGCGTGCCCACCCGGTAGGCCTGCACGGGACAGGTGGCGTTCGTGGCGAGCAGCACTGCGCCCTCGGGCACGGCGGCCGCGCTCTCCTTGTGTGCCGTGAACACGGTGAGCGCAGGGGCGCTCGGCCCGAACACCGGATCGGCGGCGCCTGCGGCGGTCGTCGAGATCACGGTGGCGCTCGCGGACTCGGGGGTGTCCGAGGTGACCTCGCCGCCGAGCATCCGCGTCACGACGCCGATGCTGAAGCAGGTGAAGAAGGCCGCGATCTCCCCGGCGATCGACCGTCGGGCGATCTGCTCGAGGTCGGCCTCGACGCGCAACTGCACGGGAGACTTGTGCTCGTCGCTGACGTTGAAGGGCGAGCCGCCGACCACGACGCCGCTGTAGCGCGCGAGGCGGGCCGCATCGAGGCGTTCGGTGAGCAGATCCAGGCGGTCGACGACGTCGACGCCGAGCGCCCGTCGGAACGAGGCGTGCTCGGCATCCGCCGCCCCGAGTTCGGGGCGCACACAGACGTAGAGAAGCGAGACCACCACGAGAGTCTAACGACGACGCGACGGGGTCGATGTCGCCGGCGTCACACTGCGGTCACGGACTCGTGCCGTGTCATCGCAGCACCGTCACCGGGACGAGTTCGTCGTGCGGCCGCGGACGATCCCGATGAAGGTCTCGACGTCTGGCGTCGTGTGCTCGCGACGCCAGGCGAGTGCCACGGTCGACAGCGGGCCGTCGGCGAGCGGGCGCTGGTCGGCATCCTTGCGATGATGCAGCCGTGCCAGCGACATCGGGACGATCACGATGCCCGTGCCGGCGGCCGCGGTGGCGATGGCGTCAGCCACCGGAAGCGGTGCGAAGGTCGGTGCGATGGCACCGGGGATGTCGAGTGGACCGAGCGGATCGTCGATCGGGGTCATCACGACCTCGCCGGCGAGATCCGCGATGGTCAGCTCGTCGGCCGCGAGCAGGTGCGACTCGATGGACGCCACGACGACCGGCACCTCGTCGTAGAGCGAGATCAGATGCAGCGAGTCGTCATCCAGGGGGAGACGTACGATCGCGGCGTCGAGGTCGCCGAGAGCCTCGGACTGGGTCGCGATCTCGATCGGCACGAGCTCGAGTGGAACGTGCGGCATCCGACGCTTCCATGCGTCGATCCACTTGCCGGGCGTCGCCCCCGGTACGACGCCGAGGCGGAAGGTGCGGGGCTCCTCGGGTTCGGCCTCCGGAGCGTCGAAGACCACCTTGGCGGTCTTCTTCGGCGGCTTGGGAGGCGGGAAACGCTGAGCCGGTGCTGCCCTGTTGCGGCGCACGGGCGAACCCTTGCCGGCGCGTCCAGCCGGTCGTCGTCCCTGAGTCGCCATGTGCTCCAGGGTACCCGCCGGATGCTGCGCGCCAGAGGTCGGCGTCGCTGTCGCCGACGCAGCGGGGTCAGGCGGCGAGCCAGAGCCCCTTCTGATTGGTGGCCACGGTCAACCCGGCGGCGACCGTCTCGTCGTCGCCGATGCGTGCGCCGCGGACGATGCGTGCGCCGGCTCCGACCTCGGTGCGGACGCCGATGTGCGCGCCGTCACCGACTGCGGCACCCTGGCCGATGTGTGCGTGCGCGTCGACGTGCGCACCCTCGCCGATCACGGCGTCCGGTTCGATCCAGGCGCCGCGGGCGATGGTCGCGCCTGCGCCGATGCGAGCACCGGGTTCGATGTACGCACCCGCTTCGATGTGCGCCTTCGGATGGACCTTCGCGCCATGCGCGACGAGACCGCGGCCGTTCGCGTGCTTGCGGTACCGCAGCGTCGCGCCCTGGTCGTTCTCGATGTCGACGTAGTTCTTGCCCACGATTCCTCCCCGTGTTCCGGAGTTCCCCGGATATATCAACAACCACAGGACCGCTCGATTCATTCCCCAGCATGGATACGGGTCTTGCCGAGCATGGATTCGGGTCAGCGCTGGCAGACAGGGCACCAGAAGGTGATGCGTTCGCGGGTCGGATCCGCGCCCTGCTCGCCGCGGAGGATGAGGGTGCCGCACCGCCGGCAGGGGCGCCCAGCACGGCCGTAGACCCACGTCCCCTGGCCTGGGCGGTCGACGCCTGTGAAGGTGCGATGCCGGCGGTCCCGGTTGGTGCGGATCGTGCGCACGCCGAGGTCGAGGAGGGCCGCGACGTCGACCTCAGGGGTGGGCGTCGTCGGCAGGATTCCGCGGAGGAACAGGAGCTCCGCCGCATACTCGTTGCCGAAGCCGGCCACGTTCCGCTGATCGAGCAGGGCGACGTGGATGCTGCGCTCGTCTGCGCTCAGTCGTCGCGCTGCCTCGGCCGCATCCCAGTCCGGACCGAGCGGGTCGGGGCCCAGATATCCGACGAGCTCGTCTTCGTCGCGCGTCGGTACGACCTCGATCTCGGCGAGGTCGATGCCCACGGCCTCGCGCTCGGCTGTTCCGACGATCGCCCGCACCTTGAACGCCGGATGCCGCCACTTCTCGCCTGCGCGGTAGACGAGCCACGCGCCGTCCATGCGCAGGTGGGAATGCAGGGTGCTGTCGCCGATGCGCAGCAGCAGGTGCTTGCCCCGCGCGATCGACGAGAGGATCGGCTGGCCGGTCAGATCGAGGGTCGCGAAGCGGGGAATGCGGAGGTCGAAACGGGTGACCTCGCCGCCGACCAGGGCCTCGTCGAGACGTCTGGCGGCGCGGAAGACGGTGTCGCCCTCGGGCATCAGACGCGTCCTGATCCTGGAGGCGGGGGAGTCGCGGATCCGATCGTCTGCAGCGGTGTGCGCTGCAGCATGGTGCGGGCGAGGGTCGTCGCTCCGGCCACTGCGGCCGGCATCACCGCCACCGCGCCGCCGGGGACCAGGAAGCACAGCTGTGTCGCGACGCCGAATCCGAGCACCCGCGCCCTGCTGCCTCGGAACAGCGCCGCGCGGTCGGCGGGGGTGAGGTCGCGAGCGTCAAAGGCCCGACTCGTGAGCTCGCGCGCCAGCATCCGGCCGGAGAGCACGACGCCCGTAACCGCCGCGAGGAATCCGCCGACGAGCGGGACGAGTCCCAGGAGCAGCACGAAGAGCGCGATCAGGATGCCGAGGACCACCAGGCGCAGGCCCTCGCCCACCGCCATCCAGAAGCCGCCGCCGTCCGTGGCGGGGGCGTCGCCGAGATCCGTCTCGACTGCTCGCCAGATGCGCTGATAGAACGGGTCGCCGATCGCCAGGGCGAGAGCACTGAACACGGCGCTCGTGAGCGCGAGCGCCGCGACGAAGACGACGACGCCGACGGCCGCCCGGAGCGCGGAGCGCCAGGCGGGGATCCACCCGTCGGCGAACGGCGTCAGCGCATCGGCGATCGTGGGGAGCGAGAAAGCGAGCGGGATGAGGGCCGCCAGCAGTACGGCGCCGGCGATGACTCCGGGCACGAGGCCCAGCGCCATGAGCCCAGGACGTCGCCGCCAGGTGCCGAAGCCGCGCAGCAGGGTGAGGATGCCGTCGAAGAACTCCCGGATCATGCGTCCAGCCTAGGAGCAGCGGTCACGGGCACCGTCAGATCGCCTTGCGGAGCGTGTAGCCGCGCGGGGTCGCGACGAACCCGGCCTCTTGCAGCGCCAGCGCGAGATCGGTGCCGTAGACGCCCTCGCCGTTGACCTTCTCGACCGTGAGGGTGTCGAGGCGTCGCGCGCGGGCGGTCGCGGCCAGATCCGTCGCCGCGGCGCGAAGCACCTCGGTGTCATCGGTGAAGCACAGCACCGTGCGTCCGCCGCGTTCGAGGTAGAGCACGAGCGATCCGTCGACGAGCACGACCAGGCCGCCGGCCTTCCGCCCCGGGCGGTGCGACACGTCGTCGCGCTTGGGCCATCCGAGTGCGGCGCCGTAGGGATTGGCGGGGTCGGTCGCGGCGAGCGTGACGGCCTTGCGGGGCGGCGGGTCTGCGAGGCCGGCGAACGTGCGAAGTCGGTCGACGGTGGCGGATGCCGCGAACTGCGCCGCCCCGAGTCGTTCGATCACGTAGCCGCGGCGGCAGTGCCCCGCCTCCTCGAAACCGGCGAGCACGCGGTAGGTCTGGGCGAAGCCGCCGGGCACACCCTCGGCCTGCACGGCGCCGCGCGTCACGACGCCGTAGCGGTCGAGAAGCAGACCGGCGGTGACGGTGGCTCGGCGAGCAGCATCCGTCTCGACGGAGGGGAGCAGCGACCAGCGTCCGCCGATCGAGGACGGGCGCGGCGCGGTTCGGGCGAGCGACATGCCCCGGTAGGCGCGCGTGCGCGGGGCGCGCCGCGTGACCCGATGCGCCTGCGACCCTCCGGCGAGCAGCGACCGGATCGGGGCGAAGGTGTCGTTCGTCACTCGTCCTGCCCAGGTGAGTGTCCACAGTGCTTCGAGCACGGACTGCTCGTTCTCGGCAGCGACCATGTCTTTGAGCTGTGCCGCGAAGTAGGCGCCACCGGCCTCGAGCGCCGCGAGCACTCGCGCCTCGAGAGATTCGGCGGCGACCTCGTCGTCGGGCTCGGGGAGGGTGAAGGGCGCGAGGTCGGCGGGGTGCAGCGACACCCAGCCGTCGCGACCGGGCAGTGTGCCGTGGCCCGACCAGATCACCTCGCCTGCGGCAGTCAGCTCATCGAGCAATGCGGGGGAGTAATCGCGCACGCGTGACGGCAGAACCAGGGACTCCCAGGCGCTTGCGGGGATCGGAACCCCGGCGAACTGCTCGATCACTGTGAGGACGCCGTCGAGTCCTTCCAAGGGGCGCCCCAGGTGCTGCCAGTCGGGGAGGAAACGCGCATACGCCTCGGGTGAGACGGGCTCGACGCTGCCGCGGATCGCGGCGAGCGACCGCATCCGCAGGCGGCGCAGCACCTCGGTGTCGCACCACTCGGTCTCGTTGCCGGAGCCTGAGGCCTCGGGAAGGAAGTAGCCGCTGGTGAGGCGCCCCGAGTGCTCGAGTCGTTGCAGGGTGTGGCGCGCGACGGCGGCGCCGAGCCCGAAGCGCGCAGCGACGGCATCCGTCGTGAACGGGCCATGCGTGCGGGCGTATCGCGCGACCAGGTCGCCGAGCGGGTCGGCGAGCGGCTCGAGGAACGCGACCGGGATGCCGGTGGGCAGAGCCGCGCCGAGCGCATCGCGCAGACGGCCGGCGTCTTCGATCGCGGCGACTCTGGTGGTGCCGGCGACCGTGACCGGGATCGCGCGTCGTGCGGCGATCAGCGCGTCGAGGTGGTCGGCGCCCGACCCCGTCTCGGGATCGAGCCGCGCGTCGATCTCGGCGGCGTCCATGGGGCCGAGCATCCGCAGCAGGTCGGCGACGCCCTCGAGACCGCGTGCGCGGCGCTCAGGGTCGAGCCGCTGCGCCTCGCGCTCGAACTGGGCGATGACCTCGGGGTCGAGGAGCTCGCGCAGCTCGACCGTGCCGAGCAGCTCGCCGAGAAGCGCGGGGTCGACCGACAGCGCGGCCGCACGGCGCTCGGCGAGCGGAGAATCGCCCTCGTACATGAACGCGCCCACGTACCCGAACAGCAGGTCGCGTGCGTAGGGCGAGGGCTGCGCCGGCTGGGTCTCGATCAGTCGGATGCGGCGGTCGGCGATCGACACCGCGAGCTTGCGGAGCGAGGGGAGGTCGTAGACGTCCTGCAGCACCTCGCGGAGCGTCTCGAGGATCACCGGGAAGGTCGGGTGCCGACGGGCGACCTCGAGCAGCTGCGCCGACCGTTGGCGCTGCTGCCAGAGCGGTGTGCGACGGTTCGGGTTCGTGCGCGGCATCAGCAGCGCGCGGGCGGCGCACTCGCGGAATCGCGAGGCGAACAGCGCGGATCCGCCGACCTCCTGCGTGACCAGCTGCTCGAGCTCGTCGGGGTCGAACACGAACAGCTCGGCGCCGGGCGGCTCGGCCTCGGCATCCGGGATGCGGACGATGATGCCGTCGTCGCTCGCCACGGCCGAACCCTCGACTCCGAGGCGCTCGCGTATGCGTGCGTTGATCGCCAGAGCCCAGGGCGCGTGCACCTTCATGCCGTATGGGGAATGCAGGATGACCCGCCAGTCGCCGACCTCGTCGTGGCCTCGCTCGACCGTGAGGGTGCGGTCGGTCGGCAGCGTGCCCGTCGCCTCGCGCTGCTCGGTCAGGTGCGCCATGAGGTTCATCCGCGCCTGCTCGTCGAGTCCTGCCTCGATCAGCCGCTGCGCCGCCTTCTCGGGTGTCGCCGCCGACACCTCGCGCGAGAACTTCCCGAGCGCCTCTCCGAGCTCGAACGGACGCCCGATGCCGTCGCCGTGCCAGAACGGCACCTTGCCCGGTTGCCCGTACGCGGGAATGACGTTGACCCTGTCGTGCGTGATCTCGGCGATCCGCCAGCTCGTCGTGCCGAGGGTGAACACGTCGCCGACCCTCGACTCGTAGACCATCTCCTCGTCGAGCTCGCCGACGCGGGCGCCGGTCGATTCGCCGGCCACGAACACCCCGAACAGTCCGCGGTCGGGGATCGTGCCACCGCTCGTGACGGCGATGCGCTGTGCGCCGGGGCGCCCTGTGAGGGTGCCGGCATCTCTGTCCCAGACGAGACGCGGGCGCAGCTCGGCGAACTCGTCGGAGGGGAAGCGCCCCGCGAGCAGATCGAGAGTCGCTTCATACGCCGACCGGGGGAGGGACTGGAACGGTGCGGAGCGCCGCACGGTCTCGAACCACTCCTCGACGCCGATCTCGCCGAGGGCGCTGGCCGCGACGGTCTGCTGGGCGAGGATGTCGAGCGGATTGCGAGGCACCTGGATCGCCTCGATCTTGCCCGCCAGCATGCGCTCGGTGACGATCGCGGTGTGCAGCACGTCGCCGCGGTGCTTGGGGAAGAGCGCCGCACGGCTGATCTCGCCGACCTGGTGGCCCGCTCGTCCGACGCGCTGCAGCCCGGATGCGGCAGACGGCGGGGCCTCGACCTGGATCACCAGATCGACCGCGCCCATGTCGATGCCGAGCTCGAGACTGCTCGTCGCGACGACGCAGCGCAGCACGCCGGATTTGAGCTCTTCTTCGACCTGGGCGCGCTGCTCCTTCGACACCGAGCCGTGGTGGGCCTTGGCGAGCACGGGCTCGGCTCCGGCGGTGGCACCGGCCTGTGCCATCATCGCTGCCGGGACCGATGCCTCGGGCAGTGCGACGCCGATGCGCTCGGAGTAGATCTCGTTCAGGCGTCCGGTGAGACGCTCGGCGAGGCGTCGCGAGTTCGAGAACACGATGGTCGACTTGTTCTGCAGGATGCGATCGACGATCGCCTCCTCCACGTGCGGCCAGACTGACCCGGTGACCTCCGTGTACTCGGCGTCCGCGGAGTCGCCGGAATCCTTCGGCGCGCCGGGAGGCGGCGGCGGGTTCGTCATGTCGTCCATCGGCACGACGACACCGAGCTCGAACGTCTTCGATGCGGGCGGGGCGACGATCTCGACCGGGGCGGCACCGCCGAGGAAGCGCGCGACCTCGTCGATCGGGCGCACCGTCGCCGACAGTCCGATGCGCTGTGCGGCCGTTTCGTGGCCGTGCGAGCGGCGCAGTGCGTCGAGTCGCTCGAGGCTCACCGCGAGGTGGGCCCCTCGTTTGGTCGCGGCGACCGCGTGCACCTCGTCGATGATGACCGTGTGAACGTCGCGCAGGGTCTCGCCCGCGCGGCTCGTGAGCATCAGGTAAAGCGACTCGGGGGTCGTGATGAGGATGTCGGGAGGATCGGCGACGAGCTTGCGGCGATCGCTCGAGGTCGTATCGCCCGAGCGCACGCCGACCGTCACAGCCGGGGCCTCGACGCCGAGACGCCGCGCGGACTGCCCGATGCCGATGAGAGGCGATCGCAGGTTGCGCTCGACGTCGACGCCGAGTGCCTTCAACGGCGAGATGTAGAGGATGCGGGTGCGGGAGCCGTCTTTCTCCCGGTCGGTCTTCCGCTCGTTCTTCGCTGCGCGCCCGGTGCCCCCCGTGCGCTCGATGCTCGCCGTGCGCTCGCGGAAGACGCTGTCGATGGCCCAGAGGAACGCCGAGAGGGTCTTGCCCGATCCCGTGGGTGCGACGACGAGCGCGTGCTTGCCGGCCGAGATGGCGTTCCACGCTCCGACCTGGGCTGGCGTGGGTGCGGGAAAGGCACCCCGGAACCAGTCTTGCGTGGCGGGGGTGAAGCGGTCGAGCACGTCGCTCATCCCTCCATCATCACCTGTGCCACCGACATCGGGGTCGCCATTGTCGGAGGGCGAGTGCATGCTGTAGGCATGGCAGCGCACACCACCGACTACGTGAGCACCTTCATAGAGGTCGCAGAGGACTGCCCGGTCGACCACGCCGAAGAGCCGCCGATGGGTGAGAAGCCGACGATCGCGGCTCTCCACTACAGCTTGATCGCGCAGGAGCCGTATGCGCACACCTCCGACGACGTGATCTTCACGACCCATGCGCTGCGCAATGGACTCGATCCCGACGACGCGGCGGCGCGAGAGACGTTCTTCTCGAAGGGTCAGCCGTGCCTGCGGTCGTCACCGCTCGGCAAGCGCTACGGCTGGGGCATCGCCCACGACGGCGAGGGGCGGGTCGCACTCGTGCCCCGCGACTCCGAGGACTACGCACTGCTCGCCGCCGACCCCGCGATCGCGCACACTCGGGCGATGAGGAGCCGGCGCGCCTGAGTTCAGACCGCCGCGAGCGACGGTTGTCGCCGGACGCACGAGGAGACCGGCCGACGGCCATGCCCTGAGGGGGTCATCCTCAAGTACGACACCGCCCGGAAGGGGGTATCCCAGGCCGACGCGGCGAGTGGGGGCGCGATTTTAGCGTCGCAGTATGTCCTCCACCGATACCTCCAGCCTCTCCGTCCCGTCCACTTTCGTCGTCACCCGAGCGGCCGCCGCGATCGTCGGCAGCGTACTCGTCGGAGTCGCCCTCGGGCTCATCTGGCTCGCCCGTCTGAGCACCGACAGGACTCTGTACGTGAGCGGCCTCGGAGCGGACGGGGAACCCACCGCCGGTGCATTCGAGATCGCGCTGATACTGCTCGCCGTCGGCGGGTTCGCTGTCGCATGGGCGGCTCGCGGACTCCGCTCGACCGTCCCGGTGCTCAGCCTGTGGACGCCGGCCCTCTCCATCGCGATCGCCTCGTCGCTGTTCCTCCTCGCCTCCCAGGTGCCGTGCACCTCGGGGTGCCCGCTGCCGGTGGGAGACACCTTCACCTGGCAGGATCTCGTGCACACCACGGCCGCGGTGCTCGCGTTCGCGCTCGCCGCAGTGGCGATGCTCCAGGCGTCCTTCATCGACGGTCGCCCTGTGCTGCGCAGGCTATCGCTCGGGGCAGGCATCTCCACGGCCGTGATCGCCGGGGTGGGCGGCATCCTCTCGCTGCTCCAGTTCCGCACCGACGTCGGAAGCATTCTCGAGCTCGTCGCCACGACGATCGGGATGGGCTGGCTCATGATCCTCGGATTCGCGACCGCGCATGCGGTCGGACTCGATGCCGCCGACATGTCGACACGCCCTCTCGCGGCGCAGCCCGAGGCGATCGGCGCACACGTGGATGAGCGCTCGCTCGTCTCGATGCACTGATCCGGTGGGGTGCGTAGAGTCGTTGCATGGCAGAGTCACCGTCGGGCTCCGAGGCGACCGCCGCCCTCCCACGGCCCGCAGGAGCGGTTCGCCGCTTCTGGAACGGGCATCCCTGGCTCGTCGACTCCGTGGTGGCCGGTGTCTATCTGATCCTCGCGATGTTCGCGGCGGTGCTCACGCCCCTGTCGTCGGGTGTCTGGACACCGAGCGTCGACGTCGTGTTCCCGGCGGCAGCCGCGATTGTCGGCAGCGTCTCGCTGATGTTCCGGCGCCGCAACCCCTGGGCCGCAGTGGCGGTCTTCGGGGCGATCGCGGTCGTCTCGATCATCCTCGGAGTCGTCGCGGAACCTCTGGGGGCGGCGCTCGCGCTCTACGCGGTCTTCGTCTACCGATCGAGTCGCAGTGGCTGGATCGCCTTCAGCATCCTGACGCTCGTCATCGCACTGCTCGCGCCGTTCGTGGATGGGCTGCTGCGCGACCGTCCTGCCTTCCTGTTCGGCCCCATCGACCTCATCTCCTTCGTCTTCCTGTTGATCGCGGCCTTGATGGGGATCACCGTGGGTGACCGGAGACGCTACATCGGGGCGATCGTCGATCGCGCGAATCAGCTCGCCCGTGAGCGCGATCAGCAGGCGCGGCTCGCGACACTTGCCGAGCGGGCCCGCATCACCCGCGAGATCCACGACGTCGTCGCGCACAGCCTGTCCGTGATGGTGTCGTTGGCGGACGGGGCGGGCGCGCTCGTGGAGAAGGATCCGCAGCGCTCCCGGAGCGCGATCGGCGAGATCGGCGACGTCGGGAGGCAATCCCTCGGAGAGATGCGTCAGCTTCTCGGCGCACTCGGAGATGATCCGCAGCCGGGGGAGGAGACCGATCCGCTCCGTCCGAATCCGGGCCTGCAGGAGATCCCGGCACTGGTCGAGACCTTCCGTTCGGCGGGGCTGCCGGTGTCCGTGCGCTCGCTCGGATCTGCTCCCTCCTCGCCCGCGCTCCAGAACGCGATCCACCGGATCGTGCAGGAGGCGCTCACCAACGCCCTCCGCTATGCGAGAGAGCCGCGCGAGGTCGTCGTCACCCTGGACTTCGCCGGATCTGACGTGGTGATCGACGTGACCGACGACGGGCAGCCCGGCCCCGCAGCGGTGTCGGTCGGTTCCGGCCGAGGGCTCATCGGCATCCGTGAGAGGGTACGGCTCTACGAGGGCACGGTCGAGACGGGGCCGCTCCAGGGCGGCGGCTGGCGTGTGCGTGCCGTGATCCCCGAGCAGGGTGGACCCGAACAAGAGGAGCAGCGATGAACCCGCAGCCCATCCGAGTGCTGATCGTCGACGACCACGAGCTGATCCGACGCGGCATGCGCATGGTGTTCGACGCAGAATCCGAGATGCAGGTCGTCGGAGAGGCCGCTTCCGGCGCGGAAGCCGTGCATCTCGCGGCCGAACTGACTCCCGATGTCATCCTGATGGACATCCGGATGCCCGAGATGGACGGCATCGAGGCGACGCGACGCATCGTCCGCAGCTCTCCCGGCAGCCGGGTTCTGGTGCTCACGACATTCGATCTCGACGAGTACGCGTTCGGAAGCCTGCGCGCGGGAGCGAGCGGATTCCTGCTCAAGAACACGCCTCCGGCTCAACTGATGACCGCGATCCGCTCGATAGCCGCGGGGGATGCACTCGTCTCTCCGCGCGTCACCAGGGCGATGCTCGACCTGTTCGCGGCCCAGCTGCCCCGGGAGACCGAGCCGGACGACGAGCGGGTGAGCATCCTCACCGATCGCGAGCAGGATGTCCTGCTCGCGATCGCGAAAGGGCTCAGCAACGCCGAGATCGGAGAGACCCTCTTCGTGTCGGAATCGACGGTGAAGACCCATGTCGGCCGCATCCTGCACAAGCTCGATCTGCGCGACCGCGTGCAGGCGGTGATCTTCGCCTACGAGGCGGGCCTCGTCTGATCCTCGCTCCTCACCCCACCTCCCTCAGTGCGCCCTCGCCGTCCGACTGGACCTCGAGTGTGAGGTCCAGATCGAGCCTGGCGAGGAACGCGTCGTCGTGACTCACGACGAGCACGGCCCCGCGGTAGGCGCGCAACGCCTCGACGAGCTGATCGACGGTGTCGATGTCGAGGTTGTTCGTCGGCTCGTCGAGCACCACGAGATGCGGTGCCGGATCAGAGAGCAGCAGCTTCGCCAGTGCCACCCGGAAGCGCTCGCCGCCGGACAGCGCGGCGACCGGCCTCTCTGCGGTGGCCCCTCTGATCAGGAACCTCGCCAGTCGGTTGCGGAGCTCCTTCTCGGGCACCTGTGGTGCGGCATCCGCGATGTTCTCGAACACCGACCGGTTCTCGTCGAGCCCGTCGACGCGCTGCGGCAGGTAGCCGATGCGATCGGTGAGAGCCGTCGCCGTCAGCGCCGGACGTTCCGTGCTGGTCGCCGGCTGTTCCGTATTCAGCGGGGATTCCTCGAGCGTGCCCTCCGGGCCGTCATCCGGCCGGATCAGCGGAATGGGTGCTGAATCGTGAACGCTGCCGGCGGCATCCGCCACGAGCCGTTCGAGCAGCGTCGTCTTGCCTGCGCCGTTGCGCCCGACCAGCGCGACGCGTTCCGGACCCTGGATGATCCACGAGTGCTCACCGTCGCCGATCGTCGCGATGCGACGACTTCGTGACACCTGCGGATCGGGCAGCTCGATCTTCATCGACGCGTCCGAACGCAGACGGCGTCCGGCTTCATCGAGGGCTGTGCGCGCGGCATCCTCCTTCGCGCCGACCTCTGTGCGGAGCTTTCCCGCCGACACCTCGGCCGCCATCTTGCGGCCGTGGGCGATGATCTTCGGCACCCGCTTCTCGATCTCGGCCTTCTTCGCCGTGCGCGAGCGGTGAGCGAGCTTCACCTCCGCCTCGATGCGCTGACGCTTCTCTTTGCGGAACTCCTGCTTCGCGGTGACCTCGGCCTGCCTCGCCGCCTCCTGCTCGGCGTCCAACCAGGCCCGCCATTCGGAGTACGGTCCGCCGAAGACGTTCAGCGTCTGGGCGTAGAGCTCGGCGGTGTCATCCATGAGCTCGAGCAGCGACAGATCGTGGCTGACCACGATCAGCGTGCCCTTCCACGAGCTCACCATCGTCGCCAGCTTCGCGCGGGCGTCACGGTCGAGGTTGTTGGTCGGCTCGTCGAGCAGGGTGATCGGCGCTCGCCGCAGGCGAATGCCGGCGATCGCGACGAGCACCGCCTCGCCTCCGGACAGCTCGCCGACCCTGCGGTCGAGGAACTCGGGGTCGAGGCCTGCTTCTCCCAGGGACATCTCGGCGCGGGCCTCGATGTCCCAGTCGTCGCCGACCGCATCGAAATGCGCCTGGTCGACATCGCCGGCTCCGATCGCCCTGACGGCGTCCAGCGGCACGGCGACTCCGAGGAGGTCGGCGACCCTGCGGTCGACGTCGAGCGTGAGCTGCTGTGGGAGGTAGGCGACCTCACCGGACGCTGTGAGGAACCCCGAGGTCGGGGTGAGCTCGCCCGCCATCAGTCGCAGCAGGGTGGACTTGCCCGCACCGTTGCGGCCGACGAGTCCGGTGCGACCCGTGCCGAAGGATCCGGACACGGCGTCGAGCGCGGTCGTGCCGTCGGGCCAGGTGAACGTGAGACGGTCGAGAGTGACCGAGGAGTGAAGAGTGGGGACTGACATGGTGTCTCCTGTCGAGTGCGAGGGTGCACTGACACCGGTCGCCCGGGACCCCGTCTGAGCGGGATGCCGTCGCGAAGGACAGCGGGCGATGGTCTGCCGTGGAGTCGGCGATCGTCGGGTCAGCGCGCGAGAGGATGAGCGCGGAGGCGACGGATCAGATCAAAGGACTTCCAGACACGGCGGACAGGACTCCACGACGATACCCGGGCGTGTCGGGGTTTGGCAACCCCGGGCGTGTCGTGCGCGAGAGCGGTCCGATGTACGTCTCAGCTCTTCGCTCTGCGGCTCAGCCACTTCGTGAGGAAGGCGTGCACGTCGCCGAGCTCGTCTTCCGAGATGCTGTGCGTGAGCCCGGTGTAGACGCGCCCCGACAGCTCGGAGTGCGCGGGCAGCCACTGCGCGGTGTGCGCGACGCGGGCCTCGGGGATCACCTGGTCGTTCGTGCCCCGACCCCAGAACACATGCGGTTTCCGCTCGGTCAGGGACTCGTCGTTCGGCAGCTCTCCCGAGGCGACGTATCCGCTGAGCGCGACGACCGTGTCGACCCGTTCGGGGGCGAGGCGCATGGCCTGGAGAGCGACGGCAGCGCCCTGTGAGAAGCCGAGGAGAGCCAGGGTCGGAGCATCCGCAGCGGCCTCGTCGAGCCAGTGCAGGAACGCCTCGGCGGCGGCGGCCACGGCGTCGGAGCTGCGTCCGTCGAGTCCTTCGATCGCGTACCAGGATCGGCCGGGCATCGGCCAGGGCGGTGCGAGAGGGGCGGCGACGGATGCCACGGCGACGCCGTCCGGCAGATACGGCGTCAGCCCGAAGAGGTCGTGCTCGTCGGCTCCATAGCCGTGCAGCAGCACCAGCAGCGGCATCCCTGCCCGATCCGCGGTGGACCAGCGGGTGAGGGTGCCGTCGATCGTCAGTTCTTCGCTCACCTGCACCATCCTGCCAGCGGGGGCGGACACGCGCCCGGTCGGCCGGACGAATCGTATGCCGGCGTGGGATGTCAAGTCAGTGTCGGGTCGAAGGTGCGGCTGGTAGAAAGGACACATGGCCGTCCGCACACCTGATCCCGACCCCGAGCCCGACGACGGGATCGAGGGCTTCGGCGACGCTCAGCCTCCTGCTCGAGACACGAACCCGGGCTGGCTGAGCGAGTTCGAGCTCGAAGAGGCGCGTCGTCATCTGCCGATGCTCTACGTCGAGGCGATTCCGGTGCGCACCGACGGATCTGGGCAGGTGACCGAGATCGGCATCCTGCTGCGCTCCACCCCGATGGGCGAGATGACGCGCACGATCGTGTCGGGGCGCGTGCGCTTCGGCGAGACGATCCGCGACGCGCTGTTCCGCCACGTCGAGAACGACCTCGGGCCCATGGCGTTCCCGCTGCTGCCGCCGCAGCCGCTGCCGTTCACGGTCGCCGAGTACTTCCCGATCCCCGGCGTCAGCGCCTACCACGACGACCGGCAGCACGCCGTCTCATTGGCGTTCGTGGTGCCGGTGACGGGCACGTGCGAGCCGCGACAGGACGCGCTCGAGGTCACCTGGTTCTCGGCCGAGGCCGCAGGGTCTGACGCGGTGGCCGCCGAGATGGAGGGCGGGCGAGGCACGCTCATCCGTCTGGCGCTCGCCAACCTCGGACTGATGCGCTAGCAGACGATCCCCGTCGAACGCGAGAGACCCACCGTCACGAGATCTGACGGTGGGTCTCCTCGTGTGTCGCAGGCGCCGCGACCGGAATATCAGCGCGAGGTGAGACGGGCGAGCTCGGCGACGAACTCGTCGACGTCGGACTCTTCGGTGTCGAAGCCGCACATCCAGCGGACCTCGTTGCGAGCGGCATCCCAGTCGTAGAAACGGAACGACTCGCGCAGCTGGTCGGCAACTCCCGCAGGCAGCTGCGCGAAGACGCCGTTCGCCTGGGTCGGCTGGGTGAACGAGACGCCGTTGATCGCGCCGTCGGCGATGCCGGTCTCGATGGTGCCGCGCAGGCGCTGGGCCATCGCGTTCGCGTGCCGGGCGTTGCGCAGCCACAGGTCGCCCTCGAGCAGCGCGATCAGCTGCGCAGACACGAAGCGCATCTTCGACGACAGCTGCATGTTGAACTTGCGCGAGTACTGCAGCCCGTTCGATGCCTCGGGGTTCAGCACCACGATGGCCTCGCCGAGCATGGCGCCGTTCTTGGTGCCTCCGAAGCTGAGCACGTCGACGCCGGCGTCGCGGGTGAACGCACGCAGCGGCACGTCGAGGGCCGCGGCCGCGTTCGAGATGCGCGCCCCGTCGAGGTGCAGGGTCATCCCGCGCTCGTGCGCGTGGTCGGCCAGCGCACGGATCTCGTCGACCGAGTACAGGGTGCCGAGCTCGGTCGACTGCGTGATCGAGACCACGAGCGGCTGCGCACGGTGCTCGTCGCCCCAGCCCCAGGCCTCGCGGTCGACGAGCTCGGGGGTGAGCTTGCCGTCATCCGTCGGCACGGCGAGGATCTTGAAGCCGCCGATCTTCTCGGGGGCACCGCCCTCGTCGACGTTGATGTGCGCGGAGGATGCCGCGATCACGGCGCCCCACCGGGGCAGCATCGACTGCAGGCCGGTCACGTTCGCGCCGGTGCCGTTGAACACCGGGAACGCCTGGACGCCGTCGCCGAACTGCGCGCGGAAGACCTCCTGCAGGCGCTCGGTGTAGGCATCCTCGCCGTACGCGACCTGATGGCCGCCGTTCGCCGCCGCGATGGCCGCGAGGACCTCGGGGTGGACGCCGGAATAGTTGTCGCTGGCGAAGCCCCGGACGGCGGGGTCATGCTGAATAGTCACCGGACAAGCCTACGGGGGCGAGTCGGTCCCGATCCGCGGAGCGCGTCCCGATCTGCGGACTGTTCCGCCGGATTCGCCCGCGGTTCGGGGTCGAGTCCGCAGATCGGGACTGCCCTACCGAATGTCGGATGCTCCGCCTACCCTCTAATTCATGGAGCGCACCGCAGCGAAGACCGCCTTCGCCAACGTCCTCGTCAACACGCTCATCGCGAACGTGACGACGAGCTTCCTGTGGTTCGCTCTCACGTTCTGGGTCTACATCGAGACGCAGTCGGTGCTGGCGACCGGCGTCATCGGCGGCGCGTACATGCTGTTCATCGCCTTCTTCGCGATGATCTTCGGCACGATCGTCGACCGCAACCGCAAGCACACGGTGATGCTGCTCTCAAGCGTCATCTCGGCCGTCGCCTTCCTGGTCGCCGGAGCGCTCTACGTCTGGCAGCCCGAAGCGGCGCTGCTCGACCTCGGCGGCCCGTGGTTCTGGGTGTTCTCGGCCGTCATCCTTTTCGGCGGCGTCATCGAGCAGTTGCGAAACATCGCGCTCTCCACCACCGTCACCCTTCTCGTGCCCGAAGACCGCCGGGCCAACGCCAACGGCCTCGTCGGCACCGTGCAGGGCCTCGCGTTCCTCGTGACGAGCGTGTTCTCCGGCCTGTCGATCGGGTTCCTCGGCATGGGGTGGACGCTCGCGATCGCCATCGGTGCCATGGTGCTCACTTTCGTGCACCTGCTCTTCATCCGCATCCCCGAGGGTGCCCCGAAGCCCGACCCCGATGCCACGAGCGCGCTCGACTTCCGCGGCAGCGTGAAGGCCATCCGGCTCGCACCTGGGCTCTTCGCGCTCATCATCTTCTCGACCTTCAACAACCTCATCGGCGGCGTCTACATGGCGTTGATGGATCCCTACGGCCTCACCCTGTTCGATGCCCAGATGTGGGGGTTCGCTCTCGCGTTCGCCTCGACGGGCTTCCTGATCGGCGGTGGCCTGGTCGCGAAGTTCGGGCTCGGCGCGAAGCCCATGCGCACGTTGCTGCTCGTCGTGATCGCGATGGGGTTGCTCGGGTCGGTGTTCATGCTGCGCGAATGGTGGCCGCTGTACGTGATCGGCATGTGGATCTACATGGCACTCGTGCCCCCTGTCGAGGCAGCCGAGCAGACGATCATCCAGAAGGTCGTCCGCTATGACCGGCAGGGCCGGGTGTTCGGAGTGGCCGCCGCGATGGAGGCCGCGGCCGCACCGATCACGGCGTTCCTGATCGCGCCGATCGCCGAGTTCCTGATCATCCCGTATATGAGGACCGACACCGGTCAGCAGCAGTGGGAGTGGCTGCTCGGTGAGGGAGAGGCCAGGGGCATCGCCCTGATCTGCCTCTTCGCCGGCATCATCATGGTGATCGCGGGAACACTGGCGTTCTTCACGAAGTCGTACCGCAAGCTCACGGAGCTCTACGCGAACGCGCCGGAGCAGGATCCGAACGGCGAGGGCGCAGACGAGAACGCCGGCGACAACGCCGGCGAGACCGATGCGACAGAACAGGCCGCGGGTGCGGATACAGGCCCCGACCGGCACTCCGATGCTGATGCCGCGGCTGAAGCCGATGCCGCGATTGATACCGATGCCGCGGTTGATGTCGATGCGCACAGCGTCGAGCGACGGCTCGTGGACTCACCACCGCCGTTGCGCGGTCTACCACCCGATATACCGGAGGCTCGACGCTGACTGCGAGCGGTGCGCTCTGTCGCGACCGACGCCGTCAGTCGAGCGTGATGATCTGGTCGTTGAGGTCGGCGGCGTCGGTGTCCCAGAGCGCCAGCGCTCGGGACGCGAGGGATGTCGGATCGAGGGCCTTCGCACGGAAGACGACGGATGCCGCGCGCAGCGGCTCCCCGGAATCCCGCGCGGCCTTCGCGAAGCCCTGCGCCACCGCCCGCGTCCACGCCTCGCTCGCCGCCTTCACCGCCGCATAGTTCGCGCCACCCGCGAGAGGGCGACCGACGGCGGTCGACGAGACGATCGCGAAGCGACCGGCATCCGATGCGCGCAGCGCGCTGTCGAACGCGCGGCTGGTCGCCCTGACCGCCTCGAGGGCGGGAAGGAGGGCGGCGAAGTCGGCATCGGTCTGTCCGGCGAGTCCTCCGCCACCGCGCCATCCGCCGACCAGCGGCACGACGGCATCCACACTCTCGATCCGTGTGGCAAGCGCGGTCATCTCGTCGAGCGAAGTCGCATCGGCAAGCTCCACCTGCGCACCGGCATCCGCCAGCTCCTGCAAGCGCTCGGACGAGCGGCCGGTCGCGATGATGTGTGCGCCGGCGGCGTGCAGCGCGCGCGTCACGGCGAGGCCGGCCGCGCTCGTCGCTCCCGCCAGCAGCACGGTGCGTCCGGAGAGATCCGTCGTGGCGGAGTCCAGGTGATTGCTCATGTCACTCACTTTCGCGGATGGAAGACGCTTCTGCGGCCAGAACCGGCGGAGTGATCCGCAATAAGTGGTTCTGGCCGCAGAAGTATGCGCCCCAGCGCCGCATGTCGCATGCGCGCGCTGCGCGTTCATTCGAGTCAGTCGTCGGTGCCCCGGATGCCGACGGTCGACTCGATGACCGCTTTCATCTTCTTGTCGAGGGTCTCGAAGAACATCGACAGCGGGAACTCGTCGTCCATCACCGCATCCGTGTACCCCTTCGGCGCGCCTGCGAGGATCTCGTCCGAGAGGCCGCGGGACCACTGCGACGCCGGGTGCGGCGTGAGCGTTCCGCGCACGAGGTCGTACGCGGCGAGCCAGTGGGCGACCTTCGGGCGGTCGATCGAGTGCCAGTACAGGTCGTCGATCGCGTCGCCCAGAGCCACGACGGCATCCGGCACGTTGTCCCAGTCGAAGGCGAGAGCGGTGTCGGTCCAGTGCAGAACTCCGCGCTGATGCAGCCAGGCGAAGAGCAGCTGTCCGCCGACGGCGTCGTAGTTGCGCGTGCGGGTGCCGGTGATCGAGAAGCGGAAGATCCGGTCGAAGATCACCGCGTACTGCACGAGGTGCGCGTAGTCGTGCGTCTCCTGCTCGGTCTCGGTGAGTTCCTCACCCGCGGCGATGCGGGCAGCGAGGGCCCGCTCGATCTTCACCGACTCGCGGAACGCCGTCATGTCGCAGCGCATCTCCTCGAGCGAGTAGAGGAAGAACGGCATCCGCTGCTTGATCATGAACGGGTCGAAAGGCAGGTCGCCGCGCATGTGAGTGCGGTCGTGGATGATGTCCCACATGACGAAGGTCTTCTCGGCCACCTGCTGGTCGTCGAGCATCGCGCTCGCGCGCTCCGGCAGGTCGAGGTTGGTGATCGCGGCGGCGGCGCGGGTGACCCGACGGTAGCGGGCGCCCTCGCGGTCCTGGAAGATCGCGCCCCACGTGAACGACGGGATCTCGCGCATCGCGACCGTCTCGGGGAACAGCACGGCCGAGTTCGTGTCGTAGCCGGGCGTGAAGTCGACCAGGCGCAGCGAGACGAACAGCTTGTTGCCGTAGTCGCCGGCCTCGAGGGCGGCGATGAATTCGGGCCAGATCGTCTCGACGATGAGCGCCTCGACGAGTCGATCGCTCGAGCCGTTCTGCGTGTACATCGGGAAGACGACCAGGTGACGGATGCCGTCGACACGGTGCTGCTGCGGCTGGAAGGCCATGAGCGAATCGAGGAAGTCCGGCACGCCGAAGTCCGAGGCGACCCAGCGGTCGAAGTCGACCACGGAGGCGGCGAGGTACTCGGCGTCGTGCGGGAAGGCGGGGGCGAGAGCGCGGATGCCGGCGGTGATCGCGGCGACGAGCTCACGGGCGGCGGCGTGGTGCGCGGCATCCGGGATCGAGCCGTCCTTGATCTGCATCTCGCGGATCGCGATGGCGGCGTCCTTGACCTGTGCCCAGGCGGCGCTCTGCTCGGCGATCGATGCGTCCTCGACGACCTCGGGTTCGCCGACGATGGCCTGAACAGCGGTGCTGTGGGCGGAAATGATGGACATCGGGACCTCCGATCGGAGAGTTTGACGGAAAGATTCCGGCATATACGGAATCCTGACGATAATCTTACATCCATGGATGATTCTGTCGACCGCGCGATCTTGGCCGCGATCTCTCGAGACGGCCGGGCGACGCTCTCTCAGTTGTCGGATGCCGTGGGCCTGTCGGTGTCGGCCGTGCAGTCGCGACTCCGCCGCCTCGAGACCCGCGGAGTCATCACCGGATACCGGGCGATCCTCGACCCCGAACTCGTCGGTACCCCGCTCTCGGCATTCATCGAGATCACCCCTCTCGACCCCGCCCAGCCCGACAACGCGCCGGAGCTTCTCGAGCACCTCGACGCGATCGAGGCGTGCCACTCGATCGCCGGCGACGCGAGCTACATGCTGTTCGTGCGCGTCGCCTCGCCCCGCGCGCTCGAAGAGCTCGTCCGCGACATCCGCCTGGCCGCGAACGTGAGCACCCGCACGACGGTCGTGCTGCAGACCTACTACGAGCACCGACCGATCATCGCCGTCGCACCGGAGTCATCCGAGTAGCAAGGGCGCCGGGCGGCTAGAGCAGCGCGCCGACCATCGCCTCGCCGAGAGGCGTGCGCAGATGCATCATCCGGGCGCCGTCTCGTCGGCTCGAGACGAGCCCGGCATCGCGGAGGACCGTGAGGTGGTGGGATGCCGTGGACGCGGCGATCCCCGCATCCTGCGCCACCTGCGATGTGGTGCGCTCGGCACCGGCCGCGAGCAGGATCGCTGCGCGGACATGGCCGAGCAGCGCTCCGAGCGCGTCGGCGATCTCCTGGGACTCGCGCGCCCACCCCGAGGTCACACCCCGTGCCGGGTAGAAGAGCGTCGGCTGCGCCGGCGGCTCGGTGAGCACCATGCATCCCCATGACGACATGACCGAGGGGACGAGCACGAGCCCGCTCCCGCGGCAGTCGACCTGCTCGCTGTGTCTGCGCAGCGAGACCCGCACGGCTCCGTCGCCCCAGCTCACCGTGGAGTGCAGAGCTCCTGACATTCCTGCGAGGCCGGACGTCGCGATGACGCGCGCTCGCACCGAGACATCGGCACGCAGGAGTCGCTCGATCTGGGGCCACACCGGCGCGAGAGCGGCATCCCACACCTCTGACCACGCGGAGGCGATCATCTCGCGCGCTCGAACCGGGTGCTCCTGCATCTCCCGCAGTGCCTGCTGACGGGACCCGGACGAGCGGAGCACCATCTTGCCGAGATCGACCCGCATCGGCTCGAGGGCAGTGTCTCGGAGCGCAGCGAGCTCGGCATCCGGAGTCATGTCCCACCGTGGCGTCGCTGTGAGGAAGTCCGGCAGATAGCCGTCATCGCCGATGACGGCGGCGAGCAGCCGGAAGCTCTCACGTGGCAGCCGATCCCGCACGGCGCGCAGCCACCCCCACTGCAGCGGATGCTGCTCGGGGCGCAGCAGGATGCGCACTGCATGCGCCAGCTCGTGGCCGGGCGAGATGCCGAACCGCACCGCCTGGATGTCACCAGGGCTCAGATGGAACTCGACTCGGTGGCCCGGATGCTCGACACCCTCGACCGGCGCATCCGCACGCTCGCGAGGTATGTTTCGATCCACATCGAAACTCTAGGGCGAGGCTCCGTCTCTGTCGAGACTGGGCTCATGAACACCATCTCCTCAACGCTCGAGGCCGTGGCCGCAGCGGACATCCGCATCGGTGCCGGCAGAAGCCGCAGGTTCGTCGGTGCCGAGCACGGTGCAGGGATCTCGTACTTCTACGTCGAGAACCAGCCGGGCGAGGGGCCCGGGCTGCACTGGCATCCGTACCCCGAGACCTGGGTGGTGCTCGAGGGGACGGCGCGCATCACGGTCGGCGACGAGACGCTCGTCGCGGCAGCGGGCGACACCGCGACGGGTCCCGCTTTCGTGCCACACTGCTTCACGAACGTCGGCGACGGCATGCTGCGCATCATCGGCATCCATGCGTCGACCACGATCATCCAGACGTTCCTCTCCGACGATTGACGCACTCTCGCCCACGATCGTCCTCTTCATACCGACACCCCCCAGGAGCATCCATGTCCTTCCAGGCATACCTCGACAAGGTCGAGACCCAGACCGGCCTCACCCCTCGGCAGTTCATCGAGCTCGCCAAGGAGCAGGGGTTCGACGAGACCACGAAGTCGACGGTGGTGCTCAACTGGCTCAAGGAGGAGTACAGCCTCGGTCACGGCCATGCCCAGGCGATGGTGCACGTGATCCTCAAGGGGCCGAAGATCAGCGACAAGCACGTCGGCAAGGGCGGTGCGCACGGCGATGCGTCCGACATGCTCTGGCTCGACGGCAAGGACAGCAACCCGAACGCCTGACCCGCATCATCCGGCACCTGCAGAAGAGAGAGCATCATGGCAGTCCGCGTCGATCTCAACATCTCCCTCGACGGATTCGCGACCACCACCGATCAGACACCTGAGAAGCCGTTCGGCGACGACTGGCCGCGGCTGGTCGCGGCGTATGCGGCCACGCGCACGTTCCGCACCCGTGTGCTGGGCGACGACTCGGGTGCCGGCACGACGGGGGTCGACGAGAAGTACGCCCACGCGTACTTCGAAGGCATCGGCGCCGAGATCATGGGTGCGGGCATGTTCGGGCTGCACCAGAACCCGGATGACCCGGAGTGGCGCGGCTGGTGGGGCGACGAGCCGCCGTTCCATGTGCCGGTCTTCGTGCTCACGCACACTCGCCGGGACTCGATCGAGTTCGCGAACGGCACGGTCTTCCATTTCGTCGATGCGGCGCCGGAAGAGATCCTGCCGCGCGCGATCGAGGCGGCCGGCAGCGACGACGTGCGCATCGGCGGTGGCATCGACGTCGTGAGGCAGTTCCTCCGCGCGGGGCTCGTCGACCGGGTGCACCTCGCCGTCGCTCCGCTCGTCCTGGGCAGCGGGGAGCGCATCTGGGACGGCCTCCGAGGCATCGAGAACGGCTACGACGTCGCGTCGGAGGTCGCCGAGTCCGGCGTCACGCACCTCACGTTCCGCCGCGACTGACAGCCGCAGCCGATCAGGCGTCAATCGGGAGAACCGCACAGGCCTCCATCGGGACAACCGCACAGGCGTCCATCGGGCGCCCCAGTAGGATTCCCTGCGTGGCAGCATCCTCGAAGCGCAAGAAGAACCAGACCCGCGTGAGCGGCAACCCCGCGAAGCGGGCGAGCGGCAACCCGGCGACCCAGACCGTCATCGACGCGGCTCCCGTCACCCTCGGCGACTGGATCGGCGCCGCTCGAGTGCGCACCCTTCCGCTCGCGATCGCGCCGGTCGTGATCGGCACCGGCGCCGCGCGCAGCACGGGCCCGGAGTTCCACTGGGTCATCGCTCTCGCGTGCCTCGCGGTCGCGGTGCTGCTGCAGATCGGCGTGAACTTCGCGAACGACTACAGCGACGGCATCCGCGGCACGGATGCTGTGCGCGTGGGCCCTGCCCGCCTCACGGCATCGGGTCGCGTCAAGCCACGCACCGTGCTCATCGCGGCGCTCGTGTTCTTCGGCCTCGCCGCGGCTGTCGGCATTGCGATCGTCATCCGCACGGAGCAGTGGTGGATGCTGGCGATCGGCGCGGCCTGCATCGTCGCCGCCTGGTTCTACACCGGGGGCAAGCGCCCCTACGGATACAACGCTCTCGGCGAGGTCTTCGTCTTCATCTTCTTCGGACTCGTCGCGACCCTCGGCACCACCTGGGTGCAGGCCTTCACGCTGCCGCAGCAGGCCTGGCTCGGAGCCATCGCCGCAGGGCTGTTCGCCTGCGCGGTGCTGCTCGCCAACAACCTGCGCGACATCGATCAGGACCGTGTGGTCGGCAAGCGCACCCTGACCGTCCTGATCGGCAGGCGTGCGACGCAGGTGCTGTTCACGCTGTTCGTGCTGGCGCCCTTCGGCATCCTCGCCTTCATCGCCCTGCTGTACCCGATCGCGTGGATCGGCCTGCTGGCGCTGCTCTCGGGGCTCCCGGCGATCCTGATCGTCTGGACCTACCGCCAGGCGAAGGAGCTGGTCATCGCGCTCGCGCTGACCTCGCTGACCGCGCTGCTCTACGCCGGAGCGTTCTTCTGGGCGCTCGCCGGCTGAGTCAGTCTTCGCGGCGGGTGGCGGTGCCGCCGGCTGCGGATCCGTCGATCGCCTGATCCTCGGCATCCGCGTCGGCCTGCTCTGCGTCGCTGCGTCCGCCCCGGCGCTCGACCAGCCGCGCGGACGCATCGGTCAGCGGTGCGCGCAGGAAGAGCATCGAGATGCTGACGCCGATGAGGGCGGCGAAGATCGCGGCCAGCCACCAGAACTCGCGGAAGATCGGGAAGAAGAACCACAGGATCGCGAGCGGCACGAGGAATGCCAGCAGTCGGAGCACGGTGTAGACGAGGAAAGGTGCACGGTTCTTCACCCGGACAGTCTACGTTCGCGACCTGAGGCGTCTGCTGTCAGCCGTCGAGGCCGAGCGCGGCGAACGGGATGCCCCGCACCACCCGATGCCAGGGATGCTCTCCTAGCGACCACAGCAGCTTCGCGTCGAGATCGAGGGCGAGGTCCTCGCATCCGACCGGAAGAGGCACCCGGTCGCGCACCAGGGCGTCGCGGCCGCCGCTCCACAGGATGCCGGGATGCATGCGGTCGGACTGCGAGATGAAGTGCCGGTCGCCCCAGCGCACCGCGCCCTGCATGTGCCGGATGCCGGGAGTGAAGCGGCTCTCCTCGTGAAAGCCGTCGTCGTCGGACTCCGGGAGGGAGAACTCTGCGACGCGCCCCTGGTCGTCCTTCGTGTACTCGCCGATCAGGACGCGGCGCAACGGTGTGCCGTCGTCGTCGAACACACGGCCGAGGTACGAGCAGCGGATGTCGACGGGATGCACGCGGGTGCGCACCGCGACGAGTGCGGTCGCGCGCATGCCGCGACCACCGGCACCCGCGAGGCGCCGCGCGTCTGCGCTTCGGACGCGGTGGATGCGGGCGAGGTCGAACTCCCAGATGCCCTTGCCGGTCGCTGCGACGAAGAGGCGGTCGTCGAACCAGGCAAGGCCCCCGGCGTGGATCCGCGCGGGCTGCAGCTCGCCGTCCTCGTCGACCGCGAGCAGCACGTCGAGGTGCCGTGACCGATCGAGGTCGACGAATGCGACCCGCGACGCCAGGTGGTGCCCGTCGAGCTGCTGACGGAACCAGCTCACGGCGAGGGTGCGACGACCGTGCCACAGTCCGAGGTCGACGCCCTGCGGGTACCAGCGGCGCGTCCATGTGCGCGCGCTCAGCCAGCGCAGGTCCACTGTGCCGCGGCGCTTCTGCCGCACCGGGCGCCATGTCGTTCCGAACGGCCAGAGCATTGACCCATCGTCGCCGATCGCCGACCGAGGCGCGAATCCGCCATGCCAGCTCTCAGCGGACGCATCGGGCCGCGTCACCGCCCGTTCACCCGCACGTCCCCGATCGGCAACGATCGCCTGCGACCATGCCGAGACCGTCGACCCGGGGGAGTTCTGTGCGCACACCGCTCGTCACCGTCATCCTGCCCGCGAAGGACGCGGGCGCGTACATCGGCACGACGCTCGAGACGCTGACCCGCCAGTTCGACGATCCCGGCGCGCTCAAGCTCGTCGCGATCGACGACGGATCCCGCGACGACACCGGCACGCTGATGCGGCGCTTCGCCGAGCGCTTTCCGCACTCGATCGTCATCGAGAACCCGCAGCCCCAGGGGCTCGCGAGCGCCCGCAACCAGGGACTCGCGCATGTCGAGGGCGACGCCTTCTGCTTCCTCGACGGCGACGACTGGATGCAGCCGCAGCGGCTCGACCTGCTGACGCGTCGTCTGCGCGACCTGGACTGCGACTTCCTGCGCACGGATCACGTGACCGTGAAGGCGGGCGTGCGGACGCTCGTGCCGGCCCCGTATCCGTGGCGCGAGCGCGTGGGCTCGCCTCGCGAGGCGATCCTGCCCGAGAACGAGCCGACCATGGTCGACTACCCCTTCGCGTGGGCGGGGATCCTGCATCGCCGGCTGATCGATGACGGTCTCGCCACGTTCACCCCCGGGCTCTTCACCGCCGAAGACCGCCCGTGGATCTGGCGCCTGCACCTGCAGGCCCGCTCGTTCGCGGTGGTGGATGCTCCCGCCTTGCTCTATCGCCGAGGGGTGTCGACCTCGCTCACTCAGGTGCGCGATCGGCGGCAGCTCGACTTCGTGCGGGCCATGGATGAGGTGCTCGACATCGCGGCAGCGGATGCCGAGGCCGGCCGCTTCCTGCCGAAGGCGGTGTGGACGGTGCTGGCGCTGAGTTCGCGGCACCTTGTGCGGGCGCGGCGGATGACGCCGTCGCTGCGCGCGGAGATGCGCGCGGGCATCCGCGGACTGCTCGCACGGCTGCCCGAGACCGAGTCTGCAGCGGTGCTGGCGCGACTCGACGGTCCGCGGCGGCGCGTGCTCGCCCCGCTGCTGCGCACAGTCGGTCGTGCCGCATGACCCAGCTCTTCGCGCTGCACAGCGCCTACGGACTCGCGACGGCCGCGGCGGCGCTCGACGGGGGACTCCTCGGGGAGCACGGCGAGCGCATCCTCGTGCCGTTCGTGTCGTCACGGGTGCCGGAGACGTCGGTGGGCATCCTCGCCGACCCCGCGCTCGCGAGCCTTCGGGATCGGTTCGATCGGGTCGAGGACCTGGGCGCGCTGCTCGGCCCGTTGCATCCGAGCTCGTGGAAGCCCGAGGCCGCCGATCTGCCGCTGCTGCGCAGGCTCTTCACTCGTGCGTGGGGCATCGACGCGAACGACCTCGAGGTGTTGGTGCAGAGCCCGCAGGTCGCACCCGCTCGCACCCTGATGCTGTTGTTTCCGCACGCCCGGCTCACGATCATCGGCGACGGGCTGATGACCTATTCGCCCATGCGCGTGCGTCTGCCCCACACGGTGACCGCCCGGATCGGCCGCGTGGTGCACGCCGACGTCGTGCCGGGGGTGACGCCGCTGGTCGGTTCTCCCGCCGCGACGGCGGCGCCCGTCTCTGCCGGACTGTTCCGCGCGGTGCTCGCCGAGACAGCAGCGGGGGTGGATGACACGACCGATCTCGTCAGCACGCTCGAGGGGGAGCCGACCGTGCTCGTCCTCGGCCAGTACCTGTCTGCGCTCGGGCTCGTGAGCGAGAGCGAGGAGGTCGCGTTGCAGACCGGGATGATCGACCGGGCGGCGGACCTCAGACCCGCGCACATCGTCTTCAAGCCGCATCCTGCCGCGCCGCCTCGGCTGAGCGACGCGCTGCGCGATCACGCGGCGGTGCACGGCGTCGTCTTCCACGAGTACCGCGGCGCGCTCGCTGCGGAGATGCTGGCCGAGCGGATGGACGCGCGCGCCGTCATCGCAGGTTTCTCGACCGCACTGCCCACGGTGCAGGCGGTGTTCGGCAGAGAGATCGAGGCGGTCGGCGCCGACGCCGTGCTCTCTCGGCTGACCCCGTACGAGAACGGCAACCGCGTGCCCGCCACGATCGTCGATGCGCTCACCAGGCGGGACTCGCCGTATCGGGAGCCCGAACGGATGCAGCTGCTGATCGACGCGGTCGGCTATGCCATGCAGCCGGTCGTCGCCGGACACCTGCGGGGCCGCGCGGAGGAGCTGCTGAGGAGCATGCGGCCCTCCGACCGCGACAGGTACTTCGCTCCTGAGCGGTTGTCGGAGCTGCGGCTGCCGGGGGCGCCGCCGGAGACTGCGGTGCGCCGTGCGCTGCGTCCGGCCGGCGGAATCGGTCGGGTCGAACAGCTGCGGCTGACGGCGCTGGGTGCGCGGCGACGGATCGGGCGCGCGTGGCGCGCACTCAGAGGAAGATGAGGGAGTCGACGACGATGTCGCACGAGAATCACGAGGAGACCCCTCCCCGGGTGGTCGCGATCATCCCCGCACGGGGTGGGTCGAAGGGCGTGCCTCGCAAGAACGTGCGACGGGTCGGCGGCGTACCGCTGATCGAGCGGGCAGTGCGCAGTGCGCAGGCAGCCGACGGTGTCGACCTGGTGGTCGTGTCGACGGACGACGACGAGATCGCTGCGGTGAGCGCGGCTGCCGGGGCGCGGGTCGTGCGGCGGCCTGCCGAGATCTCCGGTGACACGGCGTCATCCGAGAGCGCGATCCTGCACGCGCTCGACGAACTCGACAGGTCGGGCGACGGGGCCGACGTGGTGGCCTTTCTGCAGGCGACCTCGCCGTTCATTCCCCGCAGAGTGCTCGCCGATGCGGTGCGTGAGGTGCGCGAGGGCAGCGCAGACAGTGTGTTCTCGGCTCACGAGACGTATGGGTTCCTGTGGCGTCGCGCCGACGCGGAGCAGGCGGATGCCGGCGCGGCCGTGGCGCTGAATCATGACGCCGCCCACCGGCCGCGGCGACAGGACCGCGAGCCGCACTTCCTCGAGACGGGCGCGTTCTACGTGTTCCGGGCCGACGGCTTCCGCGAGGCGAAGCACCGCTTCTTCGGGCGCATCCGCATCGCCGAGGTGCCCGAGTGGACGGCCATCGAGATCGACGACGAACAGCAGCTGCGGATCGCGCGTGCCCTCGCCGCCCTGCACGAGACGCCCGAGCGGATTCCGGTGCGGGCCATCGTGACCGACTTCGACGGGGTGCACACCGATGACACCGCGAGCGTCGATGCCGACGGCGTCGAACGCGTGCGGGTCAGCCGGGAGGACGGCATGGGGGTGTCGCTGCTGCGCCGTGCCGGCATCCCGATGCTGATCCTGTCGACCGAGGTCAATCCCGTCGTGCGGGCGCGGGCCGACAAGCTCCGCGTGCCGGTGCTGCACGGCATCGACGACAAGGAGTCGGCGCTTCGCGGATGGGCGGAGGAGAACGGCATCCCGCTCGCCGAGATCGCGTACCTCGGCAACGACGTCAACGACCTGCCGGCGCTGCGCGTCGTCGGCTGGCCCATCGCCGTCGCGAACGCGCATCCGCTCGTCCTCGAAGCCGCCCGCGTCGTGCTGACCAGAACGGGCGGCCACGGGGCCGTGCGCGAGCTGATCGAACGGGTGTTGCCGGCCTGACCGACTCCGGTAACCCTCCTGTCGCTCGCAGTTCACCCCCGGCGCGTACTCAGGGGAGAAGGCCATTTCGACGACCGGAGGAACCATGACTGTCAGCATCGGCTCACGCGTGATCGGCGGCGGCCACCCCGCCTATCTCATCGCGGAGATCGGCCTCAATCACAACGGCGACGTCGACATCGCCAAGCGTCTGATCGACGTGGCCGCCAAGGCGGGTGCCGACGCCGTGAAGTTCCAGAAGCGCACACCCGAGATCTCGACCCCCGAGCACATGCGTGACGTCCCTCGCGAGACCCCGTGGGGCACCATGAGCTACCTCGACTACCGCCGCCGCGTCGAGTTCGGCCGCGACGAGTACATCGCGATCGGCGACCACGCCACGATGCTCGGCCTCGACTGGTTCGCCTCCCCGTGGGACGTGCCCAGCGTCGACTTCCTCGAAGACCTCAACGTCGTGGCGCACAAGGTCGCCTCGGCCAGCCTCACCGACACCGAGCTGCTCGTCGCGCTGCGTGAGACGGGCAAGCCGATCATCCTCTCGACCGGGATGTCGACGATCGAGCAGATCGACCGCGCGCTCGCCACGCTCGGCACCGACCGGGTCGTGCTCATGCACGCCACATCGACGTATCCGCTCGAGCCCGAAGAGGCCAACCTCCGGGCGATCGCCACGCTGCGCGACCGCTACCCCGGGGTGCCGGTCGGATATTCGGGCCACGAGCGCGGGCTGCAGATCTCGCTCGCGGCCGTTGCGATCGGTGCGGTCGCGGTCGAGCGCCACATCACTCTCGACCGCACGATGTGGGGCTCCGATCACGCGGCCTCGCTCGAGCCGACCGGCCTCGAGCACCTCGTGCGCGACATCCGCGTGATCGAGGCGGCGCTCGGTGACGGCGTCAAGCGCGTGTTCGACGGCGAGCGCGCGCCGATGGCGAAGCTGCGTCGCGTCTCCGCATGATCGGACCGGGCATGAGCGGATCGGGTGCGCTCCGGGTCGTCGCGATCGCGGACGCCGACTCGTTCGTGAAGTGGTCGGCGTCGCTGCTCGGCAGCGTGCCCGGCATCCGGCCGCACCTGCTGCTGGTGCAGACGCCCCTGACGGCCAGCGTCGACCAGCAGCGCACGGCGCTGACCGGCACCGGGATGCTGCCGGAGAACGTCACCCGGGTGAGCTTCGGGCAGGCCGCGGGGTGGCTCGAGGGACAACGACCCGACGTCGTCCTGCTCGCCGGTCGAGGTCCGTTCGTACGGCTCATGGGCAGGATGATCGACGGCCTCACCCGTCGCCCGGTCGTCGTGGCCGGGCTCCCCGGCATGGCGATCCCGGCCCAGCGCGGAGCCCTGGAGTATCGCCGCCACGCCGACCTGCTCGTCGTGCACTCGCATCGGGAGGAGCGGGCGTTCGCCGAGCTCGGACGCCGCATCGGGGTGCAGGTGCCGACAGCGCTCGCGACCCTGCCGTTCGCCCGGTCGAGATCCCGGATGCTCGCGCATGATCGTGCGCGAGTGCTCGCCGCCGACCAGGCCGGCACATCGGGAACGCTCGTCGCCGAACGGCCCATGCCGTCGGAGCCGCAGCAGGAGCGCCCTGTGCGGATGCCCGCCACCGACATCGTGTTCGCCGCGCAGGCGCTGGTGCCGGTCGGTCGCGATGAGCGCGCGGAGATCGCGGCGACCCTCGTGCGGGCGGCCGAGGCCGACCCCCATCGCCGTGTCGTCGTGAAGCTGCGTTCGCGGCCGGGAGAGTCCGAGACCCACCTCGAACGCGATCCGTACCTCGATCTGCTGCCGCCACGGCTGCCCGACAACCTCGTGGTGTCGTACGGCTCCATGGCTCGGGCGCTGTCGACGGCTGCGGGGCTCGTGACCGTGAGTTCGACCGCAGCTGTCGAGGCGGTGGCCCTCGGCGTGCCCGTGATCGCACTCGACTCGTTCGGGGTGAGCAAGAGCCTGCTGAACACGGTGTTCGTCGGCAGCGGTCTGCTCGGCGGGCGCAGCGAGGTCGTGGCCGGGCGCTTCCGGCATCCGCATCCCGACTGGCTGCGCGACAACTACTTCCATCCCTCGGTCGAGTCGACGTGGTGGGAGCACGTCGAGCAGCTCGTCGCGCTGCGCCGGGCGGGCGCGCTGCCTGCCAGGCAGGTGCCCGCCGCGCGGGGAGGGGCGATGCACGAGGCATGGCACCGCGCGAGCGTGCTGGGGGCGGAAGATCGCACGCTCAGCGGTACGACTGCCCTCGCCTTCGGGGCTCCCGCGACGAAGGCGATCGCAGCGCTCCGTCACCGACGGGCACCGGTCGGCGGCGGCACCTGGGCGGACGCGTCGACCGATTTCACGCTCGAGCCGAACCCGTTCCACGATTCGATCAGGCGCTGAGCACCGGGTCTCACCGATCGAGCAGGGCGCCGACCTGGGTCCTGACAGCGTCGGCGATCTCGTCGATGCTCGCTTCGGCGTTGACGCTCGCCGCCATCGTGACGAACATCGCAGCCGAGACGATGCGGGCGAGTGTCAGGGCGCGGTGCTCGTCGATCTGCGGATCGCGGCTCAGGATGCCGGTGAGCGCCGTCTCGGTGTCGCCGACGATCCGCAGTGCCTCGGCGTGATGCGAGTCGGCAGGGTTGCCGAACACCATCTCGCGGAGGTACGTGCGGCCGTTCTCGACCTGCACCCGATTGCACTCGATGATCGGGCGGAGAAGGGCCATGGTCGCGTCGAGAGTGTCATGCGTCGCCGCGGCCGCCGTGCGTCCGCTCTCCAGCGCCACGGCGTAGTGCGCGTTCTGCACGAGCAGAAGCAGTTCGCCCTTCGTCTTGGCGTAGAGAAAGAGCGTCCCTGTGCCGACATCCGCCTTCTCGGCGATCTGCTGGGTCGTGACCTCGTCGATGCCGTGGGCGGCGAAGAGCTCGGCTGCGGCCGCCGTGATCCTCTCGAGCTTCTGCTGCTTGTTCCGCTCGCGGCGCCCGAGAGGTGCGGCCTGGTTCGACATGCGTGATCCCCTCGGAATAGAAACTGAGTACAGTCGGTTATGACTGGAGTCGCTAGTGCATACGCTCAGCGATGTCCCCTCATTGTCGCAAGAAGAAGTCGCAAAGAAGAAAGAGCGGTCCATGCCTTCACTCAACGGAGCTGTCGTCCTCGTCACCGGCGCGAACGGAGGCATCGGCACCCAGTTCGTGCACCAGGCGCTCGAACGGGGGGCTGCGAAGGTCTACGCCAGCGCCCGCACGCCGCGCGAGTGGGAAGACGCTCGGGTCGTTCCTCTGACGCTCGACGTCACCGACGCGCAGTCGATCCGCGACGCCGTGGAGGTGGCATCCGACGTGACCGTGCTGATCAACAACGCGGGCGCCTCCGTGCCGACGGCAGGGATACTCACGCATACGGACGACGAGATCCGTCGCAACGTCGAGACCAACTTCCTCGGCCCGCTGTTCCTGACACGGGCGTACGCCCCGCTGCTGTCGGGCCGCGACGGAGCCACGGTCATCGACATCCATTCGGCCCTCGCGTGGTTCGCGGTCGGCGGCATCTACAGCGCCACGAAGGCGGCACTGTGGTCGGCGACCAACTCGCTGCGTCTCGAGTTGGCACCCGCGGGAGTGCACGTCGTCGGCGTACACGTCGGGTATGTCGACACGGCGATGGCCGAGCACGTATCGGACCCCAAGACCGACCCGGCCGACCTCGTGCGGGCGATCCTCGACGCGACCGAGCGGGGCGAGTACGAGGTGCTCGCGGATGAGATCTCGGTGCAGCTCAAGGCGGGGCTCAGCGCGCCGCTCGACGCGGTCTATCCGCAGCTGCGCACCTCGACCCGCTGACCGGGCCGGCGAGAGAACAGAGGGAACGATGATGCGCGCATTCGTGCTCACGAAGTACAAGCAGCCGCTCGAGCTGCGGGAGACCGCTGAACCCGACGTCGGTGACCGAGACGTCCTGATTCGGGTGGAGGCCGTCGGCCTCAATCAGCTCGACGAGAAGATCCGCCTCGGCGAGTTCGCGCAGATCCTCCCGTACTCGCTGCCGGTCGTGCTCGGCAACGATGTCGCCGGCACCGTGATCCGCGTCGGCCGACTCGTCGAGTCGTTCCGCCCAGGGGATCGGGTGTTCGCCCGACCCGACGAGCGCCGCATGGGGGCGTTCGCCGAGCGCATCGCCGTCGCCGAGTCGGATCTCGCTCTCGCGCCGACGCGCATCACGGCGGCAGAGGCGGCATCCCTGCCGCTCGTAGCGCTCACAGCCTGGCAGGCGCTGGTCGAGCGGGGCCGGGTCGAACCCGGTCAGAAGGTTCTGATCCACGCGGGCGCGGGTGGCGTGGGGTCGATCGCGATCCAGCTCGCGAAGCATCTCGGAGCGACCGTGGCCACGACCGCGAGCGCGGCCAACGGCGATTTCGTCCGCCGTCTCGGCGCTGATGTCGTGATCGACTACCGCGCTGAGAACTTCGACGAGGTTCTCTCGGACTACGACCTCGTACTCGACAGCCTCGGCGGGGAGAATCTCGAGAGATCACTGCGGGTGCTGAAGCCGGGCGGCCTCGCGATCGGCATCTCGGGGCCGCCCGACCCCGCGTTCGCGAAGCGCAAGAAACTCAACGCCGTGGTGCGTCTCGCCATCGCCGCGCTGAGTCGAAAGATCCGGCGCCAGGCGAAGCGCCTCGGGGTCACCTACGAGTTCCTGTTCATGCGGGCCGACGGTCAGCAGCTGAGCACTCTCGCCGCGCTGGTGGATGACGGGGTGATCACGCCCGTCGTCTCGAAGTCCTACGCGTTCGAGCAGCTCCCGTCAGCGCTCGCCGATCTCGCGTCCGGCGGTGGTCGAGGCAAGATCGTCGCCACGCTCGAAGTCTGAACGAGACGCCGGCTCCGCGCCTCCCGCCCGAATCCGGTGGGGAGGCGCGGGGCCGATGCCGAGTCGTCTCAGCTGCTGCGGCGGATGGCCCGCACTCCGACGACGAGTCCGATCGCGGCGACGGCCAGCGCCGAGACCCAGCCCCACAGCACGGTCGCATCGCCGAGGTCGCCCGCGAAGAGCGCCCGTTCAGCCTGCACGACCCAGTTGACCGGGTTTACGGCGGCGACCGCGCGCATCCACGCGGGGCCGTCGTCGAGCGGCAGCAGCATGCCCGACAGGATCAGCAGCGGGAAGATCAGCGACTGCTGCACTCCCCAGAACAGCCACTCGCGGTCTTTCGTGGCCAGCGCCAGCGAGTATGACAGCGAGCCGAGTCCGACGCCGAAGACCGCCAGCAGGGCGAGCCCGATGAGTAGCCCCACGATGTCGATCGCGAATCCGAATGGCCAGGCGATCAGCACGATCACCAGCGCCTGCACGACGATCGGCGCGATCTCCTTGAGCGCCCGTCCGACGAGCAGCGATGAGCGGGCCAGGGGAGCGACCAGGGTGCGCTCGTGCGAGCCGGTCATCATCTCGTACTGCAGGTTCGACCCCGTCGCGCCGGTGCCGAACAGCACGATCATCACGAGCACACCGGGCACGAACCAGGCCAGCGTCTCGGCGGCCGGCTGACCCGAGCCGCCGATCAGCAGCGGCGCGAACAGCCCCAGGAAGACGAGCGGCTGCAGCAGGCTGAAGATCAGCGTGAACGGATCGCGCAGCACGGGCTTGAGTTCACGGGTGAGCACGTTCTTCGTGTCGCGCGCGAGGTTCGGTCGCACGAGGGTGTCGTTGTGGGGAAGGCTCGTGGTGGTCATGCGAGGACTCCTGTCTTGTCGGTCTCGCTGCTGCCGGGGTCGGCTTCGGTTTCTGATGCGGCGTCGGATTCACCGGCGCCGCCCTCTCCTGCTTCGCGCAGCGTGCGCCCGGTGAGGGCGAGGAACACGTCGTCGAGCGTGGGAGGGACCCCGGTCGCCCGACGGACGAGGATGCCGGCGGCGTCCAGCTCGCGGACGATCACCGGCAGCAGCTGATCGCCGTCGGGAACGGCCAGCGACACCGAGTCGGCGTCGAGGGTCGCGTCGGCCGTGCTGAGCCGTGCGATGACGGGGCGAGCGCTCGCCGCATCCGCCTCGCTCGCGAATCCGAAGGTGAGCACGTCTCCGGCGAGGGTCGCCTTCAGTGACGACGCGTCGTCATCGGCGATGATCCGCCCCTTGTCCATGACCATCACGCGCTCGGCATAGCGGTCGGCCTCTTCGAGGTAGTGCGTCGTGAGGAACACCGTCGTGCCGTGCTGCGTGCGGAGGTCGAGGATGTGCTCCCAGAGGTTCGCTCGGCTCTGCGGGTCGAGCCCGGTCGACGGCTCGTCGAGGAAGATCAGCGGCGGGGCGTGCATGAGTCCGAGCGCGATGTCGAGCCGCCGTTTCTGCCCGCCGCTGAGCTGCTGCACCGTGCGGGTCGCGAACGATGTGAGGTCGAGCGACTCGATCAGCTCGTCGGCGCGACGGATGCTGTCGCGTCGGGTCATGCCGTAGAACGCGCCCTGGCTCAGCAGTTCGTCGCGGACCCGCTGCGAGAAGCTTCCGCTCGTGAGCTGGCCGACATAGCCGATGCGGGCGCGCACCCCGGCGGCATCCGTGTGGATGTCGTGGCCGACCACCCTGGCGGTGCCGGAGGTCGGGGGGATCAGTGTCGTCAGCATCCGCAGGCTCGTGGACTTGCCCGCGCCGTTCGGGCCGAGGAACGCGACGAGTTCGCCTCGGACCGCGGTGAAGGAGAGGTCGGTGACTGCATGGACCGGCGTCTTCTTGACGGTGAAGACCTTGGTCAGGCCTTCTGTTTCGATGATGGATTCGTTCGACATGACTCGAGAGTAGAAAAGAACCAGGACAGATCCTGTCCGCAATATCTGGCACTCTGAAGTCATGTCCGACACCACGACTCGCGCTCTCGCACTGCTCAACCTGCTGCAGACGCACCGGCATTGGCCTGGCACCGAACTCGCCGGACGCCTCGGGGTCACCGAGCGCACCGTGCGCCGCGACGTCGACCGACTGCGCGAGCTCGGGTACCGGGTCGAGTCGACTCCGGGAGCGGCAGGCGGCTATCGCCTCGAGGCCGGCAGCGCAGTGCCGCCGCTGCTGCTCACCGACGACGAGGCCGTCACGATGGCCATCGGGCTGCGCGTCGCGGCGACGCAGCAGCTCGTCGGCGGGGCGGAGGTCACCCTCACCGCACTCGCCAAGCTCGAGCAGGTGCTGCCGTCGGCGCTGCGGCAGCGGGTGAACGCGCTCGCCGCCTCCGTGCAGCCTCCGCGGATCGGTGACGGGCCGGTCGTGTCACCGGCGGTGCTGGGTGAGATCGCGATGGCGACGCGCGATCACGAGCGACTGCGCATGCGGTACGTCGACGGGGCGGGTGTCGAGAGCATCCGACGGGTCGAGCCGCACGCCCTCGCTCCCTCCGGACGCAAGTGGTTCCTGCTGTGCTGGGACCTCGATCGTGACGACTGGCGGACCTTCCGCGTCGACCGCATCGTCTCGGTCGAGCACACGCGAGTGCTGTTCACCCGTCGCCAGATCAGCGAGGAGGAGATCGAGGAGCGGGTGCTGATCGCCGCATCGTGGACTCCGCAGAAGGTCGAGGCGGATGCCGTGATGGAGCTGTCGCTGCCTGTCATGGAGGGTATGTTCGGGCCGTGGTCGGAGGGGGCGACGGCCGAGGATGCCGGCCGCACCCGCTGGCCGTTCGGCGGGTCGGACTGGCGGGAGGCGATGTATGCGCTGCTCTGGATTCCCGAGGGAGTCGAGTACACGACGAGCTTCCCCGAGCCGCATCGCGCGGAGCTCAGGGAATCGCTGGAGCGCCTGCTGCGGGCCCTCGACGCACCGGCTCCCCGCTCACGCGGGTAGCGACTGGCGCGCGACGATCGAGGGTGGGTTCGGGTCATTCCAGCGCTGGAACGTCTGCACGCACCAGAACAGGGCGAACAGGATCAGGGCGACCGCCTCGCCGAAGAGCACGACCGGGGTCTCGCCGAACGTCTGGCGGAAGAGCAGAGCCACGACGAGCAGCAGGAGGTCGACGATCAGGAGGCCTGCGATCCAGCGGTAGATAGATCGCTGGCGAGGAGTGGGCGGGGTCTCGCCCGGTTCCAGCGGGCCGCCGGCGTAGAGGATCGGCACCGCGGCGAACACCCCGAAGAACACGAGCGTCACCGCGAAGTGGATGCTGGCCACGGGCCAGAAGTTGAACGGGAAGGTCTCATTGAGCGCGGGCCAGAAGGCGAGGGCCACCATGACGGCGGCCGTCACGAGCGCGATGATCGACACGAGCCGGGCTGAGGGATTCGGCGTGCGGGTGCGGGTGCGGTGGCGGATCACCGCCATCGTGATGACCACCGCCACGACCACCACAGCGTAGACGGCGATCCCCGCCTTGGCAGTGCCGATGTCCTCCGCCGGAATGCAGTCCACCAGGATCGGGCAGGGAAGGTGGCCGACCGCACGGGTGTCGGCGAGACCGGTCGGCACGATCGCGATGAGTGGCGCGAACACCGCGCACACATCGAGGAGGGTCGTCGCGCGGCTTCGGCCGGAGAGGGCGAGGAGCACGACGGATGCCGCGAGCAGCGCTCCGACGAAGATGTCGCGCCCGGCGGTGTAGAACGTGTGGCTGATCGAGGCGAGCGGGTGCCAACCGAACATGAGCGGCTCCCACGTCACGACGATGCTCTGCACGACGACACTGACGAGCAGCGTGAAGACTATGAGCACCAGAGAGAGTCGCAGGTAGCGGTGGGTCTTCTGGGGGGTCGTCGCGGGGGAGTCTGCGGCTGCCATGAGGCGAACGTACACTGCTGGCCGTACGGAGTCGGATGACGCGGCGTGACGACTCTCGTCATCGTCGGACTCACTATGTCAATCCCCGCAACGATCCTGGTCTTCCGGATCACGGCGAGGTAACGTCATCCCCATCGCGGCGATCCGGGCGGTCCCGGGCCTCAGCTCATATCTGACGGCGTTGCGGGTTCGACTCCCGCCGTCGCGTCCACTGCGGTCACACGACTACGCGAGGGCCGCCTCGACCGGAGCCCAGCCGTTCTCGAGCACGGCGAAGCCGGCTGCGAGGGTCCCCAGCTGATCGTCACTCGCGTTGACGAGCAGCTGAATCTGCAGGACGAAACGCGAGTACACGCGGATCTCGGGGGTGGCCCTGGTGAGTCCGAGCTCGTCTGCGATCGCGTCCGACAGTGCGTCTTCATGGCGGAGCCACATCTTGGCGGCGTACTCGCGCAGTGCGGGCGTCTCGTTGAGGAATCGGGAGAACACCTGCGACACGTCCACGCCGTGCTCGTCGATGTTCGCGCCGACCTCGACCGTGTAGAAGTCGCGGATCGCCCGATTGATCGTGACGCCCTCAGCGCGGTCTCGGACGGCCGAGACGAGGCGATCGCGCTGCTCGTCGTCCTCATCGAACACGAGCGCCTCTTTCTGGGGGAAGTGCGCGAACACCGTCGTGGGGGAGACATCGGCGGCATCCGCCACCTCGCGGATGCTGACGTTGTCGAAGCCCCGCTCGAGGAACATCATCGTCGCCACGTCGGAGATGTTCTTGCGCGTCGCCGCCTTCTTGCGTTCGCGGCGTCCGAGCGGCTCAGAGTTCGTCATGCCTCCACGATATCCGAATTCGATACAAAACCGGCTTGACAACAAAACTGGTATTGATACAGTTTCGGAGTGACTTCACTTATGAACCCGCCTGCGCGCAGCGAAAAGCGTGCCTGGATCATGCTCATCGTGCTGACGATGCTCACCGTCATCGGCATGACCGTCGTCCTCCCCGTCCTGCCCTTCGTCGTGCTGCAATACGTGTCGCACGAAGGCGATCTCGCGATCTGGGTCGGTGTGCTCGAAGCGATCAACGGCCTCTGCGCCTTCCTGGTCGCCCCCTTCCTCGGCCGACTCTCCGATCGCTTCGGCCGTCGCCCTGTCATCATCGGTGCAGCATTCGGCGCCGCGTTCGCCATGACCCTGTTCGGCATCGGCGGAGCGATCTGGGTGCTCGTCCTCGCCCGTGTCATCCAGGGCCTCACCGCCGGTGACCTGCCCGCCCTCTTCGCCTATCTCGCCGACATCACCCCACCCGAGAAGCGCGCTCAGCGGTTCGGACTGCTCGGCGCTCTGTCGGGGATCGGCATGATGATCGGCCCGGCGATCGGCGGTCTCCTCGCCGCTGTCAGCCTGCAGCTCCCGGTCTTCCTCACCGCGGCCGTCGGGCTGATCATCGCGATCCTCAGCATCTTCCTGCTCCCGGAGAGCCTGAAGCCCGAGAACCGCATCCCTCGCATCGCCGTGCGCGACCTGCAGCCGTTCGCCGTCTTCAAGGACGCCTTCAGCCGCAAGGAACTCCGGGGTCTCATGATCGGCTTCGGTCTTCTGGCGCTGCCGTTCGGCTTCTTCGTCAACAACTTCAGCGTTCTCGCCCTCGACTCGATCCAGTGGGGTCCCACCCAGATCGGTCTGCTCACGGCAGGGGTCGGCATCATCGACATCGTCATCCAGGGTGTGCTGCTCGGCATCCTGCTGCCGCGCATCGGAGAACGCGGCGTGATCGTGAGCGGCATCGTCGCACAGATGATCGGCCTGATCGGCCTCGCGGTCGTCGCCTCGATCTTCGCGCAGCCATGGGTGTTCATCGTCGGTGCGCTTCTGCTCGCCGCCGGCCAGGGCGCCTCGCAGGCCGCGCTCGACGGAGCGATGTCGAACGCGGTCGGCGACGACGAGCAGGGCTGGTTGGGAGGTGCGACCCAGTCGCTCGCCGCGGCGATGAACACCGTCGCACCGCTGATCGCGGGTGCTCTCTACGTCCTTGTCAGCCACGCGGCTCCGTACTGGGTGGGTGCGGCGATCATGGTCGTCGCCGCGATCGTCGTCGGCCGCGCGCATATCGCGAACACCGCGAAGCGCGGGCCGATCGACGAGGATGCTGTCGTGCCGACGGAGCTCGCGCGCGCCGACGACTGACCGGGCGGGAGGGATGATGGATGCATGCCGTCATCCCACCGTCCAGGGCTCCGGGTCTCATCAGGTCTGACGATCCCCGAGTCCGAGCTGACGTGGCGTTTCTCGCGCTCGTCGGGGCCCGGTGGGCAGGGTGTGAACACGGCGGATTCCCGAGTGGAGCTCGTGTGGGATGTCGCGAACAGCATCGTGCTCACGCCGCACCAGCGCGACCGCATCGTCGACCGCCTGAGCGGTCGCCTCGTGAACGGGGTGCTCACGATCGCCGCATCGGAGCATCGCGCCCAGCTGCGAAACCGCGACGCCGCACGTGAACGACTCGTGGCATTGGTCGCCGAGGCGCTGCGCCCACCGGCTCCTCAGCGTCGGGCGACCAAGCCGAGTCGCGGATCGAAGGAGCGGCGATTGACCGCCAAGAAGCGGCGCACCGACGTCAAGAAGATGCGCAGGCCACCCCGCGACGGCTGAAGAGGTCGAGGCGGCACCCGTCGCGTCAGGATGCCCGAAGGCTCGGGAACGACCACGTGCCGTCGATCACCTCGGGTCTTGGACGGTAGAGGCGCACCAGGTAGTTCCACCCCTCAGGGAGCGGCAGCGCGTTCGGCAGATCGAGATCACCGCCGAATCGGATCGTGATCGAGCCGTCGGAGTCCCTCACCCCGGTCACGCTGTTGACGCTGTACGCCCCCTCCTCGTTCGCCGCGAAATACCCGTCGCCGTCGTACAGCGACACCGACCAGAAGCCGTCGACGGGCACATCGCCGACGTGCAGCGTGTACTCGCCGAGGGGCAGGCGCGGGTCGACGTTGATGTAGAACGCCTCAGACTCGGGCAGGCCGCCCCAGGCTGACGCCGCGGCGAGGAGATGGCGGATGGGATCCACGGCGTCGGCACGACCGAAGCACCGGTCGAGTCCCCCGAGTCCCTTCGCCAACGTCAGCAGTGCTGCTCTGGTCTCGGCGAAGCTCTCCTCGTCGTAGACCGGGGCGGGGAACTCGCCGCCTGCGACCGACGTCAACGCGAACCGGTCCTGCAGAGCGTTCACCACGGCGACGTCGTCAGCATCCTCGGAATCCACCAGCACGCGCACCGCTGCGAGGACGTGATCGGATCCGAGGTCCTCCGCCGACAGCTCGTGGGTGCCGGGGTCGTGGAGCACGCGGTTGATGTAGTGATCCTCGTTCACGAGCATCACCGAGACGTACCTGTCGCCGGCGTCGGGGATCGTGATGGTCGCGCCGCGCGAGACGTCGATGATCGCGGCGCTGTACAGAGTGTCGCGGTTCATCCTGATCACGGTCTGCTGGTCGATCGGGGTGGGCACGCGATAGTGGTTCCATCGATTCGACCCGCCGGCGGCGGAGGCGATCGCATCGAACATGCGAGCGCTCTCGATACGGGCGAAGTTCGCGAAAGTGACGGGCGCAGGAGTGTCGGTCATCGTGGTTCCTTCCTCGACGGTGCCTTCATCCTGGCCGCGAGATCCGGGCGGCGCACTCGAGCTCACCCTTCGCGGGTGAGGTCGCAGGGCCGGGGTCAGTCCTTGTTGCCTCTGACCAACTCCAGCCCTGCGCCCGCGAACTGCCGCAGCGTCGCATCCGGCAGGAACGCCCGAGTCAGAGCCGTGCCGATCGCTGCGAGGTCGGCCTCGTCGCGGAACAGCAGGTACATGGTCTCGTAGCGCGGGTGGAACTTCTGCTTGAAGCGATGCAGCGATCCGAACCCGTACACCGGCTCGAGCGCCTCGGCGAGGCGGTCGCTCAGCGCGGCGATCATGCCGGCATCCGGTGGGTAGTCGTGAGCGAGGGGTGCTCCCGACAGCGACATGATCTCGGCACCCTCCTCCGAGAACTGCCGGGCGGATGACCCGATCAGGTACTCCATGACCGGGGCGAAGCCGCCCTCCCGCCGACGCATGAGGTCGAGCGTCCACCCGCGCACGGTGCCGCCGTCGCCGTAGACGGGAAGCCACGACAGGAATCCGTCGACGTCGCCGTTCGGAGCCAGTGCCAGAGCGAGACGCACCTCCGGATCCTCTGCCTCCTCCAGCGTTCCGAGCGTGAAGCGCATCTCTGGCAGGTCCTTGTCGCCGACCCACGCCTCCGAGATCGCCCGCAGCTGCTGCTGCACGCCCCACGACTCGGCCTTCAGGTGCGTCATCTTGAACGTCATCTCGTCACGACCCGCGCGGTTCAGCGAGGTCCGAACCGAGTTCCAGCGCTTGCCCGTGAACTCGAGCCCCGGCAGGTCGACGATCGTGTCGTCCGCGACGACGATGCTCCGCCAGGTCGACGGCACAGCCTGGCGGGTGGCATCGTCCGCGCTGAAGAAGCACGGCACGAGGCCCGCGTTCTCCGCGGTGCGGACGAAGTCCGTCACGGCGTCTGTGCGAGCATCCGCGGGTCCGATCGGATCCGCGAGCGCGAGCGCGACGCCGGCCCGCCGCTGATACGCCACGATCCCCGCGGCGCTGCGCGCGTAGCTGTTGCCCTCCCACGTCGTCATCCACGACAGGGTGCCGCCGCCGTGCTCGCGCAGCGCGGTCTTCACGTCGTCGACCGAGGGAGCAGGCTGGATGCCGAGGAGAGACTTCCGCTTCGCCCGGAAGGCCCGTCGCACAGCGATCAGATAGACGAGCAGGATCAGCCAGAGGAAGCCGTTCGCGAGAGCGAGTTCGGTCTCGCCGTCCCAGCGCAGATCGATGTCGGCCTGCGAGAAGACGGTGATCAGCGTGAGGACGAGCGCTCCGATCAGGATGTTGAAGAGTCCGAGCAGGATCACCAGCACCCACGACCAGCGCCGCCCGCGCAGAAGGCCGTTCACGAGCACGACGATGACGACGAGGTCGATCGCCAGATCGATGAACCCGCCCGATGCGGGTTCTGTCGGGCCGAACGGACCGTCGGTCGCCACCAGCGTCGTGATGATCTCCACTGCGCCCAGCACCAACAGCGCGATGACCGCGATGAGGCGCTGCTCGCGCACGGTGGTCCGCTGCACGCGCAGGGTGCGGTCGGCGAACAGGATCAGCAGCACCGCGAGCAGGTGCTCGAGGTCGGCGAGTGCGCCCCAGAACAGCATCGCGATGAAGACGAATCCGAGCAGGATGAGCCAGCCGCGCACGCGCCACGGTGGGCGGAACAGCCCGACGGCGGCCGCGATGCACGCCATGGTTCCCCCGGAGGCGCCGACGTCGAGCGCGTGGGCCTGGGCTTCGGCCCACGCCCACGGCAGTTGCGACGCGAAGGCGAGCACCAGAGCGGTCGCGAACATCGCGAAGAGCTGTCCGACCCAGTAGTAGGCGAGCGCGACGCGGGATCCTCGACGGAACTCGAGGTACGCCATGCCCCAGAATCCCGAGATCGTGAAGACGTAGACCCAGGGTGCATTGACGAAGAAGGTGCCAGTGAAAGGAGTCCACCACTTGCCGTCGAGGAAGTTCGGCAGGCCGTAGGCGACGTCCGCGAACAGGTCGGTCTTCTCGAACGGACTCCACAGCCCCTGCCATGCCACGCCGACGACAAGTATCAGCGCGACCATCGTGAGGGTCGCCGGTATCCGCCGCAGAACTGCGACAGCGGGGTGAGATGTGGGGGTGCTCGCCTCGGTCATGCGCTCAGCGTAGCGAGCGCGGGTCGCTCTCCGGGGTCGAACGTTCCTGTCGCAGTTCGTGCCGCTTCCGGATCGTCCGGTCGCACTTCGAGTCGTCAGCGCGCCGTTACGACGGCACAAAGTGCGACCGGAGGCGGCAGGGGTGAGGCGGATGCGGCAGGGGTGGCGCGGTAGTGGCGGTGCGACAGGACATCACTTTGAATGGAGTCATGCCCGCGTATCGACCACTCCGCTCCTCGATGGCACGACGGCGCGCATCGCTGGCGCTCGCGGCTGCGTCCGTCGCCGTGCTCGCGGCCTGCACATCACCGCCGACCTCGGTCTCGGCGCCGGCGGCCGACTCCTTCGTCGAAGGTCTCGACGCGCCCTGGTCGATCGCCTTCCACGACGGCGTCGCGCTGGTGAGTGAGCGAGACAGCGCGCGGGTGCTCGAGATCGCCGACGACGGCGAGACCCGGGAGGTCGCCGTGATCGACGGCGTCGCACCCGCCGGCGAGGGCGGGCTGCTCGGACTCGCGGTGCACGACGGCGAGCTGTTCACCTACTTCACCGCTCAGGACGAGAACCGTGTCGAGCGGCGCGAGATCACCGGAGAGGCGGGGGAGATCTCGCTCGGCGAGCCGACCACGGTGATCGACGGCATCCCGGCAGCGGGCAACCACAACGGCGGACGCATCGCGTTCGGACCCGACGGGATGCTGTACGTCACGACCGGCGACGCCGGTGACCGCGACAGCGCCCAGCACGTAGATGCCCTGTCGGGCAAGATCCTGCGACTCACACCAGAGGGCGACATCCCCGACGACAACCCGTTCGACGACTCGCCCGTGTTCAGCTACGGGCACCGGAATCCGCAGGGCATCGCCTGGGATGCCGAGGGCACGATGTACGCGAGCGAGTTCGGTCAGGACACCTGGGACGAGCTCAACGTGATCGAGCCGGGCGGCAACTACGGCTGGCCCGAGGTCGAGGGGATCGCCGACGACGACGTCTTCATCGACCCTGTGCAGCAGTGGTCGCCGGAAGATGCGAGCCCGAGCGGCATCGCGGTCACCGGATCCGACATCCTCATCGCCAACCTGCGCGGCGAGCGCCTGCGCGTCGTGCCGCTCGACGACCTTGAGACCGGCACCGAGCGGTTCGTGGGCGAGCTGGGCCGCCTGCGCGACGTGGTCACAGATCCTGATGGCGTGCCCTGGGTCCTCACGAACAACACCGACGGACGCGGCAGCCCCGGGCCAGGGGACGACCGCATCCTGCGCCTCGACGTCGATTGACTGCAGGCGTGGATCAGGCGAAGCCGTCCACGCCGGTGGCCGTGACCGAGAGTGCCCACAGCCGCTCGGCCGCCTCAGGATCGATCGCCCACTCCTTCACCCCGCCCGTCGTCATGTCGGTGTGCTCGGGCGGAACGGTGCCCTTGATCGAGCAGTCCTCGCAGTACGCTCCGCTGCGATCGACCAGCTCCGGCGCCGTCGCTGCCCAGAGTCCTGTGGAGGCTCCCTCGGACGGCGTCTTGAACCGCGGGTTCGGGGTTCCGTCCTCATCGATCCAGCCGCGGGAGATCAGCTCCTCGCGGGGCACGTGCCGCTGCAGGTCGGTCATGATGCCGCCGGGGTGCACGGAGAAGGCGAGGAGACCGCGGTCCGCGCCACGACGGGCGAGACCGACGGCGAACAGCGCGTTCGCAGTCTTCGACTGCCCGTAGGCGACCCACGGGTCGTAGGGCGTGGTCGCGAAGTCGATGTCGTCGAAGCGCACAGGGGAGCGGAAGTGACCTCCGGAGGAGTACGAGACGACGCGCGCCCCCTCGGGCAGCAGGTCGGCGATCCCCCCGACCAGGGCGAAGTGGCCCAGGTGGTTGGTCCCGAACTGCGACTCGAAGCCCTGCGCCGTGTGGTTGAACGGGGTGGCCATGATGCCGGCGACGTCGAGCACGAGATCGATCGGGTGCGCGTCGCGCCGCACGGACTCGGTGAATGCCGCCACCGAGTCGAGATCGCCGAGGTCGGCGCTGCGCACCTCGACCGCGTCGAGTCCCTCGAGAGCCGCCGCGGCCGCATCGAGACGGCGCGCGGGCACGATCACGCGCACGCCTGCATCCGAGAGTGCGCGCACCGTCTCGAGGCCGAGTCCTGAGTATCCGCCCGAGACGATCGCGGTCTTGCCCGAGAGATCGGCCCCAGCGATCACCTCGGCCGCTGTCGTCCGGTACCCGAAATCCGAGGCCAGGGGCTGCTGGCGGGCGATCATGTCGAGAGGGGGGAGTGCATCTGTCATGCTCCGACCGTACGATCTAGAGTGCACTCGAAGTCAAGGAGGAGTCCCGGTGGACGACGTGATCGACACTGCTCGTACTTTCAGCATCGGCGAGCTCGCCCGTCTGGCCGGCGTGAGCGTGCACACGCTGCGCTGGTACGAGGCAGAAGGGCTGTTCCCTCGCGACGTGCCCCGCACTCCCGGCGGTCGGCGGATATACGGCCACGACTCGCTCGCATGGCTCGCGCTGCTGGCGCGATTGCGTGAGTCCGGCGCACCCATCGCGGTGCTGCGGGAGTACGCGGCCCTGGTCCGCGCAGGCAGCGGCAATGAGGCCGAGCGTCTCGCACTGCTGCGCGCGCACGAGCGCTCCCTCGACGCGCAGATCGAGACGTTGATCGCCTGCCGTGAGGTGGTGACGGCCAAGGCCGGCGCATATCAGGAGGCGCTTCTCGCCCGCGGGCTCCTCTGACTAGTCAGAGACGGCCTTCTCGATCGCCGTCTCGAGGTCGCCCCAGGCTTCCAGCACGACGGGCTCGCCGTCGATGAAGAAGCTGGGAGTGCTGCGCACGCCGAGCTTCTCGCCGTCGCTCTTGTCGGCCTGCACTCGCTCGAGCGTCGCCGGATCCGCGACGGCTGCATCGTAGGCCGTCATGTCGAAGCCGAGGTCTGCGGCGAATCCGCGGAACACCTCAGGCGTCTCCTGAGACTGCTCGCCCCACTGCGACTGCGTCTCGAACAGGCGGTGATACATGTCCTCGAACCGGTCCTGCTGCGCCGCGGCCTCAGCAGCGAGCGCGGCCTGCGTGGAGTTGATGTGACCGGGCAGGGGGAAGTACCGCACGACGTAGGTGATGTCGCCGGCGTACTGCTCTCGCAGGTCTTCGACGATCGGGTAGAACGCGCCGCACGCCTCGCACTCGAAGTCGAGGAACTCGACGACGGTCAGAGCATCCGCTCCTCCCTGGTCGAGTATGTGCGAGTCGGTGCGGACGGTCTGCAGCTTCTCGCCTTCGAGCGGAGCCGGTGCCGCGGCGCGCTGCGACATGGCGTAGACGATGCCGACGATGCCGACGATGGCGAGGACGATGGCGACGGCGATGGCGATCAGTGTCGCCTTGACAGGGGTCTTCATGGAGTTCTCCAACGGGTGATATCAGGCAGGGGTGGGATGCCGCGGTGCGGCCGGGTCGCCGAAAGACGGCGTGCCTGATTCAGGTGCGGGAGAGGGAGAGCTGGGTGAGCGTGAGCGCGGGGACGTGCAGGCGAGGGCCGGCGTGTGTCGGAGCGGATGCCACGAACCCGCGGCTCCCCACGAGGAGGCGCGCGGTGCGACCGAAGCGCAGGAGGAGCAGCACGAGCAGGATGCAGCATAGGGCGGCGACGGCAGTCGTTCCGGCGTCGGACGACACCGCGTCCACGACCGTGACTCCGCCGTCGTGATGGCCGGAGGTCGACGTCGCGGCAGCGGAGACACCGGGCGCGAGGCACAGCGTGGCATGCGCATCGGCTTTGCCGTGCGACGTCGACCATGCGCCGATGACCAGCAGCAGGGCGAGGCCGAGGGCGAGAGCGATCCTCAGGATCAGCATCCGCTCGGCGCCGGGCTGTCGCACGCGCATCGACGGGGTGGGCATGATCCGCGCAGTCTAACAATCGGGTGTCGGAACGGGCTCTGAGCGCTCGTCACGCCGCCGTGGCCGATCCACCTCCCGTTCACCCGCCTACACTGGAGGGGTGGCGAGACTGTTGATCGTAGGCGGGTTCCTGGCAGCCATCTTCTGGGTGTACAGCATCGTCGACTGCGCCGTCCAGCCGCCCTCCCGCCATCGTGGAGTGCGCAAGGCGATCTGGATCGTCATCGTCATCCTCATCCCGGTCATCGGCGGGATCCTCTGGTTCACGATCGGCCGCCGCCGCGCGAACGACAACGGCGGCGAGATCCGCATCGTCGCTCCCGACGACGACCCCCAGTTCCTCCGCAGCATCAGCAAGAGCGAGCAGGATGCCCGCATCCGCCGCCTCGAAGAGGAGCTCGCCCGGCTCGAGGACGAGACCGACGACGGCCCCGCGTCGGACCCGCGTCCGTGACGGCATCGCCGGCGACGGATGCTGCGGCATCCCTGATCGCCGAGCTCGTCGCCCACGGAGTGCGCGATCTGGTGCTCTCGCCCGGCTCCCGTTCGCAGGCGCTCGCGCTCGCCGCGGTGCACGCCGCGAACCAGGGGCACCTGCGCGTGCATGTGCGCATCGACGAGCGCGTCGCGGGATTCACCGCCCTCGGCCTCTCGCGTGAGACCGGGGTGCCCACTCCGGTGCTCTGCACTTCGGGCACCGCCGCCGCGAACCTGCTGCCTGCCGCGATGGAGGCCTTCCATTCCGGGGTGCCGCTGCTGCTGCTGACCGCCGACCGGCCGCCCGAGCTCCGCGGCGTCGGCGCGAACCAGGCGACGATCCAGCCCGGCCTGTTCGGCGCCTGGGTCCGCGAGCAGATCGACGCCCCGGTGCCCGGCGACGGCGAATGGACGGGTCTCGCCGAGCGTGCCGTCGCGGTGGCGCTGGGGGCGGATGCCGCACGCGGCCTCCCCGGAGTCGCCGGCCCGGTGCACCTGAACCTGCCCTCGCGCGAACCGCTCTCCGGCGAGATCCCCGCGCTCGAGATCACCCCCGGCGATGCGCCCCGGGCCTCTGTCAGCGAGCCGCTCGTTCTCGATCGTGGCCCACGCACAGTCGTGATCGCCGGCGCGGACGCGGGTGCCGATGCCGAGGAGATCGCCCACGCAGGGTCGTGGCCGCTGATCGCCGAGATCGTGAGCGGCGCCCGCTTCGGTCGTCAGATCGTGCACGGCTATCGCGCGCTGTTGAGCGACGACGCCCTGGGAGGGCGTATCGAGCGCGCTGTCGTGCTCGGGCATCCGACGCTCAGCCGTGAGGTGACCCGCCTGCTCTCACGCGCCGATGTCGACGTGATCGCGGTCCGTCGCGGCGGTGAGGCGCTGAACCTCAACGGACGCACGACGCCCGCGGCATCGGTCTCCGTCGCCCCCGGAACCGCGGATCGCGAATGGCTCGGCGCCTGGCTCACGGCATCCGCAGCTCGCACCGTCGACCTCAGCGAGCGCGCACCTGACCAGGACGGACTCGCCTCCAGCGACTTCAGCGCTCGTCGCGATGCCGTGAAGGCCGAGCTCGAAGCCGTGCGTCGACCTCTCGACCGCGCGCTGCTCGCCGACGCCGTCTGGCGGGCGACGTGGCCGCACGATCGCCTCGTGTTCGGCTCGTCCCGGCTGGTCAGGGTCGCCGATGCGGTGCTCGGCGGCAAGAAGGTGCCGGTGCATGCCAACCGCGGACTCGCGGGGATCGACGGCACGATCGCCACCGCGACGGGCATCGCCCTGGCGAGTCAGGCGGGCGGGTCTCCCGGAATCACCCGCGTGCTGCTGGGCGATCTCGCGTTCCTCCACGATGTGGGAGCTCTGCTGCTGCCGCCCGACGAAGACGAGCCGCGCCTGCAGGTCATCGTCGGCAACGACGGCGGCGGCACCATCTTCGACGGGCTCGAGGTGGCCGCCACGGCTGATCGGACCGACCTCGACCGAGCGTTCTACACACCGCACACTGTGCGACTCGAGAAGCTCGCCCTCGCCTACGGCTGGGAGTACCAGCGCGTCACCACCCGCACGGCTCTCGACCAGGCGCTGACAACGCCCGCCGGCGGACGCCAGCTGATCGAGGTTCCGCTCACCCGCTGACCCGTCTCCGCGCGGCGCGAGTGCGCAGTGGCAGGATGAACGCATGACAGCGCATGAGTGGGCCAAGACCCTGCAGGTCGGCGACGGATTCCGTCTCTCGGACGTCGACCCCGAGAGCACGCCCGGGTATCACGGGGCCAAGGCCGACGGTGCGCGCGATCTCGCAGCGGGCCTCCACGAACTCAACCAGCTGCAGGAGCGGCTGTTCGCCGAGAGCCGGGTAGGCGTGGCGAAGGACTCGGTGCTGCTGATCCTTCAGGCCATGGACTCGGCGGGCAAGGGCGGGATCGTGCGTCACGTCGTCGGAGGTGTCGACCCGCAGGGCGTGGCGCTCTCGGCATTCAAGGCGCCGACCGATGAGGAGCTCGCCCACGACTTCCTCTGGCGTGTCACCCCGCGTCTGCCCGAACCGGGGTTCATCGGCGTCTTCGACCGCTCGCACTACGAGGACGTGCTGATCGGTCGGGTGCGCTCACTGGCTCCCGCCGACGAGATCGAGCGTCGCTACGACGCGATCAACGCGTTCGAGGCCGACGCCGCGGCATCCGGCATCCGCATCATCAAGGTCATGCTGCACATCTCGCCCGACGAGCAGAAGGCGCGCTTGATGGAGCGACTGGAGCGGCCGGACAAGTACTGGAAGTACAACCCGGGCGATGTCGATGAGCGACTGCTGTGGGACGACTACATGGCTGCGTATCAGACCGTCTTCGACCGCACATCGACGACCGCGGCGCCGTGGCACGTGATCCCGGCCGATCGCAAGTGGTTCGCCCGTCTCGCGGTGCAGGAGCTGCTGCTCGACGCGCTGCAGGGCATCGACCCGCAGTGGCCGGAGGCGACCTTCGATGTCGAGGCCGAGAAGAAGCGCCTCGCCGCGAGCTGACTCGGGCCGGCGAATCAGGCGAGCGCGTCGACCAACGGGCGGAACTTGACCCGGGTCTCGAGCATCTCGGACTCGGGGTCCGACCCCGTGACGATGCCGGCGCCCGCGTATGCCGTGACGGCGATGTCGGTCGCGGCGGGGGAGAACTGCGCGCAGCGCAGAGCGATCGCCCACTCGCCGTTGCCTGCTGCATCCACCCACCCGACCGGACCCGCGTAGCGACCGCGGTCGAACGGCTCGAGCTCGCGGATCGCCGCGATCGCCGCAGTGGTCGGGGTGCCCGCGACGGCGGCGGTGGGATGCAGTGCGCCCACGAGGTCGAGCGATGAGCCGCCGTCGGCGAGCTCTCCCTCGACATCGGTCGCCAGATGGAAGAGGTTCGGCAGCTTCAGCAGGAAGGGCTGTTCGCTCGCGGCGAGCACCCGAGTGTGCGGACGAAGAGAGGCGAGCACGCTCTGCACGGCGTACTCGTGTTCGTCGAGATCCTTCGTGCTGGACGCCAGATGGGCAGATGCCACGGTGTCGGCGTCCGCGTCGGCTCCGCGGCCGATGGTTCCCGCCAGCACGCGCGCGGTCACGGTGCGCTGCTGCACGGTGACGAGTGTCTCGGGGCTCGCGCCGATCAGCCCGTCGACGGCGAAAGCCCAGGTGTCGGGGTACCCGGTCGACAGTGCCCGCACGAGGCGACGCAGATCGGAACCTGCCGGGATGCTGCCGGTGAGGTCGCGCGCGAGCACGACCTTGCTGAGCTCGCCGTCCGCGATGCGACCGAGCGCCCGCCGCACGGAATCCTGATAGCCCTGCGGGCTCTGGGCGCCGGGCCCCACCGTTCCCGCCCAGTGCGGGCCGTACTCGCGAGTCGCGGCATCGTCTGCCGTCGCGGCGGAAGCAGAGGAGCGGATGCGTGTGAGCCAGGTGCGTCCGCTGTGACGCCCGATCACGAGTGACGGGACGATCAGCACGCTGTCTGCGGCGGAGTCCTCGTCGAAGGTCAGCGCCCCGAAGGCGACCAGCCCCGAGCCGGGGAGTCCGAGTTCGTCGTCGACCTCGGCATCCTGCGCGAGGTCTCGCCAGGCATCGGCGATCGCGGCGGAACGCAGCGGCGCTGTGCCTGCCGGCACGCGGATGGTCTCGACGACTCCGTCGCCCACGGCGACGATCCCGTCACCACGGCGCAACCAGGCGAGGGGCCGTGCCGGGTCGGCGAATGCCAGGAGATCCTCGACCGGATCGATCTCACGGGTCTCCACGACCAGCCTGCTACTCACCCCTCCAGCCTAGTTCTTCGGCCGAGAGGAAGGTCCGGGGCGCGGCCTACGCTGAACGCATGAGCGATGTGCGACCCGCCCCCGGCACCGAGATGATCTTCCAGTGGCGCAAGTGGGACGGATCCCCGCACTGGCGGCACGAGTGCGTGTACCTCGGTGCCGATGAGTGGGGCGACTGGCTCGGGCAGCCCGCCGGCTGGCACAGCGCGCGCCCCGGGGCGTCCTTCGTCACGGCCGGTCCGAACGTGACCCTCGTGCCGCGACAGACCGACTACGCGCTGACCGTCAACCGCGACCACCCCAAGGCCATGCGCATCTACATCGACATCGGCTGGGACGTGCGCTGGTCGGACGACCCGCTGCTGGCGGTGGGCATCGACATGGATCTCGACGTCGTGCGCGTCGACGGCGACCGCGGGATCTGGATCGACGACCGCGACGAATGGGAGGAGCACAGTGCGCAGTACGGGTATCCGGCAGAGATCATGACGAGGCTCGAAGCGCTGGCGCTCGACCTCGAGCAGCGCGTGCGCACGCAGACCGCACCGTTCGACGATGCGACGGGGGATCTCTGGCTCGACCGCCTCGAAGCGCTGCACCTCGCGCCTAGACTGGACTCGTGACCTCGAACGAAGCAAACCGCGCCGATCTCGGCAAGGACCCCGCCCGCGTCAGCGGCATGTTCGACCAGGTCGCCGCGGGCTACGACCGCACGAACACGGCGATGACGGTCGGCAACGACGCGCTCTGGCGTGCGGCCACGACCCGCGCCGTCGCCCCGAAGCCCGGCGAGAAGATCCTCGACCTCGGAGCGGGAACCGCATCGTCGTCGGCATCCCTCGCGCGCAGCGGTGCAGAGGTCGTCGCCGCCGACTTCTCGCCCGGCATGCTCGCCGAGGGGCAGCGCCGTCACGGCAGCATCCGCAATCTCTCGTTCGTGCAGGCGGATGCCACGGATCTGCCGTTCGCCGACGGCGAGTTCGACGCTGTCACGATGTCGTATGCGCTGCGCAACGTGAACGACCCGAAGAAGGCGCTGCGTGAGCTGCTGCGCGTCACGAAGCCGGGCGGTCGCCTCGTGATCAATGAGTTCTCCACGCCTCCCGGTTCCGTCTTCCGTGCCGCGTACCGCTTCTACAACTCGCAGGTGCTGCCGCGAGTTGCCCGCGTCGCCGGCACCAACGGCGACGCCTACGACTACCTGAACGAGTCGATCCGCGACTGGCCAGACCAGAAGAAGCTCGCGGCGTGGATCCGCGAGGCCGGGTGGACCGAGGTCGAATACCGCAACCTGTCGTTCGGCATCGTCGCGCTCCACCGGGCGTTCAAGCCCGCGTGAGCACCGCGCGCGAACCCGTACGTCTGACGAAGGTAGGCTGAGCACGTGACTTCGAGCCGCGTAGCCCCGGGTTCGCGACTGGCGAGCCGTCTCGGTTTCAGCGACCGTGTCTTCATCGGCACCGCTGGGCGACGCATCGCTCAGGCGATCGAAGACGGCCTCGAGCTCGTCGAGACCGGCCTCGCCGACGACGTGCGCGTCGCCGATCCTCTCGCCGACGCCGCGAGCCGATATCTCTACGAGGCCGGCGGCAAGCGCATCCGCCCCGTGCTCACGCTGCTCGCCGCCCAGCTCGGCGACGGCAACACAGAGCAGGTGATCGATGTCGCCAAGGCACTCGAAATCACCCACCTCGGCTCGCTGTACCACGACGACGTCATGGACGGTGCCGACCGCCGCCGTGGCGTGCCCGCCGCGCAGACCGTGTGGGGCAACAACATCGCCATCCTCACCGGCGACATCCTGTTCTCGCGTGCGAGCCAGCTGATGTCGCGCCTGGGTGAGCGGGCCATCCGCCTGCAGGCCGACACGTTCGAGCGGCTCGTGCTGGGCCAGATGCACGAGACGATCGGCGCCCAGCCCGACGATGACCCCATCGAGTTCTACATCCAGGTGCTCGCGGACAAGACCGGATCCCTGATCGCCGCAGCGACCCAGGGTGGCGTGATCTTCTCGAACGCCCCGTCGGAGTACGAAGAGCCGCTGCGCGTATACGGCGAGAAGATCGGTGTCGCCTTCCAGCTGCTCGACGACGTGATCGACCTGTCGGCGAAGCCCGAGGACACCGGCAAGGTTCCCGGCACCGATCTGCGCGCCGGCGTCCCGACCATGCCCTACCTGCTGCTGAAGGCCGAGGCCGATGCCGATGAGGCCTCGATCGACCTCGCCGCCCGCATCGACGACGGGGTCGCCCGCATCGCCGAGGGTGAGGACCCGGCGATCCTCGACGGACCGCTCACCGAGCTCCGCGACCATGTCGGCACTCAGAAGACTCTCGCGCTCGCGCACGCCTGGACCCAGGATGCGATCGACGCGCTCGCCCCGCTTCCGCGCGGCACCGTGCGCGAAGCCCTCACCCGCTTCGCAGAGACCCTCGTCGAACGCTCCAGCTGATCGCATGGCGGCCGTGGGCCGCGTGCGTCGGGCGTGACGGCATACGAAAGGACCCCTTATGACCAAGCTCAGACTGGCCATCGTCGGAGCGGGCCCCGCCGGCATCTATGCAGCCGACATCCTGCTGAAGGCCGAGCGCAAGTTCGACGTCTCGATCGACCTCTTCGAGCAGCTCCCCGCGCCCTACGGCCTCGTGCGCTACGGGGTCGCCCCCGACCACCCGCGAATCAAGGGCATCGTCAACGCCCTGCGCGACGTGCTCGACCGCGGTGACATCCGTCTGTTCGGCAACGTGCGCTTCGGCGAGGACATCACCCTCGAGGATCTGAAGAAGCACTACAACGCGGTGATCTTCGCGACCGGCGCGATCCGTGACACCACGCTCGACATCCCCGGCATCGACGCGGTCGGCGCCTACGGTGCAGCGGACTACGTGAGCTGGTTCGACGGCCACCCCGACGTCCCGCGCGAGTGGCCGCTGGATGCCGCATCCGTCGGCGTGCTGGGCAACGGCAACGTCGCTCTCGACGTCGCCCGGATGCTGGCGAAGCACGCCGAGGACCTGCTCGTGACCGAGGTTCCCGACAATGTCTACGAGGGACTGAAGGCGAGCGAGGTCACCGACGTCCACGTGTTCGGTCGCCGTGGCCCCGCACAGGTGAAGTTCACCCCTCTCGAGCTGCGTGAGCTCGGCGAGCTGCGCGACGTCGACATGGTCGTCTACGACGAGGACTTCGACTACGACGAGGCATCGAAGGATGCCGTGGCCAGCAACAAGCAGGTCATGGTCATCGATCGCATCCTGCAGTCGTGGCGCAAGCGCCCGTCGGTCAATGACGCCAGAGGCGATGAGGACAACGAGGGCGGCACCGCATCGCGTCGTCTGCACCTGCACTTCTGGGCTCGCCCGGTCGAGGTCCGAAAGGACGAGGCCGGCCGGGTCGCCGCTCTCGTCTACGAGCGCACGAAGCCCGACGGACAGGGTGGTGCCGTGGGCACCGGCGAGATGCGCGAAGTGCCCCTGCAGTCTCTGTACCGCGCGATCGGCTACTTCGGTTCTCCGCTTCCGGGCGTGCCGTTCGACAAGAAGCACGGCGTGATCCCGAACCGCGAGGGCCAGGTGCTCGCGAAGGACTCGAACCAGCAGATGACCGGCATCTACGCGACCGGCTGGATCAAGCGCGGGCCCGTGGGACTGATCGGTCACACGAAGTCCGACGCCATGGAGACCGTGCGGCACATCATCAACGACCAGGGCTCGTGGTGGCACCCGGAGGACCCCTCGGAAGAGGCGATCCCTGCGCTGCTTCAGGAGCGCGGCGTCAAGTGGACCGACCTCGACGGCTGGCACCGTCTCGACGAGCACGAGGTCGCCCTCGGTGCTCCGCACGAGCGTGCCCGCGTCAAGGTCGTGCCGCGCGATGAGATGGTGCGCGTCTCCCGCGGCGAGTGACCGTCATCCGATCGTTGTCGGCGTCTCGCGTGTCGGGGCGCCGGCGTCCCTAGGCCGAGCGCATGCGACTGCGCTCTCTCCTCGTGCTCGGTACGGCCGCTCTGTTTCTGGTCTCCGGATGCACTCCTGAGCCCGCTTCGACCCCGAAGCCGACGGCATCCCCGTCGGCTTCCGTGACTCCGACGCCCACACCCGAGCCGATCGTCGACCCGGAGTCGGCGTTCGACGTGACATGCGACGACGTCGCCGCCGAGATGAGCGCCCTCGTCGGGGAGCCGGAGACGCCTGTCCAACCGGTGCTGTCGGTGGTGTCGACGATGAGCTGGATCCCCGGACCCGGGCAGCACATGTTCCAGCGCGCGGGCGGGATCGCCTGCTCTGCGGGGGCGACCTATGACCGCAGCTGGGAGGTCGTGCTCGTGCCGGGTGCCGAGGCCGTGATCGCCGGTGCGACCGAGCGGCAGGGGTACTCCGGCGAGCAGGCGCGCTGCGAAGACGGGTCGTGCTTCTTCGAGTTCCCCGACGGCGACGTGCTGCTCACCGCCACCGTGCACGATCCCGGGCTCGGGGGCGCGGACACCGCTCGGATGGAAGAGGCGATGCGGCGTCTCGCCGCCTCGGCCGCATCGACCCTGCATGGGGTCGAGTACATCGACAGCGAGATCGTCGGTGCGCCGTGCGAGCGGTTCATCACCGAGCAGGAGGTGAACACCCTGTTCGGCGTGACCGACGCGGGGCTCTATAGCGACTTCGGAGGGTGGGGCATCCCCGCAGAGGTGTACGAGTACGTCAACGGATCGCGGATCTGCTATTTCCGAACGTCGACGAGCGAATATGAAGGTGCGGCGTACCTGATGCTCACCACGCTCCCGGCAGGAGCATGGGCGTTCGAGAAGCTCGACGGCGCACCGGTGGAGGTCGAGGGCGCGGATGCGGCGAGATCCAGCTCCGGCGAACACGGCGAGAACATCCTCGACGTGCGGGTGGGCATCGACTGGCTACGTTTCATGACCTACGACAACGGGGCGGGTGCGGCCGATCCGGCTCCTCTGGCGGCGGCGGCCGTGCGCAACCTCACGGTCGGACACACCGCTCCGCAGTAGTCGTGGAGGGGTCGGCTAGCCTGGCCGCATGCCTGACTGGACAGCGGACGTGCTCGGCGACGAGTTCGAGCAGCTGACGCTCGAGCTCGCCCCTGACGACGAGGGTCCCGTCGTGGCCACGCTCGTGCGGGCTCTGCCGAGGGAGCCGGCATGGTGGAACCGCCTGCGCGGCAGTCGTCGGCTGCTCGAGGATGTCGACGTGCTGTACGTGCACGGGTGGTCCGACTACTTCTTCCAGAAGCGGCTTGCACGGTTCTGGACGGCACGGGGTGCGCGCTTCTTCGCACTCGACCTGCGCAAGTACGGTCGCAGTCTGCGTGACGGCCAGACACCCGGCTACATCACCGACCTCGCCACTTATGACGAGGACATCGCCGCGGCGCTCGAGGCGATGGGGCGGGGCGCTGAAGGTACGGCATCCGCTCGTCGTCTCGTGCTGCTGGGGCACTCCACCGGAGGGCTCACGCTGAGCATGTGGGCGTCGCGACACCCCGACACCGCCGCCGCCGTGATCCTGAACAGCCCGTGGTTGGAATTCCAGGTCGCGTCGGCGCGGCCGCTGATCGCGCCGGTGGCCGAGCTGCAGGCGCGCTGGGCTCCTCGGGAGGTCGCCCCGCAGGTCGATCTCGGGTTCTACACGCGCGCGCAGCAGGAGGTCGCGGATCCCGACGACCCCGTCGAGGTCAATCTCCTCTGGCGACCGGCGCAGACGATGGCCGTGCACGCCGGGTGGTTCCATGCCGTGCTGTCAGGGCACGCCGCGGTCGCAGCCGGCCTGTCAATCGATGCACCGGTCTGCGTGCTTCTTTCTGCGCGTTTCGCGGCGCCCACGCGATGGTCCGAAGATCTCACCCGAGCCGACTCGGTGCTCGTGGTCGACGACATCGCCCGTGCAGCGCTCAAGCTCGGCCCGTCGGTAACCGTCGAACGCATCGACGGTGCGCTTCACGATGTCTTCCTCTCTCGCCATGAGGCGAGAGAGGAAGCGTATCGGCGCCTCGACGGGTGGGTCAGAGGGTGGTCGGCAGCGCACTGAACGCGATCAGGTGCTGCATCTCATCCTCCGGTCAGACGTAGTGCATCTGCCGGGCAAGGCGCTCGGCCTCGTCGGCATCGGCATCCAGCACCGCGACCCGGAAGTCGCGGTAGAGCTGGAGCATGCGCTCGCGGTCGCTCTCGGGCACGTTCCAGCCCCGCAGATTGCGGAACAGCGCCAAGCTCGCGTCGTTGATCAGCACCTGGTGCTGGACGTTGCGGCTGCGCTCGCTGAGAAACGAGAACACCGCCCATCGCGAGTTGGAGATGTGCACATCGTCGTCGAGACCGACGTACATCTCCTCGACGAGAGTCGCGAGCCTCTCTCGTTCCTGCTGTGTCATTCTCGCGACGCCCATTCGCGCCGCCATCCCCGCCTGGTATCCGGCGAACTCGAGCGTCTGCTCCACGGTCTCCGGCGTGACCGCGGTGACCTCGGTGTATCTGCTCGGGTACATCGTCACGAGACCGAGGCGCTCGAGGCGCTGTAACGCCTCTCGCACCGGAGTCCGCGACACATGCAGTTCTTCGGCCACATCGACATCGCGGATGCGATGCCCCGGTTCCAACACGCCGTCCACGATCTGCGCGCCGATGTGCTGGAACACCTCCTCTGCCAGAAGTTGCTTGTTCTCTCGGATACTCGTCATCGAGTTGTTGCTGTTCATGGACCGCCCCCAGTTGCTTTCCAGATCCAGGCCCCCCATGATGTGCCCGGACGGCCACTACATCACGAAGTAGATCGCGATGCCAACAATCCACAGGCGCATTTTCTGCCAGCGAGTGGGCCCTCGCCGGCAGTACGTGATCTCGGGATTTGGTACAGAAGAAATTCTGTGGCCGGCGAATGTTCAGAACATTCGCCGGCCACAGACGATGGCGTGCACGGAGCTGACTGCGCCCAGTCCCCACAGGGCGGGAACCGCGATCCGCGAAGCGCGGAACCGAGGTTCGGCAGCGCGTCATGCATCGCCGCATCGTCTGTCGCATCGGGACGCGACTCAGTCCAGTCTCAGGCACCGGCGCCCATATATCGGAATGCGATTTGGCGGACACAGCGAAGGGGACGGATGCCGGGCATCCGTCCCCTTCGCTCCGCGGGATCAGCGGTAATTGATGAACTGCAGATCGAGGTCGAGATCGGCACCCTTGAGCAGCGCGATCACCGACTGCAGATCGTCACGGCTCTTGGACTGCACGCGCAGCTCGTCGCCCTGGATCTGGCTCTTCACGCCCTTCGGGCCCTCGTCCCGGATGAGCTTGTTGATCTTCTTCGCGTTCTCCGACGAGATGCCGTCCTTGAGCGAGGAGGTGATGCGGAACTCCTTGCCGCTCGCGAACGGCTCGCCGGACTCGAGGCTCTTGAGCGAGATGCCGCGCTTGATGAGCTTGGTCTGGAAGACGTCGAGAACGGCCTTCGCCCGCTCCTCGGTGCCGGCGATGATCAGGATCTGCTCGCCGCTCCAGGCGATCGATGCGCCGGTGCCCTTGAAGTCGTAGCGCTGCTCGATCTCCTTGCGCGCCTGGTTGAGGGCGTTCTCGGCCTCCTGGTGATCCACTTTCGAGACGATGTCAAAGGAACTGTCAGCCATGGACAAAGTGTATCGATAGCGCCGTTTTCCTGCGCCTTTGGAAGCGTTTCCACACCGATTCCTCCGGTTGATCCCGGTCACAGCTTGATATCGACGCGCGCCTCCATTGCGATTCTCGACGATCTCGTTGCATACTGTAAGCGCTTGCAGTCCTGCAGGTCACAGCATTCAGAGAGGCACACACCAATGAAGGTGAACAAGAGGGGCATCGTTGCCGCCGGAGCCATCGCGCTCGTTTCGACTCTTACCCTTGCCGGTTGCTCGACCGGCACCGACGGCGGCGACTCGTCGTCCGACGGTGAGAGCAGTGGCACGCTGACGGTCTGGGTCGACGCCGAGCGCGTCGATGCGCTGCAGAGCGCAGCCGACTCCTACGAGGAGAAGACCGGGGTCAAGGTCGAGCTCGTCGGCAAGTCGGTCGACGACATGAAGGACGACTTCATCCAGCAGGTTCCGACCGGCAAAGGCCCTGATGTGGTCATGGGTGCGCACGACTGGCTGGGCGAGCTGTCGACCAACGGCGTCGTGGCGCCCCTCGAGCTCGGCGACTCGTCTGCCGATTACCTTCCCGTCGCCCTTCAGGCGGCGACGTACGACGGCACGGTCTACATGCTCCCGTACGCGGTCGAGAACATCGCCGTGCTGCGCAACGCCGACATGGTCCCCGCAGCCCCCACGAGCTTCGACGACATGGTCTCGCAGGGCGCGTTCGTGGTCGAGCAGGGCACCGAGGGCAACCCGTACCACCTGTACCCGTTCCAGACGGCCTTCGGTGCGCCGGTCTTCGGCACCGACGACTCCGGCAGCTACGACTCCGCCGACCTGCAGCTCGGCAGCGCGGGCGGCACGGCGTTCTCCGAGTGGCTCGCGGCGCAGGGCGCGGCCGGCACGCTGAACACCGACATCGACGGCGAGATCGCCAAGCAGCAGTTCCTCGACGGCACCGCGGCCTTCTGGCTGACCGGTCCGTGGAACGTCGGAGCGGCGACCGAGGCGGGCATCAACGTCGCGATCGATCCGATCCCCAGCCCCACGGGTGAGACCGCCTCGCCGTTCGCCGGGGTGAAGGGCTTCTTCGTGAGCTCCGAGTCCAAGAACAAGGTCGCCGCGAACGACTTCCTCGTCAACTACATCGGCACCGAAGAGGTCCAGCTCGAGCTGTTCAAGGCCGGCAACGTCCTCCCCGCACTGACGGCGGCCGCCGACTCCGCGGCATCCGACCCGATCATCGCCGGCTTCCAGGCCGTCGGTGCCGACGCTGTGCCGATGCCCGCCATCCCGGCGATGGGCGCGGTCTGGGAGTTCTGGGGCGTCGCCGAGGCGGCGATCATCAACGGCTCGGACCCGGCGACGACGTGGCAGAAGCTCGTGGACGACGTGACCGCGGCAATCAAGTAAGACACCCAGCACCATCCCTGCCGGGGCGGACGTCGTCCGCCCCGGCAGCTCGACGACGGGGACGAGATGACAGAACTCGCTGAGCCCACGGCTCCACTCACCAAGCGCCAGCGCCAGGCGGCGAAGATCGCCGAGGCCGCATCCGGACCCATCGGCTGGATGCTGCTCAAGATCCTGCTGCTGGCGGTCGTCGACGCGGTCGCGCTCTATGCGGCATTCGTGCTCTTCGGTCAGCAGGAGTGGCTGGTGCTCGGCCTCGTCGTCGCCGTCACCGTGCTGGTCAACTACATCTACTTCTCGCGCAAGCGGGTGCCGGCGAAGTACCTGACGCCCGGGATCATCTTCCTGATCGTCTTCCAGGTGTTCACGCTGCTGTACACGGGGTACATCGGCTTCACGAACTACGGCACCGGCCACAACGGCACGAAGGATCAGGCGATCTCCTCGCTCCTCGCCTCCGCCCAGGAGCGGGTCGAGGATTCCGCCACCTATCCGGTGACGGTCGTCGAGCAGCTCGGCACGTACGGCCTCCTCGTGACCGACCCCGAATCCGGTGACGCCCTGCTCGGCACGGCCGAGCAGCCGCTGCAGGAGGTCGATGCCGACTTCGAGGGCGGCCAGGCTGTGGCCGTCGACGGGTGGACGACGCTCCCACTCGCGAAGGTCTTCACGCTGTCCGAGCAGCTCGAGAAGCTCTCGGTGCCGTTCAGCGACGACCCGAACGACGGCAGCCTGCGCGCCCCCGACGGGCAGAAGGGCTATCTGTACGTCTCGACCCTCGAGTACGACGCGGATGCCGACACCATCACCGACACCACGACCGGTGCGGTCTATACCGATACCGGCGAGGGAGCGTTCACCGCCGAGGACGGCGAGGCGCTGCTGCCCGGTTGGCAGACGACCGTCGGCTTCGACAACTTCGTGCGGGCTGTCGCCGACGACTCCATCCGCGGTCCGCTGATCTCGGTGACGATCTGGACCTTCGTGTTCGCCCTGCTGTCGGTCGCGACCACGTTCTTCCTCGGGTTGCTGCTCGCCCTGGTCTTCAACAACACGCGGATGCGGTTCCGCAACGGCTATCGGATCATCCTGATCCTCCCGTACGCGTTCCCGGCCTTCCTCTCGGCGCTCGTCTGGGCCGGAATGATGAACGAGAGCTTCGGATTCATCAACCAGGTGATCTTCGGGGGAGCGGACATCCCGTGGCTCACCGATCCGACGCTCGCGAAGGTGTCGGTGCTCCTGGTCAACCTGTGGCTGGGCTTCCCGTACATGTTCCTCGTCTGCATGGGCGCACTGCAGGGCATTCCCGAGGATGTCAACGAGGCCGCGGTGATGGACGGCGCCAACCCGTGGCAGGTCTTCCGTCGCATCAAGCTGCCGCTGCTGCTCGTGACCGTGGCTCCGCTTCTGATCTCGTCGTTCGCGTTCAACTTCAACAACTTCAACCTGATCTACATGCTCACCAAGGGCGGACCGCGGTTCGACGACGTGAGCATCCCGGTCGGGCACACCGACATCCTGATCTCGATGGTCTACAAGGTGGCGTTCACGGGACAGACCCGCGACTACGGCCTCGCATCCGCGTTCACGATCCTGATCTTCATCGTGGTCGCGACGATCTCGATCATCAGCTTCCGCAAGACCAAGGCCCTCGAGGAGCTGAACTGACATGAGCATCACGGACACTCGCACCGCCGCCCCCGTCACGGTCGAGCGGAATCTCGGCCCTCGCCGCCGCTCCTTCGGCGGCTGGTTCGCGGACACCGGATGGCGACACGTCGTCGCCATCGTCGTCAGCGCGTTCGCGCTGTTCCCCCTGCTGTACGTCGTGTCGGCATCGCTGAACCCGCGCGGCACGCTGACGGGATCCAATCAGCTGTTCTCCGCGTTCGGATTCGACAGCTACGTGCGAATCCTCAGCGACCCCCAGAATCCTTACGGACTGTGGTTCCTGAACACCCTGGTCATCGCCGTCGTGACCGGCGCCGTCACGGTCTTCATCGGCGCTCTCGCGGCATATGCCTTCTCGCGGATGCGCTTCGCCGGACGTCGTATCGGGCTCGTCACGATCGTCGTCGTGCAGATGTTCCCGCAGCTGCTCGCCGTGGTCGCGATCTTCCTCCTCATGTCGACGCTGGGGGACTGGTTTCCCGCGATCGGACTCAACACGCACACCGGCTTGATCCTCGTGTACCTCGGCGGCGCGCTGGGCGTGAACACCTACCTGATGTACGGCTTCTTCAACACGCTGCCGATGGAGCTCGACGAGGCCGCCCGCATCGACGGCGCAGGTCACGCGCGCATCTTCTTCACGATGATCCTGCCGCTGGTGGCGCCGATCCTCGCGGTCGTCGCCCTGCTGTCGTTCATCGGCACGGTGAACGAGTACGTGATCGCGAGCGTCATGCTCGTCGACGTCGAGCAGCAGACGCTGGTCGTCGGTCTCACCAAGCTCGTGGCGAACCCGCGCTACGCGGACTGGTCGGCGTTCTCGGCGGGAGCTGTGATGGCCGCCATCCCGGTGATGATCCTCTTCCTGTTCCTGCAGCGCTACATCGTGGGCGGGCTCACGGCGGGCGCCACGAAGGGCTGATCCGCGCGCGCTCCTCGGCGTTGCGACACGTCGCTTGCATCCACCGGTCGTAGCGTGGAGGCATGGCACGGGTCGCGGGGCGCAACGTGGCGATCAGCTGGATCGCCGGTGTGCTGTGCACCGGCGTGGTGGGCGCTCTGATCTGGTTCGCCATCCCGATCATGCCCGCGATGGCCTCCTTCGTCGGAGACACGCTTCGATCGACCCTGCCCTGACTCGCAGGCGCCGCCGGGGACGCAGGGAGATCCGCACGGACACGGGCTGGGCGACACGTCGGCACGCCTCCGTCAGCGGGCGCGGGGGCGGCGGTAACCTCGCAGAGCACACTTCCGATGAGAGGCGCACCCCATGAGTGACCCCGAGGTTCCACAGCCCGAGCGGCCGAAGGACGTCAACGACGTCGTCGACAGCGCGAATGCTGGACTCGACGCCGCCGCCGCAGCGGGTGCAGGTGTCTCCGGCACGCCCGCCGACACCACCGACCCTGCCGACGAGAAGTCCGCCGCGACGACGACACCCGCCGTCGACCCCGACCTCGCCGCGTTCGAAGCGGCCGAGAACGAGCACCCCGGCACCTTCGCGACGCCGGAGCTGAACGACCCCAAGTACCTGGATGACGACGAGGGCGCCACCGCGACGTCCTGGAACAGCGATGCCGACGCCACCGCGGCCTACACGCCGCCCGTCGCGCACGAGCAGTCGGCTCTGGCCGGTGCCGCGTACTCATCGGTCGATGACACCGAGACGCGCATCGTCCCGTCGGAGCCCGCGGTCGCCGAGCCCATCATCGCCCCGCCCCTGCAGCAGCAGCCGATCTTCGTGCAGGCTCCCGAGCCGCCGCGCGAGCGCGGCAACCGCGGCACGGCCGGTGCCATCGGGCTGCTCGCCACCGTCGCATTCGCGATCCTGTACCTGGGTGCCACGCTCGGGCTCGGTGCCTTCGCCGGCGACGTCACGGGCGAGAACATCGCCGAGTCGGCCCTCGCGCCGCTCACCACGTGGGGCTACTGGGTTCCCGTCGTGGTGTTCTTCCTGGGCTTCTGGCTGCTCGGCGCTTTCATCAACCGGGGCCGCTGGGGCCTCTGGGTGGTCTTCGGCATCATCGTCGGTCTGATCGCCTACGGCGGTCACATCCTCGGTGCGCTGTTCGAGGCGCCGTTCTGGCTGCTGAGCGCGCGTGAGGGCAACGAGCTCGTCGGGGCGCAGCTCTTCCACCCGCTCGCGATCGCCGCGTTCGTGTTCGCTCGCGAGCTGACGATCTGGTTCGGTGCATGGGTCGCGCGCAGCGGCGCTCGCAAGACCGAGCTGAACGCCGAGGCGCAGCGCGAATACGAGCGCACGCTCGAGGCCGGCCCGACGCTGTCGAGGTAGTCACGAACATGTCATCGCCGAACCCCCGTGGACCCGAGTCCGCGGGGGTTTCGGCCGTCTTGGCGCTCGTGCTCGCGGCGATCAGCTTCTTCGCCCTCGCCGTCTTCGGCCTCGGTGCGGTGAGCGTGGCGACCGACAGCGACATCATCTCCGTCCCCGGTCTCGGTCAGGTGCCGGGGGCCGCGGGAATGCTGATCGCTGTGGTCGTCTTCGCGCTGACGCTCTGGTTCACCCTGAGGCGATCGCATCCGTCGTTCCTCGCCGTCCCCGGCGTCGCGATCGCGACGGCTCTCGCGCATCTGATCGCCGTGTGGATCGGCGTGGCGACGGGCCGAGGCGATCTCATCGTCGCGACGGCCGTCGCCGGCGATCTCGTGACCGGGGGAGCGAGCGCGGTGCTCATCTTCGCCGCGGCGATCGCCGCCTGGGGCGGTATCGCGCTCCGGCGCACGCGCGCGCAGCATCCGCAGTGGCCCTGGGAGCGCGAAGAAGAGGAGTGACGCCCCGCCGTCATGCCGAAATCGCCGCGTGCACGCCGCGTGCGCCGTACGCTCTAGGTGTGGAGCGCTCGTTGGAGACGCAGGTCGACCAGGCCGTCGAGGCCTGGCTGCGCTGGGTGCCTCGGTGGGAGCCGGCCACCCATCGAGGAAGAGTCGCGCCCTGTCGGCGCTGTCTCGGCTCGCCGATCCTGTCGGCGGCGGGCATCGGCTCGAACACGCCGCACGGCGTGCAGCACGGGCTCTCCACGCGGATCAAGACGATCGTCGACCACGCCGTCGCCGAGTACACGGCCAGGAACCTGCCGATGCTGCAGCGCGAGCTGGACCAGCAGGCCGCGCGCAACAGAGCGCGCAGCTACCGGCCCGCCGACGGGCTCGACCCCGAGTTCGACGGACTGCCGTTGGACCCGGAGCCCATTCCCGGGGCGCCGTTCCTGTTCACGATCGCGGGCATGGCCGACGACGCGACGGCGGACCTTCCGCCCCTCCCTCCGCTGAGCGATGAGGCGAAGGCAGCGCTGCGGCAGGAGGTGGCGCTCGCCGACGAGTACGCCAACATGGTGGGGCGCGAGATCTGCAGCATCCTGCTCCGGCACCGCATCTACATCCAGGCCGCGATCTCGCAGCATGTCGAGCCGCAGATCGAGGCGCTGCTGGCTGAGCTCACCGACTCGCTCGACTCGCCGTTCGATCCCGACCTGCCGTAGGCCGCCGGCAACTCCAGCGGAGACCGGCGACATCGTGCCGCTGTCTGCATATCCGCTGAGAGGTCGACGCGGGAGTGGCGACGTCGCGCGACGATGGGTATCGTTTTTCGATAGATACCCATTGGCGATCGATAGGGCCATTCATGCATCCTCGTGTCTCCCGCGTTCTCAAGGCGCTGATCATCGTCCTGCTCGGACTGCTGCTGGCAAGTCAGACCCTGGTCATCCCCGAGGTCGCGCGCATCACTGCGATCCGCAATCCCGACGTCGCCCAGCTCGAGATCCCGGGGATCATCGGCGCCGTGGTCTTCATCGCCCTGATCGAGGTGACGCTCGTGTGCATCTGGTTCCTGCTGTCCCTCGTGCAGGAGGGGCGCATCTTCCGGGTCGAGGCGTTCCGCTACGTCGACATCATCCTCGGTGCTCTGATCGCCGCGGGAGCGATCATCCTCGTCTCCTACATCGTCATCGTCGCCAGCCGGGCGGTCTCGCTGTCGCTGTCGCTGCTTGCCGTCCTGGGAATCGTCGTGAGCGCGGCCCTCGCGCTGCTCCTCGTGGTGCTGCGGGGGCTCCTGCGCAAGGCGCTCGAGCTCGAGCAGGACATGTCGGAGGTCGTCTGATGCCGATCGTCATCGACCTCGATGTGCAGCTCGCCATCAAGAAGATGAGCGTGCAGGACTTCGCCGACGCCATCGGGATCACGCCGGCGAACGTCGCGGTGCTCAAGAACGGCCGGGCCAAAGCCGTGCGGTTCACCACCCTCGAGGCGATCTGCCGCGTGCTCGAATGCCAGCCGGGGGACATCCTGCGCTGGGTCCCCGAATCGGAGGAGCGGTCATGACCACCACATCCATGACGCCGTCAGCCCCGTCGGCCGCGGGCACGTCGACCCGGACCTGGGGCGAGGCGCTCGCTCTGCAGATCCTCGACCACACGAGCTGCCCCGTGTGCCACGGGATGCTGGACGGCGGATGCTGCGCGCGATGCGGTTCGGACCTCCGCGGCCCCATCGGCACCGAGGTCTGGGAGGCGTCGCTGGCGGCCGCCGCGGCACTTCGCGCTCGCGACGAGACGCTCGCCCGCGTGCCGCTCGTCACCGTGCCAGCCATGCCGTCATCCGCGTCGGCAGGCGCTTCGGCATCCGCCTCCGTGTCCGTCGCCGTGCCGAAAGCGGCGCATACCGCGGCGTCGGACGAGTCACAGCCGCCCCCTCCGCCGCCGCGAGCAGGCACCGGTGAGCGGCCCCCGGCGTCCCCGCAGAGCAGTGCGACGCTCCAGTCGGTCCTCGCGACCGCCGGTGCCGGCCTGTTCGCCGTGGCCGCGATCGTCTTCACCTACTTCAACCCCGACCTCGCCGATCGCGCCCTGCGCAGCGTGATCGTCGGACTCATCACCCTGCTGTTCCTCGGCGGAGCCTGGTTGCTCTCCCGGCGCGGCCTGCGCTTCTCGGCCGAGGCGGTCGGCGGTCTCGGGCTGGTGTTCGCGGGGCTCGACGTGCATGCCGTCGCACAGCTCGCAGCACCCGGGGTCGACCCCTGGCTCACAGCTGCGGTCGTCTCCGCCGTCGCCGCGATCGTGATGCTCGGCGCGGGGACGCAACGCGGCATCAGGGTCTGGCAGTGGACGGCGACGGTCACGCTGGCGCTCACCCCCGCGATGCTGGGCGCGGCGGGAGCGACCTCGCTCTCGGGCGTGGCGGGCGCGATCGGCGTCGCGTTCGCCGCAGCCGCCATCATCGAGTTCCTCCGGCCGCCGAACGTCGAGCGCGTCACCCTCGTGGCCGTGCAGCTGATCGCGACCGCGAGCGCACTCGTGCTCGTGTGGCGGATCGACCTCGCAAGTGAGACCGCGTCGCTGGCCGCCATGAGCGGGATGCTCGCGCTGATCGCGGTGCATGCCGTGATCGCGGCTCGCCGGATGCTCGGCGGCCTCTGGGCCTACGTCGCCGGAGCGGCAGGATCGTCGGCGATCGTGCTCGTCGTGTTCGCCTTTCCCGGCATCCGGGAGCTCTCGATCTCGTGGTACTTCGCGATCATCCCCGCTGTGGCCTCCGCCGCGGTCGTGCTGATCGGCGCGGTGGTGCCTCTGCCTGCGCGGGTGCCGCGCGGACTGGTGGCCGGGGGAGCGCTGTCGGTGCTCGCCCTGCCCGCTCTCGCTCTGCTCGCCGACGCGCTGATCACCGGCGGGACCACCGTCACCGGCTTCCTCCGACAGGACGACGGTGTCGATGCGTTCGGCTTCGGGGGATGGGGTACCCCAGCCGGACTCGCGGCCGTCTGCGTCGGTCTCGCGGTCTTCGGCCGCCTCGTCCGCGATCGGGAAGGCATCAGCACGCTCGCGGTCCCCGCCGCGCGGGTGTCCCTCGCGTCCGGGCTGCTCGCGGTGCTCGTTCTCGGCTGCGACGGTCTGCTGGTGCTGCCGGCGTCGATCTCCGTCCTCACGGGCGCTGTCGTCGCTGTCGCGGTGGTGCTGATCCGGATGCCGGCGCGCACGGCGGGCAGAGGCATCGTTCCCCTTCTGCTCATCGGCGCGTACCTCTCGCTCGCGGCCTCGGTCATCGTCGCCTGGCGCGACGCATCCGCCGTTCCTCTCGCGGGCATCGCGACGCTGATCGCGCTGGGCGCCCTCGCCGCCGTACGTCCGGCCCGCCGGCGCTTCCTCTCGGTCGGCGCAGGCTTCGCCTACGGGCTGATCCTCATCGCGACGGCGCTGGCCGAGGCCGGGGTCGGCAGCATCGCGCAGCTCTGCCTGACGGCATCCGCCGGTCTGCTCGTCGCGATCTCCGCGACGTATCTTCCGCGCATCGGCGCGCGGTCATGGCAGGCGATCCTCGTCGTCTCCGCGGTGCCCTTCGGCATCGGAGTCCTGCAGGTCGTCGAGGAGCGCAGCGGCTGGACCGCGCTCTCCACCGGGCTGATGTTCGTCCTCGCCCTCACGCTGCTGCTCACGCGCCGGCCCGGACTCACGCGCCTCGTGCGCACGGCGGCGGCGGGGATGCTCGTGCCGACCCTCGCGGTCGTCGTGGTCTGCCTCGGGGCCCAGCTGCTCGCCTCGAGCGGATCGCCGGTCGCCCTTCCGATCGTCGCGGTGCTCGTCGCCCTCGCCCTCGCGTCGTCCTCCTCGGTCCGCGGAGCGCTCGTGGCGAGAGGGCACGCCCCGGCGACGGCCGACGCCGCACGGGTCGCGATCGAATCGTCGGCGCTCCTCACCGGGCTCATCGCCACGGGCCTGGCGGTCGGCCGCGAGGCAGCGGGTCTCGGGACCGCGCTGATCGTGCTCCTCGTGATCGGGATCGGCGGCGTCGCCGCTGCGCTGTTCGCCGGTCGCCGGTACGCCTGGGCTGTCGCGGGCGCGGCCTTCACCGGGGCGCTGTGGTGCGTCTGGGGGATCGCCGGTGTCGACCTCCTCGAGGCGTATCTGCTTCCGCCCTCCCTGGGTGCTGCGCTCGTGGCTGTGCTCGTCACCGTCCGCGGCGGTCGGGCGACCGCGCTCTATGCCGCGGGCCTGCTCGTCGCGATCGGGCCGATCCTCGCGATCGTCGCGCTCGTCGAACCCGACGCGGCCGGCCAGACGGCCGTCACATGGCGAGTGGCAGGGCTCCTCATCGGCGGGTGGGCGCTGCTGGCGCTCGAGGCCATGGTCCGTCGCACCCGGCCCGGGTCCCGGCTGCACCGCCTCCGTGAGCTGCGCATCCCGACTCTCGTCGCTGCGGGGCTCGCGGCAGTCGTCGGACCGCTCCAGGGCATACGCATCGGACTCGGCTGGGACTTCGCACAGTTGCAGGGACTCGGCCTCTTCGTCGCGTGCCTCGGGGTGAGCGCGGTGGGCGCCCTGGTGCTCGCGCTCGCCGCCCGTGCGCTGCGCGCCTCGGCGGGCGTCGACTCGGCGCTGCGGAGAACGCGATGGCTGGGGGCTCCCGCCGCACTCGCCCTCGCCGCCGGCACCTGGACCGCGATCGAGAGGGACTGGTTCTCGATCTGGCCGATGTGGATGCTGATGCTCGGCTACCTGATCGCGACGGTCGCGACCGCACGTCGGGTGAGCGTGCGGGCGACGACCGCCCCGCCCGTGTGGTTCCTCTTCGCCATCGCCTTCGTCACCGCCGTCGTGGCGTGGAGCCCGCGTGATCTGCGGGTCGAGTGGTTCTCGCTGCCGCTGGGCGGGTTCCTGCTGGTCGCCGGCGCGCTCGCCATGCGGAGGACCGACGCCGGGAGTGCGCGGGAGCGCGGCACCCTGAACAGCTGGCCCGCACGGTGGACCGGCTCCTGGGCGCTGCTCGCGCCGGGGATCGTCACGATGATGATCGCCTCGATCGTCTCGACCTTCACGGATCCGCTCACCTGGCGCGCGATCCTGGTGATGGTGCTCGCTCTGGCCGCGATCCTCATCGGCTCGCGCAACCGCCTCGCCGCCCCGTTCCTGCTCGGCCTCATCGTGCTGCCGATCGAGAACATCTTCGTCTTCTCGGTGCAGATCGGCCGCGGTGTCGAGTCGATGCCGTGGTGGATCACGCTCGCGGTGATGGGAGCGGTGCTCCTCATCATCGCGGTGACCGCTGAGCGTCGCACGGGGGAGGGTGGCGGCGTCGCAGCGCGGATGCGGGATCTGCGCTGAGTCCGGCGTGAAAGCCGGCGCTCATTTGACCGTCAGGTTACGCGGCATTACACTTGATCAGGTGTGTGCACGTCTCGACGTGCGCGCTGGGCGTCGGCACCATGCCGGTCCGCCCCCACGGCATACCCACCACCACAAAAGCTCGTCGATTCCGGCGTGCCGGTGGGTCATGATGTGAAACCCATCACGCTGTCACCGTGCAGCATTATGAGGAGAGAACGTGCCAACCATTCAGCAGTTGGTTCGCAAGGGTCGCTCGCCCAAGGTCACCAAGACCAAGGCGCCCGCACTCAAGTCGAACCCGCAGCAGGCCGGGGTCTGCACCCGCGTGTACACCACCACCCCGAAGAAGCCGAACTCGGCGATGCGCAAGGTCGCTCGTGTGAAGCTCCGCAACGGCTCCGAGGTCACCGCCTACATTCCCGGCGAGGGCCACAACCTGCAGGAGCACTCCCTCGTGCTCGTGCGCGGAGGCCGTGTCAAGGACCTCCCCGGTGTCCGTTACAAGATCGTCCGCGGCGCCCTGGACACCCAGGCCGTCAAGAACCGTAAGCAGGCTCGCAGCCGCTACGGCGCGAAGAAGGGCTGAGTCCAATGCCTCGTAAGGGTCCCGCCCCCAAGCGTCCCGTCGTCAACGACCCGGTATACGGCGCTCCGATCGTCAGCCAGCTGGTCAACAAGATCCTGGTCGACGGCAAGAAGTCGCTCGCCGAGTCGATCGTCTACACCGCCCTCAAGGGCGTCGAGGCGAAGAACGGCCAGGACGCCGTCGCCACTCTGAAGAAGGCGCTCGACAACGTGCGCCCGACTCTCGAGGTCAAGAGCCGCCGCGTCGGTGGCTCGACCTACCAGGTTCCGGTCGAGGTCAAGCCGCACCGCGCGAACACCCTCGCGCTGCGCTGGCTCGTCAGCTACGCCAAGGGTCGTCGTGAGAAGACGATGACCGAGCGTCTCCAGAACGAGATCCTCGACGCGTCGAACGGTCTCGGTGCAGCGGTCAAGCGCCGCGAGGACACGCACAAGATGGCCGAGTCGAACCGCGCGTTCGCTCACTACCGCTGGTAAACAGCTTCGTCCGCCCCCGATCACACATCGGGGGCGGACACCCCCTCTTCGCAGTACGACTGCACAAAAGATAAGGACACTCCTGTGGCACAAGACGTGCTCACCGACCTGAACAAGGTTCGGAACATCGGCATCATGGCTCACATCGATGCTGGCAAGACCACCACGACCGAGCGCATCCTGTTCTACACGGGCGTCAACCACAAGCTCGGCGAGACCCACGACGGTGCATCGACCACCGACTGGATGGAGCAGGAGAAGGAGCGCGGCATCACGATCACGTCTGCCGCCGTGACCTGCTACTGGAACAAGAACCAGATCAACATCATCGACACCCCCGGTCACGTGGACTTCACGGTCGAGGTGGAGCGCTCGCTCCGCGTCCTCGACGGTGCCGTCGCCGTCTTCGACGGCAAGGAGGGCGTCGAGCCCCAGTCCGAGACCGTGTGGCGTCAGGCCGACAAGTACAACGTCCCCCGCATCTGCTTCGTCAACAAGATGGACAAGCTCGGCGCGGACTTCTACTTCACCGTCGACACCATCATCAACCGCCTCGGCGCCAAGCCGCTGGTCATCCAGCTGCCCATCGGTGCGGAGAACGACTTCATCGGCGTCATCGACCTCGTCGAGATGCGCGCGCTCGTCTGGGCGGGTGACTCCAAGGGTGACGTCACCATGGGTGCCTCCTACGAGATCCAGGAGATCCCGGCCGACCTCAAGGAGAAGGCCGACGAGTACCGTCAGCAGCTCCTCGAGACCGTCGCCGAGACCGACGACGCTCTGCTCGAGAAGTTCTTCGGTGGCGAAGAGCTGACCGTGGCCGAGATCAAGGGCGCGATCCGCAAGCTCACCGTGGCCTCCGAGATCTACCCGGTGCTCTGCGGTTCCGCGTTCAAGAACCGCGGCGTCCAGCCGATGCTCGACGCGGTCGTCGACTACCTCCCGAACCCGCTCGACGTGGGCTCGATCCAGGCCCACGACCCCAAGGACTACGACACGATCATCGAGCGTCACCCCGACGCGAAGGACCCGTTCGCAGCTCTCGCGTTCAAGGTCGCCGTGCACCCGTTCTTCGGTCGCCTCACCTACGTGCGCGTCTACTCGGGCCAGCTCGACTCCGGCGCCCAGGTCATCAACTCGACCAAGGGCAAGAAGGAGCGCATCGGGAAGATCTTCCAGATGCACGCCAACAAGGAGATCCCTGTTCCCTCGGTCACCGCGGGAAACATCTACGCGGTCATCGGTCTGAAGGACACCACCACCGGTGACACCCTGACCGACCCGGCCTCGCCGGTCGTCCTCGAGTCGATGACGTTCCCCGAGCCCGTCATCGAGGTCGCGATCGAGCCGAAGACCAAGGCCGACCAGGAGAAGCTGGGTGTCGCCATCCAGAAGCTCGCTGAGGAGGACCCGACCTTCCGCACGGAGCTCAACCCCGAGACCGGTCAGACGACCATCAAGGGCATGGGCGAGCTGCACCTCGACATCCTCGTCGACCGCATGAAGCGCGAGTTCAACGTCGAGGCCAACGTCGGCAAGCCGCAGGTGGCGTACCGCGAGACGATCCGCAAGGGCGTCGAGAAGTACGACTACACGCACAAGAAGCAGACGGGTGGATCGGGTCAGTTCGCGAAGATCCAGTTCAACATCGAGCCGCTCGACCTCGACGACGAGAAGACGTACGAGTTCGTCAACGCGGTCACCGGTGGTCGCATCCCGCGCGAGTACATCGGCTCGATCGATGCCGGCTTCCAGGACGCGATGAACGTCGGCGTGCTCGCCGGCTACCCGATCGTCGGCGTCAAGGCGACGATCGTCGATGGTGCGGCCCACGACGTCGACTCCTCGGAGATGGCGTTCAAGATCGCAGGATCGATGGGTATGAAGGAAGCCCTTCGTCGGGCGAGCCCGGCACTCCTCGAGCCGCTCATGGCGGTCGAGGTGCGTACTCCCGAGGAGTACATGGGCGACGTCATCGGTGACCTGAACTCGCGTCGCGGCCAGATCCAGTCGATGGAGGACGCCGCAGGCGTCAAGGTCGTCCGTGCACACGTCCCGCTGTCCGAGATGTTCGGATACATCGGCGACCTGCGCTCGAAGACCTCGGGTCGCGCCGTCTACTCGATGGAGTTCAACAGCTACGCTGAGGTTCCCCGCGCTGTGGCGGACGAGATCGTCCAGAAGCACCAGGGCGGCGAGTAACAACTTTCTGGGAGCCGGGTTCCGGCCCGGCTCCCAGGTCCCCTACAACTTCACATTCCCTCTCTACTAAACTGAGAACCTAACCCGTAGAGATCCGGTCGCAATCCAGTGCCCGGTGACCTCTACACGACGTCCTGAGGAGGACCAAGTGGCTAAGGCCAAGTTCGAGCGGACCAAGCCGCACGTCAACATCGGAACGATCGGTCACGTCGACCACGGCAAGACCACGCTCTCCGCAGCGATCTCGAAGGTGCTTGCTGACAAGTACCCCTCCGACACGAACGTGCAGCGCGACTTCGCTTCCATCGACTCGGCGCCGGAAGAGCGCCAGCGTGGAATCACCATCAACATCTCGCACATCGAGTACGAGACCCCGAAGCGCCACTACGCGCACGTTGACGCACCCGGCCACGCCGACTACGTCAAGAACATGATCACCGGTGCTGCTCAGATGGACGGCGCGATCCTCGTGGTCGCCGCCACCGACGGCCCGATGGCTCAGACGCGTGAGCACGTGCTGCTCGCCAAGCAGGTCGGCGTGCCGTACCTGCTCGTCGCGCTGAACAAGGCCGACATGGTCGACGACGAGGAGATCCTGGAGCTCGTCGAGCTCGAGGTCTCCGAGCTGCTCGCTTCGCAGGGCTTCGCCGAGGACGCTCCTGTCGTCCGCGTCTCCGCTCTGAAGGCACTCGAGGGCGACGAGAAGTGGACCCAGTCCATCCTCGACCTCATGGAGGCCGTCGACGCGAACGTCCCCGACCCCGTGCGCGACAAGGACAAGCCGTTCCTGATGCCCGTCGAGGACGTCTTCACGATCACCGGTCGTGGAACCGTCGTCACCGGCCGCGCCGAGCGTGGCACGCTGGCCATCAACTCCGAGGTCGAGATCGTCGGACTGCGTCCGACCGTCAAGACCACGGTCACGGGTATCGAGATGTTCCACAAGCAGCTCGACGAGGCATGGGCCGGCGAGAACTGCGGTCTCCTGCTCCGTGGCACGAAGCGTGAGGACGTCGAGCGCGGTCAGGTCATCGTCAAGCCGGGTTCGGTCACGCCGCACACCGACTTCGCGGGCACCGCGTACATCCTGTCCAAGGACGAGGGTGGGCGTCACAACCCCTTCTACACGAACTACCGCCCGCAGTTCTACTTCCGCACCACCGACGTCACCGGCGTCATCACGCTGCCCGAGGGCACCGAGATGGTCATGCCCGGCGACACCACCGACGTGACGGTCGAGCTGATCCAGCCGATCGCCATGGAAGAGGGCCTCGGCTTCGCCATCCGTGAGGGTGGACGCACCGTCGGCGCCGGTACGGTCACGAAGATCATCAAGTAAGCATCTGCTTCCTGACAACAGGGGTCGGACCTTCGGGTCCGGCCCCTTTTGTCGTACCCCCGGAAGCGCCACGCCGATTTATGTCCTTGAATATAACGCGAAGTGTCATATATCGTTGTGAGTGCTGCGTTCCGCGCAGTGCGCACGCTCGTGCCCGAGGTCAAGGTCGGTCACGACACCGCTGATGCTCGGAGAGGCCAGAAGCCCTCGTGAGCCCGTATGGCGGTGCGCGTGCGGATAGGGGAGTGCCTGCACACCGGGGAGTGGCGTGCAGGGTTAAGGGGAGTTTCAGCATGCGTTCGACCCTGCGTCGAAAGAACATTCAGCGCGCCCGGAGACTGACGGCGATCACCGCCGTCGTCTCCCTGATCGCCGGGGCGCTCGCCCTCGGGGTCACGGCGCAGACGGCATCCGCCGCTCTGTGGGCGCCGACCATCTCGGCGCAGAACGTCGATCCGGCTTCGGCCGGCAAGGACTTCGTCCTGGCAGGGGAGAACGTCGGATTCGATGTCGACGTCACCAACAGCGGTGGGGGAGCGCAGTTCAACCTGAGCCTCGTCGCCGCCGTTCCCGCGTCGGTGACCCTTGTCTCGGGCGGCAGCTTCGGCGCGCCGACGGTGTATGCAGAAGGCGACATCCTGCCGAATCGCTCGCGCACGGCATCCGATGCGTCCTGCGAGTCGCTCGGCCTCGTGAACGCGCCCGGCCAGTCGCTTCTCTGCGCTGTGCCCGCAGGCCAGCAGGTCTGGGTGTGGTCGAATGTCAACGACCTCCCTCAGGGCGGCACGGTCTCGTCACGAGTCACGATCGCGCCGAACGGCGACGAGTACCCCGTCGGCAGCGAGGTCGGCTTCTCGATCCGCGCCTACACGAGCGACGACCCGGCTCGTATCCCCACCTTCGACGGATCGCCCAGCGTCTCGCGCACCACGACGCACACATCGGGTGCCGCCCTCGCGACCGATGACGTGCCGGTGCGCGCACTGCGCATCGTCAAGACCGAGCCGAGCGCCGAGAGCGAGCTCCTGCGCGGTGCGCACAGCAGCATCACGACTTACACGCTCGACGTCGAGAACACCACCCGGGGTGCGACGACCGGTGCCATCGTCACCGACTACCTTCCCGCAGGTCTCGAGTACCTGGGGCTCGCGACCGGCGACAACTCCGCGGATGCCGAGTACGACGGCTCCGGCCCCCTCTCCGGCGGCGTCACCGCCGGCGAGATCGTGGACACCGTGTCGGTCTCCGCATCCGAGGCCGCGGCGCTGGGACTTCCCGGTGCAGGCGTCTACACGAAGATCACCTGGTCGCTCGGCGACCTCGCCGCCGGGACGAAGACCCAGATCCGCTATCACGCCGCAGTCCCGCTCTTCGAGAACGCGCTGTGGCCCGAGGGCACGGCTCCTTCGCCCGCCGGCGGTGCGCAGGCCTCGAACCTCGACAACAACACGGGCGCCTCCACACGCCACGGCGGGGTCAGCGACCCCACGGACGCGCAGACGTTCCGCAACATCGCCATTGCTGCCGGCACCTATCAGGGGCCGGTGCTGAATGACGACGAGACGCTTCGTGCCGCGCACGACGACGATGACGAGATCATCGAGGCCGTCGACGTCCGCGTCCTGAAGGGCGTGGACGACGGCAAGGCCTTCACCACCGGATCTCTCGCCACATACTCGGTGCAGGTCGATGTCAGCGAGTACGTCGACGCACGCGGGATCGTCCTCACGGATGTCATCGCGAACGGCCTCTGCCCCGCGTTCCCCGGATCTCCGGACGGCGTCTCGCTCATGATCGGCGGCCTCGAGGTCTCGCAGCAGACGTGGAACTCCGAAGTCCCCGGGGACGCCTGCAACTTCCCGACCGAGGCGAGCGGCGCGGTGCTCTCGCCCGAGCTGCAGCTCGCGTCCATCCGCTACACGCCGACCGACGGAACCTTCACCGTCGTCTTCGCCGTCGACGACCTCGACGCCGGCGAGTCGTTCACGGCTCAGTACTCGGTGATGCAGCGCCCGAACTACACCGGCGCGGCCGGTGGCACCAGCTCGGGTGACAGTTTCCTCAACCACGTGACGGTGACGGCGCAGACCGAACCGATCGCGGCGATCGCGAACGACCCCGCGCTGAGCGACCGCGTCGGCGGCACCCGCCAGGTGCGCGACGACTCCTCGGCTCTCATCACGTCGAACTTCACCGACCTCAGCAAGACGGTGCTCGAGCGCGGACAGTCGTTCGACGACGCGACCGAAGCAGATTGGGTGACGGCGGCCACGCAGCCCTTCTCGCCCGGTGACGACGTCTGGTACCGCCTGATCGTGCCTTTCGCGGACGGCATCGACACCCGCAACCCGATCCTCACCGACTACCTGCCCGAGGGCGTCGCGGTGCGGGAGATCCTCTACGGCTACCAGGGCATCACCGGTTTCGCGGATGCGACGGACCCCGTCGCCTATGGAACCGGCTCCTTCCCGACGGCGTACATCCCGAACACCGCGCCGACCGGCACCTCGCTCACCTGGGAGTTCGGAGCGCGGAACCGCGGTACCAGCAGTGACCGATTCGTGCCTGCAGGCAGCACCATGACGGTCTATGTGCGCGCGGAGGTGCAGTCCCAGTCGGCGTCGCGCGACGAGGTCGACAGCCCCGCGAACCAGGCGAAGTACCAGCAGGTCAACGTCGACGGCGTGCTCTCCTTCCTCCGCAAGGAGGCGACGATCGACCTCGATTGGGGTTCGACGCTGACCAAGGGCATCCGCTCGGTGAACGACGAGGTTGTCGGCGCGGACTTCGGCTCGCGCGTGCCCACGCGTCAGGTCGTCCAGAACGACGAGGTCGAGTACCGCATCGACGTGCAGGCACCGCAGAACGGCACCACGGACTACGTCGTGTGGGACGTCCTGCCCGCAGGGGTGAAGAAGGCCGATGTGGCCTCGTTCACGTCCGCGCTCTATGGTGCCGGCGCCGAGACGCCCATCAGCCAGACCGAACTCGACGTGTCGGTCTACGATTCCGGTGAGACTCTGCCGGACGGCATCTCGCTCAGCAGCGCCTTCACCGGGCGCTCCGTCGTGGTCTGGAAGGTCGGTGCTTCCATCGCCGGCTCCACCCCCGCGACCGATGCCGCACCCGAGGTCGTCCGCGGCCTCACACTCGGCTACACGCTCACGGTTCCCTCAGGGGTTCCCGGTGGCGGCGACGCCGCTCAGCCGACCCAGAGCTACACCAACTCGGCCGGGATCGTCAGCTACGGCATCGAGAACACCGGATCGAAGATCACCACGGTCGTGCCGCAGACGGAGCAGGGGGGCCAGCAGCTGACCACGCGCACGCCCGCCGACGCCGAGGTCTCGGCATCCGATGTCGACACCGTCGGCACCGCCGAGGTGCATCTGCCCGATGTCGCGATCGCGAAGACGCTCGTGTCGACCGAGGTGGCGCCCGTCGCAGACGCGGCGGCCGGTGTCACAGACCTCGGTGACGGCACTCGAAACGCCGCATCGCAGATCGTGCAGGGCGAGTATGCGACCTTCGAGTACTCGGCCACGATCCCGGCGCACACCACCGTCAAGGGTGCTGTGCTGTCCGACGGCGGCTCGCTCGCCCTGCAGAACGGCAGCGTGACCTACCAGTACGTCGACGGCAGCGCGAAGTACCTCGGACCCACGGGGGAGCAGCTCGCGATCGGCACCGGCACGGGCGAGTTCCGCGCGGCCGAGACCGCGGGGGCGGCGCACGGCGTGCTGACCTTCCCCGACACCTACACGAACGGCACCGCCTCGGCGCAGATGTTCCGCGTGCAGATCACGCTGTGGGTGAAGGATCGGGATGCCTCCGCCGCGAACAGCGGCGTCGTGAACGTGCTTCCAGGCGTGATGAAGAACACCGCGAGCCTGATCTTCCTCGACCCGAACACCGACGGAGCCACGCGCCTCACGCGCACGGCCTCCGCAGAGGTGCAGTTCGTCGAGCCCGTTCCGACGCTGACGAAGAAGGCGTCGTCCGCGACCGTCTCGGCCAGCGGCACCGTGACATACACGCTCACCGCGAGCAACGCGGCGAACAGCCCGGCTCTCTACGACGTCGTGATCCTCGACTGCGTGCCGGCCGAGATCACACCGAGCGCCCTGGCGCCTTCGGCGGGCACCGCCCGCATCCTCTCCGACACGTGTGCGATCGGCACGGGCAACGCGATCCAGCGCGGGTCGGGCACCGGCACGCTCATCGAGTGGGTCATCCCCGCCCTCCGCGGCGCGGGCGCGGCCCCGACCCTCAGCTACCTCGGCACCGTCGAGGCGCTGGCCGGCGGTGGGTCGCAGTTCACCAACCGCGCGGAGCTGACGGGACGCACCCTGCCGCTCGCGGTGGGTGCAGACAGCGACACGTCCGACCGCAGCGGCACCTACACCGCCAAGGCGAACGCAACCGTGCGGATGCCGGACGCCACGATCGACAAGTCGGTCAGCACGGCGTCGGCGCCGGTCGGCGACACCGTCACCTACACCGTGAAGACCACGCTTCCGACGAGCACCAACTTCTATGACGTGATCCTGACCGACACACTTCCCTCAGGCGTCGACTTCGTGGCGACGGGCGCGCACACCGAAACGGCACAGTGGGCCGGAGCGCCGGACGCTCCCGAGATCGGTCAGCCGACCCTGAACGGTCGCGTCCTGTCGTGGAAGATCAGCCAGGACGACATCATCGCCTGGGACCAGACCCGCACGATCACGGTGACCTATCAGGCGCGGATCACGACAGCGGTGACCGCCGCGTCGCTGGTCAACAACGCCACGTTCACGTGGAGCCGCGTCAACGGATCCACGACCGATCGCACCTCGCAGAGCGACACCGCGACCGTCAGCATCCTGAACCCGAACGTCACGATCGCCAAGGCGGTCAAGACTACCGGCGCGGCGGACAGCACGTTCGGTGCAGCCTCCGCGGGCGGACCCGACCAGTCCTTCACCTACCGCGTGCGCGTCTCCAACGCGACCGGCGCGGGCACGTCGCCCGCGTACGGCATCGTGGTGACCGACACGGTGGGCGCAGGCATCCGCATCGACACCACGCAGACGATGCTCGACGGGGCGACGTTCTCTGACGAGGCGGCGCTCAACGCCGGCCGCGGCGGAACGATCACCTGGACTCTCCCCGGGCCGCTCAGCAACATCGCGGGCTCGAACACGTACGACCTCGTCTACCGGGGAACGTTCGTGGAGGCCGCAGCACTCGGCACGGGCGCACTGGGCAACCAGGTCGCCGTCACCCGTTACGAGTCCGCAGCGACGGACGGCTGGGTCTACACGCCGGGTACCGGAACCCGACCCGGTGGAGGCGCGAACCTCACCACGAACACCACGGGTGCCGCCGCGATCACTCCGCGCTTCCCGCAGGTCGCACTGAGCAAGCGCGTCACGACAGGGTCCGAGGCCTTCGTCGGCGAGACCTTCTCGTGGACGCTGCAGGCTCGGAACGCGGGGACGGGCTCGGCTCAGACGCTCACGCTCACCGACACGCTCCCGGCGAACTGGCAGTACGACGCCACCGTCGTGCCGCGTCTCACCGTCGGCACGCAGGCAGCGGTCGACCTCCCGTCCCCCGTCATCGGCGTCAAGGACGGTCGCGAGACCGTGACCTGGACGATCGGATCCGCGACCTGCCAGGCGCTCCTGCCCGGCACGGCGTCGGGCGCGACGGATGCTCAGCGCACGCTGCTCGTCACCTTCTCGTCCACGCCGCATCCCGGTGCCGTGACCGATCCGGGCGCAGGGCTCTCGATCGACCATCGCAACACCGTGACCGGTGCCGCGACCGATGCGACCGGAGCCACGCGCAACGCGGGCGGCGCCTACGTCGGGGCGGATGCCACGGCTGACGCGCACATCGCGCGTGCCGATCTGAAGGTCGTCAAGGCGGCCATCGGCGGCGACGCCCAGGGTGCGTGGACCGCCGGCGACGCCGCGCGCTCCGGATACGCGCAGCCGCAGTGGCGCATCACGGTCACGAACCAGGGACCGGATGCGGCGAGCGGACCGTTCGTCGTCACGGATGAGACTGTGCTGCCCGCAGGCGTCACGACGGGGGCGTTCACGGCGCGGTACTACGCCACGGCGTCGGACGCGACCGGTGTCGCACTCGCGCTGACCGGCGCGGGAACCGCATCCGACCCGTTCGTCGTGGGAGACCGCGCGCGCACCCTCGCCGCCGCAGGCACCGACCGGATCGTCCTCGTGGCGAACGTGTCGATCCAGGCGCCGGCCACGGGCACCGCGACGAACACGGCCGACGTCACCGGCCGCACGTTCGAACGCCCGGCCGACATCACGAAGGACAACACCGCAACGGCCTCCAAGCCGATCTCGAGCGCGGCGGACCTCGCCGTCACGAAGTCGGTGAACACGGCCGAGGTCACCGCTGGTCGCTCGCTCACCTGGAGCATCAAGGTGCGCAACAACGGTCCTTCGGTCGCCGTCTCCACAGACGCCGACCCGATCACGGTGACCGACACGATCCCCGCGGGGATCGGCGAGGTGCGCGATCCGTCCGCCGGCCTGACGTCCTGGACGGTCACGGCATCGGACGGGTGGCCGGCCGCCGCAGGCGACACGATCACCTGGACCTTCGTCGGAGAGCAGATGCCGGTGGGGCCTGCGCAGGACCTGTCGCTCACCGGCACCGTCGACTCGTCGTGGACCGGGGGAGCGATCCGCAACGCGGCATCCGTCGATCCCGGTGCGACGACCGATCCGGTCCCCGGCAACAACACCGGCGAGGTCACGGTCACGCCCGGCGATGACACGACTCTCGCGGTCACCAAGACGCGCGTCGTGCTCGACGACGGCGACTGGAAGGATGCCTCCGAGTTCGGCGCCGCCCTGCCGGACGTCGTCGCCGGCGAGACCGTCAGCTACCGGGTCGTCGTGACGAACAACGGACCGGCGGATGCTCGGGACGTGCGCATCGTCGACGAAGTCCCCACGATGCTCGCCTACGCCTCGGTGCAGGACGAGAACGGCACCTGGACCCGCACGGCGGGGCCGGCCGCGAACGACACGTTCGCCGTGGCGGGCACCGTGCCTGCAGCGAGCGGGAAGAACACCCGGTCGTTCATCGTGACCTACGCGGTGGACTCGGCGCTTGCTCCGGGTTCCGAGGTGGAGAACTGGGTGCAGGCCGAGGCGACCAACTCCACGAACACCCCTCGCGACGGCGACACCACCGCATCCGACCGGGTGGCCGACCTCTCGATCGTGAAGGTGGTGCTCGACGAGGACGGTGCTCCTGTCGGGGCGGATGCTCCCGAGGTGACGGCGGGGACGCAGACGCGCTTCCTGCTGACCGTCACCAACGACGGGCCGAGCATCTCGAGTGCGCCGATCGACATCGCCGACCGTCTGCCGGCCGGGATGACGTACGTCTCGTCGACCATCGACGTCGCAGGGGCCGGCGCGGTCGCGGCCGACGCGACAGTGACCGACGACGGCCGCTCGATCGCGTGGTCGGCGTTGGCCGAGGGGGAGACCCTGGCATCGGGTGCGACGGTGGTGATCGAGGTCACCGCCGCGGTCGCCGCGGACGTGCGTCCGCAGCGACTCGTGAACGCCGCCGACGTGACGGGCCCGGAGGACTTCGATCCGACGAACAACCACAGTGAGGCCGCGGTCGAGATCGTCACGCTCGCCGAGCTCTCGATCACGAAGACCGTCGCCGACGGCCCGTGGATCGCGGGTACCGAGGTCGAGTACACGCTGACCGTGCGCAACGACGGCCCCTCTGTCGCCGACGCGTTCGTCACGGACGTGCTTCCGGACGGTCTCAGCGCGATCTCGATCGCCGGTGAGGGGTGGACGTGCGACGACGCGGGCGAGAGCTGCTTCCAGGCGGACCACCCGCTGGGCGACAGCACCATCACGGTGGTCGCTCGCGTCGCCTCGAACGTCCCGACGGGCACGGCCCTGACGAACACGGCGACTCTGTCGTGGTCGGACAGCCGGTCGGACTCGCCGCACGAGGACACCGATACGGCGGTGATCGACGTCACGACCGACGCCGATCTGCAGCTGGTCAAGACGGCGATCGACAGCGAGGGCTCGGAGATCTCCTCCGCGGTGGCGGGCGAGCGCATCCGCTACCGGGTGGAGGTCGTCAACCTCGGTGCCAGCGACGCGGTCGGTCCCGTCACGGTCATCGATAGTCTTCCCGCAGGCGTGAGCTTCACGGCACTGGCGGGCGACGCCGCGGCGGCGTGGACGGCCGCAGTCGACGAGGCGGACCCGCAGAGAGTGACGTTCACCCTGCTGCCCGGTGACGCCGGGCTCGTAGTGGGCGCTGCGACGCCCGTGATCGAGCTCGATGCGCTGATCGACCCGACCGTGGTGCACGGGTCGACGCTGACGAACACGGCGACGGTGTCGTCCGGCACGCCGGACTCGAACTCCGACAACGACACCGACACGGCCGCCGTGACGGTGGATCGGGAGGTCGATCTCGCCATCACCAAGACGCACGATGCGGATGCCGTGCGCATCGGCGACCTGCTGCCGTTCACCCTCGAGGTGCGCAACAGCGGTCCGTCCGAGGCGACCGGTGTCGTGGTCACGGATCTCGTGCCCGCGGGTCTCGAGGTCACCACGCTCGTGGGCGACGAGGTGGGCGAGGACTGGATGATCGACTCGATCGTGCCGGCCGACGCCGAGGATCCCCTCGCCGGAACCCTGGTGACCGCGCGCTACGCGCTGTCGCTCGCGCCGGGCGAGACCGCCGCCCCGCTCGTCGTGACCGCACGGGTGCTGGTCTCGGCGTACCCCGAGGTCGTCAACGTCGCGGATGTCACCGCGACCGAGATCACAAGCGAGCACCCCGACCGCACGCCCGACGACAACCGTGCGTCGGACGTCGTGACGGTGCCTGGCCTCGCCGCGCTCGTGGTCACCAAGACGGCCGTCGGCGGCTTCCAGGTCGGCAAGGTCGGCGTCTACGAGATCGTCGTGCGCAACGACGGCCCGACCGCCGACCCCGGTCCCGTCACCATCACGGATGCGCTGCCGGCGGGGCTCACGTTCGACAGCTCGCCCGATCAGGGTGTGCGGGTGGACGGCCGCGTCGTGACGTGGACGCTCGAAGGCGGTCTCACCGTCGACGAGGAGGTCACGCTCACGCTGCGCGTGCGCGTCGGCGAGCAGGCGTACCCGTCGGTGACCAATGCCGTCGTGGTGGACTCGCCGACCGAGCAGACCGACGAGGCGCAGCTCGTCGACGACGCGACCGTCGACGTGAAGGCGGCCGACCCGCTCGCGACGACCGGAGCCGAGACGGCCTGGAGCCTGATCGCGATGGCGCTGCTGATGATCATCTCCGGAGGGCTGTTCCTCGTGTACCGCCGTCGAAGGGACGCCGTCACCGCCGAGTAGTCGCGACGGGGAGGGGCGGTCTTCATGACCGCCCCTTTCGCGTCTCTTCCGCCGAGGCACCGTTCCGGGCAGAATGAACGTGCGCCGGGGATCCGCCGCATCCGATCGCATACAAGGGGGCCCGCATGGGTATCGAGGACACCGTCAACAAGGGCAAGGATCTGTACGAGCAGAACAAGGACAAGATCGCCGAGGCCGTCAAGAGCGAGCAGGCTGAGGACATCAGCGACAAGGTCCTCGACGGCGTCGCCGACTTCGCGAAGAAGCTCGCTCCGGGTGCCGCGGACAAGATCGACGAGATCCGCGACAGCGCCGACAAGGCCGTCGGCAACGAGTAGAGCTCGACTCTGAGATCGAGAGCGGCGGCTCCCCGAGGGGAGTCGCCGCTCTTCTGCGTCCGGAACCAAGTATTCGGGGCGGCGGTATCGCGTTTCATCGACCTGTTCCCGTAGAATGGTTCTCGATCGCCTGGGGAACTTGCGATCAGGGATGTCGAAGGGGTTCGACCTCCCGAATTCACGCGGTTCGCCGCGTCAAACTGGGGAATACGATTTTGGGGATCATCGTGCGACGCGCGCACTCTGTGCGCTCTGACGTCTTCCCGCCCGCGCGGCGGTCGCTTCGCCGCGCCCTCGGTCGAGGATCCCGGCGTCCCTTCACGCCGGTCTCCTCGCGTTCGGTGTGCCCCCTCGCACTGAACGCCCTCCCCAAGCGGGGCGAGGCATGGGGATGCCTCGCCCCGCTCTCCTCAGCGCGCTGAGGGGTCGTCGGCGGCGTCGATCAGAGGCGCCGATCCGACGGCTGGGGTGCGCTTTCAGGAGATGCACAGCGGGCGCGACACGCCCGGGTTTGCGCAAGTGAAATCGACCGTGGCAGAATAGACAGGTTCGACATTCCGGCGCGCTCAGCGTCGCTGGATCACCATCACGGCAGTGCATAGGCGGCGCAGACGCGCAGGGACCTAGGCCGCGGGTGGCAGAACGATCCCGACATCTTCATCACGAGGACTTCGCCGTGCGCGGCGGAGGTTGGACATCCGCTCGCCGCGAGGCGCGCGGGATGACAGCAGAACAGTGGTGCAGCAGATCGACTCGCGAGAGCCGTTCGAGTGCCGAGGCGCGAACAGCGCCGACGTGCGTCCAATGCCCCTGGGTCACCCGGCCCAGGTCGGTAAGACGCCTAAAGAGAGAGAGCAGACAATGGCGGGACAGAAGATCCGCATTCGCCTGAAGTCGTATGACCACGAGGTCATCGACACGTCCGCACGCAAGATCGTCGACACTGTGACCCGTGCGGGCGCAACCGTCGTCGGCCCCGTGCCCCTTCCGACCGAGAAGAACGTCGTGTGCGTCATCCGGTCGCCCCACAAGTACAAGGACAGCCGCGAGCACTTCGAGATGCGCACCCACAAGCGTCTGATCGACATCGTCGACCCGACGCCCAAGGCCGTCGACTCGCTGATGCGTCTCGACCTGCCCGCCGATGTCAACATCGAGATCAAGCTCTGAGGTCGGACATGGTTGACATCAACTCCAAGATTTCCAAGGGCATGCTGGGCACGAAGCTCGGTATGACCCAGGTGTGGAACGAGAACGGCAAGCTCGTTCCCGTCACCGTCATCGAGCTCGCCTCGAACGTGGTCACGCAGATCCGTACCCCCGAGAAGGACGGCTACAACGCCGTGCAGATCGCGTACGGCCAGATCGACCCGCGCAAGGTGAACAAGCCGCTGACCGCTCACTTCGAGGCTGCAGGCGTCACGCCGCGTCGTCACGTCACCGAGATCCGCACCGCGGATGCCGCTGACTACTCGCTGGGCCAGGAGCTCACGGTCGACGGCACGTTCGAAGCAGGCCAGCTCGTCGACGTCGTCGGCACGAGCAAGGGCAAGGGCTTCGCCGGTGTCATGAAGCGTCACAACTTCAAGGGCGTCTCGGCTTCGCACGGTTCGCACCGCAACCACCGCAAGCCCGGCTCGATCGGCGCATCGTCGACCCCGAGCCGCGTCTTCAAGGGCATGCGCATGGCCGGCCGTATGGGTGGCGAGCGCGTGACCGTCCTCAACCTCACGGTGCACGCCGTCGACATCGAGAAGGGTCTGCTGCTCGTCAAGGGCGCCGTCCCCGGTGCTCGTGGCCGCATCGTCTACGTCCGCAACGCAGTGAAGGGTGCCTGATCATGGCTGACTCCACTCTCGCGCTTGACGTCCTCAAGGCAGACGGCAAGAAGGCTGGCTCGATCGAGCTTCCCGCCGAACTGTTCGACGCCAAGACGAACATCCCGCTCATCCACCAGGTCGTCGTCGCGCAGCTCGCGGCGGCTCGCCAGGGAACCCACTCGACCAAGCGTCGTGGTGAGGTCTCGGGTGCCGGTCGCAAGCCCTTCAAGCAGAAGGGCACGGGTAACGCCCGTCAGGGCTCCATCCGCGCACCGCACATGACCGGTGGTGGAATCGTGCACGGCCCCAAGCCGCGCGACTACTCGCAGCGCACCCCCAAGAAGATGATCGCCGCTGCCCTCCGTGGTGCACTGAGCGACCGCTTCCGCGGTGACCGCATCCACGCCATCGAGTCGTTCGGCATCGACGGCACGCCTTCGACGAAGACCGCGGTGAACTTCCTCACCAACGTCGTCTCGTCGAAGAACGTGCTCGTCGTCATCGAGCGCAACGACGACGTGACGCTGAAGAGCATCCGCAACCTGTCGAACCTGCACGTGCTGACGTTCGACCAGCTCAACGCATACGACGTGCTCGTCTCCGACGACATCGTCTTCACCCAGGCCGCGCTCGAGGGCTTCATCGCCTCCAAGTCCGGCGCCAACCAGGAGGTCTCCGCATGAGCGAGCAGGCATCTGTTCTCCAGACGGCCCTGAACAAGGACCCGCGCGACATCATCCTGAAGCCGGTCGTGTCCGAGAAGAGCTACGGTCTCATCGACGAGGGTAAGTACACCTTCCTCGTGGACCCGCGCGCTTCGAAGACCGAGATCAAGCTCGCCATCGAGAAGATCTTCGGCGTCAAGGTCGCTGGGGTCAACACCCTCAACCGCGTCGGCAAGGCTCGTCGCACCCGCTTCGGCACGGGCAAGCGCAAGGACACCAAGCGCGCCATCGTGACCCTGAAGTCGGGCACCATCGACATCTTCACGGCAATCGGCTGATCCGGGGGATAAGGACAATCATGGCTATTCGCAAGTACAAGCCCACGACCCCGGGCCGTCGCGGCTCGTCGGTGGCTGACTTCGCCGAGATCACCCGATCGACGCCGGAGAAGTCGCTGCTGCGCCCGCTCTCGAAGACCGGTGGTCGCAACAACCAGGGCCGCATCACGACCCGTCACATCGGTGGTGGCCACAAGCGCCAGTACCGCGTCATCGACTTCCGTCGCAATGACAAGGACGGCGTGGACGCCAAGGTCGCTCACATCGAGTACGACCCCAACCGCACGGCACGCATCGCACTGCTGCACTACTTCGACGGCGAGAAGCGCTACATCCTCGCGCCGGCGAAGCTGAAGCAGGGTGACGTCATCGAGTCGGGTGCAGGTGCCGACATCAAGCCGGGCAACAACCTCCCGCTGAAGAACATCCCGACGGGTACCGTCATCCACGCGATCGAGCTCCGTCCCGGTGGCGGCGCGAAGATGGCACGTTCGGCCGGTGCATCCGTCCGTCTCGTCGCCAAGGATGGCAACTTCGCTCAGCTGCGTCTGCCCTCGGGCGAGATCCGCAACGTCGATGCGCGCTGCCGCGCGACCATCGGCGAGGTCGGAAACGCCGAGCAGTCGAACATCAACTGGGGCAAGGCCGGCCGCATGCGCTGGAAGGGCGTCCGCCCGACCGTCCGTGGTGTCGCGATGAACCCGGTCGACCACCCGCACGGTGGTGGTGAGGGCAAGACGTCCGGTGGACGTCACCCCGTCTCCCCGTGGGGCCAGGCTGAGGGTCGCACCCGTCACGCCAACAAGGAAAGCGACAAGTACATCGTGCGTCGTCGTAACGCCGGCAAGAAGCGTAAGTAGGAGTAAGAGAAGATGCCTCGCAGTCTTAAGAAGGGCCCCTTCGTCGACGATCACCTGCTTCGCAAGGTGGTCGTGCAGAACGAAGCCGGCACCAAGAACGTCATCAAGACCTGGTCTCGCCGGTCCATGATCATCCCGGCCATGCTGGGTCACACGATCGCGGTCCACGACGGTCGCAAGCACATCCCCGTGTTTGTGTCCGAGACCATGGTCGGCCACAAACTGGGCGAGTTCGCGCCCACCCGCACCTTCCGCGGCCACGAGAAGGACGACAAGAAGGGCCGCCGCCGCTGACGCGGTGGCGATAGAGGAGAGAGAAATGGTGGAGTCCATCGCACGCGTGCGACACATCCGCGTGACCCCTCAGAAGGCTCGTCGTGTCGTCGCGCTCATCAAGGGCAAGCAGGCCCAGGAGGCTCTGGCGATCCTGAAGTTCGCACAGCAGAGCGCCAGTGAGCCGATCTACAAGCTTGTCGCGTCGGCCATGGCCAACGCGCAGGTCAAGGCGGATCGTGACGGCGAGTACCTCGACGAGCAGGACCTGTACGTGGCTAACGCCTACGTAGACGAGGGCACGACGCTCAAGCGTTTCCAGCCCCGTGCACAGGGTCGCGCTTTCCAGATCAAGAAGCGCACGAGCCACATCACGGTCGTGCTCTCGACGCCTGAGGCAGCTCCGGCTGCGGCAAGCGACAGCAACAAGAAGGCGAGCAAGTAATGGGACAGAAAGTAAACCCGTACGGCTTCCGCCTCGGCATCACGACCGACCACGTGTCGCGTTGGTTCTCGGACTCGACGAAGCCGGGTCAGCGTTACGCCGACTACGTCGCCGAGGACATCAAGATCCGTAACCTGCTCAAGACGCAGCTCGACCGCGCCGGTGTCTCGAACATCGAGATCGAGCGCACCCGTGACCGCGTCCGCGTCGACATCCACACCGCCCGTCCGGGCATCGTGATCGGTCGTCGTGGAGCAGAGGCCGAACGCATCCGCGGCGACCTCGAGAAGCTCTCGGGCAAGCAGATCCAGCTGAACATCCTCGAGGTCAAGAACCCCGAGGCCGACGCTCAGCTCGTCGCACAGGGCATCGCCGAGCAGCTCTCTGCTCGTGTGGCGTTCCGTCGTGCGATGCGCAAGGGTCTCCAGGGCGCGCAGCGCGCTGGCGCCAAGGGCATCCGCATCCAGGTCTCCGGCCGCCTCGGCGGCGCCGAGATGAGCCGTTCGGAGTTCTACCGCGAGGGTCGTGTGCCGCTGCACACGCTGCGCGCGAACATCGACTACGGCTTCTACGAGGCGAAGACCACCTTCGGCCGCATCGGCGTGAAGGTCTGGATCTACAAGGGCGACCTGACGGCGAAGGAGCTCGCTCGCGAGCAGGCCAACGCCCCGAAGGCTCGTCGTGATGACCGTGGTGGCGACCGTCGTCGTGCACCGCGCAACGAGGCACCCGTCGCAGAAGGAGCGTCTGCCTGATGCTTATTCCCCGCAAGGTCAAGTTCCGTAAGCAGCACCACCCCGGCCGTAGCGGCCAGGCGACCGGTGGCACGAAGGTCTCCTTCGGCGAGTACGGCATCCAGGCGCTCACGCCTGCTTATGTGACGAACCGTCAGATCGAGTCCGCTCGTATCGCGGTCACGCGTCACATCAAGCGTGGCGGAAAGGTGTGGATCAACATCTACCCCGACCGTCCGCTCACCAAGAAGCCTGCTGAGACCCGCATGGGTTCCGGTAAGGGTTCCCCCGAGTGGTGGGTCGCGAACGTCAAGCCGGGTCGCGTCCTCTTCGAGGTCTCCGGCGTGAGCGAGGAACTCGCTCGCGAAGCACTGACCCGAGCAATTCACAAGCTGCCTCTCAAGGCACGCATCATCAAGCGCGAGGAGGGCGACGCGTAATGGCGATCGGCACCAAGGAGCTCGCTCCGGCAGAGCTCGACACGTTCGAAGACCAGCGCCTCGTTGAGGAGCTGCGTAAGGCCAAGGAGGAGCTGTTCAACCTCCGTTTCCAGTCGGCCACCGGCCAGCTGGAGAGCCACGGCCGCATCCGCGCCGTCAAGCGCGACATCGCGCGCCTGTACACCGTGATCCGCGAGCGCGAGCTGGGCATCCGTGCGACGCCCGCTCCCGTCGAGGCTCCGGCCAAGAAGGCGACCAAGTCGAAGGCGAAGAAGGCGGACTCCGCCGACGACGCCGTGAAGGAAGAGGCTGAGTGATGGCCACCAAGAAGGAAGCCGCCGTCGAGGCTGAGCACGCCGCACACGATGTCCGCGATGCGGATGCCCGTGGGTACCGCAAGTCGCGTCGTGGCTACGTCATCAGCGACAAGATGGACAAGACCATCGTGGTCGAGGTCGAGGACCGCGTGAAGCACCCGCTTTACGGCAAGGTCATCCGCCGCACCTCGAAGGTCAAGGCGCACGATGAGGCGAACTCCGCCGGCATCGGCGACCTCGTCCTGATCAACGAGACCCGCCCGCTCAGCGCCACGAAGCGCTGGCGTCTGGTGGAGATTCTGGAGAAGGCCAAGTGATCCAGCAGGAATCCCGCCTCAAGGTCGCCGACAACACCGGCGCGAAGGAGCTGCTCACCATCCGTGTGCTCGGCGGCTCGCGTCGTCGTTACGCCGGTCTGGGTGACACGATCGTCGCGACCGTCAAGGACGCGATCCCGGGCGGAAACGTCAAGAAGGGCGATGTGGTCAAGGCCGTCATCGTCCGCACGGTCAAGTCCACGCGCCGTCCCGACGGTTCGTACATCAAGTTCGACGAGAACGCCGCCGTGATCCTGAAGAACGACGGGGAGCCCCGTGGCACCCGTATCTTCGGACCGGTCGGTCGCGAGCTTCGTGACAAGAAGTTCATGAAGATCGTCTCGCTGGCGCCGGAGGTTATTTAAGTCATGGCGAAGATCAAGAAGGGCGACCTGGTTCAGGTCATCACCGGAGCGACGCAGGAGCGTGGCGGAGATCGCGGCAAGCAGGGCAAGGTCCTCGAGATCCTGGCCGACAAGAACCGCATCATCGTCGAAGGCGTGAACTACGTCACCAAGCACACGCGCGTCGGTCAGACGCAGCGTGGCACCAAGACGGGCGGCCTCGAGACTGTCGAGGCCTCCATCCACATCTCGAACGTCGCAGTCGTCGACCCCTCGACCAAGAAGCCGACCAAGGTCGGCCACCGGGTCGAGGAGCAGACCAAGGACGGCGTCAAGCGCACCGTCCGTGTGCGGTACGCGAAGAAGTCAGGTAAGGACCTCTGATGGCAACCACCGACGCTGCGGTGGCTGGCAAGATCCAGCCCCGCCTGAAGGCGAAGTACAAGGCCGAGATCCAGCAGAAGCTGCAGGATGAGTTCGGCTACACCAACGTGATGCAGATCCCTGGTCTGGTCAAGGTCGTCGTGAACACCGGTGTCGGTGAAGCGGCCCGTGACAGCAAGGTGATCGACGGCGCGATCGACGATCTCACCAAGATCACCGGTCAGAAGCCGCTCGTCACGAAGGCACGCAAGTCGATCGCGCAGTTCAAGCTGCGTGAGGGCCAGGCCATCGGCGCACACGTCACCCTCCGTGGTGACCGTGCGTGGGAGTTCCTGGACCGCCTCGTCTCGCTCGCTCTGCCCCGCATCCGCGACTTCCGCGGTCTGTCGGCCAAGCAGTTCGACGGCAACGGCAACTACACCTTCGGTCTCCAGGAGCAGAGCGTGTTCCACGAGATCGATCAGGACAAGATCGACCGCGTTCGCGGTTTCGACATCACTGTCGTCACCACCGCGAAGACGGACGACGAAGGTCGCGCACTTCTGCGTCACCTCGGCTTCCCCTTCCGTACGGAAGACGCCAAGGCGTAAGCGGTTTCGGGCGGGGCGCACAGCGCCCCGCCCGATCCCGTACAATTGAAGATTGCGTGTCATCGCAGGCCGTCTGTCGTGTAACGGCAGCCGGAACCTCATGAACAAAGGAAAACAACAATGACAATGACAGACCCGGTCGCAGATCTGCTGACCCGTCTGCGTAACGCGAACTCGGCGCACCACGATTCCGTGACCCTGCCGTCGAGCAAGCTCAAGACGCACATCGCCGAGATCCTCCAGCAGGAGGGCTACATCGCCGGATGGGAGACGACTGACGCTCGCGTCGGCTCGAACCTCACCCTTCAGCTGAAGTACGGCCCCAACCGCGAGCGTTCGATCGCGGGCATCAAGCGCGTCTCGAAGCCCGGCCTCCGCGTGTACGCGAAGTCCACCGAGCTCCCCAGGGTCCTCGGCGGCCTCGGCGTGGCCATCCTGTCCACCTCCTCCGGTCTTCTCACCGACCGTCAGGCAGAGCAGAAGGGCGTGGGCGGAGAAGTTCTCGCCTACGTGTGGTAATCGAAAATGTCGCGTATTGGACGACTTCCCATCGACGTTCCCGCGGGCGTGACCATCTCGGTCGACGGCCGTGAGGTCGCGGTGAAGGGCCCCAAGGGTGAGCTCACCCTGACGGTCGCAAAGCCCATCGAGGTCGCGGTCGAGGAGAACCAGGTTCTCGTCACCCGCCCCGACGACGAGCGCGAGTCCCGGTCGCTTCACGGCCTGACCCGCACGCTCATCAACAACAACATCATCGGCGTGACCCAGGGCTACACCAAGGGTCTCGAGGTTGTCGGAACCGGTTACCGCGTCGCTCAGAAGGGCAGCTCGGTCGAGTTCGCCCTGGGCTTCTCGCACCCGGTCCTCATCGACCCGCCCGCCGGTATCACGCTGACGGTCGAGGGCAACAACAAGCTCACGGTCAGTGGTATCGACAAGCAGGCTGTCGGCGAGGCAGCTGCGAACATCCGCAAGATCCGCAAGCCCGAGCCGTACAAGGGCAAGGGCGTGCGCTACGCCGGCGAGATCGTGCGTCGCAAGGCCGGAAAGAGTGGTAAGTAACCATGGCTCTCAAGTCAAAGTCTGACGCCCGCGCGCGTCGTCACGCCCGCCTTCGCAAGAAGGTCGTCGGCACCGAGGTGCGTCCGCGCCTCGTCGTCAACCGTTCGGCTCGCCACGTCTTCGTGCAGCTTGTCGACGACAGCAAGGGTCACACCGTGGCGTCGGCTTCGACGCTCGAGACCGACCTGCGCTCGCTCGAGGGTGACAAGACCGCCAAGGCCCGCAAGGTCGGCGAGCTTCTCGCCGAGCGCGCGAAGGCTGCCGGCGTTTCCGAGGCAGTGTTCGACCGTGGCGGCAACCGCTACGCAGGTCGTGTCGCCGCCATCGCCGACGGCGCCCGCGAAGGGGGTCTGGCACTGTGAGTGACAACAAGGAGAACGAAGTGACCGAAGCGGCAGCTGCCACTTCCGAGACTGCTGCCGGCACCACGCAGGCAGAGCCGTCTCAGCGCGACAACCGCCGCGGCGGTGGTCGTGGTGACCGCAACCAGGGTGGCCGTGACCGCAACTCCCGCGACCGTGGGGACAACCAGTTCCTCGAGCGCGTGGTCACCATCAACCGCGTCTCGAAGGTCGTGAAGGGTGGTCGTCGCTTCAGCTTCACCGCTCTCGTGGTCGTCGGTGACGGCAACGGTCTGGTGGGCGTCGGCTACGGCAAGGCTCGCGAGGTCCCTCTGGCGATCTCGAAGGGTGTCGAAGAGGCCAAGCGCAACTTCTTCCGCGTTCCGCGCGTCGGAAGCACCATCCCGCACCCCGTGCAGGGTGAGGCCGCAGCAGGCGTCGTCCTGCTCCGTCCGGCCGCTGCCGGTACCGGTGTCATCGCCGGTGGTCCCGTCCGCGCCGTGCTCGAGTGCGCCGGTATCCACGACGTGCTGTCGAAGTCGCTCGGCTCGTCGAACACGATCAACATCGTGCACGCGACGGTGACGGCTCTGAAGCAGCTCGAGGAGCCCCGTGCGGTCGCCGCACGTCGTGGCCTCGAGTTCGACCAGGTCGCACCCGCGCGTCTCGTCCGTGCGGAGGCTGACGCCATCGCCGCACAGAAGGTAGGTGCCTGATGGCTGCGCGCCTGAAGGTCACGCAGGTCAAGTCCAAGGTGAGCGAGAAGCAGAACCAGCGTGACACGCTGCGCAGCCTCGGTCTGAAGCGCATCGGTGACAGCACCGTTCGCCCCGACGACGCGCAGACGCGCGGTTACGTCAAGACCGTCGCCCACCTCGTCAAGGTTGAGGAGATCGACTAATGGCTGAGAAGAACGAAGCCGTCGAGGCTGAGAAGGCCCCGAAGAAGGCTGCCGCTCCCAAGGCCGCAGCCGAGAAGAAGCCCGCCGCCAAGAAGGCACCGGCGAAGGCGACCGAGGCCAAGGCCGACGCCGTCAAGAAGCCGGCTGCAAAGAAGGCTGCGCCGAAGAAGGATGCTCCGGCATCCCGCCCCGGCGTGCTCAAGGTGCATCACCTGCGTCCGGTCCCCGGATCCAACACCGCGAAGACCCGTGTCGGTCGCGGTGAGGGTTCCAAGGGCAAGACCGCGGGTCGCGGTACCAAGGGTACGAAGGCTCGCAACACCGTTCGCGTCGGCTTCGAGGGTGGGCAGATGCCTCTGCACATGCGCACCCCGAAGCTGCGCGGGTTCAAGAACCCGTTCCGCGTGGAGTACCAGGTCGTGAACCTGGAGAAGCTCGCGGAGCTGTACCCCAAGGGTGGCGACGTCACCATCAGCGACCTGGTCGCCAAGGGTGCCGTTCGCAAGAACGAGAAGGTCAAGGTTCTCGGAGACGGCGACATCGCCGTGAAGCTCACCGTCGCGGTCGACAAGGTCTCGGGCTCTGCCGAGCAGAAGATCGTGGCGGCCGGCGGATCCGTCAAGTAACCACTTCATGAGAGGGGTCGGAGATTCTCCGGCCCCTCTTATGGGTTAGCCTGTTCTTTCAGCCGTCCCTCAGGGATCGGCAACCTTTTCAGGAGGACGTCCTTGTTTAGCGCCATCGCGCGGATCTTCCGCACGCCCGACCTGCGTCGGAAGATCGGTTTCACCCTCGCCATCGTCGCCATCTACCGGCTTGGCTCGAATGTCCCTGCTCCGTTCGTGAACTTCCCGAACGTCGAGGAGTGCCTCGCTCAGAACTCAGGCACGGAGGGACTCCTCGGGCTCGTCAACCTCTTCTCCGGTGGCGCGCTCCTCCAGCTCTCGATCTTCGCGCTCGGCGTCATGCCGTACATCACCGCGACGATCATCACCCAGCTCCTCCGGGTCGTCATCCCTCACTTCGAGGCGCTGCACAAGGAGGGTCAGGCCGGGCAGGCTCGACTCACTCAGTACACGCGCTACCTGACGATCGCGCTGGCACTGCTGCAGTCGACGACCCTCGTGACGGTCGCCCGCAGCGGACAGCTGTTCGGCACGACCGACGTCGCCGCCTGCCAGAACCTCCTAACGAACGACGTCTGGTGGGCGCAGCTGCTCATCATCATGGCGATGACAGCCGGTACGGGCCTCATCATGTGGTTCGCCGAGCTCGTCACCGAGCGCGGCATCGGCAACGGCATGTCGCTGCTGATCTTCACGTCGATCGCTGCGACCTTCCCCGGCGCCATGTGGCTCATCTGGGAGAGCAAGGGCTTCGAGGTCTTCCTCCTGGTGCTGCTGGTCGGAATCATCGTCATGGGTCTCGTCGTGTTCGTCGAGCAGTCGCAGCGGCGCATTCCGGTGCAGTACGCCAAGCGCATGGTCGGACGCCGCACCTACGGCGGCACGAACACCTACATCCCGATCAAGGTGAACATGGCGGGTGTGATCCCCGTGATCTTCGCGTCGTCGCTGCTGTACATCCCGGCACTGATCGCGCAGTTCAACACCCCGCAGGACGGCTCCGAGCCGGCCGCGTGGGTCACGTGGATCAGCGCGAACTTCACCACGGGAAACCACCCGGTCTACATGGCGGCGTACTTCCTGCTGATCATCGGGTTCACCTACTTCTACGTCGCGATCACGTTCAACCCTGTCGAGGTCGCCGACAACATGAAGAAGTACGGCGGGTTCATCCCCGGCATCCGTGCCGGTCGTCCGACCGCCGAGTACCTCGACTACGTGCTGACGCGCATCACGCTTCCCGGCTCGATCTACCTCGGCCTGATCGCGCTGATCCCGCTGATCGCTCTCGCCACCGTCGGCGCCAACCAGAACTTCCCGTTCGGTGGCGCATCGATCCTCATCATCGTGGGTGTCGGTCTCGAGACGGTCAAGCAGATCGATGCGCAGCTGCAGCAGCGTCACTACGAAGGGCTCCTCCGATGACTCGATCAGCTCGTCTCCTCATCGTCGGACCGCAGGGATCCGGCAAGGGTACCCAGGGCGTCCGCATCGCCGAGTCCTACGGCATCCCGGTCGTCTCGACCGGCGACATCTTCCGGGCCAACATCAAAGAGGGTACGCCGCTCGGCCAGCAGGTCACTGCTGTCCTCGACCGCGGCGACCTGGTCCCCGACGAGCTGACGAGCGAGATCGTCCGCGATCGCCTGTCGCAGGATGACGCGGCGAACGGCTTCCTGCTCGACGGATACCCCCGCAACTCGGCCCAGGTGGCGCACCTCGATTCGTTCCTGGCGGAGCGCGGCGAGTCGCTCGACGCGGTCATTCTGCTCGACGTGCCTCGCGAGGAGAGCATCGAGCGTCTCAAGCTCCGCGCTGCGGAGCAGGGGCGATCGGACGACACCGACGAGGCCATCGCGCATCGCCTGGACATCTATGAGCACGAGACGGCTCCGATCCTCGAGGTCTACGGCCCCCGCGGCATCGTCGACCGCATCGACGGGGTCGGCAGCCTCGATGAGATCACCGAGCGCGTCTTCGCGGCGCTGACCGCACGCGGTCTGCGCCTCGCAGCCTGATCTGCGCACGATGTTCCGCAAGTCGATCTACAAGAGCGCAGCGCAGCTGCGCGCGATGGTCGAACCCGGCCTCATCACGGCGGCGGCCCTCGAAGCCGTCCGTCCGCTGATCCGACCGGGCGTCACGACCCTCGAGCTCGACGCCGAGGCGAACAGGGTGATCCTTGCTCGCGGCGCGGAGTCGAACTTCCAGCTCGTCCGCGGCTACCGCCACACGACCTGCATCTCGGTCAACGAGGAGGTCGTGCACGGCATCCCCGGTGAGCGTGTGCTGCAGGCGGGCGACATCGTCTCGATCGACTGCGGTGCGCAGTACCAGGGCTGGAACGGCGACAGCGCGATCACCGTCGTGGTGCCGGATGACAGCCGCCCTGAGCTGGTCGCCCAGCGCGAAGAGCTCTCGCGGGTGACGGAGGGGTCGATGTGGGCCGGGATCGCCGCCATGGCGTCCGCCTCGCACCTGGGTGACATCGGAGCAGCCATTCAGGGCTTCATCGAGGCACAGGGCCCGTCAGCGGTCTCCGGAGAGACGTACGGCATCCTCCGTGAGTACGTGGGTCACGGCATCGGCCGCAAGATGCACGAGGCGCCGAGCGTCTTCAACTACCGCACGCCCGATCCCGGCGCCGAGGTCAAGCCCGGGCTGGTGCTCGCCATCGAGCCGATGGTCACCGCCGGCAGCGACGAGACCTTCGTCGAAGACGACGACTGGACGGTCTCGACGGTCGACGGCACCGACGGCTCGCACTGGGAGCACAGCGTCGCCCTGCACGCGGGCGGGATCTGGGTGCTCACTGCGGTCGACGGGGGAGCGGCGGGGCTCGCGCCCTTCGGTGTGACGCCGACGCCGATCGCCTGATGCGACGGATGCTCCCGGTGACATCCGCCGCGATGCAGAGCGTCGTCACAACGCGCACATAGGTTTCTCCGGGCACAATGGGTGTATGGGTGCGCATGCACCCGCAGACTTCAGGCCGGGTCCACCGTGAGTGGGCCTCGACAGAAACGGAAAACCATGGCAGCCGCGAAAGGCAACACCAACTGGTTCGTGATCGGCGTCTCGGCGGCAGTGGTGGTCGTTCTGGCCGTCCTCGCCTTCGTCGTCGTGTTCCTGAACAACCAGGCCACTGCGCCCGGCACTGCACCGCAGAGCTCGATCGTGAACGAGGAGACCGGCGCGATCTCGTTCGGTACGGGTGAGGACGAGATCGATACGTACGTCGACTTCATGTGCCCCGTGTGCGGCCAGTTCGAGGATGCTTACGGCGAGCAGCTGCAGGCGGCGGCCGCCGACAACCAGATCACGCTGAACATCCACCCGGTATCGATCCTCAACCGGTATTCGACGACAGGCCAGTTCTCGTCCCTGTCGGCCGGCTCCATGTACTGCGTCGCCGCCGAGGCTCCTGACGCGACGCTGGACTACTTCAACCTGCTCTTCGCGAACCAGCCCGAGGAGAACTCCGCCGGACTCAGCGTCGCGGAGCTCAGCGCCCTCGCCGAGCAGGCGGGCGCGGGAGCCGCCGCCGACTGCATCGCGGACGGCACGTACACGAAGTTCGCCGACTCGCAGACGAAGGCGCACGAGATCACCGGAACGCCGACTGTCGAGGTCAACGGCACGCGCATCGACAACAGCGAGATCGCGACCGAGTTCGCCAAGATCCTCGGTTGATCCACTCACGTCCATCGACGGGAGTTCCGGCGCCCTGCTCAGGTTGCCGGAACTCCCGTTGTCGGATAACATAGATCCTTGGTGCCTTGCGCCTTGATTCGGCGTGTCTGAATCGGCACAGGTATCGCAATCCAACCAACCACCGCAGATCGACCGGTCTGCAGAAGCGTCAGCGAGGCTATGGCTAAGAAAGACGGTGTCATCGAGATCGAGGGCGTGATCTCCGAGGCTCTGCCCAACGCGATGTTCCGCGTTGAGCTCTCCAACGGACACAAGGTCCTGGCAACGATCTCAGGCAAGATGCGGCAGAACTACATCCGCATCATCCCCGAGGACCGCGTGGTCGTGGAGCTCAGCCCCTACGACCTCACCCGCGGCCGTATCGTCTACCGCTACCGCTGATCGGTCGAGAAGTAACGGCCTGCCCCAGCTCGGGGCGGTACGAAGACAGCGAACAGGAAACATCATGAAGGTCAACCCCAGCGTCAAGCCCATCTGCGATCACTGCAAGGTGATCCGTCGTCACGGCCGCGTCATGGTGATCTGCAAGAGCAACCCGCGCCACAAGCAGCGCCAGGGTTGAGTCCCCGTCGGCCACGCCGACGGACTCTTCGGATCTGACTCACAACTCAACACACACAACGGCAGGATCAGATTCCACGCGAGTGGAGGACACCTCGGGACAGAGGCCCGGGCACCGATCCTGCTCCACACCTCTACCAAACTCAGGAGAACCGCATGGCACGTCTTGCCGGCGTTGACATCCCGCGCGACAAGCGCGTGGTGATCGCCCTTACCTACATCTACGGCGTCGGCCGTACCCGCTCGGTCGAGATCCTCAAGGCGACGGAGATCGACGAGAGCATCCGCGTGAAGGACCTCAGCGACGACCAGCTGATCGCCCTCCGCGACCACATCGAAGGTACCTACAAGGTGGAGGGTGACCTGCGCCGCGAGGTCGCCGCAGACATCCGCCGCAAGGTCGAGATCGGCTCCTACGAGGGCATCCGCCACCGTCGTGGCCTCCCGGTCCGTGGTCAGCGCACCAAGACCAACGCCCGTACCCGCAAGGGCCCGAAGCGCACCGTCGCAGGCAAGAAGAAGGCCCGCTAAGCGCGGCCCCCAGGGACTAGGAGAATACTTTCATGGCTGCACCCAAGGCCGCCGCGCGCAAGCCGCGCCGCAAGGAAAAGAAGAACATCGCGCTGGGCCACGCCCACATCAAGTCGACGTTCAACAACACCATCGTCTCGATCACCGACCCGTCCGGCGCTGTCATCAGCTGGGCCTCGTCGGGTGGCGTGGGCTTCAAGGGCTCGCGCAAGTCGACGCCCTACGCCGCTGGCATGGCTGCCGAGTCGGCCGCCCGCCAGGCGCAGGAGCACGGCGTCAAGAAGGTCGACGTCTTCGTCAAGGGACCGGGCTCGGGTCGCGAGACCGCGATCCGTTCGCTGACGGCCGCCGGCCTCGAGGTCGGTTCGATCCAGGACGTCACCCCGCAGGCGCACAACGGCTGCCGCCCGCCGAAGCGTCGCCGCGTCTGATCCGGCTCGTCGAGCCGCTCGTGCCTCAGGGCCCGAGCGGCTCGACGCCCGCCAGCGGGCATCGACTCACAAAAACTCAAGACCTCACCCCACCACATGTCATATAGCGGGCATGTGATCGAAAGGAACACAGAGTGCTTATTGCACAGCGTCCCACACTGACCGAGGAAAAGATCGTCGAGAACCGGAGCCGGTTCATCATCGAGCCTCTGGAGCCCGGCTTCGGCTACACGATCGGCAACGCGCTTCGTCGCAGCCTGCTGTCGTCGATCCCCGGCGCCGCGGTCACCAGCGTTCGCATCGACGGCGTGCTGCACGAGTTCAGCACCATCCCCGGCGTGAAGGAGGATGTCACCGAGATCATCCTCAACATCAAGCAGCTCGTCGTCTCGTCGGAGCGCGACGAGCCGATCACGGCGTACCTGCGCAAGACCGGTTCGGGCGAAGTGACCGCCGCTGACATCTCGGCTCCGGCCGGTGTCGAGGTCCAGAACCCCGAGCTCGTCATCGCGACTCTCAACGAGACCGCGAAGTTCGAGCTCGAGCTCACCATCGAGCGTGGCCGTGGCTACGTCTCGGCGACGCAGAACCGCAACGAGTACGCAGAGGCCGGTCAGATCCCGATCGACTCGATCTACTCGCCGGTCCTCAAGGTCAGCTACCGCGTCGACGCCACCCGTGCGGGTGAGCGCACCGACTTCGACAAGCTCGTCCTCGACGTCGAGACCAAGTCCGCGATCAGCCCCCGCGACGCCGTCGCGTCTGCTGCCAAGACGCTCACCGAGCTGTTCGGTCTCGCCCGCGAGCTGAACGTCGAGGCCGAGGGCATCGAGATCGGTCCGGCACCGGTGGAGGCAGTGAACTCCAGCGAGCTGTCGATGCCGATCGAGGACCTCGACCTGTCGGTCCGCTCGTACAACTGCCTGAAGCGTGAGGGCATCAACACTGTTTCGGAGCTCGTCGCCCTCTCGGAGACGCAGCTCATGAACATCCGCAATTTCGGCCAGAAGTCGGTCGACGAGGTGCGCGACAAGCTCATCTCGCTCGGTCTGTCGCTCAAGGATTCGGTGCCCGGTTTCGACGGCGCCCACTTCTACGGCGGCAGCGAAGACGAGTCCTTCTGACCCACCCGGATTGTCATCTGGCAGAGGCCAGCTGACCCGACCTTTCCTGACCAGGAGCTAGATATGCCCAAGCCCACCAAGGGTCCCCGCCTCGGAGGCGGCCCCGCACACGAGCGCCTGCTGCTTGCCAACCTCGCGGCGGCTCTGTACACCCACAAGTCGATCAAGACGACCGAGACCAAGGCCAAGCGCCTGCGTCCGCTCGCCGAGCGCCTGATCACCTTCGCCAAGCGCGGAGACCTGCACGCTCGTCGTCGCGTTCTCTCGGTCATCGGCGACAAGAGCGTCGTGCACACGCTTTTCGCCGAGATCGCACCGCTGGTCGCCGACCGTGAGGGTGGCTACACCCGCATCACGAAGGTCGGCAACCGCAAGGGCGACAACGCGCCCATGGCCGTGATCGAGCTCGTTCTCGAGCCCGTCACCCCCAAGGCGAAGTCCACCAAGAAGGCCGCCAAGGCTGAGAAGCCGGCCGAGGTCGTCGAGGAGGCTCCCGCTGAGGAGGCTCCCGTCGAGGAGGCTCCGGCAGACGAGACCGTCGAGGCCGGTGCCGAGTCGCAGGCCGAGGGCGAGGCAGCCGAGGCTGCCGCCGAGGACGCTGTCGAGAAGAAGTCCGAGTAAGCATCTCGCTCGCATGAAGAAGCCCGCCGCCCCGAAAGGGACGACGGGCTTCTTCGTCGTCGGAGTGCTACGACTCGGCGACGCCGATCAGCGGACGCGCAGATCCTTGCGCAGGATCTTGCCCGACGCGGACTTCGGGATCGCCTCGATGAACTCGACCTGACGCACCTTCTCGTGCGGGGCGACATGCGCGGCGACGTGGGTCATCACCGCATCCGCGTCGAGCTCGGCGCCCGACTGCAGGACCACGAACGCCTTCGGGACCTCCTGGCCGTCGTCGTCGAGCGCCCCGATCACGGCGGCGTCGGCGATGGACGGATGCTCGAGCAGCACAGCCTCGAGCACGGCGGGAGCGACCTGGTATCCCTTGTACTTGATGAGCTCCTTGAGGCGATCGACGATACGGAAGATCCCGTCGTGCGTGATGGTCGCGACGTCGCCGGTGTGCAGCCATCCGTCGGAGTCGAGCATCTCGGTCGTGGCATCCGGTCTGTTCAGGTAGCCCTTCATGACCTGGGGGCCGCGGATCAGCAGTTCGCCCGGCGCGCTGGTGCCCTGCGCGGGCTCTTCGATGTCACTGCCGTCCTCTGCGACCAGCCTGGCCTCGGTGTTCGCCAGCAGCATCCCGACCGAGGAGCGGTCGATGTCCGCGCGGTCGTAGGGGATCGCATGCGTGACGGGGCTCGTCTCGGTCATCCCATAGCCCTGGCAGACGATGCATCCGAGGCGGTTCGCGACGGCCGAGGCCAGGGCACCGTCGAGCGGAGCGGCGCCGGAGAAGATCACCTTGATCGCCGAGGTGTCGTACTGGTCGACCAGCGGATGCTTCGCGAGGGCGACGGCGATCGGCGGGGCGATGAAGACCCAGGTCGTGCGGTGCTCCTGCACCACCCGGAGGAAGTCGGTGAGGTCGAACTTCGGCATCGTGACAAGCGCGGCGCGCTGCCGCAGCGCGAAGTTCAACAGCACGGTCATGCCGTAGATGTGGAAGAACGGCAGCACGGCGAGCACGCGGTCGTCGTCGCCGAGCGAGATCGTCGAGCGGCACTGGCTCACGTTCGCGATCAGATTGCGGTGAGTGAGCATGACGCCCTTGGGGCGCCCTGTCGTGCCGGAGGAGTAGGGGAGCACGGCGAGGTGCGTCGCCGGGTCGAACGACACCTCGGGCGCAGAGTGGCCTTCGCCGAGCAGCGCGGGCAGAGACGGGTGGCCTTCAGCGCCGTCGAGGACGATCACGTGGTCGTCGTCGAAGCCGAGGGTCGCTGCGGCGGCCTTCGCGCCGGGGAGAAGAGGGGATACCGTGACGAGCCAGGTGGCCTCGGCATCCGTCAGCTGGTTGGCGATCTCCTCGGGGGTGTAGAGGGAGTTGACGGTCGTCGCGGTCGCTCCCGCGCGCAGGATGCCGTGGAACACGGTGGCGAATGCGGGGACGTTCGGGCACAGGACCGCGACCTTGGTGCCGACTCCGACGCCACGTGCGGCGAGGGCACCGGCGAACAGATCGATCTGTCCGATCAGCTGACGGTAGGTCGTCGTCGCGCCGCTGACGCCGTCGACGATCGCGACCGCGTCGAGCCGGTGCTCCTCGACATCGCCGAACAGGAACTCGTGGATCGAGACCTCAGGGATCTCGACATCGGGATAGGAACTGCGCACCATGAGATCTCCTTCGATCCGGTGAGGCGACGACGCCGTCTGATGCGATCCAGTGTCGCACACTTAGGCACCCAGTCCCAGGGCGTGCGTGCGGGCTGTCAGCGCGGTCGGATGCTCGGGAGTAGGCTGAACCGGTGACTGACGCAGAGACCCTGAGCAGAGGGCCTCGCGCCTACACGGCATTCATCGGAATCGGCCTGATCGCGGGCCTCCTCTCCGGCCTCTTCGGTGTCGGCGGCGGCACGGTCATCGTCCCGCTCCTCGTGCTCTTCCTGCACTTCAATCAGCGGCTCGGTGCCGGCACCTCGCTCGCGGCGATCGTCCCGACGGCGACGGTCGGCGTCATCTCGTACGCGATCAACGGCTCGGTGGCCTGGATCCCCGCACTGATCCTCGCCGCAGGCGCGGTCGTCGGCGCGCAGATCGGCACGCGACTGCTGCCGAAGATCTCGCAGACCGTCCTGCGCTGGTTCTTCGTGGGCTTCCTCGTGGTCGTGATCGTCAGCCTGTTCCTCGTCGTTCCCTCGCGTGACGCCGAGTTCGAGCTGCAGCTGCTCAACGGACTCGCACTGCTCGCGGTCGGCGTCGGCACCGGCGTACTCGCCGGCCTGATCGGCGTCGGCGGAGGAGTGATCGTGGTGCCCGTGCTGATGCTCGCATTCGGCACGAGCGATCTCGTGGCCAAGGGAACCTCGCTGCTCATGATGATCCCCACCGCGATCTCGGGCACGATCGGCAACCTCCGCAATCGCAACGTCGACCTCCTCGCCGCGGCGATCGTCGGCGTCTCCGCCTGCACGACCACCGCACTCGGAGCCTGGCTCGCCACCCTGATCGACCCCCTCGTGGGCAACATGCTCTTCGCGGCATACCTCGTGGTGATCGCCGTGCAGATGGCGATGAAGGCGATCAAGGGGCGCAAGAAGAAGGACTGAGCGGTCTCTGATCCGGCCGCAGGTCACCGCGCCCCACGGCCGAGAAAGTAGGATCGAGGGGTGGCAGTGAACCAAGAGCTTGTCGGTCGTGAGTTCCCCCCGACCGCCCCCTACCTCGTCGGCCGTGAGAAGGTGCGCGAGTTCGCGCGCGCCGTCTTCGCCGACGCCCCTCAGCACACCGACGTCGAGGCCGCTCGTGCAGCGGGCTTCGACGATGTCGTGGCGCCCCCGACCTTCGCGATGGTGATCCAGGATCACACGCTTCAGCAGCTGCTCGCCGAACCGGATTCGGGCATCGTCCTCGCACGAACGATCCACGCCGAGCAGAAGTTCTCGTACTCCCGGCCGATCGTCGCGGGCGACGAGCTCGTCGGGCGACTCAGCGTCACCGGCATTCGCATGATGGGCGGCAACGCCATGATCACGAGCGCCGCCGAGATCACGGATGCTGCAGGCGAGCACGTCGTCACCGCCACCAGCGTGCTGCTGGTCGGCGCCGAAGAAGGAGCCGCGTGATGCCGTTCGCTGTCGGAGACGTCGTCGCAGAGCGCACCGTCCACCTCACGCGGGAGTCGCTCGTCCGGTACGCCGGTGCCTCCGGCGACTTCAACCCGATCCACTACCGTGACGACATCGCCGCCTCGGTGGGACTGCCCGGTGTCCTCGCGCACGGCATGCTCACGATGGGCATCGCCTCGTCCGTGGTCGTCGCAGCTCTCGAGCCCGGCGCTCAGATCCTCGACTACGGCGTGCGCTTCACGAAGCCCGTCGTCGTCGACCCGAGCGAGGGAGCCGATCTGCACGTGGTCGCCACCGTCGGAGCGGTCGACGAGACGTCGACGAGGATCGATCTCAAGGTCACGTTCGACGAGACGACCGTGCTGGTCAAGGCGCAGCTGCGCATCGCCTCCTGATGGGTGACCGCGTGGTGCACGAGATCGAGCCGGTGCAGCTCTCGACGCTGACGACGCTCCACACCGGGGGAGCGCCCGAGCGGATGCTCGCGGCCTCGACCACGGCCGAGCTCGTCGACGCCCTCACCGACGTGTGGTCCCGCGGCGAGGAGTGGTTCGTCCTCGGCGGAGGCTCCAACCTGTTCATCGGCGACGAGCCGTTCGAGGGCACGGTGATCCGCGTCCTGACTCGCGGCATCGAAGAGCTCCCCTCTCCGCACGCAGGTCGGGTCAGACTGCGCGTGCAGGCGGGCCACGGCTGGGACGACCTCGTCGCCTACGCCGTCGAGCACGGCTATGCCGGTCTCGAGGCCATGAGCGGCATCCCCGGCACCGTCGGCGCGGCTCCCGTGCAGAACATCGGCGCCTACGGCCAGGAGATCCAGGAGACCCTCGTCGAGGTCGAGCTGATCGACGAGGCGACGGGCGAGGTATCCGTGGTGTCCGCCGCCGATCTGGGTCTCGGCTTCCGAACGTCCGTGCTCAAGCATCACTACGGCAGTGTGCCTGAGCGACCAGCCGTCATCCTGTCGGTGACGGTCGATCTGGTCGTGGCGGGAGAGCGTGTCGTCCGCGGCGAACAGCTGCGTCGGGCTCTCGCACTCGACTCGGATGCTCCGGTGCCCCTCGCATGGGTGCGGGAGCGCATTCTCGCCACCCGCGCATCGAAGGGCATGCTGCTCGACGAGCACGACCGGGACACTCATGGCGTCGGCTCGTTCTTCCAGAACGCGATCGTGCCCGATGCCGTGGCCCGCGCGCTGCCGCCCGAGTGCCCTCGCTGGCCCGTGGCCCCCGACCTCGATGCCGTGACGGTGATCCCGCTCGCGTCGTACGACGGATTCGTGCCGCCGGTGAAGACCGAGGCCCCGGACGTCAAGGTGAGCGCCGCGTGGCTGATCGAGCAGGCCGGGATCCGCAAGGGCTTCAAGCTGCCTCGGTCGCGTGCGTCCGTCTCGACCAAGCACGCCCTGGCGCTGACCAACCGCGGCGGCGCGACCGCCGCCGAGGTCTCGGAGCTCGCGCGCTTCATACAGAGCCGCGTGCACGCCGAGTTCGGTCTGGTGCTGCAGCCGGAGCCCGTGCTGCTCGGCGTCGAACTGTAGGAGCCCCGTGCTCGAATGGCTCCAGGCCGAGTGGCCTCAGGTTCTCGGTTTCGTCACGGGTGCGGTCTGCGTGTGGCTCGCCGGGCGTCGGAACGTCTGGAACTACCCGATCGGCATCGCCAACAACGTGGTGCTGTTCGTCGTCTTCATCGGCGCGGGGCTCTATGCCACGGCTGTGCTGCAGGTCGTCTATCTGCTGATGGGCCTGCATGGCTGGTGGCGCTGGACGCACGGCGCCGAGCAGAGCCGCACGTACGTCGTGAACACCCCGCGCCGAGCATGGCCGTGGCTGGTGCTCGCTGCGATCGCGGGCGCTGCCGTACTGGTGTGGGTGCTCACGACGTTCACCGACTCGCAGGTGGCGATCCCGGATGCTGCGACGACCGCCGCGAGCCTGGTTGCTCAGTACATGCTCAACCGCAAATGGATCGAGAACTGGTTCGTCTGGATCGGCGTCGACATCGCCTTCGTCGGCCTCTCGATCGTCGCAGGTCTGTGGGTCATCTCCGCGCTCTACGCCCTCTTCATCGGGCTCTGCGTGATCGGATACCGCTCGTGGCGTCGGGCTGCAGGCGCCGATCGCGATGCCGCGGCAGCGGGCACGACGTCCGCTCCCGCCCGGGCATGAGGCGACGGGCATGAGCGGTCACGGACTGGTGCTCGGCAAGTTCTACCCTTTCCACAGCGGGCATTCGCATCTCATCCGTCAGGCGCAGCGGGCGAGTGACCGGGTCACCGTCCAGGTGCTCGGCGCCTCGATCGAGTCGATTCCGCTCGAGGTGCGCGCCGACTGGATCCGAGAGTCGCACCCCGGCGTGCGAGTGGTCGCCGCGATGGACGACGCCCCGGTCGACTTCGAGTCGGAAGCAGCGTGGGACGAGCACATGGCGCTGATCGCCTCGCTGCTCGACGAACCCGTCGACACCGTGTTCTCGTGCGACGCGTACGGGGGCGAACTGGCGAGGCGACTGGATGCCCGCTGGGTGCGCATCGATGAGGGGCGACGCATCAATCCCGTCTCAGGCACCGCCATCCGCGCCGATGTCGCCGGCAACTGGCATGAGCTCGCGCCGGCGGTGCGGTCCTGGCTGACCGCCCGGGTCGTGGTGCTGGGGGCGGAGTCCACCGGATCCACGACTCTCGCTGCGGCGCTGGCCGACAGGCTGGGAACACTGTGGGTGCCGGAGTACGGCCGCGAGCACTCCGAGATCCGTGAGGGCGGCCTCGAATCCCCGTGGCGGAGTGACGAGTTCGACCTGATCGTCGATCGACAGGTCGCTCTCGAACAGCGCGCTCTGCGGGAGGTGCCGGTGCCGGTGCTGGTCTGCGACACCGATGTGCTCGCGACAGCGCTGTGGCACGAGCGCTACGTCGGTTCGACGGCCGCGCGCCTGAACGAGGCCGCCGCCGCGCATCCGCCGTTGCTCTACGTCCTCACGGGTGACGAGATCCCGTTCGAGCAGGACGGCATGCGCGACGGCGAGCACATCCGCCATGGCATGCAGCAGCGGTTCCGCGATGTGCTGGCAGTGCAGGACGTGCCCTGGCTCGAGGTGCGTGGCGATGTTCCGACACGGGTCGAGGCCGCGGCATCCGCTCTCGAGCCCCTGCTCGCCGAGCACCTGAGCTTCGCCGTTCCGCTCGAGGCACGGCCGCTCGACGAGCAGCGCGCGCTCCAGCAGCACGCCCGATCGACATCGTTAGGATGATCGCATGCCCGACCGCTGGAACAGAGTCTCCGCCTCGCCCACGAACCCCGGCAGCGGACACGGCGTCGATGCGCTGACCGCCGAGGACCTGTTCCGGCCGGCTGCACGGGCCGCGGTGCCGCTCGACGAGAAGCTCCGTCAGGTCTACTACTGGATCGTCAATCGAGCGGTGATCTCGCCCTACTACGACATGGAGTTCTCACACGGAGAGCCGCTCTCGATCGGGCTGGGAGATGCCGGGGCGGCTGTATCGCTGCCGACCCAGGCGTCGTTCTCGTCCAACGTCCTCGTGCCGCTGCTCACGTTCGCGGTGGGTGGCAGATGCCTGCTGATCGGCGGACCCGGTCGGGGCAAGACCACCGTCGCCGTGCTCATGGGGGTGCTCGCGGGCACCTCGTCTGCGGATGTCAGGCGCGCCGTACAGCAGGGGCAGCCGCAGCTCACGGTCAGCGATCTCGTCGGCATCCCGTTGCCGCGCGATCTCGTCGGAGCAGAGCGGCTCGCCGACATCCGCATCGCCTGGCGCGACTGGCTGGGGCTTCCCGTCAAGATCATCGACGAGTACAACCGCATTCCCACCAAGACCCAGTCGGCGCTCCTGACGATGGTCGCAGAGGGCTACGTCGAGAGCCACGACCAGATGCGCCGCACCGCACCGGACGGGGGAGTGGAGAGCTGGTTCTTCACCGCGAACGACGACGCGGGCGGCGGAACCTTCCCCGTCATCCAGGCGCTGCGCGACCGCATGGACGTCACCGTGCAGGCGGCCGGGTTCAACAGCCGGTTCTTCGACGAGCTGATCACCCGGGTCGAGGCGGGCGAGAAGCCCGAGGAGCACGTGCCCGCCGAACTCGCGTTCGACGCGGCGCAGCAGCACGAGATGCGCGCGCAGATCCGCGCGATGCCCATACCCGATGCCGTGCGCGAGCGCCTGCGGTTCTTCCTCAGCCATTTCGAGTTCGTGCAGCACGGCGGGCGCCGCTTCGAGTACCGCACCAAGGACGTCGTGACGACGGCGGGCGGACGCGTCGGCGAGGTCATCGAGGCGAACAGCGGTGCCGATCTCGAGGTCGATCTCGGTGCGCAGACCCGCAACGGACTCTCGGTGCGCGCTCTGCAGACGCTCATCATGTACGCCAAAGCCATGGCCTGGTTCCGGGGCGTGGACGCCGTCGAACTCGACGACGTCGCCGCAGTCCTGCCGTTCGTGCTCCGTGGCAAGCTGCTGCCCAACGCCACGCATCCGCGGTTCGACGTCGGCGCCGAGCGTGAGCTCAGCACCGACACCGTCAGCTGGCTGGCCGACCTGTTCGCCCAGTCGTGCCGACAGTACGACGCGCTCGGACGAGACACCGACGACGAGGTGGCCACGCTCCTCAGGGAATTCGACCGAGGCCTCGACGGCCTGCCGGCACTCGAGGCCTCTCGTCGAATCACCGCGGTCGAGGCGCAGCTGCGCCGGATCGCCACGGTCGGCAAGCTGTACGGTCGCGACTTCGACGACGTCATCGCGTTGAAGTACCTGCATCAGCGTTACACGGCCTACGTACGCTGGCAGGAGCTGCGCGGGTGAACCGCGTCCCGGTGCAGTTGGCGAACGTCTCGGCGCCGTTCCCGCCCGCCGAGCTTCCCGATCTCTCGGCGGCGGGGCTCGATGTGGCGCTCGCGGCGGAATCGGTGCGGGGTGCCCACGGCGATCCGCTGCTGTTCGGACGCGCGCTCGCCGCGGGGGTCGAGCACGACCCGGCGTCCCTCACCGACCGCGATCTCGCGCTCGACCTCGTCGCGATCGCCGCGTGGCGTGCGGGCGCGCTCGGGCTGCGCGCCGATGCGCTCACCAGGCTCGACGCTCTCGACTCCGCAGAGCAGCGGGTGTCGGCGGCCGCGGCCCTCGGCGTCGGCGTAGACGTGCTCGACGAGTTCCGGCGTCGGCAGCGGAGCGACCGCTTCTGGTGGCCCGGCCGTGCCGACCAGCGTGGCTACGTGCTCGCCACAGGAGGCTTCCGCGGCCTCGGAGGTGCGTGGATCCGTCCTCCTGAGCGCGTCGAGCCACTGCCGGATGACGGTGCCTTCGCCTTCCTCGTCGCCGGCGCCTGGTGGCGTCTCGACAGTGACGTGTGGGGCACGCGGCTCTCGCTGCTTTCCGAGCGACCGTCGACGGCTGAACCGCGCGACGACCGGGTGACCATCGTGATCGGACCGGATACTCACCTGGCCTGGGTGCACGTGCGGGAGCAGGGGTGACGGCCCTCCCCGATCGGGTTCCGCTCACCGACGACGCCCGATCGGCGTGGGAGCGGGCGCTCGCCCTGTGGCGGGTGCGGCTCGACGACCCGGTCGTCCGTCCGGGGGCGGCGGCGACGCACGGTGCCCCCGCGTGGTTCTCGTTCCCTCCGTCGGTGACCGTCGACCCCCGCTATCTCGCCGATCACGGGCTCGCCGACGAGCTGTGGAGCATGTTCGCCCACGAGATCGGACACCACGTGCTGGCGCCGAGCACCCGCATCAACTCGCTCAAGATCGACCACCAGATGGCGCGCGCGATCACCGCCGCCACGGCGCGCGTGGATGCGGGGGACGGGGCGCGGAGGCTGTCGAATCTGTGGAGCGATCTGCTCGTGAACACACGCGTCGCCCAGCTGCAGCGGGCGGAGCAGACCGGCGCGCCCACCGCCACCCGAGATCTCGGCATCGTCCGGCTCGGCCTCGCGCTCTATCCGGCGCCGACGGGCAGCGCCGATCGGCTGTGGTGGGTGTACTGCCGCGCGTACGAACTGCTCTGGCAGCTGCCGGCAGGCACCCTGTGCCCACTCGAGGCTCCGCCCCGACCGGAACGTGCGCGTGTGCGGACGACCCTCGTGCCGCTCAGTCAGATCCCCGAGAAGCACCGCGAGAAGGAACGCGCACTGCGTGCAGCCCAGGCCGAACGCGAGCGGGTGGCGGCAGAGCTTGCCGGGGCGACGGCGACGAACCCGGCCGTCGACGCCGCTCTCGTCGCGGATGCCGTGCGCTCGTTCGCGACCGACCCCGTTTCGGGTGCCGCGCTGTTCGGGGTGATCGCGGCCCCCTATCTCGCCGAGCAGGCGGGGGCGGCGGAGAGCGGTGCCGGCGAGCCGCTCGCCGGATGCGGTGTCGACGACGCCCCTGCCACGGCAGACGAGCTCGGCCGCATCCTCGCCGATCAGCGCCTGCGCGGCGATCTGCCGCGACACCCCGGCATGGTGCGGGATCCCGACGGACAGGACGACCCGGAGGACACGACCGACGATGGAGCGAAGAAGGACAGACAGCGTCTGACGATCGCGCGCACTCTCGCGCTGTACCGCGAGAGCGGCGAGGACGCCGTGCTCGCCGCCTGGTACCGCAACGAAGCGGCCGCATGGGTGCGTCCGTACACACGACCGGCTCCGTCGACGCCGACCGGCGGCATCCCCGGTCCCGTGGAACTGTGGGAGGTGGGAGACGCACTGGCCGACCTCGACTGGCCGCTGACGTTGCGCGGGGGCACCGTGATCCCCGGGGTCACGACCCGCCGGCGCTCGGAGCTCGACGACGAGCCGATCGTTCGCGAGACCAGCCTCGAGCTCGACCTCTACATCGACTCGTCAGGATCCATGGTCCATCCGCGCAACGGCTCGCCCGCCGTGCTCGCCGGCACGATTCTCGCGCTGTCGATCCTGCGCGGCGGAGGACGGGTCAGGGTCACGAGCTTCTCGGGCACGGGTGAGGTGGCGGGGATGCCGCGATTCGGCCGCGACCCCGCCGAGATCATCGCCGCGATCTCGCTGTTCTTCGGCAGATCGACATCGTTCCCGCTCGACCTCTACGCCACCAGGTACGCGGGGCTCCCGCCAGCGGACGAAGACGACCAGCGGCATGTGGTGGTGCTCTCCGACGACGGACTGGTGTCGATGTTCGGTGTCGGCAACGAGCCGTACCAGGGCGTCGCTCGCACCGTTCGAGAGGTTCTCACGACCGGTACGCTCGTGCTCATGGACCGTAGACACCAGGTCGCGCAGCTCGCCGAGCGCGACGGCTACGACGTGGTGTATCTGCAGACGATGGCCGACGCTCCCGCAGCGTGCGCGGCCCTGGCGGAGGCTCTGCATGGCTGACACCGAGGCACTCCTCGCCGCGTGGAGCGAGCGCTCGGGAGGAGAGCCCGAGGCCTGGGCCCGCACGAGACCAGGACCCTCGCTCGATTCGGTCGCTGCTCGTATCTCCCGCGTGCCCCAGGAGTTCCTCGATGAGCGGATCTCATTGCGTGCCCTGGCGGGAGACGTCCTGGGTGGTCAGATCGTCGCCGCCGGGTTCGAGGACGACCCTCGTGTGCGTCAGGGGGCCGCGGTCGGACTGTGGCTCGTCGCGAGCGAAGGTCTCATTGAGTCGCTCGATCCGGCACTCTCGACCGGATGGGCCGCCCTCGCCGTCGATGCGCTCGCGCTGCGCGTCGCCCCGGTCGCCGACCCCGCGGAATGGACCTCCGACGACGAGCGGCGCACCGAGGCCGCTCGCACGTTCCTGCTCTGGTGCGGCTTCCTCCCCGCGGGGGAGGATGCGGCGACCGCCGCCTCCCTTCTCGCCGCCTGCGACTCGCTGGCCCGCGACCGGGCGCTCGCCGAGGCGTACGAGGGCCACAGGCACCGGGCCGACATCGCCCGCAAACTCGAAGAGGCCCGCCGCAAGGAGGCGGCGGCGCGGTACTCCAGTGAGTGATCCTGACCTCCGTGGTGCGCTGACCCTCGCCGAGTACACGCCGGGAGAGGCTGCCGTGCTCACCGACGCAGAGCGCTGGCCGACCATCGACGCCGGGGGAGTGGCGAGACTCGCGCGCTGGCGTTCGCATCCGGATGCCCCGCAGTGGACCCACGCGACCGGTGATCGCCTCACCGCCGAGCAGGCAGAGCGGGTGCGGCATCCGCTCTCCACCGAAGACTGGCTCCGCGAACATCTCGTGGCCGCGCGACGCACGCTGCGCTATCGGGGGATGCCGGAGGACGCTGCGCTCGAGGACTTCCCGACGATCACGCGAGCCGACCTCGTCGACGATCTCGCTGCGTTCGTGCCGCTGGATGCGGACCTCTCACGCATGCTGCACGGCACGAGCTCGGGCTCCACCGGAGCGGCGCTGCTCATCCCCGACGACGTCGAGGAGGTCGCGCGCGGCTTCCACCTGCTCGTCGCGCTCGCCGCATCCGCCGGGGCCGTGGTCGCCGCCGACGGCGAACGGATGGCGGTGGCGAACCTCGTCTTCCAACGGCAGGCGTTCACCTACGTGTCAGTGATCTCGAGCTTCGCGCATCGCGCCATGGCGCGACTGAACCTGCATCCCTCCGCCTGGGACGACATCGACGCACGCGCCCGATTCCTCGGGGAGGCCGATCCGCAGATCCTGAGCGGGCATCCGACGAGCCTCGCCGAGTTGCTGGATGCCGGACTCGACGCCGTACTGCACCCTGCCGTGATTTTCTCGGGTGCCATGGCACTCTCCTCGCCGCTGCGTGCGCGCCTCGAAGTGGCGTTCGGCTGCCCGGTGATCGACGTGTACGGTCTGCACGAGGCGCGCCCGATCGCCGCGCGCACCGATGACGGGCCGTTCCGGATCCTCGACCGGCGAGTGCACGTCGAGGTCCTCGCCCCTCGCCGCGACGTCGCCGTGCCCCCGGGGGTCATGGGAGAGATCGTGGTGACCGCGGGGGAGAACCCGTTGCTGCCGCTGGTGCGGTACCGCACCGGCGACTTCGGCCGGCTTGTCAGCCTCGACGACGGCGCGTTCGGCATCGTCGACCTCGAAGGACGTGACAACACGCGCTTCCGCGCGGCCGACGGCACCCTCGTGCCGTGCGTCGAGCTGACGCAGCAGCTGCAGGCCCGTGGTGCGCTGGGGTGGTCGATCGATCAGGGCGACGACGGGCGGGTGCGCGCGGCGATCGCGGGCGGCGATGAGGCAGGCATCCGCACGGCTCTCGAGGCGCTGCTCGGGATGCCGGTCGAGCTGCACCGGGTGGAACGTCTCATCGACCTCGGCGAGGGCAAGCCGCGGCGCTATCGCAGCAGCGTCCCCGACTGACGGCCTCGCCCTGACCGACGAGGTCGCGCCGACTGACAACGTCGCCCGTTCGCCGTACACTCGCGGCATGAGCGGACTGATCCCTTACCTGCTGTTCCCGGGAAACGCGGCCGAGGCCCTGGAGCACTACCGCTCCGTCTTCGGCGGCGATCTGCAGCTGCTCGACTACTCGCAGGCCGGTCGTCACGACGGCCCGGGCGATGCGATCGCGCACGGACAGCTGTCCGGCCCGGTCGAGCTGGCAGGTGCCGACGCCGGAGCCGACGACGATGCCGTGCAGATGAGTGGCATGTTCCTCTCGCTGCTCGGCACGGCCGACGCGTCGACCCTGACCAGCTGGTTCGATCAGCTGTCCCTGGAGGGTCGAGTCATCGATGCCCTGCAGAAGAGACCGTGGGGCGACTACGACGGCACTCTCGTCGATCGCTACGGCATCCGCTGGCTCATGGGCTTCCACGACGAGGAGTGACCGGTCGTATAGTCTCGTCGCTGCGCTCCTCGCTCAACGACCGGGGTGCCTCCGACCCTGGTCGTCGAGCGAGCGGAGCGAGACGAAACGCAGGTCAGCTGAACAGTCGCTGCAGGCGCTGCACGCCCTCGAGCAACTGCTCGTCGCCGAGCGCGTACGACATGCGGAGGTATCCGGACGGGCCGAACGCCTCACCGGGGACGACCGCGACCTCGGCCTGGTCGAGGATGAGGTCGGCGAGCTCGAGCGAAGTGGACGGTGTCATGCCGCCCCAGGTGCGGCCGAGCAGGCCCTGCACATCCGGGTACACGTAGAACGCGCCGAGGGGGTTCGGCACGACGAGGCCGTCGATCTTCGACAGCTCCGACACGATCAGGCGGCGTCGGCGGTCGAAGGCCTCGCGGAACTGCTCGGCCTCGGTCTGGGGGCCGTTGAGGGCTGCGATCGCGGCCTTCTGGGCGATGTTGTTGACGTTGCTCGAGAGGTGCGACTGCAGGTTGCCGGCGATCTTGATGGCATCCGCGGGGCCGACCATCCAGCCCACACGCCATCCGGTCATCGCGTAGGTCTTCGCGACGCCGTTAACGAGGATCGTCTGGCCCGCGAGAGCCGGGACGGCCTCGACGATGGAGGTCGCCTTGACGCCCTCGTAGGTGAGATTCTGGTAGATCTCGTCCGAGATCACCCAGATGCCGTGCTCGAGCGCCCATTCGCCGATGGCCGCGGTCTCTTCGGCGGTGTACACGGAGCCGGTCGGGTTGGAGGGCGAGACGAACACCAGCACGGTCGTGCGCTCGGTACGAGCGGCCTCGAGCTGCTCGACGGTGACCTTGTAGTCCTGGTCGGCGCCGGCGAAGACCTCGACCGGAGTTCCGTCGGCGAGACGGATCGCCTCGGGGTAGGTGGTCCAGTAGGGCGCGGGCAGCAGCACCTCGTCGCCCGGGTTCACCACGGCCTGGAAGGCCTGATACACCGACTGCTTGCCGCCGTTGGTGACGATGACCTGGCTGGGGGAGATCTCGAGACCCGAGTCGCGAAGAGTCTTCGCGGCGATCGCCTCCCGAAGCGCAGGAAGGCCGGGCGCGGGCGTGTAGCGGTAGCTCGCCGGATCCGCCAGCGCCTCGGCTGCGGCGTCCACGATGAACTGCGGCGTCGCGAAGTCGGGCTCGCCCGCGGCATACGAGATGACGGGCTTGCCTTCTGCCTTGAGGGCCTTTGCCTTGGCATCGACCTTGAGGGTCGCCGATTCGGCGATGGCGGACAGCTTGCGAGAGAGAGGAGCGCGTTCGGTCACGAGTACGAGCGTACCCGGGTCGACCGTCCCGGTGACGGGGCGGATGCCGTCAAGATTCGCTGTTCTTCACAGCCGCTGTCGTGGTTCCGGTCTGCGTCTCGGTCCCAGCGGTCGCCCGCCGGCGCCTCTGTACGAAGAAGAAGGCGATGATCGCGATCACGAGACACGGGATGCCGAAGGGCAGCGTCGCCCGGAACTCCTCGGTCAGCGCGGTCGAGACGGCGATGGCGACCATCAGCACGGCGCCGATGACCGCCCCGATGCGCGACCCCCACACCGCGTACTTGGGCTTCTCTCCACGTGTCGCAAGATGGCGGCGGAACGCGACGTGCGTCACGAAGATCATGAACCAGGTGAAGAGGGCGCCGAACATCGAGATGGCGAACATCATCGTGAAGGCCTCGGTCGGGTTGAGCACATAGATCACCGTCGCGACGGCGATGCCGCCGGTCGAGAGGAGGAGAGCGTTCAACGGAGCGCCGTTCTTGGCCACCTTGCCGAGCATCCGGGGCGCTTCACCGGCTCTCGACAGCGAGAACATCATTCGCGTCGAGATGTACAGCTGGCTGTTCATGGCCGACAGTGCCGCGATGATCACCACGAAGTTGAGCACCGAGTCGGCGAACGGGATGCCGATGACCTGCATGACCGTCACGAAGGGGCTGGATCCCTCGAGGATCTCGGAGACGGGGGCGATGGAGACGATCAGGGAGAGCGTGAGGATGTAGAAGATCAAGAGGCGGAACGCCGTGACCTTGAACGCCTTCTTGACCGCCTTCTCGGGTTCTGCGGCTTCGCCGGCCGCGACCGCGATCATCTCGATGCTATCAGCGCCCCGCCGAACAGCACGACCCAGATCCACGGCGGGATGCCGGGGAACCACAACTGCATGTATTCGCCCACCGCCGTCACCTCGGTGCCCACGGCGAGCACGATGCAGCCCCAGTACATGTAACGCACCAGGAAACCGGCGAGCGGTCCGATGTAGTGCTCCGCGTACGCGCCGAAGGAGCCGGATGTCGGGTGCTGCACGGTCATCTCCGCGAGACCCGCCATCAGCAGCAGCGCGATCATGCCACCGATCAGATAGCTCACGATCACACTCGGACCGGCGAAGCCGATCGCGAACCTGCTGCCGAGGAAGAGGCCGGTGCCGATCGCCCCACCGAGGGCGATCATTCCGAGCTGCCGTGCGGTGAGTGACTTCTGCAGCCCGATCTCTCGGGTCTGGATGTCAGAGAATTCAGCCATGGTCGTCCTTCAGCGTCATTGCGTGCGGATGGGAGGGGGAGCCGCGGCGAGGCATCGCCCCAGCGCGACGCGAGTCTTGCAAGGATTCGATCGGAATGGCACAGTCGTGAAGATGATTCGACGAATTCACTGTTTCTCGAATCTGATTCGAAAAAGCACTGCTGGACTGAAAGGTGAACGATGACGTTCATTGTGACCGACGCCGACAGGCGGATCCTCCGCGAGCTGTCGCAGGACGGACGGCTGTCGAACAAGGAGCTCGCGGTCCGCGTGGGGCTCGCGCCGTCGACGTGCCACGGACGAGTGCGGATGCTCGAGGATGCCGGCGTCATCCGCGGGTATCGCGCGGTCGTCGATCCTCAGGCGGCGGGCGCCGCGATCAGTGCGCTGATCTCGGTGGCGGTGCTCGATCATGCGCGCAGCCAGGTCACCGAGCTCATTCCGCTCATGCAGGCGATCCCCGGCGTGCAGCAGGTCTTCCTCCTCGGCGGCGATCGGGATGTCGTGATCCATGTCGCGATGGCCGACGTGCCCGCGCTGCGCGAGTTCATCCGGGCGCACATCGGAGCGCATCCGGACCTCGGCCAGTCGCAGACCCAGCTCATCTTCGAACATGCCGTCGGCACGGCCCCGGCATGAGCGCCGATCCCGGTCGAGGCCGACGTGACCGGTACGCTGAGTGCTCATGAGCGCGGGTCATGATGCGGTGGATGCGGACGACCTCATGTCGGAGGGCGGCGTCCGACCGCAGCATCTCATCGTGACGGTGTTCGGGCGTTACGTCCGTGCCCACGGAGGCGAGATCCGCATCGCGGCCCTCATCGAGATGATGTCCGCGCTGGGACTCGATCCCGGCGTCGTACGGTCTTCGGTGTCGCGGCTGAAGCGACGAGGGATCCTCGTGAGTGAGGGGGGTGGCGCGTATCGACTCTCGTCCTCGCTCGAGGGCGTGTTCTCCGCGGGTGACAGGCGCATCTTCGCATCGCGGAGAGCGGAGCCCGCCGATCCGTGGCTGCTGGCGTCGTTCAGTATTCCTGAGAGCGAGCGCCCGCTGCGGCACCAGCTTCGCAGGATCCTGCAGCGGCTGGGGTTCGGGCAGGTGAGCGGCGGACTCTGGATCGCGCCCGGGCTGATCGCCGACGAAACGGAGACGGCGCTCCGCCGAGCCGGCCTCGACGGCTATGTGGAGCTCTTCCTCGGTTCGCGCGTCTCGTCGGATCCGCTCGAGAAAGCCGTGGGGGAGTGGTGGGATCTCGAGGGGATGGAACCGCTCTATCGCGGATTCGTCGACGCGTTCGGCGACGTGCCCGGGGAGATCGACCAGGGGGCCGCGTTCGCCGCCCATGTCCGAGCGATCACGCAATGGCGGCGTCTGGTGTATCTCGATCCCGGGCTGCCCCTGGAGCTGCTTCCGGAGCGCTGGGTCGGGGCGGAGGCCGGCGGCCTGTTCGCCGACCTGCATCGGCGACTGGAGCCGGATGCGGAGCGCTTCGTCAGTTCCGTGATGACCTGACGCGGCATATCGCTATCGCACTTGCGTGACGATCGTCACGTGTGTGACACTTCTTCGACACGGAGCGAAGGAGCTTTCATGACCGAGCACGAACTGCGCTGGGACCGGATCCCTCAGGTCACCCGCGGCGGCGAAGAGGACACGCAGACGATGTCGTCGGGCGGCTGCGTCCGCGTCTCCGGAGTCGGACCGCAGCACACCGAGGCGACGAAGATCTGGTTCGGCCAGGTGTCCAATGATCCCGGCTACCGATCACTGCCGCACCACCACGGCGAGGCTGAGACGGGAGGGTACGTCCTCCGAGGCACCGCCCGCATCTACTTCGGCGAGGGGTACCGCGAGCACCTCGACATGACCGCAGGCGACTGGGTGTTCGTGCCGCCGTTCATGCCGCACGTCGAGGCCAACATGTCTGTGACCGACGAGCTCGTCTGGCTGACCACCCGCACTCCTGACAACATCGTCGTCAATCTCGACGACGTCGACGACTCCACGCTCGACGGCTTCCGGCGCGTATGAGCACCTCTGCCGCCTTCCTCCGCGCCATCGCCCTCACCGAGGTGACGACGCAGACGGGTCGGGCGTTCGACGCGCAGCCGCAGCCGGTCCCGTGGCCCAAGGCCTACGGAGGAGACACCGTCGCACAGAGCATCGCGGCCGCACTCCGCACCGTCGGCGACGATCGGGCGCTGCATTCCGTGCACAGCACCTTCCTGCGCGGTGTCGATGTCACGAGGCCGGTGCGCTACGAGGTCGAGGTGATCCGTGACGGCCGGGGTTTCTCGACCAGGCACGTCCGTGGCCATCAGCACGGCAAGCTCGCGTTCATGGCGACGGCATCCTTCCACGTCCCCGAATCATTTCCCGACCATGCTCCGCCGATGCCGGAGGTACCCCTGCCCGAGCAGCTGCGCTCAACCGCCGACGTGCTCGCGGGGTTCGAAGGCGACGACATCGACTACTGGTCGCACGGTCGCAGCTTCGACCTGCGGCATGTCCCGGGGACCGTCTACATCGAGATCGAGGGCGACCGCGCGCCGCACCAGGCGGTGTGGGTGCGCTCCTTCGATCGGCTCGACGACGACCCCCGAACCCACCAGCTCGCGGTGGCCTACGTGTGCGACTACACGATCCTCGAACCGATGCTGCGCGTCCTCGGTCTTCCGTGGCGCACCGAAGGCCTCGTCACGGCCAGCCTCGACCATGCGATGTGGTTCCACTCGCCTGCGCGCGCCGACGAGTGGCTGCTCTACGCGCAGGAGAGTGCGGGGATCTCCGACGCCCGCGGCCTCGGTCTCGGCCGGTTCTACACCCGCGACGGACGCCTCGTGGCGACCGTCGCACAGGAGGGGATGATCCGCCCGGGTCGTCCGCTCTGACCTCCATCTCCTCTCCCGAAGGGACCGGCAATGACGCTTTCCCCCTCAGCGCACATCGACACGTTCGCACGCGATGCGCTGCCTCCTGCCCACCTCTGGCCCACCCTCGAATTCACGATTCCCGACGTCGTGTACCCGGAACGCATGAATGCGGCCGTCGAGCTCCTGGACCGGACGATAGACGACCTCGGTGCGGACCGCACGGCGATCCTGCTCGTCGACGGATCGACCTGGAGCTACGGCGAGCTCCGCCGGCGTGCCGACCAGTTCGCCCAGGTGCTCACCGAGGATCTCGGTCTGGTACCGGGGAACCGAGTTCTGCTCCGCATGCTCAACGGCCCGTGGACCGTGGTGTGCTGGCTCGGCGCGCTGAAGGCCGGGATGATCGTCGTCACCACGATGGTGGCATGGAAGGCGAGAGAGCTGAGTGCCATCGCGCACCGCGTGCAGCCCCGTCTGGCGGTCATCGACCACCGAGGCATCGACGACGCCGAGATCGCGTTCGCCGAGATGGAGGCGCCACCGGTCATCGTCGTCGCGGGCGGTGAGCGCGACGAACTCCTGCGGGCATGCGACTCCAAGCGAGGCGTGTTCACGGCGGTCGACACCGCCGCCGACGATGTCGCACTCCTCGGCGCCACGAGCGGTACGACAGGAGTGCCGAAGATCACGATGCACTTCCACCGCGACATCCTCGCCAACGCCGACACCTTCGCGCGGCACGTGCTGCATCTGACCGCGGATGACGTGAGCGCGAGCACCGCGCCACTCGCCTTCACCTTCGGACTCGGTGGCAACGTGGTGTTCCCGCTGCGGACGGGCGGTGCGATGGTGCTCGCGGAACGGGCCACACCGATCGAGCTCGCGAACCTCATCGAGCCCCTGGGAATCACGGTGCTCTACACCGCACCCACCGGATATCGGAGCATCATCAAAGAGGGGCTCGCGGGCGAGCTCCGCCGGCTGCGCCTCGGGATCGCGGCGGGCGAGCACCTCACGATCTCGACCTTCGAGGCCGTCGAGGCCGCCAGCGGACTCCGGCTGGTCAACGGCATCGGCGCGACCGAGATGCTGCACGTCTTCATATCGGCGTCCGGCGACGACATCCGGCCCGGTGCGACGGGACGGCCCGTGCCGGGCTATCGCGCGACCATCCTCGATGAGGACGGTCACGAGCTGGGTGCGGGCGAGCCGGGGAGGCTCGCCGTGATCGGCCCGACGGGATGCCGCTACCTCGACGATGAGCGGCAGCAGGTCTACGTGCGCGACGGCTGGAACATCACCGGCGACACGTTCGTGCAGGACGAAGACGGATACTTCACCTTCCAGGCTCGCAACGACTCGATGATCGTCACCGCCGGCTACAACGTCGGGGCGCCCGAGGTCGAAGAGGTCGTCCTCAGCCATGATGACGTGCTGGAGTGCGCGGTCATCGGGTGCCTCGACCCGGAACGGGGCATGATCGTCGCCGCCTTCGTGGTGCCTCGCGAGGGCGTCGTGCCCTCGGACGCCCTCACGGCCCGCATCCTCGACCACGTCAAAGCACATCTCGCGGTGTACAAGTGCCCTCGCCGCGTCGACTATCTCACCGAGCTGCCCCGCAACCCCAGCGGCAAGGTGCAGCACTTCATCCTTCGCGAACGAGCGGCCGCCGCGGCCGACCTCGCAGTATCACACACTCAAGGAGTCTGACATGCGCGTAGCCGTCATCGGCGGAGGGCCCGGAGGCCTCTACTTCGCCTCCCTCATGAAGCAGCTCGACGCCGCCCACGAGATCACCGTGTGGGAGCGCAATGCCCCGGACGACACCTTCGGATTCGGCGTGGTCTTCAGCGATGAGACCCTCGGTGGGATCGAGAACGCCGACCCGGTCATCGCCGCGCGGATGGGTGAGCAGTTCGCGCGGTGGACCGACATCGACATCACGTTCGGCGGCGTGACGCACACCGTCGGAGGGCAGGGGTTCGCAGCGATGGGACGCAAGGAGCTGCTGCAGCTCCTCCAGCAGCGCAGTCTCGAGCTCGGTGTCGACATCCGCTTCCGTGCACCGGCCCCGGACGCCGCCGAGCTCATGGCCGAGTACGACCTCGTGCTCGCGGCCGACGGTGTGAACTCTCTCGTGCGAGGACAGTTCGCCGAACGCTTCGGCCCTGATCTCGATCGTCGCGTCTCGAAGTACATGTGGCTCGGCACCGACAGGGTGTTCGAGGCGTTCACGTTCGCCGTGCTGCACACACCGCACGGCATCATGCAGCTGCATGGGTACCCGTATTCCGACGGAGGCAGCACGTTCCTGATCGAGATGCACGAGGACGTGTGGCGCGCTGCCGGCTTCGACGCCACCGAGGGCGAGGTGTTCCCTCCCGGCATCAGCGATCAGTATTCGGTCGACCGGATCCGAGAGATCTTCGCCGACGTGCTCGACGGTCATGAGGTGCTGACGAACAACTCCAAGTGGCTCAACTTCACCACGGTGCGCAATGAGCATTGGCACCATGAGAATCTCGTGATCCTGGGCGACGCGGCGCACACCGCGCACTTCTCGATCGGGTCCGGGACGAAGCTGGCGATGGAGGATGCTCTCGCGCTCGCCGCATGCGTGCACGAGCACGTCTCGCTCGACGAGGCTCTCGTCGCTTACGAGACCGAGCGTCGTCCTGTCGTCGCGTCGACCCAGCGCGCTGCGCAGGCCTCGCTCGAGTGGTTCGAGAGGATCGGGCAGTACGCCGATCAGGAGCCCCTGCAGTTCGCCTTCAACCTGCTCACGCGCAGCAGGCGCATCACGCTAGACAACCTGGCGGTGCGAGATCCCGACTTCGCGACCGAGATCGTGCGCGGTGCGCCGCTGGCGAGTCGCGAGGCCGACGAGCCGGCGATGTTCCGCCCCCATCGCATCGGACGACTCGAGCTCAAGAACCGCATCGTGGTCTCGCCCATGGACATGTACTCGTCGGTCGAGGGAGTGCCGGGCGACTTCCACCTGGCGCACCTGGGCTCGAAGGCGATGGGCGGTGCCGGGCTCGTGATGACCGAGATGGTGTGCGTGTCGTCCGAAGGGCGTATCACTCCGGGGTGCGCGGGGCTGTACTCGGATACCCAGGCGGACGCTTGGCGGCGCATCGTCGGCTACGTGCACGGCAACTCGACGGCGAGGATCGGCGTACAGATCGGGCACTCCGGACGCAAGGGCTCCACCCGCCGGATGTGGGACGGGATCGACCAGCCGCTCGATCAGGGCAACTGGAAGACCGTGGCGCCGTCACCTCTTCCGTATGGGCCGACGAACCAGGTGCCCGATGAGATCGATCGCGCGACCATGACCGCGATCCGCGAGGAGTTCGTGGCGGCGACCAGACGTGCAGCCGCCGCGGGCTTTGATCTGGTCGAGCTGCACGCAGCGCACGGATACCTCATCTCGTCGTTCCTCTCTCCGATCTCGAACCGGCGGACCGACGAGTACGGCGGTTCCCTCGAGAACCGCCTGCGCTACCCGCTCGAGGTGTTCGACGCCATGCGCGCCGCCTGGCCGGAGGATCTGCCGTTGACCGTGCGGCTCTCCGCCGAGGACTGGATCGACGGCGGGAACACGATCGACGACTCCGTCGAGATCGCTCGCGCCTTCATCGAGCACGGCGCGGACGCGATCGACGTGTCGTCGGGGCAGATCGCGTCGCACGAGAAACCTCAGTTCGGACGCAGCTATCAGACGCCGTTCGCCGATGCGATCCGCAACCGCGTCGCAGCCGCGGCTGGCGTCTCCGTGATCGCAGTCGGAGCCATCTCGAGTCACGACGACGTCAACTCGATCCTGCTGGCGGGCCGCGCCGACCTGGTCGCACTCGGTCGCACCCACCTGTGGGATCCGCAATGGACCCTGCACGCGGCCGCCGATCAGGGGTATCGCGGCCCTGGCGCCGTGTGGGTGCCGCAGCTGCGCGCCGGATCCCGCAAGCCGCCGACCTCGCGCACCGATGCGGTGCGCCCGCGCCTGGCGCTTGTACGCGATGTGCCGGACGAGAGCACCGACACGGCTCATCGGCGGTGGACGCCGCGGCCCGCCGGGGTCGAGGCCCTGGCTCGCTGAGCCGGTCGTCGATCGACGCGCGCAGACCCCAGCAACTCAGACAGAACGAAACTAAGGAGACCGCACATGTCGCGGCAGATCATCAACCCCGAGTCGCTCGTGAAGCCGAGTGGATTCGCACACGGCGTCCGAGCCGGGGAGTTCCTCTATCTCGGCGGTCAGACGGCGATGGATGCCGAGGGGCACATCGTCCCGGGCGGCATCGTGGAGCAGTTCGTCCAGGCGTTCTCGAACGTGCTGACCACGCTCGCGGCGGCAGGCGGCGAACCACGTGACCTCGTCGACGTCACCATCTACCTCACCGACGTCGACGACTATCAGCGCAACGGTCGCGAGATCGGCAGGCGCTGGCGCGAGCTCGCCGGCACCGAGTATCCCGCGATGGCGGGTATAGGCGTGACTCGGCTGTGGCAGCCGGAGGCGCTGATCGAGATCCAGGGCGTCGCGCACCTGTCGGGCGGGCAGGACGCCTGATGCGTCTCGCGACGGTGCGTCGAGACGGCGACACGCACGCGGCGGTGGGGGATGCGGCGGGATGGGTGCTGCTGGACGAGTCCGACGTGCAGGAGCTGATCGCCGCCCCCGACTGGCGCGGGCGCGCGGCGGATGCTCTGCGGCATCCGGCGAGGGCAGATGTCGACGCGCACGAGTTCGCCAACCCGGTGCCACGGCCCGCGAAGGTGTTCTGCTGCGGCTTGAATTATCGTGACCACATCGTCGAGACCGGACGACCGGTGCCGGAGTTCCCGACTCTGTTCGCGAAGTTCGCAGACACTCTGACCGGGCCCGCAGACGACATCGTCGTGCGCGAGACACGCAAGCTCGACTGGGAAGCGGAGCTGGCGGTCATCGTCGGCGCTGAGGTGCACCGGGCCGATCGTGAGCAGGCGAGGGCGGCGATCCTCGGATATGCGGTGTCGAACGACATCTCGATGCGGGACTGGCAGCAGCGCACGCTGCAGTGGTTGCAGGGCAAGGCGTTCGACGCGACGACCCCGGTGGGGCCGTGGATCGTCACCGCTGACGAACTCGATCCGAATGCCGGGCTGCGCATCACCTGTTCGCTGAATGACGAGCTCGTGCAGGATGCCGACACCGCGGCGCTCGTCTTCGATGCGGCCGACCTCGTGGCCTATGTCTCGCAGATCACGGCCCTCCGCCCCGGTGACATCGTCCTCACCGGAACACCGGGAGGTGTGGCTCTCGGGATGCCGGAGCCGCGGTGGCTTCGCGACGGAGACGTGCTCACGACCGAGATCGAGGGGATCGGCGCGCTCCGGAACACCATCCGCTTCGACCACGGACGCTAGACACGACCGACGGCGAGCAAGGCCGGGGAGTTCGACTCCCCGGCCTTCGCGCGTACCTCATCCGGTCAGCCGGCCGGCCAGGTCACCGTGTCACCCGGCTGGCTGGTCACGCAGTCATGCCGTGGCGAAGCCGTGCGCGCGGGCGACGGCATCCAATGTGATGCGACCGCCCTGCACGTTGAGTCCCTTGGCGAGTGCGGCGTCGTCTGCAGCCGCGCGCTCCCACCCCTTACCGGCGATGGCCGAGACGTAGGGGAGTGTGGCATTGGTGAGGGCGCGGGTGGCGGTCTCGGGCACGGCGCCCGGCATGTTGGCTACGCAGTAGTAGATCGAGTCGTGCACGGCGAAGGTGGGATCGTCGTGCGTGGTCGGACGCGACCCTTCGAAGCATCCGCCCTGGTCGATCGCGATGTCGACGAGCACCGATCCGGGCTTCATCGCCGCGACCATGTCGTCGGTGACGAGCTTGGGCGCGGCGGCACCGGGGATCAGCACCGAGCCGATCACGAGGTCGGCCGTCGCCAGCTCCTCCGCGATGTCGTACCTGCTCGACGCGCGGGTCTGCAGAGCGCCGCCGTAGCGGTGCTCGAGCTCGCGGAGGCGGGGCAGCGAGATGTCGATCACGGTCACCTGAGAACCGAGCCCGAGGGCGTTGGCTGCCGCGTGCTCGCCGGCGACACCGCCGCCGATCACGACGGTGTTGGCGCGGGGAGCGCCGGCGATTCCACCCATCAGCACGCCTCGCCCGCCCGCTGACCGCATCAGGGAGTACGAGCCCATGGTCACCGACAGGCGGCCGGCGATCTCACTCATCGGCACGAGCAGTGGCAGGCTGCGATCGGGCAGCTGCACGGTCTCATAGGCGACGGCGGTGGTTCCCGCGCCGACGAGAGCAGTGGTCAGCGCGCGATCCGCCGCGAGGTGCAGATAGGTGAAGAGAGTGAGGTCCGGGCGCAGGAAGCCGTACTCCTGCGCGATCGGCTCCTTCACCTTGATGAGCAGCTCGGCCTCGCCCCAGGTCTCTTCGGCCGTCGCGACGATCTCAGCGCCGGCCAGACGATAGGCCTCGTCGGAGATGCCGGAACCGACGCCCGCACCGGACTGCACGAGCACGCGGTGGCCCTCATGCACCAGGCGGTCGGCGCCCGCAGGTGTGAGTGCTGTGCGGTTCTCGTTGTTCTTGACCTCTGTGGGCACGCCGATCTTCATCGATCCTCCAAGTGACGGTTGCGTGGGTACATCTCAGAATCGCAGAAACATCGGTCGATCGACAGAATGCCTGAAGAACATTCGCTCCTTTGTTGAATCCTGCATAATCGTTCGCATGGAGACATCGTCTGAGGCCGCGCCGTCGAACACCCTTCGGGCCCCGGCGCTCGATGCGATCGATGCGCGGATCGTGCAGCTGCTGAGCGCTGACGGCAGGATGACGAACGCCGAGCTCGCCGGCCACCTCGGCGTCGCCCCGTCGACGGCTCACGCGCGTCTGCGCGCACTCGTCGACAGAGGCGTGATCAGCGGCTTCCATGCGAGCGTCGATGAGCGGATGCTCGGCGCGGGCCTGCAAGCGATCATCGGTGTGACCCTGCGCCCGAGCGGGCGCAGGGAGAGCATCGTCGAGTTCGCCGACCGTGTGCGGGTACTGCCGCAGGTCATCCAGGTGTTCTTCCTCGGGGGAGACGACGATTTCCTGCTGCACATCGCCGTCGCCGACTCGTCGGAGATGCGCGAGTTCGTGCTCGAGCACCTGTCGGCGCAGTCGAGCGTCGCCTCGACGAGGACCAGCATCGTGTTCGACTATCACCGAAACTCGGTGGCGGCCTCGTTCCGCTAGCCGGTGCCGGCCTCCGACTGACGGGTGTCGGGGCACAGCGGATCCACGTCGATTCTCGGTGCCTCGGATGCCCGCACGCCGCGACCGCCGCTGACCTGAGCTACGGTCGCGATCCTCGGCGTCCCTCGAATCGACTCTCAGGCGCCGAACGACGAAGGCAGTGCGCAGTAGTCCGCGAAGCGCCGGGTCGGGTTCACCGGGTCGGTCACGTCGACCAGCGCCGAGGCGATCGCGTGCGGTGGTTCGTCTCCTGCGAGCTGCCACACGATGAAGTTCCAGAGACCGCGCGCGGTGTCACTCAGCAGCGCGGGCGGACCCGAGACGACGAGCACGCCGCCATCGTCGGGAGACTCTCGGAACGGGGCGATGACGTCGGAGCGAAGATCGTGCTCATCGCCGTCGGGGGTGTGCGTGCGCACGGTCTGCTGGCCTGCGGCGGTCAGTGCCTCGGTGAGCTCATCGGCCGTGTGGCGTGAGCGCTCGGCATCCGCTCCCGCGACGACGAGCAGGCGTCGTCCCCGCGGGTAGAGGTGCAGGAACTCAGCGGAGATGTCGGACCAGACGTCGCTCATGTTCTCAGGCTACGCCCGCCGGTGATCACAGGCGCCGCCGGTCAGAACATGGTCAGGAAGCCGGCGAGCAGGGCGGCGACCATGAGAAGCACGGGCATCGCCACCAGCACCATGGACGCGCCGACGGTGAGGAGCGCAGCCACCCCCAGTTGCACGGGCAGTCTCGGTCGGGGTACACCCGTGCGAGGCAGGTTCCCGCCGAGCACGAGCCCGACCGCGCCGGTCGCGATCGCGAGGGTCTGCATAGGACGCACGAGCTCGATGGGGACAAGGAGGACAGCGGTCTCCTCAAAACCGAACACGACCAGGGTGAGCGGTATCGCGGTCAGCAGGGTGAGTGCGAGCGAGGCGGCGCTGAGGCCCAGGGATGCGGAGCGGCGGACGCGGAGAGCATGTTCGGAGAGAGGCGCAGGTGTCGACATCCCGCGAGCGTAGGGCGGGGCCGAGTCGCTCGAACGCGGTTGTCCACAGGGCCGAACAGCGGAGCCCCTCGGATGCAGGAACGCGGCATCCGAGGGGCTTCTGTGCAGTGCGAGTCAGCCCTCGTCGACGAGGAACCGGCTGTAGGCGCCGAGCGTCAGGAACGCCGGGAACTCCTCCTGCAGGGCGACGTCGCGGAAGATCTCCGCCGCGTCGTCGAACCGGTCGCCGGCCGATCGCGTCGCCTGTGCGAGCACATCGCGGATCAGGCCCTCGATGTACTCGGCCGTGATCGGCGTGCCGTCTTCGGTGGTGCGGTCCTGGTGGATCCACTGCCACACCTGCGAGCGGCTGATCTCGGCTGTGGCGGCATCCTCCATCAGATTGTCGATGGCGACCGCACCGAGGCCCCGCAGCCAGGCCTCGAGATAGCGGATCGCCACCGAGACGTTGTCGCGCACGCCGCGGGCCGTGATCGGGCGGCCGATGTGCACGTCGAGCAGCTGAGCCGCGGTCACCGTGACCTCGGGGCGCTGACGATCGACCTGGTGCGGTCGCTCGCCGAGCACGGCGTCGAACTCCGCCTGTGCCGTGGGGATCAGATCGGGGTGGGCCACCCAGGTGCCGTCGAAACCGTCGCCGGCCTCGCGCTTCTTGTCGGCCGACACCTTCTCGAATGCCCGTGCCGTGACCTCGGGATCGCGACGGTTGGGGATGAATGCGCTCATGCCACCGATCGCGTAGGCGCCCCGCTTGTGGCAGGTCTGCACGAGCAGTTCGGTGTAGGCCCGCATGAACGGCACCGTCATCGTGACCTCACTGCGATCGGGGAGGACGAAGCGCGCGCCGCGACCGCGGTAGTTCTTGATGATCGAGAAGATGTAGTCCCAGCGTCCGGCGTTGAGGCCAGCGCAGTGGTCGCGCAGCTCGTACAGGATCTCATCCATCTCGAACGCCGCGGGCAACGTCTCGATGAGCACGGTGGCACGGATCGTGCCATGCGGGATGCCGATGTACTCCTCGCTGAACGAGAACACGTCGTCCCACAGCTTCGCCTCTTCGCTCGACTCCAGCTTCGCGATGTAGAAGTAGGGCCCGCGGCCGTTCGCGATCAGCTCCTTCGCGTTGTGCAGGAAGTACAGGCCGAAGTCCACGAGCGAACCGGACGCCGCCGTGCGTCGCCCGGCCCGGTCGGTGAACTGCAGGTGCTTCTCCGGCAGGTGCCATCCGCGGGGGCGCATCACGATGGTGGGCGTGCGCTCGGCGGTGACGCGGTACTCCTTGCCCTGCCCCGACTCGGTCGACGGGCCCGTGAAGGAGAGCTCGCCGCGGATCGCGTCGCGGAGGGACAGCTGACCCTCGATGACGTTCTTCCACGTGGGACTGGTCGCATCCTCCTGGTCGGCGAGCCAGACACGAGCGCCCGAGTTGAGAGCGTTGATCGTCATCTTCGGGTCGGTCGGACCGGTGATCTCGACACGGCGGTCCTCGAGGCCGGGGCCTGCGCCGGCCACGCGCCACTCGGCATCCTGGCGGATGTGCGCGGTGTCGTCGCGGAATCGGGGGTCGTGGCCGTTGCCGATCTCGAACCGACGGCGCATCCGGTCGGCGAGCCGATCGTGGCGGCGCGAGGCGAAGCGATGGTGCAGCTCGGTGAGGAACGCGGTCGCCTCGGGACTGAGGATCTCGTCGTAGCGCTCGCGCAGCGGACCGGTCACGGTGATCGCCGGGCCCTGCTGCGTCGTCTGGATCGGAGCGGTGGTCGCGCTGATGGTCGGGGGTGCGGTGGGAGTGGTCATGATCTGAGTCCTTTGGAATGGCTTAGTGGAACTGCGCGGCTTCGGTGGAGCCTGCAAGGGCGAGGGTCGCGCTGTCGGGGTTGAGCGCGGTGGAGATGACGTCGAAGTAGCCGGTGCCCGCCTCGCGCTGGTGCTTGGTGGCGGTGTAGCCGTTCGCCTCGGCGGCGAACTCGGCCTCCTGCAGCTCGACGTACGCGCTCATGGCGCGCTCGGCGTAACCGCGGGCGAGGTCGAACATCGAGTGGTTCAGGGCGTGGAAGCCCGCGAGCGTGATGAACTGGAACTTGTAGCCCAGGTCAGCCAGCTCCTGCTGGAACGTCGCGATCTCGGCGTCCGACAGGTGGCGCTTCCAGTTGAAGCTCGGCGAGCAGTTGTAGGCGAGCAGCTTGCCGGGGAACTGCGCGTGGATGGCTGCGGCGAACTCACGGGCCAGCTCGATGTCTGGCTCGCCCGTCTCGACCCACAGCAGATCGGCGTACGGAGCGAACGCGAGACCGCGGCTGATGACCGACTCGATGCCGGGGCGGATGCGGTAGAAGCCCTCGGTCGTGCGCTCGCCGGTGGTGAACTGCTGGTCGCGCTCGTCGACGTCGCTGGTCAGCAGGTCGGCGGCGAGAGCATCCGTCCGGGCGATGATGACCGTCGGGACACCTGCCACGTCCGCCGCGAGGCGTGCCGCGTTCAGCGTGCGGATGTGCTGCTGAGTAGGCACGAGCACCTTGCCGCCGAGGTGACCGCACTTCTTCTCGCTCGCGAGCTGGTCCTCCCAGTGGATCGCCGCGGCGCCCGCCTGGATCAGCGACTGCGCGAGCTCGTAGGCGTTGAGCGGCCCGCCGAACCCGGCTTCGGCATCGGCGACGATCGGGGCGAGCCAGTCCTGCGTGACGTCGCCCTCGGCGTGCTCGAGCTGGTCCTGGCGGATCAGCGCGTTGTTGATCCGGCGCACGACCGCCGGCACCGAGTTCGCCGGATAGAGCGACTGGTCGGGGTACGTCTGGCCGGCGAGGTTGCCGTCGGCCGCGACCTGCCAGCCCGAGAGGTAGATCGCCTTGAGGCCCGCGCGCACCTGCTGCACTGCCTGGCCACCGGTGTAGGCGCCGAGCGCCCGCACGTAGTCCTCGGTGTGCAGGAGGTTCCAGAGGTTCTCGGCTCCGCGGTGGGCGAGGGTGGAGTCCTCGCGGACCGACCCGCGGATGCGGATGACGTCGTCGGCCGAGTACGTGCGCTCGACGCCGTCCCAACGAGGATCGGTCTCCCAGATCTCCCGGAGCTCGGCGGCCGTCTGAACCTGGTCGCCGGCGCGCAGACCGGCGGGGCGAGGTGTCTGGTTCTGAGCGGTGTTCGTCATGGTGTCTCCTCCGTTGGATGCCCGGACCGTGAAGCCGGGTGGCGTGTTTCCACTGTGGGTGAAGAAGCTGCGCACAAGTGGCCGATCCGCGTGTGAAGATCGACCAAAATTCTGTTTCTGTGACAGAATCGGCCGCATGAGCACCTCAGCGGTCGAAGAAGACGCCGACGCCCTCACGATCGGGCGACGCATCCGTCAGCTGCGCACGGCGCGCGGGATGACCCTCGACGACCTCGCGGCGGCCGTCGATCGGGCCCCCAGTCAGATGTCGATGATCGAGACGGGCAAGCGCGAGCCGAAGCTCACCCAGCTGCAGGCGATCGCGCGGGCACTCGGCGTCACGATCGACGCGCTGCTCGAGGGGGAGCCGCTCGACGAGCGCAGCGCGATCGAGATCGCCCTCGAACGTGCCATGAAGGGGCAGACGTTCCAGGCGCTCGGGATCGAGCCGTTCCGGATCGCCAAAAGCATGCCGACGGATGCCCTCAGGGCGCTGCTCGCGCTGCATGGTGAGATCGACCGGCTCAAGGACGAGCGCGCAGCCACGCCGGAGGAGGCCAGGCGCGCGAACGTCGAGCTGCGCCACCTGATGCGCCGGCAGGACAACCACTTCGCCGACCTAGAGACGAAGGCGGCGGAGATCCTTGCGGCCGTCGGGCATCCCGGCGGGCCGCTCACCCAGCGCACCGCATCCGAGATCGCGGCCTACCTCGGCTTCACCCTGCACTACGCACCCGACCTGCCGCAGACCACCCGGAGCGTGGCCGACCTCGCGAACGGGCGGCTGTACCTGTCGAGCAGCGTGCCGGCCAAGGGCGACGCGCGCACCGCGGTGCTGCAGGCGCTGTCCAGCCGCATCCTCGGTCACTCCGAACCGCGCAGCTACGCCGAGTTCCTTCGCCAGCGCGTCGAGACGAACTATCTCACCGGAGCGCTGCTGGTTCCTGAGGCCCACGTGGTGCCGGCGCTGAAGGACGCGAAGTCGCGTAGAGCGATCTCGATCGAGGACCTGCGCGATGCCTATTCGGTGTCGTATGAGACGGCCGCGCACCGCTTCACGAACCTCGCGACCCGTCATCTCGACATCCCCGTGCACTTCCTCAAGGTGCACGAGTCGGGCACGATCACGAAGGCATACGAGAACGACGACGTGAACTTCCCGACCGATCGGCTGGGGGCGATCGAGGGGCAGATGTGCTGCCGTCGCTGGACCAGCCGCGTCGTGTTCGACGAGGACGACCGCTTCAACCCCTACTACCAGTACACCGACACGGGCAACGGCACCTACTGGTGCACGGCCCGCGTCGAAGCGTCGAGCGAGGGGCTGCACTCGGTCAGCGTGGGCGTGCGCTTCGACGACACGAAGTGGTTCGTCGGACGAGACACCCCGCATCGCGGAGTCTCGAAGCACTCGGTCGAGGTGTGCTGTCGCAGGGCGCCGGCCGAGCTCGAGGGGCGGTGGCGTGAGAACTCCTGGCCGAACGTGAAGACGCCCCGCACCCTGCTGGCGACTCTGCCGACGGGGGCCTTCCCTGGCGTGGACACGACGGATGTGTACGAGTTCCTCGAGGCGCACGCGCCGCGGTGACGGTTCAGGGCGTCGGCACCTCCGGCTTCTGTGGAAGACGGCGACGGCCACCGATGCCCGAGCCGCGGCTACCCTGAGACGGTGAGTCTCGGGGGAGTGTCCGGATTGCGGCGGCGCCGCACATTCATCGGTCGTCCGCCGCAGTCCCTGCGGCCGTCACCGCAGCGGAAGGCGCCCTGGTGGATGATCCTGATCGCACTCGCCGCGCTGGTCGGCATCGTGATCGTCGTCAACAGGTACGGGATGCCGACCCTGTGGCTTCTCGTGCTGCCGCTCGCGGGCGTCGTGCTGATGGAGTTCGAGCGTCGGAGGCTCCGCTCCGGAGACCCATTCGTGGATGCGATGGTGGGTCCCGGTGTCATGGTGTTCGGCTCTCGTCGCCGAGTGGCGTGGGTCGGTGTCGTCACGGTGCTGCTCGGCGTCGCCGCTCTGCTCCTCGCCTTCGGGCCGGCGCATCCGTTCGTGACAGATCTTGGTCGACGGTCGACGGCCGGTGTTCTCCTGGCGCCACTCATCTGCGTGATACAGGGCGCGATCGTGGCGGGTCTCGCGCTGCGTTCCGGTCGAGTCCGAGTCGACGAGCTCGGGGTGACGATCAGCGCGCCTTTGAGCCGCACTCACACGGTCGGATGGGCGGACGTTCTCACTGCATTCATCGATGAGAAGCATGTCTTTCTGTCGCGGATGGACGGCGGAAGGCCGCGCGTCGGCTCGCGATATCTGCGAACCGACCCGGCGATCATCGTCGAGATCATCGCGCGCTGTGCGGCGGATCCGCAGGCCCGACCACTTCTCGGCGACGCGATCATCGACGAGATGCATGCCGAGGAGCGCTGGCGCCGGCACCATCGAGCGGCGCCGGCGGGGTCATGACATCGATCGTCTAGTCCCGCGCGGTCTGCAGCAGCGCCCACAGCTCGGCGCGGGCGGGGAACGACGACAGGTCGGAGCCGAGCAGCGCGCCGGCCTGCGCGATGCGTGACCGCAGGGTGTGGCGGTGCACCCCGAGTGCAGCCGCCGCCGGATCGGCCTTCGCATCGTTCTCCAGCCAGGTGCGCAGCGAACGTTCGAGGTCGCCGCCCGATCGCGCATCGTGGTCACGGATCGGTGCCAGGCGCGACTCGGCGACGAGGCGCGCCTCATCCGTCGCGAGTGCGCTGAGGATGCTCGACCCTGCGGCGTCGGCGAAGTGGAACACCCCCGTGCCGGACTGCTGGCGCAGTGCCGCGAGCGCCTGCGCGTGCGCTCGCGAGAACGCGTCGTAGGACTCCGATCCTGAGGCGCCGATGCGGATGCCGAAGCGGGTCGCGATCTCGTCGAGCAGCGCCTCGTCGGCCATCGACAGGCACAGCACGACACCCTCCGGCGATTCCGCGAGGAAGCTCGCGGTGCCGTGCTCGGAGCGCCGCCGCTCCCACCAGTCGGTCAGCGGGCCGGCCGGGGCGTCAGCGGCGATCGCCACCACGACGGGGGCTGCGGGCATGCTGCCGAGCACCCTCCGCGCGAGAGAGGGGTCGTCATCGAGCAGAGAACTCAACAGCTGCGAGTTCAGCCGTCGCCGGCTGCGGGCGAGCTGATCGCTCTGCTCGAGGGCGAGTCCGGCCATCGCGATCACCGAGGTCACGACCGTGCGGGCCTCGGCATCGAGCGCGTCGACGGCCAAAGCGATCACGCCCCGCAGGTGTCCGCCGCGTCCGACGGTGAAGAGTGTGAATGTCTGCTCGTCGATCGTGAGCGACTGCCCTGCCTCGAGTCCGCGGGTGAGGATCTCGGTGACGCGTTCGCCGAGCTCGGCCAGCCGTCCGGCCGTCACGGCCGTTCGCGGATACGACAGCTGCAGGGCGCCTGATGCGTCGTACATGCCGACCCAGACTCCGAGACGCCGGCCGAGCTCTGCGACGGTCGCATCGAGCCCGTGCGGGCGGAGCGCGGCGAGTGCCAGCGCGCGCTGCGTGTCGAGCGCCCACGACCTTCGGGCGTATGCCTGTGCCGCGATCGCTTCGGAATGTGCACGGGCGACGGCGATGAACGGCGTGCGATAGGGCACCTCGAACAGGGGGATCCCTCGGCGTGCGCACTCGATGACGAGCTCGTCGGGGATGCCGGCGCGGTGCACATCCGTGCCGAAGCCGAGACCGAGCACACCGCGGTCGGAGAGGCGCCCGACGTAGACGTCGAAGTCGGTGCCGGCGTCGAACTGGGTGCCGGTGGTCAGCAGAGCGAGATCCTCCGCGAGGAATGGCGTCGGATCAGCGAGGTCGGAGCTGTGCACCCATCGCAATGGGCGATCCAGCGCGCCGCGCGGGAGGTCGGCCTCTGCGGAGATGAGGCCCAGGCCGAGGTCGCGACGGCTGAGCAGCGCTCGAAGCGTGGGCTGCTCAGCTGCATCCATGTCCTGCTCCTTCTCCGACTCCGGCCGACGTGCTTATACAGCTTGGCGATGACCTCGATCAGATTGTACAGCCGGGCGAATGCGGCGGTCGATGCTCGGGTCGTACGCTCGCCCACATGGCACTCCTCGACAACGCAGCTGTTGCAGTTCCCCTCGGCGGACCCGAGCTCCCCCAGGAGCGTCGCCTCGTGACAGACCTTCCCGGCCCCCGGTCGGCGGAGATCCTCGCACGCAAGGCGGACGCCGTGGCAGCGGGCGTCGGGCATACGGTCCCCGTGGCGGCCGTCGCCGCCGGCGGAGGAGTGGTCGTCGACGCCGACGGCAACTCGCTCATCGACCTCGGTTCCGGCATCGCCGTGACCACGGTCGGCAACGCACACCCGAAGGTCGCCGCAGCGGTCGCCGCGCAGGCCGCGCAGTTCACGCACACCTGCTTCATGATCTCGCCGTACGAGTCGTACATCGGCGTCGCCGAGGCTCTCAACCGGCTCACCCCCGGCGACTTCGCGAAGAAGAGCGCGCTGTTCAACTCCGGCGCCGAGGCCGTCGAGAACGCGATCAAGATCGCCCGCAAGCACACCGGTCGCCAGGCCGTCGTCGCCTTCGACCACGGCTACCACGGCCGCACCAACCTCACCATGGCACTGACCGCCAAGTCGATGCCATACAAGAGCGGCTTCGGCCCGTTCGCGCCCGAGGTGTACCGCGCGCCGATGTCGTACCCGTTCCGCGACGGACTCGCCGGCCCCGAGGCGGCATCCCGCGTCATCCTCCAGCTCGAGAAGCAGATCGGTGCCGACAACCTCGCCGCCGTGATCATCGAGCCGATCCAGGGCGAGGGCGGCTTCATCGTCCCCGCCGAGGGCTTCCTGCCGGCGATCGCCGCATGGTGCCGAGCGAACGGCGTCGTCTTCATCGCCGACGAGGTGCAGACAGGCTTCGCCCGCACCGGCCACATGTTCGCGAGCGAGATCTTCGGCATCGAGCCCGACCTCATCACGACGGCCAAGGGCATCGCGGGTGGTCTGCCGCTCGCCGCCGTCACCGGTCGCGCCGAGATCATGGACGCCTCGCACTCCGGCGGACTCGGCGGCACCTACGGCGGAAACCCGATCGCGTGCGCGGCAGCCCTCGCGGCGATCGACGTCTTCGAGAACGACGGTGTGATCGAGCGGGCGCGCGAGATCGGCGAGATCCTCACACAGCGCCTCGGCGCGATGCAGGAGAAGGATGCGCGCATCGGCGACATCCGTGGACACGGCGCGATGATCGGAGCCGAGTTCGTCGATCCCGAGACCCAGGCACCGGATGCCGCGCTCACCGCAGCCGTCGCCAAGGCGTGCGTCGCCCAGGGCGTCATCGTCCTCACCTGCGGCACCTACGGCAACGTCATCCGCTTCCTGCCCCCGCTCGCGATCGGCGACGAACTGCTGAACGAGGGTCTCGACGTGGTCGCTGCGGCGCTCGCCGCGGCCTGATCGACCAGCGGTCGCACACCCTGCGACCGCCACCACACGTCCGGTCGCGATCCGTATCGGGGGATTTCGGATCGCGACCGGCACTACCCCTTTCCAACGAAGGAGAAGCAGATGGCTGAGATCACCCGTGACGTGCTGATCGTCGGTGCGGGAGCCGCAGGGCTCACGGCGGCGAACGACCTGCGCAAGGCCGGCCTGTCGGTCGCCGTCCTGGAGGCCCGCGACCGCGTCGGAGGCCGTCTGTGGACCGACGTCATCGACGGCGCCATGCTCGAGATCGGCGGACAGTGGGTCTCGCCCGACCAGGACGCGCTGAAGGACACGATCGAGGAGCTGGGGCTCGAGACCTACAGCCGCTACCGCGAGGGTGACAGCGTGTACGTCGGCCCCGACGGTCAGACGCACCGCTTCACCGGAGAGATGTTCCCGGTGTCGGCTGAGACCGAGGCGGTCATCGCCGAGATCACGGAGCGCCTCGACGCCATGGTCGCCGAGATCGACCCCGACCGTCCGTGGGAGCACGCGAATGCCGAGGAGTGGGACTCGGTCACCTGGGATGCCTGGCTGCGAGCGCAGACCGACGACGACGAGGCAGTGCGCAACCTGGCCTTCGCCACGGGATCCGCGATGCTCACAAAGCCCACGCACTCGTTCTCGCTGCTGCAGTCGCTGCTGATGGCCGCATCCGCGGGGTCGTACTCGAACCTCGTCGACGCCGACTTCATCCTCGACAAGCGCGTCGTCGGCGGCCTGCAGAAGGTGCCGCTGCTGCTGGCCGAGCGCCTCGGAGAAGACGTGCTGCTGAACCAGCCGGTGCGCTCGCTCGAGTGGGGCGCCGACGGCGTGGCCGCCACCACCGACGACACCACGGTGCGCGCGCGGTTCGCCATCCTCGCCCATGCTCCGGTGCTGTACAGCCGCATCGCCTTCGTGCCGCCGCTCCCGCGTCGCCAGCACCAGATGCACCAGCACATCTCGATGGGCTTCGTCATCAAGGTGCACGCCGTCTACGACCGCCCGTTCTGGCGAGAGCAGGGCCTCAGCGGCACCGCGTTCAGTCCGTACGAGCTGGCGCACGAGGCGTACGACAACACGAACCACGCCGACGAGCGCGGCACCCTCGTCGGTTTCGTCAGCGACCAGAACGCCGATGACCTCTTCACGCTCACGGCAGAGGAGCGCAAGGAGCGCATCCTCGAGTCGCTGTCGCACTACTACGGATCCGAGGCCAAAAACCCCGTCGTCTACTACGAGAGCGACTGGGGCACCGAGGAGTGGACGCGCGGCGCGTATGCGGCGAGCTTCGACATGGGGGGCCTCCACCGCTACGGCGCAGACCTGCGCTCGGCCGTCGGCCCGATCCACTTCGCGTGCAGCGACCTCGCGGGCGCCGGTTACCAGCACGTCGACGGCGCGATCCGAATGGGCCACCTCGTGGCATCGAACATCGTCGACTCGAGCCGCGCGACCGGCGACACGGCCGAGGTCGGCTGATGACCGGCGCAGTCGTCGTCGGCTACACGGCGACGGATGCCGGTGCGGATGCCGCGGCTCTCGGCGCGCGGCTCGCCCGCAGCCTCGGGGCGGTCCTGCACCTCGTGATCGTGCTGCCCTCCGAGGGCACCCGCAGTGCGGCGGTCCCCCCGGAGCGTGCGTACGAGGATCACATCCGCCGTCAGGCGAAGGAGTGGCTCGAGGATGCAGTCGTCCGACTGCCGCAGGAGCTCACCCGCACGGGGCATGTCCGCTTCGGCGAGTCCTTCGCCGAAGGGCTGATCGCTGCGGGCGAGGAGTTCGACGCCAGGTTGATCGTCATCGGCACCGCCGGCGGCAGCATCTTCGGCCGCCACCGTCTCGGCAGTGTCGCCTCGGAGCTGCTGCATTCCTCGACCATCCCCGTCGCGCTCGCCCCCGCCGGCACGGCGGAGCAGGACGACCACGTGCTTCCTCGGGTGACCGCCGCCGTCGGCAACCGCGCCGGCGCCGACAACCTGCTCGACGAGGCGGCCGCGATCGCGACCGAGTCCCGGGTCGGCCTGCGTCTCGTCTCGCTCGTGCCGTTCGATGTGCCGCCCGGTCTCGACACCGGTGCGATCCGAGTGGTCGGTGACGCACACGCGAACGACGTGCTCGAGGTGGCCAAAAGCCTGCTTCCCGACGAGCTGAAGGCCGAGGTCGAGGAGGCCCCGGGCGACACGGTCGAGGATGCGGTCGCGAATCTCTCGTGGCTCCCCGGCGAGGTCATCCTCGTCGGCTCGAGCCGTCTGGCGCAGCCGCGCCGCCTGTTCCTGGGCTCGACCGCGGCGAAGATGCTGCACGAACTGCCCGTACCCATGATCGTCGTCCCGCGCACCCGCGCCGAAGCAGGAGTCCGCTGATGAGCAGCTCGAACCGGGCGACGGAGCCCGCATCCGGTGTGACGACCGGTATCTCCCAGAAGGGACTCAGCGCAGGAGCCGTCGGCGTGCTCGGAGCCGTCGTCATCGGCGTCTCCACGATCGCGCCCGCATACACGCTCACCGCATCGCTCGGACCGACGGTCGCGGTCGTCGGCACCCAGGTGCCGGCGATCATGCTCGTCGGGTTCATCCCGATGCTGCTGACCGCGTTCGGCTACCGCGAACTCAACCGCATGATGCCCGACTCCGGCACCTCGTTCACCTGGGGTGTGCGGGCGTTCGGCCCGTGGGTCGGCTGGATGACCGGATGGGGCCTGATCGCCGCCACCGTCATCGTGCTGTCGAACCTCGCCGGGATCGCGGTCGAGTTCCTGTTCCTGCTGATCGCCCAGCTCAGCGGCAACCCCGAGATCGCAGATCTCGCCTTCAACCCGTTCATCAACGTGGTCGTCTGTCTGCTCTTCATGCTCGGCGCGACACTGGTGTCGTACCGCGACATGCAGACCACGCAGAAGTTCCAGTACATCCTCGTCGGCTTCCAGGTGCTCGTGCTCGTCGTCTTCGCGACCGTCGCGATCGTCAAGGCGGTCAACGGAGACGCTCCCGAGCCGACCGCGTTCTCGTGGTCGTGGTTCAACCCGTTCGAGGTGCCGTCTTTCAGCGCCTTCGCCGCCGGCCTCTCGTTGTCGATCTTCATCTTCTGGGGCTGGGACGTCGTCCTGACCATGAACGAAGAGACGAAGGACCCGGCCAAGACCCCGGGCCGCGCCGCGATGGTCACCGTCGTGGTCGTCGTCGCCCTGTACCTGCTGCTCGCGATCGGCCTGATCATGTTCGCCGGCGTCGGCACGGGCGACTACGGTCTCGCGAACGAGGACATCTCGGCGAACGTGTTCTTCGCCCTGTCCGACCCGATTCTCGGACCGCTCGCGTTCCTCGTGTCGCTCGCGGTGCTGTCGAGCTCGGCGGCATCCCTGCAGTCGACTGCCGTGGGCCCCGCCCGCACGCTGCTGGCGATGGGGCACTATGGTGCCCTGCCGAAGAAGTTCGCCCGCGTCAGCCCGCGGTTCTTCACCCCCGGCTACTCGACGATCGTGTCGGCCGTGGTCGCATCCGTCTTCTACGCCGTGATGCGTCTGGTGAGTGAGAACGTGCTCACCGACACGATCCTGTCACTCGGCATGATGATCTGCTTCTATTACGGTCTCACCGCGTTCGCGTGCGTCTGGTACTTCCGCAAGCAGTGGTTCGACTCGGCCAGGAGCTTCTTCTTCACGTTCCTGTTCCCGCTCGTCGGCGGCGCCATCCTGGCCGTGCTGTTCGTGACGACGCTGATCGACTCGATGGATCCCGCGTACGGCAGCGGATCGAGCATCGGCGGTCTCGGCCTCGTGTTCGTCCTCGGCGTCGGCATCATCGTGATCGGCATCGTGATCATGATCTGGCAGTCGATCAAACGCCCGGCGTTCTTCCGCGGCGAGACTCTCAGCATGGATGCTCCCGCCAGCGCGCGTCGCCGCTGATCCCACCCCCGTCCCCACAGAAAGAGATTCCATGAGCACTCAGACAGAGCAGGCGCTGCTCGACAGCATTCCCACCGGCCTCTTCATCGGGGGAGAGTGGATCGACGGCGAGACCGGCGGCACGTTCGACGTACAGGACCCGGCGACCGGTGCGGTCATCCGCACGATCGCAGATGCGACCCCCGCTGACGGCATCCGCGCCCTGGATGCGGCCGTGGCCGCGCAGGACTCATGGGCCGCCACCGCTCCGCGCACCCGCAGCGAGATCCTGCGACGCGCGTTCGACCTCGTGCAGGAGCACAAGGAGGACCTCGCGCTGCTGATGACGCTCGAGATGGGCAAGCCGCTCGCCGAGGCACGCGGAGAGGTCGCCTACGGCGGCGAGTTCCTTCGGTGGTTCAGCGAAGAGGCGGTGCGCATCAGCGGTCGCTACGGCATCAACCCCGAGGGCACCGGCCACATGGTCGTCTCGCAGCGTCCGGTCGGACCGTCGTTCTTCGTGACGCCGTGGAACTTCCCCTTCGCGATGGCGACGCGCAAGATCGCTCCCGCTCTGGCCGCCGGCTGCACCGTGGTCATCAAGCCCCCGGCACTCACCCCGCTGACGACGATCTTCTTCACGTCGCTGCTCGAGAAGGCAGGGCTCCCCGCCGGCGTCGTCAACGTCGTGCAGACATCGAAGTCCTCGGCGCTGTCCGCGCCGATCATCGCCGACCCGCGCCTGCGCAAGCTGTCGTTCACGGGGTCGACCGAGGTCGGCCGCAAGCTCATCGCGCAGGCCGCCGAGGGCGTGCTGCGCGTCTCGATGGAGCTGGGTGGCAACGCCCCGTTCGTCGTGTTCGACGACGCCGACCTCGACAAGGCGGTGGACGGCGCGCTGGCTGCGAAGTTCCGCAACATCGGGCAGGCGTGCACGGCGGCCAACCGCTTCATCGTCCACAAGGACGTCGCCGAGGAGTTCGCCCGCAAGGTCACTGAGCGCGTCAACGCCATGAAGATCGGCCGCGGCACCGAAGAGGGCGTCTCGATCGGACCGCTCATCGATGAGGGAGCCGTCGCCAAGGCGGGCGAACTCGTCGACGACGCCGTCGAACGCGGCGCGACACTGCTCGCCGGCGGCAAGGCGCTCGAGGGAACCGGCACGTTCTACGAGCCGACCGTCCTCACCGATGTCGTCGCCGGCTCGGCGATCCTTCGCGAGGAGATCTTCGGACCGGTGCTCGCGATCGCGACCTTCGACACGGAGGACGATGCGGTGCGTCTCGCGAACGACACCGAGTACGGCCTCGTCTCGTACGTCTTCACCGAGAACCTGCAGCGCGGCCAGCGCATGATCGACAAGCTCGAGACCGGCATGATGGGTCTCAACGTGGGCGTGGTGTCCAACGCCGCGGCCCCCTTCGGCGGCGTCAAGCAGTCCGGCGTCGGCCGCGAGGGCGGTCTCGAGGGCATCCACGAGTACCTGTCCACCAAGTACACGCTGATCCCGGTCTCCTGACCGGTCGGCCCAGAGGAGGAGAGAGCATGACCGATTACGCCGTCATCAACCCCGCCACCGGAGAGACGCTGGCGTCTTTCGACACCTTCACGGATGCGCAGATCGAGGCGGCGATCGCTGCCGCCGACGAGGCGCACCGCGAGTGGTCCCGCTCGTCGACCGTGGCTGAGCGCGCAGCGCTGCTGCGCCGTGCGGCCGAGCTGCACCGCGAACGCCGTGAGGAGCTCGCAGACGTGTTCGTCCGCGAGATGGGAAAGCCCCGCGAGGCCGCGCTCGGCGAGGTCGACTTCGCCGCCGACATCGCCGAGTACTACGCCGACCAGGCCGAGGAGATCATGGCCGACCAGCCGATCGCCATCCTCGGAGACGGCACGGCGATCGTCCGTCGCTCGTCGCTCGGACCGCTCGTCGGCATCATGCCGTGGAACTTCCCGGCATATCAGATCGTGCGTTTCGCGGCGCCGAACCTGATCGTGGGGAACACGATCCTGCTCAAGCCCGCACCGCAGTGCCCCGAGTCGTCGACAGCTCTCGAGGCGATCTACCACGACGCAGGATTCCCGAAGGGCGCATACCAGAACGTGCTCGCGACGAACGACCAGATCGCCGACATGATCGCCGACCCTCGCGTGCAGGGAGTCTCCCTCACGGGATCCGAGCGCGCCGGTGCGGCGGTCGCCGAGATCGCCGGACGCAACCTCAAGAAGGTCGCGCTGGAGCTCGGCGGGTCCGACCCGTTCATCGTGCTCTCGACCGACGACCTCGACGCCACCGTGCAGGCCGGCGTCGACGCACGTCTCGACAACAACGGCCAGGCCTGCAACGGCGCCAAGCGCTTCATCATCGTCGACGGTCTCTACGACTCGTTCGTCGAGAAGTTCACCGCCGCGATGGCGTCGGTGACGGCGACCGACCCGATGCTGGACGACACCGTGCTCGGCCCGGTCTCGTCCGAGACGGCGGCCGAGAACCTGCAGAAGCAGATCGACCAGGCCGTCGAGCAGGGTGCCACCCTTCTCACCGGCGGCACGCGCGATGGCGCGTTCTTCGCTCCGACCGTGCTGGCCGACGTGACGCCCGAGATGAACGTCTACCGCGAGGAGCTCTTCGGCCCCGCGGCCGTCGTCTACCGGGTCGCCGACGAGGACGCCGCGGTCGCCCTCGCGAACGACACCACCTTCGGCCTCGGGTCGTACGTCTTCACGACCGACGCCGAGCAGGCCGAGCGCGTCGCCGACAACATCGAGGCGGGCATGGTCTATGTCAACCTCGTGCTCGCCGACAGCCCCGAGCTGCCGTTCGGCGGCATCAAGCGCAGCGGCACCTCGCGTGAGCTCGGTCACCTCGCGGCCGACGAGTTCGTCAACAAGAAGCTCATCCGCATCGGCTGAGCGACGCGCACGACAGGAGGGGCGGATGCTCCGGCATCCGTCCCTTTCTCGTCCCCGGCCCGGGGCGCACCGCACCCGGCGGGCGTAGGTTGGAAGCATGGCAACCGTCGCAGCGAACATCGTCAAGACTCTCCGCGCGAATGGGATCGACCGTGTCTACGGCCTCCCTGGTGACTCCCTCAACGGGTTCACCGATGCGCTCCGCAAGGACGGCGGCATCCGATGGGTGCACGTGCGACACGAGGAGTCCGCGGCCTTCGCGGCGGCTGCGGACGCGGCGCTCACGGGCGACCTCGCGGTGGTGGCCGGTTCGTGCGGCCCCGGCAACCTGCACCTGATCAACGGACTCTACGATGCCAATCGCTCGCGGGTGCCGGTGCTGGCGATCGCGGCCCACATCCCGACCACCGAGATCGGCACCGGCTACTTCCAGGAGACCCACCCGCAGGAGCTGTTCCGCGAGTGCAGCGTCTACGTCGAGTACGTCGCCGACCCCAAGCAGATGCCCCGCCTTCTCGAGATCGCGATGCGCGCGGCGATCGAGCAGCGGGGCGTCGCCGTGCTCGTCATCCCGGGCGATGTCGCGCTGGCGGAGATCCCCGACGACCGTGCCGTCGTCATCGAGCGCGCGCGCCCGGTGATCGTGCCGAGCGATGACGAGCTCGAGCGCGCCGCGACCCTGCTCAACGCCTCGAAGAAGACCACGATCCTCGCCGGCGCGGGCGTCGAAGGCTCGCACGACGAGGTCATCGCCCTGGCCGACAGGCTCGGCGCTCCGATCGTGCACGCCCTCCGAGGCAAGGAGTTCATCGAGTACGACAATCCCTTCGACGTCGGTATGACCGGACTTCTCGGCTTCGCCTCGGGTTACCGCGCGATGGAGGCGGCCGACACCCTTCTGGTGCTGGGCAGCGACTTCCCGTATGAGCAGTTCTACCCAGAGCACGCCACGACCATCCAGGTCGACATCCGCGGCTCGCAGCTGGGCAGACGGCATCCGCTCGATCTCGGTCTCGTCGGCGACGTCGGGGCGACCGCTGCCGCCCTGTTGCCTCGGCTCGCGGCGAAGAGCGATCGCGCCCACCTCGACGACTCGACAGCGCACTACCGCAAGACCAGGGCGAAGCTCGACGACCTCGCGACGCCGACGAAAGCCGGTCGTCCCATCCACCCGCAGTACCTCGCCAGGCTGCTCGACGAGCAGGCGTCGGATGACGCGATCTTCACGGCCGACGTCGGATCGCCGACCGTGTGGGCGGCCCGGTACCTGTCGATGACCGAGAACCGTCGACTGATCGGCTCGTTCACGCACGGATCGATGGCCAACGCGCTGCTGCACGGCATCGGCGCGCAGGTCTCGCACCCCGACCGGCAGGTGATCGCCCTCGCGGGTGATGGCGGGCTCGCGATGATGCTGGGGGAGCTGCTGACCCTCACGCAGAACGGGCTGCCGGTGAAGACGATCGTCGTGAACAACTCGTCGCTGAACTTCGTCGAACTCGAGATGAAGGCCGCCGGCTTCGTGAACTACGGCACCTCTCTCGACAACCCGAGCTTCGCGGCGATCGCCGAGGCCATGGGAATCTTCGCGCGCCGAGTGGAGAACAGCGAGGATCTTCCGGATGCTGTGCGCGAGGTGCTCTCTCACGACGGCCCCGCCCTGCTCGACGTCGTGACGGAGCGGCAGGAGCTGTCGATGCCGCCGGCGATCGAGGCCGCGCAGGTCAAGGGCTTCGCGCTGTACGCGATCCGCACGGTGATGTCGGGCAAGGGAGACGAACTGCTCGACCTCGCGAGGGCCAACTGGCGTCAGTTCCTCTGAGCCTCGGCATTCCGTCGCCCGCGCGCTTCGCCGGTCCGATCGCGCTTCTCAAGTCCGATCTCGCATGATCCGGACTTACGAGGCGTGATCGGACTTGTGAGGCGCGCGCGGCGCGGCTCGCGATCGAGTCAGCTGTCGAGGAGCGCCCGCGCCTGGGCGGCCTCGACGTGACGGCCCAGTGCTTCGAGCACGTCGCCCAGCTCGAGCGCCGACACCTGGCGGAGCGGCGGATGCTCGGCCGCGTGCTCCAGCGCGCTGCGGTAGATCGGCACGGCATCCGCGGCGCGCTCGTCGCCCGCGAGCAGCCGAGCGGCGAACAGCTCGGAGCCGCCGGCGGAACCTGCATCCCCGATCGACGCGAACCCGTCGGCAGCGGTCAGAGCCGCGGCCACGGCCTCGTCCGTGCGGCCGAACTGGGCGAGCGCGCGGCCGCGCGAGTCGGTGACGTCGGCGAGCAGCCAGCCCGCCTCGTGCTCCTGCGCGAGCGCTGCCACCTCGTCGAAGAGGGCGAACGCGCGGTCGTCCTGTCGCGCGCCGTACGCCTGACCCAGGTTGTGCAGCACATCGGCGAGGGCGCCGACGGCATCCGGCGCCTTGCGGACGATCCCGGCTGCCGTCTCGAGCGATTCGATCGCCTCGTCGTTCTCTTCGAAACGGGCGAGGATCTTCGCGCGCTCGGTCAGCGCCACGGCTTGGTCTGCGTGCTCCTCAGCCTCGCCGAAGAGCTGCGCGGCGTATCCGTAGGCGCCGACGGCCTGCCCGAACTCCCCGGATGCACCCAGTGCGCGGGCGAGGAGGGATGCCGTCATCGCGCGTGATGCGGGGTGCACCTCGGCCTGCTCCTCGCTCTCAAGCACCTGTCCGAACAGCTCAGCAGCGACCTCGGCCTCGCCTGCTGCGAGCATGGCCCGCGCGAGACGGAAGTCAGCGCCCGCCTGATCGCCGCCCTCCTGGGCGACGAGACGCGAGGTGACGCGGTAGCGGGTGACGGCCTTCTCGGGGTCGCCCGCGTCTTCCCAGAGCGCTCCGGCGAGCAGGTGCGCCGCAGCCAGGGCCTTGGTCGCTCCGAGGCTCGCCAGCAGGCGTGATGCCTCGTCGGCATCCGCCGCACCCTCCACGAACGCCTCGCTGCCCCCGCGCACTCTGGCGCGGGTCTGCAGGGCCTGCGCCCGGTGTCCGATGCTGAGGTCGTCCTGAGCCAGGAACCGATCGAGCAGGGCGGATGCCGCCTCGATGTCGTTCTTCTGCAGCACGGCGGCGATCGCGATGAGCGTCGTGGTGTTCGACAGGCGCGCGTCGGCGGCCTCGGCGAATGCGCGGGCGGCGATCTCGGCCATGTCGAGGGCGGCGCCGGGCTCCTCGGCGTGCATGTGCAGCGAGGCGCGGCTGATCGCGAGGTCGCCGCGCGACCAGGCGGGAAGCGCAGCGGCGGTCGCGAGCTCGTCCTCGAGGGCGGCCGCCGCGTCGGGGGTGTTGAGTCCGAAGGTCGCGAGGCCGAGCCTCTGCTCGAGGTCGGCCTGCGCATCGAGCCCTGCGGCCCGCAGCGCATCGATCCGTGACGGGAGCAGCTCGGCGGCTTCGTCGGCGCGATCGAGCGCGATCAGGATGCCGAGGCGCATCGACATGAGCTGGGCGAGCTTCGACGGATCCTCCACGTCGAGAGCGTGGGGAAGTGCCAGCAGCGTCTCGTGCTCGGCCCCGAACTGAGCGAGGTCCATCACGCGGTCGAACCAGGCATCGGCGTCGGCGGGAATCGTGGCGTCGGGGGCAGCGGTGAACGCATCCGATCTGATCGGGACGTCGTAGTGCTCGGTCGAGAGCGCACGTATGCGGGCCAGTGTGCGCGAATGCCCCTCGGTGCCGTCTCGCCGGTCGAAGTCGGCACCGATGCGCTCTGCGGACGCCCAGGCGGCGACCGCGAGGTCGGCGGCGCCCCAGGTGCCGTCGTGCTCGCCGAAGAAGGCGGTGAGTGCAGGAGCGTCGGCTCCTCGCACCGGGGTGTCGCCGTGGCCGGTCGCCGCCACGCGGTCGAGCGCGAACCCGATTGCGGCGAGGGCGGCGAAATGCGCGTCGACGTTGAGACCGTCGTGTGCGAGCCATGAGATGTGGCGCTCGACCTGGGCGAGAGCACGCGCCTCGTTGCCGGTCAGCGCCGAGAACACGATGTTGTTCGCGACGATCCGCAGGTTGTCGGGGTTGTCCTTCGCCAGGCGGTAGCTGCGAAGGTGCGCGCTCTTCGCCTCGTCGAACCGCCCGGCGCGCAGGTACGGCACGAGCACCCGTGAGAGGGCGTGCTCGGGCTCTTCTCCGCACGAGAATCCACCCTCGAGCATCTCCTCGACGAGTCGGATCGCCTCCGCATCGCGATCGGTCTCGGCGAAGAAGCCGGCGGCCTGACTGCGGCCGCAGGCGTCGCAGTGGCTGTGGTCGTCGCGGGGAGTCGCCTCCAGCTGCACGCGCAGCGCCTCGGCCTCTTCGATGCGGCCGGCATCCCAGGCATCCTCGAACCGCGCGGTGAGCACTCCGCTGAGACCGAGTCCTGCCGTGCGGTAATGCGCCTCCATGTCATCGAGAACCGCGGCGATCTGCTCGACCGAGAACGCGGGAGAGGACCGCAGCGACGACGCCATCCACTTGAACTGCCACATCAGGTCGGCGCCGCCGTACTCCAGATCGGCGGGGAAGCGCTGCGGGTCGGCGTCGTGCCGGGCGAGGCACCACGCGAACGAGTTCAGCATCACATCTGTCGCGCCGTTCATGTTCGCCGATGCTGTCTGGCGCATGCGGGCCTCGTACTCGAGCCGCTCGTCGCCGAGTTCGACGGCGAGGGCGACGGCATCCGCGACCAGCGCCTGCTCGGCGGGGCCCCACGGGGTGCGGTCGATCTCCTCGATGAGCTGCGTGAAGCGCTTCTGCGGACGTGCCATGCGGGGTTCCTTCGGACGGAGTGCGGATCAGAGCGCGTCGCCGAAGGGGAGCGAGTCCTCTTCGATGCCGGCCGAGAGTGAGACGAGGTCGGCGAGCGCCGTGGACATGAGAGCGCGGTCAGCGTCCGAGAGCGGATGGTGCCCGGACAGGAGCGCCTGGATGTAGAGCAGCTGCACCGTGCGGGCGAACACCGCGTCGTCCTGCACCCGCACCAGGGCGCGCACGACCCGGTTCGACCAGTTCAGACACAGGCGGGCGCTCAGATCGTCGTCGCGCGATGCAGAGAGCGTCGAGTCGATGCGGTCGAGCACTCCGCCCCACAGCGAGCCGGTGATGCCCTTCGTGCGGCCGCGGTCGATCTTTCGCAGCACCTCGGGGTCGGCAACGTAGAGGGCGGCGAGTTCGGGCTGGTCGATCGAGCGCACCATGACCGAGCAGCCGGATGCCGTCAGCACGCCGCCGGCGCGAGCCTCGAGCGCCATCGCGGCGTCACGGTCGTCGAGGGGCGGCGGATCCAGTCGGTCGAGCTCGCCGGTCACGTCGACGAGCTCGACGGTGGTCTGCGGGTAGAGATCGGGGAGCATCCGCACGAGGTCGGCGTCGTACAGATAACCGCCGTTGACCAGCACTTCGGAGCTGGGGGAGATTCCCGCGACCTGACGGAACTCGTCGACCGACGGGGCGAAGCGCACGTGCGGATACCGCTCCACGAGATCGCCGATGCGCATCGTGCCGTGGGTGGTCTCGAGAGTCAGCCAGCGGGTGATGAACCGCGCGAGCTCCTCATCGTGACGAACCAGCGATTTCAGCCCCACCTCGTGGATCGCGACGAACTGCGCGAGCCGGTGCGGCTCGCGCAGGCCCAGCTCGAGCACCCAGCGACGGATGCCGGCGCCGAACTGCTCGCGCACGCGCTCCAGCGCCGCGTCGTCGACCAGGGACTCGCGGCTCGCAGTCGGCGCGAGGCCGGTCGAATCGACGACCGCGCGCACGAAGAAGGCCCACTCCGGAAGCACGTCGTCGATGCGCTCGCCGAGCAGCATCCTGCCGAGGTACATCCGTGTCGCCTGCCGCGCGCCTGGGGGCGGAGCGTAGGGGAGCACATAGGCGAGGCCGTGGGTGCCGGTCGCGGGCTCGGCGAGCTCGATGACATCGAGCGGCGAGGCGCCGAGGAGGTCACGCCCGTACTGGACCGCCTCGTCGACGTTCTCCGCCGCATCGAGGAAGGGTGCGCGGCGGGTCACGTCGACGTCGCCGTGCGGGGAGTCGATCGTGACCCGTACGGGGAGGAACTCTGCGAACGTCGTGGCCAGCTCGCGAACGGCCGCGGGGCGCAGCAGGTCGTCGGAGTCGAAGCGGGGCACCAGGTGCACGCTCGTGCCGATCGGCAGGTCGTCGTCGATCTCGACGACGCGGAACGTGCCGTCGGCGCTGCCCGTCCACTCGACGGCCGAACCGCCACGTGCGCTGCGCGAACGGATCACGATGGTGTCGGCCACCATGAAGCAGCTGAGCAGGCCGATGCCGAACTGGCCCAGGTAGTCGCTGCGGGGGAGATCGAAGATGTCGCGCTTCGAGCTGCGCCCCACCGTCGCGAGCAGATCGGCCACCTCTCCGGCGGTGAGCCCCACGCCGTCGTCTCGCAGGACGAACTCGCCGGAGGCCTCAGTCAGCGGGGTGATGCGGATGCGTCCGCCCTCGCCGTCGACCTCGCCTCGGGCCGTGATGGCGTCTCTGGCGTTCTGCAGGAGCTCCCGCAGATACACGCGAGGGCTCGAATAGATGTGGCGACTCAGAAGGTCGACGACCCCGCGCAGGTCCACCTGGAACTGCTGCACCTCAGCGCTCACTGCGCTCCCTCCGGTTGCATCCGCCCGCCGAGCCTAACAACAACACCCCGGCCCGACCCGGTTCGGCACCTGGCGGAGGATGCCGTATGCTTGACGAGCAGTTGTTGTCTGCATTCTTTCGCCGTGCCCCGGTCCTTCCGGTCCGGTTGCGGTGGCAGGATGAAGATGACACCCCGAGACCTCCCGGTCTCTAGGGCGGTAGCTCAATTGGCAGAGCAGCGGTCTCCAAAACCGCAGGTTGCAGGTTCGATTCCTGTCCGCCCTGCGCGTCAGCACACGCTGACACACGAAAGGTACATTCAGGATGGATCAGGACGAACCGCGCGGCGAGGTCGTCGCGTCAGGAGCCACCCGCGAGAAGAAGCGTGGAATCGCAGGCTTCTTCGGGAGCATCGCCCTGTTCTTCCGTCAGGTCATCGCAGAGCTGCGCAAGGTCGTCACGCCGACCCGCAAGGAACTGGTCAAGTTCACCGCGGTGGTGCTCGTCTTCGTTCTGATCGTCATGGGCATCGTCTACGGACTTGACACCCTGTTCGCCTGGGTGACGCACGTGGTGTTCGGAGTCCCGGGCGCCTGACGCCCTCGCGGCTCCGGCCGCAGTGATTGGAAAGAAACAACGTGTCTGAACGATATTCCGACGACGCCGACTGGGCGACGGCTGCCGAGCAGTCCAGCGAAGAGGACGAAGCCCAGGAGGGCAACGTTCTCGCAGCGGAGGAGAACTCGGTCACCTCGGCCGAGCACGTCGCCCTCCACATCGAGGACGTCGACGGCGAGGACGAGTCCGACACGCAGGACGACAGCGACATCGAAATCGACGACCCGGAGGCTGACGCGATCGTGAACGACGCTCTCAATCTGGACGAAGCGGCTGAGTCTGAGGCTGCCGCTGAGGTCCTCAACGACTCTGTGGCGGAAGAGACCGCCGAGCTCGAGGCCGCTGAGGCCGACGAGGTCACCCCGTACGACGGCCCCGACCTCGGCTCTGATGACGAGCAGGGCGACGAAGACGCCGAGTCCGACGACGACGACGCCGAGGAAGACCCGTACGAGGCGTTCCGCCTCGACCTGCGGATGCTCCCGGGCAAGTGGTACGTCATCCACTCGTACGCCGGTTTCGAGCGCAAGGTCAAGGCGAACATCGAGCAGCGCAAGTCGACGCTCGAGGTCGAGGACGAGATCTACCAGATCGAGGTCCCGATGGAGGACGTCGTCGAGATCAAGAACGGCCAGCGCAAGATGGTCACCCGCGTGCGCATCCCGGGCTACGTGCTCGTGCGCATGGAGCTCACGGAAGACACCTGGTCTGTCGTACGCCACACGCCCGGTGTCACCGGCTTCGTGGGCAACGCCCATAACCCGACCCCCCTGCGTTTCGAAGAGGCCTTCAACATGCTGAAGTCCCTCGTCGAGGTCAAGGACGCTCCGACCGCGAAGAACATCGCGTCGAAGGGCGGCGTCGCCGTCGCTCGTCCGCTGCCGGCCGAGGTCGACTTCGAGGTCGGCGAGACCATCACGATCAAGGAGGGCTCGTTCGCGGGTCTTCCCGGCTCGATCAGCGAGATCAAGCCCGAGAGCGGCAAGCTCACCGTGCTCGTGTCGCTCTTCGAGCGCGAGACCCCGGTCGAGCTCTCGTTCGATCAGGTCACCAAGATGGTCTGACACACGGATTCACGAGAACGGCCGTCCCATTCGGGGCGGCCGTTCTCGCGTTCCCGGCCCGAGCGCCGTCGCGCTCGGTGCGGGGTCACTTCTGCATCCGCGGGTCGGTGCGGGGTCATTTCTGCATCCGCGGGACCGTGCGGGGTCACTTCCGCATCCGAATCGGGCCGTTCGGGTGCGCTATTGGCCTCGCGCGGCATCGGGGCCGTGCGGGGTCACTTCTGCATCCGCGGGTCTGTGCGGGGTCACTTCTGCATCCGCGGGTCTGTGCGGGGTCATTTCTGCATCCGAATCGGGCGATTCGGGTGCGTTTCCGGCCCCGCCCGGGTTCCGCACCGGCCCGACCCGGCGCTGCCTGAGGCGGCAGTAGTCCGCGTGGTCGCAGATCAGGTAGACTTGTCTGGTTTGTGTGCCGCTTCGGCGTGCGCGCAGACGACCGCAGCCCGGAGATGCCGGGTTCGCGGGAGAGCGGATGCATCCGCATCTGTTCGATGAAAGGAAGAGGATATGGCACCGAAGAAGAAGGTGACCGGCCTGATCAAGCTTCAGATCAACGCCGGTGCAGCCAACCCGGCGCCGCCGATCGGCCCCGCGCTCGGTCAGCATGGCGTCAACATCATGGAGTTCTGCAAGGCGTACAACGCCGCGACCGAGTCGCAGCGCGGCAACGTCATCCCCGTCGAGATCACCGTCTACGAGGACCGCAGCTTCACGTTCATCCTGAAGACCCCGCCGGCGGCGGAGCTCATCAAGAAGGCAGCCGGCGTGCCCAAGGGCTCGGCGACGCCTCACACGGTCAAGGTCGCGAAGATCACCAAGGACCAGGTCCGTCAGATCGCCGAGACCAAGCAGGCCGACCTGAACGCAAACGACATCGAGGCCGCCTCGAAGATCATCGCCGGCACCGCCCGTTCCATGGGCATCACGGTCGAGGGCTGAGGAGAATAATCATGGCTACGAAGTCCAAGGCATACAAGGCTGCCGCCGAGAAGATCGAGGCAGACCGTTTCTACACTCCCACCGAGGCTGTCGCTCTCGCCAAGGAGACCGGCTCGTCGAAGTTCGACTCGACCGTCGAGGTCGCGCTGAAGCTCGCGGTCGACCCCCGCAAGGCAGACCAGATGGTGCGCGGCACCGTCATCCTGCCCCACGGCACCGGTAAGACCGCCCGCGTCATCGTCTTCGCCACCGGCCCCGCGGCCGAGGCAGCGATCGCCGCAGGTGCAGATGAGGTCGGCGGCGCCGAGCTCATCGAGAAGGTCGCCGCAGGCTGGACCGCGTTCGACGCGGCCGTCTCGACCCCGGAGCTCATGGGCCAGGTCGGTCGTCTCGGAAAGGTCCTGGGTCCGCGTGGACTCATGCCGAACCCGAAGACCGGCACCGTGACCCCCAACACGGCCAAGGCCGTCGAGGAGATCAAGGGCGGAAAGATCGAGTTCCGCGTCGACAAGCACGCCAACGTGCACTTCGTCGTCGGCAAGTCGTCGTTCTCCGCTGAGCAGCTCGACGAGAACATCGGCGCAGCGCTCGAGGAGATCGTCCGCCTCAAGCCGTCGAGCTCGAAGGGCCGTTACATCCAGAAGGGCGCCGTGTCGACCACGTTCGGCCCCGGCATCCCGCTGGACGTCAACTCCATCTGAATGTGATTTCTGAAAGGCCCCCGCAGTATGCGGGGGCCTTTCTGCATCCCCGGGACGACATCGAGCGTCATCCGATGTTGGGATGCGGAGCGGATGCCACGTACTGTGGGTGAGTTCCGCGCCACAGCACTCGCGCCTCATACCGCACCCCAGGAGGGTCACATGTCCCGTCGCCTCATCGCCGTCACCGCATTGGTCGTCGCCGCCGCAGCACTCACCGCCTGCAGCGGCAGCACCGCGCCCGCCGAGAGCAGCTCGAGCGAAGAGGGCGCGGGCGACGGATTCGGTCTCGTCAAGGACGGCGTCCTCACGGTCGCCACCGAAGGCACCTACCGTCCGTTCAGCTTCCACGCCGACGGCGGCACGGGAGATCTCACCGGCTTCGACGTCGAGATCATCCAGGCCGTGGCCGAGAAGCTGGACCTCGAGGTCGAGTTCCAGGAGACCCAGTGGGATGCGATCTTCGCCGGCCTCGACGCGGGGCGCTTCGACGTGATCGCGAACCAGGTCAGCATCAACGACGAGCGCGAGGAGAAGTACCTGTTCAGCGCACCGTACACCGTCTCGCCCGGCGTGATCGTCGTCCCCGAGGATGACGACTCGATCTCGTCGTTCGACGACCTCGAAGGCAAGACCACGGCGCAGTCGCTCACGAGCAACTGGTATGAGCTGGCCACCGAATCGGGCGCCACGGTCGAGGGCGTCGAGGGCTGGGCACAGGCGGTCGAGCTCGTGCGCCAGGGTCGCGTCGACGCCACCGTCAACGACAAGCTGACCTTCCTCGACTACGAGACCACCAACAGCCCCTCCGGACTCAAGATCGCCGCCGAGACCGACGACGCCGGTGAGCAGGCGTTCGTGTTCACGAAGGACAAGACGTCTCTCGTCGAGGCGATCGACGGGGCTCTCGAAGAGCTCCGCGCCGACGGCACCCTGGCGGAGATCAGCGACAAGTACTTCGGCGAAGACGTCACGCAGTAGCGCATGGACAATCCCTGGCAGCTGTTCCTCGACTCGCTCGGGCCCATCGCTCTGGCGGGGGTGACCGTGACGGTTCCGCTCGCGCTGATCTCGTTCGCGGTCGGTCTGGTGATCGCGGTCGGCGCTGCGCTGATGAGGATCTCGGTGAATCCGATCGTCTCGGGCATCGCGCGGTTCTACATCTCGGTGATCCGCGGTACGCCGATGATCGTGCAGCTGTTCGTGATCTTCTACGGCCTCGGGTCGATCGGGCTCAAGATCGATCCGTGGCCGAGTGCGATCATCGCGCTCTCGCTCAACGTGGGTGGCTACGGGGCCGAGGTCGTGCGGGCCGCGATCATCTCGGTGCCGAAGGGTCAGTGGGAGGCGGCGTACACGGTCGGCATGAACCGTACGCGCACGTTGACGCGCATCATCCTGCCGCAGGCCGCCAGGGTCTCGGTGCCGCCGCTGTCGAACACCTTCATCTCGCTGGTGAAGGACACGTCCCTCGCGTCACTGATCCTCGTCACCGAGCTGTTCAAGGTGGCGCAGCAGATCGCGTCGGCGACCCTGGAGTTCATGGTGCTCTATCTCGCCGCAGCGCTGGTGTACTGGGTGCTCTGTCTCGTGCTGTCGTTCGGGCAGAGTGCGCTCGAGAGGAGGCTCGACCGAAATGTCGCCCACTGACCCCACCGGCTCGAGAGAGCCCACGACGGACGCCCTGCTGACCGCCCGCGACCTGCACAAGCGCTTCGGTGACAACGAGGTGCTCCGCGGCATCGACCTGACGCTGCACCGCGGCGAGGTCGTGGTGCTGATCGGGCCGAGCGGATCGGGAAAGACGACGGTGCTGAGGGCCCTCAACGGCCTCGAGACGCCGGACTCCGGCACGATCGTCGTGGCCGGGGGACCCGACATCGACTTCGCACCGGACGCGCCGGTGAAGCCCCGCCTGCGCAAGCAGAAGCGTCTGGCGCTGCGCGACCGTTCGGCGATGGTCTTCCAGCATCACAATCTCTTCCCACATCTCTCGGTGATAGAGAACGTGATCGAGGGGCCGTGGCGCGTGCAGGGACGGCCGAAGACCGAGGCAATCGCCGAGGCGCGCGTGCTCCTCGCCAGGGTCGGACTCGCAGACAAGGAGAACGCGCGCCCGCACGAGCTCTCCGGCGGGCAGCAGCAGCGTGTCGGCATCGTCCGCGCGCTCGCATTGCGCCCCGACCTGCTGCTGTTCGACGAACCGACCAGCGCGCTCGACCCTGAACTCGTCGGCGAGGTGCTGCTCGTGATCAAGGAGCTGGCAGACGAGGGCTGGAGCATGGTGGTCGTCACTCACGAGCTGAGCTTCGCGCGCGAGGCGGCTGACCGCGTGTTCTTCATGGACGCGGGCGTCGTCGTCGAAGAGGGGCCGCCCTCCGAGATCTTCGGGGCTCCGCAGCATGAGCGCACGCAGAGATTCCTCACCCGCATCCTGCGTCCGCTCGACGGGGACTGACGACCGGTCGGATTCGGATCAGGGCACGATCACCGGCAGCACCAGGCTGACGGCGAGCGTGATCATCACGACGGCGATCAGCGCGTCGAGGATGCGCCATGACCGCTCGGTGCGCAGCCAGCGTCCGACGTAGCGGGCGCCGAAGCCGAGGGCTGTGAACCACAGGACGCTGGCGGCCATCGCACCGGCCGCGAACAGCCAGCGTTCCTCGCCGTGGGTGGCGGCGATCGAGCCGAGCATCAGGACCGTGTCGAGGTAGACGTGCGGGTTCAGCCAGGTGAGCGCGAGCACGGTCGCGATCACGGGCACGAGAGAGGTGCGGGTGGCGGTGCGAGTGGTGGTGGCGGTGCGCCCGGCAGTCGGAGTGGAGGAGATGCCATCGGCAGAGTCCGTGTCAGTTCGCAGCTCCTCGCCGCCGCGCCATGCACGGCGCGCGGCGATGACGCCGTACGCGAGCAGGAACAGCGCGCCGGCCCACCGGGCCACGACCACGAGCCAGGGGGCGGCGGAGATGACGAAGCCGAGCCCGGCGACGCCCGCGGCGATCAACAGCGCGTCCGAGAGGGCGCAGATGACCACGACAGGCAGGACATGCTCGCGGCGGATGCCCTGGCGCAGCACGAAGACGTTCTGCGCGCCGATTGCGACGATCAGGGAGAGGCCGAGTCCGAGGCCTGCGAAGACGGAGAGCATGGTTCCACGCTAGGCATCATCGGACATCAGCACCAGCGAGGATAACTACTGAACCATTAGCATGATTAATGTGAAGATCGATCCCGAGCTTGCCGCGACCGTTGCCGCCGTCGCGGACGAGGGAACCCTCGACGCGGCATCCCGAACGTTGCGGGTGACTCCGTCGGCGGTCAGTCAGCGACTCAAGGCGCTCGAGGAGCAGCTGGGGCGCGTGCTCGTCGTGCGCACGAAGCCGGCGCAGCTGACAGAAGCAGGAGAGGCGGTCGTCCGACTCGCGCGACAGATCGCCCTGCTCGAGCACGATGCCCTCGCCGGGTTGGGGCTCGAGGGCGGTGAGGCTTCACGCACGCGCATCCCTCTCGCGGTCAACGCCGACTCGATGGCGACCTGGTTCCTGTCCCCGCTCGCGCGGCTCTCGGCGGCACATGACCTCGACTTCGATCTGCATCGGGATGACCAGAACTTCACCGCACGGCTCCTCGAGTCGGGCACCGTGATGGCGGCGGTCACGAGCGAGGCCGAGCCGGTGGCAGGATGCTCGGTCGCACCGCTCGGTGTGCTCGAGTATCACGCGATGGCCGAGCGAGGCTTCGTCGAGCGCTGGTTCCGCGGCGGCGTGAGTCCTGACGCTCTCGCGACGGCGCCGTTCGTGGACTTCGATCGCCGTGATGCTCTGCAGCACGAATGGCTCGCCTCCATGGGCGTGCCGCATCAAGGAGTGCCGAGGCACTATGTGCCGGCCTCCGCCGACTATGCGCTGGCGGTGCGCCTCGGACTGGGGTGGGGCATGGTGCCGCTGCTGCAGCGCGAAGACGGGCTGGTGCCTCTCGGCGGTCCGCCGCTGCGAGTGCGCCTCTACTGGCAGCAGTGGAACCTGCGCTCGGCGCTGCTCGACACGATCGCCGCCGAGATCGCGGACGAAGCGCGGCGGGTTCTCGCGAGCTGACGGCGACCAGAGGATGGTCGGCTCGGAGCGGGGGTCGACGGACCTCATCCGCTCGACAGGTTCGCCAGACACCTGGACGTTTATTGCGCGAATAACGCAGTAAATGTTCAATCGTGATCCCGGTGCCCTTGATTTGCGCGCACACGTGGACAAAACTGACCCGAACGAACTGAACATGTGGATGCGGGCCACTGAGGGGCGGCCATTCCCAGGCATCCGCGCGTCGGAATTCCTGAGGGGGAATGTGCAATGTCAACGAAGGACACGCAACGCAAGGTTCTCGCAGTGCTGGCCGGAGGGCTCGTGCTCGGTGTCGGAATCGGGGTGACCCTCGCGGCGTGGAACGACTCGGAGTTCGCGACCGGAACCTTCACCGCCGGATCGTTCAATCTCGAAGGATCCACCACCAGCGCGACCACCGGATACGACGACCACAACGCCGACAACGGCGACACCGCGGCATCGCTCGTGTTCCAGCTCCCGGCCGTCGCCTCGTCGATGTCGCCCGGCGACGTCGTATACGCGCCGTTCTGGGTGCGCCTCGACGCCACGACGACCAACTCGGCCACGCTTCTGCCCGCAGGGATCAGCGCAGGCACGGGCGGCAACGAGGCGAACCTGTCGTACACGGTGACGGCCATCGCCGCCGGCGACACCTGCGGTGCCGCAGCGACCGGGACCGTCGTCGCGAGTGGCACGACGCTCAGCGCCCAGACCGGCGCCACATCGGTGCCGCTCGCCGAGGGCGCTCCGGCCGGAACCGCGGGGACACCTGTGCAGCTGTGCTTCGCGGTGACCGCCGGCGCAGGGCTCACCCAGGGCGCTGCCGCGACCGCGACGTGGGAGTTCACCGCCACCTCGACCGCGGACTGATCATGGCCGACACCCGCAGAAGCATGCGGGAGGGGAAGCGACTGCTCTCCCGTCGGATACGAGCCCTGCTCGCGGGCGGGCTGGTGTTCGGCGTCGGTGCGACGATGACGCTCGCCGCATGGAACGACTCGGAGTACGGCAACGCGACCTTCACCGCCGGACGGTTCGACATCGTCGGGGCCACGGATGGCACGACGTTCTCGAGCCACCCCGTCGGCACCCCGGCCGCACTGTCGTTCAGCGCGCCCTTCAGCGCCATGGCACCGGGCAACACGGTCTATGCGCTGTTCAGCGTGAGGACGGCGAATCCGTCGGTCGCGGGCACGCTGCAGCTGAGCGTGACGTCCACGGCCGGCACCGGGCTCGGGACCTACCTCCGCTACGGCGTCCGCTCGATCGCCGGGACGACGTGCAACGGCACCACCTACACGTCGGGCACCGCCGTCGTGCCCGACAACTCGACGATGGCGACAGGGGGGACCGGCACCCAGGCGGTCGCAGCGAACGGAGGCACGACCGTGAACTACTGCATCGCGGTCACGCTGCCTGCAGCGACCGACAACGGTGCGCAGGGCCTGACCGCGATCCAGACGTGGCAGGTGGCCGGCACCTCGTCGTGACGGCGGCGAACGGCAGCACGAGAGAAGCGGAAGGGACGTCGATGAGCACACCGACGAGGCGAAGCCTGCGCGAGCAGGCCGCGTTCGACCGCGAGTCCGCGGGCCCGACCGGCGCTCAGGTGCCGTCGGGCGCGGCGAGAAGGGCACGGAGAGGCATCGGTAGGATGCTCACCGACGTGCTGTTGTGGATCGCGGCGATCGCCGGAGTGGTCTGCATGCTCCTGGTCGTGCTCGCGCTCACGGTGAACATCACCCTCATCATGTTCCGCACCGGATCCATGTCCCCGACGATCCCCGCCGGATCCGTGGCCGTTGTGCAGGAGGTCGCGGCATCCGACATCGAGGTCGGCGACGTGGTCACGGTCGACCGTGTGGGCGACCTGCCGGTCACTCACCGCGTCACCTCGATCTCGCCGGGGGCGAGCGACGCCGAACGGGTGATCACCATGCGCGGAGATGCCAACGCCGGCGATGATCCGTACCCGTACACGGTGCAGACTGTGCGGGTCGTGCTGTTCTCGGTGCCGGGGATCGCGTCGGTGATCGTCGCGATGGGCAACCCCTACGTACTCGGTGCGCTCACGATCGCGGCGACGGCGCTCGTCGTGTGGGCGTTCTGGCCGCGCTCGTCGAATTCGCGGCACCGAGCCACGTCCGAGGAGCACCGCTGATGACGCGGCGGGCCGGAAGACCGCTGGTCGTCTCGGCGCTCGTCGTCGGCTTCGTCGTCGCGGCGACACCCGCCTGGGCGGCGCCCTCGACGCAGGTCGTTCAAGGCGACGTGCTCCGTCTCGTCTCCGTCGCCGACTGGGATGCCGCGTCGAGCCTGCTGCCGGGACAGCCCGTGCAGTGGGATGTCACCGTCAGTGCCGAGGCTCCCGATCCGGGGACCGTGACGGTGGGCATCAGCGCGAGCGGCGACGCGGCTCTGGTCGTCGACGCTCTCGAATGCGCGCAGGGGTGGGACGCGAGCGGATGCGCGGGGGGAGCGGTGCCGCTGAAGACCGACTGGGCGATTCCGCGTGACGGCCTCGAGGTGCAGCTCCTCGAGACCGCCGACACCGAGGTCGCCCATCTGAGATTCGTCATCGCGCTCGCCGGAGACGAGCTCGGTAGCACGCAGGTGCGGGTGCACGCACGGGGTGCGGGGGAGTCCGCCGTGATCGGGCCGGACGGCGGCGGGCTCGCGACCACCGGCATACCGCCGATCACACCCTGGTTCGTCGCCGGAGGGGCCGTCCTGGTCTGCGCGGGACTCGCATCGATCGCCGTGCGTCGTCGTCGGGCGCTCGCTCGCGCGGGCCTCGTTCACGAGGGCGGATCATGACTTTTCGGCGGCGGCATCGCGTCCTCGCCGGCGTCGCCGGCGTGGCGCTGCTCGTGGGAATCGGGATCGCCCCGACAGCTCAGGTGACGGATGCCGCGTTCACCGACCCTGAATCCGGCCGGGCCACGATCACCGCGTTCGACGTCCCCGAACCGGTGAGTTCGCAGACGCCGGGGTGCGTGGCGAGCAGCGGCCTGCTCGGGGCGAACCCGATCGTCACGATCTATTGGCGAGTGCCGGTCGGCGTCACCGGGTATTCACTGACCACTACCGAGTTCGGTCTCGCGAACAACCAGGGCCTGCTCGAACCGGTCCTCAGCAACCTGTTGCAGAACGTGAGCACGACGGGAACCACGACTGCGTATGTCACGGTGATCAATGGAGCGTTGCTCGCGAACATCCTCGGTGGTTCGAAGACGCTCGGCATCCGCTTCACTGGGCCCGGCGGGTGGGAATCTGACTGGCTCGTCGCGTCGGCGTCGTTCGGCCTGCTGGGCGCGAACCCTCAGTGCGTGATGAGCACGGCGCCCAGTCCGTGAGTCGATGGGGGCCCTCGGACGCGGTGCGGTCGGTTCAGTCGGCCAGGGCGAGCGCCCGGAAGGCGTCGCGCTCTCGGAGCTTCTCGCGACGGCTGGCGGCGGCAGCCGCCGTGGCATCCGCTATGCGTGTCGGCACCTGCATACCGGTCGTGCGCCGGTACAGCTCGTCGATCAGATCGGTGGCGAGGCCGATGAGCTTCGCGATCTCGCGGTCGTCGCGATCGATCCACACGCAGCGGGGCTCGTCGTGGATGGGGGAGAAGTCGACATGCTCCTCCCACACGAACAGCGTGCGCTCGGCGCCGAGCACGTGCTGCTGCCACCAGATCTGGCGGAGGTAGGTGCGCGGGATGCCTCGGAAGGCCTTGTTCGTCGTCTTGATCTCGGCGAGCTTGACGCGTCCGTCGGCGTCGACGGCGATGCCGTCGGGGGTCGCGAGGTGGCGGTGCTCGACCTCAGCGCGGAAGAGGGCGGATGACGGAAGGATGCCGTGCGTCGCGGCCACCCACGCGGCGATCTCCGGCTCGCGGCGTCGTCCGTGATCGGTGTACGCGTTGCCGCCGAAGCGGGGGCCGCCGCCGAGCTTCGAGTCGGCTGCGCGGATGATCGACTTCTCGCTGGTGAGCCCTGCCACATCTGTCGCGGTGATCCCGCGCGAGCGGGCCCGCATCCAGGCCACGCGGTCGCGGGAGTCAGCCACGATGCGAGCTTGGAGTTCCGGGGTCACCTATCGAGCGTAACCCCGGTCGCGGACTCTCACTCCCGCACACGCCGCCTGCGGCACCCCTCGGGCAGCCGGCCCCTGGCCGGCGCGCGGGTCAGCCGAGCGCCGGCCAGTCTTCTGGGCCGGACGACCCGGCGACGTAGTCGTCGAGAGGCACATCACCCCGCCGCCACGCCTCGAGGATGGGGGCCACGATCCGCCAGGACTGCTCGGCGGCGTCTCCTCGCACGGCCAGCATCGGATCGCCGTCGAGAACGCCGGAGAGGACCTCGGCATAGGCTTTGAGTGCTCCTTCGCCGAGTTCCGCCGACAGGATCGCGCGCTCCAGCTCGAACGGGTCTTCCGACGCGTTGAGGTTCAGCTCGAGCGACATCCGGTCGGGGCCCAGGGAGAATCGGAGCACCGCGCCGTCGGACGTGCCGGTGAGCCCGCGCGGCAGGTGGCGGACAGGTCGGAATCGCACGACGATCTCCCGCGCAGGAGTTCCGAGCGCCTTGCCGGAGCGCAGCCGGAACGGGATACCCGCCCAGCGGGCGTTGCGCACCTCGAACGTCGCCTCGGCGAGTGTCTCGGTCTCCCGGCTCGGGTCCACGCCCGGTTCGTCGACGTACGACGGCTTCGGCGTGCCGTCGATGTCTCCGGCCGTGTACCTCGCCCGATGCGACGAGGCCGCCGGATCATCGCCCCACACCGTCGTCGCACGCAGCACCGCACCGGTCGCCGCGCGGAAGTCGACTTCGTCGAGCGTGGCCGGCTCCTCCATCGCCAGCACGGCGAGCACCTGCAGCAGGTGGCTCTGGATCATGTCGACCAGGGCGCCGGCTGAGTCGTAGTAACCGGCGCGTCCCTCCAATGCGAGCGACTCGTCGTAGACGATGTCGACCGACTCGATGCTCTCCGCCGACCACAGCGGCTCCAGGATGCGGTTCGCGAAACGTGCGCCGAGCAGATTGAGCGTGGTCGACCTGCCGAGGAAGTGGTCGACCCGGAACACCTGGGTCTCCGGCACGAGCGCGGTGAGGACGCGATTCAGGTCGCGGGCGCTCGCCTCGTCGGTTCCGAACGGCTTCTCCATGACGAGCATCGCGCCCTCGGGCAGCATGTCGGGAGTGAGAGCCGAGATGCACGCCGCGGCGACGGCCGGCGGCACCGCGAAGTAGATGGCGACCCGACCGGTGAGCCCGCTCATCAGCGCACGCAGATCCTCGGCGCGGGTGATGTCGGTTCGCATGTACGTGACATCGACACGGGCTGCCGCGTCGTCGGCGTCCATCGATGCGAAGGCCGTCGCGACGACGGTCTGCAGCTCGGCATCCGTCCATTCCTCGCGGTCGGCGCCGACGATCCTCACGGAGCGCGTGGGCTCCCTCGTCAGCAGCTGGCCCAGAGCGGGCAGGAGGAGCCGAGAGGTGAGGTCCCCACCGGCTCCGAGGATCACCAGCGTCGTCGCGTCGATCATGTTCTCACCGTAATCGCTCCGACCCTCGGGTGAACATGCCAGACTCGGTCGATGCCCGCTCCCATCGAGGACTACGCCCTGCTCAGCGACTGCCGCACCGGTGCGCTCATCTCGAAGGAGGGGAGCATCGACTGGCTCTGCCTCCCGCGCTTCGATGCGCCGTCGCTGTTCGGAGCGCTGCTCGGAGAGGCGAGCAACGGATGCTGGAGCCTGCGCCCGCTCGATGCCGCCGCGACCTCGCGTCGCCACTACGTGTCTGACACGTTCATCCTCGTCACCCGATGGGAGACCGCCGACGGCGTCGCCGAGGTGCACGACTTCATGCCGCTGCAGCCCTCGCGCAGCGATGTCGTGCGCCGGATCGTCGGAATCTCGGGTCACGTCGAATTCGGCACCGAGCTGCGACTGCACTTCGACTACTCGCGCAGGCTCCCCTGGGTGCGGCAGGTGGGCACGAGCGAAGAACCGGTTCTGCGCGCGACGGCCGGAGCGGAGGCGGTGATCGTGCGGGGTGTGCGGCTCGTCGCCGAGGACCACCGGCACAGGGCGGAGTTCACCGTCGCCGCCGACGAGGTCCGTGATCTGACCCTGAGCTGGTTCCCGTCGCACGAGCACGCCCCGAAACCGCTCGACGTCGACGACGCGATCGCCGCCACGAGATCGTGGTGGCAGGGCTGGGCGAGCGGCATCGTGCACGGCGGCGCGTACCGTGGCGAGGTCGTGCGGTCGCTGCTCGTGCTGAGGGCCCTCACGAACAAGGACACAGGCGGAATCGTGGCCGCCGCCACGACGTCGCTCCCCGAGGAGTTCGGCGGTTCGCGCAACTGGGACTATCGCTTCGTCTGGCTGCGGGATGCAGCTTTGACCCTCGAAGCATTGATCGCGCACGGCTTCCTCAGCGAGGCGCACCACTGGCGGCGGTGGCTGCTCCGCGCCGTGGCCGGTGAGCCGAGAGAGGTGCAGATCATGTACGGGATCGCGGGGGAGCGCGATCTCCTCGAGCGCGAGCTCACGAGCCTTCCCGGCTACGGAGGCGCTGCACCGGTGCGGATAGGCAACGGCGCGGTCGACCAGTACCAGGGCGACGTGATCGGCGAGGTACTGGTCGCTCTGGAAGCAGCTCGGATCGCCGGCCTCGAGGAGGGCGACTTCTCGTGGCCGCTGCAGCGGGCGCTCATCGAGCAGGTGATCGCCTCGATCGACCGGCCGGACAACGGCATCTGGGAGATCCGGGGCGAACCGCAGTGGTTCACTCACTCCCGCGTCATGATGTGGGCTGCGCTCGACCGCGGCGTGCGCGCTGTGCAGGAGCATGGGCTCCCGGGCGACGCCGACCGGTGGTCGGCGGTCCGCGACGGGCTGCGCATCGAGATCGACGAGCGAGGGGTGGATGCCGGCCAGGGGTACTTCGTGCAGCACTACGGCTCGACGGAGGTCGACGCCTCGCTGCTCGTACTGCCGCAGGTGGGGTACTGCGCCCCCGACGACCCGCGGATGCTGCGGACGGTGGAGCAGATCGAGCGCACCCTGCTCACCGGTGGCTTCCTGCGGCGTTACCGCACGGAGTCGGGCGTCGACGGGCTCGACGGGGGAGAGCATCCCTTCATCGCCTGCAGCTTCTGGCTGGTCGAGCAGTACGCCGCCAGCGGCCGTGTCGACGAGGCCCGTGACCTGATGGCGCGGCTGATCGAGATGACGAACGACCTCGGCCTGCTGTCGGAGGAGTACGACGTCGCGAACACACGGCAGGCGGGCAACACTCCGCAGGCCCTCTCGCACCTGAGCCTCATACGAGCGGCCGATGCACTTGGGGGCCATGGGGGTCGCGCGGCGCATCGACGCTGATCCCGCTTGATTTGGGGAGAGCGGATGCGGTGAGGTACAGTGGGATCAACCGAAGACCGCTGGTCATCGTCATGCGCGCAAGCGCAGGAGGATTGAAGCTCTGCTCAGCAGGGGCCCGCGCAGGACACGAACTTTCCAAAGCTCCGTGCGCTTGCGCCGGAGCTTTTCTGTTGCCAGGGGTCGGAACCGGTGCCTCACCGCCGTGAGGCACCTCGTACACACCAAGGAGTGACCATGGCGCAGAAGGATGCATCGGTCGCCGAGCTCACGAAGTCATTCGAGAACTCGTCCGCCGTTCTGCTGACCGAGTACCGCGGTCTGACGGTTGCCCAGCTCAAGGAGCTGCGCAACAGCATCCGTCAGGACGCTGAGTACGCCGTGGTGAAGAACACGCTGACCAAGATCGCCGCCAACAAGGCTGGCATCACCGCGCTGGACGACGACCTCAAGGGTCCGTCGGCCGTCGCGTTCGTGCACGGTGACTTCGTCGCCACTGCCAAGGCTCTTCGTGACTTCGCCAAGGCCAACCCGCTTCTCGTGATCAAGTCGGGCATCTTCGAGGGCAACGCCCTCTCCGCCGACGAGGTCAACAAGTACGCCGCGCTCGAGAGCCGTGAGGTTCTGCTGGCGAAGGCTGCGGGCATGATGAAGGCCACGATGGGCAAGGCTGCCGCCACCATCGATGCTCTTCGCGAAAAGCTGGAGACCGCCGAGGCCGCGTAAGCGACCCGACGTTCTCGTTCAACAAACCCCATCTATCTAGGAGATACATCATGGCTAAGCTCACCACTGAGGAGCTGCTCGAGCAGTTCGCAGGCCTGACCCTCATCGAGCTCAACGACTTCGTCAAGGCGTTCGAGGAGAAGTTCGAGGTCACCGCTGCTGCCCCCGTCGCCGTCGCAGGTGCCGCTGGTGCTGGCGCAGGCGCCGAGGCTGAGGAAGAGAAGGACTCCTTCGACGTCATCCTCGAGGCTGCTGGCGACAAGAAGATCCAGGTCATCAAGACCGTCCGCGAGCTCACCTCGCTGGGTCTCGGCGAGGCCAAGGCTGTCGTCGACGGTGCTCCCAAGGCCGTGCTCGAGGGCGCGAACAAGGAAGCAGCCGAGAAGGCCAAGGCTGCCCTCGAAGAGGCAGGCGCCACGGTTACCCTCAAGTAATCCGTTCCAGGTCGCGGCCCAGCGCCTCGCCCTGGATGCGTCTGAACGCTTCACGAAAGCCCCGGGTTCGCCCGGGGCTTTCGTGCGTCCTGGGCCCGACGGAATGCGACGACGCTCAGCGTCGACCGGCGGTCGAACTGCGCACGACCAGAGCGGATGTCGTGACGGTGCGCTCCCTCGGGGAGTCCGGATGGTCGATCTGCTGTTGCAACAGCCGCACCGCCTCGTGACCCTGTTCGCGCGGGGACTGCTTGATGGTGGTGAGAGCGAACATCTCGGCGTGCTGGTGGTCGTCGACGCCGACGATGCTCAGCTCGGTGGGCACCGCGATGCCCAGCCGCCGCGCGGCGATCATCGCCCCGATCGCGGCCTCGTCGCACACGCCGATGATCGCGGTCGGGCGGCCCCGACGGTCGCCGAGCAGCTCGACAGCGGCGGCATAGCCACCGGGCATGGTCGGGGGAGAGTCGGCGATCCGCGCGACCGCCTCGAGTCCCGCCGCGGCCAGAGCCTCGAGATACCCCTCGACGCGCTGGGCGTCGCCGAAGCTGAGGTCGTCGGGGTCGGCGGACCCGCCGACGAAGGCGATGTCGGTGTGCCCCAGTTCGATCAGGTGCTCGGTGGCGATGCGCGCGGCGGCGACGTCGTCGATCGAGACCGCACTCGATCCTTCGCTGTAGGGGCCGACGCTGACGAGCGGTCGCTCCGAGCGGTGCAGACGCTCGAGCTCCTGCGCGCTCGGCTGGATGCCGACCGCGATGATCCCGTCGAAGCGGCGGCCGGGAAGCACGGCATCGAACAGGCGCTCACGCGTCTCGGTCCCCTCGCGGATGCCGTACAGGGCGAGTTCGTAGTCGAGCGCGAACAGAGACTCCTGGATGCCGGCGAGCAGTTCCGAGAAGAACCAGCGGTCGACGGGGGGCATGATCACGCCGACGGTCTGGGTGCGGCCGGTCGCGAGGCTCGTGGCGGAGGAGTGCGCGACGTAGGCGAGCTCGTCCGCCGCATCCGACACCCTCTTGCGGGTGCCCTCCGAGACGTATCCGCGACCGCTCAGCGCCCGACTCGCAGTCGCTTTCGACACGCCCGCACGCGCCGCGACATCCGCGATCGTGCTCATCGGTCCTCCTCGACCATGCGTTCGGCGCTCAGCCCCTCCCGCGCGCCGATGTCAGCGTAGCCGGTGTCCGCGCCGAAAGGAACCGGTTCCATACGAATGTTGAGGGAGCGCTCCCATTCGACCTGTGCGAACCGCGGGAAAGGTTGCCGTGTTGTGATCCTGGCTTATTGTGCCGCGGCGTCGCACCCCGGTAGGTTGTCCTGGAATCGGTTCCCGATTCTGCGCCAGGGGCGGCGTGGATCGAGGGGGACCGCACAACTCGAAGAGGAGAATTCACATGGGTCTGTCACAGCGTTCCCGGCGTTACGCGCCAATCGCTCTGCTGGGAGTCGCGGGTATCGCGCTCGCCGGCTGTGGTGCTCCCGGCGGCACGGACGGCGGAAGCGAAGGCGGAGGCGGAGGCGACAACACCGTCACCATCTACGGCACGATCGTCGAGGGCGAGGCCGAGCTCCTCGCGCAGTCCTGGGCGGACTTCGAAGAAGAGAACGACATCGAGATCAAGTACGAGGGCAGCCAGGACTTCGAGACGCAGCTCGGCACGCGCGCGCAGGGCGGCAACCCGCCTGACATCGCGATCTTCCCGCAGCCGGGTCTGTTCGCGGACTACGCGTCTCGCGACCTGCTGAAGCCGGCGCCCGAGGCGGTCAAGGCGAACGCAGAGGAGTACTGGACCGAGGGGTGGGTCGAGTTCGGCACCTACGACGGCACCTTCTACGGCGCGCCGCTGATGGCCAGCGTCAAGGGCTGGATCTGGTACTCGCCGACGAAGTTCGCCGAATGGGGCGTCGAGGAACCGACGACCTGGGACGAGCTTCTGGCCCTCACCGAGACGATCAAGACCGCGAGCGGCAAGGCTCCGTGGTGCGCCGGCTTCGAATCGGGCGTCGCGACCGGTTGGCCCGGCACCGACTGGATCGAGGACCTCGTGCTCCGCAATGCGGGCCCCGACGTGTACGACCAGTGGGTCAAGAACGAGATCCCGTTCACCGACCCGCAGATCAAGGAGGCCTTCGACGCGACCGGTGAGATCCTGCTGAACCCCGAGTACGTCAACGCCGGCTTCGGCGACGTGCGCTCGATCAACTCGACCGCATTCGGCGATGTCGCGGCGCAGGTCGCCAGCGGCGAGTGCGCGCTGACCCACCAGGCCTCGTTCCTCTCGGGCTTCTACCCCGAGGGCACGAACTTCGCCGAAGACGGAGACGTCTGGGCGTTCCTGACGCCGAGCCAGAACGCAGACGAGACGCTCATCACCGGCGGTGGCGAGATCGTCGGTGCGTTCAGCGACGACGAGGCGACGCAGAAGGTGCTCGAGTACCTGTCGAGCCCCGAGTGGGCGGACAGCCGCCTCGCTCTTGGCGGAGTGACTTCGGCCAACAAGGGCGTGAACCTCGACGTGGTCGAGGATCCCATCCTGCAGGAGTCGATCAAGCTGCTCCAGGACGACTCGATCACGTTCCGCTTCGACGGTTCCGACCAGATGCCCGGTGCCGTCGGCTCGGGAACATTCTGGAAGGGAATCGTCGCATGGGTGAACGGCACCTCGACCGACGAGGTGCTGACCCAGATCGAGACAGGCTGGCCGTCCAGCTGATCGGATGAGGTGGGCCGCCCCGATTGGCGGCCCACCTTCTCATCTCTCCCATTCGGTCCGCGCATCGTCGCGCGGACCGCTGATCAGCTCCGTCTCATGAAGGGGAATCCATGAACGCGACTGTGTTCTTCCAATGGATCGGGTCATTGCCCCCGATCGCCCAGGCTCTCGCCGTCGTCATCGCCTTCGCGGTGGTCGTCGTCGTCATCCTGCTTCTCGTCGACATCGCGCCTCGCAAGGGCGCCCTCTACACCGGCATCCGCCTCGCGATGTGCCTCCTCATCCCGTTCGCGGTGATGTGGTTCTTCAACTCCTATTACTGGGCCATGGGAGTCGCGGTCGCCGTAGGTGCCCTGTTCTTCTTCCTGGACTATCGATCTCGTGACGGCGTGGGGTACCTGATCCAGCTGGTCGCCTTCATGGCCCCGGCGATCCTCCTGCTTCTGGCAGGTCTGATCCTTCCGTCCATCCAGACCGTTTACGCATCGTTCTGGAACTCGACCGGCAGCGACTTCGTCGGCTTCTCCAACTATCTGTGGATCTTCACGCAGTCCGACGGCGTCACCTCGGTCGTGAACACGATCGTCTGGGTGCTGCTCGTGCCGACCCTCTCGACGATCGTCGGTCTCGCCTACGCGGTGTTCATCGACAAGACCCGAGGCGAGAAGATCTACAAGCTCCTGGTGTTCATGCCGATGGCGATCTCGTTCGTCGGCGCGAGCATCATCTGGCGCTTCGTCTACGCATACCGGGGTCCCGAGTTCGAGCAGATCGGTCTGCTCAACCAGATCCTCGTGTGGTTCGGGGGAGAACCGCAGCAGTTCCTGCTGAACGGGCCGTGGAACAACCTCGCGCTCATCGTCGTGCTGATCTGGGTGCAGACCGGCTTCGCGATGGTCGTGCTGTCGGCATCCATCAAGGGCGTCCCGACCGAGCTCCTCGAAGCTGCAGAACTCGACGGTGCGAACGCCTGGGAGCGTTTCCGCTCGGTGACGATCCCCTCGATCAGGCCGGCGCTCATCGTCGTGCTCACCACGATCTCGATCGCCTCGCTGAAGGTCTTCGACATCGTGCGCACGATGACCGGTGGAAACTACGGCACGTCGGTTCTGGCGAACGAGATGTACACCCAGTTCTCCAAGTTCGAGGCGGGACGCAGTGCTGCGCTCTCCGTCATCCTGTTCATCCTGGTGCTGCCGATCGTGATCTACAACGCGCGCCAGATCAAGAAGCAGCGGGAGATCCGATGACCGACACCGTGAATTCAGACACCGGCCAGAGCACGAGGGCGATCACCACCGCCGGACGCTTCGAAGCATCGGCAGGCCGCGCACGCAAGCGGCTCAGCCGTCCGTGGGCGACCGTCGCCTCGATCGTCATCGCCGTGGTGTGGACGATCCCGACGCTGGGACTGTTCATCTCGTCGTTCCGTGAGAGGGACGCGATCGAGACCACCGGTTGGTGGACGTTCTTCACCAACCCTCAGTTCACGTTCGACAACTACGCGGCCGTGCTGCAGTCGGGCACCACGCAGCTGACCATCCTCGAGTCGTTCTTCAACTCGATCGTGATCACGATCCCGGCCACGATCATCCCGCTGATGATCGCGGCGATGGCGGCATACGCGTTCTCCTGGATCGACTTCAAGGGGCGCAACGCGCTGTTCATCTTCGTGTTCGCGCTGCAGATCGTGCCGATCCAGATGGCGCTCGTTCCGCTGCTGTCATCGTTCTCGCGGGGCATCAATTTGTTCGGCGTGCAGGTCACGCAGGGACTCGATGTGGCGGGCGGCTACGCGCAGGTGTGGATCGCCCACACCATGTTCGCGCTGCCGCTGGCGATCTACCTGCTGCACAACTTCATGTCGGAGATCCCCGGGGAGATCATCGAAGCCGCGCGCGTCGACGGTGCATCCCGCGGCCAGATCTTCTTCCGCATCGTTCTGCCGCTCACCATGCCGGCGATCGCCTCGGTGGCGATCTTCCAGTTCCTGTGGGTCTGGAACGATCTGCTCGTCGCTCTGGTGTTCGCCGACGGTGCGGCCTCTCCGATCACGAAGGTGCTCGCCGAGATCACCGGACGCGGTGAGGGCTGGTACCTGCTCACAGCCGGAGCGTTCGTCTCGATCATCGTGCCCCTGATCGTGTTCTTCTCGCTCCAGCGCTACTTCGTGCGAGGACTGCTGGCGGGTTCGACGAAGGGCTGATCGGTTCTCACAGAGCTGCGGAACACACGATGCCGCGACCGGGTGCAACACGACCCCGGTCGCGGCATCGTCGCACGTACGCTGTGAACATGAAGTACGCAGACTCCATCGTCGACCTCGTCGGCGACACGCCCCTCGTGAAGCTCCAGCACGTCACCGAGGGCGTGGAGTGCACCGTGCTCGTGAAGCTCGAATACCTCAACCCCGGCGGATCCGCGAAGGACCGCATCGCCTCGCGCATCATCGACGCAGCCGAAGCATCGGGCGAGCTGCGGCCGGGGGGAACGATCGTCGAGCCGACGAGCGGCAACACCGGTGTGGGCCTGGCCCTCGTCGCCCAGCAGCGCGGGTACAAGTGCGTCTTCGTGCTGCCGGACAAGGTCGGTGAGGACAAGATCGACGTCCTTCGGGCCTACGGTGCCGAGGTCGTGGTCACGCCGACCTCGGTCGCGGCAGACAGCCCCGAGTCGTACTACAGCGTGAGCGACCGGCTCGCCCGCGAGATCCCAGGCGCCTTCAAGCCGAACCAGTACGAGAACCCGAACGGCCCGCGCAGCCACTACGAGACCACGGGTCCAGAGATCTGGCGCGACACCGACGGCACGATCACCCACTTCGTCGCGGGTGTCGGCACCGGAGGCACGATCACGGGCACAGGACGGTACCTGCGCGAGATCTCGGACGACCGAGTGCGCATCGTCGGGATCGACCCCGAGGGCAGCGTCTACAGCGGCGGCACCGGGCGGCCGTACCTGGTCGAGGGGGTCGGCGAGGACATCTGGCCCGGCGCCTACGACCCCAAGGTGCCGCACGAGATCGTCGCGGTCGGCGACGCCGAGTCGTTCGCGATGACCCGCCGCCTCGCGCGGGAAGAAGGCATTCTCGTCGGCGGATCGAGCGGCATGGCCGTGGTCGGCGCCCTGCGCGTCGCCCGGGAACTGCCTGCGGATGCCGTCATGGTGGTGCTCCTCCCCGACGGCGGGCGCGGCTACCTGGGCAAGATCTTCAACGACGGATGGATGCGGTCCTACGGCTTCAGCGAGGTGGAGGAGGGGGAGACGGTCGCCGACGTGCTGGCCGCACGCTCGTCCCGCCTCGGCGAGGGCATCCCTGACCTCGTGCATGCGCACCCGACCGACACCGTGCTCGAGGCCATCGGCATGATGACCGAATACGACGTGTCGCAGCTCGTGGTCCTCAGCGCCGAGCCCCCGGTGATGATGGGCGAGGTCGTCGGCACGGTCGATGAGAAGGGCCTGCTCGATCTGCTGTTCCGGGGCGACGCGAAACCGGCGGATGCCGTGGGCGATCACGTGGGGGAGCGGCTGCCGCTCATCGGCATCCATGCTCCTCTCGCGCAGGCGAGGGCAGCGCTCGCCGACGTCGACGCTCTGCTCGTGACCTTCGACGGCAAGCCGCACACCGTGCTCACCCGACAGGACCTGCTCTCATACATCTCGCGCTGACGTCGCACCTGACGCCGGGCGTAACAGGGCCGGATGCCGGTGTCGGGGGCGACGTAGGCTGAGAGACATGTCCGAGCATGCTTTCGCCACCCGAGCCATCCACGCAGGTCAGGCGCCTGACCCGACCACGGGGTCGATCATCCCGCCGATCTATCAGGCGTCCACGCATGTGCAGGACGGCATCGGCGGATTCCGTGACGGGTACGAGTACAACCGTGCGGGCAACCCGACGCGCTCGTCGCTCGAGACGCAGCTCGCCGCTCTCGAGGGTGGCGTGAACGCTCTGTCCTTCGCCTCTGGACTCGCCGCGGAAGACGCGCTGCTGCGCGGCATCCTGAAGCCGGGCGACCACATCGTGCTCGGCAACGACGTCTACGGCGGCACCTACCGTCTGCTCACCAAGGTACTCGCGCCCTGGGGCATCGAGACCACGACGGTCGAGCTGTCGGATGTCGACGCCCTGCGTGCGGCGATCCGCCCCGAGACGAAGATCATCTGGGTCGAGACGCCCAGCAATCCGCTGCTGAAGATCGTCGACATCGCGCTCATCGCCGAGATCGCGCACGCCGCCGGAGCCATCGCGGTCGTCGACAACACCTTCGCGTCTCCCGCGCTGCAGCAGCCGCTCTCGCTCGGCGCCGACCTCGTCGTGCACTCCACCACGAAGTACCTCGGCGGGCACTCGGATGTGCTCGGCGGCGCTGTGGTCTTCGGCGACGACCGCTTCTACGAGCAGATCAAGTTCCAGCAGTTCGCTGTCGGTGCGGTGTCGGCTCCGCTCGATGCATGGCTCACGACGCGTGGCATCAAGACGCTCGCCGTGCGGGTGCGTCAGCACTCCGAGAACGCGCAGGCGATCGCCGAATGGGCGGCCGCCCGCCCCGAGTTCGCGACCGTCTACTACCCGGGTCTCGCCTCGCACCCTGGCCACGACATCGCTGCTCGCCAGATGAGCGGATTCGGCGGGATGCTCTCGCTCGGTCTCTCCGCGGGCGCGAGCGCGGCGAAGGCCTTCGCCGAGTCGACCGAGTTGTTCCAGCTCGCCGAGTCGCTCGGCGGGGTCGAGTCGCTCATCGGATATCCGCCGGACATGACCCATGCGTCGGTGCGCGGCACTGCGCTCGCCGTGCCCGAGAACGTCGTGCGCCTGTCGGTGGGCATCGAGGGCGTCGACGACCTGATCGCCGATCTCGAGCAGGGGCTCGCGCGGCTCAGCTGACTCTGCGGGCCGGTGGGCCCGGGCTGCGTCGGTGGTCCGGTGCGCTGTAGCATGGAGACTTCGCCCGGATCGAATCGTTTCGAGACTCATCGACGATTCGACCGCTCTCGCGACTCGACCTCATCCCCTCGAATTCCGGAAGGACCGTCGTGCCCGACGCTCCACGCACTGACTCCATCCCGACGACCGCCGCCACCGAGCGGACGGCCACCGGCAGCATCCGCATCCCGTCGTCCACGGGTGCGATCCGCACCCTCGGATCTAACCCGGCCACGGCGCCGATCATGCTGCACCCCGGCGACTCGATCTCGAACGGCCGCCGCGCGCTGTACATCGTGCTGCTCGGTGCGCTCACCGCACTCGGACCGTTCACGATCGACCTCTACCTGCCCGCGTTCCCCGTGCTCGAGCAGGACTTCGAGACCACGGCCGCGGCGATCCAGCTCACCCTGACCGGCACGATGATCGGCTTCGCGCTCGGGCAGCTCGTGGTGGGGCCGCTCAGCGACAAGGTCGGACGCCGCATCCCCCTGATCGCCGTGACAGCGCTGCACGTGCTGGCCAGTGCCGCGGCCGCCTATGCTCCGACGCTGCCGCTGCTCAGCGGTGCTCGCGTGCTCATGGGCGTCGGCGCCGCCGCCGGTGGCGTCGTCGCGATGGCGATCGTGCGCGACCTGTTCGGCGGACGCCGCCTGGTCGTGATGCTGTCGCGCCTCGCCCTCGTGTCGGGCGTGGCGCCGGTCATCGCGCCGCTGATCGGCTCGTGGCTGCTCACGCTGATGCCCTGGCGCGGGATCTTCGTGGTGCTCGCGCTCTACGGCGTGGTGATGCTCGTGTCGGCCATCGTCTTCATCCCCGAGACGCTCCCCATCGCCCGCCGACAGGAGAGGGGCGGCGCGACCGTCCTGCAGCGCTACCGCTCGGTGTTCTCCGACCGGGTCTTCATCGGCGTGCTGATCATCGGCGGCATGACGTTCTCGGGTCTGTTCTCCTATCTCTCCGCGTCGCCGTTCCTGTTCCAGCAGACGCACGGACTCGATGCGCAGCAGTACGGCCTCCTGTTCGCCGTGAACTCGCTGGGCGTCGTCGCGGGCGTGCAGACGGCGTCGCGCCTCGCGGCGCGCTTCGGTCCTCAGTGGGTCATGGCCTACTCGACCGCAGTGCTGCTGCTCGCAGGGGCGGCGATCATCGTCACCGACCAGCTGGGTCTCGGTCTCTGGGGCACGGTGATCCCGCTGTTCGTCTTCATGACGGCGTGCGGTTTCACGTTCCCGAACGTGCAGGTGCTCGCACTCGACAGGCACGGCAAGGCGGCAGGCACTGCGGCGTCCGTGATCGGAGCCACGAACTTCGGCGTCGCGGGACTGATCTCGCCGGTCGTCGGCTGGGTGTCCCAGGGCGCCGGAATCACCGCGACGACCATGGCGTCGGTGATGGTCGGATGCGCGGCGATCGGCGTCCTGTCGCTGTGGTTGATCGTGCGCCCCCGGACTGTCGGCATGCTCGCTCCCTGATATTCAGCATCCGACCGGCAGAATGGTTCGATGAGACGACGAACGCTGCTGTGGTGGGGAATAGGGATGCTCGTCGCGGCGACGCTCCTCGGGGCGGCGATCGTGTTCGGTTACACCGAGCCTCCGGGGTTCGACACCTGGTGGAACGAGACGATCAGCACGCACCGCGCCGACTGGATGCTGTCGTTCGCGCTGATCCTCAACGACATCGGCGGCGGGTGGGTCGCCATCCTCGTCGTGCCGCTGCTCCTGATCATCGCTCTGCTGATCGCTCGGCGATGGCGGGCCGCCGTGTTCGCCGCCGCCGCATTCCTCGCCAGCGCCGGAGCGGTGCAGCTGCTCAAGCAGCTCTTCGGGCGTGCGCGACCGGAGGACATGATCGTCGTGAGCGACTACGGGTCCTTCCCCTCGGGGCACACGGCCAATGCGGCGACCATCGCGGTCGTACTGTGGCTCGTCTTTCCGCGGGTGTGGACCGCGATCCTCGGAATCCTGTGGGTGGTCGCGATGGCTCTCTCGCGCACGCTGCTCTCTGTGCACTGGGCCACCGACACCCTGGGTGGTGCTCTCGTCGGAGCCGGCGTGGTGCTGGTGCTGGGCTCCGTGATGCTGCCATGGGTGCAATCGGCCTCGCGCCGGGCTGCGGTGCCCGCGCCGATAGGCTGACGGGACACCCCATCTCACCGAGGAGCCGTCGTGTCCCGCATCCGTCCGTATCGTCCGTCCGACCGCGCAGCTCTGTACGAGGTGTGTACGAGGACGGCGGATGCCGGCGCTGACGCGACCGGCGTCTTCTCGGACGATTCCCTCTGGGGCGACCTCTTCGCGGTGCCCTACGCCGAACGGCATCCGGATCTCGCGTGGGTGGTCGAGACCGACGACGAGCGCGTGATCGGCTACCTCGTCGCGACCGACGATACCGATGCCTTCGCCACCTGGTTCCGTGACGAGTGGTGGCCGACGCTGCAGGAGCGGTATCCGCGGGTGGCCGAGCCCACGACCCGTGAAGAGCGGATGATCGAGCACGGGTACAGCCAGGCGCCGGGGCGGAACGCCAATGCCGCGGAGTATCCAGCGCACCTGCACATCGATCTGCTGCCCGAGACGCAGGGGCAGGGACTCGGACGCGCGCTCATCGAGACGCTGTTCGCCGAGCTCAGCCGCCGCGGAGTGCGCGGACTGCACCTGGGCATGGATCCGAAGAACACGGGAGCGGCCGCCTTCTACGAGCGCCTCGGCATGACGCCGTTGCCGGCTGAGCCGGGCGGGCAGAGCTACGGAGTGCGGTTCGCCTGATCGGCGCGAGTCGGTGCCTCAGCTGTCGATCGCGCGATCCTCGGCGTGTGCGCCGTAGTGGTCGGACTGCTGCCGCATGAGATCTCTCATCGACGTCTCCGGTCCGACGCCGTAGACCGTGCCCACGAAGTCGAGATCCCGCTGGATCGCCCAGATCTCCTCATGCCGTTCGGGTGGCAGGATCGCTGCCGGCGTGCCCACCGCGACCCACCCGAGGTGACGGCGGGACTCCAGTGCTCGCTTCGCTCGCTCCTCCCCGAATCCCCAGGCGCTCGACAAAAAAGCTAGAGGGCCCCCGCTGGCGCGGAGACCCTCTAGCTTTTTTGGCGGTGACGGCGGGATTCGAACCCGCGGTTGCTTGCACAACACACGCTTTCCAAGCGTGCTCCTTCGGCCGCTCGGACACGTCACCAAGGAACAACCTGAACAGTCTATCCGATCGCGCGGACCGCCCACGACCAGCCCGAGGCGCCGTCGCCGCCAGGGGGATACCGTCGCACCGGAATGCGATCCGTTGCGGCCTTGTGTGGTCGACGCGCGCTATCTAACCTCGAATGAAGACAGTACGAAGTCATGCGAAACGGGCGACGCACTGTTCTAACCATGCCCTGTGAAATCGACCGTCGGTCGGTCGATGCACATCGTCGCGAAAGGACCTCCATGACGTCAGCCGACACTGCAGCATCGACCACCACCGCAGTGCGCACCGCACTGCGATTGGCATACTCGCGAGCGCTCGCAGATCTCGGACTCGACGCGATAGGGCGGGCGCGCTTCGGATGGCGCGATAGATCGATCGGCTCGATGGTCGAGCGCGCCGGTACAAGGCAGTGGCTGCGGGTGGTGTGGTCTCGCAGACAGTGGGCGCGCAACGACTGGTGGACGGGCAATCAGGATGCGGCGATGATCACCGGTGTCGAGAAGCCCCGGCTGCTCGACGTGCGCGCGTGGGAAGAGGGGCCGCTGGTGTATCGGGCCGAGCTCATGAGCCTGCTGCCGGGCCGTGCGTGCGCCCCGACCTCCGTCCTCGCGCGGACTCCGGGGCTGGATGAGTCCTGGTGGGTCGACCTCGAGCGCAACTTCGATGCGCTGGCGGCGGTATCGACGGATCGCACCATGCTCGACCCCGAGATCGTCCGTCGCCGGATCACCGTGTTCTTCGGCATCGACCTCCCCGTCGATCAGGACGACTGGGTGCCGAGCCACGGCGACCTGCACTGGAACAATCTGCACCGAGAGCCCTTCGGTATCGCTGACTGGGAGTCCTGGGGTCTTGCGCCGCAGGGGTATGACGCGGCCTTCCTGCTGGGGCACTCGCTGGCCGTGCCGCATGTGGCCGATCAGATCGCGCGGCGCTTCCGGCGCGACCTCGAGACCGAGGGCGGCATCGTCTCGCAGCTGTACGTCATGACGAAGCTGCTGACGAGAGCTGACGCGGGGGAGCACGTCGGGCTCGTGCCTGCCGTGCATCGCCAGGTCGGTCGACTTCTCGGCACGAGGATGCCTCTCCGGCGGAGGAGTCCCGTCAGGTCGACGTAAAATCTCCAGGTGGCAACCCCCAAGATCGTTCTGTTCTATGTGTTCACCCCGCTCGCCGACCCTGAGGCGATCCGGGTGTGGCAGCGTGACCTCGGCGAGGCCCTCGGACTCCGGGGTCGGCTTCTGATCTCGAAGGACGGAGTCAACGGCACACTCGGCGGTGACCTTCTCGCCCTCAAGAAGTGGGCACGATCCTTCCGGTCGTACGCGCCGTTCAAGAACGCCGACATCAAGTGGAGCGAGGGCAGCGGGGTCGACGTCGACGGTCGCAGCATCGACTTCCCGAAGCTGAGCGTCAAGGTGCGCGACGAGATCGTCTCGTTCGGGGCGCCGGGCGAGCTGCGCGTCGACGAGCAGGGCGTCATCGGCGGAGGCACGCGACTCACACCCGAGCAGCTGCACGAGCTCATGGGCGAGCGTGGTGACGACGTCGTGTTCTTCGACGGACGCAATGCGCTCGAGGCGCAGATCGGTCGCTTCCGCGGGGCCGTCGTGCCAGACACCGAGACCACGCGAGACTTCGTCCAGCTGCTCGACTCCGGCGAATACGACGATCTCAAGGGCAAGCCCGTGGTGACGTATTGCACCGGCGGCATCCGCTGCGAGGTCCTCTCGAGTCTGATGACGTCGCGCGGGTTCGGTGAGGTCTATCAGCTAGAGGGAGGCATCGTGCGCTACGGCGAGCAGTACGGCGACGACGGCCTCTGGGAGGGATCGCTCTACGTGTTCGACAAGCGCGGATCCGTCGACTTCTCCGATCACGCCGCCGTGATCGGCGAGTGCGTCGGATGCGGCACCGCGACCAAGCGCACGGCGAACTGCCCCGACCCCTCCTGCCGCACGCAGTTCGTGGTGTGCGAGTCCTGCGACGCCGTGCGCTGCGAACAGCACGCGGCCTGACCGATCACACGGCCTGCCGGCTCAGGCGAGCAGTGCCACGTCGACTCTGCGACTCGTGAAAAGCGACCGCGGCAGCAGGAACGCCAGCACGCGAGTCCGACGGTCGACGCTTTGCCGCAGCCGGACGATCACCTCGCCCAGCGCCACATCGAGATCGCCGGATCGCTCAGCCGACGGTCGCGCGTAGCTCGATAGCTCGACGGCGTCGACGAGGGCGCGCATCGCGTCGGCATCCACGCCGTTGTCCCGGACGAGATCGACGCCGCGCATGCGCGGCGTCTCCGCATCCGAGAGGGGGAGACGCAGATCCTGCATGGTCGCCCGCAGCTCGATCCAGGCCGATGCCGCGTCACCGCTCTTGGCCCGACCACGCCGCGCGACGCGGACCGCCAGGCGAATCAGCGCGGGGAGCAGCAGCGCCGCCAGCACGCCGAGCGTCGTGAGCATGACGGGCGTCGGGTCGAGACGCCGCAGCTCGCCGTTCGCGCCCGCGTTGTCGCCCGCGTCCTCCCGCTCGATGACCGGCCCAGAGCTCTGCTCCGCACTGGGGGCGGCGGAGGGAGCCGTCGGCGTCGAACCGCCGGATCCGCCACCAGTGGTCGACCCGGCGGTGAACGCGGTCGGCACGCCGAGAGAGGCGGTCGGCTCGAACGGCACCCAGCCGACCCCGGGGAAGAGCACCTCAGGCCACGAGTGCAGCTGATCGCTCGAGACGGAGTACACGGCCTCATCGCCACGGGTGTTGTCGGTGCGCACGCCGGGCAGGTAGCCGACGACGATGCGCACCTCCATGTCGAGGCTCTCGGCCATGAGCGCGAACGCGCCCGCGAAGTGGATGCAGTATCCCGAGCGCACCTCGAGGAACTGCGCCACCGCATCGACTCCGGTGCCGTCGAAGCCCTCGTCGACCGGGGTGTCGAGCGAGTACGCGAACTGACTGCGGAACCACGACTGCAGGTCGATCAGCCGGTCGTAGTCGTTGGTCGCATCCGCGGTGACCTCCGCGGCCGTCTCAGCGATCACCGCGGGCAGCTCCACGGGCTCCGCCTCGGGATCGACGATCGGCTCGGCGGCCGGGATCGCACGGATCTGCTCGAGTGTGGGCTGCACCTCGATCGAGCGGACGGTGTAATCGTTGCCGACGGCATCCGCGGTCCGAGAGGTGATGGTGCGGTTGTCCGTGCTCACGCGCCAGCCCGCTGTGATGCCCTGCACGCTGGTCGCGGGGTAGGGCACCGGCAGCCAGGAGCTCGACATCCGGATCACGCGGATCGAGGTGTTCTGGTCAGTCGTCTCGATGTCTTCGCCCCACTCGTCCGGGCCGAAGCCGTCGCTCAGGGACTGCAGGTCGCCGCGATCCGGTTCCCACACGCGGCCGTCGAACTCCGACAGGGTCGTGAGCCGAAGGTACGGCGCCGTGTCGGCGGTCGTCGCCATCGTGAGGACCTCGACGGGGTTCGGCTGGCGAAGGTCGTCGCCGAGCCGCAGTGATGCATCGACCGTGACGCCCACGCCAGTGCCGGCGAGACTGGCCGACACCGGCAGGACGGGCGCGACGATGACGGTGACCGCGAGAGCGGCGACACCGACTCCCGCCGCGACCGCTGTGGACGTGCGCCGAGGCGATTCCGGGTTCTGGGCCGCGGTGTACCTCAGCAGGACGATGATCAGGATGCCGAGCATGACGAACCACACGACGTTCACATCGCCGAGCGTGACGATCATCGGCACCGACCCCACGACGGCGGTCAGCAGGCTCGCGAGGATCGCGCCGCGCTGAGCGACGAGCTGGTCGAGCAGGATCGCCACCACCGCGAATCCGATGCCCATCATCGCCTCGAGGCCCGGCGACGCGGCGATCGGCGCGGACCCGAACATGACCTCCTCCCAGGCGGAGGCCGCCAGAGCCTGGAAGGTGAAGATGGTCGCATCGGTGGGGATCACCCCGAAGACGGCGGTGTCTCCCGCCACCAGCAGCACCACGGTGCCGATCGCGACGAGGATCTGCACGCCGATGGTGGCGAGGTCCCGAGCCAAGGCCGCGCGACGGCGCATCGCCGTGCGCATCGTCATGCCGGTGAGCGCGGTGACCACGATCACGATCAGCACCGCGAACGACCACGTGCCCGGTTCGATGACCGAGGCGTAGGGCCACATCGCGACGAGCCCTGCGCCTGCGGCCAGCACCGACGGCAGGACGGTGCCGGCGGGCAGCTCGTGCTCGCGATGCCAGGAGAGCCGCGACGCCCGCTGGGCCTGACGGTCAGCCCGCGACATCGGCTGCTCCGCGGCGCTCGGCGGGCCCGAGCCCGATGCGGTCGGGAAGGACATCCTCCCAGGACTCGGTCACGTCCTCCCCGAGGGTCGCGACGCGCCAGCCGTGCTGCTCCGCCGCCTGCATCGCCCCGGGGTGCGGCGCGGTCGCGAACAGCATCGGCGCGGCCGCGCCGGAGGGACGAAGCAGCGCGGCATCCTCTTCATCGATCTCACCGGTGATGTAGATGAGCGGGCCGGGGGGAGCGCCGCCGACCAGAGCGGCGACGTCGCGGGCCTCGCCACGAGGGGCGACGAGGGCGAGTGCGACGAGCAGACCGTCGCGGTCGTCTTCGTGGCCGCGGAGTGTGCCCAGAAGCGTCCCCGCGCTGTCGATCACGTCGACGCCATACCCCTCCTGCACGAGATGCACCGCGACGGAGGCGCACATCGACACGGCCCGCTCGAACGCGGGATCCGACTCGTCGCCTGGGCGGGCCCAGCGCGCGGAGCTCCGGTCGAAGACGACGAGGGCGTCCGGACTCGACTCCTCCTCTTCCTGGCGCACCATCAGCTGCCCCCGGTGCGCGGTCGCCCGCCAGTGGATGCGGCGCATGGAGTCGCCCGAGATGTAGCGGCGCGGTGAGAGGTTGTCGCTGCCCTGGCCCAGACGGCTCGACGACGTGTGCGCCGTGCCTCCGGCCGCCCCCACCTTCACCGTGAGCGGCGCGAGCGTGAACACCTCGGGCACGACCGTCACGGTGCGGGTCTCGCCGAACTCCTGTTCGCGCTGCGCGAGACCGAACGGATCGACGGTGCGGAGCACCAGCGGCCCGATCGGCCAGACGCCCCGCCGCACCCCCGTGATCAGATAGGTGAGCTGGCCGGTCTCGGACGGGTACTCGCCCGCCGAGTCACCGGCCACCGCGTCGGGGAGCACGTCACGCCAGAGGCCACGAGGAACGCGCAGGGCCCGCACCGTGAAGCGCAGGGTGACACGAGACGTCTCTGAGACCGTCAGCAGATCGGTCGAGACCTGCCGTGCGACCGAGCCCGAGCGCCTCGGCAGCCGCACCGCGAGCACCGACAGCGCGGTCAGGGCGAGCAGGAGCACGCCGATGTAGAGCAGGATCGCGGTGCCGAGCATGTTCGCCGCGATCAGGCACCCGAGCCCTGCGATGAGCGCACCCGTGCCGCGGAGGGTGAGGGTTCGACGACGGCGCATGGCGAGCGGAAGCGGGTCAGGACCGCGCGGTGACGGGAACCCGCACGCGCTCGACGATCTGCCGCAGCGCGGCCTCGACGGGCTGCGCGCCGGCTCGGTGCGCTCCGCGAGCCGGAAGCAGCCGGTGCGCGAACACGGGGATGATCAGGGCGGTCACGTCGTCGGGGATCACGAAGTCGCGGCCGTCGAGGGCCGCCCACACCTTGGCGGCCCTGATCAGCTGGAGCGTCGCGCGCGGGCTCGCGCCCAGGTGCAGATTGGGGTCGGCGCGTGTCGCATGGGCGAGCGCCACCGTGTACTCCTCGAGAGCGGGTGCGACATGCACCGAACGGGCCCAGGCGATCAGCCCCGAGATCGATGCCGCGTCGGCGACGGCGCGCACGGCGGCGAGCGGATTGACCGTGTCGCGCTGGCGCAGCATGAGGGCCTCGGCCGCGGCATCCGGGTATCCCATCGAGATGCGCATCATGAAGCGGTCCCGCTGGGCCTCGGGCAACGCGTAGGTGCCCTCCATCTCGAGGGGGTTCTGGGTGGCCACGACGAGGAAGGGGTCGGGAAGCATGTGGGTCGACCCGTCGACCGTGACCTGCCCCTCTTCCATGGCCTCGAGCAGCGCTGACTGCGTCTTCGGGGACGATCGGTTGATCTCGTCGGCGATCACGATGTGCGCGAACACGGCTCCGCGCTTGAACTCGAATTCGCGGTCGACGGGGTTGTAGACGCTCACACCGGTCACGTCTCCCGGAAGGAGATCGGGGGTGAACTGAATGCGGCGGACCGTCGCGTCGACGCTCGCGGCGAGAGCGCGGGCCAGCATGGTCTTGCCCACGCCCGGCACGTCTTCGATCAGCAGATGCCCTTCGGCGAGCAGACAGACGAGCGCGCTCCGCACGGCATCAGGCTTGCCGTCGATCACCCGGCCCACGGACTCGACGATGGCCGACGTCTGCGCGGCGAACTGCTCGGCGTCGACGACGGCCGGGATCAGGGGCGGATTCTCTGGCATGCGTTCCCTCTCGCGTGGGCGCTGCGGTGCGCGTGAACCGATCGTAACCCGGCTGTCTCGGGAAGGGGTGGGAACCGGGCCATCCGCGGCGCGCACTGGGGAAGCGTCGGCGGGTCAGCCCCAGACGCGCGCTCGCGGCTCCGCGGTGTCCACCCGGCTGTCCACGCTGCGGGCGACACGTAGCAGGGCGAGCCCCCGCACCCCGTTCAGCTCGTGAAGCGAGCACGTGCCGATCAGAGCCTGCCAGTGATCGCGGAAGCGCTCGGCGTCTCCGCGCCGCCGAGCGATCAGGCGAGGCACTGCCAGAAGCGTGCGTCCGGGCGAGAGACGGTCGGCGAGACGCTCGATCGCGCGGATCCTCGGCAGGCCGGCCGCGTCGATGCGCAGCAGGAAGCGGGGAGTGCGCGCGGGTGCGAAGAGCTCCTCGACGGCATCCGCGATCGCGCGGGCGTCGGGGGCAGTGCCGCCCAGCTCGATGCGGATCCGCGTGGGGTCGCTCTCGTCAGGGCGTGCGGTGATCGCGGACTCGTCGATCGGTCCGATGCGGCCTGCCTCATGCATCGTGCGGGCGACGGCGACCGCAGCCGCCCGATAGATCTCGGCCGGCCGCGCGCGATCGCGCAGCGAGCGGACGAGCATGCGCACAGCGGATGCCGTCGCCGCCACCGCGCCGCCGCCGAGTGCGAGCGCCACCGCGAGAACGGGAGCGAGGGAGACCCCCGAGACGGCGAGTACGGCGACGAAGGCGCCCACCGCCGCGGTGCCGGTGACGAATCCGGCGACAGCACCGGCGCTCGCCGTCTGGCCGGCGCGCAGCAGCGGCGCGCGTGAGGTCCGGCGGAGCGCGATCGTCTCGCGCTGCTGCGGGCGATAGGCATCGCCGATCCGCCATTCCTCCCTGGTCCGGCTGCGAGAGGGCGAGTTCTCGCGCAGGACGGCGTCGATATCCCCGGTCGATGTCGAGGGATCCTTGTCGAGCACCCGCTTCCACGCCTCGATGGCGGACGGGGAGAGCGCATGCCCGAGACCGCTGACGATCCGGCCGTCGCCTTCAGCGCTCAGACCCCACAGATGGGAATGCCGACGGCGGAGCCGACCGGACTCCGAACCGTCGTCGAGGTCGACGTGCGACGGGATCAGGCACACCACAGACCAGTTGTGAGCGACCTTCTCGGGCCACGCGGGATCGAGTCGCAGCGTGCGGCCTCGCAGCTGCTGGGTGCCCGACGACGTGGCCACGGTGGTGAGGTCCACGAGGGTGTTGACCGAGGGGCAGTCCCATCCTTCGCCGAGCAGCCCTCGGGTGCCGATCAGCAGACGGACATGCCCTCGGCGGATCAGCTCCGACACGGCACCGACCACCCGTCCGCTCCCGGCCGAGCGCACCCGCAGATCGCGCACGGGGCCGATGCCGTCTGCAACGCCGACGGGCTCGCCGAGCAGGTCGCCCAGCGCGGCGGCTATGTCGTCCGCATCCTCGGCGCGGACCCGCAGGTGCTGCGAGGTGAGCAGGACCGGACGCAGTCGCGCCGTGACCGGATCGACCGCGAGGAGGTCGAACGTCCGCAGTGCCCCTGCCGGTGCGGCCCCGGCGAGTCCCCGGTGGTTGCCGTGCTCGACGAAATCGGTCACGACGACCGCACGGATCCGGTCGCCGTCAGTGCTCGCGAGTTCTCGGTGCAGGATCTCGACGGCCGCGTGATCCTTGGCGGCCGAGAACGCCAGCGTGGTCTCGATCGGGTTGCGACCGCGTCGGATGCCCCGGTCGGTCAGCGCGTAGCCGAAGTCAGCGAGAGACCGCCGCACGTAGTCCCACTGGCGCGAGGCCGCGGGGTCGGCGAGCAGCCTCGTCTGGGCGAACCGCGACAGCACCGTGAGCAGGTCGTCAGTCGTGCAGCGATCGAGCAGCACGGGCGGGATCGCGGCGACGAGCGGATGCTGCGGTGCGACCTCGCGCAGCACGAGGGCGCACGATCGGGCGAGGGCGAAGTCCGTCGAGAAGGCCCGGTCGACGCGCGCGAGCGGAGTCTCGGTCGCGGTCGTCGTCTCTGCACTGCCGGGCGGGTCCGAGGGCTGCAGATGCTCCTCGAGATACGACAGGGCATCCGGCGTCGACAGCACCTGCCTGATCAGGTCATGCAGCAGGGACTCGTGCCGTCGGATGAAGGAGGCCTCTGCGGGGGTGGGCTCGGTGAACAGCACGTGGTCGCGATACGGGGCAAGATGCCCCTCCTTCACGACCGCGGGTGTCGGCACCTCGTAATCGACCTCGCCGAGCAGGTGACTGTAGTTCTCGAACTCGGTCTCGTCGTCGGGCGAGGGCAGGGTCGCGGTGAGGCCGATGAGCTTCGGCTCGGCGCCGCTCTCGCGGATGCGTCCGGCGAGGTAGGCCACGACGATCGCCCAATGATCGAGCAGATGATGGCATTCGTCGAGGACGACGGTGCGCACACCCGCCTCGACGAGCCGATCGATGAGGGCGATCGCGTTCGGGTGCAGCACCCGGGCCAGTTCGGAGGGGCGTTGACGCGTGAATCGCGAACGCAGTCGGGTCGCGCGACTGCGGATGCCGGAACGGTGGCGCCCGGGGTTGTCGACCGCGAGCTCGGCGAGCCAGGTCGCGGCATCCGCCTCGGTGCGACCGCTCGCGACGAGTTCTTCCGTCCACACCGCACGGGCGAGGTCGTCGAAGGGGGATCCGTCTCCGGTCACGCTCAGCAGCTGGTAGGTGAGCACCGTCAGATCCCCGAGACGCTCGGGGTCGTCCGAGACGGCCGCCCCGTCGGTCGCCAGCTCTGCCGCGGTGCGCAGCCACTGCTGACGGATGGTCACGGTCGGCGACAGCACGAGCGTGCGATGGCCCTCGCGCGCGGCGAGCAGCAGCCCGAGCAGGGTCTTGCCCGAGCCAGGAGGCGCCACGATGTGCAGCGGGCCATCGCCGCCGGGGGCGAGCCGATCGAGGACCTCGGCCTGATAGGTGCGCAGCGTGCCGGAGAAACGCCACGTCGAGAGGGGAGAGGCGGTGGCGGGATCCATGACCTGCCCAGTCTGTCAAAGAGCACGTGCAGACATCGGCTAGACTTGTCGACGGCTCTCCGCGTGGCGGCATCCAGGCCAATTCCCCCAGGGCGGAAACGCAGCAAGGGTAACCGGGCTCTGCTGGGTGCGCGGAGGGTCACTTTCTTTTTGTCAGCGTCCTCCGGGGCAGTCCTGTCAGGATCGTGACGTGACAAGACCAGACGTGATCAGCACCGCCGACTCTCCGCGCTCGAGCGCTCTCGGCCGGTTCGCGTCTCCCGTCCTCCTCGTGGCCCTCATGTGGGTCGTCCAACTCGCCGATGCGATCCTCCCCGGTTCGTTCACCGGCTTCGGAGTGCGCTCGTGGGATGTCGAGGGCCTCGCCGGCATCCTGGTCGGACCCCTGCTGCACGCCGACTGGGCGCATCTGATCGGCAACACCGTGCCGCTGCTCGTGCTCGGATGCCTGGTCGCTGTCGAAGGAGCCCGGCGATTCTGGGCCGTGACCGCGATGGCCGCCGTGATCGGCGGGGTCGGGACGTGGCTGGTCAACGCGCCGGGCACGCTCACGGTCGGCGCTTCCGGTCTCGTCTTCGGGTACTTCGGCTACACCGTGATGCGTGTGTTCGCCCCCGGTCGGGTCGCCCACCGCGTGCTCTACGCCGTCATCGCTCTCATCGTCATCGCGCTGTACGGCGGATCCATGCTGGCGGGCGTCGTCGGCGTGCGCGAGGGGATCTCCTGGCAGGCCCACCTGTTCGGCGCGATCGGCGGCGGCCTGGCGGCGTTCCTCGGCAGAGGCAGAACCCGGCGCACATGAGCGTCACCACGAGCTCGCGGCGCGCGACATCGCGCACGCGCAGGCGCCCGACCCGTCGTCCGCGCTCGCGCACACGACGGCTGTCACCTCGTCGGCGTGCCCAGCGCCGGCTGCGGCGTCTGAAGGTCCTGCGGCGCATCGGCTGGTCAGCCGTGGCGGTGATCGTCGTCGCGCTCGCCGCAGTGCTCATCCCGCTCGGGCTCGCCCACGAGAGGCCGTTGGCCGTCTGCATCACCGACCCGGCCACGTTCCCCGAGGCCGGCGTCGAGGGCTGGCAGGGGGAGCAGCTCGAGAACGCCGCGACCATCATGCAGACCGCCACCGCGCTCGGGTTCGGGCGCGACGGTCAGATCCTCGGGGTGATGACCGCGATGGGCGAGAGCAGTCTGCACAACATCGACTACGGGGACTGGGAGACGAGCGGGTTCACGAACCCTGACGGCAGCCGCACGACCAGCATCGGACTATTCCAGCAGCAGGAATGGTGGGGGACGGCGGAGCAGCGGATGGACCCGGCGACCGCCGCGACGCTGTTCTACGAGCGGCTCGCGCGCGTGCCCGACTGGCCGTCGTTGGAGCCGTCGCTCGCGATCCACCGGGTGCAGATCAATCTCGATCCGACGTACTACACGCGCTACTCGGCGGATGCCACCGCGGTCGTCGACGCACTCTCGACGCCCTGCTGACGAGATTTCGCATGGCTGTCAACCCGGCGCGGCCAGGAGGAGCTGCGCCTAGTGTGGAGCTGTGGCGAAGAGCATCTACATCACCTCGGCCGAAGGTCATACCGGCAAGTCCACCATCGCCCTCGGCGTGCTCGACGCACTCATGCGCGTCACGCCACGGGTGGGGGTCTTCCGCCCGATCGCTCGCTCGGTGACCGAGCGCGACGACGTGCTCGAGCTGCTGCTCGCGCACGACGGCGTGCAGCTCGACTACGAGGACTGCATCGGGGTGACCTACGACGACGTCCGCGACGATCCCGACCGCGCTCTGTCGACCATCGTCGCCCGCTACAAGGCCGTCGAGGCCCAGTGCGACGCCGTGGTGATCATCGGCAGCGACTACACCGATGTGGCGAGCCCTGCAGAGCTCGGCTACAACGCCCGGATCGCCGCGAACCTCGCAGCGCCCGTCCTGCTCGTGCTCAGCGGGCGTGACCAGCAGCGGCAGGCCGAGCAGCTCGGCACCACGACCGCACGGATCCCCGCGGCCGTCGGGCAGATCGCCGCGCTCGCGCTCTCCGAACTCGAGGTCGAGCGCGCCGAGCTCTTCGCGGTCGCGGTGAACCGAGCCGACCCCGAGTCGCTCACCGACATCGAGGCGGCCGTCGCCGCTGTGCGCCCGCAGAAGACCACGCCCGTGTGGGCGATCCCGGAGGATCGCACCCTGGTGGCGCCGTCGATCAGCGGCATCCTGTCGGCCGTCGACGGACGACTGATCAAGGGCGACCCCGACCGACTGGCGCGCGAGGCGCTGACGATCGTCGTCGCCGGGATGTCGATGGTGAACGTGCTCCCGCGGCTCACCGAGGAATCGGTCGTGGTGATCCCCGCCGACCGCACCGAGGTGCTGCTGGCGACTCTGCTCGCCGACGCGTCCGGCACCTTCCCGCGGGTCGCCGGCATCATCCTGAACGGTCCGTTCCCGCTGCCGGATCCGATCGTGCAGCTGCTCGACGGCTTCACGTCGACCGTGCCGATCATCGCCACGGACCTCGGCACCTACGACACGGCGGTGCGCGTCATGGGCGCACGCGGCCGGATCTCACCCGAGTCGCGTGGCCGGTACGACCGTGCGCTCGGACTCTTCCAGACCCATGTCGACATCACCGAGCTCACGACCCAGCTCGGCCTCGCCGAGTCCCGCGTGGTCACGCCCCTCATGTTCGAGTACGGACTCATCGAGCGCGCGCGCGCCGACCGACGACGGATCGTCCTCCCCGAGGGCGACGACGACCGCATCCTCCGTGCCGCCGCGACCCTGCTCGCGAGGGAGGTCGCCGACCTCACCATCCTCGGAGAAGAATCCGTCGTGCGCTCCCGTGCCGTGGAGCTCGGGGTCGACATCACCGCCGCGCAGGTCATCAGCCCCACGGATCCTGCGATGGTCGAGCGCTTCGCGACCGAGTACGCGCGACTGCGTGCGCACAAGGGCATCACGATCGCGCAGGCGGCCGACACGGTCACGGACGTGTCGTACTTCGGCACCATGATGGTGCACCTCGGGCTCGCCGACGGCATGGTCTCGGGCGCCGCGCACACCACGGCGCACACGATCCGCCCGTCGTTCGAGATCATCAAGACCAAGCCGGGCGTCAACGTCGTCTCGAGCGTGTTCCTGATGGCCCTCGCCGACCGGGTGCTCGTCTACGGAGACTGCGCGGTGATCCCCGACCCGACCAGCGAGCAGCTGGCCGACATCGCGATCTCGTCGGCCGCCACCGCCCGTCAGTTCGGCATCGAGCCGCGCATCGCGATGCTGTCGTACTCGACGGGGGAGTCCGGATCCGGCGCTGACGTCGACAAGGTCCGTGCCGCCACCGCGCTCGTGCACGAGCGCGCGCCCGAGCTGCTCGTCGAGGGGCCGATCCAGTACGACGCCGCGGCCGACGCCGCAGTCGCCAAGGCCAAGCTCCCCGACTCCGCCGTGGCAGGGCGGGCGACCGTCTTCGTCTTCCCCGACCTCAACACGGGCAACAACACCTACAAGGCCGTGCAGCGATCGGCGGGGGCCGTCGCGATCGGACCGGTGCTGCAGGGGCTCAACAAGCCGATCAACGACCTGTCTCGTGGAGCACTGGTCGACGACATCGTGAACACCGTGGCCATCACCGCCATCCAGGCGCAGACCGGTGAGTGACGGCGTCCCCCTATGCTTTCCAGCATGACGATTACCTCGATCCAGCAGCAGCTCGCGACGCCTGAGGGGTTCGCCAAGGCTGTCTCGCCGAAGAGCACGATCTTCGGCATCGCGATCACCTCGCTGGTCTTGAGCGTCATCGGGATCGGCATGAACCTGTTCCAGCTGGGGTCCGCGAGCGGATGGCAGTGGTCGCTCATGTTCCGCTTCTTCTTCGACGCCGGCGCGATCGAGTTCACCGGCAGCCGATCGGGTCGCAGCGAGATCTGGCGTTTCTTCTACGTCTACGGGCCCATCGTCCTGCTGCCGCTCGGCATCATCCTGCTGATCGTGCACTTCGCCACCCGCGGCAAGGCGGGGGCCGGCCTCTACGAGAGCTACAGCCAGCGCGGCTGGATCGGTCGTCAGCTGCTCCCCGGGCTCAAGGTCAAGAACGGGAACAACCAGGTCGATGTCGCCTTCATCTCGCACCCGAGCGTTGCGGATGCCGAGTTCGAGGCCGCTGCTCACCACTACGCCGGCTACCTCGGCACGCTCGACAAGAAGGGCACCAAGGCCGCAGCATCGGCGGCGCTCAAGCAGAAGGTGCTCGCGGGTGTCAGCGCTGCAGCGCTCGCGCCCGGCGTGCCCCCGGCCATCCTCGCGGCCCCCGCGCAGGGCGACGGACAGTACGTGATCGTGGTTCCGCCCGACGCCTCGGGCAAGGGCTCGCTCCAGGTCCTGCCGGTCAAGGCCTGAGCGGTGACGATGAGCGCGATCCTCGTCATCAACAGCGGGTCCTCCTCGCTGAAGTACAGCCTGATCGACATCGAGAACGAGAACGAACTGGCTGCCGGCCTCATCGAGCGGATCGGCCAGGACGTCAGCGCGATCCGGCACACGGTGCGACCGGATTCCTCTGCCGTTGCCGTCGTGACGATGCTCGATGCCTCGTACGACTCCGAACAGCCCCTCGCGGACCACGACGCCGCATTCGCCGTGATGCTCGAGCAGTTCGCCGAGCACGGTCCGCTGCTCGACCAGCATCCGCCGGTCGCCGTCGGCCATCGGGTCGTGCACGGAGGTGCCCGCTTCTATGCGCCGACGCTCGTCACGCGCAACGTCGAGGAGCAGATCGAGGAGCTCTCGGTGCTCGCTCCTCTGCACAACCCGGCGAACCTGGCAGGCATCCTCGCGGCGAAGGCCGTGTTCTCTGAGGTGCCGCACGTCGCGGTGTTCGACACCGCGTTCCACCAGACGCTTCCCGCCGCGGCGTACACCTACGCGATCGACGCCGAGCTCGCAGCCCGGCATCGCGTGCGCCGCTACGGGTTCCACGGCACGAGCCACCAGTTCGTCAGCGAGTCGGCTGCCGCGTTCCTCGGACGCGACCTCGGCACACTCCGTCAGCTCGTCTTCCATCTCGGCAACGGCGCGTCGGTCACCGCGATCGACGGCGGACGTTCGGTGGAGACCTCGATGGGGCTCACCCCGCTCGAGGGACTCGTCATGGGCACGCGTTCGGGCGATCTCGACCCTGCGGCGCTCGTGCACCTGTCGCGTCGAGCCGGGTACTCGATCGACGATCTCGACGCGCTTCTGAACTCCCGCAGCGGGCTCAAGGGCCTCGCCGGACGCAGCGACATGCGCGACATCCTCGCCGGTCGGGCGAGCGGCGACGAGGCGGCGACGCTCGCGTTCGACGTCTACATCCATCGTCTGCGTGCGTACGCCGGTGCATACATCGCTCAGCTCGGCGGGGTCGATGTGATCTCGTTCACCGCGGGGGTCGGAGAGAACGCCGCGGCAGTCCGCGCAGAGGCCATGGCGACACTCGGTTTCGCCGGAGTCGAGATCGACCCCGCGCTCAATGACGCGCGACAGCGCGGCATCCGTCGTATCTCCACCGACGACTCGCGGGTGACCGTGCTGGTCGTACCGACGAACGAAGAGCTCGAGATCGCCAGACAGACCTCGCGCATGCTCTGATCCATACGTCCTCGGGGGTTACCGGCGATGCCGTGCCGCACTACGCTTGCACAGTGGCACGGAGAGGTGCCGGAACCCGTCGTCCTTCTCCTGGAGGCTTTTGTGCCCGAAGCCCTGCCCGATCCGCTCCGCGCCGAAGGGGTCCTGTTCGACCTCGACGGCGTGCTCACCCCGACCGCCGAGGTGCACATGCGCGCGTGGAAGGTCGTGTTCGATGACGTCTTCGAGCGCTGGGGCATTACCCCTCCGTACTCGGATGCCGACTACTTCGACTATGTCGACGGCAAGAAGCGCTATGACGGCGTAGCGAGCCTGCTGCGCAGCCGCAACGTCGAGATCCCGTGGGGCGCTGTCGATGATCAGCCGGAGGCCGAGACGATCTGCGGCATCGGCAATCGCAAGAACGCCGCCTTCGCCCAGTCGCTCCGGGCCGAGGGCATCGCGCCGTTCCCCGGCTCGCTCGCGCTCGTCGAGAAGCTGTCCGCGGCGGGAGTGCCGCTCGGCGTCGTGTCGAGCTCCAAGAACGCCGAAGAGGTGCTGGCCGCGGCCGGCATCCGCTCGTTCTTCCGCATCGTGGTCGACGGCGTCGTCGCCGAGCGTGAGAACCTCGCCTCCAAGCCTGCCGCCGACATGTTCCATGCCGGCGCCGTGGCACTAGGGGTCGACCCGGCTCACAGCATCGCCGTCGAGGATGCGACGTCGGGCGCGGCGTCCGCCGCCGCCGCCGGATTCGCGACCGTCGTCGGCGTCGACCGCGGCGCGGGAGCGGATGCCCTGCGTGACGCGGGCGCGACCGTCGTCGTGGAGGACCTCGACGTCTTCCTCGCAGACCAGGCCACGACAGCCACCGATTCCACCCTCAGCCCCGACTCCGAGGAGACCGCATGATCGACCGCGACCGCTTCCCCGTCGACCCCTGGCGGCTCATCGAGACGCGCTACTCCGAAGACGGAGTGGGGGAGACGCTCTTCAGCGTCGGCAACGGCTACCTCGGGCTCCGCGGCAACCACATCGAAGGACGCGGCGCGCACGAGCACGGCACCTTCATCAACGGACTGCACGAGACGTGGCCCATCCGCCATGCGGAGCAGGCCTATGGCTTCGCCGAGGTCGGGCAGACGATCGTCAACGCGCCAGACGCGAAGGTCATGCGCGTCTACGTCGACGACGAGCCGATCTCCTTCGACGAGGCCGACGTGCGCGAATACCGCCGCACGCTCGACATGCGCACCGGAGTGCTCGAGCGCGTCGTCGTGTGGGAGACACCCTCGGGCAAGCGCGTGCGCATGCGCGACGAGCGGATCGTCAGCTTCGAGGAGCGTCACCTTGCGGTGCTCCGTCTCGAGGTCGTCGTCGAGAACGCCGACGCCCCTGTCACGGTCAGCTGCCAGATGATCAACCGTCAGGACGGCGCCGGCGTCTACGCGGGCACGCCCAACCAGGCGAAGAGCGGGTTCGACCCTCGCAAGTCCGAGAAGATCGCCGAGCGCGTGCTCGAGCCCGCCGAGCACTGGCAGGACGGTCTCCGATCCGCGCTGTCGTATTCGGTCGCCGCATCGGGCATGACGGTGGCGGTCGTCGCCGACCACATCATCGAGACCGAGAACGACTACACCTCGCGCACTCTCATCGAAGAGGACATCTCGAAGAACGTCTTCCGCGTGCAGGCCAAGGCCGGTGTGCCCATCTCGGTCACCAAGCTCGTCAGCTACCACACCTCGCGCGGCGTGCCCGCTCGGGAGCTCGTCGACCGCTGCCGCCGTTCGCTCGACCGCGTCGCCTTCGAGGGCGTGCAGGCGCAGTTCGACCGCCAGGCCGAATGGCTCGCGGCGTTCTGGGCGCGCAGCGACGTGCAGATCGGCGGGCACGACGACATCCAGCAGGCCACTCGGTGGTGCCTGCTGCAGCTTGCTCAGGCATCGGCCCGCGCTGATGGAACCGGCGTGCCGGCGAAGGGCGTCTCGGGGTCGGGGTACAGCGGCCACTACTTCTGGGACACCGAGATCTACGTGCTCCCGTTCCTCACCTACACCTCGCCGCAGTGGGCGCGCAACGCGCTGCGTGCGCGAGTGCTCATGCTGCCGGCGGCCCGCCGTCGGGCGGCTCAGCTGAACGAGGCCGGTGCTCTGTTCCCCTGGCGCACGATCAACGGCGAAGAGGCGTCGGCGTACTACGCCGCAGGCACGGCGCAGTACCACATCAACGCCGACGTCAGCTTCGCGCTCGGCAAGTACGTGCGCGCCACCGGCGACGACGACTTCCTGCGTCGCGAGGGCATCGACATCGCGATCGAGACCGCGCGCCTGTGGGCGACGCTCGGCTTCTGGCGCACGTCGCGCCTCGTCGCCGACACCAAGGACGACGACGGCATCGAGACATTCCACATCCACGGCGTCACGGGCCCCGACGAGTACACGACCGTCGTCAACGACAACCTGTATACGAACGTCATGGCCCGCTACAACCTGCGCTATGCGGCGAAGGTCGTCCGGGAGGCGCAGGAGGCCAACGGCGAGGAGTTCGCCAGGGTCGTCGAGCGCACCGGACTCGCCGAAGGCGAGGCCGAGGGGTGGGAGCGTGCGGCGGATGCGATGTTCATCCCGTTCAGCGAGAGCCTCGGCATCCATCCGCAGGACTCACTGTTCCTCGAGCGCGAGCTCTGGGATCTCGCGCACACCCCGTCGGAGCAGCGTCCGCTGCTGCTGCACTTCCATCCGCTCGTGATCTACCGCTTCCAGGTGCTCAAGCAGGCCGATGTCGTGCTCGCGCTGTTCCTGCAGGGCAACCACTTCACGCCCGAGGAGAAGAAGGCCGACTTCGACTACTACGACCCGCTGACGACGGGCGACTCGACGCTGTCGGCTGTCGTGCAGTCGATCCTCGCCGCGGAGGTCGGATACCAGGAGCTCGCGCTGCAGTACTTCCAGCAGTCGCTGTTCGTCGACCTGCACGATCTGCACCACAACGCGGCCGACGGCGTGCACGTCGCATCCGCCGGCGGTGTGTGGACCGCGCTCGTGTGCGGCTTCGGGGGCATGCGCGACTACGCGGGTGAACTGAGCTTCGACCCTCGGCTGCCGGCCGACTGGCCGTCGCTGTCGTACCCGTTGCAGTGGCAGGGATCGGCGATGCAGATCACTCTGACGAAGGATGCGCTGCGCGTGCAGGTGCGCGCGGGCGACCCCGTGCCGTTCACGGTCCGCGACGTCGCCTACGTCGCCACCGCGGACGAAGAGGTCGTCGTCCCGCTGGCCGACCAGGGGCCGTTGATCGCCGGACGCCCGTCGCTGCGTCAGTTCGCCGATGCCCTTCGCGAGGACGGCACACGGCTGTCGGCATCCGTCCCGGTCATCACCACCGCGATCCCGGTGATCGAGCCGATCGACTGACGGTGCTGATCACCGCATCGCTGTTCGGGCTCGCGCCCGCGCTGCTGCTGCTCGCATTCGCCGTCATCGAGCGGGTGCGATCGGTGCAGCGCGTGGCGTCGCCCGGACCGCGGTTCGCACCGTCGCCAGGTGGCACGGTGCTGTACGACGCGCTGCTGCTGAACGCCGACCGCAGAGCGATCGCCGCAGCACTGATCGACCTGACGGTGCGTCGCAAGGTGCGGCTGCTGGTGGATGCCGAGGACGTGCCGTCCGGGGGCGCGCGCAAGCGCGCGCCGATCGGCATCGAGGTCGTCGACGGCGCAGTATTCACGCCGGAGGAGCTGAGCGTCCTCGAGGCACTGTTCGGTCCGGACCACACCTCTGGTCGGGTGCGACGGTTCAGCTCGGATGCCCGGGCGCTGCACCGTCGAGTGCGCGGCGTGCTCGACGAGACCGAGGCACGGCTCGCCTCCGCAGGGCTGATCGCCCGTGGCCGCCGCGGCTGGGCGACCTTCCTGCTGCGGGTGGCGGCCGTTCTCGTGATCGGCGTGTGCCTGCTGCTGCTCTTCGCAGCGCTCGCGGTGAGCGAACCGGGCGTCGGCGTGTACGCCGTGCCGATCGCGGGTGTCTTGGTCGCCGTCGCGGTGATCGTGGTCGCCCCGCGGCCGTGGCGACGGTTCCTTCCGTCCGCGCAGCCGCTGCGCGCGCACCTCGCCGGCATCCGCGAGTACATCGCCCTCGCCGAGGCCGAGCCGCTGCGGTTCCTCCAGTCGACCGACGGCGCGGATCTGCGGTCAGACGTCTCCGACGAGGCTGAGTCCGCGCGGCTGCAGCGCTTCCTCCTGAACGAGCGGCTGCTGCCCTATGCCGTGCTCTTTGGGCTCGAGCGCTCGTGGACGGCGGCACTGCGCACCGAGTCGCAGGTGCTGCGGGCGGGGGAGAGCCTGGACAGTGCGATCGAGGTCGCCGGAGCCGTCTTCGACGTGATCGAGATCGTCGGTGGAGTCGTCCATCTCGTCGGTGCTGTCGGAGACCTGGTCGACGCGACCGGCGGGGCCGTCGAGGTGGTCGGCGGCGTGTTCGAGGCCGTCTCGTCGTGATTCACGGCGTCGGCCCCGATATCTCGGTGGCGCGGCGCGTGTCGCAGGGTGATCGACGGGACGCGCCTGCCTGAACGTCCGTGGCACGCCGTAGGCTGTTGTGGTGACCACAGCCCTCTACCGCCGCTACCGCCCCGAGTCGTTCGGCGAGATGATCGGGCAGTCCCAGGTGACCGAACCGCTGATGACCGCGTTGCGCGGTGACCGCGTCGGCCACGCCTACCTCTTCTCCGGACCCCGTGGGTGCGGAAAGACCACGTCTGCCCGCATCCTCGCCCGGTGCCTGAACTGCGCAGAGGGTCCCACCGACGTCCCCTGCGGCACGTGCCCGAGCTGCGTCGAGCTGTCGCGCGCGGGTGGCGGTTCCCTCGACGTGGTCGAGATCGACGCTGCCAGCCACAACGGTGTCGACGACGCCCGCGACCTGCGCGAGCGGGCGACGTTCGCCCCCAGTCGCGACCGCTACAAGATCTTCATCCTCGACGAGGCTCACATGGTGACGCCGCAGGGGTTCAACGCGCTGCTCAAGCTCGTCGAAGAGCCGCCGGAGCACGTCAAGTTCATCTTCGCGACGACTGAGCCCGAGAAGGTGCTCGGCACGATCCGCTCGCGCACGCACCACTACCCGTTCCGGCTGGTGCCGCCGGCCGCGATGCTCGAGTACGTCGAGAAGCTCTGCGCCGAAGAGGGAGTGGTCGCCGAGCGCGGTGTGCTGCCCCTCGTGGTCCGCGCCGGGGGCGGCTCGCCCCGAGACACCCTGTCGCTGCTCGACCAGCTGATCGCCGGCTCCGATTCTCCCGCCGGTTCCGAGACCGTCACCGTGGCCTACGAGCGGGCAGTGGCGCTGCTCGGTTACACGCACGCCACCCTGCTCGACGAGATCGTCGACGCGCTGGCTGTCGCCGATGCCGCCGCGGCGTTCCCCGCGATCGATCGCGTCGTCCAGACCGGGCAGGACCCCCGTCGCTTCGTCGACGATCTGCTCGAGCGTCTGCGTGACCTCATCGTGATCGCGGCAGTCGGTGACGGCGCCGCATCGGTGCTGCGCGGAGTCGCCGAAGACGAGCTCGTCCGCATGCGCACGCAGGCGGATTCGTTCGGTTCCGCGCGTCTGTCGCGCACGGCCGACGTCGTCAGCGCGGCCCTCGACGACATGTCCGGCGCGACATCGCCCCGACTGCACCTCGAGCTGATGGTCGCCCGTGTTCTGGCCGCTGGAGCAGAGGCCGGGGGTGCCGCCCCGGTGGCCACTTCCGTGTCTGCCGCTGCGCCCGCGCGAGTTCAGGCGCCGTCGGCTGCCACCCAGTCCGAGCCGCGCGCTCACGCCACGGGGTCGACAGCTGCTTCAGTCGCTGCGCCGGCACCTGCCGCTGCGCCGGCTGCTGCTGCGACGCCTCAGGACGAGGCGCCCGGGGGTGCAGCGCCCGCATCCGCTGCGCCCGGAGCCGTGGTATCCGAAGCAGCCGCAGCTTCCGAAGCCGCTGCATCCGACGCGCTGCCGGCCGCGGAGACGGAGGCGGCGCCCGCAGTACCGTCCGGTCCGGTCACGTTCGACGGAATCACCGCCGCCTGGCCCGGGGTGCTCAAGCGTCTCGAAGGGCTCAGCCGCACCTCCTGGCTGCTCGCGACCGCGGTTCAGCCGCTCGCCTACGACACCGATTCCGAGGTGCTCACCCTCGGGTTCACGAGCCAGCACGACGTCGCGAAGTTCAAGGGCACGATCCCGGGCGCAGGCCCGTCTGATCACCTTCGCATGGCGATCGAGCACGAAGTCGGCGTCAAGGTGAAGTACCGGCCCGCACCGATGCCGGCGGGCGGGGCGCCTCGCCAGCCGACGACCTCCTCTTCCGGTGCGCCGACAGGCGACGCCGCCGCATCGGAGCCTGCGTCAGCGGGCTCACCGCGCTCTCAGACACGTAGCGCTTCTGCGGGGCCGGTGACCGAGTGGGCGGTGGCTTCCATCCCGGCATCCGCCGACCCCGCAACACCTCCGGCTGTCGTGCCTGCCGTGTCTCAGGCGGTTCAGGCGGCGGCGTCCGCTGCTCCGGCTTCGTCAGCCCCGGCCTCTTCGTCAGCCCCGGCCTCTTCGTCAGCCCCGGCCGCTCCCGCAGCCCCGACCGCGCCTGATGCCGATCGTCCGGTCGGAGACGACGAGCAGCCGCCTCCGCTCGATGACGAGCCGCCGTACTTCGACGACGAGCCGCCGTACGATCCGGCGTACGAGCCGGTGCCGACATCGCAGACGGGAACATCCGCCGGCCGTGCGCAGGCGCATCCGTCGTCATCGACCCCCGCGCAGTCCGCACCGGTGCAGCCTGCTGCGCCGGTGCGCAAGGTGGCATCCGCCGCCGCAGCCCCGGTGATCACCGAGCGCACCCCCGCAGGGGGAGTCCAGCGCTACGGCGAGGCCGTGATCCGCCAGGTGCTCGGCGCCACATTCGTGCGCGAAGAGCCCTACGAGCCCCCGACGAGGTTCTCCTGATGTATGACGGAATCGTCCAGGAGCTGATCGACGAGTTCGGCCGTCTCCCCGGAATCGGCCCCAAGTCCGCGCAGCGCATCGCGTTCCACATCCTGCAGACGCCGACTTTCGACGTCGCACGTCTGTCGGAGCTGCTCGTCGAGATCCGCGTCCGCGTGCGATTCTGCGAGGTCTGCGGCAACGTGGCAGAGCAGGAGCGCTGCACGATCTGCCGAGACCCGCGTCGTAATCCCGAGCTGATCTGCGTCGTCGAGGACGCCAAGGACGTGGCTGCCATCGAGCGCACGCGCGAGTTCCGCGGGCTGTACCACGTGCTCGGCGGGGCGATCAGTCCCATCGCCGGCATCGGGCCCGACGACCTGCGCATCGCCCAGCTCATGACGCGCCTCGCCGACGGGACGGTGCAGGAAGTCATCCTCGCGACGAACCCGAACCTCGAGGGCGAGGCCACGGCGAGCTATCTCAGCCGACTGCTCACGACCATGCAGATCACCGTCTCGCGTCTCGCCTCCGGGCTCCCGGTCGGCGGCGACCTCGAGTACGCCGACGAGGTCACACTCGGTCGCGCGTTCGAGGGTCGGCGGGTGCTGTGATCACCCGGCGCGTGCGGTGAACGCCCAGGGAGGGTTCTCCCGCCGCGGGTGGCTGCTCTTCGGAGCGATGGCCCTGCTGTGGGGCGTCCCGTATCTGTTCATCAGCATCGCAGTCGAGTCGCTCTCTCCTCCCGCCATCGTCGCGGGGCGCACGCTCATCGCCGCACTGCTTCTCCTGCCTTTCGCGCTCCGTGGCGGCGCGCTGCGTGCGGCGCTGAAGCACTGGCCCTGGGTCCTGGCGTTCGGACTCGTAGAGATGGCCGGACCCTTCGTGCTGCTCGGCCATGCCGAGATGACACTGCCTTCGGGAATGACGGGTCTGCTCGTCGCCACAGTGCCGTTGTTCGCCGCGCTCATCGCCCTGGGCGGGGGAGACCGAGGGGTCCTTCGCCCCGCGCGGGGCGTCGGGCTCCTGGTGGGTTTCATCGGCGTCGCGATCGTCGTCGCCGGCCCAGGACTCGTCGGTGGCGAGGTCAGTCTGCTCGCCGCCGGTGAGGTGCTGCTCGTCGCCATCCTCTACGCGATCGCACCGTTCATCGTCGCCCGCAAGCTGAACGACGTACCCTCGCTCGGCACGATCACCCTGTCGCTGCTGATGATCGGGATCATCTATCTTCCGATCGGTCTTCTGACCCAGCATCAGATGCCGACGCTGCCCTCGATCGTCGCGCTGCTCGCTCTCGCCGTCATCTGCACGGCCATCGCATTCCTCGCCTTCTTCGCGCTCATCCGCGAGGTCGGTCCCGTGCGAGCGCCGCTGTTCACCTACGTCAACCCGGTTGTCGCGATCATCCTCGGAGCGATCGTGCTCGCCGAGCCGCTGACTCCCGGTCTGCTCATCGGATTCCCGCTGATCATCGTCGGATGCTGGTTCGCCGCGACCGGAGGGCGATTGCGCCCACCGGCATCCGTCGCTCCCGACCTCACGCCTGCTCCACTCCCGCCCGCGCCCTGACAGGCCACCTATCCCGTCACATGCGAAGCAGGGCATATGCGCCGATCGTAGAATGAGCGGTGGGCGGATCCGCCCGACATCCCAGGGAGTGAACGTGGCCCTCATCGTGCAGAAGTACGGCGGCTCCTCAGTCGCCGACGCAGAGAGCATCAAGCGCGTCGCCAAGCGCATCGTCGACACGCGTCGCGCAGGGCACGACGTCGTCGTCGCCGTGAGTGCGATGGGCGACACGACCGACGAACTGCTCGACCTCGCCAACGAGGTCGCGCCGATCCCCGCGCCGCGCGAACTCGACATGCTGCTCTCGAGCGGCGAGCGCATCTCGATGGCGCTTCTGGCCATGGCGATCCACTCGATGGGCTTCGAGGCGCGATCGTTCACCGGCAGCCAGGCCGGCATGATCACAGACTCTCAGCACGGCGCCGCCCGCATCGTCGACGTCACGCCCATCCGTCTGCGCGAAGCGCTCGACGAGGGCGCGATCGTCATCGTCGCCGGCTTTCAGGGCTTCAACCGCGACACCCGCGACATCACCACGCTCGGGCGCGGTGGCTCGGACACGACGGCCGTCGCTCTCGCCGCAGCGCTCGACGCCGACGTCTGCGAGATCTACAGCGACGTCGACGGCATCTTCACGGCAGACCCCCGCGTCATCCCGAAGGCGCAGAAGCTCGACCACATCGGCAGCGAGGAGATGCTCGAGCTCGCCGCGAACGGCGCCAAGGTGCTCTACATCCGCGCCGTCGAGTACGCACGCCGTCACGGCGTCCTGATCCATGCCAGGTCGACGTTCTCGTCGTCCGAGGGCACATACGTTCTGGGCGAGGGCATGAAGAACCCTCGCGAAGCCGAGGGAGCAGCAGCCATGGAAGAACCGATCGTCGCCGGTGTCGCCACCGATTTCGGCCAGGCCAAGATCACCGTCGCAGGCGTGCCAGACGTGCCGGGCAAGGCAGCGGAGATCTTCAAGATCGTCGCCAAGTCGGGCGCGAACGTCGACATGATCGTGCAGAACGTGTCGGCCACAGGACGCACCGACATCTCGTTCACGGTTCCCAAGGCCGATTCGGCGGCAGCGCTCAAGGCGCTCGCGGGGGAGCAGACCGAGGTCGGCTTCCAGAACCTCGTGCACGACGATCAGATCGGCAAGCTCTCGGTCGTGGGTGCCGGAATGCGCACGCACTCCGGAGTCTCGGCGGTGCTATTCGAGGCGCTGTCCGCCGGCGGCATCAACATCGAGATGATCTCGACGTCCGAGATCCGCATCTCGGTGGTGCTCCGCGACACCGACCTCGCCGAGGCGGCCCGCACCGTTCACACCGCCTACGGTCTCGACGGCGACGCCGAGGCCACGGTCCACGCCGGCACCGGCCGCTGACCCTCGCCGGTCCGTCACGATCTGCGGACGACTGCACGATCTGCGGACGTACCGTGCGGTTTCAACCGCGAATCGTGACTTCGTCCGCGGATCGTTCACCGGCCGCTGACCCACACCCGGCCCCACCCGACGGCGCTCGATCACCGGGCGGCACGGTAGACTCACCGAAACCCTGACATCGGCGCCAGGCGCGGCATCCGCATCCCGACGTCGCGCCCGAAGCCTCGCCTGCAGTACTGCACGACGCCAAGGAACATCATGACCCGCATCTCCGACTCAGGACTCTCCGTCGCCATCGTGGGCGCCACCGGCCAGGTGGGCACCGTGATGCGCGAGATTCTCGCCGAGAGAGCCTTCCCGATCCGCGAGCTGCGCCTGTTCTCGTCATCGCGATCGGCCGGCACGGCGATCGAGTTCGGCGGCGCCACGGTCGTCGTCGAAGACGTAGAGACCGCGGATGCCGGGGGCATCGACATCGCCCTCTTCTCGGCCGGCGCGACCGCCAGCCGCGCCTACGCTCCCCGCTTCGCCGAGGCCGGAGCCGTCGTCGTCGACAACTCCAGCGCCTGGCGCAACGATCCCGAGGTCCCGCTGGTCGTCAGCGAGGTCAACCCGCACGCGATCGACGACCGCCCTCGCGGGATCATCGCCAACCCGAACTGCACGACCATGGCAGCCATGCCGGTTCTGAAGGCGCTGCACGCCGAAGCGGGTCTCGAGCGCCTGATCGTCTCGACCTACCAGGCCGTCTCCGGTTCGGGTCTCGCCGGTGCGCAGGAGCTCCTCGGGCAGGTCGAGGGCGTCCTCGCCCAGGGCGACACCCTGCGGCTCGTGCACGACGGCTCGTCGATCGATTTCCCCGAGCCCGAGAAGTACGTCGCCCCGATCGCTTTCGACGTCATCCCCTTCGCAGGCAACCTGGTGGACGATGGCCAGAACGAGACCGACGAGGAGAAGAAGCTCCGCAACGAGAGCCGCAAGATCCTCGAGCTGCCCGACCTCCGTGTCGCCGGCACCTGCGTGCGCGTTCCCGTCTTCACCGGCCACTCGCTGTCGATCAACGTCGAGTTCGCGAACGACATCACGCCGCAGCGGGCCGCCGAGGTGCTTTCGGCCGCTCCCGGTGTCGTCCTCGACGAGGTGCCGACGCCTCTGCAGGCTGCGGGCAAGGACCCGAGCTTCGTCGGACGCATCCGTGCCGACCAGTCCGCTCCCGAGAACAAGGGCCTCGTGCTGTTCATCAGCAACGACAACCTGCGCAAGGGCGCAGCGCTCAATGCCGTGCAGATCGCCGAGATCCTCGCCGAGCGACTGGTCGCCATAGCCTGATCGCATCGCGGCCATGCGGATCCGGTCTCACGAGACGGGTCCGCGTGGTCAGGCGTGCCGTGACCTCGAACTAGACTGTCGTGGTGACCGAAACCGTCGATGTCGTCTTGATCGGTGGTGGCATCATGAGCGCCACCCTGGGTACCCTTCTGCACGAGCTGCAGCCGGATTGGAAGATCGTCGCGTTCGAGCGACTCTCCGATGTGGCTCAGGAGTCCTCGAACCCCTGGAACAACGCGGGCACCGGCCACGCGGCGCTCTGCGAGCTGAACTACATGCCGCAGCAGAAGGGCGCGCCTCTCGATCCGGCCAAGGCCGTCTCGATCAACGAGCAGTTCCAGCAGAGCCGTCAGTTCTGGTCGTCGCTGGTCGATCGGGGTGTGCTCGACGCCCCCTCGACCTTCATCAACGCGACGCCGCACATGACGTTCGTGCGCGGCGAGAAGGACGTCAAGTACCTCAAGGACCGCTACGAGGTGCTCAAGAAGCAGCCGCTGTTCGACGGCATCGAGTACAGCGAGGACTCCCGCGTCATCAACAAGTGGGCGCCGCTCCTCATGCAGCAGCGCCGCAAGGGCGAGCCGTTCGCCGCGACGCGCGTGCCGGCAGGCACCGATGTCGACTTCGGTGCGCTGACGCATCAGCTCTTCGACCACCTCACCGAGTCGGGCGTCACGCTGCGCACCAACCACGAGGTCAAGAGCCTGAAGAAGCAGAAGGACGGCACCTGGCTGGTCAACTACCGCACCACGATCGGGCGCACGCCGAACCAGGTCAAGGCCCGCTTCGTGTTCGTGGGGGCGGGCGGCTGGGCGCTCAAGCTGCTGCAGCGCTCGGGGATCCCCGAGATCAAGGGCTATGGAGTCTTCCCCATCGGGGGTCAGTTCCTCAAGACCTCCAACCCGAAGATCGTCGCGCAGCACCAGGCCAAGGTCTACTCGCAGGCATCCGTGGGCGCTCCGCCGATGTCGGTGCCGCACCTCGACACGCGAGTGGTCGGGGGCGAGGCCTCGCTGATGTTCGGCCCATTCGCGACCTTCAGCCCCAAATTCCTCAAGAACGGCTCGATGCTCGACATCGTGTCGCAGGTGCGCACGCACAACCTGTGGCCGATGCTGCGGGTCGCGTTCGCGAATCCCGACCTCATCACCTACCTCGTCGGCGAGCTGATGAAGAACCATGCGAAGAAGGTCGACAGTCTCCGTACGTTCATGCCCACGGCCAAGGACGAGGACTGGACCCTGATCGACGCCGGTCAGCGTGCGCAGGTGATGAAGAAGGACGCCAAGAAGGGCGGGATTCTGCAGTTCGGCACCGAGGTCGTCGCGGCGTCGGACGGATCGATCGCCGGTCTGCTCGGCGCATCGCCCGGAGCATCCACCGCGGTGCCGATCATGCTCGATCTGCTCAAGAAGTGCTTCCCCGCCGAGTACCCGGGCTGGGAGTCCGAGCTGCGCGAGCTCATCCCGACGTTCGGCGAGAAGCTGAACACGGATGCGGCGCTGGCAGCGAAGTCCACCGCGGCGACGGCCGCCGCACTCGGCATCAACGAATAAGCGGCCTGTGGCGAAGCTCTACTTCCGCTACGGGGCGATGAACTCGGGCAAGTCCACTTCGCTGCTGCAGGCCGCGTACAACTACGAGGAGCGCGGGCAGCATGTGCTTCTCGCCAAGCCCGCGATCGACACCAAGGGTGCCTCCGAGATCGCGAGTCGCCTCGGCGTCACGCGAGAGGTCGACTTCCTCGTCGCGCCGGACGCCGACATCCGGGCACTCTTCGGCGAGCATCGGGAGCGCGTGCGTCGCGCAGTCGCCGGCGAGCCGGTCCGCGGCGGATCGATCGACGTCGCGTGTCTTCTGATCGATGAAGCGCAGTTCCTCACCGCCGAGCAGGTCGACGATCTCTTCCGCATCGCGATCGAAGACGGCATCCCCGTGATCGCCTATGGCATCCGCAACGACTTCCTCACCCACGCCTTTCCCGGGTCGGCCCGCCTGCTCGCCATCGCGCACTCCCTCGAGGAGCTGAAGACGATCTGCCGCTGCGGTCGCAAGGCGGTCTTCAACGGTCGCGTGATCGGCGGGCGGTTCGTGTTCGATGGAGACCAGGTCGCCATCGACGAAGGAGCTGCCGGTTCTGTCGCTCCCGAGGTCACGACCTACGAGTCGCTGTGCGGCGCCTGCTACCTCGAAGAGTCCGGCGGACGCCTGGGCTGACAGCTACGACCACCCCGACCACGGGCGGTGTGTCGGCATGCCCGGATTGCGTGGTCTGACCACAGGCGCTACTGTGGTCAGACCACATGGAGCGCGTCGACGGTCGACGCCGCCGACGCGAACGACGAGGAGAGCGGATGCCCGAGCAGCCCGCGCGCGCCTGGCGCCTCGTGCTCGAACACGTCGAGCGGGACCTGCTCGACGGTCGTCTCGGCCCCGGCGATCGGCTCGCCTCGGAGCGAGATCTCGCTGCCGATCTCGGTGTGGGGCGATCGAGCGTCCGCGAGGCGCTGCGCGTTCTCGAGGTCATGGGCCTCATCCGGACGGCTACCGGCTCCGGACCCCAATCGGGTGCCATCGTCATCGCGACCCCGACCGGAGGCATGTCGACGCTGCTGCGCCTCCAGGTCGCAGCTCAAGGCTTCCCCCTCACCGACGTCGTGCAGACGCGGCTGCTGCTCGAGGACGCCGTCGCCGCAGCCCTCGCCGGCCAGCAGGATCCGGATCTCGTCGCTGCGCACAGCGTCCTCGATGCGATGGATGCCGAGGGCCTGACCTCCGCCGAGTTCCTCGCCCTCGATGCGCAGCTGCACCTCGCGCTGGCCGAGTCGAGCGGCAACACCGTCGTCGCGGCGATCATGGCCGGGCTCCGCACAGCGATCGAGTCGTACGTGCAGGAGGGGGCGGCATCCATCACCGACTGGGATGCCATGGCGGACCTTCTGCGCGCCGAGCACCGCGCGATCATCACGGCCATCGCCGCGGGTGACGCGACGACGGCCCAGGAGCTCGTGCGCGCCCACATCACCGGCTACTACACGGCGGCGGGACTCACCCGCAGCACCCGACCCACCGACTGAGAGGACACGACATGGTCCAGCGCCAGCTTCCCAATCCCGCAGAGCTGCTCGATCTGATGAAGTTCAAGAAGCCCGAGTTCGACGGCAAGAAGCGCCGCCTCGACTCGGCGCTCACGATCGACGACCTGCGCACCATCGCCAAGCGCCGCACGCCCAAGGCGGCGTTCGACTACACCGACGGTGCGGCAGAGGGAGAGCTCTCGCTCACGCGTGCACGCCAGGCCTTCCAGGATGTCGAGTTCCACCCCGGCATTCTGCGCCCGGCTCCATCGGTGGACACGTCCGTCGAGATCCTCGGCGGCCCGTCAGCGCTTCCTTTCGGCATCGCCCCCACCGGATTCACCCGTCTCATGCAGACCGAGGGCGAGGTCGCGGGAGCCGGTGCCGCTGCCGCGGCAGGCATCCCGTTCACCCTGTCGACCCTGGGCACGACGTCGATCGAGGGCGTCAAGGCGGCGAACCCCCACGGTCGCAACTGGTTCCAGCTGTATGTCATGCGCGATCGCGAGATCTCGTACGAGTTGACCCGACGTGCGGCCGCCGCCGGTTTCGACACCCTGCAGTTCACGGTCGACACCCCCGTCGCGGGCGCGCGCCTGCGCGACAAGCGCAACGGCTTCAGCATCCCGCCCCAGCTGACGCTCGGGACGATCGTCAACGCGATCCCTCGTCCGTGGTGGTGGTACGACTTCCTCACCACGCCCAAGCTCGAGTTCGCGTCGCTGAGCACCACCGGCGGCACTGTCGGCGAGCTGCTCGACGCCGCGATGGACCCGACCATCAGCTACGACGACCTCGCGGTGATCCGCGACATCTGGCCCGGCAAGATCGTGATCAAGGGCGTGCAGAACGTCGAGGACTCGGTGCGACTGCGCGACGCCGGCGTCGACGGCATCGTGCTCTCGAACCACGGAGGGCGCCAGCTCGACCGTGCGCCCATCCCGTTCCACCTGCTGCCGGAGGTGCGCAGGGCCGTCGGCGGCGACTTCACGGTCATGATCGACACCGGCATCATGAACGGTGCCGACATCGTCGCAGCGGTCGCGCTGGGTGCCGACTTCACGCTCATCGGCCGTGCCTACCTGTACGGCCTGATGGCCGGGGGACGTGCGGGCGTGGACCGCACGATCAGCATCCTCCGCACCGAGATCGAGCGCACCATGCGCCTGCTCGGTGTGGCCTCGCTCGCCGAGCTCGAGCCCGCGCATGTCACCCAGCTCACGCGCCTCGTGCCGGTCACCCGCGCTGCATCCGACGCGGTGGTGCGCTGACGCGGGCCTCCGTCAGGCCGCGGACTCGGCGACTCGTCGGGTCCGCGGCGGCCAGGGGACGAGCATGGATGTCGTCCGGCGGTAGTCGTCGTACGCGGGATACTTGCCCGCGGTGATCGACTCGGTGAAGATCGTCGATCCGATGAACAGGATGCTGAGCAGGAACGGCCCGATCACCGTCCAGTTCAGCGCGCCGCCGAGGAAGCCGGCACCCGAGGCGACCGCAGCCGTCGCCCCGATCGCGTAGAGCGCCCACCACTGGCTCTGCTCGAAGAAGAAGTTCGGGTGACGGCTGAACCGGAACAGTCCCTCGGTGGCGAAGCCGGGGGAGAGCGTGCCGCCCGCCTGCTTCTTGCGTCGGTGGAACTCCCACTGCTGCTGGTCTGCGACGGTCTCGCCGAGGAGCAGTGCCAAGAAGATCGCGGCGAACACGAAGTCCCACGCGTTCAGCGGAGCAGGATGCTGCAGAGCGATCTCTGCCGGCAGCGTGATCAGCACGAGCAGCGTCATCTGGTACCCGATGATGAACAGCAGGTTGAAGAGCTGGAACTGCCACGGTTTCATGCGTCCGCGAAGAATCGCCCACCGGTAGTCCTCCATCCCGGTGTATCCGCCCTTGCGGGCGAAGTTGTAGGTCAGGCGCACACCCCACAGGGTCACGAGGGCGGCCATGAGAACCAGGCGGCTCGCGTCCTGACCGCCGGCGAGGGCAGTGCCCGCGAAGATCCACACGTAGACGACCGGCACGATCGACCAGGCGCGGTCGACCCACGAGGTGTCGCGGGTCATGAGCGACAGGATCCAGCACGCCGCGCTCGCGACGGCGGCGGTCAGGACGACGATCAGCAGCGGTTCCATACCGACATGCTAGAACTCCGTCGCCCTTGTGGGCCGGAGGCAGGGGTGAGCGTCAGAGCGTGGGGAGGAGCGCGTCGAGCTTGTCAGCGGTGTCCTCCCAGCCTTCCACGGCGACGGAGGGGACGCCGATCGCGCGCACGGGGTAGTCGTTGCCACCCTCGTCGAGACGGTCGCCGTAGAACAGCATCGAGGTCAGCGGGATGCCGGTGTGCTCGGCGAGCTGCCGCATCCCATAGGCCTTGTCGATCCCGGAGAGGGTGATGTCGATCGACGTCGAGCCGCCAGAGCGCACCTCGAGGTCGGGAAGACGGGCGGCCACGGCATCCCGCAGAGCCTCGCGCTTGGCGCCGGACGGGTCCCAGTCGCGCTTCGCGTCGTGCGGAGCCTTCTGCCCGAGGGCCGAGAACGTGATCTGCGAGCCGCGGTCCTCGAGGATGTCGCCCCACGGCTCTGCCTCCCAGAGCCCCAAGCGCTCGGCCTCTTCGCGCAGTGCGGTCAGCGCACCGGTCTTCTGCTCGGCAGTGAGGTCCTGCGCGTACACGGGAGTGAAGTCCGCGCCGTCATGACGCAGGTACCGGGTTCCGCAGGTCGGAAGCAGATGCAGTCGTGCGGCCGTCGTGGCGTCGATCTCGCCGAGCTGGGCGACGACCTGCGAGCGGAACTGGGTCTCGTTGCCGCCCGAGATGATCGCGACCTCGACTCTCTGCATCAGCGCGAGCAGCAGCGAGGCGATGCGCGGGTCGATGGCGCCCTTCGAGGGGGCGAGGGTGTCGTCGAGATCGAAGGCCACGAGATCAGGCGAGGTCATGATGCTTCCAGATTACGGGGTGGACGCTGAGAGCTCTGAGGTGCGAAGAGCAGGGTGCCGGCGATCGCGACGAAGACACCGATCAGGGCGCCTCCCGAGTTCGCGATCACATCGGTCACGGTCGCGGCACGATGCGGCAGTGCCAGACGCTGTGCGATCTCGATCGAGATCGACAATGCCGGCCCCAGGATCACTGCGAGCGGCCAGAGGCGGCGAGGCACGAGCACGAACGCCAGGACCCCCACCGGCACGAACACGAGCACGTTCGCGATGATCTCGAGGCGCGTGAAGTCGAGTGACTCCCAGCCCAGCCGGTGCGCGGCAGAGAGCACGAGGTCTAGCACGTTCGGCATCGTGTCCTCGACACGCGCGGGAGTGAGAGTGAGCAGGGCGAGACCCGCGAAGAAGGGGATTGCGAGGGCGAGCGCGATGCCGCGGGTGAGACGGCGCGGGGGAGGGAACAGGTTGCTCATGCGGTCCCCTTCGCCTCGGTCCTGGTACAGAGAAGGCCGCCCGTGAGGGCGGCCTTCCGGTGTTACTGGTCGGGGTGACAGGATTTGAACCTGCGACCTCTTCGTCCCGAACGAAGCGCGCTACCAAGCTGCGCCACACCCCGTTTTGCAACCCTCCGAGTCTACAGCGAAATGCTCTCAGCGCCGAATCGAGGGCTCAACCGCGCGCCGTCAGCGTGAGCAGCGTTGCCTCGGGGCGGCACGCGAAGCGCACGGGCGCATAGATCGAGTGTCCGCAGCCGGCGCTGACGTTGAGGGGCACCGTGCGTCCACCCTGCGTCCACGTGCTCAGGCCCTTGGCCTGCTTGAGCGGGATGTCGCAGTTCGCGACGAGAGCGCCGAAGCCGGGGAGGCATACCTGCCCGCCGTGCGTGTGCCCGCCGAAGATCGCATCCGCGCCGAGCTCGATGTAGCGGTTCATCACGCGCTGGTAGGGCGCATGTGTGACGCCGAGCACCGAGGTGCCCGGTTCCCGCGGTCCGAGCGCGTCGATCGCCGCGGGCAGATCCTCGAGGCGGTCCCACTGCCGGTGCGCATCGCTCACGCCGAAGAAGTCGATCGTGTCGCCGGCGACCGTGAGTCGAGCGGCCGTGTTGTTCAGGTCTGCCCAGCCGAGTTCTTCGGTGAAGAACTCGTCCATCGCATCGGTGTCGAGGAATGTGGGCTCGTGGTGCCGCTGCGAGGGACCGGCGAAGTAGCGGATCGGATTGCGCGGCGACGGGCCGTTGACGTCGTTCGACCCGTGCACGAACACGCCGGGGATGCCGGCGAAGGGCTCGAACGCCCGACGGATGCCCTCGAGGCCATCACGGTGCCCGAGGTTGTCACCGGTGTTGATGATGAGATCGGGTTTCAGCTGGGCGAGCGAGGCGAGCCAGTCCTGCTTGCGATGCTGCCATGGCGCCATGTGCGCATCCGAGATGTGCAGCACGCGCAGCGGTGCGGATCCGGGAGCCAGGGCTGCTGCCGTCGCCTCCCGAACCGTGAACAGGTAGCGCTCGATGCCGATGCCCCAGACAGCGGCCGCAGCACCAGCGGCCCCCACCGCGCCGAGCGCGATGAGGGCCGGGTGTGCCGTGCGTCGTGAGGTCACTGGCAGGTGACCGAGATCGCCGTGGACTTGTTGGTCACGGTGTTCGCAGGCGGGTTCGTGCTCGCCACGACGGCGCTCGGCGGGTTGCACGAGTTGTCGAAGGAGATCGACGAGAACCCTGCGCCGAACAGTGCATTCTGGGCGGCGGCCTTCGGCTGCCCGGTGATGTCCGGCACGGTGGTTCCCTGGCCGTTGCTCGGCGAGATCGTGACCGTGGCACCGCTCGGGGCCTGACCCGAAGGGTCCTGCGCGACGATGACGTCACCGGCGGGACCGTCGGCGGGCGCGCCGACCACGACCTGGAAGCCCGCGTTCTCGAGTGTGGCGGTCGCTGTCGCGGTGTCCATCCCGATCACGGAGGGGACATCGGTCAGCACCTGCTTGCTCAGGTTCGCATCCGGCTGGGGGAACGCGTCCCCGCCGAAGATGTTGTTGGCCGCACGCTGCATGGTTTTGGCGAGCTCGTAGCGCATCGCGTTCAGCGCGGTGCCTCCCCAGCTCTGCTTGAGAATGCTGGCCTGACCCTCCGAGCGGCCGACCCAGATCGCCGTGGTGACCTTGGTGCTCGACTCGATCATCATGGTTCCCCACGACTCGTGGGTACCGGTCTTGCCGATCAGCGGGGTTCCGTCGTTCGTGTTCGCCTGTCGACCGGTTCCGCCATTGATGACTCCCTGCAGGGCGAAGGCGGCGGTCGCGGCGACCTCGGGAGAGATCACCTGGGAGCACTTCGACTCCGGGATCGGCAGGTCGTTGCCGTCGGCGTCGACCACGCGGTCGATAGCCTTCGGGGTGCAGTAGATGCCGCCGTTCGCGACCGTGGCGTAGGCGCCGGCCATCGCGAGCGGCGAGATGTACTTCGAGCCGAGGATGTCGTAGGGCGCCGGGCTGCCGTCGGTGGTCTTGCCACCGTTGGCGAGCGTGACGCCCATGCGGTCCGCTACGGCGTTGATCTTGCAGAGGTCGAGCTTCTCGGCCATCGCGAGGTAACCGCTGTTGAGCGAGTCGGCGGTGAACTTCATCACGGTTCCGGTGTAGCCGCCGGCGTTGTTGAAGTTCTGGATCTTGGTGCTGTTGCGGATTCCGTCGTCGCCGCATTTGAACTTCGAGAAGACGCGGTTGGTTCCGTTCAGGGTCTCTCGCACCGAGTGGCCCTCTTCAAGCCAGTCGATGAGTGTGAAGAGCTTGTAGGTCGAGCCGACCGAGAAGCCGTTGGATCCACCGTGCGCCTTGTCGGTGCCGAACACCAGCGCGGTGTAGGCCTGGTCGCCCTGGATCGTCTCACTGAAGTTGGTGTTCTGCGTGATCGCGAGCACTCGACCCGTGCTGGTCTCGAGCGAGATGCCGGCCGCACCGAAGAACTGGTTGTCGTAGTTCGCCGGAACCGTGTTCGCCATGACCTCGGCGCCCGCGCTCTGGATGTCGATGTTCATCGTCGAGTAGATCTTCAGGCCGCCCTGACGAAGCAGATCGCGGCGCTCCTGCTCGGTCGCGCCGAAGGCCGGGTCGTCGAGGACGACGGACTTCACGTACTCGCAGAAGTAGGCGCTGCGGGCCACGTTGCCTGCCGACACGCAGCCCTGCGTGGGCTGAGAGATCGCCGGCGTGATGGGGGAGGCGTCCGCCTCGTCGTACTGTGCCTGGGTGATCTTGCCGAGTGCGAGCATCCGCTCGAGCACGTAGTGACGGCGGTCCATGGTCTGGGCATAGCCGTCTGCTTCGCTGTTGTGCCCGACGCCGTCCTTGTCGGTCCACGTGCCGGCGGGTCGATCGATCCGGTACTGGTTCGGGTTCTGCACCATTCCGGCGATCGTGGCCGCCTGCGCGACCGTGAGGTTCGCAGCCGTGGTCGAGAAGTAGTAGTTCGCCGCCGCCTCGATGCCGTAGACCGTGCCGCCGAAGTTGGCGATGTTGAGGTACCCGAGCAGGATGTCGTTCTTCGAGTACTCCTTCTCGATCTGCAGGGCGAACCGCATCTCCTGCAGCTTGCGCTCGATGCCCTTGGCGCCGACCGCGTTGGTCGCATCGGCCCAGCACTGCTGCAGGTCATCGGCGTAGGTGCCGGAGGCGGGATCGGCCTCCTGCTCGCACTCCTGGATCAGCACGTTCTTGACGTACTGCTGGGTGATGGTCGACGCGCCTCGGTCGTCGGTGCCGCGGAGGTTGTCGACGAGGGCCTTGGCCGTCGCGCCGACGTTGATGCCGCCATGGCTGAAGTAGTCCTTGTCCTCGCTCGAGAGGACAGCGTCGAACACGACGGGGTTGATCTGCTCGTACGTCACCGGCACGCGGTTCTGCTCGTAGAACGATGCCAGCTCGACCGGCGTCCCGTCGGAGGCGGTCGCGTAGATCGTCGACTGCTCCATCGGCCGGTTCACCTGGAGGTTCGCGGGGAGGTCTTCGAAGATCGTGAGGGCCTGGGATCCGGCGATACCCGTCATGGCGAGAACAGGGGTGACGCTGGCCGCGACGAGGAGGCCGGCTACGGCGCTGAGCCCGACGAGTCCGAGGACTCCGCCGAGCGCACCTTTCACCGTGCGATTCTTTTGAGGCATACGCTTGATCGTAGGGGAGTTCCCTGAATACCGCCTTTGACGCATCCGCGCGCGCGTATGCGGCCAGACAGGAGTGCCATGACCACGTGGGAGTACCTGACCACCCCGCTGCTGATCCACAACACCGCCGCGATCCTCAACAACTGGGGCAAGCAGGGCTGGGAGCTCGTGCAGGTGATCCAGGGGCCTGAGGGTGGGCTCGTCGCCTACTTCAAGCGTCCGGTGACCGCGGAGGCCGCAGGCAACGCCGGTCTCGCAGCGGCCGCCGAAGCATCCCGCCAGTTCGAGGGGGGCGCGGTATGAGCGTCTCCGAGCGTCTGAGCGAACTCGGCATCGAGCTGCCTGCGGTCGCCGCCCCCGTCGCGGCCTACGTCCCCGCCGTGGTGCACGCCGGTCTCGTCCACACCTCCGGTCAGCTGCCCTTCTCGGGTGGTGCTCTGCCCGCCACGGGCAAGGTCGGCGCCGAGGTCTCGGCCGAAGACGCGAACACCTACGCCCGCACCTGCGCCCTCAACGCCCTCGCGGCGGCCGCGGATGCCGCAGGCGGTGTCGACCGAATCGCCGGAGTGCTCCGGGTCGGCGGCTTCGTCGCATCCACTCCCGACTTCACAGGCCAGCCCGGGGTCATCAACGGCGCGAGCCTCGTGCTCGGCGAGATCTTCGGAGATGCCGGCCGACACGTGCGCGCCGCAGTCGGCGTGCCCGTGCTGCCGCTCGACAGCCCGGTCGAGGTGGACGTCGTCTTCATCCTCGCGTGAGTCCGCACGCTCAGAACGCCCCCTCCCGAATCTGAATCGGGAGGGGGCGTTCTGCGTTCGTGCTACTTGACCTGCGCCGAGATGATGCTCATCACGGCGGTGTCGGCCAGTGTCGTGGTGTCGCCGACCTCGCGGCCCTCTGCGACATCGCGCAGGAGGCGTCGCATGATCTTGCCTGAGCGGGTCTTCGGCAGCTCGCCGACGATGTAGACGTCGCGCGGTCGTGCGATCGCACCGATCTGCTCGCCCACCCACAGACGCAGCTGCTGGGCGAGGCCCGCGGGGTCGTGAGCTGCGAGGTAGCTCTCCTTGATGATCACGAACGCGACGACGGCCTGACCGGTGGTCTCATCCGCGGCGCCGACGACCGCGGCCTCGGCTGTGGCCTCGTGGGCGACCAGCGAGGACTCGATCTCGGCCGTCGAGAGGCGGTGACCCGAGACGTTCATGACGTCGTCGACACGACCGAGCAGCCACAGGTCGCCGTCGGCATCCAGACGTGCGCCGTCGCCCGCGAAGTAGTAGCCCTGCTTCTCGAACTTCTCCCAGTAGGTCTCCTTGAAGCGCTCTGGGTCGCCCCAGATGCCGCGGAGCATGCTCGGCCACGGCTCGGTGACGACGAGCAGGCCGCCGTTGCCGTTGCCCACCTCGACCCCCGCCTCATCGACCACGTCGATCGAGATCCCGGGAAGCGGCACCTGCGCCGAACCCGGCTTGGTCGCTGTGACTCCGGGAAGCGCCGAGACCATGATGGCGCCCGTCTCGGTCTGCCACCACGTGTCGACGATCGGGGTCTTGCCGGCGCCGATCACATCGCGGTACCAGATCCACGCCTCGGGGTTGATGGGCTCGCCCACCGAGCCGAGCAGGCGCAGCGATGACAGGTCGAACTTCGCGGGGACGCTGCGACCTATCTTCATGAACGAGCGGATGGCGGTCGGTGCGGTGTAGAAGATCGAGACCTTGTACTTCTCGATGATCTCCCACCATCGGCCGGGGTGCGGAGCATCAGGTGTGCCCTCGTAGATGACCTGGGTGGCGCCGTTGGCGAGGGGACCGTACGTGACGTAGCTGTGGCCGGTGATCCAGCCGATATCGGCCGTGCACCAGTAGACGTCGGTCTCGGGGTGCAGGTCGAACACGTACTTGTGCGAGTAGGCGGCTTGGGTGAGATAGCCGCCGGACGTGTGCAGGATGCCCTTCGGCTTTCCGGTGGTGCCCGAGGTGTAGAGGATGAACAGCGGGTTCTCGGCGGGGAAGGCTTCGGCGGTGTGCTCGGGGGATGCCGCGGGGACGACCTCGTGCCACCAGAGGTCGCGGCCCTCTTCCCACTCGACCTCGTTCTCGCCGCGCTTGACGACGAGCACGTGCTCGACCGTCTGCTGCTCACCGTCTCCCCGGTCGGCGAGCGCCTGGTCGACCGCGGGCTTGAGGGCGGATACGCGGCCCTTGCGGTACCCGCCGTCGGCGGTGATCACGAGCTTCGCCCCGGCGTCGTCGATTCGCGAGCGCAGGCTGTCGGCGCTGAATCCGCCGAACACGACGGAGTGGATCGCCCCGACGCGGGCGACCGCGAGCATCGACGCGACTGCTTCGGGGATCATCGGCAAGTAGATCGCGACACGGTCGCCGTGGCCGACCCCGAGCCCCTCGAGCACGTTGGCGACGCGCTTGACCTCCTCGGTGAGCTCGGCGTAGGTGATCGACCGGGAGTCGCCCGGCTCGCCCTCCCAATGAAGGGCGACGCGGTCGCCGTTGCCCGCCTCGACGTGCCGGTCGAGGCAGTTGTAGGCGACGTTGAGCTCGCCGTCGTCGAACCACTTCGCGAACGGGGGAGTCGACCAGTCGAGCACCTGCGTGAACGGCTTGTGCCACTCCAGGAGCTCGCGGGACTGCTCGCCCCAGAACGCCTCGCGGTCGGCCGCCGCACTCTCGTACAGCGCCGGTGACGAGACCGACTGGGCGACGAACTCTTCGGACGGCGGGAACTGGCGGGTCTCATCGAGAAGATGATCGATCTGACTGCTCATCGGCAGACGCTCCTTTGCGGCATGGCAGGTCGTGCGGGCATGACCGTACGGGGGCACGATCAGGTCAGGGCGAATCTAGTCCCGGCCACCGACGTCGCATACTGCCGAAAGTAGGTAGTGCGACGGGTTTTGTCAGGACGGTCGCCTTGCGTACACTCGACGTCAGCCGAATTCTCATTCTGGCCTTGGCGTGCCCGATTCCCCCATGAGGGACGCCGTGGGCGGCATCTCATTCCCCCCGTGAGATGCCGCCCTTCTCTGTGTGGGAGCGTTCTCGCGGATCGCGCATCCCCGCGCCGCCCTGAACCGCGTCCCCTCTGCACGGATGCCGTTCGTTCGCGGTTCTTCACAGGGCGTGAAGAGATGGCTCGCGGCGGCGGCTTCAGGGCTGGGGTCTCGCCTACTTTCGGGGGATGTCAGATCCCTTCGTCCTCCAACCCCGCGGCATCACGCCTTGGGGTGCAGGCTTCTCGTCCGGCCCGCAGACACCGCTGACCGTGGATCCGGTGTTCGGCCCGCTCGCGGAGCATTGTGCAGATGAATCGGTCACGGACATCTTCGTCAACGGTGCGTCAGGACTCTTCGTCGATCGTGGTCGCGGCGCCGAACCCGTCTCCGGCTGGAGCGCCTCCGAGCGCGAGGCGCGCGACCTCGCCGTCGCACTCGTCGGCCTCGGCGGCAGACATCTCGACGATCAGGCGCCATGCGTCGACGTCAGGCTGGAATCCGGCATCCGCGTGCACGCGGTGCTCGCACCGATCTCGACGACGGGCACTGCGCTCTCGATCCGCGTGCCCCGAGTGCGCGCGGCCGACCTCGAGGCGCTGGCCGTACTCGGCACGTTCGACGCTCGGCAGCACAGCTGGCTTCGGGGGCTCGTCGAGGAGCGTGCGAACATCCTCATCACGGGAGGCACCGGCACAGGAAAGACGACTCTGCTGTCCGCCCTGCTCTCGGAGGTGCCGACGGCGGAGCGCATCGTCACGATCGAAGACGTGGCCGAGCTGCGGCCGCGGCACCCTCACCATGTCGCCCTCGAGGCTCGGCAGCCGAACCTCGAGGGTGCTGGTGGCATCACCCTTGCCCGGCTCGTGCGGGAGTCGCTGCGCATGAGGCCCGACCGGCTCGTCGTCGGCGAGTGTCGGGGTGAGGAGGTGCGAGAGCTCCTGACCGCGCTCAACACCGGACACGACGGCGGTGCGGGCACCCTGCACGCCAGTGGGCTGAGCGATGTGCCGGCGCGCTTGGAGGCGCTCGGTGCGCTCGCCTCGATGGATGCCACGGCGCTCGCGCGCCAGGCGGTGAGCGCGTTCACCGTCGTCCTGCACCTCGAGCGCGCGCCGGGCGGGCAACGACGAATCGCACAGGCGGGGGAGTTCACGCTGATCGGCGATCGGCTCGGCGTCGATGAGGTGCGACCGTGGTGATTCGTAGGCGACGAGGCGCTCCCGACACCGGCGCGGATACGGCCACGTCTGTGCAGACCCTTGCGGTGCTCCTGCAGGCGGGTGCGGTCCCGGTGGTCGCGTGGCGCCACCTCGCGTCGATCGGCGATATGCATGCGGAGTCGATCGTCGCTCGGATCGACTCGGGTGCGCCGCTGGTCGCCGCGATCGAAGCCGAGGGCGGGGCGTGGCAGGATCTCGCCGCGGCGTGGGAGGTGGCGACGACCGTGGGCGCTCCGCTCGCCGAGGTGCTGAGAATGATCGCCGAGACGCTTCGCGACGCGGCATCCGCCGCCGATGATGTGCGCATCGCTCTGGCCGAGCCGGCCGGCACCGCTCGGCTGCTGCTCTGGATGCCGTTCGCGGGGCTCCTCCTGGGCTTCGCACTCGGATTCGACACCGTCGGAGTGATCGTCGGCACTCCGGCCGGCGCGGGCTGCGTCGTCGCCGGTCTGCTGCTCGTCCTCGCGGCGCGGATGTGGACGGCGCGGCTGCTCAGGCGCGCCCGTCCCGAACCGGGCACTCCCGGAATGCGGGCCGAGCTCATGGCGGTCGCCCTGTCGGGCGGTGCCTCCATACCGCGCGCTCTGCGCCTGGTCGAAGAGAGCCCCGCATCGCGCATCGGGGATGACGCCCGCATCCGTTCGGTGCTCGATCTGTCGCACTCCGCCGGAGTGCCCGCCGGCGAGCTCCTGCGTGCATCCGCCGGTCAGGAACGCCACGCGTCCCGCGTCGACGGTCGCATGCGCGCGGCGAAGCTCTCGACGAAGCTCCTCATCCCGCTCGGGGTCTGCACACTGCCGGCCTTCCTCCTGCTCGGAGTCGCCCCGCTGCTGCTGAGTGTCCTGAGATCGACACCGCTACCGCTGTGATCACCGCACGCCACCGGATGCAGCGAGCATCCGCCCAGAGAAAGAAGGAATCCATGAACACCATCCCGCCACTCACCCGCAGCCGCGCAGCGACGCTCTTCGGCGACGACACCGGCGCAGCCACGGCGGAGTATGCGATCACGACCATGGCCGCAGTGGCCTTCGCCGGTCTCCTCGTCGTCATCATGAGGTCGGACGAGGTGCGCGGCATCCTCACCGACCTCGTCCGTCGGGCGCTCACGGTGTCGTGATGGGGGCCGTCCGCTGCGGGGAACGCGGCTCCGTCGCGGCCGAACTCGCGCTCGCGCTGCCCGCTGTCGTGCTCGTGCTGCTCCTCGGTGCGGGCGCGCTCGGCGCGGCCTCCCGTCAGGTCGCCCTCCAGGATGCGACGGCGGATGCCGCACGACTTCTCGGCCGGGGTGAAGACGAGGTGGCCGCGGCCCGGGCGGTGACCACGGCTGTCCCGGGAGCGGGGATGTCGACGAGTTCATCCGGAGACCTCGTGTGCGTGTCCGCGCGGACGGACTTCGAGGTCGGCGGGCTCATCCGGGTCGGACTGCAGGCATCCAGCTGCGCGCTCGCCGGGGGCCTGTGATGCGCGGGCCCTCGGAAGGGGATGACTGATGGCGGGCTCAGCCCTCGCGGCCGGTCTCCTGTCGGTCGCCGCGGCGCTCTCGTTGGGGCTCGCCGCAGTCGGGGGAGCGGCGGTCACGGCGCAGCGTGCAGCCGGAGCGGCCGATGCCGCGGCGCTCGCCGCGGCGGACGCCGCCAGCGGCGCGATAGCGACCGGCGAGGAGCCGTGCGCTCTCGCTGCCCGTGTCGCTGCCGCCTCCGGCGCGACGCTGACCGGCTGCGCCGTCGACGGCTTCGTGGCGACCGTGCAGGTGAACGCGGCGTACGCTGGACTCGCTGCCGTCTCCCGAGCCCGTGCTGGGCCACCCGAGGGATCCTGACGGCGGCACGAAGCACTTTCCGGCGAAAATGCGGGCGACCACTGTGACCAACCCATCACGGCGGTGTGTATGGTGTGCTTCGAAGAAAGGACGCTCCCTTGGCTGAAGGCAAGAAGCTCGTCATCGTCGAGTCTCCGACGAAGATGCGGTCGATTCAGGGGTATCTCGGCGATGGCTACGAGGTGCTCAGCTCTGTCGGCCACATCCGCGACCTCGCAGACAAGAAGGACATCCCCGCCGCCGACAAGCAGGCCTACGGGAAGTACTCGATCGACGTCGACAACGACTTCGACCCCTATTACGTGGTCTCCGATCGCAAGACGAAGACCGTCGCCGAGCTCAAGCGTGCGCTCAAGACAGCCGACGAGCTCCTGCTCGCAACAGATGAGGACCGCGAGGGCGAGGCCATCGCCTGGCACCTGCTCGAGACTCTCAAGCCCAAGGTGCCTGTCAAGCGCATGGTCTTCCACGAGATCACCAAGGACGCGATCCAGGCCGCCATCGGCAACACCCGCGAACTCGACATCGATCTCGTCGACGCGCAGGAGACCCGCCGCATCCTCGACCGGCTCTACGGCTGGGACGTCTCACCCGTGCTCTGGTACAAGGTCAAGACCGGGCTGTCGGCCGGACGTGTGCAGTCCGCAGCCACCCGCATGATCGTCGAGCGTGAACGAGAGCGCATGGCGTTCGTCTCCGCCGAGTACTGGGACGTCGAGGCGCTCGCCTCCTCGTCGTCCGGATTCAAGGTGCGTCTCGTTCGCGTCGACGGCGGCCAGCTCGCCCGCGGCACGGACTTCGACGATGAGGGAAAGCTCAAGAAGGCTGTCGTCATCCTCGACGAGGAGAAGGCCGCAGCACTGGCGCACGCCGTCGATGCGGCAGGCACCGGCGCGGTGACCAAGGTCGAGGCGAAGCCGGGAACCCGCAGCCCCTACGCGCCGTTCACGACCTCCACGATGCAGCAGGAGGCGGGGCGCAAGCTCTCGATGAGCGCCAAGCAGGCGATGAGCGTCGCCCAGCGGCTGTACGAAAAGGGTTACATCACCTATATGCGTACCGACTCCGTGGCGCTGAGCACGCAGGCCGTGCAGGCGGCGCGCAGCCAGGCTGTCGCGCTCTACGGCGACACGGCGGTGCCCCTCAAGCCGCGCGTCTACAAGTCGAAGAGCAAGAACGCGCAGGAGGCGCACGAGGCGATCCGTCCCTCGGGCGAGACCTTCCGCACGCCGAAGTCCGTGTCCTCCGAACTCGATCGCGAGGAGTTCCGCCTCTACGACCTCATCTGGAAGCGCACTGTCGCCAGCCAGATGGCCGATGCGAAGTACGAGACCACGACGGTCACGATCGCCGTCGACGCCGCAGGGCAGAAGGCCGAATTCACGGCCTCCGGAACCGTGTACACCTTCAAGGGCTTCCTCGACGCGTACGAAGAGGGTCGTGACGAGAAGCGCAACGACAAGGATGCCGACGAGAACCAGTCGCTTCCGATCGTCGCCGTCGGCGACGAACTGCGCATGTCGGAGTCCGAGGCCAAGGGCCACCGGACGACGCCGAAGCCGCGTTACACCGAGGCCTCGCTCGTGAAGGCCCTCGAAGAGCACGGCATCGGGCGTCCGTCGACGTTCGCCAGCATCATCGGCACCGTGATCGATCGCGGCTATGCCACCAAGCGCGGCCAGGCCCTCGTGCCGACCTGGCTCGCATTCAGCGTCGTCCGTCTGCTCGAGGAGCACTTCGCCGACCTGATCGACTACGACTTCACCGCCGCGCTCGAAGACGACCTCGACGCGATCGCCCGTGGTGAGCAGAAGCGCGTCGAGTGGCTGCGCTCCTTCTACTACGGGTCCGACTCGCATGTCGGCCTCCGTCAGACCGTCGACAACCTCGGCGAGATCGACGCCCGTGCGCTGAATTCGACACCGATCACCGATACGGCGACGCTGCGGTTCGGCAAATACGGTCCCTACCTCGAGGTCGCGAACCCCGACGCCCCGGACGAGAAGCCCCGCATCGTCAACGTGCCCGAGGATCTCGCGCCCGACGAGCTGACCGCAGCCAAGGCGCAGGAGCTCATCGATGCGCCCGTCGCGGGCGACCGTGTGCTGGGCACAAACCCCGACAACGGCAAGATCGTTGTCGTCAAGGACGGCCGATTCGGGCCCTATGTGCAGGAGAACGACCCGGTGTCCGAAGACGCCGCCGTCGACGAGGCGACCGGAGAGGTCGTCGAGGCGCCCAAGCCGAAGCGCGGAGCCAAGAAGGCCGCGGCACCCAAGCAGCGCACCGCCTCGCTGTTCCGTTCGATGTCGGTCGACACGATCGAGCTCGATACCGCACTGCAGCTGCTCAGCCTGCCGCGCGTCGTCGGAGCCGACCCCGAGACGGGCGACGAGATCACGGCGCAGAACGGCCGCTTCGGTCCGTACCTCAAGAAGGGAACAGACTCCCGGTCGCTCGAGAGCGAATCGGAGATCTTCGATGTGACCCTCGAGAAGGCGCTCGAGATCTACGCGCAGCCGAAGTACGGAGCAGGTTCCCGTCGTGCGTCGAGCGCGCTCGCCGAGTTCGAGGCCGACCCGGTCAGCGGCAAGCCGATCCGCATCCGCGACGGCCGCTTCGGCGCGTACGTCACCGACGGCGAGACCAACGTGACGATCCCGAGAGGCCAGAAGGTCGAGGACATCACCTTCGAGACAGCCGTGCAGATGCTGGCGGACAAGCGGGCGAAGGGTCCGGCTCCCAAGCGAGGCGCGGCGAAGAAGGCTCCCGCCAAGAAACCTGCGGCGAAGAAGCCGGCCGCCAAGAAGCCGGCCGCGAAGAAACCTGCGGCGAAGAAGCCCGCGACGGATGCCGAGAAGGCCGCCGCGCGCTCAGCCGCAGCCAAGAAGGCGGCGGCGACCCGAGCCGCGAACGCCGCGAAGAAGGCCGGTTCGTGACGTCGAATCCCGGCGTCTGGATCACACTCGAAGGCGGCGACGGCTCAGGCAAGACCACGCAGGCCGAGCTCCTCGCCGAATGGCTGAGGGACGCCGGTCGAGCCGTGGTGCGCACGCGTGAGCCCGGAGGGTCGGAGGTCGGCCAGCTGATCCGCGACATCGTGCTGCACCACCGAGGCGACATCGCTCCCCGTGCGGAGGCTCTGCTCTACGCCGCCGACCGTGCGCATCACGTGGCGACGGTCGTCCGCCCGGCGCTGGCACGTGGCGAGGTCGTCCTGCAGGACCGCTACCTCGACTCGTCGGTGGCCTACCAGGGCGCGGGCCGCGTGCTCGACGGCGATGAGGTCCGCAACCTCTCGCTGTGGGCGGCCGAGGGCGCTCTGCCCGACCTCACCGTGCTGCTCGACCTCGATCCCGAGTCCGCTCGCGTGCGTCTCGACTCGGCGGACAAGCCGTTCGACAGGCTCGAGGCCGAGAAGACCGAGTTCCACGCGCGTGTCCGCGAGTCCTTCCTCGCCCTGGCGGCAGCCGAGCCCGTGCGATTCCTGGTGGTCGACGCCTCCGCCACCCCCGAGGCGGTCGCCGCGCAGATCCGCGAGCGCGTCGCGACCCTCGTCGCCTGAACCACTCAGTCGTCTCGCATCCTCCGCGGGTGCCGCGCACGTCGGTGCTCCCGATTAGGCTGAGTCCATGCCCCAGACTGTCGCCGCCGCCTTCCCGTGGGCCGATGTGTGGGGGCAGGACGCCGCCGTCGAGACGCTGCGCAACGCGGCATCCGATCCGACTGCTCTGTCGCATGCGTGGCTGATCACCGGGCCTCCGGGCTCGGGGCGCTCCACCCTCGCCCACGCGTTCGCCGCCGCTCTGGTCGCCGACCATCCCGACGACGAGGCGGCGATGCGTCAGGTGCTCGCGGGAACGCACCCCGACGTGACGGCCCTGCGAACCGACAAGGTCATCATCACGATCGCCGAGGCCCGCGCTCTCGTCGAGCGTTCGTATTTCGCGCCGTCTGCCGGCCGCTACCGAGTGATCGTGGTCGAAGATGCCGATCGCATGGTCGAGCGCACCTCCAACGTCCTGTTGAAAGCACTCGAGGAACCGCCCGAGCAGACCGTCTGGATCCTCTGCGCGCCCAGCGAGGCCGATCTGCTGCCCACGATCCGCTCCCGCGTGCGCTCGCTTCGACTGCGCGAGCCCGACGTCGCCGACGTGGCGCGGCTGATCACGCTCCGCACCGGTGTGGGCGAGACCGTGGCCGAACAGGCAGCCCGCCACGCGCAACGTCACATCGGCATGGCTCAGCGCCTGGCGACCGACGACGCGGCCCGCAGGCGTCGTGACGAGACCCTGCGATCGGTGTTGGGAGTCCGCGGCGTCAGCGACGCGGTCGAGGTCGCCGGGCGCATCATCCAGGCGGCCAACGACGATGCCAAGGCGCTCACTGCCGAACGCGATGCGGCCGAGCGTGCGAGCCTGTTGCGCACGGTCGGCATCGCCGAGGGCCAGGCCGTGCCGCCTGCTCTGCGTTCCCAGATCTCCGCGCTCGAAGACGACCAGAAGAAGCGCGCGACCCGCAGCCTGCGGGACGGGATCGACAGGGTGCTGACCGACCTGCAGTCGCTCTTCCGCGACGTGGTCATGCTTCAGTTCGGCCGCGACGGCGAGCTCATCAACCGTGAGCTCCGCGAAGAACTGGCGGCCCTTGCTGCCGCCTGGCCCGAGACCCGTACGCTTGTCGTACTCGACCACCTTGCCGACACCCGCCAGTCGCTGGAGCGCAACGTCGCACCGCTGCTCGCGCTCGAGAGCTTGCTCGTGACTGTCACGAGCGGGAGGACCCCGTGAACACTCGACCGACTTCCCGCATCCGACGCGCTGTGGCGGTGATCGCCGGCCTCGCCGCCGCATCCGTGGCACTTTCCGGCTGCCTGTACGCGATGATCCCCGAGGGGGCCGAACCGAAGCCGTCGGTGACCAACGCGCCGGACACCGAAGGCGTGGCCGAGGATCTGCTGCCCTTCTACGGGCAGACGCTCAGCTGGACCGAGTGCGGCACGGGCTTCGACTGCACCGACGTGACCGCGCCGCTCGACTGGGAGAACCCGGGCGAGGGCGAGATCACGCTGTCGGTCGTGCGCCACCAGGCCGAGGGAACCGCTCAGGGGTCGCTGCTGACGAACCCGGGAGGCCCCGGTGCCAGCGGTGTCGAGCTGGTCCGCGACAGCCTGGACTTCGCGGTCGGAGCCGACCTCATCGCGAACTACGACGTGATCGGGTTCGACCCGCGCGGTGTCGGACAGTCGAGCGCCGTCACCTGCTTCGATGCGGCGGGGATGGACGACTACCTGTACACGATCCCCTCGGCCCCCCGGGGGAGCGCCGAGTGGGAGACCGAGCTGCTTCAGGCGCACAAGGAGTTCGCCGACGCGTGCGAAGCGAACAGCGGCGGCATCCTGCCGTACATCACCACCATCAATGCGGCACGAGACATGGACCTGATCCGTGCGGTGCTTGGCGACAAGCAGTTGAACTACCTCGGCTACTCGTACGGCACCTTCCTCGGAGCGACGTACGCCGACCTCTACCCCGAGAAGGCCGGGCGTCTCGTGCTCGACGGTGCGATCGACCCGGCGGTCTCGGGTCTCGACGTCGGAGCAACTCAGGCGATCGGCTTCGAGTCCGCGCTCCGCGCGTACATGCAGGACTGCCTCGATTCGGGTGAGTGCCCGTTCAACGGCTCGGTCGACGAGGCGATGGCCGACCTCGGCGCACTGCTCGCGAGCGTCGACGCGTCGCCGCTCGAGAACGGCGACGGACGCATGCTGGGCGCCGATGCACTGATGACCGGCATCATCGCGGCGCTGTACTCGGCCGACAGCTGGCCCTACCTGACGCAGGCCTTCGATGAAGCGCTCCAGGGCGACCCGACGACGGCGTTCTTCCTCGCGGACTTCTACAACGGCCGCGAGAACGGCAGCTACCTCGACAACTCGAGCGAAGCGTTCCGCGCCTACAACTGCATGGACTATCCGGTCGAGGACGACCCGGCGGCCGAAGCAGACAGCACGGCGAAGATCGCCGCAGGCGCGCCGACCGTCGCGCCCTACTGGAACGGTCCCGACTCGTGCTCGGTGTGGCCCTACCCGCCCACCGGCACACGCGGCGAGATCGCCGCAGAAGGTGCGGGCCCCATCCTGGTCGTCGGCACGACCAATGACCCGGCCACGCCGTACGAGTGGTCCGAGTCGCTGGCCGACCAGCTCGAAGAGGGCGTGTTGATCACTCGCGTGGGTGAAGGACACACCGGCTACAACAAGGGGAACACGTGCGTCGACAGTGCTGTGGAGGCCTTCCTCCTCGACGACGTCGTGCCCGAGGACGGCCTTCGCTGCGAGTGAGTCGGGCTCGATTCGCGGTGCGGCCCCGGAACGGGTAATATCGATGATCGCGCCGCTTTAGCTCAGTCGGCAGAGCATTTCACTCGTAATGAAAAGGTCGTCAGTTCGATTCTGACAAGCGGCTCCAGCAGGCCCTGTGATGTGAACAACATCACAGGGCCTTTTGGTTTCCCGCGCGATGCGCGTGCACACCTCGTCGTCGCCGCCCCATGCGACCGGCTCGAAGCCACAGCGCGTCCTTCTCGGCGTACGCTCGAGACATGAGCAGAGCGCTTCTGATCGTCGATGTGCAGAACGACTTCACCGAAGGTGGTGCGTTGGCTGTAGCCGGCGGCGATGCCGTCGCATCCGCTGTGTCGGAGTTCCTCGCGGAGCATGCCGGTGACTACGACGTGATCGTCGCGTCGAGGGACTGGCACGACGCCTCGGGTGACAACGGGGGCCACTTCGCCGAAAGCCCCGACTTCGTCGACACGTGGCCGGTGCACTGCGTCGCAGGCACGCCGGGGGCGGAGTACGACCCGCTGCTGGTGACGGATGCCGTCACACACCACGTGCAGAAGGGGCAGGGTGTGCCTGCCTATTCGATGTTCGAGGGAGCGACCGAGACGGGCGACACCGTCGGAGCGATCCTGACGGGCGCGGGCGTACTCACTGCGGATGTCGCAGGGATAGCCACCGACCACTGCGTCCGAGCGTCTGCGCTCGACGCGATCGCGCACGGCGTGCAGGTGCGCATCCTCACCGACCTGATCGCGGGCGTCGCTCCCGCACCGAGTGAGGCTGCACTCGCCGAGCTCGCCCATGCGGGTGCCGTGCTGGTCGAGAGCGGTTCTGCGTGACCCGCAGCGTGCTCCTACTGCGCGCGGTCAACGTCTCCGGGCGCAATCGTGTGCCGATGGCAGAGCTGCGTGCGGCGCTGGCCCCCGTGCTGGGCGAGGTATCGACCTATATCGCGAGCGGGAACATCCTGTGCGAGCATCCGGACGATCCGGCATCCGCATGTGCGGAGGTCCGTGCGCTCATCGCTCACGAGTTCGGCGTCGACACTCCGGTGATCCTGCGGACGCACGACGCCCTCGTGCAGGCTCTGCAGGCGCACCCCTTCAGCGGATCGACGGAGAAGCTGCTGCACGCGATGTTCCTCGAGGCTCCGGCAGCCCCCGGGGCTGTCGAGGTGCTGCAGCAGCGTCTCGTACCGGGGGAGCGGATCGCGCTCGTCGGCGACGACCTGTGGATCGACTACGCCGAGACCGGCGTGCACAGCACGAAGCTCACCAAGGCCGTCCTCGACCGTGCCCTCGGTGTCGCCGGCACCGCGCGCAACCTCCGCACGGTCAGAAAGCTCGCCGAGCTGACGGCATGAGCGTCGGCTCAGCCCGAGGTCTCGCGACTGAGCGCAGCCGGCGGCATCTGAGGGTGAGCCTGCAGATCGACTCTGTGCATCCCGCATCCGCCGCACCGCACGTAGAGGACGACGCCCTCACTGGTCGGATGTCGCGAGTCGACGAGCCAGGAGTGCTCGTGCGCGGGGGCGCTCTGGCGGGGGATCGGAAGAGTGTGCAGTGAGGTCATGCATCCAGCGTGATGTAATGGCCTTATGCATCTCAACCCTTACGGAGAGTATGCGGTGCTGCTGGCCGCATCGCTCGCCGACGACTTTCCTGCCGATCGCGCCGGAATCGAGCAGAGAACGCTCGAGATGGGCATGACGATGACGTTCCCGCCTGCGCCCGACGACCATGAACGCGTCCGTGGAGTCGTCGACGACTGGTTGCGGATCGTCGACGAGCGGGATCCCGCGGCCAGAGCCGAAGTGCTCAATGCGCAGATGGCGAAGGCCGCGGCCTATCCACGCCTCACGAATCACGACGGTGAGGGATGGCACCTGCACTACCGAGACGACGTGCAGTCACTGCCGTACGTGCTCCGGGCGATCTTCGCAGTCGGCACGTCGCTGCACCTCGTCACGCGAGGCATGGATCGCCTCGGACGCTGCGAGGCCTCGCCCTGCACGAACGTCGTCGTGGACGTGACGCGAAACGGCAGACAGCGCTTCTGCTCGGTGCGCTGTGCGAACAGAGCGGCGGTCCGGCGTCACAGGGCGCGCGCAGGCGCCTGACACCGGACCGCCGGATGCGCGGATCAGATCACGCGGTCTGCTCGGCGTGCCGCCCTTCGGCGACCTCTTCGATCAGCTTGGCGTTGAACGCGGGCAGATCGTCGGGGGTGCGGCTCGAGACCAGACCCTCGTCGACCACGACCTCTTCATCGACCCACGTCGCTCCGGCGTTGCGCAGGTCGGTCGCGAGACTCGGGTAGCTCGTGAGGGTGCGTCCGTCGACGACGCCGGCCTCGATCAGGATCCAGGCGCCGTGGCAGATGACGGCCACGGGCTTGTGCTGCTCGAAGAACGAGCGGGCGAGTTCGATCGATGGCTTGTCGAGCCGCAGGTGATCGGCGTTCACCACGCCCCCCGGAAGCACGAGCGCGTCGAACTCGTCGGCCGTCGCGGCATCCGACGTGAGATCTACATGCTGGACGTGACCGTTCTTGCCGGTGATCTGCAGTCCCTCTGGTGCGATGAGCGTGGCGCTCGCGCCCTCGCCCTGCACCGCTTCCCACGGACTGGTCAGCTCGCTGTCCTCGAATCCGTCCGTGGCCAGGAATGCCACTCGGTTGTCGGTGAGAGTCGCCATGATGCGTCCTTTCGTGGAGGTGGAGGTGGTCCCGGTGGGGATGACTCGACACTCTCGCACGCGGCGACCGCCGTGAAGGGGGTGGCCGGATGGACGCTGCGGTGATAACGGTGGGCCCCGTGGGGCTCGAACCCACGACCCGCGGATTAAAAGTCCGATGCTCTGCCAACTGAGCTAGAGGCCCGCCCCTCCAGTCTAGGGCGCAAAGAAGGAGCCGCTGACGACGTATCGCCAGCGGCTCCTTCTCCATCTCACCGTCCTCCCCCTGAGTGGCGAGATGGTGTGTGCCGAGTCCTGCCTCGGCATCCCATGGCTTACTCAGCCGGGGGCATCAGCACCGAGTCGATCAGGTACACGGTGGCGTTGGCGGTCTTGACGCCACCGCAGATGACGTTCGCGTCGTTGACCATCAGCGAGTCGCCGCTGCCGGTGACCTCGAGGTCAGCACCCTGAACGGTGGCGTGCATGCCATCGATGTCCGAGGGAGCGATCTGGCCGGGGACCACGTGGTACGTCAGGATCGAGCTCAGCGTGGCGCTGTCGGTCTTGAGAGCCTCGATGGTGGCGGGGTCGATCTTCGCGAAGGCATCGTCGACAGGTGCGAAGACGGTGAACTCGTCGCCGTTCAGCGTGTCGACGAGGTCGACGTCCGGGTTGAGCTGACCGCTGACTGCGGCGACCAGGGTGGTGAGCAGCGGGTTGTTCGATGCTGCGGTGGCGACCGGGTCAAGAGACATGCCCTCGACCGATCCTGCGCCGTCCGGCACTGCCTCTGCGTATGCGGCGCATCCCGGGCCGACCAGATCCGCGGCCGGGTCCATCGTCTCGGGGGCCGTGGTCTCGGAGGACTCCGGTGCCGTCGACTCTGCCGGCTCGTCCGTGGTTCCGCCCATGGAACATGCGGAGAGCAGGAATGCGCTCGCAAGGCCGAGGGTGATCGCTGCGGTGACCTTCTTCTTGGTGCTGAACATCTCGAGCTCCTTCAGAACTTCGCCACGGCCTCTCCGCGGCGTTGACAGCTGTTCGGAGCCCCTCGGAGATCGGATGGGAGAAAGTGCGAAAGTTTTTCCGGAGTGGTCCGATCCAATCCGTTTCGAGGGCCGCCGCGAACAGCTTTCGACGAACAGCACATAAGAGGACTCGATTCCGTCACTTTCGGGGGGCGGCTGCACGGGAAAGCAATGTGGATGCGGCATGCTGGTAGAGATGGTCATCGATGGGATGGACGTACCCGAAGACGGTACGGCAAAGGATGCTGTCGCTGACCTGCTCGTTCGCATCGGCGACGGTGACCAGCGCGCGTTCGCCGAGCTCTACGACTCGCTCTCCTCCAGGGTCTTCGGCCTCATCCTCCGTGTGCTCGTGAACCGCTCTCAGAGTGAAGAGGTGCTCCAGGAAGTATTTCTGGAGATCTGGCAATCCGCTTCCAAGTTCGCTCCGAACAAGGGACAGGGAAGAACCTGGGTGATGACGATCGCGCACCGTCGTGCGGTCGACCGGGTACGGGCATCCCAGTCCAGCGCGGACAGGGATGTACGGGCCGGGTTCAGGGATATCGGGGTCGCGCACGACAGTGTCGCGGAAACGGTGGAGCTGGGCATCGAAGGCGAGAAGGTCGTTCACGCTCTCTCAGGCCTCCCCGAGGCGCAGCGCGAGGCTCTCGTACTGGCCTACTACGGCGGATACAGTCAAAATGAAGTCGCGGTGCTCGTGGGGGCACCCTTGGGGACGATCAAGACACGGATGCGGGATGGGCTCTCGCGCCTGAGGACAGCTATGGGGGTGACGGCATGAACGAGCAGGAATTCGCGGAACTCGCGGCAGGAGCGGCACTCGATGCGCTGTCGCCCGATGACCAGCAGCGATATCACGCGGCGCTCGCCGCGCACCCCGAATGGCAGCGCATCGCCGATGAGGATGCCGACAGTGCGTCGCTCCTCTCCACCGGGGTGGCTCCGTCGGTTCCCGCGCCCGAGATCCGCGCAGCGCTGCTCGCTCGCATCGCCGTGACCCCGCAGGTCGGCGACGTCATCCACACCGCCTCCGTGCCCGACGCCGTGCCGGAGGAGAACGCGGATGCGGATGCTGCTGCCGCGCAGACCCCGCTCGGTGGGGAATCGACTCCCAAGGCCCCGGTCCGTCGCCTGCGCATCCTCTTCGCGCTCGCCGCGTGCCTCGCACTCCTCGTCGGCGTGGGTGTCGGCGCAGCCGCGATCAACACGTATCTGAACCGCCCAGCGAGCGTCGTCGCCCTGGAGGACATCCAGGCCGCCGGTGACGCGCAGCAGGCCAGCGTCTCGCTCGAGAGCGGCGGCACGGCGACCGCCCACTGGTCTGCGTCGCTCGGCAAGTCCGTGCTCGTGACCGACGGCATCCCGGCGCTCTCCGAAGACGAGACCTATGAACTCTGGTACGTCCGCGGCGACACCCCGGTCTCGGCCGGTGTGTTCGCGGCCGACGGCGGAGACGCGACAGCGGTGCTCGCCGGGGACATGCACGCGGGCGACGTGATCGCCGTGACGGTGGAGCAGGCGGGAGGCTCGCCCTCGGGAGCCCCGACGTCCGACCCCGTCGTCGTGATCCCCACCGCGTGACACCGGGCGCCCGATCCCGGCAACCCGGCCTCGCGCGCCTGACGTCGCGGATGGCGCGTACCCTGGACTGATGCCTGAGCAGTTCTCCCGGCCGGTCCGCCGGCCCACCAGCGCCTTCGACAACATCGTCGGCAGCTATGATCCGGCGGAGGAGACGCGGATCGCGCATGCGACCGCATCCGCTCTGCTGGCCCGTGTGCGTGCGGACGAGAGCGGAGTGAGCGCCGATCGCCTCGTCGCGTTCACCGACGAGCACGGGATCGACGAGATCGCCGAGCTGTGGTCCAAGGCGCCGTCGCGCACTCTTCCCGGCGCGTTGTGGTGCCTGTACATCCTGCAGCTCGCGATCCACGGCGACCCGCACACCGCTGCGCTGCTCTACGAGCGGGGACGCGTGGAGCTCTCCTCGGTGGACACGGTGATCGCGGGAGCCCCGGTGCCCGCCAATCCCGACGAGCTCGTCGCACTCATCGACACGATCCTGCGCGGCGCCTTCCGCGGCGACTTCGCCGTGGCACTCGATCGGGCTGCCGCGTTCTGTCGCGTGCAGGCATCCGGTGCGACTCACACGGCCGACGACTACGAGCCGACCGAGCCCACCCGTGCGAGCGAACTCACCACCAGGGCGCTGCGATTAAGCAGCTACGCGCAGGACCTGTCGGCCTCTGCGGTGCTGTGGCGGACGGACGCACTGTCCTGAGCGGTGCAGGGCGAGCGTGACGCCGTCCGGCGAGATTCGGGCCCCGGACATGAAAAGACCGGGCCGCAAGAACGCCTCTCGGCGGAAGGCCGCTCGCAGCGGCAAAAATTGGAGCCCGGGGTTATGCGGCCCGGCCACTCCATTGTAACAAGATCGCGCGGCGGCTATTCCCGGGAGTCTAGGCTCGGAGCATGACCCGGCGCTTTGCTCTGATGATCGATCCGGCTGCTGCGGACGCGGACCGCTCCGACTTCGCGGACACCTTCACGCTCGTCGACGCGGCGGCTCCCGCGCTGAGCGTGGGGGAGCTGAGCACCCAGCGCGGCGACGGCGTCTTCGAGTCGATCGGCGTCGTCGACGGGCATGCGCAGGAGGTCGTGCCTCATCTCGAGCGGCTTGCGCACTCCGCGCAGCTCTGCGACCTGCCGCTTCCGAATCAAGCCCAGTGGCGTCAAGCGGTCGAGCGGGCGGCCGCCCACTGCGAGCAGGGCGAGTACGTCATCAAACTCATCCTCAGTCGAGGCGTCGAGCACGGTCCGACGCCGACCGCATGGGTCACGGCTGCACCGGCATCCGACTTCTCCGAAGTGCGCGAGCGCGGGATCCGCGTCGTCACGCTCGACCGCGGCTACGACCTCGACGTCGCCGAGAACGCGCCGTGGTTGCTGCTCGGCGCCAAGACCCTCTCGTATGCGGTGAACATGGCGGCGCTGCGCGAAGCGCACCGGCGAGGCGCCGACGACGCGATCTTCCTCTCTCGCGACGGCTTCGTGCTCGAGGCGCCGACCGCCTCGTTGATCCTCCGCATCGGCGGTCGATTCGTCACACCGGCGCCCAACGGCGGCATCCTGCACGGCACGACCCAGCTCAGCGTCTACGAGTACCTCGCGGGCCGCGGTCTCACGGCAGAGTACGGGCAGGTTCCCGCATCCGACCTTCCCCGCGCGGATGCCGCCTGGCTGGTCTCGAGCGTCCGGCTCGCCGCCCCGATCACCGCCGTCGACGGGGTCGACCTGCCCGTAGACCACGCCCTCACCGCCGAGCTGAACCGCTACCTGCTCTCGCCCCGCGACTGACCTTCGTGGCGATCGCCCTTCGGAAACCGCAGGTGGTCTGCGTCCTCAGCGGTGTGGCGCCGGACGACACGCCGGGGTGTCGGCCATCGCTCTGAGAATCCCCTCTCATCGGTCCTCGTCCTGGAGCAGCGCACCGTGGATCGCATCGACAACCGTCTGCCAATCGTGCACGATCATCGCGTAGGTGAAACGCAGGGTCTGATATCCCAGTGCGGCGGCGGCTGCGTCTCGCTGAAGGTCCTTCGCCCTCAGATCCTCGCCGTCGTGGTTCGCGCGTCCATCGGCTTCGATGATCAGGCGCGCCCCGACGACGAAGTCCACCTCTCCCACGCCGGCGATCCACACCTGAGGCCGGGCTTCTATGCCGAGCCGGTACAGCCGGAGACGGAGGAGCGACTCGAGGCCGCTGTCGGCATCCGCTCGTGCGAATGCGACGAGCCACCTCATCGCGACCGGCAGATGCGCCACGAGCCACGTCAGATCCGTGGCTCGAAGCAGCGACTGCCGCAGCGCCGATTCCAATGCTGCGAAGAACGTGTCCTCCGTCGCGCACTGCGAGATCTGCAGAAGTACGTTCCGGACCGGCGGTGGCGCGCCTACGGTGACCTTTCCCTCGTCCCAATGGATGCGGCAGTCCTCGCAGGAGGAGCGCGGTGTTCCGGCCGTGCCCATCCAGACATGGCATTTCGGCGGTGTCTCGAGGATCCAGAGACCATGCAGGAGTCCCGCGGAGCAGCATCCGACCGTGCCGCCGTGCGAGGCTGCGTGGACGATGCCGTCCTGAGCATCAGCGAGCGCGTACACGCCTTGGCGTGGCCGGACCACCTCCCCCGATCTCACGGCCCTGGTGAGTTCGGACTCGGTCACCCCCAGACGTTTCAGTTCAGAGGTGCGGGCCATGCGGCCGATTGTGCGGAGAGCGGAGCCCGCTCGGGTGAACGTCATCCGAAGACGATGGGTGATCGCCGTCGTCACCGACCTGAGAAATCCTGTGTTCTCCCATGTTCTGTGCGCAGCGCATCCGGCCCCCCAGAAGTGCAGGCCCGGTCATAGACGGGAAAACCCAGACTCTCGGTCTCCCGGGCCGCGCGCCGAGGAGTCGACACGCGGCCCGGGACGCGATGGTCTGGGTTTTCCAGGGCAGGAGGGAGGAGCAGTCGCGATGAGCGGATGCTTATCCGAAGCGACCCGAGACGTAGTCCTCGGTGGCCTGCACGGACGGGGTGGTGAACATCGTGCGGGTGTCGTCGTACTCGATGAGCTTGCCGGGCTTGCCGGTGCCTGCGATGTTGAAGAACGCCGTCTTGTCGGAGACACGGCTGGCCTGCTGCATGTTGTGCGTCACGATGACCACCGTGTACTGGGTCTTGATCTCGGCGATGAGCTCCTCGATCGCGAAGGTCGAGATCGGGTCGAGCGCCGAGCACGGCTCGTCCATGAGGATCACGTCGGGTGAGACGGCGATGGCACGCGCGATGCACAGACGCTGCTGCTGTCCGCCCGAGAGGCCGGAGCCGGGGCGGTCGAGGCGGTCCTTGACCTCGTTCCAGAGATTGGCGCCGCGCAGCGACTTCTCGACCAGGGCATCCTGGTCGCTCTTCGCCATGCGCGTGTTGTTCAGCTTGACGCCGGCGAGCACGTTCTCCTTGATCGACATTGTGGGGAACGGGTTCGGGCGCTGGAAGACCATGCCGACCTGGCGGCGAACGAGCACGGGGTCGACGCCTGCGCCGTAGAGGTTCTTGCCGTCGATCAGCACCTCTCCCTCGACGCGGGCGCCGGGGATGACCTCGTGCATGCGGTTGAGGGTTCGCAGGAACGTGGACTTGCCGCAGCCCGACGGGCCGATGAACGCCGTGACGGTGTTGGGCTTGATGTCGATGCTGACGCCTTCGACGGCGAGGAAGTCGCTGTAGTAGACGTTGAGGTCGTTGACTTCGATGCTCTTGGACACGAGAGGGATCCTTTGGTTCAGTCGGGTATGACGGCTCAGCGGCCGTTGATCTTCGGGGCGAACACCTTGGCGATGATGCGTGCCACCAGGTTCAGCACCATCACGATCACGATCAGGGTGAGGGCGGCGGCCCATGCCCGGTCGAGATAGGCATCGACGGGGATGCCGGGGTACTTCGCCTGCATGTACGAGAACACGGGTAGCGTCGCCATCTGCCCGCCGAACATGTTCAGGTTCATGCCCTGGACGACTCCCACGGTGAGCAGCAGCGGCGCGGTCTCGCCGATCACGCGGGAGATGGCCAGCATGATGCTGGTCAGGATGCCGGCGATGGCGGTCGGGAGCACGACCTTGATGATCGTCAGCCACTTCGGCACGCCGAGCGCGTAGGCCGCTTCGCGGAGCTCGTTCGGGACGATGCGCAGCAGCTCCTCGGATCCGCGCACGACGACCGGGATCATCAGCACCGAGAGCGCCAGGGATCCCATGATGCCCATCCGGGTTCCGGGACCGACGATCAACGCGAACACCGAGTAGATGAACAGACCGGCGACGATCGACGGGATGCCTGTCATGACGTCGACGAGGAACGTGATGCCGCGGGCGAGCCTGCGACCCTCGCCGTACTCGACGAGGTAGATCGAGGTCATCAGACCGATCGGCACCGAGATGATCGTCGCGCCGAGGGTGATCAGGAGCGTGCCCCAGATCGCGTGCACGGCGCCGCCGCCCTCGCCCACGATGTTGCGCATCGAGAAGCTGAAGAACTCGCCGTCGAACCGCATGAGGCCGTTGACGACCACGGTGTAGAGCAGCGAGATGAGGGGGAGGAGCGCGACCACGAAGGCGCCGGACACGAGTGCGGTCATGAGCCGGTCGATCGCGTGCCGGCGGCTCTCGACCACAGTGGAGATCACGAAGATGAGCACCATGTAGAACACGAGGCCGACCACGAGCGTGAGCGCGATGTTGAAGTCGGCCGGGTCGCCGCCGGCGTTCATGAACGCGAAGATCGTCGCAGAGATGACGAACGCGACCAGCAGCAGCGCCCACGGCGCCCACTTGGGCAGGTGGCCCGCCGAGGTGGTGTGCACGGGGGCGACGATCGACGAGGGTGCGGGGGCGGGGGAGGGCGTGAGTGTGGCGGTCATGTCAGTTGGCTCCCGAGAACTCGGCGCGGCGCGAGACGATCCAGCGGGCCACGAAGTTGACCGCGAAGGTGACGATGAAGAGGATCAGACCCGCCGCGATGAGCGTGTTGACGCCCTCGTCGTGGGCCTCGGGGAACCGCAGCGCGATGATCGCGGGGATCGTCGTGGGGTTCTCCGGGTTGATCAGGTTGAACGTGATGATGCCGAGAGGCGAGAGCACCAGCGTCACGGCCATGGTCTCACCGAGCGCGCGGCCGAGGCCGAGCATGGCGCCCGAGACCATTCCGCTGCGTGCGAAGGGGAGCACAGCCATCCGCACCATCTCCCAGCGCGTGGCGCCGAGCGCGAGCGCGGCCTCCTCGTGCAGCTTCGGGGTCTGCAGGAACACCTCGCGGCAGATCGCGGTCATGATCGGGAGGATCATCACCGCGAGGACGAGGGATGCTGTGAGGATCGTCTTTCCTGTGCCTGAGGGCGTTCCGCTGAAGATCGGGATCCAGCCGAGGTTCGTGTTGAGCCACTTGTAGAAGGGCACGAGCATCGGTGCGAAGGTGAGGGCGCCCCAGAGACCGAAGACGACCGACGGCACGGCGGCCAGGAGGTCGATGATGTAGCCGAGGAATCCGGCGAGGCGGCGCGGTGCGTAATGCGAGATGAAGAGCGCGATCCCGATCGCGACCGGCGCGGCGATGACGAGCGCGATGAGGCTCGACCACAGCGTTCCGAAGACGAACGGCCAGACCCACGAGAGGAACGACTGTCCTTCGAGGATGTGGTTGTTCGAGGTGTCTGCCGACAGAGCCGGGATCGCCTGCACGATGAGGAAGACGGCGACGGCAGCGAGCGTGACGAGGATGATGATTCCCGCTGCCAGCGCAGTGCCCGAGAAGACGAGGTCACCCCGTCGGCGCAGCTGGGGGCGCGTCCCGGTGGAACGGGTGGTATCGGGACCCGTTGAGGTTGTGGTCATCGGAGCGACTCCAGGCTCTGAGGGACTTTCGGGGTTTTCATGCGGGTGCCCCCGGGTGTCGGTCTTGTCCTACGACCGACACCCGAGGGCGTCGGACCGGGGCTCAGCTGTGGGCTGAGCCGTCGGTCACTCCGTGACGATCGCGTCGATCGCCGTGTTGATCTGGTCGCGCAGGCTGTCCGAGATCGGCGCGCTGCCGGCGGCCTCGGCTGCGGCATCCTGGCCCTCGGCCGATGCGACGTACTCGAAGTACGCCTTCACGAGGCCCGCGGTCTCGGCGTCGTCGTAGTCGACGCAGCCGATGAGGTACGAGACGAGCGCGATCGGGTACGAGCCGGCAGGTGCTGCGGCCGGGTCGACGGCGAACGCGAGGTCGTGGTCGGAGCGACCCTCCTCGAGCGGCGACGCCTCGACGAGCGCTGCTGCGGCCTCGGCGGAGTACGCGACGTACTCGCCTTCGACCTCGACGGCGACCTGACCGAGGTCCGCGGTGCGCGACGCGTCGGCGAAGCCGATGTAGCCGACACCGTTGGTGATCGCGTCGACGACGCCCGAGGTGCCGTCTCCGGCCTCGCCGGTCGACAGCGGCCACTCGTCGCTGGCCTCGTAGGTCCAGACGTCGGGGGCGACGGCGCTGAGGTACTTGGTGAAGGTCTCCTGCGTGCCGGACGCGTCCGCGCGGTGCACGGGGACGATCGCCTGGTCGGGGAGCTCGACGCCCTCGTTCTGCGACGCGATGGCGGCGTCGTTCCAGTTGGTGATGGCGCCGGAGAAGATCTTGGCGATGGTCTCGCCGTCGAGGTTCAGCGTGTCGATGCCCTCGAGGTTGAAGGCGACGGCGACGGGCGAGATGTAGACGGGGATCTCGACGATCTCGTCGGAGGTGCAGGAGCCGAAGCCACCGGCGGCGATCTCGTCGGCGTTGAACGCGCGGTCGGATCCGATGAAGTTCGACGAGCCGGCGATGAAGTTCTCGCGGCCGGTGCCCGAACCGGTCGCGGTGTAGTTCACCGTGGTGTCGGGGTTGGCGGTCTGGAAAGCGGCGACCCAGGACTGCTGGGCGGCCTCCTGCGAGGAGGCTCCGGTGGCCTCGATGGTGCCGGAGAGGGTGGACTCGCTCGGCGCGTCGGTGGAGCCCGTGCCGCCTTCGTTCGCGGCACAGCCGGCGAGTGCGAGAGCGGCGACGGCGCCGATGGCGCCGATTCGTGCGATTCGGGAGATCTTCACTGTGGATCCTTCGATCTTGGATGGGTGGGGCCCGGTGCAGGGCACACAGTGACGCTATGTGCGGCGGTTAACGAGACTCTCCCGCGCAGGTGAACGGAAGGTGAACGGCGTGCGTCTCTCTGGGGTGCACCCCATGCGCGCACTCGTGCTCCGAGGCCGCTCGACGAGCGGTCAGATCTTGGGGATGTGCGTCTCGATCGCGATGATCCCGGAACCCGGGTTGGATGCCGACAGATGCACGACCGAGAAGGCGGCGGGCTCGAGATCAGCCGCGCTGCTCACGTACGAGCCGCGGATAGTGCCTGTCGCGAGTGCGATCTCGGAGAGGATGCCGGGGAGCACCGGGCCGTGACTGCACAGCACCGCGGGCTTGCCCGCACGCACGCGGCGGCCGATCACCGATCGCAGGTCGTCCTCGCCGTCCTCCCACGCATCCTGACTGATCTTCGCGGTCTTCGAGGTCTTGCGCTCCAGCGCCTTCGCGAGCGGCTTGACGGTCTGCACGCAGCGCACGGCATCGCTCGTGATGATCCTGCGCACGCCGAAGGCCTGCAGCGGGGCGACGATCGAGGCGGCCTGCTGTCGCCCGCGGTCGGTCAGCGGACGCGCGGCATCCGCACCGTCCCAGTCCGAGCGCGAGAGCGCCTTGGCGTGACGCAGCGCGATGATCGGGAACGTGCGCAGCACGCCGTCATCGACGAGCTTCGCGAAGAAGTCGAGGATCTCGAGGTCGACGGGGTAGCTCAGTCGGGCGCGCGCCTTCTTCACACTCACCCATTCGAGCGCCGCGATCTCGCGGTTCGGCACGAAGGTGGAGGCGCGGATCGCGTCGGCGGTGGCCTCGGCCGCCCAGTAGTGCACGACCTTCTGCTTGCTCGAGGGCAGGTGATAGCGGCTGACACCGACCGGCACACCGAGTGAGACGCGGATGCCGGTCTCCTCGTGCACCTCGCGCACCGCGGTCTCGGCGAGCATCTCGCCGGGGTCCACCTTGCCCTTGGGGAGGGTGATGTCCTTGTACTTCGTGCGGTGGATCAGCAGGATCCGCAGCTTGCCGTCGATGAGTCGCCAGACGACCGCACCGGCCGCGTACACGGCCTTGTCGGTCCACTTCGAACGCGTCGCCTGGGCGCTGGCCTGAGAGCTCATCGGACCGCCCGTGCTCGACGACGCCGCTGGATCAACCCCATGGTCTTGTCCTGCAGGTCGACGAGCGGCTTGCCGTCGGCATCTTCGGAGTGCCGCGTCCAGACGCCATCCGTGCCCAGGTGCCACGAGGTGGTCCCCGGGTCCATCGCGAGGTCGAAGAAGTCGAGCAGGTCCTTCATGTGGCCGGGGTCCGTCACACGCACGAGCGCCTCGACGCGGCGGTCGAGGTTGCGGTGCATCATGTCGGCGCTGCCGATGTACACCTGCGCGTCACCGTCGTTGTGGAACGCGAAGATGCGGGAGTGCTCGAGGTACCGGCCGAGGATGCTGCGGACGGTGATGTTGTCGCTGATCCCGTCGAGGTCGGTGCGCAGACTGCAGATGCCTCGCACCCACACGTCGACCTTCACACCGGCCGCGCTCGCGCGGTACAGCGCGTCGATGACCTCTTCGTCGACCATCGAGTTGACCTTGATGCGGATGCTCGCGGGCTTGCCGTCCTCGGCGTTGCGCCGCTCGTGGTCGATCTGACGCACCAGCCCTTTGCGCAGGTGCAGGGGAGCGACGAGCAGGCGCTTGAACTTCTTCTCGATCGCGTATCCGCTGAGCTCGTTGAACAGACGGGTGAGGTCCTTGCCGACCTGGGCGTCGGTCGTGAACAGTCCGAAGTCCTCGTAGATGCGGCTGGTCTTGGGGTTGTAGTTGCCCGTGCCGATGTGCGAGTAGTGGCGCAGCACGCCGTCCTCCTCGCGAATGACGAGTGCGAGCTTGCAGTGCGTCTTCAGCCCGACGAGGCCGTAGACCACGTGCACGCCGGCCTTCTCGAGCTTGCGCGCCCAGACGATGTTGTTGGCCTCGTCGAAGCGTGCCTTGACCTCGACCAGCGCCAGCACCTGCTTGCCCGCCTCGGCGGCGTTGATGAGCGCCTCGACGATCGGGCTGTCACCCGAGGTGCGGTAGAGCGTCTGCTTGATGGCGAGCACGTGCGGGTCGCGGGCGGCCTGCTCGAGGAACGACACGACGCTCGTGGTGAACGACTCGTACGGGTGGTGCACGAGCACGTCCGACTTGCGGATCGCCTTGAAGATGTCGGCGCGGGTGTTGCTACCGGTGGGCTGGAAGGCGACCGCGGTGGTCGGCAGGTGCGGCGGGTAGCGCAGGTCGGGACGATCGATGCGCGACAGGTCGAACAGACCGCGCAGATCGAGCGGCCCGGGCAGGCGGTAGATCTCCTGGTCGGTGATCTCGAGCTCGCGCACGAGGAGGTCCATCGTGACCTCGTCCATGTCGTCGGTGATCTCGAGGCGGATCGGCGGGCCGAAGCGGCGGCGCAGCAGCTCGGCCTCGAGCGCCTGGATGAGATTCTCGCTCTCGTCCTCCTCGATCTCGACGTCCTCGTTGCGGGTGAGGCGGAACGCGTGGTGGTCGAGCACCTCCATGCCGGGGAACAGGTCTCCGAGGTGGTTTGCGATGAGCTCTTCGAGGGTGAGGAAGCGCTTGATCTCGCCGGATCCGGGAACCTCGACGAACCGCGGCAGCATGGGCGGCACCTTGAGGCGCGCGAACTCCTGGCGGCCGGTGCGCGCGTTGCGGATGCGGATCGCCAGGTTGAGCGAGAGGCCGGAGATGTAGGGGAACGGATGCGCGGGATCGACGGCGAGCGGCATCAGCACGGGGAACACCTGGGCGCCGAAGTACTCGGAGAGCTTGCCGCGCTCCTCATCGGTGAGTGCCGACCACTCGGTGATCTCGATGCCGGATTCGGCCAGCGCCGGACGCACGAGCGACTTCCATGCATCAGCGTGACGCAGCTGCAGGGCGTGCGCCTCGCGGGCGATGTCGGCGAGGGCGTCGGCGGGGGAGCGCCCGATGTTAGTGGGGACCGCGAGGCCCGTCACGATGCGGCGCTTCAGGCCGGCGACGCGCACCATGAAGAACTCGTCGAGGTTGCTCGCGAAGATCGCGAGGAAGTTCGCCCGTTCGAGCTCCGGCAGCGACGGATCCTCGGCGAGCTCGAGCACGCGCTGGTTGAACGCGAGCCAGCTCAGCTCGCGATCGAGGTAGCGATGGTCGGGGAGGAGCGCATCCGGGGCCTCGATGGCATCGAAGTCGTCATCTTCAGCGTCACCGAGACCAGCGTCGGCGAGTGCGGGATCGATCATGGGGTACATCTAAGCACCGTGAGGTGACGCGCGCGTGAACGGGCGTCGCATCCGTCACCGCGTCGCTGCGACCGTCTCGTCGTCGTACACGTTGAATCGGTAGCCGACGTTGCGCACAGTGCCGATGATCTGCTCCTGGTCGCCGAGCTTCGCGCGCAGGCGCCTGACGTGCACGTCGACCGTCCGCGTGCCGCCGAAGTAGTCGTAGCCCCAGACCTCGCTGAGCAGCTGCTCGCGGGTGAACACCCGTGAGGGGTGGGTGGCGAGGAAGTGCAGCAGCTGGAACTCCTTGTACGTGAGGTCCAGCGGACGGCCGCGAAGCTTCGCCGAGTACGACTGCTCGTCGATCGTGACTCCGGAGGCCTGCACGCGCGAGGGTTCCGCGACCTCGTCACGGCGGGCGAGCGCGAGGCGCACACGGGCGTCGGTCTCGGCCGGACCCGCGGTGGAGAGCAGCACGTCGTCGATCCCCCACTCGCCGGAGAGCGCACTCATGCCGCCCTCCGTGACGACGAGGAGGAGTGGAGCATCCTGACCTGTGGCGCGCAGCAGCCGGCACAGCGACTTCGCCCCGACGAGGTCGAGACGACCGTCGACGATCACGATGTCGTAGTCGGGGGCGCTCACGAGTTGGGCGGGCTCGGCCGGTATCTGACGCACACGATGGCTGAGAAGCTCGAGCGCGGGCAGGACCTGCTCCGAGACCGGAGCATTGGTCAACACCAGGACCTGGGCCACACGCACTCCTTCCGGACGGCGGGGTACGCCGTGCCGCCATGATACCGGGCGCTGATGGGTGACAATCGTCGTCGGTGGGTCACAATGGAGTCATGTCGGAACCTGCCCTCGCACCGCGTAACGCTTTCGTCGGTGTGCTCGTCGTCTGGGCGGTCGCCTTCGTCGCCTCCATTGCGGTCGGGATCTTCGTGCCGGAGGAGTGGCGCGTACCGTGGCTGCTCGTGGCCTTCGGAGGGATCGTGCTGCTCTCCTTCGCCGTGCAGCTCTGGTACGGACGAACCCAGGGATTCATCTTCCGGGTGAGCGGAAGCACGATCGGCGCACTGCTGCTGATGGGTGTGATCTCGGTCGGATTCGGCCTGGCGGCTCTCGTCACCTGATCTCACGACGCGACACCCGCACGCACGGAGGGTAATGTGGACGGTATGGACCTCCTGGCGCTCGAACTCTTCTTCATCGGCCTCCTGGGCCTTGCGAGCCTCGCGATCGTGTTCGTCTCGGTCGTCGTGCTGCGCAACCTCTTCCGCGGCCAGCGCTGAGCGCACCGTGCTCGAGCTGCCCACTGACCTTCCCGCCGACCTCGCGCCGCTCTCGTGGCTCGTCGGAGTCTGGGAGGGAACCGGCGTCATCGACTATCCGGTCGGCGACGAACGCCTCCAGGGTGAGTTCACGCATCGCGTGAGCTTCAGCCACGACGGCGGTCCGTTCCTGAACTACTCGGCCACCGCGACGTTCACCGGCGACGACCAGGCCGTCTCGATCCCGCTCGTCGCCGAGACCGGGTTCTGGCGGCTCAGCCGTCCGGCGACCGACGCAGATCCCGGGCCCGGTCTGCTGCCGCCGCTCACCGAGCCTGTGACGCGCGGCGTCGACGACGTCGAGGAACTGCGTGCGGCATCGGGCGGATTCCCGATCGAGGTCTCCATCGCCCACGCCGACGGGACGCTGGAGCTCTACCTCGGTGAGATCAGCGGTCCGCGCATCGACATCGCCTCGGACGCGATCGTCCGCGGTGCGGGAGCCAAAGAGTACGGCGCCGCGACGCGCATGTACGGACTCGTCGACAACCACCTGCTGTGGGCCTGGGACATCGCGGCCCTCGGCACTCCGATGCGGTCGCACGCGTCTGCGCGATTGGCCAAGGTCTGACATGACCGGTTTCACCGACATCCCCGGCGCGGTGACCGGTGACGACGGCATCGCCCACTTCGGCGACGCGTTCCGCGAGCAGCGCCGCCTCGCCGCGGGCGAGGCGATCGTGCCCCTCGACGACCGGACGGTCATCGAGGTCGCAGGACCCGAACGACTGAGTTGGCTCGATTCGATCACCTCGCAGTCCGTGGGACGGCTCGCTCCGGGGGAGAGCACCGAGCTGCTCGTGCTCGACCCGCAGGGGCGTGTCGAGCACGCGGCGGGCGTCGTGGACGACGGATCGTCCACGTGGCTGATCGCGGATGCCGGCGACGCCGAGGCGCTCGCGACGTGGTTGACCCGCATGAAGTTCCGCACGCAGGCCACGGTCGACGTGCGCCCCGACCTCGTGCTCCTCGGCTTCGTCGACGGAGGCACGGCAGCTGATCGCGCACTCGCTGCGGCATCCGCTCCCTCCGGCGCTCCACTCGTCTGGGTCGACCCGTGGCAGCGCGTGAGCGCAGGCGGTCACCAGTACGCCGAGACGGCGGAGCACCCCGGTGCCGACCTCGACTGGCGTGTGGCGATCGCCACGAACGAGGCCGCAGGGGCGCTCGCCGCGACGCTCGGGGCAGACGAGGTCGCCGGCCTGCTCGCTGCAGAGGCGCTGCGTGTCGCGGCCTGGCGGCCGCGGTGGTCGGCCGAGGTCGACGAGCGCTCGCTGCCGCACGAGTCCGACTGGATCCGCACCGCCGTGCACCTGAACAAGGGCTGCTACCGCGGGCAGGAGACGGTCGCGAAGGTCCACAACCTCGGGCACCCGCCGCGTCGCCTCGCCGCACTGCACCTCGACGGAAGCGAGGCCGTACTGCCCGCCGTCGGTGATGCGGTGCTCGCCGGTGACGACGAGGTCGGCCACATCACATCCGTCGCCCGCCACCACGAGGACGGACCCATCGCGCTCGCGATCCTGTCCCGCCGCACGCCGGTCGGCGATCTGGTCGTCCGTGCCGAAGGGGCCGACATCGCCGCGACTCAGCAGGTCATCGTGCCCGCGGATGCCGGTGCCACTGCCGACATCCCTCGCCTCACGCGTCTCTCCCGTCGCCCCAGCGCACCGGATCCCCGCCAGGCGAGCTGAGCTCGCGCCCCGAGCAAAACCTGTTCTCGGCCTGAAGCGGCTTCAGGCATGCGGAGCGACCGCATCCCACGGCAGCGTGAGTTCGCCGAGCCGCCATCGGCTCTTGCCGCCGAGCACCGGCCAGCCCTGCTCGCGCAGCGCTCCGACAGCGGCGAGGAACCGTTGGGTCGCCCCGAACGTCGACAGGGGTGCAGCTCTGTCCCATTCGCGGTCGAGGTCGACGAGCAGCGCGTGCACCCGTTCGCCCGGAATGTTCCGATGGATCAGCGCCTTCGGCAGCCGCTCGGCGACGATGCTCGGATGCTCGAGATCGGCCAGCCGCAGCGAGATCGTGAATCGCTGCGGTGCGCCGGCGGGGTCGATGTCGATCCAACTCGACACCCGTCCGATCTCGTCGCAGGTGCCCTCGACGAGCAGACCGTGCGTCGTCAGGCGCGCCGCCATCGTCCGCCACGCCGCCGCGACGTCGGACTCGTCGTACTGGCGGAGCACGTTCATCGCGCGGATCACCGCAGGGCGACGTCCGGCAGGCAGTGGAACCTCGAACCCTCCTCGAGCGAACGACACCCGCAGATCGGGAGAGAAGGGGGTGCCACCCGCCTGCACGTCGACCAGCTGCCGCGTCGCCGTCGCGACTCTGGCCGGGTCGATCTCGAGGCCGCGCACCTCGGCATCCGGCCGCACGCGCTGCAGGCGGGTAGCGAGCTCGAACGCGGTCACACCGCTCGCTCCGTAGCCGAGGTCGATGACCAGCGGATCGGCGGCGCGTCGGAATGCCGGGCTCGCCGCGATCCATCTGTCGTTGCGTCGCAGCCTGTTCGTCCCGGTGGTGCCGCGGGTCGGCCGACCGAGAGGAGATGACGCCATGCGTCAATCCTCGCAGGGCCGCGGCGTGGACGCGTGTACCTCCGCCGATAAACTGAGGTCATGACTGCTACGCGCACCCTGATCCTGCTCCGTCACGGCCGGAGCGAGTGGAACGAACTGAACCTGTTCACCGGCTGGGTGGATGTCCGCCTCAACGAGCAGGGCAGGAACGAGGCCCGCCGCGGTGGCGAGCTGCTCGCCGAAGCCGGCATCCTGCCTGACGTGCTGCACACGTCGCTGTTGAGCCGCGCCATCCAGACCGCTGACATCGCCCTCGATGCGGCCGACCGCCTGTGGATCCCGGTGACGCGCTCGTGGCGTCTGAACGAGCGCCACTACGGCGCTCTGCAGGGCAAGGACAAGGCCCAGACCCTCGAGGAGTTCGGTCCCGAGCAGTTCCAGCTGTGGCGTCGCTCGTTCGACGTGCCGCCGCCCCTGCTCGACGACGAGAGCGAGTTCAGCCAGGTCGGCGACGTCCGCTACGCCGACATCGACGGCGAGGTGCCCCGCACCGAGTCGCTGAAGCTCGTCATCGACCGCCTGCTGCCGTACTGGGACGACGCGATCGTCCCCGACCTCGAGGCAGGCAAGACCGTCTTCGTCACCGCCCACGGCAACTCGCTCCGCGGTCTCGTGAAGCACCTCGAGGGCATCAGCGACGACGACATCGCCGAGCTGAACATCCCCACCGGCATCCCGCTGGTGTACGAGCTCGACGAGAACAACGTCCCGACGGGCCCCGGCCGCTACCTCGACCCCGAGGCAGCCGCCGCCGGTGCCGCAGCGGTCGCCGCGCAGGGCAAGAAGTAACACCGCAGACGAAAGGGGCGGATGCTGACAGCATCCGCCCCTTTCGTGTCTCTTGTGCGCCTCAGGCGTGGCCGAGCTCCTGCTGCTGCTCGATCGCGAGGGCGATGTCCTCTTCTTCGATGCGCCAGTCCCCGGTCGCCAGGTAGATGACCTTCTTCGCGACGGCCACTGCGTGGTCGGCGAAACGCTCGTGGTAGCGGCTGGCGAGCGTGGCGTCGACGGTCGCGGTGGCCTCGCCCTTCCAATTGTCGCTGAGCACCTTCTCGAAGACGCTGGCGTGCAGCTCGTCGATGTCGTCATCGGTGTTGCGGATGGTGTCGGCCAGCTTCAGATCCTGGGTGCGCAGCAGCTCGGAGAGCGTGCGCGAGATCTCGACGTCCAGCTCGCCCATCTTCGTGAAGGTGCCCTTGAGGCCCTTCGGGATCGCGCGCTCGGGGAAGCGCAGGCGTGCGAGCTGCGCGATGTGCTCAGACATGTCGCCCATGCGCTCGAGCGAGGCGCTGACGCGAAGGGCGGTCACGACCACGCGCAGGTCGCGCGCGACCGGCTGCTGCCGGGCGAGGATCTCGATGGCCTGCTCGTCGAGCGCCACGGCCAGTGCGTCGATCTTGGCGTCATCGGCGATGACTTCTTCGGCGAGCTCGACATCGCTGGTCGCGAAGGAGCGGGTGGCCTTGTCGATGGAGACCGTGACGAGGTCTGCGATCTCCACGAGCTGGGACTGCAGATCCTCGAGGGACTGATGGAAGACTTCGCGCATGTCGGCGCAACCTTTCGTTCGGGTCTCGGCTGTGGTGTCAACGCGAGACGGCCGGGCCGTTCGCGCGAGAGGAGAGCTCAGCGCTCCCGCACAGGCCCGAAAGCGATTGTCTGCTCCGAAGGTTAACGAACGGTGCCCAGCACGTGAATAGTACTTCTCGCCTTGCCGCCAGGGCGGGTGAACCCGCCGATCCGCGGGTGAACGCACTCTACGCTGGGGATATGACCTTGCCGCAGATCGCGCTGCTCGCGTTGGCCGTCGGCCTCGTGATCGGCGTCGGCCTCTCCCTTCTCGTGGCATGGGCGTATCGCGCGAGGGCGCGGGTCGCCGAGGAGACCTCGCTCTCGGTGCCCGAGGGCGTCACCGCGGTGCTGGGAAGCATGGACGACGCGGCGTGCGTCGTCGACTCGTCCGGGCTCGTGCTCGCGGTGTCGAAGGCGGCGACGCGCTTCGGCATCGAGGTCGGGGCGCCCCTCGAGAATCCCGAGCTGCGTCAGCTGGTGCGCGGCGGTCGGATCGAGGGCGGCTCGGCCTCCGAATCGATGCGTCTGACGCGCGGCGGTCTCAGCCTCGACCCCCGACTGGTGTCGGCCCGCGCCAGCGTGATCAGCCCGCGGATGACCCTGCTGATCATCCGCGATGTGACCGAGCAGGAGCGCCTGGATCAGATGCGCCGCGACTTCGTGGCGAACACCAGCCACGAGCTCAAGACGCCGGTCGGCGCGGTCACGCTGCTCGCCGAGGCCATCGAGTCGGCCGCGGACGACCCCGCCCAGGTGCGTCATTTCGCCACCAGGATCTCGGCGGAGGCCTCTCGTCTGGGGCAGCTCACCGGGCGCATCATGAGCCTGTCGAGGCTGCAGGCCGAGGATGCGCTGTCAGACGTCCGACCGGTCGCGATCGACGAGGTGCTCGCCACCGCTCTCGAGGCGCACGTCGTGCAGGCGGATTCGGCAGGTGTCGAGATCGCGCGCGGCGGCGACAGGGGAGTGTGGGTGCGCGGCGACTCGCAGATCCTCATCGAGGCGTTCGGCAACCTGATCGCCAATGCGATCGCGTACTCGCCGAAGGGCTCCAGGGTCGGTATTGGCGTGAAAGCCGACGAAGGGGTCGTCGAGATAGCCGTATCGGATCAGGGCATCGGGATCGCCGAGGGTGACCGCGAGCGCATCTTCGAGCGTTTCTACCGCGCGGACGAGGCTCGATCGCGCCGCACGGGCGGCACGGGCCTCGGACTCTCGATCGTCAAGCACGCGACGCAGAGGCACGGCGGCGAGGTGCGACTCTGGTCGCGTCCCGGACGCGGATCGACCTTCACCATCAGGCTCCCGAGGATCGATGCTCCCCCGAGGATCGACACGGACAAGAAGAACAAGAAGAAGCGCGAGCGGAAGGCCGCCAAGGCCGCGACTCGCGTCCGAAACGGAGAGAACGCATGACCCGCATCCTTCTCGTCGAAGACGAGCCCGATCTCGCCGACCCGCTCGCATACCTGCTGCGTCGTGAGGGGTACGAGGTCGAGATCGCCGAGGACGGCCCAGGCGCTCTGACGGCGTTCCGCGAACGCGGCGCCGACGTCGTGCTGCTCGACCTCATGCTGCCCGGGATGCCGGGCACCGAGGTGTGCCGGCAGATCCGCTCCACCTCAGCCGTGCCGATCATCATGGTCACGGCCAAGGACTCGGAGGTGGACATCGTCGTCGGGCTCGAACTCGGCGCCGACGACTACGTCACCAAGCCCTATTCCTCGCGTGAGCTGCTGGCCCGCATGCGGGCGGTGCTGCGGCGCGTGGTGCAGGCCGAGAACGAGCTCGACGAGCGGGTGCTCGACGGCGGACGCGTCTCGCTCGACATCGACCGGCACACCGTCTCGGTCGCCGGGCAGCAGATCAACATGCCGCTGAAGGAATTCGAGCTCCTCGAGGTGCTGATGCGCAACTCGGGTCGTGTGCTCACCCGAGGGCAGCTCATCGACCGTGTCTGGGGCAGCGACTACTTCGGCGACACCAAGACGCTCGACGTGCACATCAAGCGGATTCGCTCCCGCATCGAGGAGAACCCGGGCGAACCCGTCATGCTCGTCACCGTGCGCGGACTGGGCTACCGCTTCGAGGGCTGAGCACGCACGCGCAGGTCGGACGACAGAAGAGGCCGGCGCCCCTCGGGGTGCCGGCCTCTTCGTCACGCTGTGGTGCGGATCACTCCTGCGGGGCAGGGGCCGCCGTGTCGCTCGGGACCGGCGTCGGCTCGGCCTTCTGGGCGGTGGGCACGAGGTCGGCGTAGTACGACAGCGAGCCGTCGAGCACGGGGACCTCGGTCTTGGTGCCTGCACCGTCTCCGGACTGGAAGTGGATCTCGATCGTGGCGCCCGGCTTCGAGTCGAGGCCGTCGATGCGCAGCGGCTCCTCGTCAGCGCCGAAGCTGACGGTCTTGCCTGCGGGCACCGTGACGGTGAACGGGTCGAGGCCCGCGACGGTCATCGTGAGCGTGGCCTTCTCGGTGGTCGGGTTGACGACCGCGCCGATGAAGTTGCCCACGGAGCCGTCTTCGTTCGCGACGATGAAGGCGTTGCGCACGTCGATCGGTCCGTCGGAGTCGGAGACGTTGACGCCGTCCGAGGCCGAGTACTCGATCTTCGTCGCCTGCGGCGAGATGAACGTGCAGCCCGTCGCGCCGAGAAGAACGAGGGCGCTGATGGCGGCAGACGCAACAAGGCGCGATTTCACGGGTCCTCCTGAGGTCCGACGGGATATCCGCATCCCATTCTATGCGCATGCGAGGGGGCGGCTGAGGACGTGGGGGCGCGAACCTTAGCGCATGTCCCCTGTGGTATCCTTGAGGTTGCCGAAAGGACAAGTTTTTATGCTTTTTGAGGTTGGCGAAACTGTCGTCTATCCGCACCATGGCGCTGCGACCATCATCGAGGTCAAGGAGCGCATCATCAAGGGTGAGGCGAAGAAATACCTGAAGCTCAACGTCACGCAGGGAGACCTCATCATCGAGGTTCCCGCGGAGAACGTCGATCTTGTCGGGGTCCGCGATGTGATCGGCCGTGAGGGGCTCGACCATGTGTTCGAGGTGCTCCGCGCTCCGTTCACCGAAGAGCCCACGAACTGGTCGCGCCGTTACAAGGCGAACCTCGAGAAACTCGCCTCCGGCGATGTGATCAAGGTGAGCGAGGTCGTCCGCGACCTGTGGCGTCGGGATCAGGACCGCGGTCTGTCGGCCGGTGAGAAGCGGATGCTGGCGAAGGCTCGTCAGATCCTCATCTCCGAGCTGGCTCTCGCAGAGAAGACCGACGAAGACAAGGCGAGCGCACTGCTCGACGAGGTCCTCGCGTCCTGAGCGGATCGAGACAGGGCGGATGCTTCGGCATCCGCCTTTTTTCGTGCGCGCCGGTAACGTGAACCGGGTGAGCATGCTTCCCGTCCCTGACACCGCGATCATCGTCGTCGCCGCCGGCTCCGGCACGCGACTCGATGCCGGAGCGCCCAAGGCGTTCGTCGGCATCGACAGCCACTCGATCCTCCGCCACGCGCTCGACGGCGTGTTCGCCGCGGCCCCCGCCCAGGTCATCGTCGTCGCCCCCGCGGGATTCGAGGGCGATGCCGAGACAGAGCTGCGTGCCGCGGCCGGCGACCGGATCGATCTCGGAAGCGTCGTCACCGGCGGCGACACGCGCCAGCTATCGGTGGCGGCCGGGCTCGATGCGCTGTGGGGCGACGTCACGCGTGTGTTGGTGCACGACGCGGCGCGCGCGCTGACACCTCCCGAGGTGATCGACGCGGTCGCCGCGGCCATCGCCGGGGAGAGCGGGATCCTTCCGACGCTCCCCGTGGTAGACACCCTGAAGCGCGTGGACGGCGATGCGGTCGTCGGACCGATCGATCGTTCGGAGCTCGCCGCGGCGCAGACTCCGCAGGGCTTCCCTCGTGCGCTGCTCGAGGCAGCGTACGAGGCTGCGCTCGCGTCCGGTGTCGAGTACACCGACGATGCGGCCCTCTACGCTGCTGCCGGTCATGATGTCCGTCAGATCACCGGGTCGGCACGCGGCTTCAAGATCACCACCGCAGCCGATCTCGAGCGCGCTCGTCATCTGCTGGCCGCGGCCACCGCGGCATCTGCAGAGGCGCCTGTAGAGGCTCCCGCCGCTGCCCCCGTGCCGGGGAGTGGGTCTCGGGTCGGGCTCGGGACGGACGTGCACGCCTTCGGCGGCGACGGCGCTCTGTGGCTGGCGGGCCTCGAGTGGCCGGAGGAGCCGGCCCTGGCAGGGCACTCCGACGGCGACGCCGTGGCTCACGCGATCGTGGATGCGCTGCTGGGAGCCGCGGGGCTCGGCGACATCGGCGAGCATTTCGGAACCGCTCATCCCGAGTACGCCGGGGCCCATGCCGAGGTGTTCCTCGCGCGCACCAGGGAGCTGCTGGAGGAGGCGGGATTCGCCATCGGGAACGTCTCTGCGCAGTTCCAGGGCAACCGGCCGCGCTTCAGCGCCCGCCGAGCGGAGGCCGAGGGAGTGCTGTCCGCGGCACTGGGCGGGGCACCCGTATCGATCACCGCGACGACCACCGACGGACTCGGGTTCCTCGGACGCGGCGAGGGGATCGCCGTCACAGCTGTCGCGATGGTGCACCCGCGCTGACACGGTGCATCGCGAGCGCGGGAATGCCCCGGCATCCGCGTTCGTTGTCGGAGAGCGTCGCGCGGTTCACGCGCGACATGAGGGAGGCATCATGAAGGTCCTGATCATCGGAGCCACCGGACAGGTCGGTCGCACCGCCGTCGACGCGCTGGCGGCGCACGAGGTCGTCTCGGCGTCGCGCAGCAGCGAGCCATCCGTCGACGTGACCGACTCGGCATCCATCGAGCGTCTCTTCGCCTCGGTCGGACAGGTCGACGCCGTGATCGTCGCGGTCGGCGAGGTCCCGTTCCGCCCGCTCGGCGAGCTCGGCCGCGCCGACTACGAATCGGCAGTGCGCGGCAAGGTCCTCTCGCAGCTCGACGTCGTGCGCATCGGCACGCCGTACGTGCGCGATGCCGGATCGATCACTCTGACCTCCGGCATCCTCGCGCGCGAGCCCATCGCCACCGGCGCCGCCGCATCGCTCGTCAACGGCGCCGTCGAGTCCTTCGTGCTCGCAGCCGCCACAGAGCTGCCCCGCGGCATCCGCATCAACGCGGTGAGCCCCTCAGTGCTCGAGGACGCCTCGTCGTATCACTCGTCGTTCCCCGGCTTCGTGCCCGTGTCGTCGCATCGCGTAGGACAGGCGTTCGCGAAGAGCGTGCTCGGAGTGCAGACGGGTCAGGTCTTCACGGTCGACTGACCCGCTCGGCTTCGATCTGCCGGCCCGAAACCGCACCCAGTCTTCGGAATCGGCGGCCCGGTAAGCTTGTGCGGTGACTCTCCGCCTCTACGACACCCGCGCACAGCAGCTGCGCGACTTCGTGCCTCTCGATCCCGAGAACATCACGATGTACGTGTGCGGACCCACGGTGCAGTCCGGGCCCCACATCGGGCACGTCCGCGCTGCGCTGAGCTTCGACCTCCTTCGCCGGTGGCTGATGCTTCGCTATGGCCGTGTCACATTCGTCCGCAACGTCACGGACATCGACGACAAGGTGCTCGCGAACGCGACCGACGACGAGCCGTGGTGGGCGTTGGCCTACCGTATGGAGCAGGAGTTCACGGCGGCGTATGCCGGCGTCGGCATCCTCCCGCCGACCTACGAGCCTCGGGCGACTGCATCCGTTCCGCAGATGCAGGAGCTCATCACCACCCTGGTCGACCGCGGTCACGCGTATCCGGCTCCCGACGGCTCCGGTGACGTGTACTTCGACGTCCGCTCATGGCCCGAGTACGGATCGCTCACGAATCAGTCGGTGGATGCCATGGAGGCGGCGGAGGACGCCGACCCCCGAGGCAAGCGCAACCCGCAGGACTTCGCGCTCTGGAAGGGCGCGAAGCCCGATGAGCAGGCGGATGCCGTGTGGCAGTCGCCCTGGGGTGCGGGGCGACCCGGCTGGCACATCGAGTGCTCCGCGATGTCGAAGCGGTACCTCGGTCCGGAGTTCGACATCCACGGCGGCGGCCTCGACCTGCGCTTCCCGCACCACGAGAACGAGCTCGCTCAGTCGACCGCGGCCGGCGACGGCTTCGCACGGTACTGGGTGCACAACGGCCTCGTGACCGTGGGTGGGCAGAAGATGTCGAAGTCCCTCGGCAACTTCACGCTCGCACGCGATGTGCTCGCCGAGCGGGATCCTCTCGTGATCCGCTACGCGCTCGCCGCCGCGCACTACCGCTCGAGCCTCGACCTCACCGAGTCGTCATGGACCGAGGCCGAGGCCGCGCTCGGACGGATCCGCTCGTTCCTGGAACGGGGAGATCGGCTTGCTCCTGCTCGCTGGCAGGAGCACAAGGAAGGGCTGCCCACGCCCTTCTGGGACGCGATGAACGACGACCTCGGAGTGCCGCGCGCGCTCGCCGCCATCCACGACAGCATCCGCTCCGGCAATGCGAAACTGGATGCAGGGCAGTTCGACGAGGCTCGGCAGGACGTCTCCGACGTGCGCGACATGACAGCTGTGCTCGGCATCAACCCGCTCGCACGCGAATGGAGCACAGGGGCTGGCGGTGCCACGGCATTTGCCCTCGACGCGCTCGTGCAGACGATGATCACCCAGCGTGCGCAGGCGCGCGCTGACAAGGACTGGGCGGCGGCCGATCGCATCCGTGATGCGATCGCCGCCGCAGGAATCACGCTGGAGGACTCTCCGGCCGGAACTCATTGGAGTATCGATGGCTAAGCCACAGCGCCCCGGCGCGAACAAGGGAAACAAGAAGGGCCCCACGAAGGGCACCGGCGGAATGGGGCGCAAGTCGCTCGAGGGCCGCGGACCGACCCCGAAGGCAGAGGACCGCGCCTGGCACCCCGCCGGCAAGCGCAAGGCCGCGGCCGAGCGCTACGCGGCATCCGGTGGAAAGGGCAAGCCCGGGCAGCGTCAGACGTCCGGAGGCAACCCGAACCGCTCGGCGCGCTCGAAGGACAACACCACCGAGGTCGAGGTCGTCACCGGCCGCAACTCGGTGCTCGAGGCCCTGCGTGCGAAGATCCCCGCGTCGGCGTTCTACATCGCGCAGCGCGTCGAGATGGACGACCGTGTCAAGGAGATGCTGTCGATCGCCACGAACCGCGGCATCCCGGTGCTCGAGGTCACGCGCCAGGAGCTCGACCGCATGGCCGGCTTCGACGGCGTGCACCAGGGTGTGGCCGTCAAGGTGCCGCCCTACGAGTACGCGCACCCGCAGGACCTGCTCGAGTCCGTGATCGACAAGGGCGAGGTTCCGCTGTTCGTCGCACTCGACGGCATCACCGACCCCCGCAACCTCGGCGCGATCATCCGCTCGACCGGAGCCTTCGGCGGCCATGGGATCATCCTGCCGCAGCGTCGCTCAGCCGGTGTGAACTCGGCGGCCTGGAAGACGAGTGCGGGAGCCGCCGCGCGCGTTCCCGTCGCCCTGGCGACCAACCTCACGACTCAGCTCAAGGAGTTCAAGAAGCAGGGCGTCTTCGTGCTCGGCCTCGACGGCGACGGCGACGTGCTGCTGCCCGAGCTGCAGCTGGCCGATCGCCCCGTCGTGATCGTCACCGGATCCGAGGGCAAGGGTCTCTCGCGCCTGGTCGCCGAGACGTGCGACCAGATCGTCTCGATCCCGATCTCGGCCGTGACCGAGTCGCTCAACGCCGGCATCGCGACGTCCGTCGCGCTGTATCAGGTGTCCTCGATCCGCAACGCGAAGAAGTAGGAGAGAAGCTCATGGCTCGCATCGTCGTCCTCGGGGGAACCGGCTACGCCGGACGTCACATCGTCTCGGAGGCGGTGAGCCGCGGCCACGAGGTGGTCTCGGTGTCCCGCTCCGAGCCGTCGAACCCGGTCGAGGGTGCGAGGAACGTGCAGGGTTCCGTGCTCGACCTGGCGACCCTCGGCGACGTCTTCGATGGTGCGGATGCGGTCGTGTCGGCACTGTCTCCCCGCGGCGACATGGAGAACTCGGTGCTCGACGCGCTCGGCGGCCTCGTCGAGAAGCTGAGCGGTACGAAGACCCGCATCGGTGTGGTCGGCGGAGCCGGCGGGAGCCTGGTCGCTCCCGGTGGCCCCCGGCTCTTCGACCTCGACTTCCCCGAGGAGTACAAGCACGAGGCGCAGGTCGGCATCGACTCTCTCGCGCTGCTCGAGTCGACCGACGAGGCGCTCGACTGGTTCTTCATCCACCCGGCCGAGGTCTTCGGACCCTGGGCCGAGGGAGAGCGCACGGGTCACTACCGCGACGGCGGCGACGTCCTCGTGCGGGATGCCGACGGCAAGTCGTTCATCTCGGGCGCCGATTTCGCGATCGCTGTGATCGACGAGGTCGAGCGCGGCGCGCACCGTCGCGGGCGCTTCACGGTCGGATACTGAACGGCAGAACACGATCAGACGAGGTCGCGCCAGTCGATCTCGTCGTCGTCATCGGTGACGGGGTTCGTGCCCGTGATCACCGGCAGGCTCATCGTCTCGGTGGGCGGACCCATGATGGTCGCCTCATCGCGCCGGTGCCGCAGCACCTCGTTGATGTAGCTCGTCAGCACCTCGGCGAGCGGCACGGAGCGTCCCTGGGCCTGTGACAGGTACCAGCGATGCTCGAGCACCTGGTGGAACACCTCAGCGGGTTCGAGCTTGGCGCGCAGCTCCCAAGGGATCGCGCGCACGACGGGCTCGAACACCCGGGTCAGCCATTCGTGCGCGTACATCTCCTCGTCCGCCCACTGCTTGGTGGATCGGGCGCGGAACTCGTCGAGGTCGTTGAGCAGTCGTCGGGCCTGGTTCTCCTCGACATCGAGTCCGGTCAGGCGGATGAGGCGGCGCTGGTGGTGCCCGGCATCCACCACCTTCGGCTGGATCTCGACGACCGTGCCGTCGGCTGTGGTCGACATCGACATCTCGTCGATGTCGAATCCGAGCGCGTTGAGCCGCTCCACACGCTCGGTGATGCGCCAGGTCTCGGCCGAGGCGAAGGACTCCTGCACCGTCAGCTCGGCCCACAGCGAGCGGTAGGACGAGACGATCCCGTCGGCGATCGCGATCGCGTCGACGCCGTGCTCGAGCCGGCCGCCCGCGGCGAGGTCCATGATCTCGCCGGCGATGTTGGTGCGGGCGAGATCGAGATCGTAGGCGCGCTGGCCGTCGGTCAGACCCTCCTCGTGCAGCTCGCCGGTCTCGGCGTCGACGAGGTATGCGGCGTAGGCGCCCGCGTCGCGCCGGAAGAGGGTGTTCGAGAGCGAGACGTCGCCCCAGTAGAAGCCGACGTTGTGCAGACGCACCAGCAGCACGGCCAGGGCGTCGACGAGGCGTGTGGCGGTGTCGGGGCGCAGCACCCGGGTGAACAGGGCGCGGTACGGCATCGAGAACCGCAGGTGCGAGGTGACGAGCGCGGCGGGAAGAGGTTCGCCCGCGGCATCCGTCCGTCCGGCGATCACGGCGACGCGGTCGACGCAGGGGATGTCGAGGCGTGCGAGGTTGCCGAGCATCTCGTACTCTCGCTTCGCCATCTCATCGGTCGTCTCCTTGACAGCGACGACGCGGCCGGAGAGATCGGCGAACCGCACGAGGTGGCGGGAGAGGCCCTTCGGCAGTGACACGATCTGCTCGGAGGGCCACTTGGCCAGCGTCGTCGACCAGGGAAGGGCGAGCAGACCAGGGTCGATCGAGCTCGCGGTGATCCGCAGCGCATCCTGCATGGCTCTCCAGACGGTGGGTGGGAAAAGCAGAAGCGGCGCGGGCGACCGAAGTCAGCCCGCGCCGCGTCTGTGGATCCGATCAGGCGGAGACGATCGGCTTGTCGTTCAGGCGCACGCCGGACTCGATGTCGAACGCGTGCACGTGGCCCGCGTTCGCCGCGAGGGTGACGGTCTCGCCTGCGTTGGGGTGGCTGCGACCGTCGACACGGGCGACCAGGTCGGCGCGCTTGCCGTTGATCTCGGTGTGACCGTAGAGGTAGCCGTCGGCGCCGAGCTCCTCGACGAGGTCGACGACGACGGAGAGGCCCTTGCCGTCGGCGGGGCCGACGGTGATGTCCTCGGGGCGCACGCCCACGGTGACCTGCGAGCCGTTGGCGCGGCCCACGGTGTCGCGGTCGAGCGGGACGACCTCGGTGCCGAAGCGGATGCCGCCCTCAGCCAGGTCCGCGCTGAACAGGTTCATGGCGGGCGAGCCGATGAAGCCGGCGACGAACACGTTCTCGGGCTTCTCGTACAGGTCGCGCGGCGAGCCGACCTGCTGGAGCAGACCGTCCTTGAGGACCGCGATGCGGTCACCCATGGTGAGGGCCTCGGTCTGGTCGTGCGTGACGTAGACCGTCGTGACGCCCAGGCGACGCTGCAGCGACGCGATCTGCGTACGCGTCTGGACGCGGAGCTTGGCGTCGAGGTTCGACAGCGGCTCGTCCATGAGGAAGACCTGGGGCTGACGGACGATCGCGCGACCCATCGCGACACGCTGACGCTGACCACCCGAGAGGGCCTTCGGCTTGCGGGTCAGGTACTCCTCGAGGTCGAGCAGCTTGGCAGCCTCGAGAACGCGGCTGGCGCGCTCTTCCTTGCCGACGCCGGCGATCTTGAGCGCGAAGCCCATGTTCTCGGCGACCGTCATGTGCGGGTAGAGCGCGTAGTTCTGGAACACCATCGCGATGTCGCGGTCCTTCGGCGGCACGTCCGTCACGTCGCGGTCACCGATGAGGATGCGACCGGCGTTGACCTCTTCGAGGCCGGCGAGCATACGCAGCGAGGTGGACTTTCCGCAGCCGGAAGGGCCGACGAGAACGAGGAATTCGCCATCGGCGACCTCGAGGTTGAGCTTGTCGACAGCCGGGCGGGTTCCGCCGGGGTAGAGGCGGGTGGCCTCGTCGAAAGTCACAGATGCCATTGTGTTTCTCCTTCACCGGCAGGTACGTGCCGGACGATCCGTAGTGATAGAGCGGCGGAGTGATCCGCCGTGACCCCTCATCGGGTCGGGTTCAGTATGTCAGAAACCTGTCTATCTGGGTATTTCTCAGCCTGGCTGGTTAACATCGTTCTCGGCCGCTTAACGCGGCGTTCGCCGCCCGAGCGGCGTCCGGGGCCACCCTGCCCCCCTGAGACTGTCTAGAGGAACGATGTCGAGCGACGAGACGCCGAACGTCCCCAGCCCTCGCAATTCGCGTGAGGTCGTGCGGGAGAAGGCACAGAAGGTGCATGCCCAGCAGTCGAGGGCGCGCGTGATGCGACGGATCATCCTCGGCGCCATCGCCGTGGTCGCCGTCGGTGCGATCGGCACCGCCATCACCCTCGCCGTCTCGGCGCAGGTGTCGAAGCCGCAGCTCACGCCCGGCGGCATGGACGACGACGGCATCCTCGTCTCGGACATCAGCGCGACCGCCGCCTCCGAGGATGGCGTCGCTGCTCCGAGCCCCGACGAGACCGAGACCGGTGGCGAGGCGACGCCGACCCCCGCGCCGACCACGTCGAGCACCGTGGACATCCACGTCTATGTCGACTACCTGTCGCCGGATGCCGGTGAGTTCGAGCGCGCGAACGCCCGCCAGCTCGTGAACTGGATCACCGAGGGCGCGGCGACCGTGACGTACCACCCGGTCGCACTGCTCACCGCCAGCTCGAACGGCACCAAGTACTCGCTGCGCTCCGCTGCGGCCGCCGCGTGCGTCGCGACGCATTCGCCCGCGCAGTTCTACGCCTTCAACCACGACCTGCTCGACGACCAGCCCGAGGTGAACACCGACGGCTTCTCCGACGCGCAGCTCGCAGACATCGCCGGCGCCGTGGGCTCGGACAACGTGAAGAGCGTGCGCTCCTGCATCGAGAACCAGGACTACGTGACCTGGGCGAAGGAAGCCACCTCGCGTGCCCTCGAGGGCCCGCTCGTCGGCTCGGACGACCTCGTGCTGACCGCAGCACCCATGATCGTCGTCAACGGCGAGGCCTATGTCGGCGCGCTCGACGACCCGAGCGAGTTCTCGCAGTTCGTGCTGACCGTCGCGAGCGACGCGTATTACGCCACCGAGTCGCCCAGCCCGACGCCGACTCCCACCCCGACCACCACGCCGTAGTTCTCGGCACCAGTCACCCCTCGCTAAGCTGGGTGGCGTCCGCCGACTTGGCGCAATTGGTAGCGCACCGTACTTGTAATACGGGGGTTGCAGGTTCGAGTCCTGTAGTCGGCACCGCATGTGAAGGCCCGCATCTCCAGGCAACACCGGGGATGCGGGCCTTCGTCGCTTCCCTGCCGCTTTTCGACGGCGGCTGATGACATTCGGCGTCACACGCGAAATAGTGCGCGGGGGTCATGGGTTGTCCCGAGTATGACTCGTATCGGAAACAGTGATCTTGACGTCTTCCCCCTCTCGCTCGGTGGCAACGTGTTCGGCTGGACGGCCGACCGCGACGAATCGTTCGCCGTGCTCGACGCGTTCGTCGACGGGGGAGGCGACTTCATCGACACCGCCGACGGATACAGCGCGTGGGTGCCGGGAAACTCGGGCGGCGAGAGCGAGACGATCATCGGCGAGTGGCTCTCCTCGCGCAAGCCCGAGGGCGTGGTCGTCGCCACCAAGGTGAGCCAGCACCCGGAGTTCAAGGGACTCGCGGCCGCGAACGTCCGCAGGGCCGCCGAAGCATCGCTCGGCCGCCTCGGGGTCGACACGATCGACCTCTACTACGCGCACTTCGACGATGAGAGCGTGCCGCTGGAGGAGACCGTCGGTGCCTTCGGCGAGCTCGTCGCCGACGGCCTGGTGCGCAACGTCGCCGTCTCGAACTACAGCGCCGACCGCATCCGCGAATGGGTCGAGATCGCCCGCCGCACGGGCGTCGCCCTGCCCGTCGCCGTGCAGCCGCACTACAACCTCGTGCACCGCAACGACGTCGAGGAGACGATCATCCCGGTCGCCGAGGAGTTCGGCCTCGGGCTCGTGCCGTACTACTCGCTCGCCAGCGGGTTCCTGACCGGCAAGTACCGCTCCGCGGACACTGAGGGACAGACTTCTCCTCGTGCCTCGGGCGCAGCGAAGTACGCCACCGAGGCGGGTCTGCGGATCATCGACACGCTCGAGCAGATCGGCGACGCGCACGGTGCCTCGATCGCCGCGACCTCGCTGGCATGGCTGCGCGCCCAGCCGACGGTGGCTGCTCCGATCGCCAGCGCCCGCACCGTCGAGCAGGTGCCGGATCTCCTCGCCGGTGCGCGGCTGGAGCTGACCGCCGACGAGGTCGACGCGCTCGACCGCGTGTCGGAATGGACTCCCGCGAAGGCCTGACAGAGTTCGCGCCCCGCCCGCGGCCTACGAGCCGGAGGGCGGGGCGTCGTCGTCGATGAGCCCGAGCCGGTGGGCCAGGATCACCAGATGGATCCGGTCGCGGGCCCCGAGCTTCGCGAGCACGCGCCCGACGTGCGTCTTCACCGTCGACTCGCTGACGAAAAGCGCCTGCGCGATCTCGGCATTCGACAGCCCGCGCGCGATCTCGAGGAACACATCGCGCTCGCGGTCGGTGAGATCGGTCGTGGGATCGTCGATCGTCACGACCGATTGAGCGGGAGAGGCACTCAAGCCAGGCGTCACGTGTTCGAGCAGCATCCGTGTGACCCGCGGCGCGAGCGCCGCGTCGCCACGGTGGATCGCGCGGATGGCCGAGATCATCTCGTGTCGTTGCGCATCCTTAAGCAGGAATCCGCTGGCACCCGCGCGGATCGCCCCGAACGCGTAGTCGTCGAGATCGAACGTCGTCAGCACCAGCACACGCGTCTCGGGGTGCGCGTGGACGATCGCCTCGGTAGCCGCGATGCCGTCGAGCCCCGGCATCCGGATGTCCATGAGCACCACATCGGGCTGCAGCGCCGCAGCCTGGGCGATGGCCGCGTGGCCGTCCTCAGCCTCGCCGACCACCACCATGTCGGCCTCGGCTTCGAGCACCATCCGGAACCCGAGTCGGATGAGCTGCTGGTCGTCGACGAGCAGGATCGAGATCGAGTCGGTCATGGTCTGTCCTCCAGGTCAGGTGCGGTGGGTTCGCTCGGATCGGGCGTCGTCGGAAGGTCAGCGCGCAGCATCCACCTGCCGCCGTCCAGCGGCGCGGAGACGACGCTTCCGCCGGCGTGCGCGGCGCGCTCGGCGAGACCCCGCAGGCCGAACCCCGATGTCCCGACCGGACCCGTGGCGCCGTCGTTGACGATCTCTGCCGTCACCGCATTCGCCGTGTAGACGAGTCGGACGGCGATCGACGACGCACCCGGTGCATGCCGCATCGCGTTGGTGACGCCCTCTTGCACGATGCGCCCGACAGCGTGGGCGACGGCGGGCGAGAGGTCGGTGCCGCCCGAGACCGAGAGTGTCACGGGGTAACCTGCGCGCTGCGCGTGCGCGACGGTCTCCTGCGGAGGCGTGGGCGCCAGCGGCGCGAGGGGCAGAGGGGAATCGTCTGCTCGCAGGACCCCGAGCATCGCGCGCATCTCGGTGAGCGCACTGCGTGCCGTCTCAGCCGACGCTGTGGTGGCCGCCCGAGCCTGCTCGGGGTCGGAGGTGGCGGCGGCACCCTCGGACAGGGCGACGATCACCGTCAGCGAGTGCGAGACGATGTCGTGCATCTCCCGGGCGATGCGCGCGCGCTCTCCGGCGGCGGCGAGCTGCGCCTGCTGATCGCGCTCGACGAGCAGCTGTCGAGAGCGGTCGATCACCGCTGCGAGGTAGCGCTTGCGGCCACCCACATTGACGCCGATGAGCGTGCCGATCAATCCGAGCACGAGCGACATGATGACGGCGTTCGCGGCGATCTGCAGCGTGATGACGCCCGTGAGTGTGAGCAGTCCACCGAAGGCGCCGAGCGAGAGGAGCCCGATGCCGAAGCCCGTCCACGCCGCTCGCGATGAGCGATACACCGCCAGCGAATAGCAGGTGACCAGCAGCAGCGGCGAGCCGATCGGCTGCAGCGCGAACAGGAATCCGGCCTCGAGGGCGAAGGAGGCGACGAACGGCACGAGCGGACGTCGGCGCCGCCACAGCAGGGTCGCGCAGGCCGCGACGACGGACGCGGGAACCAGGATGGCCACCCCGATGGCGAATGGCGCGGGCAGGTCATTCGTGATGACGCCCGCGGGCACCAGGGAGAGCAGCAGGCACACCAGGGCGATCAGGACGTCGGCGACGACCGGATGCCGCGCCCAGAAGCGTCTCAGAACCCCCGGCGGACGCGGCAGCCGCAGCGCCTCGTCCTCGCGGACTGGGGTGCTGCGGCTGCGCGTTCTGCTCACTGGGCGACTCTACGCGGCTGCATCGCGGATCATGATGATCACGCGTCCCGCGTGCGGAGCACGGCCCAGGCGGCGAGCATCCCCGCGGCGACCCAGCCGGCCAGCGTCAGGTACGCGACCGGTCCTTCGAGAGCGGCGCCCTCGGGCAGGATCGCGCTCTGCGCTGCGGCGACGGGCAGGTAGTTCGCGGCATCCATCACCCAGGCCCATGCCTCGCCGGCGATCGCGAAGAAGCTCGCCACGATCGGCAGCACGAACAGCAGTCCCACGGTCGCGGCGATCGCTCCGGCGCCCGAGCGCAGGATGAAGCCGAACGCGACGCCGATCAGGGCGAAGACCGCCATGGCGAGCGATGAGACGACGATCGGCAGGATCGACATCGACGGGTCGCTCCAGTCGATGCTCTGATCACGCGGGGCGACGATCGCGGAGACCGCGACGGCCGCGGCGGTGAAGATCACCAGCGACGACACGAACATGAAGAGGCCGATCACGGTCGCCTTGGCGGCGAGCACTGACCCGCGCTTGGGGTTGGCCGCGAGCGTCGAGCGGATCATCCCGGTCGAATACTCGCCGGTCACCGAGATCGCACCGAGGATGCCGGCGAGCAGCATCGTGAACTGGATCGGCATCACGACGGCCTGGATGGGCTCGAAGCCGGGCACGTCGACCGCCTGTGCGATGAGCACGGCGATGCCGATCGTGAGGATCGCGGCGATGCCGATCGACCACCAGGTCGAGCGCAGCGTCGAGAGCTTGATCCACTCGCCGCGGACCGCCCGGACGAATGTGAGGCGTCGGCCTGTGTCGACCTGCGCGCGGGTGAGGGGCGGAGCCTGGACGGTCATGAGATCTCCTTCGTCCGGTACTCGACCGAGTCGCCGGTGAGCGCGAGGTACGCGTCTTCGAGCGATCCTGTGGTCGGGGTGAGTTCGTGCAGGGGGATGCCGCGATCCGCGGCGAGGTCGCCGATGCGCGACGCGGGCAGACCGACGATGTCGAGCAGATCGGGAGCGGAGCTCACGATCTCGACCGACGGTCCTCCGACAGCGGCCGCCAGATCGGCGGCGCGAGGGGTGCGCACGCGCACGGTGTTCGTGGTCCACGCGCGCACCAGCTCCTGCAGTGGAGCATCGGCGAGCACCTGGCCGCGGCCCATCACGATCACGTGATCGGCGGTCTGCGCCATCTCGCTCATCAGGTGGCTGGACAGCAGGACCGTCCGTCCCTCGGAGGCCGCATGGCGCACGAACTGGCGCACCCAGCGGACTCCCTCGGGGTCGAGGCCGTTCACCGGCTCGTCGAGGATCAGAGTGTGCGGGTCCCCGAGCAGTGCGGAGGCGATTCCGAGCCGCTGCCCCATGCCGAGCGAGAACTTGCCCGCGCGCTTGCGGGCGACCGGGCCGATGCCGGCGAGGTCGATGACCTCGTCGACGCGAGAGGCGGGGATGCCGTGGGTCGCCGCCATCGCGCGGAGGTGGTTGCGCGCGGTGCGACCGGTGTGCACCGCCTTCGCGTCGAGCAGCACGCCGACCTCGGTGAGCGGTGCGCGGAGCTTCCGGTACTCCCGTCCGCCGACGGTCGCCGTGCCGGAGGTGGGCCGGTCGAGGCCGACGATCATGCGCATCGTCGTGGACTTGCCCGCGCCGTTCGGCCCGAGGAATCCCGTGACCGTGCCCGGCTGCACCGTGAACGACACGTCCTGGACGGCTGTCTTGTCTCCGAATCTCTTCGTGAGGCCTTCTGCTGTGATCATGTCTTCGACGCTACAGACGGGGTCCGGGCCTGCGCGTCCTCCCGGGGTACCGTTCCGCCGATGCCGGGGGTCATCCTCGAGGCGGATGCTCGGTGTCCCGCGGTGCCGGTGCCGCGTCGTCAGTGCCGAATCACGGAGTCGGGCGTCCGAACAGATTCGGATCGACCGGGCGCTGCGCCTTCGGGAGCTTCTCGACGACAAGCCGGTACGACTCGGTGACGAGCTCGGTCACGAGGTCTTCTTCGAGAGAAGGCCCGGGCATCAGCGTGATCCAGTGCTTCTTGTTCATGTGATAGCCGGGCACGATGTCGGCGAACGTCTCGCGCAGCGCCACCGCGTCGTCGGGGTGCGACTTGAGCGTGATCCTTCCGGTGCCGTCGAGGGGGACCAGCAGGAACACCCGCCCTCGCACCTTGTACACGTCCCACTCGGGACCGAACGGGTTCTCGCGCTGCGCTCCGGGCAGCTCTTCTGCGCGCTCGGTGGCGGCAGCGTTCAACTGGGTCGAATCCATGTGCTCAGAACAGCCGATCCGCGCCCTTGTCGTCCGCGCGAGGGGCGGCCTGCACGCGTTCGTCGAGCGTCGCAGCAGCGAGCAGCGCCTCGTCGATGATCTCTTTCGTCGGCTCGGCGGTGAGCCAGTCCTCGCTCAGCGAGGCCGGAATCAGCAGAGGCATCCGGTCGTGGATGCCGGCGAGGTGCGGAGGAGCCGGGCGCATCACGATCGAGTAGCAGGTGAAGGACTCCCCATCAGCCGTGCGTCCGCGTCGGGTGACGGCGGCCATGCCGAACAGCGCCCCGTCGTCGACGAGGAACTCGTGCCACACACGCTCGGGCTTCTTCATCTCATACCAGCTGGTCGCCGGCACGAGCGCCCTGGTCTTCAACCCGCCGGGGCGGTCTTGCAAGCGCTCGGAACGGGTGTTGATCGACGGGAACTTCGAGGGCTCTCCGCCGATCAGAAAGCCCCACCACGCGGGCTCCAACACCGGCTCGAGCGTCCGAGCGGTCTCGGGCTGCATCACGATCGGGTTGAGGTTGCGGAGGTTCTTGCCCGTCGGACGCACGGTCTCGCGGGCGTTCTCCTGCGCCCACCCGCGGAGCCCCTCGAGCACGGCCTCGTCGGCCGCAGCGAGGAGCTCGGTGTCGGTGAACCGCGGATCCAGACCATAGCTCGCGCACATGCAGCCAGGGTACGCCCGGCCACCGACATACGTCCGCTCGGGTAGCGTGGGCAGGTGCCCCAGACCCGCCGACTGTCCGCGCCCGTAGCGCTCGGCGGGGCGGTGGCGATCGGCGTCATGACCGCCGTCCAGGCCCGCATCAACGGGGTGCTCGGGGTCAGAGTCGACAACGGCATCGTCGCGGGTCTCATCTCGTTCACCGTCGGGCTCGCCGCCCTGATCGTCGTGATCCTCTGCATCCCCTCGGCGAGGCGCGGAGTCGGGCGCTTGCGTGCCGGCATCCGCGATCGCACGATCCCTTTCTGGATGCTGCTCGGCGGCGCGTGCGGAGCCCTCACCGTCTCGACCCAGGGCGTCACGGCCGGCGTGCTCGGCGTCTCGCTCTTCACGGTCGGCGTCGTCGCGGGGCAGACGCTGCACGGTCTCGTGCTCGACCGCATCGGCTTCGGGCCGGCCGGTGTCGTCGCCGTGACCCCGGGGCGTGTGCTCGGCGGGGCACTCGCGCTCGCCGCGGTCGGGATATCGCTGAGCGGTCACGTACTCGCCACGGCGCCCCTGTGGATGCTCCTCCTGCCGTTCGCCGCGGGTGTCGGCATCGCGTGGCAGGCGGCGACCAACGGTCGTCTGGCCCAGCGGGTGCAGTCGCCGCTCTCGGCGACGCTCATGAGCTTCATCGCAGGGACGATCGCGCTTCTCGTCGCCGCAGGGATCAGCATCGCCGTGCGAGGTCTGCCGCAGGCGCCGCCCGCCGAGCCCTGGCTGTATCTCGGCGGGTTCCTGGGTTCGGCCTACATCCTGCTCGGAGCCTTCATCGTGGCGCACACCGGTGTGCTGCTGATGGGGCTCGGGTCGGTGCTGGGACAGCTCGCGACGTCGGTGATCATCGACCTGCTGTGGCCTGCGGCCGCGGGACCCGCGCTCTGGCAGATCGTCGGCATGGTGGTCGTCGCCGTGGCATCCGTCATCGTCGCCCTGCCACGGCGCCGGCGGGCCTGACTACTTCTTCTTCGGCTGCGGCATGCGGGTCACGAGCGCGCGCGCATCGACGGGCTTGCGTCGTCCGGGCTTCTTGCCCGCGGGCTTGCCGCCGACGTACAGCCAGCCGAGCAGCTCCTCGTTCTTGCCGATGCCGTGCGCCTTGGCCACGGCCTTCGAGCGCGTGTATCGCCCGGTGCGCCAGAGCACACCCCAGCCCGCCTCGTCGAGCAGCAGACTGAGCATGTGCGCGACGCCGGAGGCGACAGCCTCCTGCTCCCACCTGGGCACCTTGTCGCTCTTGCGATAGCTGGCCACCACGGCGATCAGAAGGGGAGCTCTGAGGGGCTTGGACGAGGGCGATTTGTCTCCCTCCGCCTTCGCGATCGCAGCGCCCAGCACCTCGCGGTCAGACCCGCGCAGCTCGACGAGCCGCCACGGACGCAGCGACGAGTGGTCGGCGACGCGACCGGCTGCGGCGACGAGCTTCAGCAGCTCATCGCGTGACGGCGCTTCGTCGGTGACCTTCGACCAGGACTGTCGAGCACGGACGGCCTCGAGGGCGCTCACGACTCTTCGGGCGTGAAGTTCATCGCGATGGAGTTCATGCAGTACCGGTCGCCGGTGGGCGTGCCGAAGCCATCGGGGAAGACATGGCCCAGGTGCGAGCCGCAGCTCGCGCAGCGCACCTCGGTGCGCACCATGCCGAGAGTCGTGTCCTCGATCAGTTGCACCGCGTCGGGCCGGATCGACTCGTAGAAGCTCGGCCATCCGCATCCGGAATCGAACTTCGTGCCGCTCTTGAAGAGCTCGGCGCCGCACGCCCCGCAGGTGTAGAGGCCCGCACGGCCTTCGTCGAGCAGCTCGCCCGTCCACGCACGCTCTGTCGCGGCTTCGCGCAGCACGGCGTACTGCTCTTCGCCGAGCTCTTCGCGCCACTCTTCTTCGGTCTTGTCCACGCTGTACGACATCGGTCCTCCTGGGGGTCTGCTCCATTCTCTCGCGTTCGACACCCGTCGGCGCCACGAGACAATGGATGCATGACGGATGCCGTGCAGCAGCGCTACGCGCGCTTCGCCGAGCAGGAGGCGCCAGGGCGCAGCGACCTGTATGTCGAATGGGCGGAGGGCATCGCTGGCGACTCCGACATGCAGGCGATCCTCGCGCGGATCCCGGAGAGCAGGCGACAGCCCCCTCTCGTGTTCGCGGTGACGCGGATGCTGGGTGCGGCACTCGACGACTACGGCGCCTGGCGGTCGTTCGTCGTGGCGCGTGCCGACGAGATCGTCGCCGAGTGCACCGCGCGGCGCCTGCAGACGAACGAGCCGCTGCGACTCGCCCCGCTGCTTCCCGTGCTGTCCGAGATCGACGGCCCGATCGCGCTGCTCGAGGTCGGCGCCTCCGCGGGGCTCTGCCTGTACCCCGACCGGTACTCGTACCGCTTCGTCGACGCCGACGGACGGCTGCGGTCGTCGCTCGATCCCGCGGACGGCACATCGACCGTCGTGCTCGAGAGTCGTGTCGAAGGAGACCTTCCCCCCATCAGGATGCCGGATGTGGCGTGGCGTGCCGGCATCGACCTCGCGCCTCTCGACGCCCGTGACGACCGCGATCGACGCTGGCTGCAGGGACTCGTGTGGCCGGGGGAGGACGGGCGGGAGCAGCGCGTGACCGCGGCGCTCGACATCGCGGCGTCAGACCCGCCGAGGCTCGTCGCCGGAGACGCTGTCGAGCAGATCGACGCGCTCGCCGCAGAGGCGCCCCGTGGCGCCACGCTCGTCGTGACGACTCCCGGCGTGCTCGTGCACATCCCCCGGGAGGCGCGCGAGGCCCTCGTCGCGCGCATCCGCGGGCTCGACGCGCGCTGGGTGACGATCGACCCTCCCGCGCTCCTCGACGTGTGGAAGCCTCCGGTGGCCGCCGAGGGATGGCCCGGTTTCGTCGTGGCCCTCGATGGGAAGGTGCGTGCAGCCGCCGACCCACTCGGCCGATGGTGGGAGTGGCGCGCCGGGATCGACGCGGCGGCGAACTAATCTGATCCCATGCTGGGAGAGCTGAGCGAGCGGGATCGTGCGATCCTCGCGCTGGAGACCGCGTGGCCGCGGCACGGCGGCGCCAAGGAGGAGACCATCCGCACCCAGCTGGGCATGAGCTCGGCCCGCTACTACCAGCTCCTCGGGCGTCTGCTCGAGTCCGAGGCGGCCTTGGAGTACGACCCCATGCTGGTGCGCCGGCTCCGCCGCCTCCGCGACGCGCGGTCTTTCCAGAGGGCGTCGCGCACCCCCGGTTTCGTCGGCTGACGGAGCGTCCCGCCACGCGCTGAGGCGTCACGATGCGGATACACGGGTCGGTGCCGTTAGCATCGAGGAGTGTCAAAGCCCAGCCGAGATCGATTCGACGACGTCCCCCGATCGTCCGGACGCGTCGGAGCGCACCGCGCCGAAGCCCCCGGGATGAACGGCTGGGTCGTCCTGCTCTGGTCCTTCGTGGCCGCCCTGGTGCTCATCATCGGCGGCATCTTCGGCTCGCTCGTGGTGATGGGGCGGATCACGCTCTTCCCCGAGGCGGTTCCCACGGCGACCCCCACACCGGTCGAGACCGGCGTGGTCGATGTCACGTACTCGGTGATGATCCTGAACGCGTCACCCGACGCGGGGCTCGACGAGCAGATGCGGGACACGTTGATCAACAACGGCTGGGCGGCCGACGTCGTCTTCGCCAGCGACAGCGCGAGCCAGGACTTCTCGACCACGACCGTGTACTACATCGCCGACGAGGACGAGCTGGCCGCCATCGGACTCGCCAACCTGATCGGCGGGGCGGCGGTCGAGCAGAGCGACTTCTACGCAGATCTGAACGACACGGGGGCGAAGCAGCTGACTGTGGTCATCGGAGTCGACCGGTCGACGACTGCGCCGGAGACTCCGGCAGAGACGCCCGCCCCGTAGACCACCACGCAGTCCCTCCGCGCAGCTTGCACTCGATGGGGTCGAGTGCCAGAATGGCGTTAGCACTCTCTCACTCTGAGTGCTAAACCCAACGTCTACGTCCAGGAGGGACGACAAAACTCATGGCAAAGATCATCGCTTTCGATGAGGAGGCCCGCCGCGGCCTCGAGCGCGGCCTCAACATTCTCGCCGACGCCGTCAAGGTGACGCTCGGCCCGCGCGGTCGCAACGTCGTGCTGGAGAAGAAGTGGGGCGCCCCCACGATCACGAACGACGGCGTGTCCATCGCCAAGGAGATCGAGCTCGACGACCCGTACGAGAAGATCGGCGCGGAGCTCGTCAAGGAGGTCGCCAAGAAGACCGACGACGTCGCCGGCGACGGAACCACGACCGCCACGGTGCTCGCTCAGGCACTCGTCCGCGAGGGCCTGCGCAACGTCGCGGCCGGCGCAGACCCGATCTCGCTCAAGCGCGGCATCGAGAAGGCCGTCGCAGCGATCACCGAAGAGCTCCTCGCCAGCGCGAAGGAGATCGACTCCAAGGAGCAGATCGCCGCGACCGCTTCGATCTCCGCCGCTGACCCCGCGATCGGCGAGCTCATCGCCGAGGCGATCGACAAGGTCGGCAAGGAGGGTGTCGTCACCGTCGAGGAGTCGCAGACCTTCGGCACCGAGCTCGAGCTCACCGAGGGCATGCGCTTCGACAAGGGCTACCTGAACCCGTACTTCGTGACGGACCCTGAGCGCCAGGAGGCTGTCTTCGAGGACGCCTACATCCTCATCGCGAACCAGAAGATCTCGAACATCAAGGACCTTCTGCCCATCGTCGACAAGGTGATCCAGGACGGCAAGGAGCTCGTCATCATCGCCGAGGACGTCGAGGGCGAGGCTCTCGCGACTCTCGTGCTCAACAAGCTCAAGGGCATCTTCAAGTCGGTCGCCGTCAAGGCTCCCGGGTTCGGCGACCGTCGCAAGGCGCAGCTGCAGGACATCGCGATCCTCACCGGTGGTCAGGTCATCACCGAAGAGGTCGGCCTGAAGCTCGAGAACGCCACGCTCGACCTGCTGGGTCGTGCACGCAAGGTCATCGTCACCAAGGACGAGACCACGATCGTCGAGGGTGCCGGCGAGGCCGACCAGATCGAGGGTCGCGTCACGCAGATCCGTCGCGAGATCGAGAACACCGACAGCGACTACGACCGTGAGAAGCTCCAGGAGCGCCTCGCCAAGCTTGCAGGTGGCGTCGCCGTCATCAAGGCGGGCGCGGCGACCGAGGTCGAGCTCAAGGAGCGCAAGCACCGCATCGAGGACGCCGTTCGCAACGCGAAGGCAGCCGTCGAAGAGGGCATCGTCCCCGGTGGTGGCGTCGCACTGATCCAGTCCGGCACCAAGGCCCTCGACGCTCTCTCGCTCACGGGCGACGAGGCGACCGGCGCGAACATCGTTCGCGTCGCGATCGAGGCTCCGCTCAAGCAGATCGCCCTCAACGCCGGTCTCGAGCCGGGCGTCGTCGCGAACAAGGTCTCCGAGCTTCCCTCGGGTCAGGGCCTCAACGCGGCAACCGGTGAGTACGTCGACATGTTCGCAGCGGGCATCATCGACCCGGCGAAGGTGACCCGTTCGGCACTGCAGAACGCAGCGTCGATCGCGGCTCTCTTCCTCACCACCGAGGTCGTCGTCGCTGACAAGCCCGAGAAGGCTGCAGCTCCGATGGGTGACCCGTCGGGTGGCATGGACTTCTGATCCATCAGCACTGACAGAAACGCCCCGACCTCGGTCGGGGCGTTTCTGCGTTCACGGGTGCGTGAGCGGCGGGATCAGCGGAACAGGCTCGCCGAGTATTGGTCGGCATCTGCATACTGGGTGGCCGCGCTGCCGAGCGAGTGCCCGATCGATTCGAGCACCTGCTCGACGTGCAGCTGCGCTCCGCGCCACTCTTCGGCGCACGACTGGAACGCCGTCGATGCGGTACCGACCCAGGACCCCTGCAGCTGGTTGAGCTGCGACATGAGGGTCGCGGACTCGGTCTGCAGACGCCCCATGGTTGCCAGCGCTGCTGCCTGAGCAGCACCTACGGCTTCGGTGTCTACGGTGATGACGGACATGGAACTCCTCTCGATGGGTGCTCCGACCATAGGAGAGTGCGGATGCCGACATCCCGGAGACTCCGTACGTCGACCGCTCACTGTGCAGAACCCGCGCAGGCACGCTCTCGTGCAGTGGAGGTCCGAGGTCAGAGATCGAGAGGCTCGAGCGGCTGGGTGTCCTCGAGCAGGTGCGCCGGGGTCGCACGCGAAGGCGCGAGCGGGAAGGTCACCGTGAACGTCGCACCGCCGCCGGGCGTCTCGGACACCGCGACGCTGCCGTGCAGGGCCCTGACGATCGATGAGACGATCGCGAGCCCCAGGCCCGAGCCGCCCGTCTCGCGAGCGCGTGAGGTGTCGGCTCGCCAGAACCGCTCGAAGATCTGTTCGCGGATCTGCGGCGGGATGCCTTCGCCGTGATCGACGATCGCGATGCTCCCGGTTCCCCGGACCCTGTCGGCATCGACGACCAGCTCGATCGGACTCTCCTCGGGGGAGAACCGGCGAGCGTTGCCCAGCAGGTTCGTGACGACCTGCCGCACCTTGTTCTCTTCTCCGAGGACGATCGGCGGGGTGCGCACCGGAATGTCCGCGGCTTCGGTGAAGTCGATGGCGGGGACCTCTGCCGACGAGTTGCGAGGGCGCCTGCGCAGTCGCGACAGCGTGCCGCGGGAGAGCCCCCTCGGCGCTGGAGGCTGCGGGGACGGAGCGACGGGGTTCGAGCGCGTGGTCACATCGATCAGCGGCGCCTCGACGGTGCGGTCGATCACAGTCACGGTGCGTGCCGGCGCCGCCGCACGCAGATCGAGGGCGGCATCGCGGGCGATCGGGCGAAGATCGAGAGCCTCGATCTCGGGCTCGCGCTCCTCGTCGAGGCGGGCGAGCGCGAGGAGGTCTTCGACGAGTACGCCCATCCGAATCGCCTCCTTCTCGATGCGCTCCATGGCCCGAGCCGTGTCTTCCTCACCCTTGATCGCGCCCATCCGATACAGCTCGGCGTAGCCGCGGACGCTGACGAGCGGTGTGCGCAGTTCGTGGCTGGCGTCGCCGATGAAGCGCCGCATGTGCTGCACTGTGCGGTCTCGCTGGGCGAGCGACCCGTCGACGCGATCGAGCATGGTGTTGATCGCGCTGTTCAGCCGGCCGACCTCGGTCGTGGGCTCGAGATCGGTCAGGCGCTGCGTGAAGTCGCCGGCGGCGATCGACATGGCTGTGGACTCGACCTGTCCGAGCCGGCGGAAGGTGAGCGTGACGAGTCCTCTGGTCAACAGGGCCGCCAGGAGGATCGTGACGAGTGCGACCGTGATGTAGATCCCGAAGTACTGGCCGATGATGCGGTCCGCGTACTCCAGCGGCATCGCCACGATCTGGATGCGCAACGATCCGTCGCCCTCGCCGGGCACCCGCGCCACGGCCGCCCGGAAGCTCGTGCCCTTCGTGCCCTCCATCGTGAACGGGGTGTCCTCGTTGTTCTGCACTGCGAGCGGCGAATACGTCGAGGGGAACAGGGGAGCCCCGTTGGCGGAGTTGCCCGTGGTCGTCTGCAGCACACCCTCGGCGTCGTAGATCGCGACGAAGAAGTCCCTGGGCGAGTCGGTGGGGGTGTAGACGGTCTTGCCGTCCTCCACCGTCACCTCGAAATAGCGGTTGGCAAGATCGGCCGACACCAGAGCCGGGAGCTGGGAATCGATGTTGTCGATCAGCGAGTTGCGCAGGATGGGCACAGTGCCGAGCCCGGCGGCCAGGAGGCCGAGCGCGAGAACGGCGACAGTGACGCCCGTCACCTTCGCGCGCAGACTGATCGACCGCCACCAGCGGGTGACCCCGTCAGGCTTGTGTGCCATACGGACCTCCCGGGATACGGATGCTGTGCGGCGTCAGCGAACGGCGGTGAGCCGGACTACTTGCCGACCTTGAGCATGTAGCCGAAGCCGCGCTTCGTCTGGATCACGGACTCCTCGGTGTGCGGGTCGATCTTGCGGCGGAGGTACGAGATGTAGCTCTCGACGATGCCGGCGTCGCCGTTGAAGTCGTACTCCCAGACGTGGTCGAGGATCTGCGCCTTCGACAGCACCCGGTTCGGGTTGAGCATCAGGTAGCGCAGCAGCTTGAACTCCGTCGGGCTCAGCTCGATCGATTCCTTGCCCACGTGCACGTCGTGGGTGTCCTGGTCCATCGACAGCTCACCGGCGCGGATGATCGACTCCTCGTCGGCCTGCATCGTACGCCGCAGGATCGCCTGGGCACGAGCGACGATCTCGTCGAGGCTGAACGGCTTGGTGACGTAATCGTCGCCGCCGGCGTTGAGGCCCTCGATCTTGTCGTCGGTGCCGTCCTTCGCCGTGAGGAACAGGATCGGTGCGGTGAACCCGGCGCCGCGCAGGCGCTTGGTCACGCTGAAGCCGTTCATGTCGGGGAGCATGACGTCGAGGATGATGAGGTCGGGCTCCTCCTCCAGCACCGCCGAGATCGTGGCGGCGCCGTTGGCGACGGTCTTCACCTGGAACCCGGCGAAGCTGAGACCTGTGGAGAGCAGGTCGCGGATGTTGGGCTCGTCGTCGACGACCAGGATGCGCGCATCAGTCATGACCCCATTATGGTGACTTCGGCCATGCGGATGCTGATTATCCTTCGGAGCGGCGGTTTCGCCCACCGCGTACCCCGACTGCCTGACGCCCGGCGGGAGGTCAGGCAGCGATCGCGTCGGCATCCATGATCGTGTAGCTGTACCCCTGTTCGGCGAGGAAACGCTGGCGGTTCTGCGCGTAATCCTGGTCGATCGTGTCGCGCGCGACCAGCGTGTAGAAGCTCGCGGTGCGACCGGACTCCTTGGGGCGCAGGAGCCGTCCGAGTCGCTGCGCCTCCTCCTGGCGAGAGCCGAACGAACCGGAGACCTGGATCGCGACGGACGCCTCGGGGAGGTCGATCGAGAAGTTCGCGACCTTCGACACGACGAGCAGCGAGATCTCTCCCTCGCGGAAGGCGCGGTACAGCTCCTCGCGCTCGTCGATGGGCGTGGCACCGGTGATCTGCGGCGCGTTCAGCGACTGCGACAGTGACTCGAGCTGGTCGAGGTACTGACCGATCACGAGGATCCGCTCGTCCTTGTGCTTGGCGATGAGCTCGCGCACGGCGTCGATCTTCGCGGGGGCCGACGCGGCCAGGCGGTAGCGTTCGTCGTCGGTCGCGGCGGCGTACTCGAGCCGGTCGTCCGGTGGCAGATCGACCCGCACCTCGTAGCAGACGGCGGGGGAGATGAAGCCCTGAGCCTCGATCTGCTTCCAGGGCGCGTCGAAGCGCTTGGGGCCGATCAGGCTGAACACGTCGCCCTCCCGGCCGTCTTCGCGGACGAGGGTGGCGGTGAGGCCGATCCGTCGCCGTGCCTGCAGGTCGGCGGTCAGCTTGAACACGGGAGCGGGGAGCAGGTGCACCTCGTCGTAGACGATGAGACCCCAGTCGAGAGCGTCCAACAGGGCCAGGTGAGCGTACTCGCCCTTCCGCTTCGCCGTGAGGATCTGGTAGGTCGCGATCGTGACGGGCTTGACCTCCTTGGCCTGACCGGAGTACTCGCCGATCTCCTCGGCGGTGAGACTCGTGCGCTTGAGCAGCTCGTCGCGCCACTGGCGCGCGGAGACGGTGTTGGTCACGAGGATCAGAGTGGTCGTCTTCGTCGCCGCCATGGCGCCGGCTCCCACGATCGTCTTCCCTGCTCCACACGGCAGCACCACGACGCCAGACCCGTCTTTGGAGAACGCGTCGACGGCATCCTGCTGATACGGACGGATCGCCCAGCCGTCTTCCGCCAGCTCGATCTCGTGCGGGGTGCCAGGCGTGTATCCGGCGAGGTCCTCGGCGGGCCAGCCGATCTTCAGGAGCTCCTGTTTGATCTGGCCGCGTGCCCAGGCGTCGACGACGAACGTGTCGGGTGAAGGGTGACCGATCAGCAGCGGCTGGATGCGCTTGTTGTTCGCGACCTGGGCGAGCACTGCGGGGTCGGTCGAGCGCAGGATGAGGGTGCCCTCGTCGTCGCGCTCGATCACGAGACGTCCGTATCGGTTGACGGTCTCGCGAAGGTCGACGGCGACCGACGGGGGCACGGGGAAGCGCGACCAGCGGTCGAGCGTCTCGAGCATGTCCTCGGCGGTATGCCCGGCGGCGCGTGCGTTCCACAGGCCGAGTCGCGTGATGCGGTACGTGTGGATGTGCTCGGGTGCGCGCTCGAGCTCGGCGAAGATCGCCAGCTCGTGGCGGGCGCTCTCGGCATCGGAGTGGGCGACTTCGAGCAGCACGGTGCGATCGCTCTGGACGATCAGGGGTCCATCAGACATAGCTGTCCAGTTTACTGCGCGATCACGGTGGCGGCGCGGATGCTCGACACCGGCAGCGTGCGCTCGACGTCCGCCGCACGATCTCGCCCGCGAAGGCGGCCGCCGCCGAGGCCCGTCGCCTCGAGGATCAGCTCTCTCGTCGACCCGTCCGGCATGCCCACGCTCACGCGCAGCACCGCCTTCGCTCGCACGGCGGCTTCGAGCTCGCGGTCCAGCCACGCGGCATCCGCATCCGGGCCCTGATGAGAGCGCAGGGCGGCGATGAGCGGCGCGTAGTCGACCGCCGTCTCGGAGGCCGCCTCGATGACGGGGTTTCGCTCGCCGGTGATCGCGCTGCCGTCCTCGGCGACGAGCGTCGCCGGGTAGCGAGCATCCGTCAGCGCCCAGTACACGGTGTCGCGCCCGACGCGTGTCGAGAGCGCGGCGACGTGCTTCGCCAGCGCGAGCGGGCGCAGCCCCTGGTCGACCGCCATCGCCTCGATCAGATGCGGGTCGCTGCTCTCGATGCGGGTGCGTCCGGTCTCGGAGTCGGTGGACACCCGGACCAGTCCGTGTCGCTGCGTCGTCTGCGTGATGAGGTACCGCAGCGGCTGGGGGATGCCGGTGAGCGACAGGGACTCGAGGAACTCGATGATCGAGTCCTCGCTCTCCCCGGCGACGAGCGCATGGGCGATCGACTCGGGAGTGAAGCGGTAGGTGGACGCCTGTGCCGCGGATTCGCGGGCGGCGATCGTGCGCAGACGGACATCGAGTGCAGGGGCGAGCGGGCCGGGGGAGATCGCGCTCAGATCGTTCTGCAGGAAGATCCGATCGACCTCGCTCGGAAGAAGGTCAGTGAGCGGGGCGGAGTCGATGCTCCCGCCCTGCCGAAGCGATGCAGCCCATGCGGGCTCGCTGCCGTCGTCGGTGATCAGTCCGAGCAGGCGCGCACGCTCGAGAAGAGCCTCGCCGCGTTCGGGCCAGGCCGGATCCCAGGGGTGCGCCTGCGACCAGGTGGTCGGGGGGAGCCAGCCTTCATGGTCCGTGCGCACTCCTCGGGGAAGCGCGTCGCGGAACCCGGTCACCAGAGTGCTCCACCGATCGGCCACTGACGACCGGAGCCACTCCTCTGCGCGCGCCGTCGTGCGCAGACGTCGGCCGTCGGGTGCGACCAGGCCGGACTCGACGGCGATGGCGATGAGCGCATCGACGGATTCCGCGGCGACACCGGATTCGCCCAGCAGACGCTTCTCGCCGGCGCTGACAGTGCCCCCGGCGAGCAGAGCGAAGGGCTTCTCGCGTGCGAGGAGCAGCAGATCGGCGAGAGCGGCCACGGTCGTGAAAGCGCGCTCAGCCGCGTGAGCAGTGTCGGCCTCGTCGGCCGCCGGCGGTGGCGAGACGTCGAGCGGGGCCGGTGCAGCACGGTCGGCGAGAGCCGCGATCACCGGAGGGAAGGGGGTGCCGTCGGGCCGGAGAAGCGCGAGGCTCTTGAGGGTCTCACGCTGCGGCGTCGTCTCGACGGCGGTGTCGGCAGCTGCAGCTGCAGCCACCAGCGCCGTCGCCTCGTCGCGCGTGAGCGAGGGGAGGATGCGGGCGAGGGAACCCGGGTCGAGCAGTGCCTCGGCGGCGTCGAAGAAATCCTGCCACCCGGCATCCGGGCGTACCCGTCGGGCGGCGAAGAGCGAGGCCAGCTGCTCGTCGCTCGCCGCAGAGAGCCATTCGGCCAGCGGTCGGGCGTGCGTGCTCATGCCGGATGCCTCAGGGCCGCGATGCCGCGCGCCCCTTGCGGATGAAGCTCATGATCAGGAGCGCGATGATCATCACGAAGGCCACGGGCAGGCCCCAGTACGGGATCGCGGCGATGAACGGCCAGACGCCCGCACCGAAATCCTCCTGCTCCATGCCGACGGCGGTGCCGATGATGATCGCGAAGAAGCAGATGATGGATGCCGCGGCGAGTCCGAGTGCCGAGAACGCCAGGATGCGATCGATACGGCGAACGGGAACCTCAGGTTCGGGACTCTTGGTACTCATCACTCTCAGCCTACTCGCTGCGGCGCCGCGTGGTTCCGCACTCTGACCTACGGATTCCTCCGCCTGCGACCGGTAGGCTGGAGGTGGGCGCACACGTGCGTCCGATCCAGCTCCACACCGACTCAGCGAGGTTTCTCCCATGCCCACCGGCAAGGTCAGGTTCTACGACGAAGACAAGGGTTTCGGCTTCATCGCCACAGATGACGGCCAGGACGTCTTCCTGCACGCCTCAGCAATGCCAGCGGGCGCGGCTGTGAAGGCGGGTGCACGCGTGGAGTTCGGTGTCGCCGACGGCAAGCGCGGACTGCAGGCCCTGTCGGTGCGCGTGCTCGATGCGCCGCCGAGCCTCGCGAAGGCGAAGCGCAAGCCCGCCGACGACATGGCGATCATCGTCGAGGACCTCGTGAAGCTCCTCGACGGCATGGGCGGCGACCTTCGTCGCGGCCGTTACCCCTCTTCCGCTCAGGGCCGCAAGATCGCGGCAGTCCTGCGCAAGGTAGCCGATGACCTCGAGGCCTGAGGTGGACCAGCGTCTGATCGACGCCCACGATCTCGCGCTCGCCGCGCTGCACGAGATCACTCCGGCGTCGACCGTCGGACCCGCTGCCGGCTACCTCCCCGAGGAGGACGGGTCGGTGTCGCTGCGCTTCGAGAACCGCCTCCCCGGATATCCGGGCTGGTTCTGGACCGTCACGGTCGCCCGCGTCGACGACGAGGAGCCGACGGTCCTCGAGGTCGAGCTGCTTCCCGGTGACGGTGCGCTGCTCGCCCCCGAATGGGTGCCGTGGGCCGAGCGCCTCGCCGAATACCGCGCGCACCAGGTGGAGCTCGCCGAGCAGGCCGCCGCGGCTGCCGCTGACGATGTGGTCGTGGGCGACGCCGACGACCAGGAGGCCGACGAGGACGACGAGCTCGACGAGGAACTCGAAGAGGACGAAGATCTCGACGACGACGACGACGACGACGATGATGATGACGATGACGACGAGCTCGACGAGGCTGAACTCGCCGCGGAGCCGCGCGTGCTGCACGCGGGCGACCTCGACGGCGTCGACATCGATGAGCTCGACGACTCGGCAGTGGACGACGACTCCGAGGACGACGAGGATTCCGACGACGACTCCGACGACTCCGACGACTCCGACTCCGACGACTCCGACGACGAGGAATGACTCGCGGCTGACAGCGACGTGAAACAGAAGAGGGGCCGCGTGAGAACGCGGCCCCTCTTCTGTGCGATGACTCGGTGTCAGGCGCCGGCGTTCGCGAGCACGAAGTCGAGCGAACGCGTCAGCTGCCGCACGTCGTCGGGCTCGATCGAGACGAAGGTCGCGACGCGGAGCTGGTTGCGGCCGAGCTTTCGGTAGGGCTCCGTGTCGACGATGCCGTTGGCGCGCAGGGTCTTGGCGACGGCTGCGGCGTCGACGCTGTCGTCGAAGTCGATCGTGACGACCACGGGGGAGCGATGCGCGGGATCCGTCACGAACGGGGTCGCGACGGCCGACGCCGCAGCCCAGTCGTAGAGGATGCCGGAGGATTCCGCCGTGCGAGCGCCCGCCCAGGCGAGGCCGCCGTTCGACAGGATCCAGCTCAGCTGGCTGTCGAGCAGGTGGAGGGTCGTGAGCGCCGGTGTGTTCAGCGTCTGGTTGAGACGCGAGTTGTCGACGGCGTTCTTCAGGCTGAGGAACTCGGGGATGTACCGGTCGGAGGCGGCGATGCGCTCGATGCGGTCGATCGCGGCGGGCGACACTGCGGCGAACCAGAGGCCTCCGTCGGATCCGAGGTTCTTCTGGGGGGCGAAGTAGTAGACGTCGGCCAGCGCGGCGTCGAAGTCGATGCCGCCCGCGGCACTGGTCGCGTCGATGACCGTCAGCGCGCCATCTGCGGCGACGCGCTCGATGGGAGCCGCGACGCCGGTGGACGTCTCGTTGTGCGGCCAGGCGTAGACGTCGATGCCGTCGACGATCTCAGCCGCGGTGCGGGAACCCGGTTCGGACTTGCGCACGTCGGGTGCCTCGAGCCACGGAGCGGCGGCAGCAGCGGCGAACTTGCCGCCGAACTCGCCGAACACGAGGTTCTGGCTGCGCCGTTCGATCAGCCCGAATGCTGCGGCATCCCAGAATGCCGTAGATCCGCCGTTGCCGACGATGATCTCGTAGCCCTCGGGAAGGCGGAAGAGCGCGGCGAGCTGCTCGCGAACGCTGCCGACCAGGTTCTTGACCGGAGCCTGTCGGTGCGAGGTGCCGAGCAGAGTCGGTCCTGCGGCGAGCAGCGCATCGAGCTGCTCGGTGCGCACTTTCGAGGGACCGCAGCCGAAGCGGCCGTCAACGGGCAGGAGGTCACGGGGAATCTCGATCGCCATTCGTCGATTCTACGGCGTGACCCTGCGGTCGCTTCACCGCGTGACGCCCCGATGTCCGCGCGGGAATGTAGGCTTGCCTAAGAAGACCCGGAGGGCCACATGACGGACTTGATCGACACCACGGAGATGTATCTCCGCACCATCCTCGAACTCGAGGAGGAGAACATCGTGCCGCTGCGTGCACGCATCTCCGAGCGCCTCGGTCACTCGGGTCCCACGGTCTCGCAGACCGTCGGGCGCATGGAGCGCGACGGCCTCGTCGTCGTCTCCGAAGACCGCACGCTCGAGCTGACAGATGCCGGTCGCCGCAAGGCCGTCGACGTCATGCGCAAGCATCGGCTGGCCGAACGCCTGCTGTCCGACGTCATCGGTCTCGACTGGGCCTACGTGCACGAAGAGGCCTGCCGCTGGGAGCACGTCATGAGCGAGCAGGTCGAGCGTCGACTCGTCGAACTGCTCGGCCACCCGACCGAGTCGCCGTACGGCAACCCGATCCCCGGGCTCGACCAGCTGGGCGACACCCCCGCCCGCACGTTCGACGAGGGCGTCATCGGTCTCGTGCAGAAGCTGAACGCCGCCGGCGCTCCGATCGAGGGCACCGTCCGCCGACTCGCCGAACCCGCTCAGGTCGACCCCGAACTTCTCGAACAGCTTCGTGACGCAGGAGTCGTCCCCGGCGCCAAGGGTGACTACCGCTTCAACGAGGGCTATGTGCTGATCCAGATGGAGGGCAAGGAAGACGGGCTCGAGCTTCCGGTCGAACTCGCCTCGCACATCTTCCTCGTCGGCGAGCCCGCCTGATCTCGGTCGGCATTCCGGGCGAATCGCCCCAGAGATCCGCGTGATTCCGCCTCTCCGAGGATTGCCAGGTTCACAGGGTGACAGGATCGTTATCTTCCGGTAACCTCGGACAGGTCGTCGAAGAAGCCCGCTGACGACACCCGAGAGGATTCGCCTTCCAGGCTCGTCGCCCTCCCGGTCAGACCGCACAACGTACCCGAGCTACATGGTGCCCCGAGAGCAGAGTGCCGACGAGCCAGCGCTACCCGAGCGTGCAGGCGCAGGAGGATCAGGTTTTGGCAAAAGACATCGAATCGCCCGCGAAGACAACTGAAGATCGAGCAGTCGCCCGCCGCTCCCGTGGCAGGGTCGACGCACGCAAGGTCGTGAAGCCCCTGCGTTCGGTCGCCATCTTCGGGGCCGTCGGTGCTCTCGTCGCCGCCGTCGCTCTTCCTGCATATGCCGCGACGAAGCCCTCCGAGGCGACCGCGACGGTCCAGCAGCTCGCCGCCGTCGACGCGCAGTCGCTCGTCGTCGCCTCCGATGCGACTGCCGCTTCGCTCAGCCGTGGCACGTTCACCGCCACGACCCCCGACGAGATCGAGAAGAAGAAGGCAGAAGAGGCCGCCGCGGCGCGTGCCGCCGCTGCTGCCTCCGCGACGACGGCATCGTCCAGCAGCTTCAACATCGGCAACTACGCTCTCGTCTCGCCCGGTTCGGGCGAGGTCCGCTACCCGTTGCCTCAGGGTTCCTACAGCGTCAGCCGCACCGTCGGCGGAGCGCACCAGGGTGCCGACATGCTGGCCCCGGCCGGAACTCCGATCTACGCCGCCGCTGCGGGCGTCGTCCGCGCGTCGGCCGAGAGCATCGGCGGATACGGCGTGTGCGTCATGCTCGACAGCGTCGTCGGTGGTCAGCGCGTGCAGACCACCTACGGCCACATGATCTACGGCTCGCGTCAGGTTCAGGCGGGCGAGACCGTCGCCGCGGGCCAGCTCATCGGCTTCGTCGGCAGCACCGGACGTTCGACGGCGAACCACCTCCACTTCGAGGTGCACGTCAACGGCGGGCTCATGGAGCCGATCGCCTGGCTCGCCGCCAACGCCGGCTGAGTCCTCCACTCGCTGTTCTTTCTCGGACACGCCTTCCGGCGTTCATCCGCCGTTTGGCCTCCGCATGCTCCTGATGGGTTAGCCTGAACCCGTTGTCGCATAGTCGGGAGAAGCTGATGGAGCGAATACCGAACATCCGAACCATGGATGCCCTCGGTCGTCACGTCCTTCTGCATCGTCCGCAGGGAAGCCACGGTCTTGCCGTGCGCATGAGGCGCTGTCTGTAGACAGCGCCTTTTTTGCATCCCCGCGAACGCTTCCGTCCTGTGCGGCTTCGTGTGAGTCGAGAGTGCCGGGAAGCCGTCCCGGCGGATCGAGAGGATGACGATGCGCACACTTGTACTGAACGCAGGATACGAACCGCTCGCGATCGTGTCGTTCAAGAGAGCCCTGGTCCTGGTCATGAACGACAAGGCGACCGTGATCGAGCACATCGAGGATGACCCGGTCTGGGGCAGCCACGGAGTCTACGATCGCCCCGCCGTCATCGTCCTCTCGCGCTACGTCCGCATTCCCATCAGTCGTCGAGTGCCGGTGACGCGGCGGGGAGTCCTGCGTCGCGACAACCATCGCTGCGGATACTGCGGCAAAGCGGCCTCGACCATCGACCATGTGATGCCGCGTTCACGCGGGGGAGCGGACTCCTGGGAGAACCTGGTCGCCTGCTGCCTGCGTTGCAACAACACCAAGAGCGACCGCACGCCGCAGGAGATGCGGTGGGAGCTGCGGTTCGCACCTCGCCCTCCGCACGGCACCGCCTGGACGGTCCGCGGCATCGAACGCAGCGACCCTCGGTGGGAGCCGTACCTGGCACTCGCCGCATGAGCGGGGAGCGAGGGTTCCTCTAGAATGGAAACCTCGCCCCCGTAGCTCAGCAGGATAGAGCAGCCCTCTCCTAAAGGGCAGGTCGCTGGTTCGAATCCAGTCGAGGGCACACTTCCTCGATGAGTGTTGTCCGTCCGTTCCGGGACGCGGCCCTCATCACGGCATCGAAGGTGGAGTCCACAACCGACGTCGCTCGCCCCGCGGCCCACGCGGTGCCGTGGACGTCGCGATACTCGAGCAGGGCGAGCGCGTCCGCCGTGCTACCTCCGCCGATGCTCGTCTGGTGCAGGGACAGGACGTCGACGGAGATGCCGGATTCGGCGAGAACCGACACCAGGGCCGCCACGGGACCGGAGTCGATGACACGGTGGGTGTGAGTGTCCGGGCCCGACCGCAGGGTGAAGAGCATCTCGGAGCCGTCCAGCCGGTAATGCGCCAGGGTCGGCGTGTCACTCGGAGGAGCGGCCAGGTAGGTGCGCTCGAACAGCCTCCACAGGTCGGTCGCCGTCAGTTCGTCGCCGACGCTGTCCGCGTGGGCCTGCACCGTCCGCGCGAACTCGATCTGGAGCCGTCGAGGCAGCTCGATCCCGAACTCCCTCTCGAGAAGGTAGGCGATGCCGCCTTTGCCCGACTGCGAGTTCACTCTGATGACCGCGTCGTAGCTGCGGCCGATGTCGGCAGGGTCGATCGGCAGGTACGGCACGAGCCACTGCAGTTCGCGAGGATCCGTACCCAGCGCGTTCGCGCGAACATGGTGCTCGGCCAGTCCCTTGCGGATCGCATCCTGGTGCGTGCCGCTGAATGCGGTGTGCACGAGGTCGCCGACGTAGGGATGCCGCGGGTGCACCTCGATCCCGTTGCAGTACTCGACGGTACGGCGGATCTCGTCGATGTCCGAGAAGTCGATCATCGGATCGACGCCCTGCGCGTACAGGTTGAGAGCGAGGGTGGCGATGTCGACGTTCCCGGTGCGTTCTCCATTGCCGAAGACGCACCCCTCGACCCGCTGAGCCCCGGCGAGCATCGCGAGCTCGGCGCAGGCGACACCGGTGCCACGGTCGTTGTGGGGATGCACCGAGAGGATCACGCCATCACGTCTGGCGAGGTTCCGGTGCATGTACTCGATCTGGTCGGCATACACATTCGGTGTCGCGATCTCGACGGTCGCCGGCAGGTTGAGGATCACGGGACGCTCGGGAGTCGCATCCCAGAGGGAGGTCACGGCGTCGCAGACGTCGAGAACGTAGTCGGGTTCGGTCAGGTTGAAGACCTCCGGGGAGAACTGGAACCGGACGCCCGGGAGGTCATCGGCGAGTTCGAGCACATCCCTTCCCGCGGCGAGAATCAGATCCTTCAGATCCTCGCGACTCCTGCCGAGCACCACATCTCGCCAGGTGGGCGCGGTCGCCGTGTAGACGTGGATGACGACCGGGTTGCGGATGCCGCGCACCGATGCGATCGTGCGCTCGATCAGGTCGCGGCGGGCGGCCGTGAAGACGACGATGGTGACGTCCTCCGGGGCGAGATCCGATGCTGCCAGAAGTCGGACGAAGTCGTAGTCCGTCTGCGACGCCGATGGGTATCCGACCTCGATCTCCTTGTAGCCCATCGCGACGAGGAGCTCGAAGAAGCGGCGCTTGCGGGCGGGATCCATGGGTTCGGCGAGCGCCTGATTGCCGTCGCGGAGATCGACAGGCACCCAGAGCGGTGCGCTGATCAGCTGCCTGGACGGCCATTCCCGCTCGGCGAGCGGTACGGGAACGCGGTCGAACACCGAGGCGTAGCGGTGCGACGGCATCTGAGACCGTCGCTGACGGTTCCATGACGGTGACGAGTCGGGGACAGTGCCGGCAGGGGTGGAGAGAGTGGGGAACAGTGTGGACATCGGGGGCTCCTCGGGCGTCGGGGTGATGACCGGCGGCGCTTCCTGACCCACGACGGACAGCCGGTCGGCTAGGTCCCGTCGCGGCGCGGAAGAAGGAGGAGCGTGTTCATGCCTCCACCGTAGCAACTCCTCAGACAAGTTGACAAGTTAGGATGATCGCATGGGTCAGATCCAGCGCACGCCCCTCGCCGACCAGGCGGCGGACATCCTCTTGGCGCGCATCGGCGCGGGCGAGTGGCAGCTCGGGCACAAGCTCCCCGGTGAGACCACCCTCGCAGCTCAGCTGGGGGTCGGCCGGTCGACGGTTCGCGAAGCGATCCGTCAGCTGGCGGGCCGAGGAGTCCTCGCGACACGGCAGGGGTCGGGCGTGTTCGTCACGGCGCTCGAGGCGCCGGAGGACTGGGACGCTGTGCTCCGCCGCGCCGACATCATCGCCGTCATCGAGGCGCGCACTGCGATCGAGACGGAGGCTGCCGCGCTCGCCGCGACCCGTCGTACGACGACGGATCTCCGCGCGATCCGCCGCGCGCTCGATGGTCGCAGAGCCCACCCCTCGGGTGTCGAGGCGCATGTCGATGCGGACACCGCATTCCACCGCAGCATCGTCATCGCGGCCCACAACCCGATTCTGCTCGAGCTGTTCGACGGGTTCACTCCACGCCTGCGTCAGGCGATGGTCGAGATGCTCCGCCTCCGCCGCGACGACGGCGGCCAGGCAGACGACGACCGCCACGCGCTGCTCGCCGACGCCGTCGCGGCGCGTGATCCAGCGCGGGCGGCCGCGGAGAGCCGCAGCCACCTCGCCGACCTCGCGAAGACGCTCGGCTGACGTTCGCCGTCGACGTTCAGTCGCGACCGCGACGCCACAGCTTCGACGGCCACCAGATGACTCGACCCAGATCGTAGGCGAGAGCCGGCACCAGCAGCGAGCGCACCACGAATGTGTCGAGCAGCACGCCGAACGCGACGATGAACGCGAGCTGCACGAGGAACAGGATCGGGATCACCGAGAGCGCCGCGAAGGTCGCCGCGAGCACCAGCCCGGCCGAGGTGATGACACCACCCGTGATCGACAGTCCGCGCAGCACGCCCTCGCGGGTTCCGTGCTCGAGTGACTCCTCCCGCACCCTGGTCATCAGGAAGATGTTGTAGTCGATGCCCAGTGCCACGAGGAACACGAATCCGTAGAGCGGAACCGCGGGGTCGGCGCCCGGGAAGTCGAAGACGCCGTTGAAGACCAGCGCCGAGACGCCCATCGCCGTGCCGAACGACAGCACGGTGGTGAGGATCAGCAGCACCGGCGCGAGGATCGAGCGCAGCAGCAGCATCAGGATGAGCATGATCACGACGAGGATCACCGGGATGATCAGGTTGCGGTCATGGATGGAGGCGTCGTTCGTGTCGATCGCGGTCGCCGTGACGCCTCCGACGAGAGCGTCGAGGTCGTCGAGCTGGGTACGCAGGTCTCGAACGGTCACGGCTGCGGCATCGGAGTCTGCGGCATCCGTCAGCGTTCCCTGCAGCAGCACCTCGCCGTCGACGACGGTGGGCTCGGGGGCGGCTGTTCCGGGAGGGCCGACCGCTTCCAGTCCGTCCGCCGTGACCGTCGCCGAGCCACTCGGAGAATCTGCCGCCGTGACCGTCACCCCGTCGATGCCGTCGTCGGCGAGGAGGACATCCGCCGCATCCTGCAGCTCGTCCTCGGCGACCACCACATACACCGGGCTGCCGGAGCCGCCGGGGAAGTGCTCGCCGAGCGCGACCTGACCGTCCCGCGCCTCGGACGCGCCGAGCACCAGATCGGACTGCGGCACGCCGACGGCGTTGAGCTGCAGCACGCCGGCGGCTCCCGCGAGCAGCACCAGCGTCGTGACGACCCAGATGAGGCGAGGGCGCTTCGTGATCAGGTGCGCCAGCCGTGCCCACAGGCCGGTCTTGCGCATGCCGTGCTCTTCGGCCACGACCTCCGGCTCGAACTTCGGGCGTCGGGGCCAGAAGACCGCGCGCCCGAACAGCAGCAGCAGCGCGGGCAGCAGGGTGAGCGCTGCGAGCATCGCGAACACGATGCCGATCGCGGCCACCGGGCCGAGCGTGCTGTTCGACTTGAGGTCGCTGAGCAGCAGGCACAGGAGCCCTGCGATCACGGTTCCGCCAGAGGCCACGATCGGCTCGAAGGAGCCCTTCCAGGCCGCCAGCACGGCGGTGCCCTTGTCCTGGGCGACCCGCAGCTCTTCTCGGAACCTCGCGACGAAGAGCAGGGCGTAGTCCGTCGCCGCGCCGATCACCAGGATGAACAGGATGCCCTGGGTCTGACCGCTGAGCAGCAGGACCTCGAACTTCGCGAGCCACCACACGACCAGCAGTGCCACACAGAGCGCGAACAGGCTGGTCGAGAGCACGACGATGGGCAGCAGGAACGAGCGGTACACCAGCACGAGGATGACGAGGACGGCCAGGAGTGCGACGCCGAGCAGCAGGCCGTCGATACCGGCGAAGCCGGCGACGAGGTCGGCGCTGAAGCCTGCCGGACCCGTGATGTACACGGTGACGCCGTCGGGGGCGGCGTCACGCAGCTGGTCGCCCAGCGCGGAGATCGCATCGGCGAGTTCGGCGTCGCCCTCGATCGGGATGAACGCCTGGATAGCCTTGCCGTCGTCCGAGGTGAGCGCGGGGGACACGTCTTCGCTCACACCCTCCACCGAGGGGGCGTCCGCCACGGCATCCGAGATGGTCTCGATGTCGGACTCCGAGAGCTCGTCATCGGAGACGAACACGGCGATGGCAGGGATCGCGTCGCTGTCGTTGAACTCCCCGAGGAGTTTCTGCACCTGCGTCGCGTCGGCAGACTCCGGCAGGTAGCTGGTCTGGTCGTTCGACGACACCTCGTCGACCTTGCCGAAGAGGGGACCGCCGAGGCCTGCGCCCACCAGCCATACGAGGATCAGGACCACGGGGATGAGGACGCGGACCCAGGAGTGTCGACGCGTGCGTTCGCGGGTCGGCGGAATGGGCGCGTGCTCAGGGCTGGACATCAGGTTCCTCTCGGGGCGTGCAGATGGGGGATTCAAGCGGTGTGATCACGAGATCCAGGCGAGGATGAGGATCATCGTCGCGAGGAAGCCGGCGAAGTAGTTCAGTGCGATGAAGCGTCGCCATGCGCGGTTCGTGCCGCCGGACGTCTCATCGGTGACGTTCCACCAGGGGGCGGCGTTCACGATGTAGGGCACGGCGAGCAGGGCGCCCAGCGGCCCGGGCCAGGTGGTGAACAGCATGGCTGCCCCGGCGAGGGCCCAGAGAGCGATCGACAGTCGCACCGTGGATCGTGCGCCGATCACGGTGGCGATCGAGCCGATGCCACCTTCGCGGTCGGGGCCGATGTCCTGCACCGCGCCGAACGCATGTGCGGCCATGCCCCAGAGGAAGAAGGCGACGAGGACGATGACCGCGGTGGGGCTTACGGTCCCGGTGGCGAGCGTGAGCCCGACGATCGCGGGCGTCACGAAATGCAGACTCGAGGTCGTCGAGTCCAGGAACGGACGCTCCTTGAACCGCAGCCCGGGCGCCGAGTACGCGATCACCGCGAACACGCTGATCGCCAGCCAGACCCACGACGCCGGGTTGCCGACCACGACGAGGTAGACGAGGAACGGGATGTTCGTCGCCGCCGCAGCCCACAGGGTGGCTCGGTGGATGCGAGGCGAGAGGAGTGCGCCCTCGATGCCGCCCTTGCGCGGGTTGGCGAGGTCGGAGGCGTAGTCGAAGACGTCGTTGATGCCGTACATCGCGAGGTTGTACGGAACGAGGAAGTAGAGGGTCCCGATGATCAGCGTGAGGTCGATCTCGCGTGTGCTGAGCAGGTAGGCGGCCGCGAACGGGAAGGCCGTGTTGATCCAGCTGATGGGGCGCGACGACAGGACTATCTGAGCGACGTCGCGACCGACGGATCCGCGGGTGGGCGCGGTCACGAGGCATCCTCCGCGACGGGTCGACGGTCGACCTGCGCGCGGCGGCGGGCGCGGAGTGCGGCCCACAGGGCGGGCAGCAGGATGGCGCCGGCGATCGGATAGGCGAAGTCCTCGAGCGGGGCGAGACCGATGTGCAGGCCGAGGAGGTGCTCGGGGGAGTAGTGGAAGAGGCCCGTCGCGATCATCACGGTGTCGAAGACGGCGGTGAGGACGACGAGCACGACGATGGTCACCGCGATCCCGCCCGCGTGGGCGCGATGACGACCGGCGAGGACCGAGAGCACGATCGCCGCCACGATCGCCGCGCCGACGAACCATCCCGAGAGCTGCAGGTACGTCATGAGGGCTCCTCCACGCGGGAGCGGCGGCGGATGCTCGACAGGATGCGCACGGCCCCCGTGTAGACGACCATGGTGCACACGACGAGGAAGAGCAGGAACACCGGTTCCTCGATCGGCAACTCGGGCGCGAGCACGATGCCCGTCGCCACGGCGGCCTCACCGCGGAAGAAGATCCCCCCGGCGATTCCGGCGACATCCCAGATCAGGAAGAAGGCGAGTCCCGTCACCGTCACGACGGATGCCGAGACCGCGTCGCGCCAGAAGAAAAGCCGGAAGCGCCGGTCGAGCAGCAGCATGCAGCCGAGTGTCACGAGGAGGAGCGCCAGGTATACGAACCCCATCACGCGGTTCCGCTCTTCGCGGGGGCGACGCTCGCGACGTCGAGCGGTCCGGTCGAGTGATCGCCGCGGATCCGCTTCAGCACGATCTCCGCGCTGATGAGGCACATCGGCACTCCGACACCGGGCGCGGTGGTCGCGCCCGCGTAGTAGAGACCCGAGACCAGGCGCGAGGCGTTCTGCGCGCGGAACATGGCGCTCTGCGACAGGATGTGTGCGGGACCCAGCATTCCGCCCCGCCAGGAGTTGTAGTCGTCCTGGAAATCCGCAGGGCCCTTCGTCTCGCGGACGACTATTCGTTCGCGGAGGTCGGGGATGCCCGCCCACTGCGAGATCTGGTCGATCGCGTCATCCGCCGCCTGCTCGATCCGGGCCGAGCCTGCGCCATCGGATCCGCCGCCGCCGAGCTCGGTGTCGGCCGGGATGGGGACCAGCACGAAGAGGTTCTCATGCCCCTCCGGCGCGACAGTGTGATCGGTCGCGCTCGGACGGCAGACGTAGGTCGACGCGGGCGAGGGGATCACGGGCCGCTTGCCGAAGATGGCGTCGAAGTTGGCATCCCAGTCCTCCGTGAAGAAGAGGGAGTGATGCGGGAGCTCGGGGAGGGTGCCGCGGACGCCGAGCATCACGAGCACGGCACCGGGCCCGCTCGTGCGACGCTGCCACCACGTGTCGGGGTAGGTGCGCAGGTGCGGCGGGAGCAGCGCCGTCTCGGTGTGGTGCAGGTCGGCGCCGGAGACCACGATGTCGGCATCCGCGCGGTGCGCTGTTCCGTCGGCATCACGCCACTCCACACCCGTCACGGTCGGCGTGCCGGAGCGGATGCCGGTGCTGATCGCGGTGACGTCGGCATCCAGCACGATCCGCGCGCCCGCGCTCTCCGCCAGCTCGGCGATGCGCTCGACGACCCGCCAGAAGCCGCCCTGGGGATAGCTGACGCCTTCGTCGAGGTCGAGCGCGCTCATGAGGTGGTACATCGCGGGCGCTGTGCGCGGGTCGGTGCCGAGGAAGACCGCCGGGTATCCCAGCAGCTGCCGGATCATCGGATCGCGGAAACGCCGGGCGGCGAACGACTGCAGGCGCGTGCCGAGCAGCGTGAACAGCCGGGGGAGGGCTCGCAGCACCTCGGGTGTCATCAGTCCGCGTAGGCGGGTGAACGGGTTGTAGAGGAAGTACCGCTCCGCCATGACGCGTGCGTCGTGCGCCGAGTCGAGGTAGGCGTCCAGAGCTTTCGCAGCACCGGGCTCGCGTGACTCGAACAGGCGCGCCACCTCCGTACGCCCTGAGGGCACGGTGACGGACGGTGCGGGCCGGCCATCGGCGGCCGGCACCTGGAAGACCCGATACCCGGGGTCGAGGAGCGTCAGGTCGAGCTGTTCCTCGGTCGAGGTACCCATCATCGCGAAGAAGTGGTCGAAGACCTCGGGCATCAGGTACCACGACGGCCCGGAGTCGAAGCGGAAACCGTCGCGCTCGATGGTGCCCGCGCGTCCGCCGACCCTGCTGTTCTTCTCGTAGACGGTCACGTCGTGGCCGTCCCTGGCGAGAAGACCGGCGACAGCGAGACCGGCGACTCCGGCGCCGATCACGGCCACCCGGCTCATCGGTCCCGCTCCACGGCCGTCACGAGCACTGATCGTGCGGCGAGCACAGCCTTGATGGGATCGGGCACGCGAACCCTCCGCTCGTACAGGGTGGCCGACGGTGTCTTGGACACGCGTCGAGTCAACGACTCGAAGAGAGCCTGGGCGCTGCGCACGGCCGCGCGTGCATCCTTGGGCAGAAGGGGGATGGAGCGCCGGGCATCGTCGAGCTGCGTCGAGATCGTGCGCACCCAGGCATCTCGGTCGGCATCGGTGAGGCGGCCCGATTCTCCGAGATATCCGCGCTGCAGCCGCTCGGTGTCGTCGGCGAGATCGCGGAGGAAATTGACGTTCTGAAAGGCCGCGCCGAGCTGGCGGGCTCCATGCTCGAGGATCTCGTGCTCCTTGTCGGTGCGGGTCTCATCTCGCAGGAAGACCCGGAGGCACATCAGCCCCACCACTTCGGCGGAGCCGTAGACGTAACGCTCGTGCGCCTCGGCGTCGTAGGCGGTGAAGTCCGTCGCATCCGCGATGTCGGCGCCCATCGAGTCGAAGAACGGCTGGGTGAGGTCCTCGCCGATGCCGCACTCCCTCGCGGTCCGTGCGAACGCGTGCAGCACGAGGTCGGTGCTGTAGCCGACGCGCATCGAACGGTGGGTCTCGGCGACGTACGAGGCGAGCGCCTCGGTCTGCGCCGAGGCGTCGAGACCGGCCTGAGCGGCCACGCCGTCGACGATCTCATCGGCGATGCGGACCATGGCGTAGATGTTCCGCACATGCTGCCGGTGCCTCTGCCCGAGCAGGCGCGTCGCAAGCCCGAACGATGTGGAATAGGTGCGGATCACCTCGGTGGATGCGGTGTCGGCGGCCCGACTGAATCGCCCCAGACTCTCGTCCGCAGCGTCGCTCGATGGCGGGGTCATGACTGTCGGCCCTCGAGACGGGATGCGGAGACCAGAATCGTCCGCGCTGCGTCCCCGCTGATCTCACCGGACAGCTCCGCTTCGGAGAGCAGCGCGTAGACGGCATCCAGCTGGTCGCCGATCAGGCCGACCACGAATCGCTCCGCGCCGCACTCGCGGAGGAGGTCGCGGATCTCCGTGGCGTCGTTCAGGGTCAGGTCTGCCGACCCGAAGCGCCGCTCGATGCGGGGCCAGGCGCTCGTCGACCGGGCGAACGCGATGATCGCGGTCTCCTTGCCCTCGCGCAGGTCGGAGAACGCGTCCTTGCCGTGTGCTCGATGGTCGCCGAACACGCAGAGGAGGTCGTCCTGCAGCTGATAGGCCAGGCCCAGGTGGCGTCCGACGGCATGCAGCGTCTCTTCTGCTGACACCGAGCTTCCTGCGAGCAGCGCTGCCGCCCGCAGCGGCAGGGAGAACGAGTAGGTCGCCGTCTTGTAGACGCTCATGGTGAGCACGGTGTCGACGTTCGAGGCGATTATGCCGTGGCTCAGGGCGACGTCGGTGTGCTCGCCGGCGACGGTCTCGAGGATCGTCCGCTCGACCAGGTCGAGAAGGCGTCCTCGCGCATGCGCGGGCACATCCGCGCGGGCGAATCCCATGATCGCCGCCGAGAGCAGCAGGTCGCCCATGAGGATCGCGCTGGATCTGGCCCAGTGCAGCGAGTCCGCCTCCGTCGACCCAGGGCTTGCCGCGGCAAGCTCGCCGATCAGATTGGGGCGCTTGCGTCGGGTGAGGTCTCCGTCGATCACGTCGTCGTGCAGGAGGAAGGCATAGTGCAGCAGCTCGATGTGCGTCGCGATATCCACTGCGGCGATGCTCGGCTCGTCGCCGAGGTGGGGGACGAGGGCCCGATGGATGTCGAGGAGCAGCCGAGGTCGTACGAGCTTGCCGCCGAGCGCATGGTCTGCCGTCGCCCGCCAGAGGGCGGCGAACTCCGCGCCGTACGTCTCCGCGTTCTCGCAGTGAAGGGCGAAGCGCTGCCGCAGAATCTCTTCGACCCGCGTGCTCATCTCTTCTCGGATCGCCGTGGGGGCCACGGTCATACCGCCCCGAGCTCGCGCAGCCGGGGCAGCTGCTCCACCAGCCAGGGGCTGAATGCGAAGGGGGCGGCCGTGACCGCATCCGCGAACTCGGCCGGGTCGACCCACGCCCATTCGGAGACCTCGTCAGGGTCGGGGGAGAGAGGTCCGTCGGCGACTGCGACGTGCACCGGGCAGATCTCGTTCTCGACGATCCCGCTCGCGTCCACGGCCCGGTACCGGTAGTCGGGAAGCACGAGGGAGAGGTCCGTGATGCGGAGGCCGAGCTCATCGAGGGCTCGCCGGCGTACCGCGTCGGTCATGTCCTCGCCGGGGCGAGGGTGACCGCAGAAGCTGTTGGTCCAGACGCCGGGCCACGTGCGCTTCGCGAGTGCCCGACGCGTCACCAAGAGGAGGCCGTCTCGGTTGAGCACGTGGCATGAGAACGCCAGGTGCAGGGGGGTGTCCGTCGTGTGCACCGCGTCTTTCGCGATCACGCCGATCGCGACGCCATCCGAGGAAAGGAGGGTGACCTCATCCAACGGGGAACCTCCTCGATTTCGCTAGCTTAGCTAATAATCAACATAACATGAATCCAATGGTGTGTAGCATGATGGCATGGACAACGGATCTGGCGCCAGTCCCCGGGGGGCAGGGGCGTCGGACGTGCTCCCGAATCGGGGCTCGCACTCTCCCGACGGTCTCGCTCATGCGGCGATCTACGACGTCGAATCGAGTGATCCGCGCAGCGTGCTGATCGATCGATCAGGTGTCGCGGAGGAGGACCTGCGTCAGATCGCTCTGGTGATGGGAGCGCTCGGCGATCTGCGGGATGCCGAGCAGAAGCTGTCTCTCGCATCGCGGCGCTATATGCAGCTCAATGAGACCGACATGCGAGCGCTGCACTATCTGATCGTGTGCGCGAACAAGGGGGCGACGGCGACGCCCGGCGGCATCGCCACGCGCCTCGGCATCTCGACGGCATCGACCACCAAACTTCTCGACCGCCTCGAGAAGGGCGGGCACATCCGTCGTGCACCGCATCCGACCGATCGACGCGCGCTCGCGATCACGATCACGCCGGAGACGCGCCAGGCGGCGATGGAGACCGTCGGTCGTCAGCAGGCCAAGCGATTCTATTCGGCGGCCCGGTTGACTCCGGAAGAGCGTGACGTCGTCATCCGATTCCTGTCGGACATGACGCAGGAGATCACGCTCCGGGATGAGCCGTGGGCCCAGGCCGGAGCCGTGTCCTCCGAGTGAGTCAGTGCGCGGCGTTGTACGCCTCGACGACGGGTGCCGGAATGCGGCCCCGCTCGGACAGCGTGTAACCGTTGTCGTTCGCCCACGCGCGGATCGCTGCGACCTCGGGATTGCGCCCAGCACGCTTCCTCGGAGCCGCAGAACGCACCGCGCCCGACGAACCCGCCCGGCGTCCCGCCGAGATGTAGGGCTCGAATGCCTTGCGCAATTCTTCTGCGTGCGCGGTATTCAGATCGATCTCATACGACGCGCCGTTGAGCGAGAAATGAACCGTCTCGCCTTCGCCGACCTCGAGTACGGATCCGTCGATATCATCGACCAGCTGGTGCACAATTCTTCTCGCCATGGAAATGACATTACCGTGGCGAGAAGAATTGCGACACGTTATCCGAGATCGGGTCGCAGATTCATTCGTGACCGGGGTCGATCAGTTTCAGTCCGACGATGCATCCGACGAGTCCGAGCAGCAGCAGGATCCGCGGCCAAGAGATATCGCTGTCACCGGTCACCATCGCCCACACGACGGTGAGCGTGGCGCCGATGCCGACCCATACGGCATAAGCAGTCCCGGTGGAGATCTCGCGCATCGCGAAGGCGAGTCCGATCATCGAGAGGATCAGCCCGCCGACGAAGATGACGCTCGGCCAGAGTCTGGTGAGTCCCTCGGATTTGCCCAGGGCGGTGGCCCAGACGGCTTCGAGGACTCCGGATGCGATCAGCACGATCCACGACATGACGGTCCTTTCGGACCAGTCTTTTCGCTCACCGGGTACTGGTCTGCCTCGTCCGGGGCCGGGGTTCACCGACCAGTATCCATGCTAGCCACCCGGTCTGGGCAGTGACTGTGCAGCGGACGGCGCTCGGCTCGAGCTGCGGGCGGGTCAGGGAAGAAGGCCTGCGCGGCGGGCCTTCGTCACGGCGGCATGGCGGGTCGACGCATCGAGCTTCGACATGGCGGTGCCGAGGTACGCCTTGACCGTGCCCTCGCGCAGGCCGAGCTGGCCGGCGATCTCCGCGTTGGTCGCGCCGAGCGCCGCGCAGGCGAGCACATCGGTCTCCCGGCGTGAGAGGTGGACGGTCGGGATCGGTCCGGTCGACGGTGCGACGGCATCCTCCGCGAGCAGCACGAGTCGGCGCTCGACCTGGGCGATGCGCGCCCGCAGATCCGCGTCGTCCACCGAGGCCGCGATGCTGCGGAGCTCGGCGAAGCTCTCGCGCAGCTCCTCACGCTGGCGCGGAGCGACCGATTCGGAGCCGGGGGAGACCGAGCGCAGGCGCCGGTCCACCTCGTCGCGGATGCGCAACTCCTCTGCGACGGACTGGGCGACCTGCATCGCGGGGGCGGTCGTGACACCGCCGACGGGTGTTCTCTCCCATGCCCCGGCGTAGAGCACGCCGCGGGGGCGCCCGCTCACCACGATGGGCAGCGCCAGGAGGGTTCGGAGCCCCTCGCCGAGGACGAAGACGTCGTAGTCGTGGGTGATCTGCTGCGAGGAGCCGTAGTCGTTCGTCATGCGAGGGCGGAGCTCCATCATGGCCCGCCCGCCGAGCCCGCGCTCGGGCCTCACCCTGAGGCCGTCGAGGCTGTGGGTGCGATTGCCGACGATGCTCGTGACGCTGACGACGCCCTCATCGATCAGGCCCCCGAACGCGACGGGGAATCGGGTGCGCTGAGCGAGCTCGCGCACCGCTCTGGCGACGAGCTCTGTCTCGGATTCCATCCCTGTCGTCGTGCTCACGACTACCTACTTTCGGGGGTGACGGCCCTGTTCCCCGTTTCGTAGCGTCGACCCTACCATTCGCCCGGCACACGAGGGCGAGCCGTAGACCATGAGGCAAGGAGGCCCCATGACCGACCATTCACCTGCCGATCGGGCAGGAGCGATCGACTACATCGCCGTCGAGGAATCGCCGAGATTCCGAGAGTTGAAGAAGACCCAGCGTTCGTTCATCTTCCCGCTCGCGGCATTCTTCCTCATCTGGTATTTCGTCTATGTCCTGCTCGCCGCATTCGCGACGGATTTCATGTCGCAGCGGGTGTGGGGCGATATCACCGTCGGGCTCCTGATGGGGCTCGGCCAATTCGTCACGACGTTCGCGATCACGATGGGATACGTCGCTTTCGCCAATCGGAAGCTCGATCCGATCGCCACCGAGATCCGCGAAGAACTCGAGAAGGCGCAGGCTGACGCATGAACATCACGCATTTCGCCGCGGAGGAACTCGCGGTCGAGAGCAACCCCGTGCTCAACATCTCGATCTTCGTCGCGTTCGTCGCGGTGACGCTCTTCATCGTGATCCGGGCCAGCCGCAACAACAAGACCGCGGCCGACTACTACGCGGCCGGGCGTTCGTTCACCGGCCCGCAGAACGGCTTCGCCATCGCCGGTGACTATCTGTCCGCCGCGTCCTTTCTCGGTATCTGCGGGGCGATCGCGATCAACGGATACGACGGGTTCCTGTACTCGATCGGGTTCCTCGTGGCCTGGCTCGTGGCTCTGCTGCTCGTCGCCGAGCTCATGCGCAACACGGGCAAGTTCACGATGGCCGACGTGCTCTCGTTCCGTCTCAAGCAACGCCCGGTGCGCATGGCGGCGGCGATCACCACGCTCGCCGTCTGCTTCTTCTATCTGCTCGCGCAGATGGCGGGTGCCGGTGGCCTGGTGTCGCTGCTGCTCGGCATCGACGGCAGGATCGGTCAGTCGATCGTGATCGCGGTGGTCGGTGTGCTGATGATCGTCTACGTGCTCATCGGCGGCATGAAGGGCACGACCTGGGTGCAGATCGTGAAGGCGTTCCTGCTCATCGGCGGCGCCATTGCGATGACGATCTGGGTGCTCGCGATCAACGGGTTCAGCCTGAACACGCTGCTCGAGGCCGCGGTCGCCAACTCCGACAAGGGTGATGCGATCCTCGGACCGGGCCTGCAGTATGGTGCGAACCCCTGGGACTTCCTCTCGCTGGGCATGGCGCTCGTGCTCGGAACGGCCGGACTCCCGCACGTGCTCATGCGCTTCTACACGGTTCCGACGGCGAAGGAGGCTCGCCGCTCAGTGGTCTGGGCCATCTGGCTCATCGGCGGCTTCTACCTGCTGACCCTCGTGCTCGGCTACGGTGCCGGCGCGCTCGTGGGAGCCGACGTCATCGCGGCGGCCCCTGGGGGGCCGAACTCGGCGGCTCCCCTCCTCGCGCTGTACCTCGGAGGACCCGTGCTGCTGGGGTTCATCTCGGCTGTCGCGTTCGCGACGATCCTCGCCGTCGTGGCGGGACTCACGATCACGGCAGCGGCGTCGTTCGCGCATGACATCTACGCGAACGTGATCCAGAAGGGCAGGAAGGATGCAGCGGGCAACGCCGTCGAGCCCGACCCGAACGGCGAGGTGCGGGTCGCACGACGCACGGTCGTCGTGATCGGCATCCTGGCGATCGTCGGCGGCATCGGCGCGCAGGGGCAGAACATCGCCTTCCTCGTCGCACTGGCGTTCGCGGTCGCAGCGTCGGCGAATCTGCCCACCATCCTCTACTCGCTGTTCTGGCGCCGTTTCAACACCAGGGGCGCGGTGTGGAGCATGTACGGCGGGCTCGCTGCGGCGCTCATCCTGATCGTGCTCTCGCCGGTGTTCTCGGGGTCGCCGACATCGATGATCCCCGGGATCGACATCGTGCTCTGGCCGATGAACAACCCTGGCATCATCTCGATACCGCTCGGGTTCTTCCTCGGCTGGCTCGGCACGATGACGAGCCGGCAGAAGGAATCCCCGACGCTCGCCGCAGAGATGGAGGTGCGCTCGCTCACCGGCTTCGGTGCCGAGAAGGCGACGGATCACTGATCGGACGCCGAGCGCCCGGACCGTCTTCGACGGTGAGCAGCACGTGGACCCCGACGGCCTACTCGTCGGGGTCCACGTCGTCTGTCGGTGCTCAGCCGTGGGACTCGAGGTCGAGGAGGAACGTCTTCCGTTCGGGGTGGGCGCCGTACTGCCCGGGGCTTCCGTCGGACCTCACCACGCGATGCACCGGAACGATGACCGAGAACGGCGTGAGCCTGCAGGCCGTGCCGACCGCCCGCGCGGCGCCGGGGCGACCGGCGAGCACCGCGACCTCGCCGTAGCTGAGTGTCTGCCCCCACTCGATCGTGCTGATCGTCTGCAATGCGGCGCGGGCGAAGCCGGTGCTGAGGCGCCAGTCGAATCGCAGGTGCTCGTCGAAGCGCACCGGAGTGCCGTCGAAATAGTCGTCGAGGAGGTGCGCGAGCTCGTCGGCGGCGCCGGGGTCGGGCTCGGGAACGGAGTGCAGCTGACCCGAGACTTTCTCGAGGAGCCAGGGGACCGACGGGTCGTCGGATTCCGAGAGGTCGAATCGGACGATCCCCTCGTCGGAGAACACGGCGAGGGCGTCTCCGAAGGGGGTCGGTGCGAAGTCGTAGCGGAAGGTCATGTCTCAATACTGACCTCCGTGGCTGACCCACGAGGCGCGCGATCACGGTGCCGGGGGAGAGCCCGTCGCCACGTCTCGGCCGTGCAGGAGCAGTCCGCCGAGCATCCGCCGACCTCGGACAGCTGTCTGGCGGCCGGAAATACGGTGAAACCCGCCCGGGATACCGCTGTCGCGGCGAGGCGCGCTTAGTGTGTGAGGTGTGTGGCGACGTGAAGGCAAGGCTGCGGATGAGGCAGCGACCGATGCCTCAGCGACCCTGAGTGCGTCGCCCGAGCCCGTCGTCGGCTTCGGGATCGCCCACGCCGCAGAGGCCGAGCGCACTCGTCTGCGCGCCGAAGCCGCCGACCTCGGCGGATCCTCACCCCTCGTGACGTTCCGCGACACGGTCGAATCGGGCATCGACATCTCCAAGGCGCACCCGGGCAGCCTTCCCCAGTTCATCACCGGAAAATCCACCCTCCTGTCGAACCTCTTCCGCGACGAGGTCGGTCTTCGGACGGCTCGGCTCGCGGCCGAGCGGATCACGGCGAAGAACACGGAGCTCCGCACGGTTCGCGGCATCGAGGCCGTGCATCTCGCCGTCGGCGTCGCGGGATGGCGCATCGGCGGCGCTGACTTCGCGGCTCCTGTGCTGCTCCGCCCTCTCGCGATCCGTCGCCACCACACCGACTTCGAGCTCAAGCTGCAAGGGGCCTTCGAGGTCAACCCCGAGCTGGTGCGCATCGCCCGCGAGCACTTCGGGATCACGATCGATGCCGCAGCGCTCGCCGCGCTCGCCTACGACGGCGGGATCTTCAAGCCGCAGCCCGTGATCGACAGCCTCCGAGCGACCACGCGATCGATCGACACCTTCACCGTGCTGCCCAGGCTCGTGGTCTCGACGTTCGCGGACGTGGGCGGTGCGATGGCGCGCGACGGCGGCAGCCTCGATCACATCGTGCTCAATGCTCTCGCCGGGCATGTGGGCGACCGCGAGCAGGTCTCGGCGCGCAGACCGGAACCGCACCACACCGGTCCGGACGACCGTGCGCCCGCATCCGACAACCTCCTGCTGGACGCGGATGCCGAGCAGGAGGCGCTGCTCGCCAAGATCGCCGCCGGACATTCCCTCACGGTCGCGACGCTCCCCGGCACCGGCGGCACGCAGACCGTGATCAACGCGCTCGGCGAACTGGTGCGCAACGGCAAGCGCGTTCTCGTCGTGTCGGCGAGGCGGTCGACGCTCGACGGAGTGCGGCATCGTCTGGCCGGCATCGGGCTCGACAGCCTGGCCGTGTCGCCCGCGAGCGTCCGCCGCGACCTCGTGCGCGCGATCGGACGCAACGAGAAGGCCACTGCACCGAAGGTGAGCGACGTCGATGACGCGCTGGTGCGCCTGCGCACGGTGCTGCGCGACTATCGTCAGGCGCTCACGGCTCCCGTCGCGGGAACCGCCTCGTCCGTCCTCGACGCCACGCGTCATCTCACCAGGCTCGCGTCGCTGCCCACACCGCCGTCGACCACTGCGCGGCTGAGCATCGAGACCCTGCGCCGCCTGGCCGACGACCGGTCCTCCGCAGCGGCGGCCCTCGCGTACGCGGCTCGTCTCGGCGAGTTCCGCTTCGGCCCGAACGACTCGCCCTGGTACGGCGTCACGTTCTCGAGCACCGAGGCTGCCAAGTCCGCTCATCAGCTCGCCGGACGACTGCACTCCGACAGTGTCCCTGCACTGCTCGAGCGGGGTTACGCCCTCATCGCGCAGACCCACATGCGTCCGTTCTCGACCATCGATGAGCTCGGAGAGTACCTGCGACTGCTGCAGGGCATCCGCGACTCCCTCGATCGCTTCAGCCCGACGGTGTTCGAACGTCCTCTGGGCGAGCTGATCCAGGCGCACGGCTCCCGACGCGACGCACCCAACATGTCGGGTGCGAACCGACGACGTCTTCGTCGTCTCGCCAAGGAGTACGTACGCCCCGGCGTGCACGTCACCGAGATGCACGAGTCCCTGCTCCGCATCCAGGCGCAGCGCACGCAGTGGCAGCGCTGCGTCGAGGCGGGCGTAGCGCCCGAGGTCCCGCTCGGACTCGCCGACGTCTACGCCTCCTGGCAGCGGGTGACGGCGGAACTCGCCGAGCTCGATGTCGCACTCGGTCGCCGGGAGCCGCTCTCGACCCTCCCCGTCGAGCGACTCGTGCGAACGCTGGCAGGACTCGCCGCCAAATCCGACGTCTTCGACAACCTCGTCGAGCGCGCGCAGCTGCGCGACCGCCTCGCCGATCTGGGGCTCGAACCGCTGCTCGCGGAGCTCTCCGTACGCCATGTCTCCGAGGCGCGCGTGGGTGACGAGCTGGAATTCGCCTGGTGGCAGACGCTGCTCGAGCGCGCCCTGCAGGATGACCGCGCCCTTCTGGGCGCGAACACGGCGGTGGTCGACCGACTCGAACGCGACTTCCGACTCGTCGACGAGGCGCACGCGGCGATGGCAGGCCCGCTGCTCGCCTGGCAGCTCGCGAACCAGTGGAAGATCGCGATCGTCGACGAACCGCAGGAGTCGCAGAACCTGCGCCGCGCGCTGAAGCAGCCGGCCACCACGACCGCTGAGATCGTGAGCGCCGCGCCCACTCTCGTCGACGTGCTGGCGCCCGTGTGGATCTCGTCGCCCTATCTCGTGCCGCACATCCCCGATTCGGTCGAGTTCGATGCGGTGCTCCTCGTCGACGCGGCCGCGATCAACCTCGCCGAGGCTGCACCGGCCATCCGCCGCGCGCGCCAGATCGTCGCATTCGGCGACCCGGTCACGCAGCTCCCCACACCGTTCCACGTCGCCGTCGACCCCGGCGCCGAGTGGGAGCACGAGGTTCCCTTCGACACGGTCTCGGTATTCGAGCGGCTGTCGGAGCTGCTCCCGGTGATGACCCTCACGCGCAGCTATCGCGCCGGCGGCGAGGATCTCGCCGAGCTCATCAACGATGCGTTCTACGGCGGCGAGATCGTCTCCCTTCCGTGGGCAGGATCGTATCTGGGCCGCGGCAGCCTCACCGTCGACTACGTCGAAGGCGGAACCGGAGCCCCCGACCCCGTCTCAGGAGCGGTGGAGAGCCCGGATGCCGAGGTCGCCCGCGTCGTCACCCTGGTCGTCGAGCACGCCGTGCACCGCCCCGACGAGTCGCTCATGGTCGTCACCGCCAGCAGGCGTCACGCCGAGCGTGTGCGTGCCGCCGTCACGTCGGCGTTCGCCGGCCGTTCCGACGTCGCAGACTTCGTCGGACGCGACACCGCCGAACCCTTCGCGGTGCTGACTCTCGAAGAGTCCGTCGCCGAGAGCCGCGACCGTGTGATCTTCTCTCTCGGATTCGGTCTCACCAAGCACGGCCGCGTCCTCAGCGACTTCGGCGACCTGTCGACGCCCGACGGCGAGCGGCTGCTCACGGTCGGCATGACGAGAGCGCGCCGCTCGATGGTCATCGTGTCGTCGATCAGGCCGTCCTCGTTCGACGACGGTCGCCTCGAGTTCGGTGCAGCCACGCTGATGTCGATCCTCGGCGGCCTGGCCTCCCGGGGGCGCGAGGCGCGCCTCGAGGATCTCGCCGATCCGCTCACCCTCGCTCTGGCGCGCGAGCTGCGACGCCTGGGCGCAGCTGTGGACGTCGACTACCGCGGCCTTCTGCCGCTCGTCGCCCAGCACAAGGGCAAGGCAGTCGTGATCGAGTCCGACCCCGAGTCGCGAGGTGAGTCTCTGCGGGAGACGTTGCGCCTGCGCCCGCATGTTCTGCGCCGCCTCGGCTGGCACTACGTCCGTGTGCACGCCTTCGACCTCTACAGCGATCCGGTGACCGCGGCCGCCCGCATCGCTGAGGTCCTCGGCATCTCGGCATCCGCCGTCCGCGCCGAGAACGACACACAGCCGATCGATCTCATCGATCCGCAGAATGACTGATCAGCCCGACCCGAGTGCTCCGCGGCAGAAGGTCGTGCGGGTTCCGGGATCTCGCCGCGCGCGGCTGACGCCCGTCCCGGGCACGGACACCGACCCGGAGGCGGCAGCGACTCAGAAGCCGATCACATCGGCCCCGCGCGCGCCGAAGGGACCCAAGGGGCCCAACGACGACCGGCTGATGCAGGACGTCCCGCCGCACTACTGAGGCTGACACGACGAAGCGCACGGCCCCGATGGGACCGTGCGCTTCGTGTGGAATGCGGTGAGCGTCAGTGGCGGGCGTTCTGGGCGAGCAGGTCGCGGATCTCGACGAGCAGCTCGGCCTCGGTCGCGGCGGCCGGCTCCTCAGCGGGCTCTTCTGCGGCGGTGCCCTTGCGAGCCTCGACCCGTGCCTTGAACGTGTTCATCGGCAGGACGAAGACGAAGTAGACGACCGCGGCGACGGCGAGGAAGCTGATGATCGCCGAGATCAGGTCGCCGATCGGGAACGTGACGTCGTCGCCGTAGATGTTCGTGACGGTCCAGCCGAACTCGCCTGTGGCGTCGGCCTGGAAGAACAGAGCGACGAGGGGGGTGATGATGCTGTTCACGACGGCGGTGACGATAGCGGTGAAGGCGGTGCCGATGACGACCGCGACAGCCAGGTCGATGATGTTGCCGCGGAGGATGAAGTCCTTGAAACCTTTGAGCATGGGAACCTCCGGAGGTCCGTTGTGTGTCAGGAAGAGGTGGCGCTCGACGCGGGCGCCGGGGTGGCGCTCTTCGTCGGCTCCGACTTCGATGATGCCGGGGTGGATGCCGATGCACCGGACCCTGCCCGCGAGTCGGTGCGATAGAAGCCGGATCCGTTGAACGTCACGCCGATGGATCCGTACTGCTTGCGCAGCTCTCCGCCGCACTCGGGGCAGACGGTCAGAGCGTCGTCGGAGAAGCTCTGCACGGCATCGAAGGCGTGGCCGCAGGAACGGCAGGCATAGGCATAGGTGGGCATTGCGGTCCTCGCGGGGGTCAGCGTCGCGACTGCGACAGGAGAAGGGTCTGCGTGGGGGTCACGACGCCGGTGACCGGCTGGTCGTGGACCTCCCGCGGAAGGAAGTCGAGTACCTCGGAATCATAGATGACCGCGTAGACGGGCGGGCACTTCTCCATGGATCCGATGGTCTTGTCGAAGTAGCCGCGGCCCCAGCCCATGCGCATTCCCGTGCGGTCGACGGCTGCGGCGGGGATGACCATCAGGTCGACGTCGTTGACGGCGATCGGACCGAGCACCTCGCCGGTCGGCTCGGGGAGTCCGAACAGGCCCTCGGCGACGTCGTCATCGTCGGTCGCGACGGCCCAGTCGAGCAGGCCGTCCGCGCGCGTGACGGGAAGGAGCACGCGGATGCCGCGGCGTACGGCGCCGGTCACGAACTCGCGTGTGCCCGGTTCTGTCGTCGTGGAGAGGAAGCACGAGATCGACTGCGCTCCGAGCGATTCGACGAGGTCGTCCAGGCGCTGCGCGATGGCGGCTGCGGCGTTCTCGCGCTGCGAGTCGCTGAGCAGTTGCCGGCGTTCGCGGAGCTCGGCACGCAGCGCGCGCTTCTCATGCTCGACGTCGTGGGACATGCCTCCGAGTCTACGGCGGCATCCCGGCTAGGCTATGACGATGGGAACCAAGAAGATGAAGGCTGTCATTCCCGCCGCAGGACTGGGGACGCGATTCCTGCCGGCGACGAAGGCGATGCCGAAGGAGATGCTGCCGGTCGTAGACAAGCCGGCGATCCAGTATGTGGTCGAAGAAGCCGCGAGCGCCGGGATCGAGGACATCCTCGTCATCATCGGCCGCAACAAGAACGCCATCTCGAACCACTTCGACTCGGTGCCCGAGCTCGAAGTGAAGCTCATGGAGAAGGGCGACACCGGCCGTCTCGAGCGCGTCGTGCGATCGAGCGATCTCGCCGACATCCACTTCGTCCGCCAGGGTGAGCCCAAGGGTCTCGGCCACGCCGTGCTGCGGGCACGCACTCACGTCGGCGACAGCTCGTTCGCCGTGCTCCTCGGTGACGACCTCATCGACGAGCGCGACCCGCTGCTGACCGCCATGATCGCGGAGCATGAGCGCAGCGGTGCCGCAGTCATCGCCCTCATGGAGGTCGATCCCGCGAACATCCACATGTACGGCGCCGCCGCCGTCGAGGAGATCGAGGGCTCCGACTCCGTGCGCGTGACGGGTCTCGTCGAGAAGCCCGCGCAGGAGGATGCGCCCTCGAACCTCGCGATCATCGGCCGCTACGTCCTGCCCGCATCGATCTTCGACGTCCTCGAGCGCACCGAACCGGGCAAGGGTGGCGAGATCCAGCTGACGGACGCCCTGCAGGAGCTGGCGACCAGGCCCGAGGGCCCCGGCGTCGTCGGCGTGATCTTCCGCGGACGCCGCTACGACACCGGCGACCGCGTCGACTACATCAAGGCGATCGTCCAGCTCGCCTCCGACCGCGAAGACCTCGGCCCCGAGCTGCGGCCGTGGCTGAAGGAGTTCGCGGAACGCCTCTAGGCGTCGTCGCGGCGTCGGAGCGCTCGGATGGATCAGGCGACGGGAATGAGGCACGGTCCGATCGAGCTGCGTCTCGTGCGGTCTCGCGATGCCAGGCCGCTGCAGCACGAGCTGCTGAGCAACCGCTCGTGGCTGCAGCCGTGGGAGGCCACCGTCCCGTACGGATCGGTCTCGTTCGACATGCGGCTCAGCATCCGCCGTCTGCTCCAGCAGTATCGCGACGGCCAGGGCTATCCCTTCGTCATGGAATACGACGGAGAAGTCGCCGGGCAGCTCAACGTCTGGGGAGTCTCCCGAGGGTCGCTCTGCTCGGCGACGATCGGCTACTGGGTGAGCGAGCGATTCGCCGGCAAGGGCATCACGCCGACGGCGGTCGCGCTCGCGACCGATGCATGCTTCACCGAGTACGCGCTGCATCGGATGGAGATCTGCATCCGACCCGAGAACGCGGCGAGTCTGCGCGTGGTGCAGAAGCTCGGCTTCCGCTATGAAGGGCTTCGTCGGCGCTACATCCACATCGACGGGGACTGGCGCGATCACTACGCGTTCGCTCTCACGCGGGAGGATGTTCCCCAGGGTGTGCTGGCGCGATGGCTCAACGGCCAGGTACCTCCGGATGCCGCGACGATCCCTCCATCGGACCGACTCGCAATCTGAGGGCGCGACGCCGAACTCGTCGCGACACACGCCCGGACTGAGCCGCGTGAACAGCGATGTTCCCGTACCGTTGTCGACATGGACGGGCCGGTGCTGAGCGGGGGAGTGATAGTCCTCGTCGCCGTGCTCCTGTGGATGCTCTATCTGCTGCCCTCGTGGCGCGGTCGTTTTCAGTACGATGCCGCCGAGCGCAACGCCGTCCGTCTGAACCAGGCTCTGCGTGTGCTGGCCGAGACCAGCGAGACGCCCGGCGAGGTGCGCCTCGAACTGAACGCTCGAACGGCTCTCGCCCAGCAGAAGCTCGCGAAGCGGGTGCAGTCCGAGAAAGAGGCCGCCGAGCTCACGCTTCTCCGCGAGGAACTCGCGGCCGCCCGGGCCGATCCGGTCGTCCGCCAGGCGCGTGCGCGCCGACGGGTGCGCATCGTCTCGACCTCTGCGCTTCTCCTGGGCCTCGCGCTCACGGGGCTCGGTGTGTGGCAGGTCGTCGCGACCCAGGCTCAACTTCTTCTCTGGATCGGTGGCGCGACAGTACTGGCTGCCGGATTCGCTCTTCAGCGCATGGCGTCGGTCGCTGCGCGCGCCGCTCGCCGTTCGGTCGCTCCCATCGAGCAGCCCGTCGCCCGCGTCGAACCGAAGCTGCACGATCAGGGTCGTGCCACCTGGACGCCGCGCCCGCTTCCCGAGCCGTTGGTCTCGGTCGCGGGGTCGCGCGCGCAGGTCGCGCGGGCCGAGATGGATGCCCAGGAAGAGCGTCGTACAGCCGCTCGCCTCGCGGAGCTGCGCGTACGCGCCGAGCGGATGGCGCCGGAGACGCCCGTACAGATCCCGGCAGCCGCATCGCCGTTCTCGAAGATGGGCTATGTCGACGACGCCGAGATCGAGGCGCATGTGCGCGACCTGCTCGCGAAGCGCGCAGCCGGCTGATCTCAGCGGCACGGGCACCTCTTCCGGCGTGATAGCGTAGAAGACGTCAGGGCCTATGGCGCAGTTGGTAGCGCGCCTCGTTCGCATCGAGGAGGTCAGGGGTTCGAATCCCCTTAGGTCCACAGACGAAGAAGCCCCTCTGAGCGCAAGCACGGAGGGGCTTTCTTCGTCTAAACCGCTGAGTGATTCGGGGAGTCACCGTAGCGAAGCGAGGATGGCGGAGCCTCCTGAGGTCCGCAGACGCACGATTCCATCTGGTGGGCGCGTGCATCTTCGCAGGCGGCGCATACCGTGTCCACCTCTACCGAAGATCGCCGTCGGTTGGAAGACTCGATGCATGGTGTTCATCGGATTCCACGCATCGCACGAGCAGATCGCCCCGAGCGAGCTCCTGGATGCCGTGATCGGCGCCGAGCGTGCGGGATTCGATGGGGCGATGTGCTCGGATCACCTCGCTCCGTGGTCTCCGGTACAAGGTCACTCTGGCTTCGCGTTGAGTTGGATCGCGGCTGCGCTCGCCCGAACCGACTTCTCGATCGGCATGGTGAACGCCCCAGGTCAGCGATATCACCCGGTGATGATCGCGCAGGCGTTCGCGACCCTTGCAGAGATGTTCCCGGGGCGGTTCTGGGCTGCGATGGGAAGCGGCGAAGCTCTCAACGAGCATGTGACGCGAGACGGCTGGCCCGCCAAACACGTCCGAAATGAGCGTCTTCGTGAGAGCGTCGATGTGATCCGCCGTCTCATGGCCGGTGAGGAGGTCGATCACGACGGCCTGGTTCGCGTCCACCGCGCGAGAGTATGGAGCCTGCCGGCAGAACCGCCTCCGCTGTTCGCGACCGCGGTGAGCGCCGAGACCGCTGCGTGGACCGCATCGTGGGCGCAGGGTCTTGCGACTGTCGCTCAGGAGCCGGACTCGCTGCGACGCGTCGTCGACGCCTACCGGTCGGCGGGAGGCGCGGGCCCGTGCATCCTGCAGGTGCATCTCAGCTTGGCGAAGAGCGACGGAGCGGCGTTCGCCATCGCCCGCGAGCAGTGGAGGAACGGTCTGCTCTCCCCGCCGGTCACATGGGATCTCGAACAGCCGGAGGACTTCGTCGCCGCCGCCGAGGGCCTCGACGAGGAACCGTTGCGCAAGGCCGTGCTGATCGACCATGACGCCTCCTCGTTGGCCGCTCGCATCGCGGACCTCGCCGAGATCGGTTTCGAGCGTGTGTATCTCCACCATGTGGGCACCGACCAGTCACAGTTCCTCGACGCCGCGGCGAACGAGCTCATCCCGGCTCTGAAGGAGCGACTGTGAGGATCACCGACACGAGCGACCTCTGGTGGAAGACCGCAGTTGTCTACTGCCTCGACGTCGAGACGTTCCTCGACTCGAACGGCGACGGCGTGGGCGATCTGCAAGGACTCGCCCAGCGGATCGACTACCTCTCGCAGTTGGGTGTCACGTGCCTGTGGCTGATGCCGTTCTACCCGACCCCGGATCGTGACGACGGATACGACGTCAGCGACTTCTACGGCGTCGATCCGCGCCTGGGGAACCACGGTGACCTCGTCGAGGTGATCCGCACCGCCCGCGATCGGGGGATGCGGGTGATCGTCGATCTGGTGATCAATCACACCTCCGACCGGCACCCGTGGTTCCTCGCCGCCAAGCGCAGCGTCGACTCTCCCTTCAGGGACTTCTACGTGTGGCGCACGGAGGCCCCTCCGAAAGGGCAGAAGAACCCCGTCTTCCCCGGCCAGGCGGACGGTATCTGGGGCAAGGACGAGAAGTCCGGACAGTGGTACCAGCACAGCTTCTACGAGCACCAGCCCGATCTGAACATCGCCAACCCCAGAGTGCGGGATGAGATCGCGAAGGTGATCGGGTTCTGGCTTCAGCTGGGCATCTCGGGATTCCGGGTCGACGCCGTGCCGTTCCTCCTCGAGATCCCCGAGGGTCCTGAGATTCCCGAGCCGCACGATCTGCTGCGCGACATCCGCCGCTTCCTTCAGCGTCGATCCAGTGAAGCCATTCTGCTCGGTGAGGTGAATCTTCCCTACGAGACTCAGACGCAGTACTTCGGAGGCGAGGACGGCGACGAGCTCACCATGCAGTTCGATTTCGTGGGGATGCAGTCGCTGTATCTGTCTCTGGCGCGCAAGGATCCTGCCCCGCTGATCGCCGCACTGCGCGCACGGCCCGCACTCGGCTCAGAGGTTCAGTGGGCCAACTTCCTGCGCAACCACGATGAGCTGACCCTCGACAAGCTCAGCGACAGCGAACGGCAGGAGGTGTTCGACGCGTTCGCGCCGGACGAGCGACAGCGGGTGTTCGGTCGGGGCATCACCCGGCGTCTCCCGCCGATGCTCGACGGAGATCCGCGCCGTATCCGGATGGCCTACAGCCTGCTGTTCACTCTGCCAGGCACGCCGGTGCTGTTCTACGGCGAGGAGATCGGCATGGGGGAGAACATCGAGATCCCCGGTCGCGAAGCGGTGCGGACGCCGATGCAGTGGTCCGCGGACCGCAACGGAGGTTTCTCCGACGTGCCGCCGAGCCGACTCGTCAGCCGTCCGCCCTCCGATGGGTACGCGCCGGAGCATGTCAACGTCGCCGCCCAGCTCGAGGACAGCGGATCGCTGCTGCACTTCATCCGCGCTCTCACCGCGCGGTATCGCATCTCTCCGGAGCTGGGGTGGGGCACCCTCCAGGTGATCGATCAGTCTGTCGACTCGCTTCTCGTGCACTCGTTGTCGGCTGACGTCGGACGTGTGATCGCCGTGCACAACTTCGCAGAGGTGCCCGTGACCACGGCGTTCCGGGTGAAGGACGAGCCGGAGGGCACGACCCTCCTCGACCTGCTCGAACCGTTGCATCTTCCGCTGGACCCCACGGGGATGGTCGAGTTGGAGGTCCCTGCGTACGGCTACCGCTGGCTTCGCGTATCGCGGCCCGGAGACGGTCGCGTGATCTAGAGACTGACCGGGTCAGGCTTCGACGAGGTTCCGAAGATCCGGCCGCCCACCCAGACGGGTGACCGTGGAGGCCGCGCAGCGTGCGGCCAGGTCAGCTGCCCGCTCGACGCTCCGGCCACGGCCGAGTCCTCGCACCAAGCCGACGAAGAACGCATCGCCCGCACCGGTCCGGTCCCTGACCGCCTCAGCATCGTCGTGCGGACGGAGCGTCGTGCCGTCACGCCATCCGACCAGGTCACCTGCGCCGGCCACTTCCACCGCCACCACCGATGGTCCGCGAGCCAGAAGGGCGCGACAGGCCTCCTGCCCAGAGGGCATGGAGTTCACAGGGAACCCGACGAGCAGCTCGGTCTCGGCGGCGTCAGCGCGCAGGATGTCGGATGCCGCGAGCAGTTCATCGGTGCTCTCCGAGCCGGGAGCGCCGTCGAGAGCGACGATCAGGTCATTCCGGTGCGCGAGTGCCGCGGCTGCCGTCAGCGCCTCACCCGGCTGCTGCGCCTGCAGGCATACCGCCTCTGCACGCTGCGCGACGCCGGCGGCGGCATCGACGTCTTCCACGGTGAGCAGAGATGCCGACGGCGCGTGCTCGAGCAGCATCCTCCTCGCCGCTGCGTCGACGACATCGATCAGGGTCGCCGTAGCCCCGCGCCGCGACACCCCGCACACGTCGATGCCGTCACGCCGCAGAAGATCGAGAAGCTTCGCGCCGGTCGAATCGTCTCCGACGACGCCCACCGCCGCCACCTCGGCGCCCAACTGGCTCAAGCCGACGGCTTGATTCGCGCCTTTCCCTCCGAGCAACCAACGGAGCTCCGCGACCGTGGTCGAATCGTCCGGAGAGGGCAGGTCTCCGACCTGGACTGCGAGGTCCTGCGCGATCTGGCCGAAGACGACGACACGATCGAATCTCTTCCTCATGTGCCCCTCACCTGTCGGTCCGCGCTCTGACGTTCTTCGCTCACACCGCCAGGCTGACTCAGGAGATCTCGACCGGGCCAGCCTCTTGACCGGTACAGGGCGACGGGGTTATGCCGCTCAGTCGCGGTTCGCCCGGTAATACTCGAGCAGAGCCTTGGTCGAGGCGTCCTGCGCGTCGATCGCCGACTCATCGCCGCCGATCGCGGGGGCGATCTGCATGGCGAGCTGCTTACCGAGCTCCACACCCCACTGGTCGAAAGAGTTGATGCCCCAGATCGTGCCCTGGGTGAATGTGATGTGCTCGTAGAGGGCGATGAGCTGGCCGAGCACCTGCGGGGTCAGCGCGGGGGCGAAGATCGACGTCGTCGGGCGGTTGCCGGCGAACGTGCGCGCGGCGACGAGCGCACCCGTGGTTCCCTCGGCCTCGACCTCTTCGGCGCTCTTGCCGAACGCGAGCGCCTTCGTCTGGGCGAGGAAGTTCGCGAGGAAGAGCTCGTGCACGTCCTGGCCGCCGTCGGTGAGCGGGTACGCGGGGTTCACGAAGGCGATGAAGTCGGCGGGGATGAGCCGGGTGCCCTGGTGGATGAGCTGATAGAACGCGTGCTGACCGTTGGTGCCGGGCTCGCCCCAGAACACCTCGCCCGTGTCGGTCGTGACGGGCGTACCGTCCCAGCGGACGGACTTGCCGTTCGACTCCATCGTGAGCTGCTGCAGGTACGCGGGGAACCGGCTCAGCTGCTGCGCGTACGGCAGCACGGCATGCGTCTGTGCGCCATGGAAGTTCACGTACCAGACATTGAGCAGGCCCATCAGCACGGGCACATTGCGTTCGAGCGGCGTGGTGCGCACATGCTCGTCGACGGCATGGAACCCGGCCAGGAGGCCGCGGAAGGCGTCGGGGCCGAGGGTGACCGCGAGCGACAGTCCGATCGCGGAGTCGACTGAGTACCGACCACCCACCCAGTCCCAGAACCCGAACGCGTTGGCCGGATCGATGCCGAACGCGGCGACCTTGTCGAGGGCGGTCGACACGGCCACGAAGTGGTGCGCGACGGCGTCCGTGCGGGCGTCGTCATCGTCGGAGATGGCACCGGATGCTGCGAGGCCAGCCCACAGCCAGTCGCGCGCCAGGCGGGCGTTGGTGAGTGTCTCGAGAGTGGTGAAGGTCTTCGACGCGACGATGAAGAGCGTGGTCTCGGGGTCGAGATCCGCGGTCTTCTGGGCGAGGTCGGTGGGGTCGATGTTCGACACGAATCGTGCCTCGATGCCGGCATTCGCATAGGGCTTCAGCGCCTCGTAGACCATCACGGGGCCGAGGTCGGAGCCGCCGATGCCGATGTTGACGACGTGGGTGACCTTCTTGCCGGTGATGCCGAGCCACTCGCCGGTGCGGACCCGCGTCGCGAACGCGCTCAGTGCGTCGAGCACCGCCTGCACGTCGGCATCCACGTTCTGGCCGTCGACGACCAGCGAGGGGGAGGATGTTGCCGGGCGGCGGAGCGCCGTGTGCAACACTGCGCGGTCCTCGGAGGTGTTGAGGTGCGCTCCCTCGAGCATCGCCGTGTAGCGCTCGGCCACGCCGGTCTGCTCCGCGAGCCGCAGCAGTGCTGCGAGGACCTCATCGGTGACGAGGTTCTTCGACAGGTCGACGTGGAGATCGGCGAGCGGGAAGGAGAATCGCTCGGCGCGGTCGGCGTCGGCGGCGAACCACCCGCGCAGGTCGGCGTCGAACGACTCGCGCAGCGCGGCGAGCTCGGACCAGGCGGGAGTGTGTGTCGGATCAACAGGAGCGGTCATGGATCCACGGTACTGCGGCGGGCGACCCGATGAGCCCGGGATGACGCACGGGCTCGCTCTAGGATTGCTGCGATGACCGACACGGCCCCCGAGACCACCGCAGACCGGCGGATCAGGGCGACCGTCACCCGCCGATTCGTGCGGGATCCGCTGATCGTCGGGCTCATCCTGCTGGCCGCTGCGATCATCTGGACGCTCGCGGGCGATGAGCTGGGCTTCTTCTCGTTCCTCCTGATGCTGATCGGAGGGTGGAGCCTCGCATTCTCCTTCGTGAACGCGACCACGGAGATGCGACCCGTGCGCAACGGCGTCGTGCTGGAGCTCGGCGTGGCAGCGGTGCTGACGGCGCTCATGCTCTTCGTGATCGAGTTCGGCGGCAGGGAGCTGTTCGACCGGCTTCCCGAGGGCGCGCGAGCGGTGATCGTGGTGCTGCAGATCGCGGCGGCTCCCGCCACAGGATGGATCTGGCTCGGGCTCCTCTCACGGATCACCGGTCTGTTCCGGCGTCGCGACACGGCGAAGCGGCCGACGCCCGTGCCACCCGAATGGCAGCGGGAGGACGGCGGCGACGGATCACACGTCGAGTTCCCGGCGCTCGACCTGCGGATGCGCTCGCTCACCCTCGGGATCATCGGGGTCGTCGTGGTCGTCGGCCTTGCGGGAACCGCACTGCTGATCGCATTCGACGATGCGGTGATGACCATGGGCCCCCGGGTCGTGATCCTCGTGATGGGCGTGGTCGTCGGGCTTCCGGTGTACCTCCTGCTCAGGGCGGGCCTGCGCCGCCGGACGCTCTGGTGCAGGCTCGCGTTCGGCAACGATGAGCTGCGGATCCGCGCCGGCTCGTCGAGCCATCGGATCCCCTTCTCGGAGCTTCAGACGCTCATCTGGCGGATGCGCAGCGACTACGCCCGGGTGGAAGTCCGAGGTGCCGGCGCCGACCTCTCGCTCATCGTCGGCCTCGCGAAGCCTCCGACGGGCCGCACTGCCCAGCTGCCCCCGTTGCCTCGACGCGTGTTCCGCCGTCTCGAGCTCGCGGGACTCGCCGTGGAGCGCTCTCGTCGTGACGAGGTCGTGGTGTTCCGCCGCGCGGAGTGATCGCGCACTCGTGCACGCGGGAGCGCGCGCACGAGGTACGGTTTCTTTCATGGGAAGACTGCGGTATGACGGCACATCGGAGCCGATACTGATCGACGACGAGACGCTCGCACACCTCAAGGTCATCGTCGGAACGAAGCTGCGCCGTCAGGAGAGCTTCATGATGACCTGGCACCCGCGGGAGGGCGGCGACACCGGTCGCCTGACCGTGTGGATCCACCCGGCCATCCCGCTGCAGTTCCTCTTCACATCAGCGGAGTCGCTGTCCGTCGAGAAGCATCGCATCGAGGAGATGATGCGCTCCCTCAATGCGACCGGTGAGCTCGTGATCGACGACTACGTCGAACCCGCCGTCGCCAGCGGGCGCAAGCCACACGCCTGAGTCACCCGGCCGGGTACCCGTCGGCCTTGAGGAGTCGGGCGAGCTGCGCCGCGTTGCGGGCGGCCGTGGCTGTGGCCTGAGCGACCTTCTCCGGCGTCTCGTCGAGATCCTTGTAGTCCACGGTCTGCATCGCCTCGCCGTTCCAGTACACCGACCCCTGCGCGGGCACCGAGTAGCCGATGTCGTTCAGCGACTGGAACAGGATCGCGGCGATGTGGTGCGCGCCGTCCTCGTTGCCGACGATCCCGGCGATCGCGACCTTGTCGAACAGGATCGGCCTGCCTGCGTCGTCCGTCTCGCTCAGCTCGGCGTCGAGCCGCTCGAGCACGCGCTGAGCGATGCTCGAGTGCTGCCCCATCCAGGTCGGGGTGAGGAACACGAGGATGTCGGCGGCATGCACCTTCTCGCGCAACGTCGGCCACTGGTCGTCGCCGCCCATGTCGGCCTCGACACCCGGGCTGATCACGTGATCGACGGCTCTCACGATCTCTCCCGAGACTCCGTGCTCGCGGAGGGCTGCGAGCACCTGCGAACCGAGCAGATCGGTGCTCGAGTCCGAAGGTGAGGGCTTGAGGGTGCAGGAGATGGCCAAGGCAGTCAGTTGTGCGGTCATGTCTGCACGAAACCACCATCGGCGAGGATCCCCCAGGGGGTTCCGTCGCCGGGGCGACTGCGCTAGGCGGTATCCTGGATGACGGCCGTTACGACAGGAGACACCGTGATCCTCAGCTTCATCTTCTTCATGATCCTCTTCCTCGGAGGCATCTGGCTCATGGGGTTCGCTCAGTCGATGGAGGACTTCCAGGCGATCGTCTTCGTCGCAGGGCTCCTCATCACCAGCCTGTCTCTGGCATTCATGATGCGTCAGCGCGGGTCGGCCACCCGCCGCACGGACAACTGGTCGGGCAACCCCACCGAGTAGTCGGCATCGCCCGCAAGGCCGTCAACCGCGCTTGGCGAGTCTCATCTGGAGGTTGGCCTTCACCGCGGGCCACTCGGGCTCGATGATCGAGAACTCGACGCTGTCGCGCAGCGCGCCGTTGCGGTAGCGGCTCATCGCGCGCATGACGCCGTCCTGCTTCGCGCCGAGCCGTTCGATCGCGGCGCGCGACTGGAAGTTCACCCATTGCGTGGTCAGCCCCACTCGGAAGACCCCGAGCTCCTCGAATGCGTGACCGAGCAGGAGGAGCTTGGACTCCGCATTCGTCCCGGTGCCGTGCGCGGAGGGGCGATTCCAGGTGTACCCGATGTGCAGCCGCGGAGCATCGTCGTCGATGTCGTAGTACGACGTCAGGCCGAGGATGCGGCCGGACGAGTCGAACGCGGTGAAGGGGATCATCCCCCCGCTGTCGACGAGGCCGATACGGCGATCGATCTCGGCGGCGAGTCCCTCGGGTGAGGGGACGGACGTGTACCAGGCGTTCTTCCACAGGTCGCCTTCGAGCAGGGCATCGAGGAGCCCGTCGTGGTGGGAGACCTCGAGCGGGCGGAGCTCGACGAGGCGTCCGGTGAGGGTGATCGGGGCCGGAGTGGTGCGGAACGTCATGCTGCCATTCAACCAGCGGCGAGTCCGGGAAGCGTCAGGGGCTCGGCAGGCGATGCTCCCATTGGCCCCTGCCCATCCTCGCCGCGACGTAGGTGGTCTCTCCCACCCGTCGGAGCAGTCGCTGGTAGGCGATCACGATCTCGATCGTCACGCCCAGGTCGAAGGCGAGGCTCGCGGGGTGCGGCCCTCGGGCCTGCTCTGCCGCGGCATATGCTGCGGGCGTGATCAGCAGCCGCGCAGCCCACTCGTCGGCGCGGCGCTCCTGGCGCTCGCGTACGACGTCATCCGCCGTCGTGATATGGCCGAGCACCGCGTGAGCGAGCTCATGCGCGAGCACGCTGCAGGTCGCCCGTAGGCTCAGTCCTGGATTCAGCCGGATCGTGGCGGTGCGAGGCTCGTAGCCGCCGTATGTGCGCCCGGATCGCTCGACCAGGTGCAGCCCGTTCTCTTCGAGCAGGCGGAGGAGGTTCTCCATGAGGCCTCCTCGTCGTGGGGTCGTCAGTCGTAGAGATCGTCGGTGTCGTCGTCGTGCGCGAGGGGCGAATCGAATGCCACCTCTGCTTCATCTTCGCGTCGGCCGCGGACATCGGTGCGGGGGCGCAGAGGAGTGACCGTCGCGGTGTGCATCCCGCCTTCGGCGCGCAGTCGTTCCTCGGCGCGGTTGAGGACGAGGTGCGGCTCGAGATCGAGGGACGCGCTGACGGCGTAGAGGACCGGGATGGGGATGGCGCGTTTGCCGGTGACGTAGTTGTCGAGGGCGCTGCGGGCGATGCCGATCTCTCGCGCCATCGCCGCGATGCTGCTGCCTGCGGCGCCGATCTCGCCGCGGAGCTGGCGCCCGACGGCCGCGTTGAACTGCTCGCCAGGTGTCTTCACGTGAGTCACGATAGCACCGGGATGAAGCCAAGATGCCGTCATATTGGCGCCCGAATCTCTTGCTCCGCATCATGCGTGGCGATACTGTCTACGGGTGACGACAGATCTGCGACGAGCGGTGGCACTGACCGTGAGATCCGAAATCGTGGGTGCGGGCCGAACCGTCCCGTGGCTCGCGGAGGAGACCGGGATCGCCGTGCATGTGCTGCAGAAGCAGCTGGCGATGCAGCTCGACTTCACGGTCACGGACCTGGCCGAGATCGCCGGCGCTCTCTCGATCGACGTCGCGCGGCTCGTGCCGCGTTCTGTGGATCTCTGAGGCATCGCGCGCACCTCGCGCCTGGAGACGTGATCGCACTAGCGTGGGGATATGAAGACCGTCCCGTTCGGATCCGCCACCGCCCCCGCCGTCGTCGCCGGAATGATGCGCATCGATGACAAGGATGCCGCGCAGATCCGCGAGCTGTACCACACCGCCCGTTCTGCGGGCATCGACTTCTTCGACCACGCCGACATCTACGGCGGGAGCATGCACTTCTGCGAGGCCCGCTTCGCCGACGCGCTGGAGCTGAGTGCGGCCGAGCGCGATGAGATCGTGCTGCAGACCAAGTGCGGCATCAATCCCGCGGAGGGGTCGTTCGACTTCTCGTACGAGCACATCGTCCGCCAGGTCGAGGGTTCGCTGACGGCATTGCGCACCGATCACATCGACGTCCTGCTGCTGCACCGTCCGGATGCCCTCGTCGAGCCGGAGGAGGTCGCCAGGGCGTTCGACGAGCTCGAAGCCGCGGGCAAGGTGCGCTCGTTCGGCGTCTCGAACCACACGCCCCGGCAGATCGATCTGCTCCGCACGGCCGTGACGCAGCCGCTGATCGCGAATCAGCTGCAGCTGTCGATCACCCACGCGCCGATCATTGCCCAGCCCGTCGCCGCCAACATGGTGGGCGAGGATCAGAGCATCGTCCGCGACGGTGGCGGCATCGTCGAGTACTGCCGCATCAACGGCATCACGGTCCAGGCGTGGTCGCCGTTCCAGGGCGGGTTCTTCACCGGCGTCTTCCTCGGCAACCCCGAGTACGCCGAGCTCAATGCGGTGCTCGACCGTCTCGCCGCGTCGTACGGGGTCGCGCCGATCGCGATCGCGACGGCCTGGATCACGCGACACCCCGCCAAGATGCAGGTCGTGCTGGGAACGACGACGCCCGAGCGGGTGCGCGATGCCGCGGCAGGAGCTGACATCGAGCTCACTCGCGCCGAGTGGTACGAGCTGTTCCGGGCGGCAGGGCACCTGCTGCCGTAGGCCGGGCGCGACGCGCGCTCGTCGTCTACCCTGAACTCATGCCGTTCCTGTTCTCGATCCTCGTCATCGCGCTGATGGTCGGCGCGCTCGTGGACATCATCAAGCGCGACGACGCGCAGGTGAGGTTCCTGCCCAAGATGGTGTGGATCATCATCGTCATCCTGCTGCCCCTGATCGGCAGCCTGCTGTGGTTCGCGATCGGACGGGAGTACTCGGAGGCGGGCCTGCGCATCCCGCGGATGCGTCCGGCAGCCCGGCCGACGACGCGACAGCCGGACCCGCGACCCGCTGCCGCTCCGGTCGACACCCGGAGCACCGAGCAGCAGATCGCCGACCTCGACCGTGAGATCGAAGAGTGGCGTCTGCGTCAGGAGATCGAGAAGCGCCGCCGCGAGGGCGGAGAGTCGCCCGCGGGGTCGGAGCCTGCAGCGGGCTAGGCGGCCGCCGCGACGTCGAAGGACTCTCGAATGGCGTCCTCGAGCTTCGGGTAGGCGAACTCGAACCCGGCGAGTGTGAGCTTCTCGGGGATCACCCACCGGCTCTTCAGGATCAGCTCGGTCTCGGTGCGGATGCCGATGGCGCCGAGCTCGAGCATCCAGCGAGGCATCGGCGGTCCGAAACCCACACCGAGCACTCGGCGCACGGTGGCCATGAACTCCGCATTGTCGGACGGATTCGGAGAGGCAGCATTGACCGGCCCCTCGAGAGACGGGGTCGCCTCGAGGAAGTCGATGATTCGTGCGACATCCTCGACGTGCACCCAGCTGAACCGCTGCGCTCCGCGCCGGGCACCGGGGAGGTGTCCCGTGCCGGCGGCCCGACGCGCGCGGCTCACGGGCCACGGGCCGTCGTGCTGGGCGCCGCCGAGACCGAGGCGGGCCAGGTTCTTCAGGGGACCGAGAACGCCTCCGTGCCCGAGCACGATGGCGCTGCGCAGTGCGACCCGGCGGGTCTGCGGCAGGTCATCGGCGAACAGCGCGCGTTCCCAGGCCTTGGCGACCTCGACCGAGAACCCGGTGCCGAGGTCGCCGGACGACTCGGTCATCGGGCGGTCCTCCGCATGGCGGTAGATCGTCGCGGTCGACGAGTTCACCCACAGGGGTGGCGGGGCCGACGCCTTCGCGATCGCGGAGCTCAGCGACGACGTGGTGTCGAGCCTCGAGCGGAAGATGGCCGCGCGGTTGTCGGGGGTGTACCGGCAGTTCACGCTCTTGCCGGCGAGGCCGATGACCAGCGAAGAGCCGTCCACGGCGCGGTCGATCGCATCCTGGTCGCCCCACGCGATGTCGGCACCCGACCGTGAGATCGTGATCACCTCGCGCCCTGCCGCACGCAGGCGCGGAATGAGGTACTGGCCCATGAACCCGGTGGATCCGCCGATCACGACGGGGCCTTCGGGGGAGGGGATGGCATCCGTCACGGGGTCTCGCTCTCGATCGCGTATTCGAAGAATCCGGTGTACTCGTACACGCGACCGAGCAGGGGCGCATCGATCGTCATGTTCACATGGTGCCGCTCGCGGTCCTCATCCCAGCGCTCGACGAGTCCGATGCGCGGACGCAGGAACCCCGGGGCGGCGATGCGGAGACGTCCGAACCGCATCCCGACCCGACGGATCGTGAGCACGACGGCGCCCTCGCGGACGTCGATGTCGAAGGTCGTGACGACCGTGCGGTGCGGGCCGATCTCATTGCGCAGGACCCGGTTCGCCCCGAGGGAGACGATGTCGGGCATGACCCACGTTCGTCCGGGGAGTTCGAAGTGCCGGACGGCCACGGCCGTCCCGTCGATCGTGCGGTTCTCGATCCGGAACGGGACGTCCTGCTCCCATCCGGCGAAGGCGACGCCGAGGGCCTCCGCGATGCGGAACACGGGCCACAGCCACCGATGCCGCGAACCCGCACTCGTGAACTCGCCGGTGCCGACCCCGACGTGACCGTCGGGGATGGTGCGGAAGTACCATGCCGTCTTCGGATGGAGTTCGGAGATGCGCTCGCCGAGAGCCCGTTCGTAGGGCGATCCCTGTGCGGTGTCCGCTGCTGTCACCTCTTCACCCTACCGAGCGGCCGGGCGCAGCAGCCGGTCGAGCAGAGCGAGCGCCTCCTGCTGGGGCGCCGAGTCGTCGAGCAGCCACTGCGTCTGCAGGCCGTCGGACGCTGCGACGATGAGCGCGGCGACGGCGTCGGCATCCATATCGTCCCGCATCAGCCCACGCTCCTGCTGATGACGGATGACGTCGGCCATATCCGTGCGCAGGCGGGCGAAGCGGGTCGTGGCGAATTCTCGCGCGGCGGGGTGCCCCTCTTCGAGTGCGGCGGCGACCAGCGTCGAGTACAGCTGCACGAGGCCGGGGATCTCGCGGTTGGTACGAGCGGATTCGAGCATGCGAGAGGTGGGGGTGGCGTCATCGGGGAGCGTGTCCGGCTGCTGTCGCCCGGGGGCCGTGCTCTCCTGGTAGACCGCCACCAGCAGCTCCTCCAGCGAGCCGAAGTAGTGGGTGAGGGCGGAGTGCGTGACACCGACGGCGCTCGCGATCGCGCGCAGGCTCGTGCGGTCGGCGCCCCGCGCGGCGAACACCTCGATCGCCCGGTCCAGGATCTCCTGGCGTCGGGCGATCCCCTTCGCGTACGCGCCGCGCGGACGGGAGCGCTCCTCGTCGGCGGTGGCGGGGAGGTCGTCGGTCATGGGACGAGTGTAGCGAAATGAAAACTTCCGCGCGGAGGTATTTGGTGATAGCGTGCTCGGACAGACGGGTCGATGCGCCCGCACGTCGCCGAAGACTGAAGGAGAGACCAGTGACGATCCAGACTTCCATCCAGCTGTTCACGATCAAGGACCAGCTGGAGGCCGACCTCGAAGGCTCCCTGAAAGAGGTCGCCGCCCGGGGATTCACCGCCGTCGAGCCGTATGACTTCGTGCGTCGCGCGCAGCCGATGGCCGATGCTCTGCAGAGCGCGGGCCTCACCGCGCCCTCGGGCCACGCGTTCCTCGCCTCGCAGTCGTTCGTGAACCCCGACGGCAGCGGCACCACGCTTCCCGTTCCGTCTCCGGCCGAGGTGTTCGCCGCGGCCAAGGTGCTCGGCATGGGCACGGTCATCGATCCGTACACCGAGCCCGCCCGCTGGGAGTCGATCGAGCAGATCGAGGAGACGGCCCGGCTGCTCAACGAGGCTGCGGCCGTCGGCGCGAGCGTCGGCGTGCGCGTCGGCTACCACAACCACGCGCATGAGCTCGAGGCCGTGTTCGACGGCGTCACCGGACTCGAAGTGCTCGCGGGCCTGCTCGACGAGCGCGTCGTGCTCGAGGTAGACCTGTACTGGGTGGCCCGCGGAGGTGTCGACCCCACAGCGCTGCTGCAGCGTCTCGGCGACCGCGTCATCGCGGTGCACGCCAAGGACGGAACGCTCGACCCGGCTCTTCTCGCCGCCTATCCGCCGGCCGACCAGGTGCCTGCGGGTGAGGGCACGGTCCCGCTCGTCGAGGCCATCGCCGCGGCTCCGGCCCTCGAGCTCGCGATCGTCGAGTTCGACCACTACGAGGGCGACCTGTGGGCCGCCGTCGAGCGCAGCCGAATCTACCTCGACGAGAAGGTGGCCGGCTGATGGCCGTCGGCAACGGACCCGTCGGCGTCGGCATCATCGGCGCGGGCAACATCAGTGACCAGTACCTGTCGAACCTCACCACGTTCCCCGATGTGCGGGTGCTCGCCATCGGCGACCTGCTCGTGGACCGCGCGAAAGCGCAGGCCGAGAAGTACGGCGTCGCGCGTGCGGGTGGCGTCGAGGCGGTGCTGAACGACCCCGAGATCGACATCGTCGTGAACCTGACGATCCCGGCCGTCCACGTCGAGGTGTCCGAGGCGATCATCGCCGCGGGCAAGCACGTCTGGACCGAGAAGCCGATCGGCGTGAGCCGTGACGAGTCGCTGCGTCTGCTGCAGAAGGCGGATGCCGCGGGGCTTCGCGTCGGCGTCGCGCCCGACACCGTCCTCGGACCCGGCGTGCAGACCGCGAAGCGAGCGATCGCACGCGGCGACATCGGTCGACCGCTCTTCGCCCAGACCACCTTCCAGTGGCAGGGGCCGGAGATCTTCCACCCGAACCCCGCGTTCCTGTATGCCAAGGGCGCAGGGCCGCTGCTCGACATGGGGCCGTACTACGTGTCGGCGCTCGTACACGTGTTCGGTCCCGTCGCGGCCGTCGCCGCCCTCGGGCTGCAGGGCACACCGACGCGCACGGTGCAGGTCGGCGAGCTTGCCGGTCAGGAGTTCCCCGTCGAGATCCCGTCGACGTTGAGCGTGCTCATGGACTTCGAGCAGGGCGGACAGGCGCAGAGCCTGTACAGCACCGATTCGCCCCTGTTGCGCCAGGGCATCGTCGAGATCACCGGCACCGAGGGCACGATCGTGATCCCCGACCCGAACACGTTCGGCGGGCCGATCACGATCACGCGTCCGCTGTCGCGGGTCTTCGTGCCGCCGGAGCCGACCGTGCAGGACGTCGTCGACGTCGAGCAGGAGGGTGTGCTCTCGGGTCGCGGCGTCGGGCTGCTCGACATGGCGCGCTCGATCGCTGCGGGCCGTCCGCACGTCGCCACCGGCGAGTTCGGGTACCACGTGCTCGACACCCTGCTGTCGATCGAGGAGGCGGCGGAGTCGCGCAGCTTCGTGAAGGTCGAGAGCACACTCGACGAGGTCGGCGCGATCGACGCCGACTTCGATCCGTTCGAGTCGACTCTCTGAGAAACGTCGGTGTGGCGGCGGGGAAGCGCGGTCAGCGCGTCCGCGCCGCCACATGACGGTCGACGTTTGCGGGGGAGAGCACCTCGCGGGCGACCATGATCGCTGCGCCGAGCACGGCCGCACGGTCACCGGCCTGCGACTGCACGATCGCGAGATGCTGGGTCGCGAGGGGGATCGAGCGCCGGTAGACCACCTCGCGAACGCCCGCCAGAAGGTGCTCGCCGGCCCGGGCGATGCTGCCGCCCAGCACGATGATCGACGGGTTGAGCAGGTTGACGACGGTGGCGAGGACCTCGCCCACATCGCGACCCGCCTGTCGCGTCGCCTCGATGGCCGCGGCATTGCCGGCGCGGACGAGGTCGACGACATCGGCAGGGCCGCTCGCCTCGTACCCGTCAGCATGCAAGGCCGTCGCCAGTGCCGCGCCGCTGGCGAGAGCCTCGAGGTCGCGCTCGTCGCCGGGCTCCCTGGCTGAGCCGGATCCGCTCGGAACCTGCACGTGCCCCATGTCGCCCGCCGAGCCCTGGGCGCCCCGCTGCAGCTGGCCGCCCGCGATGATCCCCGCGCCGATGCCGGTCGACACCTTGACGAAGATCAGATCGTCGACGTGCGGCCAGGTCGTGGCGTGCTCGCCGAGCGCGAGGATGTTGACGTCGTTGTCGACGAGCACCGGTACGTCGAAGGTGCGCTGCACGTAGCCGGGGACGTCGAAGCGGTCCCACCCGGGCATGATCGGCGGATTGGTCGGTCGCCCCGTCGAGTGCTCGACCGGACCCGGAACCCCGATCCCGATGCCGAACAGCGAGATTCCGTCGCTTGCGGGGGTATCGAGAAGGGCCGCGCCGTCGGCGAGGATCACATCGAGCAGTCTCTCGGGGCCATCGCCGATGTCGATCGTGCGTGTGCGCGAATCGAGGATCACTCCGGCGAGGTCGGCCACCGCGACGGTCGCGTGCGTGGCGCCGAGGTCGACCGCCAGCACCACTCCGGCGCGGGAGTTGAAGGCCAGTCGGGCGGGCGGGCGTCCGCCGGTCGAGACCGCCTCTCCTGCCGGGCGCAGCAGGCCGGCGGCCAGCAGCGCGTCCACTCGCAACGCCACCGTGGAGCGCGCGAGGCCGGTGAGGGCGGCGAGCTCGGCCTTGGTGCGGGCGGTGCCGTCGCGGAGGATCTGGAAGATCTCTCCGGCACCGGGATTCGCCGCCGCGGCGGGGCGAAGTGCGTCAACCATTGCGTCAGTAAACCACAGCACTTACGAGCACCCTCGATTGACTTCCGATTCGTTACAAATAACTTTTGACAGACCTCTAGCAAAAGTCCGCGATGCTGTGCAAGACTCGCCGGCATGACAACGGATGTCACAGACACCGGTCTCGGAACGATCCGAGCCGGCATCCTCGGCGGAGGATTCATGGCCCGCGTGCATCGCACCGCGGCCCGCGACGCCGGCGGCGAGCTCCGCGCCGTCGCCACACGCTCCGCATCGGGAAGCAGGCAGGCAGCCGACGAGCTCGGAGCCGGTCGCGCCGAGACCGATGCGGCCGCACTGCTGGATGCCGACGACATCGATGTCGTGCACATCTGCACCCCGAACGTCACCCATGCCGACCTCGCCCTCCGCGCGCTCGACGCCGGCAAGCACGTCGTCTGCGAGAAGCCGTTGGCGACGAGCGCCGACGATGCGAAGCGGCTCGTAGACCTCGCGGCGGAACGCGGTCGGGTCGCCGCCGTGCCGTTCGTCTACCGGTACCACCCGATGGTGCGTGAGGCGCGGGCTCGCGTCGCTCAGGGGGACATCGGTGAACTCCTCACGCTCGACTGCTCGTACCTGCAGGACTGGATGCTGTTCCCGACCGACGACGACTGGCGGGTGCGATCGGCCACAGGCGGTGCCTCCAGGGCGTTCGCCGACATCGGCTCGCACCTGTGCGACCTGATCGAGTTCGTGATCGGCGAGCGCATCCGGTCTCTGAGCGCGCGGACCCGTCGCGTGTTCGACGAGCGGGCAGGGCAGACGGTGGACACCGAGGACATCGTCGCGATCCTCGTCGAGACGGGATCGGGAGCGCTCGGCACGCTGCTCATCTCGCAGATGGCCGCAGGGCGCAAGAACGCGCTGACGCTCGAGCTGCACGGATCGCTGCAGAGCCTGCGCTTCGAGCAGGAGCGTCCGGAGGAGCTGTGGATCGGGATGCGGCAGGAATCACGTGTCCTGCTGCGCGACCCCGCCACGGCTGCCCCCGATTCGGTCCGTCTGCAGCGCGTCCCCTCCGGGCACGCGATGGGCTATCAGGACGCGTTCAACGGATTCATCGCCGACGTGTACGCGGCGATCGGCGGCGCGCACCCGACGGGTCTTCCGACATTCGAAGACGGATATCGATCCGCCGTGCTGACCGAGGCCGTCCTCGCCTCTGCGGCCACGGACGGTCGCTGGACGGAGGTGGCGGCATGACCGCAGCGGTCGACACGCAGGCAGTGCTGGAGGTCTCCGGCATCCGCAAGTCGTTCTTCGGCGTCGAGGTGCTGAAGGGCATCGACTTCGACGTGCGTCCCGGTGAGGTGCATGGTCTGGTCGGTGAGAACGGAGCGGGCAAGTCCACGCTCATGAAGATCATCGCCGGAGTCCAGCCGGCTGACGAGGGCGTCGTGCGATACCGGGGCGACGAGGTGCACCACACGCATCCTCGGCAGGCGATGGACGACGGGATCGTCACCGTCTTCCAGGAGTTCACGCTGCTTCCCGAGCGCACGGTCGCGCAGAACGTGTACCTCGGGCGCGAGCCCCGCCGCGGCGGTTTCGTCGACCGCAGGGCCATGGTCACCCGGACTGCGGAGCTTCTCGCGGATCTCGGCGTCTCGTTCATCGACCCGCAGGCGCGTGTCGGCTCGCTGACGGTCGCCGAGCAGCAGATCGTCGAGATCGTGAAGGCACTGTCGTTCGATGCGCGGGTCATCTCGATGGACGAGCCGACGGCGGCGCTCAGCGACCGGGAGGTCGAGCTGCTGTACGCGATCATCCGTCGGCTCACCTCTCGCGGTGTCGCGGTGATCTACGTCTCGCATCGGCTGAAGGAGATCTTCGACCTGTGCGACCGCATCACGATCCTCAAGGACGGCGCGCTCGTGTCGACCGATGCGACGTCGGATCTGACCACCGACGAGCTCGTGCGCCGCATGGTGGGCCGCTCGATCCAGTCGTACTTCCCGGATGCCGTCGACGGCACGGTCATCGGCGAACCGCGGCTCGAGCTCGAGGGCTGCGGCAATGCCTTCGTCGACGAGGTCTCGCTCACGCTCCGCGCGGGGGAGATCGTCGGGATCGCCGGGCTGCAGGGATCAGGACGCACCGAGCTCGTGGAGGGCATCTTCGGGATCGACCCGTTCGTCCGGGGCAGCATGCGGGTCGACGGCGCATCCACTCGGATCACGAGTGCGCGCGGGGCGGTGCGGGCAGGACTCGCACTCGTCTCGGAAGACCGCAAGGCACAGGGTCTGGCGCTGGGACAGTCGGTGCTCGACAACTCTCTGCTCGTCATCCGGAGCGTGTTCTCCGCTCGCACATCGCCCTCTCGTCGTGAGGTTCCCGGGGTGCTCAGCTCGCTCGAGATCAGCTCGCGCGGCCTCGACCAGGAGGTGCGCTTCCTCTCGGGCGGCAACCAGCAGAAGGTCGTGCTCGCGAAGTGGCTGCTCACGCAGCCGCAGATCGTGCTCTTCGACGAGCCGACCCGCGGTATCGACGTCGGTGCGAAGTACGCGGTCTACCAGCTCATGCGAGATCTCGCGGCACAGGGCAAGGCCGTGCTGATGGTCTCGAGCGAGCTCCCCGAGGTGATCGGCATGAGCGACCGGATCCTGGTCATGCACGACGGCGAGCTCGTCGCCGAGCTGCCGGCGGGGTCCGCCGAGCACGAGATCCTCGGGGCCGCGACCGGAGCGATCCACCCGCATGATGAGGCCACCGACGGAGGTGCACGATGAAGCGCATACGGATCGACTCGACGGTGATCGTCCTCGGCATCCTCGTCCTCGCCCTGATCGTCGGCGCGATCCTCGTCGCAACCGTCGGACGCAACTTCTTCAGCGCGGGCAACATCCGCGACATCCTCACCGGGATGAGCGTGCTCGGACTCGTCGCGATCGGTCAGACGCTCGTGGTGCTCGGCGCCTCGCTCGACCTGTCGGTCACGTACGTGATCAGCCTCTCGAGCCTGTTGGCCGCCACGATCATGAACGGGAGCCCTGGCAACATCCCCGCCGCGGTCGCGGTCACCCTGCTCGTCTGCGCCGGGATCGGCCTCGTCAACGGACTCATCGTCACGGTGCTCAAGGTCAACGGCTTCATCGCCACCCTCGGCGTCGGGCTGATCCTGCAGGGCATCCTCAACACCAACTTCGAGGGCTCGTCAGGCAACGTGCCGTGGGAGTTCCAGCTGATCGGCGCCACGGGCGTCGGTCCGATCCCCGTCTCGACCATCATCATGATCGCGCTCGCCGCGGTCGTGTGGTTCCTGCTGAACCGCACCCGCACCGGTGCCCACCTGTACGCGGTGGGCGGGGATCCTGAGATCGCCCGGCTGTCAGGGGTGCGCACGCGCCCACCGCTGATCGCGGCTCATGTGCTGTGCTCCGTCTTCGCCGGACTCGCAGGATTGCTGCTCGCCAGCAGGCTCGGTGTCGGCAGCCCGACTGTCGGCCAGCAGGGCGGTTACGCGCTGCTGTCGATCGCGGCCGTCGTGCTCGGCGGCACGCTGCTGCTCGGTGGCCGCGGCTCGATCTGGGGCGCGATCGGCGGTGTCGCGATCCTCGCGGTGGTCGACAGCGTGATGAGCGTCATGCAGGTGAACCCGTTCTTGAAGGACGTGGTGCGCGGCGTCGTGATCGTCGCAGCCGTGGCGGTCTACAGCCGACGAGCGATCGTTCGTCGCCGCCCGCGATTCGGTCCGGGCGGCACGAGAACCGGGGGAGACGATGCCGCCAAGGCGGCCGAGCCTGAGATGGCGGCCGCCGCCTCAGAACTCGCCGATACGAGCACCGCTGCGGAAGGAGGACGCCCATGAACGCGCTGCGCACACTCGTGAGTCCCCGCGGCGCGGTGTTCCTGCTGCTCGGGATTCTGCTCGTCGCCGTCACCATCCTCAACCCGAGCTTCGCGGAGCCCGGCCAGTTCATGCGCTTCATCCAGCGGGTGGCTCCGATCGCGATCGTCGCGATCGGTCAGTACTTCGTCATCATCGCCGGAGAGTTCGACCTGTCACAGGGATCGCTGATCACTGCGCAGGTGATCATCGCGGGCAACCTCGTCGGGCAGGACGACTCGCGCACCATCCCGGTGCTGCTGCTCATGGTCGTCTTCGGCGCCGTGGTCGGACTCGTCAACGGCGTGATCACGACGCTGCTCAAGGTGCCGTCCTTCATCGTCACTCTCGGCATGATGCTCGCTCTCCTGGGCGGCGTCATGTGGTGGACGGGGGGAGCCGCCACAGGCAATCCCGCCGACAGCTTCCGCGAGATCGGCCGCGGCGGCATCCGCGATGTGCCGTTCCTCGAGTTCATCCCCTGGGCGGTGTTCATCCTGATCGGCTGGCTCGCCCTCGGCATCTGGATCACGAAGCGGCCGCTCGGCAAGCTGCTCATCGCAGTCGGCGACAACGCCACGGCGGTCGACTTCGCCGGCGCCCGCAGCGCCTGGGTCACGACGCGCGCGTTCATGATCTCGTCGCTCTCCGCCACCCTCTCGGCGGTACTGCTCGTGGGCTATGCGGGCGTGCACCCGTCGGTCGGCCGCGGCTACGAGTTCGTCGCGATCACGGCCGTCGTCCTCGGTGGCGTCGTGCTCGGCGGAGGCCGGGGCTGGATCGTCGCCGCCGCTGCGGGAGCCTTCGCGCTCGAAGCCCTGTTCATGCTGCTGAACATCGCCGGCGTTCCCTCGACACTGCGCGACGCCGTGCAGGGAGTCATCATCATCGCCGCCGTCGCCTACTCCGCGGTCGCGTTCCGCGCCCGGCGCAGACGAGGGCCGCACAACCCTCCCGAGCTCGGGCCCTCGGAGACCGCAGGAACCGCAGAACCCGTATCCACCGCAACAACCCGCACCATCCACACAGAAACCAGAGGAGATTAGCAATGCGACGATCAATGAGGATCGCCACCGCAGGGGTGGCTCTCTTCGGCCTCATCGCGCTCGCCGGGTGTACGACAGACCCGTCCGTGGCGCCGGCCGAATCCGACAGTCCCGACGAGTCCGCCGAGACCACCGAGTGGTTCGACCAGGAGCTCTTCGACAAGCAGATGGAAGAGCGTGGCGTCGAGCCCCAGGGTCCGGCCGATGAGCCGTACCTCCAGCACATCAACGCCGAGATGGTCGACACGTCCGCGTTCGCGAGCGAGGGGGCCAAGAAGGCCTGCTTCGCGAACGCGTCGATCTCGAACCCGTGGCGCCAGACCGGCTGGATCACGATGAACGAGCAGCTCAAGTCGCTGCAGGAGGCCGGAGCGATCAGCGAGATGGAGACCCGCGATGCGCAGGACTCCGATGACACGCAGATCGCCGACATCGACTACTTCATCGCCGAGGGCGGCTGCGACGTCTTCCTCATCTCGCCGAACAGCACTGCGGCGATGACCCCGGCCGTCGAGCGGGCGTGCGAGACAGGCAAGCCGGTGATCGTGTTCGACCGCGGAGTGAACACCGACTGCCCTGTCACGTTCATCCACCCCATCGGCGGATTCGCGTGGGGCATCGACACCGCCGAGTTCCTCATCGACAACCTCGAAGAGGGCGACAAGGTCGTGGCGCTGCGCATCCTCCCCGGTGTCGACGTGCTCGAACACCGGTGGGCTGCCGCCGAGAAGCTCTTCGACGAGGCGGGCATCGAGGCCGTGGACTACTTCACCGGTGCCGACCCCGCCGAGATCAAGAGCATCATCAGCGACGAGCTCGCCAAGGGCGACGTGCAGGGCATCTGGATGGATGCCGGTGACGGCGCGGTCGCGGCGATCGAGGCATTCGAGGATGCCGGTGCCGACTACCCGGTGATGACCGGCGAGGACGAGATGAGCTTCCTGCGCAAGTGGAAGGAGACGGGTCTCACGGGTCTCGCGCCGGTGTACTCGAACTTCCAGTGGCGCACGCCGCTGCTCGCCGCGCAGATGGTCTTCGCGGGTGAAGAGGTGCCGAAGGAGTGGGTGCTGCCGCAGAAGCCGATCACCGAGGCGGAGCTCGACGACTACCTCGAGGCGAATGACGGAATGCCCGACGGGCACTACGCCAAGTTCGGCGGGGAGAACCTTCCCGGTTACCCGACGGTCTGGCAGGAACGTCAGATCCCGTAACCCGCAGTGACGCTCCCACCCTTCCCTCCGCACGTCCGCAGATGGGAGGGTGGGAGCACACGCGTCATCCCCGAAGGAGCAGGATGCCTCGCACGATCGCCGTCAACACGTGGGTGTGGACCTCTCCACTCACCGATGCGACGCTCGAGCCGCTCGCGCGGAAGGCTGCGGAGATGGGCTACCAGGCTCTGGAGCTGCCGCTCGAGAACGTCGGAGACTGGGATCCCGGGCGCACGCGTGAGGTCCTGAACGGACTCGACCTCGGCGCGATCGTCGTCGGGGCCATGGGCCACGGCCGATCGCTGCTCGCGCGAGCGGGAGACGTGGCCTGGACGCAGGACTACCTGCGATCGTGCATCGACGCGGCCGACACGCTCGGGTCGGACGTCGTCGCCGGCCCGTTCTACGCACCGACCGGAGTGACGTGGCGGATGACGCCCGACGAACGCGCGGAGGTCGTGCGCGAACTGCGAGTGAATCTCCGCCCAGTGGCCGAGGAGGCCGCGTCCAGGGGCATCGTGCTGGCGATCGAGCCGCTCAATCGGTATGAGACCAGCGTGCTGAACACGGTCGAGCAGAGCCTGGATGCGCTCCAACCTCTGCTGGGCGCAGGTGTCGGGCTCGCCCTCGACACCTACCACCTCAACATCGAGGAGAAGCGGCCTGCCGACGCCGTCCGAGCCGCGGGCTCGTCGATCGCTCACGTGCAGGTCTGCGGCAGCGATCGGGGAGCGGTCGGCGACGACCACACCGACTGGCCGGAGCTGCTGAGGGCTCTCGATGATGCGGGCTACCGCGGACCGCTCGGACTCGAGAGCTTCACCGGCGAGAACGCGACGATCGCGGTCGCCGCATCCGTCTGGCGTCCTCTCGCACCGAGTCAGGACGAACTCGCCCGCCGCAGCATCCATGCGCTCAGGGCCCTCGGCGCCTGAGACCGTCACGCGATACGAAGGAGTGTCCATGACCACCCATCCCGTCACGCTGTTCACCGGACAGTGGGCCGACCTGCCGTTCGAGGAGGTGGCTCGGCTCGCGGCCGACTGGGGCTACGACGGTCTCGAGGTCGCGGCCTCGGGCGATCACCTCGATCTGCGGCGGGCCGACGAGGACGACGCCTACGTCGCCTCCCGACTCGAGATCCTCGACCGTCATGGACTGAAGATCTTCGCGATCTCGAACCACCTCGCCGGTCAAGCGGTCTGCGATGCGCCGATCGACTTCCGTCATCAGGCGATCCTGCGCGACTACGTGTGGGGAGACGGCGATGCCGAGGGCGTGCGCACTCGTGCAGCGGAAGACATGAAGCGGGCGGCGCGGGTGGCACGCAAGCTCGGCATCGACACGGTCGTCGGGTTCACCGGTTCATCGATCTGGCCCTATGTGGCCATGTTCCCACCGGTGCCGGCAGCCGTCATCGAGGGCGGGTTCGACGACTTCGCCGCTCGCTGGAATCCGATCCTCGACGTGTTCGACGGTGAGGGTGTGCGCTTCGCCCACGAGGTGCATCCGGGGGAGATCGCCTACGACTACTGGTCGTCGGTGCGGGCGCTGGATGCGATCGATCACCGCGGGGCGTTCGGCTTCAACTGGGACCCCTCGCACATGATGTGGCAGAACATCGACCCGGTCGGGTTCATCGTAGACTTCGCCGATCGGATCTACCACGTGGACTGCAAGGACACCCGGATGCGCCCGCACAACGGTCGTGCCGGGGTGCTCGGCTCGCACCTGCCGTGGGGCGACCCGCGCCGCGGCTGGGACTTCGTCTCGACAGGTCACGGCGACGTGCCGTGGGAAGACGCGTTCCGAGCGCTCGAGGCGATCGGCTACACAGGACCCATCTCGATCGAGTGGGAGGATGCCGGAATGGATCGCCTGCACGGAGCACCCGAGGCCCTCCACCACGTGCGGTCGCTGCTGTGGCCCGCGCCCACGGCATCCTTCGATGCCGCCTTCAGCAACCAGGAGACCGGAGCCACCCCATGACCATCCTGCACACCGTCGTCTTCCGTCTGATCCACGAGGCGGGTTCGGCAGAGGAACGCGAGTTCCTGGCCACCGGTCGGGCGGTGCTCACATCGATCCCCGGGGTCGAGGACTTCACGATCCGCAGGCAGGTGAGTCCGAAGAGCGACCTGGAGCACCAGTTCTCGATGATGTTCCGGGACATCAGTACCTACCGGGCGTACAACGAGCACCCCGCGCACACCGCCTTCGTGTCGGAGCGGTGGGTGCCGGAAGTCGCGGCGTTCCAGGAGTACGACTTCGAGGAGTGAGCGGCGCGAGCCGTGCCCTCGGTCAGGAGGCCGAGTCGCGCAGCTTCACCAGGCGTTCGTGCCCGGTCTCTTCGAGCTCGGCGATGTTCTCGCGCGACTTCAGGAAGTCCGAGAACGACCGGTATCCGAGAGCCTTCTCGCTGAACGACGGATCCATGCGTCGCATGTGGGTCTTCACGGCCGAGCTGTGCAGCCACTCGTCGGCGTCGGTCTTGTCGTGGCCGAGTCGCAGCGCCCGCTGCAGCAGCTCGGTCGCCTCGCCCTGCTCGGTACCGTCGCCCTGCTCGTCGATCTTCGCCGACGCCGCAGCCGCGGCCTTCGCCTTGGTGGTCTTGGCCGGCTGCCTGGACTTGGTCTTCACCGCAGGCTCAGGCTCAGGCTCGGCGATCGGCTCTGGGATCTCGACGGCCGCGGGGGCGGGGGCCGTGGCCTTGGTCGGTCGTACGACGCCGGGAAGCGAGTCGTAGGCCTCGAACTCGTCGCACGCGGCGGCCAGCGACTTGGCGGTGGAACCGGCGACGCCGACGCCGATGACGTAGCGGCCCAGGCGCTTGCAGCGCTGCGCGAGAGGCACGTAGTCGCTGTCTCCGGCGACGATCACGACGTGCGTGAGGTCCGGCAGACGGAACATGTCCTCGACGGCATCGACGGCCAGACGGATGTCGGCGCCGTTCTTGGCGTAGGCCGCGGCGGGGAACAGCTGCACGAGGTCGACCGCACGTGCGACGAGCTGCGAGCGGTACACCGCGTTCACCGGAGACGACCAGTCGGCGTAGGCGCGGGTGAGCACGAGTGTGCCGAATGAGGCGGCGTAGTCGATGATCGCCCCGACCTCGATCATCGCGCGGGAGAGCCGTTCGGTGACCTCGGGATCGGAGGGGTTCTCGGTGATGCGCTGGCGGTCCTTGCCGTAGGCGTTGCGCCCGTGCACCCGGTCGTACCAGGAGATGACGATGTTGTCGAAGTCGAGATAGACGGCGACGCGCGCGTCGTGTGCCTCAGCCATTGTGTGCTCCTTCGCCCGGGTACCGCACACCGATCTGGGCGCGGATCTCGTCGAGGGTGCCCATGATGGCGACACTCTCGGCGATCGGCAGTATGTCGCCCTCGAGCAGGCCCTCGCCCACGAGACGCTCGGCGGCATGCGCCTGGTACTCCATGCCCCGGCCCGCGACGTCGGAGGAGTACTCCTCGGTCACGGTGCCGTCGGGGAGGACCACGCGGAACGTCGTCGGGGCGTACCAGACCTGATCGATGTCGATACGGGCCTTCGTGCCGATGATGCTCGCAGCGTTCGGGCCGGCAGCGCGCGACGACGACAGGGTGGTCGAGATCGCGCCTCCCTCGTGCGTCATGATCGTCGCGACCTCGGCATCGGCGCCGGTCTCGATCAGGCGCGCGACCGACTGGATGCCGGTCGGCGCGCCGAGGATGTCCCACACGAACGAGATCGGGTAGATCCCGAGGTCGAGCAGCGCGCCGCCGCCGAGCTCGAGCGCATTCAGGCGGTGCGCGGGGTCGGTGGGCAGGAGCTGTGTGTGGTCGGCGCTCACGGCACGGATCTCGCCGAGCGTGCCGGCGGCGATGATCTCGCGGATCCGGACCATGTGCGGCAGATACCGCGTCCACATCGCCTCCATCGCGAGGAGCCCTCGCTCGGCCGCCAGGCGTTGCAGGTCTTCCGCTTCGCCCCTGTTGAGGGTGAAGGCCTTCTCGACGAGCACGTGCTTGCCGGCCTCGAGCGCCAGGCGGGCGCCCTCGTGGTGCATGGGGTGCGGCGTGGAGACGTAGATGATGTCGACGTCGGGATCGGCGACGAGCGCTTCGTACGACGGGTGCGCGTGCGCGATGTCGAAGCGGGCCGCGAACGCATCGGCCGAGTCCTGCGAGCGAGAGCCGACGGCGACGAGATCGAGCCCGGCGGTGCGCAGATCGGATGCGAACGCGCCGGCGATGCCGCCGGTCGCGAGGATTCCCCAACGAAGACCAGTCATGGTCTCAGCGTAGAGGGTGCGGCAGACAGCCGGGACGATCAGGCGAGAGCGGCGAGCGTGCGCTGCGGCACGAGAGGGAAGACCTGCTCGGCGATCCGCTCGAGCTCCTCGTCGAGCGGCGACGCCTGGATCAGCAGCAGCGTGATCCCGGCATCCGCATAGTCGTGGATGCGCTCGGCGACCTGCTCGGCCGTGCCGACGAGGTTCGGGCGCAGCCCCCTCGTGCCGACCGAGTACTCACGACGAGTGAGCTCGAGCGACAGCTTCGAGTGGCGTTGGAATTCCTCGAACGACGCGTAGCCGGGGGAGTCGGGGTCGATGGTGGTGATGCGGTCGAGTTCGCGCTGCGCCTCGGCCTCGGTGTCTCGGACGATCACATACGCCGGCATGCCGAACTCGGCGATCGGGCGGTCGTGCAGTCGCTCGGAGCGCGCGTTCATGTCGGTCACATTGGCGCGAACCTCGTCGAGGGTGCCCCCATGCATGACGTAGGCGTCGGCGAAGCCGGCGATCGACTCACGCCCCGCCTCGCTCTCGCCACCGGCGAAGATCACGGGGTGACTCGACGGCTTCGGCTCGACGATCGTCCCGTCGAGGGCGTAGTGCGAACCCTGGAACGAGTACGGCGTCTGCTCCCAGAGGCCGTTCAGCACCGTCACGAACTCCTCGGCCTGCACGTAGCGTTCGTCGTGGGTCGTGAACCGGCCGCCGAACTGGCGGGCCTCCTCAGCCCACCACGCGGCGACGACGTTGAGGGAGACGCGACCCGGGGCGATCTGATCCAGCGTCCCGACGGTCTTCGCGAGCACGGCCGGGAGATGGAAGCCGGGGCGCACGGCGGTCATGACGCGCAGGTGCTCGGTGACGGCGAGAATGCCGGCCGAGAGCGACCAGGCCTCGAGGCTCGGTGCGTCGGTGCCCTTGCGATCATTGAGGTAGAGCTCAGGCACGAGCGTGGTGTGGAACCCGAGGCGATCGGCCTTCACCGACACCTCGCGGATGTACTCCCACGTGGCAGCCATGCGGCCCTCGTCGGTGACGTTGCGCAGGAATCCGCCGTAGACAGGGGTCCAGTAGCCGAGATCGATCGCCATGAGGGCTCCTTGGGTCAGACCAGCGCGAGCGCGTGGTCGAGGTCGGCGATGAGATCGCCCGGGTCTTCGAGCCCTGCCGACAGCCGTATCGTCGTGAGCGAGATGCCTGCGGCGGCCCGCTGCTCGGCGGTGAGGTGCGAATGCGTCATGGACGCCGGGTGGTTCACCAGGCTCCGCGCGTCGCCGATGTTCGCCACGAGACGGATGACCCGCAGGGAGTCGATCACACGCGCGACGCTGCCCTGGGTTTCGGCGTCCAGCGGGACGGCGAGGTCGAACGAGAAGACCGAGGGGCCACCTCGCGGCAGGTAGCGCTGGGCGAGCGGATGCCAGCGGTTGCCCTGGAGCCCGGGGTGGTGCACTGTCGCGACCGCCGGATGCCGCTGCAGGTGCTCCGCGAGCGCGAGCGCTGTGGCGGTCTGCCGCGCCACGCGCAGGTCGAGGGTCTCGACGCCCTGCAGGATCTGCCAGGCATTGAACGGCGAGAGCGAGGGACCGAGATCGTGCACGTACTTCGACTTCACGAGCGCCGCGAACGCCTGACCTCTGCCGAAGCGCTCCCACAGGGTGAAGTCCCCGACGCGCGCGTAGGGCTCGGTGAAATGCGGCCAGCGTGCGGGCTCGCTGCCGAAGTCGAAGGTGCCCTGGTCGACGACCACACCGCCGAGAGACGTGCCGTGGCCACTGAGGAACTTGGTCGCGGAGTGCACGACGAAGTCCGCGCCGTGCTCACCCGGTCGCACCAGATACGGGGTGCCGACGGTGTTGTCGATCACGAGGGGTACACCGGCCTCGTGCGCGATGTCCGCGACGGCGCGGATGTCGAGGACCTGGGCGATCGGGTTCGCGATGGACTCGGCGAACAGCACGCGCGTCTCGGGCCGGATCGCCGCGCGCCAGGCATCCGGGTCATCCTGGTCGACGAAGGTCACCGGGATGCCGAAGTCGTCGAAGGTCTCCTGCAGCAGATCGACCGTGCCGCCGTAGAGCTGCGTGGCGGCGACGATGTGACCACCGCGGCCCACGAGCGCGAGCAGGGTCACGGCGACCGCCGCCTGCCCTGACGCCACGGCCACCGCCGACACCCCGCCCTCGAGTGCGGCGATGCGCTCTTCGAGGATCTGCTGGGTCGGGCTCGCGTTGCGGCTGTACAGATTGCCGGCGGTGCGCAGCGCGAACAGGTCCGCGGCGTCGGCGAGCGAGGCGAACTCGTACGCGGCCGTCTGATAGATCGGGGGGACGGCGCTGTTCTGCGGGGTTCCCGGGATGTATCCCGCCTGGATCTGACGAGTGGAGAACTCGGTCATGCGGTCGCCACCGCCGCCGTCTCGTGGGTGCGCACGATCGCGGCGTGCACGTCACCGCCGCGCAGACGCTCGAGCCACTGCACGAGCGCCGCCGCGACGCTGCGGTGCGACTGGTCGTTGAGCGCGTCGTGCAGGCCAGCGACGGTCTCGACGATCTCGAGGTCGGGAACCGCGCGCAGCGCGTGGATCACCTGGGGCAGTGGCGACACGGCGTCGGCGCCGCCGTGCACGGCGAGCACCGGGACCTCGATCGCCGCGAGGTCTGCGGGTGCCGGGAGCGGCTCGGCCGGAGTGACATCGACGGAGCTGGCCTCGGTGGCCAGCACGCCCAGGTGCAGCGGGCACGCTGTGCGCTCCTCGGCGGACGGCAGGTCGAGCTCGGCATCCACCAGGGTTCCGGCGACGACCGCCGCCTCGACGGGTGCGCCCTGCGCCACGAGTCGGAGCACGGCGGATGCTCCGGCATCCGACCCGAGGAGCACCCGTGGGGTGTCGGTGACCTCCGAGAGCCAGGCGCTCGCGGCATCGGCGTCCTCTTCGAAGACGGCGACGAGGTAGCCGTCCGAGCTCAGACGGCGGCCGAAGCGCTCGTACACGCCCGCGCGCTCGCCGCGTCCGGTGACGAGGGCGAGCGTGCCGCGGACGCGGGCGGGAGGCGTCCAGAGTGCGGGGGAGGAGGTCGTGGTCATGCCCCCATCCTCCGATCGGCCACCGACACGCACCGAGGATGTGTCGCCGTGTTGCGCTCCGTTTCGCTGCGCTTCCTCAGCGGTTGGCGGGCGGATCCAGCCGCTCATACTTTCGGGGCATGACCGAACCCCTCATCATCGGCGCCATGGTGCGCACTCTCGGCGCGTACCCGTCGGGTTGGCGTCAGCCGGGTGCGCACCGCGACCCCTCTGCGGATGCCGACATCCTCCGTCATATCGCGCGCGAGGGCGAGGATGCGGGGCTCGACTACCTGTTCTTCGGCGACTGGCTGGCGACGGGACCGGATCTCGAGTTCCGCGACCCGTATCTGCTGGCGCGCATCGACCCGGTGAGTGCGGTGCTCTTCCTCGCGGGGGTCACCTCGCGGATCGGACTGATCGCCACCGTGAACACGACCTATGCCGATCCCTATGCGACAGCGCGCTCGCTCGCCTCGCTCGACGTGCTCACCGGGGGCCGCGCCGGCGTGAATCTCGTCACGGGCGCAGAGCCGCGCGCGGCGGGAAACCACGGCCGCGATGCGCACGCCGACAACGAGACCCGATACGACCGCGCTGAGGAGTTCGTCACGGCGCTGCGTCGCCTGTGGGACTCGTGGAGCGATGACGCCTGGATCGCGGATGCCGAGCGCGGCGTGCTGATCGACCCCGAGGGCCTTCGCGGCGCCGACCTGCAGGGCGCGCACGTGCGGGTCTCCGGACCGTTGAACGTCGCCCGCCCGCCTCAGGGCCAGATCCCCATCGTGCACGCGGGCACTTCTCCGCGCTCTCGTGCGCTCGCGGCGACCGAGGCCGACCTGGCGCTGATCGCCGCCCCGAACATCGCGGATGCGATCGCCACCCGTCGCGACCTGCGCGAGATCGCGGCAGCCGCCGGGCGCTCGCCCGACACGCTGAAGGTGATCGCTCCGGTGCTGCCCGTCGTCGCGGACTCAGACGCCGCAGCCCATCGCATCGTCGAGCGCCTGCTCGCTCTCGTGCCTCTCGCGGAGGGGCATCAGCCAGCGCGCACCGCATTCCCGCAGAACCGGTCCGTCGCGGCGCTCGCCGACGCGCTCGGGGTTGCTGCGGACGATCCGCTGCGCGTGGCAGGCCTCGATCAGGCCGTGTCCGCGGACGACGCGTCTCGGCTGGGCGATGCCGGCGCGGCACTGCTCGACAGGCTCGCCCGAATCGCCGGCGTACGCGTCGCGGGGCGGGGAGCCGGCGGTTCGCTGACCTGGCGTCATCTGGTCGCCGCGCACGCGGTGCCCGCCGCCTTCGTCGTCGGCGACGCCTCGACGATCGCAGACCACTTCGAGGCCTGGCGCGACGAGGGTGCGGCCGACGGATTCAACGTGCTCTCGGCGTTCCAGCCGGCGCAGTTCGAGGCCTTCACCCGACTGGCCGCTCCCGAGCTGCGTCGGCGGGGACTCCTCGGCCGAGCCGATGACGGCGCCAGACCGACGCTCAGAGAGCGACTCGGGGTCGGCACCCGAGACGGCGCCGCATCATCCCTCGCCGCACTCTGAACCGCCTCATCCGTTACGCCGCGTTGCGCCGGGTGACCGGGCATGACGCCTCGTGACAGGTCACGTCCGCGCATGACGACTCCATTCGCGACCCGGGGCCCGGAGTCCCTAGCGTGACCTTCACCCGCACACCACGAACCTCAGCATCCTTTCTCAGGAGGACCCGCATGACCCGCCGTCTCATCCGCGCAGCAGCCGTCGCGCTCCCGCTCGTCCTCGCAGCGGGCCTCGCCTCCTGCGCATCGTCGCCCGCTCCGTCCGACACGTCGGCCGCGGCCGGCGATCCCATCACCGGGGGCACTCTGACGTACCTGGAGCACCAGACGTTCACGAACCTGTACCCGCCGCAGGCGGGCTTCTACCCGAATGGCGGTGTGGTCAACAACATCACCGCGCGCCTCACCTGGCAGAACCCCGACTCGCTCGAGATCGAGCCGTGGATCGCATCCGACTGGACGGTGAACGACGACGCCACCGAGTACACCTTCAACTTGAAGCCGGATGTCACGTTCTCCGATGGCACGCCGCTGGATGCCGCCGCGGTCGCGAAGAACTTCGACACCTACGGTCTCGGCGACGCCGAGCGCGGCCTGACCGTCTCGGAGGCGATCAACAACTACGCCTCCAGCGAGGTCGTCGACGAGGACACCGTCACGTTCCGCTTCGCAGCTCCCGCCCCCGGCTTCCTGCAGGCGACGTCGACGATCAACTCCGGACTCCTCTCACCCGACACCCTCGACGGCACGATCGAGGACTTCGGCGCGGGCAACGCCGAGGCGATCATCGGCGCGGGGCCCTTCACCGTCACCGACGAGAAGCTCGGCACCGAGTTCACCCTGACCGCCCGCGAGGACTACGCCTGGGCTCCGGAGAGCGCCGAGAACCAGGGTCGTCCGTACCTCGACGCCGTGCACGTGCTCGTGACCCCCGAGGACTCCGTGCGCATCGGCTCGCTGCTCGCAGGTCAGGCCGACTACGTGCGCTACGTGCAGGCCTTCGACGAGGACCGCGTCGAGAGCTCCGGCTTCACCCTCTATGCGCCGCAGACCCGCGGAGTGAACAACTCCATCTCGCTGCGCCCCGAGAACCCGCTGCTCACCGACATCCGGGTCCGCCAGGCGCTGGTCGCCGCTGTGGATGCGCAGGAGGTCGTCGACACCCTGTTCACCGAGAACTACCCGGTCGCGACGTCGGTGCTGTCGCAGGAGGCCCTCGGCTATAAGGACGAGTCGGAGCACTACGCCTACGACCCCGACAAGGCCGAGAAGCTGCTCGACGAGGCCGGCTGGGAGCCCGGTTCCGACGGCATCCGCGAGAAGGACGGCGAGCGGCTGTCCATCACCGTCTACGAGGCCGCCCCGCAGCCGCTCTCGAAGCAGACCCTCGAGCTCGTCGCCCAGCAGCTCGCCAAGGTGGGCGTCGAGCTCACGGTGAAGCCGGCCGACGCCGGCTCCTACGCGGCAGACACCCGCGACCCGCTCAAGACCGGCTTCTACCACTCGATGGTCGGCCGCGCGGACTTCGACGTGATCAAGAGCCAGTACTACACGAAGAACCGTGACGCGCTGATCTCGAACGACGCCGAGCTCGATGCGCTGCTCGACGCCGTGGCCTCCGAGCCCGACACCGAGAAGCGGGTCGAGGCCTCGCAGGCCGTGCAGGACTACATCGCCGAGCAGGCGTACGTCATCCCGCTGTTCGAGGAGCCGCAGGTCTACGGCGCCGCCACCTACGTGCACGGTGTGGACTTCGAGTCGGTCGGTCGCCCCACCTTCGCGGGCGTCTGGCTCGCCGAGCACTGAGCCTGACTGACTCGGTGCACTGATGAGCTTCGTCCTCCGACGAGCCGGGCAGGCCGCGATCGTTCTGATCGCGGCCTTCACGGCCACCTTCTTCCTGCTGCAGATGCTGCCGGGCGATGCGATCCTGATCAAGTTCTCCGACCCCAGCCTCGGGCTGTCGCCGGAACAGCTCGACGGGATCCGCGCCACATACGGCACCGACCTGCCCTGGTGGCAGCAGTACGTGCACGCGGGGCTCGGGTTCGCGGCGGGCGACTTCGGATACTCGACGCAGTTCGGCACCCCGGTGCTGACCATGCTCGCCGAGGCGCTGCCGTCGACCCTGCTGCTGGCGTCGCTCGGACTCGTGGTGGCGCTGCTGATCGCGGTGCTCGTCGCAGGGCTCTCCTCTCTCGCCCGGTTCGCATGGTTGCGCAACGGCATCCGGCAGGTACCGGGTCTGTTCGTCGCCGTGCCGGTGTTCTGGCTCGGCATCCTGCTGATCCAGGTCTTCTCCTTCGGCCTCGGCTGGGTGCCGATCGTCGGCGCCGACCCGGTCGCGGGGCTCATCCTGCCCGTGCTCACTCTGGCCGTGCCCATCTCGGCACCGCTCGCACAGGTGCTGGTGCGGGCGATCGATCAGGTGCAGGCGCAGCCCTTCATCACGGTCGTCCGGGCCAAGGGTGCGCCGCCGGCATGGGTTCTCACCCGCTCGGTCGCGCGCAATGCCGCGCTGCCCACACTGACGATCGCCGGTGTGCTGTTCGGCGAGCTGGTCGGCGGCGCGGTCGTCACGGAGACCGTGTTCGGCCGCACCGGCATCGGCCGGCTCACCGAGCAGGCGGTGTCGAATCAGGACATCCCCGTGCTGCAGGGTGTGGTGCTGCTGTCCGCCCTCGGCTTCGTCCTCATCAGCTTCGCCGTCGACCTCGTCACCCCGCTGATCGATCCCCGCCAGCGCGCCCTCTCGAAGGCAGGAGTCTCGGCATGACCGTCGCCGCCATCGCCGCATCGACCGATCCCGCTGTCGAGCCCCCGGAGCAGGATGCCGCCGCATCCGCCCCGAGCAGGCGGGCCCGCGGTCTGCGTTCCCGGCCCTGGGGTCTCTACCTCGCGATCGTCGTCGTCGCGCTCGCAGTGCTCTGGGCGCTGATCCCCGGGGCGTTCGCGCCCGGCGATCCGCTCACCGGGACCCCCGCCGACAAGCTGCTGCCGCCGAGCGCTGCACACCTCTTCGGCACCGACACCCTCGGCCGCGATCTGTTCGGTCGCGTCGTCCACGGCGCGGTGCACTCGCTCTCCGGCGCTCTCATCGCCGTCACGGTCGGCCTCGCGCTCGGCACCCTCCTCGGAGCGGTCGCCGGCGCGATCGGAGGCGTCGTCGACGACATCCTGATGCGCGTGGTCGACGTGCTGCTCGCCATCCCCGGTCTGCTGCTGTCGCTGTCGGTCATCATCCTGCTCGGGTTCGGAACCGTGAACGCGGCGATCGCGGTGGGCCTCGGCAGCGTGGCCGCCTTCGCCCGTCTGATGAGGTCGGAGGTCGCACGCGTGCGGCGCAGCGAGTACGTCGAGGCGGCATACGGCAGCGGCGGGACCTTCCTCACCGTCCTCCGTCGCCACGTGCTCCCGAACTCGCTCACGCCCATCGTCGCGCTCGCGGCGCTGCAGTTCGGCACCGCGATCCTGGCGATCTCGACGCTGGGGTTCCTCGGTTACGGCGCTCCGCCGCCCACTCCGGAGTGGGGCCTGCTCATCGCGGAGGGCCGCAACTACACGGCCACCGCCTGGTGGCTGACAGCACTGCCCGGTCTTGTCGTGGTCGCGGTCGTGCTCAGTGCCAACCGCATCTCGCACCGCATCGGAAGGAACTCGCGATGACCGTTTTCGCCGTCGACGACCTCAGAGTCTCGTACGCCACACGCACCGGTCAGCGCGAGGTCGTGCACGGAGTGTCGTTCGAGATCGCCGAGGGTGAGGCACTGGCGCTCGTGGGGGAGTCCGGCTCGGGCAAGTCCACGACCGCGCACGCGCTGCTCGGCCTGCTGCCCGCCGGCGGTCGGGTCGAGGGCGGCACCGTGCGCCTCGGCGACCTCGACATCTCGGGGTGGACGGATCGCTCGCTGCGGAGCATCCGCGGGCCCGAGATCGGTCTCGTCCCGCAGGACCCGGTGACGTCGCTCGACCCCGTGCGCCCGATCGGCGCTCAGGTCGAGGAGGTGCTGAAGCTGCACGGGCACCGCGACCGTCGTGCGCGTCGGGCACGGGTGATCGAGCTGCTCGATCGCGTCGGCATCGACGACCCCGATCTGCGCGTGCGCCAGTATCCGCACGAGCTCTCCGGCGGCATGCGGCAGCGGGTGCTCATCGCATCGGCGATCGCGCTGCGACCCCGACTGCTGATCGCCGACGAGCCGACCAGCGCGCTGGATGCCACGGTGCAGCGAAAGGTGCTCGACCTGCTCGACGAACTGCGCCGCGACGAGGGGACGAGCATCCTGCTGGTCACCCATGACCTCGGTGTCGCCGCAGACCGTGCGCAGCGCCTGGTCGTGCTCAAAGACGGACGCATCGTCGAGCAGGGGGCGAGCGAGACCGTTCTCGCGGCGCCGTCGGACGCGTACACGAAGCAGCTGCTCGCCGACGCGCCGGCGTTCATCACGGGATTCCGCAGGCCCGAGGCTCCGCCGTTCCTGCGAGATGCGGCGGCAGTGGCCGCCGAGAACCCGTTCGCGATCACCGCCACAGACCTCGTCAAGGAGTTCAGGGTCGCCGGGCGCGAGCGTTTCCGTGCAGTCGACGACGTCTCGTTCCGCGTCCGCCGGGGTACGACGCACGCGCTGGTGGGGGAGTCAGGGTCGGGCAAGACCACCACCGCGCGTCTGATCACGCGGTTCCACCAGCCGGACGCCGGGGCCATCGAGATCGACGGCGAAGACGTGACCGGGCTGTCGGGTCAGAAGCTGCGGGCGCTGCGCCGCCGCATCCAGCTGGTCTACCAGAACCCGTTCGCGTCCCTGGACCCGCGGCAGCAGATCGTCGACATCATCTCCGAGCCGCTGCAGAACTTCGGCGTCGGCTCGCGTGCCGAGCGCAAGGACAGGGCGCTCGCGCTGATCGACCGGGTGTCGTTGGCGAGCGACGTCGCCACGCGCACCCCTCGCGAACTCTCGGGCGGTCAGCGCCAGCGTGTGGCGATCGCCAGGGCGCTGGCGATCGACCCCGAGATCGTCGTGCTCGACGAGGCGGTCTCGGCCCTCGATGTGACGGTGCAGGCCCGCATCCTCGAACTGCTCACCTCGCTGCAGGCAGAGCTCGGTCTGACCTACCTGTTCATCTCGCACGATCTCGCGGTCGTGCGCAGGATCAGCCACACGGTCTCGGTCATGCGCCGCGGCCGCATCGTCGAGGAGGGCAACACCGAGGAGCTCTTCCACGCCCCGCAGCATGAATACACCAGGGAGCTGCTCGCAGCCGTCCCCGGACGAACGGAGCAGCCCTCATGACCGCACCCACGATCGCCTTCTTCACGCGACTGCTCGACGACGCGGCACCCGCCGAGCGGTACGCGCTGGCCGGAGAGCAGATCCGGCACGCCGAGCGATACGGCGTCGGACGCGCCTGGGTCGCCCAGCATCACTTCCGTGCGGCCGAGGGTGGCCTCCCGTCCCCTCTCGTGTTCCTCGCCCATGTCGCGGCGCAGACGTCACACATCCGCCTCGGCACCGGCGTGATCACGCTGCCGCTGGAGGATGCGGTGCGCGTCGCCGAGGATGCGGTCGTCGCCGACCTTCTCGCAGACGGACGCATCGACCTGGGTCTGGGCAGCGGCGGCACACCCTCGTCGTTCGGCCCGTTCGGCGAGGACGTGCGCGACAAGGCGCCGACCTACGACCGCAAGCTCCACCTGCTGCTCGACGCGCTCTCGGGGCGCGACATCGGCGCCGAGAACACCCTCTATCCGGATGCCGGCACGCTCGCCGACCGCATCTGGCAGGCGACGTTCTCGGCACCGGGCGGCCATCGGGCCGGCATCCACGGGCACGGCCTGCTGCTCTCCCGCACCCAGCCGCGGTCGACGGATGCTCTGCACGCACCGCTCTCGGCGCTGCAGGATCCCATCATCGACGCGTACCTCGAGGCGCTGCCCGATGGCGTCGCCCCTCGTGTGACCGCCTCGCGCACCGTGTTCGTCGCGGACGACCGGGCCGAGGCACTGCGCTTCGCGGAGGTCGGACTGCGCCGTGCCGCCGAGGGATTCCGACGTCAGGGGCAGACGATCCCCGGCGACGACCTCGGCGAGCTGATAGTCGCACTCGACACCCATCTCGGCACCCCCGAGCAGGTCGCCGAATCGCTCGCCGCCGACGCGACCCTGGCGAGGGCCACCGAGGTGGCGTTCCAGGTGCACTCCGTCGACGCGCCGCACGAACACGTGCTGCGCTCGATCGAGCTCTTCGCCGAGCAGGTTGCCCCGGCCCTCGGCTACACCCTCACCGACACCATCAAGGAGAAGGCATGACCACCGACATCGTCGATCAGATCGTAGGGGTGACGCCCGAGCTGGATGCTCTGCGGCGTCGTCGCCCCGTCACCAGGGAGCAGCTGCAGGCGAGCTTCGACGCGCTCTTCGCGCCGGTGTCGACGGAGGAGGTGTCGCAGGCCGAGCGCGAGCTGATCGCCGCATTCGCCACGCGCCTCGCCGGCGACACGGACGCGACGGGCACGTTCTACGCAGACCGGGCCTTGGCGGTGGATCCGCAGCGCGCGACCGTCGTGATCGCCGAGGCGACGGACGCCGCGGTGTCCGGACCCTTCGGCTCGTACACCGAAGCGGGCCTGCAGGACGAGAACACCGAGGGCGAGCGCTACACGCCGTCGCCCGAGGTCGCGGAGGTGCTCGGCGAGCGTCTCGCCGCCGCCCTCGCGCACACGCACCTGCTCGTGTTCCGTCCGCGCGAATCCGCAGCCGCCGACATTCAGCGACTGGTGGATGCGGGGTGGTCGACCGACGGCATCGTCACCCTCTCGCAGCTCGTCTCGTTCCTCGCGTTCCAGCAGCGCGTCGTCACCGGCCTGAGGGTTCTCGCAGCCGCCGGCATCGCCGCGGCATCCGACTCCGAGGAGGAGGCAGCATGACCGAGCGTCTGCACGACGATTCACCGCACCCCGAGGCCTTCACCCGCGCCGAGGTCGGCTGGACGCCTCATCTTCCCCCTCTTGCTGAGGCGGAGCTGACCGAGCGCCATTACGACGGGCTCGTCGACGCCTCGCGCGCGAAGAACGACTACTTCCGGCTGCTGGCGCGCGACCCCGAGGTGCTCAAGGCGCGCACGCTCGTCGATAGGGACATTTTCTACAACGCCAAGGAGGGGCTTCCGCGTGCCGAGCGCGAGCTCTCGGCGACCGCTGCGTCACGCCGCAACGGCTGCGTGTTCTGTGCGTCGGTGCACGCGCGCTTCGCGGCGCACCACAGCAAGCGGGTCGACGACGTCGACCGCCTGCTCGATGAGGGAGTGGATGCCGACCTCGGCGAGCGGTGGAACGCTGTGGTCGCCGCTTCCGTCGCCCTGACCGACACCCCGAGTGCCTTCGGGCCTGCCGAGGTCGCCCGTCTGCGCGCCGCGGGACTCGACGACCTCGAAGTGGCCGACGTGATCCACGGTGCGGCGTTCTTCAACTGGGCGAACCGCCTGATGCTCTCGATCGGCCGCCCGGTCGCTCCTGTCTAGACCCGCGCGAATTCTGCGCCAGCCCCCTTCTGCCGTCCCGCGGCCGGAGGGGGCTGATGGTTTGCGCGAGAGTATCGGCATACTGCGCATAGTAGTCATATGACGACGTATAGCTTGCTAGCGTCGACGCATGACGACTGGGGGCGGAACGTTCTACGACGTCGACACCGACGTGTTGAGGGCGATGGCGTCCAAGGCGCGGCGCATCGTCGGCGTGCTGGGTCCTTCGGAGGTGATGAAGCCCGGTGATGCCGGGCACGAGTGGGTGGTCGCGGCGGCGGCAGGTTTCAGCACCGCGTGGTCCGTCGGGCTGTCTGCTCGCGTGACCGACACCGACGATTTCGCGGACAGGTTGGGCACGACCGCACGGGTCTTCGATGAGGGCACCGATGCGGCGAAGGCCGAGGTCGACGCGCTGATCTGGGACGACTGATGGAGCTGGGGCAGTCCCAGTCCGCGACCGATCTCGTGCCGGGTGCGGTGTCCGACGTGCGCGCAGCCGCGGAAGCGTGGAAGGCGCGCAGCACAGAGGCGACCCGGGTGCGCGATGACCTCGCCACGTTGGACGACGACGGCACGTGGAAAGGCGCCGCCTATGACGCCTATCTCGAACGGTTCGAGCGCCAGCTTCTGCACTGGAAGCGTGCGAGCGAGTGGCTCCGGGCGGGGGCCTGCGCACTGTTCACGTGGGCCGACGCGTTGCAGTGGGCTCAGGACGAGGCCGACCGTGCCATCACTCTGTGGAACGAGGCAGAGCAGCAGGCTGCTGCGGCGCTGACCGCGCATCGCGCGCACGTGCGGGAGCTGCGCGTCGGGCAGGGGCTGCGGCATCCCGAGGCCGACGTGCCCTTCGTCGACCCGGCAGGTCCTGCGCACGAGCAGGCGCGTGAGGTTCTGTTCACCGCCCGGGCGACTCTCGAGGTCTATGCGCGGGACTGCGCGATCCGTGTGGACGAGGCCGCGGCTGCGGCTCGCATGCCGTTGACCGACGCGGAGGCCGCCAGGCAGACACAGCACGCGATGACCGAGGTGGTCTTCACCCTCGCCGTCGTCCAGCCGTTCCAGGCGACCATGGACATGCTCGCGATCTCGGCCCAGACGCTCTGGGAACACCCGGACATTATCCTCGAGCTCCTCGGCGGCGCTGCGACGTTCCTCGGCGGTGCCGCTCTAGCGGCCGGAGGCGGGGCCATCACCGTCACCGGCGTCGGTGCCCTGGCCGGTTCTCCCGCCCTCGTCGTCGCCGGAGTAGGAGTGGCAGGTGCAGGCGCGACGATGATGGGCGACGCCGCCGGGCGCTGGTTCAACGAATCGCAAAGCACCCGTGGCATCGACCGCGGCGACGGGCGAGACGAAGCCGGTACCTTCGCCCAAGGGCAGGAGGTCAAGCTCTGGGATGTGAAAGAGAAGGCCGAGCTGGATAAGTTCGCGAGGGAAAACGACGCGGATGTGATCCGGACCAAAATCAAGGTTGACTATGAGAACTCCCCGCAGAACGGTCGAAAGTACGACGGCCTGGTGAAGAACAACGACGGGACGAATACCTACACTGGTATCGAAGTCAAGTCGGGCAGCGCGGTCGATCGATACGGACCCAGCAACACGCAATGGCAGTTCGATCAAGCGGTGAGGAATGGCACTCCCGCCCGCGGGAAGCTCGATGGCGAGGACATCGTCGTCACCCGTGTAGAGACGAGGTTCGTACCGTGAGTATTCGAGAGACGCATGGCGAGAAGAGTCCGTCTGGCCTGTGGGGATTCGTCACAGATGGGTATCGCCCGATCTCGGATCAGCTGCGGCTCATGCTGAGCAATCTGGACGGCGTTGAGAAGCTCACGTACATCATCTGGAGGGCGACCGACCCCGGCAAGGGATTCGTCACTCCCGCTGACGTCGGCGACTCCTTCATGCAGGCCGGAGGCTCAGCCGACGCGATGACCGTCGAAGTGCGGCTCCCCGGCCCCGACGGTGAGTCGCACCTGTACACGGTCGGACGGCCGGAGCCCGCAGACGGCACGACCACCCTCATTCCCATCAGCCAAGACCGCGCGGTCCGAGTCTTCTCCAACGAGGTCTTCACCGCCGACGAAGCCGCAGTGATCTTCTACACGTACTACCTGACCGATGCCGTCTCGCAGCCGTATGTGCTTCGCGAGCTGGATCTCTCGAACGAACTCTCGGAGGAACGATGACTCTCTATGGACCCTTCGTCCAGGCCGCGAACGACGGCCGAATCGGCTGGCTGGCGGATGAGCATCTCACGATCCCGGAGCGACTCCAACGCACGCTGGAGTGGCTGGACGCTCACACGGACTACACGTACTCGATCTGGCGGGGCGCTGACCCCACAAGGGCCGACGGCTACCTCGAACCCGCGAACGGTTCCTTCATGCAGGCCGCGGGCTCGGCTGAAGCGATGACGGTGGAGGTGCGACTTCCCGGCCCCGACGGGGAGCACCATCTGTATACGGTCGGCAGGCCCGAGTCGGCACACGGCACCACCACCCTCATCCCGATGAGCGACACACGCGCGGTGCGAGTGTTCTCGAATGAGGTCTTCACGGCCGAGGAAGCAGCGGCGGTCTTCTACATGTTCTACCTCACCGAAGCCGTCTCACAGCCCTATGTCCTGCGCGAGCTCGACCTCACACAGGACCTTTCGGAACTGCGATGAGGGTCTCGGTCCGACATGACGCAGTCGCCGAGACTGTCGCGCGGCTCGCGCTCACCGTGAAGGCGTTCGAGCAGGAACTCGACACCCTCGATTCTGAGGTCGCACGGCTGAAGTCCGGGTGGGACGGGCAGGCACAACGAGCCCACGACCAGGCACAACGGGAGTGGTCCGTGTCGATCGCGAGCATGAAGGCGCTGCTGGCGGAGGCCACGCGCCGGCTGATCACCGCGAACTCCATCTCGATGGCCACCGCCTCGACGGCCGCTCGAGTCTGGTCCTGAAGCTCTACGGGATCAGGACGATCTTCCCCGAGGCGGCTCCGGACTCCATGAGCTCATGTGACTGCGCGGCTTCGGCGAGAGGGAGCTCGGGACCGAGCTCGATCGTGAAGTCACCCGCCGCGAGCAGCTCGACGGTCGCCTGGAGGGCTTCGGCTCGCCACGCGAGCTCCTGATCGGTCAGCGGCACGGGGGAGCCGCCCGAGAAAGCACGGATGCCGAACGATGCGGCGTCGGGACCGCGAACGATCGTCGCGATGCGGTCGCGGTCGGCGACCAGGGCGAGCGACGTGTCGATGGCCTCGTCGGTGCCTGCGCAGTCGAGAGCGACGGTGACGTCGCCAGGAGCCGCCTCGCGCACGCGCTCGAGCAGCCCCTCGCCGTAGGCGACCGGGATCGCACCGAGTTCACGCAGCTGATCGTGGCGGGCGGGGCTGGCGGTGGCGACCACGGTGGCGCCCCAGGCGACGGCGAACTGCACGGCCGCCTGCCCGACCGATCCGGAGCCGCCGTGCACGAGCAGCACGTCGCCCTTCGTGACGCCGAGCGAGCGAAGCGCCTGGTACGCCGTTCCCGCGGGGATGCCGATGCCCGCGCCCTCCGCAGCCGTGACCGAATCGGGGAGGGCGACGAGCTTGTCGACCGACACGGCGAGCAGGCTCGAGTAGGTGCCGACCGTGTCGCGGATCGCCACGCGGTCGCCGACGGCGAAGGCATCGACGTCGTCGCCGAGGGATTCGATCACACCGGCGCCGTCGAAGCCCACGCCGCGCGGTTCGGTGATGGGCGGCGACGGGCGCTTGGCCGAGCGGAGCTTCGCATCGATCGGGTTGACGCCTGCGGCTTCGATGCGCACCACCGCCTCGCCGCTCAGGGCGATCGGATCGGGGGTCTCGATCAGATGCAGCACGTCAGGGGAACCGAACTCTGTGTAGACGATCGCGCGAGCCATGCCTTCAGGCTACCCCCGTGCGGACAGCACCTTCATGATGCGCTGCGGGGAGACCGGCTGAGCAGTGCCGAGACGCTGCGCGAACACGCTCACGCGATACTCCTCGAGCAGCCAGCGCGTCTCGACGAGCGCGGGTGGTGCATCCGGAGCGAGCGGGATCGTGCCCCCGGCATCCTCGAACACCTTCGCCATACGCTCGAACTCGCTCATGCGGGTGCGGTCCTTGCCGGGTTCGCTCGCCAGCGTCTTCAGGCGGTCGAGCATCCCGTCGAGGTAGCGCGGGAAGTGAGCGAGCCGGTCGACGCCCGCCGACGAGACGAACCCCGGGTGCAGCAGGCCCGAGAGCTGCGTGCGAACGTCGTTGAGGGGGCCGAGCAGCGCGAGTGAGTTCTGCGACTTGATGCCGCGCTCGACATCACGCGTCTTGGTGAGGATGCGGGCGACGAGTGACACGCAGGCGAACAGCTCGTCGACGAGGGAAGCAGACACGGTGTCACGCACGCGCATGAACTCGGCCTCGGTGCGGATGATGCCGCCGGGGTGCGCCCGGTCGATCAGGTTCTGCACGACGGCTGCGCGACAGTCCTCGATGAGCGCTGCGGCCGATTGGTACGGCGACGCGGCGAGTGCGAGCTTCTCCTGGCTCGTGAGGTGCTGCTGCACGTAGGACGACGGCGAGGGCACGCCGAGCAGCACGAGGCGCAGCACGCCGGCACGGGTGGCCGCGACCGCCGCATCGGCCGTGGACTCCACACGCACCGAGACGGTCTTGCCCTGATCGACGATCGCCGGGTAGCCGCGGACGACACCGCCGGCGACGCGCGTGTCGAGCACGTCGGGCAGGTCGCCGAAGATCCAGGTGGTGAGGCCGTCCTTCTCGATCGAGGCGGCGACGGCAGCGGGCTGCGGTCCCTTCGAGGGGCCGGGGCGGCGGGGCGGCGCCGCGATCGATCGGGCCACGCTGCTGCGCGCCCGATCGGCGAGCTCGGCCTGCAGCGCGCTGAGGTCGCGGTTCGATCCCGCGACGCGCCCGCGCTCGTCGACGGCACGGAAGTTCATGCGCAGATGCGCAGGCACCCGGTCGTCCTCGAAGTCGGACGCAGAGACGAGCTGGTTCGCGAGCGGCTGGATCAGGCGGGCGAGTGCGTCCTTGAGCGTGCGGCCGGGCAGCCCTCCGTGCGATTCCGGACCTTCTCCCGTGAGTTCGGCGCCGAACTTGTCGGCCCAGTCGGCCGCGGGGACGACGTGACGGCGGATCGCCTTCGGCAGGGCGCGCAGCAGACCCGTGACGAGTTCCGCTCGGAGCCCCGGCACCTGCCAGTCGAAGCCCCGATCCTCGATCTGCGCGAGCAGGGGGAGCGGGATCACGACGCTCACACCGTCGTCTGCAGCGCCCGGTTCGAAGCGGTACGCGAGCCCGAGCACCTGATCGCCCTGGGTCCACCTGGTGGGGAACTCGTTCTGGTCGGCGCGGCTGTCGTCGTCGAGAAGGTCGGCCTCGCGCATCACGAGCAGCTTCGGAGTGGTGGCGAGCTGCTCGCGCCACCACTTCTCGAACGAGCGCACGTCGAAGACGTCGGACGGGATGCGCTCGTCGTAGAAGCGGAAGACCGCCTCGTCGCCCGCGAGGATGTCGCGGCGGCGCTCCCTCTCCTCGAGCTTCTCGAGGCGCTTGCGCAACTCGGCGTTGCTGCGCCAGAACGCGCTCACGCGCTTGTCGATGCGCATCGGGTCCCATTCGCCCTCGACCAGCGCGTGCCGGAGGAACAGCTCGCGTGAGGCCGGGCGGTCGATCCGGGCGAACTGCACACGGCGGCGTGGGATGATCTCGACGCCGAACAGTGTCACCTTCTCGTACGCGACGGCAGCCCCTGCATCCTTCGACCAGTGCGGCTCGGTGACCTGGCGCTTCGCGAGGTCGCCCGCGAGGGTCTCGGCCCAGGCCGGATCGATCGCCGCGACAGTGCGTGCGTAGGTGCGGGAGGTCTCGACGATCTCGGCGGCCATGACCGCCGGCGGGCTCTTCTTGCGCAGAGCCGAACCGGGGAAGATCGAGAAGCGGATGCCGCGGGCGCCGCGATACTCGGCCTGACGGCGCTTCGCATCCTTCGGCGGGGTCTTGCTCTGGCCGCGGCTGGGCGTGTTCCGCTCGTCGAGGATGCCGATCTGCGACAGGAGGCCTGCGAGCAGGGCGCGGTGGATCGAATCCGGATCCGCGGTGCCGGAGCCTCCGGCATCCTTCTCCCTGATGAGCGATCGCAGCTGGCGGTGCACGTCGAACCACTCGCGCACTCGGACGTAGTTGAGGTGCTCGGAGCGGCAGAGGCGTCGGAAGGCGCTCGAGCCGAGCTCGCGCTGCTGCTCCCTGAGGTGATTCCAGAGGTTGAGGATCGAGAGGAAGTCGCTCGTCGGGTCGGCGAAGCGCGCATGCATCCGGTCCGCCTCGTCGCGCACGCTCTGTGGGGCATCCTGCGACGGACGTTCGCGCACGTCCTGGATCGACATCCCCGCCACGATCGCGAGCACGTCGCGCGTGACGTTCGACGAACCCGATGCGGTACGCCCCGCCTCGATGAGCATGCGGGCGAAGCGGGGGTCGATGGGGATCCGCGAGATGTCGCGGCCGATGCGGGTGAGGCGCGGAGAGTCGCCGCTGCCGGTCACCGCGCCGAGTTCGGTGAGCAGATCGACGGCCGCCTTCACGCCGCGGGAATCGGGCGGGGTGAGGAACGGGAACGCCGTGATGTCGCCGAAGCCGAGCGACAGCATCTGCAGGATGACCGACGCGAGAGAGGTGCGCAGGATCTCGGGTTCGGTGAACTCCGCCCGCTTGTCGAAGTCCTCTTCGCTGTACAGGCGGATCGCGATGCCGTCGCTCGTGCGACCTGCGCGGCCCGAGCGCTGGTTCGCCGAGGCTTGCGAGATCGCCTCGATCGGCAGCCGCTGCACCTTCGAGCGACTGCTGTAGCGCGAGATGCGTGCGGTGCCGGTGTCGATCACGTAGCGGATTCCCGGCACCGTGAGGCTCGTCTCGGCGACGTTCGTGGCGAGCACCACGCGGCGGCGCACACCGGCGACCCGGCTCTTCTCGAACACCCGATGCTGTTCGGCGGCCGACAGGCGCCCGTAGAGCGGCAGCACTTCGGTGGGGGAGCGGTCCTTCGAATACGCGCCGCGCACGGCATCCGCCGCATCCCGGATCTCGGCTTCGCCGGGGAGGAACACCAGCACGTCGCCCGGCTCTTCCCTGTCGAGCTCGCGCAGCGCCGCGACGATCGCGGTGACCTCGTCGGACTCCTCGGTCTCCTCCGTCTGCGCGCGGTAGCGGATCTCGACAGGATAGGTGCGTCCGGACACCTCGATGACCGGTGCGGGCTCGCCCTGTGGTGTGGCGAAGTGCCTCGCGAAGCTCTCGGGGTCGATCGTCGCCGACGTGATGATGACCTTGAGGTCGGGGCGCTCCGGGAGGATGCGCACGAGATACCCGAGCAGGAAGTCGACGTTGAGCGAGCGCTCGTGTGCCTCGTCGATGATGATCGTGTCGTACCGGCGGAGCAGCCGATCGCGGTGGATCTCGTTCAGCAGGATGCCGTCGGTCATCAGCGCGACGCGTGTCTCGTCGGACACCTTGTCGGTGAAGCGCACCTTGTAGCCGACGAGGGTGCCGAGCTCGACCTGCAGCTCCTCGGCCACGCGTTCGGCAATCGTGCGGGCGGCGAGCCGGCGGGGTTGGGTGTGCGCGATGCGCTCCCGGCCGAGGTCGAGGCAGATCTTCGGCAGCTGGGTGGTCTTGCCCGACCCCGTGGCACCGGCCACGATGACGACCTGGTTGTCGCGGATGGCGTCGGCGATCTCGTCCTTGGCGGCGCTGACGGGCAGCTCGGGAGGATAGATGATCACGGGGGACGACATGGCACTCCCATCGTACGATTCATCCGTGAGCACTGTGTCGACGCCCCTTCCCGCAACGCGGTGGTTCCACGAGTTCGGGCGGGCTCCCCGCATCCTCGGTCTCGACATCGCGAGAGGGCTCGCGATCCTCGGAATGGCAGGGGCGCACATCGGCGAGACCGAGGCGTTCGACCCGCTCGACCTGTCGACCTGGACGGACCTCGTGCACGGACGCTCATCGATCCTGTTCGCGGTGCTTGCGGGCATCTCGATCGCGCTGATGACGGGGCGAAGCACCCCGCTCGCCCCCGAGCGCATGCCGACGATCCGTCTGCAGCTCGTCGGACGCGGAGCGGTGATCTTCGTGATCGGACTGGCGCTCGAGATGCTGAACACCCCGATCGCGGTGATCCTCACCCTGTACGGACTGCTCTACGTCGCCGTCATCCCGTTCCTGCGGTGGCAGCCGTGGAAGCTGCTGATCACCGCTGGCATCCTCGCGCTCGCGGCGCCGACGCTGCTGGCGCTGCTCGCCGCTCTGACCCTCAACCCCTACGGCGCCGGCATCAGCCTCGTGCTCTACGGCTCGTATCCGATCACCGCGTGGCTCGCCTTCGTGCTCGCGGGCATGGCCCTCGGGCGTCTGCACGTCGAGAAGCTCGAGACCGCCGCCATCACCTTCGGCGTGGGCGTCGGCCTCATGATCACCGGCTACGGACTCGGCCTCGTCGGAGCGGTCGCGGGGATCACCGGTTCGTCCTCGAAGGGCGGGTGGGCGTCGGGTTCGGGAGCGGCATCGGGATGGAGCACCTACCCGGATGCGCTCGCCGCTGCGGATCCGCTGGGGGCGGTGCTCCGAGCGATCTTCGGAGTCGATCCGCACTCCGGCGGCACGGCAGAGATCCTCGGCTCCGGCGGCTTCGCCCTGTGCATCGTCGCGCTGTGCGTGCTGCTCAGCCGTCCGCTGCGATGGGCACTGCTGCCTCTGGGCGCTCTCGGATCCATGCCGCTGACGGCATACAGCGTGCACGTGCTCTCGGTCGCCCTGATCGGGGGTCCTGGCGGGTTCTTCTCGAGCAATGCCTTCTGGGCGGCGACGGCGATCTGCCTGCTCCTCGCCACCACCCTGTGGTCGATCCTGTTCGGTCGCGGCCCACTCGAACGGCTGGTGGGCAGGGCCGCACAGAAGATGGCTTCGGTCCCGGGGCGGCCGCCTGTCATCACAGGGTCGTAGGGTGGGATCATGACGATTCCTGCACTCGAACTGAATGACGGCCACTCCATCCCGCAGCTCGGCTACGGGGTGTTCAAGGTTCCGGCCGACGAGACCGAGCGGGCCGTGAGCGAGGCGCTCGAGATCGGCTACCGCCACATCGACACCGCAGCCATCTACGGCAACGAAGAGGGTGTCGGCGCGGCCATCGCCGCATCCGGCATCGCCCGCGACGAGCTGTTCATCACCACCAAGCTCTGGAACGACCGTCACCACGACGACGAGCCGAACGCGGCGATCGCCGAGAGCCTCGAGAAGCTCGGCCTCGACGCGGTCGACCTGTACCTCGTACACTGGCCGACCCCCGCGAAGGACGACTACGTGCACGCCTTCGCCAAGCTCATCGAGCTGCGAGAGGCCGGTCTCACGCGCAGCATCGGCGTCTCGAACTTCCTCGTGCCGCACCTCGAGCGCGTGGTCTCCGAGACGGGCGTGACCCCCGCCGTCAACCAGATCGAGCTGCACCCGGCCTATCAGCAGCGCGACGTCGTCTCCTGGGCGACTGAGCACGGCATCCGCATCGAGTCGTGGGGTCCGCTCGGACAGGGCAAGTACGACCTGTTCGGCACTCCCGCGATCGCCGAGGCCGCGGCCGCCCACGGCGTGACCCCCGCGCAGGCAGTGCTCCGCTGGCACCTGCAGAAGGGCTTCATCGTCTTCCCGAAGTCGGTGCGTGCCGAGCGCCTGCGCGAGAACCTCGACGTGTTCGGCTTCGAGCTGACTGATGCCGAGATCGCATCGATCGACGCCCTCGACCCGCTCGACGGCTCGGGCCGCGTCGGCTCGCACCCGAACGACGTGAACTGAGACGCCCCGCTTCAGCAGATGACGCCCCGTGTCGCTCCTCGCGACACGGGGCGTCGTCGTGAGTAGCGTCAACGGCATGACAGCTCCCTATCGCGTCGTCGCCGTGTCCGGCTCTCTGCACGAGCCCAGCAAGACCACGGCGCTCGTCCGTGCGATCGCCGCGGCAGTCGCCGAGCGTGCCGAGGTCGAGATCGAGGTCATCGAGCTCACCGACATCGGTCCTTCGCTCGCGGGTGCACTGCGCCGCGATCATCTTCCGGCGAACGTCGAAGAGAAGCTCCTGGCCATCGAGGCGGCAGACCTGCTGATCGTCGGCAGCCCCGTCTATCGGGCCTCGTTCACGGGCCTGTTCAAGCATCTGTTCGACTTCGTCGGTCAGTACGAGCTCGTCGGCAAACCGGTGCTGCTCGCGGCGACCGGCGGCGGCGAGCGTCACGCGCTGATCATCGAGCACCAGCTGCGGCCGCTGTTCGCCTTCTTCCAGGCGCTGACCCTGCCGCTCGGCGTCTACGCCAGCGACACGGACTTCGACGGCTACGTGATCGCGTCTGACGTGCTGCATTCGCGCATCGCCCTGGCGGCCGAACGGGCATTGCCCCTCGTCGGCTATGCGGCGTCACGGCCGGCGGAGCAGCTCCTCGTCTCCTGATCGGCGTAGCGTGAGCCCATGACCAACAGGCTCGCCGACACGCTCAGCCCCTACCTGCGGGCACACGCCGACAACCCCGTCGACTGGTACCCATGGGGGCCCGAGGCCTTCGCCGAAGCGCAGCGCCGCGACGTGCCGCTGCTGATCTCCATCGGCTACTCGACCTGTCACTGGTGCCATGTGATGGCTCGGGAATCGTTCGCCGACCCGGCGACCGCTGCGCTGATCAACCGCGACTTCGTGGCGATCAAGGTCGATCGCGAGGAGCACCCAGACGTCGACGGCGCCTACATGGCCGCAGCGTCGGCGTTCACGCAGAACCTCGGCTGGCCGTTGACGGTCTTCACGACGCCCCGCGGACGCACCTTCTACGCCGGCACGTACTGGCCGCCTGAGGCACGGCAGCCGATGCCCGCTTTCCGCGATGTGCTCGCCGCGGTGCAGGAGGCATGGACTCTGCGCCGCGCGCAGGCCGAGGAGTCGGCCGATGCGGTGACCGAGGCGCTCGCCAGAGCGGCGTCATCGACGCCCTCCGATCTGCCGGATGCTGCGGCCCTCGCCGCGGCCGTCGGCACCATCGCCCAGCGCGAGGACACGCTGTTCGGCGGGTTCGGCGGTGCGCCGAAGTTCCCGGTGGCGACGACCCTGGGGCTGCTGCAGACACCGCTGGTGCGGCGGGAGGCTCCGGATGCCGCGGCCGCGGCCGGTCGGGCACTCGCCGCGATGTCGGCATCCGATCTGCGCGACGTCGACGGCGGCTTCTTCCGCTACGCGACGCAGCGCGACTGGACCGTGCCGCACTACGAGCGGATGCTGACCGACAACGCTCAGCTGCTGCTCGTCGCGCTGGATGCGGGGGACGAGCCGACCGCACGGGGTGTCGCGGCGTTCCTCGTGGGCACTCTGCGCCGCGAAGGCGGCGGTTTCGGCGCCGCTCAGGATTCGGAGTCGTGGATCGACGGTCAGCGCAGCGAAGGCGGGTACTACCTGCGGCCGGCGTCGGAACGGGCGGGGCTCGAGCCGCCGGCCGTCGACGGCAAGGTCATCACGGGCTGGAACGGGCTGGCCATCACCGCCCTCGCCCGGGCGGGGGCCGCGCTCGCGGAGAGTTCGTGGGTGCAGGCCGCGGTCGATGCCGCCGAGTGCGTGCTCCGGGTCAATCGGGATTCGACGGGAGCCCTCGTCCGCGCGTCCCTCGACGGTGTCCCCTCGGGTGCGGTGGCGACCACGGCCGATGTCGCGCTCCTGGCCGAGGGGCTGTTCGCTCTCGCCGCGGCGACCGGCGAAGCGGCCTGGGCCGTCGAGGCGCGTGAGCTGCTGGACACGGCGATCGAGGGGCTCGACGGCGATCCGCTGCTCGCGGCACACGGGATCGCCGCGTCGCCCGACCAGACCGACGGAGATCTGCCGTCGGATGCCGCGGCCGTCGCGATCGCGGCGCTCTCGGCATGGCGGTTCGGCGCGGGGGACCGGTATCGAGAGGCGGCCGTCGAACGGGTGCGCGCACATGCCGCTCAGGCCGTGTCGCAGCCGTTCGCGCACGGCAGCCTGCTGCGCGTGGCGGCGGGTCTCGTCGATCCGCCGAGGCAGATCGTGGTCGTCACCGAGGCGCCGGAGGGCGCACTCGCGTCTGCAGCGCGCACGGCGGACGCCGACGTGATCGTGATAGTGACGCCTGCGCAGGCGAGGAGATTCGCTGACGCCGGCTTCGAGCTGTTCGAGGGCAAGGATGGTTTCGACGGCAGCGGGAGCAGAGGCGAGCAGGCGTTCGACTGCCGCTCGTTCGTGTGTCGGCTCCCGGTGAGCGACCCCGCTGACCTTCTCCCCGCACGGTGAGTCGTCAGCGCGCGTTGCGCGGGTGCTGCCGTGCGGTGCGCTCGTTGCCGCGGCGGTAGTTCCCGGTCAGGCGGGCCATCAGCAGCTGCGGATCGCCCTGCGCCACCTCCGCGAGGAACTCACTCGCCCTCGCCCCGCGCAGCACGGCAGCGCTGACCCCGTGATGTCGGATGACCGCGTCGTCACCGCGCACCGCGAACTCGAAACCTGACGGGCTGCCCATGCTGCGATCGTAGACCGCCCGCCGCACCGCGTAGGCTGTGCAGTCTGCTCAGCGGTTCGGGGATCGCACCCCGCCGGTTGCGCGCGTTGCGCACCGGATGCTGCACCGATTGCCCACCCTTCGATTTCCGGTCTAGTGTTGCGCGACAGCAGGCGCCGCCACCAGGGGTGCCGCTGGATCACAGCAAGGATGCTCTGAGAATGCCCCTCCCCACCCGTGCCGGCCTCGACGCCGTGCCCGCCTACCGCCAGGGGCGCTCCGCGCCCGCCGGTGCCTCGAAGCTCTCGTCCAACGAGTCGCCGCACCCGCCCCTCCCGTCGGTCGTCGAAGCCGTGCAGCAGCGCCTCGCCACGATCCACCGCTATCCCGACATGAGCGCCGCGGCGCTTCGCACACGCCTGGCCGAGCGCTACGACGTCGACCCGACCATCGTCACCGTGGGCGCGGGTTCGGTCGAGCTCGCCGCCCAGCTCATCCATGCGGTCGCGGGCGACGGTGACGAGGTGATGTTCGCCTGGCGCTCATTCGAGGCCTACCCGTCGCTGGTGCGCATCGCCGGAGCGACTCCGGTCGCGGTGCCGCTGCGCAGCGACCACGCGCACGACCTCGACGCGATGCTCGCCGCGATCACTCCCCGGACGCGCCTGATCTTCGTCTGCAACCCGAACAACCCGACCGGGACGGTCGTCGGCACCGCCGAGCTCGAGGCCTTCGTCGCCGCGGTGCCGCACGATGTGCTGGTCGTGATCGACGAGGCCTACGTGCACTTCGACCGCACCGAGTCGCACGGCGCGGGCATCGAGCTGTTCCGCCGGCATCCCCACGTCGCGGTGCTGCACACCTTCTCGAAGGCCTACGGACTCGCAGGTCTGCGCATCGGCTACGCGCTCGCGCCCGTCGAGGTCGCCGAGAACCAGCGCAAGGTCGCCGTGCCGTTCGGGGTGACCGACCTCGCGCAGACGGCAGCGATCGCGTCGCTCGACGCCGAGGACGAGCTCGCCGTGCGCATCGACGAGGTCGTCGTACAGCGTGATCGACTGCACTCGCTGCTCGTCGCGGCGGGGTGGCCGGCCGTCGCATCGCAGGCGAACTTCGTGTGGGTGCCTGCCGGCGACAGCACCGACGAACTCGAGCTCCTGCTCCGCAAGGGCGGCGTGATCACGCGAGCCTTCCCCGGCGAGGGCGTGCGCATCTCCTCGGGCTCGGGAGAAGACATCGACCGCGTGCAGGCCGCGCTCCGCACCCAGACCGCTCCGCAGGAGGAACGCGCATGACCGAGGTCCCCACCACCACGACCACCACCAAAGGCCTGCACCCGGGACTGACCCGTCGCCAGATCTCGATGATGGGGCTCGGCGGTGCGATCGGTGCCGGTCTCTTCGTGGGCTCGGGGCAGGCCATCAGCATCGCCGGTCCTGCCGTGCTCATCTCGTACCTCGTCGCCGGCGGCATCGTGGTGCTGGTCATGGCGATGCTCGCCGAGATGGTCGCCGCACGCCCGAGCTCCGGGGCGTTCAGCTCTTATGCCCAGAAGGCGATGGGACGCAGCGCCGGCAGCGCGGTCGGTTGGCTCTACTGGATCCAGCTCGTCGTCGTGATCGCGGCTGAGGCGACGGGCGCCGGAGGCATCATCTCGGCCTGGGTCCCCGGCATCCCCGCGTGGGCGTGGGTGCTCGTCTTCGTGGTGGCGCTGACCGCGGTGAACCTCTTCGGGGTGCGCAACTACGGCACGTTCGAGTTCTGGTTCGCCGCGATCAAGGTCGCCGCGATCATCGTGTTCCTCGTCGTCGGCGTGTGCGCCATCGTCGGCTTCATCCCCGGGGTGGCGGCGACCGGCATCGGCAACCTCGTCGACAACGGCGGCTTCGCCCCGAACGGCATGACGGGCGTCGCGGCCGCTCTCCTGATCGTGGTCTTCGCGTTCGGCGGCACCGAGGTGGTCGCGATCGCGGCTGCCGAGTCCGACGACCCCGCGCGCAACATCCGCCGCATCGTGCGCGAGGTGCTCGTGCGCATCCTGATCTTCTACGTCGGCTCGATCTTCGTGATCGTGTCTGTGCTGCCGTGGAACGACCCGGCCGTCAAGGACGGCCCCTTCTCGGCCGTGCTCGACACGCTGCAGCTGCCGGGCGTCGGGCTCGTGATGGATCTCATCGTGGTGATCGCGCTGCTGTCGGCCATGAACGCGAACATCTACGGAGCGTCGCGCATGGCGTACTCGCTCGGCGAACGGGGCCTCGCTCCTCTCGCGGCGACGCGCACCACCCGCAACGGCGTCCCCGTGGTGGCCGTCCTCGCCTCCGTCGCATTCGGCTTCATCACGGTGGGCCTCAACTGGGCGTTCCCCGACGTGGTGCTCCCGGCGCTCCTCAACGTCGTCGGGTCGACGCTGCTGGTCATCTGGACCGCGACCGCGGTGTCGCAGATCATCCTCCGCCGCAGAGCCGACCGTGACGGTGAGCGGCTGCCGATGCGCATGTGGGGCTTCCCCTGGCTGTCGTGGCTGTGCCTGGCGCTGCTCGTCGGCGTCGTCGCGCTCACGATGATCGACGATGCCGCACGCGTGCAGCTGCTCCTGACCATCGGCCTCACCGCGGTCCTGCTGATCGTCGCCCGGCTGACGCGCGACGTCTCGCGGCCTGGCGTCGCCAGGGAACGCGGGGGAGTGGTCGAGGACTGACCGTGCGCATCGATCGCCTCGACGCCGAGCTCATCCGGATGCTCACAGAGTCGCCGCAGCTGCCGATCCTGGAGTGTGCGCGCCGGCTCGGCATCGCCCGCGGCACGGCGACCAGCCGTCTCGCCCGTCTGCACGAAGGCGGCGTGATCGAGGCGATCGTGCCGCGGGTCGACCCTGCCGGCTTCGGCTACGGGGTCGTGGCGTTCTGCCTCGTCGAGATCGACCAGAAGGTCGGTCATGACGAGGTCGCCGCAGCCCTCGCCGATGCGGTGCCCGAGATCGTCGACATGCACACCGTGACCGGGGCCAGCGACATGCAGCTGCGGCTGGCCGCGCGCGACGCGACGCAGCTGCAGGAGGTGCTCGACCGCGTCGCACTCGTGCCGGGCGTCTCGCGCACGGCGTCGTCGATCGCGATGCGCACGCATCTGTCCGGCCGCGTGCTGCCACTGGTCGAGCATGTCGCGGGCGAGGTCGACTGAGGTCGACCGGGACGTCAGATCCAGCCCGGCATCCAGTTGTGCAGGAGCCAGAAGTCGTAGGGCACGCTCATGCCGGTCCACACGGGATAGAAGAAGGCGGAGACCAGCAGCACGACGGCGAGGAAGATCATCACCGTACGCTCGCCCGACTGCCGCCGGTGCAGGGGATCCTCCCGCCGCCCGGCGATCTGACGCAGCACGACGGCGAGCCCGATCACGAGGAACGGCGCCATCGCGACCGTGTAGAACTGGAAGATCGTGCGCTCGGGGAACAGCAGCCAGGGTACGTAGGTCGCGGCCAGCCCGACCAGCGGGAACGTGAACGCCGCGCCGACAGGCCGGCGATCGATCCACCCCCGCACGAGCCGGTAGATCAGGTACACGGCCGCCGCGACTCCCGCGTACCAGATGAGCGGATTCGGGATCGTCGAGATCACGGCGATGCAGTGATCGACGCCGCAGGGCGCCGGGTCCGTGCCCACCCACACCGCGGTAGGTCGCAGCAGCAGCGGCCACTCCCAGGCGGGGCTCGCGTAGGGGTGGCCTTTGACCAGGCCGACATGGAAGTTCAGGATCGCCTCGTGGTAGTTCCACAGGGCGATCAGGGGGTTCGGGTCGCTCTGGCGTGCATAGCCGCCGGAGGTCACCAACCAGCCGGTCCAGCTGGCCAGGTACACCCCGAGCGCGGGGAACACGAGCAGCACGAAAGACACCGGGCCCTGGCGGAACGCCGCGGCGGTCGGCCACAGCACGACGCCCGCGCGGCGCCTCGCGAGAGCGTCCGTCACCACCACGTAGAGCCCGAAGGCGGCGAGGGCGTAGAGGCCCGACCACTTGACGGCGCAGGCTGCGCCGAGAGCGAGGCCCGCAGCGATCAGCCACGGGCGACGCCACAGCACCGGCCCCCACATCGGGTCGGGGGAGTCGGGGTCAGGGCGCTCGAGCAGCGGGATCGCGCGGTCGCGGTCGTACAGGATGAACAGCGCGCCGAGCAGCAGGAAGAAGGTCAGGGGGCCGTCGAGCAGTGCGGTGCGACTCATCACGATGCTGAGACCGTCGATCGCCAGCAGCGTTCCGGCGACCGTCGCCACGACGATGGATCCGGTCAGACGCCGGGCGACCAGATACACGAGCAGTACGGTGGCGGTGCCGAGCAGGGCTGTCGCGATCCGCCATCCGACGGTATTGTCGGGGCCGCCTACGGCCATTCCGAGTGCGATCAGCCATTTGCCCAGCGGCGGGTGCACGATGAACGCGCCGACGTCCGACAGCGGCAGCTGCTGCAGGGTGATGAAAGCCTCGTTGGCGTCCTTGCCCCACGTGCCCTCGTAACCCAGGGTCCACAGCGACCACGCGTCCTTGACGTAGTACGTCTCGTCGAACGCGAGCTGGTGCGGATGGCCGAGGTTCACCAGGCGCAGCACCGCGGCCAGCGAGGTGACGACGAGCGGCGCGAACCAGCGCATCATCCGACCCCAGTCGGGGTCTCGCAGGATGCGGTCGCGCAGCTGGCCGTAGCGCGTCAGCCGCTCCTCGGGAGGAGGCAGCAGAGGCACGGGCGCGGTCACCGCTCCAGCCTAGACAACCCGCCTGTGGTCGCCGCCTAAGCTGGGCGGGTGATCATCCTCGCCGCAACACCGATCGGAAACCTCGGGGATGTCTCGCGTCGCCTCGTCGAGGTGCTGGAGAACGCCGAGGTGGTCGTCGCGGAGGACACGCGCACCACCGGACGTCTGTTGCAGGCGCTGCAGATCGCCAATCGGCCGCGACTGATCGCCCTGCACGACCACAACGAGAAGCAGAAGGCCGCCGAGCTCGCCGCGCTCGCCGTCGAGACCGACGTCGTCGTCGTCAGCGATGCCGGGATGCCGGCGATCAGCGACCCCGGCTACGGACTCGTCGCCGAGGCCGTCGCGCTGGGCGTGACCGTGACGGCGATCCCCGGACCGAGCGCGGTGCTGATGGCGCTCTCGATCTCGGGGCTGCCGACCGACCGCTTCACGTTCGAGGGATTCCTGCCCCGAAAGCCCGGGGAACGGCGGTCGACCCTGCGAGCGCTCGCCGCAGAGCCCCGCACCATGATCTTCTTCGAATCGCCCGCGCGCCTCGCCTCGTCGCTCGCCGACATGGGGGCCGCTTTCGGCGGCGACCGACGCATCGCCGTCTGCCGCGAGCTCACCAAGTTCTACGAGGAGGTGCGTCGCGGCACGTCGTCGGAGCTCGTCGAGTGGGCGACCGCCGGGGTCAAGGGTGAGATCGTCGTCGTGGTCGAAGGTGCGCCCCACCGCGAGGCCTCGGCAGAAGACGCGCTGGCTCAGGTCCAGCGGCTGGTGGCATCCGGAGTACGCCTCAAGGAGGCGTGCGCCGAAGTCGCCGCGGCCACGGGCCTGTCGTCGCGCGACCTGTATCAGGCGGCGCTCGCGGCCCGCAGTCGATGACCGACGCCGCCATCGGCGCTGCCTACGACTCGAGGGCGGCGGAGTACGTCGCGCTGGCAGGGGCGATCGAGCAGATGGATGCTCGGGATGCGGCGGCCATAGCGGCCTGGCGTGACGGCACCCGGGGGCCGCTGCTGGACGCAGGATGCGGACCGGGCCACTGGACGGAGTTCCTGTCGCGCGGAGGTCGTGATGCGCGCGGCATCGACCTGTCTGCCGAGTTCATCGCGACCGCGCGGATGCGTCACTCCGGCATCGCCTTCGAGGTGGGGACATTCCGCGACCTGCCGTTCGACAGTGGATCGTTCGGCGGCATCCTCGCCTGGTACTCGCTGATCCACACACCTCCGGCCGACCTGCCTGAGATCCTCGCCGAGTTCGGTCGCGTGCTCGCCCCTGGCAGCAGCATCCTGATCGGGTTCTTCGACGGTGAACCGCGCGAGCGTTTCGCGCATGCGGTCGCCCCGGCATACTTCTGGTCTGCCGATGCCCTCTCCGACCTTCTCGTCGATGCGGGCTTCACGATCGTGTCGACCGAGACCCGCGGCCGCGAACCCGCTGAGATCAGCGCCCGCCCCCACGGCTCGCTCGTCGCCGTTCGCTGAATCCGACTCGTAGCCGAGCGCTCCGCAAGTCCGATTGCGCTTCACAAGTCCGGATCCGCGGCTTTCGGCCTTCGCAGGCGCACATGGCCTTGCGAAGCGCGCAGGCGGTGACTCGCTCGGCGGGTAGCCTGGTGCACACGCAACCGGAGGAGGACCGAGCGTGAGCAAGAAGGCGACCGTCTACGACGTCGCGGAGCGCGCCGGGGTCTCGATCGCCACGGTCTCACGTGTGCTGCGTCAGCCGGATGCCGTGCGCCCGGCCACCCGTGAGCGCGTGCTCGACACGGTCTCCGAGCTCGGCTACGTGCCCAGCGGCAGCGCGCGCGGGTTGGCCGAACGCCGCACCGGCGTGCTGGGGCTGTACTTCCCGGGTTTCGACGCATCGGAGGACGCGCCGGTGCTCGATGTGCTCGCCGACGAGCAGGCCGACGCGCCGCCGTTCACGGTCGAGCAGGCGTCGGCGGATGCCGACGCGCCGCATCCGACCATGCTGTTCCTCGACGAGGTGCTGCGCGGCGCCGAGCTCGAGGCGTGGAAGCAGGGCTTCGTGCTCATGATCGGCGTCGGCCGTGACGATCCGACCCGGGAGACCGTGCGCGACATCGCGGGCCGGGTCGACGGGCTGATGGTGCTGGCGCAGAGCGTGCCGGACGACGTGCTCGCTCGACTCGCCCAGCGGATTCCGGTGGTCGTGCTCTCTGGCCCCGCGCGGGGCGACAGGTACGACCATGTGACGGTCAGCAACGCCGAGGCCATGACCGAGCTCACCCGCCTCGTGCTCGCACAGGCCGACCCCGGGAGGATCGCCTTCCTCGGCGGGCCGGAGGACTCGCCCGACGGCGCGCAGCGGTGGGACGGCTTCGCCACCGCCGTCGCCGAGGCGGGGCTCGCTATCGACGATGTGACGGTGCTTCGCGGCGACTTCACCCGCGCCTCGGGGCATGCCGCCGCCGAGCAGCTCATCGCCCACGGAGCGCCGTCCGTGCTGGTCGCGGCCAACGACCAGATGGCTCTCGGGGCGATCGAGGCGTTCAGTTCGGCCGGCATCCGCGTGCCTGACGACGTGAGGGTCACCGGTTTCGACGGGCTCGAGGCGGCCGCGCTCGCGCGCCCCACGCTCACGACCGTTCGCCAGCCGATGATCGACCTCGGTCGCGCCGCCGTGCAGTTGCTCGCACGGCGGCTCGAGCAGCCGGATGCCGATCCGATGACCGTGCGTCTGCCCCTGCAGATCCTCGTCCGTGAGAGCTCGCAGCGCCCCTGACTCCGCAGGGGAGGCAGAGCCTGGCGGCGGCGACGGCCGCGGTGCGATCGGTCGACCTCAGGATGCTGGCGGGCATGACGGATGCCGAGCAGCGAGCGGCGTTCGGGGCGCTCCGGAGCATGGCGCGCTCATTGAGGGGCAGTCCCGAATAGTCCGAGTTTGGCACCGCTCCCATCCCTGTCGCTGAGGGGGATGGCGCTGCCCGACAGCATTGTCAAGGGGTTGCAGTCGCAAAATGTATGCGCTTACAATCGCTCATGCGGCTTCGGCCGTGGGGCGCCCCGACCCCCGGGACCCCCTTCATGACACAGACGACATGAGGTGGCAGTGTGGCGAAGACGCACATGCTCCGGCGCTGGCGGAGAGCCGCGATCGTGGGACTGGCGGCAGCAGCCGTCGTGCTCAGCGGTTGCAGCATCCAGATCAGTTCGCAGCCCGATCCATCGATCGGCGACGACACGATGCTCATCAACGCGGACAAGGGGAACCCGTTCTTCACGCGGAACTTCAACCCGTATCTGACCAACACGCGCACTGCGTCGCGGTGGATCTACGAGCCGCTGATCCTGGTGAACCCGCTCGACGGAACCCAGAACCCGTGGCTGGCGAGCGAATGGTCGCAGCCCGACGCCCGCACGATCGTGATGACGATCCGCGATGACGTCGAGTGGAGCGACGGTGAGAAGCTGACGCCCGATGACGTGGCGTTCACGTTCCAGCTGCTCAAGGACAACCCCTCGCTCGACATCAAGGGCGCCTGGCAGCACCTCGAGACCGTCGAGGTCGACGGCGATGACGTCATCATGCACCTGCAGACCGATGACGCGCCGTCGCTGCCGATCCTCGGTCAGACCATGATCGTGCCGGAGCACCTCTGGTCGGATGTGAAGGATCCTGGCACCTATCGCAACGAGAACCCGGTCGGCACCGGGCCGTTCGTGCTCGGTAACTACAACGACCAGCAGTACTCGGTGGACAAGAACCCCGACTACTGGCAGGCCGACAAGATCGAGATCGAGCACATCATCCTGCCGTCCACGAACTCCCAGCTCGACACCGTCACACGCGGCTACGACTGGGCCTACTCGTTCATCTCCGATGTCGAGGGCACGTGGGGCGCTGCAAGCGACGACAACGCCTGGTGGTTCCCGCCTGGTGGCGTGATCGCGCTGATGCCGAACCTCGAGGTCGCGCCGTTCGACGACGTGAACGTGCGCCGAGGAATCGCCCTCTCGCTCGATCGCGAGGAGATCGCCGAGACCGCATCCGAGGGGTACATGGAGCCCGCAGGGCAGACCGGGCTCGTCCTTCCCAACCAGGAGGAGTTCCTCGACCCGAGCATCCCCGATGGGGGCATGATCACCCAGGACACGGATGCCGCACTCGCCGCATTCGCCGAGGCGGGATACACGCTCGACGGCGATCGGCTCGTGGGGGCCGATGGAAAGCAGCTCGAGTTCGCGTTGACCACAGCCAACGGCTTCTCCGACTGGACCCGCGCGGCGCAGACCGTGCAGAGCCAGCTGGCGAAGGTCGGCGTCAAGGTGACGCTCAAGCTCCCTCAGCCGGCCGGCTACCAGAGCGCCATCAGCAACGGCGACTTCGAGATGGCCATCGGCGGCATGGGCAACGGCGACGTCTACCAGGCATACAACAACCTGCTCTCGAGCGAGTTCTACGTGCCGTCCGGGTCCGGCGAACCCACCGCGAACAACTTCGAGCGGTACCGCTCGGACGAAGCCGACGCGCTGCTCAAGGAATACCGCGAGACCGTCGACCCCGCGCGCCAGACCGAGATCGTGAAGGAGCTGCAGGCCATCGTCTACGAGGAGATGCCGGTCATCGGCCTCTACTACGGCGGCATCTGGGGCCTGTTCAACGATTCCAAGTTCACCGGATGGCCCTCAGAGGACGACCCGTACATGATCCCGCAGAACTACGACTCGGCGCCGCTGGGCATCTTCACCCGGCTCGAGCGCGTGAAGGAGGATGACCGATGAAGTACGTCCTCCAGAAGATCGGCCTGTTCGTGCTCACGCTGTGGGCCGCCATCACGCTGAACTTCTTCCTTCCGCGCCTCATGCCCGGCTCGCCGGCCGACGCCGCGATCGCCAAGCTCTCGCAGAACGGTCCGGTCTCGGATGCGACGAGGGCAGCGATCGAGGCCCAGCTCGGCGTGCCGACCGGCTCGATCTGGGACCAGTACGTCGCCTACCTCGGTCAGGTCGCCCGACTCGACTTCGGTGTCTCGTACACGTTCTACCCTCAGACGGTGTCGAGCATGGTCTCGACCGCGCTGCCGTACACGATCGGCCTCGTCGGCATCGTCACGATCCTCGCGTTCGTGATCGGCACCCTGATCGGGACCGCCGCCGCCTGGCGCCGCGGCACCTGGCTGGACTCGCTGCCGACGCTGACCGGATCATTCCTCAGCACCTTCCCGTACTTCTGGACGGCGCTGCTGCTGCTGTTCTTCTTCGGGTACGTGCTGCACTGGTTCCCGACGACCGGCGCCTACTCGGCGACCACCACGCCGGGCTTCACCTGGGACTTCTTCATCGACCTCGTGCAGCATGCGATCCTCCCGGCGGTGACGATCCTGTTGACGTCGCTCGGTGGATGGATCATCGGCATGCGCAACGCGATGATCAACACGCTGGGTGATGACTACGTGACCTTCGCCGAGGCGAACGGGCTGCACGGTCGCACGATCGCCCTCCGCTACGCCGCACGAAACGCGATCCTGCCGAACCTCACCGGCTTCGGGCTCACGCTCGGCGGCGTGGTCGGCGGATCGATCCTCGTGGAGCAGGTCTTCGGCTATCCGGGTATCGGATATCTGCTCTTCAACGCCGTGATCGGGCAGGACTACCCGCTCATGCAGGCGCTCTTCCTGATGATCACCGTGAGCGTGCTCATCGCCAACTTCCTCGTCGACATCCTGTACGGCGTGCTGGATCCAAGGACCCGCCGATGACCTCCACCATGAATGTCAAGGTTCCCTCCGACCGGATCGCGGCTCCCAGCCCGTGGCGCTCGTTCGCCCGGATGGTGGGCACCCTCTGGTCCAACGGCAAGGCTCGCCTCGGCCTCATCATCCTCGGGCTGTTCGTGCTCGTCGCCGTGTTCGCACCGCTGCTCGCGCCCTACGGCCCGAAGGACAACACGTTCGAGCGCAACGCCGATGCATCGACCGCACACTGGCTCGGCACGACGGCCGCGGGCGAAGACGTCCTGAGTCAGCTGATCTACGGCTCGCAGATCAGCCTGCTTGTCGGCATGGCCGCCGGCATCCTCTCGACGATCGTCGCGGTGCTGATCGGCCTCAGCTGGGGCTACATGCGCGGTTTCGCGGGCGAGGTGGTCGGCTTCATCGTCAACCTCTTCCTCGTGATCCCCGGGCTCCCGCTCATGATCGTGATCGCCGCCTACCTGCAGAACGGCGGCATCCTGATGATCATCGCGGTCATCGTCGTCACCGGCTGGGCGTGGGGTGCGCGTGTGCTGCGCAGCCAGACCCAGTCGCTCCGGGGCAACGACTTCGTCACGTCGGCGCAGTTCTCGGGCGACAGCCGGGCGCGCATCGTGTTCCGCGAGATCCTGCCGAACATGACCTCGATCATCGCGGGCACGCTCTTCGGGGCGGCGACCGCGGCGATCCTCGCCGAGGCGGGCCTCGAGTTCCTCGGGCTCGGCGACTCGAGCATCGTCAGCTGGGGCACCATGCTCTACTGGGCGCAGAACTCGAACTCGCTGCTCACCGGGCAGTGGCTGCTGCTGTTCGCTCCCGGACTCTGCATCGCCCTGCTCGCTCTGAGCCTGACACTGATCAACTTCGGCGTGGACGGCATCTCCAATCCGCGCCTGCGAGAGGGGAAGGGCCGATGAGCGCCATGGAAGCGAACACCCCCACGGATGACGTGCTGCTGGACGTCCAGGGTCTGTCCGTCGAGTACGCCTCGCCCGGCACGAAGCCGGTCACCGCAGTCGAGAACGTGTCGTTCACGCTGCGCCGCGGCGAGTTCGTCGGTCTCGTCGGCGAGTCGGGTTCAGGCAAGTCGACTCTCGGCTTCGCGCTGACACGGCTGCAGAAACCGCCGGCGCGGATCAGTGAGGGGCGGATCCTCTTCGACGGCCGCGACATCCGTGAGCTGAACGCCGAGGAGCTACGTCGTCAGCGCCAGGGCGGGTTCGCGATGGTGCTGCAGTCCGGCATGAACGCACTGAACCCGGTCCGAACGATCGGCAACCACTTCCGAGACATCTTCGCGGCTCACGGGCACGTCTCCAAGGAGAGCCGGGATGCCAGGGCGCGCGAGCTGGTCGGCAAGGTCGGTCTCGACCCCGTGGTGCTCTCGCGCTACCCGGGTGAGCTCTCCGGCGGCATGCGCCAGCGCGCCTCGATCGCGCTCGCTCTGTCGCTCGAGCCGCAGTTGATGGTGTTCGACGAGCCGACGACGGCTCTCGACGTGCTCGTGCAGCACGCCGTGATGGACACGATCAAGGACCTGCAGCGCTCCGAGCACTTCACCGCGATCCTCATCAGCCACGATCTGGGCATCGTGCTCGAGGCGACCGATCGCGTGATGGTGATGCACGAGGGACGGATCGTCGAAGACGCGCCGAGCCTCGACATCCTGCGCCGTCCGCAGGACGAGTACACGCGGATGCTGCTCAGCCACTACGCCGACCCCAGGGCCGAGTCGATCTCCATCCCCGGGTTCGTGGACCTCGGCACTCGGCGCCGCGAGGGGCACTCGCGCACCGACCTCACCGAGACCCTCCCCACGGTGTCGCAGCGCGACACCCGACGGGCCGATGCCGCGATCGTGGTCGAGGGCGTGTCGAAGCGCTACCCGGCGCCGCGTCGCGGGGAGAGGCCGGTCGTCGCCGTCGACGACGTGTCGTTCCGGCTGGAACCCGGCGAGGCGCTGGCTCTCGTCGGCGCCTCAGGATCGGGCAAGTCGACGATCGCGAAGCTCATCACCGGAGTCGAGAAGCCGACCGAGGGCACCGTGCGCTTCGGAGACGTCGACGTCGCGACGCTGCGGCGCACGGGTCTGCGCGACCTGCGCAAGGACGTGCAGATGGTGTTCCAGGACCCGTACGCGGCGCTGAACCCGCTGCACACGGTGGAGTACGCGCTGAGTCGACCGATCCGCAACTACACGCCCCTGCGCGGTGAGGAGGCCAGGGCCCGCGTGCTCGAGCTCCTCGAGACCGTGGGGCTGACACCTGTCGAGCAGTTCGCGGCCAAGCTGCCGCATCAGCTGTCGGGTGGCCAGCGCCAGCGCGTCGTCATCGCCCGGGCGCTCGCGAGCGACCCGCAGGTTTTGATCGCCGACGAGCCCGTGTCGATGCTCGACGTGTCGCTGCGTGCCGGGGTGCTCGCGCTGCTCGAGGACCTGCGTGAGAGATGGGGCATCAGCATGCTCTACATCACGCACGATCTGCTCAGCGCGCGCCTCGTCACCGAGAACATCCTCGTGCTCAACAGCGGCCGCGTCGTCGAACGCGGCGAAACCTCGCAGGTGCTTCAGCATCCGGAGGACGAATACACCGTGCAGCTGCTCGACGCCGTGCCGAATCCGGCACGCGCCGAACGCTGACCGAAGACCATCGCAAGACGAAAGGAGCACTCGTGCTCACATTCCCTGACGGCTTTCTCTGGGGCGCTGCGACCGCAGCCCATCAGGTGGAGGGGAACAACACGACCAGCAACTGGTGGGCCATGGAGCATGCTCCTGGCTCTCCGATGGTCGAGCCCTCGGGCGACGCCGCCGACCACTTCCACCGCTACCCGGAGGACATGCGTCTGCTGGCGGACGCCGGTCTGAACTCGTACCGCTTCTCGATGGAGTGGGCCCGCATCGAGCCCGAGCGCGGCTTCGTGTCTCGTGCGATGCTGGACCACTACCGCCGCATGATCGACACTGCGCGCGAGAACGGACTCGACCCGACGGTGACCCTGATGCACTTCACCGTGCCGCAGTGGTTCCAGAAGGACGGCTTCTGGCGCGCGGCCGACGCGGTCGACCTGTTCTCGCGCTACGTCGAGACGGTGCTCCCGATCCTCGAGGGCGTGACCTACGTCTGCACGATCAACGAGCCGAACATCGCGGCGATGCTCGCCGGGGGAGAGGATGCGGCCAACCTCGTCGCGTTCGGTCTGCCGAACCCCGACCTGGCGGTCGCCGACACGCTGCTCGACGCGCACCACCGCGCCTCCGAGATCCTGCACTCCGTCTCGGGCGTGCAGGCCGGATGGACGATCGCGACGCAGGCCTTCCACTCCACGGGTGAGCCGGGGGCCGACGAGATGCTCGCCGAGTACGGCGACCCTCGCGATCACTGGTACCTCGACCAGGCGGCCGGCGACGACTTCGTCGGCGTGCAGGCGTACACGCGCACCTTCATCGGTCCCGAGGGACCCCGGCCCGTCGCGGACGACGTCGAGACGACGCTCACGGGGTGGGAGTTCTTCCCCGAGGCGCTCGAGATGGGCGTGCGCAGTGCGTGGGAGCGCAGCGGCGGCGTGCCGGTGCTCGTGACCGAGAACGGCATCGCGACCGGCGACGACACCAGGCGCATCGCCTACACGCAGGGCGCTCTCGAGGGGCTGCACCGGGCGATCTCCGACGGCATCGAGGTCAAGGCGTACCAGCACTGGAGCGCGCTCGACAACTACGAGTGGGCCAGCGGATTCCGCCCGACCTTCGGTCTGATCGGCTTCGACCACCAGACGTTCGAGCGCTCCCCGAAGCCCTCGCTCGCCTGGCTCGGCGAGGTCGCACGTCGCAACGGGCTCTGAGCCGGACGACCCCGGGGCACTGCCCCGGGGTTACCCTCGGATCATGAGCCATGCAACCCGTACGACGCGCGGTGACAGGCTCCGATCGGCGGCCGCCGGGCTGAGCGCGGCGGTCGCCGCGGTCGGCCTGGCAGAGCTCGTGGCGGCGGTGGTCGAGCCGAGCGCGAGTCCGTTCGCGGTGATCGGCAGCGGTCTGATCGATCTCGCGCCCAGTTGGGCGAAGGATGCGGCCATCGCGCTGTTCGGCACGGGCGACAAGGTGGCGCTGATCACCGGCATCGCCGTGGTGCTCGTGGGCATCGCGGCGCTCGCGGGCATCCTGGAGTCCCGCCGGGCGGGTGTGGGGTCTGCGATCCTCGGCGCTCTCGGCGTGCTCGCCCTGGTGGCGGCGATGATCCGCCCGGGCGCGGGCCCGTTCGCCTGGCTCCCCGGACTCGTCGCCGGAGTCACCGCGGTGGTCGCTCTCCGGTTGCTCATGCGCACCGTGCATCCGGTTCCGTATCTGCGCGCCGAGCACGAGGAGCGCCGGCGGTTCCTGCTCTGGACCGCAGGGGTGGCCGCCGCGGGAGTCGCGGCGCTCGTCATCGGCACCGCCGCACGCGGTGCCACCCGCTCGATCGAGGCGGTGCGCACCATGCTCCGGCTGCCTGAGCCGACGACGGCCGCTCCCGCCGTGCCTGCCGCCGCCGAGCTGGACATCCCCGGTCTCGCCTCGGTCGTCACCTCGAACAGCGAGTTCTACCGCATCGACACCGCGCTGATCGTCCCGCGGATCGACCCGGCCGACTGGTCTCTGCGCATCCACGGGATGGTCGAGCGCGAGGTGGTGATCTCGTGGGATGAGCTGCTGACCCTGCCGATGACCGAGTCGCACGTGACGCTCGCGTGCGTGTCGAACGAGGTCGGCGGCGATCTGATCGGCAATGCCCGCTGGCTGGGCCACCCGATCCGCGAACTGCTCGCCCGCGCGGGAGTCGACTCGGATGCCGACATGGTGCTGTCCCGGTCGTCCGACGGGTTCACGGCGTCGACGCCGATCGAGGCGCTCACCGACGACCGCGATGCTCTGCTCGCCGTCGGGATGAACGGCGATCCGCTGCCGATCGAGCACGGCTTCCCGGTGCGCATGGTGGTGCCTGGGCTCTACGGCTACGTGTCGGCGACGAAGTGGGTGACTGAGTTGGAGGTCACGCGGTTCGATCGGGCCTCGGCGTACTGGACCGACCGCGGGTGGTCCGAGCGCGGTCCGGTCAAGCTGCAGTCGCGCATCGACGTGCCGAGTCGGGGCCAGCGCGTCGATGCGGGCGACGCCGTGATCGCCGGGATGGCCTGGCAGCAGCACGTGGGCGTCGACGGCGTGGAGGTGCGGGTCGACGAGGGCCCATGGCGCCGTGCCGAGCTCGCTGCCGCGATCTCGGCCGACACCTGGGTGCAGTGGCGGCTGGACTGGGCGGCCACGAGCGGCGCGCACACGATCGAGTGTCGCGCGCTCAGCGCCGACGGCGAGACGCAGACGTCGGATCCGGCCGATGTCGTGCCCGACGGCGCCCAGGGGTGGCACCGCATCGAGGTGTCGGTCGTCTGAGCGTAACGACCCCCTGCATCCCACCTAGAATTGTCCCCATGCCCGCAGGCGAATCGTTCTACATCACCACGCCCATCTACTACCCCTCCGATGTGCCTCACATCGGCCACGGGTACACCTCGGTGGCTGTCGACGCGCTCGCGCGCTGGCACCGTCAGGGCGGCGATGACACGTGGATGCTCACGGGAACCGACGAGCACGGCCAGAAGATGCTCCGCGCGGCGGCGGCGAACAACGTCACCCCGCAGGAGTGGGTCGACAAGCTCGTCACCGAGGCATGGTTCCCGCTGCTGAAGACCCTCGACGTGGCGAACGACGACTTCATCCGTACCACGCAGGAGCGCCACGAGACCAACGTGCAGACGTTCTTCCAGCGTCTCTACGACCGCGGCTACATCTACGCGGGCGAGTACGAGGCGCTGTATTGCGTGGGCTGTGAGGAATTCAAGCCCGAGTCCGAGATCGTCGACGGCACCGGCCCCTTCGAGGGCCTGAAGGTCTGCGCGATCCACTCGAAGCCGCTCGAGCTGCTGCAGGAGAAGAACTACTTCTTCAAGCTGAGCGAGTTCCAAGACCGCCTGCTCGAGCTCTACAAGACCCAGCCCGACTTCGTGCGCCCCGATTCGGCGCGCAACGAGGTCGTCTCGTTCGTGAGCCAGGGTCTGAAAGACCTCTCGATCTCGCGCTCGACGTTCGATTGGGGCATCCCGCTGCCGTGGGACGAGTCGCACGTCATCTACGTGTGGGTCGACGCGCTGCTCAACTACGCCACGGCCGTCGGCTACGGCTCCGACCAGGAGACGTTCGACCGTCGCTGGCCGGCGTACCACGTGGTCGGAAAAGACATCCTCCGCTTCCACGCCGTCATCTGGCCCGCGCTGCTGATGGCCGCGGGCCTCGACGTGCCCAAGGGCGTGTTCGCGCACGGCTGGCTGCTGGTCGGCGGCGAGAAGATGTCGAAGTCGAAGCTCACCGGCATCGCGCCGACCGAGATCACCGACGTCTTCGGCTCCGACGCCTACCGCTTCTACTTCCTGTCGGCGATCGCGTTCGGTCAGGACGGCTCGTTCTCGTGGGAGGACCTGTCTGCCCGCTATCAGGCCGAGCTCGCGAACGGCTTCGGCAACCTGGCTTCACGAACGACGGCGATGATCGAGAAGTACTTCGAGGGCGTCGTGCCGCCGCCTGCCGAGTACACCGAGAAGGATCTCGCGATCCAGAAGATCGTGGCGGATGCCGCATCGAACGCGGATGCCGCGATCGAGCAGTTCCGCATCGACGAGGCCATCTCGTCGATCTGGACGATCGTCGACGCCCTCAACGGGTACATCACCGCGAACGAGCCGTGGGCCCTGGCCAAGCAGTCGAACAACGGAGACGAGGCTCAGCGCGGTCGCCTCGGCACCGTGCTGTACACGTGCGCCGAGGGCCTGCGCGCCCTCGCGGTGCTGCTCTCGCCGGTCATGCCGCAGTCGACCGAGAAGCTGTGGGTCGCCCTCGGTGCCGCCGAGAGCCTCGGACGCCTGCAGGACCAGCCGATCCGCGAGGCGGGATCGTGGGGCGTGCTGCGCCCGGGCACGAGCGTCAACGGTCTCGCGCCGCTGTTCCCGCGCGTGGAGTCCACCGCCTGAGCATGACGTACGTGCAGCAGCGAGACGGCGACGGCCGCAAGGACCTCCGGTACCCGGCGGCACCCGAGCCGCTCTCCGTGCCGGTCTACGACAACCACGCGCACCTCGAGATCCTCGACGGCGATGAGCCGCTGTCGTTGACCGAGCAACTCGACCGCGCAGCGGCCGTGGGCATCGCGGGCGTCGTGCAGGCCTCGGGCGACCTCGAGTCGTCCCGCTGGGCCGTCGAGGCCGCGGCCTCCGACCCCCGTGTGCTCGCGGCCGTCGCGATCCACCCGAACGACGCACCCGCGTATGCCGAGCAGGGGCGTCTCGGTGGTGTCGGTCTCGATGAGGCGATCGCCGTGATCGACGAGCTCGCGGCGCATCCGCGCACCCGGGCGATCGGTGAGACCGGCCTCGACTTCTTCCGCACCGAGCCTGAGCGCCGCGCACCGCAGTTCAAGTCGTTCGAGGCGCACATCGCACTCGCCAAGAAGCACGGCATCGCGATGCAGATCCACGACCGTGACGCGCATGACGCGGTGCTCGAGACGCTGACCCGCGTCGGCGCTCCGGAGAAGACGGTGTTCCACTGCTTCTCGGGCGACGATGCGATGGCGAGGATCTGCGCCGAGGCCGGGTACCACCTGTCCTTCGCCGGCAACGTCACGTTCAAGAACGCGCAGAACCTGCGGGATGCCCTTAAGGTGACGCCGCTCGATCGCATCCTCGTCGAGACAGATGCCCCGTTCCTCACTCCGACGCCGCTGCGCGGTCGGCCCAACGCCCCCTACCTCGTGCCGATCACGGTGCGGTTCATGGCGGCGGAGCTCGGCATCGAGGTCGACGAGCTGTCGGCGCAGATCGCCGCCAACACCCTGCGGGTCTACGGCTCGTTCGACTGAATCTCGATCGCCTGCGTGTCGGAGACCGGCTTCGCCGAGACGATCTGCGAGATCGGCTTCCAGACCAGCAGCAGCGTGAGGGCTGCGCCGACGAATGCGAACCACCAGGGAGCCGTGAGACCCCAGACCTGGGCGATCACCCCACCGAGGGCCTGGCCGATCACCATGCCGCCGAACACCCCGACCATGTTGACGGATGCGACGCGGCCCTGCAGCTCGGCCGGCACCAGGCGCTGACGCACGGTGGTCGAGATCGTGCCCCAGACGAAGGCATAGGCGCCGAACACGAACATGATCACGAGCGCCACCCATCCGGCCGTCGTGAGGGCGAAGGCCAGGTGCATCAGCACCTCGAGCGACAGCACCACGCGCATCAGGGTGGCGAACGACACGTGGCGTTCGAGCCACCCGAAGCAGAGCGTGGCGAGGATGCCGCCCGCGGCGGATGCCGTGGTCAGCGCTCCGTACCCGATGGCACCCATGTTCAGGTGCTCGGTGGCGTAGAGCACGAGCACGCCCCAGGGGGCCGCCCATGTCACGTTGAAGACGAGGATGATGAGCACGAGCATCCGCACCGGCGGGTTCTGCCACAGCCAGCGGAGTCCCTCGCCGATGTCGGTGTGGACGTGCGACTTCACGCCCTCGCCTGCGGCCCGGGGAGGCACGGGCGTCCGCGCCATGCGCGAGATCAGGACGACTGCGAGGAGGACGCAGAGGATCTCGAGCAGGAAGGGCCAGGCGGTGCCCGCGGCGAAGAGGAACGCGCCGAGCGGAGGGCCGGCGAACTGATTCGCGACCAGGTACCCCGCCTGGAGTCGCGCGTTGCCGATGCCGAGGTCGGCAGGCTTCACGAGCATCGGCAACAGCGTGCTGCCTGCCGTGTCGACGAACACCTCGGCGGTTCCGTAGAGGAAGGCCACCGCGAGCACGATCCAGATGTTGGCCGTGCCCGTCAGCAGGAAGACGCAGAGGCCGGCGAGCACGACGGCCCGCGCGGAGTTGGCGAACATCACCAGGCGACGGCGGTCGAACCGGTCGGCGATCGCTCCCGCATGCAGGCCGAACAGCAGCCACGGCAGGAACTGCAGGATGGCGCCGGCCGCGACGAGGATCGGCGACGACGTCATCGACGCGATGAGCAGGGGAGCGGCTGCGAGAGCGACACCGTCGCCGACGTTGCTCGTCCACGATGACGCGAGCAGCCAGCGGAAGTCCCTGCCCATGCGCCGAGGAGCGATCAGTTCACCGAGGGAGGGCATCACAGAAGACTACTGGCCGGTACGGACACTGATGGCGGCTACGAAGGAGAGGGCGGTGGGGGACAATGGAGCAATGACAGTCACCCTGCTCGGCGCCACCGAGATCCGCCGACTCGCCGCCGAGCTCGATGTCACCCCGACCAAGAAGCTCGGACAGAACTTCGTCGTCGACGCGAACACGGTCCGCAAGATCGTGCACGCCGCCCGCGTGCAGCCGGGGGAGCGGGTCGTCGAGGTCGGGCCGGGGCTCGGCTCGCTCACGCTCGCGATCCTCGAGGCCGGGGCATCCGTCACCGCCGTCGAGATCGATCACCGTCTCGCCGCCAGGCTGTCGCAGACCGTCGTCGAGCACGGGGTGCCGGCCGAGATGCTCACGGTCGTCGATGCCGACGCGCTGCGCATCACCGAGCTGCCAGGGGAGCCGACCGTGCTCGTGGCCAACCTCCCCTACAACGTCTCGGTCCCCGTGCTGCTGCACTTCCTCGAGAACTTCTCCTATCTGAAGCGCGGGGTCGTGATGGTGCAGGCCGAGGTCGCCGAGCGCATCGCGGCCAAGCCCGGCTCCAAGATCTACGGAACCCCGAGCGTCAAGGCAGCCTGGTACGGCGAGTGGAAGCTGTCGGGCACAGTGTCGCGTCAGGTCTTCTGGCCGGTGCCCAACGTCGACAGCCTCCTCGTCGGCTTCGACCGGTCGGAGGGCGAGCGCGGCACGGAAGACGAACGCCGACTCACCTTCAAGATCGTGGATGCCGCCTTCAACCAGCGCCGCAAGATGCTGCGTCAGGCGCTGTCCGACCTCTTCGGCAGCTCGGCCGCGGCATCCGAGATCCTGATCGCGGCAGGAGTCGCGCCGACCGCTCGTGGCGAGGACCTCACGGTCGATGACTATCACCGTATTGCGCGGCACGTCGCTCAGATCGAAGACGCCGTCGTCACCGACTAATCTGGCACCGTGACCGACTCTCCCCGCTTCCGTCCGAACATCCCCGAGCTGCACAGGCCGTACGCAGCCGACGAGAGCCGCTACCAGCAGTTCGAGTACCGCCAGGTGGGCACCTCCGGCCTGTTCCTGCCGCCGATCTCGCTCGGGCTGTGGTGGAACTTCGGAGACAACATCCCGCTCGACAACCAGCGTGCGCTGCTGCGTCACGCGTTCGATCGCGGCATCACGCACTTCGACCTCGCGAACAACTACGGTCCGCCCTACGGCTCGGCCGAGAAGAACTTCGGGCGCATCTTCGCCGAGGACTTCCGCCCCTACCGTGATGAGCTGATCATCTCGTCGAAGGCCGGCTGGGACATGTGGCCCGGACCCTACGGTGACTTCGCGAGCCGCAAGTACATCCTCGCGAGCGCCGATCAGTCGCTGACCCGCACGGGCCTCGACTACGTCGACATCTTCTACTCGCACCGTGCCGACCCGGTGACGCCGGTCGCCGAGACGGTCGCGGCGCTCGACACGCTCGTGCGCCAGGGCAAGGCTCTCTACGTCGGCATCTCGTCGTACAGCGCCGAGCGCACGGCCGAGGCGGTCGCCGTCGCCACCGAGCTCGGTACGCCGCTCGTGATCCATCAGCCCGCGTACTCGATCCTCAACCGCTGGGTGGAGGACGGTCTCACCGAGACCCTCGAGCAGGCAGGAGTCGGCGCGATCGCGTTCACGCCGCTCGCCCAGGGGCTGCTCACCGACAAGTACCTCGGCGACGGCACCGCGGCGCGGGCACAGAAGCGCGGGTCGCTTCCCGAGGCTCCGCTGTCGGATGCCGCGGTCGAGACGCTCCGGTCGCTGAACGAGATCGCGAAGGAGCGTGGGCAGTCGCTCGCGCAGCTGGCGATCCAGTGGACACTGCGCAACCCCGTGGTCGCCTCCGCGCTGGTCGGAGCGTCGCGCCCCGAGCAGCTCGATGAGAACATCGCTGCGGTGAACGGCCCCGCCTTCACCGCTGAGCAGCTCACCCGCATCGACGATGCCGCAGGCTCCATCGACGTCGACCTGTGGGCGTCGTCCACGGAGCTGTGACGGGAACACCCAGATGAGCTTCGCCGCCCCCGTCGACTCGGTCCACGTCCGCGCTCCGGGAAAGATCAACGTCTACCTCGGTGTGGGTGGTCGTCACGACGACGGCTACCACGCGCTCGCGACGGTGTTCCAGGCGGTGTCCCTGTACGAAGATGTGATCGCCAGGCACGCCGACGGCTTCTCTATCACGGTGTCGGGTGTCGACGACCCCGACTCCGTGCCGCTGGATGACCGGAACCTCGCCATGCGGGCAGCGAAGCTCCTCGCCACGGCGGCGGAGTACGACGGAGGTGTCGCGCTCGAGATCCGCAAGAGCGTGCCGGTCGCCGGCGGCATGGGCGGCGGGTCTGCGGATGCGGCCGCGGCCCTCGTCGCATGCGACGCCCTGTGGGGCACAGGCTTCTCGACGGCTCGCCTGCATGAGCTCGGCGCTCGACTGGGCGCCGACGTGCCGTTCGCGCTCCACGGCGGCACCGCGGTCGGCACCGGTCGGGGCGACCAGCTGAACCCGGCGCTCGCCCGTGGCCGCTTCGACTGGGTGCTCGTCCAGAGCGACGAGGGGCTTTCGACGCCGGTGGTCTACGCCCGGCTCGACGCCCTCCGCGAAGACGAGGGCGCTCTCGCCGACGATCCGCCCCTCTCGCTGGAGGTCCCGGCCCCGGTGCTCCAGGCGCTGCGCTCGGGGGATCCGGAGCTGCTGGCTGAGAGCATCTACAACGATCTGCAGGAGGCCGCTCTGTACGAGCGCCCTGAGCTGGAGACGACGATCCTGCGCGGCATCCACGCAGGGGCACTGCAGGGGATCGTGTCGGGTTCGGGTCCCACGGTCGCTCTGCTGTGCGCGAGCCCCGAGGGTGCGCAGACGGTGCAGTCGCTGCTGCGCGAGCACGGCCTCGAGTCGCTGCATGTGCACGGCCCCGTGCAGGGCGCCCGCATCATCTCCTGAGCGGTCGCGGCACCCGCGCGGCGCCCGCTCCACACCCGCTCGGCACCGGCTCGGCGTGCGCTCGGCGTGTCTGGCATACATAATGTAGAGACGATGTGACCGTGCACATACAAGGAGGTCTGTGATGTCGACGGCCTCCGAGCGTGCCCGCATGCCCAGCATCCGCGACGTCGCGCGCCTCGCAGGCGTGTCGCATCAGACCGTCTCTCGGGTGCTGAACGACCACCCGAGCATCCGCCCCGAGACCAAGGCCAAGGTGCTCGACGCCATCGCTGTGCTCGACTACCGCCCGAACCTCGCGGCCAGGGCGTTGGTGACGAGCAAGTCCAACATGCTCGGCATTCTCGCGGCGACGGTCGGAGAGTTCGGCCCCACCTCATCGATCGTCGGCATCGAGGATGCGGCGCGCGAGGAGGGGTACTCGGTCTCGACGCTGAACCTCTCGGCCACGACTCCCGAAGCCATCGGCAGTGCGCTCAGGCAACTCGCCCGAGAGCAGGTCGACGGCATCGTGGTGCTGGCACCGCAGGTGCGGGCGTTCCATGTGCTTCGCGGAATGGCGGTCGAGATCCCGTTCGTGTCGCTGCAGACGGCGTCGGGTTCCGACGGCGTGAGCCTCTCGGCCGACCAGGTCGCCGGTGCGCGCAAGGCCACCGAGCATCTGATCGGTCTCGGGCACAGCGACATCATCCACATCGCCGGACCGCAGGATTGGATCGAGGCGGAGTCGCGCATGCGCGGCTACCTGGATGCCCTGCGCGAGGCCGATCTGCCGACCTTCCCGCCCATCCGCGGGGACTGGACGGCGGACTTCGGCTACTTCGCGGGGCAGGAGCTCTCGCGCAGACGTGACTTCACAGCGGTGTTCGTCGCGAACGACCAGATGGCGATCGGGCTGCTGCACGGATTCAGGGACGCGGGCATCCGCGTGCCGGAGGATGTGAGCGTCGTCGGGTTCGACGACATTCCGGTGGCGGCCCATGTCGCGCCCACGCTGAGCACCGTGCATCAGGACTTCCCTGAGCTCGGGCGCCGGGCCGTGCGCCTGCTCCTGGCGCAGATCCGCGGAGAGCAGGCGCCCCAGTTCGGGCCGCTGCAGACGACTCTGCGCACCAGGGAATCCTCGGCCGCTCGATAAAGCCACAATTTCGCTCGTGGTCTTGACACCGCCTGAGCGAGCGTAGACTATGTAAACCAATGTGAACGGTCACATCGTATGTGGCCGCCCGTCGCGAGGAAGATCTTGTGAGCACCACAGCAACGTTGCCGGTCGTGTCAGGCCCCATCCTGGAGATGCGTAGCATCACCAAGGAGTTCCCGGGGGTCAAGGCGCTGTCCGATGTGTCCATCACCGTCCGCGCAGGAGAGATCCATGCGATCTGCGGGGAGAACGGCGCCGGGAAGTCGACCCTGATGAAGGTCCTCTCCGGCGTCTACCCCTACGGCACCTATGAGGGCGAGATCCTGCTCTACGGTGAGGAGCAGCGCTACCGCGACATCGCGTCCAGCGAGCAGGCCGGTATCGCGATCATCCACCAGGAGCTCGCACTCATCCCCGAGCTCTCGATCACCGAGAACATCTTCCTCGGCAACGAGATCCGCCGCTTCGGCCGGATCGACTGGAGGGCGCAGCGTCAGCGCACGATCGAGCTGCTCGCTCGTGTCGGGCTGCGGGAGGACCCCGACGTGCCTGTCAAGACGCTCGGTGTCGGCAAGCAGCAGCTGATCGAGATCGCGAAGGCGCTCAACAAGGACGTCAAGCTCCTCATCCTCGACGAGCCCACCGCAGCGCTGAACGAGAACGACTCGCAGCACCTGCTTGATCTGATCCTCGGGCTGAAGGCCAAGGGCATCGCGTCGATCATGATCAGCCACAAGCTCAACGAGATCGAGCAGATCGCCGATGAGATCACGATCATCCGCGACGGCCGCACGGTCGAGACCCTCGACATCTCGCGCGGCGAGATCAATGAAGACCGCATCATCCGCGGCATGGTCGGTCGCTCGCTCGAAAGCCGCTACCCCGACCGCACCCCCGAGATCGGCGAGGTGTTCTTCGAGGTCAAGGACTGGTGGGTGCAGCACCCGACGGTCTCCGAGCGCATGGTCGTCAAGGGTTCGAGCATCAACGTGCGTCGTGGTGAGGTCGTCGGTATCGCCGGGCTCATGGGCGCGGGCCGCACCGAGTTCATGATGAGCCTGTTCGGGCGCTCCTACGGCACGTTCCTGGGCGGTCAGGTCGTCAAAGACGGGCAGGAGATCTCGATGCCCGATGTCTCCTCCGCCATCAAGCACGGGCTCGCCTACGTGAGCGAGGACCGAAAGGTGCTCGGCCTCAACCTGCTCGACACCATCAAGCGCTCGGTCGTGGCGGCGAAGCTGTCGAAGATCGCCCGCCGCGGCGTGGTCGACGAGCGCCAGGAGTTCTCGATCGCCGAGCAGTACCGCAACGCGCTGCGCATCAAGGCGCCCAGCGTCGAGGAGGGGGTCGGAAAGCTGTCCGGCGGCAACCAGCAGAAGGTCGTGCTGGCGCGGTGGATGTTCACCGACCCCGACCTGCTGATCCTCGACGAGCCGACCCGCGGCATCGACGTCGGCGCCAAGTACGAGATCTACGCGATCATCAACGAGCTCGCCTCCCAGGGCAAGGGCGTCATCGTCATCTCGAGCGAGCTTCCCGAACTCCTCGGAATCTCCGACCGCATCTACACCGTCTTCGAAGGTCGGGTCACCGACTGCATCCCGGCCGACCAGGCGACACCCGAGGCCCTCATGCGCAGCATGACCTCCGCGAACCAGAAAGCATCCGCATGACCACCGACCTCACGACAACGAAGCGTGGCTTCCATTTCGGCGACATCCGAAAGATGTTCGGAAGCAACGGCACCTCGTCGCTGCGCCAGTTCGGCATCCTGGGCAGCCTCATCGTCATCATCGTCCTCTTCGAGATCCTGACGCTTCTGCGCAACGGTCCGAACGGTGCGACGCTGACGTCGGGAAACCTGATCAACGTCATCAACCAGTACTCGTTCATCCTGATCCTCGCGATCGGCATGGTGATGGTGATCATCATGGGCCACATCGACCTGTCGGTCGGATCCGTGGCCGCGTTCACCGGCATCATCGTCGCGAAGGCGATGGCCGACTGGAACCTCCCTTGGCCGCTCGCGATCGTGCTCGGACTCGGTGTCGGTGCGCTGGTCGGCGCCTGGCAGGGATTCTGGGTCGCGTATGTCGGGGTGCCTGCGTTCATCGTGACGCTCGCCGGCATGCTCCTCTTCCGAGGCGCGCAGCAGTGGATCGGCGATGCGCAGACGATCCCGGTGCCCAAGGGCTTCCAGATCATCGGAACCGGTTATCTGCCCGAGGTGGGTCTTCCTGTTCCGTTCAACGTGCCGACGATGATCCTCGCGCTGGTCGCGGTGGCATGGCTGGTCTTCTGGGAGATCCGCACCCGTCGCCAGCAGCACAAGATGGGTTCCGACAGTGCGCCGCTGTGGGTCAGTGTCGTCAAGGTCGTGCTGCTCGCGATCGTCGTGCTCGTCGCCGCCTGGATGTTCGCGACCGGTCGCCCGGGCACGAGCTTCCCGGTGCCGGGTCTCATCCTGCTGGCCCTGGTCATCATCTACTCGTTCATCACCCGCAACACCGTGTTCGGCCGCCACATCTATGCCGTGGGTGGCAACCGTCAGGCTGCGCGCCTCTCGGGCGTGAAGGACCGCTGGGTCGACTTCTTCGTCATGATGAACATGTCGATGATGGCGGCGCTGGCCGGCATGATCTTCGTCGCCCGTTCGCAGGCCTCCGGCCCGAACGACGGCACCGGCTGGGAGCTGGATGCCATCGCATCCGTGTTCATCGGTGGCGCTGCCGTCGCCGGTGGTATCGGAACGGTGATCGGCTCGATCATCGGTGGTCTCGTGATGGCGTTCCTCAACAACGGCCTCGCATTGCTCGGTCAGGGTGCCGACGTCGTCTCGATGATCAAGGGCATCGTGCTCCTGTTCGCGGTCGGCATCGACGTCTGGAACAAGCAGCAGGGTCGTCCCTCGCTCATCGGTCTGCTGACGCGCCGGTCCGCTCTCCGGAGCGACCCGGAGGCCAACGCGATCTTCGAGCCCAACAAGACTTACCAGGCTCCGCCCGTCGACAAGACGCGGGGCGAGTAAGCGGATTCGACGCGCAGTGCTCGCGCGCAGGATCCGTCACACCACCACACAGAAAGAGATCACATGAAGAAGATCATCGTCACAGCGACAGCGCTCGTCGCGACGGCTGCCTTCGCACTCACGGGTTGCTCCGGTGAGCGCGGCGGCGGAACCGACACGGGATCTGGCGAAGAGGCCGCAGCGGGCTTCGAGGCCGGCTCCTCGATCGGTGTCGCACTTCCCGACAAGACCAGTGAGAACTGGGTTCTCGCAGGCAAGCTGTTCACGGACGGCCTGGAAGAGGCCGGCTTCAAGGCCGACGTCCAGTACGCTCCGGCGAGCAACACGGTCGCCGAGCAGCAGAACCAGATCCAGGCCATGGTCACCAACGGCGCCAAGGTCATCATCATCGGCGCGAAGGACGGCAAGCAGCTCGCCACGCAGGTGCAGGCCGCCAAGGACGCCGGCGCCTACGTGATCGCGTACGACCGTCTCATCGAGAACACCGAGGCTGTCGACTACTACGTCGCATTCGACAACTTCAAGGTCGGCCAGCTGCAGGGCCAGGCTCTGCTCGACGGTCTCGCCGAGCGTGCCGGTCACGAGGCTCCGTACAACATCGAGCTCTTCTCCGGTTCGCCTGACGACGCCAACTCGAAGGTCTTCTTCGACGGCGCCATGGACGTGCTGAAGCCGGAGATCGACAACGGCAACTTGGTCGTCGTGTCGGGTCAGACCGAGATCGCGCAGACCGCGACCGAGGGCTGGCTTCCGGAGAACGCTCAGAACCGCATGGACACCCTGCTGACCTCGTCGTACAGCGGTGACACCGTCGTCGACGGTGTGCTGTCCCCGAACGACACCCTTGCTCGCGCCATCATCACCTCGGTGCAGCAGGCCGGCAAGCCGGTTCCGGTCGTCACGGGTCAGGACTCCGAGGTCGAGTCGGTGAAGTCGATCATGGAGGGCATCCAGTACTCCACGATCAACAAGGACACCGCGCTGCTCGTCGAGCAGTCGATCAAGATGGTCGGCCAGCTGCAGAAGGGCGAGGACGTCGACGTCAACGACACCGAGTCGTACGACAACGGCGCCAAGGTCGTTCCGGCATACCTGCTCGACCCGATCATCGTCACCAAGGAGAACGCTGCCGAGGCTTACGCCAACGTGCCGAGCCTCCTCGAGATCGTGAAGTCGTACCAGTAAGCGATTCCGCTCGAACAGCGACGAGCCGTCCGGACCTTCGGGTCCGGGCGGCTCTTTGCCATGCGCTAGCCCCAGAGGGGGTCGTCGGGATCGGGAGAGTCGGTGCCGTCGGCATCTGTCATGATGCGCGCTTCAGCGATCCACGACGTCAGAGGGCGATCGCGGAGGAGATGAGGTCGCGGTGTGTCGAGCAATACGGAGGCGGTCACCTTGTCCAGCGGCTCATCGCTCGCGAAAATGACGACGTTGCCGAGTGGCCCTTCCGCATCTTCCGGCTCTGCGTCGAGCACGACAGCGACGTGATCGAACACGGTGCTCAGGGTCGCGGCCTGTCGTCGTGAGTATTCGAACGGATGCCCGTCGAGCAGGTTCACGGCGACCATGCCCGCTGCTGCGGAGCGCGCGGCGACCCGGCGATAGAACTCCTGGCTGGCCACACGATGCCGGATGACGGCGGCATCCCAGAGATCGACGACGGTGAAGCACGCCTCCACCCAATCGGTGTCGATTGCGGTGCGATAACTCGCTGCGTCGTCAAGTCCGGGGGACGGAGATGACTGCACCGGCGATGTCTTCTCATTCGGAAGAGCGGCGTCCGCGACCGTCCGAGCGTCACCCAGGATGACTCGTATGTCAGACCCGGGAGGCAATGGCAGCGCGTCGATGACGGCGGCGTAGAGCGCGGGTTCGAACTCCACCACCAGCTGAGGTGATCCGGCGCGCGTCGCCTGGACGTAGCGTGCCAGGGTGAGTGCTCCGGCCCCCAGATGCACGGTGAACAGTGGCGCATCAGGCTCGGCGGCGGCATCCATTGCGCGGGCGATGTGTTGGGTGTAGCTGTACTCGAGGGCGGTGGGTTCGGTGATCGAGACGACGGACTGCGCAACTCCATCCACGCTGAGCTCGAAGCGACCGGGTCGCCTTCTCGACTGCACCAGCTTTGCCTTGCGGTCGGCTAGTGAGAGCGAGAACACCCGGCGACTCCATGGCACCTGTCTAGTTTAAGCCGGAGGGATCGGTCGGCGGCTGCCTCTCGAGGAGCAGAGCGCCGTAGGCGAATTTGCTCTCGGAAGGCCGAGCCTCCTCGAGATCGTCGAGTCGTACAAGAAAGCGATCAGCCATCTAGCATGACAGGGCCGCTCGGACGCTCGGGGCCGGGGGCTCTTTCTTGTTGGCGTGCTGCTGTGGTGCGTTCTTCAGCAGCCTCTGCCAGCCGGGTTCTCGTCGCAGGTGTGGGTGACGAGCGCGGTGCGGGCTTCGAGGATGCGGATCTCCTGGACGGCACCGGGCGTCGTGAGCTGCCCGGGAACGTCGATCCATCCGCCGCCGAGGTCCACCTGCGCTGTGTATCGGATGTCAACTCGGGCTGGGTATACGCCGGGGTCGCGATACACGTGGCTCGTCGCGGTGGGCGTGAACTGCGCCTGACCCAGCGCCGCCCAGGTCTGCCCAGGTGTCGTCACTGTCGCGGAGCTGCCATCGCCGTACTTGTAGTCGTATCCGGCCGGGGTGAAGCGGACGCGGAGGGGGATGCCGAACAGCTCGCCGTTCTGGATCTGCGGTGTCGCAGCAGCGGTGAAATTAGTTGGCATCCCGGCGATCCCGAGGTTTCCGGGTTCGGCGGTGGCGAGGACGGATGCCGGGGCGAACCGCGCGAGGTCGGAGATGACGATCGTCGGTATGCCAGTCGCCGGCGGGGATGTCCCCGGGGCAGCGGGCCGGTTCAGACGGGGCGCACATCGCGTGGTGCCCGAGTCATCCATGCACGCCGCGAGATCGATCGCCTCCTGGCTCGGCCCCGATGGTCCGCCGGGGCCGGATGGGCCGCCGTTGCTTCGGCGTGTGTCCGTGTTCGGGTTGGTGCCCTGCTGCTGTTGCGTGCCGGAGATCGTAAGAGACGAGCCATCCGTGGAGCCGCACGCTCCGGCGAAGGCCAAGTCGCCCGTGCATGAGTTCATCTCGACTCGTGGGGTGGACACCGAAAAGCCGATCACGATCATGCTAACGACGCACAACATTCGCGCGCGAATCAGCATGTTGTCGTCTCCGCCGTTGCCTCATGCGAGATTACGAGCGACTGCTCTGAGCTTACAAAGTCCACGCGTTGCGCCACTGTCTCGCCCCGTTCGGGTGGAGTCACATTCGCACCCGTCTCGTTGACAAGTGAGACTCCCGAGACGTCAATACAGACCAAGCCCACCACGCGCGAGCCCTCGGCCCGAAGCTCCGCCGATTCGCCGGTGAATGACGTTACCTCCGCGGTCCCTTCGATTCGTAAACCTTGGGTGCTAAGACTGTTCTGCGCGTCAATGTCACTCTCTAGCGCGATTCCAATCAGATATTGCTGCGGATCAGCGCCCTCCGCTCCTCCCCGTCGTTCGTTCAGCGCATCGTTGTACGCCCGGTACACCTCTTCCGCCGCCGCAAACGCCTCTTCCTCGCTTGCGAATGCGGGTGTCGGCGTGGGCGCCGGTGCCGGCCCCGGTGCGCACCCGAGCAGCTGGCCGAGAGCGATCGCAACCAACACGACAGCCACACTTCTTGTGCGCGTCGTCATCGGTCGGGGAGCGGGCGAGGGTCGCGAGCGAGGAGGGGTCACCGCGCCACCGTAGTCAAAGTGCGGTCGGTGCCGCCGCAGTTATCCACAGCGCCAGACGGCTACCAGCGCTTCGCTCAGAACGGCGCGCGTGCAGCATCCTCTTCAACGGTGAAGGTGACCGTGTTCGGTGCAGGAGGAGTGTCGATGTAGGTACGGCCCGTCGGGCTCGTCCACTCCATGACCCCACCGGGTTTCTGCTCGACGTGCCAGGGGGAGTGGTGTTTCAGGACGTGGTGTCGCCGACAGAACGAGGCGAGGTTCGTCTCGCAGGTCGCGCCGCCCGCCGACGCTGCGTGGTTGTGGTCGAGGTCGCACTTCCGCGCCGCTATCCCACACCCGGGGAATCGACAGCGTTGGTCTCTCGCTCGAAGATGTCGTCGGAGGTGCTTGCCGGGTCTGTACCGGTCGACAGCGAGCACCCGCCCGCTGATCGGATGCGTCATCACCCTGTCCCAACCGGTGGCGGTGCCCGCGAGCCTTCGCGCGGTGTCGGTATCGATGGGGATCACGCCGTCGAGTTCGGCAGGCGGGCGCATGAAGCTCTCGCCGCCGCGCGTCGTCTCGTACGATTCCGGGTTGGCGTCATCTGCCATCAGGGTCGTCACCGGAACCGTGACCTCGATGCGTGCCGTGATCTCTGCGAGCAGCCCGTCTTCGGTGTCATGCCCGGTCGGCGTGCCGCTGAGCACCAGATCGGTGAGCAGATCGGCGCGGATCTCATCGATCGTGCGGTCATCGGCCTCGAAGTCTCGTCCTTCTCGCTTCGCCTCACGCCTGGCTCGGAGGTTCTCATCACGCAGTGCGTGCGCCATCTGCGAGAGGCGGTCGAACATGCCGTGGATCAGCGCTGCAGGCGCGTGCGCATGCAGCCCGGCCATTCCGTCTTCGCCGTCGGTCACCCAGACGCGCCGCTGAGCGCGCGCCGTGCGGTGTCGCTCGGTCACGGTCGTTGGGGCGAACCGCTCGGCCACTCGACGCGCCAGCGCGCGCAGCCTGTTGGGGGACTCGACCTCGGCGAGCGGAAGCATGATCGCGGCGTACGCCTCGCGGGCGCTCGGCGAGTCGATGTGCGACCCGGCGTCGACGATGACCCGGGAATGTGCGGCGCTGATGCGACCCTGGCCTTGCGCCTCCCACACGCTCGGGAAGAGGTCGATCAGCATTCCCGCAGCTGCCATCCGCCGCTCGATGGTGCGATCGCTGACGTGCTGCACGGTCGCGATCTCGGCTGCGATGGTGCGGATCGAGTGGTCGCCACGATCAGGACGGTCACCCTGTTTCGCGATGTCGATCGCCAGCCGCCCGGCAATCGCCAGAAGGCCGTCGCGAGCCGCCATTGCGCTGCTCACCGTCGCCTCCGCGACCTGCAGCGACGTCACCAGATCGGCGAGCGTCGCCATCTGTGAGTCCGTCGCGTCGAGCAGTGCTGTCATGCAATAAGTAGATCAGCAACCACCGACATTCGAACAAAGATGCGAGATATTCCCGATATGCAATGCAGCGGCCGGTCTATCAGCACTCCCGCCCAGACCCGCCTCCCGTAGCCTCGACCCATGGCCACGGCACTCCCACCCTCACGCGCCACGCTCGCCGAGTTCGGAATCGGGAGCGCGCATCAGGACGAGATCCTGAACCTTCCCGGCGGTCGAGGGCAGACGTGGCGGGCCGGCGACACGGTGCTGCGTCCGTCCGCAGGTGACGGGGAGACGGTGTGGAAGGCTGCTGTCCTCGCAGGGCTGCCCCACTCCGTGGGGTTCCGCACATCGCGCCCGATCCCGTCGGCATCCGGAGAGTGGACGGTCGACGAATGGGAGGCCTGGCAGTGGCTCCCGGGTGCTGCGGATGAGACCCGCGTGAGCGACGTGCTCGACGCGGGGGCGGCATTCCACCACGCGGTCCGGGGTCTCGATCGCCCCGAGTTCCTCGATCAGGCCGACGATCCGTGGGCGAGATCCGACAGGATCGCCTGGGAAGAGGAAGAAGCGCCCGCGAACCCGACCCTCCACCGTCTGATCGCCGCCTTCCGGCCGGTCTCGGCGCAACCGCAGATCATCCACGGCGATCTCCTCGGCAACGTCATGTTCGCGCAGGGACAGCCTCCGGCGATAATCGACTGGGCGCCGTACTGGCGTCCGGTCGCCTTCGCCGATGCGATCGTCCTCGCCGACGCCGCGTGCTGGCACGGCCTCGACCCCGCTGAGATGATCCGTCTCGCAGAAGCCAGGAACGTGGGCCGGCAGCTCCTGGTCCGCGCTCTCGTCTTTCGCATCGCGACCTTCGAGCTCCTCGGGCACTGGGTCGACCGGATGCAGGCGCGGCACGCTCCGGCGATCGAGGCCGCCCTAGTCTGACCGGCCCACTCAGCGCACCCGGCTACCCTGGGAAGCAACATGGCACATCTTCTCGGGGCAGAAGCCCTTCACCTCGAATATCCGACCAGGGTCGTCTTCGACTCCGTGACCCTCGGCATCGAAGAAGGTGACCGCATCGGCATCGTCGGCCGCAACGGCGACGGCAAGTCGAGCCTCCTCGGCATGCTGGCCGGGATCAAGGAGCCGAACTCGGGCCGCGTCACCGTGCGCGGCGGTACGACCATCGGTGTTCTCGATCAGGCCGACACCCTCAGCGACGACCTGACCATCAGCGCCGCGGTCGTCGGTGACACCCCGGAGTACGAATGGGCCGGCGATCCCCGCATCCGCGATGTGATCGAGGGACTGCTGAAGGATCTGCCGTGGGATGCCGAGATCGGCTCGCTCAGCGGTGGCCAGCGTCGTCGGGTCTCGCTCGCCAAGCTGCTCACCGGCGACTGGGACGTCATCGCCCTCGACGAGCCCACCAACCACCTCGACGTCGAAGCCATCACCTGGCTCGCCGGGCACCTCAAGAAGCGCTGGAGCCCGAACTCCGGTGCCCTCATGGTCGTGACCCACGACCGGTGGTTCCTCGACGAGATCTGCACCGAGACCTGGGAGGTGCACGACCGCATCGTCGAGCCCTTCGAGGGTGGCTATGCGGCCTACATCCTGCAGCGCGTCGAGCGCGACCGCATGGCGGCCGCCACCGAGGCCAAGCGTCAGAACCTCGCCAAGAAGGAGCTCGCCTGGCTGCGCCGAGGGGCACCGGCCCGAACCGCGAAGCCGAAATTCCGCATCGACGCGGCCAACGAGCTGATCGCCGATGTGCCCGAGATCCGAGACAAGGTCTCACTGCAGTCGCTCGCCGTCTCGCGCCTCGGCAAGGACGTCGTCGACCTGCTCGACGTGGGCGTGACCTACCCGACCGTGGACGGCGGCACGCGCGAGGTGCTCCGCGACGTCGAATGGCGCATCGCACCGGGGGAGCGCACCGGCATCCTCGGCGTCAACGGCGCCGGCAAGTCGACGCTGCTCGGACTCATCTCGGGCACGGTCGAGCCCACCGTCGGCCGCGTGAAACGCGGCACGACCGTGAAGGTCAAGACACTCACCCAGCGCCTCGATGAACTCGAGGACGTGCGACGCGAGCCGGTGCGCGTCGTGATCTCGCGTCTGCGCACGTCCTACACGATGGGCGCAGGATCCAAGGCGCAGGAGCTCACCCCCGGGCAGCTCCTCGAGCGCCTGGGCTTCGACTCCGCGCAGCTCTCGACCCCGGTGAAGGACCTCTCGGGTGGTCAGCAGCGTCGCCTCCAGCTGCTGCTCGTGCTCCTCGATCAGCCGAACGTGCTGATCCTCGACGAGCCGACCAACGATCTCGACACCGACATGCTCGCGGCGATCGAGGATCTGCTCGACTCGTGGTCGGGAACCCTCCTGGTCGTCAGCCACGACCGGTACTTCCTCGAGCGCGTGACGGATCAGCAGTTCGCGATCCTCGACGGGCACCTGCGGCACCTCCCCGGAGGCGTCGACGAGTACCTGCGTCTACGTCAGCTGCAGACCTCGGCGCCCGGCAAGTCCCAGACGGCCGTCAACACCGAGAAGAAGGCCCCCAGCCTCGACGGCGCCGCTCTGCGCGCAGCGCAGAAGGAGGTCGCATCGCTGGAGCGTCGCATCCAGAAGCTCACGCAGCAGGTCGACAAGGCGAAGACCTCTCTCGCTGATCACGATCAGTCGGACTTCGCAGGCCTCGGCGACAAGATGAAGGCGATCAGCGACCAGCAGGCGGAGATCGAGGAGCTCGAGCTCCGCTGGTTCGAGCTGACGGAAGAGCTCGACTGAACTGACCCTCGCCATCCGGGCTCCGTGGGAATACGGTGGCACTGCCATGCGCTGTGCTCTGGGCGGGGTTCGATGCCATCCGGGATCGCACAGCTTGATCCTGCGGTACCCGGGAGGTTCAGATGGAAGGACTCGAGGTCACCGTCCTGATCGGACTCACGATCCTCGTGGGGACGCTGCTCGCGCCGCGAGTGCGGCTGGCGCTGCCCCTGGTGCTCGTCATCATCGGTCTGCTGCTCGGCTTCGTGCCGCAGCTGCGTGAGATCCAGCTCCCGCCCGAGACCGTGCTGCTGCTTTTCCTCCCGGTGATGCTGTTCTGGGAGAGCCTGACGACGTCGCTGCGCTCGATCCGTCGTGACTTCCGGTACATCCTGCCGATGAGCACGGTGCTGGTCGTCGCGTCCGCCTTCGCCGTCGCGGGCGTCGGACTGCTGTTCGGGATGCCGTGGGAGACCGCCCTGATCCTCGGTGCCGCTGTCGCGCCGCCGGATGCGACAGCCGTCGCCGCACTCGGCCGGCTGCTGCCGCGCCGCATGTTCATGAAGCTCAAGGCCGAGAGCCTGACCAACGACGGCACCGCGCTCGTGCTCTACGCGATCGCCGTGTCACTCGCGCTCGGCGGCAACATCACGCCTCTGTCGGTGACGATGTCGGTGCTCACCTCGTATGTCGGAGGGATCGCTGCCGGCGTCGTGATCGCGGCCCTCGGATACCTGCTTCTGCGCCGCACGTCGTCGACGATCGTGATCAACGTGACACTGCTGCTCATCCCGTTCTCGGCCTTCCTCGTCGCCGAGATCGTGCACGCATCCGGAGTGCTGGCAGTCGTCGTCGCCGGTCTCATCGTCGCGTACGTCTCGCCGAGGGTGACCACGGCCTCGTCGCGCAGGCAGGCCGACGCCGCGTGGCCGTTCGGAGTCTTCCTCCTCAACGGAGCGCTGTTCGTGCTGATCGGGCTCGAGGTGCAGTTCGTCGCGCACGAGATCTCCGCGGCGGCCATCGGTCGTCTCGTGCTCATCACCCTCGGCGTGTGGATGACGCTGCTCGTCGTGCGCTACCTCTTCCAGGTCATGAACATCCTCTTCCAGCGCAGGACAGTTCCGCGCCCGTCGCCCGGTGCGCGAGCACGCTCGATGGCGGTGTCGACCGTCGCGGGCATGCGCGGAGCCGTGTCGCTGGCGATCGCTCTCTCCGTCCCTGCGGCGAGTGCGACCGAAGGCGAGATCGCCGGCCGCGACGAGATCGTGTTCGTCACGGCGGGTGTGATCCTGCTGAGTCTGCTCGTGCAGGGGCCGCTGCTTCCGGCGATCGTGCGCTGGGCGCGGTTCCCGGTCGATCACAGGGACGACGAGGAGTACGAGCTCGCGGAGCGCACCATCTCGGGCGCGGCGCTCGCCGCCCTCGACGACCTCGCCACGGAGCACGGCGTCGGGCAGGAGATCCGCGACAAGGTGCGCGCCGAGGGCTACCAGATGCTCGAGTTCTCGAACGCGCGGGCACTGGCCCGTGAACAGGCGATCGTCGATGCCGAGGCACAGGCGCTCGACGTGCTCCTCGACGAACCGGATCCGCTCGGCAGCGGCGGGAACACCATGTCCGAGGCGGCCGGCGACGGCGGGCCGCGAGACGATGGATCGGATGCTGCGCAGACGGTGCTGCGGCTGCCGGACGCCACCCGCATCGGCGCCGACGGTGAGAACCCCGACGGCGAGGTCAGGACTCTGCAGATGCTCGCCACATCGGTCGACGTCGACGTCATGCAGCGCTCGCCGCTGCTGCGCCACGAAGAGCACACGCGCCTCAAGCTCGCTCTCATCGACCGCAAGCGCGAGGTGCTCCTGGGGCTCCGCAGAGAGGGCACGGTCGACGATCTCGTCGTGCGCCGCATCTCGGCTCGGCTCGACCTCGAGCAGGTCCGACTGCAGGGCATCGAGGAGTACGACTGAGAGCTGTGACGCTCTGTGACACTCGATTGTCGCGCGCGGCGTCGCGCTGCCTAACGTATTCGAGTCCCCCAAGAGAGGAACCCGAACACTCATGTCCATCACAGCATCCCGTCGGACCACATCCGTCATCGCCGCGCTCGCCGCGGTCCCGCTCTTCGTCGCGCTCGCAGGCTGCGCGACGGCATCGTCAGACGCCGGCTCCGGCGGCGGTGACTCCGAGAACGAGACCGTCAAGATCGGCGTCGTCGGAAAGGGAGACGCACAGTGGGCTCCTTTCGTCGAGGCAGCCGCTGACGAGGGCATCACGGTCGAGCTCGTAGACTTCGGCTCGTACGAGCAGCCGAACCCCGCACTGACCGAGGGCGAGATCGACCTCAACCAGTTCCAGCACATCGTGTACCTGGCCGAGTACAACAGCGCCTCGGGCTCCGACCTGACGCCGGTCGGCTCGACCGCGATCTACCCGCTGGGTCTCTACTCGCAGAAGTACGACGATGTCGACGACATCCCCGAGGGGGAGACCGTCGCGGTTCCCGACGACGCATCGAACCAGGCACGCGCACTCCTCGTGCTGCAGTCGGCCGGTCTCATCGAGCTCAAGAGCGGCGGAACGATCTTCTCCGACCTCGCCGATGTCGACACCGACAAGTCCAAGGTGAAGGTCACGGCCCTCGAGGCCGCCCTGATCCCCACGTCGCTGCCCGATGTCGCCGCGGCGATCATCAACAACGACTTCGTCGAGGACTCCGGTCTGACCTTCGACGACGCGATCGCGCAGGACGACCCGGAAGACCCGAACGCGCTGCCGTACGTGAACATCTTCGCGTCGCGCGCCGAAGACGCCGACAACGAGACGTACCTCAAGCTCGTCGAGATCTTCCAGACGAACGAAGACGTGCAGGCCGGTCTGATCGAGTCCTCGGGTGACACCGCGGTTCCGCTGCAGACGCCGGTCGAGGACCTCGTCGCCTCACTGAAGAAGGTCCAGGAGGACACCGAGGCCAAGAAGTAGGACGACCGGGTGCAAGACACCCCCGTCCGATGAGGGAGAATCGGGTGGCGCTTCGTGCGTCACCCGATTCTTCGTTCCCGAAGCAGACCGGAGCACCACATGCCGATCGTCACCCTGACGAACGTCTCGAAGACCTACCCTTCCCGCACCCGTGAAGACGCCGAGGTCGTGGCCGTCGACGACGTCACCCTCTCGATCGAGAAGGGCGATGTCTTCGGCATCATCGGGTACTCCGGCGCGGGCAAGTCGACCCTCGTGCGGCTGATCAACGCGCTCGAACCCGCGACCGCCGGCACTATCACGGTCGACGACGTGGACATCACCTCTCTTCGTGAGAGCGACCTGCGCAAGGTCCGCGGCGGCATCGGCATGATCTTCCAGCAGTTCAACCTGTTCGCCTCGCGCAGCGTCAAGGCGAACATCGCGTACCCGCTCAAACTCGCCGGCTGGTCGAAGGCCGACATCGAGACGCGCGTCGCCGAGCTCCTCACCTTCGTGGGCCTCGCCGACAAGGCGAAGGCCTACCCCGAGCAGCTCTCCGGCGGACAGAAGCAGCGCGTCGGCATCGCCCGCGCCCTGGCCACCGGCCCCGCCATCCTGCTCGCCGACGAGGCCACCAGCGCCCTCGACCCGCAGACCACGCACGAGGTGCTGGATCTGCTCAAGCGGGTCAACCGAGAGCAGGGAGTCACGATCGTCGTGATCACCCACGAGATGGATGTCATCCAGACGATCGCCACCAAAGTCGCGGTCATGGAGAACGGTCGCGTGATCGAGCAGGGCGATGTCTTCGACGTCTTCTCCGCCCCGCAGAACCCCGCGTCGCAGCGCTTCGTCGGCACGGTCGTAAAGGGCATCCCCTCGCCGTCCGAGCTCGGCGTCCTGCGCGAGCGGCATCGGGGCCGCCTCGTCACCTTCTCGTTCCGCGACGGGGACTCGTCGCAGGCGCAGGTGTTCCTCGACCTCGCCGGCGCCGGCCTCGACTTCGAGCTCGTGTACGGCGGGATCAACGACATCCGCGGGCGGGCCTTCGGCCACCTCACGCTCGCGATCCGCGGTGAGAGCGCCGTGATCGACCGCACGCTGGGGGAGATCTCGCAGCGCGTCGAAGTCACCGAGATCGCCGGAGAGGAGGCGCGCTGATGGATCGTCTGAACGAACTGTGGCCCGAGTTCTGGAAGGCCGCGCTCGAAACCCTCTACATGACGTCGTTCGCACTCGTGCTCGGCGGCATCCTGGGTCTCGCGATCGGTGTCATCCTCTACGTGAGCCGGCCAGGCGGGCTCGCGCAGAACCGACCCGTCTCGGTCGTCGCGAACCTCGCGGTGAACTTCTTCCGCCCGATCCCGTTCGTGATCTTCATGGCCGTCGCGCAGCCCTTCGCCCGCGTGGTGGTCGGCACCGGCATCGGCACCACGGCCGGCGCGTTCATCATCGGTCTCGCCGCAGCCTTCGCGATCGGCCGCATCGTCGAGCAGCACCTCGTCTCGGTCTCGCCCGGAGTCATCGAGGCCGCCCGCGCGATGGGTGCCGGCCCCTGGCGCATCCTCTTCACCGTCGCGATCCCCGAATCCCTCGGACCGCTGATCCTCGGGTACACGTTCATCGTCGTCGCGCTCATCGACATGACCGCTATGGCCGGTCTCATCGGCGGTGGCGGTCTCGGTGCGTTCGCCCAGATCTACGGCTTCCGTCAGTTCGAGCCGCTCGTGATGTGGGCGGCGATCGTGCTGATCGTGGTGTTCGTGCACCTCGTGCAGATGCTCGGCACGCGGCTCGCGCGCAAGATCATGCGCCGCTGACGGGCGCGTCCTGCAGCGTGCGCGTCGTGGAGAACACCCTCGGCGCGCCGCTCAGCGGATCCACGAAGTGCAACTCGCGGGCGAGCAGCTGCATGGGGTGATCGAAGTCGTCGGGGCGCTCGCCGCGCAGCTCGGGGTAGAACGGGTCGTTCAGGATGCCGAGGCCGAGAGCTGAGAGGTGCACCCGCAGCTGATGCATCTTGCCGCTGTGCGGGCGCAGCAGCGTGTGCACGACGAGGTCGTCGGCATCGAGGACCTCGATCAGCGTCTCGGCGTTCGGCTCCCGTTCGTCGTCGACCTGCACCTTCAGCTCGTTGCGCAGCTTCACGATGTGGTTGCGGTAGACGAGGGGGAACCGCGACGCGTCCCAGTCGGCCGGGCGGGCGGAGACCGCCTCGTAGACCTTCTGCACCTGTCGGGTCTCGAACAGCAGCTGGTACGGCCCTCTGGTGGCAGGGCGGGCCGAGAACATGAGCACCCCGGCGGTCGCCCGATCGAGTCGGTGGATCGGTGCGAGCTCGTCGTTGCCGAGCAGATTGCGGAGGCGGATCAGCGCGGAGTTCTGCAGGAACTTGCCGCCGGGGATGGTCGGCAGGAAGTGCGGCTTGTCGATGACCACCAGGTCGTCGTCCTGATGGATGACCTCGATCTCGACGGGGAGCCGGGTCTCGACAGGGGGATCACGGTAGTACCAGATGAACTCCTCGACGCCCAGGGGTGTGTCGCGAGCCAGGGGAGTGCCGTCGCGGGCCACGATCTCGCCCCGGTCGAAACGGCTGAGCAGGCCTTCGGGATCGAGGTGGAAGAACCGGTCGATCATGTAGTCGCCCACGGTCGGCCATTCGCCGCTCATCGGGACGTGCAGACGCGTGGCGCCGACGCCGTCGCGCACCGGAAGAGGGGAGAGCATCGCCATGTCGTCGGTTCCTCACGCGTCGAAACTGAGGCTCAGCTTGCGCAGCAGCGCGGCGAGGCGGTCGCGATCGCCCTTGGAGAGAGCTTGCAGCAAGTCGTCCTCGACGTCGACGAGACGCGTGATCGCGGCATCCACCCTGATCCGCCCGTCATCCGTGAGCGTGACGAGCACGCTGCGGCCGTCGGCCGGGTCGCCCTCGCGTCGCACGAATCGGCGCCCGACCAGCCGGTCGATGCGGTTGGTCATGGTGCCGCTCGACACCAGCGTCTGCTGCAGGAGCTGCTTGGGGGAGAGCTGGAACGGTGCTCCTGCGCGGCGCAGCGCCGAGAGCACATCCCACTCCCAGGCCTCCAGGTCGCTGCGGCGGAACACGTCGCGCCGAGCGCGATCGAGCAGGCGGGTCAGCCGATCCATTCGCGACAGGACTTCGAGGGGCGAGAAGTCGAGGTCGGGGCGCTGGGTGTTCCAGGCGCCGACGATCCGATCAACCTCATCAGCCTCTGTCATCCGTCCATTATCGCCGGTAGCACGCAGGCGGACGTGGCAGACTTGATCCGCGGCTCCCTCGAGGGCCGCGGTCCGCCGTGGTGTAATGGCAGCACGACAGCCTTTGGAGCTGTTAGGTCTAGGTTCGAGTCCTGGCGGCGGAGCATGACTGGGAACAATCTCGCGATCATCATCCTCGCCGCAGGCCAGGGAACCCGCATGCGCTCGCGCCTGCCCAAGGTGCTGCACGCGATCGGTGGGCGACCGCTCGTCGGACACGTGCTCACGACCGCCGGCCGGCTCGGGGCCTCCCACGTCGAGGTCGTCGTGCGCCACGAGCGCGACCAGGTGATCGCCGCTCTCGAAGCCGACTACCCGGATGCCGTGTTCATCGATCAGGACGAGGTGCCAGGCACCGGACGCGCCGTGCAGGTCGCGGTCGACGCGCTTCCCGCATCCTTCGACGGCGACGTCCTCGTGCTCTCGGGCGACTGCCCGCTCGCGGATGCCGACACGCTGCGCTCGTTCCTCGACGCCCACCGCGAGGCGGATGCCGAGGCGACCCTGATGACCGCGGTCGTCGACGACCCGAACGGCTACGGTCGTGTCATCCGCGATGCCGAGGGCGGCGTCGACCGCATCGTCGAGCAGAAGGACGCCAGCGCCGATGAGGCGGCGGTTCGCGAGATCAACGCCGGCATGTACGTGTTCCGCGTCGGTACGCTCCGCAAGTACCTCCCGTCGGTGGGCGTCGACAACGCGCAGGGCGAGATGTACCTGACCGATGTCCCCGGACTCCTTCGCCGCGACGGCAGTCGAGTCGCGGCATCCGTGGTGTCCGACGTCACCGTGACGTATGGCGTGAACGACCGCGCGCAGCTCGCCGAGGTCGGTCGCCTCCTCAACCGTCGCATCGTCCGCCGCTGGCAGCTCGAGGGCGTCACGGTCATCGATCCGTCGACGACCTGGATCGACGACGACGCGACGCTCGCACCCGACGTCACGATCCTCCCGAACACGCACATCCTGCGCGCCACGACGATCGCTGAGGGGGCCATCATCGGACCCGACACGACGCTCGTCGACTGCGAGGTGGGCGAGGATGCGATCGTCCGTCGCACCGACGCGACTCTCGCCGTGATCGGCGCGGAGGCCACGGTCGGACCCTTCTCGTTCCTCCGCCCCGGCACCGTGCTCGGCGCCAGAGGCAAGATCGGCGCCTACGTCGAGACGAAGAACGCCGAGATCGGCGAGGGCAGCAAGGTTCCGCACCTGTCGTACGTCGGCGATGCGACCATCGGACGCGGCGTCAACCTCGGCGCGAGCACCATCACCGCGAACTACGACGATGTGAACAAGCACCGCACCGTGGTCGAGGACGAGGTGCACACCGGGTCGCACACGACCCTCGTCGCGCCCGTTAGGCTGGGAGCCGGCGCCAAGACAGGTGCCGGCGCCACAGTCCGCAAGGACGTCCCCGCCGGTTCCCTTGCCATGAGCGTCGCCCCTCAGCGCAACATCGAGGGTTGGGTCGAGAAGAACAGGGCAGGCACGGGCGCGGCAGACGCCGCAGCCCGATCCCGAGTGGCGGAATAGGCGAAAACGATGGCGCGCAAGAAGAAGACTGTCGATCTGGACCGGGACAACGGCATCGCCCCCGGACTCGTCGCCAAGACCAAGAAGCGACTCGTGGTCGCGGGTGGGCGTTCCCACCCCGCTCTCACTGCCGCGGTCGCCGCGTCGCTGGGCACCGAGGTCGTGCCCACCGAGCACCGCACGTTCGCGTCGGGGGAGATCTACGCCCGGTTCGACGTCTCGATCCGTGGATGCGACCTCTTCCTGATCCAGACCTTCGGTGAGCCGGTGAACGAGTGGCTCATGGAAGCGCTCATCATGATCGACGCCGCGAAGCGCGCATCGGCCAAGCGCATCACCGTCGTCGCCCCGTACTATCCGTACTCGCGCCAAGACAAGAAGGGCCGCGGTCGCGAGCCGATCAGCGCCCGCCTTGTCGCAGACCTTCTCAAGACGGCAGGTGCCGACCGCGTGATGAGCGTCGACCTGCACGCAGCTCAGATCCAGGGTTTCTTCGACGGTCCCGTCGACCACCTGTTCGCCAAGCCCGTGCTGCTGGACTACTTCGAGCGCACGCTGAGCGCGGAGGACCGCGAGATCCTCACCGTCGTCTCACCGGACATGGGGCGCGTGCGCGTCGCCGACACCTGGTCCGACAGCCTCGGTGCGCCTCTGGCCATCATCCACAAGCGTCGTGACCCGAAGGTCGCCAACCAGGTCTCCGTGCACGAGATCGTCGGAGCCGTCGAGGGACGCACCTGCCTCCTCGTCGACGACATGATCGACACGGGTGGCACCATCGTCAAGGCCGCCCAGGCGCTCAAGGCGAACGGCGCGCATCGCGTGATCGTCGCAGCGACCCACGCGATCTTCAGTGACCCCGCCTCCGAACGCCTTCAGGATGCATCGATCGACGAGGTCGTGATCACCGACACGATCCCTCTGACCGAGTCGCGCCGTTGGGACAAGCTGACGATCCTCCCGATCGCTCCGCTTCTGGGTCGCGCGATCCGCGAGGTCTTCGAAGACGGATCCGTCACGAGCATGTTCGGCGGAGACGCGTAAGCCACACCTATATCGGGCACAGCCCGCGCATAGATCATGTCCCTACGGTCGAATCAACACATCGATCAAGGCCGGGAGGACCATCATGATCCGCACGACTGTACCGACTTCTGTTCGCAAGGGCGCAGCTCTCGCCGGCGTCGCAGGGCTCCTCGTCCTTGCGGGATGCTCCGGCACCGCTGACGCCGAAGACCAGTCCACCGACACCGGGACCGACACGAGCACCGAATCCACCGATTCGGGAGCATCGACCGGCGACTACACCGACGGCACCTACTCGGCCGACGGCTCGTATCAGACGCCCGAGACGGTCGAGTCGATCAGCGTGACCCTCACGATCGCCGACGGCGTCGTGACCGAGGTCGAGGTGACGGGCGACCCCAAGGCCCGCGAGACCGAGCAGTACCAGGGACAGTTCATCGACGGCATCTCGGATGAGGTCGTGGGCAAGTCGCTCGATGAGCTGAATGTCAGCCGTGTCGCCGGCTCGTCGCTCACCAGCGGCGGCTTCAACGAGGCGGTCGACTCGATCAAGGAGCAGGCCGCCGCCTGAGGCGCCTGATACGGCGATGGCGATCTGGCGCTTCGACGCGATCGGCACGACCTGGGAGATCGAGACCTCGAACGAGCTCGGCACCGACGAGCGACAGCTCGTCGGCGCCGAGATCGACAGGTTCGACCGCGAATGGTCTCGGTTCAGACCAGACTCCGCGGTCACCCGTGTGGGGCGCGACGGCGGATCGATCTCGTCGCCGGACGCGGGCCCGATGCTCGACGCCTACCTCGACCTCTCGCGGGCGACGACGGGAGCGGTCAACCCGCTCGTCGCCGACAGCCTCGCAGCCCTCGGATACGACGCGTCGTACTCCCTCGTCGCGAGAGACCCGATCGCCGCGCCGCGGCACTGGACCGATCGCCTCCGATGGACTGAGGGGGACGTCATGGCATCCTCCCCGTCACTTCTCGACGTGGGCGCACTCGGCAAGGGTCGTCTCGTCGACATCGTGGCCGACGTGCTCGCCGAAGTGCCCGGTGATCTCGTCGTCGACGCGGGCGGTGACATGAGGGTGCGCGGCAGCGCGGTGCGCATCGGCCTCGAGCATCCGTACGATGCGAGCAAGGCGATCGGTGTGATCGAGCTGCAGGATGCGGCACTGTGCGCCTCGGCGATCAACCGTCGCGTGTGGGGCGACGGCCTGCACCACGTGCTCGATGCCCGCACCGGAGTCCCCGTGCGCACCTGGGCTGCGACCTGGGCGATCGCGCCTGCGGCGATGAGGGCGGATGCCGTCGCCACCGCGCTCTTCTTCGACGGCGGTCCCGGGCTCGCAGCCACGTGGGGCGTCGAATGGGTGCGGATGTCGACGGACGGCCGAGCCGAATGCTCGCCGGGATGCCCGGCGCAGCTGTTCACCGCACGCCACTGAGCCTTCGAAGTAGGGAAGAGTAGACCCGTGATCACCTCCATCACCGCCCTGCGCCAGCGCGTCCTCGCGCTGCTCGGCGGCATCTCGATGTACCGCCTGGTTCTGTTCTCGCTGCTGACGCTCGCGCTCATCGCGCTCGTGCTCTCGGCGCTCGGCGTGATCGTCTCGCCCGCACCGCTCGAGATCATCGCCTCGTTCATCGTTCTGGCGGTCGTGATCTCGCTCGTGGATGCGGCGGCGCAGCGAATCCTGCGCCTGCCCTGGCGCATCGAGTCCTCGCTCGTCACCGCGCTGATCCTGCTCTTCGTCCTGCGGCCCGGTTACGAGCCGACGGCGCTGCTGGGGCTCGCTATCGCCGGTGCGGTCGCGAGCCTGTCGAAGTATCTGATCGCCTGGCGCGGGCGGCACATCCTCAACCCGGCGGCGTTCGGCGCCGCCGTGGTCTCGATCCTCGGTTCCTTCGGAGCGTTCGAGTGGCTCGGCACGTCGTCCTCATGGTGGGTCGGCACGCCGTCGCTCTTCATCCCCGTGGCGATCCTCGGTCTCGCCATACTGTGGCGCACCGAGAAGGTGCGGATCGTGGTGATCTTTCTCCTCGTCGCGGTCGCCGTGTCGGTGCTGCGGCAGGCGGTGCAGGCACAGGAGTTCGCGATCTCCTTCGACCTCGGCTCCGCCCTCTCGTTCGCCGTGCTGCAGTCGCCGTTCCTGTTTCTCGGGGCGTTCATGCTGTCGGAGCCGTTGACACTGCCGCCTCGTCGCAGGCAGCAGTTCGCCGTAGCCGCGCTCGTCGGCGTGCTCGCCGGGTGGCCGATCGAGGTCGCCGGGCTCTTCACCCTCGGCCAGGAGCGCGCGCTGCTCATCGGCAACCTGCTCGCCTTCGCCTTCGCGCTACGGGGGTCGGTGCGCCTCGTGCTCGAGAAGCGCCAGTTCATCACCCCCACCGCGCAGGAGCTCACCTTCCGCGCGAAGGGCAAGGTCCGCTTCCTCCCTGGCCAGTACCTGGAGCTGGACGTGCCGCATCACCGGCCGGACGCACGAGGTACCCGTCGAGAGTTCAGCATCGTCTCGGCACCCGCCGACCTTCCGACACTGCGGATCGCGTACAAGGACGGCGATCAGAAGCATCCGTCGAGCTACAAGCGCGCGTTGGCCGCCGCGGAGCCCGGGTCAGCGCTCGCGGTGACGGGAACCTGGGGAGACTTCCTGCTGCCGCGTGCCGGGACCCCGGTGCTGATGGTGGCGGCCGGCATCGGTGTGACGCCGTTCGTGTCGCAGCTGCGCCAGCTGCAGCTCACGGGGCAGCGGCGTGACGTCGTGCTCGTGTACGTCGCATCCGACAGCGCGGAGCTCGCATTCCGCGACGAACTCGCCGCCACCGGTGCTCGAGTCGTCGTGTTCACCCGTGACGAGCCGGCCGATCTTCCCGCGCACTGGACGTGGGCACAGGGTGCCCGGCTCGACGCCGCGGGGTTGGAGCGGTACGTTCCCGACCTCGGCACGCGGCACTCGTTCATCTCCGGCCCGCCGCGCCTGATCGCCGATCTCGCCCCGGCCATGCAGAAGGCCCGGTCGCTCACGACCGACGCGTTCGCCGGCTACTGAGTCGGCCCGAGTCCGGGGGCCTTCGGGCCGGGGGCGGTCGCTCCCGTACCGGACGGGAACTCCCTGCGGGAACTCCCGTGTGGGAACTCCCGTGTGGGGCTGTGTGCGGGGTCACTTCCGCACGGAACCTCCCGTGCGGGGTCACTTTCGCACGGCAATCGTCCGTTTCGGATGCTTTTCTGGACCCGCCTGCGGGCGGGGCGGTGCGGATGGGGCGGTGCGGACACTGCATCCCGGGGCGGTGCGGGGTCACTTCCGCACGGGAATTCCTATGCGGGGTCACTTCCGCACGGGAACCGCCTGGTCCCGGTGCGAAAGTGGCCCCGCATAGGCAGGGAGAGCCGCGAGGTCAGTCGGTTGAGGTCTGAGCCGGGCTGATCGGGATGCGCACGGTGAACGTCGTGTCTCCGGGCTCGCTCGCCACGGCGATGTTTCCGCCATGCCCTTCGACGATCGCCTTGGCGATGGCGAGGCCGAGGCCCGTGCCGCCGGTCTGGCGGGCTCGGGAGCTGTCGCCGCGCGCGAAGCGAGCGAAGAGCTCGTCGCGCACACCGGGGTCGATGCCGGGGCCGTCATCGTGCACGCGAAGCACGGCCTCGTCGCCCTCGCGGCTCACGCTGAGCGTGATCGAGGTGCCGGCCGGAGTGTGCGTCCGCGCGTTGGCGAGGAGGTTCGCCACGACCTGGTGCATCCGTCCGGCGTCGCCGATGACGACGATCGGCTCTTCGGGGGCCTCGATGTTCCAGTGATGATCGGCCGCGGTCGGGCGGGCATCCGACAGCCCCTCCAGGGCGAGCTGCGTGAGGTCGACAGTCCCGTGCACGAGCTCTCGGCCTTCATCGAGGCGGGCGAGGAGCAGCAGGTCCTCGACCAGGCTCGTCATCCGCAGCGACTGGGCCTGGATGCGCTCGAGCGAGGTCGTCGTTCCTTCGATCGCGGCCGGGCCGCCCTGCTGCTTCAGAGCGCGCAGCGAGAGCTCCGAGTATCCGCGGATCGACGAGAGCGGCGTCCGCAGCTCGTGGCTCGCGTCGGCGACGAACCGTCGCATACGCTCCTCGTTCTTCTGTCGTGAGGCGAGGGAGTCGTTGACGTGGTCGAGCAGGGTGTTCAAGGATGCGCCGACGAGTCCGGTCTCGGTGCGGGGATCGGCCTCGGACGCGGGTACGCGCTCGGTGATCTGCACCTCGCCGCGATCGAGCGGCTGGTTCGCGACGCGCGTGGCGGTCGCCGCGACCGCGCGCAGCGGCCTCAGACCGACTCGGATTGTGATTGCCGTCGTCAGCGCGAGGAGGATCAGGCCGCCGATCGTCGCGAGGGCGATCACGGTGAGCAGCGTCGTCAGCTGATTCTGAATCTCGGTCCGGGGGAGACCGGTGACGACGTTGACGCCGTTGGGAGCCTGCTGCACGACGACCAGATACGAACCGAAGTCGTCGAGCGTCACCGTGCCGCTCGGGCGTCCATCGAGCGCCCTGTTGATGCGTTCGAGATCAGCGCTGGTGAGCGTCTGCGAGACTCCGCTCAATTCCCCTTTGGTGTCAGGGAAGACGACGCCGCTCGTGCCGCCCTCCGTGCTCGAGACAGCGAGCAGAATTCCTGGCACACCAGGAATCCTGTCCGCGAGGATCGTGTCGATGTCCGCGAACTGCGCCGGCACCTGGCTGACCCACTTGGTCACCTGAATCGAGTAGCTGCTCAGACGCGCCTCGAGTTGTCTCTCGAGAGTCCCGCCGACAAGCGCACTGGTGATGACGGCGACGATCACGAGGATGAGCGAGACGAAGCCGATCACGGCTGTCATGAGCCGGGTCTGCAGGCTCATCGGCCGCCGAGTCATCCTCGTCGAGCTCACTGGGGCGCCTTGATCATGTAGCCGACACCTCGCACGGTGTGGAGCAGCGGGGTGCGTCCGGCGTCGATCTTCTTGCGGAGGTACGAGATGTACAGTTCGACGACCGACGACTTGCCGCCGAAGTCGTAGCTCCAGACGCGGTCGAGGATCTGCGCCTTCGACAGCACGCGGCGCTCGTTGCGCATCAGATAGCGGAGCAGCTCGAACTCGGTCGCGGTCAGCTCGATCTCGGTGCCGTCGCGCACGACCTCGTGGCTGTCCTCGTTGAGGGTGAGGTCGGCCACGCGCAGGATCGACTGGCCGTCGTCAGCCGTCGCGTGCCCAGTGCGGCGGATGATCGCACGCAGGCGCGCGATGACCTCTTCGAGGCTGAACGGCTTCGTGACGTAGTCGTCTCCTCCGGCGGTGAGCCCGGCGACGCGGTCTCCGACGGCATCCTTCGCGGTGAGGAAGAGCACCGGCACGAGGCTGCCGGACTCGCGAAGGCGACGCAGCACGGCCATGCCGTCGAGGTCGGGCATCATGATGTCGAGCACCAGCGCATCAGGCTCGAACTCACGTGCGACCTGCAACGCCTCGAGCCCGGACGACGCGGTGCGCACCTCCCAGCCCTCCATGCGCAGTGCCATCGCCAGCAGGTCGGTGAGCATCTGCTCGTCGTCGACGGCGAGGATGCGCAGGGGCGAGCCGTCGGGGCGGCGCAGTTCGGGGAGATCGGTGCTCATGAGTACATTCTGCGGAATCTCCTATGGGGTTTCTATGGAGAGCGCTATGCGTCTGCTGGGAGGTACGCGTCATGGACTTCTCGTCTTCGATCCCTCGGACATCACCCGATGAGACATGACGAAGGCCCCGGCGGAATCGCCGGGGCCTTCGTCATGTGCGGGACGCGCTCAGTGCGTGTCTTCGGCTTCGATCTCGGTGCGGTCGCCCGACCACTGCGTGTGGAACGTGCCCGGCTTGTCGATGCGCTTGTAGGTGTGCGCACCGAAGAAGTCGCGCTGGCCCTGCACGAGGGCTGCGGGGAGGCGGTCGGCACGGATGCCGTCGTAGTACGACAGCGACGACGAGAACGCCGGAGCCGGGATGCCGGCCTGTGCCGCCGCGACCACGACGCGACGCCACGGTGCCTGAGCGCGCGTGATCGCCTCGGTGAAGTAGGGAGCGGTCAGCAGCACGGGAAGGCCCGGCTCTGCCGCGTACGCGTCGGCGATGCGGTTGAGGAACTGGGCGCGGATGATGCAGCCGCCGCGCCAGATCTTGCTGATCGCGCCGAGGTCGATGTTCCAGCCGTACTCGGCTGCGCCGGCACGGATCTCGTCGAAGCCCTGCGAGTACGCGACGATCTTCGAGGCGTACAGCGCGAGACGGACGTCTTCGATGAAGGCGGCCTGGTCGGTGACCACGAAATCCTCGTCGGGACCGGGCAGGGAACCCGCGACCTCGCGCTGCTCGGGGTGCGACGACAGCGAGCGGGCAAAGGTGGCCTCGGCGATGCCCGAGACGGGGACGCCGAGCGACAGCGCGGTCTGCACGGTCCACGCGCCGGTGCCCTTGGCGCCGGCCTGGTCGAGGATGACGTCGACGAGGGGCTTGCCGGTCTCGGCATCCACCTGGCGGAGCACCTCTGCGGTGATCTCGATCAGGTAGGACTCGAGCTCGCCCTTGTTCCACTCGGCGAAGATGTCGGCGATCTCGGCGGGGGACTTGCCCGTGCCGCGGCGGATGAGGTCGTAGGCCTCGGCGATCAGCTGCATGTCGGCGTACTCGATGCCGTTGTGCACCATCTTCACGAAGTGCCCGGCACCGTCATGGCCGACGTGCGTGACGCACGGCTCGCCCTCGGCGACGGCGGCGATCGACTTGAGGATCGGGCCGAGAGTGATCCAGGACTCGTCCGAGCCGCCCGGCATGATCGACGGGCCTGTGAGCGCGCCCTCTTCGCCACCCGAGATCCCGGCGCCGACGAAGTTGATGCCCGTCTCGCGGACGGCCTTCTCGCGGCGGATCGTGTCGGGGAAGTAGGCGTTGCCGCCGTCGACGATGATGTCGCCCGGCTCGAAGACCTCGACCAGCGAGTCGATCACGGCGTCGGTCGGGCCGCCGGCCTTGACCATGATGATCGCGGTGCGCGGCTTCTGCAGCGAGTCTGCGAACTCCCGGTACGTCTTGGCGGCGACGAAGCCGGCCTCAGGATGCTCGGAGACGAGGGTCTCGGTCTTCTCGTAGCTGCGGTTGAAGATCGCCACCGTGTTCCCCTCGCGGCTGGCGAGGTTGCGGGCGAGGTTCGACCCCATGACGGCGAGTCCGACGACTCCGATGTTCGCTGATGCTTCGGGCACAGATGGCTCCTAGATCGAGAAGAAAGGGATGCACCCAGATTATCGCGACGGCAGGGGTGCTTCTCCCGTGTGTCGCCGGAATGCGCTTCTCGCGAGCGTGCGGTGACCGCCCGATCAGGAGCGATCAGTCCTTGCGGTAGCCCGAGCGGCCGAGCGAGAAGAGTGCGGCGAACGTGAAGCCGGCAGCGCACACGGTCATGGCGCCGATGAGCCAGGCGATCGCGTGGGAGAAGAAGACGCCGTCGAGCATGAGAAGAACTCCGTGTTCTGCAGAGAGGGATCGTGTCCTCAGCCTACCGGCTCATCCGGTACCATGAGAGGAGTACCTCGGCGAGGGATGCTTCTGCGCGTGCGCTGGCATCCGTTATCGACGCGGCGAAGCAAGCCGGTGGCTTTCCTCACGTGTCTGCGTTCGAGAACAATTCCAAGACCACCGCGTAGCTCTCGCTGCGTGCCCCGAAGGAGAACCCCATGTCTGAAGACACCAAGGTCAAGGCCGAGCTCCGCGAGAGCTTCGGCAAGGGCTTCGCCCGTCGTCTGCGCGCCGCAGGCAAGATCCCCGCCGTCATCTACGGTCACGGCACCGAGCCTGTGCACGTCGCACTGCCGGGCCACCAGGTCTCGCTCATCATCCGCCGCGCCAACGCGCTGCTCGAGCTCGACATCGAGGGCAAGGCTCAGCTCGCCCTGGTCAAGGACGTCCAGAAGGACCCCGTGCACCAGATCATCGAGCACATCGACCTGATCGTCGTGAAGAAGGGCGAGAAGGTCGCGATCGACCTTCCCGTCATCGTCACCGGCGAGCCGGCTCCCGGCACGATCGTCAACCAGGACGCGAACACCCTGTCGATCGAGGCCGAGGCCACGCACCTCCCGCAGAACGTCGAGGTCTCGGTCGACGGTCTCGAGGACGGCACGCACATCACCGCTGCCGACGTCAAGCTCCCCAAGGGCTCGACGCTGCTGACCGACCCCGAGGTCCTGGTCGTCGCGATCTCGATCCCGGCGGAGGAGTCGCTCGAAGAGGACGAGGCCGGAGCCGACGAGGCTGCCGCCGAGGAGGCGCCCGCCGCGGAGTGATCTCCGCAGGCGCAGCGCACAGCTGACTGCATCACAGAGGGGGCGCGAGCAGATCGCGCCCCCTCTGTCGTATTCTGACCCGGGAACCGCACGGCGCCCGCATCCGAGAGGACGAGGACATGGCATCCACCTGGCTCGTGGTGGGGCTCGGCAACCCCGGCCCGCGATATGAGGCGACGAGACACAACATCGGCCAGATGGTGGTCGATGAGCTGGCGTCGCGACGGGGCGAGAGCTTCCGTGAGCACAAGGGCGGCGCGCGTGTCGTCGAGACCTGGCTGCGGCCGGGGGGAGACAAGCTGGTCCTCGCCAAGCCCAACACGTTCATGAACGTGTCGGGCACACCGGTCGCCGCTCTGGCGCGCTTCTATTCCGTGCCGGCCGAGCAGATCATCGTCGTCCACGACGAACTCGACATCCCCTTCGACACGGTCAAGCTCAAGACCGGAGGCGGGCACGGCGGACACAACGGGGTGCGCGACATCGCCCGGGCGATCACCACGCCCGACTTCCCGCGAGTGCGCGTCGGCATCGGGCGACCGGTCGGACGGCAGGATCCTGCCGACTGGGTGCTCTCTGCGTTCGGCAAGGACGAGCGCGCGAACCTGCCGATCCTCGTGTCGGACGCGGCGGACGCGGTCGAGCTGCTCGTCGCCGAGGGGCTGCTGGCGGCGCAGCAGAAGCACCACGCGCCACGCTGACCCGCCGCGTGATCCTTCGGCCGGCAGGCCGGGGCCGATGGACTAGGGCAGGAAGCCCGCTGCGGTGCCGGTCGAGACGGCGACGAAGAGCACGACCCAGAAGATGATCGGTCCGAGTACGGCGACGACCAGCGCGCCGATGCCGGCCCCGCGGGCCTGCTTCTTGCGGATGGCGAGGATGCCGATCACGATCGCGGCGATGCCGAGGATCGTTCCGGTCCAGAATGAGAGCTCGGCCCACAGCACCTGATCGCGTGCGGGGGAGAGGATCGACAGGAAATCGGGATCCGTCGTGTCGAGCCCGCCGGGGATCCGACGTCCGATCTCGAACCCGGCGATTCCGGCGACGATCGGCGTCACGACAGCGGCGACGATCGCGAAGATCAGAGCGAGGATGCCGAGGAGCCCGGACTTCTTCTGCTCCATCGCGGGCGCCTGGTATGCGCCGGCAGGAGCAGCGTACCCCCCGACAGGCACCTGGTACGCACCGGGAGGGGCGGCCTGGTAGGCCGGAACGCCGGGCTGGCCCGCGGGAGGAGAGGCGGGGTACACCGGGCTGCCCGCCGGGGCGGGGTATGCCGGTGCCGCAGGGGCGGTCGCGGAGGCGGGCTGGTAGGCGGGAGGAGCGGGCTGCTGGAACGCCGGAGAAGCGGGCTGGTACGCGGGCGGAGCCGGGGGAGCCGGGGCGTAGGCGGGCGGCTGCCGGTCAGCGGGCTGAGGCTCAGCGGGCTGGGGTGCCGGTGGCACGGGAGGAACGGCACCGGACGGGGGCAGCTGCGGATCAGTCACGCCCCCATCCTATGGCCGGTCGTGTCAGATGCGACGAAGCAGACCGACCCGGTCGTACACGGCGGCGAGAGTCGCGTCGGCGACGGCGTCGGCCTTGGCGGCGTTCGCCGCGAGGATCCGATCGAGCTCGGCGGGGTCGTCCAGGAGGTCGAGTGCGCGGGCGCGGACCGGCTCGAACTCGTTCACGACGACCTCCGCGAGGCCCTTCTTGAAGTCTCCGTAGCCGCGACCCGCATACTCGTCTTCGATCGCCGGCACCTGGCGACCCGACAGAGCCGCATAGATCGTGAGCAGGTTCGAGACACCGGGCTTGTTCTCCCGGTCGAAGCGCACGGAGCCCTCATTGTCGGTGACGGCCCGCATGATCTTCTTCGCCGACTTCGCCGGGTCGTCGAGCATCCACAGCACGCCAGCGTCGCTCTCGGCGGACTTCGACATCTTCGACGTCGGATTCTGCAGATCGTAGATGCGCGCCGTGTCCTTCTGGATCACCGGTCGGGGCACGACGAACGTCTCTCCGAAGCGCGAATTGAATCTCTCGGCGAGATCGCGGGTGAGCTCGACGTGCTGCTTCTGGTCGTCGCCGACCGGCACGACGTCGGTCTGGTAGAGCAGGATGTCGGCAGCCATCAGGACGGGGTAGGTGAACAGGCCGACGCTCGTGGCGTCAGCGCCGTATCGGGACGACTTGTCTTTGAACTGCGTCATCCGTCCGGCCTCGCCGAACCCGGTGATCGTGGAGAGTATCCACGCCAGCTCCGCGTGAGCACGCACGTGCGACTGCACATAGAGCGTCGACAGGGACGGCTCGATGCCTGCGGCGATGTACTGCGCGGCGGTGCGGCGGGTCTTCTCGCGAAGCTCCGCCGGGTCCTGCGCGACGGTGAGCGCGTGCAGGTCGACGACTGAGAAGTAGGCGTCGTAAGAGCTCTGCAGGTCTCGCCACTGCAGGAGCGCCCCGATGTAGTTGCCGATCTGCAGAGAGTCGGCGGAGGGCTGCATTCCTGAGTAGAGGCGAGGTTTCGTCACGATATCAATCCTATGGGGGTGGTGGTGGTGCGCGAGCCCGCGGGAGAGACTCGCCTCATGACGTCTGCCCCTGAGTCCGCCGGCCTCCCCGCGGAGCGTCGGGACGCCTTCTCCCGCATCATCGGCGTCGTGCTCACGGTGCTGTTCGGCGCACCTTTCGTGCTGCTCGCGTGGATGGCCTTGAGCAGCCGCTTCGGCTGGACGAACGGTGACCCGCACGGGTACGGGATGATCTTCGGGACGTTCCTCGCGCTCGTCACGGGCATCCTCGTCGCGATCGCGGTTCCGCTCGTGTTCCCGCGCGCACGCCGGGGCGCGGCATACCTGTGGAGCATGCTCGGCTACCTCGTGGTCGCAGCGGGACTGATCGTCGCTCTCGTCACAGCCTGATCGGCACCGGGCCGCCCGCGTCCGATGCGCGGGCCGTCAGTATGTGTAGTCGACCACGACCGGTGCGTGGTCGCTCCACCGCTGGTCGTAGGCCGCTGCGCGCGCGACGTGGTACGCGGTCGCCCGCTCCGCCAGCGCGGGGGTGGCCAGGTGGTAGTCGATCCGCCACCCGGAGTCGTTGTCGAAGGCCTGACCGCGCATCGACCACCAGGTGTACGGGCCCTCGACCTCGCCGTGGAAGGCGCGCCCGACGTCGATCCAGCCGAGTCCGGTGCCGCGGGTACCGTCGACGCCCTCGACGGTCTCGCCGGCTGCGCCGAGGAACCGATCGAAGTAGGCGCGTTCGCGGGGCAGGAACCCGGCCTTCTTGCGATTGCCGCGCCAGTTCTTGATGTCGAGTTCGCGGTGCCCCACGTTCAGATCGCCGGTGACGAGCGCGAGTGCGCCGTCAGCGTCGCCGAGTTCTGCGAGCCGGATGCCGAACGCATCGAGGAAATTCCACTTCTCCTCCTGCTTCGGAGTGTCGGCCTCGCCGCTGTGCACGTAGGCGCTGACCACGGTGAGCGGGCGGTCGCCGATCTGGAAGTCGGCCTCGATCCAACGGCCCTTCGAGTCGAAGTCGGCGTCGCCGAAGTCGGTGCGCGATGCGATCGCCGGCACGCGGCTCGCGATCGCCACGCCGGCACGACCCTTGGCCGTCGCCTCGTCGTGCACGAACGACCAGCCGGGGAGGGCGGCCTCGAGGTGCTCGTCCTGCCCGCGGACCTCTTGCAGGGTCAGGATGTCGACGTCGGCCGCGTCGAGCCAGCTGCTCATTCCGTTGCGAGCCGCCGCTCGGATTCCGTTGACATTGACCGAGGCGATACGCAGATGAGGCATGGTCACCAGCCTAACGAGGGCCGCCGACATCCTTCGACGGACGCTGCAGCTCCGCGAGGAGACGCTGGGCGAGGGGAGAGCTCTCGTCGACGGGCGGGGGACCGGATGCCTCGAGGGACTCGAGTTCGTTCTCCGCCGCACGCAGGGCGCGTTCGGTCTGCCAGCCGCGGTACCAGGGTGCGTCGCCACGAGCGGCGTGGGCTTCGCGTACCCGGATACGCGCAGCCTCGAGCAGCGTCCGGTACTCAGCCAGACGTCGCTCCGCCTCGGTCTGGGACAGCAGCGGGAGATCCCGGTCCTGGGCACTGACCGCGATCCATGAGGACGCCACCAGCATGACCACCCCGTTGACGCGGAACCACAGCAGAAGGCCGATGAAGATCGCGAACGTGGCGAGCAGGGGATTCGACGGGGTGTAGCTCAGGAGGAACCCCGCGCCGAACTGCAGGATCGTCATCGCCCCGCCGCCGAGGAGAGCACCGGGCCAGATCGTGCCCCAGTGCAGAGACGTGCCGGTGAGGAAGCGGACCATCGCCGCGAGCGCGGCCGACAACACGGCGAAGGACACCAGCACCGTGCCGATGCGGATGCTGGTCAGTCCATCGAGGGATGCCCCCCAACCCAGCAGGCTGAGGATCCAGGCCAGCGCGACGGCGCTTGCGGAGCTGAGCAGCGAGCCGACGATCAGCGAGGCGCCGAAGATCAGCGCCGCCAGCAGGTCGCGCGCTTTCAGGATGACGTAGCTGCGGCGATCGGGCGGCAGACCGAAGATGTCCCTCGTCGCGCGCCGCGAGAACGTCACCCATCCGATGGCGGTCCAGATCACGGTTCCGAGGGCGATCAGACCTGTGACGCTCAGGATCCCCGTGGTGCTGGCCGCGATCTCCTGCACCTGGTCCGGGGTGAACACCCCGCCCTGATCCTGGATCAGATTCGGGATGTAGCTGTTGATGATGTCGATCATGCCGTCGACCGCCTCGCTGCTGCCACCGAGCCAGAGGCCGGCGATCGCGAAGGCGAGGTAGATCGCCGCGAAGATCGCGAACAGCGCCTGATAGCTCACGCCCGCGGCGAGGAGGAATCCGTTGTGCTGCAGGAAGTGACGCCACACGCGCACCGGGAACAGGCCCAGTGTGCGCCTCGTCAGCGCTGTCGCTCTTTCGACAGCCGCATCGAGGCGGCCGCCCTCTGACTCCTCGCGATCGGGATCTGACACGTCTTCACCTTATCCACACGACGAAAACGGGCGGGATCCCCGTGGGGAGCCCGCCCGATCTCGTCGATGTTCCGTGCGTCAGGCGCGACCGCGCAGCACAGCCTGCTTGACCTCGGCGATGGCCTTGGTGACCTCGATGCCACGGGGGCACGCCTCGGAGCAGTTGAAGGTCGTGCGGCAGCGCCACACACCTTCTTTGTCGTTGAGGATGTCGAGGCGCACGGCGGCGTTGTCGTCGCGCGAGTCGAAGATGAAGCGGTGCGCGTTCACGATCGCGGCGGGGCCGAAGTACTGGCCGTCGGTCCAGAAGACGGGGCACGACGAGGTGCATGCGGCGCAGAGGATGCACTTGGTCGTGTCGTCGAAGATCTCGCGATCCGCGATCGTCTGGACGCGCTCCTTGCCCTTCTCGGGAACCGAGTTCGCGACGAGGAAGGGCTGCACCTCGCGGTAGGAGGCGAAGAACGGCTCCATGTCGACGACGAGGTCCTTCTCGAGCGGCAGTCCCTTGATCGCCTCGACGTAGATCGGCTTCGAGATGTCGAGGTCTTTGATCAGCGTCTTGCAGGCGAGGCGGTTGCGGCCGTTGATGCGCATGGCGTCGGAGCCGCAGATGCCGTGGGCGCAGGAGCGGCGGAACGTGAGGGAGCCGTCGACCTCCCATTTGATCTTGTGCAGTGCGTCGAGCACGCGGTCGGTCGAGTACAGCTCCACGTCGTAGTCGACCCAGTGCGGCTCGGCGTCGACCTCGGGGTCGAACCGGCGGATGTTGAACGTGACGATGAAGGACTGGATGCCCGTCTCTTCGGTCGTGTCAGCGGGAGCTTCAGCGATGGCGTTGGACATGCTCAGTACTTCCTCTCCATCGGCGGGTAGTTCAATTCGCCCTGGTCGTTCTTGGTGAACACGACGGGCTTCCAGTCGAGCTTGATGTGGTCGCTCGGGGTGGAGGAGTGCGGATCGCCCGTCAGGTAGGCCATCGTGTGCTTCATGTACTTCTCGTCGTCACGCGTCGGGAAGTCGTCGCGCATGTGACCGCCACGGCTCTCCTCGCGGTTCTGCGCGGCGTAGACGACGACCTCGGCGATGTCGAGGAGGAAGCCCAGCTCGACGGCCTCGAGCAGGTCGGTGTTGAACCGCTTGCCCTTGTCGTCGACGTGCACGTTCTTGTAGCGTTCCCGCAGCTCGGCGATCACTCCGAGCACATGCTGGAGGGAGTCGTGCGTGCGGAACACCTGCGCGCCCTTGTCCATCTCGTCCTGCAGCGCCTTGCGGAGCACGGCGATGCGCTCGGTGCCCTGGTTGTTGCGCAGGCCCTCGAGCATGTCGGAGACGAAGGCGGCCGGGTTCTCGGGAAGCGGCACGAAGTCGGCGGTCTGGACGTACTCGACCGCGTTGCGCCCCGAGCGCTTGCCGAACACGTTGATGTCGAGCAGCGAGTTGGTGCCGAGGCGGTTGGCGCCGTGCACCGAGACGCAGGCGCACTCGCCGGCGGCGTAGAGACCGGGGACGACCGTGTCGTTGTCGGCGAGGACCTCGCCGTTGTTGTTGGTCGGGATGCCACCCATCGCGTAGTGCGCGGTGGGCATGACCGGCACGGGCTCGACGACCGGGTCGACGCCCAGGTAGGTGCGGGCGAACTCGGTGATGTCGGGGAGCTTGGTCTCGAGGACCTCGGCGCCCAGGTGCGTGCAGTCCAGCAGCACGTAGTCCTTGTGGGGGCCTGCGCCGCGACCCTCCGCGACCTCCTGGACCATGCAGCGAGCGACGATGTCGCGGGGAGCGAGGTCCTTGATGGTCGGGGCGTAGCGCTCCATGAATCGCTCACCCGAGGCGTTGCGAAGGATCGCACCCTCGCCACGTGCGCCCTCGGTGAGGAGGATGCCGAGACCGGCGAGGCCGGTGGGGTGGAACTGGAAGAACTCGAGGTCCTCGAGGGGGAGGCCCTTGCGCCAGACGATGCCGACGCCGTCACCGGTGAGGGTGTGCGCGTTCGAGGTCGTCTTGAAGATCTTGCCGAATCCGCCGGTCGCGAAGATGACCGCCTTGGCCTGGAAGACGTGCAGCTCGCCGGTCGAGAGGTCGTACGCGACGACTCCCGAGACCTGGGTCTTGCCGTCGGCGTCCTTCACCGTGAGCAGATCGAGCACGTAGAACTCGTTGAAGAAGTTGATGCCGAGCTTGACGCAGTTCTGGAACAGCGTCTGCAGGATCATGTGACCGGTGCGGTCGGCGGCGTAGCAGGCGCGTCGGACCGGGGTCTTGCCGTGCTCGGCGGTGTGGCCGCCGAAGCGACGCTGGTCGATCTTGCCCTCGGGCGTGCGGTTGAAGGGCAGACCCATGTTCTCGAGGTCGATGACCGCGTCGATCGCCTCCTTCGCGAGGATCTCCGCAGCATCCTGGTCGACCAGGTAGTCGCCGCCCTTGACGGTGTCGAAGGTGTGCCACTCCCAGCTGTCTTCCTCGACGTTGGCGAGCGCAGCCGCCATGCCGCCCTGCGCCGCACCGGTGTGCGAACGCGTGGGGTACAGCTTGGAGATCACCGCGGTCTTCGCGCCGGGGCCGGCCTCGATCGCCGCGCGCATGCCGGCGCCGCCGGCGCCCACGATGACGATGTCGAACTGGTGGTAGTGCACACCGTCGCGCACGACGGAATCCTGGGTCTCGGTAGTCACTTCTCGTATGCCTTCTCTTCTACTTGCCCAGCGTCTGGCACTGTTCCCACAGCGTGCTCGTCTCGGTCACGCCGAGGCACGGGTCGAACGTGAAGACGACCAGGGTGCCGAGGATGATGAGCAGGGCTGCTGCCAGGCCCAGGGCCCAGGTCAGCGCCTTGCGAGCGGTGTTGTTCGTGACGTAGTCGTTGACGATCGTCCGCATGCCGTTGGCGCCGTGGATCAGGGCCAGCCAGAGCATGATGACGTCCCACCACTGCCAGAACGGCGTGGCGAACTTGCCCGCGATGAACGCGAAGTCGAGGGCGTGGATGCCCTCTCCGACCATCAGGTTGATGAACAGGTGGCCGAAGATCAGCACGACCAGCACCACGCCGGAGCCGCGCATGAAGAGCCAGCCCCACTTCTCGAGGTTGAATCCGCGCTGACGGCGGACGGGGGCGGCGACAGTCTGAGCGGTCATCAGTGTCCTCCTCCGAAGCCGGCGAAAGCGAGCATCAGGTGACGCGGCACGAAGCCGGCCATGATCACGACCCACACCGCGAGCACACCCCAGAACAGCTGGCGCTGGTACTTGGCGCCCTTCGACCAGAAGTCGACCGCGATGATGCGGAGGCCGTTCATCGCGTGGAACACGATTCCGGCGACCAGCACGACCTCGCCGAGCGCCATGATCGGGTTCTTATAGGTGCCGATGACGGCGTTGTACGCCTCGGGGGACACCCTGATGAGTGCAGTGTCGAGCACATGCACCAACAGGAAGAAGAAGATGGCGACTCCGGTGATGCGGTGAAGCACCCACGACCACATGCCTTCGCGACCCCGGTAGAGGGTGCCGCGAGGTGTCTTGGAAGTGGTTTCCGAAATCGACGGTGTCAAGCGAGCGCTTGTGGACACGGTCGTCCTCCCTGGATCGATGTGACTCGGTCGCGTGCGATGCGTGGTCCAAGCATGAGCCTGCTGCCAGGCACGGCCGATCGGACACCATCCTATTCCCGTGCGGCGCCTGTGGGCGACGAAGGGGAGCCTAACTATCTCGATGTCGAGATGTTCCGTCGGGATACCCTGGCTGGGTGAGCCAACCCATCAAGGACTTCTACGCAGTGATCCCCGCCGGCGGCATCGGCAGCCGGCTGTGGCCTCTGTCCCGCGCCGACGCCCCGAAGTTCCTCCACGATCTCACGGGGTCCGGGCATTCCCTGCTCCGCGACACGTGGGACAGGCTCGAGCCGCTCGCCGGTGCCGACCGCATCGCCGTGGTCACCGGGCGGGCGCACCGCGCGGCGGTCGAGGCGGAGCTGCCCGGCATTCCGGATCTGAACGTCTTCCTGGAGTCCGAGCCCCGGGAGTCGGCGGCGGCGATCGGGCTCGCCGCCGCGATCCTGCATCGCCGCGACCCCGACGTCATCATCGGCTCGTTCAGCGCCGATCACGTCATCCGGAGCACCCGCGTGTTCGAGTTCGCCGTGCGCGATGCGGTGGAGGTCGCACGCGAGGGATACATCTGCACGATCGGCATCGCCCCGTCGGAGCCCGCCATCGGGTTCGGTTACATAAAGAAGGGGCCGGAGCTCGTCGTCGACGGAGCACGCGAGGCCGCGCTGGTCGAGAGCTTCGTCGAGAAGCCGGATCTCGAGACCGCTCAGGCCTACTTCGCCGACCGGGGCTACCTCTGGAACGCGGGCATGTTCATCGCCAAGGCGAGCGTGCTCCTCGACGAGCTCGCCGCGAACGAACCCGCCCTGCACGCAGGACTGCTGGAACTCGCCGAGGCGTGGGATGACCGCGAGCGTCGCGGTCCGGCCGTCGACCGGATCTGGCCCGGTCTCAAGAAGATCGCGATCGACTACGCGGTGGCCGAGCCCGCCGCCCGGCGCGGACGCCTCGCCGTCGTTCCCGGCCACTTCGACTGGGACGACGTGGGGGACTTCGCGTCGCTCACGAAGCTCATCAACAACGGCCGCAAGAACGACCTCGCGGTGCTCGGTCCGAAGGCGCGCGTGCTCTCGGATGCCGCAAGCGGCATTCTGGTCAGTCAGACCTCTCGGGTGATCAGCCTCATCGGCGTGCAGGACATCGTCGTCGTCGACACCCCCGACGCGCTGTTGGTCACCACCGTGCAGCATGCTCAGCGGGTGAAGGGCGTCGTGGAGTCGCTCAAGCTCACGGGCCGGGGCGACGTGCTCTGATGAGCACCGACCGCCGCTCATCGGCTGTCTTGGTTTCAGCTTTGTAACCATTCGATTGCCGCTCGGGTGCGGGTATGCACAAAAGTCGAAACAGTAGGTAACTTTGAGCGATCCGCGAGGGCCGCGGGATCGTTGAGGGAGGCATGAGTTGACCATCTCCACCACCAAGAAGCTGCTCGGCGCGACAATCGCCGCGGGCGTCGTCTTCGCACTCGCCGGCTGTGGCCAGGCTCCGACCGAATCGGGCGGCAACGGGGGCGGGGATGCAGCATCCGATTTCCTCCCCTGCCTCGTCTCCGATGCCGGCGGTTGGAACGACAAGTCGTTCAACCAGTCCGCCAAGGAGGGCATGGACGCCGCCGCTGACGAGCTCGGCGTCAAGCCGCTCGAGTTCGAGTCGGCGAACGACAACGACTACGCGCCGAACCTCGAGACCGCGGTCTCGGAGGGATGCTCGCTGATCGTCGCAGTCGGGTTCAAGCTCTCGGCAGCGACCGTCGAGTCCGCTCTCGCCAACCCCGAGATCAACTACGCGATCATCGACGACTACGCGGACAACGACTTCGACGGCACCACCGACGCCCCGAACATCAAGCCGCTCGTCTTCGACACCGCTCAGGCCGCGTACCTCGGTGGCTACGCCGCCGCGAGCTGGTCGTCGGCTGCCGGCGTGAACAAGGTCGGCACCTTCGGCGGAATGCAGATCCCGTCGGTCGCGGTCTTCATGGACGGCTTCCAGCTCGGTGTCGAGAAGTACAACGAGGACAAGTCGGGTGCGGTCGAGGTCTTCGGCTGGGACACCGCCACGCAGAAGGGCTCCTTCACCGGCGGCTTCGACGCGAACGACACGGCCAAGCAGACCGCTCAGGGCGTGCTCGACCAGGGCGTCGACGTCATCCTCCCGGTCGGCGGTCCCGTCTACCAGAGCGCGGCTGCGGCAATCGCCGACAGCGGCAAGGACACGCTCCTCATCGGCGTCGACAGCGACCTCGCAGTCGCTGACGAGTCCGTGGCCGACGTCACGCTCTTCTCGATCATGAAGGCGATCGACGTCGCGGTCCAGGATGCGACGATCGCAGCCTCGAAGGGCGACTTCGATCCGGCTCCGTACGTCGGCACCCTCGAGAACGAGGGCGTGAAGCTCTCGGGCTTCGGCTCGTTCGAGGGCGACCTGCCCGACGGCCTGCTCGACGAGATCGCCGCTCTGCAGAAGCAGATCATCGACGGCGACATCACGGTGGAGTCCCCGAACTCCCCGTAAGTCATCGAGTTCCAGCGCGGGGCGAGTGGTGCAAGCGGCCACTCGCCCCGCGCCGTGGACGGACGACGATGACTGTTCACGGCGCACCCGGGCGATCCCCGAGGGATGCGCCGCAGATTCTTCAGACTCTTCTGGATGACACTTCTGGATAAGGTGCAGATATGAAGCTCGAACTCCGCGGCATCACCAAGCGGTTCGGAACCCTGGTGGCCAACGACCACATCGACCTGGTCGTCGAACCGGGGCAGATCCATGCGCTGCTCGGCGAGAACGGCGCAGGCAAATCGACCCTGATGAACGTCCTCTACGGGTTGTACCAGGCCGACGAGGGCGAGATCCTCCTGGACGACGTCGTCCAGCGGTTCCGCGGCCCCGGCGACGCGATGAACGCCGGCATCGGCATGGTGCACCAGCACTTCATGCTCGTCCCCGTGTTCACGGTGGCCGAGAACGTCATGCTCGGTCACGAGCAGACGAAGGGCGTCGGCACCCTCGACATCGCGAAGGCGCGCGAGCACGTGCGCTCCGTCGCCGCGCGCTTCGGCTTCGACATCGACCCTGACGCGATCGTCGGCGACCTGCCCGTCGGAGTGCAGCAGCGCGTCGAGATCATCAAGGCACTCTCGCGCGACGCCAAGGTGCTCGTGTTCGACGAGCCCACCGCCGTGCTCACCCCTCAGGAGACCGACGAGCTGATGGGCATCATGCGCCAGCTCCGCGACGAGGGCACAGCGATCGTCTTCATCACCCACAAGCTGCGTGAGGTCCGCGAGGTCGCGGACACCATCACCATCGTGCGCCTCGGCCGCATCGTCGGAGAGGCGTCGCCCACCGCGACGAACGGCGAGCTGGCTTCGCTCATGGTCGGACGCGCGGTCGAGCTCACCGTGCACAAGGACGCGCCGCGCCTGGGCGACGGCGGCCTCGAGGTGAAGGGCCTGCGGGTTCTCACCTCCGCCGGCGCGATCGTCGTCGACAACGTCGACTTCACCGTGCGACCCGGCGAGGTCCTCGCCGTCGCCGGTGTGCAGGGCAACGGACAGACCGAGCTCGTCGAGGCCATCGTCGGTCTCGCGGCCCGTGTCGAAGGCTCCATCTCCCTCGACGGCACCCAGCTCGTCGGCAAGAGCGTGCGAGCGATCCTCGACGCCGGTGTCGGCTTCGTCCCCGAGGACCGCACCGAAGACGGCCTCGTCGCCGCCTTCTCGGTCGCCGAGAACCTCATCCTCGACCGCTCCGGCGATCCCGAGTTCAGCCGCGGCGGCACTCTGCGCCGCGCAGCGCTCGAGGAATTCGCCCACGCGCGCATCAAGGAGTACGACATCCGCGCCCAGGGCCCGCACACTCCGGCGGGGACTCTCTCCGGCGGAAACCAGCAGAAGGTCGTGATCGCTCGCGAGATGAGCCGTGAGCTCCGGCTGCTCGTGGCGGCGCAGCCGACCCGTGGGGTCGACGTGGGCTCGATCGAGTTCATCCACAAGCGCATCATCGAGACGCGTGACGCCGGCATCCCCGTCGTCGTGGTCTCGACGGAGCTCGACGAAGTCGCAGCTCTCGCCGACCGCATCGCGGTCATGTACCGAGGCACGATCGTCGGGATCGTTCCCGGCGACACCCCGCGCGAGACGCTGGGTCTGATGATGGCGGGCGCCGCCGAGGGAGAGGTGGCCGCATGAGCGGTTCGACGCCACAGGCCGGGGGAGCGGGCACCGAGGGTTCCGGTGACCAGCTCTCGGTGAACACCACCACGACCCTCCGCGATCCCGTTGATGTGCCGCCGCCCCCTCGGGGCAACGTGATCCTCAAGGAGATGCTGCGCGGCAGCGCGGTGACCACGATCCTGGCGATCTTCCTCGCGCTCGTCGTCGGCGGCATCCTGATCGCCTTCACCAACGAAGACGTGATCGAGGCCTCCGGCTACTTCTTCTCGCGTCCGACCGACACGATCGCCGCGGCGTGGAACGCCGTCTACAACGGCTATGAAGCGCTGTTCCGCGGAGCGATCTTCAACGCGCGAGGTGCGGACTTCGCCGCGCAGATCCGCCCGCTCACGAACACCCTCGGATTCGCGGCGCCGCTGATCGCCGCCGGACTCGGCGTGGCGCTCGCGTTCCGCGTCGGCCTGTTCAACATCGGTGCGCGCGGGCAGATGCTCATCGGCGTCGCGGTCGCAGGTCTCCTGACGTTCCAGCTCGACCTGCCGTTCTGGCTGCACATCCCCGTCACGCTGATCGCCGGCATCGCCGGTGGCGCTCTGTGGGGAGCGATCGCCGGTCTGCTCAAGGCGAAGACGGGCGCCCACGAGGTGATCCTCACGATCATGCTCAACTACGTGGCCTACTACCTGCTCCTGTGGATGATCCGCACCCCTGGCCTCCTGCAGAAGCCCGGCACGAACCAGGCGCTCGGATACGCGACCCCTGAGAGCGCGCAGTTCCCCTCGCTCCTCGGCCCGCAGTTCCCCCTGCTCGACCTCGGCTTCGTCATCGTCATCATCGCGACCCTGTTCGTCTGGTGGCTCATCGAGAGGTCGTCGCTCGGCATGCGCATGCGCGCCGTGGGTGAGAACCCGCATGCGGCTCGCGCCGCGGGCATCAGCGTGCAGCGCGTGTACGTCTACGCCATGCTGCTCGCGGGTGCTCTCGCCGGTCTCGCCGGGATGAACCAGGTCCAGGGTGCGGTCACGACCGGAATCACCGAGACCATCGATGCCGGCATCGGCTTCGATGCGATCACGGTCGCCCTGCTCGGACGCAGCCGCGCCTGGGGCACGTTCGCCGCCGGCATCCTGTTCGGTGCGCTGAAGGCCGGATCGTTCTCGATGCAGGCCCAGGACATCCCGGTCGACATCGTGCTCGTCGTGCAGTCGCTCGTCGTGCTGTTCATCGCCGCGCCGCCGCTGCTGCGCACGGTGTTCTTCCTTCCCAAGACCGACGCGGAGAAGGCTGCCAAGGCGAGAGCCAAGGCCGCGAAGAAGGCGGTGACCGCATGACCTCCCTCGTCCAGAGTGAAGCCGCCGACGGAACCGTGCAGCTCGCCACCGTGCGCGAGCGGCACCTGAAGGCGCCGATCGTACTCGCCGCAGCCACCGTGCTGCTGGCCCTCCTGTTCCTGCTCGTGCCGCGCACCGGCACCAGCAGCTTCCGACTCAATGACCCGTCGTCGCCGTTCGCGCTGGCGGATGTGGCGCTGCCGACCGGGCCGACCAGCTGGGTCGTCATCGTGATCCTGGCGCTGCTGTCGGTTGTCGCGTTCCTGCGGGCCTGGTCGTATCGCAAGGCGTCGATGTGGCTGGTGATCGCCTTCAGCGTGCTCGCCGTCTTCGGATTCCTCGTGTGGGCCGGCGCCGGCGGACTCGTGCCCGTCAGCAGCCTGCTCTTCGGAGCGGTCTCGCTCTCGGTCCCGCTCGTGTTCGGAGCGCTCGGCGGCGTCATCGGCGAGCGTGCCGGTGTCGTCAACGTCGCGATCGAGGGGCAGCTGCTCCTCGGAGCGTTCTCGGCAGCGCTGCTCTCGAGCATCACCGGCAGCCCGTTCATCGGGCTCCTGGGCGCGATGCTCGGCGGCGTGCTCGTGGCCGCCGTGCTCGCCGCGTTCGCCATCAAGTACCTCGTCGAGCAGGTGATCGTCGGTGTGGTGCTCAACGTCCTCGTCAGCGGCCTCACCGGGTTCCTCTACGGGGCACTGCTCGCGCCGAACGAGGCCGCCCTCAACACGCCGGTGCGCTTCAGCCGCATCGAGATCCCGCTGCTCAGCGACATCCCGATCATCGGACCGGTGCTGTTCAACCAGACGTTCATCGTCTACCTCATGTTCATCACCGTCGCGATCGTCGCCTGGGGTCTGTACCGCACGAAGTGGGGACTCCGGGTCCGTGCCGTGGGTGAGCACCCGCAGGCCGCCGACACCGTCGGCATCAAGGTGAACGCGACGCGATTCTGGAATGTCCTGCTCGCGGGTGCGATTGCGGGCATCGGAGGCGCGTACTTCACGCTCGTCTCGGTGCCGCAGTTCGGCAAGGACATGACGGCGGGGCTCGGCTTCATCGCCCTCGCCGCAGTGATCTTCGGACGCTGGGACCCGATACGCGCGACGCTCGCCGCTCTGCTGTTCGGCTTCGCGACGAACCTGCAGAATCTGCTGTCGATCCTGAAGACGCCGATCCCCGGCGAGTTCATGCTGATGCTGCCGTACGTGGTCACGCTGCTCGCGGTCGCCGGGTTCGCAGGTCAGATCCGTGGACCCGCAGCCAGCGGCAAGCCGTACATCAAGTCCTAGGAGCGACATGACAGACATCGACTGGGACGAACTCCGTCAGGTCGCGACCGACGCCATGACGAAGGCGTACGCGCCGTACTCCCGTTACCGGGTGGGCGCGGCCGCTCTCGTCGGCGACGGACGGATCGTCGCCGGCTGCAACGTCGAGAACGCCTCCTACGGCGTGACGCTGTGCGCCGAGTGCGCGCTGGTCGGCGACCTGCACATGTCGGGCGGCGGCCAGCTCGTCGCCTTCGTGTGCGTCAACAACGACGGGCAGACGATCATGCCGTGCGGCCGTTGCCGCCAGCTGCTCTACGAACACGCGATGCCCGGGATGCTGCTGGAGACCGTCTCCGGCATCCGGACCATCGACGAAGTACTGCCGGATGCGTTCGGCCCCCGAGACCTGGAGGACGCCCGATGAGCGTTGAGCCCTTCGACGCCGTCGATGTGATCCGTGCCAAGCGCGACGGAGGCGTGGTGCCCGAGAAGGCGCTGCGCTGGATGGTCGACGCGTACACGCGCGGCTACGTGTCGGACGCGCAGATGGCGTCGTTCGCGATGGCTGTGTTCCAGCGCGGCATGGAGCGCGATGAGATCCGTGTGCTCACCGATGCGATGATCGCGTCGGGGGAGCGGATGAGCTTCGCGACGCTCGGCAAGAAGACGGTCGACAAGCACTCCACCGGTGGGGTCGGCGACAAGATCACCCTGCCGCTCGCGCCGCTCGTCGCGGTATTCGGCGTCGCCGTGCCGCAGCTCTCGGGCCGCGGCCTCGGCCACACCGGCGGTACTCTCGACAAGCTCGAGTCGATCCCCGGCTGGCGCGCCGCCCTCAGCAACGAAGAGATGTTCGCCCAGATGCAGGGCGACGTCGGTGCCGTCATCTGCGCCGCAGGCTCCGGCCTCGCCCCCGCCGACAAGAAGCTCTACGCGCTGCGCGACGTCACCGGCACGGTCGAGGCGATCCCCCTGATCGCTTCGAGCATCATGTCGAAGAAGATCGCCGAGGGCACCGACGCCCTGGTGCTCGACGTGAAGTTCGGCTCGGGAGCGTTCATGCAGGACATCGACCGTGCCCGAGAGCTGGCCCGCACGATGGTCGCTCTCGGCACCGACTCGGGTGTCGCCACGACCGCGCTGCTCACCGACATGAACGTGCCCCTCGGCCTCGCCATCGGCAACGCGAACGAGGTCCGCGAATCCGTCGAGGTACTCGGCGGAGGAGGCCCCTCGGATGTCCGCGAGCTGACGATCGCGCTAGCTCGCGAGATGCTCTCGCTGGCGGGCCAGCCGGATGCCGATGTCGAGGCCGCTCTCGACGACGGCCGAGCGATGGACAGCTGGAAGGCCATGATCCGCGCGCAGGACGGCGACCCTGACGCTCCGCTGCCGACCGCCCGCGAGACCCACGTGGTCACGGCTCCGTCCGACGGCGTCGTCTCGCAGATGGACGCGCTGCCGTTCGGCATCGCCGCCTGGCGTCTCGGTGCGGGGCGCGCGCGGGCGGAGGACCCTGTGGTGTTCGAGGCCGGCATCGATCTGCACGCGAAGCCCGGCGATCGTGTCGTCGCGGGGCAGCCCCTGTTCACGCTCTCCGCGGCCGACGAGGCGCGGTTCCCGCGGGCACTCGAGGCGCTGGAGGGATCCTGGGCGATCGGTGCCGAGGCTCCCGCCGGGGGCCCGATCGTGCGCGAGCGCATCACGGCCTGATCCGCTGACCGCTAGCCTGAACTGAGCGAATCAGCGACCGAGAGGATTTTCATGTCGATCGACGCGAACGGTGATGTCACCATCCAGGGAGCATCCCTGCGCAGCCTGCCCAAGGTGTCGCTGCACGACCACCTGGACGGCGCCGTGCGGCCGTCGACGATCATCGAGCTGGCGGATGCGATCGGCCTCGAGGTCCCGGAGTCGAAGCCCGCAGCTCTCGGCAAGTGGTTCGCGAAGAAGAGCGACTCCGGTTCGCTCGTCGAGTACCTGAAGACCTTCGATCTGACGACCGCCGTCATGCAGACGAAAGAGGGCCTGACCCGCGTCGCACGCGAGTTCGTGCAGGACCTCGCGGCGGATGGCGTCATCTACGGCGAAGTGCGCTGGGCTCCGGAACAGCACCTCACCCGCGGACTCACGCTCGAGCAGACCGTCGAGGCGGTGCAGCAGGGCATCGAGGAGGGTGAGGATGCCGCTGATCGAGCCGGCCACAGCATCCGCGTCGGCCAGCTGATCACCGCGATGCGCCACACCGACCGCTCGCTCGAGATCGCTGAGCTCGCAGTGGACTTCCGCGGTCGCGGAGCGGTCGGCTTCGACATCGCAGGCCCGGAGGACGGCTTCCCCGCCTCGAACCACCGCAAGGCGTTCGACTACCTCGCCGAGAACTTCTTCCCCGTCACGGTGCACGCCGGTGAGGCCGCAGGCCCTGCATCGATTCGCTCGGCCCTGCTCGACGGGCGCGCGCTGCGCCTCGGCCACGGTGTGCGGATCGCAGAGGACCTGCAGGTCATCACGCAGGAGGGGGACGAGGTGCAGGTGCAGTTCGGCGACCTCGCGCGGTGGGTGCGCGACCGGGAGATCCCGCTCGAGCTCTCGCCGTCGTCGAACCTCCAGACCGGGGCGATCGCGGCCTGGGGCGACACGCTCGCCGACCACCCGTTCGATCTGCTCTACCAGCTCGGCTTCGCCGTCACGGTGAACGTCGACAACCGCACGATGAGTGCGACCTCGCTCACGCGCGAACTCGCGAACCTGGTCGAGACGTTCGAGTACGACCTGGACGACCTCGAGACATTCCAGTTCAACGCCGCGGCCGGAGCCTTCCTGCCCGTCGAGGAGCGCGAGGAGCTCGTCGAGATGATCGCAGAAGGATTCGACGTCTGAGACATGGGCAACTGAGTCATGGCTTCCGGGGGGAAGCGACGCCGAGTAGGCATCGCAGTGGTCATCAGCGCCGTCATCGTGCTTGCAGCAGGTGCGGCCGCAGCATACGCGTGGTTCACCCGCGAGCCTGAGGAGGTCGTCCCGAGGGCGACAGCGGCGGTCATCGAGCGTCCGCTGACGGCGGCCCAGCAGATCGTCGCCGACGCCGACGATCCGCTGGCGTGCGCCGTGAGCTTCATCGGTGACGGTGCACCGCTTGACCCGTCGCTGCAGTGGCAGAACGCGCTCTATGCCGGCCTCCCGATCCCGGCACAGGACGGACGTGTGTTCGCGGGCTGGTACGCGAGCGAGGCGGATGCGGCGGCGTTCACCGTCGCGGAACGGATCAACGGCGCCGACCCCGTCGTCTGCGTCGATCAGCAGGTCGACCTGTTCGCCGGGTGGACGACGCCCGAAGCGAACGCCGCTGCCGCCGTGCAGGTGCCGATCCTGATGTACCACCAGTTCACGGCGAACCCCGAGGGCGAGACGGGGTGGCTGCGCGGCAATTATGCGTACATCGGCGACTTCGACGCGCAGATGAACCACATCGCGACGACCGGCTTCTACCTCCCGACCTGGGATGAGCTCAGCGCGTTCATCGACGGCAGGCTCTCGCTCCCCGCGCGTTCGGTGGTCATCACCGACGACGACGCCGATCAGACCTGGTTCGACCTGGCGGTGCCCGTGATCGACAGGTACAAGCTGCTCTCGACGTCGTTCATGATCACCGCCTACCGTCAGGATCCACCTCCGTCGCTCTACGTGCTGCGCCGGTCGCACACGAACGACATGCATCAGGCCGGCGAGAACGGTAAGGGCCGGATGGTGAACTGGACGGCCGACGAGATCGCCGCAGACCTCAACGCCTCGGCCGATGTGCTCGGCGTGCGCGAGGTGATCGCCTATCCGTTCGGTCACTACGACGACACCGCGAAGCAGGGCGTCGCCCAGGCCGGGTTCGAGATGGCCAGGACGATCGAGCCCGGCTACGTCGAGATCGGGACGGACAAGCTCGCCCTGCCCGTCGTCCGCATCGACTACGGCATGGGGTTGGACTCGCTGATCAAGCGAATCGGCTGACCTGACGCTCGGGCGCGGCAGGATGGAGCCCATGACCGCATCCGTCTTCATCGCGGGCCCCGCTTCGTGGAACTCGATCGTCGTGCTCGACAGGCTTCCCGAGCCCGTGCCGCACATGCAGTTCGCTGAGGAGAGCTGGGAGACCCTCGGAGGCACCAGCGCGGGCAAGGCGCTCAGCCTGACGGGTCTCGGACGCCGGACGCTGTTGTACGCGCTGACTGCGTCGGATGAGCCGGGGGAGCGCGTGCGCGGCGCCCTTGAGAGAGCAGGGGTACGCGTGGTGTGGGGTGACGGCGATGCCACCGAGCGCCACCTCAACCTCATGACGCGGGAGGGCGGCAGGGTGTCGCTCTACCTCGCGTCGCCGTCGGCCACCGATGGCGACGATGACAAGGTGATCGAGGCCGCGATGGCCTCGTCCGATGCGATCGTGCTCGACCTCGCCGCGGAGCCGCTGAGGCTTCTCCCCGCGGCGATGTCCACCGGTCGCCCGATCTGGGTCGACGTGCACGACTACGACGGTGAGGCCGACTTCCACCGTCCGTTCCTCGCCGCGGCCGACGCGGTGTTCTGCAACGCCGACCGCCTCGACGACCCGGTCGCGTTCCTCCGCTCCCGAATAGAGGCGGGTGCATCGCTCGCGGTGTGCACTCTCGGCGCGGAGGGCGCGGTGGCGATCGATGCCGACGGCACGGAGCACCGGGTGCCGGCGGCGCCCGCCGAGGTGGTCGACACGAACGGCGCAGGTGACGCGTTCCTCGCAGGTGTGCTCGATGCCCGCCTCGAAGGTCTCGACCTGCCGACCGCGCTCGCGGCGGGGGCACGGACGGCATCCCTCGTGCTCGGCACCAGACACCTGCATCCGCTGCTCGAACGCGGCTGACGCTCCGCCCGGTCCGTCGGCGCCGCTCAGCTCCGGGGAAGCTCGGCCATGAAGGAATTCAGTATCTCGGCGACCTGCGCGTGCATCTCGTCGTCCGTGATCGTCGGCTCCCCGTCGCCCGACTGGGGGCCGTAGTCGCCGAACGACGCGTGGGATGCGCCCTCGATCTCGACCATCTCGGCATCGGTCGGGAGGAGGTCCCGGGCCGCGTCGATCTTCTCGGGCGTCGACAGTCCGTCCTCGCTGCCCGAGATGCTGAGCACGGCGAGATCGCTGTCGGAGAGGTCGTTCGAGCAGTACGAGCCGAACAGCACGAGCGCCTCGGCGTCGGCCGCCAGCTGGCAGGCGCGCACTCCGCCCAGCGAGTGCCCGCCGATGGCCCAGTCGTCGATGTCGGGGGCAGCGGACGTGAAGGCGTCGAGTCCACGCAGGTCGAAGAACGCGAGGTTCAGCCACGGGCGTGTGATCACGACGGTGACACCCTCTTCGGCGAGGCCCTGCAGGATCGGGGCATACGCCCACGGGTCCACCTTCGCACCGGGGACGAAGACCAGGCCGAGGTCGGATTCTCCGTCGGCCGGAGTCATCACGATGCCCTGCTCGGCATCCTCGATGTGGATGGCGGGATTCTCGCGGACTGTTGCCAGCGGGGCCTGCTCGGCGGGCATCACCCCGATCTGGCTCCAGGCGACGATGCCGCCGATTCCGAGCACGAGGACGGCGACGAGTCCCCAGACGATCACCTTCAGGACACGACGGCCACGCTTCTTCTGCACAGGATCAACGTTAGGGCTTGCGCGTGTGAACAGCCTCGGGGCCGATGATCACCCGCGACGGTGAGGCGCGGGGCTCTCGAGCGCTTCCCGCTCGCGGCGGACCGCAGCGCGGTAGGCGTCCTTGTTGACGTAGTACGCCATGCGCGCGAGCCCGAGGTAGCGGTAGCCGCCGGTGAGGTCGGGCCACGGCCGCGTGGACACCCGCTCGCGGAACCGCGCCGCGTTCGCGGCGTCGTGCTCCACGGCGTCGAGATAGCCGGCGAGCAGGTCGGCCTGCTCGTAGCGGCCCTGCCAGCCGATGCCCGAGGCCTCGATCATGCCCATCACATACAGGCCGTTGAACGAGGCGGGGAAGATGTTGAGGAACAGCCGGGGAGCTGCGCCCTGCCACTGCAGATGTCGTCGATCCACGAAGGGGTAGTCGAGGGTGTAGCCGGTCGCGAGCAGCACGAGGTCGTAGTCGTCGGCTGTACCGTCGCGGAACCGCACGGTCGGCCCGTCGAAGCGGTCGATGTCCGGTCGGATGTGCAGATCCCCCTGCCCGAGGTGGTTGAGCACCATGGTGTTGACGATCGGGTGCGATTCGTAGATGTGGTAGTCCGGCTTCGGGAACCCGAAGCGCACGGGATCGCCCGTGAACGCCTTGAGCACACGGCTGTCGACGGCCTGCTTGAGGCGGGCGGGAAGCGGTCTGCCCTGATTCAAGGTGTCGCTGGGCCTTCCGAACAGGTAGCGCGGCACGAAGTAGTAGCCGCGGCGCACGCTCATGTCGACCGAGGCTGCGTGGTGCACGGCATCGACCGCGATATCGCATCCGGAGTTGCCCGCACCGATCAGGAGCACCCTCTTGCCGGCGAGCTGCGCGGGAGACCTGTAAGAGCTCGTGTGCATCAGCTCGCCGCTGAAGGCACCGCGGAACCGCGGGATGTTCGGCTCGGCCAAGGTGCCGTTCGCGAGCACGACGCCCGCATACCGATGCGTCTCCTCGCCCGACGGCCCTGTGCACGTGAGGTCCCAGCCGCCGTCACGCGGCTCGAGTCGGGTGACCGCGGTCTCGAACCGGAACAGCTCGGCGAGCCCGAAATGCTCGGCGTAGTCCTCGAAGTACTCCCGCAGCACGCGGTGGCCTGGATAGTCGACGGTCGAGCGCATCGGGAACTCGGTGAACTCGGTCGTGGTGCGCGACGAGATCAGGTGCGCGGACTCGTACATGGTGCTGCGGGGGTTGTCGATGTCCCACAGCCCGCCGACGCCCGACGAGGCCTCGTAGCCGTCGATGCCGATCCCGCGTCTGGTGAGCGCCCGCGCGGCCGCGAGTCCGGACGGCCCTGCGCCGATGATCGCGTACCTGTTCATGCTGCTCCCCGCACTCCTGCGTGCTCGCACCTCACGCCCCCTGACCGATCGTATCGGCAGGGGGCGCAGAGAGAGCGGTCGGTGGTCGGCCGCCGGCGGGAGCGTCAGGAGGCGTGGAGCGCCGTCTGGCGTGAGACGACCGCATCGCGGATCGCGGGGAACAGCGGATGCTCGGGGTCGAGGCCCGTCGCGCGCGAGGTGAACACGAGAGCGTCCTCCGTGCGCAGGAGCTCCTGCAGCTCGACCGCCTGTTCGTCGTCGGACTCCTCGAATTCGAGCGCGGCGGTGACGGCGCCGACCAGGGCGACCGTGGGCAGGCCGCGTTCGGCTGCCATGGCGGCGGGACCGATGAACCGCTCGTGTCGCGAGATCTTGCGCAGCGGCTGGCGTCCGACGCGCTGGACGGTGTCGACGAGAGCAGGATTGCGGAATCGCTCGAGGATCGTCGCGCGGTACTCGGCGAGGTCGGCGGGATCGAGCCCGTGCTCTGCCACCAGCACCGCAGAGGTCTCCTCGAGGGCCGCCGACACGCGAGCTGCGATGTCGGGGTCGGCGAGGGCATCCGAGATGCGTTCGATTCCGGCGCGGGCGCCGAAGTACGCCGTGGCCGCGTGGCCCGTGTTCACAGTGAACAGCTTGCGCTCGATGTACGGAGCCAGGTCGTCGACGAAGTGCGCACCGGGGATGTTCGGCAGCGTGGCGCCGAAGGCTCCGGATTCGATCGCCCACTCGAAGTACGGCTCGACCGTGACGTCGACGCCTCCGCCCACGGGCTGGCCAGGGACGATGCGGTCGACGGCCGTGTTCGCGAACACGGCGCGCGAGAGCAGCTCGGCGGCATCCGCTCCTGCCGCCTTCTCGACCTCGGCGCGCAGGGTGTCGGTCGCACCGATCGCGTTCTCGCAGGCCATGACCTGCAGAGGTGCGGCATCGGGGGAGCGGCGTCGAAGACCCTCGACGATCGTGGGGGCCACGAACCGCAGCACGGTCGGTCCGACAGCGGTGGTGGCGACGTCTGCGGTCGCGACCTCGTCGGCCACGGCATCCGGATCCGTCCTGCTGTTCACCGCGCGGAAGCCGGTCACCACGTGATCGGTGCCGCCAGGACCGGCCTCGTGCACGGTGTACGAGTCGACCGCGTTGATCGCATCGACCAGCGCGTCGGCGACGTCGGAAAAGACGACCTCATAGCCGCCTTCGTGCAGCAGCAGGCCGACGAAGCCGCGGCCGATGTTGCCAGCACCGAAGTGGACGGCCTTCATCACTCGTTCACCGCCGAGAGCAGCGCGTACAGCTCATCGGGGGTCTGCGCGGCGTTGAGCTTCGCGACGTCGTCCTCGTCGGAGAAGAGGATCGCGATCTGCGAGAGGATCTCGAGGTGCTCGTCGCCGCGGCCGGCGATGCCCACCACGAACGTCGCGGGCTCACCCGCCCAGTCCACGCCGCCGTCGTAGCGGACCACCGACAGGGCCGATCCGAGGATCGCGTCCTTCGTGTCGTTGGTGCCGTGCGGAATCGCCAGGCCGTTGCCCATGTACGTCGACACGGTCGCCTCGCGCTGACGCATCGCGTCGACGTAGGCGGGGGTGACGGCGCCGGCCGACACGAGGATGTCGGTCGCCTCCTGGAGGGCGGCCTCCTGGGTGCTGGATCCTGCGTGGATGCGGACCTGGCCGAGGGTGAGAACGCTCATGGTGATTCCTTCTTTCTGAGAATGTGGGGGCGGGGCGGATGCCGTGGCACCCGCCCCGCCCGGTCTGTCATGCGTCGGATTCTGTCACGCGTCGGAGTCGCGCTGCTCGCGCACCATCTCGACGACCTCTTCGTACTTCGGAGAGTTCATGAAGTTGTCGACCGACACGTGGATCGAGTTCGGCGACTGCGCCTTCGCACGGTCGGTCAGCTGCTGCTGCGTGATCACGAGGTCGGCGCTGCCGTCGAGGTTCGCGATCGCCTGGTTGGTGACCGTGACCCCGTCGATCTCGGCCTTCTTGAACTTGTTGCGCAGCACGCTCGCACCCATCGCGGAGGAGCCCATGCCGGCGTCGCAGGCGAACACGATGTTCGCGATACGCCGATCGGTGGCGACCCCCGTCCCGGCGGCTGCGGCGCCTGCGGCACCCGCACCGGATGAGGCGCGGAGCGCGTCCATCGCGGCGGAGGACTTGCCCTTGTTGGCCTCGGTCTGGGCGATCGCGTCGCCGAAGCTGTCGCCTTCGGCTGCGAGGTCGCGCTTGCGCGAAGCCCGCAGGATGACGCCGGTGATGAGGAAGGTGACGACCGCGGCGATGACCACCGAGAGGTAGACGACCAGCAGGTTGCCGACTCCGGGGCCGACAGCCGCGGCGGTGACGGCGATGATGCTGCCGGGCGCTGCCGGGAACGCCAGCCCGCCACCGAGCACCATGTTCGTCGTGACGCCGGCCGCGCCACCCGCGATCAGCGCGAGGATGGTGGTCGGCTTGCTCAGCGCGTACGGGAAGTAGATCTCGTGGATGCCACCGAAGAACTGGATGATGGCAGCTCCCGGCGCGGAGGCCTTCGCCGCTCCGACACCGAAGAAGGTGAACGCGAGCAGGAGGCCGAGACCCGGTCCGGGGTTCGCCTCGATGAGGAACAGGATCGACTTGCCGGTCTCCGCGGCCTGCTCGATGCCGAGTGGCGTGAACACGCCGTGGTTGATGGCGTTGTTCAGGAACAGCACCTTCGCGGGCTCGACGATGATCGACACGAGCGGGAGCAGGTTCAGCGAGACGAGCCAGTCGACCGCCCCACCCAGGACCGCGCTGATGCCGAGCATCACGGGACCGAAGGCGAAGAAGCCGAAGATCGCGAGGACCATGCCCAGGATGCCGGCCGAGAAGTTGTTCACGAGCATCTCGAAGCCGGGGCGGATCCTGCCGTCCCACAGCTTGTCCATCTGCTTGGTGATCCAGGCCGCGAGCGGGCCCATGATCATCGCGCCGAGGAACATCGGGATGTTCGTCCCGACGATGACACCCATGGTGGCGATCGTCGCCACGACGCCGCCGCGCTCGCCGTAGACCATGCGGCCGGCGGTGTTGGCGATCAGCAGGGGCAGCAGATACGTGACCATCGGGCCGACGAGGCCGACGTAGGCGAGGATGTTGCCGTCGGCGCCTTCGGCCACAGCCGTCATGGCACCCTGCCAGCCGACGACGGCCGAGTCGCCGCCGCCGCCGATGATCTCGGCGACCCCGGCCCAGTGCCAGCCGAACGGGCTGTCGGAGCCGAAGAAGCCGGCGGGGATGAAGAGCATGGTGATGAATCCCCACGCGATGAACGCGGCGATGTTGGGCATGATCATGCCCGAGAGGAACGTGCCGAAGCGCTGCACGCCCGTTCTGAGGCCGCCTGCCTTCGTGGCGGCCGGTGACGTCGTCGTCATGATGTCGTCTCTTTCTGGTGAGGGGGAAGGGTTGCTGTGGCATCGGCCACGGCGAGGCGGGCTCCGGCGGCGTCGTCGGCCGCCAGCGCCAGTTCGGCGAGGTTGCGGGCCTCGTCGAGGGTTCGGGTGGAGAGCATCTGACGCACGTCTGCGAGCGCCGACGGAGCCATCGAGAGGCTCGTCGCGCCGAGGCCGACAAGCACCACGGCGAGCATCGGGTCTGCAGCGGCCTCCCCGCAGATGCCGACGGGCTTGCCGAGGCGGGCACCGGCGGCACCGACCTCGCGCACGAGTCGGAGCACTGCGGGGTGCCAGGGGTCCTGGAATCCGGCGACGGAACCCAGCATGCGATCGGCGGCCATCGTGTACTGCGTGAGGTCGTTCGTGCCGATCGACGCGAAGTCCGCATGCGCGAGGATCCGGTCGGCGAGCAGCGCGCTCGACGGAATCTCGACCATGACGCCGGCGGTCTTGAGACCGTATTCGCGGGCGAGCGAGGTGAAGTACTGCGTCTCCTCGACGGTCGCGACCATGGGCGCCATGACCCACAGGTCGGCCGATGTCGCGGCATCGGCCTCGGCGAGAGCGGTCAGCTGCTCGCGAAGGATGTCCTCGCTCGCACGCAGGGCCCGAAGGCCACGCAGGCCCAGCGCCGGGTTCTCCTCGTGCGCGTCGTTGAGGAACGCCAGGGGCTTGTCGGCCCCGGCATCCAGCATCCGCACGACGACCTTCTTGCCGGGGAAGGCTGCGAGCAGCTCCCGGTACGACTCGCGCTGCTGCTCGACCGTCGGCGCCTGGGCCGACGAGAGGAACAGGAACTCGGTGCGGAACAGCCCGACGCCCTCGGCCCCGCGTTCGACGGCATCGGATGCGTCTGCAGGCTTCCCCAGATTCGCCAGCAGCGGGATCAGCGTGCCGTCGGCGAGGGCGCCGGGAGTCAATGGTGCGTCGTCCGCGGAGCGTCGGGCGGCGGCGCGCTGCTCGGCGCGCTCCTTCTCGTCGTCGGTCGGATCCAGCGTCACGAGTCCTGCGGCTGCATCGACGATCACGGACTGGCCGGTGGCGAGTGCGGATGCCGAGGCCGCGCCGACGATCGCGACGATGCCCTTCTCGCGGGCGAGGATCGCGGTGTGCGACGTGGGTCCGCCGTCGAAGGTGATGAGGGCGAGCACCTGGTCGAGGTTCAGCAGCGCCGTGTCTGCCGGAGCGAGATCACGGGCGACGAGGACGAACGGATGCCCGGGGTCGGGCACGCCGGGCGCATCCACGCCGCGCAGCCGTGCGAGCACCCGCTGGGCGATGTCGTCGAGGTCGGCCGCGCGCTCGCCGAGATAGCCGCCGACCGCTTCGAGGGTGGCGCGGAAGCCGGCGAAGGCATCGTGCACTGCCCACTCGGCGGTGGCACCGTCATCGATCCTCGCGTCGACCTCGTCCTGCAGCGTGGGGTCCTCGGCGATCATCGCCTGGGCCTCCAACACCTCCTGGGCCGAGCCTCCGGCCGTCTCGCCCCGGGCGGTCAGCTCCTGAGCCACCGCGGCGACGGCCTCACGCACCCTGGTGCGCTCGGCATCGATGCCCTGCGTGCTGGGCGTGTTCTCCGGAGCGGGAAGCGCCTCGGTCATCCGCACGACGACGCCCTGGGCGACGCCGAGACCGATTCCGACCCCTCGCAGTTCGCTCACGCGCCGGCGTCCTGATCATGGTCGGTCGTCAGCAGCTCCGTGAGCGTGTCGAGAACGCCCTCGGCGCTGTCGCCGTCCGCGGTGAGAGTGACGTAGTCGCCGTGCTCGATCGCGAGCGCGATGACACCGAGGATGCTGGCCGCGTTGACCGCCTTGCCGGAGTCCTTCGCGATGGTCACGGGGATGCCGGAGTCCTTGGCCGCCTGCGCGAACAGCTTCGCGGGGCGAGCGTGGAGTCCGTGGGATGAGCCGATGCGTACGGTGCGGGAGACGGTCATGATGTTCCTTTCGGGGTGTTCCTCGCGTCGGCGAGGATCGAGCGGGCGAGCGCGAGAGTGCGGGTGCCGTCGTGGTCGGCGAAGACGTCGTCCGGGAGGACGGCCACGGGCACGGCGACCGCACCGCGGATGGCATCGAGACGGTCGGCGAGATGAGGGCCGACCAGGACGATGTCGTGATCGCCGCCGGTGACGGAGTGCTCCATGCCGGCTGCCGCGTCCCAGTCGAGACCGGCGTCGGAGGCCGCTCTGCGCAGTCGCTGTGCGACGAATGTGCTCGACGCGCCGGCGCCGCACACCACGAGGATCTTCATCGATGCCCACTACCTTTCCTGAGAACAGTCTGGGAACTGGTGCGCACGCTCGCCAACAGGTTCCTTTCCGCCCCTGCGGAACATCGGTTTCGGAGCGGGGTTACGCGCTTACTGACATCATGGAAGTCACGTCAGGACAGTGCAGTCGGCACGGAAGAGGGGGAGGATCATGTCGCGACAGCGCCAGGACCAGCTCCTCTCGACCCTGCTCCGCCAGGGCGACTGGGCGACGGCAGCGAGCCTCGCCGATCAGCTCGGAGTCACCCCACGCAGCATCCGCTCGTATGTGGCGGCGCTGAACGCCCGGACAGGTGGCGCGGATGCCGTCGAGTCAGGGCCCGCGGGCTACCGGGCGGGCTCAGCGGCGCGCGATGCGCTGCGAACCCGGCAGGGTGGCGATTCCGCTCCCAGAGACCGGCTGCACGGCATCGTCCGCACCCTGCTCGACCTGCCTGGCGGCGTCGACGTGTTCGCGATGGCCGACGAGCTGCATGTCAGCGAGGCGACCCTCGAATCCGACCTCGCCCGGGTCCGCGGTCTGCTGGACGGCACCGAGCTGACCCTGGAGCGCGACCGCGAGATCGTGCGCCTGCGCGGCACCGAGGCGGCGCAGCGCCGTCTTCTCAGCAGGCTCGCACACGACGAGATGGATGCCGCGTCCTTCCACCCCGAGACCTTCCGCCGGGCCCTCGCCGGTACCGCCGTCGCCGCAGGCTCCGTCGCCCCGTTCAAGTCCGAGCTCGTGCGCGAACTCGGCGAGCTGGGCTACTACGTCAATGAGCTCGCGATCTCGGACGTCCTCCTCCACATCGCGATCGCCGCCGAGCGGGTCGCCGCCGGTCACGCGCTCGAGGCCGGCCCTGCCGGCGCGCGCGAGGAGATCCCGAGAGTCGGCGCGGTCATCGCCCGTCTCGCCCAGGAGCACTTCTCTGTGGCGCTCGGCGACGGCGACAGCGGCCACCTCGCCTCGCTCGTCCTCACCCGCATCGTCGCTCCGGGAGAGGATGCCGCCGGCGACGTGGCTCGCAGCGGTGTCGCCCCCGCGGTCGAGGCCGCGGTCCGCGCCGAGATCACGAGGGCTGCCGACGACTTCCAGGTCGATCTGGTCGACGAGACCTTCGTGCTGCGCCTCGCCCTGCACGTGCAGAACCTGCTGCGCCGTGCCGAAGAGAGCGCCCTCACCCGCAATCCCCTCACGCGATCGCTGAAGACCTCCTATCCGATGATCTTCGAGGTGGCGGTGTCGATCGCGAGCGGTCTGCACGACCGACTGGGGACGCCCATCCACGACGACGAGATCGCCTACATCGCGATGCACGTCGGCGGACGGCTCGAGCGCAGCCGCAAGGCCGAGTCGATCCTCACGGCGACCATCGTCTGCCCCGGCTACTACGAGCTCCATGAGCTGCTCCGCTCCAGCGTCGACCGTTCGCTGGGATCAGCGATCGAGGTCACCAGCGTCGTCACGAACGTCGACCCGGATTGGGCCTCCTTCGACACGGACCTGGTGCTCAGCACGATCGAGCCGGGTGCGACCGGTGACCGGTTCGTGCGCATCCAGCCTTTTCTCACCGATGCCGACGTCGACCGCATCCAGCAGGCTGCGGCACGGGTCAGGAGAGGGCGGCGTCTGACGCGCCTGCGCGCGGAACTCGCACGGTACTTCGTCGCGGATGCGTTCGTCTATCCGCTCCCTGACGAGGGCGAGGAAGCGATCATCCGCAGTCTCGGCGGGCTCCTCGTGAACGCGGGGCTCATCGGGGAGGACTACGTCGAGAACACGATCCTGCGAGAGCGGATGTCATCGACGGCGTTCACTGACGCCCTCGCCGTGCCCCATGCGTTGCAGATGACGGCGTCCAGGACCGCGATCGCGATCGGCGTCGCCGACGGGTCGGCGGCATGGGGCGAGGGCCGGGTGCAGGTGGTCGCCCTCGCCGCGTTCAGCGAGAGCGACCGAGCCGCGTTCCAGACCGTCTTCGAGCAGCTCGTCGAGGTGTTCAGCGAGCGCGACAGCGTGCAGCGCATCCTGCGTCGCGGCACCAGCTTCGAGGCTTTCCTCGACGAGCTCGTGGCAGTCATCGACGGCTGACCGCTCGGGCTCGGCTGAGGCTCAGGCCCAGTGCCCAGGGTCGAGCACGCCCGCCAGAGTGTCGAGCACGGCGTCGGCATCTGCCGACTCCGCCGTCTCGAGCACCACGGCGTCGCCGGGCGCGAGTGCGAGGTCCATCAGCGCGAGAACGCTGCTGAGGTCCACGACAGCGCCCGACGACGTACGCAGGGTCACCGCGTGCTGGTGCGCCTGCACGACGCGCACCAGCTCGGCGACGGGGCGCGCGTGCACCCCGTTGTGCGCGCTGATGACGACATGTCTTCTCGGCATGCGGCCTACGAGCGTTCTTCCAGGAGGTTCCGCACAGCGGCCTCGAGCTCGCCGACGATCTCGGCGGCGCGTGCGGCCGACTCGGCCTTCGCGTCGATGTAGACCTTGAGCTTGGGCTCGGTGCCGCTGGGGCGGACGATGATCCGTGATCCGTCGGTGAGGCGGTATCGCAGAACGTCTCCGGACGGCTGTCCGGGTCCCGCCTGCAGCAGATCCTCCGCGGAGGCGATGGTGTGGCCACCGAACTGCGACGGCGGCAGTGTGCGCAGCGACAGCATCACTGCGCCGATCACCGAGAGGTCGTCGACGCGCACCGACACCTGACCGCTGGCGAAGTGGCCGTAGGCGTCACCGAGCTCCGTCAGGAGATCGGCCAGCGACTTGCCTCGCTCGTGCGCTTCAGCCGCGAGACCGAGGATCGCCACTGCGGCCGAGATGCCGTCCTTGTCGCGGACGGTCTCGGGGTTCACGAGGTAACCGAGGGCCTCCTCGAATCCGAACACGATGCCGGGGGCTCGCGAGATCCACTTGAAGCCCGTGAGCGTCTCGCGGAAGTCGAGTCCGTGATGTGCGGCGACCGCGCCGAGACCGGGGGAGGAGACGAGCGAGCAGGCCAGGGATGCGCCAGGCGTGCCCGCAGCCGCCTTCGCCGCGCGGGCGCCGAGCAGGAGGCCCACCTCGTTGCCCGTGAGGCGACGCCAGCCGTTCTCGGACGACGCATCGGGGATCGCGACGGCCAGACGGTCGGCGTCCGGGTCGTTCGCCAGGATGAAGTCCGCCTGCACCCGGCGGGCGCGGGCGAACGACAGATCCATCGCCCCAGGCTCCTCCGGGTTCGGGAACGACACGGTGCGGAACGTGGCGTCGGGCTTCAGCTGCTCCCCGACGACCATCGGCTGCGGGTAGCCGGCGGCGGCGACGATCTTCGACAGGGTCTCCCATCCGACTCCGTGCATGGCGGTGTACACCCATCGGATGTCGGATGCGGATGCGGGAGCGGGTGCCACAGCGGCGGTCGCGGCGACATAGGCGTCGACCACGTCCTCACCCGCCGTCTCGTAGACGGTCGACCGGGGGAGAGCGCTGGCGTCATCCGCGTCGGCGATCCGCTGGATGTGCGCGGCGATCTCGGCATCCGCCGGTGCGACGATCTGCGAGCCCTGATCCGCGCCGCCCAGGTACACCTTGTAGCCGTTGTCGTTCGGGGGATTGTGCGATGCCGTCACCATGACCCCGGCGTCCGCACCCAGATGTCGCACTGCGAAGGCGAGCACCGGGGTGGGCAGAAGGCGCGGGAGGAGGATGGCGCGCAGTCCTGCACCGGCGAAGAGCTCAGCCGAGTCGGTGGCGAACACCCGCGAGTTGCGACGCCCGTCGTAGCCGATGATCACGGTCGGGGTGCCGCCGTGCGCCCGCTCGCGCAGGTACGAGGCGAACCCGGCCGCCGCCTGGGCGACGAGCACGCGATTCATGCGGTTGCTTCCGGCTCCGAGAGCGCCGCGAAGCCCGGCGGTCCCGAACGCGAGGCGCGTGCTGAAGCGATCGTCGAGATCGGCGATCGCTGCGTCGTCGCCGTCCGCCGCGCGGGTGATCACCGCGGCGAGCTCGTCGCGGGTCTCGTGGTCGGGGTCCTGCCTCATCCAGGCGCGAGCCTGCGCGAGGCGCTCCTCGCTCACAGCGCCTCGACCACTCGGGCCAGCAGAGCCGAGATCACAGGCTCCGCCTCGCGGCCCGCCTCGATGACCTCGGCATGGCTGAGGGGCGTCTTCTGGATGCCGGCGGCGAGGTTCGTGATGAGCGAGAAGCCGAGGATCTCCATGCCGGCCTCGCGGGCGGCGATCGCCTCGAGCGCGGTCGACATGCCGACGATGTCGCCCCCGATGTGCTTCGCCATCTGCACCTCGGCCGGCGTCTCGTAGTGGGGGCCACGGAACTGCGTGTACACGCCCTCGTCGAGCGTGGGGTCGACGCTGCGAGCGATCTCACGCAGACGCTTCGCGTAGAGATCGGTCAGGTCGATGAAGGTCGCGCCCTCGAGCGGGGAGTCGGCTGTGAGGTTGATGTGGTCGCTGATCAGCACGGGCTGTCCGGGCGTCCAGGTCTCGCGGACGCCGCCGGCGCCGTTGGTGAGGACCATGATCCGAGCGCCCGTGGCCGCGGCGGTGCGGACCGAGTGCACGACACGGCGGACGCCGTGGCTCTCGTAGTAGTGGGTCCGGGCGCCGATGACGAGCACGTTCTTGCCATCGGGGGTGCGGATGCTGCGGAGGGTCCCCACGTGGCCCTCGAGGGCGGGCTTCGAGAAGCCGGTGACTTCGGTGGCGGGGACGGTCGCGATGGTCTCGCCGATGATGTCGGCGGCCTTGCCCCAGCCGCTGCCGAGGGTGAGGGCGATGTCGTGCTTCTCGACTCCGGTCAGGCGCGCGATGTCGGCGGCTGCGTCGGCTGCGACCTCGAACGGGTTCGCATTCGGGTCGTCGAGGGGGTTGCTGTGTGTTTCAGACATGGATCCACTCTAGGAAGGTGCAGGCTCCGGGGCCAGGATTGCGGAAGAATGGAGATCATGTCTTCCACCCCTTTTGAGCGCACTCAGCGCGTCGCCGTCCTCGGTGGCGGTCCCGGCGGTTACGAAGCGGCACTCGCAGCCGCTCAGCTCGGAGCCGAGGTGACCCTGGTCGAGCGCGTCGGCGTGGGTGGTGCTGCAGTGCTCACCGACGTCGTCCCCTCGAAGAGCCTGATCGCCACGGCGGACGCCGCGGTCGCGATCTCGGAGGCCTCGGACCTCGGTGTGCAGTTCTACGCCAAGGGCGAGCACGGCAAGCCGCTCAAGCCCGAGATCGCGATCAATCTCGCCGCGGTGAACAAGCGCCTCATCGCCCTCGCCGGGCAGCAGTCCGAGGACATGCGCACCACTCTGCTCGAAGCAGGTGTGCGCATCCTCTCGGGCCACGGCCGGCTCGAGGGGCCGAACGCGATCATCGTGTCGACGGGGCAGAAGGGCACCGACTTCGACCGCATCGAGGCCGACACGATCATCGTCGCCGTGGGTGCCTCGCCGCGGGAGCTGGATTCGGCGAAGCCAGACGGCAAGCGGATCCTCACCTGGACGCAGCTGTACGACATGAAGGCGCTTCCCGAGCACCTCATCGTCGTCGGCTCCGGTGTGACCGGTGCCGAGTTCGCCTCGGCCTACATGAACCTCGGAGCCAAGGTGACGCTCGTCTCCAGCCGCGACCAGGTGCTGCCGGGCGAGGACCAGGATGCCGCGCGAGTGCTCGAGAAGGTCTTCAAGCGCGGCGGCATGACGGTGCTCTCCAAAGCTCGAGCCGAGAAGGTCGAGGTCACGAAGGACGGCGTGACGGCGACGCTCTCCGACGGTCGCACGGTCGACGGCAGCCACTGCCTGATGGCCGTCGGCTCGATCCCCAACACCGCGGGCATCGGCCTCGAGGAGGCGGGAGTCGAACTCGACGACACCGGACACGTCCGCGTCAACCGCGTGGCTCGCACGTCGGTGCCGAACGTCTACGCCGTCGGCGACTGCACGAACTTCTTCCCGCTGGCATCCGTCGCGTCGATGCAGGGCCGCACGGCCGTGTTCCACGCACTGGGCGACATCGTGATCCCGCTCGAGCTCATCAAGATCACCTCGAACATCTTCACGGCTCCCGAGATCGCGACGGTCGGCTACTCCGAGAAGGACGTCGAAGACGGTGTCGCGGACGGGCTGGTCTTCAAACTGCCGCTGGCCGCGAACCCGCGCGCCAAGATGATGGGCATCAAGGACGGCTTCGTCAAGCTGATCGCCCGCAAGGGCTCAGGCACGGTCATCGGCGGCGTGATCGTCGCGCCGAAGGCCTCCGAGCTGATCTACCCGATCGCGGTCGCCGTCGAGCGGCGTCTGACGGTCGACCAGGTCTCGCGAGTGTTCGCGGCGTATCCCTCGCTGTCGAGCAGCATCACCGATGCGAGTCGGGCGATGCACCTCGTCAATGCGAACATCTCGTAGGTGTCGGTGTCGTCCGCCGATCCTGTCCCGGGGATCGTCTTCGTCGTAGGGGAGCCGTGACGGACCCGTTCGCATCGCCACGGTTGCAGGGGTGGCCGGCGAAGTGGGGCGAACGTCGTCCCCGACGCAACCCCGGCATGCTCTGGCTCGGAGTCGTCCTCTTCGCCGCCGCGGTCGCCATGATCGGATTCTCGAGTGGTGCCGCCGGCCCGCTGTGGTCGGGGGCGTTCGTCGCGCTGTTCGGTCTCACGGCCCTCGCGGTGGCTGCCCGCAGGCCTTTCGCCGAAGGGCGCGCGCGTCTGGTCGACGCGGCGACGCTCACGCGCGGGCGGATGGGAAGCCCTGATGCACGCGTGCACTTCGTGCCGGAGCGGCGCCCGGGCGTCGTCATCCTGACGCTGTGTGTCGTGTGGGCCATCGTGCTCACGGCTGCGACGATCGTGGCGGTCGGGATCGGGCTGACCGGCCGATCGGAGGCCTTCCTCGGAGTGGCGGTGCTCGCGGCGACCGCCGGGCTGTTCGTCTACACGGCCGTGCGCGCGGCCATCACGCAATACCGCTCGGATTCCTTCGGCCGTCGACCGATGGGGCTGGGCATCGGCCACGACGGGGTGCTCCTGATGCGTGCCACCGAGGCACTGTACATGCCGTGGAGCGCGATCCTCCGGGTGGAGCCGGACCTGACCGAGCCGCGACGCGGCATGGACGAGCTTCCGCTCATCAGACTCCGCGTGGACCCGAGTCGCGTGACCGCATCCGACGGGATGCGTGTTCCCGCCACGGTCACCGTGGCCCCGGCGATGTTGAAGACGCACCCGCAGGTCGTCTGGTCCGCGCTGCGGGAGTTCCACGATTCGCCTGCAGCACGCGCCGCCCTCGGCACATCGACAGGACAGCGACTGTTCGACGAGTGGTGCGCGTCTGCCCCTGCGGACTGAAGGAATCACGAAGGCCCCCGCCTCGAGGCGGGGGCCTTCGTCATGACTCTCTGCGGTCAGCTGATCGTGAGCAGCTGGTGGCCGGCGGCGACGGTGGCACCGGCGGTGGCGGCGATGTTGCCGACCGTGCCGTCCTTGTGCGCCTGCAGCGGCTGCTCCATCTTCATGGCCTCGAGGACGACGACGAGGTCGCCCTTGACGACCTGCTGCCCCTCTTCGACGGCGACCTTGACGACTGTGGCCTGCATGGGCGACTTCACGCCGTCACCGGATGCGCCTGCGCTGACCGAAGTGGCGTGGCTGCGACGAGACGGCGGCACTGCGGCCGGTCGTCCCGCGGTTCCTGCGGCGACCGCGACGCGGTCGGGCAGGCTGACCTCGAGCCTCTTGCCGGCGACCTCTACGACCACGGTGTGGCGGTTCTCGGCGGCGGCCGGAGACTCGAGCTCGCCGTCCCACGCGGGGATGTCGTTCTCGAACTCGGTCTCGATCCAGCGGGTGAAGATGCCGAACTCGCCGTTCTCTGCTGTGAAGGCGGGGTCGCGGACGACCTTGCGGTGGAACGGGATCACGGTCGGGAGGCCGGCGACCTCGAACTCGTCGAGGGCGCGGCGCGAGCGCTCGAGCGCCTCGGCGCGGTCCTTGCCCGTGACGATGATCTTCGCGAGCAGCGAGTCGAACGCTCCCGAGACCGAGTCGCCGGCGGTGACGCCGGAGTCTAGACGGATGCCGGGGCCGCCGAAGGTCTTGAAGACGTGGATCGGGCCCGGCTGGGGGAGGAAACCGCGACCGGGGTCCTCGCCGTTGATGCGGAACTCGATCGAGTGTCCGGTCGGCTTCGGGTCGTCGTAGTCGATGGTGCCGCCGGCGGCGATGCGGAACTGCTCGCGTACCAGGTCGATGCCGGTGACCTCTTCGGAGACGGGGTGCTCGACCTGCAGGCGGGTGTTGACCTCGAGGAACGATACGGTGCCGTCGGCGCCGATCAGGAACTCGCAGGTGCCTGCGCCGACGTAGCCGACCTCCTTGAGGATGGCCTTCGACGCCGAGTACAGCAGGTCGTTCTGCTCGTCCGTGAGGAACGGCGCAGGCGCCTCCTCGACGAGCTTCTGGTGACGGCGCTGCAGTGAGCAGTCGCGGGTCGAGATGACGACGACGTTGCCCTCGGCATCCGCCAGGCACTGCGTCTCGACGTGGCGGGGCTTGTCGAGATACTTCTCGACGAAGCACTCCCCGCGGCCGAAGGCCGTGACGGCCTCGCGGGTCGCGGATTCGAACAGCTCGGCGACCTCGTCGAGTTCGCGGGCGACTTTGAGGCCGCGTCCGCCGCCGCCGTACGCGGCCTTGATCGCGATCGGCAGGCCGAATTCCTTCGCGAAGGCGACGACCTCGTCGGCGCCGGCCACGGGGCCGGGGGTGCCCGGGGCGAGCGGGGCGCCCACCTTCTCGGCGACGTGACGGGCTGTCACCTTGTCTCCAAGCGCCTCGATGGCGTCGGGGGAGGGGCCGATCCACGTCATTCCCGCACCGATGACGGCACGCGCGAACTCGGCGTTCTCGGCAAGGAATCCGTACCCCGGGTGCACGGAGTCCGCGCCGGCACGGCGGGCGATCGAGAGGATCTTCTCGATCTGCAGGTAGGTCTCGGCGCTCGTCGCTCCGCCGAGGGCGTAGGCCTCGTCGGCGAGGCGTGTGTGCAGAGCGTCGCGATCCTGGTCGGCGTACACGGCGACGGAGGCGATCCCCGAGTCGCGAGCGGCACGGATGATGCGGACGGCGATCTCGCCGCGGTTGGCGATGAGCACCTTGGCGATATCAGGCATGGTTGCCAGCCTAGCGAGAAGGTAGTCGATCTCTTTGACGACTCTCCACAAGAAAGAGGGAGAAACGTCGACGAGACCCTACGACCAGAGGTCGGTCCAGGTGACGCCCAGTTCCGCGGCCAGGCGCCGCACGGTCGACAGGGACATGCCCACGACGGTCGACGGATCGCCGTCGACGCGGGTGATGAAGGCTCCGCCCAGGCTGTCGACCGTGAACGCGCCCGCGACGTGCAGGGGCTCGCCCGATGCGACGTAGGCGGCGATCTCGGCATCCGTGATGTCGTCGGCGAACGTCACCGCCGCTTCGGCGGTCGCGGTGGCCTCGACGGGGGCGACACCGGGGGAGACTCGGAACACCGAATGGCCGGAGTGCAGGATGCCGGTGGCGCCGCGCATCTCGTGCCAGCGTCGGGTGGCCTCCTCCGGCGTGTAGGGCTTGCCGTACACGCGGCCTCCGAGCGCGAACATCGAGTCGCCGCCGATCACGATGCCGTCGAAGAGACCCTCCGCGGCGAGCTTGTGCGCGACGTCCGCGGCCTTCGCGCGGGCGAGGAGCAGCACGAGTTCCGGCGGGGGCAGGTCAGTGCCGCGGGATTCCGCGGCGACGGCCGCCACGGCGTCCTCATCCACGGCGGGCGACTGAGTGAGGGGCTCGATTCCGGCCTGCCGCAGCAGCATCAGACGGGCGGGAGAAGTGGAGGCGAGGCAGACGCGCATGTGCACCACCGTATCCTCGAAGGATGACTTCTTCCCCAGCCCTGCTCGATCTGGACATCACCGGCATCGCGCACGGCGGTACCTTCATCGCCCGCCACGAAGGACGCGTCGTCTTCGTCTCCGATGCGATCCCGGGAGAGCGGGTGCGTGCGCGGCTGACCGAGAACTCGACGGATGAGTCGAAGAGCTTCTGGCGCGCGGAGACGGTCGAGGTCCTCGAGGCGTCCCCGCACCGTCGCCCGCACATCTGGTCGGAGGCCGACGTCTCCCGTGCACCCGAAGACCGCCCTGGTGGCGCGGACCTCGGGCACATCGACCTCGTGCATCAGCGGGTCCTGAAGCGCCAGGTGCTGACCGAGGCACTCGACCGGTTCGCGGGTGCGGGTCTCGAGGCCCCCGAGATCGAGGCGGTCGACTCCTCCGACGGCACCGGATGGCGGACCAGGGTCACGCTGCACGTCGACGATGAGGGGCAGGTCGGGCCCTACGCCGCTCGCAGCCACCGCGTGATCCCCGTCGGCTCGCACCCGCTGGCGCGACCGTCGATCGCCAGGGCCGCGCTCGCGCTCGCCGGCGGCGAAGCAGGCAGCGTCGACCTGGTCGAACCCGGTGACGGCAAGGTGCGGATCATCCGTCGTGAACGCCTCGATGCGCGCCCCGCGCGAGGACAGGGCCGACGCCCCGCGCCCGAGGTCGTCTATGAGCAGGTGGGCGATCGACGGTTCCAGGTCGATGCCGGCGGCTTCTGGCAGGTGCATCCGCGCGCCGCATCCGTGCTCGACGGTGCCGTGTACGGCATTCTCGACGGCCATGTCGACCCCGAGAAGAAGCACTTCGACCTGTACGGAGGCGTGGGACTCTTCGCCGCGTCGCTCGCGGACCTCGGCGGCACCGACATCGTCACGGTCGAATCCAGCAGGCGCGCGACGGCACACGCCCAGCAGAACCTCGCTCCGCTCGACGTCAGCGCCGTCACCGCACGCGTCGACCGCTACCTGGCGGGAATCCCGGCGGGCACGAGCGCGGGCGCCGTCGTGCTGGATCCGCCCCGAGCCGGTGCCGGACGTGCGGTGGTCGATGCGCTCGACGCCCTCGCGCCCGAGGCGATCGCCTACGTCGCCTGCGATCCGGTCGCGCTGGCGCGCGACCTCGGCACCTTCCGCGAGCGCGGGTGGAAGGTGGGGACTCTCCGCGGTTTCGATCTGTTCCCGCACTCTCATCATTTCGAGGTCGTCGCCCTGCTCACGCGCTGACGGGGATCCGCGCCCGCGAGAATCACTAGGCTGGGTGGATGAGCAGGGTCGCACTCATCGACGATCACGAATCCGTCCGCCTCGGTCTGGAGGCCGCGTGCGCCCGTGACGGCGCGCAGACGGTCGTCTTCTCCGGCAGCACGGTCGTGTCGTACCTCGAGTGGCGGTCCGCGTCCTCAGCCCCGCCCGCGGACGTGGTGGTGCTCGATCTCACGCTGGGCGACGGCACGACGGTCACCGAGAACGTCAGGTCTCTCGTCACCGACGGCGCAAGCGTCGTGATCCACAGCGTCGCCGACCGACCGGCGGCCGTACGCGAGGCGCTCGCGGCGGGTGCCGCCGGCGTCGTCAGCAAGTCCTCGGCACTCGACGATGTCCTCGACGCCATCCGCACCGTCGCCGACGGAGAGGCCCTCAACAACGTCGAGTGGGCGAGTGCCGTCGACGGCGACCGGGATTTCGCGGATGCCCAGCTCTCCTCGCGCGAACGCGACGTGCTGCGTCTGTACGCGGCGGGTCTGCCGCTGAAGGCGGTGGCCGAGCGTCTCGGCGTCGCATACTCGACCGCCAAGGAGAACATCACCCGGATCAGGGTGAAGTACGTCGAGGTCGGGCGTCCGGCGCCGACGAAGGTCGATCTTCTCCGCCGCGCGATGGAGGACGGGATCGTCGCCGCAGACGGGGCTCCGAGTGCCCACTGATCCGCTCAGCATCCGAGATGCCTGGAGCAAGATCCCTTCTCCCGGCAGTGTGGAGACCGAGTTCGAGCGGTTCACGGGCAAGCGCATGGAGCGCATCCTCGCGACGGTCGTCGCGATCGGATCGGCGATCCTCGGAGCCCAGGCGCTGATCGCCGGGATCACGACCATGTCGTGGTCGGACGGCGCGCGGATCGCGATGCTGCTGGTGGTCTTCATCCCGCTCGTCGTGATGCTGATCGCCTGCGTCGTCGGGCGAGGGGTGCGCACAGCATCGGGTGCGTTCGCGATCATCTACACCGTGGCTTTGGGGGCCTGGCCGAGTTTCGTCGACCCGGTGGGAAAGGCCGCCGATCAGCCGTGGATCTTCTTCCTCGTCAATGTCGGCGTCGTCGCCGCGATGCTCGCGTTCCCGCTGTGGCTGCAGTTCGCCTGGGCGGTGGGCCTTCCGTTCGTCTACGGGTACGTGCGGCTCGTCGAGGGAGAGTTCTCGCGAGACTTCTGGGTGACCACGGCGTTCGACGTGTCGTTCACGCTGATCCTCGGCATCGTGATCATCTCGCTGGGCTGGATGTTCCGATCCGTCGCCGCCGGTGTCGACGAAGCGCGTGCACACGCCGTCGCCTCGTATGCGGCAGCGGCAGCAGCTGCCGCCGCTGAGGAGGAGCGGGCGACCATGTCGGCGCTCATGCACGATAGCGTCCTCGCCGCCCTCATCGCCGCGGAGCGGGCTGAAGGCGAACGCGCCCAGGACCTCGCCGTCGGCATGGCGCGCGAGGCCCTCACCCGACTCGCGAACACCGAGGCCGCGGTGGCGCAGGAGGGAAGTGACGAGCCGGTCGGAGCAGCGCAGATCGTCGTCGAGCTGCGCCGGGCGCTCTCCGAGCTCGGAGCGGATGCCATCGTCGAGGAGCGCGGAGGGATCGGACTGATCCCCGGCCGCGCCGCGCGGGCCCTCGTGCTCGCCGCCCGGCAGGCTCTCGGCAATGCCGTGACGCACGCGAACGGACGGGGTCTGCACATCCTCGCGGAGGGGAAGGGCGACGAGGGGATCAGCGTGACGATCACCGACACCGGTCCCGGGTTCGACATGAGTGCCATCGGCGCCGACCGACTGGGTATCAGCGCCTCGATCCTCGCGCGTATGGCCGGAGTCGCCGGTACGGCAGAGATCGATTCGAGCGAGTGCGGCACCACCGTGACGCTCGGTTGGGAGCAGCCATGAACCGGACTGTTCGCAGCGTCGCGACCTCACTCGCGGTCGGATTCGCGATGTACTTCGCCGCCAGAGGCGTCTGGTGGATCGAGCAGCCCACCGGACCCCTGCTGATGGTGGCGGCGATCGGTCTCTACCTAGTGGTAGTGAACGCGGCGATCCTGTGGGATTCGGCCACCTCGGTCCGGATGCCTCTGTGGGTCGCACTCGTCACGCTGGTCTCCAGCGTGCTGATTCCGATCCTCGTGACGTTGTCGCTCGATCCTCTGACTCTGACCGCGCCGTTCGCCACCTGGTACATCGGTGCTCTCGGGCTGATGGGAATCGTGTGCATCGTGCGTCGCCGATTCGTGATCGGATGGCTCGTCGTCCTGATCCTCGTGATCGCCTCGTCGGCGTTCCTGGGGTTCTTCGTGGCGTTGTCGCTCGGCCTCGTCGGATCCTTCATGTGGGTCGCTGTGGCGCACCTGCTGGTGATGTTCTGGGATCGGGCGGTGCGTGATACGGAGCGACTCGCCGGCATCCAACAGGCGGTGTCCGCGTGGCACGCGACCCAGCAGGTGCGGCAGAAGGAGCGGCGACTGCGCACTCAGTTCGCGCTCGCCGTCGCCGGCCCCGTGCTCAGTCGTGCGGTCGCCTCCCGTGGTGCACTCGATGCCGGCGAACGGCTCGAGGCGCGGCTCGCCGAGGGGCGGCTCCGCGACGAGCTGCGCGGTGCCGATCTGCTCAATGATGCGGTGCGGGATGCGATCGAGGATGCCAGGCGGCGCGGCGCCGTCGTGACCGTCTTCGACGAGGGCGGTCTGGATGATGTCGACGAGGGGCGACGAGCAGCGATCCGCGACGAGCTGGCGAGGGTGCTGCGCGAGGCCGATGCGGAGCGTTGGATCATCCGTGCCGCACGGGACCCGGTGACGGCGGTGACGGTGGTCGGACGGGCCGGTGCCGGCGGCCAGAGCGACGATGACGCCGTGGACGTCTTCCACGAGATCCCCCGCGGGGTGCCCGAGCACTGAGCGGCGGGCCCTGCCCTCGGCTCTGGCCGGGGGAGGGGGTCAGAGTCGAGGTCAGACAGAGTGGGCGAGGGGCGGCGAATCCGCCAGCCCCTCGCCATGCGGACAGTTACCCGAAAACCATCCGCTGGTGGCCGGTCTGCGTCTATCTACCCTGGGACAGAGAGACCAGCCGAACGCGAAGCGTCTTACTCAGTCTCACGGTTATTCAAATCGTTGTCTGTAGGTATTTTGGGGGGGGATGGCCCCCATGCGAGAAGATGGGGCATGGGAATGCGCCGAGGAACCAACCTCCCCCGAATGGGTGACTTCAACCAGTCGGTGATCCTCGAGGCCATCCGCCGCTCGGTCGTGGGGCTCAGCCGTATCGAGCTCGTCGAGGCGACCGGGCTCTCGGCGCAGACGATCACGAACATCACCCGCCGCCTGCTCGATGAGGGATTCATCGCCGAAGCGGGGCGGACCATCAACGGACCGGGAAAGCCCCGTGTCACACTCCGCCTGGTGGCGGAGAGCCGCTTCTCGGTGGGTGTCCATCTCGACCCGGCCGTGATCACGTTCGTGCTGCTGGACATGTCGGGCGCCGTGGTCCACCGGCATGTCATCCGGACGCCGGACAAGGATCCGCGACGCATCGTCGAGGCCATCGCTCAGACGATCGATGTGCTCGTCGACGAGGCCGGTGTCGACCGCGCCCTCGTCGCAGGTGTCGGGGTCGCGGCTCCGGGCCCGCTCGATGCGCGGAAGGGAACCGTGATCGATCCGCCGAAGCTGCACGGGTGGCATCGTGTGCCGCTGCGCTCCGTGCTCGCAGAGGCGACCGGGTTCGACGTCACTCTCGAGAAGGACACGACTGCCGCCGCGGTGGGCGAGCTCTGGACGGGCAGCGATGACACCGAGGGCTCGTACCTGTTCATCTACCTCGGCACGGGGCTCGGCGCGTCCGTCGTGCGCGAGGGCGGGGTCATCACGGGCAGTTCCCACAACTTCGGCGAGATCGGCCACATCATGGTCGATCCGGAGGGCCCGGTGTGCTCGTGCGGCTCTCGCGGATGCGTCGAAGTGGTGTGCACGCCTCAGGCGATCGTCGAACAGGCCGAGGCTGCGGGGCTGTTCGAGGACAATCGACAGGCAAGCGACGAGCGAGCGGTCGAAGAGCGATTCACGCTGCTGGGCGAACGGGCCGCTGCCGGCGACATGCCTGCGCTCGGCGTGCTGCGCCGTTCGGCAGGACACCTCGCGGTCCTGATCTCGGTGCTGACGAACGTGCTGGACGTCGACCGTGTCGTGTTGGGCGGGCCGTTCTGGGGGCGTCTGGCCGAGGTGTACCTGCGCGAGCTCCCCGAGCCGCTGAACCGGAGCAGCGCGACGCGGGCGGTTCACGTGCTCCCTGTCGACGGCACTGTGGTGGGCGATGACGTGGCCGCCGTCGGAGCGGCCTGCGTGGTCCTCGACGCCGTCCTCACGCCCCGGGCCTCGGACCTCTACCTCGAGGACTGAACGCTCCCTCAACTGCCATACCGGTATATCGGATTGGGAGCCACGCCGATAATTCCAATCGATGTACTATCGAAGGGATGCGCCGACTGGGGTGATCCGACAGCCGGGACGACGGTCCCGCGTCGACCGGGGGAGACCGTCTGCGTGGCCCGGGAGCTGGGGGGCTCCGGGCCTCGCAGACCTCGTCCGTCGTCCGCTCATCGACGGGCGCTCAGCGCGAGAAGCGACCCCACGGGATGTCGCGCCGGAGCGGGGTGCGCAGCGGGCGCTGCGTGCGAGTCCACGCCGAGACGCGCGGCTCATCAGCGACTGCATCCGCCGATTCCTGCGCGTACGCGTCGCTGACCACCGCGATGAGCGCGGCGAGTTCCTCTTCCGTGGCGGAGCCGCGGGTGATCTCGATCGTCGGCGGGCGCTCTGCCTCCGCCGACGATCCCGGTGCGTCCTGCACGCTCACAGCGGGATGTTCCCGTGCTTCTTGGGGGGCAGCTCCGCCCGCTTGCCACGCAGGGCGCGGAGAGCCTTGGCGATGGAGACGCGGGTGTTCGCCGGCTCGATGATGCCGTCGATCTCGCCGCGCTCGGCGGCGAGGAACGGTGAGGTCACGCTGTACGTGTACTCGTTCGCGAGACGGGTACGCACGGCGGCGACGTCTTCGCCTGCCTCTTCGGCGCGCTTGATCTCACCGCGGTAGAGGATGTTGACCGCACCCTGACCACCCATGACAGCGATCTCGGCGGTGGGCCAGGCGAGGTTGACATCGGCGCCGAGCTGCTTCGAGCCCATGACGATGTACGCGCCGCCGTACGCCTTGCGGAGGATCACGGTGACCAGCGGCACCGTCGCCTCTGCGTACGCGTAGATGAGCTTCGCGCCGCGGCGGATCACACCGGTCCACTCCTGGTCGGTGCCCGGCAGGTAACCGGGCACGTCGACGAGCGTGACGATCGGGATCGAGAACGCATCGCAGAAGCGTACGAACCGGCTGGCCTTCTCGCCGGCCTCGATGTTGAGAGTTCCGGCCATCTGCGACGGCTGGTTGGCGATGATGCCGACCGAGCGGCCTTCGACGCGGCCGAAGCCGATCACGATGTTCGGGGCGAAGAGCGGCTGGACCTCGATGAAGTCCCCGGCATCGACGACGTGCTCGATGACCGTGTGGATGTCGTACGGCTGATTGGGGGAGTCCGGGATGATCGTGTTCAGCGTGCGGTCGGCATCCGTGGTCTCCCACTCGAAGCCGCTCTCGTAGCCGGGGATCTCCGCCATGTTGTTGTCGGGCAGGAAGCCGAGAAGCGTGCGTGCGTAGTCGATCGCATCATCTTCGTCTTCGGCGAGGTAGTGCGCGACGCCGGAGCGGGTGTTGTGCGTGAGGGCTCCTCCGAGCTCCTCCATGCCCACGTCCTCGCCGGTGACCGTCTTGATGACGTCCGGGCCGGTCACGAACATCTGGCTGGTCTTGTCGACCATGATCACGAAGTCGGTCAATGCCGGGCCGTAGACGGCACCACCGGCAGCCGGGCCCATGATGATCGAGATCTGCGGGATCACGCCGGACGAGCGGGTGTTCAGGCGGAAGATCTCGCCGTACTTGCTGAGCGCGAGCACACCCTCCTGGATTCGCGCGCCGCCCGAGTCGAGGATGCCGATGATCGGCATGCCGCCCGAGAGGGCGAACTCCATGATCTTGATGATCTTGTCGCCGGACACCTCGCCGAGCGAGCCGCCGAACGTGGTGAAGTCCTGCGAGTAGACCGCGACCGTTCTTCCGTGGATCGTACCGACGCCCGTGACGACCGAGTCGCCGTACGGGCGGTTCTTGTCCATCCCGAATGCCGTCGTGCGGTGGCGCACGTATTCGTCGAACTCGACGAAGCTCCCTGGATCGACGAGCAGCTCGATGCGCTCGCGGGCGGTCATCTTGCCCTTGGCGTGCTGCTTGTCGTGCGCGACCTTCTCAGCGTCGACAACGGCTTCGTTGTAGCGAGCGCGGAGGTCTGCGATCCTGCCGGCGGTGGTCGAGAGTTCGGGCTTGTCCGTCACGGATTCCACCCTATCGTCGGCTCGGCCCCGTCCGTTGGATGCTCGCTACAACGGGTCGCCGGATCCTTTGGCGGCTCTCTCGGGTCGGGCGGTTCTCACGGAGTCAGTCGCTTCGAGTCGGATCCGCGCCCGCGCCGAGCTCGCCCGACAGGTCGTGGGTTCCCGACTGCTCGTCCATGCCGCCTTCGATCTCGGCCGCGCCGCTCCGGCGGCCTCGGCCCACCGATGCGATCTTCCGACCCGCCCAGCCGACACCCCGCACGGCGGAACCGGCAGCGCCCGCGACCGCCCCGCCGACGAACTGCGCGCCGTGCAGCATCCTCAGTTCGAGCTTCTCGGCACCGTCGACAGGCTCGAGGTCGAGCGGCAGATCCATCGGAGCGGCGCCGAACGCGCGGTGCGAGGTCGTGAGCACGCGGCGTCCGAGGATGTGGTTGCCGGCCCCGCCCACCGCGGCGCCGACGCCGAACGGCAGTGCCTTGCCGATGAACGAGGCACCGCCCTTGGCCGCGAACTGCCTCACGAACATGCTCTTGAGTCGGTCCACCAGCGGCCCGACCGCGGCGCGGGGCAGCGACTTCGTCACCATCTCGCCCCAGTACGTCGATCGGCTGCCACCCTTGCCCGTGGCCTCCCCGGCGAGCTGACCGACGAGGGCGACTCCCTCCTTGCCGAGCATCAGCGTCATCACGAGAGCTCTGGCTCTGTCGGGGTTCGAGACGGCGATGCCGTGCACCTCGGCGACGGATTGCGCGAACAGGGCTGTCGACTCGACGAAGCCGACGGTCTCGACGCCCGAGAGCGCGAGCGTGATGCCAGTGCCGATCCCGGGGACCACAGCCGTCGCGCCGACGGCTGCGCCACCCGTGGTCACCGCGGCCAGGTAGCGACGTTCGAGGATGCGGATGATCTGCTCGGGCGACGCGTGGGGATTGCGCAGACGGATGCTGCGGATGTGCGCGAGCACGAGCGGACGTTGGATTGCGAGGACGCGATCCAGGCCCCGCACCATGAACGGGTGCTCGGTGGAGCCCACCGGCGGCACACCCCGGTCCCACGGGGAGTCGTCGGGGAGGGAGTGGATCTTGTGCACCTTGGGGGCCATGGATCGATCCTAGGAACACAGGCCGCGAAAACGCCGAAAGCCCGGCGCCCTTGACGGGGCCGGGCTTTCGTGGAACGCGATCAGACGAACAGGTTCGCCCGCTCGAGGTCTTCAGCGAAGTCGACCTCGACCGCGTAGAGGTCGGAGACGTCCATCGGCTCGAGCAGGAGGCCGTCCTCGGCGATCGCGAGCTCGAGACCGCGCTCGAAGTAGTCCTGGTCCTCGACGCGCTGCAGCTGGCGCATGAACGCCTTCTTGTTCGCGGACGAGATGTAGTTGATTCCCACGGCCTCGCCGAGTCCGCCCTTGACGGTCTTGGAGAGCTCGTTGATGAAGCCCTCGGCGGTGACCGTGTACTTCACCTCTTCGTCGCTGACCTTCGAGGTGTTGACCGTGACGAACGACTGATCGCGCTCGATGTAAGCCGCTGCGCGGCCCAGGATCATCGGATCGAAGACGACATCGCCGTTCATCCACAGGACGCCGGCCCTGCCGGTGGCGCCCAGTGCCCGCAGCAGGCTCTTCGACGTGTTCGTCTCGTCGTAGCGCTCATTGTGCACGTAGTTGACGTTCGGGAAGGCCTCGATGATCGTCTCGGCGCGGTAGCCGACGACGGAGGTGATGCGGGCGTCGGTGCCGAAGGCCGCGCGGATGTTGTCGTGCTGCTGACGCATGATCGTGCGGCCGTCGCTGAGCTCGGTGAGCGGCTTCGGCAGCGCGCGGCCCAGGCGTGAGCCCATTCCTGCTGCGAGGATGACGGTCTGAAGAGTCACGAGTGCTCCTAAAGGAAGTATGTGTTCACGGTCGGTTCACCGACCAGACACTTCGTCGTGCCGAGAGTCATGCTAGCGATCAAGCCTGGGAACCCCCGGGGGTTGTCGCCCCTGTTGCCAATTCGTGATCCAGTACACACCCAACACTCAGATTCGTCCAGATCGGCGCCATGCGCGGTCCGATCTGTGATTCCGGGGCCAATTGTTGCGGCGACCCTAAGAAAGTGGGCACCCGTTGATACCGTAGGACGGTGACTGCTTCCCCCGACGACCGCACCGATCAGGTGGCCGACGCCGCGCCCTCGAGCGCCGAGAAGACGCCGGCTCGGAAGACGCCCGCCAAGAAGAAGACGGGCGCGCGAACTCCCGCGAAGTCAGCCGCAGACAAGGCTGCCGCGACGATCGAGGTGGTGGCGGAGCCCGCGATGAAGATCGATAGGAGCGCTGATGCTTCGGCGTCGCGTTCGACCGCGCCGAAGAAGACCGCATCGGCCACGGCTCGCACGGCCGCGGCGAAGAACTCGGCCCGCCCGACGAGCGCTCGCGGTGCTGCCGCGAAGACGACCGCGGCGCGATCGGCGACGGTGAGGCCGAGCGCCGCGAAGAGCACGACGGCGAAGGCGGCACCCTCGACGGCTGCCGCCGCGAAGACGACGGCAGCGAAGACGACGGCCGCTAAGACGACGGCCGCGAAGACGACGGCCGCGAAGACGACGGCCGCGAAGACGACGGCCGCGAAGACTGCTGCCGCGAAGGCTGCGGCCGAGAAGAGTGCTGCGGCGAAGTCCACCGCTCGTACGTCTGCCGCGAAGACGGCTTCGGCCAGGACGGTGGCCGCGAAGACCGCCGCCGCGAAGACGGCTGCGGCCAAGGCCGCGGCGGCGAAGGCCGCTGAGGCTGAAGTTGAGGACGCGAAGGCCGCTGAGGCTGAAGTTGAGGACGCGAAGGCCGCTGAGGCTGAAGTTGAGGACGCGAAGGCCGCTGAGGCTGAAGCTGAGGACGCGAAGGCCGCGGAGGCTCAGGCGGCGCAGGCAGCGGCAGAAGCGAGCGCCGCCGAGGCTGAGGCGGCTGCGCAGGCGAGGGCCGCGGCTGAGGCGAAAGCTGAGGCTGAGGCGAAGGTCGCAGAGGCGACAGCTGCTGTTCCTGATGCGGCGGCCCCTGTTGCGGAAGACGCAGAGGACGTGTCGTCCGTGATCGAGGAGCCCCGCATCGCCGACGTCGATTCGCCGTCGATCGAGCCCGCGACGGCTGACGCCGCTCCGCTCGACGGTGCGACCGCCGACGTCGTCGAGGTCGACGAAGACGCCGCAGCCGGCGAACCCGCAGACGAGAGTTCCGTGACCGAGGTCGACGACGCCGTCTCCGACGCGGATGCGACGGAAGAAGCCGTCAGCGGTGTCGAGGCGGCCTCCGCCTCCGAGGCGATCCGGATCCGCGGCCTGGTGAAGACCTTCGGCGACCATACGGCGGTCAACGGCATCGATCTGACCGTGCCCGCCGGGTCGTTCTACGGAATCGTCGGACCCAACGGAGCGGGCAAGACGACGACGCTCTCGATCGTGGCGGGGCTGCTGCGTGCCGATGAGGGGAACGTCGTGATCTGCGGCATCGACCAGGCGGCCAAGCCGCTCGCGGCGAAGCGGATGATGGGTGTGCTGCCTGATCGGCTGCGCACGTTCGATCGCCTCACCGGTCGGCAGCTCCTCTACTACTACGGCCTGCTGCGAGGTCTCGCCTCCAACGTCATCGAGAAGCGCGTCGGCGACCTCGCTCGTGCCTTCGACCTCGGCGAGGCGCTGAACCGCGTGGTCTCCGACTACTCGGCAGGCATGACAAAGAAGATCATGCTCGCGGGTGCGATGATCCACTCGCCACGCGTCCTGGTGCTCGACGAGCCGTTCGAAGCGGTCGATCCGGTGTCGTCCGCGGTCATCCTCGACATCCTGCGCGCATACGTCGACCACGGCGGGACGGTCATCCTCTCCAGCCACGGCATGGATCTCGTCGCGCGCGTCTGCTCGCGGGTGGCGATCATCGTCGGAGGAGAGGTCCTCGCCGAGGGAACGATCGACGACGTCCGCGCAGGGCAGACGCTCGAGGCGCGATTCGTCGAGCTCTCCGGCGGCATCAGCGAGGTGGAGGGTCTCGAGTGGCTGCACACGTTCTCCGACTGAGGGCGGCGCTCCTGATCGGATCGCTCCGCGGCGAACGTCGGGTGCGCACCCTGGTCATGCTCGCGGTGATCGTCATCCTCACGGCCGTGGTCTGCGCCGCGGTCCTGAGCCTCGACGACGCGCCTGTCGCCGTCGCACGCACCGTCATCGTGCTCGGCAGCGCCGCACTGCTGCTGGGATTCCTGGTCGGCCCGATCCTCGTGGGCGCCGTCGATCAGCTCGACCCCCGGCGCTTCGCCGTGTTCGGCGTCGACGAGCGGCAGATGCCGTGGATCCTGGCCCTCGCCTCGTTCATCAGCGTGCCGAGCCTGGCGCTGCTCGCGGTGAACATCAGCGTCTGCATCGTCGCGATCAGGCTGGGCGCTCCGTGGCTCCTCGCAGTGCTGATGAGCTTCATCAGTCTCGTGTCGACGATCCTGGCGGCGCGGGTCGGAATGGCCGTCAACGCACTCGTCCTGCCCGAGCGTCGATCGCGTGAGCTCACCGCGCTCTTCGCGCTGGCCGTGATCGTGATCGCCTTCCCGGTGGCCGTCTTCCTGGCCTCCCTGAAATGGGACGGGGAGGTGCCCGCAGCAGTCGGCACTCTCGCGGCAGCCGTCGGAGTCACACCCTTCGCGGCGTCGTCGCGCTTCCTCTTCTCCTTCGCGACCGACGACACCACCGGCGCCTGGGTCAGCGGCGTCGTGGCTTTCGCGACGGCTCTGATCCTCTGGGCGCTGTGGACCTGGCTCGTGCGCCGACTCCTGACGACCACGGAGCGACCCGTCACGTCACGCGAGCGATCCGGACTCGGCTGGTTCGGTCTGCTCCCGTCGAACGCCTTCGGCGCGATCGCGTCGCGGAGCCTCGTCTACTGGCTGCGCGACCGTCGGTACATCATGAACCTGATCGTGGTCCCTGTCGCCGGAGTGCTCACGGTGCTCCCGCTCCTCGTCGCAGGCGTGCCGCTCGAGATCGCAGCGCTCGTCCCGGTCCCGGTGATGGCGCTGTTCTTCGGCTGGCTCCCGCACAACGACGTCGCCTACGATTCGACGGCGCTGTGGACCCACGTAGCGAGCGGCGTGCGCGGCATCCCCGATCGCCTGGGCCGACTGGTTCCGGTCGTGCTCGTGGCCGTGCCCGTGCTGGCGATCTCCGTGCCGCTGACGCTGTTGTGGATCGACGACTGGCGTCTGCTGCTCCCGCTCACAGGACTCGGGGCCAGTCTGCTGCTGTCGGCGCTCGGGTTCTCGAGCATCGTGTCGGTGATCGCGCCTTATGCGGTGTCCCGTCCGGGCGACAGCCCGTTCCAGCAGCCGCAGCGTCCGACGTCGCGCGGAGCCTACGGCCCGGCCGCGGCGTTCCTGGGCGCCATCGTGGTGAGCATCCCGACGATCTGGCTGCTCGTGCTCACGATGCTCGAAGGCTCGCAGTTCGCCCCGGCGACGTTCTGGGCCGGGATCGCCACGGGGCTGGTCATGCTCGCCGTCGGCGTGAGCGTCGGTGGTCGGATCTTCGAACGCGGGGGCGAGCGTCTGATGGAGTTCGTCGAGACCGCGTGACAGCCGCCCACCGTGGGCTGTGCACGGCTAGACTCTCGGCATGAGTACTCCGCTGGACAGCCCCGATCAGGGCGGCGTGGCAACGCTTGATCGCGAACTGGAAGAGCTCCTCCGGGAGGAGAATCTCGAGCCGGGCGACCACGAGCGCTTCTCGCATTACGTCAAGAAGGACAAGATCCTCGAGTCCGCCATCACCGGCAAGCCGGTGCGTGCACTGTGCGGCAAGAAGTGGACCCCGGGTCGCGACCCGGAGAAGTTCCCGATCTGCCCCACGTGCAAGGAGATCTACGAGTCGATGATCAGCTGAACCGCGCGGGTTCAGCGTCGGATCAGCTCGCGTCGACGAAGACGGTCGGGATGGCAGGGTCTGACTTGCTCAGGGCGAGGGCTCGGACCGGAAGCTCCTCACGCACGCGCAGATGATGCGACCGAGCGGATGCTGTGCCCTCCGGCCCTTCGAACGCGGTGTCGATGTCTCCGGCCTCGACGAACGTGGTCTGCAGTGCGCGACCCTCCGGGTGCTCCGCAGGGGTGTCCAGCTGCTCGAAGCCGTCCGAGACCACGACGGTCTCGGACTCGGCCACACCGTCGACGAGTGTGCGGAAGGCTGCCTTGCGGCCTCCGTGCGACGCCTTGTCGGTCGAGGCCTTCGCCACGCCGATCCAGGCTCCCGTCGGGTCCTGCCGGGCGACGAGCTTGTAGACCATGCTCGCGGTGGGGTATCCGGATCCGGTGACGACCGACGTGCCCACGCCGTACGCGTCGACCGGTGATGCCGCGAGCGCCGCGATGGCGTATTCGTCGAGGTCGCTCGTGACCGTGATACGCGTGCTCATCGCGCCGAGCTCGTCGAGCTGAGCCCGCACCTCTGCTGCCACGATCGGCAGGTCGCCGGAGTCGATGCGCACGCCGCCGAGACCGGTGCCGGCGACGCGGACGGCCGTCTCGACTCCTGTACGGATGTCATAGGTGTCGACCAGCAGCGTCGTGCCGGTTCCGAGGCTGTCGATCTGCGAGCGGAAGGCCTCCTCCTCGGTCTCGTGCAGAAGCGTCCACGAGTGCGCGGCCGTTCCCATGGTCGGGATGCCCCACCGACGGCCGGCCTCGAGGTTGCTCGTCGCACGGAAACCGGCGATGTATGCGGCGCGGGCTGCAGCGACGGCGGACTGCTCGGCCGCTCGGCGCGATCCCATCTCGGCGAGCGGCCGCTCGCCCGCGGCGATGCTCATGCGTGAAGCGGCGGTCGCCACCGCCGAGTCGTGGTTCAGCACGCTGAGCGCGAGGGTCTCGAGCACGACCGCGTCGGCGAAGGATCCCTCGACGGTCAGGATGGGGGAGCCGGGGAAGTACAGCTCGCCCTCACGGTAACCGCGGATGGAGCCCGTGAAGCGGTAGTTCTCGAGGTAGGTCAGCGAGTCGGCATCGACCACGTCGTTGTCACGCAGGAAACGCAGTTCGTCGTCTTCGAAGCGGAACTCGCGAAGGAGCGTGAGCAGACGTCCGGTGCCGGCGACCACGCCGAAGCGGCGTCCGCCTGACAGCCGCCGTGAGAAGAGCTCGAACACGCTCGGCCGTGCGGCTGTTCCGTCGCGGAGCGCGGCGGCGAGCATCGTAAGTTCGTAACGATCGGTCAGAAGCGCCGTGGACGTCGTCATGCGCTCAGCTTAGTGACGACATCCGCTCGGGTTGCTGAGCGTGACAGGGGATGCGCGCGGGTAGGCTGGTGAGTCATGAACGACGCCCCGATCGGAATCTTCGACTCCGGTGTCGGCGGACTCACGGTGGCCCGGGCCATCCGAGCCCAGCTGCCCCGGGAATCGTTCGTCTACATCGGCGATACCGCGCACTCTCCCTACGGGCCGAAGCCGATCGCCGATGTGCGGCGATACAGCCTCGAGGTGCTCGACACGCTGGTCGATCAGGGCGTCAAGATGCTCGTGATCGCCTGCAACACGGCATCCGCGGCCATGCTGCGTGATGCGCGTGAGCGTTATGACGTCCCGGTCGTCGAGGTCATCGGCCCCGCGGTCCGTCGGGCCGTGTCGACCACGCGCAACGGGCGGGTGGGCGTGATCGGCACCGTCGGGACGATCGGCTCGCGCGCCTACCAGGACATGCTCGAGGTGAACGAGCGTCTCGAGGTCTTCACTGCCGCGTGCCCCCGCTTCGTCGAGTTCGTCGAGGGCGGCATCACCGGCACGCCCGAGGTCCTCGCCACGGCCGAGGAGTATCTTGCTCCGCTGCGCGACGCAGATGTGGACACCCTGGTGCTCGGGTGCACGCACTACCCGTTCCTCCGGGGCGCGATCAGCTATGTGATGGGGGAGGGCGTCACGCTCGTCTCCAGTGACGACGAGACCGCGGGCGACGTCTACCGTCAGCTGGTTCGCGGCGACCTTCTCGCGTCGCCCGATGCCACCGCGTCGTATGTCTACGAGGCGACGGGCGACTCGACCACCGAGTTCACCGCGCTCGCCAACCGCCTGATGGGCCGGGAGGTGCGTGACGTGCAGCTCGTGCAGACCGGTGTCATCACGCTTCCGGAGTCGGCCGCAGGGCTCTGACTCCTCCGCAGCATCCATCCGCTTCTTCCACCTCCACAGAAGGATTCCCATGACCAGCATCGTCCGCGCCGACGGCCGCTCCACCGACCAGCTCCGTGAGATCACGATCGAGCGAGGCTGGAGCAGCCACGCCGAGGGATCGGCTCTGATCAGCTTCGGCGGCACCAAGGTGCTGTGCACCGCATCGTTCACGAACGGCGTGCCCCGGTGGCTCACCGGCAAGGGCAAGGGATGGGTGACCGCCGAGTACTCGATGCTTCCCCGCGCGACCAACAGCCGCAACGACCGCGAGAGCGTGAAGGGCCGCATCGGCGGACGCACGCACGAGATCTCGCGCCTGATCGGCCGAGCGCTGCGTGCGGTCGTCGACACCAAGGCTCTCGGCGAGAACACGATCGTGATCGACTGCGACGTGCTGCAGGCCGACGGAGGCACACGCACCGCCGCGATCACGGGTGCCTACGTGGCTCTGGCCGATGCGATCGAATGGGGTCGCGAGAAGAAGTTCATCGGCAAGAACTCGACCCCGCTGCTCGACTCGGTCGCCGCCGTCTCGGTCGGGATCATCGACGGCGAACCCATGCTCGATCTCGCATATGTCGAGGACGTCCGCGCCGAGACCGACATGAACATCGTCGTGACCGGTCGGGGCCTGTTCGTCGAGGTGCAGGGCACCGCCGAGGGCGCGCCGTTCGACAAGCGCGAGCTCGATGCGCTTCTCGAGCTGGGCGTCGCGGGCTGCGCCGACCTGAAGGACCAGCAGCTGAAGGCACTCGCGGGCTGATGAAGGTCGTTCTCGCCACGCACAACCCGCATAAGATCGCGGAGTTCCAGCAGATCGTCGCGTCCACGCGTCCCGATCTCGAGGTCGTCGGTTACGACGGCCCGGAGCCGGTCGAGGACGGCGTGACGTTCGCTGCGAATGCGCTCATCAAGGCGCGTGCTGCATCGCTGCACACGGGGCTCGCGGCCCTCGCCGACGACTCAGGCATCTGCGTCGACGTGCTCGGCGGGTCGCCGGGGGTGTTCTCCGCCTATTGGGCAGGGCAGAAGAAGGATGCTGCGGCCAACCTCGAGCTGCTGCTCGACCAGCTGCGTGACATCGCGGATCCACACCGCGCCGCCCACTTCAACTCGACCATCGCGTTGGTGACGCCGGGGGGCGCCGAGCATGTGGTCGTCGGGAACTGGCCGGGTCGCCTGGCTTCCGAGGCATCCGGCGGAGGCGGGTTCGGCTACGACCCGATCTTCATCCCGGACGGCCAGCCGGAGGGAGCCGAGCGCACCGTGGGAGATTTCACTGCCGCGGAGAAGCAGGCGCAGTCGCATCGCGCCCGTGCGTTCGCAGAACTGGTGCCGTTGCTCGCCGGTCTCTAGCCCACCGAGATGGAACCACTACGCTTGACGTACTTCATGCGTAGTGGTTACTGTGTCGACATGCGAGAACTCACCTACTACATCGGCGTGACCCTCGACGGGTTCATCGCGGGGCCCGCAGACGAGGTCGACTTCTATCCCGTGACCCCGGCGTTCGCCGAGATGATGGGAACCGAACTCGCCGACATCCAGCCCGCATTCGTCCGCGCCGACCGCGGCGGAGTCGACGAGCCGCTCACCCGATTCGACACCGTCGTGATGGGGCGTCGCACTTACGAGCCCGCACTGCAGGCCGGCATCACCGATCCGTACTCGCAGCTGCGCACGATCGTCTTCAGCACCACGCAGGCCGATCCGGACGAGCCGAACGTCGAGATCGTCCACACGGATCCCGTCGCGCGGGTGCGCGAGCTCAAGGCGGAGCCCGGTCTCGGCATCTACCTGGCCGGCGGGGCCGTGCTCGCCGGCGTGCTCCTCGACGAGATCGATCGCCTGATCGTCAAGAAGTATCCGACGATCGCCGGGTCCGGTATCCCGATGACGAGGCATCCCTTCGCTCCGGTCCAGTTCGGCCTCGATCAGATGCGCTCCTTCGACAACGGCTGCGTCGTGCTCGAGTACACCCGACTGCGCTGAGGGCGCGGCTACTGAGAATCATCACCATTCCCGACTGCGCGCAGACCCGCCGAACGGCACGATCGCCGGTCTAGCCTGGAAGCATGCACGATCATGCGCCCGCTGCCGGCGGCATCCGCTCTGCGAGTCATCGCCGTCTTCTGGCGATCTCGCTGAGCCTGACCGCGACCATCATGGTCGTGCAGGTCGTGGGTGCGATTCTGACCGGCTCGCTCGCGCTGCTGGCGGATGCAGCCCACATGTTCACCGACGCGTCGGCGCTCGTGATCGCGCTGATCGCCGCAGCCGTCGCCGCGCGTCCGGCCGACGACCGCCGCACTTTCGGGTATCAGCGCGCCGAAGTGTTCGGTGCGCTGATCAACGCCATCATCCTGATCCTGCTCGCCGGGTGGGTCGGCATCGAGGCCGTCGGCCGTCTGATCGACCCGGGCGAGACCGAGGTCGCCGGAGGGCTGATGCTCATCGTCGCGATCGTGGGCCTCGTCGCCAACGCGATCTCGATGTGGCTGCTGAGCCGCGCCCAGCGCACCAGCATCAACGTCCGCGGTGCATACCTCGAGGTGATGGGCGACCTGATCGGCTCGGCGATGGTGATCATCGCCGCGATCGTGATCGTGACGACGGGATGGATGCCGGCAGACGCGCTCGCATCGATCATGATCGCCGTGCTGATCATCCCGCGCGCGATCGCGCTGCTGCGCGAGGTGTTCTCTGTGCTCTCCGAATCCGCTCCGGAGGGCACAGCGGTCAGCGACATCCGCCAGCACCTGCTCGACTACGACGGAGTCGTCGGAGTGCACGACGTGCACGTGTGGCAGCTGACCCGCGGTGCTCCGGTGTTCAGCGCGCACGTCAGCGTCGAACCGGCGCTCCTCGCCGACGGGCGATCCGCGAAGCTGCTGAGCGACCTGCAGTCGTGTCTCGCGCACCACTTCGACGTGGAGCATTCGACCTTCCAGATCGAACCCGCCGAGCAGTCGGACTGTGAACCGCATCACGCGTGATCGGTCAGCTCTCGACCACGACCTCGTCTGGGGATTTGTCGGGGCGGAGGCCTCGCCAGCGGGAGTGACGGAGGACCCCGTCGGGGGTCCAGTTGGCGAACTCGACCTCGCCGACCAATTCGGGCTCCACCCAGAGTGCGTCCGAGGCGTCGAGAGCGGGGACCCCGGCCAAAGGTGCTGATTCGACGCGCAGCGGCGCGAGTCGGGCGAGCAGGTCGCGCAGCATCCGGTCGGTGAAGCCGGTGCCGACGCGTCCGACGTAGCGCAGCCGTCCCTCGTCGGGTACGGCGAGCAGCAGTGACCCGAACGTGCCCTCGCGGTCACCCCTGCCAGGACGGATGCCGACGATCACGACCTCCTGCATCCGGGTGAGCTTGAGTTTGAGCCAGGCGGGGGAGCGTTGCCCTGCGCGATAGCGGGACGCGGGGTCCTTCACGACCACGCCCTCGAGCCCGAACTCCTCGCTCGCTGCCAGCGCGGCGTCCACGTCGTCGAACACGGGCGGCACCTGCACAGGGGCCTCCAGATCCGAGACCACCTCTTCGAGCAGAGTGCGCCGCTGTGACAGCGGCATCGAGCTGAGGTCGTGCCCGTCGAGGCGCAGCAGGTCGAAGACCATGTAGATGATCGGGGTGCGAACGACTTCGCGTTCGATCTCGCGGGGCCGCGTGAGGTGCATCCGATTCTGCAGCAGCGAGAAGCTCGGCCTGCTGTGCGAGTCGAACGCGACGATCTCCCCGTCGACGATCGCGTCGCGGACCGGAAGGAAGGGCGCACCGTCCGCGGTGAGCTCGGGGTAGCGGGCGGTGATGTCCGTGCCGCTGCGGGCATGCAGCAGCATCCGTCCGTCCGTCCAGGTGCCGATCGCGCGGATGCCGTCCCACTTCACCTCGACCCAGGAGGGCGAGCTGAGCCCGCGGGCGATCGCGGGCGTGCCGTTCTCGGCGAGCATCGGGGACATGGATGCCGGGGCCGAGGATGCCGGGGCACTCGCCGCGCCGGAGATCCGCGGGCGGTGTCGCCCAGATCCTGGGGGCTTCGCGGAGGCGGCGTCCTCATCGGATGCTGCGGGGCTCGTCGTCCGCACTCGCGGTGCGTGTTCTGTGCGCAGCGGTGCGATCGGATCGATCCCCGATTCCGCGCGCTCCAGCACCGTCGCGAAGTCGAGTTGCGCCAGGTCGGGGTCGTCGAGTTCATCCCAGGTGCGCGGCGCGGCCACCCAGGGCTGTGCTCGGCCGCGCATCGAGTACGGCGAGATCGTCGTCTTCTTGCCGTTGTTCTGGCTCCAGTCGAGAAACACCTTGCCGTCGCGGGCGGCCTTGGCCATGGTGCTGGTGGCGAGGTCGGGGTGCTCGGTCTCGATGAGCCGGGCGACCTCCTTCACGACTGCCGAGATCTCGTCGCTGGTCTGCTGACCGGGAAGAGCGGCATACAGGTGGATGCCCTTGCTGCCGCTGGTGACGGGAACGGGATCGAGGCCGATGTCGGTGAGCAGACCGCGGGCGATCCGCGCGACCTCGGCGCACTGGGGGAGACCGACGCCGGGGCCGGGGTCCAGGTCGAGCACGAGGCGGTCGGGGTTGCCCGGCAGGCCGTCCGATGCGAAGCGCCACTGCGGCACGTGCAGCTCGATCGCGGCGACCTGGGCGAGCCAGACGAGAGTCGGCACATCGTCGACGAGCGGATACTCCTTCGGGCCGTCGGAGTGACGGATCTCGTGCCGCGGGATCCAGCTGGGCGCTCCGGGCTCGAGCTGTTTCGTGAAGAAGGAATCGGCGGGACGCTCCGCTGTTCCGACTCCCTCGACCCAGCGCTTGCGGGTGACCGGGCGACCCTCGAGGAGGGGGAGGATGTGGGGCGCGATCGCCGTGTAGTAGGCGATGATCTCGCCCTTGGTCGTGCCGGTCTCGGGGTAGACGACCTTGTCGAGGTTGGTGATGCGCAGGCGGCGGCCGTCGATCTGCACGTTCTGCGCCTCCGGAGCCATAGCGCCAGCGTAGTCAAGGTACTGGCCGCGACCGGGGCGCCTGGTGTTCACTGGGGGCATGAGAACGATCTGGAAGGGCGCGCTGACCTTCGGCCTCGTGAACGTGCCGGTCAAGGTGTACTCCGCGACGGAGGACCACGACGTGCCGCTGCATCAGGTGCACGAGAAGGACGGCGGTCGTATCCGGTATCAGCGCACGTGCGAGGTGTGCGGCGAGACGGTGGCGTATGCCGACATCGATCGTGCGTACGTCGACGAGGGGCAGACGGTCGTGCTCACGAAGGACGACCTGGCAGCGCTGCCCGCCGAGAAGAGCCGAGAGATCGACGTCGTCGAGTTCGTGCCGTCGGATCAGGTCGATCTGCTCACCCTCGACAAGCCGTACTACCTCGAGCCCGACTCGAAGTCGCCCAAGGCCTACGTGCTGCTGCGCAAGACCCTCGAGCAGACCGACCGCACGGCGATCGTGAGGTTCACCCTGCGGCAGAAGACCCGTCTTGCGGCGCTCAGAGTGCGCGGCAAGGTGCTGGTGCTGCAGACGCTGCTGTGGGCCGACGAGGTGCGCGAGGCGGAGTTCCCGGCGCTGGATGAGGACGTCCGGATCTCGAAGAAGGAGCTCGAGCTCTCGGCATCTCTCGTCGACAGCTACTCGGCCGACTTCGACCCCGAGTCCTTCGTCGACGAGTACCAGAAGGAGCTGCGCACCCTGATCGACGCCAAGATCGAGGCGGGTGACACGTTCGACGTGTCGGAGACGTTCGGGGAGGCAGAGGGCGACGCCAAGAGCGGTGAAGTGATCGATCTCATGGAGGCGCTGCGAGCCAGCGTCGCGCGCACCAAGGCTGCGCGTTCGGAGTCAGCCGACACCAAGGCGAGCACTAAGAAGAGCCCGAGCAAGAAGAAGGCGGGCTGAGAACTCAGCCCGCCCTTCTCAACCTTTCGAGGTCAGTGCTTGCCGTCGCCGTCGAGGTCGGGGGCACGGTCGAAGACCTCGGGGTCGAGCGCGAGCTCTTCCGCCTCGGCGGCGTCGGTCTCGCCCTCGCCGGCCGCGGCCTCCTTCTTCGCCTTGTGGCGCTCGGACAGGTAGTGCCAGAGCGTGACCAGCGCGGTGCCGCCCACGGCCGCGAGCAGGATCAGGTCGATGTAGCTCTCGACGAAGTGCGCGACGGGCGGGATGAAACCGATCAGGTAGCCGAACATCGTGAGGCCGAAGCCCCAGAGGATGGCGCCGATGAGGTTGTAGAGCGTGTAGCGGCGCCACGGCATGTGGCCGACGCCGGCGGCGACCGGCGCGAACGTGCGGACGATCGGCACGAAGCGGGCGAGGATGACGGTGATGCCGCCGAAACGCTCGAAGAACGCGTTGGTGCGCTCGACGTTCTTCTTGCTGAAGAGGCCCGATTCCTTGCGCTCGAAGACCGCAGGCCCACCCTTGTGGCCGATCAGATAGCCGACTTCACCACCGACGAAGGCGGACAGTCCGATGAGCAGAGCCACGATCCAGACGTTGATGCCGAAGACACCGTGCTCGGAGCCGGCGATCGGGTGCGACAGCAGACCCGAGATGACGAGCAGCGTGTCGCCCGGCAGCAGGAAGCCGACCAGCAGACCGGTCTCGGCGAAGACGATGAAGCACACCACGAGGAGCGCCCAGGGGCCGGCCGAGCCGATGATGGTGGCGGGGTCGAGCCAGGGGATGAGAGCGGCGTGATGCATGGATTTCCCGTCGTAGTGCGCTGTGCGGCGGTCAAGTCGTCGGCCGCACGGCATGCGACTGATCGGTGCGGAAGGTGGGACTTGAACCCACACGCCCTAGGGCACAGGAACCTAAATCCTGCGTGTCTGCCAATTTCACCACTCCCGCGCGGTGAAATCAGTCTACTGATCGGGGGATCATGCGTAGCTGAGGATCCGCCCGCAGGCGAGGGGACCGTGCTGTGGATAACTCCGGAGGCGGGATCGGGATCCTTGCGAGGATGCTCGGGTGACCCACCCCTCCGTCCTCGTCATCGAGCGTGTCCGTCAGCGCCTCCGTGCCGAGGGCACGGACCCGTCGCTCGATGCGGAGGTCGCCCGCGCCGTCGCGCTCGCCGAGGTGCGCCGGTTCAACGATGTCGCGCTCGCTCGAGGTGAGACTCCGATCGATGACGAGGCCGCGTGCGTGCGCGATGTCCTTGCCGCTGTGAGCGGATTCGGGGTGCTTCAGCCGCTGCTCGACGACCCTGAGATCGAGGAGATCTGGCTCAACGGCCCCGAGAGCATCCATGTCGCGCGGGGAGGTGTCTCGCAGCGGCTCGCGCTGCGGCTGAGCGACGCGCAACTGCGGGACCTCGTCGAGCGGATGCTGCAGTCGACCGGTCGCCGGGTCGACATCAGCCAGCCCTTCGTCGACGCATCGCTTCCGGACGGGTCACGACTGCATGTGGCCATCGCGGATGTGGTGCGCGGCTCCTGGTCGGTGAACATCCGCAAGTTCCTTCCGCGCTACCGATCGCTCGATGCGCTCGTGGAGCACGGCGCGCTCTCCGCCGACCTCGCGGCGACTCTGCGTCAGGCGATGATCGACGGGATGAGCGTCATCGTGTCGGGGGCGACGCACGCGGGCAAGACCACGTTCCTCGGTGCTCTCCTCGCATCCTGCGCGGATCAGCAGCGCATCATCACGGTCGAGGAGACGTTCGAGCTCGCCGTGGACGGCGCTGACGTCGTCTCGTTGCAAGGACGCCAGGCGAGTCTGGAGGGAACAGGCGAGATCACACTTCGCAGGCTGGTGAAGGAGGCACTGAGAATGCGTCCCGATCGCCTCGTGGTGGGAGAGGTCAGGGATGCGGAGGCGCTCGACCTCGTCCTCGCACTCAACACCGGTGTGCCGGGTGCGGCCACGGTGCACGCGAGTTCGGCAGCCGACGCGCTCGACAAGCTGACGCTCCTGCCGCTGTTGGCAGGCAGGAACATCGACCGCTCCTTCATAGCGCCGGCGCTCGCCTCCGCAGTCGACCTTGTGGTGCATTGCGTGCGCGGCAGCGACGGTGTCAGACGAGTGAACGAGGTCATAGCGCCGACGGGTGAGGTCCTCGACGGCCGACTCGTCACCCGGTCTGTGTATGCGCAGGGCGCGGCTGCGAGTGCGGGGCTGCGCGGCGACCTTCGACGGGTCGGGGGCCAGGGGTGACGGCTCTGCTCGGTGCCTTGCTCGCCGCCGGCGTGCTGCTGTGCGCGTCGCCTTGGCTCTGGCCGCCGCGCCCTGAAGAAGAGAAGGCCAAGCGGCGGGGAGTCGTCGTCCGCATGCTCGAAGAGGCGGGTTTCGGCAGCGTCCGCCCTCGCGCGCTCCTGGCCATCGCGGCTCTGGTCGCGCTCGGCGCCGCATCCGTCGTCTGGCTCGTCACCGCGATCCCGATCCTCGCCGCGCTGGCCGGTGCGACCGCGGCGGTGGCTCCGGTCGTGTTCCTGCGGTCGCGTCGCCTGCGATTGCGCAAACTGCGTCGCCAGCTATGGCCCGACGTCTGCGACCTGCTCATCGCGTCCATCCGCGTAGGGCTCTCGCTGCCGGACGCCGTGGCGAGTCTGGGCGAGACCTCGCCCACGATGATGAGGCCCGCTTTCATCGTGTTCGCGCTGGATCTGCGGGCGACGGGACGATTCGAGACGAGCCTCGATCGGCTGAAGTCATCGCTGGCCGATCCGATCGCCGACCGCATCGTCGAGACGCTCCGGATGGCGAGGCAGGTGGGCGGTACCGAGCTCGTCGGCGTCCTGCGGGCGCTGTCGTCGTCGGTGCGTGCGGATGCTGCTCTCCGAGGAGAGGTCGAGGCTCGTCAGTCGTGGATCCGCGGTGCGGCCGTCCTCGGTTCCGTCGCGCCGTGGGTGATCCTCGGCCTCCTGGTGCTGCGGCCCGAAGGCGCCGCCGCCTACGGCACACCCGAAGGTGTGGTGGTGATCTGCCTGGGCGCAGCGGTATCCGTCATCGCATACCGCATCATGATCCGGATCGGGCGCCTGCCGGAACCAGGGCGGTGGTTCGGATGAGTCTCCTGTCTTCGCTCGCTGTCGCGGTGCTCGGCGGCGGGGCACTGTCTGCAGGACTGCTGTGCATCCTCGCGACGCTCCCACGGTGGTCGGCGGCATCGCTGACGCTGCGGATAGCTCCCTACGTGCGAGACGCCGTCGCCGACGAACGGCTGCCGGAGAGCGCCCTCCCGCGAGCAGGAGTCCTTCCCGGCGGGGGAGGATCGCCCTGGAGCCGTTCGTCGGCGATGTTCGAGAGACTGCTCGGCGGTGGCGAGGCGCTGCGGGGCAGGATCGCCCAGGCCGGTCTCTCCGTCGACCACGCGACCTTCCGCGGCAGACAGCTCGGCTGGGTGCTCGGCGGGATCATGAGCGGGGCGCTCGCGCTCATCGTGCTTGCTGTAGCCGGGCGCATGAGTCCTCCGATCGCTCTGCTCCCGGTCCTGCTCGGAAGTTGCGCGGGGGTCGGCTATGACATGCACCTCACCGCCCGCGTGAGGTCACGTAGAGCACGGCTCACCGATGAGCTGCCGACGACACTCGAGTTTCTCGCGCTTTGTCTCTCAGCGGGCGAAGGATTCCTCGACTCGGTACGCCGCGTGGCGGCGGTCGGCTCGGGCGAACTCACCGTCGAGTTCCGCCGAGTGGTGGTGGCAGTCGGCACGGGCTCCTCCCTCGCCGACGCGCTCGGTGAGATGGCGGGACGTCTGCAGTTGACCGGACTCGCGCGCGCGATCGATCAGGTCGTCGCCGCGCTCGAACACGGTGCGCCGCTGTCGGGCGTCCTGCACGCGCAGGCGGAAGACGCACGTGAGGACGCCAAGCGCGTGCTGATCGAACAGGCCGGCCGCAAGGAGATCCTGATGCTCCTCCCGCTCGTGTTCCTGATCCTCCCGCTCTCGGTGCTCTTCGCCATCTATCCGGGCCTCTTCATTCTGCGACTCGGCATCGGCTGAGCACTCCACGAAAGGACGACATGAACACTTTTCGACACAGGCAGGGAGGCAGGACTGCCATAGCGCGCCAGTTCCTCGACGACGAGCGCGGCGACGTGCCCGGATGGGTGCTCGTCACGTTGATGACAGCCGGACTCGTCGTGCTGATCTGGGCAGTCGCGGGTCCGGCGCTGAGCACCCTGTTCGAGCAGGCGATCCAGCGCGTGTCGGGCATCTGACGGGTGGCGATCGCATGCCCGACCCGACGAACCGTCATCGATTCTTCGACGAACGAGGTTCCAGTCCCGTCGAGTTCGTGATGGTGGGGACCCTGCTCACCCTGCTGACCCTCGCCGTGTTGCAGCTCGCGCTCGCGGTGTACGTCCGCAACGTCGTACATGATTCGGCTGTCGAAGGTGCGTATTACGCGGCACTCGCCGACACGAGCCTCGAAGACGGCGCAGAGCGTGCGCGAGACCAGATCATCCGTGCCGTCGGAGGGGCCTATGCCGAGGACGTGACAGTCGGGCGTTCGACGTCGCTCGGGCAGCCGACGATCGACGTGCGTGTGCGGACCACGCTGCCGGTGATCGGGCTGCTCGGGATCCCCTTCGCGATGGAGGTGGAAGCCCATGCTCCGGAGGAGTCGTTCGAGGATGGATGACGACGGCTCGGCGGCGCTCGAGTTCATCGCCGTCGGAGTGGTGCTGCTCGTCCCTCTCGTCTACCTGATCATCGCGCTCGGTGCGATCCAGGAGCAGACGCTCGGCGCGGAGGCGGCAGCCCGACACACAGCTCGGGCCATCGCCCTCGCACCGGACGCGGAGAACGCAGAGCTGAGCGGAGAACGCGTGCTCGCCAGCGTCTCGGAGCAGTACGGCATCGACCCCGACTCGGCCGAGGTGTCCGTGACGTGCACTCCCGAGGTCGCGGCATGCCCCTCCGCGGGCGCGACGATCACGGTCGTGGTCGCAGCGAAGGTATCGCTGCCGTTGATCCCGGCGATCTTCGGGCTGGATGAGGCGGCATCCGTCTCCGTCGAGGGAACCGCGGTGCAGAAGGTCTCGCGGCTGTGGGGCGGGGGATGAGAGAAGACGACGGGAGCGTGCTGCTCCTCACCCTGGGATACGCGCTGCTCGCTCTCGCACTCATCTTCGTGAGTGTGTGCGCCACAGACCTGTACATCTCCCAGAAGCGGCTCGATGCGCTCGCCGACGCGGCTGCGCTCGCCGGGGCCGACGGTTTCACACTGGTCGTCGACGGGGAGACGGCGCGTGCCGACCTCACTGATGACGGCGTGAGAGGGCAGGCGCTCGCGCTGGTCGCCGCGTGGCCGGGCGACGCGAATCTGCTGTCAGCCACCGCGCCCGACGGGCTCTCGGCGCGGGTGACGGTCGCCGCCGAATGGGATCCGCCGTTGCTGTCGCTGTTCGTCCCCGACGGTGTGCGGCTGGAGGCGACGGGGACGAGTCGCACGGCGCTGAGATGATGCCCGGCCCGGCAGAGCCTGTCACCTGTCAGACGAGAAGCCGGTCGCGCAGTCTCCGCACGCGCCCGCCGAAGCCCGGCGGAACCTGATCGGGGAGCGCACCGATCGGCCACCACCGCACGTCCTCCGACTCGTCGCTCACGATCAGCGCCGCGTCATCCGAGACGACGACGGCGACCCCGATGTCGAGATGGGAGGAACACCGGCCGAATGCCGAGGAGAGCCCGTGATGATCGAGGTCGTACACGAGAGGCGCGGTGAGATCTGGCACGACGACACCGGTCTCCTCCCGCAGCTCGCGCAACGCGGCATCCGCGATCGACGCATCGCCGGACTCGAGATGGCCGCCCGGCTGGACCCAGAACCGTCCCTTGGCATGGAACACGAGGAGCGTGCGGGTGAGTGTCGGATCGAACACCAGGGCTGACGCTGTGGCGTGGTCGGGGCCGTCGTCGCGGGACACGGGGCCATGCTCGTCGGGGAAGAACGTCGCGAAGTCTGCCTTCGCCGCCCGCTCGACGTCGGAAGCCGCCACGGCCCCGAACACCAGGCGGTGGACATCTGCGGCGAGCTCAGCGCTCACGAGGGCTCCTCTTTCGCGCGGGGAACGAACCGGGGGATCCACCGGATGAAGCCTCCGGCGCCCACCAGGCCGATCACGCCCATGGCCGCGGCCGCTATCGGCAGGGACGCGATCGCGATGATCCCCGACACCATCAGCGGAGCGACGGCGCCGCCTGCATCCGTCAACGTGCGCCACGAGCCGAGGAATGCGGCGGGTTCGGTCTTCGGAGCGACATCGGCTCCGAGAGTGAGCAGAATGCCGCTCGACAGGCCGTTGCCCACTCCGAGGACGGCAGCGAACATGCCGAACCAGAGCACCGCGGCATCGAGGTCGTGGGTGAACGACATCGCGAGGAATCCGGCGCCCATGAGGACCATCGCCGGCATCGCCGCCCACAGGCGACCGAACCGGTCCATCACCTGCCCGCTCGCGTAGAACAGGGCGAAGTCGATCGCCCCCGAGATTCCGACGACGAGGGCGATGGTCGACGCGTCGAGGCCCAGTGAGAGCCCCCAGAGCGGCAGCACGACCTGCCGCGCTGACCGCACCGCCGAGAGCGATGCGGCGGCGAGGCCGAGGCGTCCGAGCACGGTGCGCTGCTGCCACATCGTGCGGAAGATGCCTGTGCGACCGACGGTCGGGATCGCGCCGGTGACCGGCTCGCCGGAGTCCTCCGACAGAGGAGCGGTGCGCACTGGGGTGGTCGGCGGGATCGTCTTCTCAGGGTCCGGACCGAACAGCACGAGAACCACCATGACGACCAGGCACCCGAGGAAGAACCAGATCGCTGCGGTCTCTGCCCCGAACAGCTGCAGGAGACCCGCGGCGACGAACGGGCCGATGAAGATCCCGAGTCGGAAGCTGCCGCCCAGCAGCGAGAGCGCACGGGCGCGGAACGCGATCGGCACCCTCGTCGTCATGAAGGCGTGACGGGCGAGACCGAAGGCGGCGGCGCAGAAGCCGAGCAGGAAGACGGAGGCCGCGAGCACGCCCAATGACGGAGCGAAGACCATGCCGACACCTGCGCCGATCGCGATCGCTCCCGCGATGACCATGGTGAACCGCTCGCCGATGCGCGATACGGCCCAGCCCGCGGGCAGGTTTCCGCACAGCTGACCCACGACCAGCGCGGAGGCGACGAGTGCGGCGAACGCCACATCCGCTCCCATGCGCGCCGCGATCACGGGAATCAGAGGGATGACCGCTCCCTCGCCGAGCGAGAACAGGACGGTGGGGAGGTACACCATCGGTCCGAATCGTCTCAGGACCGTGGATGCGCTGCTCACTCGTTTCACGCTACTCCCGTTCCAACCCGTCCCCGCCCGCACAGGCGGCACGTTAGGCTGGACGCGACATGCTCGAACTCGATCTCTCCGCCGACATCCAGGCCCTGCGACTCACCTACGGTGACATTCGCGAGGTCATCGACGTCGATACGCTCCGTTCCGACATCGCACGCCTCAGCGAGGAAGCCGGCGTGCCGGACCTCTGGGACGACCCCGAGCGCGCCCAGAAGGTGACCAGCGCGTTGAGCCACCGCCAGTCGGCGCTCGCGAGGGTCGAGGGCATCGGCTCGCGACTCGACGACCTCGAGGTCCTGGTCGGACTCGCGAACGAGATGGGCGATGAGGAATCGGCCGTCGAGGCGCGCGCCGAGCTCAGCGCTCTCACCGAGATCATCAACCAGCTCGAGGTCCAGACGCTGATGGACGGCGAGTACGACGAGCGCTCGGCCATCATCACGATCCGCTCGGGTGCCGGTGGCGACGACGCCACAGACTTCGCCGAGATGCTCATGCGCATGTACCTGCGGTGGGCCGAGCGTCACAAGTACCCCGTCAAGGTTCTCGACACCTCGTACGCTGAGGGCGCCGGCATCAAGTCGGCGACGTTCGAGATCGACGCGCCCTACGCGTTCGGCACCGTCTCGGTCGAAGCCGGCACGCACCGTCTGGCCCGCATCAGCCCGTTCGGCTCTGCCGACAAGCGTCAGACGTCGTTCGCCGCGGTCGAGGTCATCCCGCTCATGGAGGAGGCGACCGAGGTCGACATCCCCGAGAGCGACATCCGCGTCGACGTGTTCCGCTCCTCCGGGCCGGGTGGGCAGTCGGTCAACACCACCGACTCCGCCGTGCGCCTCACGCACCTCCCGACCGGCATCGTCGTCTCGATGCAGAACGAGAAGTCGCAGATCCAGAACCGCGCCGCCGCCATGCGCGTGCTGCAGACCCGCCTCCTGCTGCTCCAGAAGGAGGAGGAGGCCGCGAAGAAGAAGGAACTCGCCGGCAACATCACGGCGAGCTGGGGCGATCAGATGCGCTCGTACTTCCTCTACGGCCAGCAGCTCGTCAAGGATCTGCGCACCGGGCACGAGTCGGGAAACCCCGCAGCTGTGTTCGACGGCGATCTCGACGGGTTCATCTCGGCGGGCATCCGCTGGCGCAAGCGCAAAGACGAGGACTGAGCTCGTCTCAGCGGGCGGCGCCTTCGAGCGTCCCCGTGACGTCTTCGTAGCTGAACACGATGCACTGGATGGCGCGGTCGTTCGCCCGCTTCCATGACGTCTCGGTGGGCACGAACCAGTAGTTGTCGAGCTCGGAGTCCGCATACGGGATGCCGATGAACTCCTCGAAGGCGGGATCGCAGCGCTCGGTCGCGAGGGTCTGCAACTCGGCGTCGCCGGGGAAGTCGCCGTCCGGCGCATCGAAGATGAAATAGACCTCGTCGGTGTGCGGCTGATCGCACGGGACGACGGGAAGGTCGTAGACCTCGTCCTCCCACTCGACCAGGGGAAGGCAGTGCCCGACCTCGAGGTCGTTGATGTAAACCCTCTCGGTGCCCTCTGTCGCCGACCCATCGAGCTCTTCGTCATCGGACGACGAGGAGTCGGGCGACGACGTCGGGACTGTCGCGCCGGGCGCGGCCACGCTGAGCGACAGGAGCATCACCGCGAGCGCGACGATGGCTCCGAGAACGCTCACGGCGATACCGAGGATTCCGGGCCACTTCGTTCCACGGAGGAACACCGACACCAGGGAGACGACGAAGCCGACGCCCAACAGCACCCAGCCCGCGAGCGCGATCGGCGGGAAGCAGGAGACGACGAGTCCGATCACCGCGACGGCGAGGCCGATGATGCCGAGAACGGAGACCCTCGGCTTCGTCTGCGGGGGAGTGGGCACTCCGAACGGAACACCCAGGCCCTGCGCGGGATAGGCCGAGCCCTGCTGGCCGTACATCGGAGCGTGGCCCCAGACGGGCGCACCTGCAGCGAGCCCGGGGTCGGCGTCGGTCGAGTGCGCCGTCTGCAGAACATATGGGGGCTCGAACGTGGCGGACTCGGTTGCGGAGGCCTGGGCGCTGCCGACGACCCGAGCCACGCCCGCCGTCGAATGCCCGGAGGCGTCGACGGCGGGCTTGGCGACGCCTTCAGTGGGCGTGCGCGGTGCGACGGGAGGCTGTGCCGAACTCTGTCCCTGCGCGGTGGCAGAAGCCGGCGTCGTGGCAGGATCCTGCGCGGTGGCCGGAACCTGCGCGGTGACGGTGTGCTCCGTCCACGCGATTCCGTCCCACCAGCGCTGTCGGCCTGAACCATCGTCGTACCAGCCCGCCGGGGTCGTCATGACCGGTACTCCGTGCTCGGAGCTCAGCCCGCCGATGGAGTGAACGAGACGCGAGCGACGTCCTGCAGGAGTTCATCGGTGAAGGTGATCACGTACGAGGAACTCTGCGCGACGTCGAAGGTGATCTTGCCGCTGACGGTGTCTCCTGCCGCGAGCTCCTCCGCCACGATTCCGTCGACGTAGTAGTCGTAGGTGCCTTCGGCGCCTTCGGCGGTCTCGAGCGCGAAGTAGAACGGGTTGATGTAGCTCGTGCCCGAGATGCCGGTGAACGTGACATCGAGGACCACGTAGCCGCCGTTGGTGGAGGGGATGCTGGAACCGTCGGACGTCGTCCACGTGGCCGAGTTGATCGTGACCTCGCTCGTGCCCGACATCTGCTCGATCGTGACGGGGGAACCGAGCTCGCCCTCGACGACGTCCGTGGGGCCGGTGTCTCCGTCGTCCGTGCCTTCGTCGGTACCGGGGTCGGTGCCGTTGTCGGTGTCGGAATCACTGGACGGCGGTGCAGTCGGAAGATCGCGGACGACGTCCGAGACCGTCGCGAACACGATGACGAAGAACATCACGATCGCGATGATCGCACCGACCACAGAGAGGATGAGGCCCGAGATGCCCGGCCACTTCTTTCCCTTCAGGAAGAGGGAGATCAGCGACACGATGAAGCCCGCGGCGAGCAGCAGCCATCCGAACCCGAAGATCACCGGGATGCACGACAGGATCGTGCCGAGTGCTGCGAGGCCGAGACCGACGATGCCGAGGATGGACGGCTTGGTGGCCGCTGCGGGCGCGCCACCTGCGTATGCGGGCGGGTAGGCGCCCGCGGCGCCGTAGGCCTGGCCTGCGGGCGCGTAAGCGCTTGCGCCGGGGTGGCTGGGTGCCGCTCCGGGATAGCCGGGCGCGGCGTAGGCCTGCGTCTGACCTGCGTCCGCGGCGCCGGGGTAGGCGGGGTAGGCGGGCGCGCTGCCGGGGTAGGCGGGTGCCGCGTTCGCATACGGCGGGGCATTCCCGTCGAGGGGCGGGGTGGCACCGGGCGCGGTGTATTCCGTCGAAGACGTGTCGGAAGGAGTCTCGGGGGCCGACCACGATGCGGCGGTGTCGGGAGCTGTGGGCTCGCCGACGGGCGACGAGGAGTCCGAGCCCGAGTCGCCTGCGACGGACTCGGAGGCGGGGGCGTTCCACGAGGGGCTCTCGACGGCCGCCACGGAGTCGAGCGCTGCCGCGGTCTCGGCGGCTGCTGCGGACTCGGGGGTCGTGTCGACTGCGGGGGATGCATCGCCGGCGGCACCGTCATCGGTCGCCGCCGTGTCGTTGCCTGCCGCAGCGGAGTCGGAGAACGATGTGTCGGCCGAGGCCGCCCAAGTCTCAGGCTCGGTCGCCGCAGACTCTGCCTCGGCTGCTGCGGGCTCCGCGATCGGAGCGAAATGCTCGGTCCACTGCGTGCCGTCCCACCAGCGCTGGCGCCCGGATCCGTCGTCATACCAGCCTGCAGGCGTCGTCATGGTTCCCCCTCGGAGTCGTGGTCCACGCGGACGGCATGGATCGGCACCTCCATGTATAGCAGTGCGGGGCGACACTCCGGGGGTGCGCGGGGTGTCGCTCGCGGGCACGGGACACCCCGCGCTTAGGCTCGAACAGCCATGATTCGGTTCGAGAACGTCACGAAGCGCTACCGCGGGACCTCACGGCCCGCCCTGTCCGCTGTCGACTTCGAAGTACAGCGCGGGGAGTTCGTCTTCCTCGTGGGTGCATCGGGGTCCGGCAAGTCGTCCTGTCTGCGACTCATCCTCCGAGAGGACGTGCCGACGACCGGCCGCGTCGCCGTGCTCGGACGCGACCTGCGATCCCTCGCGAACCGAAAGGTGCCGTACTTCCGTCGCCACATCGGGTCCGTGTTCCAGGACTTCCGCCTCCTGCCGTCGAAGACCGTCTACCAGAACGTCGCATTCACGCTGCAGGTGACGGGATCCTCGCGTGGATTCATCCAGCAGGCGGTGCCCGAGGCACTTGCTCTGGTCGGGCTCGACGGCAAGCAGAAGCGGATGCCGCACGAGCTGTCCGGTGGAGAGCAGCAGCGCGTCGCGATCGCGAGGGCGCTCGTGAACAGGCCCCAGGTGCTGCTCGCGGATGAGCCCACAGGAAACCTGGACCCTGCGACCTCGGTCGACATCATGCAGTTGCTCGCGCGGATCAACGCCGGCGGCACCACCGTTCTCATGGCCACGCACGAGGCCGCGTTCGTCGATCAGATGCAGCGTCGAGTCATCGAGCTCCGTGACGGAGAGATGGTGCGAGACGAGGTGCACGGCGGGTACGGGGACACCTCGAACATCCCCCGTCTCGTCCCCGAAGAAGTCCGAGGAGCTGCGGCAGCCGCCGCTCTCACCGCGGTGCAGGAGGTGCAGCGCCAGACGGCCGACCTGTCGGTCGTCCGGGCTGCGCTCGCGGAGGAGCTCAGCGCGCAGCGAAAGGCCGCTGCCGCATCGTCCGACGCCGTGCCCACGGCATCCGAGACTCCTGAGGCGCAGGCCGCGCCCCTCGAGCCGCCTGTCGCCGACGAGAGGCCCGCCGAGGCTGCGGCATCCGTCGGGCCGCTCACGCACCCGATCCTGCTGCCGCAGGTCGACGTCGCCGAGCTCGGCGTCGCCGATCGTCTCGGCCTGTCCGACGACGGCGCCGAGGAAGTGGGGCCGACCTCATGAGAATCGGACTCATCCTCACCGAGGCCCTCGGAGGCCTCCGGCGCAACATCTCGATGGTCATCTCCGTCGTTCTCGTCACCTTCGTGTCGCTGACCTTCGTCGGCGCCGCGATCCTGATGCAGGCCCAGATCGGCACGATGCGCGGCTACTGGACCGAGCGCGCGCAGGTCGCGGTTTACATGTGCTCCGACATCTCGGAGCAGAACACGTGCGTCGACGGCGGCGCCTCGGAAGAGCAGGTCAACGCCGTGCGTGCCCAGCTCGAAGGCGAGGCGCTCGCACCGCTCATCAGCGAGGTGAGCTACGACTCCAAAGAAGACACCTACGCGAAGCTCGTGGAGCAGCTGGGTCAGGAGCAGGCGAGCGTCATCACCCCCGAGCAGGCCTTCGAGGTGTTCTTCGTGACCATGAAGGATCCTGGCCAGTCCCAGGTGATAGCCGAGGCGTTCAACGGTGTAGCGGGCGTGGAGCAGGTCACGGATCAGCTCCAGTATCTCGAGCCGCTGTTCTCCGCGCTGACGGTCGCCACGTACATCGCCGTCGGCATCGCCGTGCTCATGCTGATCGCCGCCATCCTGCTGATCGGCACGACCATCAGGCTGTCTGCATATGCCAGACGCAAGGAGATCGGCATCATGCGCCTGGTCGGCGCGTCCAACCGATTCATCCAGACACCGTTCGTGCTCGAGGGCGTGTTCGCCGCCTTCCTCGGCTCTGTGCTCGCGAGCGCCGCCGTGGTCGCAGGCGTGCACTTCGGCGTCAACGGCTATCTGCGAGGGCGAGTCCCGTTCATCACCACCTGGGTGTCGATGCAGGATGCCGCAGTCGTCGTGCCCGTGCTGATCGGTATCGGCGTGATCCTGGCGGCGCTGTCGGCCGGCTTCGCCATCCGTCGCTGGCTGCGTACCTGACCGCGTCGACTGCGGGAGCGTCGTCGGTATAGACTGACAGGCTGTCGTGCGCCCGGGATCGGGCTCTGGAACCACTGCGCGACGCGGATCAGGAGAGAATCATGCCCAGGGAACGCGGGGAGAAGGTCATCGCGACCAATCGTCGCGCACGTCACGACTACAACATCGAGAAGTCGTACGAGGCGGGGATGGTGCTCACCGGCACCGAGGTCAAGTCGCTGCGCCAGGGGCGCGCGAACCTGAGCGACGGATATGCGTTCGTGAAGGGGAACGAGGTCTTCCTCGACTCCGTGCACATCCCGGAGTATTCGCAGGGCCACTGGACGAACCACTCCGCCAAGCGCATCCGCAAGCTGCTGCTGCATCGTGAGGAGATCGCGAAGCTGCAGCATGCCGTGTCGGCCGGCGGCTACACGCTGATCCCGCTCAAGCTGTACTTCTCCGACGGGCGCGCCAAGGTCGAGATCGCCCTTGCGAAGGGCAAGCGCGAGTTCGACAAGCGTCAGACCCTGCGCGAGCGTCAGGACACACGCGAGGCCGAGCGGGCGATGCGCCTGCGCAACCGCACCGGGGACTGATCAGCTCGACGGGGTGAATCCGAACGCACGCCCGAGAAACGCGAGCTCCCGCTCGAGGGCGTCGACGATCGTCTCGCTCGAGCGGAATCCGTGTCCCTCACCCGGGTACAGGACGTACTCGTGATCGATGCCCCGAGCCTCCAGAGCGTCGCGCACGGCTTCCGACTGCGCGGGCGGCACGACACGGTCATCCGCCCCCTGCATGAGCAGCACGGGCACGTCGATCCGATCGACGTGCGTCAACGGGGAGCGGTCGACGTAGAGCGCCTCGGCCTCGGGTAGCGGACCGACCAGACCCTCGATGTAGGGCGCTTCGAAGTCGTGGGAGTGCTCGACCAGCATCCGAAGATCCGTGACTCCGTATCGGCTGATCCCTGCGGCGAACGTCCCTCCGCGCACGAGAGCCGAGAGCACCGTCCAGCCGCCGGCGGAGCCACCGCGGATCGCGATGCGCGCGGGATCCGCGACACCCGTCTCAGCGAGGCCGCGAGCGGCCGTGATCACATCGTCGACATCGACCACGCCCCACTGTCCGTCGAGCCGTTCGCGGTATGCGCGCCCGTATCCGGTGGAACCGCCGTAGTTCACGTCGAGCACACCGATTCCGCGGCTCGTGTAGAAGGGGATCACGGCCGACACGGCGCCCGTCACATGCGCCGTGGGGCCGCCGTGCACGAGCACGACATAGGGAGGAAGCTCTCCTTCCGGAGCCGATTCCGTGGGATGGGCCGGCGGATAGGCGAACGCGTGCACGGGGCCGTGCGTGCCGTCGAGGAGGATCGGCGATGCGGGCGGCATCCACGCCGGATCGGTCGGCTCCGCGCCGGCGACCGCGATCACCTCGTCGGAGTCGAGGTCGACGCACCAGACGCCGGGCGATGTGGTCGAGCTGTTCCCGGAGAGCAGGACCCGGGATCCGGAGACATCGTCGACACTGACATGGCCGTCGGCGGGGAGATGGAGCACACGGGCACGTCCGTCCGCGTCGAGCACGACCACCTCGTCGCGTCCGTTCGTGCGCACCGAGACGATCCGGCCGTCGTCGAGCGGCCGATACCAGCGGTTGCCCAGCACCCACAGGCCGTACCCGGTGTCCGCATCGACGTCGTCGACACGGACGGCAGGGCGTGCGCCGCCGCTGCGGTCCAGCTGCAGCCGGTACAGCGCCCAGCGCCCGCTCGGGTCGTCCGCGTACAGCAGCTCGTCGTCCCCGGTCCACTCGGGCTGCAGGGCGGCGCGCGTGGACAGCTCGACGGTGTCGATCCCGTCTGAGATGGCGAGTGTGGCATGCTGCCACGGCATCCGTGCGCCCGTCCACTGCACCCATGCGACCCGTGACCCGTCTGGCGACAGCGCCGGATGCGCATAGAACCCCTCGCCGTCGACGACGGTCGTCACCAGTGACGGATCCTCTGCCGCGGAGCCGTCGACGGGGATCTCGACGATGCCGCGACGATGCGGGTTCTTGGTGAGGTCCTCGCGGACGGCGAGGAGCCGCCCCTGCTGCAGTCGCAGACCACCGTGAGCGGGGCCCGCCTGGGTGAGCGGCACGGGGCGCGCTCCGCGGCGCATCCGGTGCACCCGCTGATCCTTCGCATCGACGAAGTAGAGGGTGCCCTCGGAATCCGCGGCCCAGGCTCCGCCGCCGTACTCGTGGACGCGGGAGCGGGCGCTCCATGGCGCAGGCAGGATCTCGGCGCCGGTCGAGCTGCGTACGGTGAATCGCCCGCCTTCGGAAGGAACCGACTCACCCCACCAGATCTCGTCGCCGACGAACGCTGATCCGTCGATCCTCGGAGAGGACGCAGCGATCTGGGAGGCGGAGAAAGGGGAGGGCCAGGTACCGAACGGCGATGACATGGTTCGAGCCTAGGCGTGGTGCCCGCAACGCGGGCTCGGAGGCGTCAGACGGCGCGCAGCACCGCGACGATCTTTCCGAGGATGACGGACTCGTCACCGAGGATGGGCTCGAATGCCGAGTTGCGCGGCAGCAGCCAGGTGTGGCCGTCGCGGCGGCGCAGCACCTTGACCGTGGCCTCGCCGTCGAGCATCGCGGCCACGATCTCGCCGTTCTCCGCGCTGCCCTGCGAGCGGACGACGACCCAGTCGCCGTCGCAGATGGCAGCGTCGATCATCGACTCTCCCGAGACCTTGAGCATGAAGAGATCGCCCTTGCCGACGAGCTGGCGGGGGAGCGGGAAGATCTCCTCGACCTGCTGATCAGCGGTGATCGGCACGCCGGCGGCGATCCGGCCGACCAGGGGAACCAGGGCGGCATCGCCCACGGGCGTCGCGACGTCGGCCGGGTTCTCGCCGCTCGTGCCGGGAAGATCGATCAGGACCTCCATGGCACGGGTCTTGCCGGGGTCGCGTCGCAGGTAGCCGCTGAGCTCGAGCTGCCCGAGCTGATGCGTCACGCTCGACAGCGACTTGAGCCCCACCGCATCGCCGATCTCACGCATGCTCGGCGGGTAGCCGTACCTGCTGATCGACGTCTGGATGACCTCGAGGATCGCCATCTGCTTGGGGCTCAGGCTCTTCCGGCGACGAGTGCGCGGGACGTCGGCGTCGATGGCGGAGTTGTCGCTCATGGTGCTCCTCAGGTGTGCGACTCCGGCGTCTCAGTTCGAATGTCGGAGGCCCGTGGTGGGGTGTTCGTATCGAAACCGTATCCGAGAATCGGGCAGATGTGGAAGATCTGTTCGAGCGTGTCTCCTGATTCACGGGTCACTTTTTCGAAGAACGCTTGACAGATGTTCGAATTCGAAGATAACTTCGGAACGTAGCTTCGCATTCACGGCTCCCGGCCGAGGCGCGGATGCGAACGCTACGCCAACTTCACCGTCCAGGCGGTAGATGCAGAGGAGCACGACATGAGCACCATCACCTTCAGCAACGCAGCAGTCCTCCCGGCGCGTCCGGCGACGAAGCTCCGCCTGACGGTGCGCGGTCGTCGGGTCGTGCTCGCGCTGGCCGCAGTTCCGCTCGCAGCTGGCATCGCCTTCGCCGCGCTCAGCGGCGGCAGTGCGATGGCCTCGGGGGAGCAGGTCGCGACGGCGTCATTCGCGACCGTGACCGTGATGCCAGGGGACACTCTCTGGTCGATCGCAGAAGGCATCGCGCCGGGCGCAGACCCCCGCGAGGTGATCGGAGACATCACCAGACTGAACCTGCTTCGGGGCGGCGCTCTCCAGATCGGCCAGGAACTGGCGATCCCCGCGCAGTACTCGGAGTGATCGATCGAGCGGGTCGTGGCGTGGACTTCATTCTCCGTCACCACGCGCGTCTGTGAGGTTCACGCCGCCTACCATGGGAAGGGTGACTGCATCACTCGCTGACCTCCCCCTTCGCGACGACCTCCGAGGGCTCACGCCGTACGGAGCTCCTCAGGCGCCGCTCCCGATCGCTCTCAACGTCAACGAGAACACGCATCCGGTTCCGGACGCGGTCGCCAGTGACATCCTCGATGACATCGCCGTCGCTCTCCGCGATGTCAACCGCTACCCCGACCGCGAGTTCACCACGCTGCGCGAGGGCTTCGCCGAGTACCTCGGCCACGGCCTCGACGCCAGTCAGATCTGGGCTGGCAACGGATCGAACGAGGTCCTTCAGCACATCCTGCAGGCGTTCGGCGGCCCTGGTCGTACGGCCTTCAGCTTCGCACCCACCTACTCGATGTATCCGCTGATCTCGCAGGGCACGGGAGCACGATGGATCGCGGGCTCCCGGCAGCCGGATTACACGATCACACCGGACGAAGCGGCCGCGCAGGTGGCCGAGATCGACCCCGACGTGATCCTGCTGTGCTCGCCGAACAATCCGACGGGCACGCCGCTCGGCCTCGACGTCGTCGAAGCGGTCTACGAGGCGTCCAGCGGAATCGTCGTGGTCGACGAGGCATACCAGGAGTTCGCCCCTCGCGATGCTGCCTCCGCGCTGACCCTGCTCGAGGAGCGCCCACGTCTCGCGGTCTCGCGCACGATGAGCAAGGCGTTCGCGTTCGCGGGTGCCCGCGTGGGCTACCTCGCAGCCGACCCGGCCTTCATCGACGCCCTGCGGCTCGTGCGGCTGCCCTACCACCTCAGTGCGCTCACGCAGGCCGCGGCGGTCGCAGCGCTGCGCAACTCCGACGTGATGCTGGGCATGGTCGAGGAGATCGTCGAGCAGCGCGATCGGATCTCGGCGACCCTCGAGGCTCTCGGCTACACGCCGCACGAGTCCTGGTCGAACTTCGTGCTCTTCGGGGGAGTCGCAGAGCCCCAGAAGATCTGGCAGCAGCTGTACGACCGGGGAGTGCTGATCCGCGACGTCGGAATCCCCGGACACCTCCGCGTCACCGCCGGCACCGAGGCGGAGACCACCGCGTTCCTCGATGCCCTCGCCTCGATAGGATCGGCTTCATGAGCACCCCCGCCCAGACCCCGCGCACCGCCACGCGTGTGCGCAGCACGTCGGAGTCCACCGTCGAGCTCGAGCTGAACCTCGACGGCACCGGTGCGAGCCGCATCGACACGTCGGTGCCGTTCTTCGACCACATGCTCACGGCGTTCGCGAAGCACTCGCTCACCGACCTCACCGTGCGCGCCTCCGGCGACACGCAGATCGACGCGCACCACACCGTCGAAGACATCTCGATCGTGCTCGGTCAGGCGATCCGAGAGGCGCTGGGTGACAAGTCCGGGATCTCCCGCTACGGCGACGCCCTCGTCCCGCTCGACGAAGCCCTGGCGCAGGCCGTCGTCGACATCTCCGGCCGCCCTTACCTCGTGCACACCGGAGAGCCTGCCGGCTTCGAGCACCACCTCATCGGGGGTCACTTCACGGGCTCGCTCGTGCGCCACTCGTTCGAGGCCATCACGTTCAACGCCGGTCTGACCGTGCACGTGCGTGTGCTCGGCGGGCGCGACCCACACCACATCGCTGAGGCCGAGTACAAGGCCTTCGCGCGTGCGTTCCGCCAGGCCAAGGCGCTCGATCCGCTGGTCGACGGGATCCCGTCGACCAAGGGTGCGCTGTGAACGCAGCTCCTCGGGTCGCCGTCTTCGATTACGAGTCCGGCAATGTCCACTCTGCGGTGAAGGCTCTCATCGCGGCGGGGGCGGATGCCGTGCTCACGCGCGACCGCAAGGAGGCGCTCGAGGCCGACGGCCTCGTCGTGCCGGGTGTGGGCGCCTTCCAGGCCGTTCGTGACGCGCTGCACGCGCACGGCGGTGACGAGATCATCGATCGGCGGCTCGCCGGTGGGCGACCTGTTCTCGGTATCTGCGTCGGCATGCAGGTGCTCTTCTCGCATGGCGTCGAGCGCGGCCACGACTCGGAGGGTCTCGGCGAATGGCCGGGGGCCGTCACCGAGCTGAACGCGCCGGTGCTGCCGCACATGGGCTGGAACACGGTCGAACCCGGCGCCGACTCAGTGCTCTTCAAGGGGATCGAGAATGAGCGCTTCTACTTCGTGCACTCGTACGCCGCGCAGTCATGGGAGCTCGACGTCATCCCGCCCTTCCCGCAGCCGGTGCTGACATGGACGACCTATGGCGATCCCTTCCTCGCGGCCGTCGAGAACGGTCCGCTGTCGGCGACGCAGTTCCACCCGGAGAAGTCCGGCGAGGCCGGCATCCAGCTGCTCCGCAATTGGGTCGACAGCCTGCGGTCCTGAGACGAGACGCGCGGTCGCGTGTCAGAAACCGCGCGCGACCGCGGCTGCGGCCGAGAGCCACGCCTGTTGGGTGGCGGCGGAGAGCGCACGCAGACGCAGGTGTCCGTCGACCATCTCCCGATCGAACGGGATGTCGACGACTTCGCGCGCCAGCGGGCGGTACCCGGCGACGACCTCCGCGACCTCGGCCGGTGACGCCTTGGGGTCGGCCTGGCTGACCACGACCACGGAATCGCGCGCGAGGCGGGCTGAGCGCTCGTCGCGGTCCTCGAGTGCTTCGAGAAGAAGTGCTCCGGCCTCTGCATGGTCGTCACGCGTCGTCGTGGCGACGACGATCTGATCCGCGAGGTCGATCATGCGCAACCACATCGGATCGGACTCGTCGTTGCCCGAGTCGATGATGATCAGTCGGTAGAACTTCGCGGCGACCGCGTGGATCGAATCCACGTCAGCCGGGCTGAGGCGATTCTCATGTGCCAGCCGGATGGGCTTGGACCGCAGCACGTCGTACTTCTCCTGCGGCTGGTGGTGCACGAAGTGCGCCAGGTCGGCCGACTGGCCCTGGGCGCCGAGCAGACGCTGCGTCTGCGGCAGGAGCTCGAGCAGAGTGCGGTCGTGAGCGCCGGTCTCGGTGCGCCATCCGAGCGTGCCCCGGGTCTGATTGTTGTCCCAGGCGAGCACGCCGGCGCCGCCATACTGCGCGAACACAGCCGACAGCAGCACCGTGGCGGGAGTCTTGCCGGCACCGCCCTTGCCGTTGACGACGGCGACGGTGCGCGGGCCGGGCCAGTGGCGGCTGACCTCATGCTCGTCGTCGCGCACCGCGCGCTCACGCGCATTGGGGCCGAGAGAGAACCCGACACGATTGAGGAATCCGCGACCGCCGCGGCGGGCGGGCTCCTCCCGCCGTTCCTCCTGCAGGAAGGAGCGGCGTTGGATCCCCTGTTCCCGCTGGCGGCGACGCGACGACGCTGCTGCTTCCGCCTGTGTCAGTGCGGTGGTGCCGGAGGCGAGCGTTGCGGGCGGGATCGGGGGCACTGCCGCCGCGGCGGGAGCCGGCGCCTGCGCCGGTGCCTGGACCGACGACTGTGCCTGGGCCGGCGACTGTGCCTGGGCGGGCGACTGTGACGAATGAATCGCGGTGGGCCGCGTGTCCGGAGCGCCCGCGGCCGGTGCGGACGGGATGGTCGCTGGGGGAGCGGTGAAGCTCGGTGCTCCCGCCGCTCCCGCTGGCGCTGCGGTCGAGGGGCGGAGAGGTGCTGTTGCAGGCTGTTCATGCGCTCCCGGGAGCGTCGGCGTGAGGGGTACGGCTGCGCCGGGCGTCTGCAGAACCGCGGCGGGCTGGGAGGGCGGAGCGGACGCGGGTGGAGTCGTCGGAGCCGCTGCTGCCGGCACAGTCGAAGATCCCCCGGCGGGGATCGTCCGCACAGGTGCGGGCGGGACGACGGGAAGCTGCGGCTCGGTGCGCGGGGTCTGCCGAGCGGGGGGAGGCGTCAGAGGAACGGGTCCGGCGTCCGCGGATGCGGGAGTCATCGGTGCCGGCGACTGTGCCGGTGCTGGCACATCGGTCTGAGGGAGGGCGGGGGCTGCCGCTGCGGCAGCCGCTGCTGCAGCGCGCGTTCCCGGCGCAGGGGAGTTCGTCGGCGTACCCGCTGCAGGGGACCGCGGCGGCGTCGGAGCCGACCAGTCGACGCCAGCCCCTTCGTTCGCGGGGGCGCCGTTCGAGGTGCCGGCTGCGGGGTTCGACGGCTGCGGATCGTTCGATCGCTGCTCGGCATCCTCGTTCGTGCCCTGCGCGGGCTCGACGCTCTCCGGAACCTCGGTAGGCATCGGATTGCCCCGACGAAGGGGTCCGCTTCCCCGCGCTTCCGCATCGCGCACCATGGAACATCTCCTCACCGACCGAACAGGGGCGTCTTCGAGGCTACCGCGTGGTGTCCGCCGTTCTCTGCCGTCATCATTTTGGAGCGGGCGGATGCGCGGGCTAGTGTCGACTCTCGTGCCGACGAATCGGCCCTCCCATCTCACCTGAGGACGTCATGAACGACTTCGCGCAGTCCCCTTCGCTCACTCTGCTCCCCGCTGTCGATGTCGCGGGTGGCAAGGCCGTCCGCCTCACGCAGGGCGAGGCCGGCACCGAGACCAGCTACGGTGACCCGCTGGATGCGGCAGGGGAGTGGGTCGCGCAGGGCGCGAAGTGGATCCACCTCGTCGATCTCGACGCGGCATTCGGTCGCGGCAGCAATGCTCCGATCCTCCGCAAGGTGATCAAGCAGTTCAAGAATGTCAACGTCGAGCTGTCGGGCGGCATCCGTGACGACGCCACTCTCGAGGCCGCTCTCGAGAGCGGCGCGACGCGCATCAACCTCGGCACCGCCGCGCTCGAGAACCCCGAGTGGGCGGCCGACGTGATCGGTCGCTTCGGCGAGGCGATCGCCGTGGGCCTCGACGTCCGCGGCACCACCCTCGCCGCACGCGGCTGGACGAAGGAGGGCGGCGATCTCTGGGAGGTTCTCGAGCGCCTCGAGGATGCCGGCTGCAGCCGCTATGTCGTCACCGACGTCACCAAGGACGGCACGCTCAAGGGCCCGAACCTCGAACTCCTGCGCGAGATGACCTCGCGCACTCCGAAACCCGTCGTCGCATCGGGTGGCATCGCGAACCTCGACGACATCGCCGCGCTGCGCGAGCTGGTTCCGCTGGGCGTCGAGGGCGCGATCGTCGGCAAGGCACTCTACGCCGGAGCATTCACGCTGGCTGAGGCTCTGGATGTCGCAGGGGACTGACGACGCCTGCGGCCACGGCCCCGAGGGTCATGGTGCGAACGATCATGGCGCGGGGAACCGGGGCGACTCCGCGGGCGTGCCCTGGGAGGGGCGCAGTTTCGAGTCGAACCCGCACGCGGGCGACGACGGCTCCGCCGACCCCGCACTTCTCGACGCCCTCCTGCGATTCCGGGCAGGATCCGGTGCTCAGGTCGAGGTGGTCGACGCGTTCCGCACCGCGCGTGTTCTGATACCGCTGATCGCGGAGAAGGGTGAAGAGGGGGTGGCGCCCAGCGGGCTCGCGGTCGACAAGACTCAGGAGCTCTCCATCGTCACCGTGGCCGCCCCTGACGGCCGCCGCGTGCAGCCCGTGTTCTCCTCCGTCGAGGCGATGCAGCGATGGGATGCGACTGCGCGACCGATTCCGGTGGAGGCCACGCGCGTGGCGCTGGCGGCGTCCGCCGAAGACACCGACCTGATCGTGCTCGATCCGACCTCCGAGACCGAATTCGTGTTCCGTCGCCCCGCTGTCTGGGCCATAGCCCAAGGGCATCGATGGGAGCCGAGCTTCTTGTCTCCCGAGGTCTACGGTGCTTTGCAGGAGAGCGTCGCCCACGAGCTCGCGGTCATCGACGTGGCGGTGGCCGCCGGGGATCCGGATGCGCGCCTGCGAGGACCCGAGCTGATCGTCGTGCTCGAGCTCGTCGACGGGCTCGAGCGTGAGGTTCTCGACGCGGTGCTCGCTCGGCTGGCTCAGCGATGGGCGGCGGATGACCGCATCGCGGTGCTCGCGGATTCGCTCACCGTGAAATTGCGACGCTCCGCCTGAGCCTCGCGGCCGCGGTATCCGCGTCGCTAGGGTGGCGGCATGCACAGGGCGGCGGTGGCGGTCATCGGACTCGTCGTCGCGCTGCTGTTGCCGGGCTGCGCGACCGCGTGCCCTGCGATCGGGTGGTCGAACGGCGTCGAGATCGACGCGTCCGCCTACGGTCCCGACGTCTTCCTGCAGGTCTGCTCGGATGCGGGATGTTCGGCGGACCCCGGGGCGGCACCGACTCTGGAGACGGATCTGTCCGTGCCCGCACAGGGTGACGCCGGGACCTTCCACTTCGGCTTCGCCGCCCCGGACGACATCACGGTGCGCGTCTACGACGACTCCGGCATCCTGATCGCGGAGACGCAGGAGGCCATCGCGTGGACGCATTCGTCGGGCCCCTGCGGCGGCCCGTCCACGGCTCCGCCCATCGTCCTGCATCCCTGACCCCAGCACCGCGAAAGGTCGACGGGCTGGCGACGCTCCGACACGAGGCGAGGGCGCAGGGATGCTCTGTCGAGGAGAATCGGGAGGGGCCCACGAAGTGGGAGGGTCCCCGCTCTTCTCCTCGACAGAGCAGCCCGGCGCCCGGACCACGAGATCCGAACGGATGGAGGCCTAGTTGACCGGCCCCGTCCACTTCTCGCCAGGGCCCTTGCCGATCGGGTCGGGGATCGTGGAGGCCTCGCGGAACGCGAGCTGCAGGGAGCGCAGGCCGTCACGGAGAGAACGTGCGTGCATGTCGCTGATCTCAGGCGCTCCGGCGGTGATGAGACCGGCCAGGGCGTTGATGAGCTTGCGCGCCTCGTCGAGGTCGAGCTGGGCCGCGGCATCCGGGTCGTCGGCGAGGCCGAGCTTCACGGCCGCGGCGCTCATGAGGTGCACGGCGGCTGTCGTGATGACCTCCACGGCTGGCACGTCGGCGATGTCTCGGGTGGCGGAAGACGCCGCCTCCTCCTGTCGGGCCCAACGCTCTTCGCGCTCGCGTGCAGCCTCATCCGATGCCTGGTTCGTCACTTCGCCTTGCCTTCTGTTAGACTTTGTCGGGCTCCGGAGCGTAATGCTCCGGCACGAAAGAGGATTCACTTCCCACCCGCGCTTGCCGTTCCAGGCTACCGGGTCTTGCACTCCACCGGATCGCGTCGTCAGATGCATCCGGCAGGCAGGGTGCAGAGCCGGCGTCTGAATGCCGGTGGGTGGGGGACGATTCTGATTTCGCCCGGGATGCTGACTGCATCCTGGTGGCCGAATCCACTCGTCTAAGGAGTTACGCATCAGCGATCCCCGCACCAATGAGCGCATCCGCGTCCCCGAGGTCCGCCTCGTCGGCCCCGCGGGTGAGCAGATCGGCGTCGTCCGCATCGAGGCGGCGCTGCGCCTTGCGCAGGAAGCCGACCTCGACCTCGTCGAGGTCGCACCCAACTCGAAGCCGCCCGTGGTCAAGATCATGGACTACGGCAAGTTCAAGTACGAAGCTGCCCAGAAGGAAAAGGAAGCTCGCCGCAACCAGGCGAACACCATTCTCAAGGAGGTCCGCTTCCGACTGAAGATCGAGGCGCACGACTACACGACCAAGCTCAAGCGCGCAGAGGGCTTCCTTAAGGCGGGCGACAAGGTGAAGGCCATGATCCTCTTCCGCGGTCGCGAGCAGTCGCGTCCCGAGCAGGGTGTCCGTCTTCTCCGAAAGTTCGCAGAAGATGTCGCCGAGCTCGGAACCGTCGAGTCGAACCCGACCATCGACGGTCGCAACATGGTCATGATCGTGGCTCCGCTGAAGAGCAAGTCCGAGGCCAAGCAGGAGCAGAACGCGGTTCGTGACGCACAGCGCGCAGCGAACAAGCAGGCTGCTCGTGAAGCCAAGAGCGACGCAGACGCACCGGCCGAGGCCGCAGCGGAGTAACTCCCGCCCCCAAGACTCCCGCACCGCGGGTTGACACCGTCGCCTGAGAAGGCGCCATACGAAGGAAGAGAAGATGCCGAAGCAGAAGACCCACTCGGGTGCTAAGAAGCGCTTCAAGATCACCGGCAGCGGCAAGCTGAAGAAGCAGCAGGCCGGAATGCGCCACAACCTCGAGCACAAGTCGAGCCGTCGCACCCGCCGCCTCAACCAGGACCAGGTGCTGTCGAAGGCTGACACCAAGGTCGCGAAGAAGCTTCTCGGTCGCTGACGCGCCCGAACGCACGATAGGAACACAGGAAAATGGCAAGAGTCAAGCGGGCGGTAAACGCCCACAAGAAGCGTCGCGTCATCCTTGAGCGCGCGTCCGGCTACCGCGGTCAGCGTTCGCGCCTCTACCGCAAGGCCAAAGAGCAGGTCATCCACTCGCTCGTCTACTCGTACCGTGACCGTCGCAAGCGCAAGGGCGACTTCCGCCGTCTCTGGATCCAGCGCATCAACGCCGCTGCTCGCCAGAACGGCATCACGTACAACCGTTTCATCCAGGGCCTCGGCCTCGCGGGTGTCACCGTCGACCGTCGTATGCTCGCTGACCTCGCGGTCAACGACGCCGCGACCTTCACGACGCTGGTCGAGACGGCGAAGAAGGCTCTGCCCTCTGACGTCAACGCCCCGAAGTCGGCCGCGTAAGCAGCTCTTCACCACAGAGGACGCTCTCCTTCGGGAGGGCGTCCTCTGTCGTTTCCCCGGTGTTTGCGCAGCAAGGTGTCCGCGGTTCTCTAGACTGTGAACGTGCTGGAGAACCCCCGTTCGCCCCGAGTCCGAGCCGTCGCGAAGCTGACCAAGCGCAGTGCGCGCAGCGAAACGGGTCTGTACCTTCTCGAAGGACCGCAGGCCGTCCGCGAGGCGCTGACCTACAGCCCCGAGGCCATCGTCGAGCTCTTCTCGACCCCGACCGGGTGGGAGAAGCATCCCGATATCCGATCGAAAGCGGCGGATGCCGACGTCGAGGTCGAATACGTCACGGAGTACGTGCTGAACGCGATGGCCGACACCGTGACACCGCAGGGACTCGTCGCCGTCGTCCGGCAGACTCCGACCTCGGTGCGCGACGTCTTCGCGTCATCCCCTCGTCTCGTCGCGATCTGCGAGGAGATCCGTGACCCGGGCAATCTCGGCACGATCATCAGGGCCGCCGATGCGGCGGGTGCGGATGCGGTGATCCTCACCGGTAGGACGGTCGACCCGTACAACCCCAAGGTCGTGAGGGCCACCACGGGTTCTCTGTTCCACCTGCCCGTGTCTGTGGGCGCCGAGCTCGACGACGTCGTGAAGAAGGCGCACGCTGCGGGACTGCGGGTGCTGGCCGCTGACGTGAAGGGAGACGATCTGCTGCGGGCACGTGCTGATGGTGTCCTGGCGGAGCCGACCGCATGGCTGTTCGGCAACGAGGCGCGTGGTCTCGAGGATGAGGCGTTGGCTCAGGCCGATCAGGTGCTCAGGCTCCCCATCTTCGGTCGAGCCGAGTCGCTGAACCTCGCGACCGCGGCGAGCGTCTGCCTGTACGAGAGCGCATTCGCTCAGCGGGCGGACTCTCTCGCCTGACCTCCCGGCCTGAGACGAGCGCGCCCGACTGGTAGGTTTGTGCCTGCTCGAGCGGAGAAGGGGACCCGGAATCGATGCGGATTCTGATCGTGGAGGACGACGAGCGCGTCGCCGCTGCGCTCGAGGCCTTCCTCGCGCGATCGGGGTATGCCACGGTGCGGGCGGCCGACGGCGCCTCCGCGTTGGAGATGCTGGGCGCCGACACCGAGGTCGTCCTTCTGGACCTGGGGCTGCCCGACATCGACGGCATCGACTTGTGCCGTCGCATCCGTGGCCGCTCCGAGGTTCCGATCGTCATCGTGACCGCGCGAAACCAGGTCACGGAGCGCATCCGAGGTCTGCGCGCCGGTGCCGACGACTTCGTCGTCAAGCCCTATGACGTTCACGAGCTTCTCGCCCGGATCGAAGCGGTGACGCGCCGCTCACGGCCGGTGCGTCCGGAGTCGGAGGCGCGAGTCCGGCTCCAGGACGGAGAGGTCGAGATCGACCTGATCGCCCGTCAGGTGATCATCGACCGGGAGCCGATCGAGCTCACCCGCAAGGAGTTCGACATCGTCGCCGTCCTCGCCAGATACCCGGGCGTCGCCGTGCCGAAGGAGCGCCTCATCCGTGAGGTGTGGAACACCGACTGGCGCGGTTTCGGGCATTCGCTGGAGGTGCATGTCGGCGCGATCCGGCGTAAGGCCGGCCAGCGAAGCCTCATCGAGACCGTGCGCGGCGTCGGCTACCGGTTGGCTGGGTAGCGTCCGATGCGCAGGCGCCTGATCGTCGTGTTCCTCGTCCCTCTGGTCGCGATCCTGCTGTCGCTCGGCGGCGCTGCGGCCTGGAGCGCCACCCGCAGCATCCAGCAGGCGTTCTACACTGAGCAGCTCGGTGACGTGGGGTACTTCGTGACCAGTGCGCGTCAGGCGCTGCGCTCGGGGAGCGCGACGGTGATCGACGCCGAGGTCAGGCGCTTCGAGCAGGTCTACGGCATCGATGTCGTGGTGTTCGATCTGACGGGAAGCATCTGGGCCGCCGGGAACAGCGACGCCGCGGTGATCGCCGAGGACGAAGGGGCTCGAGTCCTGCTCGCTCTCTCCGGTCGCCGGGCGGAGGCCCCTGAGCCGGTCTTCCCCTGGGGCACCGCGGAATCCTCGATCGTCGAACCGGTCTTCGACGACGGCGACGTCATCGGAGCGGTCATGGTGTCGGCGGATGCGGCGGCGCCGCGCGCCGAGATCGTGCAGCAGGTGCTCGCACTGGCGGTCGTGTCCATCGTGTCGATCGGCCTCGGCGTGCTTCTCGTCTTCCAGCTCGCGCGGTGGGTGCTGTCTCCCGTCCGTCGCCTGGACGAGGCCATGATCGCGATCGAACGCGGAGAGATGGATGCCAGGGTCGCGGAGGACACAGGGCCTCCGGAGCTGCGAAGGATGACACGGGTCTTCAACGGCATGGCGGATGAGATCGAGAGGGTCATGACGCGACAGCAGGAGTTCGCGCTCAACGCCTCGCACGAGCTGCGCAACCCGCTCAATGCGCTGCTGCTGCGCGTGGAGCATCTCTCGACCGGTCTCGACCGCGACTGGGACGACGACGTGGAGGAGACGAGGGAGGAGGGGAGACGGATGGCTCGGATCCTCGAGACCCTGCTCGGACTCGCCCGAGGAGGACGCGCTGACACCACCATCTCGGCCGTCGATCTCATGACGCTCGCGACCAGGCGTGCCGACGCATGGAGCGAAGTGGCATCCCAGCAGGGGATCCGCACGCACGCGACCGGAGGCGAACCGGTGATGAGTATCACCGACCGCACGATCGTCGAGAGCGCGCTCGATGCGGTCATCGACAACGCGGTGAAGTTCTCGCCCTCGGGCGCGGTGGTCGAGATCGGCGCGCGTCGTGACGGCGACCTGTGTCGGCTGACCGTCCGCGACCACGGGCCGGGGCTCCGCCCGGAGCAGCTGGCGAACGCGTCCGACCGATTCTGGCGCAGCGATGACAGCGGCGAGACGCCGGGCTCGGGACTGGGGCTCGCGATCGCCACCGACCTGCTCGGGTCGATCGGGGGCGAGCTGCGGGTCGGGTCGCCCGAGGGCGGCGGCCTGCTGGTCACGCTGCTGCTCCCGGACGGAGCCGCAGAATGAGTCGGCGGGCCAGCGCTCGTCGGAGCTGGATGCGGGTCTCGGCGACGATCGCCGTGCTGACGGTCGTCGGGGCGTCGAGCGCATGCAGCACTCGGGCCAGCCAATGGGACGACTCTCGGTACGAGATCGCGAGCGGCGGCTCCGACGGGGTCTATTTCGCGTACGGTTCGGAGCTCGCCGACGAGCTGTCGGCGTCGCTCGATGTCGACATGGTGGCGGAGGAATCGGCGGGCTCCGTCGATAACCTCCTGCGGGTGGGCTCGGGGCAGGCGCTTCTCGGCTTCGCCCAGGGCGATGCGGCGGCGGATGCGGTGGCGGGGGTCGGAGCGTTCGACGAGCCCCTGCCGGTGCGGGCCGTCGCGCGCCTCTACGACGAGTACCTGCATGTGGTCGTCCGCGCGGATTTGGGCATCGACGACCTCGGGGACCTCGCCGGGATGACGGTGTCGCTCGGCGCGGAGAACTCCGGTGTGCATGTCATCGCCGCTCGAGCGCTGGATGCGGCGGAAGTCGACATCACGTCGATCAGTGACCCGCAGCTCGACCTCCGCGAATCGATCGACGCGCTCGAGCGATCGGAGATCGCCGGTTTCTTCTGGGTCGGTGGCATCCCCACACCGGGCATCGCGGAGCTCGCGATGACGACGCCTGTGCGATTGGTCCCGATCGAGCAGACCTGGGTCAACGCGATCAATGCGCGATACTCCGACGCCTATCGTCCCTCCGACTTCCCGGTGGGTCTCTACGGGCTCGACGAGTCGCAGCCCACGATGGCTGTCCCGAACTACCTCGTCACGGCATCGGCCACACCGGACGGCGTCGTCCGCGACGTCCTCACGAGCCTGTTCGGTGCGAGAACCCGGATCGCCCAGGATGTCCCCGCCGCTGCTCTGCTCGACCGCAGGCAGGCCATCTTCACGGGGCCCGTCGAGCTGCATCCCGGGGCGATCGAGTACTACCGGGACCAGCGGGACTGAGCCCTCAAGAAATCCTCAAGAAGTCCGCTCGCGAAGGCGGGGCTCTGCCAATCTGGGGGTCGATCGCGATCGATTCGATGGAGAATTCAGATGCCACAGAGCCCACGCCATTCATGCAGGCGCGGGCTCCGTCCATCCCCCGGATCGTCTCGCGATCGGATCCGATCGGAGGCTTGCCGCTTCGTCCCGCCTGGGGGAGGAACGGGTCGGCAGGGACGCCCCCACGGTCCGCGGGGGCGGGCCGTGGGGCACTCCGATGCGCCCGTGCGATCGGGTGCCTCCCGTGGTTACGAACGTGTAAATGTCCACTCGACTGTGTGTCGCCGCGCGATCGACCTGGCTAGTTTGGAGAAATGATGACCACCGGTAAGCCTCTCGTCGTTGTCGACAACGTCCAGAAGCACTATGGCGACTTCCAGGCGCTCACGGATATCGACCTCACGGTGAACGCCGGCGAGGTCGTCGTCGTGATCGGTCCCTCGGGTTCGGGCAAGTCGACGCTGTGTCGCACGATTAACCGGCTCGAGACGATCACGAGCGGCACGATCAGCATCGACGGCAAGGCGCTGCCCGCGGAAGGCAAAGGCCTCGCGAACCTGCGCGCCGATGTCGGCATGGTCTTCCAATCGTTCAACCTCTTCGCGCACCTGACGATCCTCGAGAACGTCACACTCGGGCCGATCAAGGTCCGTGGGATGAAGAAGGCGGATGCCGACAAAGAGGCGATGACGCTCCTCGAGCGCGTCGGCGTCGCCCAGCAGGCGTCGAAGCTCCCCGCTCAGCTCTCGGGCGGACAGCAGCAGCGCGTGGCGATCGCCCGTGCTCTCGCCATGCAGCCCAAGGTCATGCTCTTCGACGAGCCGACCAGCGCGCTCGACCCCGAGATGATCAACGAGGTGCTCGACGTCATGGTCGAGCTCGCCCACGACGGCATGACCATGATCGTCGTCACCCACGAGATGGGCTTCGCGCGCAAGGCCGCGAACCGCGTGGTGTTCATGGCCGACGGCCGCATCGTGGAGGAGGCGACTCCCGAGGAGTTCTTCACGAACCCGAAGAGCGATCGCGCCAAGGACTTCCTCTCCAAGCTCCTCACACACTGACGGGCTTCACAGACCTTTGCACACACAGCACACGAAGGAGACGCACATGCGACGCACACGCACACTGGCAGGGATCGGGATCGCGACGGTGGCACTGTTCGCGCTGACCGCCTGCAACAGCGGCAGCCCGTCCAGCCCCGGCGCCGGCACCGGCGGCGACGAGGGCGAGGACTCGACCTGGTTCGAGGTCGCCGATGACGTGCAGCTCGAGGGCAGCCCGACGTTCGACGCCATCCAGGAGCGCGACAAGGTCATCGTCGGCGTCAAGGAGGACCAGCCCGGTCTCGGCTACCTCGATGTCACGACGGGGGAGCGCACCGGCTTCGACGTCGACATCGCCCGCTGGATCGCGGCCTCGCTCGGCTATGACGAGGACAAGATCGAGTTCAAGCCGATCGCCTCGGCGAACCGCGAGCAGGCGATCACCAACGGCGACATCGACTACTACGTCGGCACCTACTCGATCAACGACAAGCGCAAGGAGCTCATCGACTTCGCGGGTCCGTACTTCATCACCGGCCAGGGCCTTCTGGTCGCTGCGGATGCGGATGACGCCGAGGCGCTCGAGGACTTCAACGGCAAGACCGTCTGCTCTGCGACCGGCTCGACGCCGATCCAGAACATCAAGGCGAACTTCCCCGACATCAAGACGCAGGAGTACGACCTGTACTCCGCCTGCGTCCAGGACCTGATCGACGGCAAGGTCGATGCGGTCACCACCGACCAGGCGATCTTGATCGGCTACGCGGCGCAGTACCCGGATGACGTGAAGGTCACCGGCGGCCTCTTCACCGAGGAGCGCTACGGTGTCGGCCTCACCAAGGGCGACGACGCACTGCGCACGCACATCAACGAGCTCTTCACCGACGGTGGCGACATCTGGCAGGCGATCTTCGACAAGAACCTCGGCTCCAGCGGCATCGAGGTCGAGCAGCCCGAAGTCGACGCGTACTGATCTGACCTGGGCGGCCTCCTCGCGGAGGCCGCCCACACAGTCTGAAGAAGGGAGGGTGGCGTGGACGTCATCTTCGGCAACCTCGATCTCTGGGGAGAGGCGATCAGCAACACGCTGCTCGTGTTCTTCGCCGGAGGCATCATCGCGCTGATCCTCGGCCTCATCGTCGGGGCGATGCGCGTGTCGCCGGTGCCGATCGCCCGGGGCGTCGGCACGGTGTACGTGAACACAGTACGCAACACCCCGCTGACCCTCGTGTTCTTCTTCTTCATCTTCGGGTACCCGCAGCTGGGCCTCCCCGAGCTGTCGAACCTGGTGCTCGGCATCCTCGCCATCGGCATCTACACCGCCACCTACGTGGCTGAGGTGCTGAGGGCCGGAATCAACACGGTTCCGGTCGGACAGGCCGAGGCCGCGCGAGCGATCGGCCTGCCTTTCGGGCAGGTGATGGGTCTCGTGATCCTTCCGCAGGCGTTCCGCTCCGTCGTCCCGCCGATGATGAGCGTGTTCATCGCCCTGCTGAAGAACACGACCGTCGCTGCCGGGTTCTCGGTCGCCGAGCTCGCCGCACTGCGATCGACGGTCAACGATTCCGCCGACCGACCCGGCAACCCCATGGAGGTCCTGCTCTGGGTCGCCGTGGTGTTCGTCGCCCTGGTGCTGCTGTTGAGCTGGCTGCAGCGATATCTCGAGAACCGATGGAGGATCGCGCGATGAGTTCCGTACTGTACGACGTCCCGGGTCCCCGGGCGATCGCCCGCAACCGCATCATCGCCGTCCTCACGGTCGTCCTCGTCCTCGTCGCCGTCGGGTTCGTGGTCCTTCGGATGGTGGAGACCGGTCAGTTCTCGGCGGAGAAGTGGTACGTCTTCACTTTCGCCAACGTGTGGATGGGCATCCTCAAGGCGCTCGGCAACACCCTCGCCGCTTTCGGGTTCGCTGCGCTCCTGAGCGTCATCCTGGGCTTCCTGCTCGCGATCGGTCGTCTGTCCGACCGCGCGTGGATCCGCATCCCGGTCACCGCAGTCACCGAGCTGTTCCGTGCCGTGCCGGTGCTGGTCTTCATGATGCTGCTCTATTACGGGCTTCCCGTGATCGGCATCAAGATGGACCCGTACTGGGCCGTCGTCCTCGCCCTCATGGCGTACAACGGGTCCGTCCTCGCCGAGGTGCTGCGCGCCGGGGTCGAGTCGCTGCCCCGCGGGCAGAAAGAAGCCGGATACGCGATCGGCCTGCGCAAGAGCGGTGTGATGGGGCTCATCCTGCTGCCGCAGGCCATCCGTGCGATGCTGCCGGTGATCGTGGCGCAGCTCGTCGTCACCATGAAGGACACCGCACTCGGGTTCATCATCACCTACCCCGAGCTGCTGTACTACGCCAAGCAGCTGACCTCGCAGCAGGGGCGCCCGATTCTGCAGTCCGCGTTCGTGATCGGTGGCATCTACATCGTGATGTGTCTGATCCTCTCGGGCATCGCACGCCGGGTCGAGGTCAGCACCCGACGCTCGCCGAAGGTGCAGGCCATCCACGCCGCAGAGGATCCCCGCCAGCATGGCGACGGCACGGACACCGAGCTGATCACTCTGCAGCGCGGAGGCAGCGGATTCGGCGGCACCGGCGGTGTAGGCGGGCTGGACAGCTCCGATCCGAAGTGACCTCTACCGGCGCGGGGCGACCGCCCCGCGCCGGTAGACTCCTGTCTCGTGTCTGAGTCTCCCGAAATCACCCCGGAAGCAGTCGAGGCCGCAGTCGCTGCGGCGCTCGAAGCGATCGCCGCAGCCGCCGATACGGCCGAGCTGAAGGCCGCCCGCGCCGCTCACGTCGCAGAAGGATCGCCTCTGGCGGTGCTGAACGCGTCGATGCGCCAGGTGGCTCCCGAGAACAAGGCCGCGTTCGGCAAGCTCGTCGGCCAGGGCCGCGGCCAGGTCACCAAGGCGCTCGCCGCCAAAGAGGCCGAGCTCGCGACCGCGGAGGTCGCCGCCCGCCTCGAGTCCGAGCGCGTCGACATCACCGCGGTGCCCTCGCGCACGCGCGTCGGCGCACGGCATCCGCTGACTCTGCTCAGCGAGCAGATCTCCGACATCTTCGTCGGCATGGGATGGGAGATCGCGGAAGGACCCGAACTCGAGCACGAGTGGTTCAACTTCGACGCCCTGAACTTCGACGTCGACCACCCCGCCCGCCAGGAGCAGGACACCTTCTACGTCGATCCGCCGTCGCGCCACCTCGTGATGCGCACGCACACGAGCCCCGTGCAGGTGCGCTCGATGCTCGACCGCGACGTGCCGATCTACGTGCTGTGCCCCGGTCGCGTGTACCGCACCGACGAGTTCGACGCGACGCACCTCCCCGTCTTCACGCAGTTCGAGGGGCTCGTCGTCGACAAGGGCATCTCGATGGCGCACCTCAAGGGCACGCTCGACCATGTCGCGCGCCAGCTCTTCGGTCCGGAGGCCAAGACGCGCTTCCGTACGAACTTCTTCCCCTTCACCGAGCCGTCCGCCGAGCTCGACCTGTGGCACCCGACCTTCAAGGGCGGCGCCCGCTGGATCGAATGGGGCGGCTGCGGAATGATCAACCCGAACGTCCTGCGGGCGGCCGGGATCGACCCCGACGTCTACAGCGGGTTCGCATTCGGGATGGGCGTCGAGCGCGGACTGATGTTCCGCAGCGATGTGCAGGACATGAGGGACATGGCAGAGGGCGATGTCCGATTCAGCGAGCAGTACGGGATGGTGGTGTGATGCGCGTCCCGCTTTCGTGGCTGCGTGAGTACGTCGATCTGGCAGCGGATGCGACGCCCGAGGACGTCCTCGCGGCGATGGTCACCGTCGGCTTCGAAGAGGAGGACGTGCACCGCTTCGAGATCTCCGGTCCCGTGGTCGTCGGTCAGGTCGTCTCGCTCGAGGGGGAGCCCCAGTCGAACGGCAAGACGATCAACTGGTGCCAGGTCGACGTCGGAGAGGCGAACGGCGGCATCCGCGGGATCGTCTGCGGTGCGCACAACTTCGTCGCCGGCGACAAGGTCGTCGTGACCCTGCCAGGCGCTGTGCTGCCCGGTCCGTTCCCGATCGCCGCGCGCAAGACCTACGGTCATGTGTCCGACGGCATGATCGCGTCGGCGCGCGAGCTGGGTCTCGGCGATGAGCACAACGGCATTCTCGTGCTCGCCGACCTCGGCATCGACGCGCCGGTCGGCACCGACGCCATCGCCCTGCTCGGGCTCGATGACGTCGCGGTCGAGATCAACGTCACCCCTGACCGCGGATACGCGTTCTCGCTCCGAGGCGTCGCCCGCGAGTACTCGCACGCCACCGGCGCCAGCTTCCGCGACCCGGCCGAGCGCGACTTCGCCGAGCTCCAGCCCGGCACCGGCCACACGGCGACCGTCGACGACGCCGCCCCCATCCGCGGACGCGCCGGCGCGAGCGAGTTCGTCACCCGCGTGGTCCGCGACGTCGATCCCACGCGTCCGACCCCGCCCTGGATGATCGCCCGGCTGTCGCTCGCGGGCATGCGCTCGCTCGGCATCCTGATCGACATCACCAACTATGTGATGCTCGAGCTCGGTCAGCCGCTGCACGGGTACGACCTCGACAAGCTCGCGGGTGGGATCACGGTGCGCCGGGCGACCGCCGGAGAGAAGATGACGACCCTCGACGGCCAGGAGCGCACGCTCCACGCCGAGGATCTGCTCATCACGGATGAGTCGGGTCCGATCGGCCTCGCCGGTGTCATGGGCGGCGGCACCACCGAGATGAGCGACACCACGCACAACGTGCTCATCGAGGCCGCGACGTTCGACCCGATCACGATCGCGCGCACCGCCCGTCGACACAAGCTGCCGAGCGAGGCCTCCAAGCGCTTCGAGCGCGGCGTCGATCCGCTCGTGCCGTTCGTCGCTGCTCGTCGCGCCGCCGACCTGATGGTCGAGTTCGCGGGCGGCACGCTCACCGAAGAGGGTGGCGCGCTGTTCGCCGAGGTCTTCGTCGCCGACATCGACCTGCCGAAGGGGTTCGTGCAGGGCCTCATCGGCGTCGACTACACCGACGCCGAGATCGAGGGGGCGCTGACGACGATCGGCGCGGACGTCACCGAGACGGACGCCGGCTGGACCGTCATCCCGCCGACCTGGCGCCCCGACCTCACCGACAAGTGGTCGCTCGCCGAAGAGGTCGCCCGCATCCACGGACTCGACCGCATCCCGTCTGTTCTGCCGACACCCCCGTCCGGTCGCGGTCTGACCGCTCACCAGCACGGCCGTCGTCGGGTCGCCGACGCGCTGGCCGCCGCCGGCTTCGTCGAGACGCCGTCGTTCCCGTTCACGACCGAGGCCGAGAACGACCTGCACGGTTCGGCGTCGGGCGCGCACCTGCCCAGTATCCGGCTCGCGAACGCGCTCGACGGATCCGCTCCGTTCCTGCGCCGCTCGCTCATCCCCGGGCTCCTGCAGACCGCGCATCGCAACATCTCCCGCGGCCTCACCGATCTCGCGCTGTTCGAGACCGGTGTCGTCTTCCTCCCGGAGCCGGGCGTCGAGTACGGCACCGACGAGGTGCCTCCGCTCGGGGCGCGTCCGTCCGATGAGACGCTCGCCGTGCTGAACGCGTCGATCCCGCCGCAGCATCGCCACGTGGCGGTGCTGCTGACCGGCAACGTCGTCGCGCGCCAGCCCGGCCGCGCCGCAGAGCCGGCCGGCCTCTCCGAGGCACTCGACGCTGCTCGTGTCATCGCCGCGGCCGCAGGCGTCGACATCGACGTCGTCCAGGGTCAGCGAGCCGCGCTGCACCCCGGGCGCACCGGCGTCCTGTCGGTGGGCGATGTCGAGGTCGGGTATGTCGGCGAGCTCCACCCCGACGTCGCCGCCGGCGCCGACCTTCCCGGTCGCGCCACGGTGCTCGAGCTCGACCTCGACGGAATCCTGGCGCTGGCTGACGCCCGTGCCGTGGCGGCCTCCCTGTCGACGTTCCCCGCCGCCACGCAGGACGTCTCGCTCGTGGTCGGCGCCGATGTGCCGGCGGGCGCTGTCCGCGCCGCGCTGGCGGAAGGAGCCGGTGCGCTGCTCGAGGCGATCCGTCTCGTCGACGACTACCGCGGAGAGGGCCTCTCCGAGGGGGAGAAGAGCCTCACGTTCGCGCTGCGGTTCCGCGCCGATGACCGCACGCTCACGGCTGCCGAGGCCACCGAGGCGAAGCTCGCCGGTGTCGCCGTCGCCTCCGAGCGCTTCGGCGCGATGCTGCGCGACTGACACCCGCCGTACGACTGACCCGCTGCACGACTCTGCATCCCTGAGCGGGATGCAGAGTCGTGCGGCTCTCGCATGCGCTCCACGGACGGCCGGATCGACCGGGGTACCGTGTCGTGATGAGCATCCTTCCTCACAGCACCCCCGCGGCGGTGCCGGACGGGGTCCGGGCGATGGGCGAGGGGCCCTTCCTGCAGCCGGGCGATCAGATCGACTGGCACTACCGCAAGCCGGGCTGGCAGCCGGGTGACCCGTCGACCATCACGCCCATGCGCGTCGTGCGCGACGACGAGCGGGGTCTCGTGGCCTGGCTCGCGCCGGGAACCCTCCAAGAGGGGCAGGGGACGCCCGAGGGCGAGCGGATACGCGCGGTCCCGCTGGAGCGTCGCTGGCTCGATCCACGCACCCGGATCGTCGAGGAGTGGTGGGGCAATGGCATCCTGCGCATCGCTCCGGCTGGCGCCGCATGGTCGGTGTGGTTGTTCTGGAGCGATGTGAGCGGATCGGACTGGCAGTTCGCCGGATGGTACGTGAACCTCGAGAACGCTCATCTGCGCACCGACCGCGACACCTACTCGTCGGACCACATCCTCGACGTCGAGATCGAACAGGACGGCCGGGTGAGCCTCAAGGATGAGGACGAGCTGGTCGCCGCGATCGCACAGGGGCGCCTCACGCGCGAGCAGGCCGCGCAGATCGAGCGACACGCCGACGCCGCGATCGAGTCGTTCCACGCGGGCGAGTGGCCGTTCGATCGGGAGTGGCGGGAGTGGCGCCCGGACTCCTCGTGGACGGTTCCTGAGCTGACCGGGCTGGGCGAGCTGCGCAGGTCCTGAGCACGGCATCCGCCCTGAGCGGAAGACCCTTCCCCTCGGGGACGGTTGCTGATGGCATGGGCTCATGACAGACGTACTGATCCTCGGCGGAACGGGCTGGCTGTCGGGCCGGATCGCCCGACGGATGCTGGTGAACGGGGCGACCGTGATGTGCCTCGCACGGGGAGGGCGCCCGTCCCCTGAGGGAGCGAGCCTCGTGCTGGCTGACCGGGATGATCCCGCGGCCTATGACGCCGTGTCGGGTCGCGATTGGGACCACGTGATCGACATCTCGTCGAATGCGGCCCACGTCGAGGCGGCGGTGGCCGCGCTCGGGGAGAGGGCCGCCCGCTGGACGTATGTCTCGTCGATGTCGGTGTACTCCGACGATGTGACGGTGGGTGCCGATGAGACGGCGCCCGTGCATGCTCCGGCGGAGCCGAGTGATGAATACGAGTACGCCGCGCAGAAGGTCGCGGCCGAGAACGCCGTGCGTGCGCTCGGCGAGCGAGCGCTGATCGTGCGCCCCGGGCTGATCGTCGGCGAGGGCGACCCGAGCGATCGCTTCGGTTACTGGGCCGCGGCGTTCCTGCGCGCGGTCGACGGGCCCGTTCTGCTGCCGAGTGCCGAGGGGCGCAGTGCGCAGGTGATCGATGTCGACGACCTTTCGGAGTTCGTGGCCACGACGCATGCCACCGGCGTGATCAACGCGATCGGCGACCGGCATCCGCTCGCCGAGGTGCTCGCGACCGTTCGACGGAGTGCCGCACACGGGGGCGACACGGTGACGGCTGATGATGAGTGGCTGGTCGCGAACGGCGTCGGGTACTGGGCGGGGGAGCGCTCGCTGCCTCTCTGGCTGCCCGCCGAGATGACCGGCTTCATGACCCGCACCAACGCCCGGTACCACGCCGCGGGCGGCACCCTCCGACCGCTCGACGAGACCGTCGCGGCCGTCATCGCCGACGAGCAGGAGCGAGGGATCGACCGTGACAGGCGCGCCGGCCTCACGCGGGACGACGAGCTGGAGCTGCTGCAGCGGCGAGGGTGATCGTCGGTCGTCGCTAGACTGCGAGCAGTGACACGGGGTGCCGCATCCGCGGCTGAGAACAGACCCGTCGAACCTGATCTAGTTCGTACTAGCGAAGGGATGTCGCATTGAGCGATCGTCTGCGTCCAGAATCCGAATCGACCCTGGCGGCCTCAGCCGCCGAGCTGCTGTCCGCGCTCCGTGAGTCACCACCGCTGACCCACTGCATCACCAACACCGTCGTCACGGGCTTCACGGCGAACGTGCTGCTGGCTCTCGGGGCAGCACCCGCGATGGTCGACATCGTCGACGAGGCGGGTCTCTTCGCGGGCGTCGCGTCCGGAGTGCTCATCAACCTCGGGACTCCGACCCCCGAACAGCGCGCCGCGGGTCTCGAAGCCGTCGCCGGTGCCGCCGCCGCGGGCACTCCCTGGGTGCTCGATCCGGTCGCGATAGGTTCGCTGCCGGTGCGCACGGCGCTCGCGCACGACCTCGTCGCCTCGCGCCCCACGGCGATCCGCGGGAACGCCTCCGAGATCCTCGCACTCGCAGGGCTCACCGCCGGAGGGCGCGGGGTCGATGCCACCGACACTACGGATGCCGCGTCCGACGCCGCCCTCGCACTCGCCTCCCGTCACGGCTCGGTCGTCGCCGTCTCGGGCCCAGTCGATCTGATCACCGACGGGCGGCGCGTCATACGGATCGCGAACGGCGACGAGCTGCTCACCAGAGTCACCGGTGGCGGGTGCGCGCTGGGCGCCGTGATGGCCGCCTTCCTGGGGGCCGCTCGCACGGCCGGGATCGATCCGCTGACCGCCGTCGGGTCGGCGAGCCTGGTGTACACGATCGCCGCAGAGCGCGCCGCCGCACGGGCATCCGGTCCCGGCAGCTTCGCGGTCGAGCTCCTCGACGCGCTCGCCGCGGTGGGGCCGCAGGACATCGCCGCTGCGGCACGCGTCGAGGAGCGTGCGCTGTGATCGCGGACCTCTCGCTGTATCTGGTCACCGACCCGGATCTCTGCGGGGAACGCGGTGTCGTCGAGACCGTCCGCCGTGCCGTCGACGGGGGTGTCCGGATCGTGCAGCTGCGGGACAAGACGGCGACGGATGCCGAGACCACGGCGCAGCTCGTCGAGCTCTCCCAAGTGATCGAGGGTCGAGCACTGCTGGTCGTGAACGACCGGCTGGACGCTGCCCTCGCCGCGCGTGAGCTGGGCGCGCGGGTCGACGGCGTGCATCTCGGGCAGGGGGATGCGTCGGTGCTGCGTGCGCGAGAAGCTCTGGGCGCCGAGGCGCTGATCGGCCTCACGGCGAACAGCCGGGAGCACTTCGAGGCTGCGCGCGCCCTGCCGCCCGGCACGGTCGACTACCTGGGCGTCGGCGTCATCCGCCCCACCAGCACCAAGCCCGACCATCCGCCGGCCCTCGGCGTCGAGGGCTTTCGAGCTCTCGTCGAGACGACCGTGCTCCCGTGCGTGGCGATCGGAGGCGTGGCGATCGACGACACCGAGCGGCTGCGGACTGCGGGGGCGGCCGGCCTCGCCGTGGTCTCGGCGCTGTGCGCGGCTGCCGAGCCGGCCGAGACCGCAGCGACGTTCGTGCGTCGTTGGCGCGCGGCCGGCACGCCGCGTGTGCTCAGCATCGCCGGGAGCGACCCGTCCGGTGGAGCGGGGATCCAGGCCGACCTCAAGTCGATCGCCGCGAACGGCGGGTACGGCATGGCGGCGCTCACCGCGCTGACCGCTCAGAACACCACCGGCGTGCGTGGCGTGCATGTACCTCCTGCGGCCTTCCTGCGCGAGCAGCTCGCGGCGATCTCCGACGACATCGTCATCGACGCGGTCAAGATCGGGATGCTCGCGAACGCCGACGTCATCCGCACGGTCGCCGACTGGCTCGATGCCGTTCGGCCGCCCATCGTCGTGCTCGATCCGGTGATGGTCGCCACCAGCGGCGACAGGCTGCTCGATCAGGATGCCGAGGCGGCACTTCGAGAGCTCCTCCGGCGTGCGCACGTCGTGACCCCCAACCTCGGCGAGCTCGCCGTGCTGGTCGGGCGGACGATCTCGGGATGGGACGACGCGCTCGCCGCAGCAGAGGATCTGTCGACGGCGATCGGGGCGGCGGTGCTCGTCAAGGGCGGGCATCTCGCCGGAGACGGTGTGCCCGATGCGTTGGTGGACGCTGTCGGGGGAGTGCGTCGGGAGTACCCGGGCACTCGTATCCGCACCGCGAACACGCACGGCACGGGCTGCTCGCTCTCGTCTGCGCTGGCCACCCGTCTGGCTCGCGGCGAGTCGGCCGTCGACGCCGTCGCCTCGACCCGGGCGTGGCTGCGTGAGGCGCTGCGCGAGAGCGAGACGCTGCACGTCGGGCGCGGTCACGGACCGGTCAGCCACTTCGCCGGACTGTGGGAGCGCGGCGGGCTCGACACGCGACCGACGCCGGAGCAGATCCGGGCCGCGTGGTGGGCGCGCACAGCCGACGTGAGGGCGGGGATCGACGAACTCCCCTTCATCCGCGGACTGGCCGACGGCACTCTCGCTCGGGAGCCGTTCCTGTTCTACCTCGCGCAGGACGCGGTCTACCTCCGCGAGTACGCCCGCGTGCTCGCCGAAGCCTCACGCCTCGCTCCCACTCCGCACGAGCAGGCGTTCTGGGCGCGCTCCGCCGAGGGGGCGATCATCGGCGAGCTCGAGCTGCACGCATCGTGGCTGACTCCGGGTGAGGGAGTGGATGCGGCGATGTTCTCGGTCGCTCCTGCTCCTGCGACCGTGGCCTATCTCGACCACCTGCGGTCCGTGGCGTTCGGCGGCGACTATGCCGAGCTCGTCGCCGCGTTGCTGCCGTGCTTCTGGCTCTACACCGACCTCGGGCAGCGCCTCCACGCGGGGGAGTTCGGCGAGTACGCGCAGGATCCGCGGCATCCGTATGCCTCCTGGCTCTCTACCTACGCTGACCCGGCGTTCGAGGATGCCACGGAGCAGGCGATCGCTCTGGTCTCGGCGACAGCGGCGACCGCCGCCCCGGCCACGCGGGATCGGATGCTCCGCGCCTTCGAGGTGTCGAGCGCCCACGAGCTCGCCTTCTTCGCCGCACCGTTCGCCTCTGACGGCTCTGCGTGACGGAGCGGATTTGCGCATGCCGCGACGAGCGCGCTATCGTCGCGGCATGCCTTCGGCCGCCACCGCAACTCTGACGCTCGCTCCGAGCGTCATCGCCGTGCGCCGACGCCGCAGCGGCCGCCGACTCTAGGCGACCCTGCGCTTCTGCCTGCTCACGCACGGCGGTCGAGTGCCGGTGTCGCCGCCCCGGTTCCCGACACTGCGCCCCGAGTTCTACACGGGCCTGACCGTTAAGGTAGAAGCATGACGTACTCCGTCGCCGTCTCCGGCGCATCCGGCTACGCGGGCGGCGAGATCCTGCGCCTCCTCGCGTCGCATCCCGACATCGATATCCGCACCGTCACGGCGCACTCGAATGCAGGCCAGCCGCTGGTGCAGCACCAGCCGCATCTGCGTTCCCTCGCCCACCTCACGCTGCAGGAAACGACCCCCGAGATCCTCGCAGGCCACGACATCGTCTTCCTCGCCCTCCCGCACGGTCAGTCCGGCCAGTACACGGATGCGCTCGGCGACACGCCTCTCGTCATCGATGCAGGAGCCGACCACCGACTCACTTCGCAGGACTCATGGGACGCGTTCTACGGGGGCGAGTTCCACGAGCCCTGGGCGTACGGCGTGCCCGAGCTGCTGGTCGGCGGCGTCAAGCAGCGGGAGACGCTGCGGGGCGCGACACGGATCGCTGCCCCCGGCTGCAACGCCTCGACCGTGAGCCTCAGCCTGGCGCCGGGAGTCGCGGGCGGTGTGATCGATGCGAATGACATCGTCTCGGTGCTCGCGGTCGGCCCCTCCGGTGCCGGCAAGAGCCTCAAGACCAACCTGCTCGCCAGCGAGATCCTGGGCAGCGCCAACCCCTACGCGGTCGGCGGCACCCATCGGCACATCCCCGAGATCCGCCAGGCGCTCGCCGCAGCCTCCGGGGCCGCTCCCGACCGCATCCGCATCTCCTTCACGCCCGTGCTCGTGCCGATGTCGCGGGGGATCCTCGCCACGTCGACGGCTCCCATCGTCGATGGCGTCAGCGATGCCGAGATCCGGGCGGCCTGGGAAGACGCATACGGTGACGAGACCTTCGTGCAGCTGCTGCCGGCCGGTCAGTTCCCGCGCACGGCGGATGTCCTCGGTGCGAACACCGCCCTGATCGGTCTCGCCATCGATCGCGCGGCGAACAGAGTGACCGTGGTCACCGCGGTCGACAACCTCGTCAAGGGCACCGCAGGCGCTGCCATCCAGTCCATGAACCTCGCGCTGGGGCTGCCCGAGTCCCGCGCCCTCTCAGTGAACGGAGTCGCGCCGTGAGCGTCACCGCCCCCGCAGGATTCGAGGCGGCAGGAGTCGCCGCCGGTCTCAAGTCGACCGGCAAGCCCGACGTCGCCGTGGTCGTCAACCGTGGCCCGCGCAAGGTCGGTGCCGCGGTCTTCACGAGCAACCGTGCCAAGGCCAACCCGATCATCTGGTCGCAGCAGGCCGTCGCCGACCGCGTGGTCGAGGCGGTCGTGCTGAACTCGGGGGGAGCGAACTGCTTCACCGGCAGCTTCGGCTTCCAGACCACGCACCAGACCGCCGAGAAGGCGGCCGAACTCCTCGGCATCAGCGCCGGCGACGTGCTCGTCTGCTCGACCGGTCTCATCGGCGTCGGCGACGAGGTCTTCCGCGCCAAGGTGCTCTCGGGCACCGAGCAGGCCATCGCTGCGCTCTCGACCGATGGGGGAGGCGTCGCCGCCGAGGCCATCATGACCACCGACAGTGTGTCGAAGACCGCTGTCGTCACCCGCGACGGCTGGACCATCGGAGGCATGGCGAAGGGCGCGGGCATGCTCGCGCCGGGGCTCGCGACGATGCTCGTCGTCATCACGACGGATGCCGTGCTCGAGCCGCTCCAGGCCGATGCCGCGCTGCGTGCCGCGACCGGAACCACGTTCGACCGCCTCGACTCCGACGGCTGCATGTCGACGAACGACCAGGTCACTCTGCTCGCGAACGGCGCATCCGGCGTCACCCCTGACCTCGACGACTTCTCGGCGGCGCTCGCCGAACTCTGCCAGCAGCTCGCGGTCAAGCTGCAGGGCGATGCCGAGGGTGCGAGCCACGACATCACCATCGAGGTGCAGCACGCGGTCTCCGAGGGTGAAGCGGTCGAGGTCGGACGCTCGGTCGCGCGCAACAACCTCTTCAAAGCGGCGATCTTCGGCAACGACCCCAACTGGGGTCGGGTGCTCGCCGCGATCGGCACCACGAGCGCGCAGTTCGACCCGTATGACGTCGACGTCTGGATGAACGGCGTGCGCGTCTGCAGCGCGGGCGGCCCCGACCGGCCACGTGAAGAGGTCGACCTGACCCCCCGGGCGACGCACCTCGTGATCGACCTCAAGGTCGGCGAGGCGACGGCCACGATCCTCACGAACGACCTCACCCACGACTACGTGCACGAGAACAGCGCCTACGCCTCATGACCGACATCCAGGACACCACACCGGACGTCGCCGCCGTCAAGGCCGCGACGCTCATCGAGTCGCTCCCGTGGCTGAAGAAGTTCCGCGACCAGATCGTCGTCGTCAAGTACGGCGGCAACGCCATGGTCTCCGACGCGCTGCAGGAGGCCTTCGCACAGGACATCGCCTACCTGCGCTACGTCGGTGTGCTGCCGGTCGTCGTGCACGGGGGCGGGCCGCAGATCTCCGACATGCTGCAGCGGCTCGAAATCCCGAGCGAGTTCAAGGGCGGCTACCGCGTCACCAACACCGAGGCCATCAGCGTCGTGCGCATGGTGCTCACCGGTCAGGTGAACCCGCAGCTCGTCTCCAAGATCAACTCGCACGGTCCGATCGCGACCGGGCTCAGCGGTGAGGACGCAGGGCTCTTCGGCGGACGACGCCGCGGCGTCGTCATCGACGGCGAGGAGATCGATCTCGGACGCGTCGGCGACGTCGTCGAGGTAGATCCGACGCCCGTGCTCGACCATCTCGCGGCCGGGCGTGTGCCGGTGGTCTCCAGCATCGCGCCCGACCTCGACCACCCCGGTCAGTCGCTCAACGTGAATGCGGATGCTGCGGCTGCAGCCCTCGCCGTGGCGCTCAACGCGCGCAAGCTCGTCATCCTCACGGATGTCCCCGGGCTCTACGCCGATTGGCCCAACCGCGACTCGCTCGTCTCGCACCTCACCTCGGAGGCCCTCATCGAGATGCTGCCGACACTCGAATCCGGCATGATCCCGAAGATGAAGGCCTGCCTGGATGCGATCCAAGGGGGCGTCGACGCCGCCGCCATCATCGACGGACGCGTGCCGCACTCGGTGCTCGTCGAACTCTTCACCAGCAAGGGAATCGGAACAGAAGTGGTCATGGGAAGCGCAGGGACGAACGCATGAGCAATTGGCAGGATGACGCAGCGAGCGATCTGGTCCTCAACGCCGGGCCCCGCCTGGCGATGCTCACGCGCGGCGAGGGCTCGTACCTCTGGGATTCCGAGGGCAAGCGCCACCTCGACTTCCTCGCCGGCATCGCGGTGACGTCGCTCGGGCACGCGCATCCGGTGTTCGTCGAAGCCGTCTCACGGCAGGCGGCGACTCTCGCGCACGTGTCGAACTACTTCGCGACGCCTTCGCAGCTCGCGCTCGCCGCACGGCTGAAGCGCCTCGCCGGTGCCGGCATCGACGGCCGGGTGTTCTTCTCGAACTCGGGCGCCGAGGCCAACGAGGCGGCGTTCAAGCTCGCCCGCCTGCACGGCGGCACGGAGAAGCCACGCATCATCGCTCTCGAGAACGGATTCCACGGGCGCACCATGGGATCGCTCGCCCTGACGGCCAAGGCCGCCATGCGAGCGCCATTCGAGCCCATGCCCGGGGGAGTCGAGCACATCCCGGCGACGATCGAGGCTCTCGAGGCAGCGATCGACGACCGGGTCGCGGCCGTGATCGTGGAGCCCATCCAGGGCGAAGCCGGTGTCGTCGAACTGCCGGACGGCTACTTGCAGGCCGCGCGGTCGCTGACTCTGAAGCACGGAGCGCTGCTCATCGTCGACGAGATCCAGACGGGAGCCGGACGCACCGGAGCCTGGTTCGGCTTCAGCCACGAGGGCATCACCCCCGACGCCATCACACTCGCGAAGGGCATCGGCGGTGGCTTCCCGATCGGTGCGCTCGTCACCTACGGTGCGGCGAGCTCGCTGTTCACCCCGGGCTCGCACGGCTCGACGTTCGGCGGCAATCCGCTGGCGACCGCCGTGGCCGATGCCGTGCTCACCGAGATCGAGAGAGCGGGCCTCGTCGACAACGCGGCGCGTCGAGGAGACGAGCTCCGTGAGATCATCACCGGGCTCGACTCGCCCCTCATCACCGGCATCCGCGGCCGCGGACTCCTCATCGGCGTGGCGCTCAGCGCCCCCGTCGCGATCGACGTGGTCGCCGCCGCTCAGGAGCGCGGGCTGATCGTGAACGCCGCGAACCCCGAGACCGTGCGCATCGCGCCGGCGCTCACCATCGGAGACGCCGAGCTCGCCGAGTTCCGCGAGCTCTTCGCCGCATCCCTCGCCGATGTCCAGGCATCCCTCACCGAATCCGGAAAGGCCCTCGCATGACCCGCCACCTTCTGCGTGACGACGATCTGACCCCCGCAGAGCAGGCGGAGATCCTCGATCTCGCCATCGAGCTGAAGAAGGACCGCTGGGCGAACAAGGCTCTCGCGGGTCCCCAGACGGTCGCTGTGATCTTCGACAAGTCCTCGACCCGCACCCGCGTCTCGTTCGCGGTGGGCATCGCCGACCTCGGCGGTTCGCCGCTGATCATCTCGACCGCCAGCAGCCAGCTCGGCGGCAAGGAGACACCGTCCGACACGGCGCGGGTGCTCGAGCGCCAGGTCGCCGCCATCGTGTGGCGCACGTACGCGCAGGCGGGTCTCGAGGAGATGGCCGCCGGCACCACGGTTCCGGTCGTCAACGCGCTCTCCGACGACTTCCACCCGTGTCAGCTGCTCGCCGATCTGCTCACGATCCGCGAGCACAAGGGAGACCTCAAGGGCCTCACTCTGACGTTCTTCGGCGACGGTCAGAGCAACATGGCGCACTCATATGCGCTGGCGGGCGTCACCGCCGGCATGCATGTGCGCATCGCGTCGCCTGCCGACTACGCGCCCCGCGCCGACGTCGTCGAGGCTGCCGATCGCCGTGCGGCCGAGACCGGTGGGTCCATCACCCTCTACACCGACGCCGTCGAGGCGGCGGCCGGTGCCGACGTCGTGGTCACCGACACCTGGGTGTCGATGGGCAAGGAGGAGGAGAAGCTCGCGCGCATCCGCGATCTCGGCGGCTACAAGGTGACGCCCGAGACGATGCAGATCGCCGATTCTGAAGCGATCTTCATCCACTGCCTGCCCGCCGACCGCGGCTACGAGGTGGACTCCGAGGTGATCGACGGCCCGCAGAGCGTCGTCTGGGACGAGGCCGAGAACCGTCTGCACGCGCAGAAGGCGCTGCTCGTCTGGCTGCTCGGCAAGAAGGACGCGTGATGGTCGACTCGAAGAACGAAGGCACCAACGAGGGCGCGCTGTGGGGAGCTCGTTTCGCGAGCGGACCCTCACCCGAGCTGGTCGAGCTCAGCCGTTCGACGCACTTCGACTGGGTGCTCGCGCCATACGACATCGCCGGCTCCCACGCCCACGCGACCGCGCTCGCGGCGGCCGGGTATCTCGAACCCGACGAGGCGGCGCGGATGCACGAGGGCCTGGACGCCGTCGCGCGCAAGGTCGCCGACGGCACCCTGCAGCCCGTCCCGTCCGATGAGGACGTGCACGGCGCTCTCGAGCAGGCGCTCATCGTCGAGCTCGGGCCGGAGCTGGGCGGGCGCCTGCGCGCCGGCCGCAGCCGCAACGACCAGATCGCCACGCTCGTGCGGATGTATCTGATCGATCATGCCCGAGTGATCGCCCGTGACCTGCTCCGCGTCATCGACGCGCTCGTCGCCCAGGCGGAGACGCACCCCGACGCGATCCTCCCCGGACGCACGCACCTGCAGCACGCCCAGCCGGTGCTGCTCGCCCATCACCTGCAGGCGCACGGATGGCCGCTCGTACGCGAGCTCGAGCGTCTCGTCGACTGGCGTCGTCGTGCCGGCGTCTCGCCGTACGGCGGAGGAGCCCTCGCGGGTTCGACGCTCGGCCTCGACCCTGCTCTCGTCGCGACCGAGCTCGGTCTCGATCGTCCGGCCGAGAACTCGCTCGACGGCACGGCCGCACGTGACGTGGTGGCGGAGTTCGCCTTCATCACCGCGATGACCGGCGTCGACATCTCGCGTCTGAGCGAGGAGATCATCCTCTGGAACACGCGTGAGTTCGGATTCGTGACGCTGCACGACAGCTACTCGACCGGGTCGAGCATCATGCCGCAGAAGAAGAACCCCGACATCGCCGAGCTCGCCCGCGGAAAGTCCGGGCGCCTGATCGGAAACCTGTCGGGTCTCATGGCTACGCTCAAGGGCCTCCCGCTCGCGTACAACCGCGATCTGCAGGAGGACAAGGAGCCGGTCTTCGACTCCGTGCAGACCCTCGAGGTCGTGCTCCCCGCGTTCGCCGGAATGGTCGCGACGCTGCGATTCGACACCGATCGGATGGCGGCGCTCGCGCCCCAGGGCTTCTCGCTGGCGACAGACGTCGCCGAATGGCTCGTCAAGCGGCGCGTTCCGTTCCGCGATGCGCACGAGATCTCCGGCGCCCTCGTCCGCGCCTGCGAGGAGCAGGGGATCGGCCTCGAGGATGCCTCCGACGAGCTGCTGCTGTCGGTCTCGCCGCACCTGGTCCCGGAGGTCCGTGAGGTTCTCACGATCGAGGGTTCGGTGGCCTCGCGCACAGGCGCCGGAGGAACCGCGCCCGTGCGGGTGGCGGAGCAGCGCGCAGAGCTCGTGGCCCGTGCTCAGGCGGCCGCGCACGCGCTCGGCCTCTAACCGGCATCCCGACGGCGCGACGACTCGCACGACCTAGGCGGCCCGCGGAGGCTCTCGATGAGAGCTTCCACGGGCCGTTCGGTTCTCCGCCGGCGGCCCGCTGGTGAGGCTCAGTGCAGCGCGGCGTCGGCGGCCGAGCGCGTCCAGCGGGTGAAGCGCACGACGAGACCGGAACGCGTGGGCCCGGCGAGGAAAGGACCGGCGGATGCGGCGACATCGCCGTCGAACGGAGCGACCCGGACGAGGCGCCATTCGCCGTCATCCGCACGCGCGCGCACGATCACGGCATCCGGCCAGCGGCTCACGCGGACGGTGATCTCGCTGCCGTGCCAGTCGTCGACGTACCCGACCGACCAGTCGGAGCGGATGTCGGTGACGACGGCTCCGAGGCCGAGGTGCTCGTCGGCGTATTCGATGCCCGCCTTGATCCAGTGCTCGTCGTCGATGCGCACGAAGACGCCGGCCTGGTCGAACTGGCCGTCCCACGGCGCGCGGAAGGTGACGTCCATCGCGTCTCCCACCGCCAGGGGAGCGAGAAGTGCATGCTCGGTGTCGTGCACGAAGCCGTAGGCGGTGTGCCTCCAGGCATCGCTGCCTTCGACGGCGGTCACATCGAGACTCTCGTCTTCTGCGGAGGAGAGAGCGGCGGGTGCGTGGGTCCAGGAGCCTTCGGCCCAGGGGATGATGTCTGATTCAGGCATGTTCCGAGACTATAGCCAAATAAGGCATAAATGGAAGTTATTCGTGATACGGTTATCACATGGTCATCGCCGTACTCGCCGACATCGTGGGCTCCCGCAAGCTCCACGATCGATCGGCGGCGCAGCGCACCCTCGACGACACCATCAGGCGGGTGGAGGGTGATCTGCCCCTCGCGCACCAGCCGCTGACGCCCACGGTGGGGGACGAGCAGCAGGGCGTCTACCTCGCACTCGAAGATGCGATGGTGTCGCTCGTGATGATCCAGCTCGCTCTTCCCGACGGCATCGCCTTCCGCTTCGGGATCGGCGTCGGCGACGTGCGCGCGGTCGACTCCGTGCACGGCGAGCTCGCCGACGGCCCCGGCTGGTACGCCGCGCGTGCCGCGATCGAGACCGTGCACGCGAGAGAAGGTCGAACCGTGCCGCGCACGCGCACGTGGATTGTCGGTGCCCCCGGGCAGGATGAGGTCATGGACAGCGTGATCGCCGCATCGAACGCCTACCTCCTCGTCCGTGACGAGCTGGTCGGCGCGATGAACGAGCGAGAGCGCCGCCTCACCTACGGGCGCCTGATCGGCAGATCGCAGCATGAGCTGGCGGCCGAGGAGGGCATCTCGCAGCCGAGCGTCTCGAAGTCGCTGCGGAGCGCGGGGAGTGCCGCACTGATCGAGGGCGTGGCGGCCTTGAGAGGATCGAACGCATGATCGTCGCCGGATTCCTGCTGCTGGCGGTGGGCGCCGCCGATCTCGTGCGGCAGTTCGCGCCGCGTCGGTGGATCGGCTACCTCGCGGTGGCCGTCATCCTGTTGCTCCTCGGCAGCGTGAGCGATGCGCTGCTGCCGATGCTCGCAGGTCTGGTCGTCGGTGCGCTGTGGGTCTGGTGCATGCCGTCGGAGCGACCGGCGCCGCTGGGGTTCTGGCCCGCCGTGCTGCTCGGCGTGCTGAGCATCGGTGCCGTGGTGTGGCTCGGTGCTCGAACGGATGCCGGTCTGATCGGTTCGGTGTGGACCCTGCGTTCGCCCTTCGGAGACGTCCCGTTCGATCTCGCGATACTCACCCTGGGCGCGGCTGTCTTCCTGCTCGAGTCCTCGAACCTCGTGGTGCGCGCCGCGCTCGACGGAGAGCACACCTGGCGGCCCGCCGAGCTGCGGCTCGTCGCGTCTGACGCCGACGTCTCGATCCCTGCTGCCACGGACGGCGCCCCTGGCGAACAGGGCCATGACGCCCCGGCCGCAGGCCCTCCAGTCGAAGACGCGGCAGTCAAAGGCGCGGCGGTAGAGGGAGCGACTGTCGAAAGCGCGTCTGTCGAGGGGGTGACCGCCGTCACTCCGGCATCCGACCCTCGGGCCGGATTCAAGGGTGGGCGCCTGATCGGACCGCTCGAGCGCATCCTCGTGATGATCCTCACGCTGGCCGCCGCCTACCCGATCCTCGCGGCGATGCTCGCGGCCAAGGGCATCGTGCGATTCCCCGAGATCTCGCGCGACGGCGAGACCGGGGCGCGGGCCGAGTACTTCCTGGTGGGCAGTCTCGTGAGCTGGGTGATCGGGCTGGGCGCGGCGTTCCTGGTGTGGTGGGCAGCCCACAGCTGACAGCAGCATCCGTCCGTGCCGCGGCGATGGCGGGCATCCACCGCTGATAGCCTGGAGCGCGTGTCGAATACCGATCTGACGACCGCCCCGCCGGCGATCGACCCCACGTTCGAGAACGTGTGGGACGAACTCCTGTGGCGCGGCCTCGTCCATGTGTCCACTGACCAGGAGGCGCTGCGCGCCCTTCTCGCCGGGGATCCGATCACGTATTACTGCGGTTTCGACCCGACTGCTGCCAGCCTGCACCTCGGCAACCTGGTGCAGCTGCTGACGCTGCGTCGCATCCAGCTCGCCGGGCACAAGCCGCTCGGCCTGGTCGGCGGCTCGACCGGCCTCATCGGCGATCCGCGGCCCACCGCCGAGCGCACGCTCAACACGCGTGAGACCGTCGAGGAGTGGGTCGGGCGCCTGCGGACGCAGGTCGAGCGCTACCTCAGCTTCGAAGGCGACAACGCCGCGCGCATCGTGAACAACCTCGACTGGACGGCGCCGCTGTCGGCGATCGACTTCCTGCGCGAGATCGGCAAGCACTACCGTGTCGGCACGATGCTGAAGAAGGATGCGGTCGCCGCGCGGCTGAATTCGGATGAGGGCATCAGCTACACGGAGTTCAGCTACCAGATCCTGCAGGGCATGGACTTCCTCGAGCTCTACCGCCAGTACGACTGCGTCCTGCAGACCGGCGGCTCGGACCAGTGGGGCAACCTCACCAGCGGCACCGACCTCATCCGTCGGTCCGAGGGCGTCGCCGCGCATGCGATCGGCACGCCGCTGATCACGAACAGCGACGGCACCAAGTTCGGCAAGAGCGAGGGCAATGCGATCTGGCTGGATCCTGAGATGTGCAGCCCGTACCGGATGTACCAGTTCTGGCTCAGCACGGCGGATGCCGACGTGATCGAGCGGCTCAAGGTCTTCACGTTCCTGACCCGTGCCGAGATCGAGGAGTACGAGACGCTCGTCGAGTCCGAGCCGTTCCGACGTGCCGCGCAGAAGCGTCTGGCGCTCGAGGTCGTCGCCACCGTGCACGGCATCGACGCGACGGCCGCCGTGATCGCAGCATCCGAGGCGCTGTTCGGCCAGGGCGACCTGAACGCACTCGACGCGTCGACGCTGCGCACCGCGCTGGAAGAGCTCCCGAACGCCACGGTCGATGCGGGTTCGTCGGTCGTCGACGCGCTCGTCGCGACGGGGCTGGTCTCGAGCCTGTCCGAGGCTCGCCGTGCGATCGGCCAGGGCGGCGTGTCGCTCGACGGCGAACGCGTCGACGACGAGGCGGCCACCGTGCAGGGGAACCTTCCCGGAGGTGTCTCGGTGCTTCGCCGCGGCAAGAAGACCCTTGCGGGAGTCTTCCTCGCCTGACGATCGATCTCTGATCGCGAGACGACGGCCGCCTGGACAGCCCTCAGGCGGCCGCCGTCACGCTTCTCGCCAGCCGGATCGACAGGAGAAGTCGGATGCCGTTCACCCCGAGCCACGCACTGGTCGCGCTGCCTTTCATCCGAACTCCGCTGGTGCCGGCCGCGATCGCGATCGGCGCGATGACGCCCGATCTTCCGCTGTTCCTGCGCGGTGTCGGCCTCGACTACTCGTTCACGCACACGTTCGGCAACGTGGTGTGGACGGCGCTGGTCGCTTTCGTGCTGTTCGTGATCTGGCGGGTCGTGCTCCGTCCGGCCGTCGGCGAACTCGCGCCGCTGTGGCTGGCGACGCGGATTCCTGCCGAGTGGTCCCGGTCGGGAGTGCAGGCGGCCCGTGCTGCGGTGGGCGTCGGGTCGAAGCGCCCGCTGTACCCGGTGCTGCTCGCCGCCTCACTGATCCTGGGTGTGCTGTCGCACATCCTCTGGGATCTCTTCACGCATGAGGGGCGCTGGGGCGTCGACGCGTTCCCCGCACTCGACGAGATGTGGGGACCTCTGACCGGCTACAAATGGCTCCAGCACGGGTCGAGCGTGATCGGGCTTGTGGTCATCGGGATCTGGGCGCTGCTTCGATTGCGTCGAGCCGAGCCGCGGCGTGACGTGCCTCGAACGCTGCCTGCGGGGGTGCGGATCGCCTGGTGGTTGTCGCTTCCGGTGGTGCTGGTGACGGCCACCGTCGTCGGATACCTGGCATACGGTCCGTTCACCGAGGAGTTCACGTACCAGCACCTGGCCTATCGGATGCTCCCGCCGGCCTGCGCACTGTGGGGTGCGCTGACCCTGGCGCTGTGCCTCGCCCTGCCGCTCTTCCGCCGGCATCACCAGCGCGGCTGATCCGACCCCCACCGATGCGGAGCCGCGAACTCGAGCCCGGAAAGCGCGGGACTCGCCGTGGTGACCTTCCGCCCGGCGACGTCGAAAGTCGTGGAGTGAGCGCCGGTGTCGAACTCACGCATCGGTTCCGGTTCATCGGCGCGTGGCATCCCGAGCAGCTCAGCGGCCACCCGACGCAGTGAGGTGCGCACCGTCCAGCTGCCGCCTTCGTGTCGACGCCGCTTCAGAACCGCGATGACGGCGGTGGCGAGCAGGTAGCCGGCGCTGTGGTCGAGTGCCTGAGCCGGGAGTGCTCCTGGCCGATCGCCGTCGGGCGACTCGATCAGCGAGATCCCTGATGCGGCCTGCACCAGGCTGTCGAAGCCGGCGCGATCCGGCTCGTCCATGCCCCAGGCGCTGAGCTGGGCGATCACCAGCCCCGGATACTGCTCGGTCAGTGCGGTTGCAGACAGGCCGAGGCGGTCGAGTGATGACGGCCGGTATCCGAGCACGACGACATCCGCGGCTGCGAGGAGTTCGTGGAAGCGCCCGCTTCTCGCCTCGAGCAGCGTCGTTCGCTTGCCATGGCCGGTGTCGAGGTGCTGCCACTCGGGCTCTGCGAGGTCGGTCGGATCCACTCGGAGCACGTCGGCGCCGAGCAGAGCGAGAGTCCGGGTGCACACGGGACCTGCGATCACGCGTGTGAGGTCGAGGACACGAATACCGGCGAGCGGTGCAGCACGGTCCTGCGCGAGCGGACCGCGGCGGGAGCGGGTGCGGGGCTCCCCGGCATCCTGTCGTGTGACCTCGAGCAGGGGAGTGGCGCGCCACCGTGCATCGAGGTGAAGATCCTCGGGGAGCACGGGGACGGCGAGTCCACGCTCGGCCGTGATGAGTCCGACCGCCTCGGCGGTCGTGCACTCCAGGATGGCTGCACGCACCACGTCACCGCTCGCGCCGAGATCCAGTCCGAGCCCGGTGAGGAGGCGGCGGGCGTGATGCGGGTAGTTGCCGTGAGTGCGCACCCATCCGTCTACCGAGCGCCAGAACCCCGAGTACGCCGACCACACGTCGGGAGCCTTGCCATCGATCTCGAGAACGCGATCGCTCCTGTAGGCGGTGGAGATGCGATCCGGGTCGGGGAGTTCGCGGATGCCGGCCACCAGGCCGACAGCGCGCACGCTCGCCCACGCGAGATCCGCGGTGGACAGACGCGAGGGGAGGGGGACGGGGTGCGGGGGCACAGCGTCGAAGTCCGCCGTGCCGTCCGTCGTGCCGAGCTCGGAGAACACCCGCTTCACCAGGGCTGTCGAGGGGGAGGAAATCGAGGGCGGAGTCACGCTGCGATCGTACTCGTGAAGCCGATCCGATGAGATAACGGCCTCTGGACTGGGGAATTCCCGGCGAGGAGCATCTGCGACACGCCCGGGGGTGGTGCCCCGATTTGCCAGAACCCCGGAACCCACGTAACTTATTACTTGTTCGCCCCACAGGGAAGCGGAGGAGCCAAGAGCTTCACCCCCCTCAAGCGGAGAACCACCTCCCACCCACTCACTTGTGAGAACAGACGCCTGCGTCTAGGATGGGAGATCCACCCCTTCTGCGGCTGTCACCAGCTGCGCAGCGGATCCAAGATCTGCACGGCGCGCTGATTTGACAAGCGAGTCAGGGTGGCTAAGATAGAGAAGTTGCCCTTCGGGCCTGGTTGTGATGACTGGGTCGTGGGAGCATCCGATCCTTGAGAACTCAACAGCGTGCACTTGTCAAATGCCAAATAACCTCGATTCAGCTTCGGCTGGATGAGATTCCTTTGGATCAAAGACCAACCTCCTTGTGGGGTTGGCATTCGGATGAAGTCAGCAATGAATTTGTCTCTTTGGTCAGCATCAAACTCGCTGCGTCACCGTTTTCCCGGTGTCGTATGCATTTCTTTTTTACGGAGAGTTTGATCCTGGCTCAGGATGAACGCTGGCGGCGTGCTTAACACATGCAAGTCGAACGGTGAAGCCCAGCTTGCTGGGTGGATCAGTGGCGAACGGGTGAGTAACACGTGAGCAACCTGCCCCTGACTCTGGGATAAGCGCTGGAAACGGCGTCTAATACTGGATACGAGTAGCGACCGCATGGTCAGTTACTGGAAAGATTTATTGGTTGGGGATGGGCTCGCGGCCTATCAGCTTGTTGGTGAGGTAATGGCTCACCAAGGCGTCGACGGGTAGCCGGCCTGAGAGGGTGACCGGCCACACTGGGACTGAGACACGGCCCAGACTCCTACGGGAGGCAGCAGTGGGGAATATTGCACAATGGGCGCAAGCCTGATGCAGCAACGCCGCGTGAGGGATGACGGCCTTCGGGTTGTAAACCTCTTTTAGCAGGGAAGAAGCGAAAGTGACGGTACCTGCAGAAAAAGCGCCGGCTAACTACGTGCCAGCAGCCGCGGTAATACGTAGGGCGCAAGCGTTATCCGGAATTATTGGGCGTAAAGAGCTCGTAGGCGGTTTGTCGCGTCTGCTGTGAAATCCGGAGGCTCAACCTCCGGCCTGCAGTGGGTACGGGCAGACTAGAGTGCGGTAGGGGAGATTGGAATTCCTGGTGTAGCGGTGGAATGCGCAGATATCAGGAGGAACACCGATGGCGAAGGCAGATCTCTGGGCCGTAACTGACGCTGAGGAGCGAAAGGGTGGGGAGCAAACAGGCTTAGATACCCTGGTAGTCCACCCCGTAAACGTTGGGAACTAGTTGTGGGGTCCATTCCACGGATTCCGTGACGCAGCTAACGCATTAAGTTCCCCGCCTGGGGAGTACGGCCGCAAGGCTAAAACTCAAAGGAATTGACGGGGACCCGCACAAGCGGCGGAGCATGCGGATTAATTCGATGCAACGCGAAGAACCTTACCAAGGCTTGACATATACGAGAACGGGCCAGAAATGGTCAACTCTTTGGACACTCGTAAACAGGTGGTGCATGGTTGTCGTCAGCTCGTGTCGTGAGATGTTGGGTTAAGTCCCGCAACGAGCGCAACCCTCGTTCTATGTTGCCAGCACGTAATGGTGGGAACTCATGGGATACTGCCGGGGTCAACTCGGAGGAAGGTGGGGATGACGTCAAATCATCATGCCCCTTATGTCTTGGGCTTCACGCATGCTACAATGGCCGGTACAAAGGGCTGCAATACCGCGAGGTGGAGCGAATCCCAAAAAGCCGGTCCCAGTTCGGATTGAGGTCTGCAACTCGACCTCATGAAGTCGGAGTCGCTAGTAATCGCAGATCAGCAACGCTGCGGTGAATACGTTCCCGGGTCTTGTACACACCGCCCGTCAAGTCATGAAAGTCGGTAACACCTGAAGCCGGTGGCCTAACCCTTGTGGAGGGAGCCGTCGAAGGTGGGATCGGTAATTAGGACTAAGTCGTAACAAGGTAGCCGTACCGGAAGGTGCGGCTGGATCACCTCCTTTCTAAGGAGCATCTGACTCTTCGGAGTCCAGAACCCAGATCGAAGGCATACGTTCTTCGCTGGGAGCTCATGGGTGGAACATTTGACATGACATCGAGATCTGATCTCGGAGCTAGTACGCAACTTCGGTTGTTGGAAAGGTCTGGGTGAGGGGGCCGGTGTCTGCACGCTGTTGGGTCCTGAGGGACCGGATGCGATCTTCGGATCGTTTTCGTACCTCTGGGCCTCTTGTTGTTTCCCCTGTGTGGGGTTGCGAGAAGGGGTACCGCCCGTACTTTGAGAACTACACAGTGGACGCGAGCATCTTGCAGCCGGCTTCGGTCGGTTGCACAAGATGATCTTAAAGATCATTAGTCAATTTCATGCCAGGCTTTCGAGTCTGGTGTCGATTCTGATTCAAACTCATGTGATTTCAAGTCTTTAAGAGCAAACGGTGGATGCCTTGGCATCTGGAGCCGAAGAAGGACGTAGCAATCTGCGATAAGCCTCGGGGAACTGATAAGCAAGTTTTGATCCGAGGGTGTCCGAATGGGGAAACCCCGCTGGGCGGCGTGCCGACCTAGTGACTCCCGCCTGAATATATAGGGCGGGTAGAGGGAACGTGGGGAAGTGAAACATCTCAGTACCCACAGGAAGAGAAAGCAACCGCGATTCCGTTAGTAGTGGCGAGCGAAACCGGAACAGGCTAAACCTAGCGTGTGTGATAGCCGGCAGGCGTTGCACGTTGGGGGTTGTGGGACTTTTCAGTCATCTCTGCCGAGATGGCGGCGTTACACGATGGTATAGACGAACGGTCTTGAAAGGCCGGTCATAGAGGGTGCCAACCCCGTAGTCGAAATGCCAACCGTGGCGCGAAGAGTATCCCAAGTAGCACGGGGCCCGTGAAATCCCGTGTGAATCTGTCAGGACCACCTGATAAGCCTAAATACTCCCAGATGACCGATAGCGGACAAGTACCGTGAGGGAAAGGTGAAAAGTACCCCGGGAGGGGAGTGAAATAGTACCTGAAACCGTTTGCTTACAAACCGTTGGAGCAGCCTTAGTAGCTGTGACAGCGTGCCTTTTGAAGAATGAGCCTGCGAGTTAGCGATATGTGGCGAGGTTAACCCGTGTGGGGTAGCCGTAGCGAAAGCGAGTCTGAATAGGGCGATTCAGTCGCATGTCCTAGACCCGAAGCGAAGTGATCTATCCATGGCCAGGTTGAAGCGACGGTAAGACGTCGTGGAGGACCGAACCCACTTAGGTTGAAAACTGAGGGGATGAGCTGTGGATAGGGGTGAAAGGCCAATCAAACTTCGTGATAGCTGGTTCTCTCCGAAATGCATTTAGGTGCAGCGTTGCGTGTTTCTTGCCGGAGGTAGAGCTACTGGATGGCCGATGGGCCCTACAAGGTTACTGACGTCAGCCAAACTCCGAATGCCGGTAAGTGAGAGCGCAGCAGTGAGACTGTGGGGGATAAGCTTCATAGTCGAGAGGGAAACAACCCAGACCACCAACTAAGGTCCCAAAGCGCGTGCTAAGTGGGAAAGGATGTGGAGTTGCCTTGACAACCAGGAGGTTGGCTTAGAAGCAGCCACCCTTGAAAGAGTGCGTAATAGCTCACTGGTCAAGTGATTCCGCGCCGACAATGTAACGGGGCTCAAGCACGCCACCGAAGTTGTGGCATTGACATTATTGGTAGGCCTTCGTGGTCCAGCCGTGTTGATGGGTAGGAGAGCGTCGTGTGGCCAGCGAAGCGGCGGTGTAAACCAGCCGTGGAGGCTACACGAGTGAGAATGCAGGCATGAGTAGCGAAAGACGTGTGAGAAACACGTCCTCCGAAAGACCAAGGGTTCCAGGGTCAAGCTAATCTTCCCTGGGTAAGTCGGGACCTAAGGCGAGGCCGACAGGCGTAGTCGATGGACAACGGGTTGATATTCCCGTACCGGCGAAGAACCGCCCAAGCTAATCCAGTAGTGCTAAGTGTCTGAATCCCAGTGACTGATCCCTTCGGGGTGACGCTCTGGGCCTAGCGCACGACCCCATTCTGGTGCGGTTAGCGTATTAACAGGTGTGACGCAGGAAGGTAGCCCAGCCGGGCGATGGTTGTCCCGGTGCAAGTGCGTAGGCCGAGTCGTAGGCAAATCCGCGACTCACATAGGCTGAGACACGATGCGAATAAAAAGTGGGTGATCCTATGCTGCCAAGAAAAGCATCGACGCGAGGTTCAAGCCGCCCGTACCCCAAACCGACTCAGGTGGTCAGGTAGAGAATACCAAGGAGATCGAGAGAATCGTGGTTAAGGAACTCGGCAAAATGCCCCCGTAACTTCGGGAGAAGGGGGGCCTTCGACGTATTAGGACTTGCTCCGAAAGCGTTTGGAGGCCGCAGAGACTAGTGGGTAGCGACTGTTTACTAAAAACACAGGTCCGTGCCAAGTCGCAAGACGATGTATACGGACTGACGCCTGCCCGGTGCTGGAAGGTTAAGAGGACCGGTTAGCCGCAAGGCGAAGCTGAGAATTTAAGCCCCAGTAAACGGCGGTGGTAACTATAACCATCCTAAGGTAGCGAAATTCCTTGTCGGGTAAGTTCCGACCTGCACGAATGGCGTAACGACTTCCCAACTGTCTCAACCGCGAACTCGGCGAAATTGCATTACGAGTAAAGATGCTCGTTACGCGCAGCAGGACGGAAAGACCCCGTGACCTTTACTACAGCTTGGTATTGGTGTTCGGTGTGGCTTGTGTAGGATAGGTGGGAGACTGTGAAGCATGGACGCCAGTTCATGTGGAGTCATTGTTGAAATACCACTCTGGTCACTCTGGATATCTAACTTCGAACCGTAATCCGGTTCAGGGACAGTGCCTGGTGGGTAGTTTAACTGGGGCGGTTGCCTCCCAAAAAGTAACGGAGGCGCCCAAAGGTTCCCTCAACCTGGTTGGCAATCAGGTGTCGAGTGTAAGTGCACAAGGGAGCTTGACTGTGAGACTGACAGGTCGAGCAGGGACGAAAGTCGGGACTAGTGATCCGGCAGTGGCTTGTGGAAGCGCTGTCGCTCAACGGATAAAAGGTACCTCGGGGATAACAGGCTGATCTTGCCCAAGAGTCCATATCGACGGCATGGTTTGGCACCTCGATGTCGGCTCGTCGCATCCTGGGGCTGGAGTAGGTCCCAAGGGTTGGGCTGTTCGCCCATTAAAGCGGTACGCGAGCTGGGTTTAGAACGTCGTGAGACAGTTCGGTCCCTATCCGCTGCGCGCGTAGGAAATTTGAGAGGATCTGACCCTAGTACGAGAGGACCGGGTTGGACGAACCTCTGGTGTGTCAGTTGTTCCGCCAGGAGCACCGCTGATTAGCTACGTTCGGGATGGATAACCGCTGAAAGCATCTAAGCGGGAAGCCGGCCTCAAGATGAGATTTCCATACCTTCGGGTGAGAGGCTCCCAGCCAGACTACTGGGTTGATAGGCCAGATGTGGAAGTGCAGTAATGCATGCAGCTGACTGGTACTAATAAGCCGATGACTTGATAACACACCGTTTGTTGGTGCTACGCGTCCACTGAGTGGTTCTCGATGTACGGTCGAGAACCGCATGACAATGACTTTGTTATGTGTTTTGATTGAAACATCTATAGTGTTTCGGCGGCCATAGCGTGAGGGAAACGCCCGGTTACATTCCGAACCCGGAAGCTAAGCCTCACAGCGCCGATGGTACTGCAGGGGGGACCTTGTGGGAGAGTAGGACACCGCCGGACTTCTTTTAAGCAAATGGCCACCCATCGTTGGGTGGCCATTTTGCGTTAACAACATCTAGAACAGGGAGCATCATGCCGGAAGACCAAGAGCGCCGTCCGCGTCGCAACGACGACAATGGATCGCGCGGTCACCGTCCTTCCGGTGGACGCCCCGACCAGAACCGCAGCAGCGGCCCTCGCCGTGATGACGCTCCTCCTTCGGGTGGTTACAACCGCGACAACCGTGATGGCGGAGCCCCGCGCACGGGCGGCTACAACCGCGATAACCGTGATGGTGGTGCTCCTCGCACGGGTGGCTACAACCGTGATGGTGGTGCTCGTCGCACCGGTGGTTACAACCGTGACAACCGTGACGGTGGTGCTCCTCGCACTGGTGGGTACAACCGCGACAACCGTGACGGTGGAGCCCCTCGCTCCGGCGGGTACAACCGTGATGGTGGAGCCCCTCGCTCCGGCGGGTACAACCGAGATGGCGGAGCCCCTCGCTCCGGCGGGTACAACCGAGATGGCGGTGCTCCTCGCTCCGGTGGTTACAACCGCGACAACCGCGACGGTGGTGCTCCTCGCACCGGTGGTTACAACCGTGACATCCGTGATGGTGGTGCTCCTCGCACCGGTGGTTACAACCGTGACAACCGTGACGGTGGTGCGCCTCGCACCGGTGGTTACAACCGTGACAACCGCGATGGCGGTGCGCCTCGCACCGGTGGTTACAACCGTGACATCCGTGATGGTGGTGCGCCTCGCACGGGTGGGTACAACCGTGACGGTGGAGCCCCTCGCTCCGGCGGGTACAACCGTGACGGTGGAGCCCCTCGCACCGGCGGGTACAACCGTGATGGCGGTGCGCCTCGCACCGGTGGTTACAACCGTGACAACCGCGACGGTGGTGCGCCTCGCTCCGGTGGTTACAACCGTGACAACCGTGACGGTGGCGCGCCTCGCTCCGGTGGTTACAACCGCGATGGTGGTGCGCCTCGCTCCGGTGGTTACAACCGCGACAACCGTGACGGTGGCGCGCCTCGCTCCGGCGGGTACAACCGTGACGGTGGTGCTCCTCGCACCGGTGGTTACAACCGTGACAACCGCGACGGTGGCGCCCCTCGCTCGGGCGGTTACAACCGTGACAACCGCGACGGTGGCGCTCCCCGCACCGGCGGCTACAACCGTGACAACCGCGACGGTGGAGCCCCCCGCACCGGCGGCCACAACCGTGACAACCGTGATGGCGGAGCCCCCCGCACCGGTGGTTACAACCGCGACGACCGCGCGCCCCGCCAGGACCGTGACTCGTCTCGCTCGTATCCGCAGCGCGGGGGAGCGGGTCGCGAACGTCCCGTACAGGCCGATGGCGACCGTCCGCGGTTCAACGACCCGCACATCCCCGATGAGGTCACTGCGCGCGACCTGCACACCTCTGCTCGCAACGAGCTGAAGACGCTGAGCAAGGAGAACGCCGACCTCGTCGCGCGTCACCTGGCCATGGCATCCCGTCTCATCGACGAAGACCCTGCGCTCGCCCACGAGCACGCCCTCGCGGCGTCGCGTCGCGCAGGGCGTATCGCGATCGTCCGCGAGACCCTCGGCATCACGGCCTATGCGACGGAGGACTTCGCTCTCGCTCTCCGTGAGCTGCGCACGTACCGTCGTATCTCCGGCAAGGACGATCAGATCGCCCTCATGGTCGACAGCGAGCGCGGGATCGGTCGCCCCGACCGCGCGCTCGAGACCGGCCGCGCGATCGACCGTTCCGCTCTCACCACCCCTGTCCGCGTCTCACTCGCGATCGCCATGTCGGGCGCACGTCTCGACCAGGGCGATCTGGAACTCGCACTCGGCGAGCTCGAGATCCCCGAACTCGACCCGGACCGCGCGTTCGAATGGAGCCCCGCGCTCTTCGCCGCTCGCGCCGCCGTTCTCGAAGATCTGGGACGCACCGACGAAGCCGAGTTCTGGGCGCACCGCGCCGAGGTCGCTGCCGAAGCCCTCGGAGTCGACGAGGCCGGCGATGAGGAGATCATCATCGAGGACGGCCTCATCGAGGGCGACTTCGACGACGAGGACCACGCTGAGCAGCCCGTCGCTGAGGACACTCACGCTGATGCGGCTGACGCCGTCACGGCAGATGCAGACGCCGACGCCGACGCAGACGCAGACGCAGACATCGAGCCCGAGCCGTCGATCGACGACGAGGTGCGCGAGCTTCTCGGCGAAGACGACGTCGAGCACGAGTCCGACGACTCCGACTCCGCCCCGGATGACGAGAAGCGCTCCGCAGCGGACTCCTCCGAGGAGGCGTAGTGGGGTTGTTCTCGAAGAAGCCTGCGCTTCGGACGCCTCTCGACGGGGTGGATGCCGTGCTGGCCGACCTCGACGGTGTCGTCTACGCGGGTCCGGGCGCGCTTCCGTACGCGGTGGAGAGCCTCAACGCCGCCGCGGCGTTCGCACGGCTCGGGTACATCACGAACAACGCGTCGCGCACGGACGCCTCGGTCGCCGAGCACCTGAGCAGCCTCGGCCTCGACGTCGCTCCCGCCGATGTGATCACCAGCCCGCAGGCGGCGATGCGCCTGCTCGCCGGGATCGTCCCGCCTCCGGCGAAGCTGCTGATCGTCGGGGGAGCAGGACTCGTCGATGAAGCGGAGAAGGCCGGCTACACGGTGACCCGCAGCGCGGAGGATGCACCCGACGCCGTCGTGCAGGGCTTCGCTCCCGAAGTCGCATGGACCGATCTGGCTGAGGCCGCCTTCGCGCTGAAGGTGCCCGAAGAGGACGGTGGCATCCCCTGGATCGCCACCAACACCGACTGGACGATCCCGCGTGAACGTGGCGTCGCCCCCGGCAACGGCACGCTCGTGTCGGCCGTGCACACGGCCATCGGTCGTCTCGCGACGGTCGCAGGAAAGCCCGAGACCCCGATCTTCGAAGAAGCGACGGAGCGTTTCGGCGCGAAGAAGCCCCTGTTCATCGGAGACCGCCTCGACACCGACATCCTCGGTGCCGTCCGCGCAGGTATCGACTCCGCGCTCGTGCTCACGGGCATCGACCGACCCAAGCACGTGCTCGCGGCTCCTGAAGGATCCCGACCGACGTACATCCTCAGTGACCTCCGGGAACTGCATGAGCCGTATCCGGAGGTCACGTCGAAGGACGGCATCCATTCGGTCAACGGTGCGTCCGTCCGCGTCACAGGAGCTGATGTCGAGATCGTCGCCGCGGGCGACTCGCAGATCGACCTGCTGCGTGCCGGCGCGGCCGCGATCTGGGCATCCGGAACTCCGGTGTTCGTGCTTCACGTACCCGAGCGCCTCTACGACGACCCGTTCCACCGTCCCTGATCGGTGCTGGCGTGGGCCAGGTGGCTCCCGTCGCCGTGGCTCCGCCGACCAGTCGGCCCGCCGCGTAAAGTGGAACTGTGAGCGAACAGACGACGAACGCACCGACCGACGGTCTGTGGAGTCGCCTGCGCCTGATCGAGGGGCAGCCTCTCGCTGCCCGCGCGGGCGCATACTCCGGGCTGCATGACGAACTCTCCCGCCGCCTCGACAGCGGCGCGAAGCTCGATCAGCGCGACGCACCGGGCGCCCGATGACGCGACTCGATGCCGCCCTCGCCGCGCGAGGACTCGCCCGTTCGCGCACCCATGCCGCCACTCTGATCGCAGAGGGCGTGGTGAGCATCGACGGGCGACCGGTCGTGAAGGCGTCGACGCCCGTCGCGGACTCCGCCGAGATCACCGTCGCCGCGACCGATCACTACGTCGGCCGGGCGGCTCACAAGCTGATCGCCGCACTCGACGGCTTCGCGATCCCTGTCGAAGGACGCCTCGCGCTCGACATGGGAGCCTCCACGGGCGGATTCACCCAGGTGCTCCGTGAGCGCGGAGCACGTCGGGTTCTCGCTGTCGACGTCGGCCACGACCAGATGGCGTCGTCCATCGCCGCCGACCCGGCAGTCGTGCTCGTCGAGGGTTACAACGTCCGTCACATGACGCAGGAGAACCTGAAGGACGTCACAGGTGAGAACGAGGCTCCCGACCTGATCGTCGGAGATCTCTCCTTCATCTCCCTCGAACTCGTCCTTCCCGCAGTCGCGGGTGTCGCCGCGCCCACGGCCGACATCGTGCTGCTGGTGAAACCGCAGTTCGAGGTCGGGCGCACGGCGGTGCGCGGCGGGCTCGTCACCGACCCCGCGACCCGCGCCGATGCCGTGGCCCGCACGGCGTGGAGCGCATTCGACGCAGGGCTCGGGATGCTCGGCATCTTTCCCTCTCCGATCCTGGGGACGCACGGCAACTCGGAGTACCTTCTGCACCTCGCGCCGCGGCGCGGAAGCGATCCGTCAGAATGGTCGGATCGCATCAACACACTGGCAGGGAGACGATGAACGAGCGCAACATCCTGGTCGTCGCCCACGCCGGGCGCGAAGACACAGTCGACGCAGCCCGGAAGGTGATCGATGAACTCCGCGGCGCCGGTGCGCGTCCCGTGCTCGCGGCCGACGACAGCGTCGACCTGCGGGCGGTCGACCCGCGCTTCGCCGACGTCGACGTGCTCGGCGAGACTGTGCAGCAGGAGGAACTCGAACTCGCCATCGTCCTCGGAGGCGACGGCACGATACTCCGCGCCGCAGAGCTCGTGCGAGGATGTGCGGCACCGGTGCTCGGCATCAACATGGGCCACGTCGGGTTCCTCGCCGAGATCGATCGGGACCACATGGATGCTGCCGTGCGCCGCGTCATCGACCGCGACTATGAGGTCGAGGATCGGCTGGCTCTGTCCGTACGGGTCAAGGACGCCGACGGCACGGTCGTGTACGAGACCTTCGCCTTGAACGAGGCGACGGTCGAGAAGGCCAGCCGTGAGCGCATGATCGAGGTCGTGCTCGAGATCGACGGACTACCGCTCTCGAGCTTCGGCTGCGACGGCATGGTCGTGTCGACCCCGACCGGGTCGACCGCCTACAACTTCTCGGCAGGAGGCCCCGTCATCTGGCCCAGCGTCGAGGCGATCGCCGTCGTGCCGCTCTCGGCCCACGCACTGTTCGCGAAACCACTCGTCGTGAGCCCGGATGCGGCAGTGGCGATCGAGATGCTCGAAGGAACCTCGGGCGCCGGCATCCTCTGGTGCGACGGACGACGATCGCACGATCTCCCGCCGGGCGCGCGCGTCGTGGTGCGACGCTCGTCCCGCCCCGTGCGGCTCGCACGCCTGCACCCCACCGCGTTCACGAACCGGTTGGTGCGCAAGTTCCAGTTGCCGGTCGCAGGCTGGCGAGGACAGGGGCCGACCGCATGATCGAGGAGATGCGGATGCAGGGGCTCGGCGTGATCGCCGACGCCGTGCTGCCTCTCGGCGCGGGGTTCACCGCGATCACCGGCGAGACCGGTGCGGGCAAGACCATGGTGGTGACGGGCCTCGGGCTGCTGCTCGGACAGCGTGCGGATTCCGGTGCGGTACGAGCCGGAGCGACGCAGGCGTCGGTCGCCGGAGTCTGGATCGTCCCCGAGACCGGCGACGTGGCCGACATCGTGGCGGAGGCCGGGGGAGAGCTGGAGCCCGCTGGAGCGGGTGCTGCCGAGCTGTACGTATCGCGCACGCTCAGCGCCGAAGGGCGCAGCCGTGCGAGCGTCGGAGGCCGCGCAGCGCCCGCCGGGGTGCTCTCCGCCCTCGCCGAGGAGCTCGTCGTCGTCCACGGACAGTCCGAGCAGCTTCGACTGCGGTCATCCGCGGCTCAGCGGGATGCTCTCGACCGCTTCGGAGGTGCCTCGATCGCCACCGCGCTCGAGGCCTACTCCTCGTCGTTCGCGCGCTGGCGCGAGCTCGACGCCGAGATCACCGACATCACCGAGAACCGGTATCGGCGCGCCGAAGAGGCCGCGCGTCTGCGCGAGGCCCTCGCCCTGATCGAGGCCGCAGCTCCCGAGCCCGGCGAGGATGTCGAGCTGTCCGCCCGGGCCGAACGCCTGGCGAATGCGGAGGAGCTCAGGCTCGCCGCATCCCTGGCGCACAGCGCGCTGTCGAACGAAGAGGGCGAACCCGATGCCTCCGCTCTGATCGCCGAAGCGCGTCGGTCGCTCGAGCGCGTCTCCGACGCGTCTCTCACCGAGATCTCCGCCGGTCTCGCAGACATCGGCTATCGCATCGCCGATGTCGCAGGCCAGCTGTCCGCCTATCTCGCCGATCTCGACGAGACCGGCCCGCATGAGCTCGCCGCGGTCGAGGAGCGCCGTGCCGCGCTCGGCACTCTGATCCGCGCCCATGGCTCGCTGGATGAGGCTCTGCAGCTGTGGCAGACCGGTTCCGCTCGACTCGCCGAGCTCGACGACGACGGCGAACGGCTTGATCGGCTCGAGGCGGAACGCGACACCGCTCGCACCGAACTCGACGCCCATGCCGCTGCGCTCACCGCCGAGCGCACGGCGGCCGCCGCGAAGCTCGGCGTCGCTGTGAGCGATGAGCTGCACGCGCTCGCGATGCCGGACGCCCGACTCGAGGTCGCCGTCACGCCGGGCGCCGAGAGCGCGCACGGACGCGATGACGTCGCGATCCTGCTCGCTCCGCATCCCGGAGCCGAGCCGCGCTCGGTCGGCAAGGGGGCGTCCGGAGGAGAGCTCTCCCGTGTGATGCTCGCGATCGAGGTCGTGATCGCCGGAACCGACCCGGTGCCGACCTTCGTGTTCGACGAGGTCGATGCCGGCATCGGCGGGGCTGCGGCGATCGAAGTCGGGCGACGACTCGCCCGACTCGCCGAGAAGTCGCAGGTCATCGCGGTGACGCATCTCGCGCAGGTCGCAGCGTTCGCCACGAACCACCTTTCGGTCGTCAAATCCCATGATGGCGCGGTCACAGCGTCCAGCGTCCGCCGTCTGGAGGGGGAGGAGCGCGAGGCCGAGATGGCCCGACTGCTCTCCGGACTGACCGATTCGGACGCCGCGATCACCCACGCTCGGGAACTTCTCACCCTCGGCACCTCCACTGACTGATAGGATCGAAGCCCGTGATGAACTCTTCTTCTGCGGGGCCCAAGAACGACACGACCAAGCACATCTTTGTGACGGGTGGTGTCGTTTCGTCTTTGGGTAAGGGGCTCACTGCCGCAAGCCTCGGAAACCTTCTGACGGCACGCGGACTCCGCGTCGTCATGCAGAAGCTCGACCCGTACCTCAACGTCGATCCGGGCACGATGAACCCGTTCCAGCACGGTGAGGTCTTCGTCACGGACGACGGCGCCGAGACCGATCTCGACATCGGGCACTACGAGCGCTTCCTCGACATCAACCTGTCGCAGGCCGCCAACGTCACGACCGGCCAGATCTACTCGCAGGTCATCGCCCGCGAGCGCCGCGGCGAGTACCTCGGCGACACCGTGCAGGTCATCCCGCACATCACCGACGAGATCAAGCGACGCATGCGTCTGCAGGCGACCGAGGACCCCCGTCCCGACGTCATCATCACCGAAGTCGGCGGCACGGTCGGTGACATCGAGTCGCAGCCGTTCCTCGAGGCGGCACGTCAGCTCCGTCACGAACTCGGTCGCGACAGCGTGTTCTTCGTGCACGTGTCGCTCGTGCCCTTCATGGGCGCGTCCGGCGAGCAGAAGACCAAGCCCACCCAGCACTCGGTCGCAGCCCTCCGCCAGGTCGGCATCCAGCCCGACGCACTCGTGCTGCGCAGCGACCGTCCGGTCAGCGAGAGCAACCGCAACAAGATCGCGCTCATGTGCGACGTCGACGCCGAGGGCGTCATCAACACCGTCGACCTGCCGAGCATCTACGACATTCCGTCGACGCTCAACGATCAGGGACTCGACACGTACATCGTCCGTCGTCTCGGCCTCGATCAGAAGGCCGCGGACGAGGTCGACTGGTCGCGCTGGAGCAAGGTGCTGCACGCGGTGCATAACCCCAAGCATGAGGTGACGATCGGCCTGGTCGGCAAGTACATCGACCTGCCCGACGCCTACCTCTCGGTCACCGAGGCCCTCAAGGCCGGCGGGTTCGCCCAGGAGACCAAGGTCAACATCCGCTGGATCCCCTCGGACCGCTGCGAGACCCCCGAGGGCGCGCAGGAGCAGCTCGCCGCGCTCGACGGCATCTGCGTTCCCGGTGGATTCGGCATCCGCGGCATCGAGGGCAAGCTGGGCGCGCTGAAGTTCGCACGCGAGCAGGGCATCCCCACACTCGGCCTCTGCCTCGGCCTTCAGTGCATGGTCATCGAGTACGCCCGCGACGTGGCCGGCATCGCCGGAGCATCCTCGAGCGAGTTCGACCCCGAGACCACCGAGCCCGTCATCGCGACGATGGCCGAGCAGGTCGAGATCCTCGACGGGGGCGACCTGGGTGGGACCATGCGCCTCGGCCTCTACCAGGCCGCACTCGCCGAGGGGTCGCTGGCGCGCGAGCTGTACGGCACCCCGGAGGCCTCTGAGCGCCACCGCCACCGCTATGAGGTCAACAACGCGTACCGCACGCGTCTGTCCGAGGCCGGTCTCGTGTTCTCGGGGCTGAACCCCGAGCTCGACCTCGTCGAGTACGTCGAGCTTCCGCGCGACGTCCACCCGTACTACATCGCCACGCAGGCCCACCCCGAGCTCCGCTCGCGTCCGACCGACCCGCACCCGCTGTTCCGTGGTCTGGTCGGAGCCGCGATCGAGCGTCACCGGTCGAGCGAGCTGTTCGACGTGGAAGCCGATGCCTGAGTTCGGCGAAGCCGATGCCTGATCTCGAGGCACTGCGGGACGAGCCCTTCGAACCCGAGGTCCTCCACAGTGAGGTCGGGTTCGAGGGCGTCGTCTGGGACGTGCGCGACGACCGCGTCCGCTACGGCGACGGAGAGATCCGTCGTCAGTACGTCGCGCACACCGGCGCCGTCGCGATCCTCGCGCTCGACGACGACGGGCGCGTGCTGCTGATCCAGCAGTATCGGCATCCGATCCGTCACCGCGACTGGGAGCTGCCTGCCGGCCTGCTCGACGTGCCGGGGGAGGAGCCCGTCGAGGCTGCTCGCCGCGAGCTCGCCGAGGAGGCTGACCTGGTCGCCGCGGACTGGGAGCCCCTCGTGTCGTCGTGGACGACCCCCGGCGGCAACGACGAGGTGATCCACATCTTCCTCGCGACGGGCATCTCGGCGGCGCCGTCCGCGCACGCTCGGGAGGACGAAGAGGCCGACATCCGCATCGAGTGGGTTCCGCTCGATGATGCGATCAGTGCCGTGCTCGACGGCCGTATGCGCAACGGCATCCTCAGCATCGGTGTGCTCGCGGCCGCGCAGAGGCTGCGCGACCGGAGCTGAGCATGCAGCTCGACCGTGCGTTGGACACGTATCTGCGCCACGTCACGATCGAGCGCGGGCTGAGTGAGCACACGATCTCGGCCTATCGCCGAGATCTCGGCGGCTACCTGGAGTGGTTGGATTCCGAGGGCATCGTGGACACCGCCGAGATCACGCCGGCGGTCGTCGCGCGCTTCATCGCGGATCGCTCCTCCGCCGAACCGGCGCCAGCCGCGACGAGCCTCGCCCGGCTGCAGTCATCCGTGCGGGGGTGGCACCGCTTCCTCGCCCGCGAGGGCATCGAGGACGACGACCCCAGCGGCCGTCTGCGTCCCCCCAAGGCTCCGCAACGCCTGCCCAAGGCGCTGACCATCGACCAGGTCGAGCGGCTCCTCGGAGCGCCGAGCGCCGAGGAGCCGATAGGCATCCGCGACCGCGCTCTGCTCGAGCTGCTCTACGCGACCGGTGCACGGGTGTCAGAGGCGGTGGGACTCGACGTCGACGACCTCGCCCACGGCGACGTCCTGCGGCTTCGGGGCAAGGGATCCAAGGAACGTATCGTGCCGATCGGATCGTTCGCCCGTGCGGCGGTGGACGCGTACCTCACGCGGGTACGGCCGGGGCTGGCGGCGAAGGGGCGAGCGTCGGCCCGCCTGTTCCTCGGTGCGCGCGGTGCCCCGCTGTCTCGGCAGAGTGCGTGGCTCGTGATCCGTGCGGCGGCCGAGCAGGCGCAGATCACCGTGGAGGTCTCGCCGCACACACTGCGCCACTCGTTCGCGACGCATCTGCTGCAGGGCGGCGCCGACGTGCGCGTGGTGCAGGAGCTGCTCGGACACGCATCGGTGGCGACGACCCAGATCTACACGCACGTGTCGGTGGACACCCTGCGCGACATCTACGCGACCTCCCACCCCCGGGCACGCTGACCCGCCACGCGCGGGCGGCGCGGCGAAAACGCGGGATCGCCGGGGCTGAGGCGTCGATCCCCCCGGGCGATCGCTAGAATCGACCAAGCACGAAGGAGCAGGAGAATCGGTGGCTGAGAACGCGGCGAAGTCCAGGGCGAAGACGTCGAAGACCGACGACACACCCATGGGACCCACCGGGCGTCCCTATCACGGCTTCGCGACCCCGGAACCGCTCGCCTCGCACGGTCCTGCTCGCATCATCGCCCTGTGCAACCAGAAGGGCGGCGTCGGCAAGACGACGACGTCGATCAACCTCGCCGCGGCACTGGCCGAATACGGTCGCAAGGTGCTCGCCGTCGACTTCGACCCCCAGGGTGCGCTGTCGGCAGGCCTCGGCATCCAGACGCACGATGTGCCGACCATCTACGACCTGCTGCTCGACACCAAGCGCGACGCGCACGACGCGATCGTGCACTCGGGCGTCGAGGGCCTCGACGTGATGCCCGCCAACATCGACCTGTCCGCCGCCGAGGTGCACCTCGTCAACGAGGTCGCGCGCGAGACGATCCTCGCCCGCGTGCTGCGCCAGGTGGCGGGGGAGTACGACGTCATCCTCATCGACTGCCAGCCGTCGCTCGGACTGCTGACCGTCAACGCGCTGACCGCGGCGCACGGTGTGATCATCCCGCTCGAGTGCGAGTTCTTCGCCCTGCGCGGTGTGGCCCTGCTGATCGAGACCATCGACAAGGTGCGCGACCGGCTGAACCCGTCGATCACGATGGACGGCCTCCTCGCCACCATGTACGACCCGCGCACGCTCCACTCGCGCGAGGTGCTCGAGCGCGTGGTCGAGGCGTTCGGCGACGACGTGCTCGAGACCGTGATCGGTCGTACGGTGAAGTTCCCCGACGCATCGGTGTCCGGTGTGCCCATCACCGAGTTCGCTCCGGAGCACGCCGCCGCCCAGGCATACCTGCGGCTGGCGCGGGAGCTGGTCGCCCGTGGCGCTGTCGCCTGAGGTCGAGCCGTCCGACACAGCGGCTGAGGCCGCAGCCACGGCTGCCGAGGGGCCGGTATCGGCCGATCTGAGCGATCCACCGGTAGCCGACCCGGGATTCCGGGTGTCGTTGACGAACTTCGATGGTCCGTTCGACCTGCTGTTGAACCTGATCTCGAAGCATGAGATGGACATCACCGAGGTGTCGCTGAGCGCCGTCACGAACGAGTTCATCGCCTACCTCAAAGAGCTCGACGACGACGAGGAGCTCGACCAGGCCTCCGAGTTCCTGGTGGTCGCGGCGACCCTGCTCGACATGAAAGTGGCCGGTCTCCTTCCGCAGGGCGAGCTGGTGGATGCCGAGGCTGTCGCACTGCTCGAAGCCCGCGATCTGCTCTTCGCGCGTCTTCTGCAGTACCGCGCGTTCAAGGAGGTCGCGTCATGGTTCGCCCGCTGCCTGCAGCGAGAGGACCGCCGCCATGTGCGGGCCGTGCGTCTCGACGAGAAGCATCGCAAGAAGACCCCCGAGCTCGTCTGGTCACTCAGCGCCGACGACTTCGCCGCTCTGGCTCTGCTGGCGTTCGCGCCGAAGGAGATCCCGCACGTCGGGCTCGACCATCTGCATGCGCCGCTCGTCAGCATCCGGGAGCAGGCCGCGATCGTGGTGACTCTGCTGCGCACCGCCGAATCGGTGAGCTTCCGTGAGCTCGTCGCGGGTGTGACCGAGCCCGGGATCGTCGTCGCGCGTTTCATCTCCGTGCTGGAGCTGTACCGTCATGCCGCGCTCTCCTTCGAACAACTCGAACCGCTCGGCGAGCTGACGCTGCGCTGGGCCGCCGACTCCTGGTCGGACGAGACTCTGGCATCTCTGGGAGCCGATTATGACCGATGACCTGACAGAATCCCCGACCGACGAGGTCGTCCGCGAGTCGCCTCTCTCCGAAAGGATCGAGGCGATCCTGCTGATCATCGACGAGCCGATCGGGCTCGTCGCTCTCGCGGCCGCGGTCGGCTCGCCCGTCGCTGCGGTGCGGCAGACGATCGAGACGCTCGTCGACGACTACGACGGCAAGGGACAGGGACCGCGCCGCGGTTTCGAGCTCCGCGAGGTCGGCGGCGGGTGGCGTCTCTACGTCCGCGAGGATCACGACGACGTGGTCGCCGAGTTCGTCGGTGGACAGGCGCCGGCGCGGCTGTCGCAGGCCGCGCTCGAGACGCTCGCGGTGATCGCCTACAAGCAGCCGGTCACTCGTAGCCAGGTGGCCTCGATCCGTGCGGTGAACGTCGATTCCGTGGTGCGCACGCTCCTCGCGCGCGGCCTCATCACCGAGCTGTTCGCGGACTCCGAGACCGGCGCGATCAACTACGGCACCAGCGACGCACTCCTGCAGCACCTGGGCATCAACTCGCTCGAAGAGCTGCCCCCCATCTCTCCTCTGCTCGACGACGGTGCCGACGGCTTCGACGAAGGGACCATCCGATGACGTCATCCGATCCGATCGGATCGAACGCGGTCGGTACGTCACAGAGTCGCGGCTTCGACGAGAGGGGCCATCCGATGATCTCTGTTGCGACGGCGGCCGTTCCCGTGGCCTCTGCGCCGAGTTTCAGTTTCAGTTTCAACGAAGGGACCATCCGATGAGCGGCTTCGAGACACCCGAGGGCGTGCGCCTGCAGAAGGTGCTGTCAGCGGCGGGCGTGGCCTCGCGGCGCGTGATCGAGCAGTACATCGTCGAAGGACGCATCCGTGTCAACGGCGTGACCGTCACCGAGCTCGGCCGACGCGTGGACCCCGAGAACGACCTCATCGACGTCGACGGCACAGCCGTGCAGCTCGATGTGTCGAAGCGCTACGTGATGCTCAACAAGCCCACCGGCGTCGTGAGCAGCCTGCGTGACGAGAACGGTCGTCCCGACCTGCGTCAGTTCACCGACGACTATGAAGAGCGCCTCTACAACGTCGGCCGTCTGGATGCCGAGACCAGCGGCCTGCTGGTCCTCACGAACGACGGCGACCTCGCACACGTGCTCGCGCACCCGTCGTTCGGTGTCACCAAGGTCTACATCGCCAAGGTCGAGGGCGAGGTGACGGCGCAGACGATCTCGAAGCTCACCAAGGGGATCGAGCTCGAAGACGGGCCCATCGCCGCAGACAAGGCCCGCCTGCTCGACACCTCGCGTGGGTCGAGCCTCGTGGAGCTGACGCTGCACTCGGGGCGCAACCGGATCGTGCGCCGGATGCTGGCCGCGGTCGGCCACCCTGTCACAGAGCTCGTGCGTCGGCAGTTCGGCCCGCTGCACCTGGGAACCCTCCCGGTTGGGAAGACGCGCGAACTGACTAAAATCGAACTGGGCGCGCTCTTGACTCTGTCGCGCCGTGATTCCGGTGTCGCCGAGGCGCCAGGCGAGCAGCAGGAGAACGAGTGACCGATACGACGAGTGCGCCCACGGGGGCCCGGAGTGCTGTCGCGCCGCGAATCGCGGCCAGGCTCTCTGGAACCGTGCGTGTCGTCGGCGCCGGTCTGCTCGGTGCGAGCATCGGCCACGCCCTCCGCGCCAAGGGCATCGACGTCGTCCTCGCCGACACCTCACCCGCACAGCTGCGTCTCGCGATCGACTACGGCGCAGGTCGTGCCGTGGCCGACGACGACGCACCGACGCTCATCGTCGTCGCCGTGCCGCCTGATGTCACGGCCGACGTGATCGAGGCGGAACTCGCCCGATTCCCTGATGCCGTCGTCACCGACGTCGCGAGCGTGAAGCTCGAACCCTTCCGCAGCCTGCGCGACCGCGGTGTCGACATCACCCGCTACATCGGCTCGCACCCGCTCGCCGGGCGCGAGCGCGGCGGGGCGATCTCCGCGCGCGCCGACCTCTTCATCGGTCGCCCCTGGGTCGTGTGCCGCGATGCCGACACCAGGGCGGCAGACCTCGCTCTCGTCGAGGCCCTCGCCCTCGACGTCGGCGCGATGCCGCTCGAGATGACCCCGGAGGAGCACGACCGCTCCGTCGCTCTCACCTCGCACGTTCCGCAGGTGGTCGCCAGCCTCCTCGCCGGACGGCTCGCCGTGGCCGACGAGGGCGCGTTGCGCCTGTCGGGCCAGGGAGTGCGTGACACGACACGCATCGCGGCATCCGCTCCTGAGCTCTGGGTGCAGATCCTCGGTGCGAACGCGGAGCCCGTCGTGGAGATTCTCGACGCTCTGGCAGCCGATCTCCGTGAGGTGTCGGATGCGCTGCGCGCCCCCGAGGCGCCCGGTGCCCGGCGAGTGGTCGCCGAGACCATCCGGCAGGGCAACGACGGTGTCGATCGTCTGCCGGGCAAGCACGGGCAGAACCAGAGGTTCGAGTCTCTCGTCGTCATGATCGACGACACCGCGGGTCAGCTCGGTCGTCTGTTCGGTGAACTCGGAGAGCTCGGCGTGAACGTCGAGGACCTCCGCCTCGAGCACTCGCCGGGAGCGCAGTTCGGTCTCGCCGAGATCAGCGTCGACCCCGCTGCACTGCACGGCGCGATCACCGGACTCCAGGAACGCGGCTGGCGGATTGCAGGTACCACCAATGACTGATTTCATCGCCATCGACGGACCGGCCGGCTCCGGCAAGTCCAGCGTCTCCAAGGCCGTGGCTCGCAAGCTCGGATTCGGATACCTCGACACCGGTTCCGCCTATCGTGCGCTCGCCTGGCATGTTCTCGACCGGGGTGCGGACACGGCGGATGCCGAAGCCGTCCTCGCCGCCGTCGCCGAGTTCCCGGTGCGACTGGGCCTCGACCCCGACGACCGCACAGTGCAGGTCGGTGACGTGGACGTCACCGACGCGATCCGCGAGCCGTCGGTCTCCGGCGCCGTGAGCGGTGTCGCACGCGTGCCAGAGGTGCGCGAGCAGGTCAATCGTCTGTTCCGTTCCCTCGTCGCCGATGCACCGTACCCGGCCGTCGTCGTCGAAGGTCGGGACATCACGACCGTCGTCGCCCCGGATGCGCCTGTGCGCATCCTTCTCACGGCGGCACCCGAGGTGCGCGCCGCACGACGTGCCGGCGAGCTCGCCGGCGAGAACGCCGAGGCCGTCGCCGCCGCATTGCACAAGCGCGACGCATCCGACAGCGCCGTCGTCGACTTCCTGAACGCCGCAGAGGGCGTCGAGGTCGTCGATTCGACGGAGCTCGATTTCCCACAGACCATCGACGCCGTCCTCACGGTGATCGAACGAATCCGAGGAGTACACCATGGCTGACGACGAATACGAAGGCGGCCCCGACCAGCTCGCCGAGAAGATGGAGCAGCTCGACGAGCAGCTAGCCGAGGCGCGCGCCGAGACGCTGCGTGCAGGTCTCGCCGACTACGACCTGGACGATGAGGATGCTGCGCTCCTCGCCGGGATCACGATGGGCGAGGACGGGATCCAGTTCTTCCCCGCACTGCCGGTCGTGGCGATCGTCGGTCGACCGAACGTCGGCAAGTCCGCGCTCGTGAACCGCATCCTCGGGCGCCGTGAGGCCGTCGTCGAGGACACCCCCGGTGTGACCCGCGACCGCGTGACGTACAAGGCCGAATGGGCCGACCGTCGGTTCTCGCTCGTCGACACCGGCGGCTGGGAGCCCGACGCGCGCGGTATCGACCGCTCCGTCGCCGCTCAGGCCGAGGTCGCGATCGATCTCGCCGACGTCGTGCTGTTCGTCGTCGACGCGATGGTCGGTGCCACGTCGACCGACGAGCACGTCGTGAAGCTGCTCCGCAAGAGCGGCAAGCCGGTCTTCCTCGTCGCCAACAAGATCGACGATGCCCGTCAGGAGCCCGAGGCCGCGGCTCTCTGGAACCTCGGACTCGGCGAACCGCACCCGGTCTCGGCCATCCACGGTCGTGGAGTCGCCGACCTGCTCGACGCTCTGCTGAAGACGCTTCCTGATGTCTCCGCGGTCGCGAAGGCGGAGATCGGCGGACCTCGTCGCGTCGCGATCCTCGGTCGCCCGAACGTGGGCAAGTCCTCGCTGCTCAACAAGGCAGCGGGCGAGGAGCGTGTGGTCGTCAACGACCTCGCGGGTACGACGCGTGACCCGGTCGATGAGATCGTCGAGCTCGGCGGCAAGCTGTGGCGTCTGGTCGATACCGCCGGCATCCGCCGTCGCGTGCACATGGCGCAGGGTGCGGACTTCTACGCGTCGCTGCGCACCTCGGCTGCTCTCGAGAAGGCCGAGGTCGCCGTGGTCGTCCTCGATGTGTCCGAGACGATCAGCGAGCAGGACGTGCGGATCATCGATCTCGTGCTCGAGTCCGGTCGCTCGCTCGTGCTGGCATTCAACAAGTGGGACCGTCTGAACGACGACGACCTCGAGAACGCCGACCGCCGACGCTACCTCGAGCGTGAGATCGAGCAGGACCTGGCGCACGTCGCCTGGGCCCCGCGCGTGAACATCTCGGCCAAGACCGGCCGTCACCTCGACAAGCTGGTGCCTGCGCTCGAGACAGCTCTCGAGAACTGGGACCGTCGTATCCCGACGGGCAAGTTCAACGCCTTCCTCGCCGAGCTCGTCGCCGAGCACCCGCACCCGCTCCGTGGAGGAAAGCAGCCGCGCATCCTGTTCGGCACCCAGGCGTCGACGCGTCCGCCGACGTTCGTGCTGTTCACGACCGGCTTCCTCGACCCGGGATACCGCCGATTCATCCAGCGTCGCCTCCGCGAGCTGTACGAGTTCGATGGAACCCCGATCGTCATCAACATGCGCGTCCGCGAGAAGCGCCAGCGCTGAGTCGTATCCGAGACGCCAACTGTGCCCGCGCGAACCCGCGCGGGCACAGTTGTGTCTGCGGGCCTCCGCCTGAATGCCCAGGGACGTGCGATCTGCCGATACGGCTGTTCCCGCGTGCTGCGTGGCACCGCGCGCGAACGCCCACGACATGCAGCCTGCGAGCTTGGCTGTTCCCGCGTGTGACCCTCGCGGATGCCGATACCCGGATGCTGTGACAGGCTGAAGGGGTGACTGTCGTACCTCCCGCTGCCGGTGAACCTCGTCGCCCGGACGGGCCGCGGAATCCTGGTGATGCCTGGGTGATCGCGCCGTCGGGTGAGAAGTACTGGGGGCGCTTCGGCGCGGCCGGTCTGCTGGCGTTCGACCCCGAGCGAGGGGTCCTGCTGCAGCACCGGGTCTCGTGGAGCCATTTCGGAGGCACCTGGGGTCTGCCCGGGGGTGCGCTGCATGCCGACGAGAACGCGATCGCGGGGGCTGTGCGCGAGGCGCAGGAAGAAGCGGGTGTTCCCGACGGTTCCGTGCGCCCCCGGTTCACGAGCGTCCTCGATCTGGACATCTGGTCGTACACGACCGTGGTCGCCGACGTGGTGCGGCCGTTCGAGCCCGTCATCAGCGATCCTGAGAGCGTGGCTCTCGAGTGGGTGCCGGTGGATGAGGTCGAGTCGCGCCCACTGCATCCCGGGTTCGGCAGCGCCTGGCCCGTCCTGCGGGAACTGCTTCGCATACGTCCCGCTCTCGTCGTGGACGGCGCGAATGTCGTCGGTTCCGTACCGGACGGGTGGTGGAAGGACCGGGCCGGAGCCGCGACGCGACTCGCCTCGCGCTTGGACGGGCTCGCTGTGCCGGCTTCTGAACTCGGTCTCGGCGGAACGACGTGGTTCCCGGAGATCGCTCTGGTCGTGGAAGGGAAGGCGCGGGGCATCTCGGCACCGGCCCCGGACGAGTCCACTGAGCTGCTGCCGGCAGGGGTGGTGTCTGTGGTCGAAGCGGATGCTGCCGGTGACGACTCGATCGTGACCGAGGTCGAGCGTCGCGTTCGAGCAGGGCAGCATGTCGTCGCGGTGACGAGTGATCGTGAGCTCCAGGGTCGCGTCACTGCGGCGGGCGCGTCGCAGGTGCAGTCCGCAGGGTGGCTGCTCGGTGTGTTCGACGCGGCATGATGAGCCTGCGTCGTACCCCGTCACCGTCGTCGACCGACCTAGTGGGAGATGCGATCGGGATCGGCGCCGCGATCATCGGCACAGTCGCAGTGCACCTCGCCATGTTCGGCGGTGACAGGTACTTCCCTCTGCGATTCCTGCTCTTTCCTCTTGATAACGTGATCGCCTTCAGCGCCTTCTGGATATCGGCGGCACTTCTCGTGATCGCGATCGTGCGCGCGACCCGGATCCGTGCGTGGGCGGTTCTGAGCCCGAACGGTGAGCAGCCGGTCGATACCGTTTCTCCGGGAGAGGTAGCCAAGCGCGCACTGCGAGTCGCTGCCATCATCGCCGCTCTCAATGCACTGTTCATGATCGTGTTCGTCATCGGAGCCGTCGTCGCCTTCGCCGTGATCTTCCTCATTGCTGCTGCGCTCATCGCAGGCGTCTACATCGTGCTGAAAGCGCTCGCGCCCTCGGGAGGGTGAGGCGACGGCTGGGCGGTTGTGTGCCCCGCATCACTCTGCTTCTCGTGCTCTGCTTCTCGTGCTCTGCTTCTCGTGTGACGGGCAACGAGCCGGGGTCAGATGAACATGACGCGTCGACGCGGTGGGTCGGCGTAGCTTCTGCCGAGCGGACTCGTCCAGGTCACCGTCCCATCAGCCGTCTGACGTGCAGTCCACCGATACCTCTCATCGATGTCGGGGTGCTTGAGCGAGTGGTGCGTTGTGCAGAAATGGCTGAGGTTGTCGATGCGTGTCCGCCCACCGCGCGCATGGTCGTGGTTGTGGTCGATCTCGCATCGGTGAACCGGCATCCTGCACCCGGGGAACCTGCAGTGCTCATCCCGCGCTCGAAGGAAGCGCTTCATCTGCTCTGTGGGGGAGTATGAGTCGGTCTCGGTGACCAGGCCGGTCGCGGCGAGGAACAGGCGCGCCCATCCTTTGCAGCGGCCTGCGAGCCCGCGGGCGACATCGGGATCCAGCGGTCCGTGGCCGTCGAGTTCGGCTGGTCGGTCGTCGTCTCCGGCGAGAGTGCTCGCGGCAACGGTGACCTGGATGCGGGCCGAGATGTTCTCGAGCCCGGTGCCGTTCGCTTCGCTCGGGTCGGCGGTGAGCAGCAGGTCGGCGAGCACGTCGGCGCGGATCTGATCGAAAGTGCGGATGTCGCTGGAGAGATGCTCGATGTCGGGGCTGGTCGGATCGGTCATCGGGTCGATCAGGCCAGCGAGCGGGTCGACGACGAAGGTGCCGTCGGCGGCGATGACTCCGGCTTCGAAGTAGGCGTCGTATCGCTGGTCATCGGGGGCGAGGTCGGAGAGGCGGAGCGTGTTCTCGCTGTCGTCGAGAGGCTCGAGGATAGGCTCTCGCTCGTCGCGAGAGCGAGTGATCTGCCGCGCCATCTGCGTGAGCCGATCGGAGATCGCCACGGCGACCCACTCGGGCAGAATCGCCGTGAGTGCGGCCAGACCGTCGCCGACAGATTTGACGCTGACGCAGCGTTCGGCTGCTGCGCGCCGCTGAGTCTCGACGACGGTCTCGCCCACGAGGCCCGCCGCTACCTTGCGGGCGTGGGGCTTCGTGCGCGAAGCAGTGTCGTGTTCGGCGACCACGAGTACTGCGGCCTCATAGAGCCCCATCGTCGCGGCTTCCACACGGCCGTCTCGGATGGCGTCGTCGACGACCTCGCCGGCGCGCACGATCTCACGGACATGGTGCGCACTGATCGAGCCCGCGGCGAACGAGGCCTGCACGGCAGGGAGTGCTCGGGAGACGGTGCGCGCGTCGGTGAAGGCGTATTCGATCGACCCCTTCGGGATGTGCCCGGCCGCGGAGTACTCCGCGATCATCGAGCGGAAGATGGCATCGCGATGGTGAGGGCTCTCGGAGACGTCGCTGTCGTGCACGCCGATGCGCTCGACGAGGAGTGCGTAGGACTCAGCCTCGAGAGCAGCGATCCGACGTCGCTTGTCGACCCACTCGTCGAGCAGGCGGCAGCGCTCCTCGAGATCGAGGTCGAGGTCGGTGCGCTGAGCCATGCCTCCAGTTTAGAAGATATGTTCGATAGATCCAGGGTCAGCCGTGGAATATACCGTCATCCTCTGCGCTGCGCCCGCGCAACCGATCGATGTCCCGCCGCTCGCGCTTCGTGGGCCTGCCAGCCCCTCGATCTCGCAGTCCGAGTGCCGCTTGCGGCTCGCGCTCCGGGGTGCGGTCCTCATATGCCAACGCGGCGAGGGGAGCGCCGACGCGCTTGACGAGCAGCTGGCGGACGATGAGGATCCGGTCGAAACCCGCGATGCGCACGCGCAGTTCGTCGCCGATCCGGATGTGCTGCGCGGCCTTGACCTTGTCGCCGTTGACGCGCACATGCCCCGCACGGCATGCGGTCGTCGCGGCCGAACGCGTCTTGTAGACGCGGATCGCCCAGAGCCAGCTGTCGACCCGTGCGGCATCAGCCATCAGGCATCTCGCTTTCTCAGTGCGATCAGCGCGCCCGCGATGATCAGTCCCTGCCCGATCGTATAGGTCGCCATGATCGCGGGATTGCTCCAGGCGGGGAGCGAGTCGGGGAGGAAGAGGCGGAGCGCCAGCAGCGTATCGCTGGCGAGGAAGAATGCGCCGCCGACGGCGACGAGCGGGTGGCATCGGGTTGAGAACGCGGCGGTCGCGCCCAGGACGAGCCCGTAGATGGCGACGGCGATCAACAGCCCTCCCGTGTGCGGGCCGAGGAAGAGCAGCATCGCGATCCACCAGGCGGCGTAGATGAGTGCCCACCACGGCATCCGTCGCACGCCGAGGTGCCGGACGAAGAGGGCGATGTATGCCAGGTGCGCGATGCCGAAGAAGAGGAGCATGAGCGGCACCTCGGGAGCGTCGGGGAAGAGCGCGCCCACGCTGTCGCCGAGCCAGGACAACGCGATCGCCGCAAAGAGCAGCGCCAAGGCGGCGCGTGAGCGGATCGCGCGTATCGACACGAGGACGGGCAGCGCGAGCAGCGGCATCAACAGCAGCTTGCTCGGGGCCGCCGCGGGACTCTCGAGAGCGAGCAGCGCCACGTGAATCGCCGACACCGTGATGTACGGGATGAAGGCCCACAGGGGCGGGGTGGGCGAGCGGCGTTCCATCCACCCATCGTATGGCGGGTGGCGCAGACGCCCTGCTGTCAGGACTCTACGGTCACCTGGGTGATCTGGCCGTCGGCGCCGAGGTGCACTGCGGGCCAGTACCCTTCGGGGAAATGCTCGCCGCAGGAGTCGATGAAGTGGAGCACGACCGTTCCGTCGGCGGATGCCTCGAGCGTCTCGAGGGTGAGATCGGATGCGGCGTCGTCGAGCTCGTGCTGCTCAGGCGTTCCCGTGCTGAACGCCGTGACGATGGCGTCGGATGCGAGGCGTCGGAGAACCGCGAGAGCAGCGATGGTCTCGCGGACGTGGGGGAGCAGGGCGCTCGCCTCAGCTGCGTTCGTTCCTTCGATCATCAGGTCGAGGGGTGCGCCGTGCGCGGCGGTTCCGCCGGCGTACCAGTCGTGGGTGAGGACCGTGCCGTCGGTGAGCTCGGTCGTCGCGCGGGTGAGGGTGCCGAGCTCTGGATCGTCGATGGTCGGGTGCTCTTCGCTCATGTCCCCACGCTAGCGGTCGCTCAGGGTGCGAGCGAGCGGCTCTGGAGCTCCAGATGCTCGCGAAGGATGCGGATCGCCTTCGGCCCGACGCCGTGGATGGCCAGGAGCTGCTGCTCGGAGGCGCCGTCGAACTGATCGAGACGCGTGAAGCCGTGCAGGGCCAGCTCACGTCGCGCGACCTTGCCCATCGATGCGGGCAGCTCTGAGTCGTCGCTCACGCGGTCAGCTCCAGCGCGACGAGGGTTCGGCCGGGCTTGAGCTCGGTCTGCTCAGCGAAGCCGGCGGCCAGGAATGTGCCCAGCGTGCCGTGGAACAGATCGTTGGTGCGCTTCTTCTCGCCTCGGGTGTCGACCGGGTAGCCCTCTATGAGTCGCGCTCCGGACGTTCGCGCGAAATCGACTGCGGCGCGCAGCAGCTCGTGGTTGAGTCCAGCCCCTCGATGCTCGCGGCGGACGACGAAGCACGTCACCGCCCAGACCGAATCGTCGTCGAACGGCTCGGCGGTGGCGGCTGCGATCATTCGGGTGCGCGGGATTCGCGCCTGCACCGAGCGCGGTCCGATGCGGATCCACCCCGCGGCCTCGCCATCGACGTAGGCGATCAGGCCAGGAGGGGGACCGGCGGCGATCTCGTCGCGGAGCATCTCCGTTCGCTGCGGGGTCGTCGTCTCGTTCCAGTCCTTGTTGCTCAGCATCGGCCAGATGCACTGACAGCTGGCGCCGTCGCCGCCGCCGGTGAGCGCATGCTGAACGTCATCCCATCGGGCGGTCGTCGCCACCTCTGTCGTGATCGTCACCATGCATGCGACGGTACGCCGGGCCTTCGACACCCCGCAACGCCCGGCGGTCGCTCGGTTCGCGGAGCGCCCGCGAGTGGGGCTAAGATAGGGGAGTTGCCTGCGCGAGAGTGCAGAACAACGGGCTGTGGCGCAGCTTGGTAGCGCACTTGACTGGGGGTCAAGGGGTCGCAGGTTCAAATCCTGTCAGCCCGACAGAAAAGCCCAGGTGAGAGATTCCCTCACCTGGGCTTCGTCGTCTCTGCCGTTCCTGCAGATCGTCACCAGGTCGCGCCTGTGTTGGCCCACTCCAGTGTCGACGACTTCGCCTCGATCGTCTCGAGGCCGACGTCCCCGCATCCGACCAGAGTGAGTCTGCGCAGTCGCGGGAGGTCGTTGATGGCGGCGATGCCGGTGATCTTCTTGCAGTACTGGATGTTCACGATCTCGAGTCGCTGGAGTGTGGCCAGCTCCGAGATGTCGCCCAGGGAGGTGAGGTTCTTCAACCGCAACGACTCCAACTGGGGAAGCGCGCTGATCCCGGTGAGGCTCATCAGGGTGCGTCCGCCGATCAGCCCGAGACGGCGAAGCCCTACCGGTTCGACGAGGCGGAAGATCTCCTCGTCGATCGGCACATTCAACAGGTTCAATTCTTCCAACGGCAGTTCGAGGGCCTGCCGCACGTTGTTCAGAGATCTCTGCGGATAGAGGGAGAGCGCTCGCAGCGCAGGGAAGTGCTCGTTCTTGAATCGGAAGGGCTCGCCGACGTAGAGGGTCTTCAGATTCGGCACCACCACCTCCGGCCACACCAGTGTGCGATCGCTGATGTGCACCGAGAGCTCTTCCAGGCTCTCGGGGAGGTCGCCCTGCCGCAGTCCGGTGACGACGGTGGGGAGGATCCTCCCCGGGCCGATGCTGAGGGTTCTCGCGTTCGTCATCGCCGAGATGATCTCCGGCAGACGGTCGATCGGCCCGTCGAGGGGTGACCACAGGTGCACATCGGTGACGCGTGAGAGCTGTTCGGTGTCGTACGGCTGGTCGTAGAACACGAGATCCCTGTCGGGCACGTCGAACTGGTCCTTGTGCGCACTGTGCAGCACCATGGTCCGCTTGCTCATGATCCCGTCATCCGTTCGTCCTTCGGTTCCGCCGGCTGGTCGTGCGCCTCACGACTCAGGGTAGTTGTGCATTCGGTCGCCATGCCCGTCAACCCCCTCCGCCGATCGAGCGGCCGCGCGTAGCGTCGGGTCCTCACCGAACAGAGGAGATGCGATGAGCGATCTGCAGAACACGCACGGAACGCCCGGTGGCGACGAAGAGGCGGACACCGCCTCTGGCGGCGCTCCAGAGGAGTCGTCGAAGAGCACCGACGAGATCCTCGAGGACGAGACCACAGACGAAGACGGTAAGCCGCTCGAGAACCCGTCGGGCGGTTGAGTCGACCTCGATCTCGGACGAAGACCCCCATCCGGCCTCCGGGCCGGGTGGAGGTCCCGCGTGTGAGGCGAGAGTCCGTCGAGCTACGCCGTCCGCACCGTCAGCATCCGCCAGCCCTCGGGGACCTTCGCCCTGAGGGACGCCATGTCGTCGGCCTCGATCTGCTCGATGCCGTCGACCCGCTTGAAGGTGCCGGTGGCCTCCATCTTCGCCTCACCCTTGAGCATCCGCACGGGCGCCGACGTCAGGTCGAATCCGGGCTTGCGGTGCTGCTCGAGCTCCACGAGCACCTCTGCGAGAGTCGTCCCGATCACGTCGGCGGTGCTGGACTCGACGGGGCGGATCAGAGCGATGAGCATCGTCCCAGCCTATGGCGCGATCGCTCCGAGAGCCGATGCCCCACCGACGCCGCCCAGTCGAGTGCTCAGCGGGGTACGGGGGAGCGGTACTCTCCCTCCGTGAGCCGTTCGGTGATCGCGCCCGTGATCTCAGCCAGTGATTCCAACTGTGCGGGTGTCAGCGCGTCTATCACGAGCCATCGGGCCGTGTCGATGTGACCGGGCATCGCATGGATCAACTCCCGTCGCCCCTCGGCGGTGAGGCGCACGTTGGTGGCGCGCCTGTCTTCGGGGCTGGGGAGGCGGTCGACGAGACCGCGGGTCGCGAGCCGGCTGCAGACGTGCGAGAGCCGAGGGAGCGTCGCGTTCGTCGATGCGGCGAGTTCGGTCATCCGCAGAGTGTTCTCGGGAGCGAAGCGCAGGGCGGTCAGCACCATGAACTCGAAATGCGTCAGGTGCGCGTCCCTCTGCAGCTGTGAGTCCAGCGCGGCGGGAAGCAGCTGCGAGACGGCGATCAGCCCGAGCCAGGCTTCGGACTCGCGCTCGTCCATTCGAGGGACCCGGAATACCATGCGTTCATCGTACGTTACTTGTCGCGACAATCAATTACGACAACGCCCGCATCTCGGGCGGAACGGAGCCGATCATGACAGGCACGATCGACGCCTGGCGGGCACCGGCCGTCGCCACGGCAGGGTCCGCGCCCGACGGCGCACGCATGAACGCCGTCGAGCTGCTGGTGCGAGACCTCGATGCGATGACGGCCTACTACCAGCAAGCCGTGACCCTCGACCTACTCGATCAGTCCGGAGCGACCGCGACACTCGGTCGCGCCGGCGAGCCGATCATGCGGCTGCGCCAGGAGAAGGACCTTCCGGCCGCCGATCCCCGTGCCGCCGGGCTCTACCACACGGCGATCCTGTTCCAGGACGAGTCGCGGTTGGCGGCTGCGCTGCTGTCGGTGGCGCAGCGCGCTCCGCAGACCTTCACGGGGTCGGCCGACCACCTCGTCAGCGAGGCGTTCTACTTCACCGACCCCGAGGGGAACGGGCTCGAGCTCTATCACGACCGTCCGCGCGAGCAGTGGCAGGTCACCCCCGACGGCTCGGTCCATATGGACTCGCTCGCACTCGACCCGAATCAGTTCCTCAGGCAGTGGCTGACGCCGGATGCCGCGGCCGAAGGTCGGACAGCGACGATCGGGCACGTGCACCTGCAGGTCGGCGACATCCCGACGGCTCGCCGGTTCTACTCCGACATCCTCGGATTCGACGTCACCGCGGCCCTCGGGAACTCGGCGCTGTTCGTGTCCGCAGGCGGATATCACCACCACATCGGCATGAACACCTGGCAGAGCGCCGGAGCAGGACCACGTGCGGCCTCGCTCGGGCTCGGCGACGTACGCGTGAGCGTGCCCACCCGCTCCGACATCGACGAACTCGCCGACCGGCTCTCGTTCCACGGCATCCCATCGGAGGACGACGGGCGCACGCTATGGCTGAACGACCCGTGGGGGACCCGGCTGGCGCTCACTCCGGACGAGTGACCGGAGCTGATGGCCGACGACATGGAGGCGCCCCAGCCTGACAGGCCGCCGCTCCTCCGTCTCGAACTCAGGCCTCGTACTCCGTGCGTCCGGCGATCACTGTCCGCACGACCCGCGCCGTGAGCAGCGCACCGCTGCCCGCCGTGAACGGATCGGTGTCGAGCACCGCGAAGTCCGCTGCCTGACCGACCGCGATGCGGCCACGCCAGGCCCCGTCGCCGATCGATGCCGCAGCATCGCGGGTGGCATGAGCGATCGCGCGATCGAGCGGCAGCGCGAACTGCGGATGCGCAGCCGCCACGTCCGGGTCCAGGGCCGATGCCCGCGTCGCGGCGACGTACATGTTCGCGAGAGCTTCGTGCGGGGCGGTCGGCGCATCGGTCGAGAACGCGAGCAGCGCTCCGGCATCCTCGTACTCCGGCCAGGCGAACGCACGATCGGCGCGGTCGTCGCCGAGCTGTGCAGCCCAGTTCGCGAAGATCGCCGGGTCGGCATGCACGGGCTGCATGGATGCCGTCACGCCGAGGCGCGCCATCCGCTCGGCCGTCCCGGGCGCCGCGTACTCGAGGTGCTCGATCCGGTGACGGCGTGGGCGGTCGCCGTTCACGGCGATCGCGTGCTCGATGGCATCCAGCGCGAGGGTGCTCGCCTCGTCGCCGATCGCATGCATCGCCACCTGCAACCCGGCGGCATCCGCGGCGGCGACCACCGGCAGCAGCCGCTCCGCGGGCCAGATCGGAGCAGCGTTCGTCCCGTCGGCGTATGGCGCCCGCATCGCGGCCGTGCACGCGTCGATCGTGCCGTCGAGGACGACCTTGATGCCGATCACGCTGGCACCCGTCGCCTCGGCACCTGCGAGTGCCGTCGCCTCGGCGACCTGAGCCAGGTTGGCCTCGTCGTCTCCGGTGTTCGCCACGAACCAGTGCGCGGCGATCCGCAACGGCAGCCCGCCGCGTTCCGCTGCCCGACCGAGTGCGTCCAGGGCGAGACCGTCGAAAGCCATGTCCACGGCGCCGGTGACCCCCGAGGCGAGGTACGCCTCGATGACCCGCTCGACGGCGGCATCCCGCTGCGCGTCCGTCGTCACCGCGTCGCGGTGTGCCCAGGCGTGCTGCTGCGCAGCGGTCTCGTAGAGCATCCCGGTCGCGTCTCCATCGGCATCCCTCTCGATCCGTCCGCCGATGGGGTCCGGCGTCTCGCGGGTGATGCCGAGAGCGATCAGCGCTGCCGAGTTGACCCAGCAGGAGTGATAGTCGTTCGCGTCGAGGTATACCGGGATGTCCGAGACGACGGCGTCGATCATCGCGGACGTCGGTGCGCCGCCGGGTATCGCGTCGAAGAGCCATCCACGTCCGCGCAGTTCTCCGTCGGCGCTCTGTCGCGCCCGGCTCAGTCTGCTCTGGATCTCCTCGAGCGAGCCCGCATCGGTGAGCCCCACCTGGCCGAGCGCCTCGCCCATCATGAGCAGATGGGTGTGCGCATCGGTGAAGCCGGGGAGCACCGTGCGGCCATCGAGGTCGATGATCTCGTCGGCAGGGGGAGCATCGTCCTCGGCGCCGACGAAGACGAACGACTCCCCATCGACGACGACGGCGTCGGCCCAGGCGACATCGTCGGCGGTGAAGAAGCGGGCGTTGCGGAACAGGGTGCGTGGCATCAGAGGGGCTCCGGACTGGTGGCGGCACGCTCGAGGCGTGTGGAGAGGAGGGCGATCGCGCTCGTGGGTACCGCGAGGACGAAGCTCGCGATGCCGAGGGCGACGGCGAAGCCCTGGAACCCGAGAACGCTCACGAGCGCGGCGCCGATCACGGGCGTGAGTGCCGAGCCCACCAGGTAGACGGCGAGCAGGGGGCCCGACCAGCGGCCGTCGGCGTCGAGTGCCGCCGACGTCGACACGAAGTACATAAAGGCGATCGCGTACACGGTGTTCCAGGCGATGAAGACGACGATGAACGCGGTGGGGTCTGTCGTGAACCCTTCGACGATCTTGAGCACACCTCCGGCGACGAGCAGCACCGCCAGCGGCAGCGCGCGTCCGAGTCGGGATCCCACGATCATGAGCAGCAGCGATCCGATCAGGCCGCCCGCGGTGGCTCCGCTGAGGGCGATGCCGAGACCCTCGGGCGTCAGCCCCGTCTGCTCGGCGCCCATGACGCCGGCCATCGCCCAGAGGGAATCCTCACTCGCCGCCCACAGCGCGAACACGACGAGCAGGCCGAAGCCGGCGACCGTGACCGTGCGGGAACGCGCGGGGGAGAGTCGGACCGTGCCGGTCGGCGGCACCTCGATCGGCATCGCCTCGGCCACAGCGGCCGCTGCCCGAGGATCCACGACCGGGGCGGCCGGCAGCCACGCAGACACGACGAGACCAAGGATGCTGAACAGCGCCAGCGCGCCGAAGACGTCGATCGGGGCCAGGCCGACGAGGGGGATGACCGCGAGGACGATCGTGATCACGCCGCGGTTCGCGAGACCGTTGAAACCGGCGACGCGGTCGGGGTTGCGGAATGCGGCGAGGGCGGCGCCGGAGGCCGCGACGGCACCGCCGGCGCCCGCACCGCCGAGGAGGAGGGCTGGAAGCATGAGCGGGGGGACGAGGGCAGCCGTGGCGAAACCTATCGCCGCGATCGCGAGTCCCGCTCGCGCGACCGTGCGTCGGTGCGCGCCGGCGCAGAGCGGCGCGATGGCGAGGCCGGTCACAGCGGTGAGCAGCAGAGTCGCGGTGACGAGCCAGCTCGCGGCGAGCACGTCGATGCCGAGACCGGTCTGCGCGGCCGTGATCATGTAAGGCGACAGATTGACGCCGAGGTAGCCGGCGATGCCGATCGCGAAGGTCGCGGTGGCGGTGGGCAGCCGAAGGGGGACTCGGGTGCTGAGGTCGATGGCGGTCATGAATCTCCCACGGAGAGGGGCACGGCGATGTGCGCGGAGGTGAGGCCGGAGTGCGTCGGGTGGGGCACGGTTCCGTAAACGAATGGTGTTCGTCAACGAATGGTGTTCACTATTATGCACAGGAGGGATGCCGCGGGGAAGACCTTTCTCGCCACCCCACCGGATCAGAGAGCGAGCGTGCGATGCCCAGGCCGTCGAGTCCCCTTCTGTCGCCCGAGATCATCGGCGCGGCCGGCCTCGAGCTGTCGAGGGCGGGAGAACCGTTCGGAGTGAACGCGATCGCCCGCAGGCTGGGCGTGCGCCCCTCGTCTCTGTACAACCACGTCGACGGCATGGACGGCATCGTCGAGCTCATGCGCGGCAGGCTCATCGAGGACTACCGCGTCGAATCGCACGACGAACCCTGGGATCGGTTCCTCATCGAACTGCTCCGGCGGCAGCGGCATATGTACGCCGATCACCCGGCGCTCGTGCCTCTGCTGATCGGCAAGACCATCACCCACCCCGCGGTGATCGCGGCATATGACGACCTCGCGACCGTGCTCGTCGAGGGAGGCTTCCCCGAAGACGAGGTGCTCACCGTGATAGCGGTCATCGACGCCTTCGCGATCGGCTTCGGTCTCGACCTGGCCTCACCAGACGAGGTCTGGGAGCCCGGGGAGGGCACGCGCACACTCGGTCGAGTGCTCGCCGGGGCGGAGCGAGGCACAGCGAGGGCCGATCGCACGTTCGAACTCGGTGTCGGGCTGCTTCTCGACTCGCTGCGTGCGCGTCTGGCTCGATGAGGACGGATCGATCTCCGGCGACGGGGTGAGCTCAGAGTGCGTTGCGCGACGTGATGAGCGCCTGAAGCGCGGTCGCATCGTGAGGTGCGTGTCCGCGCGCATCGTTGTCGAAGTAGACGTAGACGTCTCGGGGCCTTCGGTCGCCGGTGCCCGTGCCTGCGGACCAGGCACAGAGCAGGTCAGCCCATTCGTCGAGTTCGGCCGCGGTGTAGGCGCTGTGGTAGAGCATCTGCGCTCCGTGCAGCCTGACATAGACGAAGTCACTCGTGAGCGCGTCGAACCGCGGCCACTTCCCCGCGGTGTCCGCGACGACGAGGGATGCGCCGTGGTGCGTGAGTATGCGCAGCGCAGCAGGGTCGTCGAACGTCTGCGATCTCGGTTCGATCGCGTATCGGATCGGCTCGTCCTTCTCGAGCTCCGTCCAGGCGCGGCCATCGAGGCGGGAGTCGTGCGACTTCGCCATCTGCTGAGCATCGCCGGTCGTGCGGGGGAGTGAATCGAGGAAGCGTTCCAGAACCTGGGCGTCGAACTTCTCGCGTTCCGGCAGCTGCCACAGGATCGGCCCCAGCTGCGCCCCGAGCGCGAGGACCCCGGAGGCGAAGAAGTTGGCGAGCCCCTGCTCGGTGTCGCGCAGCCGCAGCATGTGCGTCACGTAACGTGACCCCTTGACGGCGAAGCTGAAGTCTTCCGGCACGTCGCCGCGCCAGCGACGGTAGCTCTCAGGACGCTGGAGCGAGTAGAACGAGCCGTTGATCTCGACGGTGCGAAAGTGCTGGCCGATATGCTCGAGCTCCCGGCGCTGAGGCAGTCCTCGCGGGTAGAAGTCGCCACGCCAGCTCGTGTACCGCCAGCCGGACACGCCGATCCGCACCTTCGCGGCAGCAGGTGCGGCGGTCATCGGCTGATCCTCCTCTGCCGAGCCCTGATCAGGCCCGGGGGAAGTGACCATAGATGCGCGTTCGCGGATTCGGAGCGGGCTTGACGGCCGCGGAACACCTTGGTATCCGCGACGCCGTTCGTTCGTCTGCGACATCCGCCGCGATCCGCGTGGTGTGGGAGTGGTTGCCCTCTCGAGTCATCCAAACCCCATTCTGGATCGCCCGAGAGGGCTCACCGTCCTTCCCGGACGGTAGGGGAGGCGGCGAAAGACTTTCGCTGCTCTCTCGACTGATATCCCCAGATGTTCAGCCGGTAGCCCCCGCTACTTCTTGCAGAATATCGCTTAATCGTCTTGTCCGCCATTTGGGGGACAAAGAAATCTACGAATATTTCTTCCGAGACTGGGGCTTGCCGCGAGAACGTCCACTCATAGAGTGGTTTCATGGACAGAAAGCTCGTGGTCAACGCGCCCCTTGCCATCGCACACGGACACCGCGTCGAGGTGTCGGAGCGCGTCGACGAGCTGACCGGGGAGTCCGTGATCCTCTCTGTCATCGACCTCGACGCCCGCATCCGGTATCGCCGGCCCGAAGAGCCGCGCGGGCAGGTCAGCCGGTGGCTGGGCCGGGTGGTCGACTGCACGGTGACGATCGGCGCCGGCCATGGATCGCACACCGCGCTCACGGTCGAAGCCGAGGGCGACGGACGCGGCGCGACCAGCGCACGGACGGCGCTCCACGGCGCGGATGCCGCGGTGGACGCGGCGAAGGCCGAGGCTGACCGCTGGGGTGGTGGGGATCGCGTGCCCGAACCGGAGCCTGAACGCTTCTGGTGAGCGCGCCGTGCGGCACCCGGGGCGTGCTCCGACACCACGCTCATCGGAAATCCCGCGAGCGATGGGTGACTCCTGTGCGGAGGTCCTCGAAGGCATCCGCGAGGACGTTCACGACGCCCTCCGCCGAACGCTCGAGGATGCCGCGGATGATGAGAGCGGGTGAATCGCGCGCCACCCGGTGGTAGCGGCTCCACACACCTGTCGAGCAGATGACGTTGACCAGGCCGCTCTCATCCTCGAGGTTGAGGAAAGTGACGCCCGCTGCGGTGGCCGGGCGCTGCCGGTGCGTCACGAGGCCCGCGACCTCGATGCGCCGTCCTGTCTCGTGGCTCTGGAGGTCGGCGGAGGTGAGCACACCCCGCTCGCGGAGGAGCGCGCGGAAGTGCGTCATCGGGTGGTCGTCGGTCGAGACCCCGGTCGCCCAGAGGTCGGCGGAGAGCCGCTCATAGCTGGACTGATCCGTGAACAGCGGCGGCTGCACGGCGACGGTCGTTCCCGGGAGGAATCGCGAGCGGTCCTCTGCGGCCGCTCCGGAGAGCCAGATCGCCTCCCGGCGCTGGAGGCCGAGACACTCGAACGCCCCGGCGGTCGCCAGGGCCTCCAGCTGCGCAGCCGTGGCATCCGTCCGTCTCACCAGATCGTTCAGATCGCGGAAGAGGCCGCCGGACTCGCGCGCGGCGACGATCCGCTCCGCCAACGGCAGACCGATGCCGCGGACCCCGCTGAGCCCCATGCGCACCGCGTACCCGCCGTCCCTGCGGTGCGCCACCGATTCGTCGGGCAGTGATCGGTCGAAGCGCGGCACGCGGGGTTGCAGCGGGTCGGGGCAGGAGTCCAGGCCGGTCGGAGCTCGCAGAGGAGCCCCCTCGAGCGACTCCAGGGTCTCGGTCGTCCCCGAGGCGTGCAGATCGGGACGACGGACCTCGACTCCGTGTCGACGGGCGTCTGCGGTGAGCGTCGAGGCGGAGTAGAAGCCCATCGGCTGCGACCGCAGCAGTCCCGCGAGGAACGCCGCCGGGTAGTGCAGCTTGAGCCAGGAGCTGGCGTAGACGAGCAGGGCGAAGGACAGCGAGTGCGATTCGGCGAAACCGAAGTTCGAGAACGCCTGGATCTGCGCGTAGATGCGATCCGATTGCTCGGCGGAGAGTCCGCGCCTGGTCATCCCCGCGTAGAGCTTGTCGCGGACCTTCTCGATCTTCTCGAGTCCGCGCTTGGAACCCATGGCGCGGCGGAGCAGATCGGCCTCGTCTGCCGTGCAGTCGCCGATGGCCGTCGCCATCTGGATCAGCTGCTCTTGGAAGATCGGGATGCCCAGCGTCCGCTCGAGGATCGGCTTGAGATCGTCGTGCGGATAGGGGATCTCGAGCACCACCGGCTCTTCGCCCCTGGCGGCCCTCGCGCGGTTCTCCTCGTCGAGTGCGTCCTTCGCCATCTTCCGTCGGACGAAGGGATGCACCGCGCCGCCCTGGATGGGCCCTGGGCGGATGAGCGCGATCTGGATGGCGAGGTCGTAGAAGGCTCGCGGCTGCAGCCGGGGGAGCAGACCGATCTGGGCACGCGACTCGACCTGGAACACCCCGATCGAGTCCGCACGGCAGAGCATGTCGTAGACCGCCGGCTCTTCTTTGGGCAGCGTCTCGAGAGTCCACCGCTCGCCCGTGGCATCGTGGATGAGATCGAAGCAGTGCTGGAGGGCCGCCAGCATCCCGAGGCCCAGCAGATCGAACTTGACGAGCCCCATCCAGGCCGCATCGTCTTTGTCCCACTGGATGACCGTGCGGTTCTCCATGCGCGCATGCTCCACGGGCACGACCTCACCCACGGGTCTCGCAGTCAGCACCATGCCGCCGGAGTGGATGCCGAGATGCCGAGGCGCCTTCAGCAGCTCGCCCGCGTAGTCGAGCACGTTCGCGGGGATGTCGTGCTCGTCGGCGACCTCGAGACCCGCGCTCCATCCGTCGACCTGCCGGGACCAGGCGTCCTGCTGACCGGGCGAGTAGCCGAGAGCCCTCGCCATATCGCGCACAGCGTTCTTCGGTCGGTACTGGATGACATTCGCCACCTGCGCCGCGCGTTCCCTCCCGTACTCGCGATACACCCACTGGATGATCTCCTCCCGGCGGTCGGAGTCGAAGTCCACATCGATGTCCGGCTCCTCCTGACGTGTGGTCGCGAGGAAGCGCTCGAAGGGCAGGCGGTAGAGGATCGGGTCGACGGCGGTGATCCCGAGCAGATAGCAGACGGCGCTCGCCGCAGCCGAGCCGCGGCCCTGACAGAGGATGCCGCGACGCTTCGCCTCGGTGACGATCCCGTGCACGATGAGGAAGTAGCCGGGAAAGTCTTTCTCCTCGATGACGTCGAGCTCGCGTCCGATCCTGCGGCGACCGTCGGCATCCAGACGGGGATACTTCGTCGGCACGGCCTCCCACACCAGATGTCGCAGCCAGCTCATCGGAGTGTGGCCGTCCGGGACCTCCTGCTTCGGGAGCGCAGGGCGCGCTCGGCGGAGGGGGAAGGCGGATGCCGCGGCGAGCTCCAGTCCGTACGAGATCGCGCCGGGGTGACGCCGGAAGCGCGCCGCCATCTCCGCACCGCTGCGCAGATGCGCTCCTCCGTGTGCGGGGAGCCAGCCGTCGAGGTCGTCCATGCTGCGGACGGCCCGCACTGCGGCGACGGCTTCGGCGAGGGATGCCCGTTCGGGTGCGGCGTAGTGCACGTTGTTCGTCGCCACCACAGGCAGCCGCATCTGCCTGGCGAGGTCTGCGAGAGCATCGTTGCGGCGGGAGTCCTGCGGGTCGCCGTGGTCGAAGAGTTCGACGGCGACGTGATCCTGCCCGAACAGATCGACCAGGCGGCGCAGCGGTGTGTGCGCGTCTCCGGCTTCGAGCCCGCGGCGGACACCGCCCTTGCGGCATCCGGTGAGGATCGTCCAGTGCCCGTCTGCGGCGGCGGCGAGCTCGTCGAGGTCGTAGACCGGGCGACCCTTCTCTCCGCCTCGGAGATGGGCGGCCGTCATCGCGCCGGAGAGCCGGTGGTAGCCCTCCAACCCGTCGGCGAGCACGAGCAGATGGTCGCCGACCGGATCGGGGGTGCCCCGCTGCGGCGCGTCGAGTCCGAGCGAGAGTTCGGCTCCGTACACGGTCTGCACCTTCACCTCCATCAGCTCTGCGACCTCGGCGAAGCGGGCCGCACCGTAGAAGCCGTCGTGGTCGGTGAGCGCCAGAGCGGTCAGGCCCAGCCGTTCGGCCTCGGCGAGGAGGTCTTCGGGGGAGGAGGCGCCGTCGAGGAAGGAGTACGACGAATGCGCATGCAGTTCGGCGTAGGGAACGGCGTCCGCCGGCCGCCCGACCGTGGTCGGAGGAGTCCTCTTGCGTCGGGTGCTGATGGGGCCGGGGTCCGGTCGTATGCTCGGTGGCGTCCCGCCGGTCGGGTAGGGCGACTCCTCACCGCTGAGGGTGCGTTCCAGCTCGTTCCATGACAGAGGCGGATTGTGCCAGCCCATCAGCGATACCTCCCCTCGGCCCACCAGCGGTCGCCCGTGCAGAAGACCAGCCAGGCGCGGTCATGATCGTCGATGATCTGCAGGCGGTGCCCCCGCTTGCCGCCGGTGGCATCCCATCGACGCTCGTGGATCGGCCAGGGTCCTGCCCACGCCTGAACATCGTCACCGTCGATGCGGGTCGGCGCGGCGGAGAGCGCCCCTCGGTCGTCGACGAGAACAGTCGCGCCGTCGGGAGCGAGCACCCCGATCGGGCGCGGGGGACGGAACACCTCGGCGGGGAGAGGATCCGGAAGGCTCCCAGGCCAGGGGCGACCAGGATCTCGGGGCGCGACCGCGCGTTCTCCCCAGGGAGTGAGCACCTGTCGGTCGGCGAGCCAGCGCCCGCCGGAGAGCGCTGCGGTGACGACGCCCTCGTGGCCGAGCATCGTCTGCACGCGGGAGATGGCGTGGTGCAGACGCTCGTCGGTGCCTGAGCCGAAGAGGCCCGGCTGGTGGTGTGCGGCATCATCGACGGCCACGGGGACGATCCGCACCAGTTCGATGCCGCCGAAGGCCCGTGCCTCATCGACCGGCTCTTTGGCGGACTCGGCCCCCAGTGCTTCGAGCTGCCAGCGCACCCGGTCTACGAGATCGGCCGCATCGAAGCAGGTCGGGTGCAGCCAGGGGCGGGAGAACACCTTGCCGTTGTCATCGATCAGGTCGATGCGCACTTCGGTGCAGACGACCGATGCGTCGCCGAGAGCGAGCATCACCGCGTCTGCCGTCTGCCGGACCGCGAACGCCACCTGGTCGGCTCCGGCCAGAGCGGGCTCGAACTCGACTGAGCGCACGAGCTCGGGGTCGGGCGGTCGCGGCACCACGGCGCGGGAGTCCGCTCCGGCAGCGAGGGCGTGCAGGCGTGCTCCGCGCTCGCCGAAGCGATCACGAACCTCGATCTCGTCGAGGCCGGCGAACTCGCCGAGCGTGCGCACCCCCAGCCGGATGAGAAGACCTGTGAGCTGTTCGTCGCGCAGCACGCTCACGGGCAGCGGATCGAGGAATTCCTTCGCATGCCCCGCAGGCACGACGGTGCAGGGGGTGCGGCCCCTGGCGGCGAGCTCTGCCGTGAAGGGTCCGTCGGCGATGCCCACACGAACCTCAGGAAAGCCGGCGTCGGCGAGGACGTCGATCAGCGCCCGACCGGCTTCGGCCTCACCGTCGTGGTACCGGGAGATGCCCCGCGCGCGCACCGCCGCGAGCCCAGGGCGCAGCAGGGCCGCACCGGGAGCGTGCTTCTCGATGAGCTGCAGCACCGGCAGGAAGGCCCGTTCATCTCTGGCGGCATCGTGGGGGAGCACGCGCAGCGACGAGATGTGCCCCTGTGCGACGCGGCGACGCTGACCCGCGCGTACGCCGTGCTCCCTGGCCGATGCGGTGCAGGCGATGACGGTGTTCGCCTGCACCAGGGCCGTCGGCGCATGCGGTGGGGGCCCGCCCAGAGCGGCTCGCAACGGCCAGTCGGGGAACCACAGGACCAGGACGCGGAGAGGCGAGGTCATCCGGCCACCGCCAGGCGTGGGTACTCGAGCGGGGCGCCGACTCCGCCGCGCAGGCCGTGCAGCGTGGTCGGCTCGGTCGTGATCTCTCCGACGCTCTTCTCGGTCGGCAGCTCTTCGACCGCTCCGTGGGTTCCTGGAAGGCGCACACGAACACTCGAGGACAGCGGGCTGTGCCTCGTCCTCGCGGTCACGGTCGCCGTCGATCCCTCGATCAGCCCCCACCCCTTGCCGACCCCGAGCCAGTGCTGGTCATGGAGCCGGATCGCGCCCTCGCTCTGCGGCCAGGCGCCTGTCGTCGTGGATTCGGTGACCAGGAGCGTGCTCCCACGGTCGCGCAGTCGGGCGCTCAGGCGGGACACGTCGGCATCGCGTGCCCTGCTGCCCGGCTGCACGGCGATCAGCGGGACGACCTCGGCGAGTGCGGACGTCGCGGCGAGCCAGCGGTCTCCCGGCTCGGGGACGAGGATGAGTCGGGCGAGTTCGATGCCGAAGGCGGCTGCGGCCTCGACCCCCAGCGTGGGCATGCCGACAACGGCGCACCAGAGTCCCTTGCTCGACGCGGCGGCTAGCAGGGCGAGGACGAGGCTGGGCGAGGGGGAGACGGTGTAGGCCGTGCCGGTCTGCAGCCCCTCTTCGGGAAGCAGGGAGGAGAAGGCCGGATCGAGGGGCAGCAGCGGATGCTCGCTGCGTCTGCGCTGCATGCGGCTGATCTCCCGGCGCAGCCGAAGCACCTCTCCGGCGCGGGAGTCGCCAGCCGGAGAGAGCGCGGTCACCGCATCGAGCCCGATCCCCATGAATCCATCCTCGAAGATATGTACTAATAAAGCAACTGGAGATGATCACGATAGTTCGAACCTCCGACATGGAGGCGGATGGTTATCCACACCCGGTCGAGGGCGGCATCCGTCTTCTCCTACCCTTCCGGGATGGATCTCCGCAGCGTGCTCGTCGTGACCGTCCACCTGGCGCTGTTCGCTGTCGGCTGCCGACTCGTCGTGGTCGACATCCGCACCCACCGACTGCCGGATCGGATCGTCCTGCCGACCCTCGCGGCCCTCCTCGTGCTCACGGCGGTCGATGCCCTCGTGTCCCGCGACACCGGCGCGCTGACCAGAGCCGCGCTCGGGATGCTGATCCTCGGCGGCTTCTACGCGATGCTCCGCCTGCTCGGGCGAGAGGGGATGGGCGGGGGAGACGTGAAGCTCGCCGCCGTGATCGGTCTGGTGCTCGGATGGCACAGCTGGCAGGCGCTCGCCGTGGGCGCGGCGTCGGCCTTCGTCCTCGGCGCGCTGTACGCGCTGGCGCTGATGGCATCGCGCACGGCCGACCAATCCACGCGCATCGCCTTCGGACCGTGGATGATACTCGGCGCGCTCCTCGGCATACTCGGGGGATGACCCCTCATCGGCGACGACGGGGATAGGGTGAGCACATGGCACTCGCACGACTTCACGGCGGCCCGCTCGACGGGCAGATCATTCCTCTCGGCGACGCGGACGACAAGCTGATCGTTCCCTACAGCGAGACCCAGGTGGTGTACAACCGACGCGGCGAGGAGCAGAACACCGGCGACGCCGACGGTCCCACCGAGATCGACTACTGGTTCGACGAGTCCCTCGAGGACCTCAACCCTTCGGATGACTGAGAGCGCCACTCCTTCGCAGTCCGGCTCCGAGCCGACCAGGGTCGTCGAGGTCGAGCGCAAGTACGACGTCGATGAGGCCACGTCTCTTCCCGAGTGGGAGGGGCTGCCCGGTGTCGACGCGGTGTCCGATGGCGAGGTGCGCGAGCTCGACGCGCGCTACCTCGACACCGACGACGCCGAGCTCTCGCGTGCCGGAGTGGCGCTTCGCCGCCGCACCGGCGGCCCGGATGCCGGATGGCACATCAAAGGACCCCGCGAAGGCGACGGGCGTCTCGAGATCGGCTGGCCGCTGGGCGACGACGACAGCATCCCGGATGCGGTGACCGACACACTCTCCCGATGGACGACGGGACGGCTGACGCCGCTCGCGCGCATCGAGAACAGCCGCACCGCCTATCTGCTCTCGGGTGCAGACGGCGTGATCGCCGAGTTCGTCGACGATCGGGTCCGCGCGACGGACCTCCGTCAGGACATCCGGCGCGAGTGGCGTGAGTGGGAGTTCGAACTCGGCCCGGCCGCTCCGGAGGATGCAGCAGGGCGCGAGGCCCTGTTCGATGCGGTCGAGAGGGCGATCTTCGCCGTCGGCGGTCGTGAGGCGGCATCCGGCTCGAAGCTCGCCCGTGCTCTCGGTTTCTGACACACGGCGCAAGCCCCTTCCGTCTCGACGCGCGATGGTGCTTGAGTGACTGACATGAGCCGTTCCGCCGTCCTCCGCTCGCTGCAGACGATCGTTCCCGACACCGTCCTCGAGCAGAACGAGGTGCGCGACATCTTCGCCTCGCAGCCGGAGGTCGGAAGGCTCGCGCAGCGGATCATCGGAGCCTCCTTCAACGGCTCGGGCATCGACACACGGCATACGGTCATCGACGAGTTCTCGCCGCAGCCGCAGCCGGAGGAACCGATCTTCTTCCAGCGGGAGACGAACCTTCTCCGCTCACCCGGCACCAAGGCGCGCAACGACCTCTACGTGCGGGAGGCATCGCGTCTCTTCGTCGAGGTCGCGCGCCGCGCCCTCGATGCCGATCCCGACGTGTCCGCCGCCGAGGTCACGCACGTCATCACGGCATCGTGCACGGGCTTCCACGCCCCCGGCCCGGAGTACGAGATCGTGCGAGGGCTCGGGCTCCCGGACAGCGTGCAGCGCTATCACCTGGGCTTCATGGGGTGCTACGCCTCGATGCCGGCGCTCCGCGCCGCGAGCCAGTTCTGCGCGGCCGACCCCGACGCCGTGGTTCTGGTCGTCAGCGTCGAGCTGTGCACGGTGCACCTGAGATCGACCGAGGACCCTGACCTCATCGTCGCCAACTCCCTCTTCGCCGACGGAGCGGCCGCGGGCATCGTCACGGCTCGTGATCTTCCCACGCCGGCTCCGGGGGTCCGTCTCGACGGCTTCCACACGGCGATCGCCGAAGAGGGCGAGCAGGACATGGCGTGGACGATCGGCGACAACGGCTTCGAGATGATCCTGTCGACCAGGGTTCCGCAGATCATCGGCGAGACGATCATCGGAGCGATCCGCCCGCTCTACTCCCGTGAAGGAGAACTCGCCGAGGCCTTCGACGACGGACGGGTCGGGGACCGCGTCGAGCACTGGGCCATCCATCCCGGTGGCCGGAGCATCCTCGATCGGGTGCAGGAGCGACTGAATCTCTCGGATGCTCAGCTGCACCCAGCGCGCGAGACGCTGCGGGTGAACGGCAACATGTCGAGTGCGACGATCCTGTTCGTCATCAAGCGCATCCTGGACGACGGCGCAGCCGAAGGGTCGCGCGTCGCGGCGATGGCCTTCGGGCCGGGGCTGACAGCCGAGAGCGCCCTGATGACGGTCGCCGCCGGCGTCGCATGAGCCACGACCTCTCGACCCGCGCATCCGATGCGCGAGAGCTCATGGACGACCCCGACGCGGACATCGCCATGCTCGAGCGCACCTACGAGCGCTTCCGCCTCGTGAACGCCCTGGTTTCGGGCCCTGGGGAGTTCTATCGCAGAGACATCCGGCCCCGTGCCCGGCGCGGTCCTATCCGCATCCTCGACATCGGGGCCGGCGGCGGCGACTTCTGCCGGATGATCGCCGCGAAGCTGCGTCGCGACGGACTGATCGCCGAGATCACCGCGCTGGATGCGGATGAGCGCGCCATCCGGTGGGCCGCCGGCCACGACGGAGGATCCGGCGTGCGATACCGCTGCGCTCTGTCGGAGGAACTCGTCGCCGCGGGGGAGCAGTACGACGTGGTCTTCTCGAATCACCTGCTTCATCACCTCACGGAGCTGGAGCTGGAGAGTCTGCTGCGCGACTCGCGACGGCTCGTCGGCGAAGACGGGCTCGTGGTGCATCGCGACATCGCTCGAAGCAGGGCCGCGTACGCGCTCTACAGTGCGGTGACCTGGCTCTTCTCGGGAACGCTCTTGCGAGGATCGTTCATCCGCGAGGACGGCCTCATCAGCATCCGCCGCTCGTACACGCCGAAAGAGCTGGCGTCGACCGCACCGGCCGGATGGACCGTGCGGTTCGCCCTTCCGTCGCGGCTCGAGCTTCGGCGCGCCGGACGGTGACGCACGAAGGCCCGGTCACGCGCGAGCGTGCCGGGCCTTCGTGCTGTCCGGGTGGGATCAGAAATTGATCATGTGACCCGCGAGGCCGTGGAAGCCCTCCTGCAGCGCCTCCGACAGAGTCGGGTGGGTGTGCACGTTGCGAGCCAGCTCGAGAGCAGTGAGGTCCCACTTCTGCGCCAGCGTCAGCTCGGGCAGAAGCTCGGAGACGTCGGGGCCGATCATGTGGGCGCCGATGAGCTCGAGGTGCTCGGCGTCGGCGATCAGCTTGACGAAGCCGACGGGCTCGCCGAGTCCGTGCGCCTTGCCGTTCGCCATGAACGGGAACGTCGCGACCTTGATCTCGCGCCCCTCGTCCTTGGCCTGCTGCTCGGTGAGGCCGAACGACGCGACCTGCGGCGAGCAGAACGTCGCGCGGGGCATCATGCGGTAGTCGCCGAGCGTCTGGGTCTCGGCGCCGCCGATGGTCTCTGCCGCGACGACACCCTGGGCCTCTGCGACGTGCGCGAGCTGCAGCTTGGCGGTGACGTCGCCGATGGCGTAGATGCCCTCGACGTTCGTGCGCATGTGGTCGTCGATGTCGATCGCACCGCGCTCGGTGAGCTTCACTCCGGTGGCCTCGAGTCCGAAGCCTTCGATGTTCGGGGCGAAGCCGACGGACATGAGCACCTTGTCGGCCTCGATCGACGACTGCTGCCCGTCCTTGCCGGTGTACGAGACGGTGACGGACGAGCCGTTGTCGACGACGGACTCGACCTTGGTGGAGGTGAGGATGTCGACGCCGTAGTTCTTGTACTGCTTGGCGATCTCCTTCGACACGTCCGCATCCTCGTTGGGGAGTGCGCGGTCGAGGAACTCGATGATCGTGACCTTGACGCCGTAGTTCGTCATCACGTAGGCGAACTCCATGCCGATGGCGCCGGCGCCGACGATGACGATCGACTTCGGGAGCTCGCGGCTGAGGATCTGCTCCTCGTAGGTCACGACGTTGTCGCTGAGCTGCACGCCGGGGAGCAGTCGGACCTTCGATCCGGTCGCGATGATCGCGTTGTCGAAGGTGACCTCTTCGGTGGTGCCGTCGGCCTTGGCGACCGAGATCGCCTTCGGGCCGGTGAAGGTGCCGCGACCGTCGTACTCGGTCACCTTGTTCTTCTTCATCAGGAAGTGGATGCCCTTGACGCGCCCGTCTGCGACGACACGGCTGCGGTCGAACGCCTTGCCGTAGTCGATCGTGAACTCACCCGAGATGCCGAAGAAGTCGGCCTTGTGGTTGAGCGTGTGTGCGAGCTCCGCGTTCTTCAGAAGAGCCTTGGAGGGGATGCAGCCGACGTTGAGGCAGACACCACCCCAGTACTTCTCTTCGATGATGGCGGTGGACAGACCGAGCTGCGCGCTGCGAACCGCAGCGACGTATCCGCCAGGACCTGCACCGAGGATGACGACATCGTAGTGTGGCATGCCTTAAGCCTATCGCTCCGTGGGGACGTCGGAATCGGTCGATCCGGGGCTGCGGCGACCGCGGATCACGAGCCACACGACGATGCCGACGATCACGAGCGCACCGGTGATCGCGAGCACCCAGATCATGGTCGTCGCGGGGGACGAGTCGCTCTCCTCCGGTGCGGACGTGGCGTCGGTCCCGGGTCCGGCGGTCGCGGCGGGAGTCGGCTCGGCGGTCGTGGGTGATGCCGTCGGCTCCTCGGTCGCGGTGCTCTCCGTGCCGGTCGTGACGGTGAAGTCGAACTCGCCGGAGGTGGGGTGGCCGTCGCTCGAGACGACCTTCCAGATCACGTGGTAGGCACCGGCCGGTGCTTCGGACGCGAGCGGCTGGGTGACGATCGCACCGTTGAGGGTCGGCGCACCATCGGTGACGGAGATGCCGGCGGGGTCCGTGACGACGATCTCGGTCGCGCCTTCTCCGTCGATGAGCTTCGCGCTGAAGGTGAGGGTGAGCTCTGCCGGAAGTGTCTCGACCGTGCCGTCCGCCTCGGGGGACGAGGCGATGAGGCTGTCGTGCGCTGAGGCGGAGAGCGGCATGAGCAGCACCAGGAACGCTGTCAGAAGGGCTGCTGCGAGAGCGATCGGGGCTGCGGGGAGGCGGCGAGCTGTGGTTTTCACATGCCCAGCCTATGAAGCATCGGTATGGGATGGCTGAGTATGAAGGGAGCTCCCGCACGAGGTCGCTGATCAGTTAGTCTGGAGGACTAGGAGGGCAAAGTGACAGACAGCGAAACCCGATCGGGCGGAGACGCCGCGATCCATCGTGCCGGCGAGCAGAGGCACGACGTGACGCAGACGTTCGGGCATGACTCGGACCTTTCCTTCGTGCCCTTCGGCGCGGAGTTGACCGACGTGGAGCAGGCCGCCATCTCGGCACTTCCCTCCGGTTCCGCGCTGCTGCTGGTGCGCTCCGGAGCGCTGGCGGGTGCGCGCTACCTGCTCGACACGGACGTGACGACCGTGGGCCGCCATCCCGAGGCTGACATCTTCTTCGACGACGTGACCGTCTCGCGTCGTCACGCCGAGGTCACCCGCACCGGATCGACCTTCGAGATCATCGACCAGCGCTCCCTCAACGGCACGTATGTGAACGGTGAGCGCGTCGACCGCAGTGCTCTGGTCGACGGCACCGAGCTTCGCGTCGGCAAGTTCCGGTTGAACTTCTTCGCCTCTCCCGTCGATCGCGTCGCGGCGATCGACTGATGGCGGCTTCCCCCGCCCGCGAACGCTCAGCGTCCGCGGGTCTTCTGAGCATCGGTCAGGTCCTGGCGCGACTCACGCCGGAGTTCCCCGAGCTCACCTCCAGCAAGCTCCGCTTCCTCGAGGTCCAGGGGATCGTCACGCCGTCGCGCACCGAGTCCGGCTACCGCAAGTTCTCGCAGGCCGACATCGAGCGGCTGCGCCTGGGCCTCACTCTGCAGCGGGACCACTACCTCCCTCTCAGCGTCATCCGCGAGCAGCTCGACGAGGCCGAGGCGAACGGCGAATCCGCGGCTCTCGTGCCGCCGCCCTCGATCACTCCGACGCCACGTCGCTATCGTCGGAGCGAGCTTCTGTCGGCCGCGGGCGCGGGGCCGCAGCTTCTCAACGATGCGATCAGCACCGGCGTGATCGTGGCGCAGGAGAGCTATCCGGAATCAACGGTCACGCTGCTGCGCGGGCTGGTCGCTCTCGACCGTCACGGCATCGAGCCCCGACATCTTCGGTCACTGAGACAGGGTGCCGAACGCGAGGTCGCGCTGATCGAATCGGCCATGTCTTCTCTGCTGCGCCGCACGGATGCCGCCTCGCGTGCCAAGGCGAGCGACATGGCTCCGAACCTGGCCGCGAAGATCGACGAGGTGCGCTCGCTCTTCGTCAAAGACGCGATCGCACGGCTGCTTTCGTAACGAACTGATTGCGACACACCCTCGGTGTCGCACGGATGTCATTGCCGGTGCCGGAGGGCTGCTCTAGCGTGGAGGTAACGGCTCCAGGGAGGACTTCAGATGAATGCGGATGAGCGTGCAGGCGACCCGCGGTTCGTACCCGAACTCCTCTTCACCGACGGCCTGCCGGCCATGGATGACGAGGTCGGCTATCGCGGTGCCGTAGCTGCTCGTGCAGCGGGCATCACCTACCGTCAGCTGGACTACTGGGCACGCACCGAGCTGGTGGAGCCCACTGTTCGCGGCGCGAGCGGCTCCGGCTCGCAGCGCCTCTACGGCTTCCGCGACATCCTCGTGCTCAAGCTCGTGAAGAGCCTGCTCGACACGGGTATCTCGCTGCAGCAGATCCGCACCGCGGTCGACGAACTCCGCCGCGCGGGCATCCGCGATCTCGCGGGAACGACCCTCATGAGCGACGGCGCCTCCGTCTACCTCTGCACCTCGAATGACGAGGTCATCGACCTGGTCAGCCGCGGCCAGGGCGTCTTCGGCATCGCTGTCGGCAAGGTACTCCGTGAAGTGGAGTCCACGCTGGTCGCGTTCGATGCGACGTCACCGGACCCGGTCGACGAGCTGTCGGCCCGCCGCACCAAGCGCTCCGCCTGAGCATTCGCGGTCTCGAGCCGCACAGACGAAGAAACGGCCACCCTCGCGAGAGGATGGCCGTTCTGCTGTCTGCGGCCGTCAGGCCTGTGCGCCCGATTCCGCGACCTGGATGCGGCCGGTGCGGATGATCCGGTCGAGCAGCTGGTCGAAGTCCGAGGCGAGTTCCTGAGCCGAGTCTCCGGGCCAGATGTGGAGCGGCTTGGCGGCCCCCTGTGCCTGCTGCAGCGACGTGCGCTCGGGCAGCTGCGGGGAGAGGACGAGCGGACCGAACATGTCGCGCAGCTCCTTGATGCGGAACTGGTGCTCGATCGATTGCGGGCGCACACGGTTGACCACGATGCCGAGCGGTTGCAGGCGAGGGGAGAGACCTCGACGGATCTCCTCGATCGCACGAAGAGCGCGGTCGGCGGCGGCGACCGAGAAGAGGCCGGGCTCGGTGACGACCATCACGCGGTCGCTGGCAGCCCAGGCAGTGCGGGTGAGCGCGTTCAGCGAGGGCGCGCAGTCGATGAGCACCAGGTCGTAGTCTGCTTCGACGGCTGCCAGCGCCTCTTCGAGCTTCCAGACGTCGCGCACGCTCGGGTGCGGTCCGTCGAAGTTGATCGCGGAGGGGCTTCCGATCAGCACGTCGATGGTTCCGGGGTGCACTTTGGCCCAGCCGCTGGAGGTGATCGCCTGACGGACGACCTTCTCCTTCGGGTTCGCCAGGACATCGGCGATGTTGAGCCGACCTGCCACCTGGATGTCCATTCCGGTGGACACATCGGACTGCGGGTCGAGGTCGACGACGAGCGTTCGGACACCACGGGCGAAGGCCGCTGAGGCCAAGCCGAGGGTCACGGTCGTCTTGCCGACGCCTCCCTTGAGAGAGCTGACGCTGAGTACGTGCACGAACACCACGTTACCTTCCCCTAGGCTGGGTGCACACTCAGCCCCGCCCCATGCGCGACGATTCAGGCGTGCATCGAGCCCCCAGAGGTGTGCATGTTCCAGAAGATCCTTGTGGCGAACCGCGGCGAGATCGCGATCCGTGCCTTCCGTGCGGCATTCGAGGTCGGTGCCAGGACCGTCGCCGTCTTCCCTCATGAGGACCGCGGGTCGGTCCATCGGCTCAAGGCCGACGAGGCGTACGAGATCGGCGAGCGGGGCCATCCCGTGCGCGCCTACCTCGACGTGGACGAGATCATCCGCGTCGCGAAGGATGCCGGGGCGGATGCGATCTACCCGGGCTACGGATTCCTCTCCGAGAACCCGGAACTGGCGGAGAAGGCCGCAGCGAACGGCATCACCTTCATCGGTCCACCGGCGAAGGTCCTCGAGATGGCAGGCAACAAGGTCGAGGCCAAACGCCACGCGATCGAGGCCGGCGTCCCCGTCCTCCGGTCGACACAGGCATCCGACGACGTCGACGCACTCGTCGCGGAGGCTGCCGAGATCGGGTTCCCACTCTTCGCCAAGGCCGTCGCCGGTGGCGGCGGTCGCGGCATGCGTCGCGTCGAGTCGGCCGCGGAGCTCGCCCCCGCCCTCGCCGAGGCGATGCGCGAGGCCGAGAGCGCCTTCGGGGATCCGCGGATGTTCCTCGAGCAGGCCGTGCTCCGGCCGCGCCACATCGAGGTCCAGATCCTGGCCGACAAGTCCGGTGAGACCGTGCACCTGTTCGAGCGCGACTGCTCGGTGCAGCGTCGCCACCAGAAGGTGGTCGAAATCGCACCGGCCCCGAACCTCGACGACAGCATCCGCACGGCACTTCACGGCTACGCGGTGGCCTTCGCCCGCTCGATCGGGTACGAGAACGCCGGCACGGTGGAGTTCCTTCTGGAGACCGCGGGGGAGCGCACCGGCGAGGTCGTCTTCATCGAGATGAATCCACGCATCCAGGTCGAGCACACGGTCACAGAGGAGGTCACCGACGTCGATCTCGTGCAGAGCCAGATGCGCATCGCCGCCGGTCAGACCCTCGCCGAGCTGGGACTCGAGCAGAAGAACCTCCACGTGCGGGGCGCAGCCCTGCAGTGCCGCATCACGACCGAGGACCCGACGCAGGGGTTCCGCCCCGACACCGGGAAGATCACGACCTACCGCTCGCCCGGCGGCGCCGGAATCCGCCTCGACGGCGGCACGGTCCACCAGGGCGCGCAGATCAGCCCGCACTTCGATTCGATGCTCGCCAAGCTCACCTGTCGAGGGCGTGACTTCCCGGCGGCGGTCGCTCGTGCGCGGCGTGCGCTGGCGGAGTTCCGCATCCGCGGCGTCTCGACGAACATCCCCTTCCTGCAGGCGCTGCTGGACGATGACGCGTTCATCGCCGGAGACGTGAGCACCTCGTTCATCGACGAGCGCCCCGATCTGCTCCGAGGCCGCGAGTCGAAGGATCGCGGCACGAGGATCCTCAACTGGCTGGTCGACGTCACGGTCAACAAGCCGCACGGCACGCACCCGGGGTCGCTCGACCCACGGACCAAGCTGCCGGCGATCGACCTCTCCGTCGAGCCGGCCGCGGGATCGCGCCAGCGGCTGCTCGAGCTCGGGCCCGAGGGATTCGCCAGAAGCCTGCGTGAGCAGAGTGCTCTGGCCATCACCGACACGACGTTCCGCGATGCCCACCAGTCGCTGCTCGCCACCCGAGTGCGCACGCGGGACCTCGTCGCCGTCGCCCCGCACATCGCCAGGATGACGCCCGGACTGCTCTCGGTCGAGGCCTGGGGCGGCGCGACCTACGACGTCGCACTGCGGTTCCTCGGGGAGGACCCGTGGGAGCGACTCGACAAGCTCCGGGCAGCTCTGCCGAACGTCGCGATCCAGATGCTGCTCCGAGGACGCAACACGGTGGGCTACACCCCGTACCCGACAGCCGTGACCGAGGCCTTCGTGCAGGAGGCGGCAGCCAGCGGCGTCGACATCTTCCGCATCTTCGACGCGCTGAACGATGTCGAGCAGATGCGCCCGGCGATCGAGGCCGTCCGGAACACCGGCACGGCAGTCGCCGAGGTGGCGCTGTGCTACACGGGCGACCTGCTCGACCCCGCCGAGGATCTCTACACGCTCGATTACTACCTGAAGCTCGCGGACCAGATCGTCGCAGCCGGCGCTCACATCATCGCCATCAAGGACATGGCAGGACTGCTGCGCCCCGCCGCAGCGGCGAAGCTCGTCGCCGCACTGCGAGAGCGCTTCGACCTTCCCGTGCACCTCCACACGCACGACACCCCCGGCGGACAGCTCGCGACCCTTCTGGCCGCCAGCGCTGCGGGGGTGGATGCGGTGGATGCGGCATCCGCACCGCTCTCCGGCACGACGAGTCAGCCATCGCTCTCGTCGCTCGTCGCGGCGCTCGCGCACACCGACCGCGACAGTGGCATCGACCTCGACAGCGTCTCTGACCTCGAACCGTACTGGGAAGCCGTCCGTCGGGTCTACGCGCCGTTCGAGTCCGGTCTGCCCGGACCCACAGGGCGCGTCTACCGCCACGAGATCCCGGGTGGCCAGCTGTCCAACCTCCGCCAGCAGGCGAAGGCGCTGGGCCTCGCAGACGACTTCGAGCTCATCGAGGACATGTACGCCGCCGCCGATCGCATCCTCGGACGAGTTCCCAAGGTCACTCCGTCGTCGAAGGTCGTCGGCGACCTGGCGCTGCACCTCGCGGCGGTCAAGGCCGATCCCGCAGACTTCGAGGCGAACCCCGAGAAGTACGACGTGCCGGATTCCGTCGTCGGGTTCATGGCGGGCGAGCTCGGAGACCTCCCCGGCGGCTGGCCGGAGCCCTTCCGCACGAAGGTGCTGGCCGGTCGGTCTGTGCGCACCGGACTCACCGAGATCTCGACGGACGACGAAGCCGCGCTCGCGGGCGACAGCGCCACCCGTCGGGCTCGTCTGAACACCCTTCTGTTCCCGGCTCCGATGCGCGAGTTCACTCAGATGAGAGAGCAGTTCGGCGACCTCTCGGTGCTGGACACCAGCGACTACCTCTACGGCCTCGTGCAGGGGCAGGAGCATCTGATCGAGATCGACCGAGGAGTGCAGCTGTTCGTCGGGCTCGAGGCCATCGGCGACGCGGACGACAAGGGCATGCGCACGGTGATGACCACCCTCAACGGTCAGCTTCGACCGGTGTTCGTGAGGGACAGGGCGGTGGCCGTCGACACGCACGAGGTCGAGAAGGCCGACACCTCGGTAGCAGGTCACGTGGCCGCCCCGTTCTCCGGCGTGGTGACGCTCAAGGTCGAGGTCGGCGCTGCCGTGCGGGCCGGCGAACCGGTCGCATCCATCGAAGCCATGAAGATGGAGGCGGCGATCACCGCCACCGTCGACGGCGTGATCGAGCGCCTCGCCATCGGCGCGACGCAGCAGGTCGAAGCAGGAGATCTTTTGGTCGTCATCAGTCCGGCGCACTAATCTTGTGCGGGCGAGGCCGCGCTCGACGCAGCGCACCCGAGGCCCGCACAAGCTTGGAGCGACAACGTGACCCCGAAGAACGTGGCAGAACCGCCGGACGAGGAGTCCAGAGGAGTGCTCGACGACGCCGCATCCCTGGACACTGCGGGCATCGGCATCCTCGGCAACACCGCTCAGGTGAGCGTGATCCTCCCGAAGGACGACGATGACGACCTCGAAGACGACAGTGTCATCGACGGTGAGGTCGTCGCCGATCTGATCATCGACGAGCCCGTGGCAGCTGCAAAAGCGGCCGCCGAGACCGCAGCGGCGGAGATCTCTCAGCCGGTGCTGGGATCCGCCCCGATGATCATCGAGCTGCCTCCGGAACCCGCGAACACGGCGGCGGAGTCCGAGCCGGAGCCGGACGACGAGGCTGACATCGAGGCTGAGGCCGAGGCTGAGGACAAGGCGGAAGACGAGCCGGCTGTCGCTTCTCTGCCCGGCCGCTCGGCCGAGCCCGAAGCCGACACGGTGGTTGTGTCGAACGTGGTAGTCGAGGATGACATCGAGCCCGAGCCCGAGCCCGAGCCCGAGCCCGAGCCCGAGTCCGAGCCCGAGCCCGAGCCCGAGCCTGAGCTCGCTGACGATATCGCGATCGCGACGTCGTCCGAGACCGTAGCCGAGGCTGAGTCGGCCTCGGATGTAGCCGACGCCGAACCCGAAGCTGAAGCTGAAGCTGAAGCCGAAGCCGAAGCCGAAGCCGAAGCCGAAGCCGAAGCCGAGGCCGAACCGGAAGCCGAAGCCGAAGCCGACGCCGAGCCCGCCGACGACTCCAAGATCGCGCCAGCATCCGAGGAGGAGCGGGAACCGGAGACCGAGCCCGTCTCCGCTGAAGACTCTGAACTCGAAGAGGTGTCTGACCCCGAGACTGAGACTGTCCCGGAACCAGAGGGAACCTCCGAGCCCGAGCCCGAGCCCGAGCCCGAGCCCGAGCCCGAGCCGCGGATCACTCGTGAACGCGCGATCGAGCGCGATTCTCCTGTGTCGACGCCGGTCGCGGCTGCCGCCACGGCCGAGTCCACGGGCACCGACGTGGTAGCCCAGGAGGCCGCGGCTGCTGCGGCATTCATCGCGAGGGCGCGCGCCGACCTCGACGCCGGACGCGGCTCGCGCCGATCGGCGGCCGCGGCATCACTCGCCAAGAAGGAGAGTCAGCCAGTGGAACCATCCAAGAAAGTGTCGGCCCCCGCACAGGCCACCCGTGCCGGCCGCGCGGAGGTGCAGCTCGCGTCGAAGCGCCTGGACGACATCGGAGACTCGTCGCGCGAGAGCGCCGACCTGCTCACGGCGGATCGTCTGCTCGATCCGCATCGACTCACCAAGCCGGAACCGGAAGGCGCTTGGAGCCACTTCCTCTATACGATCTCCGGCCGTCGGATCAACATCGGCGACGGCAAGCGCGCGCGCGAGCGCAAGGCGCTGAGCGCGAGGATCGCCGCCCCGATCATCGGGGGTGCTCGATTCGTCCCCGTGCTGTCGCGCAAGGGCGGCGTCGGAAAGACGACGATCACCGCACTGCTCGGCATGGCACTCGCTGATGCGCGTGACGACCGAGTCATCGCCGTCGACGCGAATCCTGATCGCGGCACACTCGCCGAGCGCGTCGTGCGCCCTCACCACAACAAGACGGTGCGTGACCTCGTGCGCATCCACGACGAGGTGCGGGGTTACCATGACATCTCCGCGATCGTCGCTCGCGATGCGACCCGACTCGATGTACTCGCCTCCGATTCCGACCCCCGCATCGCGGAAGCATTCAGTGACAGCGATTACCGGGATGTCGCCGGGGTCGCGGCCCATTACTACTCGCTGGTCCTGACGGACACGGGGACAGGCATCGTCCATTCGGTGATGTCGGCCACGCTCGACCTCGCCGATCAGCTCGTGATCGTGTCGGGGCTCAGCGTCGACGAGGCTCGCCTCGCATCAGAGACACTCACATGGCTCGAGAGCAACGGGTACGCCGAGCAGGCGCGCGATGCGGTCGTGGTGCTGAACCAGTCGACGCCTGGTGCGCCGCTCGTGCGCCTCAACGAACTCGAGGCGCACTTCCGCACGCGCGCGAAGAACGTGGTGCGGATGCCGTACGACGCGCAGATCGCCGGCGGCGGAACCATCGTGTTCGCGAACCTCCAGCCCGAGACGAGGGTGGCCGCGCGAGAACTCGCCGCACTGCTCGTCGAGGGCATCCGGGCCAAGGGCGCCTGATGGCGGTTCGCGAGATCCGGGTCTTCGGAGACCCCGTGCTTCGTACCGTGTGCAGCCCGATCGACGACATCGATGACGGCGTGCGCGCCCTGGTGACGGATCTGATCGACACCGTGGAGGTGCCGGGGCGCGCAGGCGTCGCGGCTCCCCAGATCGGGGTCGCCGTTCGCGCCTTCAGCTACAACATCGACGGTGATATCGGCTACGTGCTCAATCCGGTCCTGACCGAGGTGCGTGGCGAGCCCGTGCCGACGGGGGAGGGGTGCCTTTCCGTCCCCGGGCTCTGGCACGATGCGATGCGTCACCCCTGGGCTCGCGTCGAGGGGATCGACCTCGACGGCTCGCCGGTCGTGCTCGAAGGCGATGGCCTCCTGGCCCAGGCGCTGCAGCACGAGACGGATCATCTCGACGGCAACCTCTACCTCACGCGACTGGATGCTGAGACCCGCAAGCGCGCGATGCGCGAGGTGCGCGAGAGCGACTGGTTCTGAGCGGTCGACACACATGAGAAGGGCCCCGCCGGAGCGGGGCCCTTCTCATGTGCGCGGGTCGTCTCAGCCGCCGATGGCGACGTTCGTCGTCGAGACGGGCTCGTCGTAGATGGCGGCGATCTCGTCGGCGAAGTCGCTCATGATGACATTCCGCTTGATCGAGAGCTTGGGCGTCAGGTGCCCGGATGCCTCGGTCCATTCGCTGTCGAGGATCGTGAACTTGCGGATCGACTCGGCCCGGGAGACGCGGGCGTTGGCGGCATCCACCGCCTTCTGGATCTCGGCGCGCACCGCATCGTTCTTCGCGGCGACCGCGAGCGACATGTCCTTGTCGAGTCCGGCGTTCGCGAGCCACGTCGGCAGCATCTCGGAGTCGAGCGTGACGAGCGCCGAGATGAACGGGCGCTGGTCGCCGACGACGACGACCTGGCCGATGATCGGGTTCGCACGGATCGGGTCCTCGAGGGCGGCCGGTGCGACGTTCTTGCCGCCCGCCGTGACGATGATCTCCTTCTTGCGGCCGGTGATCGTGAGGAAGCCCTCGGAGTCGAAGCTGCCGATGTCGCCGGTGTGGAACCAGCCGCCTTCGCTGAAGGCCTCCGCAGTGGCCTCGGGATTGTTCCAGTACTCCTTGAACACGTTGATGCCGCGCACCTCGATCTCGCCATCGTCGGCGAGTCGCACACCCACGCCGGGCAGAGCGGGGCCGACGGTGCCGATCTTCGACTTGTCGGCGAGGTTCACGGTCGCAGGGGCCGTGGTCTCGGTGAGGCCGTAGCCCTCGAGGATCACGACGCCGAGGCTGTGGAAGAAGTGACCGAGTCGCGCGCCGAGCGGAGCAGAACCCGAGACGGCGTAGACGATCCTGCCGCCCATCGCTTCGCGCAGCTTGCTGTAGACCAGCTTGTTGAACAGTGCGAACTTGAGCCGGGTGCCGAACGGGATGCTCTTTCCCTCTTCGACCAGCTTGGAGTGCTGGATCGCGACGTCGGCCGCCGCGCGGAAGATCTTGCCCTTGCCGCCGGCCTCGGCCTTCTGCTCCGCCGAGTTGTACACCTTCTCGAACACGCGCGGCACGGCGAGGAGGAAGGTCGGCTTGAAGGAGCCGAGCGCAGGCAGCAGCTGGCGGGTGTCGGGCTGATGACCGGTGCGGACGCCCGCGTGGATGTTCAGGATCGAGATGAAGCGCGCGAAGACGTGCGCGGTCGTGATGAACAGCAGCGTCGAGGAACCGGGAGTCTGCACGACCGCATCCAGCGCCTTGGCGGAGTTGCGGGAGAGCTCGACGAAGTTGCTGTGCGTGAGCACGCAGCCCTTGGGGCGACCGGTGGAGCCGGACGTGTAGATGAGGGTGGCGATGTCGGAGCCGACTGCGATGTTGCGGAGGCGCTCGATCTCGGCGTCCGGCACGGACGCTCCCTGCGCGGTGAGTGCGTCGATGGCTCCGAGGTGGAGCTGCCACACCTCGCGGAGCAGCGGGAGGTCGCCACGGACCTCGTCGAGTCGGGCGAAGTGCTCGGGGGATTCGACCATGACGGCGATCGCGCCCGAGTCCTCGAGGATCCACTGGATCTGCGACGGCGAGCTGGTCTCGTAGATCGGCACCATCACCGCGCCGGCATAGAAGAGCGCGAAGTCGACGAGCGTCCACTCGTAGGTGGTGCGAGCGAGGAAGCCCACCTTCTCGCCTGGCTGGATGCCGGCTGCGACGAAGCCCTTCGCGAGAGCGATGACCGCGGTCTGGAAGTCGGCGGCGGAGATGTCGCGCCAGCCCTCTCCATCCGGGACGGCGAACAGGGGGCGATCCGGAGTCGCCTCGACGCGCTTGGCCAGCAGGTCGGCGATGTTCGCATCGGGATCGGCGGGGACGACGGCGGGGACTTCAAACTGGACCACGGCAGCTCCTTCGGTACCGGTCGGGCACTGGGTTGCACACGAGTCTAGGGCATGACACCGGGTCGCACATCAGATGAGACTCAGTCGCCTTTCGTGGTCGACCTGAGGCAGGCGCTGGTGTATCGCGATCGCGGCGCTAGACTTCACCTCGATGTTCTACTGGCTGATGAAGTACGTCGCGATCGGACCCGTCGTCAAGGCCGTCTTCCGACCGTGGGTGGTCGGGCGTGCGAACATCCCGGCGAACGGCGCGGCGATCCTCGCCAGCAACCACCTCTCGTTCGCGGACTCGATCTTCCTGCCGCTCATGATCGATCGCCCCATGTCGTTCCTCGCGAAGAGCGACTACTTCACCGGGCGCGGGATCAAGGGCTGGGCCACGAAGTTCTTCATGAAGGCCACCGGTCAGATCCCGATCGACCGCTCGGGTGGCAAGGCGTCCGAGGCGTCGCTGAACACCGGCCTGCAGGTGCTGGGACGGGGCGACCTCCTGGGCATCTACCCTGAGGGCACCCGCAGCCCCGACGGGCGTCTCTACCGCGGCCGTACCGGCATCGCCCGGATGGCCATGGAGGCGAAGGTCCCCGTCGTCCCTGTGATCATGGTCGACACAGATACAGCGATGCCGATCGGCCAGCGACTGCCGCGCGTGGTCCGCGTCGGGATCGTCATCGGAGAGCCCCTGGACTTCTCGCGTTACGCGGGCATGGAGAACGACCGATACATCCTGCGCTCCGTCACGGACGAGATCATGGTCGCCCTCCAGCGGCTGGGCGAGCAGCAGTACGACGACGTCTACGCGTCGACCGTGAAGGACCGTCTCCCGGTGCGCGTCACACGGCGCTCCTGAGGCATCTCGGCTCCGCCGCGCGCACTAGGCTGGACTTCATGCTCCAGCACCACATCGACGCGCTTGACGCGTGGCGCTCGCTCCCGATCAAGCAGCAGCCTCAGTGGCCCGACGCCGAGCGCGTCTCCGAGGTCTCGACGCAGATCGCAGCGCTTCCGCCCCTGGTGTTCGCCGGCGAGGTCGACAACCTCCGCGACCGTCTCGCACGCGCAGCATCCGGGCGGGCCTTCCTGCTCCAGGGCGGCGACTGTGCAGAGACGTTCGCCGGCGCCACCGCCGATCAGATCCGCAACCGGATCAAGACCGTCCTGCAGATGGCGGTCGTGCTGACGTATGGCGCATCGATGCCCGTCGTGAAGATGGGCCGCATGGCCGGTCAGTTCGCCAAGCCCCGCTCCAGCGACACAGAGACCCGCGGCGACGTCACGCTGCCCGCGTACCGCGGCGACATCGTGAACGGCTACGACTTCACCGAGGGTTCGCGTCGTGCCGACCCGGGCCGTCTGCTGCAGGGGTACCACACCGCCGCCTCGACGCTGAACCTCATCCGTGCCTTCACGCAGGGTGGCTTCGCCGACCTCCGCGAGGTGCACTCGTGGAACAAGGGCTTCGCACAGAACCCGGCGAACCAGCGCTACGAGCGCATGGCCGCCGAGATCGATCGCGCCATCAAGTTCATGGAGGCGGCCGGCGCCGACTTCGACGAGCTCACCCGGGTGGAGTTCTTCACGGGCCACGAGGGTCTGCTGATGGACTACGAGCGGCCGATGACACGCATCGACTCCCGCACGGACACGCCGTTCAACACCTCGGCGCACTTCCTGTGGATCGGTGAGCGCACGCGCGAGCTCGACGGTGCTCACATCGACTACTTCTCGAAGATCCGCAACCCCATCGGCGTCAAGCTGGGCCCGACCACGACGCCCGAGACGGCTCTGGCTCTGATCGACAAGCTCGACCCGAACCGTGAGCCCGGCCGACTGACGTTCATCACGCGCATGGGAGCAGGAAAGATCCGCGACGCTCTGCCGCCGCTGCTCGAGGCCGTCCGCGACTCGGGCGCGCAGCCGCTGTGGGTCACCGACCCGATGCACGGCAACGGCATCACGACACCCACCGGCTACAAGACGCGTCGCTTCGACGACGTCGTCGACGAGGTGCGCGGCTTCTTCGAGGCGCACCGCGCCGCGGGCACGTTCCCCGGCGGCATCCACGTCGAGCTCACCGGCGACGACGTCACGGAGTGCCTCGGCGGATCCGAGCACATCGACGAGGCCGCGCTCGCGACTCGCTACGAGAGCCTCTGCGACCCGCGTCTGAACCACATGCAGTCGCTCGAGCTGGCTTTCCTCGTGGCTGAGGAGCTCGAGAAGCGCTGACCCGCACCTCTGATAGACGAACCGCCCTTCCCGAGATCGGGGAGGGCGGTTCGTCTTTGCTGAGTCGTACGCGACTCCGCAGTCGCAGGCGCGACGCGCGGATCAGCCGCTGAGCTGGATCGAGAGCTTGACGTTGCCGCCGCGGGGGAGCTGCTTGTCGGCTCCGGGATCCTGGGCGGTCACGCGCGCCAGGTCGGCGAATCCGGGCAGATCGCCCCACGCGGCGTAGCTCGATGTGAAGCCGGCGTTTTCGAGGATGCCCTTGGCCTCGACGAGGGTCTTCCCCGAGACATCCGGAACCGGGAACAGCTCCGGCCCCTTCGAGACGATGAGCTGCACAGTGTCGCCGGGACGCCAGTTGCCCTCTTCGGCGCGATCTGCGACCCCGACGACGAGGTCCTTCGCGACAGACTCGCTGAAGACGGACTGGACGTCGCCCGCGACCAGAAGCTGCTTCTCGGTGAGTGTATTCGTCGCCTGGTCCACCGACATGCCTGACACGTCGGGGAAGGCTCCGGCAGAGACGTAGAGCTCGACAGTGTCGTCCTCGAGCAGCTCGCAGCCCTCGGCGCAGGGATAGACCTCGCCGCCGTCGCGCGGAGTGACGAAGGCGTTGATCACCCGCCCGGCATCGGCATCGGAGAACAGCACCAGAGACGTCTCGGTCGTGTTGACCTTGATGCCCGACAGGTAGTCGCGGGCCTCCTGCTCGGTCTTGCCGTTGAGGGCGTCCGCCGTGTGCGAAGCGGGGCCGACGGAGATGTAGACAGTGACCTCGGTGCCCTTGTCGAGTCGCTCGCCTTCATCGGGATCGGTGCGGATCGCCTGATCCCGCGCGACATCGATGGAGTTCTCCTCACCGCGGACGGGAACGAATCCTTCTGCGGTCAGGGCGTCGGCTGCGGCCTCGTAAGACAGCCCTGCGACACCCGGTACGGCGACGAGGGAGCCGGGCCCGGACCCGAACCACCAGCCGACGCCGCCGGCGACGGTCGCGAGGAGCAGGACGAGGGTCAGCAGGAACGCTCCGCGTGCGCGACGTCTCGAAGATCGGCGACGCAGGAGGGTGGCATTGTCGACGGCTTCCGCAACCGGGGCCGTCGGGTCGGCGATCACCATCGTGTTCGGCATGACCTTCGTCAGGTCGGCCGAATCGGCCTGAGAGCGCTGCGACGTGGTCGCGGCAGCGACGGCCGGTGCGATGCCGAGGCCTCGCTCGATCTCGCGCAGGCGCTCGAGCATCTGCCCGGCATCGTCCGGACGCTCGTCGGGGGACTTCTCGGTCGCCCACAGAACGAGCTCGTCGAGCTGCTCGGGAACTCCGGGGTTGCGCACACTCGGGCGCGGCACGGACTCGGTCGCGTGCTGGAAGGCGATCTGCATGGGCTGCTCGCCCTTGTAGGGCTGCTCGCCGACGAGCATCTCGTAGAGCATGATGCCGAGTGCGTAGATGTCGCTGCGGGCATCCGCGGTGCCTCGGGTCACGAGTTCTGGGGCGAGGTAGGCGATCGTCCCGAGAAGCTGCTGCCCGGTGGCGGTGTTCGCGGTCGTCGCCCGCGCGAGCCCGAAGTCGCCGATCTTGATGCGACCGTCCTCGGCGAGCAGCACGTTCTCGGGCTTGACGTCGCGGTGGACGATTCCGGCGCGATGGGCGGCGGAGAGACCGGCGAGCACCGCATCCATGATCGTGATGGTCTGGGGGATCGTGAGCCGCTTCTGCTCGCGTAGGAGCTCGCGCAGCGTGATTCCGGGGAGGTACTCCATCACCAGGTAGGCGAGTTCGCCGTCCTGGCCCTGGTCGAACACGTTCACGACGTGCGGGTCGGCCAAACGAGCGGCTGCACGTGCCTCCTGGATGAAGCGGCTCTGGAAGGCCGAGTCGTCGCTGAGGTGTGCGTGCATGACCTTGAGCGCGATGCGTCGCTCGAGCCGGAGATCCGTCGCCACATACACGGTGGCCATGCCGCCGCGTGCGATCCGGGCGCGTACCCGATACCGACCGTCGACAAGCCGCCCGATGAGGGGGTCGGCCCGCTGATTGGTCGTCACGTCAAGATTCTATGGAGAACTGCCTGAAAGCTTGGGGAGCGGCTCACCCCTGGACCCTGCGGGTTTGCCCGGAAGAGGGTCACCCGTGAAGGCCGAGCCACTGGTAGGCCTGGGTCTCCCACTGGCCATAGCGCTCGGGGTAGGCCGAGATCTGCACCGCCTGCGCGGCATCCGTGAATCGCATGCCCTCCCAGCCGGTGATGTCGAGAAGGCCCCGGGAGCCCTGCCCGTTGGGGTCGGATGCACCGCCGAAGAACACGCGGGTGCTTCGGTCGGCGTCGATCGCCTGCTCCGGTGTTCCCCAGCCCATGCTCGGCCGCTGTTGGAACAGTCCCAGTGAATCGCGGTCCCCCCACGAGAGGTTCCGCAGGCTGGACTCGACCATCGCTGTCGCGAGGGCGATGGCGATCCCGCGGTCGGAGACACCGAGATTCCGCCCGACACTGATGATCAGGTGGGCGTTTGCGGCCTGCTCCGCATCGAGATTCGCGAACAGCTGGGCGGCTGGCGCGGTGGCAGCGGCGGGCGCCGGTGCCGGTGCGGTGACCGCGGCGGCACCGGCGACGACGATGCTCTGCCCCGGGTAGATGATCGAGCCCGAGCTCAGTCCGTTCATCGCGTAGAGCTGAGCCACCGACGTGCCGTAGCGCTGAGCGATCCCGAAGAGCGTGTCGCCCGCGACGACGGCATGCGTCTGCCCACCCGTCGCCACCGGGGCGGGGGCAGCGGGGGCGACGGCGGCCGGTGCGGGCGTCGACGTTCCCGAGAGCGCGAGCTGCTGGCCGGGGTAGATGACGGATGCTCGGGTGAGGCCGTTCGCCGCCAGCACGGCGTCGACGCTCGTGCCGTACCGCTGCGCGATGCCGAACACCGTGTCGCCCGCGGCGACCACGTGGGTCGCCGTCGCGGGGGCTTGAGCCGGGGGAGCGGCCGGTGCCACGGGCGCGGACGCCCCGGCGAGCGACAGAGTCTGCCCCGGGTAGATGACGGATCGCCAGGTGAGCGCATTCCACGTGAGCACGTCGACCGTACGAAGGCCGAAGCGGTTCGCGATCGACGAGATCGTGTCGCCCGGCTGCACGGTGTAGGCGGCGGGGGGCGCCTCTGCCGTCTTGACCTGAGTGGCGCTCGACTGGAGCCGTTCGATGGGCGGCGTGACGGCGTCTGCGGACGCGGGCACGACGGCGATCGCGCCAGACAGGGTGCCCAGCACCGCGGCGGGCACTCCGAGCTGGAGATAGCGCGTTCGGCGCGCGACAGCATGCGTTCTCAAGGTGGTCTCCCTTGTTCGGCGTCTGCCCACGCTGACACGTATGTATACGGAAGTCAACAGAAGTGACGAGAGGTGCCATTGTGACCAATGGGACGAAAGTAACTTGAGGGGCGGCTGAAATGCGGCGGCCGCGAAGAGATGAGATAGTTGCAACGTGTCTGTTCCGTCTGAAAGCAAGCCGTCTGAAACCTCGCAGTCCGAGACCGCGTCCGAGAACAGCGTGAGCGCTCCCGGCGTCACCGCCACCGAGTGGCTGACGATGCCCGACCTGGTCGAGGTCCTCGACGAAGCGCTGGGCCGTGTGCGCCGACTCATCGACGAGCATTACCTCATCGGGTCGCGTCGCTCCGGTGTGTTCGCGGTTCCGTCGATCTTCATCGTCGACGGTCAGCCGCTGTCCTCGCTGCGCGGCACGATCATCGTGCTGCAGGACGCAGGTTTCAGCGACGACGAAGTCATCGACTGGCTGCTCGCCCCCGAGGAGGAGCTGGGTCGTTCGCCGATCGACGCACTCCTCGCGGGCCACAAGAGCGCGGTCCGCCGCGTCGCCCGCACGCTCGCCTGAATCGGCGAGCCCGACCGGCGTCAGTGAGCTCGACTGCGTCAGCGAGCGGACTCGGAGCCGCGTTCAGGCTGACCGGACGGTCGCCGCACGCGCGAGATCGCGCAGGTCGCCCACGGCCGCATTGTCGAGACGCGCACCGGAGAGCGCGCGGTCGGCATCCTTCGCGTAGTCGTCGATCATGCGTTCGACACGATCGAGCGCTCCGGAACCCGAGATGGTCGCCTGGAGGAACGCGATCTGCTCGGTTGTGAGGTCCGGGTCGCCGAGCATCTCGTCGAACAGATTGCGCGCCGACGTGTCGAGGGTCTCCCTGGTGAGCGCGACGAGAACCGTCCGCTTGCCCTCACGCAGATCGTCGCCCGTCGGCTTCCCCGTCACCGCGGCATCCCCGTAGACCCCCAGAACGTCGTCACGCAGCTGGAACGCCATGCCCACGGGGTGGCCGAACCGGCGCAGGGCGTCGAGCTGATCGTCGGCGCCGCCGGCGATCGCCGCACCGAGGACCAGGGGCTGCTCGATGCTGTAGCGCGCGGACTTCAGCGAGACGACGCGCAGGGCACGCTCGACATGGGAGTCGGTCGCGTGGACGCTCCACGCCGACTCCTCGGCGATGTCGAGGAACTGGCCGACCGTGACGTCGCGGCGCATGCGACCGTATTCGCGGCGCACGGCCGCGGCATGGGGCAGCGGATCGATCGCGTCCTCGAGCAGGTCGTCGCTCCAGGCCACGAGGAGGTCGCCGAGGAGGATCGCTGACGAGCGACCGAACGCCGCCGCGTCGCCGACCCACCCGGCCTCACGATGCGTCGATTCGAGCGCCCGGTGAGCTGCGGGGCGACCGCGGCGGGTGTCGGAGTTGTCGATGAGGTCGTCGTGCACGAGGGCGGCCGACTGGAAGATCTCCAGAGCCGCGCAGACGTCCCAGAGGGCGGTCGATTCCTCGGCGTCCCGGTCTCTGAATCGAGCGACGGCCTGCCAGCCCGCATGGCAGAAGCGCGCGCGAAGGCGCTTGCCCCCGACGAGGGTGTCGGCCGCCGACTCGAGCAGGCCCATGGCGTCCGGCCCATAGTCGATCGATTCCTCCCTCATCCGGTCGAGGAAGAGTCGCAGGCGAGCGGCGACGGCGTCGGAGACGAGTGTGGGGGACGGCACGACTCCCAGCATACGTAAAGCCAAACGGGGGCCTTACGGCTAGCCCCGACCGACATACCGCGCGTAGAATGGACGGACGATACCCGAGGGGGACGAAATGCCACTCTCCGAACAGGAGCAGCGTCTGCTCGACGAGATGGAACGCCATCTCCTCCACAACGACGCCGACGTCGTGAGTGCGCCATCAGGTGACCGCGCACTCAGCTACCGCAATCTCGTGTACGGAGCTCTGCTGCTCCTCGCGGGTGTCGGTGGATTGATCGTCGGTGTCGTGCTCGGTGACGTGTGGGGCGTCGTGGTCGGCGTCATCGGATTCGCCGCGATGCTCGGCGGCGTGATGCTCGCCGTCACCCCGGTTCGCAAGCCCCTCTCCGCCGTTCCCCGTGAGCGGGCACCCAAGCAGAAGAGTTCGGCATCCTTCATGGATCGCATGAACGACCGATGGGATCGCCGCCAAGACGGTCAGTGACCCCCTCCTCTTCCTCGAAGGCCCGGATGCTCTGAGCATCCGGGCCTTCGTCGTTTCCGGACCCGGGCGCCGGTGAGGAACGGTTGTGTGCTCGTGAGCGAGCGCTTTCTGCTGCTGGTGCTCCACCGTCCTCCACTTGCCCTCCACCTCTCTCCACCGCGTGATCACGCGGAACTTCGGTGTGCCTTCATCCGCTCAGGCCGTCAATCCGAGGATTGACCGTAGGTTTGTGGAGGAAAGTGGAGTAAAGTGGGGCTCACCTCGAGTTGGCCGGACGCAGAGGGGGTGATGGCTGATGTTGCTGGGAACGCATTCTCCGAAGTTGGACGACAAGGGACGGGTCATCCTTCCCGCGAAGTTCCGCGAAGACCTCGGTGGCGGCATCGTCGTCACGCGAGGCCAGGAACGCTGCCTCTATGTCTTCAGCACGGCCGAGTTCGAGGCGATGCACGAGCGGATCCGTCAGGCACCGCTCGCGAACAAGCAGGCGCGTGACTTCATGCGTCTGTTCCTCTCCGGTGCGAGTGCGGAGATGCCAGACAGCCAGAACCGCATCACCATCCCCGTGCACCTTCGTCAGTACGCGGGCCTGCAGAAGGAACTCATCGTCACCGGTGTCGGCGCCCACGCCGAGATCTGGGATGCCGAGAGCTGGAACACCTACCTCGCAGCCGGCGAGGAGACATATGCCGATCTCGAGCAGGAGGTGATCCCGGGACTGTTCTGACCACGGCTGTGATGCCCCGCCGCTCCTGCCCCGACACACTTCCCCGGTGCCGGGTCGAGAAGCGGAGGGGGATCAGGGCCCTGGTCTCCGACTTACAGAGGTCACCCGAGAAAGATCATGAACCTCCGCGACATCCACACCCCCGTATTGCTCGAGCGCTGCGTCGAGCTGCTCGCTCCCGCCCTGCAGGCCGACGGAGCGGTGCTCGTCGATGCCACTCTCGGCATGGGCGGGCACTCCGAGGCTCTGCTCGAGCGCTTCCCGAACATCCGTCTGGTCGGTCTCGACCGCGACACCGACGCGCTGCGCATCGCGGGGGAGCGGCTCGCCCGCTTCAAGGACCGGGTAACGCTCGTGCACACCGTGTACGACGAGATCGGGCTGCACGCCCAGGGCGCGGCCGGCATCCTCTTCGACCTCGGCGTGTCATCCCTGCAGCTCGACGAAGCCGACCGCGGCTTCGCCTACTCGAAAGATGCTCCGCTGGACATGCGGATGGATCAGACGAAGGGCGTCACCGCCGCAGAGGTCATCGCGACCTACAGCGAAGGCAACCTCCGTCGCATCTTCGAGCGCTACGGCGAGGAGAAACTGGCCGGCCGCTATGCGCGATTCATCATCGCCGCACGCGACAAGCAGCCGATCACCCGTTCGGGAGAGCTCGTCGAGATCCTTCAGGCCGCCACTCCTGCTGCGGCTCAGCGCGCAGGGCACCCCGCGAAGCGCGTGTTCCAGGCTCTGCGCATCGAGGTCAACGCCGAACTCAACGTCCTCGCCGACGCGATCCCCTCGGCCATGGACGCACTCGCCGTCGGCGGACGGATCGTCGTGATGTCGTATCAGTCGCTCGAGGACCGACTCGTGAAGCAGGCCTTCGCCGCAGGTGCGGCGTCGACCGCGCCACGGGGCCTGCCCGTCGAACTGCCGGAGCACGCGCCCCGCTTCAAGATCATCACCAAGGGTGCCGAGCTCGCCGATGACGACGAGCGCGCCAGGAACCCCCGTGCGATCCCGGTGCGACTGCGGGCTGCCGAGAAGCTGCGGGAGACCTCATGAGCTTGAACGCGCTGGCACCCCGGCCCCACTCTCAGCCTGACGCACCGTCGCGCGCGCCGCGTCGCCGCCTCGAGCCGGTCACGGGAACGCCGGCCCGCCGCAGGCCGAAGCTCGCCTATGCGCTCATCGCCGTCGCGGGTGCGATGGCGATCGGAGCCGTGCAGATCGGCCTGTCGCTCGCGATCACCCAGGACTCGTTCACGCTGGCGAGCCTCTCGTCCGAGCAGCACGAGCTGGACCTCCGCACGAATGCGCTGCAGGAGGACCTGACCGGTCTGAGCTCGCCGCAGTCCCTCGCGACGGGAGCCGCCGCGCTCGGCATGGTGGTCGCCGGCTCGCCGGCCTATCTGCGTCTCAGTGACGGCGCCGTGTTCGGCCAGGGGACAGGCGCGGTCGGAGCATCGACCATCGACCCGAACGGCGCAGGCGCGGTGAGCAACGCGCTGCTGAACGACGTGCCGGTCAACGCCTCCACAGAGGATGACGCCACGCCGGACGGCACGCCGGACGGCACGCCGGACGGCACTGCGGAGCAATCCGCCGAGGAGCTCCCGCCGGCCATCACCGACGGGCTCCCGAGCCCCAGTACCCGCTAGCCGGATCCACCGACCATCAAGACCTGACGGAGAGAGTCCATGACGACACGAGCCACCCGGACGCCCCGGCGACGCACGGTCGTCGCGCTGGCCGTGATCCTGTCGATCCTCGCCGCCTTCGTCGTGCGCCTGGTCGACATCCAGGTGGTCAAGGCCGACGAGCACGTCGCCCAGTCGTTGGAGTTCATCGCGCACGGCACCGCCATCCCCGGGCAGCGCGGATCCATCGTCGACGCGGACGGCGCGGTGCTCGCCGAGAGCGTCAACGTCTATGACGCGCAGCTGAGCCCTCAGGTGATCCGCCTCCTCGAAGAGGACGAGAAGAACCCTCCAGAGCTTCCATGGGCCGAGGCCTCCACCCGCATCGCCGAGATCATGGGACTCGATGCCGAGAAGCTCCGCGCCGATGTGGCCGCGGCGCTGGCCGCGAACCCCGACTCCCAGTACCTTCCGCTCGTGAAGGGCCTCAGCACCGAGAAGTACATCGAGCTGCGTGACCTCAAGATCTCCTCCTACCTCACGATGAAGCCGCGCGAGGTGCGGGTCTACCCGAACGGTGCCGTCGCCGGAAATCTCCTCGGATTCCTCGACGGAGCGGGTACAGCGCAGGCCGGCATCGAGAAGATGGACGAGAAGTGCCTCGCACCGACGAACGGGGAGGAGTCGTACCGCACCGGCAAGAACGGCGTGGTCATCCCCGGCAGTGAGAGCAAGGTCGACGCCGTCGACGGCGGCGCCGTGCAGCTCACCATCAACAGCGATCTGCAGTGGTACATGCAGCAGATGATCGCCGAGGAGGCGCAGACGCAAGGCGCGAAGGGAGGCACGGTGACGGTCGTGGAGGTCGCCACCGGAAAGATCCGGGCGGCCGCGGAGTGGCCGACCATGGACCCCAACGATCTGGATGCCTCGTCGTCCGACACATGGGGCAGCAAGCTCTTCACCTACCCGTTCGAGCCCGGCTCCACGTTCAAGGCGGTCACCGCCGCGGCGATCATGGAGAACGCCGGCGTGACCATGACGAGCCCCACGGTGTCGGCATCGTCGAAGGAGAAGTTCGACAACGGTGCCGTGATCAACGACGCGTTCGTGCACCCGACCTTCCAGTACACCCTCGCCGGCGCGCTCATCGACTCCTCGAACGTGGCGCTGTCGAAGTTCGGCACCATGGTGAGCCCCGATGTGCGTTACGACTACCTGCAGCGCTTCGGCGTCGGCACCAGGACCGTCGACTTCCCGGACGAGGCCGGCGGCCTGCTGCACCCCACGAGCGAGTGGGACAACCAGTCGCTGTACACGACCACGTTCGGACAGTACTTCACCGTCACCGCCCCGCAGCTCGCCGGCGCGTACCAGGCCATCGCGAACGGCGGGGAGAAGATCGGCCTGTCGCTGATCGAGTCCTGCACGACGCCCGACGGCACGGTCGTCACCCCCGAGGCGGCGGCGCACGACCAGATCATCAAGCCCGAGACCGCCGCCGACCTGACGCGGATGCTCGAGAACGTCGCCGTCCAGGGCGGCAACGCCGAGCGCATCCAGGTTCCCGGCTATCGCGTGACAAGCAAGACCGGTACCGCGCAGATCCCGGACGGCAACGGCGGATACAAGGCGGGCGTGTACTACACGAGCATGGTGGGCTTCGCTCCCGTCGATGACCCGCAGTACGTCGTCGTGGTGACCCTCGACGAGCCGACTAGAGTTACATCGTCTGCTGCTACCGCGTCGGCCTTCCAGAAGGCGATGACCCAGACCATGAAGACCTACCGCGTGATGCCGTCCTCGACTCCGATGGACGCACTGCTTCCCAAGTTCGAATAGACGGCGCCCCGCCGCGCCTGGAGACGTCATGATCGCCCTGTCGCTTGCTGAGATCGCCACCGTCCTCGGGGGTGATCTCCGACTCGCCGGTACAGCGACGGCCGAGACTCTCGTCGACGGCGTGGTCGACACCGATTCGCGCAACATGGCGCCCGGATCCGTCTTCGTCGCGAAGCCGGGGGCCGAGACCGACGGTCACCGCTTCGTCGGATCCGCACTGGCCGCCGGCGCCGCGCTCGCCATCGTCGAGCATCCGGTCGACGACGAGATCACGCAGATCGTCGTCCCGAGCGCCGTCGGCGCCCTCGCCGATCTCGCGCGAGAGGTCGTGGCGCGCGTGCGTGCCGAGGGGCATCTCAAGATCGTCGGCATCACGGGGTCGAACGGCAAGACGACGACCAAGAACTTCCTGGCGCGCATCCTCTCCGGCGAGGGAGAGACGGTCGCGCCCGTCAACTCGTTCAACAACGAGGTGGGCGCTCCGGTGACCATGCTGCGGATCACGCACGACACGCGGTTCCTCGTGAGCGAGTTCGGTGCGGACGCGCCGGGCAGCATCGCTCGCCTCGCGGGCCTCGTGGAGCCGGACATCGCCGTGGTGCTGATGGTCGGCATGGCGCACGCCGGAGGCTTCGGCGGCATCGAGGCGACGGCGAAGGCCAAGTCCGAGCTCGTCTCGGCCGCCATCCCCTCGGGGACCGCCGTGCTCAACGTCGACGACCCCCGTGTCGCGGCGATGCGCGAGCTCGCGGTCTCGCGCGGCATGCAGGTGGTCGGCTTCGGTCAGAGCGCCGCGGCGGATGTGCGGGCCCATGACCTCGAGGTCACCGCATCGGGCACCTCCTGTGTGATCGAGGCCGCGGGGGAGCGGCTCCCGCTCCGGCTGCAGGTCCTCGGTGCGCATCACGTCGGCAACGCTCTGGCCGCCATCGCGGCTGCACGTGTGCTGGGCGTCTCGACGGCAGACGCGATCGCCCGTCTCGAGACGGTCGAGATCGCCGAGCGCTGGCGCATGCAGCCGATGGGCAACGAACGGGTGCGCATCATCAACGACGCGTACAACGCGAGCCCCGACTCGATGGCCGCGGCGCTGCGCACCCTCGCGCAGATCACCGGCCCCGACGAGCGGACGGTCGCCGTGCTCGGTGCCATGAGCGAACTCGGCGAGACGGCGGGTGAGGAGCACGACAGGATCGGTCTGCTCGCCGTACGGTTGAACATCCAGCGGATCGTGGTCATCGGCCCCGAGGCCCGCCGCCTCTTCATCTCCGCGATCGGCGAGGGCTCGTGGGACAGCGAGGCCGTGTTCTTCGCAGATCAGGATTCCGCGTTCGAGTACCTGCGAGGCGAGCTGCGCGACGGCGACCGCGTGCTCGTGAAGTCATCCAATTCCGTGGGGCTCCGGCACCTCGGCGATCGTCTGGGAGAATTGTTCTCGTGAGATCTCTCATCATGGCGGCCGCCATATCGCTCGCCTTCACTCTCTTCCTGACTCCCGTCTTCCTCCGGCTCTTCCGGAAGTGGGGCTGGGGGCAGGTCATCCGCACGCCCGAAGCGATCGAGAACCCGAGCCACGAGGCGAAGCGGGGAACCCCGACGATGGGCGGCGTGATCTTCATCGTCGGCACCATGGTCGGCTACTTCACCGGGACATACGTCGGCGGCGGGACGCCCTCGACATCGGCGCTCCTCGTCATCTGGCTGATGGTCGGATTCGGTGCCGTCGGCTTCATCGACGACTACATGAAGGTGCGCAGTCAGCGCAGCCTCGGGCTCTCGGGTTGGCGCAAGATCATCGGCCAGCTGCTGGTGATCATCCCGTTCGGCATCATCGCCCTGAACTTCCCGAATTCGTACGACCAGACACCGGCATCCGGCTCGATCTCGCTCTTCCGCGACATCCCCTGGCTGAACCTCTTCGCCTTCGCCGCGATCCTGGGCTGGGCTCTGTACCTGCTGTGGATCTCGGTCATCGGCGTGGCGACGTCCAACAGCGTCAACCTCACGGACGGTCTCGACGGCCTCGCTGCGGGAGCAGGAGTCATCGTCGTCGGCGCGTACAGCCTGATCGCCTTCTGGCAGTTCAAGCAGTCCTGCGTCGGCGAAGGCGTCGAATCGGCGGCCATCGGCGGATGCTACGAGGTGCGCGATCCGTTCAGCCTGGCGATCATCGCCGCGTCGTTCGCCGCCAGCCTCATCGGCTTCCTCTGGTGGAACGCCCCCAAGGCCAAGGTCTTCATGGGCGACGTCGGCTCGATGGCGATCGGCGGCGTGATCACCGCCATGGCGATCCTCACGCGTACCGAGCTGCTGCTCTTCGTGATCGCCGGCGTGTTCGTCCTCGCGTCCGGCTCGGTCATCCTGCAGCGTGCCTACTTCAAGGTCACTCGGGGCAAGCGTCTGTTCCTGATGAGCCCCTTCCACCACCATCTCGAAATGCGCGGGTGGTCAGAGGTGACGATCGTCGTCCGGATGTGGATCATCGCAGGACTCCTCGCCGTCTCGGCCGTCGGACTCTTCTACGTCGAATGGCTCACGCGTGTCAGCTGAGTCCAGGCTTGCGACGCTGACCAGCTGGCGCTCCGACTGGTCGGGTCTGCGGGTCGCCGTGCTCGGACTCTCGATGACCGGCTTCTCGGTGGCCGATACGCTCACCGAGCTCGGTGCCGATGTGCTCGTGCTCAGCGAGTCGGCCGAGCAGGAGTACGCCGACCTTCTGCCCGTGATCGGAGCGCGCCTCGAACTGGGTTCGCTCGCCGAGGTGCCCGGGTCGCTCAGCGACTTCGCACCAGAGGTCGTCATCGCCTCTCCCGGGTTCTCTCCCACGCACCCCGTGATCCGGTGGGTGCAGGAGTCCGGCATCGCGATCTGGGGTGACATCGAGCTCGCCTGGCGCATCCGAGACAAGGTCACGCGCGCCGACGGCACTCCGGCCGACTGGGTGCTGATCACCGGCACCAACGGCAAGACCACCACTACGCAGCTGACGGCATCCCTCCTCGTCGAGGGCGGGCTGCGTGCGGCCCCGTGCGGAAACATCGGCGTGCCGGTGCTGGACGCCGTGCGCGACCCCGAGGGCTTCGACGCGCTGGTCGTCGAGCTCTCCAGCCACCAGCTCTGGTACCTCGGGCAGTCCAGCGCAGAGGGGCAGCTCTTCCCGCACGCGTCGGTGTGCCTGAACCTCGCGGACGACCACCTCGTATGGCACGGCAGCGCCCAGGCGTATCGCGACGCGAAAGCGATCGTCTATCGCAACACCCGCGTCGCCTGCGTCTACAACAAGGCCGATGAGGCCACCCGGCTCATGGTCGAGGAGGCCGAAGTCGTCGACGGCGCACGCGCCATCGGATTCGACCTCGGCATCCCCGGGCCGAGCGACCTCGGTGTGGTCGAGGGGCTGCTCGTCGATCGGGCGTTCCTCGACGATCGCGCGACCAGCGCTCTGGAGCTGACGACGGTCGCCGACCTGCAGTCCGTCGGCCTCGCCGCGCCGCACATCGTGCAGAACATCCTGGCGGCCAGCGCACTCGCGCGTTCGCTCGGGGTGGAGCCCGAAGCCATCCACACAGCCCTCCAGTCCTTCCGACTCGACGAGCACCGCATCCAGGTCATCGCGCGCCACGCCGGCATCACCTGGGTCGACGATTCCAAGGCGACGAATCCGCACGCCGCGGCCTCGTCGCTGCGTGCATACCCCGGCGCGGTCTGGGTCGTCGGAGGAGATCTGAAGGGCGTCGACATCGCCGATCTGGTCGCATCCGTCGGCTCGACCGCCCGCGCGGCCGTCGTGATCGGTGTCGAGCGCACGTCCGTCGTCGCGGCATTCGAGCGACACGCGCCGGGGGTGCCGGTATTCGAGGTGGATGCTGGCGAGACTGGTCACGTCATGAATCGCGTCGTGGAGATCGCCGCGGGGATCGTCGAGGGCGAGGGCACAGTTCTGCTGGCCCCCGCAGCGGCATCCTTCGATCAGTTCTCCAGCTACGCGGATCGCGGACACCGCTTCGCCGAGGCGGTGCGGGACTGGATAGACCGGGGGAGCGCCGATGACGCAGGTCGCACGCCCCCCTCGGTCTGAGCCCGGGCGCACTTCCTCCGGGGGCCTCGCCGCCCGCGTCTCCCTCGGGAGGCGTTTCACACCGGTCTCGACCGAGTTCCTGATGATCGCGTCGGCTGCCCTGATGCTGACGATCTTCGGACTCGTGATGGTGCTGTCGGCGACGAGTGCGACCGCTGTGTCCAAGGGTGAGAACCCGATGGACGGCGCGCTGCGCCAGGGGATCTTCGCCGTGCTCGGCATCCCGCTGATGTTCCTGATCTCGCGGCTGCCCATCGCCTTCCTCAAGCGTATGGCGTGGCCGGCGCTGTTCGGCTCGATTGCCCTGCAGATGCTCGTCTTCACACCTCTCGGCATCGAGGACGGCGGTAACCGCAACTGGATCATGATCGCCGGGTTCACCCTGCAGCCGTCGGAGTTCCTGAAGCTCGCGCTCGCGCTCTGGGTCGGATACGTCCTGCTGCGCAAACAGACGATGCTCGGCACCTGGCACCAGGTGTTCATCCCGGTGGTTCCGGTCGGCGCCCTCGCGATCGGCACGGTCATCGCCGGAAAAGACCTCGGCACCGCGATGGTGCTGGTCATCGTGCTGCTCGGCTGCCTGTTCTTCTCCGGCGTGAAGCTGCGGCTGTTCATCCTGCCTGTGCTGCTCGGCGTCGTCGCGGTCATCGCCCTCGCCGTGACGAGCCCGGACCGCATGCGACGCATCACGGCGACGTGTTCCGACATGTCGGCGTACACGGGCGACTGCTACCAGTCGATCCACGGGATCTGGGGCATGGCCTCCGGCGGCATCTTCGGCGTCGGTCTCGGCAACTCGCAGGAGAAGTACGGGTGGCTGCCCGCCGCCGGCAACGACTTCATCTTCGCGATCGTGGGCGAGGAGCTCGGGCTGATCGGCTGCATCGTCGTCCTCGCGCTCTTCACTCTCTTCACGGTCGGCGCCTTCCACATCATCCGCAAGACGGACGACCCGTTCATCCGCGTCGCAGCCGGTGGCATCACCGTCTGGATCACGGGACAGGCCGTGTTCAACATCGGCGTCGTCATCGGGCTGTTCCCCGTCATGGGCGTTCCGCTGCCTTTCATGTCGCAGGGCGGCACGGCGCTCCTCGCGGTGCTCATCGCCTGCGGCGTCCTGCTGTCCTTCGCGCGCACTCTCAAGGTCCCCGAAGCACGTGCGGCTGAGCGGACCCCCTCGGCAGGGCGGGGTAGGGTCACACGGTGACCACGTACCTTCTCGCCGGCGGTGGAACCGCCGGTCACGTCAATCCCCTGCTCGCCGTCGCCGACGGGCTGCGCGCCCGCGATGCCGATGCGACCGTCTTGGTGCTGGGCACGGCGGAGGGACTCGAGTCTCGGCTCGTCCCCGCCCGAGGATATGAGCTCCTCATCGTCGACAAGGTGCCGTTCCCTCGCCGTCCCAACAGGCAGGCGGCGGCATTCCCCGGCCGTTTCCGTCGTGCGATCGCCCAGGTGCGTGCGCACATCCGCACGCACGGCGTCGACGTCGTGGTCGGCTTCGGCGGATACGCCTCGGCTCCTGCCTATGTGGCAGCCCGCCGAGAGGGTGTGCCGTTCGTCGTGCACGAGGCGAACGCCAAGCCCGGCCTCGCGAACGTGCTGGGTGCGCGTCGCGCCGCGGCGACCGGAGTCGCCTTCGGCGGCACGAAGCTGCGCGGCGGCGAGGTCGTCGGCATGCCGCTGCGCCGCGAGGTTATCGAGCTCGACCGCGCTGCCGCCCGCGACGAGGCCGCAGAGCACTTCGGACTCGATGCCTCTCGTCCGGTCCTGCTCGTGTTCGGCGGATCGCTCGGAGCTCAGCGCCTGAACGAGGCCCTCGCCGACTCCTGGGGCGACGTCCTCGCCGCAGGATGGCAGTTGCTGCACGTCACGGGCGAGCGCAGCGACCTCGCCGACCCCGACGTGCCCGGCTATGCGCTGCGCCGCTACGTCGACCGCATGGATCTCGCGTTCGCCCTCGCCGACCTCATCGTCTCGCGCTCCGGGGCGGCGACGGTCAGCGAGATCAGCGCGCTCGGCATTCCCGCGCTGTATGTGCCGTACTCGGTGGGCAACGGCGAGCAGCGGCTCAACGCGGCATCCGCCGTCGCCGCCGGCGCCGCACGTCTGCTCGACGACGCCACCTTCGACGGCGGCGCCGTGCGACGCATCGTGATACCCGTGCTGAAGGATCCGCAGCGGATCTCGGCGATGGCGGACGCTGCCGGTCAGGTGGGCACGCGCAGCGGCACCGAGAATGTGATCGCGCTCGTGGACCGAGCTCTCGGGCTCGTCTGAGTCCGCCGCAGACACGGCTCAGCGCCGCCGAAACGTCCTCACCGAAAAGTAGACTGAATCCGACATGATCAGACCTGACCTCACCCTCCCGATCCCCGAGTCGATCTCCTCCGCGCACTTCATCGGCATCGGCGGATCCGGCATGAGCGGCCTCGCCAAGATGTTCCTCGATGCGGGGATCCGCGTCTCCGGGAGCGACCGCGCCGACAGCGACAACCTCCGCGCTCTGGCGGCGGCCGGGGCCACGGTGCACGTCGGACACGACGCCGCCCACCTCGGCGACGCCGACACCGTGGTGCACACGGGGGCGATCTGGCCCGAGAACCCCGAGTTCGTCCTCGCGAAGGAACGTGGATTGCACGTGATCCATCGTTCGCAGGCGCTGCACTGGCTCATCGGCTCACGTCGACTCGTCTCGGTCGCCGGTGCGCACGGCAAGACCACGTCCACCGGCATGATCGTGACGGCTCTCCAGGCGCTCGGTGCCGATCCGAACTTCGTGAACGGCGGCGTGATCGAGCAGCTCGGCGTCTCCAGTGCGACGGGCACCGGTGAGCTCTTCGTGGTCGAGGCCGACGAGTCCGACGGCACGTTCCTGCTCTACGACACCGCGGTCGCGCTCATCACCAACGTCGACCCCGACCACCTCGATCACTACGGCTCAGACGAGGCCTTCCACGACGCGTTCGTGCGCTTCGCCGACGCCGCCACCGAGGCCGTCGTCATCTCCAGCGACGACGCAGGCGCGCTGCGCGTGGGTGCGGGGCTGTCGCACCCGAACGTCATCACCTTCGGGCAGGCGGAGGACGCCGATGTCCGCGTCACCGACATCGTGGCCGCAGGCCCTGTCTCCGCGACGATCACCCGGGGCGATGAGAGCGTGCGGCTGCAGCTCGCCGTGCCCGGTGTGCACAACGCGATCAACGCGGCGGGAGCCATCACGGTCCTCCTCTCCGTCGGCTTCGGGCTGAGCGAGTCCGCGCGCGCCGTCGAGGGCTTCGCCGGCACCGTGCGCCGGCTCGAGCAGCACGGAGTCGAGCGCGGCGTCACGGTCTACGATGACTACTCGCACCACCCGACCGAGGTGCGGGCCGCGCTCGAGGCGATGCGCTCGATCGCCGGCTCCGGCAGGATCATCGCGATCCAGCAGCCCCACACGTACTCGCGCACGCAGCACATGTTCCGCGAGTTCGCCGATGTGCTCGAGACCTACGCCGACCACACGGTCGTGCTCGACGTCTACGGTGCCCGCGAGGACCCGGTGCCCGGTGTCACGGGTGAGCTGGTCAGCGGTGCTTTCCAGGATCCCTCGCACGTGCACTTCGTCGCGGACTGGCAGCAGGCCGCCGACTACACGGCGTCGGTCGCGCGTGAGGGCGACTTCGTCGTGACTCTCGGGTGTGGCAACGTCTATCAGATCATCCCGCAGGTGCTCGAGTCGCTGCGGACCACAGAGGTCTAGGCGATGCGACGTCCGCCTCCGCTTCCCACGCCTCCCGCGGGTCCCGCGGAGGACGAGTCCGCAGCCGGGCGACGGACGGGCTCTCGTGGTCGCGCGCGCGCCGCTGAGGATGAAGGCCGGCGCGACGATGCGGATGTCGTCGATCTCGGGGCCTTCGCAGGAGACGCGGGCGCGGATGATGCCGAGCGGCCGATGTCGACGCGTGACGTCTGGCGTGCCGCGCGCGCACGGCGCAAGGCGCTCCGCGCCGAGATCCGGCGCTTCACCCAGCGCTCACGTCGCAGACGGATCATCTGGCTGAGCGCGATCGGCGCTGTCGTGCTCCTCGTCGGGGGGACGACCGTCGCGGCGTACAGTCCGCTGTTCGCGGTCGAGAAGATCACCGTGGTGGGCGCGACGACTCTGGATGCCGCGACGGTCGAAGCCGCACTGGCCGACCAGATCGGCACCCCGCTCGCCTCGATCGACACGAGCGAGGTGAAGGCGTCGCTGCTGGCCTTCCCGCTGATCGAGACCTATGCGCTGGAGGCTAGGCCCCCGCACGATCTCACCGTGCGGATCGTCGAGCGCACCCCCGTCGGCGTCATCCGCTCAGAGGCGGGGTACACCCTTGTCGATGCTGCAGGAGTCGCTCTTGCGACGACATCGGATCAGCCCGCCGGACAGCCTCTCCTCGACATCGAGGGCGGCACGGACTCTGCAGCCTTCGAGAGTGCGGGTCTCGTCGTGCGATCCGTGCCAGCCGATCTGAGAGCGACGCTCACGGGTGTGCGCGCGACGTCGCCGGATGACGTGACGCTCACGTTGAGCTCGGGCCTCACCGTGGTGTGGGGGAGCTCCGAGGATTCGCCGATGAAGAGCGAGGCCCTCTCGAAGACCCTGATCGGGCGTCCGGACGCATCCACGATCGACGTCACTTCGCCCCACGCAGTCGTCGTCGGCTGAGGTTTCGACGGCAAACGGGCGACACGCCCGTGTCGTTGCGTGTGCGCGGGGGCGTGACGCTTACCTTCGAACAAGAGAAACCAATACCGGGAAATACTTTACACCTCTAGTTGAGGTTTAAGGTTCAACCCTCGGGATCTCGCCCAAAGACAGGCTCGACTATTCGGAGGCCGGCCATGAGCCAGAACCAGAACTACCTCGCCGTGATCAAGGTCGTCGGCGTCGGCGGTGGCGGCGTCAACGCCGTCAACCGCATGATCGACCTCGGTCTCCGCGGAGTCGAGTTCATCGCAGTGAACACCGACGCGCAGGCGCTGCTGATGAGCGACGCCGACGTCAAGCTCGACGTGGGCCGCGAGCTCACTCGCGGACTCGGCGCAGGAGCCGACCCCGAGGTGGGTCGCCGCGCAGCCGAGGACCACGCCGAAGAGATCGAGCAGGCGCTCACGGGTGCCGACATGGTCTTCGTGACCGCGGGAGAGGGAGGCGGAACCGGAACCGGTGGTGCCCCCGTCGTCGCTCGCATCGCGAAGTCGATCGGCGCACTGACCATCGGTGTCGTCACCAAGCCGTTCTCCTTCGAGGGGCGTCGTCGTCAGAGCCAGGCCGAAGCCGGCGTGGTGAAGCTCAAGGAAGAGGTCGACACGCTCATCGTGGTGCCGAACGACCGCCTCCTCGAGATCAGCGATCGCGGCATCTCGATGATCGAGGCCTTCGCCACGGCCGACCAGGTGCTCCTCGCCGGTGTGCAGGGCATCACAGACCTCATCACGACCCCGGGGCTGATCAACCTCGACTTCGCGGACGTCAAGTCCGTCATGCAGGGCGCGGGTTCCGCGCTCATGGGAATCGGATCCGCCCGCGGAGCCGACCGTGCGATCAAGGCCGCCGAGCTGGCCGTCGAGTCGCCGCTCCTCGAGGCCAGCATCGAGGGAGCTCACGGAGTCCTGCTCTCCATCCAGGGTGGTTCGAACCTCGGGATCTTCGAGATCCACGACGCCGCGGACCTCGTCAAGGAAGCCGCGCACCCCGAGGCGAACATCATCTTCGGTACGGTCATCGACGACACGCTCGGCGATGAGGTGCGCGTCACCGTGATCGCCGCCGGCTTCGACAGTGGCGAGCCCTCACTGCGCCTCGACCCGATGGTCGTCACGCGTCCCGCCGCAGCGAGCACGCTCCCCGAGGTCGCTCTCTCGAACGACGACGAGAGCAAGCCCGCCTCCGAAGCCGTCGAGGCCGAGAAGGCCCCGCAGCGCGTCACCGCGACGAGCATCGAGCCCGCGTTCGCGGATGACGACATCGACATCCCTGAATTCCTGAAGTGACCCTCGCGCAGGGCCCCGAGGAATCGGGTCTGGCCGCGCGGCTCTCGGCGATCGATGAACGTATCGCCGAGGCTGCGCGACTGGCCGATCGGGATCCGGGTGAGATCACCCGGATCGTCGTGACGAAGTTCCATCCCGCATCGCTCGTGCGCGACCTGCAGGCGCTGGGCGTGCGTGAGGTGGGGGAGAACCGCCAGCAGGAGCTCTCCTCGAAGGTCGGCGAGCTCGACGGCCTCGATGTCCGCTGGCATTTCATCGGACAGGCGCAGACCAACAAGGCCTCCGCGATCCGGCGGAGCGCGGATGCCGTGCATTCGGTCGACCGCGACAGGCTCGCCGATGCCCTGCACAGGGCTGCCGAGGGGGATGACGTCCTCGACGTCCTCGTCCAGGTCAACCTGACGGCCGACGAGGGGCGAGGCGGTGTCGCGCCTGACAACGCGCGCTCGCTCGCCGAGCACATCCTGACCCTTCCGTCGCTCCGCCTGCGAGGCGTGATGGGCGTGGCTCCTCTCGATGAGGAACCCGCATCGGCCTTCGCCCGGCTGCGCGCCGTCGCAGACGGCGTGCGAGAGATCGAGCCCGCCGCCGACTGGATCTCTGCAGGCATGACCGGTGACTTCGTCGAAGCCATCGATGCCGGCGCGACACACCTGCGGATCGGCTCCGCAATCACGGGACCCCGCCCCGACCGGGGTTAACCTGTGAACAGACCAGCCCGACACGTTCGAACCGGAGGACACGATGGGTAACCCGCTGAAGAAGACCATGGTGTATCTCGGCCTCGCCGACGAGGAAGAGGCTTACGAGGAGCAGGCTCCGGCCCGCGCCCACCGCGAACGTGATCGCGACCGCGACCGTGACCGGGAAGAGCCCGCTCCGGCGCCCGTCACCCCGCTGCGGCGCCCCGTCGCCGTGCGCCAGCCCGCAGGAGGGGCAGTGAACGAGATCCTCACCGTGCACCCGAAGCAGTACCGCGATGCTCAGCTCATCGCCGAGAGCTTCCGCGAAGGTGTCCCGGTCATCATCAACCTCTCTCAGATGAGCGACGCCGACGCGCGCCGTCTGATCGACTTCGCATCCGGTCTCTCGCTCGGTCTGTACGGCCGCATCGAGCGGGTCACCTCGAAGGTGTTCCTGCTCTCGCCGGAGAACATCGCTGTGTCGGGCCACGGGGGAATCGCGCACGCAGACGCTGAGTCCGCGGGCTTCGACCAGTCGTAGACCGTGGGGATCGTCGTCTCCATCGTCGCCAGCATCATCCATCTGGCGCTTCTGCTGTATCTGCTGGTGCTGTTCGCTCGCTTGATCCTGGGCTACATCCCGATGTTCAATCGGGAGTGGCGACCCAAGGGTGCGGGTCTCGTCGCAGCCGAGCTCGTCTACACGCTGACCGATCCGCCTGTCCGGTTCTTCCGGCGGATCATCCCACCCCTCAGGATCGGCTCGATCTCGCTTGATTTCGGGTTCTCGATCACGATTCTGATCGTGCTGATCCTCATGAGCATCGTCCGCAACTTCATCTGAATCCTGCGCGACTTCGACGCCGCGGAGTGTCGCGGCGTCGCGGCTGACAGGCGCGGGGACTATGCTTGGCTCCCAGGTGCGCGCCCCGGGTTCGCGCCACATCACGACCACGCCATTCTCGAAACTGGCAACCGAACTCATCGAAGGAGCCACCATGGCACTTACCCCGGATGACGTCGTCACCAAGCAGTTCCAGCACGTCCGCTTCAAGGACGGCTTCGACCCGGACGAGGTCGACGACTTCCTCGACGAGATTGTCATCGAGTGGCGCAAGGCCCTCGAGGAGAACGTCGAGCTCAAGGCCAAGCTGGCCGCGTTCGAGTCCGGCGATGCGCCGGTCGCTGCTGCGACTCCCGCAGCCGAGGCCCCCGCGCCCGTCGTCGAAGAGGCGCCCGTCGCCGCACCGGCCGAGCCCGCTCCGTCGGGTTCCGCGACCGCGACCGCCGGCATCATCGAGCTCGCACAGCGCCTGCATGACGAGCACGTCGCCGAGGGTGAGGCCAAGCGCGCTCAGCTCATCGCCGACGCCGAGGGCGAGGTCAACCGCATCCGCACCGAGGCCGAGGCCAAGCAGCGCGAAGAGTCGGCACGTCTTGAGCGCGAGCGCAACACGCTCGAGGCTCGCATCACCGAGCTCCGCAACTTCGAGCGCGACTACCGCTCGCAGCTGCGCGGCTACATCGAGGGCCAGCTCCGCGACCTCGACGAGAAGTCGGCGTCGACGGACTCGACCCCGGTCTCCGCGATCGGACTGTAGGTCGTCCCTTTGCCAGGACGCCCTGCCCTTCGTCGGTCGGCGGCTGGCGCGATCGTTGCGATTCTCGCAGCGATCGTGCTGGCCGCCGATCAGTTTGTGAAGTACCTCACCACCGAGAACCTGCCGCTGCAGGAGCCCGTCCCGGTGCTCGGTGAGTTCCTTCAGCTGTACTACGTGCGCAATCCCGGTGCGGCGTTCTCGCTCGGGTCAGACGTCACGTGGATCTTCACCATCGCGCTGGCGGTCGTCGCCGGTGTGATCGTGTGGAAGGCCTTCGGTCTGCGCTCCCGGCTCTGGGCCGTCGTCCTCGGCTGCCTTCTCGGTGGAGTGCTCGGCAACCTCACGGATCGCCTCTTCCGCGATCCCGGTTTTCCCATGGGGCACGTCGTCGACATGATCTCGATGCCGTGGATGATGCCGGCGATCTTCAACGTCGCGGACATCTTCATCGTCACGGGCATGATCTCCGTGGCGCTGCTCGTCGTCTTCGGGCTGCGTTTCGACGGCACGCGCGAACGCGACCACGCCCCCGTGGAGACGGACGAAGAGGCCGAGGCCGTCGCGATCGCCGAAGAGGCGGATGCTGTGGAGCAGACGGACGCCTCGCAGGCCGACACCACGTCTCCCGATGCGCCCGCCGCCGCGTCGGACGGGCGCTGAGCGTGGAGTTCCGCTCCCTTCCCGTTCCTGACGGGCTGGAGGGAACGCGCGTCGACGCCGCCTTGGCGAAGATGCTCGGCTTCTCCCGGACCTTCGCCGCGGATGTCGCCGCAGCCGGCGGCGTGCGTCTCGACGGCGTCACACTCGACAAGTCCGATCGTCTTCGCGGCGGCGGATGGCTCGAAGTGGAGTGGCAGCCGAAAGAGGAGCCGAGGATCATCCCGATCGCGGTACCCGAACTCGGGATCGTCTACGACGATGACGACATCGTGGTGATCGACAAGCCCACAGGCGTCGCCGCCCACCCGTCTGTCGGCTGGGAGGGCCCCACGGTGGTGGGTGCCCTCGCCGCCGCAGGGTTCCGTGTCGCCACGAGCGGTGCGCCCGAACGTCAGGGCGTCGTGCATCGCCTCGACGTCGGCACCAGCGGGCTGATGGTCGTCGCCAAGAGCGAGTCGGCCTACACAGCGCTCAAGCACGCCTTCAAGGAGCGCACGGTCGAGAAGATCTACCACGCGGTCGTGCAGGGGCACCCCGATCCGTTCACGGGCACGATCGACGCGCCGATCGGTCGGCACCCGAATCACTCGTGGAAGTTCGCGGTCGTCTCTGACGGCAAGCCCTCGGTGACCCAGTACGAGACGCTCGAGGCGTTCCCGGGCGCCTCGCTCCTCGAGATCCATCTCGAGACCGGTCGCACGCACCAGATCCGCGTGCACATGGCCGCGCTCCGGCATCCGTGCGTCGGCGATCCGCTCTACGGTGCAGACCCCACGCTGTCGGCGAAGCTCGGTCTCACCCGCCAATGGCTGCATGCGCACAAGCTCGCATTCTCACACCCGGCGACGGGGGAGCGGGTGCAGTTCGAGTCGGCGTACCCTGCGGACTTCGAGCACGCTCTGGCGGTCCTGCGAGGCGAGTAGCGCGGTCAGAATCGGGCGTCGCCGGCGGCGGCGACCACGCTGTCGAGCGTGGCCTCGAGGAAATCGACCACCGGGACGGCGTCGACCTGGCGGTCGACCACCAGCTCGAGGAGTGCTTCCTCGGTGAATGAGACCCAGGCGCGAAACGCCACTCTCAGCGCCGGGGTGTCCGGCGCGCCGAGCTCCTGGAACGCCTCGCGCAGGCGCGCGGCGTTCAACTCGCGCGATTCGTCGACGATCGCCCGGACCGCGGGGTCGCCGCTGGCCACACCCCGAACGAGCGACGAGAACGTGCCGCTGTGGTCTCTGACGAAGCCGGCGATGCGAAGAAGGGTGTCGCTGATCCGTTCGCGGGGTGGCAGGTCGAGGCGCGGTTCCGTGGCGAGGAGCAGGCTGTCCCGCGCGGTGGTGACGATCGCGCGTTCGACGCCCCGACGACTCTCGAAGTAGTGGAAGACGAGCGCCTTCGAGACGCCCGCTCGTACAGCGAGTTCGTCGATCGTGAGCTCTTCGAGCGGATGCTCAGCGAGGAAGCCCACGCCGATCGCGATCAGCTGCGCCCGGCGTTCTGCGGGGCTGAGGCGAGAGCGGCGCTCTGGGGGCATGTCTGAAGCCTACTGAGCGTCTAGGCGATGTCCCTGGGGTGGTCCAGACTGGGCGCATGAGCATCGAGGTGCGACCGGCGACCGAGTTCGGTGACGTGGCTGCTCTCGTCGGCCCGAAGAAGCCGACGTCGAACGTGTGCTTCTGCCTGAGCTATCGGATCGGCAGTAAAGAGAACAACGAGCTGCGGGGCTCCCAGCGCGCGGATCGGGTGCGTGAGCTCTGCCATCAGGACCCGCCTCCCGGCGTGATCGCCTACCTCGACGACGAACCGGTCGGGTGGGCGGCGGTGCATCCGCGCAGCGACACGAGTTTCGCTCGGAACAGACTGATCCCGAAGGTCGACGATCTCGACGTGTGGTCGCTGTGGTGCATCCGGGTCAGGCCGGGACACCGCAAGCAGGGCATCTCGCATGCGCTGATCGAGGGCGCCGTGGCCTACGCGACGAAGCGCGGTGCCCCGGCGATCGAGGGATATCCCGTCGACAACCGGGGTGAGAAGGTGAATCTCACCATGGCGTACGTCGGCACGCGAAGCCTGTTCGAGGCGGCGGGCTTCACCAGGGCCGCCGACACCGAGTCGGTGCTCGACGGCTTCCCCCGGGTGCTGATGAGACTCGATCTGACGAAGTCGAAGAAGTCGTCGAAGAAATCGTGAACCGCGTCGACGCTCAGAGGCAATACACAGTGTGAGCACAGACAGTGAGATCATCCGGCGGTCGCTGGATCAGCAGTCGGCCTTCGCCGAGCTGTTCGACCGACACGCCCGCGCGGTGAACGCTTTCGCGACCTATCGCATCGGTCGGAGTGCCGCCGAGGACGTGCTCAGTGAGACCTTTCTCGTGGCTTTCCGCCGCAGGGCGGACTTCGACGTGAGCAGGGAGTCGGCCCTGCCCTGGCTGCTCGGAATCGCCTCCACTCTGATCCGTCGGCACCGAGTGGTCGAGGCCAAGCACTGGCGGTCATTCGCCGCCGTGGCCGCCGGTGAGGAGCACGCGACGCTCGGCGGACTGGACGACGCGATGCGGCGGGTCGACGCGGAACGTGAAGTGCGTGCGCTCCGAGCGAGGATCGCTGCGCTCGCCCCCAAAGATCGGGAGACGCTGCTTCTGCACGCCTGGCACGGGTTGAGTTATGAGCAGGTCGCGGAGGTGCTGTCTGTGCCCGTCGGCACCGTGCGTTCGCGTCTGAACAGAGTACGCAGACGGTTGGATCCCGCTCGAAGGGTCCAGGCATTCGAGAAGCAGCAGAGCGGAGAAGTCCATGGACGTGTTTGAGAGGGTACAGCTGACCAAGCCTGTGAGAGAGGCCGAGGACCTCGATCTCAGTTCTGCACGCTTGCGCCTGATGAGCGCGATCGAGGCCGAGCGGCGTCCGGCGACGTCGCGGGCATCACGGCGGCCATGGATCATCGCGGGTGGGCTGGCGGGGGCGGCCGCCGCGGTGACCGTCGGGGTTCTCGTGGCGAACGGGTTGACGAGTCCGGCACCGACGATCGAAGCGGTACCGACGCGGGAGCCCGGAACGTCGCTGCAGCCGAGCGTGACGTCTGAGCCCTCTCCCGAGCCGCCGGCGGAGGAGACACCGGCCGAGGTGCTGCGTGGTGCGGCGGTGGCCGCGGCCGAGTTCGTGTCTCCGGCACTCGCGCCCGGCCAGTATCTCCGTCGTGAGTGGACGACTGAGGAGCTGTACGTGTATGAGGACGCCTTCGGTTCCTGGGCGACGCCTGGATGGGGAGGGTCGCGGGACACCGCGACAAGCGCGTGGCTGGTGGGTGCTCGCGGGACACAGTACATTCCTGCTGATCTGGCGAGCCGATGGTACGGGTCGATGGGGCGATCGGAGCTCCTGTCGAGCTTCGGCGACGGCGCAGAGGCCGAGGCAGGAGCTCAGGTGATCCCGGGGATGCTCGGATCGCGCCCTCAGGTCGAGCCCTATGACGTCTTCGCGCCGTGGTCCGTCGGCGGCGCAAGCGATCTCGCCTCCTTCTTCGCGGCGATGCCCGACGACCCAGAAGAAATGGTGAACTGGATCCGGGGTCAGGTGGAACCTGAGCGACCGGGAGGGGAGGACTTCGAGGTCGGCTGGACCCTCATCGGGTTGCTCTCGTACAACGCGGGTCCGCCGGAGGTCCGGGCCACGATGTACCGAGCGCTCAGTCTGCTCCCCGGATCAACTGTCGGCGAGGAACAGACGGGAGGAGCACGCACCCTCACGTTCGAGTCTCGTTTCGGGTGGGCGTCTGATCCCTCGGATTCCTCACTGACGCGGTTCACTGTGACGATCGACATGGCGACCGGCGACATCAGGGAGACGACGTACACGTCGGATGTGGGTGAGGGCATCGTTCCTGCCGAGGTCCCGAATTCTCGCATGATCTACGCGGTCAGCGTGGTGGACGGGCTCCCGTGATGACGATGCCGACATCGAGGCGGGCGGCGGACGCGCCGGCGCCCGATGTCGGACGCCGAAAGTAGAATCGAAGGCATGGCATCCGACTCCTTCGTCCACCTGCACGTGCACAGCGAGTACTCGATGCTCGACGGGGCGGCGAAGATCGCGGCGATGACCCAAGCCGCTGCGGATTACGACATGCCGGCCATCGCGGTGACCGATCACGGCAACACCTTCGCGGCCTTCGAGTTCTACAAGGCGGCCAACGCCGCGGGCGTCAAGCCGATCATCGGACTCGAGGCCTACGTCACCCCCGGCACGCACCGCAGTGACAAGACGCGCGTGCAGTGGGGGTCTCCCGATCAGAAGAGCGACGACGTGTCGGGTTCCGGCGCGTACACCCACATGACGATGTGGAGTGAGAGCACGCAGGGCATGCACAACCTGTTCCGGCTCAGCTCGCTGTCGAGCATGGAGGGCTACTACTTCAAGCCCCGAATGGATCGGGAGCTCCTCCAGACCTACGGCAAGGGACTGATCGCCACGACCGGATGCCCGTCTGGTGAGATCCAGACGAGGCTGCGACTCGGTCAGTACGACGCGGCTCGCGCGGCGGCAGCGGAGTTCCAGGATCTGTTCGGCAAGGAGAACTACTTCGCCGAGATCATGGATCACGGCCTCTCGATCGAGCGTCGGGTCATGACCGATCTGATCCGCCTCGCGAAAGACCTCAACATCCCGCTCGTCGGCACCAACGACTCTCACTACACCCACCAGCACGAGGCCGATGCGCACGCGGCGCTGCTGTGTGTGCAGTCCGGCTCGACGCTCGACGACCCGAACCGCTTCAAGTTCGACGGAGACGGGTACTACATCAAGACGGCCGCAGAGATGCGTCAGCTGTTCCGCGACCACCCCGAGGCCTGCGACAACACGCTGCTCATCGCCGAACGCTGCGAGGTCGAGTTCAACACCGCGGCGAACTACATGCCGCGCTTCCCGGTGCCGGACGGCGAGACGGAAGACAGCTGGCTCATCAAGGAGGTCGAAGCGGGTCTCCACTACCGGTACCCGAGCGGCATCCCCGACAAGGTGCGCAAGCAGGCCGAGTACGAGACCGACATCATCCTGCAGATGGGTTTCCCGGGCTACTTCCTCGTCGTCGCCGACTTCATCAACTGGGCGAAGGACAACGGCATCCGCGTCGGTCCCGGTCGTGGTTCCGGTGCCGGATCGATGGTCGCCTACGCCATGAAGATCACCGACCTCGACCCGCTCGAGCACGGCCTCATCTTCGAGCGTTTCCTCAACCCCGACCGCGTCTCGATGCCCGACTTCGACGTCGACTTCGATGATCGTCGTCGTGGCGAGGTCATCGACTACGTGACCAAGAAGTACGGCTCCGAGCGCGTCGCGCAGATCGTCACCTACGGCACGATCAAGTCGAAGCAGGCGCTGAAGGACGCCGGGCGAGTGCTCGGCTTCCCCTTCAGCATGGGTGAGCGACTGACCAAGGCCATGCCGCCGCCCGTGATGGGCAAGGACATGCCGCTCGACGGCATGTTCGACTCCGCGCACCCGCGCTACAAGGAGGCGAGCGAGTTCCGTGCGCTGATCGAGACCGACCCCGAGGCGAAGACGGTGTTCGATCGCGCCCTCGGGCTCGAGGGGCTGAAGCGGCAGTGGGGCGTCCACGCCGCCGGTGTGATCATGTCGTCCGAACCGCTGCTCGACATCATCCCGATCATGCGTCGCGAGCAGGACGGCCAGATCGTCACGCAGTTCGACTACCCGTCATGCGAGTCGCTCGGCCTGATCAAGATGGACTTCCTGGGGCTGCGCAACCTCACGATCATCTCGGACGCGCTCGACAACATCCGCACCAACAGGGGAGAGGAGCTCGACCTCGAGCACCTCGAGCTCGACGACCGCGGGGCCTACGATCTACTCGGTCGTGGTGAATCGCTCGGCGTCTTCCAGCTCGACGGCGGGCCCATGCGGTCGCTCATGCGTCTGATGCGTCCCGACAACTTCGGTGACATCTCGGCCCTCATCGCGCTCTATCGTCCAGGGCCCATGGGTGCGAACTCCCACACGAACTACGCGCTGCGAAAGAACGGCCAGCAGCCCATCACGCCGATCCATCCGGAGTTCACCGAATCGCTTGCGGACATCCTCGACGAGTCTTACGGCCTGATCATCTATCAAGAGCAGGTCATGGCCATCGCCCAGCGCGTGGCCGGATTCTCGCTCGGTCAGGCCGACATCCTCCGCCGAGCGATGGGCAAGAAGAAGAAGTCCGAGCTGGACAAGCAGTTCGAGGGCTTCCAGGCCGGCATGCACGCGAACGGCTACTCAGACGGAGCAGTCAACGCCATCTGGGAGATCCTGCTTCCGTTCTCGGACTACGCCTTCAACAAAGCCCACTCGGCCGCCTACGGCGTCGTGTCCTACTGGACCGCATACCTCAAGGCCCACTATCCCGCCGAGTACATGGCCGCACTGCTCACCAGCGTCGGCGACTCGAAAGACAAGATGGCGCTGTATCTGAACGAGTGCCGCCGGATGGGCATCAAGGTGCTCCCGCCTGACGTCTCCGAATCCATCAACTACTTCGCCGCCGTCGGCGACGACATCCGATTCGGGCTAGGCGCCGTGCGAAACGTCGGCAGCAACGTCGTCGAGGGCATCGTGAAGTCGCGCAAGGACGAGCGCTTCACCTCGTTCCACCACTTCCTCGACAAGGTGCCACTGCACGTCTCGAACAAGCGCACCGTCGAGTCGCTGATCAAGGCAGGCGCCTTCGACTCGATGGGCGACTCCCGCCGGGCACTGCTGGAGATCCACGAGGATGCCGTCGAAGCCGCCGTCGATCGCAAGCGGAACGAAGCGCAGGGCGCGATCGGCTTCGACTTCGACAGCCTGTACGACGGCATGGACGAAGTGGCGCCGGCCAAGGTTCCCGCGCGGCCGGAGTGGATCAAGAAGGACAAGCTCGCATTCGAGCGCGAGATGCTCGGCCTGTACGTCTCCGACCACCCGCTCGCAGGGCTCGAAGTGCCTCTCGCGAAGCATGCGTCGATCTCGATCCACAACCTCATCAATTCCGAGGAGATGCAGGACGGCGAACAGGTCACGGTCGCCGGGCTCGTCACCAGCGTCCAGCACCGCGTGGCGAAGGCGAGCGGCAACCCGTACGGCATGATCACCGTCGAGGACTTCAACGGCGAGGTGACGGTCATGTTCATGGGCAAGACCTACACCGAGTTCCAGCACATCCTCCAGCAGGACTCGATCCTGGCCGTCCGCGGACGCGTCTCGAAGCGCGACGACGGGCTCAACCTCCACGCGCAATCGGCATTCGCACCCGACGTCGGCTCATTCGATGCGGCAGGCCCGCTTGCACTCGTGTTGGCTGAGCAGAGAGCGACCGAGCGGGTCATGAACGAGCTCGCCGAGGTCCTGCGCCGGCACAACGGAGACACCGAGGTGGTGCTGCGCGTACATCGCGGCGGCACGGCGAAAGTGTTCGACGTGCCGATGCCCGTGAAGGTCTCCGCAGACCTGTTCGGTGATCTCAAGTCCCTCCTCGGACCGAGCTGTCTCGGCTGACCTGACCCCATACACGAGTCGCCCGATGACGTCCTCCCGGATGCACCGGGTAGTATCAGGACGCGTTCGGGTGCAGGGCGTCAGAGGCTCTGCACCGTGGCGAAAGGACCACCCCCATGAGCACGGAATCCCCCTTCCTGAACAATGACGGCTCGGATGCAGACGGCACAGTCGTGGCCTCCGAGTCCACGGTCGACGAGGTCTTCTCCGACGACGACGGCGTCCTCTACGACGACGAGGTGACGCCGGAGTTCGGCATCCTCGGGTTCACCCTGCGTGAGCTGCTGATCGTCGGCGTCTGGCTCATCGCATTCGTCTCCTCTTTCTTCCCACACGCCGTCGACGCCTCGATCTGGAGCACCGGCATCCAGTGGATCCTCCCGATCGGTGTGCCGACCGTCGCGGTCTTCCTGCTGATCCTGCGGCGCTTCTCGCCGGACGGCATCCGCCGGGTCGGATCCCTCGGGATCGACCAGTTCGCGTCCGTCGCCTTCTCCGTCGCAGCCGTCTTCTGGGTCGGAGCGCTGTGGAATGCAGTCGCCTTCGCCATCGAGTTCGGCATCTTCGCTCTCTCCTGGAGCGGCATCGTCCAGCTCATCGCGTCGCTGGCGCTCGTCACTCTCACAGTGTTCGCGCCACTGGTCCCTGGGCTCAGAGAAGACTTCCACGGCAGGCTCGTCACCCTCGCACACCGCAACGCGAACCCCGTGCGCCCGGTCATCCCGAGGCCGCGACCCGAGCCGGAACCGGTGGCGAACACGACCTCCGAGACGTTCTCGGAATCCGCCGGCGACTCCGCGGCGGGTGCGTCACTCGCCACGGCGGGGTACGCGTCCGACACGAACGCTCAGTATGCGTCCGATGAGACCGAGCAGTACGCGCCCGCATCGACCGAGCAGCACGCGCCCGCATCGACCGGGTACGAGCCAGACACGACCGGGTCACACGAAGCCGCCCCTCGCACCGAACCTGCGTCGCACACCACGCAGGCGTTCCCCGCGGGCGGCCTCGACGTCGAGCTCTCCGGGCAGCAGGCGACCGACGAGGTCGCCCGGCTCGACCTGGCCGACCACGTGCCCCTCGCCGCGCACGCATCCGGTGGCGGGACGGGCACCGAGCAGACGACGTCCGATGAGGACTACGCCCCGGCCTACTCTCGCAGCAGCCGAGGCCAGGAGCCCGAGATCGTCTCAGACACCGGAAGCATCGAGTCACTTCTGGGTGCGACGGCTCAGGACGTCTCATCTCCCGAGACCACAGCGTTCCCCGCCGTCGACGAACCCACCGACGTACCCGCGAACGACGCATACACTTCCCCTGCCGCGCAGCCGTTCTGGGTGCTCGCTCCGACCGAACGCGACGTGCACGACGAGCGAGGCGAGGCGATCTTCCAGATCGGTCCGAACGCCTGGGCTCTCGTCATCGAAGACCGTGGCGGTGCCTACGTCGTGCGACACGACGACGGTCGCATCGGCTACCTTCACGACATCGCAGACATCACGAAGGGCTGATCTTGCGCACGATCGATCTGCGGGGGCGCGAGCTCTCGCCGGCTGACATGCTCGCGGCCGTGCCGCGAGCCACCCAGGCACGTGCCGAGGCACTCGACACGGCGGCGCGGATCGTCGAGGACGTGCGTGCGCGCGGCGAAGAGGCGCTCCGCGAGCAGGCCGACAGGTTCGACCGCGTCTCCGGACACGAACTCCGAGTGCCGGCCCAGCACATCGCCGATGCCCTCGAGATCCTGGCACCGGAGGTCCGTGCTGCGCTCGAGGAGGCGATCCGTCGAGTGCGCATCGCCTCGGCCGCCCAGGTTCCCGCACCCCAGATCACCGAGATCGGTACCGGCGCCAAGATCACCCAGCGCTGGCAGCCCGTGCACCGTGCAGGCGTCTATATTCCCGGAGGCAAGGCGGTGTATCCGTCCAGCGTCATCATGAACGTGGTCCCGGCGCAGGTGGCCGGAGTCGAGCAGATTGCGCTCGCATCCCCTCCGCAGGAGGACCAGGACGGACGCGTCCACCCGACGATCCTCGCCGCGGCCGGACTTCTCGGCATCACGGAGGTCTATGCGATGGGCGGGGCGGGGGCCATCGGAGCATTCGCGCACGGTGTCGCCGGCATCGGTCTCGATCCGGTCGATGTGCTCTCGGGGCCGGGGAACAACTACGTCGCCTCGGCGAAGAGGGCTGTGGCCGGTGTCGTCGGCACCGATTCCGAGGCCGGGGCCACCGAGATCCTCGTCGTCGCGGACTCGGCCGCGGACCCGCGACTGATCGCCGCCGACCTCGTGAGCCAGGCGGAGCACGACGAGCAGGCGTCGGCGGTCCTCGTGACCGATTCGGAGGAGCTCGCAGACCGCGTGGTGTCCGAGGTCACCAGGCAGGCCGCCTCGACACGCCACGCCACCCGTGTGGCGGCAGCGCTCGACGGCCCGCAGTCCGCGGTCGTTCTCGTCGACGACCGAGCCATGGCCACCGCGTTCAGCAACGCATACGCGCCGGAGCACCTGGAGCTGCACCTCGACGATGCCGAGACCGCGGCCGCCGCGTTCACCAGCGCCGGTGCTGTCTTCGTGGGCGACCACACGCCCGTGAGCCTCGGGGACTACATGGCGGGCAGCAACCATGTCCTCCCCACCGGGGGACAGGCGCGCTATGCACCCGGCCTCGGCGCCTACACGTTCCTCCGCCCGCAGCAGGTGATCTCGTACGATCGCGCCGCCCTCGCCGAAGTCCGCGCCGGGGTCGTCGCACTCGCCAACACCGAAGTGCTTCCCGCGCACGGCGAGGCGATCGAGGCTCGTTTCACGGCGTAGGATCGGTCAGATGCACTGCCCCTTCTGCCGTCACTCGGACTCTCGGGTCATCGACTCCCGCACCAGCGACGACGGTCTGTCGATCCGCAGACGACGGCAGTGCCCCGAGTGCGGCGGTCGGTTCACGACGACCGAGACGGCGAGCCTCAACGTCATCAAGCGATCGGGCGTCATGGAGCCGTTCAGCCGCGAGAAGGTCATCTCCGGTGTGCGCAAGGCATGCCAGGGTCGGCCCGTGACCGAGGCCGACCTGGCCATCCTCGCTCAGAGGGTGGAGGAGGCCGTGCGGCAGACCGGCGTCTCGCAGCTCGACACGAACGAGATCGGCCTCGCGATCCTCGGTCCGCTCCGCGATCTCGACGAGGTCGCCTACCTGCGGTTCGCGAGCGTCTATCAGGCGTTCGACTCGCTCGAGGACTTCGAGAGCGCGATCACCGATCTCCGCGCCGACCACGTGAAGCCGGAGCCCGTCGACCGGTAATCTGGCAGGGATGTATCCGCTGCTCTTTCGCGCTGTCCTGTCGCGCTTCGACCCTGAGTTCGCCCACCACGCCGGGATGGCGGTGATCCGCGTACTCGGTGTGCCCCCGTTCTCCTGGGCGACGCGCGCGCTCACGAAGCCCGACCCGTCGCTGCGCGTCGAGGCGCTCGGGCTGACCTTCTCGTCGCCGTTCGGCATCGCCGCGGGCTTCGACAAGAACGCGATCGGTGTTCGCGGGCTCGCGGCGCTCGGATTCGGGCACGTCGAGGTCGGCACCGTGACGGCGATCCCGCAGGAGGGGAACCCCAAGCCTCGGCTCTTCCGGCTCGTCGCCGACCGGGCCGTCATCAACCGCATGGGCTTCAACAACGAGGGTGCGGATGCCGCCGCGCGGCGACTCGCGAAGTTGCGGAGGGGCGCCCCGGACACCGTGATCGGTGTCAACATCGGCAAGAGCAGGGTCGTCGACGTCGAGGATGCGACAGCCGATTACGTCGCGTCCGCGACCAGGCTCGCACCGCTCGCCGACTACCTCGCGGTCAACGTGTCGTCGCCCAACACGCCCGGCCTTCGAGGTCTGCAGGCCGTCGAGACCCTGGCTCCACTGCTGAGGGCCGTGCGCGCGGCATCGGGAGCCACGCCGCTGCTCGTCAAGATCGCCCCCGACCTCGCGGACGACGAGATCACGGCGATCGCGAAGCTCGCCGTCGACGAGGGACTTTCGGGGATCATCGCCCACAACACCACGATCAGCCGGGAAGGCCTCACCACCGACGCCGCGACGGTCGCGGCGGCGGGGGCCGGCGGCCTCTCCGGTGCGCCCCTCAAGGAGCGTTCGCTGCAGGTGCTCCGGCTCGTCCGTACCGCGGTCCCCGAGGACTTCTGTGTGATCGCCGTCGGGGGAGTGGAGACTCCCGCCGACGTGCAGGAGCGACTCGCCGCCGGGGCGACCCTCGTGCAGGGATACACGGCCTTCCTCTACCGGGGCCCGTTCTGGGGACGCGAGCTCAACAGGGGCCTGGTGCGCCGCTGAGATCACCGGAAACGCAGAAGAGGCGTCTCGTGCTCGTGAGAGCAGGAGACGCCTCTTCTGTATGAAGGGTGTCAGGCGGGGTAGTCGCCGCGCTTGACCTGAGCCTTCGGCAGGCGCATGAAGCGCATCTGCAGCGACCGCATTGCGGCGTACCAGCCGAGGCCGCGCTCCATGCGCTCCTGGCCGAACTTCGCAGCGATCTTGCGCTTGACGCGGAAGCCGAGGAGGACCATACCGCCGATCGCGAGGATCAGGTAGGCCATCATGACCAGGTAGGCCCAGCCGGCGATGGCGAAACCGCCGATCGCGAGGTTTGCGGGGAGCAGCGAGATGAGGATCACGAGCACCATCACGCCCATCACGAACTCCGCGGGGTGCCATCCGGCGTCCACGTAGTCACGCACCCAGCGGCGCTGCGGGCCCTTGTCGCGGGCGGGAAGGAACTTCTCCTCACCGGCGGCGAGACCTGCCTGCGCGCGGTTGCGCCGCTCGTTGAGCTCGGCGCGGGCTGCGGCCTTGGCCTCCTTGGTGTTCGCGACGAGAGGGCGTCGGCGTGCGGCCTCCTGCTCGGCCCGGGTCGGCGTCGGGCGTCCCTTACCCGAGCCTGGCGTCTCGGAGGCGTCGTCGTTCGTCGGAGGGGAGACAGGAGAAGTGGCCACGAGGTTCCTCGGTTCAGTGAAGGTGGATCACCTTAAGATTACTCGCATGACATCTCCTGCCCAGCCCGGTGACCAGAATCTGTCCAGCGACCGCGAACCCGCCGTCCTCGAAGCGGCATCGACAGGCTTCCCCGCGGCGCTGAGCGACCTCGGTCGGCTCGTGCGCATCCCCGGCATGGCCTGGCCGGCTTTCGACCAGACGCAGCTGGAGCGCAGCTCGGAGGCCGTCGCCGCTCTGGCGACCGACACCGGAGTGTTCGACGAGGTCCGCATCCTCCGGGCGGCTGTCCCCGGCACCGACGAGCACGGGCAGCCGGCGGTGCTCGCCACGCGTGCCGCGCGCAACGGCAAGCCCACCATCCTGCTCTATGCACACCACGACGTGCAGCCCCCCGGTGACGACGCGCTGTGGGAGACGCCGCCGTTCGAGCCGACCGTTCGCGACGGACGCCTGTACGGGCGCGGAGCGGCCGACGACAAGGCCGGGATCATGGCGCACATCGCCTCGATCCGCGCGGTCGCCGAGGTGATCGGCGACGACCTCGAACTGGGGATCGCGATGTTCATCGAAGGCGAAGAGGAGTACGGATCGCGTTCGTTCGCGCAATTCCTCGCGGACAACAAGGAGGCGCTCCGCGCAGACGCGATCGTGGTCGCCGACTCCGGCAACTGGGATTCGGTCACACCGGGTCTGACGGTGTCTCTTCGTGGGAACGCGCGGTTCACAGTGCGGGTGCGCACCCTCGATCACGCATCCCACTCGGGGATGTTCGGTGGAGCAGTGCCCGACGCGATGATGGCGACGGTCAAGATGCTCTCCACCCTGTGGAACGACGACGGATCGGTCGCGGTCGAGGGGATGACGGAGCGGGATGCTCCCACACCCGACTACGGCGAGGAGACCCTCCGCGATGAGGCTGGGCTCCTGCCGGGCACCTCGCCGATCGGAGGCGGTACGATCCTCAGCCGGATCTGGAACAAGCCGGCCGTCACCGTCATCGGCATCGACGCGACGAGCGTCGAGGCGGCGTCCAACACGCTCCTGCCCGAGGTGACGGTCGTCGTGAGCGCCCGAGTCGCCCCCGGCCAGTCCGGTGAGGAGGCCTACGCCGCCCTCGAGGCGCACCTGCGCGCGCACGCCCCGTTCGGCGCAGAGCTGACGTTCTCCGACGTCGACCTGGGCAACGGATTCCTGGTGGACACGAGCGGCTGGGCCGTCGCGCTCACGCGCGATGCGATGCGCGACGGCTACGGTGTCGCACCGATCGACCTCGGTGTCGGCGGATCGATCCCCTTCATCGCCGACCTCGTGCGGGAGTTCCCTGCCGCGCAGATCCTGGTCACCGGCGTCGAGGACCCCCACTCCAGGGCGCACAGCCCCAACGAATCCCTGCACCTCGACACCTTCCGCCACGCGGTCGCCACCGAGGCGCTTCTCCTCTCCCGCATGAACGACATCATCATCTGAGCCCGTTCCGCCCGCCGGAGGGTAAAATCGAGTCACCAGCCGTGCGAGCGCGGCCCGTCACAAGGAGCGACATGAGCGACACCACACTGACTGCAGCAGAGACCACCCAGGCGCACGGCGTGAAGCTGACCGACGCCGCGGCCACGAAGGTCAAGAACCTCCTCGAGCAGGAGGGCCGCGACGACCTGCGTCTGCGCGTCGCCGTCCAGCCCGGTGGATGCTCGGGCCTGATCTACCAGCTGTACTTCGACGAGCGCTACCTCGAGGGCGACGAGACTGTCGACTTCGACGGAGTCGAGGTCATCATCGACAACATGAGCGTTCCGTATCTCGACGGCGCATCGATCGACTTCAAGGACACGATCTCGGAGCAGGGCTTCACGATCGACAACCCGAACGCCGCGGGCAGCTGCGCCTGTGGAGACAGCTTCCACTGATCCGAACCCCTCCGCCAACCTGCGTGGTTGGCATGAATCAGGTGTGAGGTTGCCCTAGACTTGGGTGTGCCCTGTCCGCAATCTGAAAGGTGCATCGTGCCCTCGAAACGCCGCCTTCGTTGGGCCGCTCTTCCTCTGGGAGTAGCGGCAGCCGTGGCCCTGGCGGGATGTACTGCCACTGAGCTGAACGGTTACCTCCCTGGCTTCGTGGAGGGTGAGCCTGCGGCCACCAACCAGACCGAGCGCGTGTCCTCGCTCTGGGTGAACTCCTGGATCGTCCTCCTCGCCGTCGGCGTGATCACCTGGGGCCTGATGGCCTGGGCCGCGATCGCCTACCGTCGCCGCAAGGGACAGACCGGCCTGCCGGTGCAGATGCGCTACAACATGCCGATCGAGATCTTCTACACGATCGTGCCGCTCATCCTGGTGTTGGGGATGTTCTTCTTCACCGCTCGCGACCAGAGTGCGATCGAGGCGAAGTGGGATGACCCCGACGTCGAGATCACCGCGATCGCGAAGCAGTGGGCGTGGGACTTCCAGTACGACGGCGAAGAAGAGGACAACTCGGACGCCGTCTGGACCATGGGCATCCAGGCTCAGCCCGACGCCGCCGGCAACATCGACCAGGCGCAGCTTCCGACTCTGGTGCTGCCGGTGGACCAGAAGGTCACCATCAACCTGCAGTCGCGCGATGTCATCCACTCGTTCTGGATCATCGACTTCCTGTACAAGAAGGACATGTACATCGGGAAGGACAATTCCTGGTCCTTCATCCCGACGCGCGTCGGCGAGTACGCCGGCAAGTGCGCTGAGCTGTGCGGCGAGTACCACTCGATGATGCTGTTCAACGTGAAGGTCGTCGAGCAGGACGAGTACGACGCCTACCTCCAGTCGCTCGAGGAGGAAGGCAACACCGGCGACATCACGGATGCATACGACCGTCTGTCGAACTTCCCGGGCACCACCGCAACGACCGACTCCGAGGAAGGAGAGGAGTAAGCCATGTCGACAACTGAAGCCCCCCGCACCGACGAGGCGCCCCGCTCCCGACCCACGACTCTGCCCGCACGCCAGGCCGCTCTCATGAGCTCCTCGCGCGTCGAGCAGAAGGGCAACATCGTCGTCAAGTGGATCACCTCCACCGACCACAAGACGATCGGGTACATGTACCTCATCGCCTCGGTGCTGTTCTTCCTCCTCGGTGGTGTGATGGCCCTCGTCATCCGTGCAGAGCTGTTCGCTCCCGGGATGCAGATCATCCCGACGAAGGAGCAGTACAACCAGCTCTTCACGATGCACGGCACGATCATGCTGCTGATGTTCGCGACGCCGCTCTTCGCCGGCTTCGCGAACGCGATCCTGCCGCTGCAGCTCGGAGCGCCGGACGTCGCGTTCCCGCGTCTGAACGCCTTCGCATTCTGGCTCTTCCTCTTCGGCTCCACGATCGCCGTGGCCGGCTTCCTCACGCCTCAGGGTGCCGCGTCGTTCGGATGGTTCGCCTACCAGCCCCTCGCGAGCGCCTCGTTCTCGCCGGGTGTCGGTGGAAACCTGTGGATGGTCGGCCTCGGCATCTCGGGCTTCGGAACCATTCTCGGAGCGGTGAACTTCATCACCACCGTGATCACGATGCGTGCGCCCGGAATGACCATGTGGCGTATGCCGATCTTCTCGTGGAACACGCTCATCACGAGCCTCCTGATCCTGATGGCCTTCCCGGTGCTCGCCGCTGCGATCTTCGCCGCGGCAGCCGACCGAATCCTCGGCGCGCACATCTACGACCCGGCCAACGGCGGCGTCCTGCTCTGGCAGCACCTGTTCTGGTTCTTCGGTCACCCCGAGGTCTACATCATCGCGCTGCCGTTCTTCGGCATCGTGTCGGAGATCTTCCCGGTGTTCAGCCGCAAGCCGATCTTCGGATACAAGACCCTGGTCTACGCGACGATCGCCATCGCGGCGCTCTCGGTCGCGGTGTGGGCGCACCACATGTACGTCACGGGTTCCGTGCTGCTTCCGTTCTTCGCCCTGATGACGATGCTCATCGCGGTGCCGACGGGTGTGAAGATCTTCAACTGGATCGGAACGCTCTGGCGAGGGTCCGTGACGTTCGAGACGCCGATGGTGTTCGCGCTCGGCTTCCTCGTGTCGTTCGTCTTCGGTGGTCTGACCGGCGTCATCCTCGCGGCTCCGCCGCTGGACTTCGCGCTGTCCGACTCCTACTTCGTGGTCGCTCACTTCCACTACGTGGTCTTCGGCACGGTCGTGTTCGCGATGTTCGCCGGTTTCTACTTCTGGTGGCCGAAGTGGACCGGACGCATGCTCAACGAGCGCCTCGGCTACGTGCACTTCTGGATGCTGTTCATCGGCTTCCACATGACGTTCCTCATCCAGCACTGGCTGGGCGTCGACGGCATGGTCCGTCGCTACGCGGACTACTCGGCGGCAGACGGCTGGACCTGGCAGAACCAGGTGTCGACGATCGGTGCGATCATCCTCGGGGCCTCGATGCTGCCGTTCTTCCTGAACGTCTGGATCACGGCGCGCAAGGCGCCCAAGGTCACGGTCAACGACCCGTGGGGCTACGGGGCATCGCTCGAGTGGGCGACCTCGTGCCCGCCGCCGCGGCACAACTTCACGTCGATCCCGCGCATCCGCAGCGAGCGTCCTGCATTCGACCTGAACCACCCCGAGGCGGCGGAGTTCACGCCTGCCGCTCCCGGCGAGCGAGAGGGCCACTGAGCCATGCGCGACAACGTCATTCTCTGGTGGATCCTGACCGCGTTCTTCGCACTGGTCGGCGTCGTCTACACCGGCTGGCACATCCTGGCGACTCCGTCGGAGAACTTCGCCGAGCGGATCGAATGGGTCGGCACCGTCGCGCTGTTCTTCGCAGCCTTCATGGGCGCGCTGATCGCGTTCTACCTCGATCGCACGCACAAGGCGCAGAACGGTGAGCTGCCCGAAGACATCCTGACCAGCGACATCGATGACGGTGACCCTGAACTTGGCGAGTTCAGCCCGTGGTCCTGGTGGCCGATCGTGCTGGCCGGATCCGCTGCGGTGTTCGTCGTCGGACTCGCGGTCGGTCACTTCCTGCTCCCGATCGGCCTCGCGATCTTCGTGGTCGCGATCGTCGGCTGGGTGTACGAGTACTACCGCGGCAACTTCGCCCGCTGAGTGTCACGAAGAAGGCCCCTGGGATCCGTCCCAGGGGCCTTCTTCGTCGTATCCCCGCGCGCTGGCCCGCAGGTCGAGGGCCGGGCGATGTCTAGGCCTTCGTGCGCACCCGTGCCACGCCGGTGAGCGGATCGACCGGGCGGTGATGCACGCCGTCCGCGTCCTCCACCGGGTAGCCCTCGCGAACCCAGTACTCGAAGCCACCGATCATCTCGCGCACGTCGTACCCGAGAACGGCGAACTCCCTGGCGCCCTTCGCGCCTGCGTTGCACCCGGGGCTCCAGCAGTAGACGACGACAGAGGTGTGGGCGGGAATCTCGAGGGGTGCGCGGGTCGCGATCTCGCTGTAGTGCATGTGGATGGCTCCCGAGATGCGTCCCTGGCCCAGGCCTCGTCGGAGCGGACATCGATGACGACGACCTCCTCGCCGGCCTTCAGTGCGGCGTGGACGTCGCTGGCGTCGGTCTCGTAGGCGAGTTTGGCGGCGTAGTACTCAGCGCGTTCGATCATGATCCCAGCGTAGGGAGACGCCCTGGGGCGCGCCCTCATCATCCGGACGAAGGCGCATCGGATTCCGCCAATGTCTGAACGAGCGGTCAGAGTTCCACAGTCATCTGCAGGCGCCGCCCGTAACGATCGAGCGAGAGCGAGGCCTCTGTGTCCACGAGGCCGCGCTGGAACGGGGTCTCCGGGATGCTCTCGAGGAATCCGCACGAGGCGTAGAACGGAGCGTTCCAGGGGATCTCGGCATAGGTCCGCAATGACATCCGCGTGTAGCCGCGTTCGCGGGCTTCGTCGAGCGCGGCGTCGACGAGGCGGCGTCCATAGCCCTGTCGACCGGAGGAGGGGAGGACGGAGAGCTGCTCGAGGTGCGCGTGACCGTCGGCGTCGAGCACGTGCACGAAGCCGACGGGGGAGGAGTCTTCGGCGTCCTCGACCACCAGGACGAAACCGGGTGCACCGAGTCTCTCGGCGCCATCGCCGGCCGGTGGCCATTCGGGCGCCCCCAGGCTGTCGATCAGAAGCGCATCGGCGTGCGCTTCGATGGCGTGCAGGATCTCGGCATCCTCGGCGACGCCCGGCCGGATGACGCCGTTCATCGTGGGTCCTCCGCAACCGCTGCGATCGCTTCTATCTCGACCAGCTGGTGATCGTAGCCGAGTACCGTGACCCCCAGGAGGGTGCTCGGCACGTCGTGATCGCCGAAGGCGGCGTGTACGACGTCCCAGGCTGCCACCAGGTCCTTCTGGGACGACGAGGCCACCAGGACGCGTGTGCTGATGATGTCGGTGAGAGTCGCGCCGCTGGCGTGCAGCGCTGTGCGCAGCGTCTCGACGCAGCGTGCAGCCTGCGCGGCGTAGTCGCCGGGTGCTGTCGTGCTGCCGTCGTCTTCGAGTGGGCATGCGCCGGCGAGGAAGATCAGCCGGGATCCGGATGGTGCTGTGGCCGCGTAAGCATAGGGTGCTGCGGCGAGGTCGGCGGAACGGATGAGTTGGACTGCTGAGCTCATATACCGATCCTTCCACGCCCAGGTGGGAGCCTCCCGGACACGAAGAGGGCCCTGTCCGAAACGGACAGGGCCCACGCGGGGGAGCGGCGGTCTTACTCGCCGTCCTCCGACTTCTTCTTGCGGGGCTTCTTCACCGGCTCGGTCGAGATGACCGTGCTGGGGGTGTTCGGCGTCTCGTCGACGTGGGTCTCGCCCACGGTCAGAGGCGCGTCAGGGAAACCTGCACGCTCGTGAGCGCCCTGGATCTCTGCTGCCTCGGTCTCATCGTTGTGAGCCTCGACATGGTGCTGGTGAGCATCCGCGGCCTCGACCTCGGCCTGCGTGAGCGGGGCGAGACGGTCCTCGAAGAACCAGCGCGAGACGGAGGAGCGCAGGTTCTCGGTCCACGAGATGCGTCCCTTCGCATTCGGACGGACGACCAGCGGCTCGTAGCCGTCGACGTCGATGAGCTTCCAGCGGTCGTACTTGTCGACCGGCTGGTGCACCTCGATGAACTCGCCGCCGGGGAGGCGGACGATGCGGCCCGACTCGAAACCGTGCAGGACGATCTCGCGATCCTTCTTCTGCAGCGCGAGAGCGATGCGCTTCGTCACGAAGTACCCGAGCACGGGGCCGACGAACAGCAGTGCCTGGAGCGTGTGGATCACGCCTTCCATCGTGAGCATGAAGTGCGTCGCGATGAGGTCGGAGGAAGCCGCAGCCCACAGCACCGCGTAGAAGATGACGCCGGCCACGCCGATGGCGGTGCGGGTCGCCGCGTTGCGCGGACGCTGAGCGATGTGGTGCTCGCGCTTGTCGCCCGTGATCCACGCCTCGAGGAAGGGGTAGATCGCGACGAGCACGATGAACAACCCGAGCACCACCAGCGGCAGGAGGATCCCGAACGACCAGGTGTGGTCGAGGAACACGACGTCGAGGTTCGACGGCGCCAGTCGCAGCGCTCCGTCAGCGAATCCGATGTACCAGTCAGGCTGGGTACCGGCGGAGACGGGTGACGGGTCGTACGGGCCGTAGTTCCAGATCGGGTTGATCTGGAAGAACGTCGCGATCAGCACGATCGTGCCGAAGACGATGAACAGGTAGCCGCCCATCTTCGACATGTAAACCGGCATCATCGGGTAGCCCACGACGTTGTCGTTCGTGCGGCCGGGACCGGCGAACTGCGTGTGCTTGTTGACGATCATCAGCATCAGGTGCACGACGATCAGACCGATGACGAGCAGCGGCAGCAACAGGATGTGCAGCGTGTACAGGCGGCCGACGATGTCGGTGCCGGGGAACTCGCCGCCGAAGAGCAGGAAGGAGGTCCACGTGCCGATCAGGGGGATGCCCTTCACCATGCCGTCGATGATGCGGAGGCCGTTGCCCGACAGCAGGTCGTCAGGAAGCGAGTAGCCGGTGAAGCCCTCGGCCATCGCGAGGATGAACAGCACGAAGCCGATCACCCAGTTGAGCTCGCGGGGCTTGCGGAACGCACCGGTGAAGAAGACGCGCAGCATGTGCACGCCGATTCCGGCGACGAACACGAGCGCGGCCCAGTGGTGGATCTGGCGGACCAGCAGACCTCCGCGGAGGTCGAACGAGATGTGCAGCGATGACTCGAGGGCCGCCGACATCTCGATACCGCGCATCGGCGCGTAGGCACCGGTGTAGTGGGTCTCGACCATCGATGCCTGGAAGAAGAACGTCAGGAAGGTTCCGGAGAGGAACACCACCACGAAGCTCCACAGCGCGATCTCGCCGAGCATGAACGACCAGTGGTCGGGGAAGATCTTGCGTCCGAGCTCCTTGACGAAGCCGGAGATGCTGGTGCGCTCATCGATGTAGTTCGACGCGGCGCCGACGAATCGGCCGCCGAGAGGCGCCTTGTTGTCCTTGTCCTCTTTGGACAGCGTTGCGGTGCTCAATGGCGCTCCCAGAAGCTCGGGCCGACGGGCTCGGTGAAGTCACTGCGTGCGACGAGGTAGCCCTCGTCGTCGACGGTGATGGGCAGCTGCGGCAGCGGGCGTGCGGCCGGGCCGAAGATGACCTTGGCGTGATCCGTGACGTCGAACTGCGACTGGTGGCAGGGGCACAGAAGGTGGTGCGTCTGCTGCTCGTACAGAGCGACAGGGCAGCCGACGTGCGTGCAGACCTTGGAGTACGCGACGATGCCGTCGTAGGACCAGTCCTTGCGGTCCTCGGCCTCGATGAGCTGCTCGGGGCGGAGGCGCATCATCAGCACGATCGCCTTCGCCTTCTCCTCGAGGTAGCCGTCGTGGTGGCTGAGGTCTGCGAGGTCCTCCGGGATCACGTGGAACGCGGATCCGAGGGTGACGTCAGCGGCGCGGATGGGGGTTCCATCGGGGTCGCGCACGAGACGCTGACCCTTCTCCCACATCGTCTGCTTCAGCAGCACGACCGGGTCGCCCGCTGTGGGGTCGTCGGGAGTGCTGTGCGGAGCGAGGCCACGGAACAGGGTCACGCCCGGGATGATCGAGGCCACGATCGCTGCGAACAGCGAGTTGCGGATCATGGTGCGGCGGCCGAAGCCGGACTCCTCGTTGGCGGTCTCGAACGCCTCGATGACCGCTTCGCGCGTCGACTCCTTGCCACGGGTGGGGTGGCGGTACTCGATGTGCTCCTTGTCGCTCATGAGCGCCTTGGACCAGTGGATCGCCCCGATGCCGATCGAGAGCAGAGCCAGTGCGATGCCCAGACCGATGAAGAGGTTGTTCTGACGGATGTCGATGAGCGCGCCGCTCTCGATGGGGAAGAGCATGTAGGCGGCGACGGCCCAGATGCTTCCTGCCAGCGAGAGGTAGAACAGGGTGTAGACCGTGCGCTCCGCAGCCTTCTCAGCGCGCGGGTCCTTATCGGTCATCCGCTCGCGGTGCGGCGGCAGCCCGGGGTTCTGCACGGGATCGCTGACTGCGACACCCAGCCCCGGAGAGGGCTGGTAGGCCCTGTCAAGAGCCTGCGAGTCGTCGTCGTGTGCCATGGTGCTCCTCGTACGTTCCTCTTCGATGAATAAGCGTCAGTTGGACTTCGCCGTGATCCACACGGTGATGGCGACGAGCGCGCCGATGCCGAAGATCCAGACGAACAGGCCCTCGGAGACGGGACCCAGCGAACCGAGCGAGAATCCGCCGATCTGCACGGACTGCTGCTGGTAGAGCAGCGCCGAGATGATGTCGCGCTTGTCTTCGTCCGACAGGTTCATGTCGCCGAAGACGGGCATGTTCTGGGGACCGGTGACCATGGCCGCGTACATGTGCAGCGCGCTGGTCTCGGTCAGAGCCGGGGCGTACTTGCCCTCGGTGAGTGCACCACCGGCTGCCGCCACGTTGTGGCACATCGCGCAGTTGACGCGGAACAGCTCGGCGCCGTTCGCGACATCTCCGCCGCCGTCGAGGATGTGCTCCTCGGGGAAGGTCGGACCGGGAGCAGACTCCTGGACGAACGACGAGATCGCCAGGATCTGGTCCTCCGTGAACTGCGGCGTCTTCTGCGGGGCCTGGGGTCCCTGCATCTGCAGGGGCATGCGTCCGGTCGACAGCTGGAACTCGGTCGCGAGCTCGCCGACGCCGTAGAGGCTGGGCCCGTTCGCGGTTCCCTGCAGGTCGAGGCCGTGGCAGGTGGCGCAGTTCGCCGTGAACAGCTTCTCGCCGTCTTCGACGGTGAGGGTGCTCGCGGCGGTGGTCTGCGTGTCGGTCGCAGCGAAGGCTGCGGATGTTCCGGCGTACACGGCGCCGGTGATCATGAGGCCTGCTCCGATGAGTGCCACCGCAGCCAGGGGACTGCGACGGCCGTTCGAACGGCGCTTCTTCTCTCGTGCCATCTCGGGGATCAGCTCCGCTCTTATTTCAGGAAGTAGATAACGACGAACAGCACGATCCAGACGACGTCGACGAAGTGCCAGTAGTAGGACACCACGATCGAGGAGGTCGCCTCCTTGTGCCGGAAATTCTTGACGGCGTATGCGCGTCCGATGACGAGCAGGAACGCGATGAGGCCGCCGGTGACGTGCAGGGCGTGGAAGCCCGTCGTCAGGTAGAACGCGGATGCGTAGGAGTCGGCGCCGATCGGCATGCCCTCAGCCACGAGCTGTGCGTACTCCCACACCTGGCCGGAGACGAAGATCGCACCGAGCGCGAAGGTGAGGAAGAACCACTCGACCATGCCCCAGCCGAAGAGGCGACGGCGGCCGGCGCCGTTCTTCTGCCCCTTGGCGATGCGGTACGGCTGCAGGTCCTCTGCCGCGAACACGCCCATCTGGCACGTGAAAGAGGAGAACACCAGGATCGCCGTGTTGACGAACGCGAACGGGACGTTCAGCAGTTCGGTGCGGTCGGCCCAGAGCTCCGGTGAGGTGCTGCGGAGAGTGAAGTAGATCGCGAAGAGTCCCGCGAAGAACATCACCTCGCTGCCGAGCCACACAATGGTGCCGACAGCTACCGGGTTGGGGCGCTTGATCGTTCTTGCCGCCGGGGCATACGTCGCTGAGGTCGTCACCCTTCCATTATGGCCGATCCTCGGGCGTGATTCTCGCACCGGAGGCCCCCGATTCGCTGTCATGCGACTTAGGCAACCCTAAGAAAACGCTGCGAATCCTCGGTGAATCCGCGGGAAACTGGGGGTGCCGCGGGCGGGAGGGCCCGTGCGGAAGAGTCTGCACGTTTTCCCGGCGCCGATAGGATCGCACACATGGCTGATTCCCTGACCTGGTCCGACGTGCTCACCACTCTCCTGGAGCGCCGCGACCTCAGCGTCTGGGAGTCCACCTGGGCCATGCGTCAGATCATGCGCGGCGATGTGACCGAGGCGCAGCTCGCGGGATTCCTCGTCGCATTGCGGGCCAAGGGAGAGACCATCGATGAGATCGTCGGGTTCCGCGACGCGATCCTCGAGGCGGCTGTTCCGCTTCCCGTGTCGCCGAACGTTCTCGACATCGTCGGCACCGGCGGCGACCGGGTCGGCACGGTCAACGTCTCGACGACCGCAGCGGTGATCATCGGCGCGACAGGCGTTCCCGTCGTCAAGCACGGAAACAGGGCTGCCAGCTCCGCCTCCGGCTCATCGGATGTGCTGAGCGCGCTCGGGCTCGAACTCACCCTCGACCCTGCCGCGGTGTCGTCGATCCTCGATCGCACCGGCATCACCTTCGCCTGGGCGGGTGCCTTCCACCCCGGCTTCAAGCACGCGGGGGCCGTTCGCGCAGAGCTCGGAGTGCCGACGGTGTTCAACATGCTCGGTCCACTGTGCAACCCGGCCCGCGCCGAGGCGAACGCCGTCGGTGTGGCGCAACTCGAGCGCGTTCCGCTCATCACCGGTGTGTTCCGCACCCGCGGCGCGACGGCGCTGGTGTTCCGCGGCGATGACGGCCTGGACGAGCTGACCACCACCGGCCACAGTCGCATCTGGGAGGTCACGCGTGGAGACATCCACGAGCACGACCTCGATCCGCGCGACCTCGGCATCCCGGTCGCCGATCTCGCCGATCTGATAGGTGGCACCCCCGACCACAATGCGGAGATCCTGCGCAGGACGCTGGACGGCGAGATGGGCGCGGTGCGCGACATCGTGCTGCTGAACGCCGCGGCAGGGATCGTCGCGTTCGAGCTGTCGCAGGATGCCGCGCAGGTCCAGCGTCCGATCCTGGAGCGCCTGCGCGAGGGATACGAGCGTGCGGCCGCCGCGGTCGACGACGGCCGGGCCATCGCGAAGCTGGACGAATGGATCAGCGTGAGCCGAGAGCTCGCCTCCGCGTAGGGAAGACATATGGACCCCGTCGCCGCACTGCTCGAGATCGCGTCTCTGCTGGAGCGCGAACGGGCTTCGCGCTACCGGGCGAAGGCGTTCCGCCAGGCGGCGGCGACTCTGCAGCAGCTGCCAGAGGACGTCCGCGAGGACCCCACCCGGTTGCGCGCCGCCAAAGGCATAGGGGAGTCGACCTTCGGCGTCATCCGGCAGGCGCAGGCCGGAGAGGTTCCGGACTATCTCGTCGAGCTGCGCGGAGAGGTCGAGCCCGAGAAGGAGTCGCGACTGCGCGCCAGGCTCCGCGGTGACCTGCACGCCCACACGGACTGGTCAGACGGCACCACCCCCATCCCCGTCATGGCGGCGGCGGCGCGGGCGCTCGGGCATGAGTATCAGGCGATCACCGATCATTCGCCGCGTCTCCGGGTGGCCCGCGGGCTCTCCGCCGAGAGGCTCCGCGAGCAGATCCCGCTCGTGCGGGCGGAGTCAGGAGACGGGTTCACGCTGCTCGCGGGGATCGAGGTCGACATCCTCGAGGACGGCGCCCTCGACCAGGAGGACTCGCTGCTCGGCGAGCTCGACATCGTCGTCGCATCCGTCCATTCGAAGCTGCGCATGGAAGCGAGGCCGATGACGGCGCGGATGATCGCTGCCGTGTCGCACCCGCGAGTCAACGTGCTCGGCCATTGCACCGGCCGCCTCGTGCAGGGGGAGCGGGGCACTCGGCCGGAGTCGCAGTTCGACGCCCGCGCAGTCTTCTCGGCCTGCGCCGAGAACGGCGTCGCGGTCGAGATCAATTCCCGACCGGAGCGGCAGGACCCGCCTGACGAGCTGATCGCGATCGCCCTCGACGCCGGGTGCCTCTTCTCGATCGATTCGGATGCGCACGCGCCGGGTCAGCTCTCGCTGCTCGACCACGGCGCAGAACGCGCGGAGCGGGCCGGAGTGCCGACCTCCCGCATCATCACGACCTGGAGTCTCGATCGACTGCTCGCCTGGGCGAACTGACTCAGTCCTCTACGGTGGCCACTGCCGCGACGGCGCGGGCCATCGAAGATCCGAGGTTCCACTTCGCAGCGACCGCGGTCGCTGCATCCACCTCGGCCGGATCGAGCGGCCGCAGTGCCTCGGTCGGCGCCTCGATGTCGAGATCGGGGGCCACGGCGACGACGGTCGGGGCGACGTCGAGGTAGTCGGACGCTGCGAGTATCTTCGCTCGGACCCCGGCGCTCATGCCTTCTCCGGCTTCTGCCGCCGCGCGGATCCCGACGAGATCTCCGTGGGACTGCAGCAGGGTCGCTGCGGTCTTCTCGCCGACGCCGGCGACGCCGGGCAGACCGTCGGACGCATCGCCCCGCATCGTGGCGAAGTCGGCGTACTGCCCTGGGAGCACGCCGTACTTCGCGACGACCACGGCATCCGTCACGATCTCGAGGTTGCTCATGCCACGTGCCGTGTAGACGACACGGACATCCCTCGCGTCGTCGACGAGCTGGAACAGGTCGCGGTCGCCCGTGACGATGTCGACCGGCATGGTCGCGTGCGTGGCGAGGGTGCCGATGACGTCGTCCGCCTCGTGTTCGGCGACACCGATGATCGGGATGCCGAGGAGGCCGAGAGCCTCACGGATCAGCGGGATCTGGGCCTCGAGCGGGTCGGGCACCTCTTCGACGTCCGGCCCTGCCGCCACGACCTCGACCACTCGGTGCGACTTGTAGCTCGGGATCAGGTCGACCCTCCACTGCGGCCGCCAGTCGTCATCCCAGCAGGCGATCACGTGCGTCGGCTCGTACAGGGTGATGAGCTTCGCGATGATGTCGAGCAGGCCGCGGGCCGCGTTGATGGGGGAGCCGTCCGGCGCCGTCACCTTGTCGGGAACGCCGTAGAAGGCGCGGAAGTAGAGACTGGCGGTGTCGAGCAGAAGCAGCTTGTCGGCGCGTGGCATGCCGACAGTCTGTCAGCGCGCACGCCGCGCGTGGTATCTCATCCTTCGCACGGCCCCGAGATCTGATAGCCTTGACTGTCACTCGTGGCGTGCCTATGCATGCCCGGGCGGCAGAAACCAAATCAATCGCTGCAGAGCTCGTGATCGGCCGTGCGCGGCCGGAGCTTTCAGCCCGAGTCTCCATTCACAAGGACAACCCACTACATGACTACCGCAACGACCGCCCCGGCCACCAAGCAGGTCGCCATCAACGACATCGGATCTGCTGAGGACTTCCTGGCCGCGGTCGAGAAGACCCTGAAGTTCTTCAACGACGGCGACATCATCGAAGGAACGATCGTCAAGATCGACCGCGATGAGGTCCTGCTCGATGTCGGATACAAGACCGAGGGTGTCATCCCCTCGCGCGAGCTCTCGATCAAGCACGACGTCGACCCGAACGAGGTCGTCAAGGTCGGCGACGAGGTCGAGGCCCTGGTTCTCCAGAAGGAGGACAAGGAAGGCCGTCTGATCCTCTCCAAGAAGCGTGCTCAGTACGAGCGTGCCTGGGGAGACGTCGAGAAGATCAAGGAGAACGACGGAGTCGTCACCGGTACGGTCATCGAGGTCGTCAAGGGTGGACTCATCGTCGACATCGGCCTCCGTGGCTTCCTCCCGGCTTCGCTCATCGAGCTTCGCCGCGTCCGCGACCTCACGCCGTACCTCGGCCAGGAGATCGAGGCCAAGATCCTCGAGCTCGACAAGAACCGCAACAACGTCGTGCTCAGCCGCCGTGCGCTGCTCGAGCAGACGCAGTCGGAGTCGCGCACCACGTTCCTGAACAACCTGCACAAGGGTCAGGTCCGCAAGGGTGTCGTCTCGTCGATCGTCAACTTCGGTGCGTTCGTCGACCTGGGCGGCGTGGACGGCCTCGTGCACGTCTCCGAACTGTCCTGGAAGCACATCGAGCACGCCTCCGAGGTCGTCGAGGTCGGCCAGGAGGTCACCGTCGAGATCCTCGAGGTCGACCTCGACCGCGAGCGCGTCTCCCTGTCGCTGAAGGCGACGCAGGAGGACCCGTGGCAGGTCTTCGCCCGTACCCACGCGATCGGTCAGGTCACGCCGGGTAAGGTCACCAAGCTCGTTCCGTTCGGTGCGTTCGTGCGCGTCGCAGACGGCATCGAGGGCCTCGTCCACATCTCCGAGCTCTCCAGCAAGCACGTCGAGCTGGCCGAGCAGGTCGTGTCGGTCGGCGAAGAGGTCTTCGTCAAGGTCATCGACATCGACCTCGAGCGTCGCCGCATCTCGCTTTCGCTGAAGCAGGCGAACGAGGCCGTCGACGTCAACGGCACCGAGTTCGACCCGGCGCTCTACGGCATGCTCGCCGAGTACGACGAGGCCGGCGAGTACAAGTACCCGGAGGGCTTCGACCCCGAGACCGGTGCATGGAAGGAAGGCTTCGACACCCAGCGCGAGGCATGGGAGCAGGAGTACGCTGCGGCCCAGGCTCGCTGGGAGGCCCACAAGGCTCAGGTTGCCAAGGCAGCCGAGGCCGAGGCGGCCGCTGGCGACGACTTCGGTGGCCAGGTCTTCTCGAGCGAGGCCGCAGGCGCGGGCACGCTCGCTGACGACGAGGCTCTCGCGGCTCTCCGCGAGAAGCTCTCGGGCGGCAACGCTTAAGCATCACGCTCTGGAACGGGCCGTCATCCTTCGGGATGGCGGCCCGTTCCGCGTATGAGCCCGAGTTCGTGCGACGTGCCCGTCTACGTGACCGAACATTACGTCCGCATTCGTCACATTTCAGCGGGTTGGACAGCATGGGGGTATGACCTCTCTGCTCTCCGCGCCGGCCACGGCACGCGGCCCGGCGATCGCCGGCACCGCCCAGCCCGTGCGCCTGCGCGGGGTGGAGCGCAGCTTCCCCGTCGCCCGCGGTCGGCGTGATGTGCTCCGAGGGATCGACGTCGAGGTCGCAGCCGGCGAGATCGTCGCGATCGTCGGGCCGTCAGGATGCGGCAAGTCCACGCTCCTGCGTCTGGTCGGCGGGCTGGATGCGCCGACGAGCGGCAGCATCCTGCTCGACGACTCCGGCGTCGCCGATGTCGACGAGCGCACCGCGATCGCCTTCCAGGAGCCCAGGCTCCTGCCGTGGCGAACCATCGCGCAGAACGTCGAACTCGGGCTTCCCCGCGGTACCGCGCGGCGTGAGGGTCGCGAACGCGTACGCGAGCTGCTCGAACTCGTCGGTCTCGAGCAGGCCGCAGACCAGCGTCCGCGCGAGGTGTCGGGTGGAATGGCGCAGCGCGCCTCCCTCGCCCGCGCACTCGCCCGCAACCCCGGCGTCCTCCTCCTCGACGAGCCCTTCGGTGCGCTCGACGCGCTCACGCGACTGCGGATGCACGATCTCCTCCTGAAGATCCACGCCGCAGAGCCCACCACGGTCCTCTTCGTCACCCACGACGTCGAAGAGGCCCTGTACCTGGCCGATCGCGTGCTGCTGCTGCGCACGCTGGTCGGCGACGCCGAGACGCACGCGCCCTCCATCGCGCGCACGATCACGGTCCCCGGCATCCGCCCCCGCGACCGCGCCGATCGCGGCCTCGCGGACCTCCGCGCCGAGCTCCTCGAGGGACTCGGTGTCGACACCCACCACAGCACCGCCACCGAGGAGACCCGATGAGCACCATCACCCGCCGAATCATCCCCGCGATCGCCATCGCCGGGACGATGATGCTCGTAGCGTCCGGCTGCGTCGCCGGGGAGAACGCCACGGCCTCCGACACGTCGAGCGACGATGCCGCAGCGAGCGGCGAGTGGTCGTCCGACACACTGTCGATCGACTTCGCCACTTACAACCCGCTGAGCCTCGTGATCCGCGATCAGGGAATCCTCGAGGACATCCTGGGCGACGACGTCGACGTCGAATGGGTGCAGTCCGCCGGCTCCAACAAGGCGAATGAGCTGCTGCGCTCCGGGTCGATCGACGTGGGGTCGACGGCCGGCTCCGCCGCGCTCCTCGCCCGGGCGAACGGCTCGCCGATCCAGGTCATCGACATCTTCTCGCAGCCCGAGTGGTCGGCGATCGTCGTCGGCCCCGACAGCGACATCACCTCGGTCGAGGACCTCGCGGGCAAGTCGGTCGCCGCGACGAAGGGCACGGACCCCTACTTCTTCCTGCTGCAGTCGCTCGAGGAAGCCGGCCTCTCGGTCGACGACGTCGAGGTGCAGAACCTCCAGCACGCGGACGGGCGCGCAGCGCTCGACGGCGGCTCGGTCGACGCCTGGGCGGGCCTCGACCCGATCATGGCCGCGGCCGAGGTGGAGTCGGGCGACCAGCTCATCTACCGCAACGTCGACTTCAACACCTACGGATTCCTGAACGCCACCGAGGACTTCATCGAGAACCACGCGGACCTCGCGCAGGCGGTCGTCGACGCCTACGAGCAGGCGCGCGAGTGGGCCCTCGAGAACCCCGATGAGACGGCCGCGCTGCTGGCCGAGGTCGCGGGCATCGACATCGAGGTCGCGAAGACCGTCATCACCGAGCGCTCGAACCTCGACGTGAGCGGCATCCCGGGAGACGACCAGGTCGCGGTGCTCGAGAAGATCGCTCCCGTGCTCGTCGACTCCGGTGATGTCCAGGGCGGCAAGGACTCGGTCGACAAGGCGCTGGACTCGATCGTCAACGCCACCTTCGCAGAGAAGGCGGTCGGGGGCGAGTGAGTCTTCCCGACCAGCGCGTGGTGGTACCCGCGGACGCACGGGAGGCGCTCGACGCCGCTCGCGGCGTCCGTCGGCACGCGGAGGTGGGCGCGCGGCATGCGTGGGACCGTCCGGTGGTGCGCGTCATCGGCGGATTCTTGCTCCCCGCGGTCATCATCATCGCCTGGCAGGTCGTGACGACCACCGGACTCGTGGCGCCCTACCTCCTCCCGTCTCCGGAGTCCGTCTTCGCCGCCGGCGTCGAACTGGCCGATCGCGGTCTGCTCTGGACCCACATCGCGATCTCGGTGCAGCGCGTGCTGCTCGGCTTCGCGATCGGATCCGTGATCGGACTCGCGATCGCGGGGATCGTCGGGCTCTCGAGGATCGGCGACGTGCTGCTCAGTCCCACGCTCTCGGCGGTCCGTGCGGTCCCGTCTCTGGCCTGGGTGCCGCTCCTGATCCTCTGGATGCAGATCGGGGAGGAGTCCAAGGTGACGCTGATCGCCATCGGTGCGTTCTTTCCGGTCTACACGACCGTCGCATCGGCGCTCCGGCACGTCGATCCCCAGCTCGTCGAGGCAGGACGCTCGTTCAGCCTCCGCGGCTGGTCGCTGTTCCGCACCGTCCAGCTGCCTGCCGTCGTGCCGTCTGTGGTCGCGGGCCTCCGTCTCGCACTCGCGCAGGCCTGGCTGTTCCTCGTCGCCGCCGAGCTGATCGCCTCGTCGATGGGCCTCGGGTTCCTGCTCACGGACTCGCAGAACAGCGGACGTGTCGACAGGATCATCCTGTCGATCGTCCTGCTGGCACTTCTCGGCACGATCACCAACGCGCTTCTCGTGCTGGTCGAGAAGTATCTGCTCCGACGGTGGGTCTGACCGTGACGGAAGCACGTCTGCACGAGACCCGCACGTATCCGGCGTCCGCCGGCTTCGCCGCGACCGCGAACGTCACCGCCGAGGCGTACGCGCGGGCAGCGTCCGATCCGACCCTCTTCTGGGAGCAGGCGGCCGAGCGGCTCGACTGGGTCGAGTCGTGGCACACGGCTCACGAATGGGATCCCCCCGTGGGCGAGGCCGTTCCCGCAGCACGATGGTTCGTCGGCGGACGGCTCAACGTCGCGTACAACTGCGTCGACCGCCACGTCGAGGCCGGTCGCGGTGACAAGGTCGCGCTGCACTTCGAGGGCGAGCCGGGCGACCGCATGGCCGTGACGTACTCCGACCTCCAGGACAGGGTGTCGCGCGCGGCCAACGCGCTCATCGCACTCGGCATCCGGCCGGGCGACCGTGTCGTCATCTACCTCCCGGTGCTGATCGAGACGGTCGTGATCACCCTCGCCTGCGCGCGCGTCGGAGCCGTGCACTCACTGGTGTTCGGCGGCTTCTCCGCCGAGGCGGTGCGATTCCGGCTCGCCGACACCGGAGCCAAGCTGCTCGTGACGAGCGACGGCCAGTTCCGCCGGGGCAGCGCCACCGAGGTCAAATCGACGGCCGATATCGCGGCCGAGGACCTGCCCGATCTCGAGCACGTCCTCGTGCTCCGGCGCACCGGGCAGGATGTTCCCTGGACCGGGGGACGCGACGTCTGGTGGCACGATGTCGTCGACACCGCCTCGCCCCGGCATGAGCCCCAGGCGTTCGATGCCGAGCATCCGCTCTTCATCATCTACACGTCGGGAACCACCGGGAAGCCGAAGGGGCTCGTCCACACATCCGGTGGGTACCTCACGCATGCGAGCTGGGCGCATTGGGCGCATTTCGACGCGAAACCCGACGACGTGCACTGGTGCACCGCGGACCTCGCCTGGGTGACCGCCCACACCTACGAGATCTACGGTCCTCTCTCGAACGGCCTGACGCAGGTCATCTACGAGGGGACGCCGGACACACCGAACCGCGAGCGGCACCTCGAGATCATCGAGCGCTACGGCGTGACCGTGTACTACACCGCGCCCACGCTCATCCGCACGTTCATGACCTGGTTCGGCGCAGAGCTGCCGCAGGGGCACGACCTGTCGACGCTGCGTCTGCTCGGGACGGTCGGGGAGGCGATCAACCCGGAAGCCTGGATCTGGTTCCGCCGCAACTTCGGGCGCGACGAGCTCCCGGTGATCGACACCTGGTGGCAGTCCGAGACCGGGGCGGCGATGATCGCGCCGCTTCCGGGAGTGACGATGCTCAAGCCCGGCTCCGCATCCGTGCCGCTGCCCGGTATCGACGCGACCGTGGTCGACGCGAACGGCGATGAGGTCGCGCCCGGAGGATCGGGAACGCTCGTGGTGCGGCGCCCGTGGCCGGGGATGGCGCGCACCGTGTGGGGGAACCCGCAGCGATACCGTGATGCGTACTGGTCTGCCTACGCCGGACACGGCGAGCACGGCGGATACTACGTCGCCGGTGATGGGGCGACGCGCGATGCAGACGGCTACATCTGGATCCTCGGCCGCCTCGACGACGTCGTGAATGTGTCCGGCCACAGGCTCTCGACGATCGAGATCGAATCGGCGCTCGTGGCGCACGACACGGTGGGGGAAGCTGGCACCGCGGGCGTCGCAGACCCCGTCACCGGACAGGCCGTCGTCGCATTCGTCACCGCGTCAGGACGCGCAGAGGTCTCGACCTCGCAGCTGCGAGGACAGGTCGCCACGGCGATCGGACCCGTCGCCAAGCCGAAGCACATCGTCGTGGTCCCGGATCTGCCCAAGACCCGCTCCGGCAAGATCATGCGGCGACTGCTCGCACAGCTGTGGGAGGCGGAGCAGGACCGTCGCGCAGGACGCGCACCAGCACCCCTCGGGGACACGACATCTCTGCAGAATCCGTGGGCCGTCGACGACATCGCCGCCGTGCTCGAGACCACCGAACTGAGGACGCAATGACGGAAGAACACCGCTTCGGGTTTCGCACGAGGGCACTCCATGCCGGGGGAACACCGGATGCCGCGACGGGTGCGCGCGCCGTGCCGATCTACCAGACGACGTCATTCGTGTTCGAGGATGCGACGGATGCCGGCAACCTCTTCGCGCTGCAGAAGTACGGCAACATCTACTCGCGCATCGGCAACCCCACCGTCGCCGCGCTCGAGGAACGGCTGGCATCGCTCGAGGGCGGGATCGGCGCCGTCGCGACCGCGTCGGGCATGAGCGCCGAGTTCATCACGTTCGCCGCGCTCGTCGGCGCGGGCGACCACGTCGTCGCCTCGGCGCAGCTCTACGGCGGCACAGTGACCCAGCTGGACGTGACGCTGCGTCGGTTCGGCGTCGAGACGACGTTCGTCGCCTCCACGGATCCGGCCGACTACGCGGCGGCGATCCGCCCCGAGACGAAGGTCGTCTACGTCGAGATGATCGGAAACCCGTCGGGTGAGATCGCCGACATCGAGGGCCTCGCGGAGGTCGCGCATGCCGCCGGTGTGCCGCTTGTCGTCGACGCGACACTGGCCACGCCGTATCTCGCGCGTCCGCTCGAGCACGGCGCCGACATCGTCATCCACTCGGTGACGAAGTTCCTCGGCGGTCACGGGACGACGCTCGGAGGCGTCGTGATCGAGAAGGGCACGTTCGACTGGGGCAACGGGCGCTTCCCGCAGATGACGGAGCCCGTCGAGTCGTACGGAGGGATCAAGTGGTGGGACAACTTCGGCGAGTACGGGTTCCTCACCAAACTCCGCACCGAGCAGCTGCGCGACATCGGGCCGGCGCTGAGTGCGCAGTCCGCCTTCAACCTGCTGCAGGGTGTCGAGACTCTTCCGCAGCGCATCGACGCCCATCTCGCCAACGCGCGCATCGTCGCTGACTGGCTGGCGTCCGACCCCCGCGTGGAATACGTGACCTGGGCGGGGCTCGAGGGTCACCCGCATCACGAGCGCGCCGCGAAGTACCTGCCGCTCGGGCCGGGGTCGGTCTTCGCCTTCGGAGTCAAGGCCGAAGACGGTCGCGCGGCGGGGGAGACGCTGATCGAGAACCTCCAGCTGGCATCGCACCTCGCGAACATCGGTGACGCGCGCACGCTCGTCATCCACCCGGCATCCACCACCCATCGACAGCTCACGGAGTCGCAACTGGTGGCAGCCGGAGTGCGCCCCGACCTCATCCGGATCTCGGTGGGCCTCGAGGACGCGGACGACATCATCTGGGACCTGGACCAGGCACTCAGCACGGCGACGGGAGCGAACCGATGAGCGACACGGACATCGCGGGGGCAGACGCCTGCACGCTCCCCGCGCCTCAGGAGGCCGCAGCATGCGCGCTTCCCGGAGCCGCCCCGCTGCACCCTGAGCGCACGTGGGAAGGACCGAGCCAGCAGCAGCGATTCGGCATCCTCCGACGTGCGAAGTCCGTCGCCATCGTCGGCGCATCGAACAACCCCGCCCGCGCGTCGTACTTCGTCGCGACCTATCTGCTCTCGAGCACCGCTTACCACGTCTACCTCGTCAATCCGCGTGAGTCGTCCATCCTCGGGCAGCCCGTCTATGCGTCGCTCGCCGACCTTCCCGTCGTCCCCGACATCGTCGACGTGTTCCGTCGGCACGCGGATCTTCCCGGCGTCGCGCAGGAGGCGATCGACCTCGGCGCGCAGACGCTCTGGCTGCAGCTGGGGTCGTGGAATGAGGAGGCGGCCGCCCTTGCGGAAGACGCAGGGCTCTCAGTCGTGATGGATCGCTGCATCAAGATCGAGCACGCGCGGTTCCATGGCGGACTCCACCTCGCCGGGTTCGACACGGGCGTGATCAGCTCTCGGCGTCAGCTTCTCGGACGCTGAGCAGGGCCGGGTCGGAGCCTAGACTTGCCGCATGGCTCTCATCGCGCTCACCGGCGGCATCGCCTCCGGGAAGTCGACCATCGCACGACGACTGGCGGAGAGAGGAGCAGTCGTCGTCGACGCCGATCAGATCGTCCGCGACGTGCAGGCACCGGGGACTCCGGTGCTCGCAGCCATCGCCGAGACGTTCGGCGCAGAGGTCATCGCCGCTGACGACTCGCTCGATCGCGCCGCCCTCGGTGCGAAGGTCTTCGGGGACGCCGATCACCTGGCGCGACTGAACGCGATCGTGCACCCTGCGGTCCGCGCCGAGTCTCAGCGCCGGTTCGACGAGGCGATGTCGGCCGACCCCGAGGCGGTCGTCGTGTACGACGTGCCGCTCCTGGTCGAAGCGCGGGTCGACGATCCGTGGGACCTGATCGTCGTCGCGCACGCGCCCGTGGAAGAGCGCAGGCGTCGGCTCGTGGAGATCCGCGGGATGGCAGAACGGGCCGCACAGGAGCGGATCGACGCGCAGGTCTCCGATGAGCGCCGCCTGGCGATCGCCGACGTGGTCATCGACACGTCCGGATCGCTGGATCAGACGCTCGCGCAGACGGATGATCTCTGGGAGCGGATCAGCACGTCGTGACCTTCACCGGTCACGCCCCCGGATCGCCCGTATACCGACGCCTGATCGTCGGTCTGTTCTTCGCGGGCATCGCGACCTTCGCGCAGCTCTATTCGCCCCAGGCCGTGCTGCCGCAGCTGTCCACAGCTCTCGGGATCTCGCCGGCGAGCGCCGCGCTCAGCGTGTCGGCGGCGACGCTCGGGCTGGCGGCCGCCGTCATCCCGTGGTCGATGGTCGCCGACCGCATCGGGCGGGTGCAGGCGATGGCGATCGGCGTGCTCACGGCGACGGTGCTGGGGCTCCTGGCCCCACTCAGCGCGGGGATGGAGATGCTCCTGACGCTGCGCCTGCTCGAAGGAATCGCGCTCGGGGCTGTCCCTGCGGTCGCGCTCGCGTACCTGAGCGAAGAGGTCAGTCCGCGAAACGCCGCCGCCGCAGCGGGCAGCTATATCGCGGGAACGACGGTGGGCGGGCTCGTCGGCCGGATCGTGTCCGGCATCATCGGCGAGCAGGCGGGGTGGCGAGAGGGCATGTGGACGGTCGCGGGGCTGTGCGCGGTGGCGGCCGTGCTGTTCCTGTGGCTGACCCCGAAGGCGCAGGGATTCGTACCCGGACGATTCCGTGACGACGCCGGACCGGGGATGCTCACTCGTCTGCTGGCGCCGCTCCGCTCGGGGCGACAGCTCGCACTGTACGCCCAGGGCTTCCTGCTCATGGGAGCGTTCGTGGCCGTGTACAACTACCTCGGATTCCACCTCGCCGAGCCGCCCTTCGAGCTGCCGGCCTGGGTGGTCACATTGCTCTTCCTCGCCTATCTCGCCGGCACCGTCTCGTCGCCCTGGGCCGGTTCTCTGGCCTCTCGCTTCGGGCGATACCCCGTGCTGCTGGGGGCGATCGCCGTGATGGCCGCGGGAGCGGCCGCGATGCTCGCTCATGCCACTCCGATCGTGCTGATCGGGCTGCTTCTCTTCACCGGGGGGTTCTTCGGTGCGCACGCGGTGGCATCGGGGTGGGCACCGGCGGCGGCAGGCCCCGACAGCAGAGCGCAGGCCTCCTCGCTCTACTACTTCGGTTACTACGCGGGATCGAGCCTGTTCGGCTGGGCGCTCGGCATCGTCTTCGGCCAGATGGACTGGGTGTGGTTCATCGTCGTGGTCCTCGCCATGTGCGGCCTCGCAGCGGCCTCAGCGGTCGCGAAGCTGCGCGGATCGCCAGCCGCCGGTTCCTCGTGAGCACGGGCGGCGCCGCGGAAGCCTGAGGAGGAGGCAGCGTCCCTGAGAGGATGGGCGCATGCCTCTGAATCTCCTCGCCGCCTACGACGGACAGCTTCGGACCGATGCCGAGACCGCTCACGCACTCGCCGTCTCATCGCTCGGACCCCTCCGTCTCGCGGTGTTCCCGGGCGGACGCGGCTTCGTGTCGTACGCGGACCTGGACGGAGCGGATGCCGCGCGCGCGGCCGAGCTGGTCGACGCCGCGCTGGAGCGCTTCCGCGGCATGGCGGACATCACGAGCGTGGAGTGGAAGACGCGCGGCCACGACCATGCTCCTGGTCTGCACGATGCGCTCATCGCGCGAGGGTTCGTGCCGGAGGACACCGAGTCGATCATGATCGGCGAGGCGGCGCTGCTCGCCGAGGAGGTCGCGGCTCCCGACGGAGTGGAGCTGCGCCGCGCCCGCACCGAGGTGGAGGTGCTGGCCATGGAGGAGATGCAGGGCGCCGTCTTCGAGGATCCGCACTGGCGTGCACGGGCGGAGACGACTCTGCAGCGCATCCGCTCGGATGACACGGTGGAGCTGTGGATCGCCGTCGCGGACGGGGCGGTGATCAGCGCAGGCCGCCTCGAACCCGTGGCGGCGACGGACTTCGCGGGGCTCTGGGGCGGTGCGACGATCGCGTCGTGGCGCGGCCGGGGGATCTACCGCGCACTCACCGCGCGACGCGCACGCTCCGCTCTCGCTCGCGGCAAGCGGTACCTCCAGTCCGACTCGACGGAGTTCTCCCGGCCGATACTCGAGCGCGCAGGGCTGATCAAGGTGTCGACCACCACTCCCTACGTCTGGGCGCCGGAAGCGGACTGAGCAGCTCTCCGTTCGCTGCTGACGGACGCGCGACCCCGGTGTCGGTGGCCCGGCATACGCTGGAGGTATGCAACCCACGCGCAGTGTCCGTCCCTTCGAGGTCATCAGCGAGTACGAGCCCGCCGGCGACCAGCCGAAGGCCATCGCCGAGCTGGCGTCACGCATCAACGCCGGCGAGACAGACATCGTGCTGCTCGGTGCGACGGGTACCGGCAAGTCGGCCACCACCGCCTGGCTTGTCGAGCAGGTGCAGCGCCCGACGCTCGTTCTCGCGCACAACAAGACGCTCGCCGCCCAGCTCGCCAACGAGTTCCGCGAGCTGATGCCCAACAACGCGGTCGAGTACTTCGTCTCGTACTACGACTACTACCAGCCCGAGGCGTACGTCCCGCAGACAGACACCTTCATCGAGAAGGACTCGTCGATCAACTCCGAGGTCGAGCGTCTTCGTCACTCGACCACGAACTCACTGCTCAGCCGTCGCGACGTGATCGTCGTCTCGACCGTCTCCTGCATCTACGGTCTCGGTGCGCCTGAAGAGTACCTTCGCGCCATGGTCGCCCTCCAGGTGGGGGAGAGATACGACAGGGATGCGCTCATCCGGCAGTTCATCGCGATGCAGTACAACCGCAACGACGTCGACTTCTCGCGGGGCAACTTCCGCGTGCGCGGCGACACGATCGAGATCATCCCGGTGTACGAGGAGCACGCGATCCGCATCGAGTTGTTCGGCGACGAGATCGAGGCGCTGTACTCCCTGCATCCGCTCACCGGCGAGGTCATCGAGAAGCTCGACGCGGTCCCGATCTTCCCCGCTTCGCACTATGTCGCGGGAACCGACGTGATCCAGCGCTCCATCGGCACCATCGAGCACGAGCTGGAAGCGCGGCTCAAGGAGTTCGAGCGTCAGGGCAAGCTGCTCGAGGCGCAGCGTCTGCGGATGCGCACGACGTTCGACCTCGAGATGCTGCAGCAGCTGGGGTTCTGCTCGGGGATCGAGAACTACTCCCGGCACATGGACGGCCGTCAGCCCGGCGAGCCGCCGCACACGCTGCTCGACTTCTTCCCCGACGACTTCATGCTCGTGATCGACGAGTCGCACGTCACGGTGCCGCAGATCGGTGCGATGTACGAGGGTGATGCGTCGCGCAAGCGCACGCTCGTGGAGCATGGATTCCGTCTGCCGAGCGCGATGGACAACCGACCGCTGCGCTGGGACGAGTTCAAGAACCGCATCGGTCAGACGGTGTACCTGTCGGCAACCCCCGGCAAGTACGAGATGGGCATCGCCGACGGCGTGGTCGAACAGATCATCCGTCCGACCGGCCTCGTCGATCCGCACATCATCGTGAAGCCGTCGAAGGGGCAGATCGACGATCTCCTCGAAGAGATCCGGGTTCGCGTGGGTCGTGACGAGCGCGTACTCGTCACGACGCTCACGAAGAAGATGTCCGAAGAGCTGACCGACTTCCTCGGAGAGCACGGCGTGCGGGTGCGCTACCTCCACTCCGATGTCGACACGCTCCGTCGTGTCGAGTTGCTCAGCGAGCTGCGGGCGGGCGTCTACGACGTGCTCGTCGGCATCAACCTGCTCCGCGAAGGTCTCGATCTGCCCGAGGTGTCGCTGGTCGCGATCCTCGACGCCGACAAAGAGGGCTTCCTGCGCTCCGGCACGTCGCTGATCCAGACGATCGGTCGCGCGGCGCGAAACGTGTCGGGTGAAGTCCACATGTATGCCGACAAGATCACCGATTCGATGGCCAAGGCCATCGAGGAGACAGACCGTCGTCGCGAGAAGCAGGTGGCCTACAACCTCGAGCACGGCATCGACCCCCAGCCGCTGCGCAAGCGAATCGCCGACATCACCGAGGTGCTCGCTCGAGAGGGCGCGGACACAGCCGAGATGATGTCAGGGCGCGGCCGCGCGACCGGCAAGGGCAAGTCGCCGACACCGAACCTGCGTCGTACGGGAATCGCTGCCGAGGGTGCTCAGCAGCTCGAAGCCGTCATCCAGGACCTGTCCGACCAGATGCTCGCGGCCGCGGCCGAGCTGAAGTTCGAGCTCGCCGGGCGTCTGCGCGACGAGGTGCAGGACATGAAGAAGGAGCTGCGTGCCATGGAGAAGGCCGGGCACGCCTGAGTCCCAGGAGACGACGATGGATGCGTCAGGAGAAGAGCTCGCCGACCGAGTGCGCGCGCTGCTGACCCTAGACGGAGAGGTCGAGGAGAAGCGGATGTTCGGCACCCGCGCCTTCCTTCTCGACGGACACATCCTGGTCGGAGCCCGTAGTGGTGGCGTGCTCCTCGTTCGAGTGGATGAAGAGCACGGCGCGGCGCTGATCACCAGACCGGGCGTCGATACGGCGGTCATGGGACCCCGGACGATGGGAACCGGATGGCTCGATGTGTCGCCAGGAGCGCTGGTCGGCGATGACGATCTGGCGTTCTGGCTCGACGTCGCGCGCGAGGACGCAGCCCGCGAGGGCTGACCGCTCGATTTTCAGGGGCAGTGGACGAGCGTCTTCGGGCCTGAGCGATCGATCTCGTGCTCACTCATCGGGGCCCCGCAGAGCGGGCAGGCCCGTTCCGCTCTCTCGGCAGCGCTCGGGGGAGGCGTCTTCTCGTAGGGTCCGACCGACGCCGGGCCGGCGAACCGGATCAGATTCGAGTTGATCCAGGAGTACAGGCCACCCGCCTCGCGGATGCGCGAGCGAAGAGAAGGGCGATCACTGGAGCGTGCCATGTTGCTTAGTGTACTAACTATTAGTGCCGTTGTATAGTCGAGCCGTGACCGCTACGGATGATCTGCTCAAGCTGGACAACCAGCTCTGCTTCGCTCTGGTGACGGCCGCGCGCAACGTCGTCGCGATCTACCGGCCGATCCTGGAGCCGCTCGGACTCACGCATCCGCAATACCTGGTGATGCTCGCGCTGTGGGAGCGCGCGCCGCGCCAGCTCAATGATCTCGCCGCTGATCTCGCTCTCGAGCCGGCCACCGCGTCGCCGCTGGTCAAGCGCCTCGAGGCCGACGGGCTGGTCGCCCGGCAGCGCAGCTCGGAGGACGAGCGCCGCCTCGACATCACCCTCACGGATGCCGGACGTGCGCTCCGCGAGCGGGCGCTCGACGTTCCTCGTCAGGTGATGGCGGCGGTGGGCATGGATCTCGAGCAGATCGCGACCCTGCGCGACGGGTTGTCGGCTTTCGCGGGTCGCCGCCCGACCCCGGAGTGACCGCGTCATAGGGTGTGGGCATGCCGAGTGACCGCCCGACAACCGACGCGCGTCGGGGTGTTCGTCGGCTCGGGCTCGTGAGCGCCGTCGCCGCACTCTTTCTCATCGTGATGATCGCCGCGGCGATCCAGGGGGCGCCGACATTCCGTCCCTCGGAGCCGGTGCCGCCCGCGTCGGAACCGCCGGTTCCCACGACTGCGCCGGGCGCGACGGGGCTTCCGGAAGAGGTCGAGATCGATCCCACGAGTGCCGCGGTGGTGCAGGTGTTCGCAGTGATCCTGATGCTCCTCGTGGTCGCCGGTGTCATCGCGCTCCTCGTGATCATCGTTCGAGCGCTGCTGCGGGCCTGGCGCAACAGGCCGACGGAACGGCGCGATGGGGCAGACGTCGCGGCAGAGGTCGCCGAGGTGGCTGCGGTTCCCGAACCTGAGGTGGTGGTCGAAGCCATCCGGCGCGGCATCGCCGGGGCGCTGCAGGCCATCGACGAACGCGCGCTGCCCACGGACGCCGTGATCGCCGCATGGGTCGGCCTCGAAGAGAGTGCGGCGGATGCGGGGGTCACACGAGCTCCGAGCGAGACGCCGGGGGAGTTCGCACTCAGGGTCATCACGCGGCGCTCCGGCATCGACGACGACGCCTCGGAGCTGCTGACCTTGTTCGAGCGGGTGCGCTTCGGCGCCCACCAGGCCACCGAATCCGAGAGGCACGCCGCCCGCGCTGCGCTCCGCCGGATCGACGAGGTGTGGCGATGAGGTGGGGGCGCACCGTCACCGCCGCCGTGGCCGCGGTGGTCGCGGCACTGGTGCTCACCGGTTTCGGTTTCACCTGGCCTTTCGTGATCGGGTGGAGTCTTCTCGTGAGCGCGATCGCGCTTCTCGCGCAGCTCGTGGTGCCGCCAGAACCCAGCGTCGACGCCCCGCACATCGCCGTGGAGCCCGACCGTCGGCCGACCGAGATCTCCCGCATGGCCTGGGCGCTGAACACGCACACGGGGCTCGCCGGCACGCAGATCACGCGCCGCGTGCGGGAAGCCCTCCGGCAGCGCCTCCAGCGCCGCGGAGCAGACCCGGCGGACCCCGCGAAACGGTCGCTGGTCTCAGCGCTGATCGGCCCCGATCTCTGGGCTCGACTTGAAGGGCCTGGGACCACAATCGGCGACATCGAGCGAGCGCTCGACGTGATCGACGCTCTCAGCCCGGGTCCGTCCGCAGAGGTCACGACGACACCGGGCACACCGCCTTCATCCGGCGGCCGCGCGTCGCTGTAACCGAGACACAGGAGATGACATGACAACATCCACCGAGATCGCCGAGGCCGGCGCTCGAATCCTCGCCGCCGTGCGCACCGTCGTGGTCGGGATGGATGACCCGCTCGAGATCGCGCTCGCCTCGATCCTGGCCGGGGGGCATGTGCTCTTCGAAGACGTGCCGGGGCTCGGCAAGACCCTTGCGGCACGCAGCCTCGCTTCGGCGCTGGGGCTCTCGTTCCGCCGGCTCCAGTGCACCCCGGACATGCTCCCGGGAGATGTCACCGGGTCGTACGTGTACGCACCCGACTCCTCGGACTTCGTCTTTCGACCTGGGCCGATCTTCACCGGTCTCCTCCTGGCCGACGAGATCAACCGCACGACGCCGAAGACGCAGTCGGCGATGCTCGAGGCGATGGCCGAGCGGCAGGTCACAGTAGAGGGCAACAGCTTTCCGCTGCCCGCGCCGTTCCACGTGATCGCCACGTCGAACCCCATCGAGTACGAGGGCACCTACGCACTTCCTGAGGCGCAGCTCGACAGGTTCATGGTCAGGCTCTCAGTGGGGTATCCGGATGTGACAGGTGAGGCGCAGATCCTGCACAATCGCGTCGGTCGGCGGCAGGAGGCCACCCACGTCCCCGCCGTCATCGATGCGGAACGGCTGATCGCGCTCCAGGCCGTGGTCGAGGCCATACATGTCGACGGGGACATCGCGCGCTACTGCGTCGAGATCGCCCGCGCGACACGGACCGCGCCGAACGTCGAGGTCGGGGCCTCCCCGCGCGGCTCGCTCGGTCTGCTGCTGCTGGGTCGTGCCCTGGCCGCCCTGGACGGTCGGGACTTCGTGCGACCGGATGACATCAAGCGGATCGCCGTGCCCGTGCTCGCCCATCGCCTCACGCTGACTCCGCAGGCCTGGGCGCAGGGCGCATCGGCCGCCGAGGTCGTGCGAGCCGTCGTGGGTCAGGTGCCCGTTCCTCCGACAGTGAAGGAGCGCGTGTGACGAGACCATCGGTGCACGGTCGTTGGAGTCCGACGTTGGCCGTCGCCATCGCCGGGGCGATAGTGCTCGCCGTCACCGGGCTGCTGTTCTCGCGTCCTGACGTCGTCGCCATGGGGCTTCCCGTCGCGCTGTGGAGCGCCCTCGCCCTCGGCCGAGGAACCTCGGGTGTCGGGGCCGAGCCGAGCGTCTCTTCGCGTCCGAGCGCCGCTGGAGAACTGCTCACCGAGATCTCGGTGCAGAGCGACGCCGAGATGGTCGAGCTGCTCGTGGTGCAGTCCGAGCGCAGGACTCGCCGCGCGATCCTTCCCGGGGCCGGCGCCGGGGCCACGGTCCTCGCACGGAGCCGCGTCCTCCACTCGGGCCCCGCGCTCCCTGTGCAGGTCTCGACGCGCGGTCTCGCTCTCGAGGGCGCCGTGCTCTCGGAGCCCTCCGAGATCGTCAGGAGCAGACGCCAGGTCGCTCCGACACCCCGAGCGGTCGGGATGCTGCCGCTGCCGAGAAGTCTGACCGGTCTGCACGGTTCGCACGAGGGGCGGCGTCCGGGGCAGGGCGGCGACTTCCGAGACATCCATGCGTTCGCGCCCGGAGATGAGCTGCGTCGCGTCGACTGGCGCGCGACGGCGCGGATGGCGCGGAGGCCGGGTGATCTGCTGGTGCGACGCACGCACACGCTCAGCGACGCGTCCGTGGTGATCGCGATGGACACCTCGGAGGACCTCGGCGCGGTCGTGTCATCGTGGGGGAGCGGGGACTTCGAGCGCAGCGGCGTGACGTCGCTCGACAACGCCCGTGAGGCCGCTCGGGGACTCGCCGGCAGCGCCATCGGTGCCGGCGACCGCGTCGCCCTGCACGTCCTCGTGCATGGCGGACGATCGCTGCGCAGTGGCGGAGGCTCTCGTCATCTCGCACGTCTTGAGGCGGCGATCGCCGCGACGGGGCAGGCTCGCGACGATGCGGCCTTCCGCAGAACCCCGCATGTGCCGCACGGCTCGGTCGTCCTCGTGCTGTCGACGTTCTTCCAGGGGGCGGCCGCGCAGACCGCGCTGATGTGGCGGGCGAGCGGGCACCGCGTCGTCGCGATCGACGTGCTGCCGCGGCTCGATCATTCCCGCCTCACTCGTCCTCAGCTCATCGGTCTGCGGACGGTGCTGGCGGAGCGGGAGAATGTGTTCGCCGACCTGCACGGTGCGGGCATCGACGTGGTGACCTGGGCGGACGATCCGTCCTCCGCGCTGCGCGAGATCGCGAGGGCCAGGCGATGAGAACGCCGAATGACACGTTGCAGACCGCGCCCGCCATCTCCTGGATCGTGGTGCGGGTCGTGTTGATCGCGGTCGTCGCGGTCGGGGCGTTCGTGCTCAACCCCTTCGTGGGGTGGCAGTGGGTGGCGGTCATCCTGGCCGTGACCGCCGCGGTGGTCCCGCAGACGCTCGCCGCGTGGGGCGGGGCCGCGTGCATCATGATCGGGATGCTCCTGTCCGAGCCGGATCTCGGTCGGGCGATGCTGGCGGTGCTCGTCGTGCACGCGATCCACGTCTTGACGTCGCTGACCCTCGTGATCCCTCGCGGCTCACGGGTCGTGCTCGCCGCGCTGCGCCCGACCGCCATCCGTTTCGTCCTGGTGCAGGCGATCGCCCAGCCGCTGACGATCGCCGTCATGCTCGGCGTCGACGGAGTCGAGGGCACCGCGCCGTGGGCGGTCGTCGCCGGCGGCGGCGCGGTCGTCGCGGTCGCGGTGCTGCTGCTCGTGAAGGCGAATCCGCGCCGGTCAGACGTGCGGCGGCGGGTGTGAGGGCGTTCCTGTGAGCCCTCACGGAGCCAATGTCCGTGGCCCCTCGTAGACTTGATCAGTGCCTATCGTCCCGGTTGCAACCCCAGGAAAACTCAGTGTTCGCGGTGCCCGCGTCCACAATCTCAAGAACGTCGACATCGACATCCCACGCGACTCTCTCGTCGTGTTCACCGGCCTGTCCGGTTCGGGAAAGTCCAGTCTCGCGTTCGACACGATCTTCGCCGAAGGGCAGCGTCGCTACGTCGAATCGCTGAGCGCCTACGCGCGGCAGTTCCTCGGCCAGGTCGACCGACCGGACGTCGACTTCATCGAGGGGTTGAGCCCTGCCGTGTCGATCGACCAGAAGTCGACCAACCGCAATCCGCGGTCGACGGTCGGAACGATCACCGAGATCTACGACTACATGCGCCTGCTCTGGGCCCGCATCGGCATCCCGCACTGCCCCGAGTGCGGTGAGCGAATCCAGCGCCAGACCGTTCAGCAGATCGCCGACCAGCTCATGGAGCTGCCTGAGCGCACCCGGTACCAGATCGTCGCGCCCATCGTCTCGCAGAAGAAAGGCGAGTTCGTCGACCTCTTCCGTGAGCTCGGGGCCAAGGGATACTCGCGTGCGATCGTCGACGGCGACCTGATCCAGCTCGCCGAGCCTCCCACGCTCAAGAAGAGCTACAAGCACGACATCGCGGTCGTCGTCGACCGTCTCGTGGCTGCTGACGACATCCTCGGTCGCGTCACCGACTCGGTCGAGACGGCACTGGGGTTGGCCGGTGGCGTGGTGCAGGTGAACTTCGTCGACGAAGAGGGCGACGACGCCTGGCAGTCCTTCTCCGAGAAGCTCGCATGCCCGAACGGGCACGCGCTCTCGCTGACCGAGATCGAGCCGCGCACCTTCTCTTTCAACGCGCCGTTCGGCGCATGCCCGGCGTGCTCCGGCCTCGGCACGCGCATGTCGGTCGACATCGACCTGATGCTCGGCGATGAGGAGCTCTCCATCCGCGAGGGCGCGATCGTTCCGTGGACCACCCAGGGCAAGGGGCTCTTCCAGTACTACGAGCGGCTGCTCGAGGGTCTGGCCGACGACCTCAAGTTCTCGCTCGACACCCCCTGGCAAGACCTCAGGGTAGATGTGCAGGACGCGATCCTCCGCGGCGACAACTATAAGGTCACCGTCAAGTTCAAGAACCGGTACGGGCGCGAGATGCGCTACGCCTCCGGCTTCGAGGGCGTCGTCCCCTACATCGAGCGGCAGTACGCGCAGGCCGAGTCCGACACGCAGCGTTCGCGCTGGGGCGAGTACCTCCGCGAGGTACCGTGCCCGGTGTGCGACGGCAACAGGCTCAAGCCCGAGGTGCTCGCGGTGCAGGTGCACGGCCACTCCATCGCCGAGGTGTCGCACCTCAGCCTCGCCGACGCCCGTTCCTTCATGGAGACGCTGACGCTCACCGATCGTGAGGCCAAGATCGCGGCGCAGGTGCTGCGCGAGATCCGCCTGCGACTCGACTTCCTGCTGCAGGTCGGTCTGTCGTACCTCAATCTCAGCCGCTCGGCCGGTTCGCTCTCCGGCGGAGAGGCCCAGCGCATCCGCTTGGCCACCCAGATCGGATCCGGGCTCACCGGCGTGCTCTACGTGCTCGACGAGCCCTCGATCGGTCTCCATCAGCGCGACAACCGGCGTTTGATCGACACTCTGCTCAAGCTCCGTGATCTGGGCAACACGCTCATCGTCGTCGAGCACGATGAAGAGACCATCGAGGCGGCCGACTGGGTCGTCGACATCGGCCCCGGCGCCGGCGTCAACGGCGGCGAGGTCGTGCATTCTGGGCCGTATTCGGCTCTGCTCGACGCGCCGGACTCGATGACGGGGGAGTACCTTTCCGGTCGTCGCGAGATCCCCACCCCCGCGAAGCGTCGCAAGCTCGACAAGAAGCGCATGCTGAGCGTCGTCGGCGCCCGCGAGAACAACCTCAAGAACGTGAGCGTCAACTTCCCGCTCGGCGTCCTGACGGCCGTGACAGGGGTGTCCGGATCGGGCAAGTCCTCGCTGGTCAACGACATCCTCTACCAGGTGCTCGCGTCGCGGCTCAACGGTGCGCGCACCGTGCCCGGAAAGCACACGAGAGTCTCGGGGCTCGACAACCTCGACAAGGTCGTGCACGTCGACCAGGCGCCGATCGGCCGCACCCCGCGCTCCAACCCCGCGACATACACCGGTGTGTTCGACCGCATCCGCTCGCTGTTCAGCGAGACGCCCGAGGCGAAGGTCCGCGGCTACCAGCCGGGGCGCTTCAGCTTCAACGTCAAGGGCGGTCGCTGCGAGGCGTGCTCGGGAGACGGCACGATCAAGATCGAGATGAACTTCCTCCCCGACGTGTACGTCGACTGCGAGGTGTGCCATGGCAAGCGCTACAACCGCGACACGCTCTCGGTGCACTACAAGGGCAAGAACATCGCCGAGGTGCTCGAGATGCCGATCGCGGAGGCCGCGGAGTTCTTCGAGCCCATCCAGGCCATCCACCGGTATATGAAGACCCTCGTCGACGTGGGCCTGGGGTACGTGCGTCTCGGTCAGTCGGCGACGACTCTCTCCGGCGGTGAGGCGCAGCGCGTCAAGCTCGCCACCGAGCTCCAGCGCCGCAGCAACGGTCGCAGCATCTACGTGCTCGACGAGCCGACGACCGGTCTGCACTTCGAAGATGTGCGCAAGCTGCTCGAGGTGCTCAACGGTCTTGTCGACAAGGGCAACACGGTGATCGTCATCGAGCACAATCTCGATGTGATCAAGTCCGCGGACTGGGTCATCGATCTCGGACCGGAGGGCGGTTCCGGTGGCGGTGAGATCCTGGCGACCGGCACTCCCGAGCAGATCGCCCGGGTCGAGGACAGCCACACGGGTCAGTTCCTCGCCGAGATCCTGGGTGAGGGGCGCGCCGCGAAGAAGGCCAGCTGATGGCCGACGTGCTGCCGTACAAGCCGAGGGCCGGTGAGATTCCGACCAACCCCGGCGTGTACCGGTTCCGCGATGCCGACGGTCGCGTGCTGTACGTCGGCAAAGCCAAGAACCTGCGCCAGCGACTGTCGAACTACTTCGCTCCGCTGCGCACGCTCCACGAGCGCACCCGACGGATGGTGACGACGGCATCGTCTGTCGAGTGGACGGTCGTGTCGACCGACGTCGACTCGCTGCAGTTGGAGTACATGTGGATCAAGGAGTTCGATCCGCCGTTCAACGTGCGCTACAAGGACGACAAGTCGTACCCGTTCATGGCGGTCACCCTGGGAGATGAGGCACCTCGGGTGATCGTCACCAGAAATCGCAAGATCCCCGGTGCGCGGTACTTCGGCCCCTATCCCAAGGTCTGGGCGGTGCACGAGACGATCGATCTGATGGTCAAGGCCTTCCCCATCCGCACCTGCAGCGACTCGAGCTACAAGCGGGCCATGCAGACGGGGCGGCCATGCTTTCCCGGGCAGATCGGCAAGTGCGGCGGGCCGTGCTCGATGACCGTGACGATCGAAGAGCACCGCGCGATGGTCGACGACTTCGTCGCGTTCATGGCCGGTGGTGACGAGCGCTTCACGCGCGAGCTGACCACCAGGATGCTCGCGGCGTCCGCTGCAATGGACTACGAGGCCGCGGCCAAGTACCGCGACAAGCTCTCGGCGATCGAGGCCGTGCTCGGCAAGAGCGCGCTGGTGTTGGCGACCGACGAGGACGCGGATCTGTTCGGCATCGCGGAAGACGAACTCGCCGCCGCCGTGCAGCACTTCGTGATCCGCGGCGGCCGCGTGCGCGGTGTCCGCGCGATGACGATCGAGAAGGAGATCGACATCTCCGGTGCCGAGCTCGTCGACCAGGTGCTGCAGCGCGCGTACGGCGATGCGCAGGACGTGCCTCGGCGCATCCTCGTGCCGTCGCTTCCCGACGACGCGGCCGAACTCGAGGTGTGGCTCCGAGAGCGACGGGGCAAGAAGGTCGAGATCGCGGTCGCCCAGCGCGGTCAGCGCGCGGATCTGATGCGCACGGCGACGCTCAACGCCCAGCAGGCGCTGATCCGCTACAAGACCCGACGCACGAGTGACTACGTCGCGCGCACCCAGGCATTGACCGACCTGCAGGATGCGCTGGGCCTGACCGAGGCGCCCCTGCGCATCGAATGCTTCGACATCTCGCACCTCGGCGGCACCAACGTGGTCGCCTCGATGGTCGTCTTCGAAGACGGCCTTCCGCGCAAAGACCAGTACCGATCGTTCAACATCCCCGAGACGACCGACGACACCGACTCGATGTACCAGGTGCTCCGTCGACGCCTGGCATACCTCGATCGCCCCGAGGAGGCCGACGAGCCCGCAGCAGTCGTGGCGGTCGCGGGCGAGACCGACGACGGCCTCGAGGAGGTCGTCGTCGAGGTCAAGCGCAGACCGCGCTTCGCCTATCCACCCCAGCTGCTGCTCGTCGACGGCGGTCAGCCGCAGGTCGAGGCCGCAGCGCGGGCCCTCCGCGATGCCGGGCATACCGAGATCGCTGTGTGCGGCATCGCGAAGCGGCTCGAGGAGATCTGGCTTCCGGGCGAGGACTTCCCGGTCATCCTGCCGCGCACCAGCGAATCCCTCTACCTGCTCCAGCGGCTGCGCGATGAGGCCCACCGTTTCGCGATCACGCACCAGCGCAAGCGACGAAGGAACGACATCTCGTCGGTGCTCTCCGAGGTCCCGGGTCTCGGTGCATCCCGGATCAAGATACTCCTGAAGCACTTCGGATCCGTCACCGCACTCCGGGCCGCGGCGCCAGGAGAGATCGAAGAGGTGCAGGGGATCGGCCCCGTGCTCGCTCAGAACATCCATACGCATCTCTCCACTCGCTAGGCTGTGCATGCGGGGGAGAAGGAGTAACCATGGCTGACGGGGAAAAGGGCGAGTTCCTCATCGTCACGGGCATGTCGGGCGCTGGACGCACGACGGTGGCGAACGCACTCGAGGACCTCGGCTGGTATGTCGTCGACAACCTGCCGCCGCAGATCCTCCGCCCGCTGCTCGACCTCACCGACATGGGCGGCAATGCGCTGCCCAAGGTCGCCGCAGTGGTCGATGTCCGAGGACGCAATCTCTTCGACGACTTCCCCGGAGTCGCTCGCGCCCTGCGATCACGGGGGTCCGTTCGGGTGCTGTTCCTCGATGCCTCCGATGACGTGCTCGTCCGGCGGTTCGAGTCGGTGCGCAGGCCCCACCCCCTCCAGGGAGACGGCACGCTTCTCGACGGGATCCGCATCGAGCGGCACAAACTCGCTCCGATCAGGGAATCCGCTGATCTGGTCATCGACACATCTGCGCTAAACATCCATCAGCTCGCCACCCAGGTCTCCGATCTGTTCTCGGAAGAGGGTGCTGCTCGCCATCGCGTGACGCTGATGAGCTTCGGCTTCAAGTACGGGCTGCCGACGGACGTCGATCTGGTCGCAGACATGCGGTTCCTCCCGAACCCGTTCTGGAATGAGGAGCTGCGCGGACTCACCGGCAAAGACGAGCCCGTCAGGGACTATGTGCTGTCCCGCGAGGGCGCCACAGAGTTCCTCGACGCCTACACGGCAGCTCTCACTCCGGTGCTCGAGGGATATCAGCGCGAGAACAAGAGCCACTCGACGATCGCGATCGGCTGCACCGGCGGCAAACACCGCTCGGTCGCCATGGTGGAGGAGCTGGCTCGTCGGCTCGCCGCCGTCCCCGGCGTGGCCGTGAACGTGCGTCATCGAGACCTCGGCAGGGAATAGCAGGAGCCTCCGTCAGAGTAGGCTGGAGGTTTGCGTCGCGATCCGGCGCGTGAGCGTAGAGGAGTGTCGTGGCACTAACCACCGACGTCAAGGCTGAGCTGGTCAGCATCCGCAATGCACCCCCGACGGTGCGTGTCGCGGAGGTCACCTCGATCCTCCGGTTCGCCGGCGGATTGCACTCGATCGCCGGACGGGTCGCCGTCGAGGCGGAGGTGGATGCCGAGATCCTCGCGCAGCGCGTCGCCCGCGACCTCGCCGAGATCTACGGTGTTCGGCCCGAGATCGCCCAGGTGCAGTCAAGCACCGCCAACGACGGCGCCCGCTGGGCCGTCAGGGTCATCGCGTCGGGAGAGACCCTCGCACGCCAGACAGGGCTGCTCGACCAGCGTCGTCGCCCCGTCCGTGGCCTGCCCAACCGCCTGACCACCGGGTCTCGCGCCGAGATCGCCGGCCTCTGGCGTGGTGCGTTCCTCGCTGCAGGAACCCTCAGCGAGCCTGGTCGATCGGCCATGCTCGAGGTCGCCTGCCCCTCCTCCGAGGCTGCCATGGCGCTCGTGGGTGCCGCGCACCGTCTCGGCGTGGCCGCGAAGGCCCGCGAGGTACGCGGCATGCCGCGCGTCGTCGTCCGCGAGGGCGAGGCGATCCGCACGATCCTCAGCGAGATGGGCGCGCAGAAGACCGCCGTCACGTGGGAGGAGATGCGCCAGCGCCGCGAGGTCCGCGCTGGTGTCAACCGCCTGGTGAACTTCGACGACGCGAACCTGCGTCGCTCCGCGCAGGCCGCTGTCGCAGCCTGCGCGCGGGTCGAGCGAGCGCTCGAGATCCTCGCCGACGAGGTGCCCGACCACCTCAAGGTCGCCGGCGAGCTCCGTCTCGCGCACCGCGACGCGAGCCTCGACGAGCTGGGCCACCACGCCGACCCGCCCATGACCAAGGATGCCGTCGCCGGACGCATCCGTCGACTTCTCGCCATGGCGGACAAGCGTGCGCAGCAGGAGGGCATCCCCGGCACTGAGGCGGCGGTGCCCGCCGGACTCGACGTCTGAGCCCGTCCGTCGACATCAGCGAGGCGATCCCTGTCAAGGGGTCGCCTCGCTTCGTCATATGAGGGAAGGATCAGGGTCGGCGGCACGTTGTCGTCACTAGGATGAGTTAAGTCCGCTCTACGCCGCACCTCGGCGGCGCAGAGGATCGGCAAGCGCCGCGGCGCGGCGCGGATTGGATGAAAGCGACATGGCGATTTACACGCTCCCCGACCTTCCCTACGACTTCGCAGCCCTCGAGCCGCACATCAGCGGCAAGATCATGGAGCTGCACCATGACAAGCACCACGCGACCTACGTCGCCGGCGCGAACACCGCCCTCGAGCAGCTCGCCGAGGCCCGTGACAGCGGCAACCTCGCCAACGTGAACAAGCTCGAGAAGGACCTCGCGTTCAACCTCGGCGGTCACGTCAACCACTCGATCTTCTGGACGAACCTCTCGCCCACCGGCGGCGGACAGCCCGAGGGCGAGCTCAAGGCCGCCATCGACGAGTTCTTCGGCTCGTTCGAGAAGTTCCAGGCGCACTTCACCGCCAACGCCCTCGGCATCCAGGGCTCCGGATGGTCCGTCCTCAGCTGGGACTCGATCGGCCAGCGCCTGATCATCCAGCAGCTGTTCGACCAGCAGTCGAACACGGCAGCGGGCACCGTGCCGCTGTTCCAGCTCGACATGTGGGAGCACGCCTTCTACCTCGACTACCTCAACGTGAAGGCCGACTACGTCAAGGCCGCGTGGAACATCGCCAACTGGGAGAACGTCGCCCAGCGCTTCGAGGCAGCCCGCGAGAAGACGAACGGCCTGCTGGTACTGTCGTAATCGGGTCGCGTCCCGACGTGCCAAGTCTCGTCGGGACGCCATCTCAGCCAAAAACCCCCGCGCACCGCGCACGCACGATTGCTGCGCACAGCGCATGAGAAACAGGGAGACCTGAGTGTCTGTCAAGATCGGTATCAACGGCTTCGGCCGTATCGGACGCAACTACTTCCGCGCGGCTCTCGCGCAGGGAGCGGACATCGAGATCGTCGCTGTCAACGACCTCACCGACAACAAGACCCTTGCCCACCTTCTGAAGTACGACTCGGTGGGCGGCGTCCTCGATGCTGACATCAGCTACGACGACGAGAGCATCACGGTCAACGGCAAGGCCATCAAGGCGTTCGCAGAGCGCGACCCCGCCGGCCTCCCGTGGGGCGAGCTGGGTGTCGACATCGTCATCGAGTCGACCGGCTTCTTCACCAAGGCCGAGCTCGCCAAGAAGCACATCGAGGCAGGCGCCAAGAAGGTCCTCATCTCGGCACCGGGAACCGGCGTCGACGGCACGTTCGTCATGGGCGTGAACGAGGACACGTACAACCCGGAGACCGATCACATCATCTCCAACGCCTCGTGCACGACCAACTGCCTCGCACCGCTGGCCCAGGTCTTCAACGACGCGTTCGGCATCGACCGCGGCTTCATGATGACGGCTCACGCGTACACCGCAGACCAGAACCTGCAGGACGGCCCGCACAGCGACCTGCGTCGTGCCCGCGCCGCCGCCATCAACATCACCCCGGCATCCACCGGCGCTGCCAAGGCGATCGGCGAGGTCCTCCCCGAACTCCAGGGCAAGCTGAGCGGCTCGTCGTACCGCGTGCCGGTTCCCACCGGCTCGATCGTCGACCTCACGCTGATCACCGACCGTGAGAACCTCACGGTCGAAGAGGTCAACGAGGCGTACAAGAAGGCTGCAGCCGACGGCCGCCTCGCCGGCTTCCTGCAGTACAACGAAGACCAGATCGTCTCGAGCGACATCGTGCACAACCCGCACTCGTCGATCTTCGACGCCACGCTGACCAACGTCAGCGGCAACCTGGTCAAGGTCTCCAGCTGGTACGACAACGAGTGGGGCTACTCCAACCGCCTCGTCGACCTGACCGAGTACGTGGCCGAGCGTCTCTGAGACACCTCCCATGACTCTGCGCACCCTGGATTCACTGGGTTCGCTCGAGGGCAAGCGCGTCATCGTCCGTTGTGATCTCAACGTCCCCCTGCGGGATGCGATCATCACGGACGATGGCCGTGTCCGTGCCTCGTTGCCGACCCTCAATGCACTGATCAACGCGGGCGCCCGCGTCGTCGTGTGCTCGCACCTCGGACGACCCGACGGTGCGCCTGACCCGCAGTACAGCCTCGCGCCGGTCGCCCAGCGACTTTCGGAGCTGCTCGGCAAGCCGGTCGCGTTCGCGCGCGACACCGTCGGCGAGTCGGCGCAGGAGGCAGTCGCCTCGCTCGAGGACGGCGGCATCGTCGTCATCGAGAACCTGCGGTTCAACCCGGGGGAGACCTCGAAGGACGACGCCGAGCGCGGCGCCTTCGCGGCTCAGCTCGCAGAGCTCGGCGACGTCCTCGTCTCCGACGGCTTCGGTGTCGTGCACCGCAAGCAGGCGAGCGTCTACGACCTCGCCGAGCGGCTGCCGTCGGCTGCCGGACTGCTCATCGCAGCGGAGCTCGACGTGCTCGACCGCCTCACCGAGAACCCCGAGCGCCCGTACGCGGTCGTGCTCGGCGGGTCGAAGGTGAGCGACAAGCTCGGGGTCATCTCGCACCTGCTGCCGCGCGTGGATCGCATCCTCGTCGGCGGCGGGATGCTGTTCACCTTCCTGAAGGCACAGGGCCATGCCGTGGCATCCAGCCTCCTCGAAGAGGACCAGCTCGAGACCGTCCGCGGCTACATCGCCGAGGCCGAGAAGCGCGGCGTGGAGCTCGTACTCCCGACCGACGTGGTGGTCGCATCGTCGTTCGCGGCCGACGCCGACCACGAGGTCACGGCCGCCGATGCCATCGAGAGCACCGCTTTCGGTGCGTCGGGCATCGGTCTGGACATCGGTCCGGAGACGGCCGCTCGGTTCGCCGAGGTCATCCGCGGATCCAAGACCGTGTTCTGGAACGGCCCGATGGGCGTGTTCGAGTTCCCGGCCTTCGCGGGTGGCACCAAGGCCGTCGCGCAGGCGCTCACCGAGGTCGACGGTCTCAGTGTCGTCGGCGGTGGCGACTCGGCTGCGGCCGTGCGTCAGCTCGGCTTCACCGACGACCAGTTCGGTCACATCTCGACCGGCGGCGGCGCCAGCCTCGAGTTCCTCGAGGGAAAGAAACTACCCGGCCTGGAGGTGCTCGGATGGGCCTGAACGCCCGTACCCCGCTGATCGCGGGAAACTGGAAGATGAATCTCGACCACCTGCAGGCGGTCGCATTCGTGCAGAAGCTGCACTGGACGCTCAAGGATGCCAAGCACGAGGACGGCTCGGTCGAGGTCGCGGTGTTCCCGCCCTTCACCGACATCCGCAGCGTGCAGACGCTGATCGACGCGGACAAGATCCCCTTCGCGCTCGGTGCGCAGGACATCTCGGCACACGATTCCGGTGCATACACCGGTGAGGTGTCGGGAGCGTTCCTCGCGAAGCTCGACGCGAAGTACGTCATCATCGGCCACTCGGAGCGCCGCGAGTACCACGCGGAATCCGACGAGGTCGTCGCGGCGAAGACGAAGGCCGCGCTCAAGCACGGCCTCTCGCCGGTGATCTGCGTGGGCGAGACCGCGGAGGACCTCGAGAAGTTCGGCGCGAGCGCGGTTCCGGCCGGACAGCTCGAGGCTGCTCTGCAGGGGCTCTCCAAGGATGCCGACATCGTCGTGGCGTACGAGCCGGTCTGGGCCATCGGCTCCGGCCAGGCCGCCACGCCGCAGCAGGCGCAGGATGTCTGCGCTGCGCTGCGCACGGTGATCGCCAAGGTTCTCGGTGATGACGCTGCGGCGCGCACCCGGATCCTCTACGGCGGATCGGTCAAGTCGGCGAACATCGCGAGCTACATGCGTGAGCCCGATGTCGACGGCGCACTCGTCGGAGGCGCGAGCCTCGTGGTCGACGAATTCGCCGCGATCATCCGGTTCGAGAAGCACGTCGGCGTGTGAGTGTGGCGGGGCTCCGGCCCCGCCGCACCGTATACTTGACCGTTACCGGGGCAATCCTGCCCCAGCGAAAGGCTCTTCCTCGTGGAAATTCTCGAGTTCGTCCTGCAGGTGGTGCTGGGCATAACCAGCGTCCTGCTGACTCTCCTCATCCTCCTCCACAAGGGTCGCGGTGGCGGCCTGTCCGACATGTTCGGTGGCGGAATGACGTCGGCTGTCGGCTCGTCGGGTCTCGCTGAGCGCAATCTCAATCGTTTCACCGTGATCCTCGCTCTGGCGTGGTTCGTGTCGATCGTCGCGCTCGGTCTCATCACGAAGTTCGAGGTGATCTGATGGCTACCGGCGGCAATGCGATCCGAGGGACCCGTGTCGGTTCCGGCCCCATGGGCGAGCAGGACCACGGCTACCATGCCGACCGCATCGCGGTGTCCTACTGGGACGGACTCGGCAACGAGACGGTCCGCTACTTCGCGGCAGGTCTTCCTGAAGAGGAGATCCCCGAGACCATCGACCACCCGCAGTCCGGGCTGCCTGCCGGGCGCGACAAGGCCAACCCGCCTGCGCTGGCGAAGGCGGAGCCGTACAAGACGCACCTCGCGTACGTGAAGGAGCGTCGTACCGACGAAGAAGCAGTCCAGCTTCTCGAAGACGCGCTCACCCAGCTGCGTGAGCGTCGGGGCCAGTGACCTCGAGCTGATCTCAGAGAAGAAGCCGTCGCGATCTGATCGCGACGGCTTCTTCCGTATCCGGCGGCGGTCTCAGCGGCATCCGGCTGCGGCGTCGATGTAGGACTGCGGCGGGTACCCGTACGCCCAGACGCCGTTCGCGTCGTCCGTGAACCCCATGCCGATCGCCCACGCGGTGGCCCACTTCTCGATGCTGTCCTGCGTCGACGAGTCGTACATGTCCTCGCACTTGACGCTGATCGCGTGGCCGACCTCATGCGCGACGAGTGCCTTGCTGCGATCGGCAGGCCACTGCTCGGCCACCGAGTTCGAGAGCTCGATCACCGCGCGGTCGGGTTCATCCCACCACCAGGTCGTCAGACCGCCCATGCTCCCGTTCTCGCCGGCGCCGTTGACGATCTGGTTCCAGTCGAACTCGAGCAGGACACCGGGTGCCAGCGACCGGGCATACGCCTCGATCTCGAGCCGCACGCCCTGCAGAGGACCGGCCTTCTCGCTCAGCTCCGCGTTCTCGGAGGCGACGACCTGTGCAGCGGCATCCTGGAGAGCCACGAACGTGGTGACGGCGGAGTCGTCGAGAGCTGAGGCGCCGGCGGCAGTGGAGGCGGCATCACGCAGAGCGATGACGTCGTCGTTCTTGGCGGAGACGTGCGCGGCCTCGAACGAAGCGGCAGCGGTCGCGGCGGAGCCGAGGAACGCGAGACCGGCACCCGTCACCAGCGTCTCGGCCTCAGCGAGTGCGGGGGATTCCACGGCGAGCTCGGAGTCGAGATCCTCGAGATCCTGGATGTCGAGCCGGAGCGCCTCGGATGCGCCGAACAGCTCCCAGAAGAAGACGGGTTTCGATCCTTCATCCGGCAGCGCGGTGTCGAGCACCTGATCGGCGGACGCCGAGGTGTCGGCGGCCTCGGTGATCGACGCCGCCAGTGCCTCCTTCGCGGTCGGGTCTGCGAGCACACCCGAATCGCTGTTCAGCAGGAGGGTCGCGGTGTCAGAGGTCGAGACGAGCCGGTCGGAGGAGAGCGTGACCTCTGCGATCGTGTCCTGGGCCGCGGCTTTGGTGCCGTCGAAATCCGCGCGCGTGTCGTCGTACCCGAGATTCGCGGTGATCTGCACCGCTCCGACGGCAGCGACGGCGACGAGTGCGCCGAAGACGCCGATGAGGGGCCCCGTCCTCCTCCTGCGCGGCCGCGGTGCCTGCGGGAACGCGCTGACGATGTGCGCGGGGAGGACATGCCCTCCAGGTGAGTGCTCGAAGAATCCGAGGGGAGCAGACATTCGGTGGGGACCTCCGGTCGGGACCTGCGTATCTCGACTCTGCCAGAAGAAAGCCCGCTGAACGGGAAAACGTCGAAGGCCCCCGCGTCTGCGGGGGCCTTCGGAGTGAGGGGCTGACGAGAATCGAACTCGCATCATCTGTTTGGAAGACAGAGGCTTTACCACTAAGCTACAGCCCCGATATCGGCGTGGTCCGGGAGGACTGTGCCGACTCATCGATCATAGCGGACTGACGGAGGTGCTCGTGTCCGTTAGACTCGGTGGGGCTGAATCTGCATGCGGATTCCCCGGGGCGTAGCTCAGTTTGGTAGAGCGCCCGCTTTGGGAGCGGGAGGTCGCAGGTTCAACTCCTGTCGCCCCGACATGGCTTCAACGGCCTGACAGCCGCGATTCAGCGCGGAAATCACAAGGAGAGCACACCAGAATGGCGAACAGCACCGTCGAGAAGCTGACCCCGACCCGGGTCAAGCTCAGCATCACGGTCACCCCCGACGACCTCAAGCCCAGCATCGCGCACGCCTACGAGCACATCGCTCAGGACGTTCAGATCCCCGGCTTCCGCAAGGGCAAGGTCCCCGCTCCGATCATCGACCAGCGAATCGGTCGCGGCGCGGTCATCGAGCACGCGGTCAACGAGGGCCTCGACAAGTTCTTCCGCGACGCGACCGTCGAGCACAAGCTCCGCGTCGTCGGCCGTCCCGCCGCCGACATCACGCAGTGGCCGAATGAGAAGGACTTCTCGGGCGACCTGCTCGTCGACATCGAGGTGGACGTCCGCCCCGAGATCGAGATCCCCGCCTACGACGGCATCACCCTGACGGTCGACGCCGTCGAGGCCGACGAGGCTGCGCTCGACGCAGAACTCGAGAACATGCGCGCCCGCTTCGGCACGCTCGTTCCCGTCGACCGCCCCGCAGCGAAGGGCGACTTCGTCGAGCTCGACCTCGTCGCCACCATCGACGGCGCCGAGATCGATCGCGCCGAGGGCGTCTCCTACGAGGTCGGCTCCGGCGAGCTGCTCGAGGGCATCGACGATGCGATCGAGTCGCTCACCGCCGGTGAGGACACCACGTTCCGCTCCGCACTCGTGGGCGGCGACCACGCCGGCTCCGAGGCTGAGGTCTCCGTCACCGTCAAGGCCGTCAAGGAGCGCGAGCTGCCCGAGGCCGACGATGACTTCGCTCAGATCGCCAGCGAGTTCGACACGATCGCCGAGCTCCGCGCGAGCCTCGCCGAGCGCGTCTCGCAGCAGGGTGTCTTCACGCAGGGTTCCGCGGCGCGCGACAAGCTCGTCGAGACGCTGCTCGAGCAGATCGACATCCCCGTTCCGCCGAAGCTCATCGAAGACGAGGTGCACAACCACCTCGAGGGTGAGAACCGCCTCGAGGACGACGTGCACCGCGCCGAAGTCACCGAGGCCAGCGAGAAGCAGTTCCGCACGCAGGTGCTGCTCGACACGATCGCCGAGCAGGCCGACGTGCAGGTCTCGCAGGAGGAGCTCTCGCAGTACCTCATCCAGTCCGCGTCGCAGTACGGCATGGCTCCCCAGGAGTTCGTCGAGGCGCTGCAGTCGTCGAACCAGCTTCCCGCGCTGGTCGGCGAGGTCGCCCGCAACAAGGCCCTCGCGATCGCGCTCGGCAAGGTCAAGGTCGTCGACACGAACGGCAAGTCCGTCGATCTGTCGGACTTCGTCGTGACCGACGACGAGGCTGCGGCCGAGACCGAGGCTGTGGCCGACGAGAAGCCCGCGAAGAAGGCTCCGGCCAAGAAGGCGGCCGCGAAGAAGGCTGACGACACGGACGCTGCTGAGAAGCCGGCCGCGAAGAAGCCCGCTGCGAAGAAGGCCCCTGCCAAGAAGGCCGACGACGCCGAGGCTGCTGAGAAGCCGGCCGCGAAGAAGCCCGCTGCCAAGAAGGCTCCGGCCAAGAAGGCAGCCGATAAGGCTGAGTGATCGAACACGATCTCTGAGAAAGGGGCGGATGCTGCGGCATCCGCCCCTTTCTCGTGAACGGACGAGATGAGGAGCGAGGACATGACGAAGACCTGGGATGAGCGCATCGACGAGGTGTGGGCCGATGCGACGGGCGAAGAGGTCGGCGACGAGACCATCGCCCGAATCGACGCACTCGCTGCCGAGCGCGGTGCCGACGATGCGCGTGCGGAGTTCGAGCGGGCTGGCGCCAGGGACTCCGCCGGTCGCCCGGCGGAAGCGGTCCGGCTGTACCGTCGTGCACTCGCTCTGGGCCTCGACGACGAGCACCGTCCGCAGTGCGTGATCCAGCTGGCCAGTTCGCTGCGCAACCTCGGTGAGTTCGAGGAGGCTCTCTCGGTGATCCGCGCCGAGGAGGAGCTGTCCTCCCACGGCCCCTATCGCGATGCCGTGGCCACCGTCCACGCGCTGATCCTGGCGAGCTCTGGGCGGCCGGCGCACGGTCTGTCCGTCGCGCTGCTGGCTCTCGTCCCTCACCTGCCTCGGTACCACCGCTCGATGACCGCCTACGCGCACGAGATCGCGGAACTCGACGCCTGATATGCCGACGGCGAACACGGCCTGAGCGCTGCGTTGTCGCCGGTAGATTCGAATCACTGAAACACGGAATCAGGAGCTGACATGGCTGCAGAACCCCTCCTCGCTACGAGCGTCTTCGACCGACTGTTGAAAGACCGCATCATCTGGCTGGGATCGGAGGTGCGCGACGACAATGCGAACGAGATCTGCGCGAAGATCCTCCTTCTCGCCGCAGAGGACTCCGAGAAGGACATCTACCTCTACATCAACTCGCCCGGCGGATCGATCACCGCGGGCATGGCGATCTACGACACGATGCAGTTCGTCCCGAACGACATCGTCACCGTCGGAATCGGCATGGCCGCATCGATGGGTCAGCTGCTGCTGACCGCAGGCACGAAGGGCAAGCGCTACATCACCCCGAATGCCCGAGTGCTGCTGCACCAGCCGCACGGCGGCTTCGGCGGCACGTCGAGCGACATCCAGACGCAGGCGCAGTTGATCACCTCGATGAAGAACCGCCTCGCCGAGATCACTGCGGCGCAGACCGGCAAGTCGGTCGAGCAGATCAACGAAGACGGTGACCGCGACCGCTGGTTCACCGCCGATGAAGCGCTCGAGTACGGCTTCGTCGACCACATCCGCGACTCGGCCACCGACGTCGTCGGTGGCGGCGGAACCGACCAGGACATCAAGTAACGGAAAGCGAAAGGACTCTCATGTACGCACCCACCTTCCGCTCTGCCGGCGATCTGCCCTCCAGCCGCTACGTGCTTCCTCAGTTCGAGGAGCGCACGGCTTACGGCTTCAAGCGCCAGGACCCCTATAACAAGCTGTTCGAAGATCGCGTGATCTTCCTCGGCGTCCAGGTCGACGACGCGTCGGCCGACGACGTCATGGCCCAGCTGCTCGTTCTCGAGAGCCAGGACTCCGAGCGCGACATCACGATGTACATCAACTCACCCGGTGGCTCGTTCACCGCGATGACGGCGATCTACGACACGATGCAGTACGTCGCGCCGCAGATCCAGACCGTGGTGCTCGGTCAGGCGGCATCCGCCGCCTCCGTGCTGCTCGCGGGCGGCCACCCCGGAAAGCGTCTCGCTCTGCCCAACGCCCGAGTGCTCATGCACCAGCCGGCGATGGGCGAGGCCGGACACGGTCAGGCATCCGACATCGAGATCCAGGCGGCGGAGATCCTGCGCATGCGCACCTGGCTCGAGGAGACGATGGCCCGCCACACCGGCAAGCCGGTCGAGCAGGTCAACCGCGACATCGACCGCGACAAGATCCTGTCCGCCGCCGAGGCGCTGGACTACGGCATCGTCGACCAGGTGCTCACCTCGCGCAAGCGCGTGTGACCTCCTGCTGTTCTGAAAGGACGTCGGCCCCTCGGGGCCGGCGTCTTTTCTCGTGTACGCGGCGAATGTGCGACGCTTCAGCAGAAGAGTGCGCATATGAGCACACGGGTGCGCGAACGGTGATCGCGCCGTAAGCTGGACGCGGAAGGAGGATGCTGTGGAAGAAGAACTCACCATGGTCCGCGTCGCCGAGCTGTACTACGACGAAGACAAGACCCAGGACGAGATCGGCGCGCTCCTGAAGCTCTCCCGCTGGAAGGTGGGCCGTCTGCTCACTCAGGCGCGTGAGCGCGGCATCGTCCGGATCGAGATCGTGCATCCGCGAGCTCGGCGCCTCGGACTCGAGCGGCAGCTCGTCGAACGCCACGGTCTGAGGGCCGCCGTCGTCGTCCCCTCTCCCGACGGCGACGACGGAACGCTCGAACGCGTCGCTCAGGCCGCCGCCGACTTCCTCACCGCCATGCGTCCGGTTCCGCGCACCCTCGGCGTCAGCTGGGGGCGCACGCTCCGTGCCGTCGCCGAGGCGCTGCCCGACGGCTGGGCCACCGGCGTCACGGTCGTGCAGCTCAACGGGGGAGTGAGTCTCAACCGTCGCTCGGGCGGAGCCGCAGGCCTCGCCGTCACGATCGCCCAGCGCGCCTCCGGACATGTGTCCCTTCTGCCGAGCCCGGCGATCCTCGAACGGGTCGAGACCAAACAGGCGATCGAGGCCGACCGCACGGTCGCTGCCGTCCTCGAAGAGGCTGCCGAGGCACAGGCGTTCCTGTTCACGGCCGGTCCCTGCGACGCCACCTCGGCCCACGTCGAGAACGGTTACCTCTCGGCATCCGACGTCGAGGAGCTCGCCCGCCGCGGCGCCGTGGGCGACGTGCTCGGGCGTTACATCGACGCGGACGGCAACATCGTCGACCCGCAGCTCGACGCCCGGACGGTCGGAGTCGACCTCGGTCGACTGCGCGCCGCGAAGCGCTCGATCTTCGTCACCGCGGGTGACGCCAAGCATGACATCGCGCGTACAGTCGTGACCAGCGGCCTGTGCAGCGTCCTGGTGACAGATGAGACCACAGCACGAGCATTGTTGGAGGAACAATGACGACCCAAGAACTCAGCCGCAGAGCGGCGGTGGATGTCCTCGGCGGTGAGCCGGATGACGCCACGCTCCGCCGCTTCCTGCATGGACTCCCCGGCGTCGACGCCGTCGGCCTCGAGCAGCGCGCTGCCGGTCTCGGCACGCGATCGATCAAGACGACGTCGAAGGCCTGGGCCCTCGACACGATCATCAAGCTGATCGACCTCACGACCCTCGAAGGCTCGGACACGCCCGGCAAGGTGCGCTCGCTCGTCGCGAAGGCCAAGAACCCCGATGCCGCAGATCCGACGACCCCCAAGGTCGCCGCCGTCTGCGTGTACGGCGACATGGTCGGCGACGCGGTCGAGGCGCTCGGCGCACTGCACGGGGATCCGGACGACGGTCTGATCTCGGTCGCCGCGGTCGCCACGGCCTTCCCGAGCGGACGCTCGTCGCTGGCCATCAAGCTCGCCGACACGGCAGAGGCCGTCGCGGCGGGTGCGGACGAGATCGACATGGTCATCGACCGCGGGGCGTTCCTCTCCGGTCGCTACGGACTCGTGTACGACCAGATCGCCCAGGTGAAGGAGGCGTGCCGTCGTGCGGACGGCTCGTACGCCTCGCTCAAGGTCATCCTCGAGACCGGTGAGCTGAACACCTACGACAACATCAAGCGCGCGTCGTGGCTCGGCATCCTCGCCGGCGGCGACTTCATCAAGACGTCCACCGGCAAGGTGCAGCCCGCGGCCACCCTGCCGACGACGCTGCTGATGCTCGAGACGGTGCGCGACTGGCACCGCGGCACGGGAGAGCGCATCGGCGTGAAGCCCGCCGGCGGCATCCGCGCCTCCAAGGACGCGGTCAAGTACCTCGTCACCGTGGCCGAGACCGTGGGTGAGGAGTGGCTTCAGCCGCACCTCTTCCGCTTCGGCGCCTCGAGCCTGCTGAATGACGTGCTGCTTCAGCGTCAGAAGCTCACCACCGGCCACTACTCCGGCCCCGACTACGTCACGATCGACTAGGAGCCCCCGAATATGTCATTCCTGGAATACGCTCCGGCACCGGAGTCGAAGGCGGTCTTGAACCTCAAGGACAGCTACGGGCTGTTCATCGACGGCGAGTTCGTCGACGGCTCGGGCCCGAGCTTCACCACCATCTCGCCCTCCGACGAGACCCGCATCGCCGAGATCGCGTCCGCGAGCGATGAGGACATCGATCGGGCGGTCGCCGCCGCGCGTCGCGCCTACGACAAGACCTGGTCGAAGATGAGCGGTCGCGATCGGGGCAAGTACCTGTTCCGCATCGCCCGCCTCGTGCAGGAGCGGGCTCGTGAACTCGCCGTCGCCGAGAGCCTCGACAACGGCAAGCCGATCAAGGAGAGCCGCGACGTCGACGTTCCACTCGTCGCATCCTGGTTCTTCTACTACGCGGGCTGGGCCGACAAGCTCGACCACGCAGGGCTCGGAGCGAATCCGCGCGCGCTCGGCGTCGCCGGGCAGATCATCCCCTGGAACTTCCCGCTGCTGATGCTCGCCTGGAAGCTCGCCCCCGCCCTTGCCGCTGGGAACACCGTCGTGCTGAAGCCTGCCGAGACCACGCCGCTCACGGCGCTGATCTTCGCAGAGATCCTGCAGCAGGCCGATCTTCCCGCGGGTGTGGTCAACATCGTCACGGGCGCGGGTGCGACCGGCGCCTCTCTCGTGCGCCACCCGGATGTCGACAAGGTGGCCTTCACCGGCTCGACCGGAGTCGGTCGCGACATCGCCCGTGCTGTCGCCGGAACGAACAAGAAGCTCACGCTCGAGCTGGGAGGCAAGGCAGCGAACATCGTGTTCGACGACGCGCCCATCGACCAGGCCGTCGAAGGAATCGTCAACGGCATCTTCTTCAACCAGGGGCACGTGTGCTGCGCCGGAAGCCGACTGCTCGTGCAGGAGTCGATCCACGACGAGGTCATCGACCGCCTGAAGAACCGCCTCTCGACCCTGCGTCTCGGCGACCCGCTCGACAAGAACACCGACATCGGTGCGATCAACTCGGCGGCCCAGCTCGCCCGCATCCGGGAGCTCAGCGACATCGGCGAGGCCGAGGGCGCGGAGCGCTGGACGGCGGACTGCGCGATCCCCGACAAGGGATTCTGGTTCGCCCCGACGATCTTCACCGGAGTCGAGGCGTCGCATCGCATCGCCCGTGACGAGGTCTTCGGGCCCGTCCTGTCGGTGCTTACGTTCCGAACGCCGGCCGAGGCGATCGCGAAGGCGAACAACACCCCGTACGGTCTCTCCGCGGGCATCTGGTCCGACAAGGGCTCCCGTATCCTGGCGGTCGCCGACCGGCTCCGTGCCGGCGTGATCTGGGCCAACACGTTCAACCGTTTCGACCCGTCGAGCCCGTTCGGCGGTTACAAGGAGTCCGGATACGGCCGTGAGGGCGGACGTCAGGGTCTCACCGCGTACCTGAAGGGGGCCGCAGCATGAGCAAGCGACACGGTGCCAATGACCGACTCAGTGTTCCGAAGACGTACAAGCTGGCCATCGGCGGCGCGTTCCCCCGCAGCGAGTCGGGTCGCACCTACGAGGTGCTCTCGGCGAAGGGGGCGTTCCTGGCGAACGCCGCTCAGGGATCCCGCAAGGATGCCCGCGATGCCGTCGTCGCCGCCCGCGCAGCCGTCAAGGGCTGGTCGGGAGCGACCGCCTACAACCGGGGACAGGTGCTCTACCGTGTAGCTGAGGTGCTCGAGGGGCGCCGTGCGCAGTTCATCGACGAGATCGCCGCGCAGGAGGGCGTCTCGACGTCCGCAGCCGCCGCGCAGGTCGACGAGGCGATCGACCTCTGGGTCTGGTACGCCGGCTGGTGCGACAAGTACGCACAGGTCGCGGGCAACGCGAATCCCGTCTCCGGTCCGTATTTCAACATCTCGGTGCCGGAGCCGACCGGTGTGGTCGCGATCGTCGCACCGCAGGACTCCGCCCTGCTCGGTCTCGTCTCGGTCGTGGCTCCCGCGCTCGTCGCGGGCAACACGGTCGTCGTGATCGCGAGCGAACGGCATCCGCTCTCCGCCATCAGCCTCGCCGAGGTGCTCGCGACGAGCGACGTGCCGGGGGGAGTGGTGAACGTCCTCACCGGGTCTCCGGCCGAGATGGCGCCGTGGCTCGCCTCGCACCAGGACGTCAACGCCCTCGATCTGGCCGGTGCAGGGGATCTCGAGTGGATCGACATGCAGATCGCGGCGGCCGACACGCTGAAGCGCGTCCTCGCCCCTGGCGAGGTGGTGGCTTCGCCCGAGCGCATCGGAGCCTTCACCGAGGTGAAGACCGTCTGGCACACCAAGAGCATGGTCTGAACCCACCCGGAAGGCCCGCCCAGCGCATCGTTCGGGCGGGCCTTTCGCGTGCGAGTCGATACGGACTCGAGATGTCCTCCGCCGCGCCAATGCGTCCCGGTGTCGGATGCAGCGGTTAGGCTCAGTAGACGATCTCTGGATCCCCCCTAGGAGGACGCGCATGGCCCGTATCGGTGAAAGCGCTGACCTGTTCAAGTGCTCGTTCTGCGGAAAGAGTCAGAAGCAGGTGCAGCAGCTCATCGCTGGCCCCGGTGTGTACATCTGCGACGAGTGCGTCGAGCTGTGCAACGAGATCATCGAGGAGCGGATGGCGGAATCCTCCGCCGAGGGCAGTGCGGACTTCGAGCTGCCGAAGCCCCGCGAGATCTTCTCCTTCCTCGAGGAGTACGTCGTCGGTCAGGAGCCCGCGAAGAAGGCTCTCGCCGTCGCGGTGTACAACCACTACAAGCGCATCCGTGCACACGGCACGCTTCAGACAGCCGAGCAGAAGGCCGAGAGCGTCGAGATCGCGAAGAGCAACATTCTGCTCATCGGGCCGACCGGCTGCGGCAAGACCTACCTGGCTCAGACCCTCGCGAAGAAGCTCAACGTGCCATTCGCGGTCGCGGACGCCACGGCGCTCACCGAGGCGGGGTACGTCGGCGAGGATGTCGAGAACATCCTGCTCAAGCTCATCCAGGCAGCTGACTACGACGTCAAGCGCGCGGAGCAGGGCATCATCTACATCGACGAGGTCGACAAGATCGCCCGCAAGGCCGAGAACCCCTCGATCACCCGCGACGTGTCGGGCGAGGGCGTGCAGCAGGCGCTGCTCAAGATCATCGAGGGCACGGTCGCATCGGTACCCCCGCAGGGCGGGCGCAAGCACCCGCACCAGGAGTTCCTGCAGATCGACACGTCGAATGTGCTGTTCATCGTCGCCGGCGCGTTCGCGGGCCTCGAGGACATCGTGTCGGCGCGCGTCGGCAAGCACGGCATCGGCTTCGGTGCTCCGCTGCACGACAAGGGCAAGGACCTCGATCTGTTCAGCGAGGTGCTCCCCGAAGATCTGCACAAGTTCGGACTGATCCCCGAGTTCATCGGCCGTCTTCCCGTCGTGACATCTGTGTCGCCTCTCGACCAGGATGCTCTCATCGACATCCTCACCGGTCCCCGCAATGCGCTCGTCAAGCAGTACCAGCGCATGTTCGAACTCGACGGCGTTCAGCTCGAGTTCGAAGAGGGCGCGCTCCGCTCGATCGCCGATCTGGCCGTCGAGCGCAAGACCGGCGCTCGCGGACTGCGTGCCATCCTCGAAGACGTGCTGGGCCCGATCATGTTCGAGATCCCCTCGGCCGAAGACGTTGCGAAGGTCATCGTGACTCAGGCGGCCGTCGACGAGGGGGCACCTCCCACGATCGTGATGGAGCGCAAGCGCAAGAGCGCGTGAGTTCCGCTCCCTCGCCCTGGCGGGTGGTCGACAGCGAGACCGTCGTCGCCGACCGATGGATCCGTGTGCGCGCGGACGACTGCCGTGATGCGGGCGATCGTCGGATCGCGCCCTATTACGTGCTCGAGTACGGGGACTGGATCTCAGTGCTCGCGCTGGATGCCGACGGTGAAGCGATCATCGTCGAGGAGTACCGCCACGGAGCGGGGATCGTCGCGATGGGGACGATCGGAGGCGGCGTCGAACCTGGCGAAGCTCCGATCGAGGCAGCAGCCCGGGAACTCCGCGAGGAGACGGGCTACGAGCCGGGTGAGATCGTCGAACTCGGATCGACCTGGGCGAACTTCGGCAATCACACCAACCGCGTGCATCACTTCCTCGCCCGCGGCTGCGTCCGCGTCGCAGAGCAGGCGCTCGACGACAGCGAGGCGATCGCCGTGCACGTGGTGTCTCTCGACGGTCTAGGAGACCACCTCGCTCAGAGCTATCACCAGCTCACCTGGTACAAGGCGATGGAGCTGCTCGCCCGCTGAGACGAGGTGGATCGAGGTGGATCGAGGTGATCCTGCTCAGGTATCGAGCCCTCGACGCTTCAGCAGAGGGGCGATCTCGGCGTCGCGGCCACGGAACTCGCGGTACGCGTCGAGAGGGTCCTTCGATCCGCCGACCCCGAGGAGGCGCGCGCGGAATCGATCGCCGTTCTCGCGCGTGAGCCCGCCGTTCTCTCGGAACCAGTCGACGGTGTCGGCGTCGAGCACCTCGCTCCAGATGTAGGAGTAGTAGCCAGCGCTGTACCCGCCCGAGAACACGTGGGCGAAGTAGGTCGATGAATAGCGGGTCGGCACCACAGGGTCGTCAAGACCGATGTCGGCGAGCGCCGCGCTCTCGAACGAGGAGACGTCGGTGATCTCGGCGTCGGGCCCCACCCGATGCCACGCCTGATCGAGCCAGGCGGCCGCGAGGTACTCGCTCGTGTCGTGGCCCTGGTTGAAAGCCTCGGTCGCGCGCAGCCGCGCGACGATCGTCGGGTCGAGGGGCTCGTCGGTCTCGTGGTGATGCGCGTAGTTGTCGAGCACCTCGGGCCAGAGGATCCACATCTCGTTCACCTGGCTGGGGAACTCGACGAAATCACGGAAGACATTGGTGCCGGCGAAGTGCGGATACGTCACCACGGCGAAGAGGCCGTGCAGGGCGTGCCCGAACTCGTGGAAGAGCGTGGTGACCTCATCGAGGGTCAGCAGGGTCGGCTCTCCGTCGCCGGGAAGCGGCACGTTGAGGTTGTTGACCACGACCGGCAGCGTGCCGCGAAGATGCGACTGGCTCACGATGGGGTTCATCCATGCGCCGCCGCGCTTCGAGTCGCGCGTGTAGAGATCGAGCACGTACAGTCCGAGGGCGGCGCCGTCGGCGTTGTGCACCTCGAACACGCGCGCCCCCGGGTGGTAGGCCACCAGATCGTGCCGTTCGGTGAAGGTGACGCCGTAGAGCCGGTTGGCGGCGAAGAATACGCCGTCCTGCAGCACCCGCTCCGCCTCGAACCACGGTCGGAGGGCGCTCGTGTCGATGTCGTAGCGCGCGGTGCGCACCTTCTCGGTGTAGAACGCCCAATCGTGCGCCTCGACGGGGAAGGGGTCGCTCTCGGTCTCGTCGACGATCGTCTGCAGGGCTTGCCGCTCGGCACGGGCGTTGCGCGCGGCCGGGGCGGCGAGCTCACGCAGCATCCGCTCGACCGCCTCGGGAGTGCCTGCAGTCTCGTCGGCCGTGACGTATGCCGCGTGCGATGCGTAGCCGAGCAGTTCAGCGCGCTCTGCGCGGAGCCGCACGATCTCGCGCAGGACCGGGCGGTTGTCGTTGCCGTTGTCACGCGATGCGCGCATGCGGGACGCATCCATGATCCGTCGCCGCGCCTCGCGTTCACGCAGCTGCGCGAGATACGGGTGCCCCGTGAACAGGGGCAGCGAGATCAGGAATCTGCCGCCGAGGCCGCACTCCTCTGCGGAGCGAGAGGCGGCCGAGAGCTCTCCCGTGCTGAGACCGGCGAGCTCCTCGGCGGAGTCGAACACCACGGCCAGGTCGTTGGTATCGTTCAGCAGGTTGCGTTCGAACGTGTTGTTGAGCGTCGAGAGCTGCTGATTGAGCAGGGTGAGCCGCTCCTTCGCAGCGTCATCGAGGGCGGCACCCGCGTGCGTCATCTCACGGTGGTGCCGTTCGACGAGGTAGCGCTGCTCGTCGTCGAGGTCGAGCTCGGCGAGTTGCGCGTGCACCTGCTGCACGCGCCAGTACAGGGCGCCGTCGAGGGTGATCGCGTCCTGATGCGCGGCCATCAGGGGAGCGAGGTGCTCGTCGATCTCCTGGATCTCGGGCGTCGCATCGGCCGAGGTCACCGTGTAGAACGCATGCGCGACTCGGTCGAGCAGGTCGCCGGAGCGCTCGAGCGCTTCGATCGTGTTCTCGAAGGTGGGCATCGAGCGCACCATCGTGATCCGCGAGATCTCGCGAAGGTGCTCATCGAATGCGGCCTGAAACGCCGGAAGGTAGTGCTCGGGCCTGATCGCGGCGAAGTCGGGAAGACCGTAGGGGAGCGTGGACGGCTGCAGCAGCGGGTTCGAGGCGTCGGTCATCCTCTGAGCCTAGCCATCACCCGCTGGAGGGCCTCGACGACGAGGCGGACCGACTGCCGCCTCAGATTCTCGGGCCGCGCGAGCACGTCGATCATCCGGTGGGTGCTGACTCCTCGCAGCGGGAGCCGGACGATGTCGCGATCGTCGACCGTGCGGGTCGTGTAGCGCGGCAGCATCCCCAGCACTCCGCCGGCGGCGACGACAGCGGCGATCGCCCCGTAGTCGTTGATCCTGTGGCGGATCTCGACGGGGCGGCCGGCCACGGCGGACACCGCGCGCAGCACGTCGTCGGGGGAGTATCCGACACGGCTCGTGACCCACGGGCTGTCGACCACGTCGAAGGATGTCACCTGGCCACGCGCGGCGAGGGGATGGGATGCCGAGACGGCGACGTCGAGCGGCTCCCGCACGAGCGCCAGGCTGCGCACCCCGTCGGTGGGCCAGGGAGGCGAGTGCTCCATGCGGTGGGCGAGCACGAGGTCGTAGCGGGCGGTGAGAGCCGGGAAGTCGCTCTGCGCCACGTCCTCGTCTGTGAGCTGCACGGTCGGCGGCGCATCCGCCGCGTCGAGTTCTCGGATCAGCGGGCCGAAGAGCGCCTGTCCCACGCTGTGGAATCCGCTGACCGTGACGGTGCCGCTGCTGTCGCCCTCGAAGTCGTCCACCGCGCTGCGCGCTGCAGCCATGGCATCGATCGCGTCGGCGCCGGCCGTGGCGAGCACTTCGCCTGCGGCGGTCAGCGCCAGGCGACGCCCGTCTCTCCGCGTGAGCGGCGTGCGAAAGCTCCGCTGCAGCGCCGCGAGGTGCTGCGACACGGCCGAGGGGGTGACGTGCAGGTTGTCGGCGACGGCGGCGACGCTGCCCAGCGCGCCGAGCTCTCTGAGGATCTGCAGTTGATGGAGTTCCATGCTCACAGATTAGCGATTGCTACATTATCGATGCAGAGCTTCGGGATTGCTCTACATCGTCGCTCGCGATGGGATCGACGTATGAAGGCACTGTTCAAAGCGGAACGCGCAGCGGGCCTCGAGCTCGTCGATCGTCCTGAGCCCACAGCGGCGGCCGACGAGGTGGTGATCCGCGTGCTGCGCACGGGGATCTGCGGAACCGACCTCCACATCCGCCGGTGGGATGACTGGGCCGCATCTGCGATCGAGGCTCCGCTGATCCCCGGCCACGAGTTCTACGGAGAGGTCGTCGAGGTCGGACCGCTCGTGAATGACATCGCGGTCGGCGACCGCGTCTCCGGCGAGGGGCACATCGTCTGCGGCACGTGCCGCAACTGCCGGGCGGGGCGACGGCAGATGTGCATCCGCACGATCGGCCTCGGGCTGCAGCGAGACGGCGCTTTCGCCGAGTTCCTCGCCCTGCCGGCGACCAATGTCTGGGTGCATCACGCCGACGTCACGCCGGAGCTCGGCGCGATCTTCGACCCGCTCGGAAACGCCGTCCACACGGCCCTCGCCTTCCCGCTCGTCGGCGAGGACGTGCTCGTGACGGGATGCGGGCCGATCGGTCTGATGGCGATCGCCGTCGCCCGGCATGCCGGCGCACGGTTCATCGCGGCGACGGACGTGAGTGCTCCCCGTCTCGAGATGGCGCGTCTGATGGGCGCCGACGAGGTCGTCGACGTCTCGGTCCGCGACATCCGTGATGCCCAGCGCTGTCTCGGACTGCGCGAGGGATTCGACATCGGGTTCGAGATGAGCGGTGCGGCGTCGGCGCTGCCCGCGATGATCGACAACATGAACCACGGTGGGCGGATCGCGATGCTCGGTCTGCCCAGGGCCGGGTTCGACATCGACTGGGGCAAGCTCGTCACCCACATGCTCACGATCAAGGGCATCTACGGACGCGAGATGTTCGAGACATGGAACGCGATGGGGGCGATGCTGCAGACCAGCGCGACTCTGCGCGACTCGATCGGACGGGTGATCTCCGACGTGATCCCCGCCAGGGATTGGGAACAGGGTTTCGCCGCGGCAGAGTCCGCGGGAACGGGAAAGATCATCCTCGATTGGACGGAGCTGTGATGTACGGGACATTCAGGAAGCATGTGGCGGACGAACTCGACGGCATCGAGGCTGCGGGCCTCATGAAGCACGAGCGCGGCATCCGTGGACCGCAGAGCGCCGAGATCACGGCGGACGGCGCGGAGGTGCTCAACTTCTGCGCCAACAACTATCTGGGGCTCGCGGACGATCCTCGAATCCTCGAATCAGCGACCATGGCGCTGCAGGAGTGGGGCTACGGGCTCGCCAGCGTCCGCTTCATCTGCGGCACCCAGGAGCAGCACCTGGAACTGGAGCGCCGACTCGCGGGGTTCCTCGGAACGGACGATGCGATCCTGTACTCCTCGTGCTTCGACGCCAACGGGGGAGTCTTCGAGACGCTGTTCGGCGCCGAGGACGCGATCATCTCGGACGAGCTCAACCACGCGTCGATCATCGACGGGATCCGTCTCTCCAAGGCCCGTCGACTGCGGTACCGAAACCGCGACATGGCGGATCTCGAGGCGCAGCTGGCGGCGGCATCCGATGCCCGTTTCCGGGTGGTCGTCACGGACGGCGTCTTCTCGATGGACGGCTACATCGCACCCCTCGCCGAGATCTGCGACCTGGCCGAGCGCTACGACGCTCTCGTGTTCGTCGACGACTCTCATGCCGTCGGCTTCGTGGGGGAGGACGGCCGGGGCACGCCCGAGTTCTGTGGGGTCGCGGATCGGGTGGACATCTACACGGGCACGTTCGGCAAGGCGCTCGGTGGAGCATCCGGCGGCTACGTCGCCTCGCACGCCGACATCGTCGCTCTGCTGCGTCAGCGCTCCCGACCGTATCTGTTCTCGAACACGCTCGCGCCCGCGATCGTGGCAGGAACTCTGACCGCTCTCGACCTGGTCGAGGGATCGGCCGACCTCCGAGCGCGTCTGCGCGACAACGCCGCCCTGTTCCGCGAGCGGATGACGGCAGAGGGCTTCGACCTGCTGCCGGGGGAGCATCCGATCGTCCCGGTCATGTTCGGCGATGCGGCGCTCACGGCGCGAATCGCGACGGAGATGCAGGCGCAGGGCATTTACGTGACCGCGTTCAGCTTTCCTGTCGTGCCCCGCGGACTGGCGCGGATCCGCGTGCAGCTGTCGGCGGCGCACACGACCGAGCAGATCGAGAGATGCGTGTCCGCGTTCGTCGCCGCGCGAGCCGTCGTGAGCTGACGGATCCAAGGCAAAGACTTCTTTGCAAAAGAATGCTTGCAAAGAAGTCTTTGCAAGAGTATCTTTGCAGGCATGGCAGAAGAAGAGCAGTTGCGACGACTCGACTCCGGGGCGCTCAAGGCCCTGGCTCACCCGCTGCGTGTGCGGATCTTCGATCTTCTCAGCGCGCACGGGCCGCAGACGGCGAGTTCGCTCGCGTCGATGCTGGGGGAGACCTCCGGGTCCACCAGCTACCACCTGCGCACGCTCTCGGCGCATGACCTGATCCACGAGGTCGAGGGGCGGGGCACCGCTCGAGAGCGCTGGTGGGAGCTGCCCGAGGGACGCATCGACATCCCCGGTCCGAGCCAGAGCATGTCGCCCGCGAACCGGGCAGCGGCGCAGATCGTGTCGTCGGAGTTCTTCCGCCTGCGGCACGAGACCCTGATGTCCTACGTCAACCGGCCGGACACCGAGGTGCCGGAAGGCTGGAAGGACGCGGGCCTGATCGCCACGACCCTGCTCGAGATGACCCCCACGCAGATGGAGGATCTCAAGGACGAGCTCATGGGAGTCATCGAGAGTGCCGTCGGGCGATATCGCGGCCAGACCGGGCCAGACGTGCGCCGGGTGTCGATGCGCACAGAGCTCTTCGACCTTCCGGCGACCGGGCCGGTGCTCTCCGTTGCCGCTGAATCGAACGAGGGGGAATCATGACCAGCGCGACCATCCGCCTCGTCGCTCCGACGCAGGCGGAGCGACAGCTCCTCGGCCTCGCCGATCGCCTCACGGGATTCGTCGAGCGACGCATCACTCGTCGGGCCCAGAAGCGTGCCCTCGCGCTCGACCTCCTGCGCGAGCAGCAGACCAGGCGACAGGATCCCCGGGCGGTCGATCACATGCTCGCCCAGATCGGACTCCCTCGGCGCTGAGGCGTTCCGACCACAGCGAAGCCCCCTGCCGCAGGCGCAAGCAGGGGGCTTCGTCGTCAGAGCTCGGTCAGTCCTCGAATGGGCGGGCGATCACGTCACCGGAGCCGGTCTGCACGACCTCCCAGCCCGCATCGAGCTCGGCGGTCGCGCGGCCCTCGAGCCAAGTGAGCGTCCAGTGCCCCGTGAGACCGCGCGATTCGACCTCGGAGATCGCCGGCCGGAGCGCGGCGGGAACGGATGCCGGCGGCTCGGAGCCGGTGGCCCACCGCGTGCCCAGCTGCATCAGGCGCCCTCGACCGGGGCGAGCTCGATCGCGGTGACCGCGAACTCGTCACCCACGGCGAGTCCCAGCTCTGCGATGCGCCCGACGGCCGACAGGTCGGCGGCGGCTGCTCGCAGCGCCTCGTACTTCTCCGCCGGAGCCGTGATCATGGCGCTGGCGACCGGGGTCTTCTGCGATGCCTTGGCCTCGGTCTTCGCGCGACGGATGCTGATCAGAGCCTCGCTGGCCACGGACAGCACGGCGGGGTCGCCCTCGATGCCGAGCGGCTCGGGCCAGGATGCCGTGTGCACCGAGCCCTCTTCGAACCACGACCACACCTCTTCGGTCGCGAACGAGAGGATCGGTGCGAGCAGGCGCAGCAGCGTCGAAAGCGCGAGCCGCAGCGCGAGCGCGGCGGATGCCTGACCCACGTCGTTCTGGTTGTAGGCGCGCTCCTTCACGAGCTCGAGGTAGTCGTCGCAGAAGGTCCAGAAGAACGCCTCGGTGACTTCGAGCGCCTTCGCCTGGTCGTAGTTCTCGAACGCCCTGGTGGCCTCCGCGATCACGGCGTCGAGCCCGGTGAGCATCGAGGCGTCGAGAGCGTGGGTGACCTGCGCACCCTCGGGCACGGGGAACGACAGCACGAACTTCGCGGCGTTCAGCACCTTGATCGCCAGGCGGCGACCGATCTTGACCTGCGTCGGGTTCTGCGGGTCGAAGGCGGCATCCATACCCAGGCGGCTGGAGGCGGCCCAGTAGCGCACCGCATCCGATCCGTGGGTCTCGAGGATGTCCGCCGGCGTCACGACGTTGCCCTTCGACTTCGACATCTTCTTGCGGTCGGGGTCGACGATGAAGCCCGAGATGGCGGCGTTGCGCCACGGCGAGCGGCCGTCTTCGAGAGTCGAACGCAGCATGGTCGAGAACAGCCAGGTGCGGATGATGTCCTGACCCTGCGGGCGCAGGTCGAACGGGGCGGTGAGCTGCCAGAGCTCTTCATCGCGCTGCCATCCGCCGGCGAGCTGCGGGGTCAGAGACGAGGTCGCCCAGGTGTCGAGGATGTCGGCCTCGGCCTCGAAGCCGCCGGCCACTCCACGCTGATCCTCGGTGTATCCCGCAGGCACATCGGTCGTCGGATCGATGGGGAGGATCGCGTGATCGGGGGCGAGCACCCGGTCGTAGTCGCGGTCGCCGTTCTCATCGAGTCCGTACCAGAGCGGGATCGGCACGCCGAAGAAACGCTGCCGGGACACGAGCCAGTCGCCGGTCAGGCCGCCGACCCAGTTCTCGTAGCGCACCCGCATGAACTCCGGATGCCAGTCGAGCTCGGTGCCGTGCGCGAGCAGCTCATCACGGAGCTTCGCATCGCGGGCGCCGTTGCGGATGTACCACTGCCGCGTCGACACGATCTCGAGCGGACGGTCGCCCTTCTCGAAGAACTTCACCGCGTGGGTGAAGGGCTTGCCGACCGCAGTCATGTCGCCGGTCTGCTGCAGTTTATCGACGATCGCCTTGCGGGCCGAGAACACGGTCTTGCCGGCCAGCTCGGCCGTGTACCAGTCGATGGCCTCGGGGCTCGCCACGATCGACGGTGCGGTGGGCAGGAAGCGCCCGTCCAGACCGATGGTCGTCATGTTCGGCAGGTCGGCGCCGGTGGTGGTGCGCAACTCACGCCACCAGATGATGTCTGTCACGTCGCCGAAGGTGCAGACCATGGCCGCACCCGTGCCCTTGTCGGGCTGCGCGAGGTGGTGTCCGTGGATCTCGATCTCGGCACCGAAGAAGGGCGTCCGCACCTTCGTGCCGATCAGGTGCTTGTGCGGCCCCTCGGGGTGCGTCACGATCGCGACACAGGCGGGGAGCAGCTCCGGACGGGTGGTCTCGATCGTGATCGAGCCCGAACCGTCGGCGAAGGGGAAATCGATGGTGTGGTATGCGGCCTGCTGGTCGCGGTCCTCGAGCTCCGCCTGAGCGATGGCCGAGCGGAAGTCGATGTCCCACAGGGTCGGCGCGAGCGACTGGTAGGCCTCGCCGCGCTCGAGGTTGCGCAGGAATGCGAGCTGGCTCTGACGGATCGTGTCGTCGGAGATCGTGCGGTACGTCTGAGTCCAGTCGACGCTGAGGCCGAGCTGGCGGAACAGGGCCTCGAACTGCTTCTCATCTTCGAGGGTCAGGCGCTCGCACAGCTCGATGAAGTTGCGGCGGCTGATCGGCACCTGGTCGGCCGCGCGGCTGGACTTGTTGTCGCCACCCTCGAACGGCGGGGTGAAGTCGGTCTGGTACGGGAGGGTCGGGTCGCACCGCACGCCGTAGTAGTTCTGCACCCGGCGCTCGGTGGGCAGGCCGTTGTCGTCCCACCCCATCGGGTAGAAGACGTTCTTGCCGCGCATGCGCTCGAAGCGCGCCTTGACGTCGGTGTGCGTGTACGAGAACACGTGGCCGATGTGCAGACTGCCGGACGCCGTGGGAGGGGGAGTGTCGATCGAGTACACGCCCTCACGGCCGGACTGTGCGGCGCGGAGTCGGTCGAACAGGTAGGTGCCCTGCTCGGACCACGACTCACCCCACTTCGCTTCGAGGCCTTCGAGTACGGGCTTGTCGGGTATCACGGACATGGAGGTCTCCTCGAGCGATGTATGCGGCACTGTGTGAGCGTGCCTGAGTGTGGGTTGTGCCCACAGTCTAATCGCCCCGAACAGGTGGGGAATCCGTCACTCGCCCCAGACGGCCTCGACGATCGTGCGCGCATCATCGTCGTCGAGGATCAGCGTGGTCTCGGACGACCCGAAGAGCTCCAGGGTGGGGCTCGCCTGCACCGCGATCTGTTCGAGGTCGATGAAGTCGCCGTCGGCGTTCTGCACAGACATCCGGATCTCGTCGGTCGGGAGGTCGTTCTCGGTCAGGATGACGCGCAGGAAGGCCGCAAGGTCGTCCTCGTCGATGGTCTCCCTGTCGACGTCGATGCCCACGTTGAGGTAGAAGGTGAAACCGTCGAGGCCCTTGGCGGCGAACGAGTCGGTCACGCCACGACCGGATGCGGCGAGTTCTGCGGGAATGGTCTCCGCGAAGTCGCCGTCGGCGAGCTCCTTCGTGATGACGCCGCACCCCACGAGCGCGATTCCCACTGCGGCGATCAGAGCGATTCCGAGGACGCGCAGCCGGCGTGACGCAGAGCGATCACTCACCCCAGACGGCCTCGACGATCGCTGCCGCCTGGTCGTTCGTGACCGCCAGGTCGCCGTAGCTGGCCGCTCGCGTCTCGAGGTCCGGGCTGATCTGCTCCACCACCTCTTTCACGTCGATGGGTTCGCCGTCGACATCGTTCACGGAGAGCTTGATCTGATCGCTCGGCACATCGTTGTTCTGGAGCACGATCGTGAGTATCCCGGCGAGATCATCGGCCGTGAGCTCAGCGTGGTCGAGGTCCACCCCGACGATGAGGTTGAAGGTGAAGCCGTCGATTCCTTTCGCCGCGAACGAGTCGGTCACGCCGATGTCGGATTCGGCCAGGGCAGCGGGAATCGTCTCGGCGAAGTCTCCGTCGGAGAGTTCTTTCGTGATCGCTCCGCACCCGCTCAGCGCGACCATGGCGGCGCCGAAGGCGAGGATCGCGACTCCGCGGACGAGTCGGGTGACGCCGGTGGTGCTCATGTCAGCGTTCCACTCCTTGATAGACCTGGTGATCGACGACCGTACCACCGAGCCCGGCCAGATCCCATGGATCGGTGCCGTCGTTGGCCGCGTGGTAGCCACTTTCCCACTCGCTCACGGAGAGCGCGTACTCCTCGTTGTTGTGCGCACCGAAGCCGTGCAGCCCATCCGGATCCGGGAGCGTGATCTGATGAATGTTCGGCGGGAGGACGGTCACGGGTGTGTTCGGGATGTCGAACGGGGACTGGCCCGGCAGCCCTGGCACGCCGAGGAGGCTCCCATCCAGCATCGGCACGACGTCCGTGGCGTGCTGGAACGCGTAGACCGGTACGTTCGGCGGCACATGGAAGTTGTCGACGGGGGAGCCGTTGGTCACGACCCCGATCGGGTTGTAGGGGAAGGACGAGTCCGCGGCGAGGTTCGCCGCCATGATTCCGCCCTGACTGAAGCCGGTCAGCACGACGTCGGATCCCGCGGGGATCCCCGCCTGCTGCATCGCATCCAGCACCGCGCGCTCGTACTGAGTGCGGAAGAGCGGGTTGTCGAGCATCAGTGCGAGGTTGTTGTCTCGGTCGTTCATCGCGCCGCTCGAAGGACCGAACTCCCATGCCTGTGTCGACGGGAGCGATACAACCCAGTGCGTCGAGCCGTCGGGACCGACGACCTCTTTGATGTCGATCGCCGTGGAGCTCTCGCCGCCCATCGCGTCGGTCGTGCCGTTCACCGACACGAGATCCGACAGCGAGTCGAGCGAGGTGACCCCATGAGCCTCGTTCCATGCGAGGAGTTGCTCCTCGTTCAACGTCGACGGATCGATCTCGTTCACGCGCGCGTCATCGGTCAGGAAGTCGTGCAGGACGTTGCCGAACACCAACCCGAGCGGTCCACCGGTGAGCGCTCCGACCAGAGGCAGCATGTCCACGAGGAGGTCTCGGAGCGTCGCCAGTGCGTCTCCGATGAGGGGGACCAGCTTATACAGCAGCTGAGCGAGCGAGACGACGGCGCCCGTGAGGCTCTTGACCAGAGCGCCCGCAGAGGTGATGAAGTCGGCGGCCGACGACGCGAAGCGCTTGATGTCATCGATCTTCTTCAGCGGGTTGAGGCTGAAGCTGAAGAGATCGTCGGCGAATCGACTGAGGCTCCCGAGGAAGTCGCAGATCAGGACCCTCGTGGATTCGATGATCTGGCTGACCAGGCGCACGGCGCTTGCGGTGGCCCCGGTCCACTGCGCGGCGTCCTCGGCGACGGACAGCAGGTCGTCGTAGCGGGCCCGGAGCGCGCGGACCGTTCGTCCATCCATGTCCGCGAGTCTCGGCTCGGCGTCCCGCAGGGTCTCGACGACCCGGCGGAGGGACTTCTCGGCGTCCTCCCATCGCGAAGCGAATCCGCCGACCGTCCCCGGGTCGCCGAGGAGGTCGTCGAACCACTCGCGCAGCGGGGCGATGTACTGGATCAGCATCCCTGCGAAACCCGGGATGCTCGCGCAGTCCGCCTGCGATGCACTGGGCCCGGGCGCCCCGGTGGCCCAGGATCCGGAGCGCACCTGGCTGCTGATGCCGGCGATCGCGCTCACAGCTCGCCCTCGATCGAGCCGAACGCCTTGACGGCGCCGTCCTCGATCTCGCCGAACGCATCGACGATGCCTTTGAGTCCTGTGCCGGTCGCGTCGGCGAGCTCGGTGGCCGCCGTGAGCGTGGACTCGGATGCATCGGCGAGCGCGTCGATGGCCGGGCCGAGTAGCGGCCCGCACATCGCGCCGAAGGCCGACTGCCCGACGCCTCCTGCGGCCGTCTTCGCTGCGGCGCCGAGGAGTTCGGCGGCGGTGGTGAGTGACCTCACGTGTGCGCGAAGCTCATCCTCGTCGATGATGATCTGCTGGTTGGCTGCGGTCATCGTGATCGGTTCCCCCCGAATATGTGTCTGGTGTGGTCCGGCGTCAGCTGCCGCCGAGGACGCGCTGGCCGGCCAGGTCCGCGTCCGAGTACTGAGTCGCGAGGTCTCCGAGCGCGTCGGAGATCGCGACGACGAGCGCGGTGCGTTCGCGCATGAGTCCGTCGAACCTGCCCTGCGCCGAGTCGAACGCGAGCTGGGCCTCACCCGACCACGATCGACGAAGGATCCCCGCGTGGGCGGTGAGTTCCTCGAGCGCGGCGTCGATGCTGCGCGAGGCGACGCTGATCGCCTTTGCCGCCTTCGCCACCTGCGCCGGATTGACCTCGATGACGCCCATCAGCGGTACTCGATCGTGCTGCCGCCTGCCTGCGGGAAGGCGGTGTCGATGTCGTTGCGCACGGCCGCGACGAGCGGCGAGCTCTCGCCGAGAGTCAGGCTCATCGACGCGAGCACCTGCTCTGCGGCCGCGCGCTGCGCCTTCGCGATCGTCGCGGTGATGAGTCCGCCGAGTGCCGCGGCGTCGGTCGCCGTGCTGATCGATGACAGCTGCACGGATTCGATCCCGCCCGTGGGGCGCGCGGTGACCGTGACGCGACCATCCGCAGACGAGACCGTCGCCGTGGTCTCCTCGACCTCGTCCTCGAGCTTCGCCGACTCCGCCGCCAGGTCCTGCGCATGGGCGATCTGGGCATCGATCTTCGCGTTCAGCGCGGCGATCGTGTCCGAAAGTTCCTCGGTTGACACTGCTACCCCCTCCTCCGGTGTCCTCGCAGTATATGAGGAGGTGGTGAAGTGGTGAAGGCCGCGGAGCGCTCGTGTCGCCGAGGACGTCTTAGAATTGGATCGAGTCCAAGAACTGATGCATCCGCGTCGTCTCCCGCATTCCCTCCCGAGGAACAGCATGCCCATCTCCCTCCTGCGCCGCGCGATCCCGCTCGGTGCCACCGTCGCCGTAAGCGCTCTCCTGCTCAGCTCTTGCGCCGCTCCCTCCTCCGAATCCGACGGCGGAGAGCTCGTCTGGTCGATCGAGGGTGCAAACCTCTCGGCCGGTCACATGGACCCGCAGGTGAGCCAGCTCGACGTGTCGGGCATGGTGCAGCGCGCCGTGCTCGACTCTCTCGTGTTCCAGGAGGACGACGGCTCGTTCACCCCGTGGCTCGCGAAGGAGTGGACCGTCTCGGACGACAGCACCGAGTACACCTTCGTCCTCCGCGACGATGTGACGTTCACCGACGGCGAGCCCTTCGACGCCGAGGCGGTCAAGGCGAACTTCGACCGCATCGTCGACCCGGAGACCGAGTCGGCCCAGGCGGCGTCGATGCTCGGCGCCGACTTCTACGCAGGCACGGAGGTCGTCGACGACCACACCGTGAAGGTGAGCTTCACCCAGCCGTACGCGCCGTTCCTGCAGGCCGCCAGCACCCCGCAGCTCGGGTTCTATTCGCCTGCCGTGCTCGAGGAGTCCGCTGATCAGCTGAAGGCCGGAGGGCCCGACGTCACGGTCGGCACCGGGCCGTTCGTGCTCACGGAGTACACGCCCGACCAGGAGCTCGTGTACACCCGCAACGACGACTACGCCTGGGGCCCGCACGGCGAGGACGCACCGAAGGTCGAGACGCTGCGCGTCGAGATCCAGCCGGAGGCCTCCGTGCGCACCGGCGTGGTGCAGAGCGGCGAGGCGGATCTCGCGAGCAACATCCCGCCGAACCTCGCGGGGGATCTCGGAGACGGCATCACCGTCGATTCGATCGAGTACCCCGGCCTGCCCTATTCGCTGTACCTCAACGAGAAGTACGGCGTCTTCGCCGACGAGAAGGTCCGCCAGGCATTCGCTCGGGGCATCGACGTCGACGCGGCTGTCGATGAGATCTTCTTCGGACAGTTCCCACGGGCGTGGAGTGTGCTCGGGTCGACGACCCCCGGCTACGACGCCTCGCTCGAGGACAGCTGGCCGTTCGATGCCGCCGCAGCGAGCGCACTGCTCGACGAGGCGGGCTGGACCGAGCGCGACAGCGACGGCATCCGCATGAAGGACGGCCAGCGCCTGTCGGCGCGGTGGATCGCGTGGACTCCGGTGCCGGACGATCGCGCGGCGCTGGCGAACGCCATCCAGTCGGACCTCAAGGGCATCGGCTTCGAGGTCGTTCGCGAGGTGCTCGAACCGGGCGCCTACAACGAGCAGTACGGTCCGAAGACCTTCGATCTGACCGACTGGGGATTCTCGGGCGTCGACCCGGACTTCCTGCGCGCGCATCTGCACACGGACGGATTCCAGAACGCCTCGCAGGTCACGGATCCTGAGATCGATGCCCTGCTCGACCAGGCTGTCGCGTCCAGCGACCAGGATCAGCGCGACAGCATCTACACGCAGCTGCAGGAGTGGAACGCGGAGTACACGGCGATCGTGCCGCTGTACAGCCCGTCGGCCATCACCGCCGTCGGTGAGCGCGTCAGCGGTCTCGACTACGACCTATACGGGCGGCCCCTGTTCTTCGACGTGAGCGTCGGCTGACGCCTGGGTCGTCGAGCCTCCTCCGGTATTTTGCTGCGGTATCGTTCGTGAGCGAGCGCCGCGTACCGGAGGGTGCTCAGGAACTGTCGAGAGGGCGCGAACGGTGAAGGCAGCGCTCCTCCGCATCGCCGGCCTCGCGGCATCCGTCGTGATCGTGCTCTGGGGCGCGGCGACGCTGGTGTTCCTGGCGTTCCGCATCATTCCGGGTGATCCGGTCTCGGTGATGCTCGGACCGCAGGCCCAGGTCAGCGAGGCGGTGAAAGACGGCATCCGCGCAGAGCTCGGCCTCGACCGGCCGCCGCTCGAGCAGTATCTGAGCTTCATCGGTCAACTCGCCAGGGGAGACTTGGGGGAGTCGTACCAACTGCGGATGCCGGTGGCCGAGGTCATCGGCCGTCAGCTCGGGCCGACACTGCAGCTCTCGGCGCTCGCTCTCGTGATCGCGGTGCTGCTCGCGCTGGCCGTGGCCCTGCTGGTGCGCGGTCAGGCAGGGCGAGCCGTCGCGGCGGGCATCGAACTCGTCATCCTCTCGTCGCCGGTGTTCTGGATCGGTCTGATCCTGCTCAGCGTCTTCGCGTTCGGACTCGGGTGGTTCCCCGTCTCGGGTGCGCGGAATCCGGCGACGATCGTGCTGCCGGCCATCACGCTCGCGCTGCCGGTCGCGGCGCTTCTCAGTCAGGTCCTGCGCGACGGACTCGTGCAGGCCGAGCGGATGCCGTTCGCAGAGACCGTCCGGGCCCGGGGCGCGGGCCCGTCGTGGTTCACCCTGCGGCACGGGCTGAGGCACGGTGCCGCGAATGCGGTGACGCTGGCGGCCTACCTGACCGGATCGGTGCTCGGCGGGGCCGTGCTCGTCGAGACGGTCTTCGCCCGTGCGGGCCTCGGGCGGGTCACGCTCGCAGCCATCACCAACCGCGATCTGCCGGTGATCACGGGGATCATCCTGCTCAGCGCCATCGTGTTCGTGATCGTGAACCTCGTGATCGAGCTCCTGCATCCGCTCATCGACCCGCGTCTTCGCAAGGAACGCGGGGGTGCGCGATGAAGCGCGCGCAGGTCGTGCTGCTGTGGTGCGCGGTGGCCGTGCTGCTGGTTCTCGCGTTCGCCGCGGCCTTCCCCGGAGTCCTCGCCACGCACGACCCGCTCCAGACGGACGTGCGGGCATCGCTGCTGCCGCCGAGTGCCGAGCACCTGTTCGGCACCGATCAGAGCGGCCGCGACGTGTACTCGCGGGTGATCCACGGAGCCGGGCGCTCGATCGGGATCGGTCTGCTCGCGACCGGCATCGCGCTCGCTGCAGGACTCCTCATCGGCGCGCTCGCCGGACTCGCTCCACGGGGAGTCGACGCGGCGCTCATGCGGGTCAACGACGTGCTCATGGCCTTCCCCGAGTTCCTGGTAGCACTCGTCGTCGTGGCAGTGCTCGGACCAGGGCCGGTCAACATCGCGATCGCGGTGACGCTCGCCGCCGTCCCCGTCTACATCCGTCTCGCCCGCGTGCAGACCCGCACGCTTCGCGGCGCCGAGCACGTCGAGGCCGCACGCATCCTCGGGGTTCCTCCCGTGCCCGCCTTCGTCCGTCACGTGGTGCCGGGGGTGCTCGGCTCGTTGAGCGTGCTCGCGACGATCGGCATCGGATCGAGCATCCTCGCCGCGGCCGGACTCAGCTTTCTCGGCCTCGGTCCCTCGGAGCCGACACCCGAGTGGGGACTCATGCTCGCGGGTGGGCGCAACGTGCTGGGCCAGGCCTGGTGGATCGCCGTGTTCCCCGGCATCGCGATCACCGTGACCGTGATCGCGGCGACCGTCGTCGGCCGGGTCCTGCGTGCCAGAGCAGAGGGGCGGACCTCATGACCGCGGCGCTGGAGCTGACGGGCCTCCGCATCGACTTCGGTGGGGCGCCCGTGGTCGACGGGGTGTCGATGACCGTGTCGCGTGGTGAGTGCGTCGCCATCGTGGGCGAGTCGGGGGCAGGCAAGTCGCTCACCGCCCGGGCGCTGCTCGGACTGACACCCGCAGAAGCCCGCGTGCGCGTCGAGCGGCTGGTGGTCGACGGAACGGATGTCGCACGCTTCGGCGAGCGCCGCTGGCGGTCCCTGCGCGGCTCCGGCATCGCGCTCGTCTCGCAGGACGCTCTCGTCTCGCTCGACCCGCTGCAGCGGGTGGGATCGGAGATCGCCGAACCTCTGCGTCTCCATGGTCTCGTCTCCGGTCGGGTGGCGCTGCGCGACAGGGTCCAGGAACTGCTGCACCGGGTGTGGATGCCGGATGCCGTCCGCAGAGCGCGGCAGTATCCGCACGAGCTCTCCGGGGGTCTCAGACAGCGAGCGCTGATCGCCTCGGCCATCGCCGCGGAACCTGCGATCCTCGTCGCTGACGAGCCGACCACGGCTCTCGATGCGACCGTGCAGGCGAGGATCCTCGGACTTCTCCGCGAGATCGCGGACGCCGGCACGGCGATCGTATTCATCAGCCACGACTTCGCGGCCGTCCGTCGGATCGCTGACCGGGTGCTGGTCATGCGCGACGGCGCGGTGGTCGAGTCAGGGTCGGTGGCCGAGGTGATGGAGGCTCCGCAGCACGAGTACACGCGGCAGCTGATCGCCGCGACGATCCACGAGCCGAGAGCGCCCTCCAAAGGCGACCCCTCGCCCGTGCTCGTGGTGACAGGTGCGACAAGGACGTTCGGCGAGATCGCAGCGGTGAGCGCTGCGTCATTCGCCGTGCATGAGGGTCGCACGCTCGGGATCGTCGGGGAGTCCGGCTCGGGCAAGACGACGCTCGCTCGGATGATCGTCGGCGTCGAGCGGCCGGATGACGGGGGCCTGCGCTGGATCGGAGAGCGCCGCGTGCAGCTCGTCCATCAGAACCCGCTCGGCGCGTTCGACCCTCGGTGGACGATCGGTCGTTCGCTGAGGGAGGCGCTCGCCGCGGGCGGCGTCCCGCGCACACTGCGGGCCCGGCGTGTGTCCGAGCTTCTGGCCGAAGTCGACCTCGACCCCGTGCTGGCGAACCGCCGGCCCGCCGCCCTGTCGGGCGGGCAGCGTCAGCGCGCGGCCATCGCACGGGCGCTGGCGGCCGAGCCCGAGGTGCTGGTGTTGGACGAGCCGGTGTCGGCGCTCGATCCGTCCGTGCGCGAACGCGTGCTCCAGCTGCTGCTACGACTGCAGCGCGAGCGTCGGCTGACCATGATCTTCGTGTCCCACGATCTGGACGTCGTTGGAGCGGTCGCCGACGACGTGCTCGTGATGCAGGACGGCGTCATCGTCGAGCAGGGCGCGGTCGCCGATGTGTTTGCTTCGCCGCAGCATCCGTTCACGCAGGAGCTGCTCGAGGCGAACGGCCCCGTCAGTCCTTGACCTGGATGCCGATGCCCGCAGCGAGCACCGGGGCGAGCTGCTGCACCTGGAAGCTGCTCAGCGTCGTCCCGCGGAGGCTGTTCGCATCGAGGAACGCCGAGGCGTCGAGCCCGCGCAGGTCCACATGCGTGGCGCGCATGCCTCGCGGGTCGACCTCGTCGGCGCGCGTGTCGGTGAAGCGCACACGCGCGAGCTCGGCCTGGGGCATGTCGATCGTCCGGATGCTGCACGCGGTGATCTCGATGTCGGCCGCCCGCGCCCCGCCGAGGTTGAGATAGTCGATGCGCACGTCGCGGAGCTCCAGCTCGTCGATGCGCGCGCTGCTCAGATCGAGTGTGCCGATGCGGCCTCCGCTGATGCGGACACGGCGCACGCCGGCATCCCGCATCTTGAGCGAGGCGATGCGGACGTCCGTCATGTCGACGTCGATGAGCGTCGCTCCGGTCAGGTCGACGCTGTCGGCATCGGCCGTGATCGTGCACTGCTCGAGTGAGGCGTGGGCGAGATCTCCCGTGACCTCGAGATCGAGCCGGGCCGCGAGCAGATCGGCGCCACGCCGAGCCGTCGCGGGCTCGAACTCGAGTGGAAGGTCGGGAGGCGATACGCGGGGAGCCGCAGGGGATTCGGGGGAGCGGGCCATGCTTCGAGGGTAGGGGGTGGGGCAGACACTCCCTGGCTCGGCCGCTTCTTGCCTCGGCCGGCTGCACTTCGGAAGTCCATGTGCGCTCCGCGAGTCCGTCTGGATCGCAAACGGACCAGGGAGGCGCAGAAAGACTTCCGAAGCGTTCGGCTCTCGGCTCCTGCACGGACGGAGCACCGGAGGCGGCTGTCCACTGATCTCGCGTGATGGGTGCGCGATCGCGGATGCCAGCCTCGGGAGGCGCACGCCCCACACCGCGCGTACAATGGGAGCCAAGAGCTGTGATCCGGACATCACCGGGGAGCTCTCGGAAGAACGGTCGGCCTCGCAAGGGCCGACTCAGTAGAACCGAGCGGGGCAGGCCCGTCACAGCCGCAGTGAGAGTGGCTCCGCCGAGAGGCGCGGCACGCGAGGTGGTACCGCGGTCCCCGGAACGACAAGCCGGACGGATCGTCCTCGCAGCAGCATCCGCCACGACTCCTGCGAGACGACATGACCTACCCGCGCTCCTCCTTCGGCCCCGCCGCCGACCAGGCTGCCTCCGTCGCCCCGAGCCCTCGGTTCCCCCAGATCGAGCGCGACGTGCTCGACTTCTGGGAGACCGACCAGACCTTCCGCGCCTCGATCGAGCAGCGCGAGGGCGCTGACGAGTGGGTCTTCTACGACGGCCCGCCGTTCGCCAACGGGCTGCCGCACTACGGGCACCTGCTCACCGGCTATGCCAAGGACGTCTTCCCGCGATTCCAGACCATGATCGGCAAGAAGGTCGATCGCGTCTTCGGCTGGGACACCCACGGTCTGCCTGCCGAGCTCGAGGCCATGAAGCAGCTCGGCATCACCGAGAAGAGCGAGATCGAGGCCATGGGCATCGACGTCTTCAACGCGAAGGCGAAGGACTCGGTGCTCAAGTACACGCACGAGTGGCAGGACTACGTCACGCGTCAGGCCCGCTGGGTCGACTTCGAGCGCGGGTACAAGACCCTCGATCTCGGCTACATGGAGAGTGTGCTGTGGGCGTTCAAGACCCTGTTCGACAAGGGCCTCGCCTATGAGGGATACCGCGTGCTGCCGTACTGCTGGCGCGACGAGACCCCGCTGTCGGCGCACGAGCTGCGCATGGACGACGACGTGTACCAGAACCGACAGGATCCGTCGGTCACGGTCACGTTCCCCCTGACGGGCGCCAAGGCCGAGGCCCTCGGACTCACCGCCGTGCGCGCACTGGCCTGGACCACCACGCCCTGGACCCTCCCCACGAACCTCGCCCTCGCCGTCGGCCCCGACATCGAGTACGTCGTGCTCCCCGCCGGCCCCGGCGGAGCGGCCGACGTGCACCAGATCGCAGGAACGACGGATGCCGCGGTCGAGGCCTCGGCGCACCGCTACCTCCTCGCGCGCGAACTGCTCGGCGGCTACGTCAAGGACCTCGGCTATGAGAGCCTCGACGACGCGCTCGCCGCGGTCGACGCGACCGTGCGGGGCGCCGAGCTCGAAGACGTCACCTACGACCGCCTCTTCGACTACTACGCCGACGCCGAGACCTACGGCACCGAGAATGCCTGGCGCATCCTCGTCGACGACTACGTCACGGTCAGCGACGGCACCGGCATCGTCCACCAGGCCCCGGCCTACGGTGAGGACGACCAGCGGGTCGCCGGTGCCGCCGGCATCCCGACGATCCTGTCGCTCGACGACGGCGGACGCTTCCTGCCCAACGTCACCGACGTCGCCGGTCAGCTCTGGATGGACGCGAACACGCCGCTCATCCGTCTGCTGCGCTCCGAGGGCCGCCTCCTGCGGGAGCAGAGCTACGTGCACTCGTACCCGCACTGCTGGCGTTGCCGGAACCCCCTGATCTACAAGGCCGTGTCGAGCTGGTTCATCCGTGTCACCGACATCAAGGACGACCTGCTCGCCAACAACGAGCAGATCACCTGGGTCCCCGAGAACGTCAAGCACGGCCAGTTCGGCAAGTGGCTCGAAGGCGCACGCGACTGGTCGATCAGCCGCAACCGCTACTGGGGCTCGCCGATCCCGATCTGGAAGAGCGACGACCCCGAGTACCCGCGTGTCGATGCCTACGGCTCGCTCGAGGAGATGGAGCGCGACTTCGGCACGCTGCCGCGCAACCCCGAGGGCGAGATCGACCTGCACCGCCCGTACATCGACGATCTGACGCGTCCGAACCCCGACGACCCGACCGGCAAGAGCACCATGCGCCGCATCGAGGACGTCTTCGACGTGTGGTTCGACTCGGGCTCGATGCCCTACGCCCAGGTGCACTACCCGTTCGAGAACCAGGAGTGGTTCGACACGCATGCACCGGCCGACTTCATCGTCGAGTACATCGGGCAGACGCGCGGCTGGTTCTACGTCATGCACGTGCTGTCGACCGCGCTGTTCGACCGTCCGGCGTTCACCGGCGTCAGCTGCCACGGCATCGTCCTCGGCAACGACGGCTACAAGATGTCGAAGTCGCTGCGCAACTACCCGGACGTCTCCGAGGTGCTCGACCGTGACGGCTCCGACGCCATGCGCTGGTTCCTCATGTCGAGCTCGGTGCTCCGCGGAGGCAACCTCGCGGTGACCGAAGAGGGCATCCGCTCAGGCGTGCGCGAGTTCCTGCTTCCGCTGTGGAACTCGTGGTACTTCTTCGCGACGTATGCGAACGCGGCGAAGCCCGGCGGGTATGAGGCGACGTGGCGCACGGATTCCACCGATGTGCTCGACCGCTACATCCTGGCTCGTCTCGGCGACCTCGTGCGGGAGGTGCGAGCCGACCTCGAGGGACTCGACTCCACCACGGCCTCCGCGCGTCTGCGCGACTTCGCCGAGGTGCTCACCAACTGGTACATCCGCCGCTCGCGCGACCGGTTCTGGGAGGGATCGAACGCCGATGCGTTCGACACCCTCTATACGGTGCTCGAGACGCTGACCCGCGTCGCCGCGCCTCTCGTGCCGCTCATCAGCGAGCGCGTGTGGCAGGGACTCACGGGCGGGCGAAGCGTGCATCTGCAGGACTGGCCGGACGCCAGCGCGTTCCCTGCAGCGGACGAGATCCGTGACGCGATGGATGCCGTGCGCGAGCTGTCGAGCGTGGCCAACGCGCTGCGCAAGAAGGAGAAGCTGCGCGTACGGCTGCCTCTCGCCCGACTCACGGTCGTGTCGCCGCTCGCGGCGACGCTCGGCCAGTTCGAGGACATCCTGCGCGAGGAGCTCAACGTCAAGTCGGTCGAGCTCGTCGAGCAGTCCGACACGACCGCGGTGGACTACGGCATCAGCCATCGGCTCAGCGTCAACGCCCGTGCCGCAGGCCCGCGCCTCGGCAAGAACGTGCAGACCGTGATCAAAGCCGCGAAGGCGGGCGACTGGTCGGAGAGCGACGGAGTCGTCACCGCAGGCGGCATCGCGCTCGAGTCGTCGGAGTACGAGCTCGCTCTCGAGACCACCGGGCGTCCGGCGGGCGAGGCGCTCGCTCTCGTGCCGGCGGGCGGCTTCGTGCTGTTGGACACGCAGACCACGCCGGAGCTCGAAGCCGAGGGCCTGGCGCGCGACGCGATCCGAGTCGTGCAGGAGGCGCGCAAGAACGCCGATCTCGACGTGAGCGACCGCATCGTGCTCGCGCTCAACGTGAGTGCTGCCGACGCCGAGGCTCTGCAGACGCACGCCGAGCTGATCGCGGGGGAAACCCTCGCGGTGGGCTTCGCGGTGCACGCGACCGACGAGATCGCCGCACTGGTGCAGGAGGTGACGAGTCCGGGTGACGGTGTGTTCCGCAGCGGCGCCACTGCCCTCGGTGCCGACAAGCGCCCGATCATCGTCACGATCGACACGAACATCGAGGAGCCGAGCGCATGAGCGCACGAGACAGGGCGGATGCCGTCTACGAGACGCTCTTGGGCCGCGCCGGAGAGCGCTGGGTGCAGCCGCGCAAGGAGCGCACCGCACGCATCCTCGCGTTCCTCGACGATCCGCAGCGCACGTACCGCGTCGTGCACATCACGGGGACGAACGGCAAGACGTCGACGGCCCGGATGATCGAGAGCCTGCTCAGGGCGCACGGCCTGCGCACCGGACTCTTCACGAGCCCGCACCTCGAGCGCTTCACCGAGCGCATCATGATCGACGGTCAGCCGATCGACGATGCCGCGGTCGCCGATGCGTGGGATGAGATCGAGCCGTTCGTCGGGATCGTCGACGCCGAGCTCGAAGCCGCAGGCGAGGAGCCTCTCACGTTCTTCGAGCTGCTCACCGTGCTGGCCTTCGTCGCGGTTGCCGATGCCCCGGTCGACGTCCTCGTCCTCGAAGTCGGCATGGGCGGCGAGTGGGACTCGACCAACACCGCCGACGGCGACGTGGCGGTGTTCGCGCCGATCGACATCGACCACGCCGACCGCCTCGGTGGCACGATCGCCGAGATCGCCACGGTGAAGGCGGGGATCATCAAGGAGGGCGCAGCCGTCGTCTCGGCGCAGCAGCCGGACGAGGCCGCTGACGTGCTTCGGCGCGTGGCTGCGGAGAAGAACGCCACGATCGCCTTCGAGGGCGATGAGTTCGGTCTCACCGACCAGAAGCTCGCGGTCGGAGGGCAGCTCATCTCGATCCGCGGGCTCGCGGGGGAGTACCTCGAGGAGTACCTGCCGCAGTACGGCGCGCATCAGGGGCACAACGCCGCTCTCGCGGTCGCCGCAGTGGAGGCGCTCATCGGCGGTGGGCAGCAGCAGATCGCGGCCGACATCGTCTCGGAGGGGCTGCAGGGTGCGACGTCGCCCGGTCGCCTTCAGCTGCTCGGCATCTCGCCCACGGTGATCGTCGATGCGGCGCACAACCCGCACGGCGCCGCAGCCCTCGCACAGGCGATGGATGACAGCTTCGACTTCGACGAGTGGGGCGTCGTCCTCGGAGTTCTCGGCGACAAGGATGCGGCGGGCATCGTGACGAAGCTCGCACCGGCGGCGGCCCACGTCTTCGCCACGGCACCCGATTCGGATCGGGCGAGCGATGCCGATGCGATCGCCGATCTCGTCGAAGCCGCAGGGCAGCGAGCGACCGTGCATCCGACGCTCGCCGAGGCTGCTGATGCCGCCCGCGAGTGGGCGGCATCGTCGGACCGCCGCGCCGTGGTCATCGCCGGATCCGTCGTGCTGGCAGGCGAGGCCATCTCTCTCGCGGAGGAAGAGGATTGGAAGTCGGGGTGGCGCGCATGAGTGCGGCGTCGGCATCTTCTCGGCCGCCTCGTGCACCGCGTCCGCCTCGGACTCTGGTGCAGAAGCTCGCGCCGATCGTGCTCGGATTCGAGTCGATCGTCGTGTTCCTCGCCGGGCTCACGGTCTTCGGCCTGAAGACGCTTCCACCGGGCATCCCGCAGTGGTGGGGGATCGTCGGCGGAGGGATCGTCGGGCTCGCCTGCATCGCTGTCGCGGGGATGATCACGAAGCCCTGGGCGATCACCGCGGGCTGGGTGATCCAGGTCGTCATCGCGCTGGGCGCGATCCTCGTTCCCGCCATCCTGTTCGTCGTCGTGATTTTCGGCGGCATGTGGGGATATGCGACGATCATGGGGGCTCGATTGGACGCACGACGTCCTGCCGTGCCCGCGACCGAGACTCAGACAGAGAGTGAATGACATGGCCACCGAAGAAACCCTCGTCCTCGTCAAGCCCGATGGTGTCGCTCGCGGCCTCACCGGTGCGATCCTGGCGCGCATCGAGTCGAAGGGCTACGCGCTCGTCGACATCCGTCTGGTCGAACCCGACCGCGACCTCCTCGCCGAGCACTATGCGGAGCACGAGGGAAAGCCGTTCTACGAGCCGCTCCTCGAGTTCATGCTCTCGGGTCCGTCGGTGGCGATCCGCCTCGCAGGCAACCGTGTGATCGAGGGCTTCCGCTCGCTCGCGGGCACCACCGACCCGACGACCGCGGCACCCGGTACGATCCGCGGCGACTTCGGCCGCGACTGGGGACTCAAGGTCCAGCAGAACCTCGTGCACGGCTCGGACAGCCCCGAGTCCGCCGCACGCGAGCTCGGCATCTGGTTCGACTGACTTCCGCGCAACGATGAAGCCCGCCGCGCGTTCCCGTGCGGCGGGCTTCATCGTTGCGGCAACGGCGGATCAGAAGATGATGCGCGCCATCTCGCCGAGGAAGTCGAGACCCTGCAGCTGGGCCATCATGATGATGACGGCATACGCGAGGATCGTGGCGAGCGGGACCCAGACCATGAGCTTGTCGGCGCGTTCCTGAGCCTTCTCGCTCTTCGTGAAGGTGCCGTTGCGGGTCAGATGCAGCATGGTCGCGAAGAACGTCGGGATCGTGACGGCCCAGGTGACCATGCACCAGGGGCACAGCACGCCGAGGTTGGGCGCGTAGAGGCTCTGCCCGATCAACCAGCACACCAGGCCGAAGGCGAACGTGATGCCGGCGCCGAAGGCGCCCCAGAACCAGCGGGGGAAGCGCGCACCCGCCAGGATGGCGACGCCGACGACGAGCGGTGCGATCCATCCGGAGAGCCCCATGAGAGGGTTCGGGAATCCGAACACCTCGCCCTGCCAGGAGCCGAGGTTCTTGCTGCACTGGATGAACGGACTGACATCGCAGGCGAGTGCGTCGGTCGGGTTCTCGAGCAGCACGAACTTCTCGACCGTGAGCTGGAAGGCGGCGAACCAGCCGACGACGCTCGCGATGATCAGCCAGACGGCATAGATGACGGGGCGGGTGCGCTGCTCGCTCATATGTGGATTATCCCAGTGATCACTATGGATCGGGCGTGAGACGAGCCGGAGAAAACGACGCGAGCACGCGACGATGCCGCGAACCGGCCCACTTGGTGCGATAATGCCGGTTTTGCCGAAAAGGCCCTCGTAATTCTGAAATTGGAGAACTCTCCCGGGCCAACAGTACCAAGGGTGGTCCACAGATCGTGGCCCACTCCATGGCCCACTGACACGGTTGACGTCATCAGCTAGAGCGCGGGCGTCGCGCTCGCTGTGAAGCCGCAGGCCGGACAGAGCTGGACGATCACATCGTCCACCAGGGAGCCCTCCAACGGCGTGCCATCAGTTGGGCAGGTGTAGCGATCCTCGTACGGGCGCTTTACGTTCTTCCTCAGGATCGAGACGAACCGATCCGCGAAGCTCCCGAGGACCTGATAGTCCCGGATCAGGTCCAGGATCTCCTGGTAGGAGAACCTGTCGTATTCGACGTGACGTTCGCCCGGCTTCATGGATCGCTTCATCACCATGACGGCGTCGTCCCGCCACATCCAGACGCCGTGCACGAGATGATTCCGCGTTTCAACCAGAGCCGCTAGGCGATCTGCTAGTTGCTCTGTGACCGGGGGGTAGACAGTAATCCCTCGTACGGCGGCGACTAGCCGTTTCCCACTCGCCGCCCAGTCCGGGGTTGACTGCCCGAGATGGGTCGCGTCCGGGTTGGCCAACACCACAGCCTCCCCGAGCACGTCGTCCAACCATGCGGAGTAGAACGTCAAGCGACCGAGGAGCACGGCGACCGCATCGGGCAGCGGAATCCACTCGTCCGGAACAGCAGGTTCGACCATGACTAGACGCTATCGGCAGAGGTCCTCGACCTGGCCGACTAGTCGTCGGACATGATCTTTCCGTTGTCTTCCATCCACACGCGCTTGCCCAGGCTCACCCGCGTGGCGACGTTGGTGAGATCCGGATCAGTCACGTTGGCACCGTTCCCCACTGCGGCCCAGCGGGCGCTCAGCGCGTTCTTGATGACCTCAACGTCCTGACCGGAGTACTCGGTGGAGATCCCATCGAGCACCGCCTTCAGCTTGTTCAGTTGCTCCTGCATCTGGCGCGGGAAGTCGGGGTTCATCTGGAAGTCCATGGGGGCCGCCTCTCTGTGTAGCCCGGACGTTACTCCCAGCCACCGGCAACCGTGCGAGACCCGCCGCGAGCGCGGATCTGGGGATAACCCTGTGGACATCTAGCGCGTATGCAGCAGTAAATTCGAATTACTACGAAGTACGCGCTAACCTGGGATTTTCGTCCTTCCGAGCGGGTCGATCAGCAGGTAGTCTCAGCGTGAACCCGTCCAGAGGCAGGCATGGAAATGCCGCCTCAGTCCTGGCAGACACGAGGCGGCAGAGAATTGGATTTCCGATGTCCAGCGTACCCGCCGACGCCGACCCCCGCACCCCTCGAAGGGTGCCCATCCTGTACAGGTCCGATGACCCCAGGTTCGGAGGTCAGCACCCGCAGCCGCGCAAGCTGACCCTCTTGGAGATGCAGCGCGACGTTAGCGCGACCACGTCAAATAAGGTGCGGGCGCGCGTCGAGCTGACAGGCATGCAGAGCACGTCAGATAACCCCTCTTCCCAGGGGGAAGGTAGAGCTACCGACGCGGGGACGCTCTGGACCTTCTCTGCGTTGTCCACGAGAGCCCGCACAGCCGGACGGCAGCAGCGGCGAGCGCTCCGGTTCCCCGCTCTCCGTCCCATGTACGCGAAAGAACGCCGCGACCTGAACGGCTTCGTAGCGCGCAAGGCGAAGAGCTACCGCGGTGATGTGTGGGCGTACCTGACCAACTGGGGCTACCGGACCTTGAACGATCTCGACGGCGCTGGATTCGCACCACCGTCGCATGCTGACCTGGCCGACCTCTTCGAACGCCGAGTTCTGGAACGCGGGAGAACCTTCTACCCGCTGTACTCCAACCGCGGTCGCGGCATCAGCACCCCCGACGTCGAGACGATGGCCGAAGCCGCAGCGACAGCGGTCCTGAGGGACTGGTCGCCTGACTGGATTCGCGAAATGAGGGAACGCGGACGGCGCGGGGGCAAGAAGTCGAAACGACCACCGACGTGGACCAACGAGGACCTCGACAGACTCGCATCACTGGAGGGCATGACTGTCGCTGAGCAGGCGTCAGAGATGAGCGTCTCGATGAGCACCGTGGACCGCATGCGGCGGGCGCTCCGGCAGCGTTAGCGCGACCGAGCAAATAAGCGCGGCGGCATCCGTCGTTCGAATCACTCGGAGCACGGTGCGGCCGATACTCGGGATGTCATGAGTACTTCAGCGATCACCCCAGCTCGGCCCCGTCGCGGGCGTCCCTGTGGTGTATGCAGCCTTCCCGCTGAGCAGCGCACTGCGCTGGAGAGTGCTCTCGCCGCGGGGGCCTCGATTTCCAGCATTGCCAGGCAGCCATGGGCTCCTGGCCGAGACAGCATCCGCGGGCACATCGCAGCCGGTCACCTTCCCCAGCAGCTCCAGGGTGCCGTGGAACGTCAGTACGGCTTGGACTCCAGCAGCATCGCGGCTCGCGTCGTGGACGCAGCACAGCGAGCGCGAGAGACGGCCCTCGAAGCTCTGGAGAGCAACAACCACACCATCGTGCTCCGAGCCGGTGACGCCGAGGTGCGAGCCCTGAGCATGTTGTCGGCCATGGGCGAGACCAGCGAGCAGGAGATCCAGCTCCGAACGATGTTCCGTGACGTCGCCACCGCAGTCATTCGAGTGGCGCGTCGAGACCCGGCGACGGCGGAGATCATCGCCGCAGAGCTGGATCGGATGCACCGTCCGGCCATCGCGGACGACATCCGCGATCAGTTCCCCGATTCGGAAAATGAGGTTAGCGCGTGACGAACACATATGAGACTGAGCCCGCTGGAGTCGCCCGACTCCGTGAGGCCCGTGAACGACTGGCCGCAGCCCGCGAGCAGACCGAGGCGGCGAGCGCAGCAGCACCGCTTCCCGTTGTGCCCGGTGACACCTTCCACGCCGTCCTGGGCGGGTGCACGATCTCGACCGGCGCGGGATTCATGGCTTCTGCTCACATCACCCGTGCAGGCGAGAACATCATCGTCACTCAGAAGATGATCGATGCGAGTTTCAGTGCGTCCGGTCGCTCCTGGATGGCGCTCCTGGGCGACGACGGCGCACAGGTCGAGCGCTGGGGAGCTGTCCGCTTCCGTCTTGGCCAGGCACCCGCTGACGCGCCCACGTGGAACAACCATGGCGACGTCGAATGGACCCGAGCACGCAAGGCAGCGAAGGCCGAAGCGTGGGCGCACCCGACCGCAGAGGCCCGTGCAGCCGCTCTCGCAGCCGTGAACGAACGGTTCGGCCCCCTTGCATCGACAGCTACCTACTGGGTGCAGGAAGACCCGTTTGCCGCAGCAGCCGCAGCGCAGCAGAAGGCCCTGGATGAGGGCGGGATCAGATTCTCCCAGCACGTCGAAGCACGAGAGGCCGGAGTCAAGGGGGAACGACGATGAGCGGCCCGGCATATGGCAACAAGAACCGAGCCATCCACCGCGCCGTCGTGGACCTCGCAGCGTCCTACCTCGATGCCGAGGGCATCACGGCAATCACGAAGCGTCGTGCATCGACCATCTCGGATGCCCTAGCCGACGACATCGTCTTCGCGCCGGATCTCGCCGTCGAAGGCGTTCACCTCGACGTGTCCAGCAAGCTCACCCACAAGCTCGCGGAGGATCTGGAGAGCGCCCAGAGGGCCGCAGCGATCAACGGCACCCTCGCGGCTGGATTCGTGCAGTGGCGGGGTGACAAGGAGATCGATCAGGCGTACGTCGTGACCTCCCTGGCTCATTTCGCGAAACTCATCCGCGGCGACCATCTGACGCCGCCCTAACCTCGATCTCCTCATCGCCGGTTCCTTGGACCTTGCTCGGACCTTCGCCAGCGATGAGGCGCGGATACGGGTGACTCGAAACACCCCCGCACAAGGGGACCGCCCGACCGCGTCGCGAACGGCGGTCCCCGCCCCCTCAACTCCGACCGGCCCGCATACAGCACGGGACCGCCCGCGGGCCGGTCGGACTCTGAACCCCGACCCCCGCGTGTTTCACACACCAACAACTAGGTGGGCTGACAGGAAGGCGCGCGGGGGCCGGTCCAATCCCACTTCTCGGAGGACGCCATGACCAGCCGTCACGGACGCAAGATCCACCCGTTTCGCACATCGGGTGTCAATGAACCCGGGTACTCTCGTCCAGCTCAGCAGCCCACGCAGCAGCCCGCACGTGAGCCTGAGAGGCCGAAGAGTCACTTCCTCACGATTGGGCACGGCCACAACGCTCAGCGCGTCCAGGCGCGTCTAGACGCCGCCACTGACGTCACTCTGGGCGATCCGCCCCGCATCGCCGCAGCGCACCCCGCGGTGACCGTACATCTCGACAGCGTGCCGTTCCGTCTGCCCCTCGGCTGGGCGTTCTCCGCCAGCTCACCACGGGGCAAAGATGTGCTGTACGCCCTCGATGACAAGCGCGTGTTGCACGTGCTCATCGTGGATGGAAACGGCGACGTTCGCGAGATCCAGGGCATGCCCGCGGATCTCATTGCAGACCTCATCGCCTACCGCTTCCCAAGGCGTGGACGATGAGCGCGTCCGGGGGCCGCATGGGCGGCGCTCCAGGCAGCGCTGGCTTCGGCGTGCCACCGGACGCCAACGTCGCGGCGTTCGACCATGCGATTCTCCCGTCCTGTAGATAGCCGAGCCGATAAGGTCGGCGCATGAAAGAAACGCCGCTCGACATCGCCCCTGGCGACATCGTCTACCTCGCTCTCGCTAACCCCCTGAGGTTGGACGATGATGGCGGGGGTGAAGACCTTCGCTATGAGATCCGTGTGCAGGTTGATTCGGCGACGGTGCTTGGTCTCACGTGCCGGAACTCGTGGATCGAGCCCGGACCAATCGTGCCCTCAGCGTTCGAAGACGCCGAGTACATGGGTGGCGGCGGAAAATTGGAGTTCTTCCCGTGGTCGGCGGTTGTCCGCATGAGCTTGCTCTACACGTTTGCGGAGTACGAAGAGAAGTGGGATGGGCGGCGGTAGCTGTCCGATGTCCTGATTTCGGACAGTCGTTCCATCGGCACAGAATCGAGTCCCCGCAGGTCCTCGAAAGTGTCGCAGAAGTATGTCCGAAAAATATCTGTCCACTATTGACGAATGCGCCGAATATCGGACAGACTGATTCCATGACCACTTCTAGCACCGCTCGCACCTTCGGCTACGTTCGCGTCTCCACTCGTCGCCAGACGGTCGATCAGCAGATGGACGCGCTCCTAGCCGCTGGCGTTCCCGCCGACAACATCTACGGCGACGTCATCTCGGGGGCCAAGTGGGATAGAGACGGCCTGTCCTCCCTGCGCAAGCTGATGCGCTCCGGCGACACCCTCGTCGTCGTCGCTCTCGACCGACTGGGCCGCTCGCTCTCCGAGATGGTCAAGCTCTTGGAGTGGATCGTGTCCGAGGGCATCGAGCTTCGCTCTCTCCGCGAGGGGATCGACCTCACCACGCCCACGGGCCGCATGCTCGCAGGGATCTTCGCCAGCCTGGCCGAGTACGAGCGAGCCCTCATTCTGGAGCGGGCTGAGGCCGCACGGGATGCAGCTCGTGCCCGTGGGCGTCAGGTGGGACGCCCGAAGAGCATGACCGCTGAGCAGATCGAGAAGGCGCGCGCGCTCCTCGCCGCCGACTGGAGCCGCGTCCGTGTCGCCAAGGAACTGGGCGTCTCTCGCGCCAGTCTCTACAGGGAGATCCCGGCCTGATCGCGATGAGTCACTATGCCGTGACTAGCTCGCATTTGTCGATCCATCGAGCGAGGATGCTCAGCGTCGCGAGTTGCTCCAGAGCCTCCTGCTTGGGCAGGTCCTCCGTCGAGTGGGTCGCTGTGTTCCTGATTGCAGCGAAGGCACCCTGCGCCATGTTGAGCATCCCGACCCGCATGGACTTCACTGTCAGATCCTCATCCTTCCCAGGCCATCGGAGGCGTGGCTTTCCTTCCTGGGCGGGAGAGAGCGAGAAGGCCTGTGCGACAAGCTCACCGTCTCCCAGCTCGTAACGCCCCGTGAGGTCCTTCACGTGCCCGCTCAGGGCGGTAGCGGCCCGCTGGACGGCATCCGAGTAGTGGCCGGACTCCCAGCGCCCTGAGGCAGCTTTCCAGATCGTCGGATGCAGCGCGTCGGCCTTCATCGAAGGGGCCGTCGTACCCAGCTTCGCGCGAGTCTCGGCACGTGTCTTCACTACGGCGAGCGCGTGCTCAGCGAACTCGATACCCTCCTCCAGCCAATACGCCTTATCGGATCGCTTCATCAGGCTCGGAACGTCGGTGCGACCTAGAACGCGCTTGATGATCGCGTGCACCTGGGGGGAGGCGTCTCGCAGCTCGCCATAGTGCTGGTCAGACTCGCGCGTGAATCCGTACGTCGTGTTCGCCCCGTTGTAGAAGCCGCGAATCCTTGCCGCGCGAGCGGTCTCGATCCACCACTCCAGGCGTTCCTTTACCCACTGCTCATCCATGTTCTGGTTGCTCCTCAGCGACGACGCCGGATGAACGCCTTCAGGGCGGCCTCATAGCGCTTGCTCACGGCTTTTGTGATCTCGAACTCGATACGCATGGTCAAGTTGACGTTCTCACCTGCCAACAGCCGAGCCGAGATCCCGTCCATGTTCTGGTGGTATGACGCCACGAAGGCGTAGATGGCCTCGATGGGTTGGCTCGCGTATTCCGCCAGCGCCTGAAGCAGCTCGCGTCCGTCATCGCTCTGCGCCGCGGTGCTCCGAATCCGATGCGACCAGTCCAGGAGAGCCTGGTAGACCGCGATCATCCGGGACGCCAAGTGTTTGATGAGGCCGGGGTCGCCCTGCACTCCTGGCGGACCGAAGGCCGCGACCTGAGCTGGACCGAGTAGAAGATCCTCGATGCTCTGCGCCAGGGCGAGCAATTGAGCCTGTTGCGACTGAACGAACGCGACTAAAGAGTCTTCGGGGATGGTGTTCGTGGGCAGCGCGAATCGAATGCGGTGATCGTTGAAGGCGTCCTGGCGTGCATCGACTCCATCGCGCAGCCAATACGCGAGAGCCATGTACTCCCACGCCGGGGGCCGCTCGCCCAACATCGTCGCGAACTCTGTATCCGTCCGCGGAACGCGACCGTTGAACTTCCGCTCGCCGGAGGTCGCAGGAACACCCAGCTTCGCCTTCAGCGCGTTGGCCACGCCCGTGGGCGTCTCTCTGAGCCCGTCCAGATAGCCGATGGTGGATCTCACACCGGGGAGTTCGGTCGAGTCCAGGCGGACGGGTAGAAGATACGGCGATGATGCCTGCATGGCCCGTGCGAGCACGCTCCGGCGTTCCAACCGAGTCCACGGTTTGGCGGCGTAGTGCACAGAGACGAACATCATCGCGTATCGCGCACGGCGCTCGTAGATGTCCGCAAAGAACTCCGGTAGATCCGCGCCCCACATCTCCGACTTCGCGTCCTCGTCGTAGAAGACGGTGAAGCCGGACGCTTTGATCTGTGCAACTACCGCCTCCACGAAGGCGCGGTCTTCTCCGGCGAACGTGACCGCAACGTCGTAGTCGTGAGACATATGTGATTCCCCCTTGTGCGTATCCCGAGGCTACTAGGCGGCACGTTGGGGGCTGATCTCAGTGTTCGCGTCGAGCACGAGGCCGAGCATTGGACTCAATCGTCGGCGGACGCCTCCAAGATCGCCAAAGCCTTGATGCGCACCTTCCGACGTCGCTCGATTGCTCGTCGCATGCGCGCGGCATCCTCGGGATCTGTTGCCGGATCGAGTGCAGCGCGCTCCTCCTCATGATGCCGCTCTGCTTGCTCATGGGCTTCGCTGGCAGCACGAGCAAGCTCGATCAGCAGTTCCACGTCGTGCCGCAGCGCGTAGTTGAACTCCAGCTCCAGCTCGTCGCAGATGGCCTGCGCGCGTTCGGCGCTCGTCATTGCTTCTCGTCGGATGATCTCGTCAAAGTCCAAGGGCGCGCTCATGCGAATGCCGCCTCCATCGCCTTGACCACGGCGCGGTCCCGATCACGAGAAGCGTGCTGATAGCGCAACGCCGTCCTCATGTCGCTGTGTCCACCCCTCTGCATGATCTCAGCGAGGGTAGCGCCGTACTGGCCGAACGTCGTGAGCGCGAGGTGTCGGACGTCGTGGATAGTCATGGCCTCTAGCCCGCGGGATTCTCGGATGCTCTTAAACAACCGCCGCGCGAAGTCATAGTGCATGCGACCTCCGCGGCTGTGAACAAAAAGAGGCTGATCTCCCACCCGGTTCGAGCTGGCGATGTGCACCTGGATGGCCTCCAGGGCCTTCTGGGGGAGCGCAAGGATGCGCACCTGGTCCGGGTGGGCCTTCGTGCCTTCCATGCGCGTGGTGCCGACCATGTGACTCTTGATCGTCACGTCTCCGTGGTTCAAGTCGATGTCCTCGACGTTGAGCGCCAGGGCTTCGCCGACTCGACAACCAGAGCCCACCAAGAGCCACAGGAAGGCACGTTCCTGATCGGTTGCCGCCGCGTCGTGGAGGACGTGGAAGTCCGCCATCGACCATGTCGGCCTCCGCTTCGACTTGGCAGCGCTCACCTTCTCAACCACGCACGGGTTGGAGTCGATCTCACCCATGATGACCGCGCGCCGCATGATGAGCGAGAGCACGGAGTACCGCTGTGCGTTGCTCGGGGAGTCCACCGGCAAGACAGTGTTGAACCATCGGTCCACGTCTCTGGACTTGATGTCTCGGAGCTTGGTCTGGCCGAAGGTCGGGATGATCCATCGCTGGAGCATCAGGTTGTAGTTCTTCCACGTGTTGTGGGTGACTCGGCGCTTCCGGTCCAGGAGAGTCCGCTCAGCGAAGGTGACGAAGAGTTCACCGCCTCGGGTGCGGTCCTCGATGATCTTGGGCTTCTGGCCTCGGGAGATCTCCAGCTTCGCCTGGGCGACGGCCAGGTCTCGCTCTTCCTTGGTGTCGAAGTACCCCAGGTCGATGCGCTTCTTCTGTGTCGGGTCCCAGACCCTCCCGCGGGGCTTTTCTGTGCTCATAATGTTGCTCCTCTCTGACCGTGCTACGCCGTTGAGAGAGCTGCGAGACACCTTCTGCGCCACCGACTTTGGTCCACCCGCTGTGGCCCACCGCCCCGACATGCCATGAGATGACTGGGAAGTAGGACGAACGGGTGCAGCGTGCGATAATGGCCTGTGATGCATCGCTCGACGTTGTCGTTGTGGGCATCGACGCAGACTTCGGGGCCGTATGCCCCTCGCGACCAGAGCCATGAGCCGGTCGCACACCGAATGAGTTCGCGGCACCTGTAGGAGCCGCATGAGATTTGGCGGACACGAAGTGTCCGCCACGAGGAGCACGCCAGAGATGGCCGACGAGAACAATGACTACGACGCCCCTACCCTCGATTTCTCTGCGGATGCTGACGCACCCGAAGAGGTAGTCGCCGACGCTCCGGAGGCTGGCGGCACGCCGGACGCCGCGGAGAGCGGCGAGGGCGAGGCATCCGCCGCGGAGGAAGTTCCTGCTGTGGAGGATGCTCCTGCTGTGGAGGACGCTCCTGCTGTCGAGGACGCTCCTGCTGTCGAGGACGCTCCTGCTGCTGAGGAAGCTCCTGCTGCGGAGGAAGCCCCTGCTGCTGAGGAAGCTCCTGCCGCGGAGGACGCTCCCGCTGCTGAGGATGTTCCCGCAGCGGACGAGAAGCCCGCGGGCGAGAAGGCTCCCGAGCCCGAGGCGCCCCAGGTGATCACCGCGGTGTCGCTGGGGCTCCTCCCCGAGGTCTTCGTCTCGCAGGTCTCGACCCAGCTCCACTTCTACGCGCCCGAGGTCGTGCCGCTGCCGGCACGCCCCGGTCGCGAGCGCGTGTTCGACCGCATCGCCGAGCGCGAGCCCGACGACTCCGCATCCGGCCGTCGTGGCCGTCGCCGTCGCGGAGGCTCGGACGACGCAGACCAGCGCGAGCCGCGCGAACAGCGTGACGAGCCCCGCCAGCCGCGTCAGCGCGTCGTCGAGTACATCACCGAGCCGAAGGCGATCAAGGGTTCGACCCGTCTCGAGGCCAAGAAGCAGCGCCGTCGTGACGGTCGTGACGCCGGTCGTCGTCGACCGGTCGTGACCGAGGCCGAATTCCTGGCTCGCCGCGAGTCGGTCGACCGCAAGATGGTCGTCCGATCGAAGAACGGTCGCACGCAGATCGGCGTGCTCGAAGACGGTGTGCTCGTCGAGCACTACGTCGCCCGCAACCAGGACGCGTCGCTGATCGGCAACGTCTACCTCGGCCGCGTGCAGAACGTCCTCCCGAGCATGGAGGCCGCGTTCGTCGACATCGGTCGCGGCCGCAACGCCGTGCTGTACTCGGGCGAGGTCGACTGGGACGGCGTGGAGACCGGGAACCAGCCCCGTCGCATCGAGCTGGCCCTCAAGGCCGGCGACCGCGTCCTCGTGCAGGTCACCAAGGATCCGGTGGGCCACAAGGGTGCGCGTCTGACCAGCCAGATCTCGCTCCCCGGCCGCTACCTCGTGTACGTGCCCGGCGGTTCGATGAACGGCATCAGCCGCAAGCTGCCGGACAACGAGCGCACGCGCCTGAAGCGCATCCTCAAAGAGGTCCTGCCCGAGTCCTCCGGCGTGATCGTCCGCACGGCGGCCGAGGGTGCCACCGAAGACCAGCTGACTCGCGACGTGCAGCGACTGACCTCCCAGTGGGAGCACATCCGCAAGCAGGTCGAGAACCAGCAGGCCCCAGCACTGCTGCACGCCGAGCCGGATCTCCTGGTCAAGATCGTGCGTGACGTCTTCAACGAGGACTTCACGAAGATGCTGATCCAGGGCGAGGAATCGCAGCGCACGATCCGCGCGTACCTCGAGAGCGTCGCCCCCGACCTGCTCGAGCGCGTGGAGTCGTACGAAGAGGAGACAGACCCGTTCGACGCGTTCCGCATCACGGAGCAGATCGAGAAGGCCCTCGACCGCAAGGTCTGGCTGCCCTCGGGCGGCTCGCTGGTCATCGACCGCACCGAGGCCATGACGGTCGTCGACGTCAACACGGGCAAGTTCGTCGGCTCTGGGGGAAACCTCGAGGAGACCGTCACCAAGAACAACCTCGAAGCCGCAGAGGAGATCGTCCGCCAGCTCCGGCTGCGCGACATCGGCGGCATCATCGTCGTCGACTTCATCGACATGGTGCTCGAGTCGAACCGCGACCTCGTGCTGCGCCGCCTGATCGAGTGCCTGAGTCGAGATAGGACCAAGCACCAGGTGGCCGAGGTCACCTCGCTCGGTCTCGTGCAGATGACCCGCAAGAAGCTCGGTCTCGGCCTGCTCGAGACCTTCAGCGAGGCATGCGACGTGTGCGCCGGTCGCGGTGTCATCGTGCACCACGACCCCGTCGTGAAGCACCGGACGAGCAGCAACGGCAACGGCAACGGCAGCAGTGGTTCCTCGTCGAACCGTCGCCAGCGCGGTGGCAACGGGCAGAACCAGAGCCAGAGTCAGAACCAGGCCCCGGCCGCGGTGACGACCCACAGCATTCCCGAAGGCGCGAAGTCAGCCCTCGCGCAGATCGCAGCGTCGACTCGTGCTCCCAGCGCCGAGGAAGAGGCTGCAGCCGATGTCGTAGCCGCGGCTCCGGTCGAGGCGTCCGCTCCGCAGGAACGCGCGAAGAAGCCCCGCAAGAAGCGGGGTGCCGATCGCAACTCTCCGAAGTCCCCGGCTGAGGCGCTGCTCGACTCGGTGCTGGACGCGCTTCCGGAGCCGAAGGCTCCTGGGCAGGGACGCGGTCGTCGCCGCGTCTCGACGGCTGCTCTCACCGGAACGCCGGTCTCGGTGAACTCCGAGCCGTCAGCGCCGGTCGCGGGCGGGGATACGCAGTCCTGACGCGATGAGTCTGCGCACCAGCTCCTTGCCGCCGACGTGTTGCGCGCCGGCGGCGATGAGCCGGGGGACGAGCTCTTCCGGCACGTCGTAGTGGTCGAGGTCGAATGCCCGCGCAGGCACGTCGTGCGACCTCGCGAAGGAGTGGAGCTCGTCCAGGTTGTCGTCGCTGACGAGGTGAGCCCACAGCCGCCCGTGCGCGGGCCAACGGGGGTCATCGACGAGAACGGTCATCTCGTCAGCCTATGGCCGGACACACCGGACGGCGCGTTTTGCCACAGTGTCCCGGATCCGGTAAAGTAGTCCCTTGGTGCGTATGCCGCGTCGTCCTGGACGGTCGATGCGGAGAGTCTTGCGTTCGTACCCGTCGCCCCCCGCGACGCATGCAAGCAACAGTCTTCCCGTGAGATCTCGGAGCTGCGAGCTCCCCAACGAAACAGGTATGAAGTGGTTTACGCAGTAGTGCGCGCCGGTGGGCGGCAGGAGAAGGTCGAGGTCGGCACGATCGTTCAGCTCGACCGTGTCAAGGCTGCCCAGGGCGAGAAGATCGAGCTGGCCGCAGTGCTGCTCGTCGACGGCGCCACGGTGACCACCGACGCTGACTCGCTGGCGAAGGTCAAGGTCACGGCTGAGGTCATCGGCAACCTCCGCGGCCCGAAGATCATCATCCAGAAGTACAAGAACAAGACCGGCTACAAGAAGCGCCAGGGCCACCGTCAGGAGCTCACGCGCGTCAAGATCACCGGCATCAAGTAAAGACCGAGGAGACCAGGACATGGCACATAAAAAGGGCGCAAGCTCCACCCGTAACGGTCGTGACTCCAACGCTCAGCGACTTGGCGTCAAGCGTTTCGGTGGACAGCAGGTTCTCGCCGGCGAGATCATCGTCCGCCAGCGCGGCACGCACTTCCACCCCGGCGTGAACGTCGGCCGTGGTGGCGACGACACGCTGTTCGCTCTGGCCGCCGGTGCGGTCCAGTTCGGCGCGAAGGGCGGCCGCAAGGTCGTCAACATCGTCGCCGCTGCTGAGTGATCACAGCACGACAGTAGACATCCGATTCGGGGCGGGCTTCGGCCCGTCCCGAATTTCTGTTTGAGGCCGAATTTCTGTTTCAGGCCGACTTCGGTTCTAGGCCGAAATCATCATTGAGGAGTGGGACATGGTCAGTTTCGTCGACACCGTGACGCTGCATCTGCGCGCGGGCAAGGGCGGCAACGGCTGTGTCTCGGTGCACCGCGAGAAGTTCAAGCCGCTGGGTGGCCCCGACGGCGGTAACGGCGGCGACGGCGGCGACGTCGTCCTCGTCGCTGACACCCAGACGGGAACGCTTCTCTCTTACCACCACTCGCCGCACCGCAGCTCCGGCAACGGCGGGCCCGGCATGGGCGACCACCGCGCGGGATTCATGGGCGAGGACCTCGAGCTTCCCGTTCCCGTCGGCACCGTGGTGAAGAACCCGGCCGGTGAAGTGCTGATCGACATGATCGAGCCCGGTGAGCGGTTCGTCGTCGCGAAGGGCGGATACGGCGGCCTCGGCAATGCGGCTCTCGCGACTCCGAAGCGCAAGGCGCCCGGATTCGCACTGCTCGGCACACCCGGCACCGAGGGCGATGTCATCCTCGAGCTCAAGACGGTCGCCGACGTGGCCCTGGTGGGCTACCCCTCGGCCGGCAAGTCGAGCCTGATCGGCGCGATCTCTGCCGCTCGTCCGAAGATCGCCGACTACCCGTTCACCACGCTCCATCCGAACCTCGGAGTCGTCCAGGCGGGAGACTCGCGCTACACCGTCGCTGACGTCCCCGGTCTGATCGAAGGCGCGAGCGAAGGACGAGGCCTCGGTCTCGAGTTCCTGCGCCATGTCGAGCGCTGCACGGCTCTCCTGCACGTGCTCGACTGCGCGACGCTCGAGCCGGGACGCGACCCGATCTCCGACCTCGACGTGATCCTCGGCGAGCTCGCGGCGTACGAGGTCCCTGAAGGTCAGACGCCTCTGCTCGAGCGCCCTCAGCTCATCGCGCTGAACAAGATCGATGTGCCTGAGGCCCGTGACCTCGCCGACCTCGTGCGCCCCGACCTCGAGGCACGCGGCTTCCGAGTGTTCGACATCTCCACCGTCTCGCATGAGGGGCTGCGTCCGTTGACCTTCGCGCTCGGCGACATCGTCGACGCGCACCGTGCCGAGCTCGCGGCCAACGAGACGCCGCGCGAGCGTGTCGTCCTCCGCCCGAGGGGCCCCAAGAAGGGGTTCGAGATCCGTGTCGAGGGCGGCACCTATGGCAACCTCTACCGCATCCTCGGTGAGAAGCCGGTGCGCTGGGTCCAGCAGACCGACTTCCAGAACGAGGAAGCCGTCGGATTCCTCGCCGACCGTCTCGAGAAGCTCGGCGTCGAGGATGAGCTGTTCCGCCTCGGTGCGGTACAGGGATCGACCGTCGTCATCGGCGAGGGCGACAGCATCGTCTTCGATTGGGAGCCGACCATGACCTCCGCTGCAGAGCTCATGGCCGCTCCGCGAGGCACCGACCCTCGTCTGGCACCGAACAGCCGTCGCACCACCTCCGAGCGTCGCGAGACCTACTACGAGCGCATGGACGCCAAAGCCGAGGCCCGCGCCGAGGTCGAGGCTCAGCGCGTCGCGGCGTACCGCGAGGACGGGGAGTGACCGCTCGCACCAGGGCGGACCTCGCCACCGCCTCGCGCATCGTCGTGAAGGTGGGGTCGTCCTCCATCAGCGGAGAGTCGTCCTGGCGCATCCCCGTGCTGGTGGAGGCGCTGGCCGCGGCTCATGCGCGCGGCGCCGAGGTCATCCTGGTGTCGTCCGGAGCGATCGCCACCGGCATCCCGTTCCTGCGTCTCGACGCGCGACCCACCGATCTCGCGACGCAGCAGGCCGCGGCAGCCGTCGGCCAGAACATCCTCGTCTACCGCTATCAGGAGTCGCTTCGTCCCTTCGACATCGTCGCGGGGCAGGTGCTGCTCACCACCGGCGACCTCGAGAATCCGACTTCGCGTTCGAATGCGCGTCGGGCCATGGAGAGGCTGCTCGGTCTGCGCATCCTCCCGATCGTGAACGAGAACGACACGGTCGCGACTCAGGAGATCCGCTTCGGAGACAATGACCGCCTGGGCGCGCTCGTCGCGCAGCTCATCGAGGCTGACGCTCTCGTGCTGCTCAGCGACATCGAGTCGCTCTACACGAAGCCTCCGTCCGATCCGACGGCCGAGCCGATCGACGTCGTCGCACCGGATGCCGACCTCTCGGGCCTCGAGTTCGGCTCGACGGTCGTCAACAGCGTCGGCACCGGGGGAGCGGCCACCAAGGTGTCGGCTGCGCGGCTCGCCGCGGCCTCCGGGATCGGCGTGCTCGTGACCAGCGCAGACCTGGTCGATCAGGCTCTCTCGGGTGCCGACATAGGGACCTGGTTCGAGCCGGCGCTCTCCTAGACTGGGCGGATGACCGACCAGACTCCGCAGGTGCGCCTGGAGCGCGCCAAAGAGGCGTCCCGCGCCACCGCCGCGCTTACCAGCGACGACAAGGCGCGCGCTCTCGAGGCGATCGCCGTCGCCCTCGAACACAGCGCGCTCAGGATCATCGAGGCCAACGCACTCGACATCTCGCGGGGTCGGGCCGACGGCATCGGAGATTCGCTGATCGACCGGCTGCGCCTCGACGAGAAGCGCGTCACAGCCCTCGCCTCGGCGGTGCGTGACGTCGCTGCGCTGCCGGACCCCGTCGGACGAGTGGTCGGCGGACACAGGATGCCGAACGGCGTCGCGCTCGAGCAGGTCAGGGTGCCGTTCGGGGTCGTGGGAGCGATCTACGAGGCGCGCCCCAACGTCACGGTGGACATCGCCGCGCTCGCGCTGCGGTCGGGCAACGCCGTCGTGCTGCGCGGAGGCAGCGCCGCGCGCGACTCGAACACCGTGCTCGTGCAGATCATGCGGGATGCTCTGGAGAGTGCGGGTGTCACAGCCGAGGCCGTGCAGACGGTCGACGACTTCGGGCGCGACGGCGCCAAGGCGCTCATGCACGGGCGGGGATTCATCGACGTGCTCATCCCTCGCGGCAGTGCAGGACTCATCGAGACGGTCGTCACGGAGTCGACGGTGCCCGTCATCGAGACCGGTGCAGGCAATGTGCACATCGTGCTCGACGAGAGCGCGCCGGAGGACTGGGCCAGCGACATCGTCGTGAACGCCAAGGTGCAGCGTCCCAGCGTCTGCAATGCGGTCGAGACGGTACTCGTGCTGCGCCAGGCCGCTCCTCGGCTGGTGCCTTTGGTCGCGAGCGCCCTGCAGAGCGAGGGCGTCGCGATCCACGGCGACGACATGGTCGCCGGACTCGTCTCGAACGTGATCCCCGCGACCGAGGAGGACTGGGAGACGGAGTACCTCAGCCTCGACATCGCGATCAAGGTCGTCGACACGCTCGACGACGCGATCGCGCACATCCGTCGATACAGCACCGGGCACACGGAGTCGATCGTGACCACGGACACACGCAATGCGGAGCGCTTCCTCGCCGAGGTCGACTCCGCCGTGGTGATGGTCAACACCTCGACCCGCTTCACCGACGGAGGCGAGTTCGGGTTCGGCGCTGAGGTGGGCATCTCGACCCAGAAGCTGCATGCGAGAGGGCCGATGGGGCTTTCCGAGCTGACCAGCACGAAATGGCTGGCGCGCGGGTCGGGGCAGATCCGCGGCTGAGGGCTAGACTAGGGGACGCTGTGGCTCCTCGTGAGTCATGCCCGCCAGCCACGAAACGGAGTCAGGATGAACCTCGTCGCACAGATCGCGATGGCCGCTGCCGAAACCGAGCATCACGGCAATGTCCAGCTGGAGACGCTGATCTTCGGCGTGATCGCGATCATCGCGTTCGCTTTCCTCGGCCTCGTCACGCTGTCGTACAAGAACGTCGCCAACCGTCACTCCGCCAAGGCCGAGGCCTGGGCGGCGAAGCACGGCAAGGACGGCCACGAGGCAGGGCACGGCCACTAGGCCCCTATGGACGACACGACCTCGCGTCCCGCGCGCATCGGTGTGATGGGCGGAACTTTCGACCCCATCCACCACGGGCACCTGGTCGCCGCCAGCGAGGTCGCGCACTCCTTCGATCTCGACGAGGTCGTCTTCGTCCCGACGGGACGCCCCTGGCAGAAGCCCGAGGTCACCCCGAGCGAGCACCGCTACCTCATGACGGTCATCGCCACGGCATCCAACCCGCAGTTCACCGTCAGCCGGGTCGACGTCGACCGCGAGGGCCCCACCTACACGATCGACACTCTGCGCGATCTGAAGAAGAGCCGGCCCGACGCCGAGCTGTTCTTCATCACCGGGGCCGACGCCGTAGCGCAAATTCTCAGTTGGAGGGACCATGATGAACTGTGGGAGTTGGCCCACTTCGTCGCGGTCTCACGTCCAGGACACGTCCTGAGCACTGACGGCCTCCCGAGCGACAATGTCAGCCAGCTTGAGGTGCCGGCGCTGTCCATCTCGTCGACGGCCTGCCGTGCGCGGGTCCGTGAGGACGAGCCGGTCTGGTACCTCGTCCCCGACGGAGTCGTTCAATACATCGCGAAGCATCATCTGTATCGGAGCAAGGCATGAGTACATCGGATCGGCAGGATCAGGGTCCGCTGACGCGCAAGCAGCTGCGTGAGATCCGGTTGACTGGTTCCACGCCTGTCATCACCCCGGAGGAGGCTGCGGCGGCCGCCGTCGCGGCACCGCCCGCTCCGCCGCTGCCCAGCGCAGACGAGCCGGTCGAGCAGGACGAAGCGTCGAGCGCTCCCGTCGCAGATGCTGTGGCTCACGACGAAGCGGTTGTCGCCTCCGGCGAAGCGGTTGCGACGTCAGGCGAAGGCGCTGCCACGTCGGACGAAGCGGGTGCCGTTCCGCTGACGCGACGTCAGGTTCGCGAGCGCGAGCTCGCCAAGACAGGTTCCGTTCCGGTCGACGGTGGAGATGAGACCGATGGCGCGGCCGCGGAGGATGCCCCCGCCGATGACGCTCCGGCAGAGACCGCCGCCACGGCAGAGCCTCTGCTCGACAATCCGGCTCTCGCGGCCGCGGTACCCGTGTATACCCCGACCGTGCCGGCAGACGACATCGACGATGCTGATGACGAGGTCGACGACGAGGTCGCTCACACCCCGGTAAGCGCCTCGACGAGTGTCGACTCCTCCGGAGAGATCCCTCTCGCTCCCGCTGCGGGAGAGCCGGCCGACGAGACGGACTCCGAAGCGGATGCCGCGGCCGCCGTCGCAGAGCTCGGCATCGAGGTCGACTCTGCGGACGAGCACGACGAGATCGACCCCGATGATGTCCTCGCTGACGTCGACCGCAAGGATGACGCCGACCTCTCGGACGGCGAGCACCCGACGGTGAACCCGGCGTTCGGCCAGGGTCTCCTCAGCGAGGAGGCCGACATCCGCAAGCCCTTCTCGCCGTCGTTCGACGAGCTGCTCACGGTCGGCGACTCGACCGGTTCGCAGCACCTCGCTCCGAACACGCTGATCTTCAATCCCTCCCCGGGCGACGGCTCGCTGTCCGGTCCTGTCGCCTCGACCGGTGAGATCCTCGTGACCGGCTCCTATGAACTTCCCAAGGGCCTCGGCTCGCAGGGCCACGCGCACGGCACCACCGACGGCAAGGACGTCGACGCCGTGCTCATCGACGGCGAACTGCCTCCGGCATCCTCGCCCACGCCGATCGCCGCCAGCGCGGCCGTCAGCACCATCAAGCCCGCAGGCGAGGTCATCCGCCCACCCGCCCCCGAAAAGGGCAACAAGCTCATGCTCATCCTCGCGATCGTGGCGGGTGGTCTTGCGCTCGCGCTGGGCGTGTCCCTGATCGTCGCCTTCACCACGAATGTGTTCTGATGCAGTCACCTGAAAACGCCGTTGAGATGCTCCAGCTCGCGGCAGACGCCGCCGTCTCGAAGGGCGGTGAGGATCTCGTCGCGCTGAACGTGTCGGAGCCGCTGCCCCTCGTCGACATCTTCCTGCTCGTCACCGGAAACAGCGAGCGCAACGTCGCCGCTATCGCCGATGAGATCGAGGACAAGCTGATCGAGGCAGGGCACAAGCGTGTCCGTCGCGAGGGTCGTGCGGAGGCCCGTTGGGTGCTCCTCGACTTCGGCGACCTGATCGTGCATGTCTTCCACCAGGAGGAGCGGGTCTACTACGGCCTCGAGCGCCTGTGGAAGGACTGCCCCGTGGTCCCCTTCGAGCTCGCCGACCCCGCCGCTGCAGACCGCAGCTGACATGAGCGTCCACCTGATCACCGGTGCCGGGTCCGGCATCGGTGCCGTACTGGCGCGCCGTCTGCTCGACCGGGGTGATCAGGTCGTGGTGCTCGCACGCGATGCGGGTCGCGCCAAAGAGATCACCGCTGCGCTTCCTGGGTCCTCTGCGATCGTCGGCGACCTCGCTCAGCCGGGTCGGTTGTCGTGGGCGTTGTCCAAGCAGGCGGCTCTTCCCGAGCGCATCGACTCACTCGTACATGCGGCGGGAGTCGTCGACCTCGGATCGGTGGCAGACCTGCCGGCGAACCTGTGGGAGCGTCAGCTCGCGGTGAACCTCGTGGGACCGGCAGAGCTCACGCGGCTGCTGCTGCCCGTGCTGCGCGTCTCGCGCGGCCGTGTGGTCTTCGTAAACTCGGGTGCCGGTCTGCACGCGCATGCGGGCTGGTCGGCCTACGCGGCTTCGAAGCATGGTCTCAAGGCGCTGGCAGACTCGCTACGCGCCGAAGAGGCCGAGCACGGAGTCCGAGTGACCTCGATCTACCCTGGGCGCACGGCGACCCCCATGCAGGAACGGGTGCATCAGCAGGAAGGTCGTGATTACGACCCGAAGCGTTTCATATCGGCGGATTCGGTTGCGACGACCATCCTGACCGCGCTCGATCTTCCCGATGACGCCGCCCTGACAGACCTGACGATTCGCCCGACGGGCTGACCTCGAGGCTGGTTCCGCCTTCCGACCCTGTCAAGGGGGTATCCGCCACAGCGTCCACGATGGATGATCTGCTGGGGGAGAGAAGTCTTGGAGGGCTGTTGAATGTCTGGAGATCCAGAGCCTAGATATGTGCTGCGTCGTGTCACCGCATCGGAATGGGTGATCAACGACCGGCGGTACGACACAGATGATCCACGGCACGTCGTTGCCTGCGTCTACGAGGCGGATGGCGGGGTCGAGGTCGTTCGACTGCGCGACCTGCCACTCGAGGCCCGCTATGCGAACGCGTCAGAGGTGCTCGAAGCCGTCGCGCGCGCCAAGGATCCGAGCAGAGCGACGCGGCCGATCGTCATTCCGTCTCATCCTCCGCTCTTCGCGAGCTGAAGGCGTCGAGCGGCGGGATCCGGTAGCGAACCCCGCCGCGCGCTGAGTTCAGGCTCCGTCGTCGGACGCCGGTCGTTCTGCAGCGAGGCGATCGGCCTCGGCGCCGTCGACCTGATCGGCATCGACGTCCGTGTCGAGGACGGCTTCGCCGTCGACCTCGCGCTCGGGAACGCCTGTGGGGTCGCCGTCGTCAGGCAACGGGACCAGTGGTGGGGTCGGTGTGGACATGATGGACTCCTCTCGTGTCATCGTGACCACACGCTAGGGCGCCCGGTGCTTGACCAGGGAGCGGGTTGACCACGCAGCTCACGAGGAGTAAGTCAGCGCCGAATGACGCCGCGGTGCAGGACGCTCCGGGGCGTCCCGATCAGACCTCTTCCGGGCGCTTCTTCCGGAACGGGCGGGCCGGGGTGTGCGGGCCGTCCCACACGGTGATGATCCCCCAGGCGACAGCGGCGATCGGCACCGAGAGGACGGCACCGACGATTCCGCCGAGGATCGTCCCCGTGGTCAGGGCGAGCAGGATGACGAGGGCGTGGAGTTTGAGCGAACGAGCCATCACGACGGGCTGCAGGAAGTTGCCCTCGAGTTGATTCACGAGCACGACGATTCCGACGACGATGAGGGCCGCGACAGGGCCGTGCGTGACGAGGGCGACGAGAGCCGCGAGGATCCCGGCGGCCGTCGCACCGACGAGCGGGATGAACGCCGTCAGGAAGACGATCACGGCGAGCGGGATCGCCAGCGGGATCTGAAGGATGGCGAGGCCGATCCCGATGCCGAGGGCGTCGGCGGCCGCGACGATGGACGTCCCGCGGATGTAGCCGCCGAACACGTCGACCGTCTTGTCACCGATGCGGCGGGCCCGCTCGTAGGACTCTCCGGTGAAGGGGCGGAGCAGGAACTCCCAGATGCGCGGTCCGTCTTTGAGGAAGAAGAAGAGCACGACGATCATCAGGGCCAGGCCCGTGAAGAAGCTCGCGGTCGCCGAGACGCCTGCGAGGGCTCCGCGCCCGAAGGAGGCGCTGGTGAGGAACTCTCCGGCGCTCGCCCAGACGTCGTCGAGATCGATCGCCGAGATGTCGAAGGGCAACGTGCCCAGCCACGCCGTCACCTGGGCGATGCCGTCGGTGGTGGATTCGACGAGGTCATCCCACTGGGAGCGAACGGTGAGGACGATCACCCACACGATGCCCCCGAGGATCGCGAGGATGCCGATCAGTGCGATCCACGTCGCCAGGATCGACGGGACTCCCTTGCGTCGCATCAGAGCGACGAGAGGATGGATCGCGGAGGCGAGGATCAGCGCGATCGTGACCGGGATGAAGACCAGCGACAGCTGGGTGATCACCAGGACGCCGACGGCGACGAGCGCGAGCACCGCCAGCGTCTGCAGACTGCGGGTCGCGGCGAGCCCAAGGCCTCTGGACCAGAGGCCGGGCTCTCGGGGCGCTGCGACGCGGTCTGGCAGGGGCTCAGGTCGTCGAAAAAGTCCCAGCACTCGTGTTCTCCCGCTCTTCAGGGATCGCCGCTTCGGCGATCGATGGCCTCGTATGTCTATCCGGGACGCCCGGGGGAAGACAAGCCCCTGGCGTTCGGGTGCACACCCCAGTCTGTCGCGTTCACCGGGCGACACTGCACGCGACGACGCCGTATGGCGCAATTCGCATCGAGTCGTCGCGTAACAGAAGCCCGGTTCGCGACTCTCTATAGATGTGAGGGCGATATGACGCGCGGTCGTGCGTCGTCGTCGGATGAGAGGAGTGCCGCCGATGAGTGTGCTGACCAGGACGCGGTTACGGCATCGATTCCGTGCGGAGGCGATCATGCGGTCGGCGGTCAGGGACTTCGCAACGGTCGGCCTGCCAGTCGACCCGCTCGTCGCTGGCATAGAGCTGGGGGAGGAGGGCGCGTTGGCCGCCCACCTCGATGTCGCCGATCGAACGCTGCGTGTCTGCGCCGAGCAGCATCAGCGGCTCGCTGTCGCAGTCGCGTCGTTCCTGCAGGAGGGCGAGTTCCTCCGCGGGAATCGGTGGCCGACCATTCCCGGGTTGGGTCTGCTCCGGCCGATGGTGCAGGGGGACCGCGCCGTCTGGGCTCTGCCGGACGGGGACGTCCTCTGCGACATCGGCGAGCTGTTCGAGCCCGTTCCGTAAAGCGGACCTGCCGGCTGCGGCACGGCACGGCGCGGCACGGGCGCAACCGCGTGCGGATACAAGAAAACCCGCGATCTCTCGCGGGTTTCGTTGTGGACCTGGGGGGACTCGAACCCCCGACCCCCTGCATGCCATGCAGGTGCGCTACCAGCTGCGCCACAGGCCCAGAACTGCTTCCTGACTGCTCGAAGCAACTTGAACAGAGTACTACACGGATCGCGCGCAACACCAATCGGGGCCTGGCTCCCGGGCGCGTCGCCTTAGGGTGGACGGCATGATGAAGATCACCGCTGTCACTCGAGACGACTTCAAGGAATGGTCCTCGCTCTGGGGCGGCTACCTGACGTTCTACGGAGCGGATATCGCCGACGCTGTCACGAGGCACACTTTCGACCGCATCGTCGGCGACCGCGAGATCCACGGCGCCATCGCGCGTGACGACGCTGGCCACGCGATCGGCATCGTGCACTGGCTCACCCACTCGGCCACGTGGAGCGACGTGGACTACTGCTATCTCGAGGACCTGTTCGTCGCCCCAGAGTCGCGCGGGTCGGGCGCCGGACGGGCGTTGATCGCCCACGTGCGCGACTGGGCGGAGGCGCAGGGCTGCGCCAAGGTCTACTGGCTCACGCAGGAGGGCAACACCACGGCGCGGACGCTCTACGAACGCGTGGCGACGCACACCGGCTACACGCACTACCAGATCGCGCTCTGACAGCGTCGGAACAACCATGCGCCCCCAGGCGTTGACATCACCGTGAGCATCCTGGACAGCGTCGTGATCGGCGCCGGTCAGGCCGGTCTGTCGGCCTCCTTCCATCTGACCCGTCTCGGCATCTCCCACGTCGTGCTCGACTCCGACGCCGAGCCCGGCGGTGCCTGGCGGCATCGGTGGGATGCCCTGACGATGCGCGACGTGCACGGTGTGGCCGAGTTGCCGGACGATGCGCCCCCTCCGCGCGACGCGCAGCGGGCGAACATCGCGGTTCCGGCATACTTCGCCGCATATGAGCGTGAGCATCACCTCCCGGTGGTGCGCCCCGTGCGCGTCGACCGGGTGACGGACGAGGACGGGATCCTCGTGGTGCACGCGGGGGACCGGCAGTGGCGCGCGCGCACGATCGTGAATGCCACGGGCACCTGGACGCATCCGTTCCTGCCGCACTACCCGGGAATGGAGACATTCCTCGGGGAGCAGCTGCACACCGTCGACTACCCGGGGCCCGCGCACTTCGTGGGTAAGAGGGTGCTCGTCGTCGGCGGCGGGGCCTCAGCAGTCCAGTTCCTCGGAGCGCTGGCCCCGCTCACCGACACCCTGTGGGTGACCCGCACGGAGCCTGTCTGGCGAGGTGACGACTTCACCCCGGAAGCCGGGGCGGCGGCGGTGGCTCTCGTCGAGAAACGGGTGGCGCAGGGCCTCCCGCCCCAGAGCGTGGTGAGCGTGACGGGCCTGATGCTGCGGCCGCAGGAACGCGAGGCCGAGCGTCTGGGGGCCTACGCCGCACGTCGCCCGATGTTCGCGCGCATCGAGCCGGACGGCGTCCGCTGGGCCGACGGGTCGTTCGAGCGCGTCGACGTGATCCTGTGGGCGACCGGGTTCCGTCCCGCGATCGCCCACCTCGCGCCGCTGTACCTGCGCAGTGCGGCGGGCGGCATCCAGCTCGACCGCGAAGGACGCGGAACGACTGCGGTGCGGGACCCTCGCATCCAGCTCGTCGGCTACGGTCCGTCCGCGAGCACGATCGGAGCGAACAGGGCGGGGCGCTCGGCGGCGAAGGGCGTGCAGCGCGCGCTGGCCGGGGCATCCGTCCGCACCGTGTGATCAGACGGGATCCTCGGCGCCCATTGCGCGATCCGTCGGCAGGTCCTCGCTACGCTGAGGGCATGATCCGCATCGTCGTCCTGGTCATCTGGCTGCTGCTGTCGGCATGGCTCGTCATCTGGACCGGCGAGGGCCTGTTCGGCATCGATCAGCGCGACTCGATCCTGCCCTTCTCCGGCGAGGACACGCTGGGTGGGCCGATCATCATCGGCGTCGCCTGGGGGCTGATCCTCACCTTCGGAGGCACGATGTCGGGCCTCGGTCGCCGCAAGCGGGTGCGGGGGGAGTCGCAGGTCGGCGTGGGCCGCATCGTCGAGATCTCCCGCACCGGTCTCACCGTCAACGATGTGCCGCAGTACGACCTGTTCATCCGGGTGACGCCGAAATCGGGCGAGGACTTCGTCGGACAGCTGCGGATGCTCGTCGACCCCGGTGATCTCTCCTCTCTCCAGATCGGACAGCCGATCCCCGTGAGGTACAGCGTCACCGACCAGGACACGGTCGAACTCGCCGACGTCACCGATGCGGCTGTGCGCGACGCGTTGCTGCAGTGGCGGATCGATCGCGGGCTCATCGACCCTCGTCTGGTGAAGGCGCGAACGACGGGCACGCAGGTGCCCGCGTCGGTGCTGGCGGTGCGACCGACCGGGCGGCGCCTCGAGGGCCAGAGCGAGCTCGAGCTCAGGGTGCTCATGGCGCCAGAGGGTGCCTCGACGTGGGAGACCGACACGACGGTGTTCGCGTACCCCGAGGCGATCTCGCGTTTCCAGGTCGGCGCGCCGATCTGGGCGTTCTACCGCCGGGAGGATCCGCAGACCGTGGCCGTGACGATCGAGAAGGAAGCCGGACGATGAATATCCTCGACACACTGATCTGGCTTATCAACTTCCCCGCGGCGCATGGATACGCGATGGTGTTCATCGCGGGCTTCTCCATTCTCGGTCTCTTCGCCATGTCCTTCTCAGGTTCGGCGCCCGGAGTGTCGTTGCGGCGTGTCCGCGAGCGCGAAGGGCTGCTCCACGGCGAGGTCGCCACACGGGGGCAGGCGGCGGGCACCGCGCGGCGCATCGTGTTCCGCACCCTCGCCTTCATCATGCTGGCGAACCTCGTGGTCGGCATCCTCAGTCTCACGGGGGTGCCGATCACGCGCGCCTACATCCACGAGCACGGTCAGCCGACGACCGGCACCGTCGACGGCGACTGGGTGACGTTCACGACCCCGAACGGAGTGGAGTACACGATCGAGAGCAACTTCTTCACTCCGGCCGTGTACCCCGATCGTGATGCGTACCTGCCCTCCGGAGAGCCGGTCGTGGTCCGCTACCTCCCCGGGCACCCGCAGGCCTTCGTCATCGACAGCTCGCAGGGCCCTCGCTGACCGCATCCCCGAGCCGGTGTCGACAGAGGCGCGTAGGGTGAAGGCATGTCGCGAATCATCGTCTTCGGCGGCCACGGCCGCATCGCCCTGCTGCTCGCTCCTCTCCTCGTCGCCCGCGGTGATGAGGTCACATCGGTCATCCGCAACCCGGATCACGTCGCCGAGGTCGAAGAGACGGGAGCCCGGGCGCTGGTCGCAGACGTCGAGACCCTCGGCACGGCCGAGCTCGCGGACATCATCCGAGGTCACGACGCCGTGGTCTGGTCAGCGGGTGCCGGCGGCGGATCCGCGGAACGCACCTATGCGGTCGACCGCGATGCCGCGATCCGCACGATGGATGCTTCGGCCGAGGCCGGAACCGGACGCTATGTCATGGTGTCGTGGATCGGCTCGAAAGCCGACCACGGTGTCGCGGAGGACGCGGACTTCTTCCCCTATGCGGACGCGAAGTGGGCGGCCGACGAGCATCTGCGCAGCACCGAACTCGACGGCACGATCCTCGGACCCGGAACCCTCACGTTCGACGAGCCGACCGGCCGCATCGTCCTCGATCCCGAGGGCAAGGGAGAGGTCTCCCGTGCCGACGTGGCGGCCGTGATCGCCGAGTCCGTCGGCAACCCGTCGACCTTCGGTCGCACGATCCGGTTCGGGAACGGCTCCGCCGAGTCGGCTGTGCTGATCGCCGACGCTCTCAGCGCCTGACGCCATGTTCCGGCGACGCGCCTGGGCGGTCGGAGCAGTGGCGGTCGCGGGGCTCTGCGCACTGACGGCCTCTTCGACAGCATCCGCCCAGGTCGCGGGCGTCACCGAGGTGGCAGTCGCGGCGACGGTGCCCATGGTGGCCGCCGATGCAGCCGGGCCTGAGGAGCGCGCCGAGACGCTGGTCGGGCGGATGACGACGGCCGAGCAGGCGGCGAGCATCGTGATGGGGCACATTCCGACGACGGATGCGGCGGCCGTGAACGCCTACATGGCGCAGGGCCTGGGTGGATTCATCCTGATGGGCGCCAACATCCCGGCGACGGATGCCGAGCTCGCGACACTCACCGCATCTCTGACGGTCGACCCCGGGCTTCCTCCGCTCATCGCGATCGACCAGGAGGGCGGCATCGTCTCGCGTCTGCCTGCCGACGACTACGCCGCGTCGACGACTCTGAAGTCGCTGCCTGTCGCCGACACCGCTGCAGCGTTCTCGGCCCGGGCGGCGCTGGTCGCGAAGTCGGGGATCACTGTCGACTTCGGGACGGTCGCGGATGTGACCGCCGATCCGTCGTCGTTCATCTACGGCCGGGCGCTCGGCACGGATCCGCAGTCGTCGGCCGAGAGGGTCGCCGCCGCCACCGCTGCCCAGGAACCCGTCGTGGCGTCGACGCTCAAGCACTTTCCCGGGCACGGTGCGGCTCCGGGCGACTCGCACCATGCGATCCCCTCGACGGCCGAGACGCTCGACGAATGGCGCGCGAAGGATGCCGTGCCGTTCGTGGCCGGTATCGACGCCGGGGCGTCTCTGCTGATGTTCGGCCATCTCGCGTACACGTCGGTGGATCCGGCACCCGCGTCGCTCTCCGCACGGTGGCACGAGATCGCCCGCGACGAACTGGGGTTCGACGGAGTGATCGTCACCGACGACCTCGGGATGCTGCAGTCCTCAGGGCTTCCTGAGTATGCCGACCCGGTGGCCAACGCCATCGCGGCGGTCGCGGCGGGCAACGATCTCGTTCTCATGATCGCCGGGTCGACAGCTGACACGGCGGGGCAGATCGTCGCGGGGATCACCGCGGCGGTCGACTCGGGAACGCTCCCGGCCGAACGGCTCTCCGACGCCGCGACAAGGGTGATGGCGCTCAGGCTGCAGTCCAGTGCGGCGAGCGCTGAGTGGACGCTGTGCGCGGAGTGCGAGCCCGCCGGCTGACGTCAGGCGCTGACTGCCACGGGATGGGCTGAGCCGAGCCAGGCCTGCAGGAGCTCGGCGCGAAGGCGCGTGCCGCGCACGGCGAACCCGCGCTGCTGTCGCACGTACTCGGCTTTGCCTTCGGCGGTTTCGATGGGCACCGGCACCACCTCCCAGGCGGACAGATCGTAGGGGGCGGCCTGCATGTCGAGCAGCCGGATGTCGCGAGCGAGCTCGAACGCGTCGAGGAGCAGCTCCCCGGGGACGAGGGGACCGAGCTTCAGAGCCCATTTGTACAGGTCCATACCGGCGTGCAGGCAGCCGGGCTGCTCGAACAGGGGCTGATCTTCGCGTGTCAGCTCGGTGCGGTTGCGGGGTACGGCCTCGGGCGTGAAGAAGCGGAACGCGTCGAAATGCGTGCACCGCAGGTCGTGGTTCTCTACGACCGCGTCCGTGGCGGCCTGTCCGAGCCGCAGGGGAACGGGATGCCGGTGCTCGTCGGCCCGGTACACCATTGCCCACTCGTGCAGACCGAAGCAGCCGAACTGTCCGGGGCGCGAGGCGGTGCGCCGCAGCATCCGCTCGATGAGGGCTGCGAGTTCGGACTTCTCATTCGCGAACATCGAGGCATCCGGGATCGCGCTGTCGGCGTCGGCACCGGGGGAGTACCAGCGCCAGCTCAGCCGCTCGGCGGCCTGCTCGAGCTGCACGCCTGCACCGGGGTGCCACCGCCGCAGCTGGGCGGGCTTGTAGTTGTAGTACGTGAAGAGGAAGTCCCAGACCGGGTGCTTCTCGCGCCGGGATGCTCGCTCCCGGTGCGCTGAGGTGAGAGCATCCGCCCGAAGCAGGTGCGCGTGCTCACGCTCCAGCCACTCGTGTCGGGGGAGAGAGACGGTCATGTCAGCGGAGGATGCCGGCTTCGCCGAGCAGATCGCGCAGCCCTGCGCCGTCCTCGGCGCTCACCCAGGGGGCGACGTCTTCGGAGTGCGGCTCGTGGCCAGCGCGTCCACCGGCGAGCACGGCCTCGGCGGGCAGCAGGCGACGGATCGCGACACCGGCCACCGAGTCGGGATGCTCGTCCATGAACTCCGAGTAGATCGACTCGTCGTGCTGCCCGTCGTCGCCGATGAGCAGCCACTTGACGTGCGGGAACTCCGACGCGAGGCGTCGCAGGTTGGTGAGTTTGTGCTCGCGTCCGCTGCGGAACCAGCGGTCGTGCGTGGGGCCCCAGTCGGTGAGGAGCATGGAGCCTGCCGGGAACAGGTGGCGTCCGAGGAAGCGACGGAGCGTCGGGGCGACGTTCCATGCTCCGGTGGAGAGGTAGATCATCGGGGCGCCGGGGTGCTCGCGCAGCACCTGGTCGAGGAGCACGGCCATACCGGGAACCGGGATGCGGGCGTGTTCGTCGACGACGAAGGAGTTCCAGGCGGCGATGAAAGGACGAGGGAGGGCCGTCACCATGACGGTGTCGTCGACATCAGAGACGATTCCGAAGTGCGTCGACGCCGCGACGATGAACGCCGTGGCCTCGACGGGCTCCTGCCCCTCGACGGAGAAGGTGAACGTCTGCCATCCGGGCTCGAGATCCACGTGGACCACAGAGTCGATCACACCGCCGCGGTCGGCGACGACGTCGTGCACCGAATCGCCGATCCGCACGGCCACCTTCGCGAAGCTGACAGGGATCCCGACGAAGCTCCGCCAGCCGCGCACGCTCGCCGGTTCTCCGTCTTTCGTGCTGCGCTGCGGCGGCACGATCAGCACGCGTCCCACGACGCGCACCCATCCGGGGCCGCCGTAGCCGGGGAACGGAAGGATGGTCGCGGTGCGACCGCGACGGCGCGCTCGCTTCTCACGCCACACGTGGAGGCGGTGTTCGAGACGCGCGAACCAGTGGATCCGGGGCGCCGGGGGTGACGAAGCCATTGCTTCAGTCTTTCACGTCGGTCGCGTCCTCCGTGTCGGAGATGTCGAGGTGACGCGCCTCGAGCCGGGAGAGGACCTTCTTGGCGACGAAGACCGCGAGCAGGAACAGGGCGATGATGCCCACGAAGATGTAGCCCGCGTAGTGCACGCGGTCGGCGAGCTCGTCGAAGCTCCCGGCGGCGAGAGACGTGATGCTCACGTATGCCGTCGCCCAGATCAGGCAGGCAGGCGCCGTCCACGCGAGGAAGCGGCGATACGAGTAGTGGCTCATGCCCACAGTGAGGGGGACGAGCGAATGCAGCACGGGGAGGAATCGCGAGAGGAAGATGGCGATGCCGCCTCGGCGGGCGAGATACCGCTCGGCGCGTATCCAGTTCGCCTCACCGACCCGACGCCCGACCCAGGATGCGCGGATGTGCGGACCGATCCAGCGTCCCAGCCAGAACCCTATGCTCTCGCCGATCAGAGCACCGACCACGACGGCGATGACCATCGCCACCGCCTCGGGCAGGCTGGTGATGCCGATCGATGCGACGAGGACGACCGTGTCGCCGGGGAACACCAGGCCGATGAGGACGCTGGTCTCCAGCAGGACTGCGAACCCGGCCACGAGAGTCCGAGCGACCGGGTCGATCGATCGCATGAACTCGATCAGCCACGGCACCAGGTCGTCCACCCCTTGAGAATACGGGAGACGCCGCGGCCTAGGCTGAGAACGTGCCTGAACGTCTGAGCACCCGCGTCCTGGCGGACGGGGTGGACCCCGCAGCGCTCTTCCTCGCGCTCGAGCGGGTGGAGGCGGACGTCTTCTGGCTCGACGCCGGTGCATCCGCATCCGAGGGGTGGAGTTTCATCGGAACGGGCGAGCCGTCCGCGTTCCCCGAAGATGTTCGGCTGGATGCCTCCGCGGCGGACCGGTCTGCCGCGGTCGGAGATGTCGCGCATCCTCCGCTGCGAGGCGGCTGGGTCGGCTGGTACGACTACGAGACCGGTGCCCGAACCGCGGGTGCCCCGGCATCCGAACCCGACCAGTCCGCAGGAGGCGCCTGGGTACGCATCACCCGCTTCGCCGCCTTCGACCACTCGACAGGGCGCATCTGGGCCTGCGCAGCGGAGGCGGATCTGGACGAATGGGCGGCGTTCGTCACGGAGCAGGGCTCCACGGACCTGCAGGACGCCTCCGCGCTCGCCGCGGAACCGCGACGAGTGGACGCCAGACACACTCCGGACGAATACGCGGCCATCATCGAACGGTGTCGCGAACTGATCCGAGCGGGGATCGCCTACCAGCTCTGTCTGACCACCCGGTTCACGGTTCCCGGGGAGCACGATCCCGTATCCGTCTACCGTCGGCTGAGATCCGCGACGCCCGCGCACCACGGAGGTTTCGTGAGGATCGGCGGACGCGCCCTGCTCAGCGCGAGCCCGGAGCAGTTCCTGCACGCCGACGGCGGAATCATCCGCACCCGTCCCATCAAGGGGACGCGACCGCGCAGTGACGACCCGGAGCAGGATGCCGCGCTCGCCGCGGAGCTCGCGACAGACGTCAAGGAGCGCGCCGAGAACGTCATGATCGTCGATCTCATGCGCAACGACCTCTCACGGGTGTGCGAGCCGGGGTCGATCCGCGTCGACGCGCTGTGGGCGGTCGAGAGCTATCCGGCCGTCCACCAGCTCGTCAGCACCGTGAGCGGCACGGCGGCAGTCGGCACCACGGCGGGCGCGCTGTTCGCGGCCTCCTTCCCCGCCGGGAGCATGACCGGCGCCCCCAAGCTGTCGGCGATGACCCGGCTGCACGAACTCGAGGGCGGGCCCCGAGGGGTCTATGCCGGATGCTTCGGATACATCGGCGACGACGGCTCGCTCGATCTGGCGATGGTCATCCGCAGCATCGTCATCGACGCGGGGAGCGCGGTGATCGGAGCGGGCGGCGGGATCACGTGGCGCTCGGTCGCGGCATCCGAGGTCTCAGAGGTGGCGACCAAGGCGCGAGCACCCCTTGCGGCCCTCGGCGCGGAAATGCCTGCGGCCTGGGCTTCCGATATCCTGAACTGATCCCCTTTTCCCTTCAGATTGGTCGTGCGTTCGTTGTCTGAGAACCTGTCCACCTCTCCCGTCGACGAGGAGACCTCCTCGGCGCACGCTATCCAGGCCAAGTGGCAGAAGTACTGGGCGGAGAACGAGACGTTCCTCACCGGCGGCGACGACGACAAGCGGCCCCGCCGCTACGTGCTGGCGATGTTCCCGTACCCGTCCGGCGACCTGCACATGGGGCACGCCGAGAACTACCTGTACTCCGACATCGTGGCCCGTTTCTGGCGCCACCGCGGGCACAACGTGCTCAACCCGATCGGGTGGGACTCCTTCGGGCTGCCGGCCGAGAACGCGGCGATTCGCCAGGGAGCCGACCCGCGCGAGTGGACGTACCAGAACATCGCCCAGCAGAAGCAGGCGTTCCAGAACTACGGCGTCTCGTTCGACTGGTCGCGCGTGCTGCACACCTCCGACCCCGAGTACTACCGCTGGAACCAGTGGCTGTTCCTGAAGCTGCACGAGCGCGGCCTGGCCTATCGCAAGAAGAGCGCCGTCAACTGGTGCCCGAACGATCAGACGGTGCTCGCGAACGAGCAGGTCGTCGACGGACGCTGCGATCGCTGCGGCGCCGAGGTCGTGAAGAAGAAGCTCACCCAGTGGTACTTCAAGATCACGGACTACGCCGACCGACTGCTCGACGACCTGAACCAGCTCGAGGGCTTCTGGCCGCACAAGGTGCTGCAGATGCAGCGCAACTGGATCGGCCGCTCGGTCGGCGCCGACGTGGACTTCCGCATCGAAGGCCGCGATGAGCCGGTCACGGTGTTCTCGACGCGTCCCGACACGCTGCACGGTGCGACGTTCTTCGTCGTGGCGCCCGACTCCGACCTCGCGAGCGAACTCGCCAGGGATGCTTCTGTCGAGGCGCGCGAGCGGTTCGAGAAGTACCTGGGTGATGTGCAGAAGACCACCGATGTCGACCGTCAGGCGACCGACCGTCCGAAGACCGGTGTCTTCCTCGAGCGGTTCGCGATCAACCCGGTCAACGGCGAGAAGCTGCCGGTGTGGGCTGCGGACTACGTGCTCGCCGACTACGGTCACGGCGCGGTGATGGCCGTGCCCGCACACGACCAGCGCGACCTCGACTTCGCCCGTGCCTTCGACCTGCCGGTCAAGGTCGTCGTCGACACGACGGCGCCGATCACCGGTGCGATGCCGGTCATCGAGGTCGACGATGAGGGTGTGCCGATCGACACGGGGGCCGCTCTCGACGAGCAGAACCCGGCATCCACCGGCATCGCCCTGACGGGTGAGGGCCGGATGATCAACTCCGGCGCCCTGAACGGTCTCTCCAAGCGCAACGCGATCGCCCGTGCGATCGAGCAGCTCGAAGCCTCGGGGACGGGTCGCGCGGCGAAGAACTATCGCCTCCGCGACTGGCTGATCTCGCGCCAGCGCTTCTGGGGCACGCCCATCCCTATGCTGCATGCCGAGGATGGCCGGATCATCCCGGTGCCCGAGGACCAGCTGCCGGTGAAGCTGCCCAGTGTCGAAGGGCTCGACCTGAAGCCCAAGGGCTCGTCGCCGCTGGGCGCAGCCGAGAGCTGGGTGCGCACGGTCGACGCCGCGAGCGGCGACCCCGTGCTGCGCGACCCCGACACCATGGACACATTCGTGGACAGCTCGTGGTACTTCCTGCGCTTCCTCTCCCCGAACAGTGACACCGTGGCGTTCGACCCGGCTCAGGCCGCCCGCTGGTCGCCGGTCGACTCGTACATCGGCGGGGTCGAGCATGCGATCCTGCACCTGTTGTACGCGCGCTTCATCACCAAGGTCCTGTTCGACATGGGTCTGATCGACTTCACGGAGCCGTTCTCGAACCTCATCAACCAGGGGATGGTCCTGCTCGACGGCGCGAAGATGTCGAAGAGTAAGGGCAACCTGGTGCTGTTCGAGGAAGAGCTCGACGCGTACGGCGCTGACGCGCTGCGCGTGGGTCTCGCGTTCGCAGGGCCGGTGGAAGACGACAAGGACTGGGCCGACGTCTCGACGACCGGCGCGCAGAAGTTCCTCGCCCGCGCGCTGCGGATCGCCCGTGAGGTGGCGTCTCCCGTCGACGTGGTGTTCGCCGGGGGAGATGCGGCGCTGCGTCGGGCCACGCACAAGCTGCTCGCCGATGCGCCCGCACTCGTCGAGCAGACGAAGTTCAACGTGCTGGTCGCCCGCCTGATGGAGCTGGTGAACATCACCCGCAAGACCATCGACGGTAGTGCGGGTGCTGCGGATCCGGCTGTCCGCGAGGCCGCCGAGACCGTCGCCGTGATGCTCGACCTGATCGCGCCGCACACCGCGGAGGAGATCTGGGAGATCCTCGGTCACGAGCCTTCCGTGGGCCTCGTCACCTGGCGTTCGGCCGACCCCGCTCTGCTCGTCGAAGACACCGTGACGGCTGTCGTGCAGGTGGGCGGCAAGGTCCGCGCCCAGCTGGAGGTGCCCGCGCGCATCGGCGAGGCCGAGCTCGAGGCGCTGGCACGCGCCGACGAGCGCGTCATCCGTTCGATCGGTGACCGCGAGATCGTCAAGGTGGTCGTGCGCGCTCCCAAGATCGTCAGCATCGTCGTCAAGGGCTGACCGCCCGCGTCGTCGCACACGACGCACCGGCTCTGCACATCAGGCCGCCCGCGGGGGTTCTCCCCGTCGGGCGGCCTGATGCATGAGAGGCCCCCGATCACTCGCCTAGCGTTGCGGGATGCCCGAATCCGCCGCTCCGTCGCCTCCGCCGCGTCGGTTGCGATTGGGCGTCGGCGCGGCGATCGTGCTGGCACTCGTCGTGCTGTCGGCGGCCGTCGGACTCGGGCTGATGCGAGGTCAGGCGGCGCCGACCGAATCAGTGCCGCTGGCCACCGAAGGAGCGGCGGGCGGGGGCTCGTCGGGGGAGCTCTACGTGCATGTGCTCGGCGCCGTGGAGCATCCGGGCCTCTACGTCCTCGATCTCGATTCTCGGTTGGTCGATGCGGTGGCGGCTGCGGGGGGAACGACCGACGTCGCCGACCTGACTGCGATCAACCTCGCGCGTGTGCTCGCGGACGGCGAGCAGATCATCGTGCCGACTGTCGGCGCGGTGGTGGACGGGCCGGGGGCTGTGACGCCCTCCGACGACAGGGTCGACCTGAACACGGCGGATCAGGCAGCGCTCGAGACGCTGCCGCGCATCGGCCCCGCCCTGGCCGAGCGGATCATCGCCTGGCGCGACGAGAATGGGAGGTTCCAGTCCGTCGACGACCTCCTCGCCGTGCCGGGGATCGGCGAGAAGCTGCTCGCCGGCATCCGCGACGGCGTCCGAGTGTGAAGCGCGACCTGCGTCAGTGTCGGACGAGCCGTGGATGAGCGCTTCGATAGGCTCCGCCTATGACACTGCATCGAACTCGTGCATTCTCTCGCCATGCCGCCCTCGTGGTCGGCGCTCTCCTCGTGCTCGTCGGAGTCACCGCGTGCGCGGCCGACGGCGGACCTGGCGATGGCGGCTCGAGTGCGGAGCCCGCAGCGTCGGAGACGCCCACCACGGCCCCGACAGCCGAACCCTCGAGCGCCGCGGACGATGAGGTGACGTGCAATGCGTTCGGTGACGTGCAGACGATCCTGCACAACGCTCAGGCAGCGTTCTACGACGAGCGCATGACCGAGCGAGAGCTGGACGGCTGGACTGCGCTCGCATCGCGCGTTCTCGGCAACATCCCCGCTGCAGAAGAGGGGCGCGTCGCCACGGCATTGACGGCTGTCCAAGATGCGGTGCCCGCCGTGCAGGCACCCCTGGGGCCGAGCAACATCCTTTCGCGCGAGTGGGATGTCCCGGGCGCTGAACTGCTGGCAGCCTGCGAAGCCGCAGGATTCCCCGTCATCACCAACGGGTTCATCGGAGGCTGAGCCACCACCGCCTGCACCACAGGACGCCGAGGGTGCGACACGCTGCGAGTGACTGCGAGCCGCGACTTCATGGCATCGTCAGCGACGAAGCGGTGTGGCGCTACTCGAATATCCTGCGTCACTCAAGACCGCGTGTGCGGCACGTTCGCCCGATGCGAGGGCGCCTTGAATCGACGCGGTGTCGCGGTGGTCGCCGGCGACGTACAGCCGTTCCGCGTAACGCGGCGACCGTGCTGCACCGAGGGGCGCCGGTTGGGCCGGGAGCGCGTCGGTGATGTCGTCGCGCCGGATCAGCTCCCATTCGCTGATGTCCGAACCCCAGATCCCACTCAGGTGGCGGCGGACCTCGAGCTCCTCGGCGGGATCGCCACCGCGTGGCAGCAGGCAGGTCGCGGCGATGAGGTGGCGTCCGGCCGGGGCGTACGAGGGTACGGTGTGCGTCATCACGACGGTGTTCACGACGGGGCCGTGGCCCCGGCCGTCGACGGTCAGCAACGCGGATGCGGTCGGAGGTTCGGCGGCGGCGAACCACCACGTCTGCAGACCGTTCGTCGCCGGCCGGGCGAGCTCGGTGAGGTCGGTGACCGCATCGGGGCCGACCGCGACGACCACCCGAGCTGCGCTGACGGAGTCGCCCTCGCTCACCTCGACCCTGATCTGCTCTCCGAGCGCTGTAATACGCCCCGCTCTGACGCTGAGACGGACGTCGGTGCCCGTCGTGCGGGCATGCGCGGCAAGCTGCTCGGGGACCGCAGCGATCCCTTGTGCGGGTAGGCCTGGGCAGCCGAGCACGAAGTACCGCACTAGCAGCCGGGCGAATGTGTTCGACGTCTCTCCGCGGCTCTCCGCCAGAACCCCGGAGAGGAACGGCTCGAGCACCGCGGTGCGGAGCGGACCGCGGAGGCCCACGGCATCCCATCCCTCGCGCACGGCGACATCGTTGCGGGCGAGACGCGAGAGCGGATGCACCAACGCCGGCGTGGCCCAGCGGGCGAGCGCGACGGCATCCCGAGTGTTCACGAGGCCGCTGCGCAGCGAAGCGGCGATCGACTGGGGGTATCGGAGCGGATGCCGCAGCTCGGCCATGCCCTCCGCCGTGCGGACCCGCACACCCACAGGGAAGCTTCCCAGGGCGAGCGCGTCGAGATCGACGCTGCGCCGGAGCGCGGGATAGGCCGGGTTGAGCACCTGGAACCCGCGGTCCAGCCGAAACCCATCGACGATGTCCGTGCGCTGGCGCCCTCCGACCGCATCCGCGGCCTCGAGGACGACGACATCGAGCCCGCGTGCCGAGAGCAACCCGGCGCAGCGGAGCCCCGCGAGTCCGGCGCCGATCACGATCACGTCAGGCATTCGCGACGACCTCCCTCGTCGGATCGCCCGCGTCGTGAGGATCCCGAAGCGTCGACTCCATGCGACCAGCGTACGACGGGATGCCGGGCGAGCGGACGCCCGCACCGAGTCAGCCCGCGCACCGAGCTGTGACACATCAAGAGCCTCGCCCGCCGCTTCTGCACATCGGGCCGTCGATGCACTCTGTCCACAGTGAGAGTGTCTGCATCCGAGGGGGCGCGTGCCCTGACCATATGTTCTTCTGATGCGAGGATCCGCGAAGAGCATGTGCATCCGGTGGAAAGGCGCCGTCATCATCCGTGACGGCGAGGCCGGATGACGCGTGATCTGCGCCTCTTGCCCGTGGCCGGATGCGTGTGGGTGTCGGCACTCCTGTGCGTGTTCGTCCCTGCTTCGGCGGGGTGGTGCGCGCTTGCGGGTGCGGTCGGTGCGGTGACCGTGGGTGTGGTCGTTCTGAGAAGGGCAGACCGTGTCGCGTCACGGGCGGCTCTGCTGGTGGTCGTGCTTGCGGCGACCGCGGCGGTCTCATTCAGTGCGATGGCGTCGCTGCCCGGGCGTGACGACGCAGCATCGTGGGACGGTCGCGTGGTCGAGCTGACCGGGGAGGTCGCCTCGTCGGCGTCGGTCGGTCGGGACGGGCGCCTGTGGGCGGAGGTGCAGCTCACGGGGATCGGGTCGCCGGGGTCGGTGCGGGCGGCCTCGGCGCCGGTGCGGATCGGCATCGACCCGGCTGACGGCTTCGATCTCGGCGCGACCGTCAGGGTCACGGGCGAGGCGGCGGCGACGGAGCCGGGGGAGAGATCGGCGCTCGTCGTGTTCGGGAATACCGCGGCGGTCGAGGCCGCCGCATCGGGGGTGTTCGCGGTGGCGGCCGATGCTCGAGGAGCGTTCATCGAGCGCTCGTCACGGCTGCCCGAGCCTGGAGCCGGGCTGCTTCCCGGCCTCGCTGTGGGCGACACCCGCGCGGTGTCTACCGAGCTCAACGACGATATGCGCACCAGCGGGCTCAGCCACCTGACGGCGGTCTCCGGGGCGAACTGCGCGATCGTCGTCGGTGCCGCGTTCTGGTTCGCGGCGTTGTGCGGAGCGGGCCGTGCATGCAGAGTGGTCTTCGCTGCCCTCGTGCTCGCCGGGTTCGTCGTGCTCGTCACACCGGAGCCGAGCGTGATCCGCGCCGCGGTGATGGCCGGAGTCGCGATGCTTTCGCTGTTGCTCGGGCGGCCGAGTGCGGGGGCCGGGATGCTCGCGCTCAGTGCTGTCGGCATTCTGATCGCCGATCCCTGGCTCGCCTCGACGCCGGGGTTCGCGCTGTCGGTCGCCGCCTCAGGGGCGCTGATCATGCTCTCGCCGTCGCTGACTCGAGGCCTCGCGCGGTGGATGCCGCAGCCACTGGCACTCGCGATCGCCGTGCCGACCGCCGCACAGCTTGTCTGCGGACCGGTGATCGCTCTGTTCGCAGAACAGCAGTCGCTCGTCGGACTCGTGGCGAACCTGCTGGCTGCGCCGGCTGCGCCTATCGCCACGATCATCGGACTGCTTGCGTGTCTCGCGGCACCCGTTCCGGTGATCGCCGAACTTCTGGCGGCGTCCGCGTGGCTGCCCGCGGCGTGGATCGCCGAGACCGCGACCCTCGCGGCCGGGCTGCCGTTCGCGCAGATCATGATGGAGCCGGGCATAGGCAGTGCCGTGCTCGTCTCTGTCGTGAGCGGAGCGATCGGAGTCATCCTCGTGGACGGGTTCCGCAGGGCAAAGATCGTCCGGGGCGTGGCTTCAGGGGTTCTCGCGGTGGTGCTCGCCCTGGCCGGCGCCCACGTCGTTCTGAACGGACCGCTGGCGAGTGCGACCAACCCGGACGGCTGGTCGGTGGCCGCGTGCGATGTCGGTCAGGGGGATGCTCTCGTCATCAGATCCGAGGGGCGCATCGCGCTGATCGACACCGGCCCCGCCCCCGAGCCCGTGGCCGCCTGCCTTCAGGCGCTCGGCATCGACCGGATCGATCTACTCGTTCTCACACACTTCGACCTCGACCACGTGGGTGGCGTCGACGCCGTGCATGGGCGAGTCGACACGGTTCTGCACGGACCCACGGGTGAGAGCGGCGACGAGAGGATGCTGCAGCGCCTTGCCGAGGGTGGGGCGACGGTGACGGCGGCGGCGGCAGGGCTTCATGGCGAGCTCGGAGCGGCATCCTGGCAGGTGCTCTGGCCGCAGCGTGGATCCGCGGCCTTCCCGCCGGGAAACGACCAGAGCGTGGTGCTCGAAGTCGGAGGTGGCGAGGTACCGCGATCGCTCTTCCTCGGAGACCTGTCGGCAGAAGCGCAGCGGATGCTGTCGCGCACCGCGCACATTCGCGGGAGCTACGCGGTGGTCAAGGTCGCGCATCACGGGAGCGCCGATCAGGATGCCCAGCTCTACGACGACCTGCATCCGCTCGTGGCGCTGTTCAGTGCGGGCGTGGACAACGACTACGGCCATCCGCGCGATGAGACGCTCGCCTCGCTCGCGGCCACCGGTGCGCGCGTGCTGAGGACCGATCGACAGGGGCGACTCCTCGTCGGTCTCGAAGACGGCGCACTGCAGCTCTGGACCGAGAAGCAGCCGCCATGACCGCGAGATCGACGTCGGCGGCCCCCGGTAGGCTGAGAACATGGCTGCTTCTCGTACCCCCTCCCGCGGCGGTGCGAAGTCGGCCAAGGTCGCTCAGGTCTCGTGGCGAGATCCGCGCCCCGCACCCGTCGTCCTGGTCTTCGGGCCCGAAGAGGTCTGTGCGGAGCGCGCGATCGCCGGGATCCGCGACTACCTGCGCACCGAAGATCCGGCGCTCGAGATCACCGACGTCCGCGCTGACGATTACGCGCCGGGCACGCTTCTCTCGCTCACCTCGCCGTCACTCTTCGGCGAGCCACGTCTCGTGCGTGTGTCGGGAGTCGAGAAGTGCTCGGACGCCTTCCTCCAGGAGGCCGTGTCGTACCTCGATCACCCGCAGGAGGGCGCCACCGTCATCCTGCGGCACACCGGTGCGAGCGTCCGCGGCAAGAAGCTGCTCGACGCGCTGCGCGCCGGCACGGGCGACGGGATCGAGATCCCGTGCCCCGCGATCAAACGCGACGGCGATCGTGTCGACTTCGCGGCGGGGGAGTTCTCAGCGGCCAAGAAGCGCATCGCGCCCCCTGCGCTGCGCGCCCTGGTCTCAGCTTTCGCCGACGACCTCACCGAACTCGCGGCCGCGTGTCAGCAGCTGATCAACGACGTCGAGGGTGACATCACCGAAGACGTCGTCACCAAGTACTATGGCGGGCGTGTCGAGGTGTCGGCGTTCGTCGTCGCCGACACGGCGATCGCGGGGCGCTACGGCGAGGCCCTCGTCGCGCTGCGGCATGCACTCGCCTCAGGAGCCGATCCCGTGCCGATGGTGGCGGCCTTCGCGATGAAGCTGCGCACCATGGCTCGCGTGGCCGGCAATCGCGAGCCGAGCAGACAGCTCGCGCAGCGTCTCGGCATGAAGGACTGGCAGGTCGATCGCGCGAAGCGCGACCTCGCCGGATGGAACGAACGCTCCCTCGGAATGGCCATCCAGGCGACGGCCCGCGCAGACGCCGAGGTCAAGGGCGCATCGCGCGACCCCATCTTCGCCCTCGAGCGCATGCTCACGGTCATCGCCACTCGGCAGCCGTTCGGAGAGTGAACGTCCTCGCCCTCCGGGGCGACAGGGTCGCGACCGACACAGCTCGGCCAAAAGCTCGCCGCATGCCCTGGGTGCGCGAAAGAGCCCGCCCCGCGAACGGGACGGGCTCTTGTCACACCCTCAAACGGGGATCGGCTCAGAGAGCGGAAACCTGCTTGGCGATGGAGGACTTGCGGTTCGCAGCCTGGTTCTGGTGGATGACACCCTTGCTGACGGCCTTGTCGAGCTTGCGGGAAGCAGCCTTCAGAGCAGCCTCGGCTGCGGCCTTGTCGCCGGAGACGACAGCGGCGCGCGTCGCGCGGATGTGCGTCTTCAGCTCGCTCTTCACGGCCTTGTTGCGCTCGTGAGCCTTGTCGTTGGTCTTGTTGCGCTTGATCTGCGACTTGATGTTTGCCACGTGTGGACGCTTTCTGTACGGAGTTGTTAGGAAATGCCGGCAGAAGAAGAGGGCTTCCACGCGGCGGTCGTGAGGGAAGAACCCACACGCAAGCCAAGAACCAACTCTACCAGCAACTGGCCGATTCGCCCTAAACGGTGCTCGGTCCATGCGTGACGACGGAAACGACATGCGGCGGAGATATCGAGACTCGGTCGCGCACAGCACGGCACCGGGTGCACAATCATCAATATCCCGACATTCTCGTCGTGACATCGACGTCAAGGAGCGCCATGAGTTCTGCCCTCCCGCCCTGTTCCCGCGCGATAGCGACGACCCCGCAGGCAGCGCAGGGGTGAGCGCCCTGAAGAAGGTCGGCGCGCGATGGATGACGGTGTTCACCCTCGCGTGGCTGGCGATCTGGACGGTGCAGCTGACTCCCGTGCAGCTGCTCCTTCCGCTGCAGCTCAACACCTCGGATGACGACTGGATCAGCGGAGTCGTCTCGTCCGGTTTCGTGCTCGGTATCGGGGGACTCGCGGGCATCATCGCCGGGCCCGTCGCGGGTGCGCTGTCCGACCGTGCAGGCGTCGGCAGGCGTCGTCGGCGTCCGTGGGCGATCGGCGGAGTACTCCTCACGGCCGTGTTCCTCGTCGTCACCGGATTCAGTGAGGGCGCCTGGGCCGTCGGAGGAGCCTGGGTCGGGGTGACGATCGGCGTGGCCGTGTCATCGGCCGCGTTCACCGCCTTGATCGCCGACCAGCTTCCCGCGACGCAGCGCGGCGCGGCATCCGCAGCCGTGGGCTCGAGCCAGGCGGTGGGAATCGTGCTCGGCGTCGGACTCGTCGTGCTCCTCGGCCTCGGGATCCGCGACGGCTATCTGCTGCTCGCCGCGGTGATCGCGGTGATCGGCACAGGTGCCGCCCTGATCCTGCCGGATCCGCCCGCTCCTGTCGGGGCAACGGCGATCAGCCCTGCAGTGATCGAGAAGGACCGTCGATTGCTGGCATCCCTTCGCGATCGGGATTTCTCGTGGATGCTGTGGGGGCGCCTGGTCACCAACATCGGCAACGCGCTCGGCACCGCTCTGTTCCTCTTCTTCCTGCTCCACGGCCTGCACCAGGAGACGGTCGTCGCGCAGGACAACCTGCTGCTGCTGATCGTCGTGTACACGCTGTTCGTCGTCCTCGCGTCGGTGCTCACCGGCATCGTGTCCGACCGCACCGGCAACCGACGCACCCTCACGGTCCTGGCCACGCTCGTGCAGGCGGCGTCTGGAGTCGTGATCGCCGTCGTGCCGACCTTCGAGGCGACCATGATCGCCGCCGCGCTCATGGGACTCGGCTACGGGGCGTTCTCGACCGTCGGCCTGGCCTTCGCCGCCGACCTGCTGCCGGACGAGAAGGACCACGCCCGAGACCTCGGGATCGTCAACGTGACGGCCGCGCTCGGCCAGCTGATCGGCCCTGTCCTCGGTGCGGGTCTCGTGGCGCTCGTCGGCGGCTTCTGGCTCGTCTTCGTCGCAGCCGCAGTGCTGTCGCTCGTCGGCGGCGCACTCACCGCTCTGGCGCGACAGCCTGCTCGTCAGAACCAGGATCACCGTCTGCCTCAGGACCAGACTCCGTCGCAGGACCAGGCGCCGTCTCGGGAGCCGTGAGTCGGGCTTCTATCGTCGCGACGGCCAGCCGCACGACGGCATTGAAGATCTCCGGCCGCATCGCCGTCACGAGATGCGTCGTGCGAGGAACGATGATGAGCTCGGCGTGGGGCGCGAGCCGCTGGAACAGCGCCTCGTTGACCCGCAGCTGGTCCCACTGGCCGTTGACGAACCACAGCGGCACCCTGATGCGGCCGACCGCTGTCGCGAGGTCCAGTGCCGAGAGGTTGCGCAGCGCGGTGTCCTGCGTGTCGAGCGCATAGCCGCCGGCCGCGAAGTCGGAGCGCGTCGCTTCGGGGATCGTCGCCTCGAGGATCCGCTCGGTGAGCCACATCCCCCGGTCGGGCAGGCGATCGACTGCTCTGGCGATGACGCGGTAGGCGGCGAGACCGGCGCCACGGGGGAGCGAGGTGCATGACGCCGCGATGAGCCCCGCCACCTGTGGTGTCTGCGCGCCGCCGACATAGGCGAGCGACAGCAGACCACCCATCGAGTGCCCCACGAGCAGCACGGGGCCGCGCGTCGCGGCATCGCGCACGGCGGCGTCGATCGTGTGCAGCGCCTCGTGCAAAGTGAAGTCCTCCGCCATCCGGGTGCCGTGCCCTGGCAGATCGACGGCGACCGCCGCAATGCCCTGCTCCTCGAGGAACGCGAGCTGCGATCGCCACATGGTCGCAGACGTGCGGATGCCGTGCACGAAGACGATCTGGACGCTCACGCGTTCAGCATAGAGAAAGCGGGGCCGGTGGATGAACCACCGACCCCGCATCCCGAAGAACTGATCGAGTCAGTCTTCGCAGGAATTACTTCTCGTATCCCACGTTCTCCACCGGCGTGATGCCGAAGAGGTCGAGACCCACGTAGGGCTCGGGCGTGAGGTTGGCGAGGCCTTCCTTGACGGTCCAGATCTCCGGACCGTTGAGGACCGGGATGATGCCCCAGGTCTTCGCAAAGATCTCGGACTCCATCTCCATGGCCTTCTTGGTCTGCTCGACCGGGTCGGAGATCGTCTCGAGCTCCTCGTGGATCATCGTGTCGATCTCCTCGGTGCCGGTTCCCGACAGGTTCAGGCCGCTGTCCGAGCAGTACAGCTGGCAGAACCAGGCGGCACCGAACGGGTCGGACGACGTGAAGTTGAGGAAGAAGATGTCACCGTTCTGCGTGGTGTAGTCCTCGGCGAAGTCAGCGGACGGACGGGTGTCGATCGTCACCTCGACGCCGACCTCCTTCAGCTGCTGCTGCACGGCGAGTGAACGGGCCCGGGCGGTCTCCGTGTCGGAGTGAACCGGGAAGACGAGCGACAGGCGCACGCCGTCCTTCTCGCGGACGCCGTCGGAACCTGCGACCCAGCCGGCGTCATCGAGGAGCTTGTTGGCACCCTCGGTGTCGCCGTCCTTGCGGCCCGCCTCTTCCAGCGCGTTGACGTAGTTCGGCTGGAACGAGAACAGCGTGAGGGACCCGGCGGGCTCCTCGGTGTAGTTCAGACCGTTGAAGACGATGTCCTTGACCTGCTCGATGTTGATCGCCTCAAAGACGGCCTTGCGCACGTCGAGATCCGCGAGTGCGGGGTTCGAGGAGTTGAGCGTGAAGATCGCGTTCGCGGTCGCCTGACCCTTGTAGGTCTTGACGCCCTCGAGGCCCTCGACCTGAGCGAGCAGCTCGGCGCTGCCGGTCTCGGCCATGTCGACCTCGCCGTTGCGCAGAGCGTTGACCGCAGCGGTCGGCTCCATCTGGATGAAGGAGACCTTGTCGAGCAGCGGAGCGTTGCCCCACCACTTCTCGTTCGGGACGAGAGTGACGACGCCACCGGTCTTGTCGAAGTTGTCGACCGTGTAGGGGCCAGCGCCCCACTCCGGGTGCCAGTCGCCGAGGAACGCCGTGTTGAAGAGCTCAGGCGTGTTGACGGCGGGGTGCAGGAGCTGCGAGTAGACCATCTCGGGCCAGGCGAACTCGCCCTTGAAGGTGACGATGACGTCGCGGTCGTTCTCGCCGGCCTCGACGGACTCGATCTCCTTCCAGCCGTCGGTCGCGTTCGGCTGGTACTCCTCGTTCTCGCCGTTCTGGGCTTCCCAGGTGGCCTTGAACGCGGTGACGTCGATCGGCGTGCCGTCGTTCCAGACAGCCTTCTCGTTGACCTTGAAGTGCAGGACGGTCTTGCCGTCTTCGACACCGAAGGAGTAGTCGTCGAGGTACGCGTCGTTCTTCTTGACCGTGCCGTCAGGATCCATCAGCAGGATCTGCGGGCGGAACCACGTGCCGACCTGGGTGACGCGAGCGTCGCCGTCGCTGTGGAAGTAGTTCAGCTGCTCGGCGATGTTCGAGATCGGGATGCGGAGTTCGCCACCCTCTGCGAGGTTCTCGCGGGGCTGCGGGTTGTAGTCCGCGCCCTCGACCGTCTGAGGGGTGTCGCCCTCGCCGTTGCCGCCGCCGTTACCTGCCGGTGCACACCCGCTCATGACGAGTGCGAAGGCGGCGCCGAGAGCAGCGATGCCCATCAGCTTCTGATGCCGTTTCATGGTACTCCTTAGTGCCTGTCGGCCTTACTTGGGATAGGGGCAGACTAACCCCGCATGTCGCGGGCGAAACCCCAGGGACACGGAACCGTTATCGGACTGTGCACAATTGTGCGCAGGTCAGCTGACGGCGACGGCCTCGGCGTCGAAACCCTCGACGGGGAGGATGATCCGCTCACGCGTGCGCTCGATGTCGGGATCCGGAATCGGGATCGCCGACAGCAGCGCCTTCGTGTACGGATGCTGCGGATCGTCGAACACCTGATCGACATCGCCGTGCTCGACGAACGATCCCTTGTACATGACCGCGACGCGATCGGCGATGTGGCGGACCACGGCCAGATCGTGGGCGACGAAGAGGTACGACAGGCCGAGCTTGGCCTTGAGCTCGTCGAGCAGGTTGATGACACCGGCCTGGATCGAGACGTCCAGAGCCGACACCGGCTCGTCGAGCACGACGATCTTGGGGTTCGTCGACAGTGCGCGGGCGATGCCGATGCGCTGCCGCTGTCCACCTGAGAAAGCCTGCGGGAAGCGGTCGCTGTGTGCCGGGTCGAGACCGACGAGTCCCATGAGCTCCTCGACGCGGTCGAACACGTCATCCTTGCTCATGCCGATCGCGAACATCGGCTCGGCGATGATGTCCCAGACCGTCATGCGGGGGTCGAGCGCGCCCATCGGGTCCTGGAACACGATCTGCAGGTCACGGCGGAGCTTGCGCTCCTCCGAACGGCTCTTGATGTCTGCGACGCTCGTGCCGCCGATACGGATGTCGCCGTCCTCCTGGGCGACGAGATCCATGATCTGGAGCAGGGTGGTGGTCTTGCCACTGCCGGACTCGCCGACGATCGCGAGCGTCTCTCCCTGACGGATGTCGAAGCTGATGCCCTTGACCGCTCGCACCTCGCCGACCTTGCGCTTGAAGAAGGCGCCCTTCATCAACGGGAACGTCTTGTTCAGATTGACGGCCTCGAGAGTGATCGGTCGTTCCTCGCGCGGCACCTTGGCGAGCGAGCTCTCGGGGATCTCCGGGACGGGGAACACCGGCAGTCCGCCGATCTTCCCGTCGTCATCGATGTCGTTCGCACGGATGCACGCGACGGAGTGATTCGCATGGCCACTCGTGGTGACGGGCAGCAGTTCGGGCTCGCGCTCACGGCACGCGTCGATGGCGATCGGGCAGCGCGCAGCGAACGGGCACGCATCCGGCAGGTTGATCAGCAGAGGCGGGTTGCCCTTGATCGGGATCAGCGGCACCTTCTCGGTCTTGTCGACGCGAGGGATCGCTCCGAGAAGACCGATCGAGTAGGGCATCCGGGTGCGGTAGAACAGCTCGCGCACCGGGGCCTGCTCGACGGGCTTGCCCGCGTACATCACGAGCACGTCGTCGGCGGTCTTCGCGACCACGCCCATATCGTGGGTGATGATCATCATCGCGGCGCCCGTTTCGGCCTGCGCCTTCTCCATGAGCTCGAGGATCTGCGCCTGGATGGTGACATCGAGCGCGGTGGTCGGCTCGTCGGCGATGATCAGCTTCGGGTCGTTGGCCATCGCGATCGCAATCACGACGCGCTGGCGCATTCCGCCGGAGAACTCGTGCGGGAACGCCTTCATGCGGCGCTCGGCCTCGGGGATACCGACGAGCTTCAGCAGCTCGACTGAGCGGTCCCAGGCCTCCTTCTTCGACAGTCGGCGGTGCACGGTGAGCGCCTCGATCAGCTGGTCGCCGATCGTGAACACCGGGGTGAGCGAGGTGAGCGGATCCTGGAAGACCATCGCCATGCCGTTGCCGCGGATCACCGAGAGCTGCTTGTCGGTCTTGCCGAGCAGCTCCTGGCCGTCGTAGACGATGGAGCCGGTGACCTTGGCGTTATCGTCGAGCAGGCCCATGATCGCGAGTGACGTGACGGACTTGCCCGAGCCGGATTCGCCGACGATGCCGAGCGTCTTTCCCGCTTCGAGGTCGAACGAGACCCCGCGCACGGCGTCGACACGGCCCGCCTCGGACGGGAAGCTGACCTTGAGGTCGCGGACAGACAGGACAGTACTCATGCGCGACCTCCAGCCGCCGAGGTCGGATCGAGGGCGTCGCGCAGACCGTCGGCGATGAGAGCCATCGAGACGGTGAGCAGCGTCAGCGCCGCCGCGGGGAAGTAGAACAGCCACGGCGCGCTCACGAGCGTGCTCGAGCCGTAGCCGATGAGGGCACCGAGCGAGACATCCGGCAGCTTCACGCCGAAGCCGAGGAACGAGAGCGCGGTCTCGGTGAGCACGGCCGAGACGACGCCGAGCGTGAAGTTGATCACGAGCAGCGAGCCGATGTTCGGCAGCATGTGACGGACGACGATGCGCATGCCCGAGAGCCCGGCGTACCGAGCGGCGTGCACGTACTCGCGCTCGCGGATCGAGAGCGAGAGCGTCCAGATGATGCGCGCGGGGAAGAACCAGCCGACGACGAAGATCATCACGAGCGAGATCACGAGCCAGTTTCCGCCGGCGTCGTTCGAGATCATCGCGAGGATCAGGAAGTTGGGTACCACCATCATGAAGTGGATGATCGCGAGCATGATCCGCTCGTACCGGCCGCCGAAGTAGGCGGCAGTGGCGCCGATGAGCGCGGAGACGACGGTGGTGCCGATCGCGACGAGCGCGGCGATCATCATGGACCGCTGGAGGCCGACGGCCACCTGGGCGAAGTTGTCGTTGCCCGAACCGTTCGTTCCGAACCAGTGCTCGGACGAGGGGGCCTGGCGCAGTGCGAGGAAGTCGAGGTCGGTGTGCGAATAGGGAGCGATGAGAGGCCCGACGATCGCGAACACCACCAGCAGAGCCAGGATCACGACGCCGATCAGCGCGCCGCGGTTACGCATGAACCGACGCGTGTACAGCGTCATCATGGAGGTCCGCTTGCGGTTCTTCGGACGTTCGGGCTTCTCCGCGATGTCGGGGGAGACCCCGATGCTTTCCAGAGCCATCAGCTCACCCGCACTCTCGGATCGAGGACGACGACGGCGATGTCCGCGAGGATCGCGCCGATCGCCGTCATCAGGGCGCCGAATGCCGCGACCGCGACCACGCCGTGGATGTCGTTGTTGTTGAGGGTCTGGATGAAGTAGCGACCCATACCGTTCCAATTGAAGATCGTCTCCGTCAGCACCGCGCCGGTGAAGACCGCGGGGATCGTGAACGCGACCTGCGTCGTGACCGGGATCAGCGATGTCCGCAGCGCGTGCTTGCGGATCGCCTGCTGCTTGGTCAGGCCCTTCGCCCGTGCGGTGCGCACGTAGTCGGCCTTGATGTTGTCGAGCAGCAGCGAGCGCTGCAGGAAGTGGATGCCTGCATACCCGGTGAGCACGAGGCCCAATGTGGGGAGCGTCAGATGCTGCAGCACATCTATGAGGACGGGGAAGAAGCCCTCCACCCCCTGACTGGACGAACCCACCACGTAGAAGACCGTCGTGCCGACGGCGTTGTTGAAGTTGATCGCCAGGAGTACCAGAGCGAAGCCGGCGACCACCGTCGGGATGTTCATCGTGATGATGCTGGTGCCCTGACCGATCCGGTCGGCGAGCTTGTACTGCCGCGAGGCGGTGTACACGCCGAGGGCGATGCCGAGGATCGTCGTGATGATCGTCGCACCGAGCACGAGCTCGGCACTGATCCAGACGCGGTAGGCGACCTGCTCGTTGACCGACTCACCTGTGGGGCTGAGGCCCCAGTTCCAGTGGAAGAGGATGTTGGAGAACCAGGTCCACCACCGCTCGATGAGAGGTACCGACTCGCTCAGGTTGCGAGGACGCAGCAGGCTGTCGATCTGGTCGGCCGACAGGGGAGGACGCCGCCCGACGTAGTTGTTCTCCGGGTCGAGATAGAGCCACGCGAGGAAGTAGGTGATGTTCGTCGCGATGACGATCATCAGCACCCAACCGAACAGGCGGCGCAACAGATACTTGATCAAGGTGATGATTCTTTCTCTTCTACAGACGCGCGCGGGATCCGCCGACGCAACGCTGAGCCGGGAAGACAGTCAATCACCATCTGCCGATCTGCGCGACACGACGCCTGCACTTGGTCTGTGACGGAGTCTTATCGCTCACGGGATCCGGTGTCACGGATGGCTCCCGGGCAACCTCGGCAGAATATCACCGGATCGGGCGAAGCGAGCATAAGCCTCGCCTCACCGTAGAATCGACGGGACATGTCACCACGCGCCCTCACTCCTCTTCAGCCTGCCGCGACGCCTGCGAAGCAGATCCGCAATTTCTGCATCATCGCGCACATCGATCACGGCAAGTCGACCCTCGCCGACCGCATGCTCCAGATCACCGGCGTGGTCTCGGACCGTGACATGCGCGCCCAGTACCTCGACCGCATGGACATCGAGCGCGAGCGCGGCATCACCATCAAGAGCCAGGCCGTGCGGATGCCGTGGGAGATCGATGGGCAGACCTTCGCGCTCAACATGATCGACACCCCCGGCCACGTCGACTTCACCTATGAGGTGTCACGCTCTCTCGCCGCATGCGAGGGAGCCATCCTGCTCGTCGACGCCGCACAGGGCATCGAGGCGCAGACCCTTGCGAATCTCTATCTGGCGCTCGAGAACGATCTGCACATCATCCCGGTGCTCAACAAGATCGATCTGCCGGCCGCTGACCCCGACAAGTACGCCAAGGAACTGGCATCCCTCATCGGTGGCAAGCCCGAAGACGTGCTGCGCGTCTCGGGCAAGACCGGTGTAGGGGTCGAGGAGCTGCTCGACCGCCTGGTCAAGGAGATCCCCGCGCCCGTCGGCGACGCCGAGGCGCCTGCCAGAGCCATGATCTTCGACTCCGTCTACGACGCCTACCGCGGTGTCGTCACCTACGTCCGCATGATCGACGGCAGCCTGTCGCCCCGCGAGCGCATCCAGATGATGTCCACGGGCGCCACCCACGAGGCGCTCGAGGTCGGCGTGTCGAGTCCCGAGCCGGTGCCCACCAAAGGGCTGGGCGTCGGCGAGGTCGGCTACCTCATCACCGGCGTGAAGGACGTGCGGCTCTCCAAAGTCGGCGACACCGTCACGACGGCACGCAAGCCCGCGACCGAGGCCCTCGACGGCTACACCGATCCGAAGCCGATGGTGTTCTCGGGGGTCTACCCGATCGACGGCAGCGACTACGCGGAGCTCCGCGAGGCGCTCGACAAACTCAAGCTCTCCGACGCCTCGCTGCAGTACGAGCCTGAGACGTCGGTCGCCCTCGGGTTCGGCTTCCGCTGCGGTTTCCTGGGACTCCTGCACCTCGAGATCATCACCGAGCGGCTCGAGCGCGAGTTCGGCCTCGACCTCATCACCACTGCACCCAGCGTGATCTACGAGGTGCTCACGAGCGACACGGGCGAGACCGTGACGGTCACGAACCCGAGCGAGTACCCCGACGGGCGCATCGGCTCGGTGTCGGAGCCCATGGTCAAGACGGCCATCCTGCTGCCCAAGGACTACGTCGGCACTGTGATGGAGCTGTGCCAGTCGCGTCGCGGAGCGCTGCTGGGCATGGAGTACTTCTCCGAGGAGCGCGTCGAGCTCCGCTACATGATGCCGCTCGGTGAGATCGTCTTCGACTTCTTCGACCAGCTCAAGTCCAAGACCCAGGGCTACGCCTCGCTCGACTACGAGCCCGCCGGACAGCAGGAGGCCGACCTCGTCAAGGTCGACATCCTCCTGCAGGGTGACAAGGTCGACGCGTTCAGCTCGATCGTGCACCGCGACAAGGCCTACGCCTACGGCACGCTGATGACGGAGCGACTGCGCAAGCTGATCCCTCGCCAGAACTTCGAGGTGCCGATCCAGGCCGCCATCGGCGCCAGGATCATCGCCCGCGAGACGATCAGGGCGCTGCGCAAGGACGTGCTCGCGAAGTGCTACGGCGGTGACATCAGCCGCAAGCGCAAGCTCCTCGAGAAGCAGAAAGAGGGCAAGAAGCGCATGAAGATGGTGGGCCGTGTCGAGGTGCCGCAGGAGGCGTTCATCGCCGCGCTCTCCGGCGACGTCGAGGGCAAGGACAAGAAGTAGGACCCTGCGGGTCGGGGTGTTCCCGGCGCGTGGACGGTGATCGTCCAGGAAACGGGAAGTAGGCTGGAAATCATGCGGCGCGGGACTTTCCGAGACGACACGGTGGACTATGCGGCCGTGGGTGCGACCCACGCGCCCGATCTGATGCAGTACCCGCCGGAGCGCAGCCTCCCGGCGGAGAACTCCTGGCGGATCGGCAGCGGCATCGAACGCTTCCAGTCCGCCGGCGAATCGCTCCTGACCTGGACGGCGCAGCGCGCCTCGGGCTTGAGCATCGAGGATGTCCGTCCGGCTCCGGGCCCCGCGTACGCCGGGGTGAGCTTCGATGCGGAGGGCAATCCGATCGCCCCGAGCAAGACCGACGTCGAGCAGCGCTTCGATGCCGAGGGCACTCCGTTCGCAGGGCCGGGGATGACCCTTCGTCTGCACGGACGCGTGAGCGGGATGCGCGCGGATGCCGAACTCCGTGTGATCTCGGTCACCGAAGAGAAGCGCCGCATCGGATTCGTGCTGGGCACGGTCGGCGGCTCCGTGGTGCGCGGTGAGGAATCCTTCGACATCGACTGGCGCGAGGACAACGACGAGGTGTGGTTCTCGGTGCGCGCATTCGATGCGCCGAACTCCCTGCTGTACCGCGTCGTCCCCGCGCTCGTGAAGCGCCGTCGCCGCGAGCTGTTCGCACGCTATCTGCGGGCGATCTCGCCGCTCTACGCGACTCCGGTCTGATGGCCACGGTTCTCTGATGGCCACGATTCTCTGATGGTCACGGTTCTCTGATGGCCGGTCCCCTTCCGCTGGGCGATCCGGCACCGGCAGACGGGCGCCTTCCGTCCGATCTCGCGATCGACCCGGCTGCGCCGTTCTCGGCCTATCTGCACGTCCCCTTCTGCCGGGTGCGCTGCGGCTACTGCGACTTCAACACCTATACGTCCGGCGAGCTTCGCGGTGCGAAGCAGGAGGACTACGCCTCGACGCTGATCACCGAGATCGACCTGGCGAAGCGCGTTCTCGCGAATGCGGGCGCGCTGCGCCCCATGGACACCGTGTTCTTCGGCGGAGGCACGCCGACTCTCCTGCCAGCGGGAGATCTCGCCCGGATGCTCGGTGCGGCGACCGACGCATTCGGTCTGACGGACGGCGCCGAGGTCACGGTCGAGGCGAACCCCGACACGGTGACGCCCGAGGTCGCCCGCACACTCGCGGATGCCGGTGTGACGAGGCTTTCGATCGGCATGCAGTCGGCAGTGCCGCATGTGCTCGCCGCTCTCGACCGCACCCATCGCCCCGAGAATGTGACGACGGCGGTCGCCGCGGCGAAGGATGCAGGCCTCGCCGTGAGCGTGGACCTCATCTACGGCGCCCCCGGTGAGTCGCTCGGTGATTGGGAGGCGTCGCTCGATGCGGCGCTCGCACTCGAGTCGGACCACATCTCGGCCTACGCGCTGATCATCGAGGACGGCACGAAGCTCGCGCGACAGATCCGCCGAGGCGAGGTGCCGACGCCGGACGACGACCTGCAGGCCGACATGTATGAGCTCGCCGATGCGCGTCTCGCAGCGGCGGGCTTCGACTGGTACGAGATCAGCAACTGGTCGCGCACCGTCGAACAGCGCTCGCGACACAACCTCGCGTACTGGCGGGGGAGCGACTGGTGGGGCTTCGGCCCCGGCGCGCACAGCCACGTCGCAGGGCTCCGGTGGTGGAACGTGAAGCACCCGGCCGCCTATGCGCAGCGTCTCGCCGCCGAGGAGTCGCCGGCCGCCGGAACCGAGCGTCCTGATGCGGAATCGAGGACCCTCGAGCGAGTTCTGCTGCTGAGCCGCATCCGCGAGGGGATCGCGGTCATCGACCTGCAGCCGGACAAGCGCGCGCGTGTCGCCGGCCTGATCGCGGACGGCCTCGTCGACCCCGCCGCCGCGGTGCGCGGGCGCGTGCAGCTCACAATTCGTGGGCGTCTGCTCGCTGACGCCGTGGTGCGAGAGCTCACGGACTGACCGCGGGTCGGGTCGCTACGGCAGCAGGTCGAGTGCCGCTGTGCGTCGCTGTGCGACGGTGGAGGTCTGGGTGTCGAACAGTCGCGTCATCCGTTCGGAGTCGAACCGCGGCCACCCCGGGTCACCGGTCTTGATGAAGGCGATCCACGCCGAGTGCATCTCGTCTGCGAGGTCCTGCGGCGCATCGGCACCGGCGAGCCGTTGTGCTTCTGGGTCGCCGAGGCGGTCGAACACGAAGCCCAGCTCGAGAGCGTGGGCTGCACGCAGGTCGCGGACGGCGCTCTGCCAGGCGAATTCGTAGACATAGGTCGGCGCCGTCCGCGCGTGGGCCAGTCGGGTCAGCGGCGCGCGCAGCATGATGTCCGTGGCGAGCTGGCCGAAGATCTCGCCCGTGGAGGCTCCGGGGAAGGCCGCACGGTAGGCCGCGACGGCCGCCCTCGGGATCCGCAAGGCGAGTCGCGCGAGCAGCAGCTTCGCCGGACTGACTCCGGCGAGAGCCGCCGGAGGGAACCAGAGGCGATATTCGTCTGTGTTGCTCCCGATGAGCAGCGGGACGTCGGCGTCGGCGAGGCCCTCGTGCGGCGAGTGGGGAAGGGACTCGGCATCCACTGCGAACTGGAATCCCGGGGCCCCGCCCAGCGGCGACGAGCCGGCGGCCTGTCGCCTGCGCGCATGGAGCAGCTTCGCGGGAGATGCTCCGAGGAAGCCAGCGCGGTCGGCTCTGATGCCGAGCCGCTTCGCCAGCTGCGCCGTGACGCGGCCCGCCTTCTTCGCGGTCTGGGCCTCGAGCGGTCCGGATTCGATGATCGCCCGCGCGATCAGCGAGCGCGACGAGGGGTTCGCGAGGAGACCGGCGACGATCGCGCCCCCGGCGGACTCGCCCATGGCCGTGATCTGCGACGGATCGCCGCCGAACGAGGCTATCTCGCCGTGCACCCAGGCGAGCGCCGCCGCGGCGTCCTGCAGTCCGAGATTCCGCGGAGCGCCGTCGAGCACCGAGAAGCCCTCGGAGCCCAGACGGTAGTTGATGGACGCGAAGACGATCCCGGCCCGGGCGAATGCTGCCCCGTCATAGAGGGGGAGTGCGGCGGCTCCCCGTTCGAGCGCGCCGCCGTGGATCCAGAGGACGACCGGTGCGCCCGCGGCGTCCTCCGGTGCCCAGATGTTGACCGAGAGGATCTCGTCTCCCGGGATCTCGACCGAACCCAGGAGCTCGCCGATCGCCCCGGGGTACGGATGCTGAGGGGCCGTGGGGCCAAATGCAGTGGCGTCGCGCACGCCCTCCCACGCGGGAGCGGGCTGCGGTGCGCGGAAGCGGTTCGGCCCGAACGGGGCAGACGCGTACGGAATGCCCAGATAGCGATGCACTCCGTCGAGCGCTTCGCCCCGCACGATTCCGGCGGAGACGGTGGCCTGCGGCGCGACACTCATACCCGTCATCGTAGGGGGATCAGCGCGGCGCCCGCCTCGGCGGGTAGAATTGGCACTCGTACCCAGTGAGTGCCAGAGGGAGGGAGTTGCGATGGTCAGTGAAAGAGGCCTCCAGGTTCTCCGCGCGATCGTGCAGGACTACGTCGAGACGCATGAGCCCGTCGGCAGTCGATCGATCGTCGACCGCTACTCGTTCGGTGTGTCCGCGGCGACGATCCGCAACGACATGGCACTGCTCGAAGACGAAGAGCTCATCGCGGCACCGCACACGTCATCGGGTCGAGTGCCGACCGACAAGGGCTACCGCGTCTTCGTCGACCATCTCGCGCAGCTGCGTCCGCTCACGGTCGCACAGCGCACGGCGATCGAGTCGTTCCTGACTGCGCCCTCCGACCTCGACGACCTGATGGTGCGCACCGTCCGTGTGCTCACTCAGCTCACGGGCCAGGTCGCACTCGCTCAGTACCCGTCGTTCGCGCGGGCGCACCTCACGCACCTCGAGCTCGTCGCGTTGTCGCCCAACCGGCTGCTGATCGTCCTCGTCACCGATGCGGGTGGGGTCTCTCAGCGCATGGCGCCGCTGCCGGTCGACGTCGACGAAGCCGACATGGCGATCCTCCGTGCGCGACTGTCGGCGCTCATCACCGGGCAGGCGGTGAGCGATGCGGCCGAGCGGCTGCAGAATCTGCTCGCCGCGGACGAGCACCCGAACGATGTGGCACTCCGTACGCTCGCGAGCATCATCATCGATGAGCTGGGTGCGTTCCGCCAGGAGCGCCTGGTGATGGCGGGAGCTGCGACCCTCGCCCGCCGCGAGCAGGACTTCCGCGGCAGCATCCACCCTCTGCTCGAGGCGATCGAAGAGCAGGTCACCCTGCTGCGCCTGATGAGCGAGATGGAGGCGGACTCTCACGGCCTCGCGGCCAGCATCGGAACGGAGAACGCCTCGTTCGGCCTCGGTGAGGCATCGATCGTGGCCAGTGACTACGCCGCGCCCAGCGGCATGGCGCGTGTCGGCGTGATGGGGCCGACGCGCATGGACTATCCGAGCAATCTCGCGGCTGCGCGGGCTGTGGCCCGCTATCTCTCGCGAATGCTCGATGAAGACGAGGCGTCCCGCTGACGCGGACGCCCAGAGAACAGCACACGCAGAAGGGCCATTGTGGCAGACCACTACGAGGTACTCGGCGTCTCCCGTGACGCCTCCACCGACGAGATCAAGAAGGCGTACCGACGCCTCGCTCGCCAGCTCCACCCGGACGTGAACCCGGGTGAAGACGCAGCGGAGAAGTTCAAACTCGTGACGCACGCGTACGACGTGCTCAGCGACGACGATTCGCGTCGTCGCTACGACATGGGCGGCGGAGACGGCGCGGCCGGGAACTTCGGCGGGTTCGGCGGCTTCGGCGACATCTTCGAGACCTTCTTCGGCGCGGGTCAGGGCGGCGGCAGGGGAGCGCGACCGCGTTCCCGCCGTGAGCGCGGGCAGGACGCCCTCGTTCGGGTGTCGCTCGAACTGGGCGACGTCGTGTTCGGTGCGCATCGCGACATCGAGGTCGACACTGCGGTCCTGTGTGAGACATGCAACGGATCGTGCTGCCAAGAGGCAACCTCTCCCGTGACCTGCGACATCTGCGGAGGGTCCGGTCACGTGCAGCGCCAGGTGCGCAGCCTGCTCGGCAACGTCGTGACGTCCCAGCCGTGCGGCACCTGCGAGGGCTACGGGACGACCATTCCCTACCCCTGCGGCACCTGTGGTGGGCAGGGGCGGGTGCGCTCGCGTCGCACGGTCTCGCTCGACATCCCTGCCGGTGTCGAGACGGGGCTGCGTCTGCAGCTTCCCGGCTCCGGCGAGGTGGGCAAGGCCGGCGGCCCCAACGGCGACCTGTACGTCGAGGTCACCGTCAATCCGCATCCGTCCTTCAGCCGTGACGGCGACGACCTGCTGGCGACGCTCGAGGTCTCGATGCCCGACGCGATCCTCGGCACCGAGACCACGATCCAGGGACTCGACGGCGAGGTCGACCTCGAAGTCCGCTCGGGCGTGCAGTCGGGCGACGTCCTGACGATCAAGGGCCGCGGCATCACTCCGCTGCGAGGCAGCCAGCGCGGCGATCTGCGGGTCGGCGTCCAGGTGGTCACCCCGACCAAGCTCGATTCCGCGCAGCGGGCGCTCATCGAGGACTTCGCGAAGAAGACGAAGGCGCCAGGCCCCCAGCTGGCGCAGTTCCAGCAGGGACTCTTCTCGAAGCTCCGCGACCGCTTCCGTTCGCACTGACCCGGACGGCGCTCATGGCTCTGCACTTCCTCGTCGAATCGTCATCGGATGCGGCGGTCGGCGACCTCGTGTCGCTCACCGGAGCCGAAGCCAAGCATGCCGCGGTGGTCCGCCGTCTCCGCGTCGGTGAGGCGGTGACCGTCGGCGACGGCGCGGGGGTGTGGCTCACCGGTGTCGCCGAGGAGGTCTCGCCCTCCCGTGTCGACGTGCGTGTGTCCGAGCGATCGGCAGACCCTGCGCCGACGCCTCGCCTCGTGCTCGTGCAGGCGCTGGCCAAGGGCGACCGCGACGAGCTCGCGGTGCAGGCCGCCTGCGAGCTCGGCGTCGACGAGATCGTGCCGTGGCAGGCGGGCCGCAGCATTTCGCGGTGGGAGGGCGCCAAGGCGGTCAAAGGCCGAGAGCGCTGGGCGACCATCGTCCGCGAGGCAGCCAAGCAGGCGCATCGTGCATGGGTTCCTGAGGTGTCGGCTCCGGCATCGACCGCAGATCTCGTGAAGCGTGCGTCGTCCGAGCGCGTGCTGCTGCTCGACCCGGGGGCGACCAGGCGGTTGTCGGAGCTCGCGCCCGACGGCCGCGACCTCGTGCTCGTGGTCGGACCGGAAGGCGGCATCTCGGACGACGAGCTGACGAAGCTGTCCGACGCCGGTGCCGAGCGCGTGCTGCTCGGGGACACGGTGCTGCGCACCTCGACAGCGGGCCCGGCGGCCATCGCGGTCCTGTCCGTGGCACTCGGTCGCTGGTGAAGACGGGCCCGTCCGCGTTGCGATCAGTAGACTGGGAGCATGTCCGAGCCCTCGATCTTCACGCGCATCCTGAACGGTGACATCCCCGGCGAGATCCTGCTCGACACCGGTCGGGTGTTCGCGATCCGTGACATCAACCCGCAGGCGCCGCTGCATGCGCTCGTGATCCCCAAGACCGAGGACTATCGCGACGTCACCGAGCTCGCGGCGGGCGACCCCGGTCTGCTTGCGGAGATCGTCGCAGCGGCCGCGCAGCTCGCGTCCGAGCACGCGAACGGCGAGTACCGCCTCATCTTCAACAACGGCGCGAGCGCCGCCCAGTCCGTCTTCCACGTGCACGCCCATGTGCTCGGCAACATCGAGGAGAACAAGCTCGTTGGCTTCTGACGAAAACGATTCCGTGACCGCATCCGACACCGCCGTCGAGAAGATCTACGCCGACGGTGTCGCCATGGTGCAGCTCCTCGGCCCCCAGGACCGACTGCTGCGGATGCTCGAGAAGGAGCACCGAGACGTCCAGGTGCTCGTACGCGGCAACGAGATCACGCTCACGGGCGCGGCTGACGCCGTCGCGAAGGCGAAGACACTCGTCGACGAGCTGATGACCATGACGAAGGCCGGCCACGACCTCGCTCCGAGCGATGTGACCAGCTCGGCGCGCCTCCTGCGCAACGACGGCGGTCCCCGCCCGAGCGAGGTGCTCGGCGAGGCCATCCTGTCGACCAGGGGCAAGGTCATCCGCCCCAAGACCCTCGGCCAGAAGGAGTACGTCGACGCGATCGAGGAGAACACGATCGTCTTCGGCATCGGCCCGGCCGGTACCGGAAAGACCTATCTCGCTATGGCGAAGGCCGTCCAGGCGCTGCAGCGCAAGGAGGTCACCAGGATCATCCTCACGCGTCCTGCCGTCGAGGCCGGCGAGCGTCTGGGATTCCTGCCCGGCACTCTCACCGACAAGATCGACCCGTACCTGCGCCCGCTCTACGATGCGCTGAACGAGATGATGGACCCCGAGATCGTCCCTCGCCTGATGGCGACGGGGACGATCGAGGTGGCACCGCTCGCGTACATGCGCGGTCGCACGCTCAACGACTCGTTCGTCGTGCTCGACGAGGCGCAGAACACGACGCCCGAGCAGATGAAGATGTTCCTGACGCGTCTCGGCTTCGGCTCGAAGATGGTCGTCACGGGTGACATCACCCAGGTGGATCTTCCCCAGGGCTCGTCGGGACTGCGTCTCGTGACGCGTGTGCTCGACGGCATCGACGACATCCACTTCGCCCGCCTCACGAGTGAGGACGTGGTGCGTCACTCTCTCGTCGGCCGCATCGTCGACGCGTACAGCGAGTACGACGAACGCCGCACCGCTCAGCGCTTCGAGCGCGAGCAGGCTGCCGAGTTCGCCAATCGCGCCGACCGCCGAGGCGCACAACGACCAGGACCCCGGGACCGGATGCCGAAACGCGGCCTCTCCTGATGAAACGAGCACAGCCATGATCGAGATCAACAACGAGTCGGCCATCGACGTCGACGAGACGGTGCTGCAGCGACTGACCGACTTCAACCTCGCGCAGATGCATGTCAGCCCTGACGCCGAGGTCGCGATCGTACTCGTCGACGAGGGTGCCATGGAAGCCCTCCACGTGCAGTGGATGGACGAGCCCGGCCCCACGGACGTGCTCAGCTTCCCCATGGACGAGCTGCGCCCCGGCACCGAGGATCGCCCGACGGCGCCCGGACTGCTCGGAGACATCGTGCTGTGCCCTCAGGTCGCCGAGGCACAGGCCCAGGCTGCCGGCCACACGCTGATGGACGAGCTGATCCTGCTCACCACTCATGGGCTGCTCCACCTGCTCGGCTTCGACCACGCGGAGCCCGACGAGGAGCGCGAGATGTTCGGACTGCAGAAGGAGCTCATCCAGGGCTTCGCCGCGGCTGAACGTCGACGATGACCGCGGCCCTCCTTCTCGCCGGCGCTGTTCTGCTGGTCGCGTTCGGCGGCCTCATGGCAGCGATCGATGCGGCCTTCGGCGTCACATCGCGCTCCGACATCGCCGAGATGGGCACAGAAGGGCGCAACTCCCGGCAGCTCGCCCGTATCGCTGCCGACCCTGATGCTCACGTCAATGCCGTCGCGTTCATCCGCGTTCTCGCCGAGACGGCGGCAGCGGTGCTCGTCACGGTCGCCTTCAGCATCCTGTTCGACAACATCTGGTGGGCGATGCTCGCCGCGGCGCTGCTGATGACGGGCATCAGCTTCGTGCTGGTCGGGGCGAGTCCCCGATCCTTCGGCCGTCACCATGCCGAGGGGATGCTGCGCGCGAATGCGCCGGTGGTCCGCGGGCTGCGCGTCATCCTCGGGCCGCTCGCCCAGGGGCTCGTCGTGCTCGGCAACCGGGTGACCCCAGGGCGCGGGCGCAGCTCGTTCACGTCGGAGGAGCAGTTGCTGAGCATGGTCGACGAGGCTGCCTCGAACGACCTGATCGAGGCGGACGACCGCGATCTCATCCACTCCGTCTTCGACTTCACCGACCAGTTCGTGCGTGCGGTGATGGTGCCCCGAACCGAGATGGTGACAGTCGACGCGACCGCGACGACGAGTGAGGCCATGGCGCTGTTCCTGCAGCGCGGCGTCTCGCGCATGCCCGTGGTCGACGATGACGCCGATGACGTCGTCGGAGTGCTCTATCTCAAGGACCTCGTGCTGTTCGCCTTCCGCGACGAGAACGCCTGGCGAGCGGCATCGATCCGTCCGATCTCGCGGCCGGCGACCTTCGTCCCCGAGTCCATGCGCGCGGAGACGCTCCTGCAGCAGATGAAGCGGGATGCCGTGCACGTGTGCCTGGTGATCGACGAACATGGCGGAATCTCGGGACTCGTGACGCTCGAGGACCTCATCGAGGAACTCGTGGGCGAGATCTCCGACGAGTACGATCAGGTGTCGGCGGAAGTCGTCGAACTCGGCGACGGACGCTACCGCGTGAGCGCGAGACTCTCGCTGGAGGACGTCGGCGATCTCTTCGGCCTCGAGCTCGAGGACGAGGACGTCGACTCCATCGGCGGTCTGCTCGGCAAGGCGCTCGGACAGGTTCCGCAGCCGGGAGCCACGGCGACGGTCGACGGACTGACGCTCACCGGCGGAGCCTCCAGAGGGCGAGGCCGTGGAATCGCGACGGTCTTCGTCGAACGAGCAGAGCACGATGCGGAATCGACCGCAGATGAGAGAGATGACGACGATGACTGAGCAGACGCGAAGCGGATTCGTGACCTTCGTGGGGCGGCCGAACGTCGGGAAGTCGACTCTCACGAACGCGCTGGTCGGCGAGAAGATCGCGATCACGAGCGAGAAGCCCCAGACCACACGACGGGCGATCCGCGGGATCGTGAACCGCCCGGAGGGGCAGCTCGTCATCGTGGACACCCCCGGCATCCACAAGCCCCGCACCCTGCTGGGCGAGCGGCTCAACGATCTCGTCGAGCAGGTTCTCGGCGACGTCGACGTGATCGGATTCTGTGTGCCCGCGACCGAGAAGGTCGGCCCTGGCGATCGTCGCATCGCCGCGTCGCTCGACGGATATCGCCGTGCCAAGAAGATCGCGATCGTCACGAAGACCGATGCGGCCAGCCGCGATGACATCACCGAACGGCTCATGGAGGTCGATGCGCTTCGCGAGGACTGGGACGCCGTGATCCCGATCTCCGCGCTCACGAACGACCAGCTCGAGGTGCTCGCCGACGAGGTGCTCTCACTCATGCCCGAGGGCCCGGCGCTCTATGGCGAGGGCGTCACCACCGACGAGTCGGAGGAGGACCGGATCGCGGAGATGATCCGCGAGGCGGCGCTCGACGGCGTCCGTGACGAGCTTCCGCACTCGATCGCTGTCGTGATCGACGACATCGCGGCGCGCGAGGGCACCGACCTGACGGACGTGCACGCATCGATCGTCGTCGAGCGCGACAGCCAGAAGGCGATCATCATCGGCCACAAGGGCAAGCGCCTCGCCGACGTGGGGCGTCGCGCACGCGTCGGCATCGAGGAGCTTCTCGGTACTCGGGTCTTCCTGGGACTGCACGTGAAGGTCGCGAAGGAATGGCAGCGCGACCCGAAGCAGCTGGGTCGTCTCGGCTTCTGATGGCGCGCCACTGGATCGCCACCTCGTGGGGCTCGCCGGACACCTGGCAGTTCGTCGAATATGAGGTGCCGCGTCCGGGCCGCGGCGAGGTCTCCATCCGGGTGCACGCTGCCGGAGTGAACCCGGCGGACGCGAAGCACGTCGCCGCGGCCAGGCCAGGCGCCGAACTGCCCGTGCCGATCGGCTACGAGATCTCGGGTGAGATCACGGCGCTCGGACCGGACACGAGGATCGGGTCGGGTGACGCCGCGGTCGGCGACGAGGTCATCGCGTTCCGCGTGACGGGCGGGTACGCCACCGAACTGACGATCCCGGCAGGGAAGGCGTTCGCGAAGCCGACCACTCTGACGCATCCCGAGGCGGCCAACCTGCTGCTCGCCGGCACCACGGCGGCAGAGATGCTGGCCGTGACGGATGTCGTTCCTGGCGAGACGATCCTCTTGCACGGCGCATCCGGCGCCGTCGGAGTGAGCGTCCTGCAGCAGTCGGCGCGTGGTGGCATCCGCGTGATCGGCACCGCCAGCGCCGGCAGATTCGACGTCGTCGAACGATTCGGCGGCATTCCCGTGAGCTACGGATCCGGCCTCGCAAACCGGGTCAGGGATGCCGCTGCCGGCGCCCCCATCTCTGCGGGTCTCGATGCCGTAGGTACTGACGAAGCGGTCGACGTGTCGCTCGAACTCGTCGCCGACCCGCGCCGCATCGTGACGATCGCCGCATTCGCGCGTGCGCAGGCCGACGGCATCCTGGCGATCGCCGGCTCGATGCCCGACAGCGCGCGGTTCCGGGATGCCGTGCGAGGAGAGCTGGTGGCGCTCGCGCAGGCGGGAGAACTGGTCGTCCCGCTGGCGAGGACCTTCCCGCTCGAGGATGCACCGGCGGCGCTCGCGCTCCTCGCCGACGAGCATCCCGGCGGCAAGCTCGCGCTGATCCCGCCGGGATAGACGGACACGTGCAGCAATCCTGCTACGATGGCCGCATGCCTTTCGGCGGTCTGCTTCTTCTTAGCTGCCGCGACGAGTCCTAAAGCTAGGGCCTTCCTCGTCGCGGCGCTTGTGTTGGCCCGTTCACATTTCTGACGAAGAGAAGAAGCCCCATCATGCAGAACACTCAGCGCCCGTCTGCGATGCCGATCCACAAGTATCGGCCGTACCACGAGCAGATCGCGGTCAACCTGCCTGACCGCACCTGGCCCGATGCCCGCATCACCGAGGCCCCGCGCTGGTGTGCGGTCGACCTCCGCGACGGCAACCAGGCGCTCATCGACCCGATGTCGCCCGAGCGCAAGCGCGTGATGTTCGAGCTGCTCGTCAGCATGGGCTACAAGGAGATCGAGGTCGGGTTCCCGTCGGCGAGCCAGACCGACTTCGACTTCGTCCGCCAGCTCATCGAAGAGAACCTGATCCCGGACGACGTCACGATCCAGGTCCTGACGCAGGCGCGTGAGCACCTGATCGCCCGCACCTACGAGTCGATCGCCGGGGCCAAGCAGGCCATCGTGCACCTGTACAACTCGACGAGCGTCCTGCAGCGCGAGGTCGTGTTCCGCACCGACAAGCAGGGCATCATCGACATCGCCCTCGAGGGCGCACGCCTGTGCCGTCAGTACGAGAAGACGGTCCCCGACACGAAGGTGTACTACGAGTACTCGCCCGAGAGCTACACCGGCACTGAACTCGAGTTCGCCGTCGACGTCTGCAACCAGGTGATCGAGATCTTCGAGCCCACCGCGGATCGCAAGGTCATCATCAACCTCCCCGCCACCGTCGAGATGGCCTCGCCGAACGTCTACGCCGACTCGATCGAGTGGATGAGCCGCAACCTCGCTCACCGCGAGAACGTCATCCTGTCGCTGCACCCGCACAACGACCGCGGCACGGCGATCGCGGCGGCCGAGCTCGGCTACATGGCCGGCGCCGACCGCATCGAGGGCTGCCTGTTCGGCAACGGAGAGCGCACAGGCAACGTCGACATCGTGGCGCTGGGCATCAACCTCTTCACGCAGGGCATCGACCCGCAGATCGACTTCAGCGACATCGACCAGGTCAAGCGCACGGTCGAGTACTGCAACCAGCTGCCGGTGCCCGAGCGCAGTCCGTGGGCCGGTGACCTCGTCTTCACCGCTTTCAGCGGATCGCACCAGGACGCGATCAAGAAGGGCTTCGAAGCGATGGCTGCCCGTGCCGAGGCCGAGGGCGTCACGGTCGACGACATCGAGTGGGCCGTTCCCTACCTGCCCGTCGATCCCAAGGATCTCGGTCGTTCCTACGAGGCTGTGATCCGCGTGAACTCGCAGTCCGGCAAGGGTGGCGTCGCCTACCTGCTCAAGGCCGACCATGCGATCGACCTGCCGCGGAAGCTCCAGATCGAGTTCTCGGGAGTCGTGCAGACCAAGACCGATGCCGAGGGCGGCGAGGTCACGAGTGAGCAGATCTGGTCGATCTTCACTGACGAGTACCTGCCCGCCGCCGACACCGAGGCCAAGTGGGGTCGGTTCGAGCTGCTCTCGACGCAGACCCGCAGCGACATGTCGGGTGACGTGGTGCTCGACGTGACCCTGCGGGACGACGACCAGCAGGTGGCCGTCGCCGGGAACGGCAACGGGCCGATCGCGGCGTTCATCGAGGTTCTGCGCGGTCAGGGCTTCGACATCACGCTCTACGACTACGTCGAGCACGCTCTCAGCGCCGGTGGCGACGCGCAGGCCGCGGCCTATGTCGAACTGCAGGTCGGCGACCAGCGCCTGTGGGGCGTCGGCATCGACGGCGACATCTCGACCGCGTCGCTCAAGGCGATCGTGTCATGCGTCAACCGCTCCATCCGCACTCGTGAGCAGGAGCTCGCGGCGGTCTGATCTCCCTTGCAGGCGCCCCCTCGGTCAGCGACCGAGGGGGCGCCTCGTCGTCCGCGGGATGCTTCGGGTCACTCAGCGCTGGGCTTGATGATGGGGATCACACCCGTCTCGGCCGCCACCTTGCGACGGTAGATGCGACGCTGTTCGGGAAGCGAGACGTCGAAGGTGACGGCGAGGATGCGGATGACGCTCGTCACCGCGATGCCGATGACCGCTGCGAGGGTGATGGGCATGCCCAGTGCGACTGCGATGACGATGAACGTGCACCCGGCGCCGGCTGCGACCGCGTAGAGCGAGCCGACGTGCATGATGGCGGTCGGCAGACCCATCAGCATGTCGCGGAGCACGCTGCCGCCGACGGCCGCACAGACGCCGATGAACACGGCTGGGACCTCGGGGATGCCGAACGCGAGCGCCTTGCTCGTCCCGAAGGCGCCGAACATCCCGATCACGACAGCGTCGAGCACGACGATCGCCGTGTTCAGCCGCGTGAACAGCCCGGCAAGGAGCATGCCGAGCAGCGCCGCTCCGCCCGCGGTCACCAGGTACCACTGGTTCTGCAGCGTCGCCGGAGTCTGACCGAGCAGGATGTCGCGGATAAGACCGCCGCCCATCCCGATCATGATCCCGATGATCGAGACGCCGAGCCAGTCGAGTCGTCGCTGCCCCTGGAATCCCGAGGCGAACATCGCGCCCTGCACGCCTCCGAGGCCGACGCCGAGCAGGTCCGCCCAGAGCGGAATGATGAAGAGCGGTTCGGTCACGCCCCTATTCTCCCGCACGGAGGATAATCGAACGGTGCCCACTTACCGAGACGAAGCGGTGATCCTGCGCACCCACAAGCTGGGTGAGGCGGATCGCATCGTCACGATGCTCTCGCGGCGTCACGGCAAGATCCGAGCCGTGGCGAAGGGAGTGCGCCGCACGTCATCGAAGTTCGGCTCGCGCCTCGAGCCGTTCATGGTCGCCGATGTGCAGCTTTACCAGGGCCGCACCCTCGACATCGTGCAGCAGGCGGAGTCTCTCGGATCCTACGGATCCGACATCGCGGCGCACTACGACCGGTTCACGTCGGCCAACGCGATGGTCGAGACCGCCGATCGTCTGAGCGACTCCGAGGCGACGCCGGACCAGTATCTGCTCCTGGTCGGTGGTCTCCGGGCGCTGTCCCGCGGGGAGCACTCTCCGCGCAGCATCCTCGACTCGTATCTGCTGCGCGTGATGGCGCTGTCGGGGTGGGCGCCGTCGCTGGGCGACTGTGCCCGGTGCGCCGCTCCCGGCCCACACGCCCACTTCGTCGGCCAGCTCGGCGGGGCGGTGTGCGTGAACTGCGCGCCCGCCGGCAGCCCGAAGGTCGCCGAGAAGACCCTGTCGTTGCTCCGATCGCTGATGGCCGGCGATTGGGAGACGATCGATGCCGCGCCTCACGCCGACAACGCAGCCGCCTCAGGTCTCGTCGCGGCATACGCCCAATGGCACCTGGAGCGCGGCATCCGCTCGCTCGCGCACCTCGTGGCCGACATCCCCCGAGAAGGAGCACGGTGAGCCCGAAGCCCTACACCCACAAGGATGCAGTGGCGTACCGCCCGCTCGACTGGACGGGCGTGTATCCGCCGGCCTTCCGTGCAGTGCCCGAGCACGTCGCGATCGTCATGGACGGCAACGGACGCTGGGCGAACCGCCGCGGTCTCAATCGCGTCGAGGGGCACAAGGCGGGGGAGGAGGTGCTCCTCGATGTGGTCGCCGGAGCGATCCAGGCCGGTGTGAAGCACCTCTCCGTGTACGCGTTCTCGACCGAGAACTGGGCGCGATCCCCTGAAGAGGTGCGCTTCCTGATGGGGTACAACCGCGATGTGCTTCATCGCCGACGCGATCAGCTCAACGAATGGGGTGTGCGTGTCCGCTGGGCCGGCCGAAAGCCGCGTCTCTGGGGCAGCGTCATCAAGGAGCTGCAGTATGCCGAGCAGCTGACCAAGGACAACGACGTGCTCACGCTCACCATGTGCGTGAACTATGGCGGGCGGGTGGAGCTCGTCGACGCGATGCGGTCGATCGCCGCCGACGTCGCGGCCGGCAAGGTCAAGCCGAATGCGATCAGCGAGAAGATGATCCGCCGCAACCTCTACGTGCCCGACATGCCGGACGTCGACCTGTTCTTGCGCAGCTCGGGTGAGCAGCGCACTTCGAACTTCCTGCTGTGGCAGGCGGCCTATGCCGAGATGGTGTTCCTCGACACGCTCTGGCCCGACTTCTCCCGCGAGGAGCTGTGGCGCTCGATCGGCATCTACCTGTCACGCGACCGTCGCTTCGGGGGCGCGATCGACACGCCTGACGCGCCTGCCTGAGCGCGCAGCCACCGTTCTGTCTCTCGAGGGTGGCGCAGCCTGACTATCGTCAGATGCGGGTGGTCGCCTGTGACGTCCGGCATCCGTTCCGCCCACTTGTGCAGGGTCTTGGTCTGCCACGCGATGATGTTCTCTTCGGGGTCTCCGGAGAACATCCTCCAGATCGGCTTCTCGACATTGTCGTTCCACATCCGGGTGCGCAGGATGCTGCGCCCGATCGTCCGCCGCAGCAGGCGCGTGCGGACCACCCGGTACGGGTAGTCCAGCCAGATCACGAGTTGCGCACGCGGGGCGAGGATCGCGTCTGTGCCCTTGCTCGTGTACTGCCACTCGGTGACCCAGCGATCCTCTGCGGCGAAGGCGCGCACGTCGTCGATGAACGACGGACGCGGTGTCCAGTTCTCGCCGTGGAACAGCCCGTCGATCTCGACGTGGCGCAGATCCCACATCTCGGCCGCGCGTCGAGCGAGCGTCGTCTTGCCCGATCCTGTCACCCCGGCGATGAGGACGCGCTCTGGGCGGCGAGGCAGCGGATCGTCGGCGGAGAGCATCCGAGAATCCTACCGACGGAATAGCCCATAGGTGCATGCGGTTGGATGTCAGTGTGAGTGAAGCCATCTCGATTGACATCTGGTCCGACATCGCCTGCCCCTGGTGCTACATCGGCAAGCGCAACCTCGAGAAGGGACTCGAAGCCGTAGCAGGCGACGACGACGCCCCGCAGGTGAACATCACCTTCCACTCGTTCGAGCTCTCGCCCGACACCCCCGTCGACTTCGACGGCGACGAGATCGACTTCCTCGCCGGCCACAAGGGGATGCCGCGTGAGCAGGTCGAGCAGATGCTCTCTCACGTCACAGGAGTCGCCGAGGGCGCAGGGCTCGCGTACCGTTTCGACCTGCTGCAGCACACGAACACGGTCAAAGCCCATGAGCTGCTGCACTTCGCGAAGGCTCAGGGCGTGCAGCACGAGATGGAAGAGCGCCTCATGTCGGCCTACTTCACCGAGGGCAAGCACGTCGGCCGCATCGACGACCTGGTCGAGCTCGCGGTCGAGGTCGGGCTCAACCCCGACGACACCCGCGAGGCACTCGTCTCAGCGCGCCACCTCGCGGATGTCCGCCAGGATCAGGCGCAGGCACAGGCCTACGGCATCCAGGGCGTCCCGTTTTTCGTGATCGACGGGCAGTACGGCATCAGCGGAGCGCAGCCGCCCGCAGCGTTCGAGAACGTCCTGCGTGACCTCTGGGCCAAGCGCGGCGAGGCTGAGGCCGAGCCTGAGGCTGCAACAGCCGTCTAGCGGGTCAGCGCGTCGAGCCAGACGGCTCGGTGCGCGCCCACGTAGTCGACGACAGCGGCCCAGTGCGTGCCGTGGCCATCCGCGAACATGGATGCCCACGGCTCGCGGCGCTGCTGGTGGCGGTGGTGAGCAGATCGAGCATCGCCTCGGCTCGCTGACGCATCGCAGATGGCAGTCTTCTGCGGAGATCCAGGTCGGCGCCGTAGCCGTCCACGAACGCCCGCAGGCAGGTCGCCGCCCGCGCGGGGGAAGCATCGGTGGCCGACAGCGTGAAGCTCTGCGCCGCATATGCGAGGTCCCAGAGACGAGTGCTCGGTGCGGCGGCATCCCAGTCGATGAAGACCCACCGGTCTCCGACGACGAGGTTCCAGGGCGCGAGGTCGTTGTGGCACACGAGATCCGCACCGGGAGCAGCGATCGCCGTCTCCCACGTGATGTCGGCCGGAGGGGAGAAGTCCGCGCTCGCGTCATGCATTGCCCGGATCATCGCCCCGACTCTGCGCAATTCGTCGCAGGACAGCGGGGGCGCATCGATTGCGAGGCGTCCTGGCACGTACTCGATGATCTGACGTGCGGCGGCGTCCCGGCCGAGGGGCGAGGGAGCATCGACGCCGCGCTCGCGCACGTGCACCATCAACGCATGGACGCCGGGCGTCGCAGCGGTCCAGATCTTGCGGACCGTATCGCCGACTCTCACGACGGGGCCGCTCGCGTTGCCACCCGAGAGTTCGTGCTCGTGATCCACGTCCCGCTACCGCCCGTCCGGATCGCGAGTGACGCCGCGGTCGTCTAACGGGTCAGCGCGGCTTCGATCGCGCCGACGATCTCGGGGTCGTTCGGCTTCTGCTTCGGGCGGAACCGGACGACCTCGCCGTCGGGCAGCACGAGGAACTTCTCGAAGTTCCACTCGACACGGCCTGCCTTGCCGCCGGCATCCGGAGTCTCCTTCAGGGACTTGTAGAGCTCCGTGGCGTTCTTGCCGTTGACCTTCACCTTGTCGTTGATGGGGAAGGTCACTCCATAGGTGGTGGAGCAGAACTCGAGGATCTGGTCGACCGAGCCGGGCTCCTGACCGAAGAACTGGTTGCACGGGAACCCGACGACGCTGAACCCGCGGTCGCTGTAGAGGCGCTGCAGTTCTTCGAGCTGCTCGTACTGCGGGGTGAGCCCGCACTTCGAGGCGACGTTGACGACGAGCACCACATCGGCGCCGAGATCATCGAGCGTCTTCTCGTTGCCGTCGGCGTCTGTGAAGGGGATGGAACGGACTGCGGGATCGGTCATATTCACAGCTTAGGTCGATGCGCCGAGACGGGCTCCGTGTCTGGGAGAATGGGAGGGACATGACTCTCGCCACCGCTTCCGCTCGCACCCTCAACATCGGTCCGATCGCCCTCGACGTACCGGTCGTCCTCGCACCCATGGCGGGTATCACCAACACCGCGTTCCGTCGGCTCTGCCGCGAATACGGCGCAGGGCTCTACGTGAGCGAGATGATCACCTCTCGTGCGCTCGTCGAGCGCAACGAGACGACGATGCGCCTGATCCGCCACCACGAGTCCGAGACGCCGCGCTCGATCCAGCTCTACGGCGTCGATCCGCACACCATCTCCGAGGCGGTCCGCATCATCGTCGCCGAGGATCACGCCGACCACATCGACCTGAACTTCGGGTGCCCCGTTCCCAAGGTCACGCGCAAGGGCGGGGGAGCGGCGCTGCCTTGGAAGAGCTCCCTCTTCTCGCAGATCGTCACGCAGGCCGTGAAGGCCGCAGGCGACGTGCCGTTGACCATCAAGATGCGCAAGGGCATCGACCCCGACCACCTGACTTTCCTCGACGCCGGCCGCGCAGCCGAAGACGCGGGCGTCTCCGCGATCGCGCTGCACGCCCGCACCGCGAGCGAGTTCTACTCCGGCTTCGCCGACTGGAACGCGATCGGCGAGCTCAAGCAGGCCGTCACCAGTGTCCCTGTGCTCGGCAACGGAGACATCTGGTCCGCTGACGACGCGGTGCGCATGATGCAGCAGACTGACTGCGACGGCGTGGTCGTCGGACGCGGATGCCTCGGCAGGCCCTGGCTCTTCGGCGAGCTCGCCGAAGCATTCGGCGCCGAATCGCACCCGGTCGACGCGACGCTCGGCTTCGTCGCCGACGCCTTCCGCCGCCACGCCGAGCTGCTCGTCGAGTTCTTCGAAGACGAGGACCGCGGATGCCGTGATGTCCGCAAGCACGTCGCCTGGTACTTCAAGGGCTATCCGGTCGGGGGAGACATCCGCACCGGGCTCGCGACGGCATCCAGTCTCGCCGAGATCGACGAGCTGCTCGGTCAGCTCGATCACACGGCACCCTACCCGGGTGCGGATGCCGAGGGGCAGCGTGGCCGTTCGGGTCGTCCGAAGCGTCCGGCGTTGCCGGACAAGTGGCTGGAGTCGCGCGAGCTCGCGGCGTCGGCATCCGAGATGATGCGAGGGGCGGAGATCGAGAACAGTGGCGGTTGATCCTCAGGACTCGGCGCGCGGGCGCTCGGACGGATACGACCCGCGCGACGCCGAGCGATTCTTCGCCGAGACGCATCGATCCGAACGCGACGATTTCGCCCGCGACCGCGCGCGTGTGCTGCACTCCGCCGCGCTGCGCCGCCTGGCCGCCAAGACGCAGGTTCTCAGCCCCGCCAGCACGGCTGACTTCGCTCGCAACCGCCTCACCCACTCGCTCGAGGTCGCCCAGGTCGGCCGCGAGCTCGCGACCGCGCTCGGCGTCTCCGCTGACGTGGTCGACACCGCATGCCTCAGTCATGACCTCGGACACCCGCCCTTCGGGCACAACGGCGAGCGGGCGCTCAACGAGTGGGCGGAGCCCATCGGCGGTTTCGAGGGCAACGCGCAGTCGCTGCGCATCCTCAGCCGTCTCGAGGCTAAGGCCATCGACGATGACGGGCGCTCGGTCGGGCTCAACCTGACCAGGGCCAGCCTCGATGCGACCTGCAAGTACCCGTGGACGGTCGACAGCCCCGTGCCCGACCCCGGCGGTCGGCTCAAGTTCGGCGTGTACCCCGAAGATGAAGAGGTCTTCCGGTGGATGCGCGACGGCGTCCCCGGACGACGTCGGTGCATCGAGGCCGAGATCATGGATCTCTCCGACGACATCGCCTACTCGGTGCACGATTTCGAGGATGCGATCGTCAACGGCTACGTCGACGTCGCGCAGCTCTCCGACCCTGGCCAGCACGAGGCGCTGATCGACCGCATCCAGCAGTGGGTGGGCTACGACTTCACGCGAGACGAGCTGGCCGATGCGCTGTACCGCCTCGCCTCCCAGCCGATGTGGCTGCAGTCGTTCGACCGCTCGCGTCACGACCTCGCGCGGCTCAAGAACCTCACGAGCGACTTCATCGGTCGCTTCGCCCGCGCCGCCGTCTCCGCCACCCGCGAGGCGTACGCCGGGCCGACGCTCGTGCGCTACAACGCGCATGTCGTGGTGCCGCGGGTGATCGAAGCCGAGATCGCTGTGCTCAAGGGCATCATGGGGCAGGCCATCGTCACGATCGACGCGCGCAAGGGCGTCTACAAGGAGCAGCGACGCGTGCTCAAGCGGCTCGCCGACGCGCTGTGGTCGACCGATACGCTCTGGTCCGCCGGAGCGGATGTGCTCGAGCCCGCGTTCTCTGCCGACTTCCGCGCCGCGACGACCGACGGCGAACGCGCGCGAGTCATCGTCGATCAGATCGCGAGTCTCACCGACCAGAGTGCGATCGACTGGCACAACAGGCTCGTCGGCGAGATCGATCCCGCGGAGGTGGGCATCTGGACGCCGCGTCATGCGCGACCGGGTGCTCGTCAGCATACGCCGCGGCAGGCGGTCGTCGAAGGGGCCGGCTGATGCCCCGCATCCGCCAGGCCGACGTCGACGAGGTCAAGGCCCGCACCAACATCGCCGACATCGTCGGAGAGCGCGTCGCGCTCAAATCGGCCGGAGTCGGATCCCTCAAGGGGCTCTGCCCTTTCCACGATGAGAAGAGTCCGAGCTTCCATGTGCGGCCCCAGGTCGGCTACTACCACTGCTTCGGATGCGGTGAGTCCGGCGACGTGTACTCGTTCCTCCGCGAGATGGACCACGTCAGCTTCACCGAGGCGGTCGAGCGCCTCGCGGGCCGCATCGGCTACGCCCTGCACTACGAGGACGGCGGTTCGGCTCCCGAGACGAGCGGGCGCAGTCGTCTGTACGCCGCGAACACCGCCGCCGCGGAGTATTTCCGCGGACAGCTGCTGACGGCGGATGCCGAGGCAGGACGCCGCTTCCTCGGGGAGCGCGGCTTCGATGCCGGCGCTGCTGCGCACTTCGGCGTGGGATTCGCACCTCGAGGCTGGGACAAGATGCTGAAGGCGCTCACGGCGCAGGGTTTCACTCGCGATGAGCTGAGCGCCGCAGGGCTGGTCTCGACCGGCCAGCGCGGTGTCTACGACCGATTCCGCGGGCGTCTCGTCTGGCCCATCCGCGATGTGTCCGGTCAGACGATCGGGTTCGGCGCGCGCAAGCTCTTCGACGACGACCAGGGCCCGAAGTACCTGAACACCCCCGAGACGCCGATCTACAAGAAGGCGCAGGTGCTGTACGGGCTCGACCTCGCCAAGCGCGACATCTCGCGTGGTGACCCGCGCCGCGTGGTGGTGGTCGAGGGGTACACCGACGTCATGGCCTGTCACCTCGCCGGTCTCACGACCGCGATCGCGACCTGCGGCACGGCGTTCGGCACCGACCACATCAAGGTGCTGCGTCGGGTCATGGGCGACGACAACGCCTCGGGTGAGGTCGTCTTCACGTTCGACGGTGACGAGGCGGGACAGAAGGCCGCGTTGCGCGCGTTCACCGAGGACGACCGCTTCAATGCGCAGACCTTCGTCGCGGTCGCCCCTGACGGCCTCGATCCCTGTGATCTCCGACTCCAGCGTGGCGATGCCGCCGTGCGGTCTCTGATGGAGACGAAGCAACCGATGTTCGAGTTCGCGATCGACCGCAAGCTCTCGGGCTTCGATCTCTCGACGGTCGAAGGACGCGTGGGCGCGCTGCGCGCTGCGGCGCCGATCGTCGCCGAGATCCGCGATCGGCTGCTTCGCCCCGGGTACGAGCGGGTGCTGGCCAGGCGACTCGGTATGGACCCGACCGAGGTGCACAACGAGGTCGAGCGCGCGTCGCGTGGCGGATCGCAGACGGCGCGTCACGAGTCGACCCGGCACGAGGTGACGATCGACCCCACGACCGGTGCGCCGGCCGTCGCCCCTGTGACGCTGGCCAGCCTGCCGCGCACGGCCGATGTCGCCGTCGAGCGGGATGCGTTGATGGGCGCCCTCCAGTACGGGCATCAGATCGACCAGGCGCTGCTCGGCCGCGCGCTCGGCAGTCCATTCCGCACACCCGGGCTCGACGCAGTGCGTGAGGCTGTCGCAGCCGCACCCGACCGCACTCGCGCAGGCTGGGTGACCGACGCCGTGAACTCGGTGCGTGAACCGTATCGGTCACTGGCGGGTGAGCTGCTCATGACGCCGTTCCCCGCGCGGAACGAAGCCGGAGCCGTCGCATCGACCACGGATCTCGCGCGCAGGCTCATCATGCGCAGCCTCGAACACGAGAAGCAGGAACTCCTCGGTGCGGTGCAGCGGGTCCCCGCGGATTCCGACGGCGGGCGTGCGCTGCGAATGCGGCTGCGTGACATCGACGTGGAGCGTCAGCGGTTCGCCGAGTCGTAACGGCAGCTGCCCAGCACGGCAGGGCAGGATGGAGGAATGTTCTCCCGGCCCGAATCGACCAACGCGATCGACAGCTCCGACCTGGTCATCGACCGCATCGGGCACAGCGGTGCGACCCGTGCGATCGATGGTGTGAGCTTCTCGCTCGCACCCGGCGAGCTCATCTGCGTCGCGGGGCCCACAGGGTCCGGAAAGTCCACGCTGGTCGCTGCCCTTGCCGGATCCACGGATCCTTCCGTGCGCGTCGTCGGAGGCAGCGCCCAGGTCTGCGGCGTCGACATCCGTCGTCCAGGGCGCAAGCACCGCCTGCTGACCTATCGCACCGGGTTCGTGCCGCAGGGTGCGGGAGCCGATCTGCCGCCGCAGCTCACGGTGAACGAGGTCATCGCCGAGCCGATCCTCATTCGCGAGAAGCGCGTCAACACCAAGGCGCTGTCGATCAGGGTGGCGACGCTGCTCGACGAGCTGCACCTGCCGCTGGGCACCGCCGCGAAATTCCCCTACGAGCTCAGCGCGGGGATGCGGCAGCGCGTCGCGATCGCGAGATCGTTCGTGCTCGAACCCCGCGTGCTCATCGCCGACGAGATCCTCGCCAACCTCGACCTGGAGGTTCGTCCCGTCGTCTTCGATGCGATCACACGGCGCCGCAAGGAGCAGGGGATGGGTGCGTTGCTCGTCACCAACGACGCCGACTTCATCCGAGAGCTGAACGCCGAGACGCTCATGCTCCGCGGTGGCCACGTCGTCGCTCGCGGGGTCGGAAAAGACCTCCTGTGGGCGCCGAACGCGGAGGCGGATTCGCAGCACTGAGGGTGCCTGCGGGCGACACGCCCGATGTGCGGCCCGTGTCACGAGCACGCTCCGGAGTTTGCTAGGATTGACGAGTTGCCCGCGCAGCGGAGCACATTCCTCGGTAGCTCAATTGGCAGAGCAGCCGGCTGTTAACCGGCAGGTTCTTGGTTCGAGTCCAAGCCGGGGAGCCAATGAAAAGCCCCTCTTCGGAGGGGCTTTTCCCTTTCCCTCGCCGTCGTGCGTGGGACGGATCGCACACTGCGGCGGGCAGTCGCCCTCTGACACGAAAGAAGGCCCCGTCGATGACGGGGCCTTCTTTCGTGTCAGCGTCGGATCAGCGAGCTGCGCCCTTGAGCGAGCCAGTGGTCTGACCGGCCGGGTCCGAGATGACGCACTGCACGATGCGGTCGTTCAGCTCGTCCCAGGTCTGCTGGGTCGGCGTGATCGGATAGACCTCGAGCACGGAGTCGTTGAACGCGATCCCGACGAAGCTCGTGTAGGCATCTCCGATGCACTCCTGTGAGGCTGCGTCGACGCTCTCCTCGGAGAACTCGCCGTCGTCCATCGTGATCTCGTAGTAGACCTCTTCGTCGTGCGGCTGGTCGCACGGGACGACGTCCGCATCTTCGATCAGGCCGGTGGCGCTGGCCATCTTGCAGTCGCCCAGCTTGAGCGCGAAGATGTCGATGTTCGAGCTTTCGGTGACCTGCCCGGTGTCCTCGTCGCGGTCGGCGTCTCCCGAACCGCCACCCAGGATCCCGTTCAGCGCGCTACATCCGGTCAGTGCGACCGACAGCGCCACAGCAGAACCTGCAAGCGCCAGTGCGCGTCGCGTGCGCAGTTTCATCATGATTTCCCCTCCCAGAGCCTCTTGGTGCGTGGTATGTCGGAATACCACCTCAAGCACGCTATCCGGCTCGGAGTCTGTGATGCAACTCCGAGAAGCCTTTGATTGGGCTGAAAGGTTAGGTCAGCCTTCCAGGTCATCGACTCCGGGCATCCAGCTGGCGCCGCCCTTGCCCCAGCCGCGCTTCTTCGCGATCTTCTGCACGGTCTTCCAATCGCCGTCCGAGAGACGATCGATGTAGAGGATGCCGTCGAGGTGATCGAACTCGTGCTGCATGATCCGCGCGCGCCAGCCGTCGACCGCGATCTCGACCGGTGCACCGTCCAGATCCACACCTGTGACGCGCACACGCTCGGAGCGGCGCAACGGGAATCGCTCACCCGGGAATGAGAGGCACCCTTCCGACTCGAGGTCGTCGTCCGGCTCTCCCGGCTCCAGCGGCACCATCCAGAGCTCGGGGTTGATGATGACGCCGCGCCACGGCTGGTCGTCATCGTCGACGTAGGCATACGTGTAGAGGCGCAGCGGCACTCCGACCTGGGGCGCCGCCAGACCGACGCCGGGAGCCGTGTCCATCGTCTCGAACATGTCGGCCACGAGTGTGCGGATGTCGTCGGAGATCTCCTCGACGACGGAAGCGGGGGAGTGCAGGACGGGATCGCCCATGATGCGAATAGGAAGAACAGCCACGCCATAACCCTACTCGGCGCACATCGCCGGGTAGGGTCGTAGGGTGAGCATCTCCGTATGGACAGCTGGGGCGGAAGACGTCACCGACCAGCTGGTAGGCGCGTTCCAGAACCCGGGACTGCTCCTCGGCATCCCCCTCGCACTCGCAGGCGCGGTCTTCATGTCGCTCGGCGCTCAGTATCAGCACCGCGGCGTCGAGAAGATGGAGCGGCTGAGCGGTGCGGACGGAGCATCGGGTCTGTCGATGGCCCAGGTGCGCGGGCTGCTGACGAGGCCCTCCTGGCTCGTCGGCACTCTGATGCTGGGCCTCGCCATCGTCTGTCAGCTCGCAGCTCTGACCGTCGCGCCTCTGATCGTCGTGCAGCCGCTCGGTGCGATCGCGCTGGTCATCACCACCCTGCTCAACGCTCGCATCTCGGGGCACTCACCGACCAAGCAGTCCATCACGGCGATCATCTGCTGCGTCGGGGGAATCTTCCTCTTCGTCTTCTTCGCGGCGATATTCGCCACAGAGAAGGACGTCACCGACACCGAGCTGTTCACGATCCTCGCGATCCTGCTCGTCGTGATCATCATCCTCGGCGCCTGCTGGCTCGTGCTCCGTCACCGGATGCGCGCGCTCTTCTACATCGTCGGCGCCGGAATCCTCTACGGCTTCGTCGCGACACTCGCGAAGGTCGTGATCAAGCGCGTCCAGGCCGGTGACTTCGAGTGGATCACGCTCGTCTGCGTGATCGCACTGATCGCCGCAAGCGCCGTCGGCGCCTACTTCGTGCAGACGGCGTACAGCTCTGGTCCGCCCGACCTCGTCATCGCCGGGCTCACCGTCGTCGACCCGCTGGTCGCCGTGCTGATCGGCATGGTCGTGCTCGGCGAAGCCGCAGCCGCGCCGCCGTGGGTTCTCGTCATCTTCGGCATCGCCGGTGCGATCGCGGTGTGGGGCGTCGTCGGGCTGGCTCGATATCACCCACAGGTCCTCAGCGACAGCCAGGACCTCGGCATCATCCGCGGAAGCGATGAGCATGCGAAAGGCCCCGAGGCGAAGAACCCCGAGGCCTGATCACATCGGCTCAATAGGCCGGATCGATGAGATCCGGTGAGACCTCCGAGGCTGCCGCCTCGTCGACGAAGAACACCGTGCGCTTGCGCCCCTTGGCGCCCGCTGCGGGGACGTTCGTGTAGCTGGCCCCGGCGAGAGCCAGACCCAGCGCTGATGCCTTGTCGGCGCCCGTGAGCACGAGCCAGACGCGCTTGGAGGAGTTGAGTACCGGGCGGGTCAGCGTCACACGCTCCGGCGGAGGCTTGGGGGAGTCGCGCACGGGCAACGCCGCGGCATCCGTCACGGTGACCTCGATGCGGTCAGGGAACAGCGACGCGATGTGGCCGTCGGGACCCACGCCGAGGAAACACACGGCGAACGAAGGCCACGGATGCTCGTCGGTGCCGAATCTCGCGAGCTCAGCGGCATACGCGTCGGCGGCCTGGTCGAGGGTCAGTCCCTCGCCTGCGGCCGCGACCTCGTGCACGTTGTCGACGGGGACGGGGATGTGGTCGAGCAATGCCTCACGCGACTGCAGCGCGTTGCGATCGGCATCGTCACGGGCGACGAACCGCTCGTCACCCCACCAGAAGTGAACGAGCGACCAGTCGATCTGCGAAGCCCGCGGATCATCGCGGGTGGCGCGCAGGACCGCACCACCCATCGAGCCGCCCGTGAGGGCGACATGGGCGATGCGGCCGTTGCGCGTGCGCGCACGTAGACGCGTGAGGAATCTGTCCGCCACCCTCGCGGCGAGTGCTGCGGGGGTGGATTCGACCACGACCCGCTTCTCTGCGGACGCTGTCTGCGACGACATCATTCTCCTGTCTCGGGCGGACCCAGCTTCTCCCAGCCCTCGGTGATCACTCGACCGTACAGGACGTCGGGGTCAAGGCGACGCAGCTCCTCGGCGAGGCATTCCCGCAGAGTGCGGCGAGGGAGGTGCAGATCGTGGTCCGGCTGATCCGGCTGGGTGAGCACGGCGACACCAGGGGTCGGGCGCTCGAGCAGTATGTCGCCCGAGGCGCGGCGGAGACGCACCGACTTGATGCCCTCCTGCCAATGCTCCGGGTCTTCGTACGACCACTCGACCGGAATCTCGAGAGCCATCTGCAGCCAGGCGGCGAGCAGGGCTGTCGACGGTGAGGCGGACCCGCCACGCACCTCGACACCGGTGACCTCTTCGAACGGAGGCTGGTCGAGCACAGCGGCGAGCTGCTCGCGCCAGTGCGTGAGGCGCGTCCAGGCGAGATCGGTGTCGCCGGGTGCGTGCGAATCACCGAGTGCCGCGAGACGCTCTCGCACATCGGGCGCCGTGGCGGCATCCGTGATCCGGCGTTGCGCGATCTTGCCCAGCGGTGAGTCGGCAGGAGAGGTCGGAGCCTCTTCCGGCCACCAGGCCACCACGGGAGCATCCGGAAGGAGGAGCCCGGTGACGAGGCTCTCTTCGTTGCTGGCCGCGTCGCCGTAGGCGCGGAGCACGACGACCTCGCTCGCTCCGGCGTCACCGCCGACGCGGATCTGCGCGTCGAGGCGAGCGTCGCCTTCGCCGGTGGTGAGCACGATGACACGCATCGGGTGCTCGCGAGAGGCGTCGTTGGCCGCATCGATCGCCGCCTCGGCGACGCCGTTGCGCGCCGAGATGATCAGAGTGAGAACGCGGCCGAGGGCGACAGCGCCGCCCTCTTCGCGGACCTTGACCAGCTGCTTGGCGACCTGGCTGACCGTCGTGTCGGGAAGGTCGATGATCACGGGCGTCTCCAGACTCGTCCATCACGGGCAAGGAGGTCGTCGGCGGATGCCGGACCCCACGAGCCGGGTGCGTACTGATCGACCGGACCGCCGACGGCAGCCCAGTACTTCTCCACCGGGTCGAGGATCTTCCAGGAGAGCTCGACCTCTTCGTGGCGCGGGAACAGTGGCGGGTCGCCGAGCAGGACGTCGAGGATGAGTCGCTCGTAGGCCTCGGGGCTCGCCTCGGTGAACGCATGGCCGTAGCCGAAGTCCATCGTGACGTCGCGCACGTTGGTCCCATTGCCTGGGACCTTGGATCCGAAGCGGATCGTGACACCCTCGTCGGGCTGCACGCGGATCACCAGGGCGTTCTGGCCCAGCTCCGACGTGTTCGAGCGACCGAAGAGGTGCTCGGGCGCCTTCTTGAAGACGACCGCGACCTCGGTGACACGGCGTCCGAGTCGCTTGCCGGTGCGCAGATAGAACGGCACGCCTGACCAGCGGCGGGTGTCGATCTCGAGCTTGATCGCGGCATACGTCTCGGTCGCGGACTCGGGGTTCATGCCGTCTTCGTCGAGGAAGCCGGTGACCTGCTCGCCACCCTGCCATCCGCCGGCGTACTGGCCGCGGGCAGTCGCGAGGGAGAGATCGTCGGGCACGTGCACCGCGGCGAGGACCTTCTCCTTCTCAGCGCGTAGGTGCTCGGCCGAGAGGCTGATCGGCTCTTCCATGGCTGTGAGAGCAAGCAGTTGCAGCAGGTGATTCTGGATGACATCGCGAGCGGCGCCGACACCGTCGTAATAGCCGGCACGGCCGCCGACGCCGATGTCCTCGGCCATCGTGATCTGTACGTGGTCGACGTAGTTGCGGTTCCAGATCGGCTCGTACAGCTCGTTCGCGAAGCGCAGCGCGAGGATGTTCTGGACCGTCTCCTTGCCGAGGTAGTGGTCGATGCGGAAGATCGAGTCCGCTGAGAACGCGACCTCGAGGGCGGCGTTGAGCTCGCGCGCGGATTCGAGGTCGTGCCCGAACGGCTTCTCGATGACGACGCGACGCCAGCGCTCGTCGTCATCGTCGTTCTCACCGACGAGACCCGAGTCCTTGAGCTGCTTCGCGACCAGCGGGAAGTCCTTCGGCGGGATCGACAGGTAGAACGCATGGTTCCCCATGGTGCCGCGCTCGACGTCGAGCTGGTCGACCGTCTCGCGGAGCTTGCGGAACGAGTCGGCGTTGTCGAACTCTCCCGAGACGAACCGGATGCCCTGCAGCAGCTGCGCCCACGTCTCCTCGCGGAAAGGGGTGCGCGCGTACTGCTTCACGGCGTCGTAGACGACCTGAGCGAAGTCCTGGTCCTCCCAGTCCCGACGGGCGAAGCCGACGAGAGCGAATCCGGGCGGCAGGAGTCCGCGGTTGGCGAGGTCGTAGACCGCGGGCATGAGCTTCTTGCGTGACAGGTCTCCGGTCACACCGAAGATCACGAGCGCGCTGGGCCCCGCGATCCGGTTGAGACGGCGATCATCGGGGTCACGCAGCGGGTTGTGCCCGCGCGAGATGGGAACAGACATCGGTGGGGGATTCTCCTGGCTGTTACTTCTGTGCTGCTTCGAAGAGGGTGAGGACGTCGGCCGACGAATCGGTGATCGTCAGGGAGACGACCGGACGGCCGTGCTCGGCGAGGACACCGGCATCGCCGGCGGCCTGCGCTTCGATGAGCTGCCCGAACGTGAAGGGCCTCTCGGGGATCTCGAGGTCGACCTCGGTGCGCTCCAGGATCTGCAGGAACACCCCCTGAGCGGGTCCGCCCTTGTGATACTGACCCGTGGAGTGCAGGAAGCGCGGTCCCCATCCGAACGTCGTGGGGCGACCGGAATCGGCGGCCACGAGTTCGCGGAGGCCCTGCAGCTGGGGGACGTCGAGCCGGTTCACGTACGCCTGGATCGAGACGTAGCCGTCTGCCGGCAGCTGAGCCCAGAGCGCATCGAGCACGCCTTCGACGGTGCCGGATGCCGCGAGAGCGGGATCGGACACGCGCACCTCGACACCGTTCTCGACGAACGCGGGCACGGTCGGCTCGGGGCGTGCGTCCAGCAGGCCGCGAGCCGCCACCTTGGCGGACTCGACGTCGGGCTGGTCGAACGGGTTGATGCCGAGCAGATACCCCGCGATCGCCGTGGCGTATTCCCACACGACGAGCTGAGCGCCCAGCGATCCGCTGACCAGGATCTCTCCCTCGTGCCTCTCGCGGAGGTGGAACTCGTTCGCGTCGTCGACCAGACGCACGATCTGCAGGTCCGACGGCTTCGAATCGAGCTCCGGTGACACAGGAAGGAGGACGACGGGCAGGATGCCGGTGCTGTCCTTGCCCGTGGACTCGGCGATGAGCTGCTCGATCCAGTCGGGCAGACCGTTGATGTGCGTGCCGTCGGTGATCAGACCCAGCTTGTCGCGGCGGGGCGACGTGGCGGAGATCGCCGCAGCGAGCCGCAGCGCCGGGTTGTCGGCGGAGTCGATCGCGACCTCGAGAAGCGAGGCGTCGGCTTCGTTCAGGAGCTCGTCGATGTCGGCTCCGGCGAGCCCGGACGGGACGAGACCGAAGGCGGTGAGCGCCGAGTAGCGCCCTCCGACGTTCGGGTCGGCGTTGAAGACGCGGTACCCCGCCTCGCGAGCCGAGACGTCGAGCGGTGAACCGGGGTCGGTGACGACGACGATGCGCTCGACCGGATCGATGCCCACATCGCGGAACGCGGCTTCGAACGTGCGACGCTGCGAGTCGGTCTCCACCGTGGAGCCGGACTTCGAGGACACCACGAGCACGGTGCCTTCGAGGCCCTCGTCCAGTGCGGCGAGCACCTGGCTCGGCGCGGTGGAGTCGAGGATCGTGAGCGGGACGCCGGCGGTCTGGGCGATCACCTCAGGCGCGAGCGACGATCCGCCCATGCCGGCGAGCACGACTCGCGTCACGCCCTTCGCATGGAGATCGGCGCGAAGGGCCGCGATCTCGGCGACCAGCGGGCGCGAGACCGAGACCGCGTCGATCCATCCGAGGCGGATCGACGCCTCGGACTCGGCTGCCGGACCCCAGAGGGTCGCATCGCCGCCGGTGACGCGGGAGGCGATGAGGTCGTGGACGAGAGCGGGAACCGTCTCGTCGATCGCGACCCGAGCCGCGCCCGAAGCGTGGATCGCGAATGTCATCGCTGCGCCTCGAGGCCCTCTGCCACCTGCGTGAGCAGGTCGTGCCAGGAGTCGATGAACTTGGCGACGCCCTCGTCTTCGAGCACCTGGGTCACGTCGGTGAAGTCGATTCCGAGGTCGGCGAGGCCGGCGAAGACGGCGCGTGCCTCTTCGTAGCCACCCGTGATGGTGTCACCCGTGACCACGCCGTGGTCGAAGGTCGCCTCGAGCGTCTTCTCGGGCATCGTGTTGACGACGTCCTTCGCGACGAGCTCGGTGACGTAGAGGGTGTCAGGCAGAGCCGGGTCCTTGACGCCGGTCGATGCCCAGAGCGGACGCTGGGCGTTCGCGCCGGCCGCAATCAGGTCCTGAGCACGCTTCTCGGCGAACTTCTGCTCGAAGAGCTCGTAAGCCAGGCGCGCGTTGGCGAGCCCTGCCTTGCTCTTGAGCGCCTCGGCCTGGTCGGTGCCGATCGCGGAGAGACGCTTGTCGGTCTCGGTGTCGACGCGCGACACGAAGAACGAGGCGACCGAGTGGATGGTCGACAGGTCGATGCCCGCGCTGTGTGCGCGCTCGAGACCGGACAGGTACGCCTCGATGACCTCGGCGTAGCGCTCCAGGCTGAAGATCAGGGTCACGTTGACGCTGATGCCCGATGCGATCGCCTCGGTGATGGCCGGAAGCCCTGCCTTCGTCGCGGGGATCTTGACGAGGAGGTTCGGACGGTCGACCTTGGCCCAGAGCTGCTTGGCCTGTGCGACGGTGCCCTCGGTGTCGTGCGCGAGGTCGGGGGAGACCTCGATCGAGACCCGGCCGTCGGCGTGGCCGGAGGCCTCCCAGACGGGGCGGAAGACGTCGAGCGCTGCCGCGACGTCCTGAGTGGTCGCGGCGAAGACGGCCTCTTCGGCCGTCGCGCCGGACGCGGCGAGCTCGGTGACCTGCGCGTCGTACGACGTGTTGTTCTTGTCGGTGATCGCGTTCGCGAAGATCGTCGGGTTGGTGGTGACGCCGACGACGTTGCGGGTCTCGATCAGCTCGGCCAGGTTGCCGGAAGAGATGCGGGTGCGCGACAGGTCGTCGAGCCAGATGCTGACACCGGCTGCTGCGAGGTCTGCGGTGGGGGTGCTCATGCGTTCTCCTTGATGGTCTCGCGTGCGGCCGCGATGACGGCCTCTGTGGTGATGCCGAACTTCTCGAACAGGGTCTTGTAGTCGGCGGAGGCACCGAAGTGGTCGATGCCGACCGAACGGCCGCGGTCGCCCACGATGCCGCGCCAGCTGAGGACGGAACCCGCCTCGACAGAGACGCGGGCGGTGACGGACTTCGGCAGGACCGACTCGCGGTACGCCTCGTCCTGCTCGTCGAACCACTCCAGCGACGGAGCGGAGACGACGCGGACGCCCACGCCCTCCTCGGCCAGGGCCGCACGGGCGTCGACCGCCAGCTGGACCTCGGAGCCGGTCGCGATGATGATCACGTCGGGGGTGCCGTTCGGAGCCTCGGCGAGCACGTATGCGCCCTTCGAGACGCCGTCGGTCGAGGCGAAGACGTCGCCGTCGGCCGCACCCTGGCCGCGCTCGAACACCGGGATGTTCTGACGGGTCAGGGCGATGCCGGCCGGGCCCTCGTGGCGGCGCAGGATCTCGAGCCAGGCGGCCGAGGTCTCGTTGGCGTCGGCGGGGCGCACCAGCGTGAAGTTCGGGATGGCGCGGAGCGTGGCGATCTGCTCGACCGGCTGGTGCGTCGGGCCGTCCTCGCCGAGCGCGACGGAGTCGTGCGTCCAGACGAAGATGCTGGGGACGTTCATCAGCGCTGCCAGACGCACCGGCGGGCGCATGTAGTCGCTGAAGATGAGGAATGTGCCGCCGAAGGCGCGGGTCGGGCCGTGCAGCACGATGCCGTTGACGATCGCGCCCATGGCGTGCTCGCGGATGCCGAAGTGCAGCACGCGTCCGTAGGGGTCACCCGACCATTCGTGGGTGGACCACTCGGCGGGGATGAAGGACTTCGAGTCCTTGATCGTGGTGAGGTTCGACTCGGCGAGGTCGGCCGATCCACCCCAGAGCTCGGGGAGCTCTGCGGCGAGTGCGTTGATGACCTGGCCGGATGCCGCGCGGGTCGAGACGTCCTTGCCGCTGGCGAAGACGGGGAGAGCCGATGCGATGTCGGCCGGGAGCTCCTTGGCCTCGAGGCGGTCGAGGAGCGCCTTGCGCTCGGGATTGGCCGCGGCCCACGCATCGAACGACGTCTGCCATGCGGCACGCGTCTCGGCTGCGCGGTCGGCGAGAGACCGGGTGCGGGCGATCACGTCGTCGGCGATGGCGAAGTGCTCTTCGGGGTCGAAGCCAAGGACCTTCTTGGTCGCTGCCAGCTCGTCGCCACCGAGGGCCGAACCGTGGATCTTGCCCGAGTTCTGCTTGCCGGGCGACGGCCAGCCGATGATCGTCTTGAGGATGATGAGCGACGGCTTCGAGGTCTCGCCCTTCGCGGCCTCGATGGCGGCGTTCAGCTCGGCCACGTCTTCGACGTACTCGCCGGTCTTCTTCCAGTCGACGGTCTGGACCTGCCAGCCGTAGGCCTCGTAGCGCTTCGCGACGTCTTCGGTGAAGGCGACGTTGGTGTCGTCCTCGATCGAGATCTGGTTGGAGTCGTAGATCGCGATCAGGTTTCCGAGCTCCTGGTGTCCGGCGAGCGAGGAGGCCTCGCTCGTGACACCCTCCTGAAGGTCACCATCGCCGGCGATCACGTAGACGAAGTGGTCGAACGGGCTCGTGCCCGCAGCGGCCTCGGGGTCGAACAGACCGCGCTCGTAGCGGGCGGCGTATGCGAAGCCGACCGCCGAAGCGAGACCCTGGCCGAGCGGGCCCGTGGTGATCTCGACGCCCTTGGTGTGGCCGTACTCGGGGTGTCCGGGAGTGAGCGAGCCCCAGGTGCGAAGCGCCTTGAGATCGTCGAGCTCGAGACCGAAGCCCCCGAGGTAGAGCTGCACGTACTGCGTGAGAGAGGAGTGCCCGACCGAGAGGATGAAACGGTCACGACCCAGCCAGTCGGTGTCGGTCGGGTCGTGGCGGAGAACCCGCTGGTAGAGGAGATACGCGGCTGGAGCGAGGCTCATCGCGGTGCCGGGGTGGCCGTTCCCGACCTTCTCCACGGCATCCGCTGCCAGAAGACGCGCGGTGTCCACCGCACGTCGGTCGATCTCATCCCACTGCAATTCCGACACTGTGAAGCCCTTCTGCAACTGTTCGAGAGCGTCCGGAGTGCACATTCGCAGACCGCAACGTTACGGAGGGGTGTGTGATGTGCGCCGGGCGCGCGAGTCATTTCAGCATAGCGCCGTGGTGTGACCCGTTACCCAGTCTTACAACGCGCCACCGGCCCAGGAATTCCATGGCGGAGAGGGTGTGTCGCCCACTCCTGGGACCGGGGATCAATGTGTGCGGAACGCGGTCTCGCCACGTCCCGCGCGAGTCCCCGGGGCGGGGCGAGGCGGGCCGCCGACGTGCCCTAGACTGGGAAACGCTGTCGTGACGCGTGTGGAGGAGGCGATCGAGATCTCGACGATGTCTGATCAGACCGTTGTGAAGAAGTCCATCGGTCGTACCGTGAAGGCGTACGTCGCCCTCACCAAGCCGCGTGTCCTCGAGCTGTTGCTGGTGTCGACCGTCCCGGTGATGTTCCTCGCCCAGGGGGGACTGCCCGACATGTGGCTGGTGCTCGCCACGGTGATCGGCGGCTCGCTGAGTGCCGGTTCGGCAGCGGCGTTCAACATGTACCTCGATCGAGACATCGACGCGCACATGCACCGCACGGAGAACCGTCCGCTCGTGACGGGAGAGATCACCCCTCGGGGCGCTCTGATCTTCTCCTGGACCCTCGCCGTGCTCTCGACGGTCTGGCTCTGGTTCACGACGAACTGGCTGGCGGCCACTCTGTCGGCAGTCGCGATCTTCTTCTACGTCGTGATCTACACGATGATCCTCAAGCGCCGCACCGAGCAGAACATCATCTGGGGCGGCATCGCCGGATGCTTCCCGGTTCTCATCGGCTGGGCGGCCGTCACCGGTTCGCTCGACTGGCCGGCGTTCATCCTCTTCGCCCTGATCTTCCTCTGGACGCCGCCCCACTACTGGCCGCTCTCGATGAAGTACAAGGACGACTACGACGACGTCGACGTGCCCATGCTCGGAGTGACCCGCAACGCCTCGCAGGTCGGCCTCCAGGTCATCCTGTACGCCTGGGCGACCATCGCCTGCTCGCTGCTGCTGATCCCCATCGCGAACATGGGGCTCGTCTATACCGTCTCCGCCCTCGTGTTCGGCGGGTGGTTCATCTACGAGTCGCACCGCCTGTATAACCAGGCTGTGCGGGGGAACGAGGCGCGGCCGATGCGAGTCTTCCACGCCTCGATCACCTACTTGACGCTGATCTTCGTGGCCGTCGCGGTCGACCCGCTGCTTCCGTTCTGAGGCTCGTCGTTCTCGACGATCGTCTCGTCCTCCGACGAGACGAGGGTGGGGTCGTCATCCGCGGCCGGCTCGATCGCCTCGTCGGCGTCAGCCTCTGACGTCCAGTCGATGGGCTCGACGACCACCGGCGCGGTCGCGGGCATGAGTGCCTGCACCGCCGTGAGAGCGATCGCGATCAGGAGTCCGATGACTCCGGCGCCCAGGAGTGCCGCGCCGACCACGACGAGCGACTGGCCGACATAGACCTCGATGCCCGTGGCTGTGCCGTCGAGGAGAGTACTCGTCATCGTGCCGACCTGCCCGGCGATCAGCCATCCGCCGACGCCCGCCGAGGCGAGCGAGAGCACGAGGAGGAGCCAGAAGCCGATGCTGCGTGTCAGTGACTTGTTCATGTCTGCCACGGTGCACGACGAACTGATGAGCCTCTGATGTCGGAGCTATGCATCCACTGTGCCGGTCGCCCGGCCGGCGGCCGTCGTCACTCCCGAGCGGAGACCGGCTTCTTCAGGTGCAGCACCACGACCGTGTAGGCGGCGGCCGACAGTGAAGCGAGCACCATGTGGATGCCGACGAGCAGCGGGGGGAGCCCCTCACGCGCCTGCCAGATGCCGACGCCCACCTGCACGAGGATCGCGAGCACGAGGACGAGCAGCCACTTGCGAGGTTCGAGCCGAAGCGCCCACGCCGAGATCGTCAGAGCGGCGACGAGAGCGGCGAGGATGTATCCGGGCCACGAGTGCACGTGGGCGAGGATCGTGGCGTCGAATCCGTGCCGCAGCACGTCGGCGTCACCGGAGTGCGGCCCGGAGCCCGTCGTCAGAACACCGAACACGATCGTGACGGCCAGTGCCAGACCGGTGACGTGGCTGAGGATGGCGAACCACTTCGGGACGGCGCTCACCCTGGGTCCGGCTGCAGCGTAGAGCCGCACCAGGAACGCAGCCGTGACGCACACGAGCAGCAGTGACGAGACGTAGTGGAACCCGACGATGAAGGGGTTCAGGCCGGTGAGGACGGTGATTCCGCCCACGAGCGCCTGTGCCACGACTCCGACGAGGACGACCCAGGCGAGGACGACGAGATCACGGCGCTCCGACGCGAGCCTGAGTGAACGGATCATCGCGGCGATCACCGTGACGAGCAGAGCGCCCATGGCGAAGGGCGTCGCGGGAAGGGAGAACAGAGAGACCAGCCCGAAGACGACCGCCGCGGCGACGATGCCACTCGCGGCGAAGCGCAGAGCGGAGAACACGAGGCGTCTGCCGCCGACACGCGCCAGCACGAGCAGGAGCACTGCGAGTGCGATGATGCCGACGACGCCCGTCATCACGCGATTGCCGAACTCGATGATCCCGTGTATTCCCTGATCGGCATAGATCGGCACCAGGGACTCAGGAGTGCACAGAGGCCACTCCGAGCATCCGAGCCCGGAGCCGGTGAGGCGCACCGCGCCTCCGGTGCCGATGATGATGGTCTGCGCGAGGAACGAGAGCCAGGCGCACACGCGCAGCATCCGTCCCCACAGGAGCGCGGCCGTCGAGGTCGTCTGCGGTGCATTCGTGGAGGAGGAGATCGTCGTCTCGGGCATAAGTCTCTCCGAACCGCGCCGGACACGGCGAGCGGCCCTGTCTTCAGGCGGAACCTGTAGAATCGGATTGTTGTGATGAGCGCTGACCGCGCTGAAGCATCGCTAACAGTTTAGGCGCGATGGATGCGCCGGTGATGAGGGCCCACCAACGGCACCCGCTCCCGCAGACTCGACGGGGATCAGGTGTGTCGGGGCGGATGACACCGTTTTGGGACCTGTGAGGAGAGTGTGTGATGTCGGATGTGCTGATCGACCGCCCGGAGCTTGACGGCCTGGGGGTGTACGAATTCGGGTGGCATGACGAAGATGCTGCCGGAGCCATCGCCAAGCGCGGTATCTCCGAAGAGGTGGTCCGTGGGATCTCGGCGCTCAAGCATGAGCCCGAATGGATGCTGAAGACCCGTCTCAAGGGATACCAGCTCTTCGGACGCAAGCCGATGCCGACCTGGGGTGCAGACCTCAGCGAGATCGACTTCGACAACATCAAGTACTTCGTGCGCTCCACCGAGAAGCAGGCGCAGTCGTGGGAAGACCTTCCCGCCGAGATCCGTGAGACCTACGAGCGTCTCGGCATCCCCGAGGCCGAGCGTCAGCGTCTCGTGGCCGGCGTCGCGGCTCAGTACGAGTCCGAGGTCGTCTACCACCAGATCCGCGAGGACCTGGAGGAGCAGGGTGTCATCTTCATGGACACCGACACGGCGCTTCGCGAGCACCCCGAGTTCTTCGAGGAGTACTTCGGCACCGTGATCCCGGCCGGCGACAACAAGTTCGCGGCCCTGAACACCGCCGTGTGGTCGGGCGGATCGTTCGTCTACGTCCCCAAGGGCGTGCACGTCGAGATCCCGCTGCAGGCGTACTTCCGCATCAACACCGAGAACATGGGCCAGTTCGAGCGGACCCTGATCATCGCCGACGAGGACAGCTACGTCCACTACATCGAGGGCTGCACGGCCCCGATCTACAAGTCGGACTCCCTGCACTCGGCCGTCGTCGAGATCATCGTGAAGAAGAACGCCCGCGTTCGCTACACGACGATCCAGAACTGGTCGAACAACGTCTACAACCTCGTCACCAAGCGTGCGGTCGCGCACGAGGGAGCGACGATGGAGTGGGTCGACGGCAACATCGGCTCCAAGGTGACGATGAAGTACCCGTCGATCTACCTGATGGGCGAGCACGCCAAGGGCGAGACCCTCTCGGTCGCGTTCGCGGGCCCCGGCCAGCACCAGGACGCCGGCGCGAAGATGATCCACATGGCTCCCTACACGCAGTCGTCGATCGTCTCGAAGTCGATCGCGCGTGGCGGCGGGCGTGCCGGGTACCGTGGCGAGGTGCGAGTGGACGCCAACGCGCACCACTCCGCGAACACCGTGCGCTGCGACGCCCTGCTCGTCGACACCAAGTCGCGCTCCGACACCTACCCGGCGATCGACATCCGTGTCGACGACGTGCAGCTGGGCCACGAGGCCACGGTCTCGAAGGTCAGCGAAGAGCAGCTCTTCTACCTCCAGTCCCGCGGCATGCCCGAGGACGAGGCGATGGCGATGATCGTGCGCGGCTTCATCGAGCCGATCGCACGGGAGCTGCCGATGGAGTACGCGATGGAATTGAACAAGCTCATCGAGATGGGCATGGAAGGATCGGTCGGCTGAGATGACGGCCCAGACGACGACGCCCACGGCGTCGCATCATTCGAGCGCGCATGTCGACCCGGCCGCGCAGGTCGCGGACGCCGGATTCGTTCCGGTTCAGACGCGTTCCGAGCGCCCGCATTCGTTCGAGCCGGCGGACTTCGGTGCGCCTACCGGCCGCGAGGTCAACTGGAAGCACACGCCCGTCGCGAAGCTCTCGCCCCTCTTCGAGGTCGCGGGCTCCGCTGACGGAGTGAGCTACACGTTCGGCGCAGGAGAGCAGTATGTCTCCGCTCCGCTCGCCGCCGGCCACGCTCCCCGTGGCGAGGTCTTCCTCGCCGAGGACATCACCGCGGCCATCGCGTGGCAGGGCTCGCCCGAAGCGCTGCACATCCGCATCCCTCGCGAAGAGGAGGTCGCAGAGCCGATCCTCGTGTCGATCGACGGTCTCGGTGCAGAACTGCGCGCCGATGCCCACATCGTGATCGAGGCGCTCGAGCACAGCTCAGCGACCGTCGTGCTCCAGCACACCGGAGTCGCGCAGTACTCGCAGAACGTCGAGATCATCGTGCGCGACGGAGCGAAGCTCACCGTCATCAGCCTGCAGCAGTGGCAGGATGCGGCGGTGCACACCTCGTCGCATCAGGCGCGAGTCGACGCGGATGCCACCCTCAAGCACTTCGTCATCAGCTTCGGCGGCGGCGTCGTGCGCGTGAACCCGAGCGTCGAGCTCGCGGGTGCCGGATCGGAGGGCTACCTCTACGGTCTGTCGTACGCCGATGCGGGTCAGCACCTCGAGAGCCAGGTGTATCTGCACCACAAGGGCGCGCACACCAAGGGCGACGTGCTCTACAAGGGTGCGCTCCAGGGCGAGGGCGCGCACAGCGTCTGGATCGGCGACGTGCTGATCGGCGCCGACGCGACGGGCACCGACTCGTACGAGGCGAACCGCAACCTGGTGCTCACCGAGGGCGCTCGTGCCGACTCGATCCCGAACCTCGAGATCGAGACCGGAGACATCCTCGGTGCCGGCCACGCCAGCGCCACAGGTCGTTTCGACGACGAGCAGCTGTTCTACCTGCAGGCTCGTGGCATCAGCGAAGAGGAAGCCCGCCGTCTCGTGGTGCTCGGATTCCTCACCGACATCGTCCAGCGCCTGGGCATCCCGGCTCTGGAGACCGAGCTGCTCGACGCTATCGAGACGGAGCTCGCCGAGGTGAACGCGTGAGCGCCGAGCGCGTGTGCGGCGTCGCGGAACTCGAGCAGGACATGCCGATCCGTGTCGAGCCGAACGGCGTGCCGATCACCGTGATCAAGGACTCCGAAGGCGTCATCCACGCCATCGGAGACACCTGCACGCACGGCGACATCTCTCTCGCCGAGGGCTTCGTCGAGGGTGACACGGTGGAATGCTGGGCCCACGGCTCGGCGTTCTCGCTGCTCACCGGCAAGCCCCAGAATCTCCCCGCTTATGAGCCCGTTCCGGTCTACGTCGTCGAGATCGACGGCGACGACGTGCTCATCGACCCGACTGTGACGAAGGAAGTCTGAATGTCTGTTCTTGAAATCCGCGACCTGTACGTGACGGTCGAGACGGATGCTGGCACCACCCCGATCCTCAACGGCATCAACCTCACCATGAACACCGGTGAGACGCACGCGATCATGGGCCCCAACGGCTCGGGCAAGTCGACGCTCGCTTACACGATCGCCGGACACCCGAAGTACACGGTGGCCTCGGGCTCGATCACCTTCGACGGCCAGGACGTGCTCGAGATGAGCGTCGACGAGCGCGCTCGCGCCGGACTGTTCCTCGCCATGCAGTACCCGGTCGAGATCCCTGGCGTCACGGTGACGAACTTCCTCCGCACCGCCAAGACGGCTCTCGACGGCGAAGCGCCCGCGATCCGCGGCTGGACCAAGGACGTCAAGGCGGCCATGGCGAACCTCCGTATGGACCCGAAGTTCGCGCAGCGCAACGTCAACGAGGGCTTCTCGGGTGGCGAGAAGAAGCGTCACGAGATCCTCCAGCTCGAGGTGCTCAAGCCGAAGTTCGCGATCCTCGACGAGACCGACTCCGGTCTCGACGTCGACGCGCTGAAGATCGTCTCCGAGGGCGTCAACCGTGCCAAGGAGTCGACCGGCCTCGGCGTCCTGCTGATCACGCACTACACGCGCATCCTCCGCTACATCCGTCCCGATTTCGTGCATGTCGTCGTCGCGGGCAAGATCGTCGAAGAGGGCGGCCCTGAGCTCGCAGACCGGCTCGAGGACGAGGGATACGACCGTTTCCTCGACCCCGCAGCCCCCATCGAGGCGTAGGCTGATCGGCATGACAGCCACCCTCACGGACCAGAAGTACGACGAGGTCACCGAGGCACTCAAAGACGTCATGGACCCGGAGCTCGGGATCAACGTCGTCGACCTCGGCCTCATCTACGACCTCGCGTGGGATGACGAGAACGACGCTCTCGTCATCCACATGACGTTGACCAGTGCCGGCTGCCCCCTGACCGACGTCCTCGAAGACCAGACCGCACAGGCTCTGGACAGCGTCGTCGACCGCTTCCGCATCAATTGGGTGTGGATGCCGCCGTGGGGTCCGGAGAAGATCACCGACGACGGCCGCGACATGATGCGCGCCCTCGGCTTCGCCATCTGAGGATGCTCGAGGTCAAGGCTCTGCCTCTGGCCGAGCTCCGCGAGCGGAGCAGCGAGAAGTGGCGGGAGTATCCCGCCGATGTGCTTCCGCTGTTCGTCGCGGAGACCGACTTTGCCCTCGCACCCGAGATCTCGGCGGCGCTCCACCGCGCCGTCGAGACGGGGGACACCGGGTACATCGCGTCGCGGACGCCGTTGCCTTCCGCCTACGCGGCATTCGCCCGGCGACGCTTCGGATGGGACGTCGATCCTGCGCGCATGCGCAGTACCGCTGACGTCAGCATGGGCATCGTGGAGATCCTCCGTCGCGTCACCCAGCCCGGGGAGCGCGTCGTCGTCACTCCTCCCGTGTATCCGCCGTTCTACGATCTGGTCTCCGAGGCCGGCGCCGAGGTGTCGCGTGTTCCGCTGCGTGACACGGGCACGGCGTGGGAGCTCGACCTCGACGGCATCCGTGCCGCGTTCGAGGACGGCGCGACCGCGATGCTGCTCTGCAACCCGCACAACCCGACGGGGACGGTCCACAGCCGCGACTCTCTCGCCGCGCTGGCCGAGATCGCCGACGAGTTCGGCGCGTCCGTGATCTCCGACGAGATCCACGCGCCGCTCGCGCAGCCCGGCACCGGCTTCACGCCGTTCCTCGACACCGGCGAGGCGGCCGAGCGGGTCGGATTCGCGGTCGTCAGCGCCAGCAAGGCGTTCAATCTCGCCGGCCTCAAATGCGCCCTGATGGTGACGGCTTCCGACGCCACGAGCGAGGTCGTGCGCGGCCTGCCGATCGAGGTCGTCTGGCGTACCGGGCAGTTCGGTCTTCTGGCCGCGGTCGCCGCGTTCTCGGAGGAGAGCGACGAGTGGCTCGACGGACTGCTGAGGACGCTCGATGCGAATCGAGTGCTTCTCGAGGATCTGCTGGCATCGACCCTGCCCGAGGCGCGCTATCGGATTCCGGATGCGGGCTACCTCGCCTGGATCGACCTCTCCGGCCTCGGATGGGGTGAGAATCCGGCGCGCCGAATCCTCAAGGAGGCCAGGGTCGCGCTGCACTTCGGCCCGGCCTTCGGAGACGAAGGAGCGGGCTATGTGCGTCTGAACTTCGGTACGAGCCCCGAGATCATCACCGAAGCCGTCGAGCGCATCGCGGCGCTCGTTCAGAGGTGATCGCGCGGAGGTGAAGACGCGGTAGGCGACGGCGTCACTTGAGCCGTCGGTCGCCCGCCTCGTGGTCGACCGTGCCTCTCGCCAGCGCTGTCACTCCGAGGTCGAAGATCCGATCCAGCCCCGCGGTGACGTCGACCGCGTCGCCTGCGGGGAGCGCGCCGTGGCTGTCGGCGTGCATGCGCTGCTGCACGAGCGTCGCGTGACCGAGGATGAAGTGCAGGAGGGCGACCGCCCGCTCGTGGGAGTCCTCGGCTCCGACGCGGTGCAGGGAGTCCTCGAGCGCGGTCTGCGCCTGCGAGGAGCCGAGCTGCAGTGCGTAGGTGCTGAGTACGAGCTCTGCGCCGTCGCGATAGGTGAACAGGGCATCACGGATGCTGCGCGCTGTGGTCAGCACATCGGCGTCATCCCGCGGGATGGTCGACGTGATGCGGTCGGCGAGATCGGCGAGCAGCTCCTGCTTGCTCGTGAAGTGCCAGTAGAGCGCGCTCGGCTGGACATCCAGCCTGCTCGCGATCCTGCGCATCGAGAGGTCGGCGAGACCGACCTCGTCGAGGAGCGCCAGGGCCGCCCGGGCGACGCCATCGCGATCATGGCGGGTCGAGTTGTGATCGGGGCTCATCTTCTCACTATAGTGAACACCGTTCAGGTGAACAGTGTTCAGGAAGGTGTCGGATATGACGCAGCAGCGAGGCGACCTCGGTCGCGAATTGGCCAGAGCAGCGATCTTCGCCGCCCTCATCGTGGTTCTCGGGATGGTGACGATACCGATCCCCGGTGGTGTGCCCATCACCGCGCAGACTCTCGGGGTGATGCTCGCCGGTGCCGTCCTCGGTCCTCGGCTCGCTCCGCTCTCGATCCTGCTCGTGCTCGCTCTCGCGGCCGTGGGTCTTCCGGTACTCGCCGGAGGGCGCGGAGGCCTCGGGGTGTTCGTCGGTCCGACGGCCGGGTACCTGCTCGGATGGGTGGCCGGAGTCGTCGTGATCGGACTGATCGTGCGCCGAGGCAGGCTCACATGGTGGCGCATCGCACTCGGCACAGTGATCGGCGGCATCCTGGTCGTGTATCTGTGCGGGATCCCGGTCACCGCGCTGGTCCTCGGCCTCGACCTCACGTCGACCGCCGTGGCGGCCCTGGTGTTCCTGCCCGGCGATCTGCTCAAGGCCGCGGCGGCTGTGGCGCTGACGCTCGCGCTGCGGCGCGCATACCCGAGGGCTTTCGGCGCTCACAGAGCTCTCGTGGCGGCGCCCGCCCGTGCGGCCTGACGCGAGCGTCGCACGCATCGCGCTCGACGGGGTGACCGTCGAGCGCGAGGGCCGACGGATCCTTCGCGATATCAGCGTCGATCTCACGGCGCCGCGCATCGCGGTCGTCGGCGCGAACGGATCGGGCAAGTCGACCTTCGCGCGGCTTCTGAACGGTCTCGTCGTGCCCACGTCGGGGCAGGTGAGCGTGCACGGATTCGATACGCGACGTGACGTCGCGGCGCTACGTCGCCGCGTGGGCTTCGTGTTCACCGACCCGCAGGCCCAGATACTGATGCCGACGCCCGCCGAGGATCTCGCGCTGTCACTGCGTGGCCTGCCCAGGGCGGAGATCGATGCGCGGGTGGCCGATGCGCTCGCTGAGCACGGACTCGCGGATCGGGCGCTCGTCGCGGCATCGGACCTCTCCGGTGGTCAGAGACAGCTCCTCGCACTCGCATCGGTGCTGATCGCCCAACCGCAGCTGATCGTCGCCGACGAGCCGACGACCCTGCTCGATCTGCGCAATGCCCGGCGCATCGCAGACCTCCTGCTCGCTCAGACGGCGCAGGTCGTGATCGTCACCCACGATCTCGACCTCGCGGCACGCTGCGACCACGCGGTGCTGTTCGACGACGGCGCTGTCGTGGCCGCAGGCGAGCCGGGTGCCGTGATCGCCGAGTATCGGCACCTGTGCCGATGATCCAGACGTACAGGCCGGGCGCGAGCGTCGTCCATCGGATGTCTGCGGGAGCCAAGCTCGCGATCTTCGCCGCACTCGCGATCGGTCTGTCCGCCTATCCGCATGATGTCTGGAGCATCGGCGTCACGGTGATCGGCGTCTGCGCGCTCTTCGCCCTCGCCCGCCTGCCGATGCGCGTGCTGGCCGCTGAGGCGTGGCGCCTCCGCTGGTTCGTGCTCGTCCTCGGAGCAGCACTGTGGATCTTCGTCTCACCGCTCGCGGCCTGGATCAGCACTGCACGCGTCATCTCGCTCGTGCTGCTCGCCTCTCTGCTCACGATCACGACGCGAATGGGTGATCTCCTCGGCGTGCTGCACCGGATGCTCCTTCCGCTGCGCCGTCTCGGGGTCGATGCTGACGCCGTCTCGATGGCGATCTCGCTCACGATCACGATGATTCCGGTGGTGGCATCCTTCGCCCACGAGGTCAGTGACACGCAGCGGGCGCGAGGTGCTCGGCTGGGCATCCGGGGCGTCGTGCCCCTTCTCGTCCGCACGCTACGGCACGCGGACGACGTGGGCGACGCTCTTGCCGCGCGCGGTCTCGTGTGAGCGCCGAGCCAGTCGAAGTGCCCAGAGCATCCCGCAGACGGCGACGGTCGCGGTCAGCACGGTCGTTCCGATCAGCAGTAGCAGGACGACAGCGGTGAGTCCCACTGTCACGGCGCCGAGCACGCGGCGAGGCGACTCCGTCAGCACGGGAGACGGCCGGGTCTCGACACGGGTGAGCGCGACCGCGACCGCGGCGGTGAGGGTGAGCGCGGTCGCGAGCCAGAGCGGACGGGAGAGCCACCATCCGATGCTGCTCGGCTCAGGGAGCGCCAGGCCCGTCGTCAGCGCCGCGACAGCCGAGAGGCCGGCCATGCCGAGAAGCACCGGCATGTGCCAGAGGTAGATCGTCATGGTGCGCCGGTTGACGAACGCGGCGAAAGCCGCCGCTCGCGGGCGTCGACTGAACGCCTCGATGCGGCCGCGGAACAGCGACACAGCGCTCAGGTGCACGACGCCGACGAGCAGGAGCGCGCCGGTGGGCGGGTTGATGTTCGCGATGAGGTCGGGGGAGTAGGTGCCGCTCATGAACGTCGCGACGAGCACGGTCGCCGCCACTGCGCCACAGGCGGCTCTGCAGTGCCTGCTCAGCCGCTCGATCGTTCCGTCCGCGAGGAAGAATCCGATCTGCTGCAGGGCGAGCCACACGAAGGCGAGGTTGAGGAACCCCAGGCCGTCGACACCTGTCAGTGCTCGGAGCCCGTCGACCGCGAGTGATGCAGCCACCAGCGCCGCCAGAGCCGACTTCGGTGCCCTGTCATGGGCACTCGCGAGCATCGGGAGCAGTGCCTGGCAGAGCAGGAAGACGCCGAGGAACCAGAGTGGCTGACCGTAGCGGAACCCGGCGACCGTCACGAACTCGGCGGGTACACCGGCGAGACTCAGCACTGCGAGCGCTATGCCCACGATAGCGATCGCGAACACGGCCGGCCGGAGAAGCCGGTGCACACGGGCGGCCACGAAGCCGGATGCGGTGCCGCCACGCTCTCGCTGCCGCCGCTGGGCGAGGAAGCCCGCGAACCCGCCGATGATGAAGAACAACGGCATGACCTGCAGCATCCAGCTCACCGGCACGATCCACCCGGCGCCGTCGCTGGCATTCTCGAAGACGGGGGCGCCGTCGACGACGGTGACACCCACCATGATCGCGTGCAGCAGAACGACGCCGACGACGCAGACTGCGCGCAGGAAGTCGATCGCGGAGTCTCGACCACTCGGCAGCGGGGCCTGCAGAGCGGTGAGCGGGGGTGCCTCGACGATGGCCATCGTTCCTCCTCGGATGGGGTGTCCGAGGAGCGTATGAAGACGGTGTCGGGTGCCGGATCACCCCGTGGGGCTGTTCGCACCCCTACCGCGGGGTGATCTCTCCGTGGTGTTCACGACGCGGGCTCGACGAGCCCGGTGTCGTACGCGAGGATCACGGCGTGCACGCGGTCGCGCAGCCCGAGTTTGGCGAGTACCTTGCCGACGTGAGTCTTGACCGTCTGCTCGGCGATGAAGAGGTCTCCTGCGATCTCGCTGTTGGATCGACCGCGGCCGATCAGCACCAGCACCTCGCGTTCGCGTTCGGTGAGGTCGGCCAGAGCGGCGGCTGCACGAGGCGTGCGCGGCCGGCGGCCGGCGAACTGCTCGATCATCCGCCGGGTCACGCTCGGCGCGAGCAGTGCGTCGCCGCCTGCGACCACTCGCACGGCGTGGACGAGCTCTTCGGGGAGAGCGTCCTTCAGCAGGAATCCGCTTGCGCCGGCCTCCAGGGCGTCATAGACGTAGTCGTCGATGTCGAAGGTCGTGAGCATGAGGATCCGGGGCACGTGGGCAGCGGGGTACCCGGGGCCGAGGATGCGCCGCGTCGCCTCGATGCCGTCGAGCTCCGGCATCCGCACGTCCATGAGGATGACGTCGGGGTCGAGCCGGGCGGCGAGGGTGACGACCTCGGCGCCGTTGGCCGCCTGGCCTGACACGCGGATGCCCTCGTGGGCGTCGAGGAGTGCCGCGAAGCCCGCTCTGACCATGGCCTGGTCGTCGGCGATGAGGACGTTGATCGTCACGGGGTCTCCTCAGGAGATGCAGTCGTTTCAGTGTGCGGATCAGGGTCGCGGAGTGGCAATGACGCCGCCACCTCCCACCCGCCGTCGGCGGTCGGCTCGGCCGCGAAGGAGCCTCCGAGCAGCTCGACGCGCTCGCGCATACCGCGAAGTCCGTATCCGCCGCCGGTCGCTGCAGGGGAAGCGGCGGCGCGCCCGTTGCGCACGCGGATGCGGACCGCGTCGGCATCCGCCTGCACCCGGACGGTCACCGGCGCGCCCGATGCGTGCCGCACGGCGTTGCTCAGAGCCTCCTGTGCGATCCGGAACGCGGCGATCTGCACGGCCTGCGGTGCGTCTGCGACGGCGCCCGTGATCTCCAGCCCGACTGTGACTCCTGCGCGTCGAATGGTGTCGACGAGCGCGGGGATGTCGTCGATGCGCTGCTGCGGGGCGAGCTCGGCTGTCTGATCCTCGGTGCGCAGGACGCCGAGCATCCGTCGCATCTCGGTGAGGGACTCCCGTGCGGTCGCTGCGATGCTGTCGAACTCGGTGGACGCGGCGTCGCCGATCTCGGGAAGGCGGTATCGCGCAGTGGAGGCCTGCACCTGGATCACCGACATGCTGTGCGCGATCACGTCATGGAGCTCACGCGCGATCCGGGTGCGCTCCTCGACGAGTCCGCGGCGGGATTCCTCGAGCGCGGAGTGCTCGCGCTCCCGCGTGAGCTCGGCCGACACGCGCATCCGGCCGGCGACCAGGATGGCGACCAGGAACATCGCCGCGGTCACGGAGGTGGTGACGATGAGGTCGGCGGTCACGCTGCCGGCCGTGGGCGCTGTGGCGACGGTCTCGGGGCGCAGCAGTGGAGCCGTGAGAGAGAGGACGACGCCGACCACGAGAGGGAAGGCGCCGAACCTGGCGCCGTGGATGAAGGTCACGACGCCGACGAAGAGCACGAAGGTCAACAGCGCGGGAACCGACCACGGCCACGGTGACTCGGTCGCGAGCGTCGGAACGACGAGCAGGGGAAGCGTGAAGGCGGACGCGCAGAACGCCGCGATCGCCCATCGGGGGTGGGCCAGCGCCAGCAGCGGCGACCCGCAGAGGGCCGCGCCCAGGATGAAGGACAGCGGGAGAGGAGTGCCGGAGAGAACGGTCTGGATCGGCACCAGCACGGCGAACAGCGCGAGGCACGCAGCGCCGAGTGCCGCCAGAGCGGCGGTGCGGCGGCTGATGCGGGGAGCGCGCTGGGTGCGCGATCGACGACGTGCCATGCCTGTCATCCTGCCAGTTGCGCCACGGGTGCACGTCGCCGACGGGCGGCCGTGACCCGGTCGATGATCAGTCCGATGACGAGTGCGACGACGATCCCGATCCCGGCGCTGAGAAGCGGCTGCTCCTTGACCCACGCGCCGGCGAGCATTCCGATGGTGAGGCTCAACGCACTCCAGCTGATGCCGGCCACGACGCTCAGGGGCAGAAACCGCCGCCATGAGAATCGGAGGGCGCCGGCGGACATGTTCACGGCGACCCGACCGACCGGGATGTAGCGGGCACCCAGGATGAGGGCGGCGCTGCGCTGCTCGAGTGCGCGTTCGGCGTGAGTGAATGCGGCCGCCACCCGGGGGCGACGCATCCAGGCCCATCGCGTGGTGCCGAGGCGCCGTCCGAGCGCGAAGGCGATGTTGTCGCCGATCGCGGCGCCCAGTGCAGCGACCAGACCCAGGGGGATCAGAGCCCAGAGTTCGCCCGTCGACGCCAGCACCGCCGCTGCGGCGACCAGGACGGTCTCGCTCGGCACCGGTGGGAAGAACCCGTCGATGACGGTCACCGCGAGCAGCACGACGTACAGCCAGGGCGAGGCGACGGTCTGCATGATGAGCTCGTTGATAACATCCACCCCAGAAGGCTAGGAAGCAGGTGGCACGTGGGGCATCACCCTGAGGTATCGACCGCATCCACCCTGAGAGGTAGATCAGTCGACCGCCCGATACGCGTCGGCGGGATCACGGTGCATGGGCTCGTGGTCGATGGCGAGACGCGCTGCGAGCACTATCGCGGTGCGCTCGACGTCATCGCGATCGAGTTCGCCTGCTGCGGTGAGTGGTATCCGTGCCATCTCTGCCACGAGGCGGTCGCCGGTCATGAGGCGCGGCAGTGGGGACGCCGTGAGCGCGCGTCGCAGGCGGTCCTGTGCGGTGTGTGCGGGTCGCTGCTGAGTATTCACGCCTATCTCGACGCGCAGGGGTGTCCCGAGTGCTCAGCCGGGTTCAATCCGGGATGCCATCTGCACCACGGTCTCTACTTCGACTGAACGCCGTGCGTCGACTGAACACCCAGCCGAGCGATCTATACTGGGAGTTTGGCCGCTCGGCCGATTCCCCCTGAACGAACGGACATCCTGCTGTGCTTGCCGTGCACGAACTCGAGATCCGCGTGGGCGCACGCCTCCTGATGGAGAATGTGTCGTTCCGTGTGAGCGACGGAGACAAGATCGGTCTCGTCGGCCGCAACGGCGCAGGCAAGACCACGCTCACCAAGGTGCTCGCGGGTGACGTGCTCCCGTCGGGCGGCAGCGTGACCCGGTCGGGCGAGCTCGGCTACCTGCCGCAGGATCCCCGTTCGGGCAACCCCGAAGACCTCGCACGTACCCGCATCCTCGACGCGCGCGGACTCGGTCAGCTCAACCTCGGGATGAACGAAGCGGCACTCGCGATGGGATCAGACGACCCCGCGGTCGCCGAGAAGGCGATGAAGCGCTATGCGCGCCTGACCGAGGAGTTCGAGGGGCAGGGCGGGTACGCGGCTGAGGCTGAGGCGGCATCCATCGCGAACAACCTGTCGCTGCCCGACCGCATCCTCGACCAGCCGCTGTCGACGCTGTCCGGTGGTCAGCGCCGTCGCATCGAGCTGGCCCGCATCCTGTTCTCCGATGCCGAGACGATGATCCTCGACGAGCCGACCAACCACCTCGACGCCGACAGTGTGGTGTGGCTGCGTGAGTTCCTCAAGAACTACAAGGGCGGGCTGATCGTGATCAGTCACGATGTCGAACTCGTCGGCGAGACCGTCAACCGCGTCTTCTACCTCGACGCGAACCGCCAGATCATCGACACCTACAACATGAACTGGAAGAACTACCTGCGTCAGCGGGTGGCCGACGAAGAGCGCCGCAAGAAGGAACGCGCCAACGCTGAGAAGAAGGCCACGACCCTGCAGCTGCAGGCGGCCCGCTTCGGTGCGAAGGCGTCGAAGGCCGCTGCCGCTCATCAGATGATCGCGCGTGCCGACAAGCTGCTCGCAGGCCTCGATGACGTCCGCCAGGAAGACCGGGTGGCGAAGCTGCGCTTCCCGAAGCCGGCTCCCTGCGGCAAGACCCCGATGATGGCGACCGGACTCTCGAAGTCCTACGGGTCGCTCGAGATCTTCACCGACGTCGACCTCGCGATCGACCGCGGCTCCAAGGTCGTCGTACTCGGACTCAACGGTGCCGGAAAGACGACCCTGCTGCGCATGCTCGCGGGCGTCGACCAGCCCGACACCGGTCAGCTCGAGCCGGGATACGGCCTGAAGGTCGGGTACTACGCGCAGGAGCACGAGAACCTCGATGTGAATCGATCGGTCCTCGAGAACATGGTGTCGGCCGCACCGCACATCACCGAGATGGAAGCGCGCAGGGTGCTCGGCTCGTTCCTGTTCACGGGCGATGACGTGCTGAAGCCCGCCGGCGTGCTCTCCGGAGGCGAGAAGACCCGTCTCTCCCTGGCGACCCTCGTGGTCTCATCCGCGAACCTGCTGCTGCTCGACGAGCCCACGAACAACCTCGACCCCGCGTCGCGCGAGGAGATCCTCGGTGCTCTCGCGCATTACGAGGGCGCTGTCGTGCTCGTGTCGCACGACCCGGGAGCGGTGCAGTCGCTCAATCCCGAGCGCGTGCTGATCCTGCCGGACGGCGTCGAGGATCTCTGGAGCCAGGAGTACCAGGACCTCATCGAGCTCGCCTGACCTGCGCCGTCCTCGGTCGGTGGCATAGTCGATAGCGTGACGGACGAACAGGAACTGGACCTTCTCGCGCTCAATGAGTGGTTGAAAGGCAGGCACGCTCTCACCGGGGTCGCCCCGGTCTGGGATCTCGGTGCGCTGCCCGATGAACCGAGCGCGCTCTTCGCCAGCTGGCTGCGCGAGGCATCCGACGCCGGAGTGGCGGAGCCGCACACCGTCACCCTCGCGACCGTGGATGCGGACGGCGTTCCCGATGCCCGCACGCTCATCCTGAAGGGGATCGACGAGCGCGGGTGGGCTTTCGCCAGCACGAGATCTTCCCGAAAGGGCGCGCAGCTCGCCGCCGTACCCGCGGCGGCGTTGAACTTCTGGTGGCAGCCCCAGGTGCGTGCTGTACGAGTGCGCGGACGCGTCGAAGAGGCCACGGCCGAGGAGAGCGCGGCCGATCTCGCCGCGCGCTCCGCATCCGCGCGTGCCGACATCGCGGCCGGCGACTGGACGCTCTGGCGACTGATCCCGAGCAGGGTCGAGTTCTGGCAGGGATCGAGAGACCGACGTCATACACGTGTCGTCTACGACGCGACGGAGGGGAGTTGGACGCGAACGCTCATCGCCGGAGCCGCGGAACAGCTGACGGAGGGCTGTGGAGCGTGAAGGGCTTCGAGGTCGTCGAGATCGGTGCCCTCGACGAGTGGCGCCAGCATCATGGAGGGTTCGACGCGGCGCGTTCGCGTGACGGACGCCGGGTCGTCGATCACGAGCTGACGATGCAGTACATCGGCCTCACCGCGAACGCTCTGGCCCCTGGCGAAGAGGCCGGCTACTGGCACGTCCACTCACGCGTCGAAGAGCTCTACGTCTTCCTCGACGGTCGAGGACAGATGGGACTTGACGACGAAGTGGTCGAAGTCGGTCCGGGCACCGTGATCCGCGTCGGCCAAGGCGTCGCCCGTACCTGGCGTGCTCGAGCCGACAGCGCCGGCGAACTGCGCTGGCTCTGCATCCGAGCAGGCGGGGCGGAGCTCCCGCACCTGCCTGATGACAGTTCTCGTCTGCCCGAGAAGCCGATGCCGTGGGACTGAGGCGTGTCAGCGCGCGTCGAGGAGCTCGTCCTCGACATCCGCATCCTTGTCGCGGCGCCGAGACTTCGTGATCGGAGCGGGCACGCCCTCGACCTCTTCACGGTGCTTCACGATCTCGGTGCGGATGATGTAGCCGATGAACACGAAGCCCATGAGCGCGAACAGGATCCATTGGATCGCGTAGGACAGGTGCGGACCCGGGTCGTCGGTGGGGGAGTCGAAGCCGCCCAGCGTGCCTTCTCCTGCCGGCTTCTCGCTGACGATCTGCCCGTAAGCGCTGGTGATCACGTCGCCGTCGACCAGCTCGGCGATCGATGGCAGGTTGATCGTCGGCACCTGGCCCTCGGGCGCGCCTCGTCCGGATGCCGGAAGCTGTTCGCCCGGACGCAGTCGCACGATGACCTCGACCTCGCCCGCCGGGGGAGCAGGAACCGCGTCGGGGGAGTCACCGTCGCCTGGAGGCACCCACCCTCGGTCGACGATGAACACGCGGCCATCGACGTCGCGGAACGGCACCAGCACTTCGAAAGCGCTCGTGCCGCCGTGCGGGCGGTTGCGGACGAGGAGCTGCTCGTCGGCGACGTACTCGCCGGTGAGAACGATCGGGTGCCACACATCATCGGGGTCGAGTGATCCATCGGTGCCGATGAGATCGGCGAGCGGTACGGGATCCGCGTCGTAGTTCTTCTCGACCAGAGCGATCTGCTCGGATCTGGTCTCGTTCCGGTCGAACTGCCAGTTGGACAGGACAGCGCAGGCGATCGCGAAGCCGATCGCGATCAGCACGTACACGGTCCATCGACCCATTCGGGCACTCATGAGGGGACACCATCTCTCACGGTCACGGGGAAATCCCTTGCTGCCAGGTAATCGCGAAGGAAGCCGACGTGCTCGGCGCAGGCGAGCCAGATTTTCTCGCGGTCAGCGGCGTGGATGCGCGGATTGCGCCACACCACCTGCATGGTCGCGGCGTTCCGGCATCCGGCCCGCGAACACTCCAGTCCACTCACTCGCGATCCTGGCGGCTTTCGTGAATGGTGAACACACCGGGGGCGGCCTCCGGTGCGACCGGGAGCGTCTCGGCCGGCGCGGGAGCTTCGAGCTCCTGCACCGGCGACTCTGCGGTGGTGTCGGTGCTGTCGCTGCCGGCGTTCGCGAAGACGACCGCGATATAGGGCAGCACGGCCGCAGCGAGAGCGAAGACCCAGGTGTACCAGCCGTAGGGCTGGACGAACATCATCAATGCGAAGCACACGATTCTGATCGCCATCGTGAGGACGTACCGGCGCACACGATGGTCTGCCTCGTCCTGCGGCGACTGCGGCAGGGAGGTGACAGCAGGGACCGGGTGCTTGCTCTTCACGATGACACCAGCCTACGCCGGTGCGGGCACGACGGCGCGCCCTGTCGCGCCTCGAGCGAGAGTCAGGAGGAGAAGATGAACGGCAGCGTGAAGGCGCCGAAGAACACGAAGCTGATGATGGTCATGACGATCGTGATGACCAGGAAGCCGACCATTATGTAGCCCATGATCAGACCGGCGAAGGCCATTCCGCGACCACCGATCGCCGGGTTCGCCTTGGTCTGGCGCAGCGCCATGTGGCCGGTGATGACGGCGACGATCGACGCGAGCAGCGGGATGAGCGCCCAGAAGAGGACGACGCCCGCGATGCCGCAGATGAGGGAGGTGACGGCGAGCCCGCTCGCCGGGCGCGCGGGGGGATAGACCGGAGCGGCATAGGTCGGATATCCGGCACCGGGCTGACCGGACGCAGGAGCACCGTACTGCTGCGGGGCTGCACCGTAGGGCTGGATGGCTGCGGCGCCGTAGGCCTGCTGTGCCGGAGCCGCGCCGTAGGCCTGTGGTGCCGGTGCCGGTGCCGCGCCGTAGGCCTGCTGTCCCGATGCGAACGACGGAGCAGCCCCGGGGTAGGACTGCGTCGGCTGCGTGGCACCGGGGTACGACGGAGACTGTGGAGCCGCGGGGCCCGAACGGTAGGGCGCTGCGGGCGGCGCGGGGGCGAGGGGCGGAGCCGGGGGCGGCGTCGGCTGCTGTCCGCCCGGAGGGGTGGAGATGCTGTTGTCGCTCACGGTGATGCCTTTCGTCGAGATCAGCGTCCCAGTCGGGGCCGGGACTGTCAAACGCGAACACGGTCGGGTCACGGCATCATCGGTAGGATCGATGACGACCCGGCCCCGACCCTCACCGGCCAGATCAGGAGTGGAAAATGAGTTCTCGCGTCGTCCTCGTCACCGGCGGCAACCGTGGCATCGGCCGTGCGATCGCCGAACGATTCGTCCGCGACGGATACCGCGTCGCCGTGACGGCGCGCAGCGGTGAAGGCCCCGAAGGCACGCTGACGGTCCGCGCTGATGTCACGGACGCCGCAGCTCTCGACGCCGCGTTCACCGAGGTCGAGCAGCAGCTCGGACCGGTCGAGGTCGTCGTCGCGAACGCGGGCATCACCAAGGACACCCTTCTGCTGCGGATGAGCGAGGACGACTTCGACAGCGTCGTCGCGACCAACCTCGGCGGCACCTTCCGCGTCGTCAAGCGCGCCTCTAAGGGGATGCTCCGTGCGCGCTTCGGCCGCGTGATCCTGATTTCCAGCGTCGTCGGCTTGTACGGCTCGGCGGGCCAGGTGAACTACTCGGCGTCGAAGAGCGCGCTCGTGGGCTTCGCCCGCTCGCTCACGCGCGAGCTCGGCGGGCGTGGCATCACGGCGAATGTCGTCGCGCCCGGGTTCATCGAGACCGACATGACGGCGGAGCTCCCCGAAGAGACGCAGAAGCAGTACAAGGCGAACATCCCGGCTGGCCGCTTCGCGACTCCCGACGAGGTCGCCGGCGTCGTCACCTGGCTCGCCGGGGACGACGCGGGCTACATCTCCGGCGCCGTCATCCCGGTGGACGGCGGACTCGGGATGGGGCACTGAGTCGAGCGCAGGGCACTGCCTCAGCGGCGCGTGACCGCCGCATCGATGAGGTCGGCCAGCCTGCTCGGCACCGAGAACTGCGGCCAGTGACCTGAGCCGATGCGCACGACCTCGGCGTCGGCGATCGCCCGGAACTCATCGGCGTACGGGCCCCACTGCTCGAGCTCTGATTCGAGCGTCTCTCGGTCCATGCCGCCCATGAGCAGCGTCACGGCGACGGAATGCCGAGCCCCGGGGCCGAGCGTGATCTCGTCTGTGGGCACCCTGGCCGGCACGCTTCGGGTGAGGGGCGCGGTGCGAGCGCGAGTCTCTTCGTCGAGATCGTCGACGTCTTCGGCCGGGAAGTAGTCCCAGCCGGGGAAGGGGATGACGCCGTCGACCACCTCGAACTCGCTGATGCCGAACCCTGACGGCGGCGGCACGGTGTCGACGAACACGGCTCGGGTCACGACGTCGGGGCGCGCGTCGGCGACGCCCCAGGCGACGTTGCCGCCACCGCTGTGCCCGACCACCACGACAGGCCCGCCGACCGCGTCGACCGCGGTCACGGCGGCGTCGACCCACTCGGAGATGCCGATCTCGGATGAGTCGGCGGCAGAGGCACCGACGCCGGGCATCGTCAACCGATGCACGGTGTGACCGGCGCGCTCGAGATCTGCGGCCACGTCGCTCCAACTGGAGGCATCGAGCCAGAGGCCCGGGATGAGGATGATGTCCATGTCCCGACGCTAGACCGGGCCACGGACATACGCTACGGAAGCAGTGCGATGACCTCGGACAGATCCTGGGGGCCGATGACCAGACTCGCGGCGGCACGCACGGCCGGCTTCGCGTTGAACGCGAGTCCGAGCCCGGCGACCGACATCATCTGCAGATCGTTGGCGCCGTCGCCGATCGCTATCGTCGCGTGGCGCGGTACTCCGAGCTCGTCCGCCCAGGCCTGCAGCGACGCGGCCTTGGCGGCGGCGTCGACGATCTCACCGTCGACTCGGCCGGAGAGGGCACCGTCTGCGACCTCGAGGCGGTTCGCGCGCCAGCGGTCGACGCCGAGCTCCGGGGCGACGTCATCGAGGATCTCGTGGAAGCCGCCCGAGACGACGCCGACGACACCGCCGCGCTCATGGACGGCGGCCGTGAGCGCGCGCACGCCGGGGGTCGGCTCGATGCGGGCGCGTACCCGGGCGAGACCGGACACGGGCACGCCCGCGAGAGCGGCCACGCGTGAGCGCAGGCTCGCCGCGAAGTCGATCTCGCCGCGCATGGCGGCCTCGGTCGCGGCCTGCACCTCTGCACGTCGTCCGGCCTCGTCGGCGATCAGTTCGATCACCTCGTTGCGGATGAGGGTGGAATCGGCATCGAGTACGACGAGGAAGCGCGCGGAAGTCACGCCTCAGAGCCTATCGACAGCCGTGACGGTCGACGCGCGGCGCGATTCGCGACGGCGCGGTCAGCGTTCGATGAACAGGCCCTTGCCGACCACAGTGATGCCGGATTCCGTCACGGTGAAGCCTCGGGCGAGATCTCGCTCTCGATCGACGCCCACTGTCGCGCCGTCGGCGAGGACCACGTTCTTGTCGAGGATCGCACGATGGACGCGAGAGCCCGCACCGACTCTCACCCCGTCGAAGACCACGGAGTCGGTGATGGTCGAGCCGCCGCCGGCGAGCGTCCAGGGGCCCACGACGCTGCGCTCCAGGTGGGTGCCCGAGAGCACGGATCCGAGCGACACGATCGAGTCGATCGCGTTTCCGATGCGGCCCACCGAATCGCGCACGAACTTGGCGGGCGGTGAGTTCACCGCCTGCGAGTGGATCGGCCACTCCATGTTGTAGAGGTTGAAGATCGGAAGCGTGGAGATCAGATCCATGTGGGCGTCGAAGAAGGAGTCGATCGTGCCCACGTCCCGCCAGTACGAGCGATCGCGGGGAGAGGAACCGGGGACGTCGTTCTGCTTCATGTCGTAGTACCCGGCCTCGCCGCGGTCGACGAAGTACGGCACGATGTCGCCACCCATGTCGTGCCCGGAGGTCGGCGATTCGCCGTCGGCTTCGACGGCGGCGATCAGAGCGTCTGCGTCGAAGATGTAGTTGCCCATCGAGGCGAGCACCTCGTGAGGCGAGTCCTCGAGGCCCGCGATGTCGGTCGGCTTCTCGAGGAACTGCTTGATGCGTCCTGTCTCGGTGTCCGCATCGATCACACCGAACTGCGAGGCCATCGCGAGGGGCTGACGGATGCCGGCAACCGTGGCCTTCGCGCCGGATTCGATATGGGCTTCGAGCATCTGGCGGAAGTCCATGCGGTAGACGTGATCGGCACCGATCACGACCACGATGTCGGGCTTCTCGTCGTTGATCAGGTTGAGGCTCTGAAGGATCGCGTCGGCGGAGCCGGAGAACCAGCGCTTGCCGAGTCGCTGCTGTGCGGGAACTGACGTCACGTACGAGTCGAGCAGAGCCGACATGCGCCACGTCTGCGAGATGTGGCGGTCGAGGCTGTGCGACTTGTACTGCGTGAGGACGACGATCTGGCGAAGGCCGGAGTTTATGAGGTTCGAGATCGCGAAATCGATCAATCGGTACTGTCCGCCGAAGGGCACTGCAGGTTTCGCGCGATCAGCCGTGAGAGGCATGAGACGCTTTCCCTCGCCGCCGGCGAGGATGATGCCGAAGATCTTCTTTGGTGCGGACATGCACCAACCATAGAGGCGAATCGGCCCGGCGAACTAGCATCTGGACAACTGAGTCACTACCGTCTAGACATGCGCGTCGAGATGATCACGAAGGAATACCCGCCGGAGATCTACGGGGGCGCCGGCGTCCACGTCGCCGAGCTCGTCACGGCGCTGCGGCAGAATATCGATGTACAGGTTCGAGCCTTCGGTTCTCCTCGCGACGAGGTGGGCACCTTCGCCTATCGGACCCCTTCTGAACTCGCCTCCGCGAACGCCGCGCTGCAGACGCTCGGCACCGATCTCGAGATCGTCGCGGCGATCTCCGACGCCGACCTCGTGCACAGCCACACCTGGTACGCGAACTTCGCCGGGCACATCGCCTCGCAGCTCCACGGGATTCCTCATGTGCTCACCGCGCACAGCCTCGAGCCGCTGCGCCCGTGGAAGGCCGAGCAGCTCGGCGGGGGATACGCGGTGTCGAGCGGCATCGAGAAGCTCGCCTACGAGAACGCGGCAGCGGTCATCGCGGTCAGTGCGGGGATGCGCGCCGACATTCTCCGCAGCTACCCCTCAGTCGACCCGGCCAAGGTGCGCGTGATCCACAACGGGATCGACGTCGAGCGGTGGCGCCCGGTGCACAACCCCGCCTTCCTGGAATCCGTCGGGATCGACCCAGCGCGCCCGTCCGTCGTCTTCGTCGGGCGCATCACCCGGCAGAAGGGGCTGCCCTATCTGCTGCAGGCCGCTCGTCTGCTCCCGCCCGAGGTGCAGCTCGTCCTGTGCGCCGGAGCCCCGGACACCCCCGAGATCATGGCGGAGGTGCAGGAGGGTGTGAAGCTCCTGCAGCAGACCCGCGACGGTGTCGTCTGGATCGAACGGATGCTGCCGCGCGACGAGCTCTCGGCGATCCTCACCGCCGCGACCACCTTCGTGTGCCCGTCGGTCTACGAGCCGCTCGGCATCGTGAACCTCGAGGCGATGGCCTGCGGGGCCGCGGTCGTCGGCACGGCGACCGGCGGCATCCCCGAGGTCGTCGCCGACGGCGTCACCGGACGGCTCGTGCCGATCGAGCAGCTGCAGGACGGCACGGGTACGCCCGTCGACCCCGAACGCTACATCGCCGATCTGGCCGGAGTGCTGACGGAGGTGACCTCCGACCCGGAGCGTGCGCGGGCGTACGGCGAAGCCGGGCGAGAGCGTGCGCGGGACGAGTTCAGCTGGGGGGCGATCGCCGACACCACGCGCGCGCTGTACGCGGAGCTGACCTCCTGAGCCGATAGGCTGGAGGCATGTCGAGCGCTCTGGAATTCACCGACGTCGTCGTGCGCCGTGAGGGCCGCAACATCATCGATCACGTGACCTGGCAGGTCGACGACGATCAGCGATGGGTGATCCTCGGACCCAACGGCGCCGGCAAGACGACACTGCTTCAGTTGGCCGACACGCTCATGCACCCGACCTCCGGAACCGTGACGGTGCTGGGGGAGACCCTCGGTCGAACCGACGTGTTCGAGGTGCGTCCGCGCATCGGCTTCGCCTCGTCGGCGATGGCGAAGCGCGTACCCCGCGACGAGACGGTGCTGAACACCGTCCTCACCGCCGCGTACTCGGTGCTCGGCCGCTGGAACGAGAACTACGAGGACATCGACGAGCGCCGCGCACTGCGCGTGCTGGGCGACTGGCGTCTCGAGCACCTGGCGGACCGCACGTTCGGCACGCTGAGCGACGGCGAGCAGAAGCGCGTGCAGATCGCCAGGGCCGTCATGACGGACCCCGAGCTGCTCCTCCTCGATGAGCCGACCGCTTCGCTCGACCTGGGGTCGCGCGAAGAGCTGCTGGCTCTGCTGAGCGGCTACGCCTCGTCGCCGACCACCCCCGCGATGCTGATGGTCACCCATCACGTCGAGGAGATCCCCGTGGGCTTCACGCACGTGCTGCTGATGCGCGAGGGGCGCATCGTCGCCGCCGGCCCCGTCGCCGAGACGCTCACGGCCGAAACGCTGACCGAGACGTTCGGCATGCCCATCGTGCTCACCGGCGAAGACGGCCGCTACGCCGCGCGCGCGGCATCCTGATCACGATCTGATAGAATCGATCCTTGGTGCTCTCTGCACCGCAGACTTCCCTCGTCCCTGGCACAATCCAGGGCAGCAACTAAGGAATCCCATGAAGACTGACATTCACCCCGAGTACAAGGCTGTCGTGTTCCGCGACCTGGGCTCGGGAGAGACGTTCCTCACCCGTTCGACCGTGACGGGCGACAAGACCATCGAGCTCGACGGCGTCGAGTACCCCGTCATCGACGTCGAGATCTCGTCGGCTTCGCACCCGTTCTACACGGGCAAGCAGCGCATCATGGACTCGGCCGGCCGTGTCGAGAAGTTCAACCAGCGCTTCAAGGGCTTCGGCGGATCGACCAAGTAACGATCGCCGCACTCGAAGGCCCCGTGTTCCTCGGAACATGGGGCCTTCGTCGTACGGTGGCGAGCGTCAGATGTCGATCACGATGCGTTCGCCGTCGATTCTGCTGTGAGGGTCGCCGGCAGAGGGCGCGGGAGCAGTACGCGTGGTCTGCCGGTCGCGTTCCAGGCCGGCCTCATGCGCCGAGGGCATCCAGACCGCCTCGAACGATCCGCCCATCCCGCCGCCGGCACTCTCGTACTTCTTCTCGAGAGGTGCTTTCGCGTAGGTCGCCACGATCACGACGACGATCGCGATCACGACGACGAGGAGGATCGCGATCGTGAGGAGCATCCCGAGGGTGTCGGCCATGAGTCCAGGCTATTCGGCGCGTGCCGCGTGGGCATCCGCCTGCAGGATGATTCCGGAAGAGGAGCCTCAGCGGATGCGGCGACCGTGCGCGAGGTCGAAGAGGTGGGTCAGCACAGGACCGGAGCGCACACCGTTGTGCTCGTGCTCGCTGGTCACCCAGAGCTTCACGCCGGGCAGCAGCTGAGCGGTCTCGAGCGAGTACTCCATCGGCACGTAGACGTCGTTCACGTACACCGCGGCAGCACCCGTCGCACCGGAGGTGGCGATGGCGACGTCGTCGTAGATCCGCGGCCACTCGAACTCCGCCAGCGCGAGCGTGACGTCACGCCACGGCTGGAATGCCGGCACCGTCTCGGTCCATTCGCGTCGGATGTGCTCGCCCGTGAACAGGGTGACGTCGTCGCGGAAGTCCTGGGGCTCGGTGCGTTCCGCCGACCACTGTGTGGCGTGCCCGCTCGCGTAGCTCGACTCGTGGAAGGCGAAGTAGAGAGGGTTGCGGCCGCCGTACGGCATCGCGTGCATCAGGTCGTGGCGGAAGGCGTTCGACGCGGGATCGCGCTCGAGCAGCGACCACACGGTCTGCCACCCGTCGTTCGTACCGAGCGCGGAACCCACGGAACGCAGCCGTGACGGGGAGACCACTTCACCGTCGGGGAGCACGATATCGCCCGCCCCTGCACGATCGACCAGGCGGCGCATGGCGTCGCGGTGCTCGGGGAACCGACGGTAGTACCGCTCGGAGGCCGAGCGCATCTTGTCGTAGCAGAGCGCGTAGACCTCGTCGGGGTGCCGGTCGACCGTGCTGAGTCCACCGGTGATGAAGACGTCGGCGATCGAGTCCGCGTCGGTGGACAGGTAGGCCAGGGTCGTGAAGCCCCCGAAGGATTGGCCCAGAACGCTCCACGTCTCGGCCGCGAGGTGCTCGCGCATCGCCTCGCAGTCGCGGACGATCGAATCCGCGCGCAGATGGGTGAGGTACTCGGCGACCTCGGCGGAGCCTCGTTCGAGGTCGGCGTCTCCGACCGGCGTCGACAGCCCGGTGCCTCGCTGATCGAGCATCACGACCCGATAGTGCGCGAGTGCCTCATCGAGCCAGGCCGGGGAGGTGGACGAGTGGAACGGGCGCGGAGCCTCGTGACCGGGGCCGCCCTGCAGGAAGACCAGATAGGGGAGTCGCTCGCCGCCCTCGCGTGCGACGACGCGGGCGAAGACATCGATCGTGCGGGTGTCGGCCGGATCTCCCCAGACGAGAGGGACGGTGAGCGTGTGCTCTTCGACGGTGAGGTCGAGCAGGCGGCGGATGGTGGTGGTCATGTCACATCACATTCCCGATATAGGAGTACTTGACGAACACCTCGGAGGCGATGCCCGCCTCCTGGAGCACGCCCTGCACCGCGTTCATCATGTAGTTCGAGTCCCACCCCATGTACAGGTGGTGGGATTCGTCGAGCTGGTCCCACTGGCCCTTCCACGCCATCCCGTCGTAGACGGGTCCGCCGTGGGAGGCGCAGTACGAGACGGCGGCAGCACGCGTGTCTGTCCACGCGCGACGGAAGACCCGATTGAAGAGATACCGGACGTCGAAGACCTCCCACCGCTCGCCGCGGTACTCGACGTACTCGAACTCCCGTTCCCAGCCCGCCGGCCAGCCGCGCCGGCGGACGGCATCGAGGATGGGGGTCAATCCGTCGTCGTCGATCTCGGGCAGGGCCGGACGCGCCCAGATGCGCAGCAGATCGGCGGTGAGGCGGACAGTGCGGTCCGAGATCGCCGCAGTTCCCCAGGTCTCGATGCGCTCGAGCGCCCTCGTCTCGGAGACCGTGCTGCGTGCGTACGCCGAGTCGCGCTTGACCGCGAACGACTCGCCGAACACGCGCTCCGCGAGGTGCTGCTCGAGCAGGGTGAGGTTGCCGAGAGTGGGGGCGAGTGCCCTGTGAGCGTTGCGCTCGTCGTCCGAGTAGTCGATCCAGGGGCGCACGACGTCGCCCGACCAACTGTCGCTCGGCACGGTCGGAACGATGTGCTCGACGTCGAAGTCGAGCACATCGTCGACGCCCTCCAAGCGCCCGAGCACATAGGCGGGATGCGGCAGCTCGCTGTACTTCAGCACCGCACTCACCCGCTCGTCCGACGGAGTTATACGGGCGAAGGCCCGGGCCAGCGCGTCCCGGCCGTCGGAACGGGCCCGGCAGAGACGCGCGACGAGTCGCTCGTTGGGAAGGTTCACGAGCGTGCGACGCAGATACATGGTCTGGATCCACTCGAGCGTCTCGATGAGCTCGTCGCGTCCGATGAGCCCGCGCGAATGGTCGCTGTACACGCTCAGCACGAGGGGGTAGGACGCGCGGCCGAAGGTGTTCACGAACCGCAGCTGCCGCGCGATCTCGAAGTCCTTCTCGAGAGAGGGATCGAGCAGGATGCCGTAGATCTCGGCGTAGTGCCGCCAGACCTCGGCATCCGCCTGCAGATGATCGAGATCGACGCGCGGGAACGAGTGCCGGAATGCGCTGTACACGCCGTGCTCGCCGTTCGCGGCGACCTCGCGGCCCGTCGTCATGACGAGGTAGTGCCGCCAGAAGGCGCCGATGGTCTCTCCGGTGTGGCGTTCTATCGGCAGCCAGAACCGCGTCTCGACATCGAGCTGCTCGGCGTGGGTGAGGCCCATCAGGATGTAGTTGTGGATCAGTTCGTGATCACGCAGCGGTTCGCCGGTGGAGTTCAGGCTCTCGAAGATCTGCTGCGCGTTCGCCTCTGCGCCCAGGGTGATCGACACATGCTCGAGCCTCTGCAGCCCCCGCCAGATCAGCGGAGCCTCGTCGGCGTGCACCTGGCTGCGGAAGAAGGCGTAGTTGTCGTCGAAGCGCGACTCGCGGTCGGCGTTGTCGCCTCGCTCGAGCACCACCGACTCGTACAGCTCCGCCCAGGCGTCGTGGGGGCGCAGCTTGGTGCGGGTGGAATCGTCGGGGCGCACGAGAACGCGATCGAGTTCTGCGGCGAGCTCGGGGGAGGAGTCCTGCACCGCGTGCCGCAGCGCCGCGACGAGCAGCATGAGCGTCGTGATGCGCTGCTGGCCGTCGATCAGCACGAGGTCGGTGTCGGCGTCGGAGTCGTCCGCGGCCGACAGGATCGAACCGATGAAGTGTCGATGGGACTCGTCTTCGCGGGCGACGGCTCGGACATCCGAGAGCAGCTGCTCGCATCCGCCGATGTCCCACCGGTACTGACGCTGATACACCGGTACGACGATGGTCGTGGAGTCCTCTGCGAGCCACTCGATCGTGTTGACAGCTGTCGCCTCGACGTTGGTCGCAGTGCTCATGCTGGTGTCTCGTCCTCCCGTAACGCCCGGCGCCGAGGAGTCGCCAGGCGCCCGGTTCAGTCTATTCGCTTATTCACGGCGGCCCCCGGCGGCGCTCCAGAGGCGCCCTGTTAGGCTTGCCTTATCAGGGCCTGTTAAAACGTGCTGGCCCCCGATGAAAGGACATGACCTAGATCATGGGATACATCAAATCGAAGGCGCTCGAAGACAAGGGCTTCGTCGTTCTCGACAGCTACGACCAGGAGCTCGACCCCAAGGAGTGGCTCGACATCGAGTACAACGACTGGAAGTCGTCGGGGGACACCCGCTTCGCGCCTCTCGCCAGCGCCAAGGGCGAGATCGAGTGCAACGGCTTCTGGAACCACAAGCCGCCGCGCACCGACAAGGACGGCGTCTGGATCGACGAGCAGACCTCCAAGGCCCCGAACCTGACGCGTCGCGCGCAGGAGCCGGGTGCCAACGTCGGTCGCTGCCGCGTGATCGAGCTGCAGCCGACCCCTTACGGCGAGTGCCTCTACAACCTCCACCAGGACGACAACAACCGTCTGAACCCCGACGGCACCGGCTGGGTCGTCCGCGGCTTCTTCAACCTCAGCGACGACAAGGACAGCTTCTTCGTCCTCCGCGAGAACCGCACCGACCCGAGCATCGAGTACCGCATCGCTCTGCCGGCCGGAGCGCAGCTGATCGTCGACACGCAGCGTCTGTGGCACGCGGCGACCCACGTCGGCACCGAGCCCCGGTACTGCCTCATCACGTCGTGGACGTCGGGCCCCGAGCTCGACGCCTACATCGAGAAGTACAACGGCACCCAGGACGTCCCGAACGTCGAGGTCCCGCAGGACGTGCTCGAGGCCGGATACGCCGAGCAGGCTCGTCGTGACGCCGCCCGTGCCGCGTACTACGCGGCCAAGGGCCAGCAGGTCAAGCAGGCGATGAGCGAGGCCTGAGCCTCATCCGATCGAGGACCGGCGACGGTCCGAAGGCCCCGGTCTCACGACCGGGGCCTTCTCCGTGGAATCACATGCTTGTGATTTCGCCTGGTCTGGGCGAGAATAGCCCCATAACCGCATATTCACGCCAGTTCTCGTTGTTTCAGGTCGTTGGGGAAGACGCACCTGATGAAACGGAGAGATCATGGCGACGGCTTACGCACGCGGAGTGGTTTTCGTCCACTCTGCACCTCGCGCGCTCTGCCCGCACCTGGAATGGGCGGTAGGACGCGCCATCGGTCGCGCGGTGAACTTCGACTGGAGCGACCAGCCGGTGCTCGACGGTGCACGCCGTGCCGAGTTCTACTGGGACGGTCCGGTCGGCACCGGCGCGGCACTCGCCACTGCGATCCGCGGCTGGGAGCACCTCCGCTTCGAGGTGACCGAGGATCCCACCCCCGGCAGCGACGGCGGACGCTGGCTGCACACTCCGGATCTCGGGATCCACTATGCGCAGACCGACATGGCGGGCAACATCGTCATCGGTGAGGACCGCATCCGCTACGCGATGGAGATCGCCGCGGGAAGTGCCACTGAGCTGCAACGGGAACTCGACATCGCCCTCGGCTCGGCCTGGGACGAGGAGCTCGAACCGTTCCGTCACGCCAGCGACGACGCCAGGGTCGTCTGGCTGCACAAGGTGGGCTAGCCCCGATACCGCACAGACCTGGAGCGGGAAGGCGCGAGTATCGGATGCCGGTGAGTGATCCCGGACGCTGAGAAGGCGAATTCCTGTTCCACATGACGAGGACCCCGCCCCTGGATCAGGGACGGGGTCCTCGTCTGCACTCAGATGACGGCCGTGCTCGCCATCTCCCGGCGCGCGGATGGTCCACCGGCCATGACGTCGTTCCAGGCGAGCTGCAGCCGCCGCATCGCATCGGCCGTCCGCTCGGGGGGAAGCGTGATCGGAATGCGCAGTCGTCTCTCCAGGACTCCTCCGGTCGAGAATCGGGGGCCAGGCGGCAGGATGAGCCGGTGGTCGCGCGCGGCGAGGGAGAGCGCCGTCGAGATCGGCGCTCCGAGATCGAGCCAGGTGGAGAGCCCGCCGTGCGTCGGAGGCGCCGACAGACCGCCGACGGATGCGAGGCCGTGCATGACTGCTTCTCGCCCCGCCCGCAGCCTCGTCGCGACGTGAGCGGTGAGCGCCGGCATGTCCTGGAGCAGCTCGACCGCGATGCACTGCTCGAGGAGCGCGGTGCCCAGCTCGAAGGAGGGCCGGGTCGCGAGCAGCCGTGTGATGAGTGAGCGCTCGGCGCGGATCCAGCCGATGCGGAGTCCGCCCCAGGCGATCTTGGACATCGATCCGATCGTGATGATCTGCGGACCGTACGCGGCCATCGGCAGGGGTGACCACCCTCGATCGATGTCGAGCTCGGCGGTGGTCTCGTCTACGACGACGTGCGTCCCCGAGTTCCGGGCGGTCGTCGCGATGCGGGATCGTGCGGCGTCGCTCAGAGTCGCCCCGGTGGGGTTGTGGAAGTCGGGGATGAGGTACGCGACGTGCGGGCGGCTGCGCAGGAGGGTGTCGCTGAGGTGGCGCTCGTCCCAGCCCGTGACGTCCACAGGTGTGGGGAGCAGCCGGTACCCGTGCCGGTGGAGGGCTTCGAGAGCGTGGGGAAACGTCGGCTGCTCCACCAGGGCTCGTTCTCCCCGTCGGCCGATCGTGGCGAGGACGAGGTGGAACGCATTGAGCGCGCCTGACGTGATGATGATCTCGTCGGCATCCGTCTCCACCCCGCGTTCGGTGAAGCGCCGCGCGACCGCCTCGCGCAGTTCGGGGAGCCCCCGCAGCGAATAGCCGCTCGTGCCTCGGAGCGCGGCGAGCCGGGGGAGTGACCTCACCGTGGCGTCGTACAGGCCCGGCGTCGAGTCCATCGAGGCGATGGAGAGGTCGATGGCGTCGTCGTCGTCCGTGCTCGGGGAGGCGGGTGTCGAGTGCGGCAGGGCGACCCGCGTGCTGCCGCCGTGCAGCCGGGACACATAGCCGTCCTCTTCGAGGAGGCCGTAGACCCGGGTCGTGGTCGACCTTGAGCGGCGTAGTTCCAGCGCGAGAGCCCGCTCGCTGGGCAATCGCTCGCCGACGGTGAGTCGACCGTCGAGGATCAGAGCGCGGATCTGCCCGGCGAGCGACGTGGCCGTGGCCCCGGCGACGTTCCGCGCGCCCAGCTGCTCGACCAAACGTGATGTCATCACTCCAGCATGCCGCAAAGTGGACTGGTTGGAGCAGGCCACTTTTCACCGACTGGCCTCGGCGTCGCGCAGAGCGACGGGGCCACCATGGAACAATGCGCTTCCGTTCCGCCTTCCTCCCTATCGCCGCCACCAGCCGGCGCGACATCGTCGAGCGGGTCGTCCAGCTGCTCGTGGGCCTCTTTCTCTACGGCGTCGCCCTCGGGCTGATGGTGCGCGGCGGCATCGGCGTCGCACCGTGGGACGTGCTCGCGCTCGGGATCTCCGGGCAGTCCGGTATCGGGTACGGCGTCGTCACCGTGCTCGTGTCGGTGCTCGTGCTGGCGCTGTGGATCCCGCTCCGCCAGCGCGTCGGCCTCGGCACGCTGCTGAATGCACTGCTCGTGGGGCCGAGCGCCGACCTGGCCCTCTTCGTGATCCCCGCACCCTCGTCGATCTGGATCGGCGCGCCGATGTTCGTGGCAGGGCTGCTCCTGCTCGCGTTCGCGACGGGCCTCTACATCGCCGCGGACTTCGGGCCAGGGCCGCGGGACGGGCTCATGACCGGACTCGTGGCGCGCACGGGCCGCCCGGTCTGGCTGGTGCGCACCCTCATCGAGGGCAGCGTGCTGCTGATCGGCTTCCTTCTCGGCGGCCCGGTCGGCGTGGGAACGGTTCTCTTCGCCTTCGGGGTCGGTCCGCTCGTCGGCTGGTTCCTGCCCTGGACCACACGTCTGCGCGCGGCTCGATCACGGCAGCTCGCGCGCACATAGCTGCGACAGGGCGAAGACGAGAAAGGCCCCCGGGATCACCCGGGGGCCTTTCTCTCGTGTCTGCGAGTCAGTCGACGCTCGCGAAGACCGCGACGGCATTGTGCCCGCCGAAGCCGAACGAGTTGCTGATCGCGTAGAGCTTGCCGTCGCCGAGGGGCTGCGCCTCGCCCGAGAGCTTGAACGGCACGGCCGGGTCGGGTTCGGTCATGTTGATCGTCGGCGGAGCGACGCGGTCACGGAGCGCGAGGAGCGAGAAGATCGCCTCGAGAGCTCCCGTGCCACCGAGCAGGTGACCCGTCGACGCCTTCGTGGCCGACACCGGGATCTCATCGATCCGGTCGCCGAAGACCTTCTTGAGTGCGACGTACTCGTTGGGGTCGCCGACCGGCGTCGATGTCGCGTGAGCGTTGATGTGAGCGACCTGGTCGGCGGTGATGCCGGCCTCCTCGAGGGCCTGGGTGACCGCGCGTGCCGCCCCGTTGCCCTCGGGGTCGTTGCCCGTGATGTGGTACGCGTCGGCGGTCACTCCACCGCCGAGGACGTAGCCGTAGATCTTGGCGCCGCGAGCCTCGGCATGCTCCTCGGTCTCGAGGATCAGCACCGCGGCGCCCTCGCCCATGACGAAGCCGTCACGGTCGATCGCGCCGGGGCGGGATGCGGTGGCAGGGTCGTCGTTGCGGCGCGACAGCGCCTGCGCGGAGGCGAAGGAAGCCATGGTGATCGGGTGGATCGCCGATTCCGTGCCACCCGCGATCACGACGTCCGCGAGACCGTCCTGCAGGTGGTGGAACGCGTGGATGATCGACTCGGTGCTGGAGGCGCACGCGCTCACGACGGTCTGGGCGTAGGCACGAGCCTGGAACTGCAGCGACAGGTTGCCTGCTGCGGCGTTCGGCATCAGCATGGGCACGGTCAGCGGCATCACTCGGCGGGGGCCCTTCTCGCGCAGGGTGTCCCATGCGTCGAGGAGGGTCCAGAGACCGCCGATTCCGGTGGCGAAGTCGACGCCGAGGCGCTCGGGAGCGACCTCGGGGGATCCTGCGTCCGCCCAGGCCTCACGCGCGGCGATGAGGGCGAACTGGGAGGAGGGGTCGAGCCGCTTCGCCTCGTGGCGGGGCAGGACCTCTTCGGGGCGGACGATCGCCTCAGCGGCGAAGGTGACGGGCAGTTCATACTGCTGAACCCAGTCGTGTTCGAGGGTGCGGGTTCCGGACTGTCCTGCGAGCAGGTTGGTCCAGTTGTCGGGAGCTGTCCCGCCGATGGCGGACGTGGCGCCGATGCCGGTGACGACGATGCGCTTGGTCATGTGTGGTTCCTTGTCAGGCGGGTCGAGCAGAAGGCGGGCAAGGCGGAGGATGCCACGCCCCGCATGCGCGGGGGTGGCATCCTGCGTGGATTACTCCTGGCCGGCGACGATGAAGTTGACGGCGTCTCCGACGGTCTTGAGGTTCTTGACCTCGTCGTCGGGGATGGTGACGCCGAACTTCTCCTCGGCGTTGACGACGATCGTCATCATCGAGATCGAGTCGATGTCGAGGTCGTCGGTGAACGACTTCTCGAGGGCGACCTCGGAAGCGTTGATGCCGGTCTCGTCGGTGATCAGCTCTGCGAGGCCAGCGAGGACCTCATCGTTGGTGAAAGCCATGTGGTCTTCCTCTTTCTTACGGGTTGTGTATCGGAACCGTGGAACAGTCTAGGGAAGGTCGGCGCGTTCTCAGGGGAGGACGACGACCTGAGCGGCGAACACGAGGCCCGCGCCGAAGCCGATCTGCAGCGCGAGGCCACCCGAGAGCTCGGGGTGCTCGGCCATGAGGCGGTGGCTGGCGAGCGGAATCGACGCAGCCGAGGTGTTGCCGGTGGTCTCGATGTCGCGTGCGATGACCGTGGACTCCGGCAGCTTGAGCTGTTTGGCGAACTCGTCGATGATGCGCATGTTCGCCTGGTGCGGGATGAACGCCGCGATATCGGTCGGCTCGACGCCGGCCTTGTCGAGCGCCTCGCGAGCGACCTTGGCCATCTCCCATACCGCCCAGCGGAAGACCGTCTGACCCTCCTGGCGCAGCGTCGGCCACGGCACCTCGCCGTCGCGGAACTCGGTGAGAGTGCCGTTCATGCCGACGGCGTCAGCCTTCGATCCGTCAGAGCCCCAGACCGCAGGGGCGATCCCCGGCGTGTCGCTCGGACCGATGAGCGCGGCACCCGCGCCATCTCCGAGCAGGAACGAGATGCTGCGGTCGGCGGGGTCGACGATGTCCGAGAGCTTCTCGGTGCCGATCACGAGGGCGTAGCGCGCGGCGCCCGACCTGATCAGCGCATCGGCCTGGGTGACCGCATAGGCGTATCCGGCACAGGCGGCGTTGACGTCGTAGGCGGCCGCCGGGTTCGCGCCCACGCGGTCGGCGACGATCGCGGAGACCGAGGGCGACTGCTTGGGGTTGCTGATGGTGGCGACGATGACGAGATCGACCTGGTCGGCCGAGATGCCGGACTTCTCGATCGCCTCAGTGGCCGCGGTGGTCGCGAGATCGATCGCATCCGTGCCCTTGTCGGCCCGGACACGGGTCACGATGCCGGTGCGCTGGCGGATCCACTCGTCGCTCGAGTCGATCGGGCCGATGAGGTCGTCGTTCGGGACCGCGTTCTCACCACGGGCTGCGCCGTAGGAGTAGATCCGGGTGTACGCGGGACCGGTGACCTGGTTCAGGGTGGGGCTCATGCGGCTTCTCCGTTCAGCAGCGCGACGGCCGCATCGAGGTCATCGGGGGTCTTGACGGCGACTGTCGGCACGCCGCGCAGGCCGCGCTTGGCGAGCCCGGTCAGCGCACCCGCAGGAGCGAGCTCGATCAGGCCGGTGATGCCGTGATCGGCGAAGGAGGCCATGCACAGGTCCCAGCGCACGGGCGAGGAGACCTGGTCGACGAGGTAGCTCAGCGCCTGCGCACCCTCGGTGACGACCGAGCCGTCGCGGTTCGTCCACAGGGCGATGTCGGGGTCGGAGGGGGTCACTGTCGACACGGCGTCTCGCAGGGCTGCGACCGCCGGCCCCATGAACGACGTGTGGAACGCGCCGGCCACCTGAAGGGGGATGACGCGGGTGCCCTTGACTGGCTCGGTGGCGAGGGCGTCGAGCCCTGCGAGCTCACCGGCAACCACGAGCTGGCCGCCGCCGTTGTAGTTCGCAGGGGAGAGACCGAGCTCGCTCAGGCGCGTGAGGATCGTCTCCTCGTCGCCGCCGAGGACGGCGCTCATACCGGTCGGGGTCTGCGCTGCGGCATCCGCCATGGCTCGTCCGCGGATGCCGACGAGCCGCATCCCCGTCTCGGCGTCGATCACGCCGCTGCCCACGAGCGCGGCGATCTCGCCGACCGAGTGGCCCGCGATACCGTCTGCACGCCGGCCCGCACGGGCCGTCAGGGCGTTCGCGGCGATGAGCGAGGCGGCGACGATCAGCGGCTGGGCGACGCGCGTGTCGCGAATCGTGTCAGCATCCGATACTGTCCCGTGCTGCTGGAGGTCGACCTCCGCGGCCTCGGAGTAGGCGGCGAGGGCCTCCGTCACGCCGTCCAGCTCGAGCCAGGGGGAGAGGAAACCGGGGGTCTGCGAGCCCTGTCCTGGGCATACGACGACAATCACCACCCCAGTCTGCCAACGATCTGCGCGAAGTGGTGGATGATCCATCACAAGATTCCGAAGATCCCTTGTGTGTGGCGTACAGCAGATCGGTGTATGCCGCCCCGATCAGCGGGAGGGGCGCCGCATCGGCGGGCGACGGCGGACCTGATCGGCCGCGCCGATGGAGCCGAGGATGAGGGCCGTCTGCAGGATCAGAGCCTCGCGCGGACCCGTGGCATCCCAGCCGATGACCTCGCTGACGCGCTTCAGGCGGTAGCGGACGGTGTTGGGGTGCACGAACAGCTCGCGTGCGGTGGCCTCGAGCGATCGGCCGTTGTCGAGGTAGCTCCACAGCGTCGTGACGAGATCGGTCGAGTGCGCCTGCAGCGGGCGATAGATCCGCTCGATCAACGTCTGCTTCGCGAGGGGATCGCCCGCGAGTGCGCGCTCGGGCAGGAGGTCGTCTGCGTCGACAGGTCGTGGAGCGCTGCGCCAGGCCCGGGCGACGGCGAAACCTGCGAGTGCGGCACGCGCGCTCTGGCTCGCATCGACGAGCGCCGCGACGGCGGGACCGAGGACGACGTATCCGGGACCGAACGAAGGCTCGAGCCGGGACGCGATCTCCTCGAAGCCGAGTTCCTCCTCTTCACCCTCGGACGGCTCTTGGCCCGCGATGCGGGCTCGACCGATGACGAGAACGAGGCGTGAGCCCTGCACCCCGATGAGAACGTCCACCGCGAGCTTGCGCGCCGTGCGACGAACGAGGTCGACGTCGAACTGCGGGGGAGTCGTGCCGACCAGCACCGCGACCTCGCCGTGGCCGTGCCAGCCGAGAGCGGCGATCCGGCTCGGCAGCTCTTCGTCGGCTTCACCCGTGAGGATCGAGTCGACCACGAGCGCTTCGAGTCGCGCATCCCACAGGCCGCGGGCCTCTGCGGCACGGGCGTAGACGTCCGCGGCGGCGAAGGCGACGTCGCGCGAATACAGCAGGATCGCCTCTCGGAGGTCGTTGCCTCGACCGGCGACCCGTTCTTCCGTCACCTCGACCGTGACGCGGATGAGCTGCAGAGTCTGCTGCAGGCTGACACTGCGCAGAAGCTCGCGTGGTGCCGCGGCGAAGATGTCCGCGGCGATCCAGGGGGTCGAGGTCGGATCCTCGTACCACTGGATGAAAGAGGTGATGCCGGCCTGAGCCACCAGCCCGACCGCAGAGCGGCGGGCTGGTGGCATGTCGGCGTACCAGGGAAGGGTGTCCTCGAGGCGCTTGATCGTCACCGAGGCGATGTCACCGGAGATCCGGCGCAGCCAGGTGAGCGTCGCGGTCTTGTCCATACCGCGCGAAGAGGAACCCGTCACCGATGGCTCAGCTTTCGCCGCCCGCGTTGCCGCTGGTGCCGGCGTTCACGTCGTGCAGGCTGTACTTCTGGATGGCCTGCGCGGCGAGAGAACGGTCGACGACCCCGTCTTCCGCGAGCGACTGCAGCGTGCGGACGACGATCGAGGGACCGTCGATCTTGAAGAAGCGACGGGCTGCCGCACGAGTGTCGGAGAATCCGAATCCGTCGGCACCGAGCGTCGCGAAACGCTGCGGGACCCATGGGCGGATCTGGTCCTGCACGGCGTGCATGAAGTCGCTCACGGCGACGACGGGACCTTCGGCGCCCTGCAGCTTCTGCGTGAGGTACGCGGTGCGGGGCTCTTCTTCGGGGTGCAGGAAGTTGTGCTCGTCGGCGGCCAGGCCGTCGCGGCGCAGCTCGGTCCAGGAGGTGACCGACCAGACGTCGGCGATCACACCCCAGTCGTTCTTCAGCAGCTGCTGCGCCTCGAGGGCCCAGGGGAGTCCGACGCCCGACGCGAAGAGCTGTGCACGGGGCCCCTCGCCCTCGCCGACCGAGACGCGATGGATGCCACGCACGATGCCGTCGACGTCCACGTTCTCGGGTTCGGCGGGCATCACCATCGGCTCGTTGTAGAGCGTGATGTAGTACATGACGTTCGGGTCTTCGTGATCGCCGCCGTACATGCGCTCGAGACCTGAGCGCATGATGTGCGCGATCTCGTAGCCGTAGGCCGGGTCGTACGATACCGTCGCCGGGTTGGTGGCGGCGAGCAGGTGCGAGTGGCCGTCGGCGTGCTGCAGGCCCTCACCCGTGAGGGTGGTGCGGCCGGCGGTGGCGCCCATGATGAACCCGCGGGCCATCTGGTCGCCGGCGGCCCACTGGGCGTCGCCGGTGCGCTGGAATCCGAACATCGAGTAGAAGAGGTAGATCGGGATCAGCGGCTCGCCGTGCGTGGCGTAGGAGGTGCCCGCCGCGGTGAACGCCGCGAGAGCGCCCGCCTCGTTGATGCCGACGTGCACGATCTGGCCCTGCGGGCTCTCCTTGTAGGCGAGGAGGAGCTCACGGTCGACCGACGTGTAGTGCTGGCCGTTCGGGTTGTAGATCTTCGCCGACGGGAAGTAGGCGTCCATTCCGAACGTACGAGCCTCGTCCGGGATGATCGGGACGATGCGGTGGCCGAAGTCCTTCGAGCGCAGCAGGTCCTTCAGCAGACGGACGAACGCCATGGTCGTGGCGATCTCCTGCGTACCGGAGCCCTTCTTGGGCAGCGCGTATGCGGTGTCGTCGGGGAGCGAGAGCCCGACATGCGTGGAACGGCGCTCCGGCAGGTAACCGCCGAGAGCCTGACGGCGCTCGAGCATGTACTGGATCGTCTCGTCCTGCGGACCCGGGTTGTAGTACGGGGGCAGGTACGGGTTCTCCTCGAGCTGCGAATCCGTGATCGGGATGTGCATCGCGTCACGGAACGTCTTGAGGTTGTCCAGCGTCATCTTCTTCATCTGGTGGGTCGCGTTGCGGCCCTCGAAGTGCGGACCGAGGCCATAGCCCTTGACGGTCTTCGCGAGGATGACGGTGGGCTTGCCCTTGTGCTCGGTCGCGGCCTTGAACGCGGCATAGACCTTGCGGTAGTCGTGGCCACCGCGCTTCAGGTTCCAGATGTCGTCGTCGGAGTAGTCCTTGACGAGGGCTGCGGCGCGCTCGTCGCGGCCGAAGAAGTGCTCGCGGACGTACGCACCGGACTCGGCCTTGTACGTCTGGTAGTCGCCGTCGGGGGTGACGTTCATGAGGTTGAGGAGCGCGCCCTCGCTGTCGCGGGCGAGCAGGTCGTCCCATTCGCGACCCCAGACGACCTTGATGACGTTCCAACCGGCACCGCGGAAGAACGACTCGAGCTCCTGGACGATCTTGCCGTTGCCGCGCACAGGGCCGTCGAGGCGCTGCAGGTTGCAGTTGACGATGAACGTGAGGTTGTCGAGGCCCTCGTTGGCTGCGACCTGCAGCTGGCCGCGGCTCTCGACCTCGTCCATCTCGCCGTCACCGAGGAATGCCCAGATGTGCGACTGCGACGTGTCCTTGATACCGCGGTTCTCGAGGTACTTGTTCGACATCGCCTGGTAGATGGCGTTGATCGGGCCGAGACCCATCGAGACCGTCGGGAACTGCCAGTACTCCGGCATCAGACGCGGGTGCGGGTACGACGGGATGCCGTGCGGTGCGTGGGACTTCTCCTGGCGGAAGCCGTCGAGCTGGTCTTCGCTCAGGCGGCCCTCGAGGAAGGAGCGCGCGTAGGTTCCGGGGGAGGCATGACCCTGGATGAAGATCTGGTCGGCGCCACCGGGGTTGTCGGCGCCCTTGAAGAAGTGGTTGAAGCCGACCTCGTAGAGAGCGGCCGACGACGCGTACGTCGAGATGTGGCCACCGACGCCGATGCCGGGGCGCTGGGCGCGGTGCACCGTGATCGCGGCGTTCCAGCGGATCCACGCCCGGTAGCGGCGCTCGATCTCTTCGTCACCGGGGAACTCGGGCTCGTTCTCGGCAGCGATCGTGTTGATGTAGTCGGTGGTCGGGACCATCGGCACGCCCAGGTGCAGCTCCTTCGAGCGCTTGAGCAGGCTGAGCATGATCTCGCGGCCACGACCGTGGCCCTTGGCGTCGACGAGCTCGTCGAGCGACTGCTGCCACTCGCCCGTCTCTTCCGGATCGCTGTCGAGGGGGCCCTGGGAATACGGATCCTGGTCGTGCACAGTCACGGGGGAGCCTTTCGTCAAGCTGGCAGGTCATGCCATTGAAACGGGAAGCGACGCGGGCAGCCTTGTCGGCTGTGCACAACGCGTGCCTCCCTCACCCTATCCCCCTTCCACGGCATCAGCGCGCACCGGGGCATCTGTAGACTGGGACGCACCAGGGCCTTTAGCTCAGCTGGTAGAGCGCCACGTTTACACCGTGGATGTCGTCGGTTCGATCCCGGCAGGGCCCACCGTCACCTGATCGTCCGTCGGACGTTCCCCGTGCCCCGCGCAGATGACGACGGCGCACCCGGACGCTGAGCCCGGATACGCCGTCGAAGATGCTGACGCGGTTACTGCTGGATGAAGGCCAGGATGTCGGGGTTGATCACATCGGCATGCGTCGTCAGCATGCCGTGGGGGAACCCGGGGTAGATCTTCAGAGTCGAGTCGCTCAGCAGCTCGGCCTGCTTCACCGATGCGTCCTTGTAGGGCACGACCTGGTCGTCGTCGCCCTGGATGACGAGGACCGGCACGGTGATCGCCTTGAGGTCTTCTGTCTGGTCGGTCTCGGAGAAGGCCTTGATCCCCTCGTAGTGGGCGAGGGCGCTGCCCGTCATCCCCTGACGCCACCAGTTGTCGACGACAGGCTGCGACAGCGTGACACCCTCTCGGTTGAACCCGTAGAAGGGTCCTGCGGCGACCGCCTGGAAGAACTCGGCACGGTTCGCCGCCAGAGCCTCGCGGAAGCCGTCGAAGACCGCGATCGGGGTGCCCTCGGGGTTGGCGTCCGTCTGCACCATCAGCGGGGGGACGGACGACACGAGCACGGCTTTGGCGACGCGGCCCTGGGGCTGTCCGTACTGGGCGACGTAACGCGCGACCTGGCCTCCGCCGGTCGAGTGCCCGATGTGGATGACGTCGCGAAGGTCGAGGTGCTCGACGACGGCAGAGGCATCGCTGGCGTAGTGGTCCATGTCGTGGCCGGTGCCGATCTGCGACGACCGCCCGTGCCCGCGCCGATCGCTGGCGATGACGCGGTAGCCCTTGTCGAGGAAGTACAGCATCTGCGCGTCCCAGTCGTCCGACGAGAGCGGCCATCCGTGGTGGAACATGATGGGCTGCGCGTCGGGGCTGCCCCAGTCCTTGTAGTAGATCTCTGCGCCATCATCCGTGGTCACGAACGCCATGATCAGCCTCCAGGTTTCCGCCGTCCGGAGAGTCGGACGACTGTCGATCGCCCCACGTCTGCTTCGTGGGAGCGCGACCACGCTAACCCGCGCGACCACGCTGCCGGCTCGACATCTGTCCAGGATCCGTCCGGGACTCTTCGACATCTGTCCGGTGCCGATCCGTGTTCTCTCGATAGCCTCTCCACCATGTCGAACTCTCGCATCTCGCACGGTGCGGGATTCTGGGTGGTCGCCTACGCGTTCCTGCTCGTGATGGCGTATGCGACGGTGCCCACACCGCTCTACCCGCTCTACCAGGAGGCCGACGGCTTTCCGGTCTCGGTGATCACGCTGATCTTCGCGGCCTTCGCCGTGGGCGTCGTGCTCAGCCTCTTCCTGCTCGGGCACGTCAGCGACTGGATGGGTCGGCGGCGGATGCTGGTGATCGCGATCCTGATCGCGGCTCTCAGCGCGGTGCTCTTCTTGCTGTGGCACGAGGTGCCCGGTCTTCTCGTAGCGCGGCTGGTGAACGGCGCGAGCGTAGGCATCCTCACCGCCACCGCCACCGCGCATCTCGGCGAACTGCGCGCACATGCCAGACCGACCGAGAACGTCATCGTCGCAGCGTCCGTCGCCGGTGCCGCGAATCTCGGGGGATTGGCGCTCGGGCCGCTGATCGGAGGGCTGTTCGCCGAGTTCCTCCCCGCGCCGCTCGTACTGCCGCACGCGGTCTTCCTCGTCGTGCTCATCGCAGCCGCGATCGCCGTCGCGTGCGTTCCCGAGACCGTGGCACCCCCGAGCGAGCCACGGCGATACCGGCCTCAGCCGATCGCCGCGCCGCCGAGCTCGAGAACCGCGTTCGTGGCCGCCGGGTTCGGCGCGTTCGCCGGCTTCGCCCTCTTCGGGTTGTTCACCTCGCTCGCACCGACCATCCTCATCAGCACGTTCGGCGAGCACGACCACCTTCTCGCTGGGGTCACGGCGTGCTCGGTGTTCGCCTCCGCGGCATCCGGGCAGGTGGCGCTGGCACGCGTGCCACTGCGGATCCAACTGACCGTCGCAGCGGTCTGCTGTGCGCTCGGCCTCATCGCTGTCGCGGCGGGAACGTTGCTGCCGTCACTGCCGATGTTCCTCGGAGGAGGCGTCGTGGCAGGCGTGGGCGTCGGGCTGTTGTTCAGATCGGCGGTCGCCACAGCATCCGGTCTTGCAGAGCCGGGGCGCCGTGGCGAGACGCTCGCGCTGATCTTCCTGATCGCATACTGCGGGCTCGCACTGCCGGTGCTCGCCATCGGAGTCATCCTCACCTTCGTGCCGCAGACGACCGTGCTGCTCGTGTTCATCTCCATCGTCCTGCTGGCGACGGTCTCAGCAGCGATGGTCATGCGCCGCGCGATCGTCCGTCCGGCGTCTCGCGCGCTGGATTGATCGCCCGGACCGATCGACGACGAAACCGCCCTGTAACCGGCGCGCCATCATCGCGACGAGAAGACCTGCCAAGCTGACATCAGCGAAAGGCGGACGTCGTGACCGAACCCTCACCCTTCGGGCTGCTGCTGCGGTCGCTGCGAGTGGGCCATGACCTGACCCTCGAAGCGCTCGCCGCGCAGTCCGGCGTGAGTGTGCGCACGATCGGCGACCTCGAACGAGGCGCGAGCTCCTCTCCGCAAAGTCGCACGGTCGACGCTCTGGCTGATGGACTCGGCCTGGATGCGGCCGAACGTCATGCCTTCCTGCGTGCGGCGCGTGCCCGTCCCCGGGCCGCCCTCGCGACCGACGGCCCTGGCGCGATCTCCCCGCACAGGGTGTTCGACTTCTCGGGGCGCGATGCCGAGATCGATGAAGCGCTCGAGATCCTGTACGGACCGCTGGCCTCCGACACCCAGCGCCCGGCCCTGATCATCAGCGGGGCTCCGGGAATCGGCAAGACGACCGTGGCGATCGAGATACTCGAGCGCGGGCGGTCGAGCGGCCACCCCGCGGTCTTCCTCGGGCTGGACGGCTTCAGTTCGTCGCCCCTCAGTCCGCTTCAGGTGATGACCGCCATGTTGCGCCAGCTTCCCGGGGCCGAGCAGAAACCGCCCGCGGATCTCGGCGAGGCGCGAGCACGATGGCGGGCAGCCGTCGAGACCGCCCCGGTCACGGTGCTCCTCGACAACGTCGCGAACGAGGCGCAGATCCGTCCGATCCTGTCGATCTGCGCCGGCGATGTCGTCGTCGTGACCTCTCGTCGCAGTCTCGCCGGCCTCGAGGGCGTGCGGCGACTGCGTCTCGGACCGCTTCGACGGGAGGAGAGCACAGCGTTCCTGCATCGGCTGATCCCGCAGGCTGCGAGCCGCGATGATGCTCTGGGCGAGGTGGCGGGCCTCTGCGACGACATCCCCCTGGCGCTGCGCGTGGTCGGCAATCGCATCGCCAGTCGGCCCGCATGGACGGTCGACGACCTGCTCGGTCGGTTGCGCACGTCGGAGGACCGGCTGCGCCTTCTCGTCGCCGGCGATCTGGCGGTGGAAGCGGCCATCTCGCTCTCCTACGACGAGCTCGACCCTCGCACCGCCGCCCTGTTCCGCTGGATCTCCCTCATCGACGGCCGGACGTTCGGCGCACATCTCGCCGCTGCGGCGGTGCGTTCGTCTGATCTCGCGGAGGTCGAATCGCGATTGGACGATCTCACGGATCTGGGGATGCTCGAAGCGCGCGGCGGCGATCGCTACCGGCTGCACGACCTGATGCGGCTCTTCGGGCGGAGCAAGCTGCGCGCATCGGTCGGACCGGACGAGATCGCGCGTCGCGGTGACCACATACGCTCCTGGCTTCTCGGAACCCTGGAGCGCGCGGGCGCCTGGTACGAGCCGCAGAGAGAGCCGACCGCGCTCGGGCGCACCGGCCGCGGGTTCGTCGACGCAGAGGCTGCCGCAGAGTGGATCCGCACCGAAGCCGAGCACTGGTGGCCGGCATACACGGAGGCCGCCGAGGTCGGAGAAGACGAGACGGTCTGCGACGTCGCCGATGCGCTGCACTGGTACTCGGACATCTGGATGACGTGGGGCAACTGGCACCGGTTCTACTCCCTCGCGGCGAGCGCCGCGCAGAGCCTGGGGGATCCGTTGAAGGAAGCCGCCCAGCTCGGGTATCTCGCGTGGGCCGAGATCGTCGAGGTCGGCGATCGGGAGAAGGCGGTCATCACCGCACGCACGGCGCTGGCCGCAGCGCTGCGGGCCGGCGACTCTGCTCAGAAGGGATGGGCGCAGTATTACATCGGATGGGCGAGTTGGACTCTGGATCGTCTCGTCGACGCGGATGCGGCTGCCGTCGCCGCCATCGACGAGTTCAGCGCCGCGCACGAGACCACGGGGCTGGAGAATGCCCAGGTGCTGTCTTCCATGATCAAGGGCAAGCGCGGTCAGTTCCTCGAGTCCATCGCGGCGACGGAGGCCACCCTCGCCCGAGTCCGGTCCGCTGAGACCACTGACAGCATCACCAGCATCGTCACCCAGTACGCGGCGTGTCTCGACCTGATCGATGCCTACGTCGCCGTCGGACGATTCGAGGATGCGATCCGGATCGGCGAGCTGGGCATCGCCATCGCTCGCGCTCTGAAGGACGACACCCGGGTGCTGCTGATGATGCGCCGACACATCCGGGCACTCATCCACGCGGGCGAGGGAGAGGCGGCCATCGCCGAGGCGGATGAGGCCCTGCGCCTTCTCGGGCCGGGCAGCAGTGAGGCCTTCATCTTCGCCAGAGTGCGCCGGGAGGTGTCGCTGATCGGCATGCCGGAATCATCCGGATCGGCCCCGGATCCGGTGTGACCGCCGGATGCGAGATCGGCATCACAGTCGACCGGTGGATTCCCAGAGCCGTATGAGCTTGAGCGCCAGGTGCAGGGTGCTGCGCTTCACCCCGTCCTCGAGCGCATCCTTGACCACCGGCGGCATGCGCTCGAGACGGTAGTAGAGGGTCGTGCGGTGGACGAAGAGGATCTGGCACGCGGCGACCACGTTGGCACCGACGTCGAGGTACGTCTCGACGGTGAGGCGCTGGCTGTCGTCTGTCTGGGAGTACAGGACGTGCGCGGCCGGCGAGATGATCCTGAGGGCGTCGGGATCTGCGGATGCGGAGGCGAGCAGCCGCCAGCCACCGAGCTCGCTCGCATCGACGGACGGGTGGAACTGGGGGAGGGCTGCGGCGAGAGAGGCGGCGACCGCCGCCTCGTCGGCGGCGCTGCGGAGATCTGTCGCACCTCGCGCAGGCGATGCCGATCCGATTCCGAGGATCCTCAGTCCGCGTCGGGCGGCTTCCTGCAGGATAACGTCGGCGAGGTCGCTGTCGGCCGGCTGCCCGACCAGCACGACCACACCGCCTTCGAGCGTGATGAAGTGGGCGGGGACAGGACGCAGATGGGCGAGGTGGCGGCCGAAGGCGATGCGGTCGACGTCTGTGACGGCGGAATCGATCAGGATCGCGCGCACCACGGTCCCCGCGTCGCGGTTCACCCACCTCTGCCCGAGTGCGCGCGAATAGGCGTCTCGGCGCACTGACGCCTCGGCGTCCAGCAGGTCACGCAGGATGGACTCGCGATCCGCCCTCGAGGAGCCGAGGTCACGACGAAGGGTGATCCGGACGAGCGCGGATGCCGCATCGACGGATTCGAAATCGCTCGCCGTGAGGGCAGACCCCGCGCCCAGATCGATCAGGATGAACGCGATGGCAGCACCGTCGTCCTGCACCGGGACGGAGAGGAGCGACACCGAGGCTTCGTCCGCAGGTGCAGCCGCACCGGGCTCGTGGATGACCACCCGACGGCTCAGGGATGCTCCGAGCTGGAGCGCGATCTCATGGAGAGCCGCGGAGTGGGCGTCGGTCGTCGTGTCGCTGATCGTCATGGGTTCGCTCCTGTGCGGGGGATGGGCTCACCGTGTCGCTCTGCATCGATGGGGGACTTCCGTCATCGAACTCGAGTACGTCTCATGCAACTCCCCTGCGCGCGTACACACCAGGCGGAAAGCAGGCAGAAGTGGAGATGCCCGGTATTCGACTCCTGTCGCACGGTCGTCGCCGCCTCAGTTCTTAGATTCGTCTCACACGGACGAACGACCGCGAGGAGGCGAGATGACGGCGACCAGCACGGTCGTGCTCGTGCACGGCGCCTTCCTGGACGCCTCTGGGTGGTGGCCGGTCGTGCTCCGTCTGCTCGACGCTGGACACCGGGTGCTCGCCCCGGCCGTGGTCGGTCGCAGCTTCCACGGCGATTGCGACTACATCCGGGCGTTCGTCGAGCGCGTCGACGGAGAGGTCCTACTCGTCGGGCACGGCTACGGCGCAGCGGTGATCACCGTGGCGGGCGAGGCGAACAACGTCACCGGACTGCTCTTCATCGCGGGCTTCGCGCTCGATCGCGGAGAGAGCATCGACGAGCTGTGCAGCCTGTTCGCCCCGACCGAGGCATCAGCGCATCTTGCACCTGCTCTGTTCCCGGATGACGGCGGAACCGTCCGCACTGAGCTCACCGTCGCCCCTGATCGCTTCGCCCATCTGCTCGCCGAGGGCCTGCCCTCCGACGAGTCGGGAGTTCTCGCCGTGTCGCAGCGGCCGATCGCCGACTCGGTCTTCGCCGAGCGCGCCCTGCAGGCCGCCTGGAGGACGAAGCCCAGCTGGGGTGTGGTGGCGACCGAGGATCGCATGGTCGACCCGCAGGTGCAGCGCTTCGGATATCGGAGGGCGGGCTGTCGAACGGTGATGGCACTCGACGGGCCGCACCTGGTCATGCAGACCCACGCCGCGGACATCGTGGGGCTCATCGACGGCATCCTTCGGGAGGTCGCGACCCATGGCTGAGCTGCTGGTGGCATCGGCGGACGGCCGCATCGGATGGCGCGCGGGTTTCGCCCCTCTCGCCGAGCCCATCTTCCGTTTTCGATCAACCCCACGCACGAGCAGAGAAAGGTCTTCACATGGTTCCCGACGATCAGCCCACCCCTCGTCCCGAGGTCCCCTCACTGGGCAACCCTGATCTGCCGCAGGAGGGTGAAGTGAACATCGCCGACCGCCCGCAGAGCAACACGATGACCGGCCGCAGAACGAGGTCATCGAGTCGCAGTTCCCGAACCAGATGCACGCGCCGGCCACCGACATCAGCACGCAGCCGTTCTTCTGGTCGTCTTTCAACATCTCACCCCGCCGGGTGCAGCGCGGCGGCTGGGCGCGGGAGCTGACCAAGCAGGACTTCCACATCTCCGACGAGATCGCCGGAGTGAACATGTATCTCGAGCCGGGCGGTATCCGCGAACTGCACTGGCACCAGACCGCCGAATGGGCCGTGATGACCCGCGGCAAGGCACGGGTCACCACCCTCAGCCGCTCGGGTCTCCCTGCGGTGGAGGACGTGGAGGAAGGCGATCTGTGGTTCTTCCCCGCCGGCACCCCGCACTCCCTGCAGGGACTCGGCCCCGACGGCGCGGAGTTCGTGCTCGCGTTCGACGACGGCGACCAGTCCGAATCGAACACGCTGCTGCTCACCGACTGGTTCGCCCACACCCCACCCGAGGTGCTCGCCAAGAACTTCGGCGTCGCCCAGGAAGTCTTCTCCGACGTCCCCCTGCACAACCTCTGGATCTTCCCCGGCGAAGAGCCACCCGCGCTCGACGTCGACCAGGCCGCCGCGGGCGTCGAGTGGGGCATGGAACCCGTCATCTTCCGCCTCTCGCGGTCGAAGCCGCTGTACGAGAACTCCGGCGGCAGCATCCAGATCGCCGACTCCACCAACTACGCCTACTCCAGCACCGTCGCCGCGGCGCTGGTGACGGTCGAGCCGGGATCGATGCGGGAACTGCACTGGCACCCGAACGCCGACGAGTGGCAGTACTACCTGCGCGGATCCGCCCGCATGACCGTGTTCAACACCGGCCCGCACGCGAACACGACCGATTTCCGGGCGGGCGATGTGGGTGTGGTGCGCAAGAATCTCGGCCACTACATCGAGAACACCGGTGACGACGTGCTGCAGTTCCTCGAGGTGTTCCGCACCGATAAGTATGAGGAGATCTCGCTCGCGAACTGGCTCTCGCACGTGCCACCGCAGCTCGTCTCCGCGCACCTGAACATCGATCCCGCGGTGCTGGCGACGTTCCCCCGCGGAGCTCAGGGCATCACGCCTCTGCGCTGATCAGAGCGCAGCGACCTCGGCCAGGTATCGGTGGATGAGGGTGACCGCCATCGCGCCTTCGCCCACCGCCGATGCGACGCGCTTGACGGAGTTGGCTCGGACGTCGCCGGCGGCGAAGACCCCGGGAACGGACGTCTCGAGATAGTAGGGCGCGCGCTCGAGGGCCCATCGATCCAGGTCGCCGGGGGAGAGGTCGACGCCGGTGAGCAGGAAACCGCGCGCGTCGAGCCGCACATCGGTGGTCTGCGCCCATTCCGTGTTGGGCGCTCCTCCGATGCAGACGAACAGGTGCGTGGCCGCCACCCGCGCGGTCACACCGGCCCGGTCGAGGGTGATCTCGCGCAGGTGGTCGTCTCCATCGACGGCGACGACCCGGGTGTTCACGAGGACGGTGACGTTCGGCTGCACGGCGAGTCGGTTGAGCAGATACGCCGACATGGTCGACGAGAGCGACGGCCCGCGCACGAGCACCGTGACGTGCGCGGCGTGCGCTGCGAGATTCATCGCGGCCTGCCCTGCGGAGTTCGCGCCGCCGACGACGTAGACGTGAAGACCGATGCAGGCGGAGGCCTCGCTGGTGCCGGCACCGTAGTAGACCCCCGCGCCCTCGAGATCGTGCGCCCGAGGCAGATCGAGTCGACGCCACTGCACCCCGGTCGCGCACAGGGCCGCGCGGGCGTGGATCTCGGAGCCGTCGGCCAGCCGCGCCCGCACATCGTGGTCCGTGAACGTGCGGTCGACCCCGTGACGCATGAGCACGAGGTCAGCCCCGAACGAGACTGCCTGCCGGCGTGCACGTTCGGCGAGATCTGCCCCGGAGATTCCTCCGGGGAAGCCGAGGTAGTTCTCGATGAGGCTGCTGAAGCCCGCTTGTCCGCCCACGGCATCTCGTTCGATCACCGCGACGGAGAGACCCTCCGACGCCGCGTAGACCGCAGCCGAGAGTCCTGCAGGACCCGCGCCGTGGATGATCAGGTCGTACGTCGAGCGGGACGGCGGGTTCACCCAGCCCAGAGCCGCCGCGACCTGGTCAGGGGTCGGGTCCTCGAGAATCGTGCCATCAGAGAGGACCACGAGAGGGAGAGCCCTGCCGGCGAGATCGACACCCGCCGCTGCTGCGGATCCTGGCGGCACCATGATCGAGAGGAACGGGACCTCGCTGCGGGTCAGATAGTCGCGCAGGGCGTAAGCATCCGGCCCGTCGGCATCCGCGACGACGCGAAGAGGCTGTGTGCCGTCTCCGGGCGCGGTCATGCGTTCCCGGCGAGCTGCTCTTCCCAGTCCGCCGGCACCCGCTCAGCGGGTCCGGGGGTGGTCTGCGACCGCGGATGGCTGCGAGGGGGAGCGAGGACAGGACCGTCGAAGACGGTCTCGGTGCCGAAGTCCCAGAACCAGTCCTCGCCGGGCTCGAAGCTCTGGATGACTCGATGGCCGCTCGTATGCGCGTGCGTGGTGCCGTGCTTGTGCAAGGAGTCGTCGCAGCATCCGACGTGCCCGCAGAAGGCGCACCGGCGCAGGTGCAGCCACCACGAGCCGATCTTCTCGCAATCCACGCAACCCGGCCCCGAGGGGGGAACGTCCACCCGGATGAAGTCGTCGACGTCGCTCATGGGTGCATCTCCTGTCGTCGGTATGTCGTCGGGGTCATGATGTCGGGATTCCGTGCCGTACTCAAGGGTGCCCGACGGAACGCCCCTGCTCCTTCGACACCAGTCGAAGCCCTGCTCGTCGACATCCTCTACGTTCGTGGGGGTGAGCACCTCTTCCTCCCATCGGGTCCCGATCGAATCGCAGAAGGTCGATGCGCCGCTGACCTCCAGCGCGACCTTCCTCGTGCTGCAGATCGCAGACGGAGCGGATGCCGCCTCGGCCGTGCGTGACGCGATCAGCGGCATCGACGACATCGTGAAGAACGTGGGATTCCGTGATCTCGATGCGATGCTGTCGTGCACGGTCGGCATCGGCGCCGCAGCATGGCCGCGACTCACCGCGCGCCGGGCTCCGGCCGAGCTGCACCCCTTCGCACCCGTGGTGGGTCCTGTGCACACCGCGCCGGGCACCCCCGGGGATCTCCTCTTCCATATCCGTGCGAACCGCCAGGATCTCGTCTTCGAGTTCGAGCGCCAGCTGCTCGACGTGCTGGGCGACGCCGTGACCGTGGTCGACGAGACCTCGGGGTTCCGGTACTTCGACGTGCGCGACCTGCTCGGATTCGTCGACGGGACGGCGAACCCGGTCGGCAACGCCGTCGTCGAGTCGACGCTCATCGGCGCCGAGGACGGAGACAACGCGGGCGGCAGCTATGTCGTGGTCCAGAAGTACCTGCACGATCTCGGTCAGTGGCAGTCGCTGGCGACCGAGCAGCAGGAGGCGATCATCGGTCGGCGTAAGGCGGACAACGTCGAGCTCGACGATGCGGCCGTCGGGCAGAAATCCCACAAGACCCTGGCCACCATCGTGGTCGACGGTGTCGAACACGACATCCTGCGCGACAACATGCCTTTCGGCAGCCCGGGCTCGTCGTCGTTCGGCACCTACTTCATCGGATACTCGCGCTACCTCTGGGTCATCGAGAAGATGCTCGAGAACATGTTCATCGGCGACCCGTCCGGCGCGTACGACCGACTCCTGGACTTCTCCCGGGCCACGACCGGCAGCACCTTCTTCGCGCCGTCCGCGGACTTCCTCGGCGGGCTCGCCGACGAGCCGTCGCCCGCGTAGCATCGCGGACCGCCCCGTCTGCCGGGCGAAGGGCCCCTCCCATCTCCCGCCGCACGCGCGTACCGTTGATACATGGGAAGACTCTTCTACGGAGCCGCTCAGCCGCCGATCCTCATCGAGGACCGTGCGTTGGCTCACCTCAAGATCGTGCTGACGACGAAGCTGCGCCGCAACGAGAGCTTCACCCTGTCGTGGATCCACAAGGACGGCGAGGCTCCCGGTCGATCAACCATCTGGCTGCATCCGTCGATCCCGCTGCGCTTCGTGTTCGACGAGACGGAGGCGCCGACGCTGAACCGTCGGTGGATCGAGGAGCTCTCTCAGACGCTCAGCAGCACGGGCGGCGTCTGTCTGACTGCAGAGATCATCGATCCCACCGAGCATGAAGGTGCAGCCGAGATAGGCAGGTGACAGGCACGCTCACAGGGTGAGTCGTCGATCGACGATCTGCTGTGCGACGTCGTGCAGACGCGCGCCGACAGAGCGGGCGTGTCTTCTGAGGATGGTGAACGCGTCGTCGATCGAAACGCTCCGCTGAAAGGACAGCGCGCCCTTCGCCTGCTCTATCACGATCCTGCTGTCGAGCGCGTGCTGAAGCTGCACGGCGCGGTCGGCATGCGCGCGGAGCGTGCGATGCTGCACAAGACCGATGGTCGCGAACTCACCGAGCGCTTGAGCGACGGCCGCGTCCTGGTCGGTGAGCACACCGACCCTGTCGAAGAAGAGGTTCAGCGCACCGAGGTGCTGACCGCGCAGGGTGAGCGGCACCGCGTAGCCGGCGCGCAGGCCGCGCCCTGCCGCGAGGGGAGCGAACTCGGGCCACCGATCGGCACTGGACAGCAGATCAGCGGTCTCCACGATTCGTCCTGACCGGAAGCTGTCGAGGCAGGGCCCCTGCTCGATGCCGAGCTCCGCCTCCTCCACATCGCTCGCTCGCTCGCTCGTTGACCCCAGTACGTGAAGCCGCCCTCCGGCATCGGCGAGGACGATGCCCGCGTCGACCGCGGGGGTGAAGCTCGTCGCAGACTCGACCAGGAGGTCCATCGTGTCGATGACGTCGTAGTCCGGGTCCAACGCGTCCGCCAAGCGGCGGAACACTGTGGTCAGGTCGTTGCGAGAGCGCGGGTCGGCGTTCATCTCGAACGGCATTCGAATCCGCTCCTCAGCGCGCGCCCGCGCCCGCGCCCACGGCCTGGCCCTGCGCTGCGCTGACGTTCTCGGGTTCGTGAACGAGGTAGAGCCCGGACGGCGCGTTCGCGGTGAATGCGAGGGCATCGATCCAGTGCCGATTGAGGTCCGGAACCCCGCCGCCGGCATATTTGAAGACCAGGTTGCAGCCCGCATGCATCCAGACGGAGGTGCGCCCGCCCCCGACGCTGGCATCTTCCCGCCAGGTGAACAGGAACGGTTCACCGCGTCGCAGCTTGGTCGTGATGACGACCTGCAGATGATGAAGAGCGCGGTCATCGACCTCGACCTTCTGGTCTCCCTCGTACAGGAACCTGCCCATGATCGGACATCCTTTCTTCGATCTCCTTCTGAACCCAGAGGTAGTGCCGGGCGGCGTGAGTTGCAAGGCCCTTGCAGACCGCAGTGGAACGACATCCACGACCTGCTCGTTGTCGACTCGCCTTCGTGGGTGCGCGGGCTCGCCTCGCATCGGCAGATGGGACGCCTGACGTACGACAGCACGCTCGACCCGATCATCGTCGACGACGTGACCCTCGCTCACATGAGGATCATCGTCGGAACGAAACTGCCGCGACAGGAGAGCTTCGTGATGTCCTGGACACCGGGAAGCGATTCCCGCGACGGTCGTCTGACCGCGTGGATCCATCCGAGCAACCCGCTCGGTCTGGCATTCGACAGCGCTGAGCCGATCCGAGTGGATGCCGGGCGCGTTGCCGCGATGATGAACAGCCTCAACGCTCACGGAGAACTGCCGATCGAGGAGATGTAGCGGCGCGATCGTTTCCGCTACAGGGCGATCATTCGGGTGTCAAGAGAGGCGAAGTTCTCTGCACGATCCTGAGAATGAACCGCATGAACCCCACATCCCCAGGCTCGACCGCATTTCTCTCATCCTCCGAAGCCAGACTTGCGCAGACCCTCCGCAGCATCGACTATCCGGCCACCAAAGACGATCTGCTGAGGATCGCGGTCGTCGATCATCTCGACGTGTCGACCATCGACGCAATCCACGAACTCCCTGCTCGCGACTACCACGGGGTGTCGGAGGTACTGAAGACACTCGACGCCATCTGACAGCCTCGGCACGGGCTCGAAACCGGGGAAGCCGAGTTGTCAATACCCTGCAAGCTGTTCCGCCGCTTTTCTAGCCTGGCAGCATGTCCGAGCTCACCGGTGCGCCACTGACGCTCACGTGGCCGCACGAAGCCGATACTTCGTCGCCGTCTCGAGTCGTCGAGCCTGAATCGCAGGGGGTGAATGATGGGCAGGTTCACTTATGAAGGCTTGATCCGGGTCGAGATCGAGGACCGTGCCCTGACCCATCTGCAGCTGGTGATCACCGCGAAGCTCCGCCGTGGTGAGGCCTTCAACTTCAGCTGGCGCGAGGATCAGAGCACCGAGAGAGGGCGTACAACCGTGTGGTTGCACCCTGGCAGCACGCTCGTGTATCGGTTCCTGGGCAGCAGACAGCCGTCGATCAACCGGCGATGGGTCGACGCGCTCGCATTCACTGCGAATGCCTCGACCGGGCTGTACCTGGTCGCGGAGCCGGACGATCTGGCATCGGGCGAGAAGCTCGGCGTGCCCGCCGACCTGTAGCTGAGGCAGGGATGACTCGGGCGCGGGAAGAGGTGAGGACGATGGAGATGGAAGCATGGATACTGGCTGCCAGCGCGGCGCTGTTCATCGGCGGCGTGTTGAAGGTGGTGATCCTGATGACGATCCGAGAGCGGAGAGACCGGCACGAGAATCGCCACGTCTCGTCACCCTGACTCCGGTAACCTCATGCGCATGGCCACCGCAACGACGCAGACCCCGAAACGCGAGGCATTCGGCTCGCGCAACGTCTTCATCCTCTCGGCGATCGGATCCGCCGTCGGGTTAGGGAACATCTGGCGGTTCCCCTATGTGGCGTACGAAGGCGGCGGTGGTGCTTTTCTCATCCCGTACCTCTGCGCGCTGCTGACCGCGGGAATCCCGCTCCTCTTCTTCGACTACGCGATCGGCCACCGCTTCCGTGGATCCGCTCCTCTCGCGTTCCGTCGTCTGCACCGCAGGGCAGAGCCGCTCGGCTGGTGGCAGGTGCTCATCTGCGTCGTCATCGCGGTCTACTACGCGGTGATCATCGCGTGGGCGGCCATGTACACCTGGTTCTCCGCACAGCTGACGTGGGGGCCAGGCAACGAGAACGACTTCTTCTTCATCGACTTCCTGCGGTCGGCAGACGTCGCCGATGTGGGCATCTCGACGGACTTCGTGCCGCAGGTCGGCATCCCGCTCATCGTGGTCTGGTTGATCGTGATCGTGATCATGGCGCTGGGCGTGAAGCGCGGCATCGGCCGGGCGAACATGATCCTGATGCCGCTGCTCACCGTGATGTTCGCGATCCTCGTGGTGCAGTCGCTGTTCCTGCCGGGCGCGATGGACGGTCTGAACGCCTTCTTCACCCCGAACTGGGAGGCGCTGGGCGACCCGGCCGTCTGGGCATCGGCCTACGGCCACATCTTCTTCTCGCTGTCGGTGGCCTTCGGCATCATGGTGACCTACTCGTCGTACCTGAAGCGCAAGACCGACCTCACCGGTTCCGGTCTGGTCGTCGCGTTCGCCAACTCGGGCTTCGAGATCCTTGCAGGAATCGGCGTGTTCGCGGCCCTCGGCTTCATGGCGCAGGCGCAGGGCACCGAGGTTGCAGGTGTCGCGTCGTCGGGCATCGGATTGGCCTTCATCGCCTTCCCGACGATCGTCTCGCAAGCGGCGGGTGGCTCGATCATCGGCGTCCTCTTCTTCGGAGCGCTGGTCTTCGCGGGTGTCACGTCGCTCATCTCGATCCTCGAAGTGATCGTCGCCGCACTGCAGGACAAGCTGGGCTGGGCGCGCATCCGTACGACCCTCACGGTGTCGATCCCGCTCGCCGTCATCTCGATGGCGCTGTTCTCGACGACCACAGCGCTCTCCGTGCTCGACACGGCCGATGCGTTCGTCAACGCCTTCGGGATCATGGCTGTAGCCCTCGTCGCGGTGATCGTCGTCGCGTGGCTGCTGCACAAGCTGCCGGCCCTCGTCGATCACCTCGATCGCCGATCGAGCTTCCGGGTCGGTCGGGTGTGGATGCTGCTCGTCGGCGTGCTCGCGCCGCTGGTGCTCGGCTACCTGCTCGTCACCGAGCTGATCTCGAAGATCTCCGAGCCGTACGGAGGCTATCCGGGCTGGTTCATCGGTGTGTTCGGCTGGGGCATGGTCATCGCGCTCGTCGTGATCGCACTGGTCCTGTCCGCCCTGCCCTGGAGCGGGCGCTCGCATGCCAAGGACGATCCCGAGTACGACGAGTTCCTCACCGAGGAAGAGTACGAACCGGATGCCGAGACGTCGTCGATCCCGCTGATCACGGCCCCGGAACCGGACGCGACGGCGAAGGGAGCGGGCGCATGACCACGACAGCGATCGTCATGATGATCATCGCGATGGTCACGATCTGGGGCGGCCTCGTCGCCGCCGTCGTGAACCTCGCTCGTCACCCCGAGGCAGCGGATTCGGAGCCGGCGCCGCCCGTCGAGCTCTGACCGGCTTACCCGCACGGGGAGCGGGAATCAACCCGCTCCTCACGTTCCTCGATCCTGACTACTTTCTCTTCCAGAAGCACTGGCGACGGAAGAGGAGCCCATGAGCAGGACGCGGCCGAGATTCGATATCGACGAGTGGAGCATCGGTGCCGACGGCATCGACGTCGAGAACCTCGCCCATGAGGAGTCCGTCTTCGGACTCTCGAACGGTCATGTGGGCTGGCGGGGGAACCTCGACGAAGGCGACCCGCGCGGCGTCGCGGGAAGCTATCTGAACGGTCTGTTCGAAGAGCATCCGATGCCGTATGCCGAAGAGGGATACGGCTACCCCGAGTGCGGTCAGAGCGTGATCAACGCGGCCAACGGCCAGCTCGTCCGGCTGATCGTCGGGGACGAGCCGTTCGATGTTCGACGCGGAATCCTCACGTCGCACACCCGTCGTCTCGACTTCCGTGCGGGAACTCTCGAACGCGAAGTCGACTGGACCAGTCCGACCGGCCAGCGGGTGCGGATCCGCTCGACGAGGATCGTCTCTTTCGTGCACCGCTCCGTCGCAGCGGTGCACTACCGTGTGCAGGCGCTCGGCGGTCCGACGGACGTCACCGTCATCTCCGAGCTGCTGGCGAACGAGCCGCTGCCGATCACCCACGATGACCCCAGGGTCCAGGAGCTGCTGAGCGAGCCGCTCGAGGGGGTGGCCTCGGCCGCCGACGCGGGTGCCGCCACCCTCGTGCACCGCACGAGGAAGAGCGGGCTCACGACCGCTGTCGCGATGGACCATCGCGTGAGCGGTTCTCCCCGAGGCGAGCCGAGCGTCGAGACGGACGTCGATGCGACGGGCGACCGTGCGCGCACCACGGTTCACGCATCCCTGGCTGCCGGAGAGACGCTAGAGATCGTCAAGATCGTCGGTCATGAGTTCTCGTCCGACCTGTCGACCGCCGCCCTGCGCGACCGGGCCGAGACGGCGGTCGGCGGCGCCCTGCGGGCCGGATGGGAAGCACTGGTCGCCGATCAACGGGCGCGGCTGGACGACTTCTGGGAGTGCGCCGATGTGCGGGTCGACGGCCCGGCACGGCTGCAGCAGGCTGTTCGATTCGCGCTCTTCCAGGTCTTCCAGGCGTCCGACCGCATGGAACTGCGATCCGTTCCGGGCAAGGGGCTGACCGGTTCCGGCTACGAGGGGCACACCTTCTGGGACTTCGAGGCGTTCGTGCTCCCCGTCCTCACCTCGACCCTCCCGCACGCCGCCGCACAGGCGCTGCGGTGGCGACACTCCGTGCTCGACCGCGCTCGTGACAGGGCGGCGCAATTGCATCTGAAGGGTGCCGCATTGCCGTGGCGAACCATCGACGGCAGAGAGTCGTCGGGGTACTGGCCGGCGAGCACGGCCGCGTTCCACATCAACGCCGATGTGGCCGGAGCGGTTCTGCACTACGTGAGGGCGACGGGCGATGTCGACTTCGAACGGGAGGCCGGCCTCGAGATGCTCGTCGAGACCGCTCGGCTCTGGGTCTCGCTCGGCCGGTGGGACGCGCACGGCGGCTTCCACATCGACGGCGTGACGGGCCCGGACGAGTACTCGGCCATCGCGAACGACAACGTCTTCACGAACCTCGCGGCTCAGAGGAATCTTCGAGGGGCGGCGGCCGCTGCCCGACAGCATCCGGAGGTCGCGTCGGAGCTCGAGATCGCAGACGGTGAGATCGCGCGGTGGGAACTCGCTGCCGCGGCGATGACGGTGCCCTTTGATGACGAAAAGGGCGTGCATCCGCAATCCGCCGGCTTCACCGACCTCGAACGGTGGGACTTCGAGTCGACCGCCCCGGACGAGTACCTGCTGCACGACCACTTCCCGTACTTCGATCTCTACCGCAAGCAGGTCGTGAAGCAGGCCGATCTGGTGCTCGCCCTGTTCTTCTCGCATGAGTCGTTCACCGCGGAGCAGAAGGAGCGTGCGTTCGAGTACTACGAGGCGATCACCGTGCGAGATTCATCGCTGTCGGCGGCGGCGCAGGCCGTGGTCGCCGCAGAGGTCGGCCACCTGGAACTTGCGCTGGACTATCTCGCCGAGGTTGCGACTCTCGATCTCGACGACCTTCATGGCAACACCGGTCAGGGGCTTCATGTCGCCGCACTCGCGGGAGTCTGGACGGCCATCACCGCGGGCTTCGGCGGGATGCGCGACAGCGACAGCGGCCTGCGGTTCTGCCCGCGTCTTCCGTCCGAGATCGACGGGCTCGAGTTCGGGGTGCGCATCCACGGCTGCATCCTGCGTGTCGATGTCCGCCAGGCGGAGGCCACCTATCGGCTCGCCTCGGGCGACCCGCTCACCATCACCCACTACGACGAGCAGGTGACGCTCGACGCCGGACATCCCGTCACCAGAGGGATTCCACCACTGCAGTCGCGGGGGCCGCAGCCACGGCAGCCTCGAGGACGAGCGCCCCGACCGGCGCTCGAAGCGTTCAGTGGCTGACGTGGCACAGAGAGAGGAGACAATCATGTCGGATCGAACCATCGGTCGCGCATCGATGCGAATGGCGTTCTGGTCATGGACGCTCATCATCGTGGGCGGGCTGGCGACCATGATCGCCCTGCCTGTGACGGGGAGGTGAACGAGCTGCGTCGCTTCGTCAGAGACGGGGGACTCAGCCTCGTCTTCCTCGCGATCTTCGCGCTCAGCCTGATCGGGCAGTCGATCGCAGGACACGCCTACAACAACCAGGAGCTGGCTCAGCATGGCCAGCCGCCCACCCCGTATCTGGAGTTCATCACCTCGTCGGACTTCCTCGTCGATGTGGCGGAGAACTGGCAGTCGGAGTTCCTGCAGTTCTTCCTCTTCATCCTCGCGACCATCTGGTTCATCCAGCGAGGATCACCTGAGTCCAAGAAGCCGGGCGACGAGGGAGTGGGGTCGGACGCCGATCAGCTCGTCGGAGAGCACGCGCACGTCGACTCTCCGCGCTGGGCGAAGGTGCACGGACTGCGCGGGTGGATCTACTCCAACTCGCTTCTGCTCGCGATGGGAACGATCTTCCTGCTCTCGTGGCTCGCCCAGTCGCTCGCCGGGCATGTCGTCGCCAACGAGCAGAACGCGCAGCACGGCCTGCCACCGGAGACGTGGATCGACTATGTCGTCTCGGCGGAGTTCTGGAACCGCACGCTGCAGAACTGGCAGTCGGAGTTCCTGGCCGTCGGCGCGATGGTCGCCTTCTCGATCTACCTGCGTCAGCGCGGCTCCAGCGAGTCGAAGCCCGTCGGGGTGCCGCATCACGTGAGCAGCGTCGAGTCCGAGTAGCGAGGGCCTTCTCTCGTCGATCGTCAAGCCCCTGTCTGCAGCGAAGTCGCAAGGGTTTCCTGGCACGAAACCGATCGACAGGAGCGGATGATGAAGCACGTGAAGTATGCCGAGAAGTCGGTTCTCGTGGGTGATGACGCGGCGGACACGCTGATGGACTACGCGCGAGTGCTGGCGAGCGAGGGGAGCGCCGACACGGTGACCCTGCGGGTCGTCAGCCCGGACGGGAACATCGTCGACGCATCTTTCCTGCTCACGCCGAGCACTGAGCTCATGGTCGAGTCGACCAACTCCCAGCTCGAGGAGCCGGACAACTGGGAGCCCGTGCAGGAGATGCGCGACCGCATCGCGTCGTCGCGCTCCACCGTCGTGACCGAGACGGAGCCCCCGTGGCTCCTCGAGAGCAGCGAGGAGATCTAGCCGCGCGGGGGTCAGGCCTTCCGCCACTCGTGCGACTCGATGCTCGCGCCGGCCTGCGGCCCCATCTGCAGCATCCCTCCGTCGATCACCACCGACGCCCCGGAGATGTAGGCGGCCGGAGGCGACGTGAGGAACGCGATCAGCGCAGCGACCTCGCGCGCGTCCCCCGGGCGTCCCAGCGGGATGCCGGGGCGGTCCTGCGTGTGAGGATCCACATCCGTCTGCCCGGTCATCGGGGTCGCGATCTCGCCGGGGGCGACGCTGACCGCGCTGATCCCCGCCGAGCCCAGCTCGAGGGCGAGGTTCTTCATAAGTCCGTCGAGTCCGTGCTTCGCGGCGTCGTACGCGCTCGACCCGACCATCGGCTGATGCGCGTGCACGCTGGTCACGGCGATCAGACGGCCGCCGTTGCCCGCCGCGACCATCGCGCGCGCGGCGCGCTGCAGGCAGACGAAGGCACCGGTGAGGTCGGTGTCGATGACGTGCTTCCAGTCATCCAACGCGAGGTCGAGGAACGGGGTCGACGTCCCGGTCCCCGCATTGTTCACGAAGACGTCGAGGCCGCCCAGCTCCGCGATCAGGCCGTCGATCAGGTCGCCGCACGCAGGGATGTCGGCGACGTCGAGCTGCCCTGTGATCGCGCGCGCCCCGTGGGTGCGCACCTCCTCGGCGGTCTGCTCGGCGCCCGCCTGATCGGAATGCCACGTGATCGCCACGTCCATCCCGGCGGTGGCGAGCGCCACCGCCGTGGCGCGGCCGATTCCCGAATCGCCGGCCGTGACGATCGCCCTGCGGGGTGTGTGGTCAGTCATGTCGACTCCTCTCGTCGATGAATCATCCAGGTCGCGGTCAGCCCGCCGTCTTCTCGTATGCGCGCATCGCCGCGTCCTGCGCGTCAGCCAGGGCATCCTCGATGGACTTGTCGCCGAGCAGCGCCGCAGTGATGGCGTTGTTCAGCTCGTTCTGGATCTCCTGACCGGCAGGCGACGAGCCGAACGACTCTCCGTACTCGACTACGTCGTAGTAGGTCGAGATCACCTGATCGAATCCGGCGTTGCCGCTCTCGGCGACCCACTGATCGCGGATCTCCTGGTCAGATGCCGGCGACCCGGTGAAGAGGCCGGTGTTGATGCCGCCATCCTGCTCGCGGACCTCGGCGCGCGCCTCGCCGGCCGCGTTCCAGGCCTCGTCGGAGGTGAGTTCCACCATCCAGGCGCAGGCAGCTGCGGGGTTCTCCGCACCGACCGGGATCACGAACGCCGTGCCTGACGCGACCGAGAAGGGCTCGCCGTCCGATGAGCGGAACGGGACCGCTTCGAGCTCGAGCTGGTCGACATACGGGGAGAGCACGTTGGGGTACCACTGGGCGTTGACCTGCCCGCCGACCTGCCCCGCCACGTACTGGTTGTTGTCGCCGAAGGTGTCGAAGGAGTCGGTGAAGCTCTTCACCGACGCGAATCCGCCCTGGGCGTCCGTGATCTCCTTCAGCATCTCGAGACCTGCGACGTTGCTCGGATCGTCGAGCGTGGGAGCTCCGTCTTCATCGTTGAGCTGCCCGCCCATCGCCAGCACCCAGAGCCCGCCCTGGCCGGTCGCGACCGGGTCGAAGCCCAGGCGGGTCGGCACTCCGCCCGACTCCTGGTAGATCTTCTCGATCGCTCCCATCAGGGCATCCGGCTTCGACGTATCGAACTCCTCGGCCGAGACACCGGCCTCGGCGAGCACCGCCTTGTTCAGCAGGATCGCCGGCGGCTGGTAGAACTGCGGCACGGCCCACACGCCGTCCTCGTACGTCACGTCGTCGACGACGAAGGGATACCAGTGATCCCGTGGCGAGACATTGTGCGCCTCGAAGCACGCGTCCAACGGCATGATCAGATCCTGTGCCGCATACGTCGTGACGTAGCGTCGGTCCATCTGCACGACATCGGGCACATCGCCGCTCGCGATGCGGGTGGTGAACTTCTGCGCGTCGAACGCCGTGGCGTCGAGGTCGACCTCGACATCCGAGAGCTGCTCGGCGGCATAGTCCATGCGCGAGGTGCCGACGTCATCGGCGTTCTCGAAGCCCCAGGCCTTCAGGGTTCCGGTGGCGTCCGCGCCGAAGTCGACCGACTCTGCGGCGCTCTCGCCGCTTCCCCCACCGCACCCGCTGAGCAGCAGAGCGGATGCCGTCACGGCTGCGGCGGCTCCGAGGATTCGTGTCTTCATGTCGTTCTCCATTCATGTGGGGGCGGATACCCGCCCTGCGAGATCGGGATCAGCCCTTGCGCCCCTGCGTCGCGACGCCCTCGATGAAATACCGCTGGGCGAAGGCGAAGAGCAGCAGCATCGGCAGGGTCACGATGAGCGATGCCACCATCACGTACTGGTAGTCGCCGTGACCGCCGGCGGTCGGGCTGTACTTCGTCATCGCGTAGGCGATGCCGAGAGGCGCGGTGAACTCGTCGACGGACCCGGCGTTGAGGTAGATCAGCGAAGCCTGCAGGTTGTTCCAGCTGGCCTGGAACTCGAAGAGGAACACGATCACGAACGACGGGATCGAGAGCGGCATCGCGATGCGCCAGAACAGGCCCCAGGCGCTCGCTCCGTCGAGTCGCGCAGCCTCGAACAGCTCTCGGGGAAGTCCGAGGAAGAACTGGCGCTGCAGGAAGATGTAGAAGGCGGAGCCGAACAGGTTCATACCCCACAGCGGAACCCAGGTGCCGAGCATGCCGGTCTGCTTCCAGATGAGGTAGACCGGGATCATCGTCACCGCTCCCGGCAGCATCATCGTCGCCAGCACCAGTCCGAACAGCAGCTTGCGGCCCGGGAATCGGAAGTAGGCGAACCCGAAGGCCACGATCGAGCTCGAGATGGCGACGGTGCCCGCAGCGAGCAGGGCGATGGCGACGCTGTTCCACACCCAGCTCAGCAACGGCAGCTGATTCCACACCTCGATGTAGTTCTCGGGAACGAAGGTGCGCGGGAAGAGACTGTTGTCGAACACCTCTCCCCGGGGCTTCAGGCTCGCGGCGATCAACCAGACGAAGGGGTAGAGGAACAGCAGGCCGAAGCCGATCAGAACGATCGTGAGCAGGATGCGTGCGAGCAGGCTCTTCGGTCGTGCGAGGCGTCGACGTCTGCGCGGCTGCCCGGGGGTCGTGACCGAGACCGTGTCGGTGCGGGGCTCCGGCCCGGGAGGCGGGGTGAGCGGGACAGGTCGGATCGTCGTCGACATCAGCGGTCTCCCTCGTAGTAGACGAAGCGGTTGCCGACCTTCACCTGGATGAGCGTGATCAGCATGATGATCACGAACAGCAGCCAGGCCATCGCGGCCGCGAAGCCGAAGTCGAACTGGCGGAAGGCCTGCTGGAACAGGTAGATGGCATAGAACAGCGACGCCTCGGGGGAGGCGTTGCTCTGATCTCGCCAGAAGAGCAGATAGGCCTGGTCGAAGATCTGGAAGGCCGCGATCGAGAGGACGATGACGTTGAAGAACATGGCTCCCGAGATCATTGGCAGAGTGATCGAGAAGAACCGGCGGATGGGCCCGGCCCCGTCGAGCGACGCCACCTCGTAGAGCTCGATCGGCACGTTCTTGAGCGCGGCGAGGAAGATCACCATCGTTCCGGCGACCGTCCAGAGCGTCATGATGACGATGCTCGGTTTGACCCATGCCGGGTCGACCAGCCACTGCGGCCCCGAGATGCCGAACACGCGGAGAAACTGGTTGATCGCCCCCGAGTTGCCGTTGAGCAGGAGGAAGAAGACGGCGGCCGTGGCGACGGCGGGGGTCATCTTGGGCAGGTAGTAGAGCACCCGGAAGAAGCCGGCACCGCGGCCCACCCGATTGAGCAGCAGCGCGAGGACGAGCGCGAAGATGATCTCGAGAGGCACGGCCATCACGACGTAGAACAGCGTGTTGGCGAGCGAGAGCCCGACCCGAGGGTCGTCGAAGAGCTCGGCGTAGTTGGCGATGCCGATCGGACGTGCCGAGTTGGTGGCGAGGTTGTAGTTGCTGAACGAGATGTAGAGGCTGTACGCCATCGCACCCGCCGTGAAGATCAGGAATCCCAGGATCCATGGCGAGATGAACAGGTATCCGGCCAGGACCTCACGCCTGTTGTACGGATCGCGTTGCGCGCGCTGCCGGGATGCGGTCTTCATGAGAGGAGAAGTTAGACGCGCAGGGAGAAACCGGCCCGGGGCTTGTCACCGAACGGTTGTTGTGCAACTCTCGGACTTCGTAGATGCCTCCATCGCGCCGCCCGTCGGCTGGCGGTATCGTGAAGAGCATTATGAGTGAGTCATTCGACGATGCGCTGAGCGATCTGGAGCGCTCCGGTCGTCAGCTGGACGCGCTCAGTGGTTTCTTCATCGATCGGTTCCCGGTCACGGGTGCCGCGGTCTCGACCGTAGGGGACGTGCTCGGGAGCGAGACGATCTCCGCGACCGACGACGTGGCGGCACGCCTGGATGAGCTCCAGTTCGACCTCGGTGAAGGCCCGTGCTGGGAGGCCATGCGCACCTCTGCCGCTGTCCTCGAGCCCGACTTCCGGCACCGCGGCGTCTCTCGGTGGCCCGCCTTCGCGTCGGCTGTGGAGGACGACGCGGAGGTCGCGTCGATGTTCGCCTTCCCGCTGTCGGTCGGCGAGATCAAGATGGGGGCGGTCGATCTCTACTCGGCAGAGCCGGTCGCTCTCACCCCGGGCGAGTGCACTCAGGCGCGCGCCATGGCCGACGTGGTGAGCCGGCATGTGCTGAGGGACGCTCTGTCGGCCTTCGCGGACAACGACGCGCAGACGGGAATCTACTCTCGGCGAACCGTGCACCAGGCCACGGGCATCGTCCTCGCACAGCTCGACATCGGTCCGGACGACGCGCTGCTCATGCTCCAGGCGCGGGCTTTCTCGACCGGAAAGCGCGTCATGGAGGTCGCGCAGGCGGTGGTCGACGGTACTCTCCGCTTCTCGCGCACGTCAGGCGGAATCGAGGCGGGGTCATGACCGCGCCCACGCGCGAGGCTCGGCTGCTGGAGCTCTTCGCCATGCTCGCGGACACGATGGTCGACGACTACGACGTCGTGGACCTGCTGCAGACACTCGTGGATGCGTGTCAGGAGCTGCTGGACGCGAGTGACGCCGGCATCCTTCTCGCCGACCCCGCGGGTGATCTCGAACTCGTCGCATCCACGAGCGAGGCGACGGAACTCGTCGAGGTGATCCAACTCGGTGCGGAGGCGGGACCCTGTGTCGAGTGCTTCGTGACGGGGACGGCGGTATCGGTTCCCGACATAGCCGCCGGTTCAGGGAAGTGGCCGGTGTTCCGCCAGGCGGCGCTGGAGAACGGCTTCGCGGCTATCGAGGCGATACCGATGCGGCTGCGGAACACGACGATCGGCACCCTCAACCTTCTCCGATCCGACACCGGGTCGCCGCCCGCGGAAGACCTCTCCGCGGCGCGAGCGTTCGCTGATGTGGCCACGATCGGGATCCTGCACGAGCGGAGCCTGCGAGAGCAGGAATCGCTCTCGTCCCAGCTGCAGACCGCACTGAACAGCCGGGTGATGATCGAGCAGGCCAAGGGCGTGGTCTCGTTCACTGCGGGGGTGTCGATCCCCGACGCCTTCACGCTCATGCGCACCTTCGCCCGTGATCACGGCCTGCGTCTGAGCGAGGTGGCTGAGCGCATCGTGCGCCGCGACATCAGGTTTGAATCACCCGAAGCCTGAAAACGCAAGGGGGGTCGACCTCGCGGAGGAACGGGCCTAGCGTGGAATCGCTGCCCCGGACCCGGTAGCGAATGCAACCGTCAACAGTTCCGGGAGTGATCATGAAGTCCCTCATCACCCAGGTCGGCACCTACCTGACCGGCGACGCGACCGCAGACGCGGTGCTGGAGTACTGGAAGGCCCTGGCGGAGGAGCGGCGATCGGATGTGGTCGAGATTCCGATCGGCGGCCCCGCGGGCGGTCGGTCGAGTGTGCGGGTGACGCTCGGAGCCATGCTGCCGATCGCCGTGGTGCACGCGGAGCTCTCACCGCAGATCGACGACGACGATAAGGCAGCCGCCGGGATCCGGGCTCGCGCGCACGCGCTCACGCCGACTGCGACGAGCGCATTCGACTCCGCTGACGTGCCCCAGGTGTTCGACCCGGAGTGCGAATCGGACCTGGTCTGAGCCCGCGCACGCGAGCGAGCTAGTCGCCGTCGGAGGCCCACTCCAGGCGGGAGAGAGCGCCAACATCGAGCGAGTATCGCCCGTCGATCAGAAGACAGGTCAACAGGGTGTGTCCGCATCCGCGACACAAGAGGATCACGCCGGCCGGATCCAGTTCTGCGACGGCGTCGCCGAGCACGGCTTTGCGATCGCAGCGCGTGCAAGTGGCCCGAGCACCGGTCATGTCCCTGCCGAACAGTTCGAGCAGGATCCCGCCGGCGGCGTTGCCGTCGACTCTCGTGCGATGGCCGGGGTGGGCAGCGTCCATCAGGCACCTCCGAAACGCTCGGTACGGATGCGGTCGGGCGGATGCCCCACAGCGACCAGCAGATCTGCGACCGCCTCGACGAAGCCGGTCGGCCCGCAGACGTACACCGAGGGGCGCTGCGCAGCGGGGATGGTCGAGGCCTCGAGCGTCGCGGCATCCACCCTGCCCGCGGGGCGAGCGAAGCCGACCGGTGCCGAGCGGCTGTACGCCCAGTCGACGCTGAAGGCGTCGTCGGCGAGATCGCCCAGTTCGGCCGCGTAGAACGCGTCGTCCGCGGAGCGCACCGCGTACAGGAGCCGCATCGGTGCGGAGCTGGCCGAGCGCGCATGTTCCCGGGCCATCGCGAGGAGGGGCACTATCCCTGACCCGCCCGCGATGAGCTGAACGGGCTCATGCTGGGCCGGGGTCCACACGAAGTAGGCGCCGATCGGACCGCGGACCTCCAGCTCGTCGCCGGGCCGGACATCCTCGACGAGATACGGAGAGACCTCGCCCTCCGGCACCTCGTCGACGGCCAGCTCGAGCACGTGGCCCTCCCCGGACGATGCGAGCGAGTACGACCGCACGGCCTGATAGCCGTCCTCAGCGGTCAGGCGCACATCGACGTGCTGGCCGGCGAGGTTCCCCGGCCAACCGTCGACCCGCAGGGAGAGCACCCGGCCATGCGGGGTGGCTCGTCGGACCTCGATGACACTGGCGACAAGCCACAGCGACGACGAGGTCACCAGTAACGCTCCTCTTTCCACGGATCGCCGTACATGTTGTACCCGTTCTGCTCCCAGAATCCGGGTTCGTCGTTCTCGAGCAGATCCACGCCGTGGACCCACTTCGCGGATTTCCAGAAGTAGAGGTGCGGGACGAGAAGTCGGGCGGGGCCGCCGTGCTCTGCTGCGAGGGGCTCACCCTCGAACTCGAATGCGATCCACGCCCTGCCGCCGGTCAGGTCGGCGCGGGGAACATTCGTCGTGTACCCGCCGTAGGAGAAGACCCGGGTGAAGTCGCCTTCTCCGGCACCCTGCAGCAGATGATCGAGCGAGACTCCGCGCCACTGCGTGCCCAGCTTCGACCACCGCGTCACGCAGTGGATGTCGGTGGTGATCGTATCGATCGGGAGCGCCTGCAGGTCATCCCACGACCAGGTGCGGCGAATGCCGTCGAGCCCGACGACCGCGAACTCCCAGGTGTCGGTCGCGACTCGGGGTGTCGGTCCGGCCGAGAGCACCGGGAAGTCCTCGGTGAGGTACTGACCCGGGGGGAGCCGGTCATCCGACTCGCGTCGCCGGGCGCCGAAGCCGCGGGAGATCACAGCCATGATCGCCTTCTTTCGTTGGTCCCACTCATTCCACCCGATCGATCGGGCGGTCGCCTCCTGCAGGTGTCGAACGCGGCACGCGCGGGTCGCCCCGAGTCTAGGACCGTCGGGCGCGGTGTCGCACCTGTCGTGGACGACTGGCGCACGAGAAGATGGTCGGCATGACGGCGAACGCAGATCCCGAACGGCTCTGAGCAGTGCGCGGGTCGCAGAGTCGACGATCCGGAGAACGCAGGCTGACCGTGCGCGGGATGCGGTTCCGCGTGATCGAGAGCCGGGCGGATGACGCGACCGAGACGATCGTGCTGATCCACGGCATCGGGATGTCTCACCGTTACTTCGCGCGACTGCACCACGTACTCGCTCGGTCGGTTCGCGTCGTCTCCCTCGACCTGCCGGGTTTCGGGGGCCTTCCCAAGCCCGCCCACGACATCACCGTGGAAGAGATGGCCGACGCCATCGGAGAGCTCATGCCCGAAGTGAGCGGCGGCCCGGTGATTCTCGTCGGCCACTCGATGGGAGTCCAGTGGGCAGTCGAGACCGCGGTTCGCCATCCGGCGCGGATCGCCCGAGTGGTCGCGATCGGGCCGGTCGTCGACGACGCGCATCGCAGCCTCGGCGCACAGGCGCGTGCGCTGGCTGTCGACACGTTGGGGGAGACCCCGGCCACGAACGTCATCGTCTTCAGCGACTACGTGAGGTGCGGCCCGCGCTGGTATCTGCGACAAGCTGCTCACATGCTGCGTTATCCCACCGAGGATCGGGTTGGGAGTCTCACCGTGCCGCTGCTCGTCCTCCGCGGAGCGAAGGACCCGATCGCCGGTGCCGCATGGTGCGATCGCCTCGCGTCCAACGCCCGCGACGCGGACATCGTCGCGATTCCCGGCAGACATCACGTCGTACAGCGATCTGCGCCGGATGCGGTTGCAGACAGCATTCTGGAACCGACACCGGGATGGCGGTCGGGGCGACCGCCGGGGTCGCCGCGCCGATAGCGCTCCTTCGATCAGCGCGATGTCAAGACCGTCTCCGACGAGAGTCGGGATTCGTAGCGTGGCCGCATGAATCGCACTCGATCCTTCACGGAGGTGGCACCCGGCTTCTTCTGCGTATCGGTCGCCGAGGTGAACTGCTACCTGATCAAGGCAGTCGATGGGCTCACGCTCGTCGACGCAGGACTGCCCGGCAGTCGACGACCGCTGCACGCGCTGCTCGAACACCTGGGCGCCCGCGAGTCGGACATCGACGCGGTGATGCTGACCCACGGGCACTTCGATCACGTAGGAGTCGCGTCGAGCATCCGCGCTCACGGGGCGACGGTGCTCGTGCATTCCGCGGACGCGCGCCTCGCCCGGCATCCGTACAGCTATCGACCTGCGAGTCCGCGGGTGCCGTATCTGCTCTCGCACCCGCGCGGCATCCCCGTGATCGCTCGGATGGCGGCGCACGGGGCGCTCGGCGTGCGCGGCGTGGACGCCCTCGGTCGGATCCACCACGGGCAGCCCGTCGACGCCCCCGGTGCGCCGACCGCGCTCTGGACTCCCGGTCACACGGCAGGGCACTGCGCCGTGTTCTTCGAGGACGAGGGGATCCTGCTCTCGGGCGACGCGCTCGTGACCCTCGATCCCTACACCGGCGAGGCAGGTCCCCAGATCATCGCGCGCGCCGCGACCGCCGACACCGCACGGGCGCTCGCCTCGCTCGACACACTCGCCGAGACGTCGGCTCAGCTCGTGCTGCCCGGACACGGCGTGCCCTGGCGCGACGGGATCGCGGCGGCGGTCGCGGAAGCCGCACGACGCGGCGCCCACTGAAGACGGGCGCCGCGCCATCCGTGCTCAGCGCGATCGACGGGCGCGCTGCACCGCTGCCGCAGTCGCCGCGACGGTGAGGATCCACGGGCTGGCGACGATCTCGCTGAACCGGTCATAGGCGAATCGACGGGTCACGCCGAGACCCCGTGCAGCGGCTGGGCGGTGCCGAACACGGGAGGGAGCAGGAGGGCGTCCTCGGAGCTCAGCCAGTCGGGGACGACGGAAGGGCCCACGTCTGCGAACGGGTCGCGCACGAACTCCGCCGCGTTCGGATTCACGTTGTGGCAGTTCGAGAAGAGCCCGCGACTGCAGAAGAAGCACGAGCCGCAGCAGATTGAAAGGAACCATGACCCGATCGCCGCGCTCCAGGGTCTGGACCGAGGAGCCCACCTCTTCGACGACGCCGACGATCTCATGCCCGAAGGTGTGACCGCTGCGCGTGTCAGGCATCATGCTGTCGAAGTACGCTCCTCCGACTCGCTATCTGGTTCTCCGTCGGCCCCACCGGTCGGGGTCGGCCCGCAGCGCCGACCCCGACCGGATGTCGTGGCCTCACTCCTTGTTCGTCATGTCGTGAACCGCTCCCGCCACCTTCTCAACCACGTTGGGCAGCTCGGTCGTGCCGTAGAAGCGCGAGTCGGGGTGCGTGGGCGGAGGCATCGGCGCGGTGGTCGTCGGACCCTCGTGATAGCTGAACTCGCCGTGGCCGTCAGGGGTGGGTCCGCTCGCCCAACTGCCCTCTGCGGCTGCGGGACCGTCACTGAAGTTCAAGTACTGGTACGAGACGTCGCGATGCTCCTTCGACAGGGGGAAGTTGCTCGGGACGGGAAGGGTCTCGGCGCCTTCGGCCTTGAGCTCCTCGACAGCAGCGAGCCACTGGTTCTGGTGCATGGTGTCTCTCGCGAGCAGGAAGCTCAGAAGATCGCGCACTCCGTGATCGTCCGTCATGTGGTACAGCCGGGCGACCTGTACGCGGCCCTGCATCTCGGCGTTCGCGTTGGCGGTGAAGTCCGCGAGCAGATTCCCGCTCGACGTGATGTACGAGCCCTGCCATGGATTGCCGTTGCTGTCGACGGGTCGCGCTCCCGCGCCCGCGACGATGCCCTGCTGGACGTCGGTGCCTCCGATGATCGCGGCGACCGTCGGGTCGTCCTGGACGGCATCCTCGGTGATACCGAGCGGCGACTTCTCGAGCAGCTGCGCGATCATGATCGCGAGCATCTCGACGTGACCCATCTCTTCGGCACCGATGCCGAAGACCAGGTCGCGGTACTTGCCGGGGATATGCATGTTCCACGCCTGGAACTGATACTGCATGGCCACCGTGATCTCGCCGTACTGACCACCCAGGACCTCCTGCAGTTTTCGGGCGTAGACGGCATCCGGGGCTTCGGGTGTGGCGGTGAACTGAAGTTCTTGACGATGGAAGAACATGGCTGCCTTTCTGGTCGGATCGTGATGGGTGCCCATGAGACGCGTTCGCGTCGGCCGAGGAACACGGGCTTCACAGACCGCCGGACGGCGAGGATAATCCGGCAGCCGATGATCCGATTCGCCGAATCTTCGAAAATTGGTTCGTGCGTTTTTTACTCATAAACGTGATGTTCGTGCTAGCTTCACTCGTAAAACAGTTGATCAAGCCACGGAGTCACATTGCTGAGTAATTCTGGTGTTTTCGCTGATCTCAGCACCATTGCCGACGCACCCCCCACCCCCGATCGGCTCGCGCGTGAGAACATGCCTCTCGCCACCTTCCTCGCGGTCGAGAAGGCGCGGTCGGCGACCCACGTCGATCTCGACGATCTGCTCTCCGCCGCACGACTGGGCCTCGCCCGCGCGGCGATGACGTACGATCCGTCCCGCGGCATTCCGTTCGGAGCCTTCGCCAGCAGTCAGATCAACTGGGCGATGCTCTCGGAGATGCGGCGAGCAGATCCCGCCGGCGAACGCGGCCGCGACAAGATCGAACGGGTGCGCGTGGCTGCAGAGACCGTGCTCGCCCGCACCGGGCGTACGGCTACCCTTGCCGAGCTCGCAAAGGAGTCCGGACTCGAGGTCGATGCCGTCGCCGAGATGATGCAGCTCGACGAGATGGTGCGAACCGCCATCAGCTTCGAGGAGCACTTCGATGCCGAGACCGGTCGCCAGGCGGTGGATCTGACCGACAGCGTGATCCTCCCCGAGCACGCGGTCGAGCAGTCCGAGACGCGCGCGATGGTCAATCGCGTGGTCGACGCTCTTCCTGCGGCGATGCAGCAGGTCGTGCGCGGCATCTATCTCGAGGATCGGATGGTCAAGGACATCGCCGAGGAGCTCGCAGTCAGCCACGCCTACGTGTCGAAGCTGCGCTCGCGCGGCCTCGCCCTCGTGCGCGAGGCGATGGAGGCCTGGGAGAACGGCACGACGGGTGACCGCTCGACCAAGGCGAAGACCGAGTTCTTCGAGGCGCTGTTCGGCCCCGCCCGCGTCGACGCGCGCGATCGATCGAGTGAGCTCCTCGTCGCGAGCTGAGCCGACGTCAGAATCTTGACGATCCGTGGTTACGCCGGCGGCGCATGTCGCGAATATCGGTTGTGCAGGTCCACGGATGGACCCGCATTCGGTCCCATAACCACGGAGGAATTCTCATGGGTCTTCAGATCGCAACCAACGTCGGTGCACTCAACGCGTACCGCAACCTGTCCGTCAACCAGAACGACGTCTCGAAGTCGCTCGAGAAGCTCTCGAGCGGTCTGCGCATCAACCGCGCAGCCGATGACGCCGCCGGCCTCGCCATCTCCGAGGGCCTGCGTTCGCAGGTCAACGGCCTGAACGTCGCGGCCCGCAACGCCCAGGACGGCATCTCGGTCATCCAGACCGCAGAAGGCGCCCTGACAGAGGTCCACTCGATCCTGCAGCGTGTCCGCGACCTCGCTGTGCAGGCGGGTTCGGACTCGAACAACGTCGAGTCGCGTGACGCCATCAAGACCGAGATCAACACGCTCGGCGAGGAGCTCACCCGCGTCGCGGCCAGCACGAACTTCAACGGGATCAAGCTGCTCGACAGCGCGAGCACGCTGACGTTCCAGGTCGGCGCAGGCTCGGAGGCCGCAGAGGACCAGATCGCGGTCACCCTGACCAACTTCTCGGGCCTCGGTGCGACGATCAGCGGCCTGACCGTCGATTCCGCAGCCACCGCTCTCGCGGCGATCGCTACGGTCGACACGCAGATCACGGGTGTCTCGACGGCTCGCGCCGGTCTCGGTGCGGTGCAGAACCGCTTCGAGTCGACGATCAACTCGCTGCAGGTCTCGGCCGAGAACCTCGCGGCAGCGAAGAGCCGCATCGCGGACACCGACATGGCCGCCGAGATGGTCAAGTACACCGCCTCGAACATCCTGCAGCAGGCCGGCACCGCCATGCTCGCGCAGGCGAACCAGTCGGGCCAGGGCGTCCTGCAGCTTCTCCGTTGAGTCGCTGCGCCTGAGGCGCATCGGGCGCCCGGGCGGAGTCACCTCCGCTCGGGCGCCTTCCTGTAGGACACCTTGACCGCATCGCACGGAAGACGACCGGGATGAAACTCGACGGACTGGTATCAGGGCTCAAGACCGAAGAGCTCATCAAGGCGCTGATGGACGTCTCGGCGATCCCGAAGACGCTGATCACGAACAAGATCACAGACCGCAACTCGATCATCACGAACCTCCAGTCGCTCAACACCACGCTGCAGGACCTCGTCACGAAGGCGAAGACCGCAGCGGGTGCGACGTCGCTGGCCTCCTTCACCGCGTCCTCCTCATCGGACACCGTCACGGTCACGGCCGGCGAGAAGGCCAGCGCGTTCTCGACCGCGGTTGTCGTCGATGCCGTCGCCACCGCACACTCGGTCGTGACCGCCGCGGGAGGATCCACCGCATGGGGTGGCACGTTCACGCTCGTCGGATCCGACGGCGAGTCCGTCGAAGTGACTCCGGTGGGCACCGGCCCGCAGGATCTCGCCAAGGCGATCAACGCCTCGAAGGCTGGAGTCAGCGCCACTGTCGTCCCGGCCGGGACGGATGCCGACGGCAAGCCGCTGTCGCGCATCCAGCTGACGTCGATCGAGACCGGGGCTGCCGGCGAGTTCACCGTGCACAGGGGCACGGCCGCCGAGGTCGCCGCGGGGACCTCGACGGACCTCGGGAAGGCGCCGGGTGCCGCAACCATCACGCAGGGCGCTGACGCCCGCATCCGTCTGTTCGCCGGCACGGCCGCCGAGCAGACGCTGAACAGCGCCAGCAACACGATCAGCGTGGGCGAGGGCATCGAGGTCACGGTGACGACCGCGAGCGCCGACCCCGTGACGGTGACCGTGGCGCGGGATGCGAAGAAGCAGACCACGACGGCGGAGACGTTCGTCAAAGAGATCGCGGCGCTCCTGACTCGCATCGACAAAGGATCGACGGCGACGGTCGGAGCAATCGGGGAGACCACCACACTGGGCGTCTTCACCGGCGACAGCACGGTCCGAAATCTTCGCGGTGCACTCACGAGCGCGATGCAGCATCCGGTCGACGGCGTCTCGCCGTCGACGATCGGAATCTCGATCAGCGACAAGGGCGTGCTCTCCTTCGATGCCGAGAAGTTCGCGAAAGCGCTGGCTGAGGATCCGGAGAAGACACAGGAGCTGTTCTCGTCGATCGCCGGTCGTGTGGAGGGCGTGACGACGCAGTACTCCGACAAGTACGACGGTCTGCTCACCCAGCGAATCACCGGCCAGGAGGCCGAGGTCAAGACGCTCAAGACCCAGGTCGAGCGGTGGGACATCCGACTCGAGCAGCGCCAGGCCACTCTCGAGCGCACCTACGCGCAGCTGGAGGTCCAGCTCTCGAAGCTGCAGTCGCAGTCGTCCTGGCTGACCAGCCAGCTCGCCGGACTCTCGTCGTCCTCGGACTCCTGACCCCCTCCGGCACCCAGACCCCGTCTTCCTGACACCCCACCGAATCGGAGCTCGCACTCATGGCACTCACCTCCCTCGACCGGGCCAAGCAGCAGTACCTGGAGCAACAGGTGGCCTCGGCGACGCCTGAGCGTCTGCTCACCCTGCTCTACGATCGGCTGCTGGTCGACATCGACCGCGCGGCATCCGCGCAGGATGCCGAGGACTGGCCGGGCGCGGGCCCGCACCTCACTCACGCGCAATGGATCGTGTCTGAGCTCAACGGCTCGCTCACCGACGTCTGGGACGGTGCAGAGGAACTGCGCGGTGTCTACACCTACCTCACCGGCCGCCTGATCACGGCGAACATCTCGCGCGACCGAGCCGCGACCGCGGAGTGCCGGGACCTCGTCGCACCTCTGCGTGACGCGTGGCACGCGGCGGCCGAGATCACGACCGCGGCCGCGCCACGCGTCTCGGCTCTGGGCTGAGACGACGTGCCCGACAACCTGACCGAGTGGCTCGTGGTTCTCGAGCAGTTCGAGCGTGCGCTCGATGCCGCAGACGAGACGCTCGACCCGCAGGCCTTCGAACCGCCGTCCGGCCCGATACCCGATGAGCTCAGGGCCCGTGCCGAGGCGGTGCTGACCCGACAGCAGCTCATGATCAGCGGACTCACCGCGTCGCGCGCCCACGTGGCGCGCGAGATCGCTGCGCTGCGCCGCGTCCCCAGCGGACGAGACGACGTCCCGATCTACCTCGACGTCGAGGGGTGAGCGTTCGCGGTTACGGCGAGCACCGACTGTCGCGATAGTCCACACAGAGCACGGATCGCTCGACGATTGGCCAGGGATCGGCCTCTCCACCAACATCCGGAGTGCCCCCGTGCTCGAATCCGTCACCTCTTCCGCGCTGATCAGCGCTCTCGACGGGCTGGCGTTGCGCCAACGCTCGATCGCCGAGAACATCGCCAACATCAACACCCCCGACTATCAGTCCAAGCGCGTCCAGTTCGAGGACGAGCTGCGATCCGCTGTCGAGAACGGATCCGGCACGGTCGCCGCCACCGTCGAGCGGTCGCTCGAGCCGACCAGACTGAACGGCAACAACGTCAATCTCGACACCGAGACGCTGTCGAACATCGACACGGTGCTGCGCTTCCAGTTCGCCAGTCAGGCGATCGGCGGCCAAGCCGCATCGATCACGAAGGCGATCGGGCAGGCCTCCGCATGACGTTCGACGCCATCGGCATCGCCGGCACGGGCCTGACAGCGCACCGCAAGTGGCTCGATGCGCTCAGCGACAACATCGCCAACGTCAACACCGCGACCCCCGCAGGCCAGGAGGCCTTCCGCGAGAAGTTCGTCACGGTGCAGGCGGGCACCGACAGCCCCGGCGTCTATGTCGCGGGCGTCGTCGAGTCGGAGGCCGAGGGCAAGCTCGTCTACGACCCCGAGCACCCGTACGCGAACGAGGACGGATACGTGCAGTACCCCAATGTCGAGCTCGGAGACCAGATGAGCATGCTCATCCTCGCGCAGCGCGGGTACGAGGCGAACGCAGCCGTCGTGGATCGCGCCAAGACGACCTACGAGGCCGCGCTGCAGATCGGACGCAACTGATGAGCGGCGCCGTCGAGGCGGTCTCAGCCGCAGGCGTCACCCCGCTCGCACCCCTCAGCTTCGAGACCGGTCCCGAGGTCGCGGGCGCGTCGTCGGCGGCGGGTGCCTTCGCGACCTCCCTCACGGGTGCCGTCGAGAACCTGCAGCAGCTGCAATCGACATCGAACGAACTGGCCGTGCAGGCCGTCACAGGCGATCTGCAGGACATCCACCAGGCGATGATCGCCTCCACCCGGGCGTCGGTGACACTCGACCTCGTGGTCGCCGTCCGTGACCGCAGCGTGTCGGCGTTCAACGAGATCATGAGGATGCAGGCCTGATGCCGAAGATGCTCACGGGATACTACGACCGCGCGAAGCAGGTCGTAGGAGGATTCTCGCTCGCTCAGCGCACGATCGCCATCATCGGCGTCGCGCTGCTCGTCATGGGAGCGATCGCGCTGGGGTCGTGGCTGACCAAGCCGCAGATGAGCCCTCTGTTCACCGGCCTGAGCGCGGGCGATGCCTCGGCCGTCGTCGAGCAGCTGAAGTCCGCCGGCGTCGGCTATGAGCTCACCGAGGGCGGCGCGACCATCCTCGTCCCGGACGATCAGGTCTACGCGCAGCGGCTCGCTGCGGCATCCGCCGGTCTTCCCGGCGACACCAGTGAGGGGTACACGCTGCTCGACAAGATGGGCGTGACCGCGAGCGAGTTCCAGCAGTCGGTCACCTACAAGCGGGCGATCGAGGGGGAGCTGGCCGGCACCATCGGCGCGATGGAGGGAATCTCCACCGCATCCGTGCAGCTGGCGATCCCCGAAGAGAGCGTCTTCGTGTCGGAGCGGCAGAGCCCGACGGCATCGGTCTTCGTGAAGACCCGCAGCGGGGCGACTCTCAGCGATGAGAAGATCGAGGCGATCGTGCACCTCACCAGTGCCGCGGTGCCGGGCATGACGCCCGAAGACGTGGCGGTCACCGATCAGGACGGCAGGGTGCTGTCGGCTGTGGGGACGGGGCTCACGGGCTCCTCGTCGAAGCAGGCCACCGAGCACGAGGCGAAGGTCGCTGCATCCGTCAGCAAGATGCTCGAGACGATCGTCGGCGCGGGCAACGCCACGGTCACGGTGTCGGCCGACGTCGCGAACTCGACCTCTGAGCGCATGGATGAGACCTATTCCGCACCCGAGGGAGATCTGAGCGCGTCCGAGCAGACCAAGACCGAGACGTACACCGGCGGTCAGGGCGGCGGCACCGGCGTGCTCGGCCCCGACAACATCGCGGTACCCAACGGCGCGGACGGGAACGGCGCCTACGAGTTCGAGGAGACCTCGCGCAGCAACGCCGTCAACAAGTCGACCGAGAAGACGATCACCCCGGCCGGCGAGGTCACGAGGCAGACGGTCAGCATCGCGCTGAACCGCGGAACCGTCACGGGTGTGACGGCGAACCAGATCGAGTCCCTCGTCGCATCGGCCGCCGGGATCGACGTCGAGCGCGGCGACGAGATCGCGGTCGAGTTCGTCGAGTTCAACGAGTCGGGAGCGACGGCTGCGCAGACCGCTCTCGCGGCTGCGGAGGCCGAGCGCGACTCGCAGTTCCAGCAGGAGCTGCTGAAGTCGGCGATCATCGGCGGCTCGATACTCCTCGCGGTGATCATCCTGATCGTCTTCCTGGTCGTGCGCCGTCGGATGAAGCGACGGGTGCTGTACACCGACGAGGGGCCGATCGAGTACTTCGCCACCGTGACCGAGAGCGAGGAGCAGAAGCTCAAGTCGCTTCGTGGTCTGAAGGATGCCGATGCGATCGCTCCGACGGCACCGACGAACCTGCTCCCGTCGGCGACGGTGGACCTCGACGACGAGCCGGAGCCAGACAAGGTTCTCGTCGAGCGTCGGCGGCGCGAGATCGACGACCTCGCCAAGCGCGAGCCTGACTCGATCGCCAGCGCCCTGGCCGAGCTGATGGATGAGGCGAGGGTATGAGCCTGCTGACCGATGTGCTGGACGCCCAGGCCGACACGGTCGAGGTCTCGACCGCCGCCGACACAGTCACCGTCCCGGTTCAGGAGATGAGCGGACTGCGCAAGGCCGCGATCGTCCTGATGAACATGGACCGCGCAGCCAGTGCGGATGTGCTGCGTCATCTCGGTGAGGAGCGCTCCGAAATGCTGGCCGCTGAGCTGACGCAACTCGGCGGAGTGGACGTCGCCTCGACCGCGCGCGCACTCAGCGAGTTCCGACGCATCGCCATCGGCGGGGCGGTGCCGTCTCGCGGCGGACAGGAGCTCGCCACAGGCCTGCTCGAGACCGCCTTCGGGCGCGAGAAGGCTGTGGGAATGGTCGGACGAGTGATGTCGCAGGGGTCGGTCTCGTTCGACTTCCTGAACGCCGCCGACCCGGCGCAGCTCGCGACGGTCATCGAGGGGGAGCTCCCGACGACGGTCGCGGTGGTCCTCGCGAACCTCCGGGCCGATCGGGCGGCGGCCGTGCTCGCGGCTCTGCAGGATCCGCTGCGCACCGACGTCGCCCAGGCGATCGCCACGATGGGCACGGCCACGCAGGAGGCGATCTCGATCGTGGCGGACTCGCTGCGTTCGCGTACCGGCGTGTTCGCCATGCGCGACAACCACGAGTCGATCGGGGGGGTGCAGCCGCTGGTCGAGATCATCAACCGCTCGGACACCGCCCTCGAGAAGTCCCTGCTCGCGAGCCTGGAGGGGCGGGATCTGGCACTGGCCGAGGACATCCGCAGCCGCATGGTGACGTTCGCCGACATCGCCCGCCTCGAGGATCGTGACGCTCAGCGGGTGCTGCGCGGCATCGACCTGCGCATGCTCGCCCTGGCGCTGAAGGGTGCGGACGAGCAGATCACCGACAAGGTGAAGGGCAACATGACCGAGCGCAACCAGGAGAACCTGGCGGAGGAGACGCGTGTGCTCGGTCCTGTGCGGATGCGCCAGGTCGACGAGGCCCGCGCCGAGATCGTGCGCATCATCCGTGAGCTCGAGGCCGCGGAGGAGATCACGATCTCTCGCGAGGACGAGGATGAGCTCATCGAGTGATCGCGCGGCCCCGAGCGATTCAGCGCACCTGGTTACCGCCGCGAAGCACTGTCGCGATAGTCGGCAGAGAGCACGGATAGCTCGCCCTTCGGGCCACGGACAGGCCTCGTCATCTGATCCCGAGGTGTCCACCGTGCTCGATTCCGCCTTCACACCCCTGGTGGTGCCGCGCGTGGGCGAGACGCCGATCGACATTCGCAGCGAGGCCGATCGTGCACGGACTCGCGGATACGCGGACGGGTTCGCGGAGGGACGCCGACTCGCGCTCGACGAGGCAGAGCTGGCGCAGCACGCGCATCAGCAGCGTATGCAGGAGCTGCAAGAGCTGTACCTGCATGAGCGAGGCTCCGCGTTGCGGGCGCTGGAAGCCGCGCAGGCACTCCTGAACCACCGGATCGACGAGGTGAGCCTGCTCACGGCGGATCGGATCGAAGAGCTCGCCGTGGAGCTCGCCACGACCATCCTCGGGGCCGAGCTCTCGGATCCGGCACGATCGGCAGCACACGCGGTGCGACGCGCGATCGCGGAGATGCCACTCGACCGATGGACTCGCGTGTCGTTCAGCGAGCAGGACGTGCAGACGCTCCAGTCGGATCCTCCGTCGATCGATCCGTTGCGGGGGATCGACATCGTCGGCTCCCACGCGGTGGACCCGGGAGGCGCGATCGTCGAGATCGAGCACGGCGCGGTCGACACGAGGATCACGGAGGCCCTCGCCCGCGCTGCGGCAGCACATCGCGGCGCTGATGAGCTCGGTGACGAGGTGATCGTGTGACCACCACCACGACGAGGTCATGGCAGCGGGTCCTCGACGCCGCAGAGCCCGAACGCTCAGGCACGGTGAAGGCCGTGCGAGGGCTCGGCGTCGAGGTGCTCGGCATCGATGCTGCCGTGGGCGACCGCATCCGCATCGATGCGGCGCACGGCCGATCGGTCGATGCGGAGATCGTCGCCGTCGACGGCGCTTCTGCACGATGCATGCCGCTCGGCCGCCTCGACGGCATCACGGCCCGCGCCCGCGTGCGCCACGGAGGAGCACCGCTGCAGGTACCGACCGGTCGCGCTCTGCTTGGGCGCGTGCTGGACGGTCTCGGTCGCCCCATCGACGGCAAGGGGCCGCTCGAGCGGACGACGACTCTCGTCTCGCTCGACCATGACGCTCCGAGCATCATGGATCGTCAGCGCATCGACAGCCAGCTCGGCCTGGGCGTGCGGGTGCTCGACACCATGACGCCGGTGGGCACAGGACAGCGACTCGGACTCTTCGCCGGTTCCGGTGTGGGAAAGTCGTCGCTCATGTCGATGATCGCCCGCGGCTCGACCGCAGACGTCAACGTCATCGCTCTCGTGGGCGAGCGCGGCCGCGAGGTGCGGGAGTTCCTCGAAGACGATCTGGGCACTGCAGGACTCGCCCGCTCGGTCGTGGTGGTGGCGACGTCAGACCAGCCGGCCATGGCTCGACTGCGGTCCGCGTTCGTCGCGACGCGCATCGCCGAGGGTTTCCGGGACGACGGGCTCGACGTCGTGCTCATGATGGATTCGCTGACCCGTGTCGCGATGGCTCAGCGCGAGATCGGCCTGAGCGCAGGTGAACCACCCGCGACACGCGGCTACCCGCCGTCGACGTTCTCGGTTCTCGCCCGACTGCTGGAGCGCGCAGGAACTGGGCAGGTCGGATCGATCACGGGTCTCTACACGGTTCTCGTCGACGGTGACGACCACAACGAACCGATCGCGGATGCCGCGAGGGGAATCCTCGACGGTCACGTCGTGCTCGATCGAGCGCTGGCCATCCGCGGACACTTCCCTGCCGTCGACGTGCTGGGTTCCGTCTCGCGCGTCGTCTCGAAGATCACCACCGCCGAGCAGCGTCAGGACGCCGTGACGCTGCGGAGCGTGCTGGCCGCCCGCCGCAGCGCCAACGACCTGATCGACATCGGCGCCTATCGGCCGGGGGCGAATCCGCTGGTGGATGCCGCGCTCACGCATGAAGCCGCAATCTCGCGCTTCCTCATGCAGCGGATGGACGATCTCACGGCATCCGACGATTCCTGGCGGCAGCTCGCCGCCCTCACCACCGATTTCGGAGGACTCACCCCATGACCTTCCCCCTGGCCGGTCTTCTCCGGGTGCGCGGCGCCCAGGAGCGTGTCGCCGCCGAGCGGCTCTCCCGCGCGAGTGCCGAGCGAGCGCAGGCCGAGGCCGCAGAGCAGAACGCGGTCTCGAGCCTCGCCGACATCAGCGCGCAGATCGACGACCCCCGAGCGCTGATGGCCATGGCCGCTGCCAGAGCCGCCGGTCGCAGCACCCTCAGCGACCTGCAGGCACTCGTCGACATGAGGCGAGACGCCGAGACCGAGGCGAAGTCCGCCCACGTCGATGCCCGCCGCGAGCTCAAGGGTCTCGAGCGCCTCGAGAGCACGCACCGGGTCGAATCCGCCAAGGCGGACCTTGCCGCTGAGCAGACGGCTCTCGACGAGATCGCCGTGGTGCGCACCTCGGCCTCACGCCGAGAGGGGAGCGCAGCATGAGCGGCCTCGCGTCCGTGATCGCGCGCGTCGACGCGATCGAGAGCCAGATCGTCTCCCTCGACCCCGCGGCTCGGGCGGCGCCCGCGACCGCGACCGAGTCGACCGCGGAGACCAGTGCAGCGAACGCGGCGACGTTCTCCGGCGTGCTCGAAGCGGCGAAGGCGGTCGCGTCCTCCGAGACGACGACCCCCGCATCTGTGGCGGGTGCTGCGAAGGATGTCACGACGAGTGCCGAGAACGCCGAGCTCGTCTCCGCTCTGCAGACGCTGTTCTCTGCGAACACATCGGGCTCGGCCGGATCTGCGGCGTCGATGCAGAAGCTCATCGAGATGCTCGGATGACCGCGGTGAGCCTGTTCGCGGTCTCGCTCGGCGCCCCGACCGACGGTGACGCCGCAGGGCGCACCGCCGGAGACTCCGGATCGCTGTTCGGAGAAGCGCTGACCGCCGCAGGGCAGACGCTCGTCGGTGCCGAAGCCGAATCCGCGACGTCTCCGGGTGTCGAGGGGCAGAGCGACGCGGCTCCAGGCGACGGACGGCCGGATGCTGCATCTGACACCTCGCTCGAGGGGGATGCCGCATCCACGGCCCTGCTCCAGCTCACGGCCCAGCTGCGTCCCGTCGAGCCGGGCGCACAGTCGACGGTGGACTCGGATGAGCCCGAGGAAGGCTCCGACGATTCGCTGCTCGCAGCGGTCGCGGGCGTCGAGGTGTCCACGGCGCCGGCAACGGAGCAGTCGCTCGTCTCGGTGCAGGCGGAGGGCGAGCCCGTACCCGCAGCCGTAGTCGCAGTCGCAGCCGCAGTCGCAGCCGTGGCCGCAACCCCGACCGCCGGGGCCGTTGCCGTGCCGGTCGGCGGTACCGACGGCGACGCCGCATCCTCTGCTCCGGCACTCGCATCCTCCACGTCAGCCCCCGACGCACCCGGGGCGCAGCCCTCGCCCGGAGCGCAGCCCCCGGGCGCGTCCGCTGAGCGGCATGCTCCGGCTCCCTCTCCTGACGTCGCGGTGGCGTCCTCCGGGGTCGCCGGAGCCGGGAACAACGCGTCGGCGACCAACGCGCCGTCGACCGAGACCTCCGCGCGGATCGAGTCCGTTGAGCGCGTACCGCCGAGCCAGCCCGCCCCGAGCACCGCACCCGTCGCTCCGCCCCAGACCTCCGTGACCTCCGCGCCCCCGGCGCCTGCTCCGGAGGCAGCGCCCGCGAACCGCGCCGTCGCCACCCAGGTCTCGCCGGTGGTCGTGAGTGTCGCACAGCGACCGATGGGCACCCATCACCTCACCATGACGGTGAACCCCGAAAGCCTCGGACCGGTCACCGTGCGTGCGCACATCAGCGCGAGCGGTGAGGTGCAGGTCGAGCTCAGCGGTGCCACTGATGCCGGACGCGATGCCCTGCGCGGCATCCTCGTCGATCTGCGCCGGGACCTGGCCGCAGTGATGCCGCACGCCACGCTGAGCGTCACTCAGAGCTCCGCGACTGATGCGAACGGCGACCGCAACGGCCAAGGCGCGGGCGCCGCCGGAGACCAGGGCAGCGGCGACCGCGATGCTCATCGCGGACGTTCGGAACAGCGCCCCGATGCCGAGCGAGGCCCCGACCTTCCCCACCTCATCCAGACCACCACATCCCACGCCGGCGTCGGCGCGGGCCTCGACATCTTCGCCTGAGAGGACGACCCCATGACCGTCGACGCAGTGAGCGCTCCGAGCTCGATCTACACAGGAGGCACGACCGACCCCGCCGCGCGCAAGCAGGTGCTGGACGGCGAGGTCTTCCTCAAGCTCCTGGTGACCCAGCTCACCCACCAGGATCCGTCGAGTCCGATGGACACCAACGAGATGATCTCGCAGACCACCCAGCTGGCCATGATGGAACAGCTCACCGCCCTCGCCGACAACGGCGCCGAGGCCTTCGCCCTGAACATGCGTCAGGCCGCGAGCGCGCTCATCGGCCAGGAGGCGAGCTACAAGGATGCCGACGGCAAGACCCTCTCGGGCGTCGTCACCAAGGTGTCGTTCGACGGCCCGATCCCGCAGGTGACCATCGGCGACAAGACCGTCGCCCTCGACGCCATCACCGGCGTCACCTCCCCGACCACCCCTGTCGTGCCGAACCCGGCCGCAGCCTGACCTCCGTCTCACCCAGGAAGAGAGAATCACATGCTTCGCTCGCTCTACTCCGGCATCTCCGGACTCCGCTCGCACCAGACCATGCTCGACGTGACCGGCAACAACATCGCCAACGTCAACACGGCGGGCTTCAAGGGGTCGTCCGTGCTGTTCCAGGACTCGCTGTCTCAGCTCATCGGCAATCCGGGCATCCCCGACGACGAGGTCGGCGGCCGCAACCCCGCGCAGGTCGGCCTCGGTGTGCAGGTCGCCGGAGTGCGCACCAACTTCGCGCAGGGTTCGGCGCAGGCCACCGGACGCGGGGGAGACCTGATGATCTCGGGTGACGGCTTCTTCGCCGTCCGTTCGGGCGGAGAGACGCTGTACACCCGTGCAGGCGGCTTCTCGTTCGACCCCACGGGCAAGATGGTCACCGCCGACGGCGCCGTCGTCCAGGGCTGGTCGGCGCAGAACGGCGTCGTCAACACCGGTCAGGCGACGGGGAACATCGTGCTGCCGCTCGACGCGGTCTCACCGGCGAAGGCGACGACCGGCGCCACCGTCACCGGCAACCTCCCCTCGACCGCAGCCGACGGTGACGAACTCGTCCGCGACGTGACCGTGTACGACGCACAGGGCACCCCGTCGACGCTGAGCCTGACGTTCACGAAGACCGCGACCGGTTGGGATGTCACCGAGCCCGTGAGCGGAGCGACCGGTTCGCTGACGTTCACCGACGGCAAGCAGGCAGGAGCCGGTCTCACGCTGGCGGCCGGCGCCGTGAGCGTCGACCTCGGTGCGGTCACCGGGTACGCCAGCATGTCGACCGTCGCCGTCTCGGAGCAGAACGGCTCGGCGGCAGGCTCGCTGAAGTCATACAGCATCACGGGTGACGGATCGATCGTCGGCACGTTCAGCAACGGCGCCACCCAGACGCTCGGAAAGATCGCGATGGCGACCTTCGCGAATCCCGAGGGACTCGAGAAGGCCGGAGGCACGGCATACCGGGTCTCCGTGAACTCAGGAGCCGCGCGCATGGGAGAGCCGGGGCAGGCAGGTTTCGGCAATCTGGTGTCTGGCGCGCTGGAGATGAGCAACGTGGATCTCTCGCAGGAGTTCACCAACCTCATCGTCGCGCAGCGCGGCTTCCAGGCCAACGCGCGCATCATCACCACGAGCGACGAGGTCCTGCAGGAGCTCACCCAGCTGAAGCGCTGACTTCGACGAGCATTCAGAAACTCCGTGCTCGACGCCGTTTCCGGCAGGCTCCCCGCCGCGTGCGGGGGCCTTCGGAAACGGCGTCGCCGGGCCGTCGCGAGCGGAGACGTCAGGGGAGCATCTCGGCCTGGATTCGCCGATCGAGGTCGTCCAACTCGGCGAGAAGCTCCGCGGCCACCCAGACACGGTCTCGCTTGCGGCCGGTGATCTCCTGGATGAAGCCCCTGTCCGCAAGCTGAGCTATAGCCCTGTAGGTCTGCTGTTCAGAAGATCCCGAACGTCGATCTATCTCGGCTGCCGACATCACGGGATGGTCGTAGAACGCGGGGATCAACGCGGCGACAGCGGATCCGGCGCGCGGGCGGAGCTCGGCATCCCACTCTGCAGGCAGCGCCTTGATGCGGGCGATGGACTCACGTGAGCACAGGGCAGCGGCGCGCACCGACCTTGCGAAGAGATCGATGAGAGGCGTGGGATCGCCGCGCCGGTAGGCACCGAGGGCTGCGAAGTAGTCATCGCGTCTTGCGAGAAGCCCGCTCGCGAGAGGGACCACGGCGTTGCGGGTGACCCCGCGACGGTGCAGCGCCGCCGATACGAGTGCTCGGCCGATGCGTCCGTTGCCGTCGGTGAACGCGTGAATGGATTCGAACTGCGCATGTGCGATCGCGGCCTGGACCATCACGGGGATGTCATCTCTGTTGAGGTAGACGATCAGGTCATCCATCAGCGCGGGAACGCGTTCAGGCGCCGGTGGGACGTGCAGTGCATCGCGCGGCGAGTGGTCGCTTCCGCCGATCCAGTTCTGCGTGTCGCGGAGGCGACCCGCATAGGTCCGTTCGAGCGGGTCGTCCTGCATCAGGGCACGATGGGCGTCCAGAAGATCATCGAGCCCGAATCGACCGCGTTCAGCGACTCCCGAGACGAGACTGTGCAGCGCTGTGCTCGCGGCGACCATGCTCGTAGCCGAGGCGTTCGACCGATTTCCGGCCAGCGCCCTGGCGTAGTCGGTGGCGGTCGCCGTGATTCGCTCGATCTTCGACGAGGCCACTGATTCGGTGTGCATCATGAAACGGCTCAGCGCCGCGGAATGTCCTTCGGCGTCGGTGTCGGCCTGCGCGACGGCGAGGAGCGATTGCTCCGACAGGACGAGAGTCGACATGGGGGGAACGAATTCGAGCTCCCCGATCATTGGAGGGATCGAGGCGTCGATCGATGCCATCGTCCGATCAGCGCGCGTACCGCCCCGCGTGCGCTGATGCCAAGCCAGCGTCTCGAAGCCATGTGCAGGCCACGTCGGCGCGGGCACGGGGGATTCAGTGTTCACAACACCGATCATCGCACTTCTTACTAAGGTTTAGGCCCGCTAAACACGAATAGATGCGGCGTGCTCGTCTACGGCACCGTCGAGGGACGCGGCCCGCCCCTGGTTACCGGGGGCGGGCCGCGTCGCGATAGTCGGGGCAGACTTCCCCCTCTCGTCCGAAGCCCGGAGACCCTGCGATGATCATCGTCACCCGCCTCGACCGCACCCGGTTCGCGGTGAACCCCGACCTGATCGAGCGCATCCACTCGTCGCCGGACACGACTCTGCACATGGTCGACGGCAAGGTCTACGTGATCGAGGAGACGCTGGACGCCGTGATCGACCTGATCGTCGCGTACCGGGCACGCGTCCTCGGCGCGGCCCACGCGCTGACCCCGCAGACGGGGGCGTGACAATGGATCCCGCGTTCATCATCGGCGTCATCCTGGCGTTCGGCGCCCTCGTCGCGATGATCACGATGGAGGGCGCGAGCTTCGAGGCGCTGCTCATCCCCGCCCCGATGATCCTGGTGCTCGGCTCCACCATCGGCGTGGGAATCGCGAGCCATACGCTGCGCGACACCATCCTCGCGGTGAAGAGCCTCGGGCGCATGGTGCGCGGGCCGAAGATGACTCCGGAGGCGGTGATCCCGTTCCTGGTCGGCTACGCCGAGAAGGCACGTGGCGAGGGCCTCCTCGCGCTCGAGCAGGAGCTCGACGGTGCCCCGGACGCGTTCACCCGCCAGGCGCTGCAGGCGCTCGCTGACGGCACGGATGCCGAGGATCTGCAGATGGTGATGGACGACGAGATCGCGGCCACCTCGTCTCGCAACCGAGTCGCCTCGAAGTTCTTCGGTTCTCTGGGAGGCTACGCGCCGACCATCGGCATCGTCGGCACGGTCGTCTCGCTCACCCACGTGCTCGAGAAGCTCGACGAGCCCGACCACCTCGGCCCCATGATCGCCGCCGCGTTCGTGGCCACGCTGTGGGGTCTGCTGTCGGCCAACTTCATCTGGAACCCGATCGCCGGTCGACTCAATCGCATCGGTGCGGTCGAGCTCGAGCGGATGACGCTCGTGTCCGAGGGCATGCTGGCCATCCAGGCGGGAAGCGCACCGCACCTGCTGCAGGAGCGCCTCGAGGCGCTGTCGAGCGTCAAGCCGAAAGCCAAGAAGCAGAAGCGGGAGCAGGAGTCTTCCGTGGAGGACATCCTGTGAGCCCGGCCCGCCGCGCGCGTGGCCGCGGGCATGAGGACGACTCGCACGACGAGCCGGATGAGCGCTGGGCCGTGTCGTATGCCGACATGGTGACGGTACTGATGTGCCTGTTCATCGTGCTGTTCGCAGTCTCGAACGTCGACAAGACGAAGTTCGAACTGCTCGCCAACAGTCTCGCGACGGGATTCGGCCAGGAGAGCACCGAGGGCGGAGCCGACAGCGCTGAGGGACTGATCGTCCCGCCCGAGCTGCAGGATGACGACGGCGTGGTCGACCTCGCCGCCCGCGCCGCGGCCGAGTACGAGTCGCTGGAAGATCTGCGTGATCGCATGAGCGCCGCGCTGGCCGCCCAGGGGCTCCAGGACACCGTCTCGTTCGTCATCGACGACCGCGGGCTGCAGGTCGGGCTGGTGGGCGCTGAGACGTTCTTCGCCGACAACAGCACCGAGCTCTCGGCGAAGGCGGATGCCGTGCTCAACGCGATCGGCGACGTGCTGGTCACGGTCGACAACCAGGTCAGTGTCGAAGGGCACGCCGACCACCGGGTGTCGGCCGCCCCGTTCGCGACCAACTGGGAGCTTTCGGGCGGACGCGCCACGCAGGTGGCGCGATTCCTCGTCGAGCACGAGGGCGTCGGTGGGCCGCGGGTGAAGGCGACCGCGTTCTCTGACACGCGCCCCATCGTGCAGGGCGACAGTCCGCAGGCCCTGGCCAGCAACAGGCGCGTCGACATCGTCGTCGAGTCCACCGAGGAAGAGCAGGTGCGAGCGCTGATCCCGGCCCTCGCGGCCGCCGCAGGGGCGAGCTGAGCACCCGTGAACACCACCGTCGAGGAGACCCCCATGACCGCACCCGCCGTGCTCGATGACCCGGCCATGCGCTACCCCGCGTACGATTTCGGCCGCCCCGCCCAGCTCGGACGCGAGAGCACGCGGCACCTGGAGGCGGCATTCGAGTCGTTCGCGCGCCTCTGGTCGTCGCAGCTGACGGCGAAGATCCGCGTGCGCGCCCACCTGACGCTCGAGTCCGTCGACCTGGTGTCGTACGAGGAGTACGCCGATACGCTGCCCGGCACGACCGCCATGGTGGCGGGTGCCTTCGCGGATCGCGAAGAGCCGTGCGTGGTGCAGTTCGGTCTCGACAGTGCGCTCCTGTGGGTCGTGCAGATGATGGGCGGTCGCAGCACCTCGCTGCCCGAGGCGCGGACGTTCACCCCGATCGAGCTGGCACTCGTGCGCAACCTGATGGAGGGCACGTTCGAGCACCTCCACGCGAGTCTCGACGCGCTGCTCCCCGGGGCACCGCGGTTCAGCGCCGTGCACTACAACCCGCAGTACATGCAGGTGATCGCAGGGACCGCCGCGGTCATCGTCGCGCGGTACACGATGCGGCTGGGCGATGCCGAGACGACGGCGACGGTCATGCTCCCGGCATCCGCTGTCGTCGACCGCCTCGCCGCGACGGGCTCGGATGCGAGCGCCGCCCACACTGCGCAGCAGACCCTGGAGCAGCTGCGCAGCACGCCGATGGAGATCACGCTGCGCCTTGCGCCCATCACGATCGGCACGGGTGAGGTGCTCGACCTCGCTCCCGGCGATCTGCTGCGCCTGCCGCATCCTGAGACCAGACCGTACGAACTCGTGGCAGGGGGCACCCCGATCGCCCTCGCCACCCCTGGGAGCAGAGGCTCGCGCCTCACCTGCAAGATCACGACCACCCCTGAGGAGACCCACTGATGAGCACCTTCCACGAGACCGCCATCGCCGCGGCTGTCGCCGGCAAGCTGCCGTTCGGCTACCCCGTCATCCCCGCGCCCTCGACCGACCCCGGCGCCTCCGGTGAGGCGATCGCTGTCACCTTCGCGGGGAGCCCCGGGGCCCGCCTCGCGATCCAGGTCGTCGATCCGTCGCAGCTCGAGGACGGCTCGAAGGACGCACCCCTGGCAGATCGCCTGCATCCGATCTTCGAGGCGGCCGTCGCCGTGCTCGGCAGCGGCGCCCTCGGCGACGGTGAACTGGTCGACGCCGGAGAGGTCTTCACCGACGCCGGCACCCAGGTGTTCGACATGATCGACGCCGCGGGCAGCGTCGTCGCACGGGCCGCGGTGAGGATCGACGGAGCTCGCGCCGCCGCCGCATCATCCGGACCGCAGCGTCTGAGCCGCATCGCCGGTGTCGAGATGGAGCTGGTGGTCGAGATCGGTCGCACACGGATGCCGGTGCGCGACGTGCTGTCGCTCGAACCCGGCCGTGTCGTCGAGCTCGACCGTGCGGCGGGATCACCTGCCGACATCAAGCTCAACGGTCGCCTGATCGGGCACGGCACCGTCGTGGTCGCCGAGGGTGACTTCGCCATCCGCGTCGAGCGCATCCTCGACGGCGCAGAGGCCGTCTGACCCATGGACGACATCCTCGTCGCGCTGCGTGCGATCGTCGCCCTGGGGGCGGTGCTCGGCCTGCTGCTGTTCCTCAGCCGTCGACTGCAGAAGTCACAGGCGAAGGGCGTGAGCCCGCTTGCGGGGCTGATGCCGAAGAAGCTCGCGAGACTCACCGAGCTCAGGCCGTCTCGCCCGGCGGCGGGCCCGAAGTCGCGGCCCGAGAAGATCACAGTCGTCGCGCGGTCGGGCATCGGCGGGAAGGCGCAGCTCGTGGTCGCCGAGTTCGGGGGCATCCGCTACGTCCTCGGTGTGACCGAGCACGGGATCAACGTCGTCGACACCCAGGAGGCACCTCCCGTCGAGGAGGAATCGACGGTGGCCGAGTCACCGGTCGCCGACGACCTGTCGAACGACATCGTCGACAGGGCGCTGAAGTCCGTCGCCTGACGCCGACCGGCTCTGCGCGACCGCTTCACGGTTACGGGCACGCCGTCGTGTCGCGATAGTCGGCTGAGAGCACGGATCGCTCGAACCCCTGGCTACGGATCGGCCACGTCACCCATCTTCGGAGTGCCGCCGTGCCCGTATCCGCCGCCGCTGCCACCACGCCGCTCGCGCGTGCGCCGCGCCTGCCGCGACGCGCGTGGATGCTGATCGCGGCAGCCCTCGGTGTCGCGGCCGTCCTGCTGGTGCTCGACGCGACGGGCGCGCACGCGGCATCCGCTCTGGTCCCCATGGAGACCGGTGACGGCGAGGGGGTGACGATCAACGGCATCAACGGAACGCCGTCCGACAGCATCATGACGCTGCTCGGGATCACGGTCCTCAGCGTGGCCCCTGCGCTGCTGCTCATGATGTCGAGCTTCACCAAGATCTTCGTGGTGCTCGCTCTCACCCGCAACGCGCTCTCGCTGCCCTCGATCCCCCCGAACCAGGTGCTGGCGGGTCTCAGTCTCTTCCTGACCCTGTTCATCATGTGGCCGGTGCTGACCGACATCAACGCCGTCGCCGTCAGCCCCTTCACGGAAGGGCAGATCGATTTCGGCCGCGCGTTCGAGCTCGCGCAGGAACCGCTGCGCGAGTGGATGCTCTCCTACACGCGTGAAGAGGACATCGCCCTGATGTACCGGGCCGCGCAGATGGACAACCCGACCGACCCCGCCAGCATCCCGCTGCAGACCCTCGTGCCGGCCTTCATGATCAGCGAGCTGCGGGCCGCCTTCCTGATCGGGTTCATCATCTTCGTCCCGTTCCTCGTCATCGATCTGGTCGTCGCCAGTGCGCTGATGTCGATGGGAATGATGATGCTCCCGCCCGTGATGATCTCGCTGCCGTTCAAGATCCTGCTGTTCCTGCTCATCGACGGCTGGGGCATGGTCATCACCGCACTCGTGCAGTCCTACAACGGGGGCGGCTGATGAACCCGGAAGCAGTCATCGACATCGGACAGGCGGCGCTCATCGTCGGCGCGAAGCTCTGCGCCCCGCTTCTGATCACGGCGCTCGTGGTCGGGTTCGCGATCTCGCTGCTGCAGTCGATCACCCAGGTGCAGGAGATGACCATCTCGTTCGTGCCCAAGCTCGTCGCCGTGGGCATCGCGCTGCTGATCAGCGGGCACTGGATGATCGCCGAGATGATCGCCTTCTCGAACGAGATGTTCGCGCGGATACCGTCGCTGCTGAACGGCGGCTGATGAACATCCCCATCGACTTCACCTGGCTCGAGGCCACGTCGCTCGCGTGCGTGCGCATCACGGCCTTCCTGGTGCTCGCGCCGCCGTTCAGCCACGGCACGATCCCGATGAGGGTCAGGGCGATGCTGGGCGTCGGGCTCGCCCTCGCCGTGTCGCCGGTGGTGACCGCGGGCTACGAGCGTCTCGACACCGGGGGATTCATGCTCGCTCTGGCAGGCCAGGCCCTCACGGGGGCGCTGCTCGGATTCCTGGTGATGGTGCTCTTCAGCGCCATCCAGGGCGCCGGCCATCTGGTCGACACGTTCGGCGGTTTCCAGATGGCGCAGGCGTTCGACCCGGGCATGGCCATCAACGGCGCCCAGTTCACGCGGCTCTTCCAGATGACCGCGATCATGCTGCTCTTCGCATCCGACGGGTACCAGCTCGTGCTCGGCGGTCTGTTCCGCTCGTTCGATGCCGTGCCGGTGACCGGGATGATCGACCTGGGCAAGCCTGCGGAGGCGCTGGTGGGAGCCGCCGGGCAGATGATGCTCAGCGCCGTGCAGATCGCGGGTCCCCTGCTGATCGTGCTCTTCCTCGCCGACGTGGGCCTCGGTCTCGTCAGCCGGGTCGCACCCGCACTGAACGCGTTCGCGATGGGCTTCCCGGTCAAGATCGGTCTGACGCTGCTGCTCGTGGGCTTCGTCTACGCCGCGCTTCCCAGTGTCGTCGCGGTCATCGCCGAGGACGCGGCGAAGCTCCTGCTGGGGGTGACCAGATGAGCGAGACCGACAGCGGCGAGCGCACCGAGAAGGCGACCGACCGTCGCCTCAAGGAGGCACGCAGGAAGGGCCAGATCGGCCGAAGCCAGGACTTCACCGCGTGGGTGTGCATCGCCGCCGCCGCGGTGATGATGGTGCCGACGATCTCGTCGGGCACGCAGGTGCTCACGGAGCTGTTCCTGGCCGTGACCCCGGTGGCGAGGAACCCCACAGACGGGGCCGCACTGGATGTACTGGGTTCTGCGATCTCCTCGCTCGGCGGCATCCTGCTGCCGATGCTGGTGGTCGTGCTGCTCGCCACCACGGCGACGGCTGTCGCCCAGGGCGGCATCCACCTGCGCGGCGTGACGATGCGCACCGAGCAGTTCGACATCGTGTCGGGTCTCAAGCGCGTGTTCGGCCAGCAGGCTCTGTGGGAGGGCGCGAAGGCGCTCCTCAAGACGGCGGCCATCGGCGTCGCACTGTGGATCGTCGTATCGGGTCTCGTGCCCGTGCTGATGGCGAGCGGCAGCCACAACATCACCTGGCTCCTCGAGCAGGCCGCCGGGGGAGCGGTGGCGCTGCTGCAGGTCGCCGTGGCCGTGGGCATCCTGTTGGCGGCGATCGATGTCGCCGTGGTCATGCGACGCAATCGCAAGCACACGCACATGACCAGGAACGAGGCGAAGGACGAGCACAAGAAGAGCGAGGGAGATCCGCTCGTGCGCTCCCAGCGCCGGTCGCGGCAGCTCGCGATGAGCCGCAACCGGATGATCGCCGCGGTCGGCGACAGCGACGTCGTGTTGGTGAACCCCACGCACGTGGCTGTGGCGCTGCGATACGAGCCGGGCAAGTCCGCCCCGCGGGTCGTGGCGAAGGGCGCGGGCATCGTCGCGCAGAAGATCCGCGAGAAGGCCGAGGAGGCCGGTGTCCCGATGGTCCGCGACATCCCGCTGGCGCGCGCCCTGCACTCGGCATGCGACATCGGTCGCGAGATCCCCGAGGAGCTGTACACCGCCGTGGCGCAGGTACTCGCCTTCATCGAGCACCTCAAGCGTCGCGGATCGGCGCGGGGCACTCACACGATGCCCTTCGACAGCACCAGGGATCGCGGCCTCTGAGTCGCCGGATCCGCACCTGAACGAGTAGAGAGAAAGAGAACACGCATGATCGGTCAGATCCTGTCCAAGGGTGCGGTGCCCGTGGGTGTCGTGGGCATCATCCTCCTGCTCATCATCCCGATCCCGACGGGACTGCTCGACGTCCTCATCGTGCTCAACATCTCGTTCGCACTGCTGATCCTCCTCACTGCGATGTTCGTGAAGAAGCCGCTCGATTTCTCGGTGTTCCCGAGCCTGCTGCTGGTCGCCACCCTGTTCCGCCTCGGCCTCAACGTCGCCTCCACCCGTCTCGTGCTCAGCGAGGCGCACGCAGGCCAGGTGATCCAGGCGTTCGGACAGATCACGATCAGCGGATCGCTCGTGATCGGTGCGGTGATCTTCCTGATCCTCACCGTCATCCAGTTCGTCGTGGTGACGAAGGGTGCCGAGCGTGTCGCCGAGGTCGGCGCGCGCTTCACCCTCGACGCCATGCCCGGCAAGCAGATGGCCATCGACGCCGACCTCAATGCCGGGCTCATCACCGATACCGAGGCGCGTCGGCGTCGGGCCGAGGTGGCCGCAGAGGCCGACTTCTACGGCGCGATGGACGGCGCGTCGAAGTTCGTGAAGGGCGACGCGATCGCGGGCATCGTGATCGTCGTCATCAACTTCGTCGGCGGCATCATCATCGGCATGGTCCAGCACGGCATGGAGATGGGGGACGCGCTCGAGACCTACAGCATCCTCACCATCGGCGACGGCCTGGTCACGCAGATCCCCGCGCTGCTGATGGCGGTGTCGACCGGCATGATCGTGACCCGCGAGAACGCGGAGAGCGAGATGGGGCAGGCCGCGGGCCGGCAGCTCATGCAGTCTCGCAACGCGCTGGTCATCACGGGTCTCGCGGCCATCGCGATGGGGTTCATCCCTGGGATGCCGCTGGTGGTGTTCCTGGCGATCGGCTGCGTACTGCTGTTCGCCGCATCCCGGGTCAAGGCGAATGAGGATCGCGACGCCGCGCTCGAAGCCGACGCGCTGCAGCAGGAGGCCGTCGAGGCTGGCGTCGAGGGGCCCGAAGAGCTGATGGACCGGATGCGCGTGCACGCCCTCGAGATCTCGCTTTCGCCCGACATCGTCGATCTGGCCTCCGGGGGAGCGGGTGACCTGCTCACTCGAGTGAAGTCGCTGCGGCGAAAGCTCGCCCTCGACATCGGCATCCTGATGCCGCCGGTGCGCACGAGAGACAACATCGACCTGCCTGCTCAGACCTACTCGATCCTGATCGCAGGGGTCGAAGCGGGCCGCGGATCCGTGCCGCGGGGTCACGTGCTCGCGATCGGCACGGGGCTGGAGCAGCTGCCGGGGTCCGCGGTCGTCGATCCGGTCTTCGGTCTCGAGGGCAAATGGGTGCCCGCCGAGATGTCGCACGCCGCCGACATGGCCGGCGCCACGGTGATCGACCGCGCGAGCGTCATCATCACCCACCTCTCCGACATCGTGCAGAGCCAGGCCGACCGACTGCTCTCGCTCGAGGACGTGCGTCAGCTGACCGAGCATCTCAAGCAGTCGAGCCCTGCGACGGTCGAAGAGCTGACGCCGGCCGTGCTGTCGCTCGCCGGCATCCAGCGGGTCCTCGCAGGCCTTCTGGCCGAGAGGGTGCCGATCAACGACCTCGCCCGCATCTATGAGGCTCTCGCTCTGCGCGGAAAGACATCGACCGAGACGGCGGGCCTGATCGATGCGGCACGAGCGGCTCTGGGTCCCGCGATCGCCGCACGATTCGCCGAAGACGGACGCATCCGTGTGGTGATGTTCGAGCCGATGCTCGAGCAGCAGATGCTCGAGGGGATGCGCGTGATCGACGGGAACCCGCAGATCGTGCTGACGCCGGAGGCGACGATGCACGTGCTCGAGAACGTGCGCCGAACGGTCGCCGAGCTCGAACAGGTCGGGCCGGAACCGGTGCTCGTCTGCGCGCCGTCGCTGCGCCAGGCCGTGCGCCGGATGGTCTCGTCGCAGGTGAGTGGACTCCCCGTGCTCTCGTACGACGAGGCTGCAGCAGGAGGACTCGCCACCGATGTGGTCGGGGTGGTCCGGATGACACAGTCCGCTCTGCCGAGTGCCGCTGTGTAGCACCAGAATCTGCTCATTTACGAGCCGAGTGCGATACGTTTGTGAGCAGAGGGCGCACGGGCGCTCACGCCATGGAAGGCAGACGACGCATGCTGGTACTCACGAGACGCGCCAACGAGAGCATCGTGATCGGTGATGACATCACCGTGACGATCCTGGCGGTGACGCCGAGCGGAGTCCGCGTCGGCATCGACGCCCCGCGCGACAAGCGCATCAACCGCGCCGAGATCGTCATCGCGGTGAGCGACGCGAACCAGGAAGCCCTCCAGGCGTCGTCGGGCGACTCCGCCGAGTCGCAGCTGTTGGGCGCGCTCGGGCGCGCCGGCACCGCGTCCTGACCCGTCCTCTCGCCGTTCTCCCTCACGCTCGGAGTTACTGCGCAGGGGGTTGTCGCGATAGTCGTGGATGTGACGGGCGATCCCGTCACGGAAACCGTGACATGACGAGGTGACGAATCGTGGCCGCTCACGACCTGAGCATGCAACTGATGCGAGAGCGCGATCTGCTGGAGGTGCTGCTCTTCAAGCTCGACGAACAGCAGATGCTGCTGGCGACCGGGCGCAACCGCTGGATCCATCATGCGGCGAACGAGATCGAGCGCGTGCTCGCGGCGATGCCGACGGTCGCACTCTCGCGTGACACGCTCGTCATCTCCGTGGCGGACGAATGGGGAGTGCCCGAGGCGACGACGCTTCGCGAGCTGATCGACGCCGCACCGACCGATGCATGGCGCGAGGTGCTCTCCGGCCACCTGGACGCCATGACCGCCCTCGCCGACGAGATCGGCGACATGAAGAAGGTCAACGAGCAGCGTCTGCGCACAGCCATCCGGGTCACGCAGGAGACCATCGCCGGGCTCGGCGTGCCCACCGGCGAGTACGACCCCCAGGGTGGCGTCGTCCGAGACGGTGACGCCCGACTCCTCGACACGAGGCTGTGAGGCGCCGTGTCTTCGTTCGCAGGGCTCCGTCTCGCCGAATCCGCTCTCTCCGCCGCCCGCGCGGGGATGACCGTCACCGGGCAGAACATCGCCAATCAGACCACCCCCGGCTACACCCGTCAGCGAGTCGACCAGGTTCCGATCTCGGCCCCGGGCCAGACCGGACTGTGGCCGTCCGGGCTCGGCATCGGCGGCGGTGTCAGCGTCACCGGCATCGCCCGGCTCGGGGATGACATCCTCGACGCCCGGGTGCGCGACGCTCTGTCCACCTCCGGGTTCTGGGCGGCGAGGGCGACGGCCGCCGGTCAGGCGGAGGCCGTGATGGCCGAACCCACCAAGGACGGCCTCGCCGCGAATCTGAACCGGTTCTGGGCCGGTTGGTCCGACCTCACCAACACCCCGGATTCGGCGGCCGCGCAGGTCGTGCTCACCAACGCGAACGTGCTCATCGGGCAGATCGCGGCCGGATACCAGTCGATCGCGGGGCAATGGGCCGACCAGCGTGGTCAGGTCGACAGTCAGATCGCCGACGTCAACGCCATGGCAGGGCAGGTGGCCACCCTCAACGGCCAGATCCGAGACGCGCTGCAGTCTGGCCGCAACGCCAACGAGCTGATCGATCAGCGCAACGTCCTCGCTCAGCAGCTGTCGACCGCGGTCGGAGCCAAGGGCAACGTCGAAGCCGACGGAACCCTCACCCTCCGCATCGACGGGAACGCGCTCGTCAGCGCGGACCGCAGTCGCGCGCTCGTCGCGAGCGGGCCACGGGACATCGCGGACGCCGGACGCGTCAGTGTGGCGTGGGCTGATCGCCCCGGTCTGCCGGTGACGATCACGGGTGGGCTGGTCGGCGGCACCATCAGCGCGCTGGCTCCTGCGGCCGACGGCGGCACGCTTGCCGGAGTCGCCGCGGCGTACAACGAGACAGCCACCGCTCTCGCGACCGCCGTGAACGACGTCCACCGTACGGGTGTCACCCCGTCGGGCGCCGCAGGCGGGGACTTCTTCTCGATGAGCGGCACCGGACCCGCAGCCCTCGGGCTGGGCGTGGTTCCCACAGGCCTCGACGACCTCGCTCTCGCCGCGCCTGGCGCGGGCGCGAAGGACACCACGATCGCCGACCGCATCAGTGCTCTGGGTGCATCCGCGACGGGACCGAGCAAGACGTGGTCGAGCTTCGTCACGGGCTTCGCGGTCGCGGTCGCGGGTGACGTACAGCGCGCCGATATCGCCGACATGGGTGCCGTGGCCGCCGTCACCGCCCAGCAGTCGAACGCCTCGGTAGACGGCGACGAGGAGACGATCAACCTCCTGACCTACCAGACCGCCTACCAGGCAGCGGCTCGCGTGCTCACTGCCGTGGACGAGGCGCTGGACCTTCTGATCAACCGCACCGGCCTCGTCGGCCGCTGACTCTGGGGAGAGCCATCATGATCGGTCGCATCACGAGCAACACCATGACGCAGCAGTCGCTGCGGACATTGCAGACGAACCTCGCGGATCGCGAGAGGCTGCAGAACCAGGCCGCCTCGCAGCGCGCCTTCCGCTCGCCGAGCGAGGATCCGGCCGCGGCCGCGACGGCGCTCGGCGTGCACGGCGACCAGTCGCGAGTCGCGCAGTTCGCGCGCAATCTCAGCGACGGGATGGCGTGGGTCACCACGGTGGACACCGCTCTCGGAGCGAGCGCCGACCTGCTCAACCGTGCCAGGGACCTCACCGCGCAGGGCGCGAACTCGGGTGCGCTCAGCCCGACGGCTCGCGAGTCCATCGCGCAGGAACTGGAGTCGATCAGTGCCGAGCTGCTGGCGAAGGCGAACACCACCGTCCTCGGTCGCAGCGTCTTCGCCGGCACCAGCGATTCGGGCGCGGCGTTCGATCCGGGGACCTTCACCTTCAATGGCAGTCCGGGAGCCGGAGTGCAGCGGCGCATCAGCGATAACGAGACGGTCCGCGTCGACTTCGACGGCTCGCAGGCGTTCGGCGACGGGGCGAACAGCGCGTTCGCGCTGCTCAACGACATCGCTGCCGAACTGCGCGGTGGTGGGGAGGTCGGCCCCCGCCTCGCCGACATCGACGGACGTCTGAAGGACGTCATCGCGGCCAGGGGCGCGACCGGCGCACGCCAGGTGCAGCTCGAGCGGGCCTCGTCTCAGAACCTCGCGACATCGATCGACCTCGAAGCGCGACGCGCCGAGGTGGAGAACGTGGACAGCCTCGAGGTTCTCGTGCGGCTGCAGTCGGCCGAGCTCGTGTTCCAATCCGCGCTGCAGGTGACCGCGAAATCGCTGCAGACCAACCTCCTGGAGTTCATCCGATGACCGCGACGACCATTGAGACGACGGGCTCCGCCGTCGAGTTCACCACTCCGATGCACGGCCTGAGCCCGTATAGGGCGTTCACGCTCGATCAGATCGCCGGCGCGCAAGGGCTGTATGCGTTGCGTGCCGCGGATGCCGACGTGCGACTGTTCCTCCTGGATCCGCTCTCGGGCGACTACGGGTATGCACCTGCTCTGCCGGCCGATGTGCTGTCCGAGCTCGGCGCCGCCGACGACTCGGAGATCCGCGTCTTCGTGGTGGCTAATCCCGCCGACGACGGGGTCTACATCAATCTCCGAGCGCCGGTCCTGGTGCACCGCGAGACAGGTCGGGCCGCGCAGGTCATCCTGGACGACCAGGCGTACCCGATCCGCGCGCTCCTCGGCGACTGAGACCGCAGCGCGAACACCCAGTGATCGGCGTGCCACGACGAGCCGCCGACCAGAACGCACAGGAGAGATGACGTGGTCGATCTGCGATCCAAGATCCATGGTGCCGGGGCGACCCAGGCGGTGAACCTCGTGGTGATGGCCTTTCACGGCCGCGTCGCGTCCGACGCCGAGGGCGTGGTCACCGCGCACTACCTCGACGCTCGGGTGCACCCGGGCGATCGCAGGGCTCCCGGGCAGACGAGTCTCGCGCTCGTGTCGAAGAAGGGTGCGAGCTCGACGACGGGCTTCGCGAACTCGACACGGTACACACCGCTGCAGCTGGCGTCGATCGAGCAGGCGGCGGCCGACAACGTCACCGACCTGACCGATGCGTCGGGGGAGGTGGTCGGCAGAGCATTCGGTGTCAGGGCGGACCTGCTCATCAACAGCGGAGAGGTCGTCGTGAACACGAGGACGCTGGCACCCACTGAGCTGTCTGTCGGGGAGGATGCGGACGGTCGCGACATCCGCGCGCAGATCACCGACTCGGTGGCGGCTGCGCGGCGGGCCCGCGATGCTGCGCGTACGCTCGTGAGCGAGCCGGAGGGTGCTGCACTCTCGCGCGGATAGCCGAGGGAGAGCGGTGATCGTCGCAAAAGCAAAGAAAACCGAGATTCACCGCATATACCAAGGAAGAGCCTTTAGGCTCTGAGAGCACAGGCTGGGGTACTGGCAGATCCCGGCGTCGTCGCAGGAGATGGGAAACCTGCGCGCGCCGCGGATGCGGCTGGTAGGGGTACAGCGCAAGAAGCCCGGTGACGGGCGACATTCCATGGGACGGAAGACGACATGAGCACATCAAGGACGCTCGAGACGAACAGGGTCAGCAAGCGCGAGTTCGTGCAGCGATTCGCGCGACGAGGGGGCATCTCGGTCCCGGCCGCGCAGACGGCGTACAACGCCATGATCGACGAGCTGCTCGACCTGGTCGGCCGGGGGAACACGGTGACTCTCACCAACTTCGGCAAGTTCTACCCGCAGACGCACAAGGGGCATCGCGTGCAGTTCGCGAAGGACGAAGGAGACGCTGAGGTCAATGACTACACGGTGTTGAAGTTCTCCGCGACGCGAGAAGTGAACCGACGCGTGAAGGTGAACGACTAGCCATCGTTATCTGAACGTAAACGAGAATCCCCGAAGGTTTCGGCCTTCGGGGATCTTTCTTGCCCATCGCGCCCCTAGCATGTAGTTGAATGTAGTTCTGGCCGCTGGGGAGGGGCCTCGCTGTGAGTCGCTGGGGAGGGCTTGCTCTTACAGTGGAAGAGACGGAATTCGATGCCGATGCGCGCACGGAACCAGCTCGTGGTCGACCACCTGCACATCGTCGGTGCGGCGACGGCATTTGTGGCGTCCCGCCTCACCCAGGTCTCTCGTGATGACCTCGCCTCGGCCGGTGCGTTCGCGCTCGTCCGCGCGGCGGAGAAGTTCGATGCGACTCTCGGTGTCCCGTTCGGCGCCTTCGCACGCGGGCGCGTCAACTGGGCGCTGAAAGACGAGCTGCGGTCGATGGACTGGGCCCCGCGCGACATCCGCGTGCGCGCGAGGGAGACGACGAAGGTGCGCCAGACGCTGTCGGCGGCTCTCGGGCGCACTCCCACCGTCGCGGAGATCGCGGCGGCCATGGGGGTGGACACGGGATCCGTGCGCGAGGGACTGGCCGATGCCGAGCGTATGCTCCTGAGCCTCGACGCCCCGGATGCGCCCGAGATCGTCTGGACCGGATATCTCCCCGAGGAGCAGGCGATCGCATCCGAGCGTGACCAGTTCCTCCGGCGAGCCGTCGACGCGCTCCCGGAGCGCAAGCGCGAGATCATCCGCGCGATCTATTTCGAGGACCGCAGCGTGAAGGAGCTGGCGGACGAGTTCGGCGTCTCGCATGCCGCCGTGTCGCAGCAGCGCGCCGAGGCGGTGCGGATGCTCCGTGATGCCCTTGACCGTCACTACGCCGATGCGCCTCTCGGCGAGACCGCGCCGACGTCACGCTCCTCCGCGTCGGCGCTCGAGGCGTATTTCGAGCGGCTCGCGAGCGGAGGTCAGCGTTTCACGCGGGCGATCCTGTCGCACGCCGTCGGCGCCTGACCGCCCGCGCCGCGCGATCCTCGGCATCCGCCTTTCGGCCTCCGTTCAGAGACCGAAGCCGTAGCTGGCCTGCCCGACCAGGATGAGGCTGACGGTGGTCGGGTAGACCTCGGGCTCCTCGTCTTCGTCGTCGAGCAGGTCGAGCTTGTGGATCGGCACGAAGATGCTGCCGTCCGGCTCGAAGATGAGGTCCTTGGGCACGAACGAGGCGAAGATCGAGCGCGTCGAGTTGCGCAGTTCGTAGGTGCGCCCCACGTCGCCGCGCTCGAAGAGGTTCATCTCGACCTCGTCCGACCAGACCTTTCCGTCAGGGAACCGGGCTTCGATCCGGTAGGTGCTCGGCTCGACCGACTTGATGTTCAGGTCCTCGACGATCTCCGAGAACAGCGTGTCGGGCTGCTCGAGCTCGAACGCGATGGCGCGGAGGTGGTCGTAGTTCAGCCGCGCTCGGCGGGAGAACAGCGCCACGTTCTCGATCTCGTCGGGGTCGGCGTTCGGGGCCTGGTCGATCAGGTACTGCCTGACCTCGTCGGGCCCGGGGTACTCGAAGCGCATGTGGTAGTGGAATCGTCCTGGCCGGTTGACGATGTAGGTGCTGACGTCGGCTATGTCGTTCACCGTGAGGCAGTAGATGCGCTTCACCGACGAGAGTCCGTCGAACAGCGACAGGAACTGGTTCTGTCTGTTGCTTCCGTCTCCGACGCCACGGCGCCCGGCGGGGAAGATCTTCTCGAACTCGTCGAAGATGATCAGACACTCGTCGAGCGTGTCGAGGAAGTCGACGATGCCGTCGTTGTCCTCCGAGACGATCACGACCGGGAGGCACTGCTCACGCGCCTCCTCGGCGACCATGCGCAGGAAGAGCGTCTTGCCGATGCCCTTGTCGCCCGACAGCATCACTCCCAGACTGCGGTCGGTGAGCGCGTAGGAGCGGAAGATCTTGTCGACCTTCCTGTCGCGACCGCCGTAGATGCGCTCTGTGCCGACGGTGAGGTCGTCGATCTTGATGAGGCTGAAGCCCTCTTTCGAGGTGAAGTGCACCCGATAGGTGCCGAGAGGGAACACCTGATGCGTGCGGACGGCGTCGTCGTAGACGCGGACGTGTCCACCCGTCTCGATGTAGGTGCTGGTCAAGGTCCTCCTCCTTCGCTCCCCGTTGTACATATCGGTCGAGATCTGCGCGTCGTAAGGCGATCGGGGAGAGATTTTCGCAGTAGCCTGAGCGGATAGCTGGCGTGGGGACGTCCGGGGTCTGGGGGCCGTCATGGGTGGGTACGCAGGGGTGGAGCAGCCGGTCGACGGTTCGATCGTCATCATGGTCGAGGCGGCGCCGCAGGGATTGATGCAGTACACGCTCGATCCGGATGCGCGACAGCCCGTGTGGAGGGCCATCCTCATCGCTCATGACGATGCCGTCATCGGCGCTGCGACGTCTCCGGAGCAGACAGCCGACCTGCTCGTGCGCGGCAGTGTCGAGTGCATCCGACGGAGCATTCCCAGCCTCGATGTCGGCGGGTTGACCATGCGCCCCGAGGTCGGGCCGAACGACAACGCCCAGATCGTGGCCGCGGGTGATGCGAGGTTCCTACGATCCGAGTGGGATGCGGTGGTCCGCGAGGCCGAGCAAGAGGTCGACGAAGCGTAGCGAGCGCGCCTCAGCGCTCGACGAGGTAGGCGTCGACCATCAGCGACCCGCGGATGTCACGCAGCGCCCCGATCACGCGTTCCACGCCGCGCGCAGTGACTGACGGCATCTGCAGGTCGTGAGGCCCCAGGGGTTCGAGCTTTCCGGTGCGGATGCGGATGACCTCCCAACCGGCGGCTCGCAGGGCGCGATCCTTGCGCAGGTCGGCGTCCTGGCGCTTTCCGACGTGCTCGAGTCCGTGTCGGCCGACCGTGTCGTATTCGATCGCGACCCGCAGCTCGGGCAGGAGGATGTCGGGCCAGACCTCGGTGTGCCGGAAGAACGGCCGGGAGACCTTGACGGCATTGAAGCCGGTGGCGACGCGGAGCCGGGACTCGAGCGCCGCGCGCAGCTTCGCCTCGGCGGCCGACGCCGGTGCCGGGGCGCACACGCTCAGAAACGCCTCGCCGACGGGGAGGTCGGGGGTCTTCGCGCACAGCGTCGTGGGCGGCTTGGGTCGCCTCGGGATCGCGCGCGCTTCGCCGAGGACCACCGGCTTCGGCCGGGCGAGAGCCGAGCACTCCGGGCACCAGGACGACTGCCGTCGCACTCGCCCTGGGCGCTCGCGCTGTTCGGTGGGCGTGGCTGCGAAGCGGTGCCCCATCCGGCATTCCCAGCACAGCAGCACGTCGGCCGCGAGCGGCACCTGCGACAGCGCGATCCCGTGGTTGAGCTCGGGGTGGTACTGGCGGATCAGCTCGGGATACGCCGCCCAGGCCGCACGGTAGGTGCCCTTCTCATAGGGCACGTCGCGTCCGCGCGAGAACTGGCGTCTCGCCCACCACGATTGCACGGGTTCGGTCACGCGAGGACGCTACCCGCGGCCGCCGACATCGCGAGGAAAGACCGGACGTGGCAGACTCGCGGAGACGGACGAGTCCGGGACACGGACAGAGGGAGCAGCCATGGCACAGCGGATCGTGATCAGCGGTGCATCGGGTCTGATCGGCACAGCGCTCGCTTCATCGCTCCGGGCCGATGGCGCGGACGTGACGACTCTCGTGCGCCGAACGCCTCGTGCGCCTTCCGAGGTCGAATGGTCGCCCGGCGAGCGCGAGCTCGACCCGGACGTCCTGGCGGGGGCGGACGCCGTCGTCGCGCTCGGCGGCGCGAGCGTCGGCCGACTTCCCTGGACGCGCCGGTATCGCCGCGAGCTCGTGGAATCCCGCCTCACGACGACTCGCACACTCGCGACAGCCGTCCGCACGCTGCGTGACGACGCTCCGGCGTTCGTATCTGCATCCGCCGTCGGCTACTACGGTTCCGCGCCGGGGGAGACCCTGACCGAGGAGTCGCTCGCGGGTGACACGTTCCTCGCACAGCTCTGCGTCAGGTGGGAGCAGGAGGCGCGGCGCGCGGGGGAGCAGACCAGGGTCGCGCTGCTGCGCACCGCCCCGATCATCCACCGTCAGGGCGTGCTGAAGCCGCTGATCCAACTGACCCGATTCGGTGTGGCCGGCCCGATCGGTCCTGGCACCCAGATCTGGCCGTGGATCTCGCTCGACGACGAGGTGCGCGGCATCCGGCATGTGATCGACGCTCGTCTCGAGGGACCGATCAACTTCACCGGCCCCACGCGGGCGTCGGCGGACGACATCGGTCGGGCGCTCGCGAAGAGGATGCATCGCCCGTACTGGATCCCCGCGCCCAGCTTCGCGCTCCGTCTCGCGCTGAGCAGGTCCGCCGCCGACTCGCTGCTCCTGTCGGACGCGGACGTGCGGCCGACGGCGCTCGAGCGATCGGGCTTCGAGTTCACGCACACGACCGCGCAGCAGGCGGTCGACGCGGCGCTCTGATCGCACCCGCTCGACCGCCCTGCCGGATCAGTGCCCGTGCGGGTCGCGTCGGTTGAGTGTCTCCACGACCTGGTCGTAGTCGCCCCGCGCTTCGCCGTAGCGCAGGAACTTCACGTTCTCGACCTGGATCTCGGTCGCCTCCGGTCGCGTCTCGATCAGCCCGACGACCTCGTCGACGAAGTCATCGAGAGGCATCGCGAAGTCGCTGGACTCCTGGCCGGGCATCAGCGACGTGCGCACGGCCGGCGGCTCGAGCTCGAGCACCTTCACGGTGCTGCCGTCGAGCTGCAGGCGCAGCGACTCGCTGAGCATGTGGATGGCCGCCTTCGTGGCGTTGTACGTCGGCGTCACTCGCAGCGGCGCAAAGGCCAGGCCTGACGAGACCGTCATGATCGTCGCGTCGGGAACGGTGTGCAGGTGCTCGATGAACGCAGCGATCAGGCGGATCGGGCCGAGCAGATTGGTGGTCACTGTCGCCTCCGCGGTCTCGAGGAACCCGGCCGGTGTCGTCCAGTCCTCGGTGCGCATGATGCCCGCCATCGTGATGACCACGTTGAGGGTCGGATGGTCGGCGAGCACGGTCTGCGCCGCGGCGCGGATGCTGTCGGCGTCCGCCGTGTCGATCGTGACCGTGTCGATGCCGGGGTTCTCGGTGGCGATCCGATCGAGCAGCTCGGTACGGCGTCCGCCGACGATGACCGTGTTGCCGCGCTCGGCGAACTTCTGGGCGAGAGCGAGCCCTATGCCGCTGGTCGCCCCGGGGATGAAGATGGTGTTTCCGCTGATGTTCATGACTCCACTCTTCGGCGGAGGGGGTCGGCTCGCCAGAGAGCGCTCATCCAGGGATCCGCGATCCCTGGATGAGCGCCGGCGCACACGGGATACTCGAGAGGTGGACAGAGAAGCGCTGGCAGAATTCCTCGTGAGCCGCAGGGAGCAGCTGAAGCCGGCGGATGTCGGTCTCGGCGCCGGAGCGCGACGTCGCACACCGGGCCTGCGTCGAGAAGAGGTCGCGCAGCTGGCGGCGATGTCCACCGACTACTACGCCCGTCTCGAACAGCAGCGAGGGCCGCAGCCGAGTGTGCAGATCCTCGCATCGCTGGCGAGGGCGCTGCGGCTCACTCCGGATGAGCGCGACTACCTGCACCGCATCTGCGGGCACAGTGCACCTGACCGCACGATGTTCACCGACTACGTGCACCCCGGCATGCTGCGGGTGCTGGATCGCCTCGACGACACACCGGCCTTCGTGGTGTCCGTGCTCGACGAGGTGCTCATCCAGAACGACGCCGCGCGTGCTCTGCTCGGCGACTCGAGCGGCTTGGAGGGACTCGAGCGCAGCGGGATCTACCGGTGGTTCGCCCACCCCGATGACGAGCGCGGCCGTTACCCGCTCGCTGACCACCCTCGGCACAGCCGCGTGCTCGTCGCCTCGCTGCGGGCGGCCTATGGGGCGCTCGGCGAGCACTCGCGTGCCGGCGACATCGTCCGGGAACTCGCTTCCCGGAGCGCCGAGTTCGCGGAGCTCTGGGACGTGCACGAGGTGCGCAGGCGGTTCGAGGACCACAAGGTGCTCATCCACCCCGAGATCGGCCCGATCGAGGTCGACTGCCAGGCGCTCTTCACCGAGGACGAGTCTCAGGCACTCATCGTGCTGACCGCCGCGCCTGGCAGCGATGCTGCGAGCAAGCTCGAGCTTCTCAGAGTGCTCGGGACGCAACGGGTCTGATGGGCACCCAGCACGCCACACGGCTGCGGTAGGTGGCGAACTCGGACCCGAAGCGGGACTCGAGATCGGCCTCCTCGAGCGGTCGGACGACCGTGTTCCAGAGGATCGAGCCGAACAGCGAGTAGGCGACGACCATCCACGACCCGAGCAGGAGGCCGACTGCGACCCCCTGCGCGATGCCGGCCACGGCCATCGGGTTGCGTACGCACCGGTAGGGTCCGGTGATCACGAGTCGGTGCGCCATCTGCGACGGAAGCGGTGTCCCCTCGCCCTTCACCGACATCGACACCGCAGACCAGATCCCGAGTGCCGTCGCGCAGACGAGCAGCACGCCCCCGGCGATCCGCACGCCGAGAGGGAGGTCGATGCGGAGCATCCAGCGCGCCTCGACCAGCGACACGACGACGGGGATCGCCAGGAGGAAGGTTCCCCAGAAGAACAGCGTCTGCAGGCCTGTGCGGGCGAGCAGCCGACCGGTGCCGACCCGATCGGCGGATCGGAACGCGAGCGGGCCTATGACCATCCACTCCACCGGAGCCCTGCCGAGGAGCAGGATGATCCCCGACACGGCGCTCGCTCCGGCGGCGACGACCATCAGCAGGGCGCCCCACCCGGCGAGCGAGGTGAGCGTGGCATAGACGCACATCGCGGCTGCGACCAGTGCCGCCCAGGGCGCGACCACCCAGAGCGCCCAGCGGAACCCGGCGGCGACGAGCGCTGACGCGACGACGAAGAGCGGGATGTCGAGCATCGCCACGGGTGCGACCGGAAGGTCTCCGAGCGTGGCTCGACGGACGGCGTCCGACAGCGGGACTGCGATCCACCACAGTGCTCCCGCGACGGCCTGGAGGGCGAAATACACCCGTGCCGTCATCGGAGTGATGCGGCTACCTGCGATGACGGGCATGGGGCCAGTCTACGAGCGGGTTTCGATCACGACTCCTCGTGCGTGGCCGGGTCGGCGTCGAAGAGGCGGCCGTCGGGGCGACCGAGCGCGGTGATCGCCTCGACCTCGGCGGCGGAGAGCACGATCCCGCCCGCCGCGAGGTTCGACGCCTGATGCTCGAGAGACGTCGCCTTCGGGATCGCGACGGTCTCGCGGGCGACATGCCAGGCGAGGACTGTCTGCGCGGGGGAGATCCCGTGCGCGGCGGCGACCTCGCCGATCACCCGCTCCTGGATCAGCTCCTTGGCTCGTCCCAGCGGACTCCAGGCCTCTGTGATGATCCCGTGCTCGCGGTGATACGCCAGCTGCTCGTCCTGCGGGAAGTAGGGGTGGACTTCGATCTGGTTCACGACCGGGCGCACGCCGGTCTCGCGCTCGATGCGCTCCAGGTGCTCGGGGAGGAAGTTCGACACGCCGATCTGCTTCACAGTGCCGCGCTCCTGTGCCTCGATCAGTGCCTCCCAGGCCTGCACGTATTCGTCCTGGTGCGGGTTCGGCCAGTGGATCAGGTGCAGGTCGATCGCGTCGACGCCGAGACGCGAGCGGCTCTCCTCGATGCTGGCACGTGCCTTCTCGCGCGGGTGATGACGACCGGGAAGCTTCGTCGTGATGATGATCTCGGCACGTTCGACGTCGGCCGCGCGCACTCCGCGGCCGACGGACCCCTCGTTCTCGTAGTTGAAGGCCGAGTCGAGAAGGCGGTAGCCGGCACCGATCGCCGTGGCCACGGAGTCCGCCCCCGCATCGCCTTCAAGGGCGTAGGTGCCGAAGCCGAGCGCGGGAAGAGCGAAGCCGTTGTGTGCGGTGAATCGAGGAAGAGCCGTCATGCCGCCAGCGTACGCTTGTGGCATGACGGGAGTGCGAAGTGCGGCGGTCGATGACGACGGTGTCCCCGGTGACATGAGCCGGTGTCCGTGCGGTTCGGGTGACGTCTTCGGCGGATGCTGCGGTCCGCTGCTCGCAGGGTCTCCCGCCCCGACGGCCGAGCGTCTGATGCGGTCTCGATTCACGGCCTTCGCACTGCACGATGCGTCGTATCTCCGCGCCAGCTGGCATGCGTCGACACGCCCGGCGGCGATCGACTTCGACGACGACCTGGTCTGGAAGCGGCTCGTGATCGTCGATCGCGTCGCAGGCGGTCCCTTCGACCGTGAGGGCGTCGTCGAGTTCGAGGCGTTCTTCCGAGAGGGCGCGGAGCGCGGTTCTCTGCACGAGCGCAGCCGCTTCGTGCGGGAGGGTCGATCGTGGCTGTACCTCGACGGGGAGGTCGGGTGATGCACGCGACCGCGCAGCGACTAGATTTGAGAGCGTGAACGCCAGCCCAGAACACCAGCGCATCCTGCTCGACGTCGCCGACCTGGACCGGCGCATCGCGCAGGCGGAGCGCGCGCGCACCAAGCCCACGCAGGCGGCTCGGATCACCGAGCTCGTCGCGATCCGCCAGGAGCAGCTCCGCGAGCTGACGAGCCTGACCGGCGCGCGTGACGACGTGCGCACCGAGCTGACTCGACTCGAATCCGATGTGAAGCTCGTCGAGCAGCGCCGGGCCCGCGACGCGGACCGTCTCGCCGTCGCGACCAACCCCAAGGACGCACAGGCGCTCGAGCACGAGATCGCCAGCCTCACGAAGCGCCAGAGCGACCTCGAGGACATCGAGCTCGACGTCATGGGACGAGTCGAGGACGCCGATGCGGCGGTCGCCGCCCAGCAGGCTCTGCTCGCGACGACCACTGCCGAGGGCTCGGCGCTCACCGCGCAGGCCAAGGCCGACGTCGCATCGGCCACCGAGCTCGGCGCGCAGCTGACGCGCGACCGTGAGGCCGTGACCGCGGGGCTCCCCGCACCGCTGCTCGCCGAGTACACGCGCCGTGCCGCCAACAGCGCGGGCGCCGCTCTTCTCACGCGCGGCACCTGCGAGGGCTGCCGCATGTTCCTTCCGGGAACCGACCTGAACGACATCCGCAACGCGGCGGACGACCTCGTCGTCTCATGCCCCGAGTGCGGCTGCATCCTCGTCCGCACCGAGGAATCCGGGCTGTGATCTCCGCGCCGCGCGCGCGACGGCGGTGAGCTCGCAGCGGCACACCGAACGGCGTGTGGCGTTGCTGGCCCGAGCCGGCGGATACACGGCGGTGGAACTCGCCGCCGACGATTCCGAGGTCGGACGCGTCGAGCTCGCGGCGTCCGACATGCCGCGGTGGGTGTCCGATCAGGAGGCGACGAATCCGCCGCGCTGGGTGATCCGCAGCGCGAGAGAGATCTATCCCGTGCTGCTCGAAGCGGGCGTTCTCCTCGGCCGCTCGCATGACCTGCTGCTCTGCCACGCCATCCTCCGCGACACCGACAAAGTGGCGAGACCGCTCGCACCCTCCTCGTCGTGGGTGCGGCGTGAGCCTGTCGACGAAGCGCCGGCTCTCTTCGACGTCGTAGAGGAGAGCGAGTCCGGCGACCCCGTGGGCGACGCGCTCGAGCAGTACCGAGAGCAGCGCCGCGTGCTCCGCGACGGCAAGGACGGGCGGCTGACGCTGCTGACCTCTGCGGAATCGGCGGGGGGACTGATCGCCGAGGAGATGCGCGCCGCGGGTCTGCCGTGGAACGAGGCGGCGCACGACGCGATCCTCACCGAGATCCTCGGCACGCGCCCTGCCGCAGGGGGCCTGCCCAGCCGGATGGTGGCGCAGGGAGAGCGGGTGCGTGCGATCCTCAGCGACCCAACCCTGAATCTCGAGAGCCAGCCCAAACTGCTCCGCGCACTGCACCGGGTGGGCGTGCAGGTCGAGTCCACCGGCCGATGGGAGCTCGCCCAGCACAGCCATGCGGTCATCGAGCCGTTGCTCGCGTACAAGAAGCTCTCGCGGCTCCTCAGCGCCAACGGGTGGGCCTGGCTCGCCGAGTGGGTTCACGAGGGCCGCTTCCGGCCGATCTACATCACCGGCGGTGTCGTGACCGGGCGCTGGGCGTCTGCCGGCGGCGGTGCGCTCCAGCTGCCGCGCAACCTCCGCGCTGCAGTGCGGGCGGATGAGGGATGGACGCTCGTCATCGCCGATGTCGCGCAGCTGGAGCCGCGGATGCTCGCGGGCATGGCGGGCGACCGGGCGATGGCGAAGGCCGCCCAGGGCAAGGACCTCTACGCCGGCGTCGTGGAGTCCGGAGCCGTCGCCACTCGTGAAGAGGCGAAGTACGCCGTGCTCGGTGCGATGTACGGAGCGACCACGGGCGACAGCGGCCGCCTCGTGCCGCGCCTGCGCAAGGTGTATCCGCGGGCCATGGCCCTCGTCGACAAGGCCGCACGCTTCGGAGAGGACGGCGGAGTCGTCTCGACCTGGCTCGGACGATCCTCGCCTCGTCCGTCCACGCAATGGGAGGCGATGCAGGCACGGGCGACCGATGCCGACGCCGATCCGGCAGACATTGCCCTCGCGCGACGTCGCGCGCGCGACTGGGGCCGGTTCACCCGCAACTTCGTGGTGCAGGGGACGGCGGCCGAGTGGTCGCTGATCTGGCTCGCCGAGATCAGACACCGCCTGCAGTCGCTGCCCGATGCGGAGCGGCCGGCGACGGCATCCGGAGTCTTCCGCTCGCGCGCTCATCTCGCCTTCTTCCTGCACGACGAGGTGATCCTGCACGTTCCGACCGATCAGGCGGAGGCGGCGGCCGATGCCGTGCGCGAGGCCGCGGCGGTCGCCACCCGACGCCTCTTCGGTGGCTTCCCGATCGACGTGCCGCTCGATCTCCGCATCGCGGAGTCGGCTGAGAAGTAGTCGCGCCCCGACGTAGACTGGGACTGCGAATGGGTCGACTGGACGGCCGCGTGGCGGGTGACCGCACCGAGGAACGTCCGGGCTCCTCAGGGCAGGACGGTGGGTAACGCCCACCCGGAGCAATCCGCGAGAAAGTGCCACAGAGAGCAGACCGCCCCGCAAGGGGTAAGGGTGAAAGGGTGGTGTAAGAGACCACCGGGGGCCATGGTGACATGGCCCGCCAGGTAAACCTCGTCCGGAGCAAGGTCAGACAGAGGATGTTGACGCGGCTCGCCGAGTCCTCGGGTAGACCGCTAGAGTGCCACGGCAACGTGTCGCCGAGAGAGATGGCCGTCGAAGGGGCGAAGAACCCCGGAACAGAACCCGGCGTACAGGTCGGCCCATTCGCCCAGACATGCAGAAGGCCCCGCTGATGCAGCGGGGCCTTCTGCGCGGTCGAGGGCCTTCAGTCGCCGGCGAGGGACGCCGCGCCGATGATGCCCGAGTTGTTGCGGTGGATCGCCGGGACGATCGGCGTCTTGAGGTCGAGCAGCGGCAGGAAGTCCCCTGCGTTCTTCGACACGCCGCCGCCGACCACGAACAGGTCAGGGCTGAACAGGAATTCGATGTGCGAGTAGAACTTCTGCAGACGCTCGGCCCAGTCCGCCCAGCTGAGTCCTTCGCGCTCGCGGGCCGAGGTGGCCGCGTAGGTCTCGACGGACTCGTACTCGCCGAAGTTCAGGTGACCGAGCTCGGTGTTCGGAAGCAGCACGCCGTCGTAGAGGAACGCCGACCCGATGCCGGTGCCGAGGGTCGTGAGAAGGGTGAAGCCGCGAACGTCGCGCGCCGCGCCGTGGCGGGCCTCGGCGACGCCGGCCGCGTCCGCGTCGTTCACGAAGACGATGTTGCGCCCGAGCCCGTCGCGGAAGAACCGCTCAGCGTCGAAATCGACCCATTCCTTCGAGACGTTGGCGGCGGAGAGCGTCTTTCCGCGCTTGACGATGGCGGGGAACGCCACGCCGAGGGGGAGAGTCGAGTCGTGCACGTCGAGCGTCTTCAGAACAGTCTTCACGGCCTCGAGGACGTCTTGGGGAGATGCGCCCTCAGGAGTGGGGACACGCACCCTGTCGGAGGCCATGATGCCGTGCTCGAGGTCGACCAGACCTGCCTTGATACCCGTGCCGCCGATGTCGACGCCGATCGCTTTTGCCATGCTCGATAGCTTAGCGACCGACGCCAGCGCAGATAGGATCGATGACACCACGTGATGAAGGGGATCTGCCATGTCGAACGGCGATGAGAAGTACTGGTACAACCTGGAGACCGGTCAGGTGGAGTTCGGCATGATCTCGCCGTCCGCCGATCGGGTCGGTCCTTTCGACACCGAGCATGAGGCCGCCCATGCCCCGGAGAAGATGCAGGAGCGCTCGCGCGCCTGGGCCGACGAGGAAGCAGCCGAGAGCGGCTGGGACGCCGGCATCGGCAAGGGCGCAGAGTAACCGTGGACAAGCAGAGGGATTTCGTCCTCCGGACGATCGAGGAGCGCGGCGTCAAGTTCGTGCGCCTGTGGTTCACCGATGTCATCGGCACGCTCAAGTCGGTCGCGATCGCCCCGGCCGAGGTCGAGGGAGCGTTCGCCGAGGGAATCGGCTTCGACGGTTCGGCCATCGAGGGACTCACCCGCAGCTACGAGTCCGACCTGCTCGCGCAGCCGGACCCCACCACCTTCCAGACACTGCCGTGGCGCGGAGAGATCGACCCCACCGCCCGGATGTTCTGCGACATCACCACACCAGACGGTCGCCCTGCGGTCTCCGACCCCCGGCACGTCCTCAAGCGCACGCTCGCCAAGGCAGCCGATGCAGGGTTCACGTTCTACACGCATCCCGAGATCGAGTTCTATCTGCTGAAGTCCTCGTCGTTCGGTCCTGAGGGCCCTGTTCCGGTCGACTCGGCCGGCTACTTCGACAACGTTCCGGGCGGAACCGCGCACGACTTCCGTCGTCGTTCGGTGCGGATGCTCGAGGACCTCGGCATCTCGGTGGAGTTCAGCCACCACGAGGGCGGCCCCGGTCAGAACGAGATCGACCTCCGCTACGCGGATGCGCTGACGATGGCCGACAACGTGATGACCTTCCGCACGGTCATCAAAGAGGTCGCGATCGAGCAGGGCGTCTACGCCACCTTCATGCCCAAGCCACTGAGCGGACACCCGGGAAGCGGCATGCACACGCACATGTCGCTGTTCGAGGGCGAGCGCAACGCGTTCTACGAAGAGGGCGCCAAGTACCAGCTCTCGAAGACCGGCCGTCACTTCATCGCCGGGCTCCTGCGTCACGCGAACGAGATGGCGGCGGTCACGAACCAGTTCGTGAACTCGTACAAGCGTCTCTGGGGCGGCGATGAGGCTCCGAGCTTCGTCACGTGGGGCCACAACAACCGTTCGGCCCTCGTGCGCGTTCCGATGTACAAGCCGAACAAGGGCGGCTCGTCTCGCGTGGAGTACCGCGCGCTCGACTCCGCGGCCAACCCCTATCTCGCCTACGCTCTCATGCTCGCGGCCGGCCTCAAGGGCATCGAGGAGGAGTACGAACTGCCTCCCGAGGCCGAGGACAACGTGTGGTCGCTCAGCGACGCCGAGCGCCGTGCTCTGGGCTATTCGGCACTGCCGGCGAGCCTCGACCACGCGCTCGAGTACATGGAGAGCTCCGAGCTCGTCGCCGAGACACTGGGGGAGTCGGTCTTCAATTACGTGCTGCTCAACAAGCGCAAGGAGTGGGAGGCGTACCGTGGCCAGGTCACGCCGTTGGAGCTGAAGAACAACCTCGAGCTTCTCTGAGCGTCGCGCATGGCCCGTTCGGACGACTCCGTCTCTCTCTCCGCGCTGGCCAGGCTCGGGTTCGCCGAACTCAGTGAGGCCGCGGCCAACCTCGCGGAGCTGGCGACCCTGCTGGGCGTCGAGCGATCGCTCCTGCTCGGTGAGGCCGACGGTGCCGACCCCGATGCCGCGGTCGAGGGGATGCTGCGCGTGGCGCGGCGCGACCCCGCCCCGCTGGCCACGTTGTTCGACGATGCGCAGTCGCGTCGACGGGTCTGGCGGGTGTTCGGCGCATCTCAGGGTTTCGCGGACTTCTTCCTGAGGCACCCGGATGAGATCACGGTGCTGGGAGAGGCCACGAGCGAGCTGCCGTCGGCAGACCAGCTGCGCGAGCGGTTGCTGGACGCGGTGGGGGCGCACGACGGGTTCGCCGAGTCCGCAGACGATGCGGCGGTGGTGACGCTGCGCGTCGCGTACCGGCGCAATCTTGCCGAGATCGCCGCTTTCGACCTCACGGCGCACAGTCCCGTGCGAATCGTGGGCGACGTGGCATCGGCGCTGGCCGACATCGCGGGGGCGGCGCTCGAGGCCGCACTCGCGGTCGCCCGCCGGCGTCTCGCAGACACCCTGAGCCGGGAGCAGGTCGCGGCCACGCAGCTCGCGATCATCGGCATGGGCAAGGCGGGTGCGCGCGAGCTGAACTACGTCAGCGACGTGGATGTCATCTTCGTCGGTGGCACGACCGACGAAGAGATCGTGTCCGAGGCGCGGGCGATCGACATCGCGACGCGCCTCGCCCGAGAGACGATGCGCGGGCTCAGCGGCATCGAGGTCGAGCCGCCGCTGTGGGAGGTCGACGCGGCGCTGCGCCCCGAGGGCAAGCAGGGCGCTCTGGTGCGGTCGCTCGCTTCGCACCTGGCCTATTACGACCGCTGGGCCAAGAGCTGGGAATTCCAGGCCCTGCTGAAGGCTCGGCCCCTCGCGGGCGACCCCGACCTGGGCGCGGACTACATCGCCGCCGTACAGCCCAAGGTCTTCTCCAGCGCCGCTCGAGAGAACTTCGTCGACAGCGTGCAGCGCATGCGCGAGCGCGTCATGGAGCACATCGATCCGGAGGACGCCCCTTACCAGCTCAAACTCGGTTCGGGCGGGCTGAGGGACATCGAGTTCACCGTGCAGCTCCTGCAGCTCGTGCACGGTCTCACAGACCCCCGGCTGCGGACGAGGGGAACCCTCGAGAGCATCGATGCCCTGGTCGAAGGCGGCTACATCGGTCGAGCAGATGCCGCGTCGTTCGCCGACGACTACTGCATCCTGCGGCTCATGGAGCACCGTCTGCAGCTCCGAGAGCTCAGCCGCACCCACCTGATGCCGCGGACGCCTGCGGGGCTCCGCGTGCTGGCGCGCAGCACGGGGCTGGGCGAATCAGGTGAGGCGATCTGGGCGCGGTGGGAAAGCGTGCGCCGTGAGGTTCGCGACATCCATACCCGGCTGTTCTACCGCCCCCTGCTCAGCGCCGTCGCTGCGCTTCCCGAAGAGGAGCGCACTCTGTCCACCGCGCAGGCGCACGACCGGCTGATGGCCATCGGGTTCCGCGACCCGGCCGGTGCCCTCCGCCATATCGGAGCGCTGACCACCGGTCTCAGCCGGAAGGCGACCATCCAGCGACACCTGATGCCCGTCATGGTTCGCTGGTTCGCCGACGGCAGCGATCCCGACTACGCCCTCATCGCCTTCCGCCGGATCAGCGAGCGACTCGGCGACACGCCCTGGTTTCTCCGGATGCTCCGCGACTCCTCCGGCGCCGCGGAGAGTCTCACCAGGCTCCTGTCGTCGTCGCGGTACGTCGGCGAGCTCATGGAGTGGATCCCCGAATCCGTCGCGTGGCTCGACAGCAGCGATCTGCTTCGTCCGCGCAGCGGTGCCGCGATCGACGAGGAGGCGCGCGCGATCCAGACCCGCCACGAGAGCGTCGGCGACGCGTTGCAGGCTGTCCGCGCCCTCCGTCGCCGCGAGCTGCTGCGCACGGCCATGGGCGGCGTGCTCGACGTGCTCTCGATCGAGCAGGTGGCGACCTCGCTCACCGAGATCACCGACGCCACCATCCAGGCTGCGCTCCGCGCCGTCCGCCGCGAGCTGGTTCCGCCGGAGGACGAGGCGCTCGACTTCGCCGTGATCGGCATGGGGCGTTTCGGCGGCGCGGAGCTGGGTTTCGGGTCGGATGCCGACATCCTCTACGTCTACGACTCCAACGGCGTCGACCCGCAGCGTGCCCAGACTCTCGCGACACGCATCGTCTCCGGGCTGCGCGAACACCTCACGGATCACCGGGTGCCGCTGGATCTCGATGCGGATCTGCGCCCTGAAGGACGCAACGGGCCGGTCGTGCGATCTATCGACGCCTACGCCGAGTACTACCGGCGCTGGTCGCTGTCGTGGGAGGCGCAGGCGCTGCTGCGCGCACGCGGTGTGGCAGGCAGCGCGACGCTCATCGAGAAGTTCACGGCCCTCGCCGACAGCATCCGGTATCCCGCTGAGGTGGATCTGCAGGGCACCAGGGAGATCAAGCGCATCAAGGCGCGCGTCGAGGGAGAGCGGCTGCCCCAGGGCGTCGATCCGCGGCGACATCTGAAGTTGGGCCCCGGCACCCTGAGCGACGTCGAGTGGTTGGTCCAGCTGCTCCAGCTGCAGCATGCGCACGAGGTGCCCGAGTTGCGGACGACATCGACGCTCGGCGCACTCGAGGCGACGGTCGCCGCGGGGTTCGTTCCTGCCGAGTCGGCTGATCTGCTTCGCGACGCGTGGCTCCTGTCGAGCCGACTGCGTTCGGCCATCACTCTGTACACGGGCAAGACGAGCGACGTGCTGCCGACCGACCCGCGTGAGCTCGACGCGATCGGCCGGCTGCTCGGCTATCCCGACCGCTCGGCGAGTGTGCTCGACGACGACTACCTCGGCGTCACCCGCCGTGCGCGAAGGGCGTTCGAGCACCTCTTCTACGGCTAGGCAGGCGGTGCGGGTCAGGGGTGGGCGCGTCATTTGCTTTTCGCCTGCTCGTCGCTCAGGCTGAGCGCATGACGATCTCGAAGCTCGGTGTGATCTGGAACCCCTCGAAAATCGATGAGGGCAAGCTGCGCACCGCCGTGTCCGACACATTCACCTCGGATGTCGAGTGGTGGGAGACGAGCGTCGAAGACCCCGGTCGCGGAATGGCGGCTCAGGCCGTCGAGGCCGGCTGCGACGTCGTGGTCGCGGTCGGGGGCGACGGCACGGTCCGAGCGGTGGCCGAAGCGCTCGCGGGCACCGAGACGGCGCTCGGAATCGTCCCGCAGGGGACCGGCAATCTCCTGGCACGCAACCTCGAGATCCCTCTCAACAACATCCCTGCGGCGCTGAAGCGCGTCCGCGACGGCGAACCGCGGAAGATCGACATCGGCTGGGTCGACCTGGACGGCACCGAACATGTGTTTGTCGTGATGGTCGGCTTCGGGATCGATGCGCAGATGCTCGTCGAGACCGATGACGACCTCAAGGACAGAGCGGGCTGGCTCGCCTACGTCGAGGCGATGGGTCGTGCCCTCGCCGGCACAGAGATGACCGACATCACGGTGACGCTCGACGACGGCGACGCGCAGGAACTACGTGGCCACACCATGCTGATCGGGAACTGCGGGATGGTGCAGGGCGGCATTCGCCTGCTTCCCGATGCCGTGCTCGACGACGGACTGCTCGACATGTTGCTCGTGAGCGCAGACGGACCGCTGCAGTGGCTCGACACTGTGCGGACGTTCGTCTGGGAGAACGGTATCCGTCGCATCCTCGGAAGCGTCGACGAGGCCGTCAGCAGCGAGTCCACGCGTCACATCTCTGCAGAGAAGGCGACGGTCGTGCTGTCGTCGCCGCTGGCCTTCGAGATCGATGGCGAAGAGGTCGGCGAGGTTTCGAAGTTCTCCGTGCGGGTTCAGCCCGCAGCCCTCATCGTTCGCTGAGCGTTCCCGGAGGCACGACCTTGCGGTCCTGCGTCGGGAACACGACCTTCTGCACGATGATGATGACGCTCGCTGCGACCGGGATCGCGACCAGCGCGCCCAGGATGCCGCCGAGCGCTCCGCCGGCGACCGCCGCGATCACGACGAGCGCGCCGGGCACGGCCACAGCCTTGTTCATGATCCGAGGGGACAGGATGTATGCCTCGATCTGCATGTAGACCAGGTAGTAGATGAAGGCGATCAGTGCGGTGACCGGGCTCACGATCAGGCAGATCAGCGAGTTGATGATCGACGCACTCAGCGTTCCGACGAGGGGGATCATCGAGCCGATGAAAGCGATCAGGGCAAGCAGCGCCGGCACCGGTGCGCCGATGATGCTCAACACGATCAGGCTCAGGACGCCGTTGACCAGCGCGAGGCTCGCCTGGCCGATCACATAGCGCCCGACAGCACCCGACACGTCGTCGAGGAGGCCGCTGAACGTGTCGCGCTGGTAGGCGGGGACGAAGCGCGCTGCCACCTTCTTGATGCTGCGCAGCGACGCCATGAAATAGAGCGTGAGGATGAGCACGATCGTCACGCCCGTGAACCCTCCCGCGATGCCGGCGCCTACGGCGAAGACGCCGCCGCCGATGTCTGCTAGGTTGCCTGGATCCTGCAGGAACGACAGGATGCCGTTCGCGGCGTCCTCGAAGGTCGAGCCGAACTGGTCGTTGAGGTCCTTGAACCAGGCCGAGGCCATGATGTCCTTGACCATCTGCGGACCGTTCTCGATCAGGTTCGCGATCTGCTCCACGAGGATCGGGACGATGGCGAGGATGATGCCTGCGAACGCGAGCACGACTCCCGCCACCACGATGGCGACGGCTGCGGGCCGGGGGAGCTTGCGCTCGAGGAACGAGACGATCGGATCGAGTCCGAGCGCGAGGAAGATCGCGACGCCGATGTAGACCAGCACCGTGGCGAGCTGATTGACGATGCCACCGAGCATGAGCGCGACGAGAACACCGAGCGCTCCGAGCAGGCCGTACATGAAAGGGTTGATGCGTGCGATAGCGGCGGCCGCCGTCTTCGGCTGCGCCGGGGGAGTCTCGGTCGTGTGCCTCAGCAGCTGCTTCTCGGTCTTCCGGCGCATGGCGTCGTCCCCTCTGTAGTTCCCGACCTCTCAGTGCACCACCCGCAGCCCTTCGAAGCAAGCGCGACACGGTCACGGACGCGGCCGGGAAACGGGTGCGGGATGTCCGAGGTGCGTGGGATCGTTCGGACATGCAGAACCTCACGCTCAGACGGTGGTCCGCCGACGACCTCGGTCTGCTCCGCATCGCGAACACCCCCGAGATGACGGCGCACCTGAACGGGGTGGAGACCGAAGAACAGCTGGTCGAGCGCAACGAGCGATATCTGCGCCTGTGGCGAGCAGGCGAGGCGAGGATGTTCGTCATCCAAGACGAGCATCATCGCGAGCTGGGCTCCATCGGATTCTGGCATGCCGACTGGCGAGGCGAGCCAGCGTTCGAGGCCGGCTGGTTCGTGGTTCCCGAAGCCCAGGGCAGGGGAGTCGCCTCGCGCGCACTGCAGCTTCTCACCGAGGATGTCCGAGCGCACCGTGGCGATCGGCGGTTGCTCGTCGCCTTCCCGTCCGTCACGAACCCCGGCTCGAACGGCGTCTGCAGGCGCAACGGTTTCACGCTGGCAGGCACGTTCAGCGCGCCGTTCCGCGGCGCCGAGCTGACGATGAACGAGTGGGTCCTACTCCTCGAGGCATGAGCGCGCCGAGCCCGAGTCTCATATCCGCATCGTACGATGCCTCGGGCGAGAGCCTTCGTACGGTGGGTGGTACGACGTATCGCAAGTGCCAGTAGCCCACCACGGCGTCGCGCTACGAATCCGCTCGCCCCTGGGGTGCGCTGTCCTCCGAATGGCTGACAGCGCTCAGTGGATGTTCTTCCATACGATGTGCGTATGAAAAGCGTTCGAGGAATATGTGTGTCGGCGATGTGTGTGGCCGCGGTCGCCGTGCTGATCTCGGGGTGTGCGACGACGTCTGAGACTGACACGGCTCCGAGCTCATCGTCCTCGCCACAGTCATCAGAGACCGCGGAACCGACTCCGAGCGCGACGGCGACCGAAGAGTCACGGTTCACGGATGCCGAACTCGCTCAGACCTGCATCGATGCGACGGTCAGCGTGTTCGCGCCCGACGTGGAGTTCGACATCGATGCCACCCGAATCGAGCACCGTATCGTAGAGCCGGAATGGCTTGTTCTGGTTCCGGCCTCTACGGGCGGACAAATCGCAGAATCGCAATGCACCATCGGCGGGACCCCGTTGGCGCCGGTCATCGAGATGTCATCGGGATCCATCGATCCACTTCCAGAGGAGCAGATCCAGCGTCTGATCCGCGGTGAGAACGAAGGCGGCACCGAATAGACCTTCGCCGCGACATGAGAAGAGCCCGCCAGGACGGACCTGGCGGGCTCTCTGTGTGTCTGAGGGTCAGACGCCGAAGTACAGCTCGTACTCGAACGGGTGCGGGCGCTGAGCCATCGGCAGGATCTCGTTCTCGTACTTGTACGAGATCCAGGTCTCGATGAGCTCCTCGGTGAAGACGCCGCCCTCGAGGAGGAACTGGTGGTCTTCCTTCAGGGCCTCGAGCGAATCCAGCAGAGAGTTCGGAACCTGGGGGATGTTCTTGGCCTCCTCGGGAGGAAGCTCGTAGAGGTCCTTATCGACGGGCTCGTGCGGCTCGATGCGGTTCTTGATTCCGTCGAGGCCGGCCATGAGCTGCGCGGCGAAGGCGAGGTACGGGTTGCCCGAGGCGTCAGGCGCGCGGAACTCGATGCGCTTGGCCTTGGGGTTCGAGCCCGTGATCGGGATGCGGATCGCAGCCGAGCGGTTTCCTGCCGAGTAGACCAGGTTGACCGGCGCCTCGAATCCCTTGACCAGACGGTGGTAGCTGTTCAGGGTCGGGTTCGTGAAGGCGAGCACTGCGGGGGCGTGCGCGAGCAGACCGCCGATGTACCAGCGAGCGATGTCGCTGAGCTGGCCGTAGCCGGCCTCGTCGTAGAAGAGCGGCTTGCCGTCGTTCCACAGCGACTGGTGCGTGTGCATGCCCGACCCGTTGTCGCCGTACAGCGGCTTCGGCATGAAGGTGGCGACCTTGCCCCACTCTTCAGCGGTGTTCTTGACGATGTACTTGAACTTCAGGATGTCGTCCGCCGAGTGCACCATCGTGTCGAAGCGGTAGTTGATCTCCTGCTGGCCCGCGGTGCCGACCTCGTGGTGCGAGCGCTCGAGGATGAATCCGGCGTCGATCAGCTTCAGGGTGATGTCGTCGCGCAGGTCAGCGGTCTTGTCGACCGGGCTGACGGGGAAGTAGCCGCCCTTGTACGGGGTCTTGTTGGCGAGGTTTCCGCCTTCTTCCTCGCGACCGGTGTTCCACGCGGCCTCTTCGGAGTCGACCTTGTAGAAGCTCTCGCCGGCGGTGACCGAGTAGCGCACGTCGTCGAAGATGTAGAACTCTGCCTCGGGGGCGAAGACCGCGGTGTCGGCGATGCCGGTCGAGGCGAGGTACTTCTCTGCCTTCTTGGCGACCTGACGCGGGTCCTTCGAGTAGATCTCACCCGTGCGCGGGTTGTAGATGTCGAAGACCATCACGAGGGTGCTCGCCTCGCGGAAGGGGTCGACGTAGGCCGTGGTCACGTCCGGGATGAGCTGCATGTCGGATTCGTGGATGCTCGCGAAGCCTCGGATCGAGGATCCGTCGAACAGCTGACCGTTGACGAAGAAGTCTTCGTCGACGGTGGAGGCGGGGATGTTGAAGTGCTGCTGGACACCAGGGAGATCAGTGAATCGGATGTCAAGGAACTTGACGTCGTTCTCCTTGATGTAGGACAGCACCTCGGACGAATCTTTGAACATGTACGACTCCTGGATTGCGGATCGATGGCTTCACGGCCATTGTGCACAGTACGTGCGGGGCGTTACCCCACGGTATCCGCTTTGTTTCCGGCATGTTACGCGCCGGTAGGCTTGATACGTGACGGATGCTGTGAACACGTACCCCGGAGAACGACTCGGAATGCCGCAGACGGGGACCGGCAGCATCGCCCGCCCCGGACGGCGGATCGGTGCTCTGCTGATCGACTACCTCGCGGCGACGATCATCGCGACGGGCTTTCTCGGATACGACCAGTTCGCGCTTCCCGGTGAGGCGGGGCTGACACAGTTCGCCCCCATGGCGGTCTTCGCCGTGCTGCAGATCCTGTTCATACCGACAGCCGGTGGAAGCCCCGGACACCGCATCCTCGGCATGCGGGTCGTGCGTCTTGACGGCGGATGGGTGGGGCTGTGGCGTCCGCTCGTGCGCACGCTGCTGCTCGTGGTCGTGATTCCGGCCGTCATCTGGGATGCCGATCAGCGTGGTCTTCACGACAAAGCGGCAGCGCTCGCGCTCATCCGCGCCTGAGCGCAGTCATTCCCTGCCGCGGTTGCGGCGTCTGGCCTCGCGAGGCGCGCGTCCTCCGAGGAACGAGCGCGCGGGGTCCACGACGTAGCCCTGGCGGAGCGCTTCGCGGCCGATGAGCATCCGGAATCCCATCTCATCGCGATTGCTGAGCGTCACCTCGGCGAGCACCTCGCGGTCGTGCAGTCTGATGAGCATCTCGACCACGAGTCGTTCCTGCGCGTGTCCGGACGAGCTGCGGATCGCACGGCGATCATGCACGGGGGATTCGACGACAACCGCGTCCTCCTGGCTGTCCTGCCAAGGCTTCACCCGGAAGCGAACCCACGACACGCCGTCGCGCTCGAACTCCTCGATCTCGAACGCATGCAGTGAAGAGGTGCGCGCGCCGGTGTCGATCTTGGCTTTCAGCCAATCGACGCCGAGATCGGGCAGGCTCACCCATTCTCGCCACCCGATAAGAGTGTTTGAATGGGATGACTTACTCACCCGACCATCCTGGCAGGAAATCCCCCGTGAAGATCGCAGTGCTCTCCCGTGCGCCGCAGGCGTACTCCACCCAACGACTGCGTGCTGCCGCGCTCCAGCGTGGTCACACCGTCAAGGTGCTGAACACGCTGCGCTTCGCGATCGATCTCACGGCCGATGAGCCGGATCTGCACTACCGCGGGCGTCAGCTCAGCGACTACGACGCGATCCTGCCGCGCATCGGCAACTCGATCACCTACTTCGGCACCGCTGTGGTTCGCCAGTTCGAGCAGATGGACGTGTACACGCCCAACACCGCGAACGGCATCTCGAGCGCGCGAGACAAGCTCCGCGCCAACCAGATCCTCTCTCGCCACAACATCGCGATGCCGCCCACCGCGTTCGTGCGCAACCGCGCCGATGTGCGTCCGGCGATCGAGCGCGTCGGCGGTGCCCCCGTCGTCATCAAGCTGCTCGAGGGCACGCAGGGGATCGGCGTGATTCTCGCGCCGCAGGTCAAGGTGGCCGAGGCGATCATCGAGACGCTGCACTCCACGAAGCAGAACGTGCTCATCCAGAAGTTCATCTCGGAGAGCCGCGGACGCGACATCCGTGCACTCGTCGTGGGGGATCGCGTCGTCGCGGCGATGCGTCGCTCGGCGGCGGGAGACGAGTTCCGCTCCAATGTCCACCGCGGCGGATCCGTCGAGGCCGTCGAACTCGATCCGATCTATGAGCGCGCGGCTGTGCGATCCGCCCAGATCATGGGACTGCGCGTCGCGGGTGTCGACATGCTCGAGGGCGACGACGGTCCTCTGGTCATGGAGGTCAACTCCTCTCCGGGTCTGCAGGGCATCGAGACCGCGACCAAGCTCGACGTCGCCGGAGCGATCATCGACTACATCGCCGGTCAGGTCGCCTTCCCCGAGATCGATGTGCGTCAGCGCCTCACGGTGTCCACGGGCTACGGCGTCGCCGAGCTCATGGTGCATGGCGCGGTCGACCTCGTCGGCAAGACGCTCGGTGAGGCGGGTCTGTGGGAGCGCGACATCACGGTGCTCACGCTCCACCGTGGGGTCTCGGTCATCCCGAACCCGCGTAAGCACGTCGTCCTCGAGGCGGATGATCGCCTGTTCTGCTTCGGCAAGCTCGACGAGATGCGCTCGATGGTTCCGGAGCGCCGCCGTCGCCGCGCCAAGGTGCGCAGGCTTCCGCGCCAGCCGCTCTCGGAGTGAACGAAGAAGCGCGGCCGCTCCTCATCCGAGGCGCGGCCGCGCTTCTGTCGTCTGCCGGGTGGATCAGCGAGGGCGCTGCGCCCTGACTTTGGTCGGGTCGATCCCCTTGGGGATCGGCAGCGACGAGATCGACTGCGACACCGACTCGATGCGCCGGATGACGGCACCCATCGTCGCCTTGTCGATCACCTTGGGAAGCTTCTTGATGGTCTTGGCGAGGTCGGCGATCGCCACGTCGTCATCGCCGTGCCCGACGTAGATAACGGTCACGGGAACCCCGTGGGCCACTCGGGCGGCCTTGCTGCGCTCATCGTTGACCAGGCGCGTCAGGCGTCCGCGAGAGCCTTCGCCGACCACCACGACGCCGCCGCGGCCGACGGTGCGGTACACCGCATCCTGCGTCTTCGGGTTGATGCCGACCGGGGTCTCAGAGCCCTGCCAGTTGCGCCCGAGGCTGGTGCTGATCACGTGCCCCGTGGCGCCGGGCATGCCGTCGATCTTCTGGTACATCGCCGAGGTCGACAGGCGGGTCATCAGGAACATCGCGCCGAGGATGCCGAGCATCAGGCCCGAGATGCCCCAGAGGATGAGCGTCCACACCTGGAACGGCGGGATGAGGTAGCCGACGATGAGTCCGATCAGGACACCGAGCACCAGCAGCGCGATCTGCGCCCAGGGAAGCCAGGGGTAGATCTCTCTCGTGAACTTGAAGAGGGACTTGATCTGGGAGAAGAACCCCGGACGCTTCTCGGGCGCGGACGAACGGTTTGCCATGTCCATAAGAATACCGACTCCGGGCTGCGCTCATGTCGTCGTTCGCGTCAGGCGGATTCGTGTACCGCGCACCCGTCCTGCACCGTGGGGAAAGAACTCGGATCCGTTCACATCGCCCACTTCGAACCCACGGTCGTCGAGCGATGCGATGACATGGGGGCATGACAGTCGCAGAAGTGCCCGTTCGCGGAGCGTCGTCGGTGCCCGGAGCGCATCGGGTGATCAGACAGCTCGACGCCGATGAAGGCCCGTATGCAGGAGCGCTGGTCACGCGCGGTGAGTCTGTGGCGGTGCAGATCCATTGCGAGACGCTCGCGGGATGGGCGGGCTGGGAGCACGCAGGTGACGAGCATGTCGCGGGGCCGGTCGACATCGTGCGGCGCCAGGACGGCCACGACGTCCTGCTTCCCTGGTGCACGGAGCGGATCGGCGCCTTTCTCGGGCGCAGAGCAGCCGCCGACGTCGCGTTCGCCGCTGGTGAGTTGACCACTGTGGTGGCGAGTCTTCTGCGAGGTCTCGGTGAACTCGCTCGCGCCGACGGGCCGGCGGTCACCGGAGAATGGTGGTTGACGCAAGACGGGCGTCCGATGTTCGTGATCGGAGCGGGAGACGATGCGCGGTCCGCCTCGTCGCGTCTCATCGACCGGATGCAGCGCGATTGCGCCGACCGTTCGCTGAGCCGTCTGCTGGGTGAGATCAGAGACGGGCTGCACAAGAGCGGTGAACGTCCGTCGATGCCGGCTCGACAGCTCGAGCGGTGGGAGGCGGAGCTGTTCGCGACCGCAGCCTCGCGGCCGCTCAAGCGCGACGTGCATGCGCCCGAGAAGGCGCGTGGTCTCGACGTCGCACACCGGGTCGCACCATCGATGCCCGGGACGAGGCGCGAGGCGCGTGGAGGGGGGTCGCACCACACGATGGATCGCGGATCCCGTGGTGCGATCGATCGCGTGAGCGAGTGGGCGAGGCGACGGCTGGAGGAGGTCCGGACTGCGCTTGAGGACCGAGTGATCCGGCGGGATGTGAAGAAGGGAGGGGGCACGTCGTCCACGCGCGAGAAGAAGCCCTCAGAGGGCGCATCCGGCGTTGTCGCGCCTCGGCCCCGGCGCCTCGGACGCAGACTGGTCGTGGCGGGCGCAGCAGCAGCGGTCGTGCTCGGTGGAGGTCTGCTCTGGCCGGGCGGTGCGACTGGGGAGCCGGCGGCCGGGAGAAGCCGACCGTCACCGGCGGCGAGTCGGAGTTCTACCGCTCCGCAGACGACGGGGCCGGTATCTCCGATCCCGTCCCCAGAATCGACAGATCAGTCCACACGAGCCGAGGATCCTGTGGCGGCGGCGCGGGCGCTTCTGCTCGCCATCGGGCGCTGCGCCGAGACGGGCGACCTGGCGTGCTCCGGCGCGGTGGCTGCCGGTTCGTCCGGGATCGTAGAGGCGCTCACAGGGGCGGCATCGGCGGAGAAGGTGCCGGAGCTGGCCGCGGTCGACGAGTACGGTGATGTCGCGGTGATCCGTGTCTCGTCGATCGCGGTGGTGGGTGAGGGGGCGGAGCCGCGGCGGATCGAGCAGATGGTCGTGGTCGTGCGGGTCAATGAGAAATGGCTGGTCCGCGACGCCTACGACGTCGCGGACCAGCCAGGGTGATGCTGTGGTCAGGCTCCGAGCTGAGCGGCGAACTGAGCCGACTCGAGGCGGGCCTTGACGGCGCCCAGGAAGCGGGCGGCGTCGGCACCGTCGATGATGCGGTGGTCGTACGAGAGCGCGAGGTACACGTACGAGCGCACGGCGATCGCGTCTGCGCCGCCGACCTTGACCAGACCGGGGCGCTTGACGACCGTTCCGGTGCCGAGGATCGCGGACTGCGGCAGGAAGACGACGGGGGTGTCGAACAGCGCGCCGCGCGAACCGGTGTTGGTCAGCGTGAACGTTCCGCCGGCGAGCTCGTCGGGCTTCAGCTTGTTGTCACGCGTGCGAGCGGCGAGGTCAGCGATCTCGTGGGCGATCTCTGCGATGTTCTTCGACGCGGCATCGCGCAGAACCGGCGTGAGCAGGCCGCGCTCGGTGTCGACCGCGATCGACACGTTCTCCGACTCCGGGTAGACGATGTTCTCCCCGTCGACCGTGGCGTTCACGATCGGGAAGGCGCGCAGCGCCTCGGCGGCGGCAAGAGCGAAGAACGGCAGGAAGGAGAGCTTGTCGCCGGTCTTCTCGAGGAACGAGCCCTTGACGCTGTCGCGGTACTCCGCGAGAGCGGTGACATCGACCTCGACCACGGTGGTGAGCTGAGCGGTCTGCTGCATCGACTCGACGGCGCGCTTGGCGAGGACCTTGCGCAGCCGCGACATCGGCTGTGTGGTGCCACGCAGCGGCGAGACCTCGAGCGGAGCCGGCGCGGCAGGTGCGGCGGCCGCAGCGGGTGCGGACGAGGCGCTTTCGGCGGCCTTGAGGACGTCTTCCTTGCGGATGCGTCCTCCGACGCCGGTACCGGTGACGCTGGCGAGGTCGACACCCTGCTGCGAGGCCAGGCGGCGAACGAGCGGGGTCACGTACAGGTTGTCGCTCTCCGTGGGAAGGGAGAGCTTCGGCTCGGCTGGTGCCGAAGCCGCAGCGGGTGCGGGCTCCGACGGTGCGGCCGGAGGAGCCGGGGCGACAGGTGCGGCGGCAGCCTCGGCAGCGGGAGCCTGAGTCACGGGGGCCTCAGCCGCCGGCGCGGCCGGAGCCTCGGCGGGGGCGGAAGGAGTCTCTGCGGGAGCGGCCGGAGCCTCTGCCGCGGGAGCAGGAGTCTCGGCGGCCGCCGCGGGAGCAGCACCGGAGCCGACACGGGCGAGCACGGCGCCGACGGCGACCGTCTCGTCTTCAGCGGCCACGATCTCCTGAAGCACGCCGGCGACGGGCGAGGGGATCTCGGTGTCGACCTTGTCGGTGGAGATCTCCAGCAGGGCCTCGTCGACCTCGACCGTGTCACCGATCTGCTTGAGCCAGCGGGTGACGGTGCCCTCGGTCACGCTCTCGCCCAGCTCGGGGAGGACGATGTCGGTGGCGTCGCCCGCCGGAGCGGCGGCCGGTGCGGCCTCGGCGGGAGCAGCAGGTGCGGGCTCTGCCTGGGCGGCGGGTGCCTCGGCCTGCGGCGCGGCGGGCTCCGGTGCCTGCTCGGCCTCCGGAGCGGCAGCGGCAGGAGCATCATCGGTAGGAGCCGAATTGCTGCCGTCGCCGATGCGCGCGAGCAGCGCGCCGACCTCGACGGTCTCGTCTTCGGCGACGAGGATCTCTTCGATCACACCGGTGATGGGCGAGGGGATCTCGGTGTCGACCTTGTCGGTCGAGATCTCGAGCAGGCCCTCATCCGCCTGAACGGTGTCTCCCACCTGCTTGAGCCAGCGGGTGACCGTACCCTCTGTGACGCTCTCGCCGAGAGGGGGGAGGACGACGGATGTGCTCATGACTGAGTCTCCTTCAAGAAGTTAAATGACGCGTGTCTAGCTTAGTGAACTGTTCACCGGTTGGTGTTCAGAGGGCGTGCAGTGGCTTTCCGGCGAGAGCGAGGAAGGCTTCGCCGAGTGCTTCGCTCTGAGTGGGATGAGCGTGGATCAGGGGTGCGATGTCCTCGGGGTGGGCTTCCCACGCGACAGCCAGCTGACCCTCGGTGATGAGTTCGCCCACACGGTCGCCGAGCAGGTGGACGCCGACGACAGGACCATCCTTGAGGCGCACGACCTTGACCAGACCGCTCGTTCCGATGATCTCGCTCTTGCCGTTGCCGGCGAGGTTGTACTCGTATGCGACGACGGCATTCGCACCGTGCTCGGCGACGGCTGCCTCCTCGGTCACGCCGACCGACGCGACCTCGGGGCTCGAGTAGGTGACCTTCGGGATCTGGATGTCGGGGATGTTCGCGGGGGAGAGGCCTGCGATCCGCTCCGCGACTGCGATGCCCTGCTGGAAGCCGCGATGTGCCAGCTGCAGACCCGGCGTGATGTCGCCCACGGCCCACACTCCGGGGACGCCGGTGCGCAGATCCTGATCGACCGTGACGAATCCGCGGTCCAGGTCGACGCCTGCCTCTTCGAAGCCCAGGTCAGCCGTGACAGGACCGCGGCCGACCGCGACCAGGAGATAGTCCGCGGAGAACTCCTTGCCGTCTTCGAGCGTGACCGTGACCGATCCGTCGTCCTGCGTGGCGGTCTGGAACCGGATGCCGAGCGAGTACTGGATTCCGCGGCGGCGGAAGGCACGCTCGAGGCCCTTGCTCATCGCGATGTCCTCGTTGGGGACGAGATGCGGGAGTGCTTCGATGATCGTGACCTCGGAGCCGAACGAGCGCCATACGCTCGCGAACTCGACACCGATGACACCGCCGCCGAGGATCAGCACGCGCTCGGGGATGACGTCCAGAGCAAGCGCCTGCTCACTCGTCAGGATCCGCCCACCGATCTCCAGGCCGGGAAGGGTGCGGCTGTAGGACCCTGTGGCGAGGATCACGTCCGTGCCGATGTAGACGTCGTCTCCCACGCTGACCGAGCGGTCGGTGTTGAGGCGGCCCATGCCGGCGACTGTCGTGATGCCGCGGGCCTTGACGAGACCTTCGAGGCCCTTGTACTTCTTCGCGACGATGCCCTCGCGGTAGGCGCGCACGCCGGCGGGGTCGATCCCCTCGAGCGTCGCGGAGATGCCGACGTGAGCGGCGTCCCGGACGTGCTCCGCCACCTCTGCGGCGTGGAGAAGCGCCTTGGTGGGGATGCATCCCCGGTGCAGGCAGGTGCCGCCGACCTTGTCCTTCTCGATCAGTGCGACGGACTTGCCGAGTTCGCTCGCTCGCAGTGCTGCGGCGTATCCGCCGCTTCCGCCGCCCAGGACGACGATGTCGAAGGTGTGGGTGGTCATGATCATGCCTCCGTGTGGGATGCTTCGGCGAACGCGATGATCGATCGGACCATCGCGCCCGTGGGGCCCTTGTCGGTGAAGCCGTACGGCGCACCGTTGTGCTCGCCGGATCCGGCGATGTCGAGGTGCACCCAGGGGATGCGAGGGGCGTCCTTCTCGTCGGCGACGCGTCCGACGAAGCGTCGCAGGAAGAGCCCTGCATACGATGCGCCGCCCATGCGGTCGCTCATGTTCGCGTTCTGCATGTCTGCGATGGGGGAGTCGAGCGAGTCCTCCATGTGCTCCGGCAGAGGCATGTGCCAGGCGAGCTCGTCTGCGGCCCGTGCGGCGCTCAGGAACTCGGCGACCGCGTCATCGGCGCCGAACACACCGGTGTGACGGTGGCCCAGCGCCATGACGATCGCGCCGGTGAGCGTCGCGACGTCGATGATCACGTCGGGGTTCTCGCGGCTCGCGGCGACCAGGCCGTCCGCCATGACCAGTCGCCCCTCGGCATCCGTGTTCGGGACCTCGACGGTGGTGCCGTCGAGCATTCGGATGACGTCGCCGGGGCGCAGCGCGCGACCGGACGGCATGTTGTCGGTGATGCAGAGCCAGGCCGTGACGTGCACGGGAAGACCGAGCGCGGCGATCGCACGCAGCGCGGCGACGCTCGTCGCCGCGCCTGCCATGTCGAACTTCATGCCCACCATCGATGCCGCGGGCTTGAGCGAGAGCCCGCCGGTGTCGAACGTGATCCCCTTGCCGACCAGCGCGATGTGGCGGGTGGCGTTCGCGGGTGCGTAGTCGAGTCGTACGAGACGCGGAGGACGGTCCGACCCCTGGGCGACGCCGAGGATTCCGCCGAAGCCCTGCGCGGCGAGTGCATCCTCATCGAGGATCTCGACGGTGACGTCGAGGCCCTCGACGCTGTCCGCCGCGCTCTGCGCGAGCTGGGTGGGGCTCTGCCACTCGGCAGGCACGAACACGAGATCCTTCACGAGGGCGACGGCCTCGCCGACCGCGACTGCTCGAGAGAGTTCCTCATCGTCGAGATCCGCATGCAGCACGACCGACGAGGCACGGCTCTTGCCGGCCTCGCGTCGGTAACTGTCGAATCGGTAGCCGCCGAGCACAGCGCCTTCTGCCGCCGCGGAGGCGAACTCCTCGAGTCCGGGAGCGAGCCCGAGTGAGACGTTCTCGAAACCGGTGAGCGAGCGAAGTGCTGCGCCGACCGCGTTCCGGACGGCAGCGGCATCGGCGGTGCGTCCGACACCGACGACGGCGAACGGCAGGTCTGTGACCTCCGGGGCGTACACGCGGGCGAACGCCGACGGCGAGCCCGTGAAGCCGATGCCCTTCAGAGAGGCGGCGAGTCCCGGGTGGTCCGACAACGACTCTGTGGAGTCGGAGATGTCGGGGATGACGAGCACTGCGGCGTCTGCAGCGCTTCCGGGGAACTGATCTGAGGTGCGCGAGAGCGCGGGAAGCGTCATGACTCCATCCTAGGGAAGCCTGCAGGGGGAGACGCGGAGCGAGTGTTCGCTCTCAGCATGACGGCCACCGCCCGCCCGTCGGAACCTGCTCGTAGCATGGACTCATGCCCTTCTCCGGAGAGATCCATGAACGTGTAGCGAACGCGCCGGCGGTGCCGCGCGGGCTGCCCCTTGTCCTGCTCCTGACGGGTTTCACCGATGCGGGCAGCGCTGTCACAGGTCTCATCGAGCACCTTCGCGAAACGACCTCTCCCGAGCCGATCGCGGTGTTCGACAACGACGTGCTCCTCGACTACCGCGCGCGCCGCCCCGTGATCTCGTTCGATCAGGATCACCTCACGGAGTTCCGTCCCGCACGGCTCGAGCTGTCGCTCGCGACCGATGCCCTCGGCCAGAAGTTCCTGCTCCTCGCGGGCTACGAGCCCGATTTCGCCTGGAACGAGTTCGCCCGCACCGTGCTCGACCTCGCCGACGAGTTCGAGGTCTCGGGTCTCAACTGGGTCCACTCCATCGCGATGCCCGTGCCCCACACCCGTCCGATCGGCACCACGGTCAGCGGCAACCGTCGCGAGCTCACGGTCGCGCACTCCGTGTGGCGTCCGCGCACGCAGGTGCCGGCGACCGCAGGGCATCTGCTCGAGTTCCGCTTCGCCGAGCACGGCGCCCGCGTCGTCGGCTTCGTCCTGCTCGTGCCGCACTACCTCGCAGAGACCGAGAACCCGGAAGCCGTGATCGCGGCCGCCGAGAAGCTCATGGCCGCCACCGGCCTCGTGATCCTGCTCGACGAGGTGCAGGAGCGACGCCAGGACTATCTGACGAGGGTCGACGAGCAGGTGCTCGGCAACGACGAGCTGCAGCAGATGGTGCAGGGCCTCGAGCGCCGCTACGACGCGTACATGGCCGGCCGCGACCCGGAGGACGGCTCGTACGACGAGGGTGGATTCAACGAGCGCGACCTTCCGAGCGCCGACGAACTGGCCGCCGAACTCGAGCGCTATCTCGCCTCGCGTCCCAGCGGCGATGAGGACAAGCCCGGCCGAGGCTGACGTCGGGGTCGACATCGGGTCGTGAACTTCGGCCGAATGCACCGGCATGTCCACACGTGTGCGATACTAGGACTCTGACCCGTTGTCAATCGATCTTTCCGGAGATCTGACTTGACAAGGGTCTTACTAGTGTCCGAAATGCTCCGGGGCCTGCGAGCGGCCCCGTGAAAGGCGAAACGTGACTCCTGCCACGACGAAGAAGACCCGGACGACGAAGAAGACCGCCGACGCTCCCGAGGTCGACGCCCCGGTCGAGGAGGCCGCTGAGAAGCCGGTTCCCAAGACCGCCGCGCAGCGGGCCGCTGCCAAGCGCGCGCCCGCCAAGAAGAAGAAGGCCGATGACATCGTCGAAGACGACGAGACTCCTCCGCCCGCAGAACCCGATGAGGACGACGAGGACTCGAAGCCCAAGTTCACCGAGCCTCTGCCGACCGGCGCCATCGTCATCTCGTCGAACGACGACGAGGACGTGCCGGTCTACTCCACACAGATCACCGGTGCGACGGCCGATCCTGTCAAGGACTACCTGAAGCAGATCGGAAAGGTCGCCCTGCTGAACGCGGCCGAAGAGGTCGAGCTCGCGATGCGCATCGAAGCCGGTCTGTTCGCCGAGGAGAAGCTCTCGACGATGACCGCCGCCGAGAAGGCCGGTCAGCTCGGACTCGACCTGCAGTGGGTCGCCCGTGACGGCCAGCGCGCGAAGAGCCACCTGCTCGGAGCCAACCTGCGTCTCGTCGTCTCTCTCGCCAAGCGCTACACCGGTCGCGGCATGCAGTTCCTGGATCTGATCCAGGAGGGCAACCTCGGTCTGATCCGTGCAGTAGAGAAGTTCGACTACACCAAGGGTTTCAAGTTCTCGACGTACGCCACCTGGTGGATCCGCCAGGCGATCACGCGCGCCATGGCCGACCAGGCCCGCACGATCCGCATCCCGGTGCACATGGTCGAGGTCATCAACAAGCTGGCCCGCGTGCAGCGCCAGATGCTGCAGGACCTGGGCCGTGAGCCCACGCCGGAAGAGCTCAGCCGCGAGCTGGATATGACGCCCGAGAAGGTCGTCGAGGTTCAGAAGTACGGTCGCGAGCCCATCTCGCTGCACACGCCCCTCGGTGAGGACGGCGACAGCGAGTTCGGTGACCTCATCGAGGACACCGAGGCCGTCGTCCCTGCGGACGCGGTCGGCTTCACGATGCTGCAGCGCCAGCTCGAGCAGCTGCTCGACTCGCTCTCCGAGCGTGAGGCCGGTGTCATCCGGATGCGCTTCGGACTCGGCGACGGTCAGCCCAAGACGCTGGACCAGATCGGCGACACATTCGGCGTCACGCGCGAGCGCATCCGTCAGATCGAGTCGAAGACGATGGCGAAGCTGCGCCACCCGAGCCGCTCGCAGTCGCTGCGGGACTACCTCGAGTGATGCAGGCGAACGAGGGCAAGGCGCTCGAGACGAGCGTCGACGGCAAGAGCTACGCACGTATCCCGCTGCGCACCCGCGTCGTCATGCCTGATGACGACCTCGACTCCGTCATCACGGAGTACGCGAAGGATGCCGTGCAGCCGGGAGACCTGCTGTTCGTGACCGAGAAGATCGTGGCGATCACGCAGGGACGCTCATACCGTCTCGACGAGATCACTCCGCGTCCGCTCGCGCGCTTCCTCTCGCGGTACGTCGTACGCACGTCCTACGGCATCGGTCTCGGCATGCCGGAGACCATGGAGATGGCGCTGCGAGAGTGCGGCACCCTGCGCATCCTCTTCGCGGCCGGTGTCTCGGTGATCACGAAGGCCTTCGGCCGTCGCGGCGACTTCTATCGCATCGCGGGAGACAAGGCCCGCGCGATCGACGGACCCACGAAGAACACGATCCCGCCCTACAACCAGGCGGTCGTGCTCGGGCCGAAGAACCCGCGCGAGGTCGCTCTCCGCGTCCAGAAGCTGGTCGGCGGACAGGTGGATGTCGCGGTCGTCGACATCAACGACATCGGTGGCAACATCCTGGGCTCTACCCTCGACCGGGCGGGTGAGCGCCGGCTCGTGCAGATTCTGGGCGACAATCCACTCGGACAGGCGACGCAGTCGACGCCGATGGGAATCGTCCGCGAGGTCTGATCTTCGCTCGTGGTACTGACAGCAAGAAGGCCCGGATGCTCAGCATCCGGGCCTTCTTCGCACCTGAGTCGGTCAGAACCCGATCGCGGCCTGGTAGCGAGGCTTGTGGCCCGTGCGGATGCCCGTGACGCTCGGCTTGTTCTCGTACACGCCGGCTCCCCAGTTGCCCTCGACCAGGACAGGCCCTTCGGGGGTGACCACGACGTCCCACCCGACGTACTGCACCTGTGGCACGACGCGAGCCACCTGGTCGACGAACTCCCTGACCTCGTCCATCATCGGCAGCTGGAAGTCGGCGATCGGGAAGCCCGAGTCGGGGTGCGTCACGTGCACGTGACCGTGCGAGTCGTAGCCCGAACCGACGGAGTGCCCGTTCTCGTCGAGCATCGTGTAGAAACCGCCGAAGCTCATCTGGTCGCTCACCGCTCCGCGCCCGAACTTCTGCGCCATGGCGAGGATGTGCGTCTTCTCGCCGTCGAAGAACGCGGTGATGCGCGTGGTGTTCACCGTGCCGGGGCAGACGGCCGCGAGGTCGGCGTGCTGACGGATGACCTCTTCGACCAGCACCTGCTTCTTCGACAGCAGCTCCGCGTGGAAGGCACTCCAATCGGTCACGTCTGCTGCGTGGTAGCGGTGCACCCCGGTGCCGGCCTGACCGTGCGTCTCCTTGACGACGATCGTGCCCTGGCGCTCCGTGAAGGCGCGCAGCTCGTCGGAATTGCCCTCCGTGATGAGCATCCACTCACGCTTGAGGAACGCGTCGAAGACGGCGTTGAACTCGGCCTTGTCGTGGAAGAGGTGCCGGTAGTCGGGGTGGTCGTACTTCTGCGAGATCTCGTTGGAGACCGGGTGCGTCATGAAGGTGTCGCGCTCGGCCCTGGTGAGGATCGCGAAGTCGTAGTCGATGTAGTCCTGGAATCCGACGTTGTGCCGACCCGCCGACCACAGCATGTCGACCACCACGAGAGGCACCGCCTTGCCGTGCTGGGCGGATGACTCCTTGGCCCTCTCGATCACCGAGGCGACGTCGATGCGGCGGGCGCGCGTCACCAGATAGCGGACGCGGGGCACGAGGGAAAAGCGTGACATGGATCTCCAAGGTCGGGGTCTCCTCCAGTCTACGGGGGGCACGCAGGGCATCCTGAGAAGGCGGAGCTAGGCTGGAACCGTGTGTGAGAAGACATCCAGCTCCCGTCCGCGGGCGATGATCTCGCGGTCGGCCCTGGCCACGTCCGCGTCCGCAGCTGTCGATGCCGGAGGCCGAATCGCGGATCTCCGCAGGGATGCCTGGGGTCATGGAGTGCTCGCGATCGCGCACGCCGTGACGGGGGCCGGCGCTGCCGCCGTGCTGGTGGACCACGCCGAAGAGGTCGAGATACTGCGACTCGAGGGCATCGAGGCGGTCACGGACGGCGCGGCCGACATCGATCCGTTCCTGCTCTACGGACTGCCCGATGCCGAGGGGACGCTGCGCACGACCCCCGTGATGCGCCTCGCCGGACGGATCCTCTCGACGAAGCCGCTGAAGGCCGGAGACGCGGTCTCGTACGGCTACACGCATCGGGCATCGCGCGACACCACAGCGGCACTCATCACCGGCGGATATGCGCAGGGGATCGTGCGGGCGCTCGGCAACGCGGCCCACGTCGAGGTCGAAGGCGTGCAACGGCCGATCATCGGGCGCATTGCGATGGATGTCTGCGTGATCGATCTGCAGAGTGCCGCCGACTCCCGGCCCGGCGTCGACGCCACCTACTTCGGCGGGCTGGGACCTGCCGGCCCGGGGCTCGCGCGCTGGAGCGCTGTGACCGGACTCACGATCGCCGAGCTCATCACCGTGGCCGGATCGCACGCGGAGCGGGGGTGGGAGGCATGAGCCGCCCGGAACTCCGCATCCGCACCGATCGGTTCGTGTCGAACATCGCCGCCGTGCGCGAGCGCATCGCTCCGTCGGCACTGATGGTGGTCCTCAAGGACGACGCGTACGGACACGGGCTCCGCTGGGCGGTCGAGGCAGCACAGAGCGCAGGCGTCGAATGGTACGGCTCCTATGACGTCGGCAGCGGTGTCGAGGCGCGGCGCGTACTGGGCGAGAGCGGGCGCGTGCTCGCCTGGGTCACGTCGACCGATCCCGAGATCGCCGAGGCGCTGCGTCAGCGGATCGACCTCGGCGTCGGCAGCGCCGAGTATCTCGAGCGCGTCGTCGCGCGGGCCCAGCACCTCGGCCTCCGCGCCCGGATCCATCTCAAGATCGACACGGGGCTGCACCGCAACGGACTGCTTCCGCAGGAGTGGGCGCAGACGATCGCGCGCGTCCGTGCCGGCGAGGACGCAGGGCAGCTCGAGCTCGTCGGAATCTGGAGCCATCTGGCCGAAGCCAGCGACGCCGAGGACGATGAGGCGCAAGCGGCGTTCCTCGAGGCGGTCCGCGTGGTCGAGGAATCCGGAGACACCCCCGAGGCGCTGCACCTGACGGCATCCGCGGCATCCTGGTGGCGCCCCGAGCTGCGCGGTTCCGTCTCTCGGATCGGCGCGTTCTGCTACGGCGTCCGCTCGGCCGACGGCCCGGACCTCGAGGGGATCCTGCCCGTGGCCGAGCTCGTGGCGACGGTCATCGAGGTGAGCGAGCAGCACGCGGTGATCGCGATCGGCTCTTTCGACGGCATCCCGTCCACGCTCGTGGGTGTGAATGTGGGCACGCCGGACGGACCGCGCGAGCTGATCCGCATCGACATGACGACGTCGGTGGTCGCCTCATGGCCTGGCATGCAGGTGGGTGACACCGTGCGGCTCTTCGGGGCGGGGGAGCAGGGGGAATCCAGCGCGACCACCCTCGCCGAGAGGATCGACACGGTCGGGGAGGAGATCCTCACCCGGCTCACTCCTCGCGTGCGACGTGTCGTCATCGATTGAGGACGCGTCGAGTATCGGCGAGCTGGACCGCTCAACGAAAGCGGAGCCCGTCGCATGACGGGCTCCGAGGCGGATCAGACCGAATGGCTCAGTCGATCAGACGAGCGGTCTCGTCGTGCCAGCTCGTGGCGATGCTGCGGAGCTTCTCTTCGTACTTGCGTCCGTGGTGGGCGCAGAAGAGCAGTTCGGAGCCGTTGACCTCGGCCGCGATGTAGGCCTGAGCGCCACACGAATCACAGCGATCCATGGCGGTCAGGCGGAACTCGACGGCGGAGGTCTCACGTTCAGTCGTTGCGTTCATCTCGGTGCCTCCTTGAGAGTGTCGGGTTCGCTGGTTGGGCGTGATCAATGTAACCACGCTGTGGCTGTAGTAATGCCCGGTTTGCGGCGTGTTTCGCTCAGCGCGTACGCGCTGCAGTCGCAGTGTCCCCTGCGGGGAGTGTCTGCGGGCACAGGGGATGCATCGCGAATAGACTCGGAGATTGTGACCGCCGAGTATTCCGCCCATCATCTCCAGGTGCTCGAAGGGCTCGAGGCCGTCCGCAAGCGTCCCGGTATGTACATCGGTTCGAACGGATCCCCGGGCCTGATGCACTGCCTCTGGGAGATCATCGACAACGCCGTCGACGAGGCCGTCGCGGGCAACGGTTCGAAGATCGACATCATCCTGCACGAGGACGGCAGCGTCGAGGTCCATGACCGCGGCCGCGGAATCCCCGTCGATGTCGAACCCCGGACCGGTCTCACCGGCGTCGAGGTCGTGTTCACGAAGCTGCACGCCGGCGGCAAGTTCGGCGGCGGATCGTACGCCGCATCCGGTGGTCTGCATGGTGTCGGTGCCTCGGTGGTCAACGCGCTGTCCGAGCGTCTCGACGTCGAGGTCGACCGCGGCGGCAAGACGTACGCGATGTCGTTCCATCGCGGCGAGCCTGGACTCTTCGCCGACTCAGGGGAGAAGCGACCGGACGCGAAGTTCACGCCGTTCCAGGACAAGAGCGAGCTCAGGGTCGTCGGCAAGGCGCCGCGCGGTACCAGCGGCACGCGCATCCGTTACTGGGCTGATCACCAGATCTTCACGAAGGATGCGGCGTTCCAGCTCAACGATCTGGTGAACCGCGCTCGACAGACCGCGTTCCTCGTCCCCGGCCTCGAGCTCGTCATCCGCGACGAGCGTGCGGCGAACGGATCCGAGGTCGAGGGCCAGGCGATCGAGACCTCGTACCGGTACGACGGCGGCATCTCGGAGTTCGTCGAGTACCTCGCGAACGACGCTCCCGTCACCGACACCTGGCGCATTCAGGGCGAAGGCACCTTCAAGGAGACCGTCCCCGTTCTGCAGGCCGACGGCCACATGATCGCGACAGAGGTCGAGCGCGTCTGCGCCGTCGACATCGCGATGCGTTGGGGAACGGGCTACGACACGACCACACGGTCATTCGTCAACATCATCGCCACCCCCAAGGGCGGCACGCACCAGCAGGGATTCGAGCAGGAGCTGCTCAAGGTGCTGCGCGCACAGGTCGATCAGAACGCGCGACGGCTCAAGGTCGGCAGCAACGACAAGCTCGAGAAAGACGACGTCCTCGCCGGCCTCACCGCGGTGCTCACGGTGAACGTCCCCGAGCCGCAGTTCGAGGGGCAGACGAAGGAGATCCTCGGTACACCGGCCGTGCGCCAGATCGTGGCGCAGGTGATCCGCAAGGATCTCGCGGCGCGCTTCGGCTCGACCAAGCGAGACGACAAGAGCCAGGCGACGCAGCTGCTCGACAAGATCGTCGCCGAGATGAAGGCCCGCGTCTCGGCTCGCGCGCACAAGGAGACCCAGCGACGCAAGAACGCCCTTGAGTCGTCGACCCTGCCGACAAAGCTGGTCGATTGCCGCACGAACGAGGTCGAGCGCAGCGAGCTGTTCATCGTCGAGGGAGACTCGGCGCTCGGCACGGCCAAGAATGCGCGCAACAGCGAGTTCCAGGCCCTGCTGCCGATCCGAGGCAAGATCCTCAACGTGCAGAAGGCGTCCGTCGGCGACATGCTGTCGAACACGGAGTGCGCGTCGATCATCCAGGTCATCGGTGCGGGGTCAGGTCGGAGCTTCGACATCGACGCCGCGCGCTACGGCAAGGTGATCCTGATGAGCGACGCCGATGTCGACGGTGCGCACATCCGTACGCTGCTCCTCACGCTCTTCTACCGGTACATGCGTCCGCTCATCGAGCACGGACGCGTGTTCGCCGCGGTGCCGCCGCTGCACAGGGTGATCGTGATGAACCCTGGATCGAAGCCGAACGAGACGATCTACACCTACAGCGAGCAGGAGATGCACACGCTCCTGGCCAAGCTGCGCAAGGCCGGCAAGCGCTGGCACGAGCCGATCCAGCGCTACAAGGGTCTGGGTGAGATGGACGCCGAGCAGCTCGCGAACACCACGATGGATCGTGGCGGACGGCTTCTGCGCCGCGTGCGCATGGAGGATGCCGAGGCGGCGGGTCGCGTCTTCGAGCTGCTGATGGGCAACGAGGTCGCTCCGCGCCGCGAGTTCATCATCGACTCCTCCGACCGCCTGTCGCGGGAGTCGATCGACGCCTGATCGTCAGCGCGCGAGCGACAGCGCGGCTCGGTAGACATCGATCAGAGCATCCAGGTGGGTGTCCTGCGCGACCTGTTCGCGGCGGGAGATCGCGGCCGTGCTCATCGACCGGACGGCGGCCGGGTCGTCGCGCAGCGCGCGGAGTGCATGTGCGAGCCCCGTCGCGTCCGGGGTCTCGGTCACGATTCCGCCGCCGTCGGGGAGCATCTCGGCGAGGTCCGGGTCGGTGACGATCACCGGCAGCCCCGATGCGATCGCCTCGAGGATGACCATCGGCTGGTTGTCGAAGTCGAGCGAGGTCGACACCAGGACATGCGCCTGACGCATGGCGCCGAGCACCCGGGACTGGGGGACTCCGCCGTGCACCGTGAGGCGCCCGGCCGGCAGACCCGCCGCGGCATCCGCGACAGTGCGACGCGCGACGCCGTCACCGAACATCTCGGCGCGGACGCCGGGCGAGTGTCGAAGGGCGTCGACGAAGACCTGAGGCCGCTTCTCGGGTGACAGCCGGCCGCACCACACCACTCGGAGCTCGTCGTCCGATGCGATGATCCTCGGCGTCGGTGAGCCGACCCTGTCGAGCACACTCGACTCGAGCCCGTTGGACAGCACGGTGAGCGGTGTCTGCACGCCCTGGGCGACCAGTTTCGCCGCGAAATGCGCCGACGGCACTATCACCTGGTCGGCATGGTTCGCCTGACTCACCATGAGCCGCCACATCCGCTGGGCCATCCGCGTCTTCGCGTACGCGGCGGTCGAGTCGATGCGTGCTCGGCCGTGGCTCAGACGTCGTCGATGCATGGCTGCGAGCAGCGCCGTCGTGACGGAGGGCAGCGGAAGCACGGATCGCGTGTAGACATCGATGCGCCCGTGCATGGTCTGCACGATCGGGATGCCGAGGGCCCGCGCGGCGTCGAACCCGGCCAGCGCCGCGAACATCTCGGTGTGCACGTGGACGATCTCGATCCCGCGCGCGCTCAGACCGTCGCGCAGGGCCTTCGCCGCGGCTGTCGGCGTCCACGTGAACGGATAGCCGTCCGGGGCGAAGCCGCGCGCCGTGGGCAGCCGCACGATGTGCGGATCGGCACTGGGCTCGGCCAGGGGAGCGAACACGAAGACCTCGTGCCCGGCGTGCTCCAGTGCCTCCTTGTGCGCCTTGATCACGGTCTGCACGCCGCCCAGAGTCGGCAGGTAGTAGTCGGTGACCATGGCGATGCGCACTCGACCACAATAGGGCGGCTAGGGTGATGTGCATGTCCGGAGCCCGTGTGCTGGTGACGGGGGCGAGCGGGTTCCTCGGCGGCTACGTGGTGCCCGAGCTTCAGCGCCACGGGTTCGAGGTCTTCGCAGCGGGGCGCAACACGTCAGCCCTCGCCCAGGTCGCGGACACGGAGCACCGGGTCTCGGGCGATCTCGCTTCGCTCCGCGCCCGCGATCTGCCAGTGAATGCCGTGATCCACTGCGCGGCGCTGTCGACGCCCTGGGGTCCGTGGAAGGACTTCCGCGAGGCGAACATCGAGGGCACGGGTCATGTCGTCGAGTTCGCCCGCCGCAACGGCGTCCGGCGTATCGTGCACGTGTCGTCTCCGAGCGTGTACGCCGGGGCCCGCGACCGCGTCGCCATCCGCGAGCCCGACGTCGATCGCAGCAACCGTCTCAACGGCTACATCCGCTCGAAGATCGCGGCTGAGGACCTTCTGCTCGAGGCGCTCGATGCCGCGAAGATCCCCGAGCTCGTGATCGTGCGCCCTCGGGGGCTCATCGGAGTGGGGGATCCGAGCCTCGTGCCGAGACTGCTCGATGTGCACACGCGGATCGGCGTGCCCCTCTTCGACGGCGGCGACAACCTCATCGACGTGACCGCGGTCGAGAACGTCGCTGCGGCGCTGCGACTCGCGGTGACGGAGGGGAACGGCGCCGGAGGGGTGTACAACATCTCGAACGGCGACCCACGGCGGTTCCGCGAGCTGCTGACGACGCTGCTCGAGCTGATGGGGCAGACGCCTCGGTTCCGTCCGATGAGCCGACGGGTCGCATGGACCCTCGCCTCCGCTCTGGAAGGAGTGTGCGCGGTGCTTCCCGGTCGGCCGGAGCCTGCGCTCACCCGCTATACGCTCAGCACCATCGCCTACTCGCAGACTCTCGACATCACGCGCGCGCGCGAGGAGCTCGGATACCGCCCCGAGGTGACGCTGGACGATGCCCTCGTCACGGTCGCCGCCCATCTGAGGGCGAGCGCGTGACCGCCCGACTCCGCCACTACGTCTGCGGGAGCACTGCGCACGATATCGGTGCGATGTTCCACGGCGCGTCGCATGGAGTCCGCGAGTTCCCGTCCGGGGTGTTCCTGTACGACGGCGCAGACGGACGGCGCGTGCTGTTCGACACCGGTTACGCGACGGGCGAGTGGCACACCGGCTGGCGCGGTGCCGTCTACCGGCGCCTGCTGCCGCCGATCGTCGACGATGCGGATGACGTCGCCGCACGCCTCAGCGCCGACGGCGTCGAGCCGGCATCCGTCTCGCATGTCGTGCTGTCTCACCTGCATCCGGACCATGTCGGGGGAGTCCGTCGGTTTCCGCACGCCACTTTCGTCCTGAGCGCCGGACACGAGCGGACGCTCTCGGCACCGCGTCTGCGCACGGGAGTGCTCCCGGGGCTGTTCCCCGAGTGGTTCCCTGGCGCGGACCGCAGCGTGCTCGACGTCGACGCATTCTCGACGGTCGAGATCCGCGGCGTCGCAGTGCGCGCTCACGACCTCTTCGGCGACGGCTCATACCTGGTCGTCGATCTCCCCGGCCACGCCGACGGGCACCTGGGCGCGCTGATCGAGCACCGAGTGCTACTTGCGGGGGATGCGGCCTGGGGAACCGATCTGATCGAGGCCTCCGAGGGTCTGAAGATGCTGCCCCGGCTCGTCCAGCACGATGCGGATCGGTACGCCGCCACAGCGCGCGTTCTCGGCGACCTCGCATCCACCGGCATCCGGGTCGTGTGCAGCCATGACCCGCTCGGCGCGAAGGAGCTGCTGGGCTGATGACCAAGTTCGCGATCCTGCGTGAGTTCGTCGCGGTGCGGTGGTTCCGGCCGCTGCGCACGAGGTCGGCCGTCGAACGACGTCAGCGTCGCCTGCTGCGGTCGCACCTCAGCTTCCTGCGGCAGCGCTCACCGTACTTCCGCGAGCAGCTGGCGAGCCGGCCCTTCTCTGAGCTTCCGTTCATGGACAAGAGCGTCATGATGAGCCGCTTCGACGAGATCAACACCGTGGGCGCCGGACGCGACGAGGCGCTCGCCCTCGCGATCGAGAACGAGCGCTCCCGAGACTTCGAGGCGGATCTGGGTTCGAACTCGGTCGGGCTCTCGAGCGGGACGAGCGGCCACCGCGGCCTCTTCGTGGTAAGCAGCGCCGAACGCGATGCCTGGGTGGGGACGGTGCTCGCCCGCACACTCCCTCGAGGGAATCTGCTCGGACATCGGATCGCCCTGTTCCTCCGGGCGGACAACAGTCTCTACGAGTCGGTCGGTTCGCGAGCGGTGTCGTTCCGATACTTCGACGTGTACTCCGACATGGACGAGAACATCGCCCGGTTGCAGGAGTACCGCCCGACCATCCTCGTCGCCCCGCCGTCTGTCCTGAGACTGATCGCGCGCGCAGCCGATGCCGGGGCCTTCGACGTCGTGCCCCAGCGGGTGTACTCGGTGGCCGAGGTGCTGGAGATCGCCGACGAGCAGCGCATCAGGCAGTCGCTCGGACAACATCTTCTGCACCAGCTGTACCAGTGCACGGAGGGGTTCCTCGCGCACACCTGCGAGCGCGGCGTCATCCACCTGAACGAGGACAACATCCTCGTCGAGCGCGAGATGCTGGATGCCGAGCGATTCACGCCGATCATCACCGACCTCCGCCGACGTGCGCAGCCGATCGTGCGGTACCGGCTGGGCGATGTCCTCCGCGAGCGGGATCGACCATGCCCGTGTGGCAGCGCGCTCATGGCGATCGAGCGCATCGAGGGCAGGGAGGGCGACACGCTGGTCTTCCGGGGACTCGACGGGCGTGACGTCCCGGTCTTCGCCGATGTGATCACCCGTGCGCTTCTCTACGCCGACGGCTTCGACGAGTACCGCATCACCCAGATCGGCGCGTCGCGGCTGCAGATCGCGCTGGACGCGGTCGATGATCGGTCTCGGCGCCGCGTCGAAGACGAGGTGGGAGCGCTGGCCGACAGACTCGGATGCGAGCGACCCGAACTCACGTTCGTGGACTTCGTGCGAGATGGGTCGGTGAAGCTGCGCCGGGTGGTGCAGGAATGGGGGGACCGGAGATGGTGAGGAACTGCGAGATCGTCGGATGGGGCACGTCGCTCCCCGCCCGCACGGTGCGATTCGACGACGAGACGCGGTATCGCATCGAGGACGACGTGTCGCATCTCGACATGCTGACCGAGGCGTGCGAGCGCGCGCTCGCACACGCGGGAGTCACTGCGGATCAGGTCGACCTCGTGCTCGGTGCCTCAGCTGCCGGGATCCAGCCGATCCCGTGCACGGCCGCGCTCGTACTCGAAAGACTGACTCTCACCGGTCACGCTGCGGCCTTCGACGTCAACTCGACCTGCACGAGCTTCATCACGGCTCTCGACGTCGCCTCGCGGTACCTGCACGCCGGCGACCACGACACGATCCTCGTGTTCGCGGGCGACGTGGGAACGCGGTTCCTGAATCCCGAACAGCGTGAGAGCTTCGAGCTCTTCAGCGATGCCGGCGCGGCTGTGGTGCTCCGCCGCTCCGTGGACCCTGACCGAGGCGTGATCGCGAGCGCTCAGCGCACCTGGCCCGCCTATGCGCACGACACCGAGATCAGGGGAGGACTGTCCGGGTCGCCTGCACAGGCCTATGCCACGGCAGACCCCGCGGACTACCTGTTCGACATGAACGGACGCCGTGCACTGCTCGGGATGATGCGCGTGCTGCCGGAGTTCTTCGACGCCTTCCACCGGAACTCGGGGATCTCCTACGACGATGTCGCGCTCTGGGTGCCCCACCAGGCGTCGGCCGCGCTCGGACCGATGCTCGATCGCCTCGGGATCCCGGCCGAACGCCGTATCGACGAGGTCAGGGAGTTCGGCAACATGGTTTCGTCATCGGTGCCGTTCATGCTCGCCCGCGCGCTCGAGAGCGGTCGGGTCGGTGCCGGTGACACGGTGATCCTCTGCGGCACGGCCGCCGGGCTCACAGCCAACATCCTGGCACTCCGACTCTGAGCTGCGAGCGGGAGCGCCGGGACGCGGGGACCGCACCCGCTGCTCACACCAGGGTGCGGCCGATGCTCCCGATCACGCCGTCGATCGGCTGACCCGAGGCATCACGTCGCGCGCCCGCCTCGGGGAGCTTGCGCACGGCCCCCGTCGGATCGACGGCCTGTGCCGGACTCGGCCCCACCCAGGCGACCGTCAGACGGTCTTCGCCCTTCAGGAACGCGTGCGCCCGCACGCCACCGGTCGCCCGGCCCTTCGCGGGGTACTCGGAGAACGGCGAGACCTTCGCACGCCCCGGTTCGGTTCCCGGAAGGCTGCTGTCGCCTCCGGACACGGTGGCGACCACGGCATCGGATTCGGGGCTCACCGCACCGAAGAAGAGGACCGAGGCACCTGCGCCCAGCTTGATGCCGGCCATGCCCCCCGCCGGTGCGCCCTGTGGTCGGACCGCCGATGCGGAGAACCGGAGCAGCTGGGCGTCGGTCGTCACGAAGACGAGGTCGTCGACGTCCTGCGCAGCCACCGCACCCACCACCGTGTCACCGGGCTTCATGCCGATGACCTCGAGATCGGGGCGCACGGGCAGCGTCGACGGGACGATCCGCTTGACCGTGCCCTGTGCGGTGCCGAGCGCGATCGGCGTGTCGCTGTCGAAGCGGACGAAGCCCAGGATGCGCTCTCCGCGGGTGGTGATCCCGAGGTAGTCGCGCAGCGGGGCCCCTGCGGCCAGCTGCACGGACGACGACGGCACCGAGGGCAGGTCCACGGGGGAGAACCGCAGCACGCGACCCTCCGTCGTCAGCGCGCCGATCTCGGCACGGACCGTGGTCTCGGCCGTCGTCAGGATCGCGTCGTGCTTGCTGCGACGGGGCGGCAGGGAGAGCTCCTGGCCCTCGCCGAGATCCACCCGCACCGCTCTACCGGTCGTCGAGAGGACGAGCACGGTCGGCGCGTCCGCGATCTGCAGATCGACCGCGGCGCCCTTCGTCGCACGGGGCTTCGGGGGAGCGGCGTTCATCAGGAGCGTGCGGCGAGGAGTGCCGTACGCGTCTGCCGCGGCATCCAGTTCCTTCGCGACCGCTGCGCGGAGCAGCACGTCGCTGCCGAGGAGCTCACGCAGCGCGGCGATCTCGGCCAGCAAGGCGTCGCGCTCGGTCTCGAGTTCGATCCGCGAGAACTTCGTCAGTCGGCGCAGACGCAGCTCGAGGATGTACTCGGCCTGCAGCTCGCTGAGGTCGAACACCGAGCGCAGTCGCGTACGCGCCTGCTCGGAGTCGTCGGACGATCGGATGACCTGGATGACCTCGTCGATGTCGAGGATTGCAATGAGCAGACCCTCGACGAGGTGCAGCCTCTCTTCGCGCCGTGCGAGCCGATACCGGCTGCGTCGAGTGATCACCTCGAGACGGTGAGCCACGTAGACCCGCAGCATCTCCTTCAGGCCCAGCGTGCGGGGCTGTCCGTCGACCAGGGCCACGTTGTTGATGCTGAACGAGTCTTCGAGCGGCGTCAGCCGGTAGAGCTGCTCGAGCACCGCGTTGGGGTCGAACCCGGTCTTGATGCCGATCGCGACGCGGAGACCGTGGTTGCGGTCCGTGAGGTCGGTCACATCACTGATGCCCTGCAGCTTTTTCGCCTGCACCGCATCACGGATCTTCTCGATCAGTCGCTCGGGGCCGACCATGTACGGCAGCTCCGACACGATGATGCCGGTTCGGCGCGGCCCGAGAGGTTCGACGGAGACCTTGCCTCGCACCTTGAGCGCGCCGCGCCCGTTCGTGTACGCGTCCTTGACGCCGTCGAGACCCATCAGGATGCCGCCGGAGGGGAAGTCGGGCCCCGGTACGAACTCCATGAGCTCTTCGGTCGTGGCGTCGGGGTTCTCGAGCAGGTGAGTGGCGGCGGCGACGACCTCGATCAGGTTGTGCGGCGCCATGTTGGTGGCCATGCCGACCGCGATGCCGCTCGCACCGTTGACGAGGAGGTTCGGGAAGGCGGCCGGAAGCACGGAGGGCTGCTGGAACTGGCCGTCGTAGTTCGGGATGAAGTCGACGACGTCCTCGTCGAGGTTCTCGGTGAGCGCCATCGCCGGCGACGCCAGGCGCGCCTCGGTGTAGCGCGCGGCGGCGGGGCCGTCGTCGAGTGAGCCGAAGTTGCCGTGGCCGTCGACGAGCGGAACGCGCAGAGCCCATTCCTGGGCCAGTCGCACGAGGGCATCGTAGATCGCGGTGTCGCCGTGCGGGTGCAGCTTTCCCATGACCTCGCCGACGACGCGGGCGCTCTTCACATGACCGCGGTCGGGACGCAGCCCCATCTCGGCCATCTGGTACAGGATGCGGCGTTGCACGGGCTTCAACCCGTCGCGGGCATCGGGCAGTGCCCGCGAGTAGATCACCGAATACGCGTATTCGAGGAAGGAACCCTGCATCTCGGTTTCGAGATCGATGTCCTGGATTCTCTCCGGGGCGAGCTCGGGAGGCGGGGTCTTCGGCATGGCCATCCTGAATGGGTGCGAGGCTGAGGGCGTACGGGAGCCTGTGTCAGACTGGCTCGGATGCCCATCATTCTACCGTCCGAGTCGCTCGCAGTCCGGAGCGTCGTCGGGGTGGCGGACGACGCGTTCGCCGCTCTGCGCGGCGAATCCGCGACCCTTCCGCGGGCCGAATCCGTCGTGCTCGTGCTGATCGACGGACTCGGTGCGATCAGCCTGCGCGCTCACGCGGGGCACGCCCGCGCTCTGACCGCGGGAATGGCGAAGAAGGATGTGGCCCATTCGGTCTTCCCCTCGACCACCGCGGCGGCTCTCACGAGCATCCTCACGGGCGTATGGCCGGGAGAGCACGGGCTCGTCGGCTACAGCGTGCTCGACCCCGCGCAGGACGCTCTGGTCAATCAGCTCACGGGCTGGGAGTCCGAAGGGATCGACCCCGCGACCTGGCAGGCTGCGCCGACGATCTTCGAGCGCGCCCGTGCCGAAGGGCGACCGACCTTCGCGGTCGGGGTGGCCGCCTATGCCGGAAGCGGGTTCACGCGGGCGACGCTGCGCGGTGCCGACTTCGTCGCCGCACGGACCCCAGCCGAGCGGATCCAGGTCGCGTACGATCTGGCCGAGCGCCACCCCGGTTCGCTGGTCTACTGCTACCTGCCGGAGGCGGACAAAGCGGGTCACAGGTATGGCCTCGATTCGGTGCAGTGGGTGTCGGCTCTCGAGGAGATCGACGCCGCGATGTCCCGGCGAGTGCCGCCGGGAGTCGGAGTGCTCGTCACCTCGGACCACGGCATGGTCGATGTACCTGCGCACCGGCAGGTCGTGCTCGAAGCCGAGCACCTGGCAGGAGTGCGTCACATCGGCGGGGAGCCGCGGATGCTGCATGTCTATGTCGACCCCGATGTCGATGCCGGGGCTGTCGTCGATCGTTGGACGAGGGACCTCGACGGACGTGCAGACGTCGGCACCCGTCAGGAGGCGATCGCATCCGGACTGTTCGGCCCTGAGGTGACGGCTGCTGCCGCATCACGGATCGGCGACGTCCTCGTCATCGCGCGCGGAAACGGGGCGGTCTACGACGGGACGGCGCACGATCAGCGCAGCCGCGGGATGATCGGTCAGCACGGCGGTCTCACACCGGAGGAACGTCAGGTGCCCCTGCTTCGGTTCGGTGCCTTCGCCCGCTGAACCGCGCTCCGAATCGGCCCGCAGAGCCGTGCGGCGCTCGCGTCCGATCCGCGGACTCTACTCGTCGGTGCGTGCGCCGAAGACGATCTCATCCCACGAGGGCATGGCGTTTCGCCGCTTGCGTCGGCCGGAGTTGTCGTTCGTCGGTTCAGGAGCGACCTCGGGTTCGTCGTCCTCTTCGGGAGCCGAGCTCTCGAAGGCGTCGAACAGCGCGATCGGACTGCGGTCGTCCTGGTCTTCTTCAGACGACTCCAGGATCGGCGCGGTCTCGCGCTGTCCGCGGCGACGTCGGAGCGCCTCCAGCAGGTCGGCGGTCTCGGGGCTCGTGGTCGCCGACTCGGGTGCGCGCTTGATTGCGGCATCCTGCACCGCCGCGGTGGAGCGCTCGGGGGCGGCCACGTCCTCGACGTCGGCCTCAGGGGCAGCGATCAGTCTCGGTCCGAAAGCACCGGAGTCGAAGCGACTGTCGTCCTTGTACGGCGAGGCCTGGCGCTCGGCTTCGACCGCTCGCAGTCGGGGGATGAGACCTTCGGGGAGCGAGCCCTGGCGAGAGAGCTGCGTCGCATCGGCGTTGAGCGGCGACAGAGCGCTGCGGCGCGGATCGAAACTCCAGCGCGCATCATGCTCGACCTCGTTCGCGGCGAACTCGAGCTTGATGATCCAGCCGCTCTCGTCCTTCCAGCTCGCCCAGCGTTCGGCGGACGCCTCGATCTCGGAGAGCTTGGCGCGGATGGCGGTTCCGAACGTCGGCTGCGCGTCGGGTTCGACATCGCTGCCGATCAGCACGGGAACGGCGAGAGCCTGGCCGATGACATGCTCGCGCTCAGCCAGCACGGGGCCTTCGAAGCGGACGACGTCCTCGACGCTGATGCCGAGGAGCTCTGCCACCTCGGGGGCCGTGAGTCCGGCACGGATCTGCGCCTGGATGTCGCGCGGGCTCGCGGCGAGTCGTTGAGCGGTCGGCTCGCTCTGTCTCGTCGCCCGTCGGATCTCGCGGTGCAGGACGTCGTCGATGGGCAGCGCGAAGCGCTCGCCCGACTCGGTCGCGAGTACGAGCAGACCTGCTTCTGTGCCGACGATGGTGACGTTTTCCATGCGAATGCCCCTCTGATGGGTGTGGGTTCATGGTGTCACGCGGGGCGGCTCTCAGCCGGGAATACTCTGGGCGTGCCGTGAGTTTGGTCTGTCGCACGCACCGGCATTTGCTTATTGCCTCGCAGTCGTGCAAACTATGGCCGCCGATTACCCCGACGGCGCACCACCCACTCGCATGAAAGTGGAGATTCACCACATGGCAACCGACTACGACGCTCCCCGCAAGAGTGAAGACGACTCCGAGTCGATCGAAGCCCTCAAGGAGCGTGTGCCGGACAAGAGCTCCGGCTCTTCGGGAGACGAGGATGCGGACAACCCGTCCAGCTTCGATCTTCCCGGAGCCGATCTTTCCGACCTCGAGCTCGATGTCGTCGTGCTGCCCGCGCAGCAGGACGAATTCACCTGCATGAACTGCTTCCTCGTGAAGCACCGTTCTCAGCTCGATCACGAGGGCTCCTCCGGCCCCATCTGCAAGGAGTGCGCCGCCTGAGCGCACTCGACCGAGATTCCGCGCGCCCCCGACCTCTCGGTCAGGGGCGCGTCGTCTTTTGTCCGTGGGGGCGGGTGTCGTCAGCCCCGGGAGGCGAGGATCGCCGCCGCGAGGCGGTCGGGCGTCCTGGTCGAGACGGTCCAGGTGTCGACCGGGTCGTCGGGGTCGATGTTGGGCACCACGACGACGCCGTCCACACCGCCGCGGATCATGTGCCACCCACGGGCGGGCAGGCCGGGGCCGCGTGCCTGGCGCGCCTCTTCGCCGCTCAGCGCCGTCGGCGTGCCGAGGTGTCGAGTCTCGATGTGCGCCCGTCCGGCGCGGAGGACGCCGCCCTCGACCGACACGACGGGCGTGAGGGCGATGAAGGCGATCACGAGCAGAGCCGAGACCGCGGCGCCGACGATCAGCGCGATCGTGGAGCCGACGGGGACGAAGATGAGGGCGACCATCGGGCCCGCGAGTGCGACCGTCACCAGCAGCCACAGGCTGGGGGACAGTCTCTCGCGGTAGCGGGTCCGCGCGTCAGGAGCGATGTTCTGCATTAGCCTCGTGGGGTGACTGATTCCGTTGATGTCCCCATTATCGCCTCTGTGGTGCCCGGTTACGCCCACCCCGGCGATGCCGGAGCCGATCTGGTGGCGGCGGAGGCCGTTCATCTGGGCCCGGGGGAGCGCGCCCTCGTGGCGACGGGTGTGCGCATCGCACTGCCCGAGGGATACGCGGCATTCGTGGTTCCGCGCAGCGGCCTCGCGGCCAAGCACGGCATCTCCATCGTCAACTCGCCAGGCACGGTGGATGCCGGCTACCGCGGCGAGATCAAGGTGAGCCTGATCAACACCGACATCCGCAGCGCGTACGATGTGGCCGTCGGCGACCGCATCGCGCAGCTGATCGTCATGCCCGTGACGCGAGCCACGTTCATCCCGGTCGAGGAGCTGCCCGACAGCGTCCGCGGCGAAGGTGGCTTCGGTTCGACCGGCTACCAGGCAGGATCCCATTCCCCTTCGGCAGGACAGATCAATGACTGACAACAACGCGACTCCCTCGAAGTCGGCACCCGACGACCGCGCGACTCAGGGGCCGTTCGACGATTCCGAGGCGAACCCCGTCCGCCCGTACATCGACCTCGGCGGAATCAAGATCCTTCCGCGCGAAGGCCTGAATCTCCGGCTGGAGGTCGAGGAGCAGTCCAAGCGCATCGTCGCCGTCGGTCTCGACTACGCCGACTCCTCGCTGCAGGTGCAGCCCTTCGCCGCACCGCGCTCCGGCGGACTGTGGGACGAGACGCGAGTGCAACTGCGTGATCAGGTCCGCAGCCAGGGTGGTCGTGTCGAGGAGCGGGACGGCCCTCTCGGAAAGGAGCTGCTCGCCGAAGTGCCGGCCGCCGCGAACGAGGGCTCGGAGCTGCGGCTCGCCCGGTTCATCGGCATCGACGGTCCTCGCTGGTTCCTCCGCGGCGTGATCGGCGGCGCCGCCGCATCCGATCTCGAGGCGGCTGCGAAGGTCGAGGATCTCTTCCGGTCGATCGTGGTGGTCCGCGGTGGGGCTCCGATGCCTCCGCGCGACCTCATTCCGCTGAAGATGCCCGCGACTCCCGGCTCCGCGTGACCAGCCCGGAGCCCGAGCGCGAGCAGAGCGCATCGGACATCGTCGGCGCCGCCCTCGGTGGCGCCGCCCGGCGTGCAGGACTCGACCCGAACGAGAGCGGCGCGACCCACAAGATGGTCTGGTCCGCGATCGGCGGGTGGCGTGGCATCCTCGAATCCGTCTTGCCGAGCCTCGCGTTCGTCATCCTCTTCACGATCCGCCCGGAGCCGCTGATCCTTCCCCTGGGCGTGTCCGTGGGGCTCGCGGCCGTGTTCACGATCGTGCGGCTGGTGCAGAAGTCCCCGCCGTCCGCGGCCATCGGCGGTCTGGTGGCCGCGGCCGCAGCCGCGGCGCTCGCTCTGTGGACAGGGCGAGGTGAGGACAACTTCGTCCCCGGCCTGATCACGAACGCCGCTTACGGCACGGCGATGCTCGTCTCCGCGTTGATCGGGTGGTCGCTCATCGGCCTCGCGGTCGGGTTCCTCATGGGGGAGGGCACCGCCTGGCGCGGCGATCGTCGCAAGCGCCGGGCCTTCTTCTGGCTCGGAGTCGCGTGGGCCGCACTGTTCTTCGCTCGGCTGGCCGTGCAGCTCCCGCTGTATATCGCCGGGGATGTCACGGCACTCGGCACGCTCAAGCTCATCATGGGTCTACCGCTGTTCGCACCGCTGATCGCGGTCACGTGGCTCGTCGTGCGAGCGCTCTACCCGCGCGCGTCGGATGCCGAGGCGACATCGCAGTCGTGATAGATTTATCTTGACATCAAGATAAATTGCAGGCTTTCGCCCGGAGGCCGAGCAGAGCAGACTGGTTAGGTCTGCCTTGCTAGCCGCAGGGGCTCGCTGGCGAGCAAGATGGAGGCGCCTGTCGCTCCCATCCGAATAGAAGGAGACGGATTCGTGTCCACGGTGAACAGCTTCGGTGCCAAGAGCACCCTGACGGTCGGCAGCACCGACTACGAGATCTTCCGCATCGACACGGTGCCCGGTTTCGACAAGCTCCCCTTCAGCCTCAAGGTCCTCCTTGAGAACCTGCTTCGCACCGAGGACGGCGCGAACGTGACGAAGGCGCAGATCGAAGCCCTGGGTTCGTGGGATGCTGCGGCAGAGCCGAGCACCGAGATCCAGTTCACGCCGGCCCGCGTGGTCATGCAGGACTTCACCGGTGTTCCCTGCATCGTCGACCTCGCCACCATGCGCGAGGCCGTGACGGCGCTCGGCGGCGACGCGAACAAGATCAACCCGCTCTCGCCTGCCGAGATGGTCATCGACCACTCGGTGATCGCCGATCTCTTCGGTTCCGAGAATGCGCTCGAGCGCAACGTCGAGATCGAGTACGAGCGCAACGGCGAGCGCTACCAGTTCCTCCGCTGGGGCCAGACGGCCTTCAGCGACTTCAAGGTCGTCCCGCCGGGAACCGGCATCGTGCACCAGGTGAACATCGAGCACCTGGCCAAGGTCATCTACGACCGCGACGTCGACGGCGTGCTGCGTGCGTACCCCGACACCTGTGTCGGCACCGACTCGCACACCACGATGGTCAACGGCCTGGGCGTGCTCGGCTGGGGCGTCGGCGGCATCGAGGCCGAGGCCGCGATGCTCGGTCAGCCCGTGTCGATGCTCATCCCGCGTGTCGTCGGCTTCAAGCTGTCCGGCGAGATCCCCGCCGGTGTCACGGCGACAGACGTCGTGCTCACCATCACCGACCTGCTGCGCAAGCACGGCGTCGTCGGCAAGTTCGTCGAGTTCTACGGCGAGGGCGTGGCATCCGTGCCACTGGCCAACCGTGCCACGATCGGCAACATGTCGCCGGAGTTCGGCTCCACGGCCGCGATCTTCCCGATCGACGACGTCACGCTCGACTACCTGCGCCTGACCGGTCGCAGCGACGAGGCCGTAGCGCTCGTCGAGGCGTACGCCAAGGAGCAGAAGCTCTGGCACGACGCCTCCCACGAGCCCACCTTCAGCGAGTACCTCGAGCTCGACCTCGGCACCGTCGTGCCGTCGATCGCAGGCCCGAAGCGCCCGCAGGACCGCATCCTCCTCTCCGAGGCGAAGTCGCAGTTCGAGCAGGACATCCTCGCTTACGCCGCGCCGTCGACGTCCGACGACGTCGTCGATCTCGAGTCGAAGCACTCGTTCCCCGCATCCGACCCGGGCAATGCGCCCGGGGAAGAAGAGCCTCGCACCACTCGACCTGTGCACATCAACAGCGGCGCTCCGGCCAACGCGTCCAAGCCCGTGCCGGTCACCACGCCCTCGGGGGAGAAGTACATCCTCGACAACGGTGCTGTGACGCTCGCAGCCATCACGTCGTGCACGAACACCTCGAACCCGTCGGTCATGATCGCCGCTGGTCTCGTCGCCCGCAAGGCGCTCGAGAAGGGCCTGAAGCAGAAGCCGTGGGTCAAGACGACGCTCGGCCCCGGCTCGAAGGTCGTCACGGACTACTACGAGAAGTCCGGACTCGACAAGGACCTCGAGGGTCTCGGCTTCTACACCGTCGGCTACGGCTGCACGATCTGCATCGGCAACTCGGGTCCGCTGATCGAAGAGGTCTCCGCGGCCATCAACGACCACGACCTCGCCGTGACCGCCGTGCTCTCGGGCAACCGCAACTTCGAGGGTCGCATCAGCCCCGACGTGAAGATGAACTACCTCGCCAGCCCGCCGCTGGTCATCGCCTACGCGCTGGCAGGCTCGATGCACTTCGACTTCGAGAACGACGCGCTCGGCAAGGGAACAGACGGGGAGGACGTCTTCCTGAAGGACATCTGGCCCACCCCGGCCGAGGTCCAGGAGCTGGTCGACTCGTCGATCTCGCGCGAGCAGTTCATCAAGCAGTACGCGACCGTCTTCGACGGTGACGAGCGCTGGCGCAGCCTGCCCACCCCGGATGACGACATCTTCCAGTGGGACGAGAACTCGACCTACGTGCGCAAGGCGCCGTACTTCGACGGCATGACGATGGAGCTCACCCCGGTGCGCGACATCGAGGGCGCGCGCGTCATGGCGACCCTGGGCGACTCGGTCACCACCGACCACATCTCGCCCGCCGGAAACATCAAGGCCGGCACGCCCGCCGCTCAGTACCTCACCGAGCACGGCGTCGACCGCAAGGACTTCAACTCCTTCGGTTCGCGTCGAGGCAACCACGAGGTCATGATCCGCGGAACGTTCGCGAACATCCGCCTGAAGAACCTGATGGTCTCGGCCGTCAACGACGGTCAGGTCGTCGAGGGTGGATACACCCGTGACTTCACCCAGGCGGGCGGCCCGCAGTCGTACATCTACGACGCGAGCATGAACTACCAGGAGCAGGGCACCCCGCTCGTCATCTTCGGCGGCAAGGAGTACGGCTCCGGCTCGTCGCGTGACTGGGCAGCCAAGGGTACGAGCCTGCTGGGCGTCAAGGCGGTCATCACCGAGAGCTTCGAGCGCATCCACCGCTCGAACCTGATCGGCATGGGCGTCGTCCCGCTGCAGTTCCCGGCCGGCGAGAGCTGGGAGTCGCTGGGTCTCGACGGCACCGAGGTCGTCTCGATCACGGGTCTCGAGGAGCTCAACAACGGCACCACCCCGAAGACGGTCCGCGTGACCGCCACCCCGACCGACGACTCGCCCGAGGGCAAGCAGGTCGTGGAGTTCGACGCGGTCGTCCGCATCGACACCCCCGGTGAGGCGGACTACTACCGCAACGGCGGCATCCTGCAGTACGTGCTGCGTTCGCTGGTCTGATCGCACAGTCGGAAAGGGCTCGGTTCTTCGGAACCGGGCCCTTTCCGTGTGCCAGGGCCGGTGTCAAGGGGGAGCCGCTCTCCGAGCTTTCCCGGATGCCCGGGGTAGGATCGAGCAGGCGTTCGTACCGGAATCGGATGCCTCCAACGGTGCCTATGAGGAGGTGCAGATGCCGATTCTTCCGAGCATCTCAGGACCCCGTGACCTCGACTCGCTGTCCGAGGATCAGCTCATCGAGCTCGCGGGTGAGATCCGCGAGTTCCTCGTCGAGAACGTGTCGCGCACCGGCGGGCATCTCGGCCCGAACCTCGGTGTGGTCGAGCTGACGATCGCCCTGCACCGCGTCTTCTCGTCTCCCGACGACCCGTTCATCTTCGACACCGGCCATCAGTCGTACGTGCACAAGCTGCTCACCGGGCGTCAGGACTTCTCGTCGCTCCGCGTCCGCGGAGGGCTCGCCGGCTATCCGCAGCGCTCCGAGAGCCCGCACGACGTCGTCGAGTCGTCCCACGCATCCAGCTCGCTGAGCTGGGCCGACGGCGTCTCGCGCGCACTGACCGCGACCGGACGTGCAGACCGCCATGTGGTCGCAGTCGTCGGAGACGGGGCCCTGACCGGCGGCATGACCTGGGAGGCGCTCAACAACATCTCCGACGACAACGACCGCAACCTCGTCATCGTGGTGAACGACAACGGGCGATCGTACGCGCCGACCATCGGCGGGATGTCGCGATACCTGAACCGTGTGCGCACCGCTGCGGCGTACAAGGAGCTGCATCACAAGTCGGATCGCCTCTTCCGTGCCTTCGGACCCGTCGGCCGCGCGGTCTTCCGTGGCGTGCGGGGTGGCACGCATGGGTTCCTCTCGCGCTTCACGAACAACGAGGCGCTGTATTCCAATCTCGACATCAAGTACCTCGGCCCCGTCGACGGACACGATCTTCCCGCGCTTCTCGAGACCCTCGAACTGGCGAAGTCGTTCGGCGCACCCGTCATCGTGCACACCATCACCGAGAAGGGCCGGGGCTACCAGCCTGCGCGAGATGACGAGGCCGATCAGTTTCATGCCGTCGGACGCATCGATCCGACGACCGGTGAGACGCTCTCGTCGGGAGGGACCGGGTGGACCGATGTCTTCTCCGACGCGCTCGTCTCGGTAGGGGAGCGACGCTCGGATGTCATCGCGATGACTGCGGCCATGCTGCGCCCGACAGGGCTCGCTCCGTTCGCCGAGCGATTCCCCGATCGTGTGTACGACGTGGGGATCGCCGAGCAGCATGCCGTGGCCTCCGCGGCGGGTCTCGCCTTCGGGGGTCTGCACCCCATTGTGGCGCTGTACGCGACGTTCATGGGCCGCGCGTTCGACCAGGTGCTGATGGATGTGGCACTCCACCGTGCGGGCGTCACATTCGTCCTCGACCGGGCGGGCGTCACGGGTCCTGACGGTCCGAGTCACCACGGCATGTGGGATCTCGCGATGCTGCAGATCGTCCCGCACATCCGCATCGCGGCTCCGCGAGACGGCGCGCGCCTCCAGGAAGCACTCGACGAGGCAGTGCTCGTCGAGGACGCCCCGACCGTGATCCGCTTCCCCAAGGGCGATGTCGCGCCAGAGCTGCCGGCGCTCGAGCGTCTGCACGACGGCGTCGACGTGCTCGCCCGCGGCGAGTCCGAAGACGTGCTGCTCGTGGCGATCGGGCCGTTCGCCGCGCTGGCGATGGATGTCGCCGAGCGTCTGCGCGCCCAGGGAATCGGAGCGACGGTCATCGACCCTCGCTGGGCGATCCCCGTGCAGCCCTCGATCGTCAGCATGGCCGCGCGTCATCGCCTCGTCATCACGCTCGAAGACGGGATCCGCGTCGGGGGCATCGGCACGCGCGTGCGCCAGGTGCTCCGCGAGGCGGGCATCGACACGGCGGTCGACGAGCTGGGCCTGCCGGACGAGTTCATCGATCACGCCTCGCGCGATCAGATCCTCGCGGATGCCGGTCTCACGGCGTCGAAGATCGCGCAGGACGTCGTCGCCCAGGTGCTCGGCACTCGTATTCCGGTCGCTCGCCAGTCGGGGGAGACCGGTACGGTCGATCTTCCGCTGCACGAGCGGAGCTGATCGCGGCAGCCCCCGTGAGCGCCCGCCCGGTCAGTTGAGGGCGTGGAGCGCCGCGACCGCTTCGGCGCCGCGGTCGGTGTCGCGGAGCGCGGTTGCGAGCAGATAGCCGTCGGTGAGAGCGTCGCCCGTGACCATGACGCGCACGAGCTCGACGCCGCAGGAGCGTCGCACCTCCTCGGCGCTCGCGGTGATCACGCGGGTGTTGATCTCGTCGTTGTGCGGCAGCTCCGCACCGTCGAGGCCACGGATGACGTCTCTCAGCGCTGCGCCGACGATGTTCGACGCACGCTCGTTCACATTCACCACGTCGAGCTCGAACACGCGCAGATCTCGGCCGGTCGGCAGTGGTCTCCACTCGAAGGATGCGTGCACCCGGTGCTGGTGCCCACTGGCTCCGGTCATCTCACGGGCGGGCAGGTCGGTCGCGCGGCAGCGGACGTCGATGAGCCTGTACCAGTAGAACAGCGGGAAGGCCCCGTGCGAACCGGGATCGAGTACGACGACCTCACCGACCGCGCCGCCGCGTGAGGTGGGACGTCGCTGCGGTCGGTTGCGGATGATCGGCTTGCCGTTGCGGGTGCGGATCGCCGCCCACCCCTCATCCACCGTGACGACGAAGATCTTCAACAGGGCCGGGACGACCAGCAGGATCGTGAGAATAGCCGTGCCGGTCTTGAACAGACCCGACATTCCCTTGCCGCCGAGCATCGTGAGGAGCATGTCCATGCCACCACTGTGCCGCGTCCTGCTTCTGCACACGGCCATTGGCCGCTCTCCGATGCCGGTGTTCACACGCTGTTCCGTCGTCGTTATCTCCGACGCCGCGAGGTGGATACGCCACGGGCGAGGAAGACGCCCGACGCGCCTCAGCCGAGGTCCGCGAGCGCCTCCGCGAGCAGTGCTTCGGTCATGGGCCTCGCCCGCTCGCGGTCGGCGTCCACGAGACCGACCCGGGTACGCCGATCGAGTATGTCCTCCACGGTCATCGCACCCTCGGCGCGCACGGCGAACTCGACCTGTGCACGCGTCACCGTGCCGTCGGCGTCGGAACCGGGGTGAGACGAGTTCGGCGCCGTGTCGGTGAGCCGGAGGGAGGCCGTCCGACTCGGCGCGGCATTCAGGTCGTTCGCGCGTGCCGCGAGGTCGACGGCGTCCTCCGCCATCCGCCGATACGTCGTCAGCTTGCCTCCGAGGACGTTGACGAACCCGGCCTCGGAGACGGCGACCAGGTGGCGGCGGGAGATGTCAGCGGTCGAATCGGCGCCTGTATCGACCAGCGGGCGGAGGCCTGCGAACGCCCCGCGCACCCGGTCCTGCCCGACGGGCTCCGCGAGCACCCGGTTGAGGGTCGAGAGCAGGAAGGAGATCTCGCCCTCCGTCGGGGTGGCGATCCGCGGAACGGGGCCCGGAGCGTCCTCGTCGGTCAGGCCGACGATCACCCGGCCGCTCTGCTGCGGCAGGGCGAACACATAGCGGCTGATCGAGCCCTCATGCGGGATGGTCAGCGCCGCGGACGGGTGTCCGAGGTCGGCGGCGTCCAGGACGATGTGGGTTCCGCGGCTGGGGCGCATCGTGATCGACTGGTCGAGGGTCCCGGCCCAGACCCCTGTGGCGTTGATCACCGAGCGCGCTCGGATGCCGAGGCTCTCGCCGGTCAGCGCGTCTTCGGCGATCGCCCCGTCGCTGCGGAGCTCGCGTGCGCGGACCCGGGTGAGGATGCGCGCTCCGAGAGCCGCGGCGGTGCGTGCGACCGTCACGACCAGTCGCGCATCGTCGACGAGCTGTCCGTCGTACGAGAGCATGCCGCCCCGAAGTCCTCGGCGGTCGAGCGCCGGGACCAGACCGTGGGCGGCGCGCGCGGAGACCAATCGCGGTCCGGGCAGCACCGCGCGTGGTGTGCGGGCCCGCATCCGCAGCAGATCCCCCATCGCCATGCCCGCGACGCCGGCCGCGCGCTGTGCGGAGGTCACGCCGACGGCGAAGGGCAGCAGCTGGCCCAGCGGTCGGATGAGATGCGGTGCGATGACCGTCATCAGCAGGTGCCGCTCGTGAGCGCTCTCCTTCGCGGTCGCGACATCACCGGTGGCGAGATAGCGAAGGCCGCCGTGCACGAGCTTCGAACTGAACCGGCTCGTGCCGAATGCGAGGTCATCCGCTTCGAGCAGCGTGACGGTCAGCCCTCGGGATGCGGCGTCGAGAGCGACACCTGTGCCGGTGATCCCGCCGCCGATCACGAGGACGTCGACGGTCTCGTCGGCGGCCCGAGCAAGGTCTGCGGCCCGACGCGCGACGTTGAGGTCGGGGGAGTGAGTGCTCATGGCCGGAGCAGCCCGTCGAGTGCGGCGCGCAGCTCCCGCTCCCACGATTGCTCCGAGATGAGCTCCGAGACGGTGCCGTGCGACAGCACCGCGGACTGCGCGATGAGCAGCAGCATCACCGCGATCGCGTTCGGCTCGCCCGCCCTGACGCTCCCGCCCTGCTGCGCGGTCCGGATCGCCGCGGCGAGCCACTGCAGGATCAATCGCTGGCTCGATCCGACTCGCTGCAGCGTGTAGCGGGTGAAGACCTCGGGCTCGTCCGCGAGCAACCGCCCGTAGACCTCGTCGGAGCGGAAGGCCGCCGAGAAACGGAGCACATCGTCGACCAGGTCGTGTCGTGTGAGAGTCTCTGTCGGGAACTGCGAGACGATGCCGGCGACCCGGCGGAGAAGGGCGGAGCGCACGACGTCGTCGGCGTCGTTCCAACTGCGGTAGATCGTCGGACGACTGTGGCCTGCGCGCCGTGCGAGCTCCGCGATGGTGACTCCATGCACCCCTCTGCGACTGATCAGCTCGTCAGCCGCGTCGAGGATGCGCGACTGGGTGGCATCCCAGAGCGGAGGTTGCGCGAACCGCGCCTCTGCAGTCACTTGACGTTCTTCCATGATCTGTCACACTGTAACGCATGGGTCAGGAGAACGGCAGAGTCGCCGCACGATCGGAGATGCGATGGAACGGCTGGGGCGACCCCTCGAAGGCCGATGATCTGCCCCGGGCTGTGCGGGCGCTTCTCCCTCTTCTGCTCGGACGTATCCGCAGGCCGGCTCCGCCGGCCGACCTCGAGGATGTGATCCTCGACGCCCCCGCGCTGACTCCCGACGACATCACGGCGTTCGCCGGCGTCGTCGGCGATGAGCACGTCGACGTGTCGGACGAAGCTCGGATCCGCCATGCGGGAGGCCGCTCCACGCCGGACCTGCTGCGCAGGCGACTGGTGCATCAGGTGACCCCGGATGCCGTCGTCCTTCCTGCCGAGCACGACGAGGTCGCTGCCGTGCTCTCCATCGCTGCCGGCCGCGGGGTCGCGGTGATCCCTTTCGGCGGCGGGACGAGCGTGGTCGGGGCCCTCGATCCGCAGCGCGGTCGCCACCACGCCGTGATCAGTCTTGATCTGCGCCGACTCACGGGTCTTCTGCACGTCGACGAGGTCAGTGGCGAAGCAGTCCTCGCTGCGGGAACCACCGGGCCTGAGGCAGAGGCGCTGCTCGGCGCGCATGGATACGAGCTCGGCCATTACCCGCAGAGCTTCCGCTACGCGACGATCGGCGGGTTCGCGGCGGCTCGGTCGTCGGGGCAGAACTCTGCGGGTCACGGTCGCTTCGACACGATGGTCACGGGGATCCGGGTGGCGACGCCGACCGGCGACATCGATCTCGGGCGGTCTCCGGGGTCTGCCGCGGGGCCCGACCTGGTCCGCGTGTTCCTGGGCTCCGAAGGCATCTTCGGGGTGATCACCGAGGTCCGCGTCCGCATCCATCCGATCCCGCGTGAGCGTGTTCTCGAGTCTTGGACCTTCCCGGATTTCGCGGCGGGTACCGATGCCCTCAGAGCCGTGGCGCAGCGCGGCGGCGGCCCGACGGTCATCCGACTTTCCGACGAGGCGGAGACCGCGGTCAGCCTGGCGCAGGTCGGCCGGATCGGCAAGGCGCTCTCGAAGGGCGCTGCGGTCGTCACCGTGTACGAGGGCGAAGGCATCGTCGAGCGCCGGGCGCGCGCGTCCGCGCTGCTGGCTGCTGCCGGTGGAGTCTCCTCCGGGGAGGGAGCGGCAGAGGGATGGCTGGACGGACGCTTCGACGGTCCCTACCTGCGCGACGCACTGCTCGATGCCGGGGTCTTCTGCGAGACCCTCGAGACGGCGACCACCTGGGCCAACCTCTCCACGCTGAAGGCGGCGGTCACGGCGGCCCTCCGCGACGGACTCTCGGATGCAGGGGCAAGGTCCTACGTGATGTGCCACGTCTCTCACGTCTACCCGACGGGCGCTTCGCTGTACTTCACCGTGCTGGCCGGCATCAGGTCCGACTCGCTGGAGGTCTGGGCTCGGGTCAAGGCGCGCGCGAACGACGCGATCATCGCGAGCGGCGGCACGATCAGCCACCACCATGCCGTCGGTCGAGACCATGCACCGTGGTTGGAACAGGAGATCGGCGACACCGGCGTGCGGATCCTGGCCGCGATCAAGCGAGAGCTCGACCCCACCGGGATCCTCAACCCCGGTGCTGTGATCTCCGCTGATCGGATGCGCTGAGGTGGCCGATCACATCGCCGTGCTGTCGAATCCCTCTGCGGGCAAGGGGCGCGCCGGGCGTGAGGCCGACTCGGCTCTGGCCCATCTGCGGGCTCGCGGCGCGGACGTTCGTGTGTTCACAGGGCACTCCGCGGCGTCGAGTCTCGTGCTTGCGGCGCAGGCTCTCGATGAAGCGCCTCGGGTGCTGGTGATCGTCGGGGGAGACGGCACGCTCTCGGGCATCCTCGACCTGCTCTGCGAGAGCGTCGTCCCCGTCGCGCTGGTGCCGGCCGGGACCGGGAACGACCTCGCGCGGGCGCTGGGGCTACCGCGCCACGACCCGGTCGCCGCGGCGGAGCTCGCGCTCTCCGGAGTCGCCAGGGCGATCGACGTCGGAGAGATACGCTCCGGCGGCCGAGTCGCGCCGTTCCTGACGGTCGCCGCTCTGGGCTTCGACGCGAAGGTCAGCGATCGCACCAACCGGCTGCGCTGGCCCCATGGCGTGCTGCGCTACTACCTCGCTCTCGTGATCGAACTTCTGCGCCTCCGCCCGATGGAGTTCACGGTGTCCGTCGACGGCTCGGCCGCCATCGCGGCTCCTGGCACACTCGTGGCCGTCGGCAACACCGAAAGCTACGGGGGCGGCATGCCGGTATGCGTCGGCGCGGCAGCCGACGACGGTCTCCTCGACCTCGTGCAGGTCGCGCCGCTGAGCCGCCTTCGCCTGCTGCGGCTGTTCCCGCTGCTGCTCCGAGGCACCCACCTGTCGCGTCGTGAGGTGGTTCACAGACGCGCCCGTTCCGTGACGGTGAGTGCACCGGGACTCGTCGTGTACGCCGACGGAGAGCGGATCGGTGCGGATGAGTGCACGATCGGGATCCGCGCGGCCGCGCTCACCGTCCTGGTGCCTGCAGCGAAGGAGACCTCCCATGACTGACACCGGCAGGAGGGCGCGGGAGAGCGTTGCGTTGGACGAGGACGTGATCGTGATCGGCTCGGGGTTCGGAGGATCCGTCTCCGCGCTGCGGCTCGTCGACAAGGGGTATCGCGTGCGGGTCTTCGAGGCGGGGCGCCGCTTCGAAGACGAGGACTTCGCGAAGACCAGCTGGGATGTGCGTCGCTATCTGTGGGCGCCGGCGTTCGGCTGCTACGGCATCCAGCGCATCCATCGCCTGCCGCACGTGATGATCCTCGCGGGAGCCGGCGTCGGCGGAGGGTCGTTGAACTATGCGAACACGCTCTACCAGCCGGGCGGCACCTTTTTCACCGACCCCCAGTGGAGCGCACTCGCGAACTGGGATGCCGAGCTGTCGCCGCACTACACGACGGCGAAGCGGATGCTCGGCGTGGTCGAGCGGTACCCCCATTCCGGCCCCGTCGAGCGCATCATGGCGGGTGCCGCAGAGGATCTCGGCGTCGGCAGCACGTTCCGACGCGCACCGGTGGGCGTGTGGTTCGGGAAGCCGGGGGAGCGCACGCCCGATCCGTTCTTCGAGGGAGAAGGCCCCGATCGCACCGGCTGCACACTCTGCGGCAACTGCATGGTCGGATGCCGTGTCGGAGCGAAGAACACCCTGATGAAGAACTACCTCGCACTGGCGGAGCGCCGAGGCGCGGTGATCGAGCCGCTCCGCACCGTCACCGAGGTGCAGGAGCTCGTGGGCGGCGGATTCGCCGTGACGAGCGAGCGCAGCGGTGCCTGGCTGCGTCGTGATCGCCGCACCGTGCGCGCCGGTCAGGTCGTGCTGGCCGCGGGCACCTGGGGCACGCAGCAGCTGCTGCATCGGATGAAGCTCTCGGGTGCTCTTCCCCGTGTGTCCGACGCTGTCGGGCGACTCACGAGAACCAACTCCGAGGCGCTCGACGGCGCGATCGCGACGCGGGTTCCTGCTTCTCTCGACCTCGCGAAGGGCGTCGCCATCACGACCTCCTTCCACGTCGACGAGCGCACCCACGTCGAGAACGTGCGTTATGGACCGGGCTCGAATCTGATGGGAGCGCTGGCGTCGATCATGGTGCCAGGTGATGTGCCGCTCGGCCGCCGACTGGGCGGTCTCGTCGGTCGGTTCCTCCGAGCGCCGATCCGTCAGCTGCGCCTGGGATCTCTCCGGCGCTGGAGCGAGCGCGGCATCATCGCCCTCGTCATGCAGACCGTCGACAACTCGCTCACCCTGTCTCTGCGGCGCCGATTCGGACGCCTCGTGATGACGAGCAGGCAGGGGCACGGTGAGCCGAACCCGAGCTACCTGCCGCAGGCGCACCGCGCGGCTGCGGCGATCGCCGCGCGCATGCAGAAGGAGGGTGGTGTGTCCGCCGAGGCACGGGGCTCCTGGCCCGAAGTCTTCGGCATCCCCCTCACCGCGCACTTCCTCGGCGGCGCCGTGATCTCGGCGTCTCCCGCGACCGGGGTCGTCGATCGGTACCACCGCGTGTGGGGCCATCCGGGGCTGCACGTCGTCGATGGGGCGGCGGTGCCCGCGAATCCGGGCGTGAACCCGTCGTTGACGATCACGGCGCTCGCGGAGCGGGCGATGTCGTTCTGGCCGCGCTGCGGCGACGTCGACGAGCGTCCCGTTCAGCAGGCATGACGAAGGGGGCCGCGCCGAGCGCGACCCCCTTCGACGCTTCCGATCAGCGGCCCTCGATACCGCGGATCTGCGGTGTGTGGAACTCTCCGCCGAAGGCGCGCTCCGAGGCGCCCTCGCGGTCGAGGTAGGGTGAGGCCCCACCGTCGATGAACGGCCAGCCGGCGCCGAGGATCAGGCACAGGTCGATGTCCTCGACCTCGGGCACGACCTCCTCATCGAGCATGAGCTTGATCTCGCTCGCGAGACCGTCCTGCACCCGCTGCAGGATCGTCTCGGCCGACGCGGGCGTCTTGCCGACGGCGGGCTTCAGCAGCTTCTCGGCCTGCTTCGTCCAGCCGGTCACCCGACCGCCCTTGTCCTTCTCGATCACCGCGTCGAGCTCCGCGAGAGCGTGGAAGTTCTCGTTCGCGTAGAAGCGCTCCGGGAACGCATCCGCCATCGTGTCCTGCACGTGCGCGGCGACCTTCCATCCGACCAGGTCGATCAGCTGGAAGGGTCCCATCGGCAGTCCGAGAGGCGCGAAGGCCTTCTCGACGTCCGTGATCGGAGTGCCCTCGTACACCGCGCGGGCGGCCTCGCCCATGACCTTGGCCAGCAGCCGGTTCACCACGAATCCGGGAGCATCCGCGGTGAGCACCGCGTTCTTGCCCAGGTTCTTCGCGACCACGAACGCGGTCGAGAGCGCCGCTTCCGAGGTCGTCGACGTCTTCACGATCTCGATCAGCGGCATCACCGCGACCGGGTTGAAGAAGTGGAAGCCCACGAGGCGCTCGGGGTGAGCGAGCTTCGCGCCGATCTCCTCGACCGAGAGCGACGAGGTGTTGGTCGCCAGGATCGCGTCCTCGGCGATGATCTTCTCGATCTCGCCGAACACCTGCTGCTTGACGCCGACCTCCTCGAACACGGCCTCGATGACGAAGTCGCAATCCGCATACAGGCTCTTGTCGGTCGTGCCGGTGACGAGCGCACGCAGCTTGTTCGCGGAGTCCGCGTCCAGGCGGCCCTTGCCCTCGAGCTTGCCGATCTCCTCGTGGATGTAGGCGACACCCTTGTCGACGCGCGCCTGGTCGAGGTCGGTGATCAGCACCGGCACCTGCAGCTTGCGCACGAACAGCAGAGCGAACTGGCTCGCCATGAGCCCCGCGCCGATGATGCCGACCTTGGTGACCTTCTTGGCGAGCGCCTTGTCCGGCGCGCCGACGGGCCGCTTCGCTCGCTTCTGCACGAGGTCGAACGCGTACATGGACGCTGCGAACTGGTCGCCCGTCACGAGTTCGGCGAGAGCCTCATCCTCGCGAGCGAAGCCCTCGGCCTTGGTGCCGCTCTTCGCCCTGTCGAGCAGCTCGAGCGCGGCGTACGGCGACTTCGGAACGGTGCCGATCTTCGACTCGAGCATGCCACGCGCCATCTTGATGGCGATCGGCCACTTGGTGAGTCGCTCGATCTTGCCCGGCTCGTTCTTGCGCTCGACCTTCTTGCCGCCGAGGACGGCGTCGGCCCACGCCAGCGAGTTCTCGAGGTAGTTCGCCGCGGGGAAGATCGCGTCGACGATGCCCAGATCGAAGGCCTGCTGAGGCTTCAGCATCCGGTTCTGCTTGAGCGGATTCGAGATGACGACCTCGAGGGCGTTCTCGATCCCGATCAGGTTCGGCAGCAGGAAGGCGCCGCCCCAGCCGGGGATGATGCCGAGGAAGACCTCGGGCAGAGCGATCGCCGCGGCGGACGCGTCGACCGTCCGGTAGCTGGAGTTGAGCGCGATCTCGAGGCCGCCGCCGAGCGCCAGCCCGTTCACGAAGGCGAACGAAGGCACGCCGAGCTCGCCGAACTTGCCCAGCACCTTGTGGCCGAGTTGCGCGATCAGGCGCGCGTTGTCACGCGAGCCGACCTTGCTGATGTCCGAGAGGTCGGCCCCTGCGGCCAGGATGTACTGCTTGCCGGTGATGCCCACGGCCTGGATCTCTCCGGCGGCGGCGCGAGCGGCGAGGCCGTCGAGCGTCTGGCCGAGAGCGGTGAGCGTCGCCGGTCCCAGGGTGTTCGGACGCGTGTGGTCTCGTCCGTTGTCGAGGGTGATCAGGGCGAGCACCTTGCCCGATGCGAGGCGGATGTCACGCACTGGCGAGTGCGTGATCACCTCGCCGTCGGTGAGGGCCTGGATGGGGGAGAAGTCGACGTTCGCGTACTGTTCGGAAATCGAGTGTGCCATCGGCGCTTACTTCCTCTTCTTGCCGTCGAAGTGCGGGTTCTCCCAGATGACGGAGCCGCCCTGGCCGAGACCGACGCACATGGCCGTCAGGCCGTAACGCACGTCGGGACGCTCGGCGAACTGCGCCGCGAGCTGGATCATCAGACGCACACCGGATGCCGCGAGCGGGTGTCCGAGTGCGATCGCGCCGCCCCATTGGTTGACGCGGGGGTCGTCATCGGCGATCCCGAAGTGGTCGAGCAGCGAGATGACCTGGATCGCGAAGGCTTCATTGAGCTCGAACAGCCCGATGTCTGCGATCGTGAGCCCGGCCTTCTTGAGCGCCTTCTCGGTCGAGGGGATCGGGCCGATGCCCATGATCTCGGGCTGGACGCCCGCGAACGCGAACGAGACCATGCGCATCTTCGGGGCGAGGCCGAACTCCTTCACGGCACCACCACCGGCGAGCAGCGACATCGTCGCGCCGTCGGTGAGGGGCGACGAGGTTCCTGCCGTCACACGACCGTGCGGTCGGAACGGCGTCTTGAGCGCGGCGAGGTCTTCCATCGTCGTCTGCGGGCGTCGGCCCTCATCCTCCGTGGCGAGACCCCAGGCTCCGTCTGCGGTCTTGGTCGCGACGGACACGAGGTCGGGCTGGATCTTGCCGGCGTCGTACGCGGCCTGCACCTTGTGCTGGCTGAGCATGCCGAACCGGTCGGAGCGCTCCTTGGTGAGGTGCGGGAACCGGTCGAAGATGCGCTCGGCCGTGACACCCATGTTCAGGGCGCCGGGGTCGACCATGCGCTCCGCGACGAAGCGTGGGTTGGGGTCGGCGTTGCCGCCGATCGGGTGATGGCCCATGTGCTCGACGCCGCCGGCGAGGGCGAAGTCGTACATCCCCACACCGATGGACGCGCCCATGGTCGTGACGCTGGTCATCGCTCCCGCGCACATGCGCTCCACGGCGAGGCCGGGAACCGTCTGCGGAAGCCCTGCGAGGATCGCCACCGAGCGGCCGAGGGTGAGTCCCTGGTCTCCCGTCTGGCTGGTCGCCGCGATGGCGACGTCGTCGATGCGATCAGCAGGGACGGCTGCGTTCCGCTCCATCAGGCCGATGGTCGCCTTCACGGCGAGGTCATCTGCGCGGGTGTTCCAGTACATGCCCTTTTCGCCGGCGCGCCCGAAGGGGGTGCGCACTCCATCGACGAAGAAGACGTCCGAGATCTCGGCCACTCTGCCTCCAAGTTTGTGCGGTGGCCTCAGTCTAGGGAGGGCCGGAAACCGGGAGGAATCGGTTGGATCGAACCTACGAAGCGGGTGTGGGCGTCTCGTTCGGGGCTTGCACTGCTTCTACAAAGGCATCGGCGATCTTCTGTGCGGTCTGTGCAATCTGCCACGGGCGCGCGCCGAGGGCCGCGAGCGCATCGCCGATGGCCTCGGGCGTCGTGCCCGGCACATCCCACGCCACGCGGCGAAGGTAGTCGGGAGTCAGCAGGTTCTCGGTCGGCATCCCCAGCTCCTCTGCCGTCGCCTCGATCACGGGGCGTGCGGCCTTGAGGCGCGCATCGGCCTCGGGGTTGCGGTCCGACCATGCCCGAGGCGGCGGGAGCGCGTCGCTGGGCACACGCTCGCGCGGGAGATCCTCGGTGGTGCGCCCGTCGACCATCGCCTGCCACCAGCGGTCGAGCTGCGTACGGCTGGCACGGCCCTGGAAGTCCTTGACTCCGGCGAGCGCCTGCTTGCTCTGCGGGTTCGCGAGAACCGCCGCGATCAGCGAGCGGTCGGGCACGAGGCGACCGGGAGAGACGTCCTGGTCCTGTGCGAAGGCCTCCCGTGCCTGCCAGAGCGACCGGGCGACCGCGAGGTTGCGGGATCCGCGGACCTGGTGGAGCCCGCTCAGCCGGCGCCAGGGATCCTCGCGAGGCGGCTTGGGGAGGCGCGTGAGGGTCGCCGCGAACTCCTCGGCCGCGTACTCGGTCTTGCCCTGCTCCTCGAGCTCGGCCTCGAGCGCCTCGTAGACGTCGATCAGGTGCAGCACGTCGAGGGCCGCGTACTCGAGCCAGCTCGCGGGGAGCGGTCTGGTCGACCAGTCGGCGGCCGAATGCTCCTTCTTCAGCGTGATGCCCAGGGTGTTCTCGACGACGGCGGCGAGACCGACGCGTTCGTGTCCGAGCAGACGAGAGGCGAGCTCGGTGTCGAAGATCGAGTGAGGGAGCAGATCGAGCTCGCGCAGCGAGGGGAGGTCCTGGCTCGCGGCGTGGAAGATCCACAGCACGTCGCCGATCGCCTCCTGAAGCGGGCTGAAGTCGCCGAGCGGCGGCGGGTCGAAGAGGAAGACCCCTGCATCCCTGCGGAACACCTGCACGAGGTAGGCGCGCTGGGAGTATCGGAATCCGGATGCCCGCTCGACGTCGACGGCGACAGGACCTGTGCCTGCGGCCAGTACGGCGCATGCCGCACGGAACTCCGAGACGTCGGAGATCACGGAGTATTCAGTCACGTGCTGCCTTTCGCGCGCCGATCACGGCGATGCCCTCGGAACCGGGCGGAAGACCCGCCAGCATTCCGACCAGTTCGACCCATGCTTCGACGTGGGGTGTGAAGGGGCCCTCGGGTGTCCAGGACGCCCTCAATTCTATCTGTGCGCCGTCGCCTTCGTCCGCGAGACCGCCGAAGCCCTTCGAGAGCGTCTTGGTGGAGGTCCCGGACGCGGAGTGGTATCCGGCGCCTCGGGAGTCGAGTGCGTCGACCAGCCACGACCACGTGACGTCCGCGAGCAGCGGGTCGGTGCCGATCTCGGTCTCGAGCGGTGCCTGGGCGAAGATCACGATCCGCCACGCTCCCTCCCACGCGGAAGGCGTGTCCGGATCGTGCAGCAGCACGAACCGGCCGGTTCCGTATGCGGACTCTCCCTCGTCATCCGGGCGGACGTCGGCGGCGAGCGCGACGGCGTGCGGGGCTAGGCCTTGAGGGGTGGGGATCTCACGGATGGTGATGTCCGCGCGGAACGCGATATCACGCAGCTCGGCCACTGCGGCGTCGAAGATCGTCCCGGCATCGGGGTGTGCGGTCACGGCAACAGGCTAGAGTCAGGAAGCGATGAAGAGTCTCAGGCACGCCGTTGCGCTCCTTGTCCCTGCACTGCTCGCGCTCGGGGCGGCGATGGCCCTGCTCGTGCTCAGCATCGCCAGACGGGTGGTGATCCCGGCGAAGCGCCCCGCGGATGCGGAGATCCTCGCCGTGGACACCGGCGCCCAGACGATCGAACTCACCCGTACGCGCGACACCGAGCTGCCGGGCCGATACGGGCTCTTCACGTCGGGCACCTACGGCTACGTCAAGCTGGGTGCGGTGCTGAGCGCCGACGCGACGACCGTGCGCCGAAAGCTGCTGACGCAGATCGAACCAGGGGCTCGCGTCGACCGCAATGCCGCGTTCAGCGGCTGGTACTACTCCACACCGAGCGAGCTTCACCTGCGGCGGGAGAACGTGCTCATCGGATCGCCCGCCGGGCCGTGCCCTGCATGGTTCTTCCCGGCGGAGTCGTCGACCTGGGTCATCCAGGTGCACGGCCGAGGCGTCACGCGGGCCGAATGCCTTCGTGCGGTGCCTGTGCTGCACGCGGCCGGCTTCCCGAACCTCGTCGTGTCCTACCGGAACGACGGTGAGGCGCCTCGCAGTCGCAGCGGCGCGTACGCCCTCGGAGCATCGGAATGGCGCGACGTCGATGCCGCCGTCTCCTACGCGCTGCGACACGGTGCCGATCGCGTGATCCTGATGGGATGGTCGATGGGCGGGGCGGTCGCCCTGCAGACCGCCGTCTCCTCGGGCAACCGCGACCGCATCGCGGGTCTCATCCTCGAGTCGCCCGTGGTCGACTGGCGCACAGTGCTGCGTTTCCAGGCACGGGAGGCCGGCATGCGCGCGCCGCTGCCCGACCTCGCGATGAGCGCTCTCTCGGTGCCGCTCACGGCGCGGCTCAGCGGTGCAGACGATGCGATCCCGTTCGATCGTCTCGACATGGTCGCCCGCGCCGAGGAGCTGGCGGTGCCGATCCTGATCCTGCACAGCGACGACGACGGGTTCGTCCCCGCCGATGCCTCGCATGCGCTGCAGGAGGCCAGGCCCGACCTCGTGACGATGCCCCGGTTCACGGTGGCGCGCCACACGAAGCTGTGGAACTACGACCAGGCGGGGTGGAGCGACGCGATCACCGGTTGGCTCCGCGCACAGGGGTTCAGCGCTTCTGTCTGACCTGCTTCTTCGCCCGCATCAGCATTCCGGTCATGCCGCCGATCCGCAGCGGTGAGACAGCTCTCGTGAGTCCGATCGACTGCGGATAGTCGTCGGGGATCGCCAGCACTTCGTCTGCCGTCAGACCTGAGATGCCCTGCACGAGGATGCTCGCGAAGCCGCGGGTCGTCGGTGCCTCCGGCGGAGCCGTGGCATGCATCGTGACGACGCCGTCGTTCACCTCCACGTAGATGTAGACGGGCGACTGGCACTCGGCCACGCGCTCGCACATCTCTGGATGGTTCGCGACCTCCTCCGAGACCTCGGGCAGCTCGTCCGCGTACTCCAGCAGGAGCAGCAGACGATCTGCCTCAGGGGTCTCGAGGAATCCGTCGCGGATCTCGGCGAGGGTGTCAGGAATTTCGCTGGTGCTCATCCCTGTCATTGTCACACGGTCAGAGGGAACCGGGCTCCGCGCCGGTCACGATCGGGACGCGCACCGCACTGCCCCACTCGGTCCACGATCCGTCGTAGTTGCGCACGTTCTCGAAGCCCAGCAGGTGCTTGAGCACGAACCAGGTGTGGCTGGAACGCTCGCCGATCCGGCAGTACGCGACGACGTCGTCGCCGTCGGCGAGTCCCGCGCCGTCGCGATAGATGGCGTCGAGCTCGGCACGCGAGCGGAACCCGCCGTCCTCGGCGACTGCCTTCGCCCACGGCACGCTCTGCGCGGTCGGGATGTGGCCGGCGCGCAGCGTGCCCTCTTCGGGGTAGGCCGGTGCCGTGGTGCGCTCACCGCTGTACTCCTCGGGGGAGCGGACATCGATCAGAGGGCTGCCGATGTGGGCGAGCACATCGTCCTTGTAGGCGCGGATGACCGAGTCGTCGCGCTCCACGATCGGATACTCGGTCGGCGCGGGTGTCGGTGCGTCACGCGTGATCTCCCGGCCCTCGGAGATCCAGCGGTCGCGGCCGCCGTCCAGCAGCCGCACGTCCTCGTGGCCGAAGAGCGAGAAGACCCAGAGTGCGTAGGCGGCCCACCAGTTGTTCTTGTCGCCGTAGATCACGACGGTGTCGTCGCGCGAGATGCCTTTGCGACTCAGGAGCTTCGCGAAGCCTTCGCCGTCGACATAGTCGCGCACGACCGGGTCGTTGAGCTCGGTGTGCCAGTCGACCTTCACCGCACCGGGGATGTGGCCGGTCTCGTACAGGAGCACGTCCTCGTCGGACTCCACCACGACCAGACCCGGGATCCCGAGCCGCTCCGCGAGCCACTCGGTGGTGACGAGGCGGCCTGGCTCGGCGTACTCGGCGAACTTGGACGAAGTGGTGTCGAACTCGATGGCCACAGGGATCTCCTCAGACGGTGAGCGGCGATGATGCAGGGCTTTGACGGCGTAATGTTGAGCCGATACTTCGACGATAGATCCACGCCGTGCGCCCTGCACCCGATTCGTAAGACTTCGACACAGGTGCGCCCCCGATACAGGACCGTGATGACCGACACGCCCAGCCGCACGGGCATCGTGCACCTGACCGATCGCCAGCCGACCGTCACCGGTCCCGAGATGCTCGCGAGCCTCGTTCCGCCGCCGCAGTTCGACGGGGCCACTTTCGACAGCTATCGGGCGGACGAGGCCTATCCCTCACAGGAGGAGGCGAAGGAGACGCTCATCCGTTTCGCCGGGCGCGGCGCTCCGGTCAAGCGCGGTGGGTTCTTCAGTCGTGCGAAGAAGGAGCCCGAGATCAAGCCGGGCGTCTATCTCGACGGCGGCTTCGGCGTCGGCAAGACGCACCTGCTCGCGTCCATCTATCACGCGATGCCGGCGCGGAGGAAGTACTTCGGGTCGTTCATCGAGTACACGGCTCTCGTGGGCGCACTCGGCTACAAGAACACCGTCGATCTGCTCAAGGGCGCGGATCTGCTCTGCATCGACGAGTTCGAACTCGACGATCCGGGCGACACGATGGTGATGACCCGTCTCATCGGCGAGCTCGTGCCGACAGGCACCAAGCTCGCGGCGACCTCGAACACGCCGCCCAACGCGCTCGGCGAGGGTCGCTTCGCGGCGCAGGACTTCCTGCGTGAGATCCATGCCATGTCCGACAGCTTTCAGACGATCCGCATCGACGGGGTTGACTTCCGGCAGCGCGCGCTCGACGGGCATGCCGTCGTCAGCGAGTCCGGTGAGTACGAGAAGGCCGTCGAGGCGGGCGCTGCCGCGGGAATAGCATCCGACGACTCCTTCGCCGACGTCATCCGCCACCTCGCACGCGTTCACCCCTCTCGGTACCTGCGTGTCATCGCAGGACTCGATCTCGTGGGCCTGCGGGACGTGCACGTCCTGACCGATCAGTCGGAGGCGCTGCGGTTCGTCGCCTTCGTCGACCGCGTCTACGACGCGCAGATCCCGATCGTCGCGACCGGTGTGAGCCTCGACCAGGTCTTCGCCGACGAGATGCTCGGTGGGGGATACCGCAAGAAGTATCTGCGCGCTATCTCCAGACTCAATGCACTTACACATGCGGATCGCAGTGTCGCGTAACGCGATGTTCACACACAGAGCCGCTCTGTAACGCCAGCGCAACAAACCTCACGCATTCCGGAAATCGGGCCTCGTCACACTGAAGCTCTCAGTTTCCCGAATGTGAGGTTTGACTATGGATGCTCCAGGCAACATCTCCTGGGCGATCACCGCGACCGCCCTCGTACTGCTCATGACGCCCGGCGTCGCCTTCTTCTACGGCGGCCTCGTCAAGGCCAAGAGCGTCGTCAGCATGATGATGATGAGCTTCGGCTCGATCGGTCTCGTCGCAGTGCTCTGGATCCTCTTCGGATTCTCGATGAGCGCCGTCGACAGCCCTACCGCCTTCGCAGGCAACCCCTTCGCCGACTTCGGCCTCTCGAGCCTGGCGGCCGGTGAGGGCTCGAACGTCGCACTCCTCGGTGTCGCCTACGGCGCCACCTTCGCGATCATCACGGTCGCCCTGATCTCGGGTGCGATCGCCGACCGCGCCAAGTTCGGCAGCTGGCTGATCTTCGCCGGCGTGTTCGCGACCGTCGGATACTTCCCGGTCGCTGCTTGGGTCTGGGGCGGCGGTTGGATCATGAACCTCGGCACCACGCTCTTCGGCGAGGACAGCGGTATCGGCGTGATCGACTACGCCGGTGGAACCGCGGTGCACATCAACGCGGGTGCTGCGGCTCTCGCTCTCGCGCTCGTCCTCGGCAAGCGCATCGGCTTCCAGAAGGGCATCCTCAAGCCGCACAACGTGCCGCTGACGCTCCTCGGAGCAGCGCTGCTGTGGTTCGGCTGGTTCGGTTTCAACGCCGGTGCGGAGTGGCTCGCGGAGGACATGGGCGGCGTCGGACTCATCGGTCTGAACACCCTCGGCGCCACGGCGGCCGCGATCCTCGGCTGGATCCTGATCGAGCGCATCAAGGACGGCAAGGCCACCTCGGTGGGTGCGGCATCCGGTGCGGTCGCCGGTCTCGTCGCCATCACCCCGGCGTGCGCCAACCTGACGCCCGGCTGGTCGCTGCTGCTCGGTGCCGTCGCCGGTATCGTCTGCGCACTCGCCGTCGAGATGAAGTTCCGTCTCGGCTTCGACGACTCGCTCGACGTCGTCGGCATCCACCTCGTCGGTGGTCTCATCGGAACCCTCTACCTCGGCTTCTTCGCGACCGACACCGGACTGTTCGTCGGTGGCGACGCCCGCCAGCTCGCCGTCCAGGCGATCGCCGCACTCGGCGTGCTGATCTACTCCTTCGTGGTGGCCTTCATCATCGGCTTCGCGATCGAGAAGACGATCGGCTTCCGCATCACGAGTGAAGACGAGATCGCAGGCGTCGACCAGGTCGTCCACGGCGAGGAGGGCTACGCGCTCGCTGACGCCTGAACTGCCGTTAGGGTGACCGTGTGAGCAACACCGACGGCATCCTGGCACGACTCGCGGAGATCCTCTTCACAGCACTGGGATCTGACCGGGCGTCTCGGACGAAAACTCGTCCGAGACGCCCGGTCTCGCGTCTGCGCACCTCCGACGAGGTCCATGAGTCGGCTTCGCGCACCGAGCGGGGCCGGGGGCCTCGGGTCGAGACCGTACGCATCGACCCCGACCGCATCGACGACCTCCGCATCGGATATGCGCCCGACCGGGACGGCGCGCCCGATGCGGGCGAGATCATCTGGACCTGGGTGCCGTACGAGGAGAACGACGGTCGCGGCAAGGACCGGCCGGTGCTCGTGATCGGACGGGAGTCCGCAGACCGCGTCTACGCGGTGCGGATGACGAGCAAGGCGCACGACGGCGACCGCGACTACCTGTCGATCGGCTCGGGCGGCTGGGACTCGCAGGGGCGGGAGTCCTGGGTCGACATCGAGCAGCTCTACAGCGTGCACGAGACCGGGCTCCGGCGTGAGGCCGCGGTGCTCGACCGATCACGCTACGGTCGGGTCGCCTCCGCGCTCACGCGCCGATACGGGTGGACGAACGCCTGACCGCCGGGAGGCGTCTCTCGGTCCGGATCCTGCTGAGTGCCCACACGAGCGCGCCCGATGCGAGCAGGGCGAGGAGCAGTCCCGCTACGTGGGTCGCAAGCGATGCCGCGCCTCGCTCCGGGAGCAGGAAGCCGTACGGGACCCATCCGTCGGTGGCCCCGCGCACGAGGACGACTCCGAGCCAGACCACCGGATAGGGGAGCACCACCCAGAGGCGGCGCCAGGGCAACGGCGAACGGTCGTCGACGAAGATCCAGTCGAGCACGAGCAGGATCGGGAAGATCGTGTGCAGGGTCGCGCTCACCCAGGGCGGCGCGCTCCCCGTGCCGGGGACGAGGACGTTGTAGACGATCCCCACGATGATCATGCAGGCGACCGCCACAGCGCGCGCCGATGTGAGAGGTGACGGCACCACTTTGCCGCGCAGCGAGATCAGGCCCGTCACGATGAGGATGCCGGCGGTCAGCAGACTCGTCAGGTTGGTGAAGTAGCCGAAGTAGTCGACGAGACTCGCACCCTGACGCGATATCCCGATCACGTAGGTGTAGAGCAGGATGCCCGTCACGCACGTTCCGACCGCGAGCCTCAGCGCGGAGACGGTGCGAACGGGCGGTGGCGTCGACGTCATCCGTCCAGCGTAGGAGGGGGACGTGGGCAATCCGTTTCGCCGGGGGCTGCGAACCATCTGTGAGTCGCAGCACGCGACGACACCACAGGAGGAATCATGCGTTTCATCCCCACCAAGGTCCATGGAATTCTCGACTACATCGTCGGAGTGGCACTGATCGCTGCTCCGTGGCTGTTCGGCTTCGCGAGCATGGGCGGCCCTGCCGTGATCATCCCGATCGTGCTCGGTGTCGGACTCATCGTCTACAGCCTGTTCACGAAGTACGAATGGGGTCCCTTCGGCTTCATCCCGATGCCCGTCCACCTCGTCTTCGACATCGTCGCGAGCCTGTTCCTGGCGCTGTCACCGTGGATCTTCGGCTTCTCGACCGAGGCACCGAACGTCTGGGTGCCGCATGTCGTCGTCGGCGTCGCAGTGATCATCGTGGTGCTGTTCTCGCAGCCGCAGCCCGCGAAGGTCAAGGCCGCACGCGCCTGACCCGCTGAACTCTGAAGCCCCGCACGGAAAGTCGGCCCCGTGCGGGGCTTCAGTTCTGCAACGCCAGGCTCACCCAGCGTGCGTAGAGCTGCCAGGGGTCGGCCACAGTGCGAAGCCCGGCGATGTGTGACTCGAGCTGCGGGGTGAGGGTGAACCATTCGCCACCCTCGCGGATCTCGGCGAACTCCCGATGCCGCGCCTGCTCCACCGCGCGGCCTCCCTGCTCGAACGCCAGCAGCTCCTCGTGACGGATGCTCGCGAGTCGCTGGCGGGGGCGTCTGCTGGTGCCGATCTTCACCCGACGGTCGTATCGGATGTAGTACACGACCTCGATCACCGGGCGCGGGAGGTCGGGGTCGGGGGAATCGCCGTAGCGCCACCCGCACCAGGCGCACATCAGGGCTGCCGCCACTCGCACAGCGTCGCGATGACCGCAGAGTGCACAGGGGCTCGGCAGTCGGATCGTCTTCACCGTCAGCACGCTACCGGCGGCCACAGACGTCGGACTTCGATCGACACCCCCTTCGACAACCCCTTCGGCATCGCCTGAGGCACGCCCGCGGGCGGCGATTCCGCATGCCGAGCGCCGCCCACGATTCGCTTCAGCGCGGGACGACGAGCGGGGTGCCCGTGTGCGGGTCGGGGATGATCGAGCAGCCCAGTCCGAACACCTCCTGGACGCGCTCGGACGTCACGATCGACGCGGGGTCGCCGGAGGCGACGATCCGACCGTCGCGCATCATGATCATGTGGTCCGCGAACCGCGCCGCCTGGTTGAGATCGTGCAGCACGGCGACGATCGTGCGTCCCTGCTGGTGCAAGCCGTGGAAGAGCCGCAGCAGGTCATATTGGTGCGCGATGTCGAGGAAGGTCGTCGGCTCGTCGAGCAGCATGGTCGGAGACTCCTGCGCGAGGAGCATCGCGACCCACACCCGTTGCCGCTGTCCTCCGGAGAGCTCGTCCACGAGTCGGCCGGCGAGCTCCGTCGTCCCGGTCGCGGCGAGTGCGGTGGCGACAGCCGTCTGGTCGTCATGCGACCACTGCCGGAGGATCGTCTGGTGCGGATGGCGCCCGCGCGCCACCAGGTCGGAGACGCGGATGCCGTCGGGGGCGATCGAGGTCTGCGGAAGCAGGCCGAGGCGTCGCGCGATCTCCTTGGTGGGGAGCTCGGTGATCGCACGACCGTCCAGCAGCACGTGGCCGCTCCTGGGCTTCAGGAGTCGGGCGAAGGCTCGCAGCAGAGTCGACTTGCCACAGGCGTTCGGCCCGACGATCACGGTGAAGGCGTCTGCGGGGATGTCGACGCCGAGGTGCTCGGACACGACACGGCCGTCGTAGCCGATCGTGAGGTCTTCCGCGCGCAGCCGCGCAGTGGACGTGTCGATGACGGTCATCGCTTTCTCGCTTCCTTGATGAGCAGCCACACCAGATAGACGCCGCCGAGGCAGACCGTGACGATTCCGACGGGGATCTGGGTGGGCGCGAACAGCCGTTGCGCCAGCACGTCGCTGGATACCAGCAGCAGGGCGCCGACCGCGGCCGAAGCCGTGAGGGTCACGCTCGCTGATCCGGTGAGACGGCGCGCGATCTGCGGGGCGGCGAGTGAGATGAACGCGATCGGCCCCGCCATCGCCGTCACGGCTGCGGTGAGGCAGACGCCGAGGACGATGAGGGTCAGCCGTGTCCCGCCGGTGCGGACGCTGAGCGCCGAGGCCGTGTCGTCTCCGAGCTCGAGCAGATGCATCCGATCGGCGAGCGTGGCCACGGCGATGCCGATCGGGACGATGACGCACGCGGCGATGGCGACCTGTTCGGCGGTGATGACGTTGAGCGACCCCGCGCCCCATGCACTCGCGAGCATCGCGATGCGCAGGTCGGCATTGAGGATGATCCACGTGTTCACCGACGCGAGCATCGAGGCGACGCCGATGCCGACGATGATGAGCCGGAAGCCCGTGAAGCCGCGACGGAACGCGAGCAGGTAGACGAGCAGAGCCGTCACCGCGCCGCCCGCCAGTGCAGCCGCAGCGGTCGAGGCGACGCTGATGCCCATGGTGGTGATCACGATGAGCGCACCGGTGTAGGCGCCGGCGTCGAAGCCGATGACGTCGGGGCTGCCCAGCGGATTGCGTGTCAGCGACTGGAAGATCGCACCGCCGATGCCGAGGGCGACGCCGAACACCAGAGCCGCGAGGACACGGGGGAGTCGCCACTCGATGATCACGAGTTCGGCGCGCGGCTCGCCGAAGCCGAGGAGCGTCATGAGCACTTCTCCCGGAGAGAACGGGGCGTCGCCGAGAGTCAGGGCGAAGACGCCGACGGCGACGGCGGCGAGCAGCGCGGCCACCGTCACGACGGTGGCGCGGACCCCGATGCGACGCGAGAAGACATCGGTCCGCGGCGTGAAGACCCGGCGACCGGCATCGACCTCGGTCGACCGAGGGAGCAGAGCGGTCACAGTCCGCTCACCTTCTTCCTGCGGACGAGGGCGATGAGCACGGGGGCACCGATCAATGCGGTGACGACGGAGACGGGGAGCTCTCCGGTGCGAAGGACCAGGCGGCCCACGACGTCTGCGGTCAGCAGGAGCAGGGGAGCGGCGAAGACGGTGCCCAGGAGGATCCACCCCTGATGCGGCCCGACGAACCAGCGGACGGCGTGCGGAACCATCAGGCCGACGAAGGCGATGGGCCCGGCCGCGGCAGTAGCGGCCCCGCAGAGCAGCGTGACCGCGAGGATCGACAGCACCCGCGTGAGCACGACGCGCGAGCCGAGAGCGGTCGCCAGGTCGTCGCCCAGCGCCAGGGCGTTGAGCGAGGGCGCAAGAGCGAAGGCGAGCACGAGTCCGAGCAGGAGGAAGGGGAGAACCGTGTAGACATCCGGGGTGAGCGCCGACAGTGATCCTGCGTTCCACGAGCGGATCGAGTCGAAGGCTTTCGGATTCAACAGCCCGATCGCTGCGACCACACCTCCCATGACGGCGCCGAGCGCGACGCCGGAGAGCGTCATGCGCATCGGGTCGGGCGCTGTGCGGCCCGCCGAGCCGATGAGGTAGACGAGCACGGTCGCGACGATCGCGCCCGCGAATGCGAACCAGATGTACCCGCTGGCGGCGGTGACTCCGAAGAACGCCACACCGATCGTGACTCCGAGGCTGGCGCCCGCGTTGACTCCGAGTATCCCGGGGTCTGCGAGCGGATTGCGGGTGAAGCCCTGGATGAGCGCTCCAGCGATGCCGAGAGCGGCTCCGACCGCCAGACCGATCAGGGTGCGGGGGACGCGCATGCCCTGGACGATCGCGCCGGGGTCGCCTGCTCCTGTCGTCAGTCCGCTCCAGACCTCGTCGACGCTGATGCGCTGGGAGCCGAGGAAGATGCTGGCGACAGAGGCGATCGCGAGTGCGATGGCGAGGACGAGGACGACCAGGCCCCGGCGCGTGGCCGAGACCTGGGTCGCCTGCTCCTCGGAGAGAACGGCGGTCATGAGTCGGCGATCACAGACCCAGCTTCTCGAGCTCGGCCTCGTAGGCCTCCTCGATGTCCTCCGCGGGGCGGGACTCGTCGTCCCACATCGCCATCAGGCGTGCGTGAGTGGATTCGTCGAGGGACTCGTACCTCTCACGCCACGCTTCGGCGTTCTCTGTCCAATAGCCGATCACCTTGTATGCGGCGGCGGGGAGCTTGAGCTCGTGCCGCAGGTGTTTGCGCACGCCACGGGTCGCCTTGGTCTCTCCGGCGACCCAGACGTATCCGGGGCCGCGGGGAAGCTCGGACGCTCGGAGGATCTCCTCGATCCGGGTGGGGGCATGGCCGTTGCCGCCGTGCACCCAGTGCAACTCGACGCCCTCCGCGGGCGTGAGGTCCAGCTCGTCCTCGGGCGTGGAGACCTCGAGCACCACGCGGGTGCGGATGCCCGACGGGGCGTTCTCGGCGAGGCGCGCGGCAGCGGGGAGCCCGGTCGCGTCGGCGATCAGCAGCTGCCATTCGATGTCGGCGGGCGGGTCGTACAGCCCCTTCGGGGTGTTGACACCCACCACGTCGCCCGGCTTCGCATGCAGGGCCCAGGCCGCGGCGACGCCGCCGTCGTGCACGACGAAGTCGATCGTGAGCTCGCCGGCCGCAGCATCCCACCCCCGCACCGTGTAGGTGCGCATCGGTGCTGGCTCGACGCCCTCGGGGAAGTCCCAGTAGCCGTCATCCGTGGGGAAGGGGAGGTTCGGCTCGTGCTGGCCCTCGGTGGGGAAGAACACGCGGAAGTACTCGTCGCCGACTTCGGTCGAGACGAATCCGTCGAGTCCGTCTCCGCCGAACACGATGCGGACCATTCCGGGGCTCAGACGCTCGACGCGCTGGACGACGATGCGGTGGATCAGGTTGACGGTCATCCGAGCAGCGCCTTCTCGACGACGGTGAGGAACGCGTCCATGCCGCTGGGCGAGCCGTAGATCATCTCGTAGTTGTACGGGAAGTAGGCGCCGTCCTGAACGAACGACAGATTCTGCCAGAGCTGGTTCTGCTGCAGCGCGGCGTCGTCCTCGATCCAGACCGTGCCGTCCTCGTCGGCTCCGGTGAAGACGACGTCGATGCCCTCGAGCTGGCCCACCTGCTCGGGGCTGAGCTCGGTGTAGTCGTCGCTCGCGGGGAGTCCCTCGTCGGTCGCGTTCATGAGCTCGTGCATCTCGAGGCCGAGGTCGGCGAACACCAGGCACGGCACGCCGTAGCAGGAGGTGGTGACCTGACCCTCGAAGTAGCCGACGTCGGCGACGACGGGGTGGATGTCGGCGGCATCGAGGCGCGCCTTGATGTCGGCGACGCGCTCCTCGTACTGGTCGACCCACGCCTGCCACTGGTCTTCGCGGCCGAGATCGGATGCCGCCTGCGCGACCACATCGCGCCAGTCCCCGCCGTCGAAGGCGTTGTACGTGTAGGTCGGCGCGATCTTCTGCAGCTTGCCGTCGAGGTCCTCCTCGTAGCCCAGGCCGTTCAGGATGAAGTCCGGGTCGGCCTCGAGCACGGCTTCGAGGTTGAACTCGGGGAAGTTGCCGAAGGTCTCGAGTCCTTCGAGCTCCGCCTGAGGGAAGAAGTCGGGGAATGCGGTGAAGTCGTCGCGGATCGGCTGGGTATCGGCGAGCTCGAAGCCGAGGGTGATGAGGATGTCGAGATCGGTCGTGTAGAAGCCGAGAGCGGACTGCGGCTCGGCGGGGATCTCGATGTCGATGCCGGCGGGAGTGGTGAGCTCGACCGTCTCGGCATGGCCGGAGGAGCCGGCTGCGGTGGAGCCGGCGCAGGAGGTGAGCAGGAGGCCGGTCGCGGCGAGCGCGACGAGCGAGAGGGGCGTGGAGCGCATGGATCGTCTTCCAGGAGTCAGTTCGGGAGGGCGCCAAGAAGGTTAGCTAAGGCTTGGCTTACCTAGTATGAACTGGCTCCGTGTCGCCCAGATGCCAGCCCCTGTCGCGCTCAGGCCGACTTCTTGATCGCTTCACTGCGCACGGAGGCGAACTCCCCGGGCGTGCGACCGAGCTCACGCCGGAACGCCTGCACGAACGCACTCGGCGTCGCGTATCCGGAGCGGCGGCTGACATGCGCGACGGTGTGGTCGGCTGCCAGCCATTCGATGGCGCGGCGCATGCGCGCGCGAGTGCGCCAGGTCGAGAAGCTCAGGCCCGTCTCGGCGACGAAGAGTCGCGACAGGTTGCGGGCGCTGGCGCCCACGTGGCGCCCCCAGTCCTCGATGGATCGATCATCGGCGGGGTCCGAGAGCAGCGCTTGCGCGACGAGGCGCGTTCTCATGTCGAGAGGGAGCGGGAGGTCGATCGTCGACACCTCGACCGGTTCGAGCAGGCTCAGCGCCAGCTCCTCGGCGTGCACGCGCGGCGAGGCCGAGAGGTACGGGGGTGCTTCGAGCCTGTCGAGCACCGCGCGGACCACCTCGGGAATCGCGACGGCTGTCGTGCGTGCGGCGATCGGGTGGATGTCGGCATCGATGAATGTGCAGCGGAACGCGGTGCCTGCTGCCGCCACCACCCGGTGGGTTACGCCGGCGGGGATCCAGAGCCCGAGGGACCCGGGAATGGCGAAGTAGCCGTCGTCCGTCTCGGCTGTCAGCGCTCCTCGTGTGCCCCACAGCAGTTCGTGCTGATCGTCATGCGAGTGCGCGTCCCACTCGACGTGATCCGCGAGTTCGAACGAGTGAGTCCCGATGCGCCAGACGGCGGACTCGTCGGGGTGCTGTCCTGTCAGCGACATCGTCTCCCCGCCTGTCTCGCGGTCGTGGTTAGGTCACCCTAAGTTACCACGACGAGCGTGCCTGCTCAGCGCGCGGTGAACGACACCCCGGCGCTGAGCAGCTGCAGTCGGGCGGCGAGCAGGTCGGCATCGAGGGTCGCGCCGGAGATCTGGAACTCGCCGGCGAGCTCCTCGGCGACCGTCGGGGCGCTGATGACGCCGATGAAGTCGACGAGCGCGATCTGGTTGCCCGGCGCCGTCGCTGTGGCCGCTTCCCTGGTCCACGCGGCGAACTCCTCGGCGGCAGGGTCGGACAGCGTCACGGCCACGACATCGCCGCTCACCTCGACCTCGGCGATGGCGTTTCCGACGAGCCGCGCGGAAGAGGGGAGGAGCAGCTGGGTCAGCATCGCTTCGTCGCAGGCGAGGACGTGCCCCGCGACGGGGATCGGGCCGAACCGCAGCGCGTCGCACGGGGGAGTCACCGAACCGTCGCCGGGGTCTGCGCCTCCGGTCGCCGGGTACACGGCGTCGACGGCGTAGAAGCCCTCGGCGGCGGGGGTCGAGATGGCGCGAGCGAACGCGTCGATGTCGTCGCTCGTGACATCCGCGCCGAACGTCACGGTGAGATCGTCGTCATCCGTCTCGGTGATGTCGACCACCTCGATGCCGGCGTTCTCGCCGTAGAAGGCGAGCGCGGTGCGGCCAGCGGCGAGAGTCGTCGAGTCCAGGTCGCGCTCGGCGCTGACCTGGACGACGAGCTCTTCGCCGGATTCCGATCCCGATGCCGGCGACGACTCGGACGGCGCGGGGGTATCGGGCGTCGTGGGTTCGGATTCGCCGGCGAGGACGCCTCCGAAGCTGAGCAGGAGCACGATCGCGACCGCCCAGACGACGCTGAGGATCGCGCCGATGGCGACGGCAGTGGTCGCCACTACCGTCGGCGAGCCGGCGGCCTTCGACTTCACCCGAGCGACGAGCCCGAGGACGAAGCCGAACAGCGGAAGGATGAACGCGAAGGCGAGCGCCACGATCGACAGCGTGCTGGATCGCGTATCTCCGGTGGAGACGTGCGGGGAGTCGGTCATGGGGGCTCTCTTTCTTCGCGGGGAAGGCGGACGACGGCCACATGCGGACCCGTGGGGCGGCTCGTGTATACGAGAAAGCCCCGCACAACTCTAGTTGTGCGGGGCTTGTATCTGTGGGCGATACCGGACTCGAACCGATGACCTCTTCCGTGTGAAGGAAGCGCGCTACCAACTGCGCCAATCGCCCATACCCGTGGGGTACGTCAACCGATACTACCGGACGGTCCGAGGCGTTGCTGACCACGCTGAGAGACACGCGCGAGATTCGCTTCCGGTTTGGACAGTCGGGAATCATCGGCTAATGTTTCATAAGTGCCCGGGACAACAACCGGGAACAACGCGGATGTAGCGCAGTTGGTAGCGCACAACCTTGCCAAGGTTGGGGTCGCGAGTTCGAGTCTCGTCATCCGCTCAAGTGCAGGGGCCTTCTTCGGAAGGCCTTCGGCACGTGGGGTCAATCCACACGGTGGCGTGGCCGAGCGGCTAGGCACCGGCCTGCAAAGCCGTTTACACGGGTTCGAATCCCGTCGCCACCTCTCACAAACTGAATAGCCCCCTTGGGCGCGATTGGCGCAGCGGTAGCGCGCTTCCCTGACACGGAAGAGGTCACTGGTTCGATCCCAGTATCGCGCACAGACGAAAACCCCCGGCTCATCCGGGGGTTTTTTCGTATCCGGTGCGCTTCAGACCGATGGGGGCCGGCGCCACTGCATAGCCAAGCAAGTCTTTCGCTTGGCTAGACACCTTGATATATTGGACGAGTGGCCATGACTTCGGCCACTCGCCGGCTGATCCCCAGCGCCGGCACAGCGCCCCGCGAATTCCCCAGGTTCGCCGGGGCGCTTCTCTGTTCGGGGCGCTGACTCTGTGATCGCGCACCGGGTGCACCACGATTGTCTGCGTGCGACGGTCAGTCTGCCTGCACGAGGATCTTCGCGCCGGCGCCGGCGCCGGCGCCGGCGATCAGCGTCGTGCCGCCATCGACGCCGCTGCGCGAGGCGGCGTGCCACGCGACCGACGTCGGCTCGACGAGGGCGCCCATGCGCAGGTCGACATTCTCGGACCCGCAGATCGCGTCGGTGTGGAGATCTGTACCGCGCTCAGCTGGCGGGCTGAGCGGATCGCTTGACGACGTCGTACGCGGCGAGCGCCGCCTTGCGCGTGGCGGCGAGGTCGACGATCGGCTCGGTCGGCGCATCCGATGCCCACTCCGAGATGTACAGGCCGTGCGGATCGAACTTCTTGGCCTGGAGCTCGGGGTTGAACACGCGGAAGTACGGTGCCGCGTCGGCCCCCGACCCGGCGACCCACTGCCAGTTGAACGGGTTGCTCGCACCGTCGGCGTCGACGAGCGTGTCCCAGAACCACTCCTCGCCGCGCCGCCAGTTGATCAGCAGGTTCTTGACGAGGAACGACGCGGTGACCATGCGCACGCGGTTGTGCATGAAGCCGGTGTGCCAGAGCTCTCGCATCCCGGCATCCACCAGAGGCACGCCGGTGTCGCCGTGCTGCCACGCAGCCAGCTGGGCCGCGTCGAGGCGCGGCCAGGGGAACGCGTCGAACTGGCGACGAAGGTTCACCGTCGCCAGATCAGGGGAGTGGAACACGGTGTGCCACGCGAACTCGCGCCAGCCCAGCTCTGAGAGGAATCCCGCGGCACCGTGCGCGTCGACCGCTTCGTGCCAGACGGTGAACGGGCTCAGCTCGCCCCAGCGCAGTCGCGGCGAGAGCAGTGAGGTGGCGCCGGCGGACGGTTCGTCCCTCGCTCGGTCGTACGTGCCGATGTCGTCGTGCAGGAAGGTTCTCAGCCGGGCCCGTGCGGCAGGCTCGCCGGGCTCCCACGTCTCGCGGAGGCCCCCGGCCCAGTCCGGTCGCGTCGGCAGGAGGCCCCAGTCGTCGAGGTCGTCGGAGGCGGGGCGGGGCGATGCCCCGTCGAGGCTCCGCGGCGCGGGGAGCGGCGCGCGGGGCGCGGGCAGCGCGAGGCAGGCGCGCCAGAACGGCGTGAACACCGAGAAGTGGGTGCCGCTCCCGGTCTTCACCGTCCAGGGTTCATGCAGCAGGGAGCCGGCGAAGGATGCGACCTCGAGCCCGTCATCGCGGAGCGAGGTCTTCAGTGCCGCGTCGATGTCGCGCTCGGCTCCTCCGTACCGCCGATTCCAGAACACGGCGCCTGCTCCGGCATCCGCCACAGCCTCACGCACGACGCGCTCGGCCGGTCCACGACGCAGCGTCAACGTCGCCCCGAGCTCACGCAGTCGCCCGCTCAGCGAGTCGAGCGAGTGGTGCAACCACCAGCGCGCAGCGCCGCCCAGCGGACGGATGCCGGGGGATTCCTCGTCGAGCACGTAGAGCACGACGATCGGCTCGTCGCGATCGATCGCTGCCCGCAGTGCCGGGTTGTCGGCGAGGCGGAGGTCGTCACGGAGCCACACGATCGAGGGGGAGGACATGGCTCCATTCTCGCCCGTGCGATGGAATCGGCGGGCAGGGGTTGCGTGCCGCCGACCTCAGCGGCTACGCCGCCGGCCGCGGCCCGCGGGAACAGGATCGGGAGCAGTCGCCCAGAGGGCCCAGAGCACGAGCAGCGGCTGGAGGAACAGCCGCCCGACGCGCCGAGCCTCGGTGTCGAGACCGGGTGTCGAGCGGTGGGTGCGCCACTGGTGCACGTTTCCCGGCAGGACAGCGATGAAGAACGCGGCGGTCGCGACACCGATGCGCCGCCTCTCCTTGGGCAGCGCGACCAGCCCGACCGCGAGCGCGACCTCGGCGGCGCCGGACGCGATCACGATCGCGTCCTTGTCCAGACGGGTGGCCTTCGTGGCCCAGTCCGGAACGACGACCCGGAAGCCGCGGGTGCTCACGAAATGGACGATGCCGATCGCCCCCAGGGCGAGTGCGAGGATCCAACGCGCCAGTGCTCTGATCATCCGCTCACGCTACCCCGGCGGCATCCGAGGGCACTCTGTTCGCCGGGGCGCGTCGCACCGGGTCAGTCGGCAGCGAGCAGGCGATCAGCCTCCCACCCGCGATACGCGTCTGCGATCTCAGGGGAATGCGTGTGATGCAGGTAGTGCTCGCCGTCGAGGGAGATGACCCTCCCGTCGTCGACCTCCGCCGCCTGACGCTCGTGCAGGTCGATCCAGTCCGGATTGCCGGCGTTGTCGGCGACCACGAACAGCAGGACGGGGAGTCCGACGTCAAAACCGGTGCCCGCGGCATCCGCGAAGTTGGTCCGGATGTGCGTCATCTCGTCGAGGTACGTGGGGGTGAGCGAGTTCCGATTGCTGATCAGGGACATCTGCTCGCGCGTGTCGTCGTCATAGTCGAGGCCGTCGAGCCCGTCGCCGGTCACATGCGTGACGAGGCGGATCAGACCGAGGTTCTTCGCCGCGGCCAACAGGCCGGTGGGGAAGACCGTGTCCATGTTCGGCTGCCCCGGCACGCTGGTGTCGATCCCGACGAAGGCCGTCACCTCGTCCGCATACCTCTTCGTGTACTCGATCGCATAGAGGCCCGCGATCGAGTGCCCCATCAGCACGTAGCGGTCGACCTCGAGCGACTGCAGCGCCCGGTGGACCTCCTCGACGATGTTGTCGGTCGTCCGCGCCCGCTCGGTGCCGTCGCTCAGACCGTAGCCGAACGGCTCGACGACGATGACGCGGTGATCCTGCGCGAGGTCTGCGACCAGGGGCCCGAAGTCGAGGGCCGGCGAAGCGGTGCCGAAGCCGGGGAGTAGCACGACGTCCTGATCGCCCTCGCCGGTGATGACCACGTTCATCGACCGTCCGTCGACGGACACGGTCTGGCCGTAGGACTCGATGCGGTTCTTCTCCGTCTCGGTCGACACGGCGTTCACCACTGTCGTGGTCGTCAGCCCTACCGCCAGCACGGTGCCGATGGCCCCCGCCATGATCAGGGCTCTTCTGAGGGACTTGCGCACGATTGCCTTCCCGGCGCGCACGGGTGTCGGGAGGGTGGCGCGCCTGTCCTTCCAGCCTGGATCGTGCGATCCGCGGGCGCGTCAGCCCGGCGTGGACACCTCGGTACCGCGTTCGCAGTATGCGGGAGTCATCCGTCGGGCGGATCCGGAGCGGGCGCAGACACGAAATACTGGAAGCATGCCGACCACCCGTGCCACCCGAGACGGGTTCCGGATGAGCGATGTCCTCGTAGTCGCGCTGATCGTGATCTTCGCCGTCCTGCCGTTCCCCGACGAGACCTTCCGGACCACGGGGATGCTCCTCATCCCGGCGCTCGCGCCGGCCGTGATCATCCCCTTCAGGCGCCGGTGGCCGCTCGCCGCGCTGGGCGTCAGCCTGGCGTGTGTGGTCGCCGTCGCCGCGGCCGGGTCGATCTCGCCGAGCGCTCTCCTCGCAGTCGCGATCGCCTGCTATGCGGTGCTCGATGGTCTCGGGCGTCGGATCGGTCTGCTCGCCCTCGGTGCGTCGGTCGTGGTCGCCTTCTTCGCGGACGGATGGGCGCTCGAAGGCGATCTCTTCGATTCGACGGCTCTGCAGTTCATCCTGATCATCGTCCTCGGGGGAGCGCTGGGGGATACCGCCCGGTCACGACGGGAGTTCGCCGTGGCGATGACCGAGCGCGCAGAGCGGGCCGAGCGCAATCGTGACGACGAGGCGCGCAGACGGGTGGCGGAAGACAGGGTGCGGATCGCCCGAGACCTGCACGACGTGGTCGCGCATCAGATCGCCGTGATCAGCCTGAACGCGGGAGTCGCCTCGTCTTCTCTCGAGACCCGACCCGAGCGTGCACGTGAGGCCCTGACGACCGTGCGCAGCGCCTCACGGACGGTTCTGGCCGACATCGGCGGACTCATGACGCTTTTGCGCGCCGACACCGACGCCGACACCGACACAGCCGAGCGCGAGGGTGAGCTCCGCCCGCAGAGCGGGCTCACCGACCTGGATGCGCTCCTCGCCGGTTTCCGTGCTGCCGGACTCCGCATCGATCTGCGGAGTCCTCACCACAGCCTCTCTCTGTCGCCGGCCGGCGATCACGTCGCCTATCTGGTGCTGCAGGAGGCCCTCACCAACGCGCACAAGCACGGCCGCGGCGGTACCGCGACCGTCGCCCTTCGTACCGAAGGGGCCGCGGTGCACCTGACGATCGTGAACCCGACCGCGAGCGAGTCGTCGGATCCTCCCCGTGCGGGCCACGGGCTGCGCGGACTGCAGGAACGCATCGCCGCTGTCGGAGGTGCCGTGCACTTCGGCAGCGAGGGCGGGGTCTTCTCGCTCGAGGTGTGGATCCCGACCGAGGCGGCCGCGAAGCCATGACGATCTCGGTGCTCGTGGTCGACGACCAGCCTCTTGTGCGGCATGCCGTGCGGGACATCCTCGTCGACGGGGGTCTTCGCGTCGTCGGGGAGGCGTCCAACGGCCGGGATGCGGTGCGTGCGGCGATCGCGACCGCGCCGGACGTCGTCCTGATGGACATCCGCATGCCCGAGCTCGACGGGATCGCCGCCACGGCGCTCATCTGCGTGGATGCACCGGCGGCCGCAGACGCGGGTGCCTCGAACCGGCCGCGAGTGCTGATCCTGACGACCTTCGAGGACGACGAGAACGTCGTCGCAGCGCTGCGCGCGGGCGCGAGCGGATTCATCGGCAAGGGCGCCGAACCCGACGAGATCGTGCGCGCGGTGCGCACCGTGCATCAGGGCGAGGCACTGCTCTCATCATCCGCGACCCTGGCGCTGATCGAGCGTGCGGTGCGTCGTGGCGGAGCGCCGCGTTCGGAGCGCTGGGAGGCCGTGCTCACTCCGCTGACGCCACGGGAACGCGAGGTTCTCGAGCTCGTCGCCGAGGGGCTCACGAACCATGAGATCGCCACCCGACTGACGATCTCACCCCACACCGCGAAGACCCACGTGAACCGGATCATGGCGAAGGTCTCGGCGAGCGACAGGGCGCAGCTCGTGATCCTCGCCTACGAGTCGGGGCTGGTGACAGCCGGAGGGTGACCCTCGGGTCGCGGGTCTTTGCCACACTGGGTGCATGACCGTCCTGCGCATCAGCATCCTCTTCGTGCTCGCCGCCGTCGCCGAGATCGGCGGAGCCTGGCTGATCTGGCAGGCGGTCAAGGAGAACCGGGGGTGGCTGTTCGCGGTGCTCGGGGTCATGGCGCTCGGCGCGTACGGCTTCATCGCGGCGCTGCAGCCCGACGCCAACTTCGGACGGGTGCTGGCCTCGTACGGCGGCGTGTTCATCGCGGGATCCCTGGCATGGGGGATCATCGTCGACGGCTTCAAGCCCACGATCTGGGACTGGGTCGGCTCGGCGATCGCGCTGGTCGGTGCGGCGATCATCATCCTGGCGCCGACAGCGGCGGACTCCGCGACCGAGGCGGTGTCGTAGCGGTCAGCAGCCCCCAGGCATGCGAGTAACCTGGATCCAGACCCAGATGGAGTGTGCAGTGCCTGAAAATGCTCAGCCGAAAGACGGCTTCGCCCTGTTCTCTGACCGTTCAGTCGTCGCGATGCGCGTCAACGGAACCCTCAAGGACCTCGCCGCGACAGTGACGGATGCCGACGAGGTCGAGCCGGTCACGATCGACAGCCCCGACGGACTCAACATCCTCCGTCACTCGGCGGCGCACGTGCTCGCACAGGCGGTGCAGCGGATCAACCCGCAGGCGAACCTCGGCATCGGCCCGCCCATCACCGACGGCTTCTACTACGACTTCGGCGTCGACACTCCGTTCACGCCCGAGGACATCAAGGCCATCACGAAGGAGATGCAGCGCATCGTCCGTGAGGGCCAGCGCTTCGTGCGCCGCGTCGTCACCGACGACGAGGCACGGGCGGAGCTCGCAGACGAGCCGTTCAAGCTCGAGCTCATCGGTCTCAAGGGAGGCAAGGAGGCGGCAGAGGGCGCATCCGTCGAGGTCGGCGAGGGCGAGCTGACGATCTACGACAACACGACCCGCGACGGCGAGGTCGTCTGGAAGGACCTCTGCCGCGGGCCGCACCTGCCCAACACCCGCATGATCGGCAACGGCTGGGATCTCACCCGCATCGCCGCCGCGTACTGGCGCGGCAGTGAGAAGAACCCGCAGCTGCAGCGCATCTACGGCACGGCGTGGCCGTCGAAGGACGAATTGCGCGAATACCAGCACCGTCTCGAGGAGGCCGCCAAGCGCGACCACCGACGCTTGGGCAAGGAACTCGACCTGTTCTCCTTCCCCGAGGAGATCGGCTCGGGCCTCTCGGTCTGGCACCCCCGCGGCGGTGTCGTCCGCGGCGAGATGGAGCAGCACGCGCGCAAGCGCCACATCGAGGGCGGCTACACCTACGTGTACACCCCGCACATCTCGAAGGAAGATCTCTTTCTCACCTCGAACCACCTCGTCACGTACAAGGAGGGCATGTACCCGCCGATCGTCATGGACGAGGAGCGCGACGACGAGGGCAACATCACCAAGCAGGGCCAGGACTACTACCTGAAGCCCATGAACTGCCCGATGCACATCCTGATCTACAAGGAGCGTGCGCGCAGCTACCGCGACCTGCCGCTGCGGTTCGCCGAGAACGGCACCGTCTACCGTAACGAGCTGTCGGGCGCGTTGCACGGCCTCACCCGCGTGCGCGGGTTCACCCAGGACGACTCGCACCTCTTCGTCACGCCCGAGCAGCTCGAGGGCGAGGTCTCGAAGGTCCTCGAGTTCATCCTGTCGATGCTGCGCGATTTCGGTCTCACCGACTTCGAGCTCGAGCTGTCGATGAAGGACGACGAGAAGTCGAAGTGGATCGGCTCCGAGGAGTTCTGGGAGTCGTCGACGGATGCTCTGCGTCGCGTCGCCGTGGCATCCGGGCTGAAGCTCACCGAGGTCCCCGGTGAGGCGGCCTTCTACGGACCGAAGATCGACCTGAAGACGCGTGATGCCATCGGCCGCACCTGGCAGCTTTCGACGGTGCAGGTCGACCCGAACCTGCCCGAGCGCTTCGAGCTCGAGTACATGGACAAGGACGGACAGAAGAAGCGTCCGATCATGATCCACCGCGCGCTGTTCGGCTCGATCGAGCGGTTCTTCGCCATCCTGCTCGAGCACTACGCGGGCGACTTCCCCGTGTGGCTGTCTCCCGTGCAGGTCGTGGGCATCCCCGTGGCCGACGAGTTCGCCGACTACCTGGGCGAGATCGTCCAGACGCTCCGCACGCAGGGCGTGCGCGCCGAGCTCGACGCCTCCGACGACCGGATGCAGAAGAAGATCCGCACGCACACGACCGGCAAGGTCCCGCTGCTGCTGATCGCGGGCGAGAAGGACCGCGACGCGGGCACCGTCTCGTTCCGTTATCGTGACGGCACGCAGGAGAACGGCGTGCCGATTGCCGACGCCGTGGCGCGAATCCGCGCCGCGATCGACGCGCACACGCTCGTGCAGACAGCAGGGGATCTGGTGTGACGACGCCGCCTGCATCGTGGGAGGACGCCGGCGAGTTCCCCGGCGTCCCCGACGAGTTCCAGCGGCTGTGGACCCCGCACCGGATGGCGTACATCCAGGCGGGCCCCGAGCCGCTGCGCGAGGAGTGCCCGTTCTGCGAGGCTCCGAAGTTCCCTGATGTCGAGCGGCTGATCGTCGCGCGGGGCGAGACGGCCTACGTGCTGCTCAACCTGTTCCCCTACAACTCGGGTCACCTTCTGGTCTGCCCGTATCGCCACATCGGCACCTACGACCAGGCCACGCCCGAAGAGGTCGCCGAGATCGGGGCGCTGACCCAGATCGGCATGAGAGTCCTCCGGGAGGTGTCGCGCTGCGACGGGTTCAACCTCGGGATGAATCAGGGTGCCGTCGCCGGTGCCGGGGTCGACGGCCACCTGCACCAGCACATCGTGCCGCGGTGGACGTCGGACGCCAACTTCTTCCCGATCATCGCCAAGACCAAGGCGTTGCCCCAGCTGCTCGGCGAAGTGCGAGAAGCCGTGGCGAACGCCTGGCCGAACTCCGGTCGTTGAGCGAGGAGCGCAGCGACGAGACGAAACGCGCAGCGCTCGCTCGCTCCGCTCAGCGCACCTGGCGTGCGGTGAAATGCATCCTCGGGTTCGCATAGAACTCCTGCGCCTCGACGAGCTGCAGCTCTCGAGCACCGGACTCGAGGGTCGCGGCGAGCAGGTCGAACACGCTCGACGCCGTGCGCTCGAGCGCCGTCTTCGCGTCGCCGGTCGCCACATAGTGCGCGGTGAAGAGCGCGGCGGTGACATCGCCGGAGCCGTTGGCCTTCATCGGCAGCCGGGGCGTCTGCACGATCCAGGCGCCCGCAGAGTCGGCGACGAGCATCTCGATCGTGCCCTCTTCGCGGTCGGGGCGCTCGACGCTCGTGACGAGCACGGTGCGCGGTCCCATGGCCATCGCCAGGTCGACAGAGGCGAGCGTGGACTCGAGTGTGTCCGGTTCGGTCCCGGTGAGGAAGCCGAGCTCGAACTGGTTGGGAGTGATGATGTCGGCGGCAGGCACGACCTTCTCGCGCAGCAGGATCGGGATCGCCGGCGCCACGAAGCATCCGGACTTCGCATTCCCCATCACGGGGTCGCAGGCGTAGACCGCGTCGGGGTTCGCCGCCTTGACGCGGGCGACGGCGTCGATGATGACGTCTCCGATGCCTTCGCCGCCCTGATAGCCGCTGAGCACGGCGTCGATCTCGCCGAACACGCCGCGCTCCTCGATGCCTGTGAGGACCTCGCGCACATCGTTCGGATCGATCATCGGGCCGCGCCAGGCGCCGTATCCGGTGTGGTTCGAGAAGTTCACCGTGTAGACCGGGAGAACCTCGACGCCGATGCGCTGCAGCGGGAAGACCGCGGCCGAGTTGCCGACATGGCCGTATGCGACGGCGGACTGGATGGAGAGGACCTTCATTCCCCGATCCTTTCAGTGAGGGCGGGAGTGCTCCCGCGGTGTGGGGTGATCGTGCGGTGGGTGATCGTGCAATGGGTGATCATGCGGTGGGTGATCGTGCAGCGGGTCATCGCGTGGCGTGTCATCGTGCGGCCGAGACGAGGTCGGCGACGAGCGTCGCGGTGTCGTCTTCGGACAGGTCGTGAACCGTGAGGCGCAGGTGGCGCGACGGGTCGGCGCGCTCGTCGAGGGCGAAATCGTCGCCGGTGCGTGCGAGCCAACCGCGGCGCATGAGCCGCTCGGCGACGAGCCGCGCGGGCTTCGGCAACTCGATCCACAGACTCAGGCCGTCGGTGGTGGGGGAGTCGAGGCCGTGCTCGCGCAGGCGCGCGGCGAAGGCCTCGTTGCGCACGGCGTAGTGCTCGCGGGCGTCTGCGATGCGTGAGAGCACCGCGTCGTCGGTCAGCTGTGTGAGCGTGAGTCGCTGCAGCAGGTGGCTGACCCAGGTGGTCCCGGGGCTCAGGCGCATGGCGAGGCGCTCGGCCGTGGTGGCATCCGTCGCCGCGATGGCGAGGCACATGTCGGGCCCGAGGAACTTCGATACTGAACGCACCAATGCGAACCGGCGGTGATCGGGGCCGATCAGCGATTCGTAGGTGCGCTGCGACAGCATCGAGAAGTGATCGTCCTCGATGATCAGCACGTACGGGTGCTCGGCGAGCACGGCACGCAGTTCCGCCGCGCGAGAGGACGTGAGGCTCGCCCCCGTCGGGTTCTGCGCTCGGGGTGTGCAGATCACGGCGCGGACGCCGGCGTCCAGGGCGGCGCGCAGCCCCTCGACCGTCATCCCCTGATCGTCGACAGGCACGGGTACGGCCCGATATCCGCCGAGCCGGACCGTGTGGATGCTCGCCAGGAAGCAGGGGTCCTCGAGCGCCACGGCGTCGTCGCGCATCAGCGCTTGGGCGAGCAGGCGCTCGACGGCGTCGACGGCGCCGCTCGTGACGGTGATGCCGAAGTCGAGGTGACCGAGATCCTGCGCGACCCATCCGCGCGCCCAGTCATCGAGTCCGCGGTCGATCACGGGCTCGCCGTAGAGCACAGGACGACCGGCCACGGTGGCCAGCGCCGGCGACGGATCGGGGATCAGCCGGGGGTCGGGGTTGCCCGTCCCGACGTCGCGCAGCACGGTGTCTGAGGCGTAGCCCTCCTGGGCGACCGATTCGAGCCCGGCGATGACGGTGCCGGCGCGCCCTCGCGAGATGACGAGCCCGGCCTGGGCGAGCTGTCGGTAGGCGGCGACCGCGGTGTTGCGGTTGACGCCGAGGAGGGTGGCGAGCTCGCGCACGGGAGGCAGGGGACTGCCGGCGCGCAGCACACCGCGGTCGCGCAGGCCGCGCACACTGTCGGCGATGTCCGCTGCGGTCGTTCCGGTGATCTGGTCGCTCATGTCTCCTCATCACCGATTCTAGGTCGTTCCGGACAGTGCTACTGTTTGGCCTAGATCAAACGAGACATCGTTCGACACATTCATGCACATCGTGCTTCCCCGACAGGAGCTCTCATGACCGAACAGACCACCACCGGATCCTCGCGCGTCAAGCGCGGTCTCGCCGAGATGCTCAAGGGCGGCGTGATCATGGACGTGGTCACCGCCGACCAGGCGAAGATCGCCGAAGACGCGGGTGCCGTCGCCGTCATGGCACTCGAGCGGGTTCCCGCCGACATCCGCGCGCAGGGCGGCGTCTCGCGCATGAGCGACCCCGACATGATCGACAGCATCATCGCGTCCGTGTCGATCCCCGTCATGGCGAAGGCGCGCATCGGCCACTTCGTCGAAGCGCAGGTGCTGCAGGAGCTCGGCGTCGACTACATCGACGAGTCCGAGGTGCTCTCTCCCGCCGACTACGTGAACCACATCGACAAGTACGGCTTCACGGTGCCCTTCGTCTGCGGTGCCACCAACCTCGGCGAGGCTCTCCGCCGCATCAACGAGGGCGCGGCGATGATCCGCTCCAAGGGCGAGGCCGGCACGGGGGACGTCTCGGAGGCGATGAAGCACATCCGCAAGATCCGCGGCGAGATCGCCGCTCTCACGGCACTTCCGAAAGACGAGCTGTTCGTCGCGGCGAAGGAGCTGCAGGCGCCCTACGAGCTCGTCGCCGAGATCGCCGAGACCGGCAAGCTCCCGGTCGTGCTCTTCGTCGCGGGTGGCGTGGCGACACCGGCGGACGCCGCGATGATGATGCAGCTCGGCGCCGACGGCGTGTTCGTGGGATCGGGCATCTTCAAGTCGGGAAACCCCGCGGAGCGCGCCAAGGCGATCGTCAAGGCGACCACGTTCTTCGACGACGCGAAGGTGATCGCCGAGGTCTCGCGCGGACTCGGAGAGGCGATGGTCGGCATCAACGTGTCCGATCTCCCCGCCCCGCACCGCCTGGCCGAGCGTGGCTGGTAGTCCACGGGTCGGGGTCCTCGCTCTGCAGGGCGACGTGCGCGAGCACGCCGCCCTGCTCGCGGGCCTCGGCGCCGAGGTCGCGCTGGTGCGGCGGCCGGCGGAGCTGGCGGCCGTCGACGGCCTCGTCGTCCCCGGTGGCGAGTCGAGTGTGATCGACAAGCTGTCGCGCATCTTCGGGATGCAGGAGCCGATCCGCGCTGCGATCGCGGCGGGGCTTCCGGTGTACGGCACATGCGCCGGGCTGATCCTGCTCGCGGACGAGGTGCTCGACGGCATCGAGGGGCAGCAGTCGTTCGGCGGCATGGACGTGAGTGTTCGCCGCAATGCCTTCGGGCGTCAGACCGAGTCGTTCGAGATCGGCCTCGACGTGCCGCTGCTGGGTGATGTGCCGGTGCACGCGACATTCATCCGTGCGCCGATCGTCGAGCGCGCAGGCGACGGGGTCGAGGTGCTCGCCTCGCTCCCGGACGGCGGGATCGTGGCGGTGCGCCAGGGGGCGCTTCTCGGAACCAGCTTCCACCCCGAGGTCGACGGTGAGACCCGGTTCCACGAGCTGTTCCTCGAGGGCGTCCGGGAACACGCCTCCGGGCGCTGACACCGTCCCCCTGCGACCCGCCCGGAACCAGGGACTGACGAACGGCGGCCCGAGGTCGGACTATTCTCGATCGAGTGACTGGATCCAGGGCTGAGGCCGCATATGCGCGTGCCGTCACCGCATTCAGCACCCCGACCCTCGATCTCCTGCACGGTCGGTTCGCCCCGTTCGTCGTGGCGTCCCTCTCCCTCCTGTTCAACGCCGACCGGGCGTCGGTCGCAGTCGCGGACGCGCACGCCGAATTGGCCGAGGTGCTCGACGAGCTCCGCGCCGCGGGGTACGACGAGGATGACCGGAGACTGCCCTCGGGGAGCGGGCGCGACGTGTGCCGGAACTGGGTGCGACTCGGCTGGCTGATCCAGCAGATCGACGATGACGTCGAGGTCTACCGCCTGTCTGCTCACGCGGTCGCCGCACTCGAGATCTCGGGACGCACCGGCGGAGGGCGCACTCGCGTGTCGAACTCCCGCGTCCGCACCCTGCTGGATGCCGTGGACCATCTGTCGGTCAGCGCCGAGGTCGACCCGGTCCGCCGCCTGTCGCGCCTGTATGCGGAGCGCGAGCTGCTCGATGCCGAGATCGCTCGCATCCACGATTCCGGGCACGCGTACCCTGCGGACGACGAGGAACTCCTCGAAGAAGCGGAGAACGTGCTGCACCTGGCACGCGAGCTCCCCGCCGACTTCACTCGGGTCGCTGAGTCGCTCAGAGCGATGCAACGCGACGTCGTCGCCCACCTCCGGAGGGACGAGAGGCCGACGAGCGAGGTGCTGCGCGAGTACCTCCAGCGTGCGCAGGACGTGATGCAGTCGACTCCTGAGGGGCGCGCCTTCGCCGGGGCCCTGCGCCTGATCGGCGACCCCGACCGCATCGACGCGCTCACAGAGCAGCTCCGCGGCCTCCTCGACCAGCCCTTCGCACGCATGCTCGACGGTACGCAACGTGCCGAGCTCGACGCGATCGCGCGACGCGTGGAACTCGGCGTCGAGGAGGTGCTGGCCGCACAGCGCCGCGCCTCGCACGTCATCACCGGACAGGTGAAGACCCACGATCCGCTTCGCGATCGCCAGATCGACGACCTCCTCCGAGACGTCATCGCAGGACTCCACGGGTGGTCAGGTCCCGCGGCCGTCGTCGACCCGGTGCGCAGCATGCCGCTGATCGATCTCGGGCATCTGCGTCAGACCACCAGCGACATCCGTCCTCCGCGCGCTCCGGCACCGCTCACCGATGCCGACGACGTCGACTTCCTCGATCACGACACACGGGCGTGGGGCGGTCCGCGATATGCGGAACTCGAGGCGTACGTCGCAGGTCTCGGTTCGGACTTCGACCTCGCAGAGGCGTTCCGCGCGGTGCCTGACGCGGCTCGACGACCGGTCGATCTGCTCGGTCTGCTCGAGATCGCGCACCGGAACGGTCTCGCCGACGGTGACGGCATCTCGACGGTCGAAGCTCTGCGACCCGACGGGACGACTCGCCGATTCGCCTTCGGCACCGTGACCGCCCGCAGCACGAAAGAGGATGCAGATGAGTGACGACGACCTCACCACAGCCGTCGCGGACGAGGGGTTCATCGCTCCCACGGCGATGGAGGACGACCTCGAGGCGCACTTCCCTGGGGACCGCGGCACGCTCGACCCCGAGATCAGGCGGGTGCTCGTGCACCTCCTCCAGCGCCGCTTCATCTCGATGGAGCGCAACCGCCGGGAGTGGACGCTGCTGCTCGAGCATCAGCAGGTGATCGAGTCGCGCCTCAACGACATCTACCTCCGGCTGATCATCGATCACGCGCGCGGGTTCGCGTACAAGCAGCAGTTGCGCTCCGATGAGGTCGAGATGCCCGTCCTGTTGAAGGATGCTCCGTATTCGCGTGCCGAGACGCTCGTCCTGGTGCACCTGCGGACGGTGTATCAGCGCGAGTCGGCGTCCGGCGAAGGGTCCGTGCGGATCGACATCGAGGACGTCGAGCAGACGGTCCTCAGCTATTTCGCCGACGTCGACGGCGGAACCGCGAAGCAGCAGCGGGCGATCCGCAGTGCGCTGGACCGCTTGGACCGAGAGGGCATCGTGCAGGAGGAGACCAGCGGACGGTATCGGATCACCGCACTCGTCGAGGTGGTGCTCAGCGCCGAGACGCTCAAGGAGCTGCGGGAGTGGCTGCGAGCCCAGGCGGTGGTGACGCGATGACGATGATGGACACGCTCTTCGGGATGATCCCCGCGAGCTCCCGAGGTCAGCAGTGGGTCGCGGAGGAGTTGCAGCTCATCAACTGGGGCGGCTACGACGGCGGGCCGCACCGGGTGCGGTTCTCACCCGATGCGACTCTGCTGTGCGGCGGTTCGGGGTCGGGAAAGTCCACGCTCATGGACGGCTACATCGCCCTGATGATGCCCCACACGACTCCGTTCAACGGTGCCTCCAACGGTGGGGTCACGGGGCGCCCGCGGGGAGAGGAGCAGCGGAACATCCTGTCGTACGGTCGGGGGAAGATCGACGAGTCCCGCACCGACGAGGGCACGAAGCTCCGCGTGCTGCGCGGCGACGGCGAAGACACGTGGAGCGCCGTCTCGATGACCTGGTTGGACCACGACGGCTCGCGCTTCACGGCGGTACGCGGGTGGTACATCCCCGCCGACGCCCGAACGCTCGAGGACACCACGAGGCTGCGCGCCACGATCGACGGGGCCTTCGACCTCACACAGCTCGAGCGCGCGGCCGTGCAGCGGCTCAGTGACGCATCGGTGCGCGCCGCCGGGCTCGATCCCGTCGCGACCGATCGTGAGTTCTCGGCGCGACTGCACGCGGTGCTCGGCATCGGCGCCGCCGGCTCCGGAGCGAAGGCGATCAGCCTCCTCGCCCGGATCCAGGCCGGGCAGCAGATCACCACCGTCGACGATCTGTACAAGAAGCTCGTGCTCGAGGAACCTGAGACGATGGCGACCGCGGACGCGGTGGTCGCTCACTTCGACGAGCTCGAGAGCACGCGCACGCGGATGCTGGTCGCCAAGCAGCAGGTGGCGGCTCTCGAGCCGATCCGGGGGATCTCCGAGCGAATCGAGGCGGCTGCGGAGCGGATGCGGGTCGTGGACGAGGTCGGGGTGTTCTCCGAGTCGACCTCGCTCGCGGCTCTGTGGAGCGCCGAGCGTCGCCTGGACCTGCTGCGCGAGGTGGAGACCGACCTGCGCGACCGGACCCAGGCCCTCCAGCTCGCGGTCAGAGAGAAGAGCGCCCTCATCGCCGCTGCCGAGGTCGAGCGCGAAGGACTTCTCGACGTCCTGCGGCAGTCGGGAGGCGATCGCCTGGAGACCGCTCAGCGCGAGCTGCGCGGCGTCGAGCGTCGCCTCGAGGACGTCCAGCGCGAGCGCACCCGCTTCGACGCCGTCGCGGCCGAGCTCGGCGCTGAGGTGAACGACGCCCCCGGGTTCGAGGACCTGCTCGCCCGCCTGGGTCGCGAACTTCCGCAGACGGGGCTCCGAGGTGCTCGCGCGGCCTTCGCCGACGCCGAGTCCGCGCGCAGAACGGCCCTGACAGAGCTCGCCCGAGTGCAGGCCGAGAGAGACCGCACCCGAGAGCTGCGGGGAAGCATTCCCGCGCATCTGCACGAGTCACGGGCGCTGCTCGCCCAGGCTGCGGGGCTCACGCTGACGGATCTGCCCTTCGTCGGCGAGCTGATCGAGGTTCGCACCGAGTTCGAGCCCTGGCGAGACGCGTTCAACCTCGCCCTCGGAGGGTTCGCGCGCACAGTGCTCATCGACGTCTCGAACCTCGAGCGATTCCGCGCCGCCATCGACACGGTGCGCACCGCCGAGCGCATCAGCTATGAGGGCGTGCACACCGGTCTCGCCGAGTCTACGACGGCGGACCCGCGCACGCTTCCCGGCCGTCTCGATCACCGTTCCACCCCCTTCACCGGATGGCTCCAGCAGCGACTCCGCGAGCGGTTCGAGTACGTGTGCGTCGACTCCTCGGCCGAGCTCGCCGAGCACCCTCGTGCGCTGACGCTCTCGGGACAGGTGTCGCAGGGCGACCGCGGGTCGCACGGCGGGCACGGCCGCGCGAACATGCTCGGGTTCTCGAACGCACGTCGTCTGCGGGAGCTCGACGAGCAGATCAGCGAGCTGGAGAGCCGACGGGATACTGCGGCCTCGGCTGCTGCCGAGGCCGAGGCCGGTCTCGATCGGATCGAGGCCACAGCGAAGGCGCACGCGAAGATCGAGGACCTCACCTGGGATCAGCTCGATGTCGAGGCCGTGTCGGCGGAACGCGCACGCTGGCTCGCAGTCGAGGCGGAGGTCACCGACGAGAACCCGGAGATCGCCGAGCTGCGCTCTCGTGCCGAGGACCTCCGCAAGCGTGCGGGCCGTCTGCGGGATGAGAAGTCCCGTCTCGGCGGCGATCTCACGCTCGCCCAGGATCGTTGGGTCGAGGTGACCGACCAGGTCGACGCATGTCAGCGGATCGTCGATGCGGCGGAGGCGTCCGAGGTCACGGTCGAGGATCGGCACCGATCCTTCCTCGACGCGCGCTTCCTCGGTGCGGACTCGGCCGTCAGCGTCACCGCGTCGGAGCGACTCGCCCACCTCGACTCCGCGTTGCGCACTGCGGCGACGAGGCTGATGGAGGATCGCACGTCGGCAGCCGCGGCGCACGCCGACCAGCGTGAGCAGATGCGACGCCTGATGACGGGATTCCTCGAGCGCTGGGACACCCTCACGATCCTGCCCGACCCGGACGAGTCCGTCGCCGAGTTCGAGGGGATCCTCGAGGCGCTCGAGACCAACGGCCTGCACGAGTTGGAGGCCGAGTGGCGAGACAGCCTGCTCAAGCTCTCCGGAAACGATCTGACGAGTCTCGATTCGACTCTCGGACGCTCGGTGCGCGAGATCAAGAACCGCATCGACCCGATCAACAGGATCATGGAGGACCTGCCGTTCTACGACGACGAGCACCGCCTGCAGATCACCCCGCGCGAGAACCAGTCCGAGGCGCGCAGACGATTCCGCCGGGAGCTGCGCGACGTGCGGAGCCTCATCGAGGCAGCGACGACGGATGCCGATCGTGAGAGCGTCTACCGGAGGATGAGTCGCCTCATCGGTCGGATGCGGCGGACCGCGCCGGACTTCGCCGAGCTCATCGACGTACGCAACCACGTCAGGGTGAGTGCCGAACGAATCCATGCCACGACGCGGGAGCACGTCGCACTCTACGATCACATCGGTGAGAAATCGGGCGGAGAGTCGCAGGAGCTCGTCGCGTTCATCGTGGGCGCCGCGCTGCGCTACCAGCTCGGCGACGCGGGAGCTGCACGTCCGCGGTACGCGCCGGTGTTCATGGACGAGGCCCTCATCAAGGCCGACGCCCACTTCACGAAGCGTGCGATCGGCGCCTGGCGGGGACTCGGCTTCCAGCTCGTGATCGGCGCGCCGAACGACAAGTACAGCGCGATCGAACCGCACGTCGACGTCGAGTACGACATCCTGAAGGACACCCGCGGTCGCTCGTGGGCGCGGCCCAAGGTCGGGCTGCCGGCCGAGGGCGAGTGATCGGACAGGGCGCTGCTCACCCGGCCACAAGGGTCCGGATCGCACCGACCGTGCGGTCGATGTCGTCTCGGGTCGTCGCCCACGACGACATCGAGCAGCGCAGCGCTGCGCGACCTCGCCATTCGGCGCCGGTGAGAGCGGCCGTGCCCTCGACGAGGACGGCCACGCCCAGGGCGCGGGTCGCATCGTCGTCGTCGAGTCGGAACATGACCTGCGTGTAGTCGACGGCGTTGAGGATGCGGATGCCGTCGATCGTGGCGAGCCCCGCGGCCATCGCGACCGCGTTCTCGTGCAGTCGGTCGATCAGTCGGGAGATTCCGTCCCGCCCCATGCCGCGCATCGCTGCCCAGGCGGGGACGCCGCGCGCGCGACGCGACAGCTCGGGGGTGACGTCCCACGGATCCAGGCTCGTGTAGATCAGGTAGTCGCCGCCGGTGCGGAACGCGGCGATCGAGTCGGCGGGGTCGCGCACGATGGCCATCCCGCAGTCGTAGGGCACGTTGAGGGTCTTGTGCGCATCGGTGGCCCAGGAGTCGGCGTCGGACATGCCCGTCGTGAGCGGCCGCAGCGACTCTGATGCCGCGGCCCACAGGCCGAACGCCCCGTCGATGTGCACCCAGGCGCCGTGCTCGTGAGCGATCGGCACGAGGGCGGCGAAGTCGTCGAACGCGCCGGTATGCACTTCGCCGGCCTGAAGACAGACGATGGTCGGTCCTGAGCCGGTGTCGAGGACTCGGCTCAGTGCTTCGGGGCGCATGCGCCCCTCGCCGTCGGATTCGACGACGGTGATCTCGCTCCGGCCGATCCCGAGAAAGCGGGCCGCTCGGTCGATCGACCCGTGGCGGTCGGCGCCCACGACGAACCGGATCGGCGGAGATTCCCGCAGCCCCTGTTCGCTGAGGTTCCACCCCGCTCGGGCGAGCACGGCGTTGCGGGCCGTCGCGAGGCAGGTGAAGTTCGCCATCTGGCCTCCCGTGACGAAGCCGACGCTCGCAGTCCCGGGCAGGCCGAGGATGTCGAGCATCCACCGCCCGGCCACGCGCTCCATCGCCACGGTCGTCGGAGTGAGCAGCGCCGAACCCGAGTTCTGGTCCCATGCCGAGACGAGCCAGTCGGCGGCGAGAGCGGCGGGGTGCGTGCCGCCGATCACGAATCCGAAGAAGCGCCCGCCGGGGATCGCGACGAGGCCGGGATCCGCCCGTGACACGATCTCGTCGATGACGGCCCGGGTGTCCATCCCCTCGGCGGGCAACGGTCCGCCGAACTCGTCGAGCATCTCCGCGAGAGTCGCACGCGGCCACACCGGTCTGTCCTCCAGAGAGCCGAGGAACTCGAGTGCGGCGCGGTGAGCGGCGTCCAAGCCGCGGATCCTGTCATCATCGACGCTGTCGTCCATGAGTCAGGACTACACCCGGGATCCTCCTCACGCCAGAGGGATGCCTTCCGCCGTCGTGCCCGTGAGCAGGCTCGTCAGCCACCGGAGCGCGGGAAGTGCCTGCTGTCTCTGGAACGCGCGCAGGCCCGGCAGCTGGGGGACCTCGGGCTGCGCCTGGTTGAACCAGAGGAATGATGCGAATCCCGAGATGACAGGGAGCAGAGCGTGCTGCGCCGGTGCGCCGTGCACCTCGAAGATCCGCCACGCGTCCTCGCATCGCGGACCGCCCGATGCCTCGACGCTGGGGAGGAAGCAGGGGAGATCGACCCAGGGTGCGCCGCGGCGGGCGTGCGGCCAGTCGAGAAGACGCGCCTCACCCTCGCAGATCAGGATGTTGTCGGCTCGGAGATCGTCGTGCACGACGGCGTCGCCGTGGAGAGCGTCACGGACACCCTTCTCGACCTCCATCAGAACCGGAACCTGCGCGCGCAGAGGCGACGGCAGCCCGGAGAGCAGGAGCGGATCCTCCGCGATCTGCGCCCAGCGCGTGAAGCCCGGGATCATCCTGTCTTCCGCCCGCTCCATCTGCTCAGGAGCGGGAGTGCCGGACAGTCGAGCCATGCTCGCAGCGACCGCGTCGAGATCGCCGCTGGTCCAGGGTGCTCCCGGGTGCCGGCCGTCGATCGCCTCCAGCACCAGCGCCGCACCGGCATCCGTCTCGATCGTCGTGAGCACTGAGGGTCCCAGATGCGGCGGGAGCATCGAGACGGCGCGGATCTCCTCCCGGAGGAATTGCAGGGAGTCGGTGTGCCAGTCGACACCGCATGCCTTGACGAAAGCGCGGCCGACGGTCGTCACGACGACGCCGGCGTACGAGGCGCTGAAGCCGCCGTGTGCCGGGGAGTCGGAGACGAACCGGCCGCCGATCGCTCCGATGACCGCCGATCGGAGGGCGGGGGGCAGCGACGCCCACTCCGGGCGGAGGCGGTCGGCTCCTGAGGTCATGCTCGCGTGAGTCCTCTGCGGTCGGCTGATCCGATCGACGCTATCAGCGGTCGGCCGGTGTACGTCGACACGTGTGCAGCCGCATTGCGCGTGCATGGTTCGATAGAATGGACGATGCCCTGGGCCGAGCCCACGGGCGGATACGACGAGCGGAGACTTATGTCCGGGCATTCCAAGTGGGCCACCACGAAGCACAAGAAGGCCATCATCGACTCCAGGCGCGCCAAGTCCTGGGCCAAGCTCATCAAGAACATCGAGGTCGCCGCCAAGCTCGGCGGAGCCGACCTGCAGGGAAACCCGACGCTGTTCGACGCCGTGCAGAAGGCGAAGAAGACGTCCGTCCCGAAGGACAACATCGACCGCGCGGTGAAGCGCGGAGCGGGCATCGGCGGCGAAGCCGTCGAGTACACCTCGATCATGTACGAGGGCTACGGACCCAACGGTGTCGCGATGATGATCGAGTGTCTGACCGACAACAAGAACCGCGCAGCGGCCGAGGTGCGCACGGCGCTCAGCCGCAACGGCGGCACTCTCGCCGACCCGGGCAGCGTCGCCTACAACTTCAGCCGCAAGGGTGTCATCGTCGTCGGCTCCGAGGGGACGACCGAGGACGACGTCATGATGGCCGCCCTCGAAGCGGGCGCCGAAGAGATCGAACCCCACGCAGAGGGCTTCGAGATCATCACCGAGGCGACCGATCTCGTGACCGTCCGCAGTGCTCTGCAGGAGGCCGGCATCGACTACGAGTCCGCCGACGTGGAGTTCGTGCCGAACCTCAAGGTCGAGATCGACGCCGACACCGCGCGCAAGATCTTCCGCCTCATCGACGCGCTCGAGGACAGCGAGGACGTGCAGAACGTCTTCACCAACTTCGATCTCACCGCCGACGTGCAGGCAGAGCTCGAGAACGACGACGCGTAGGCGCGGCGAGCGTCCGCAGGCGATGACGACGCATAGCCTGGGGGAGTGACCTCCTCGCTTCGTGTGCTCGGCATCGACCCCGGCCTCACCCGCTGCGGTGTGGGGGTCGTCGACGTCGACGGGTCGCGCCGCGGCACGCTCGTGCACGTCGGCGTCATCCGGTCGGCGCCCGATCTGCCGATCGGTGAGAGGCTCGCCCTCGTCGCGGCGGGCATCCGAGAGGTCATCGCGGCGCACGACCCGGATGCCGTGGCTGTGGAGCGTGTGTTCGCTCAGCAGAACACCCATACCGTGATGGGCACGGCGCAGGCGAGTGGCGTGGCACTGCTGCTCGCCGCCGAGGCGGGCCTTCCCGCTGCCACGCACACTCCGAGCGAGGTGAAGGCGGCCGTCACCGGATACGGCTCGGCGGACAAGCGGCAGGTGCAGTCGATGATCGCGCGGATCCTGCGTCTGGATGCTCCTCCTCAGCCCGCCGACGCCGCGGATGCCCTCGCCATCGCACTGTGCCATGCCTGGCGTCGAGGAGCCGCCGGTGCGCCGGGGCAGGGGGCTCTCACGCCCGCCCAGCGCGCCTGGGCCGACGCGGAGCGTGTCGCTCGAACATATATACGACCGGGTGCGTAGGCTGAGGGGATGATCTCCTCGCTGCACGGCGCCGTCCTCCATTCGACCGCCGATCAGGTCATCATCGATGTCGGAGGCGTCGGGTTCTCGGTCGCGGTCCCCGCAGACGTGGCCCACACCGCGACAGTCGGCGAGAGGCTGCTGCTGCACACGAGTCTGATCGTGCGCGAGGATTCGCTGTCGCTCTTCGGCTTCGCCGACCGCAGTGAACTCGAGATCTTCGGGCTGCTGATCAGCGTGACGGGCGTCGGGCCGAAATCCGCGCTCGGTGTGCTGTCGCATCTCACCGTGGATCAGATCGCCGACGCCGTGACGGCCGAAGACGACGCGCCGTTCCGACGCGTCTCCGGGATCGGACCGAAGACGGCCAAGCTCATCGTGCTCCAACTCGCGGGCAAGGTGCACCCGGTGGGCTCGTCGTCGAAGCAGGCGGCGAGCGGGCCCGTCGATGTGGTCGATCAGGTGACCGCGGCTCTGGTCGGCCTCGGGTGGTCCGAGAAGGTCGCCGCCGAGGCAGCAGCGCAGACTGCCGCAGAGGCCACCGACGCCGAGCGGGCGACCGTCGCACCGCTGCTGCGACGCACCCTGGCGCTTCTGGGACCGGCCCGTGTCTGAGGCCCTCGACGCCACGGAGCCCTCCGACGACACGGAGCTCGCGATCGAAGGCGCACTGCGCCCGACGAGTCTCGGCGAGTTCGTCGGCCAGCAGAAGGTGCGCGGTCAGCTGCAGCTGCTCCTCGACGCCGCGCGCATCCAGAACCGGCCTCCCGACCACATCCTGCTCGCTGGCCCTCCCGGTCTCGGCAAGACCACGCTCGCGATGATCGTCGCTCATGAGAGCGAGCGCCCCCTCCGTCTCTCGAGCGGCCCCGCGATCCAACACGCCGGCGATCTCGCGGCGCTGCTGTCGAGCCTGGTGCCCGGCGAGGTGCTGTTCATCGACGAGATCCACCGCATGGCGCGCTCCGCGGAAGAGATGCTGTACCTCGCGATGGAGGACTTCCGCATCGACATCATGGTGGGCAAGGGTGCGGGCGCGACGAGCATCCCGCTCGACCTCGCGCCGTTCACGCTGGTCGGCGCGACGACCCGTTCGGGCCTGCTGCCCAATCCGCTGCGCGACCGCTTCGGCTTCACCGGCCATCTGGAGTTCTACGACGAGCCCGAGCTCGAGCGGGTCATCGCCCGTTCGGCGCAGATGTTGGGAGTCGACGTCCCCCGTGATTCGCTCTCCGAGATCGCACGTCGGTCGCGCGGCACGCCCCGCATCGCGAACCGTCTGCTGCGGCGTGTGCGGGACTACGCCCTCGTGCACGGGGGAGGGGCGGCCTCGTTCGACGGCGTGCAAGCGGCGCTGGAGCTCTACGACGTCGATCCCATCGGGCTCGACAGGCTCGACAGGGCCGTTCTCGAGGCCCTCGTGCGACGGTTCCGCGGAGGCCCCGTGGGCCTGAGCACGCTCGCGGTGGCGGTCGGAGAAGAGGCCGAGACGGTCGAGAGCGTCGTCGAGCCGTATCTCGTGCGGATCGGTTTCCTCGGGCGGACGCCCCGCGGCCGCGTCGCGATGCCGGAAGCCTATGCGCACCTCGGCGTGGTGCATCCGGACGGGGCGCTTCGCCTTGATGACCTATAATCGCTGAAGACTTCCCCCGATAGAACTGCGCGCCCGTCTTCTGGTGCGCGCACCTGAGAAAGGCCCCCAGTCACCATGCCCATGGAAATCCTCCTCTTCGGCCTTCTCGCCGTGCTCGTCGTCTTCATGTTCGTCAACGGACGCAAGCGCCAGAAGCAGATGAAGGCGGAGCAGGAAGAGAAGGCGACCAAGACGGTTCCCGGTGTCAAGGTCCTGATGCAGGGCGGCATCTACGGCACGATCGTCGCCTACGACCACGATGACCTCGACTCGCCCGCTCTCGTCGAGATCGCTCCCGGCACGGTCATCGAGGTGCACAGCCAGGCCATCCTCCGCATCGTGGAGCCCAAGGACGCCGTCATCGACGAGGCCGACGACTCGGTCGTCGTGGTCGACGATGCACCTCTCGACGACGCTCCGGCGATCGAGACCACCGAGGAGACCCGTCGTCGTCTCGAGCGCGACGCCGACGACAAATAGTCTTCACCGCTGCACCACCTCGGCACTCCGGCATCTAAGAAAGCTGATCACACGTGGCCACTTCTTCCCCGGTCCGTCACGCCTGGCGAGTCCTTCTCGGTCTCGTCCTGGTGACGGGCCTCCTCTTCGGCATCAACGCACTGGGCGTCTACGTCTTCAAGCAGAGCTCGTGGGCACCTGAGCTCGCGCTCGACCTGCAGGGCGGAACGCAGATCGTGCTCAGCGCCGAGACCGAGGACGGAGCAGCGCCCTCGTCGGAGCAGCTCGACCAAGCCGCGGCGATCATCCGTCAGCGCGTCGACGCGTCGGGTGTGGCAGAGGCCGACATCACCACCGAAGGTGGCCGCAACATCGTCGTCCAGATCCCGGGCGTCGCCGACCAGCAGACTCGTGAGCGCATCCAGTCGAGCGCTCAGCTCGAGTTCCGCCCGGTGCTGTACACGACCGCCGGCGCGAACACCTTCGTGGGCGAGGACGGCAACGAGACCGCGTTCCCGACGCCGGACGACTCGGTCAGCGACACTCCGACCGCCGAGCCGACCGACGCGAGCGACATGTCGTGGGTGACCGACAGGCTCGCCGCCGAGTTCCAGGCCTACGACTGCGCCAACCCTGAGAACGACCCCTCCAGCGCTCCGCAGGACGAACCGCTCATCGCCTGCGATCCGACCGGGGGAGCCAAGTACCTGCTCGGCCCGACGGAGCTCACCGGAACGGCGATCACGGATGCCACCGCGGGCCGTGACCCGAAGTCCGGCGCGTGGTTGGTGCAGCTCACCATGAACGGCGACGGCACAGAGGCGTTCGGCAAGGTCAGCACGCGTCTGAACCAGAACCGTCTCGACAATCTGTCGCCCCGCGACCAGTTCGCCTTCGTCCTCGACGGCACCGTGATCAGCGCGCCGGTGATGAACGGCCAGATCCTCGACGGCCGCCCCAGCATCTCGGGCAGCTTCACGCAGGAGACAGCCACCACCCTCGCCGACCAGCTCAAGTTCGGAGCACTGCCGCTGAGCTTCACGGTGCAGAGCTCCGACACCATCTCGGCGACCCTCGGCACCCAGCAGCTGCAGATCGGTCTGATCGCAGGACTCATCGGTCTCGCCCTCGTCGCGATCTACTCGCTCATCGTCTATCGAGCGCTCGGATCCGTTATCATCGCGTCGATCGCCGTGATGGCGGTGCTCACCTACGTCATCATCTGCATCCTGGCCTGGCGACTCGGCTTCCGCCTCTCGCTTGCGGGTGTCGCCGGTCTGATCGTGTCGATCGGATTCACGGCCGACTCGTTCATCGTGTACTTCGAGCGAATCCGAGACGAGCTCCGCGACGGCAAATCGATCACCTCGGCGGTCGAAGACGGCTGGGGCAGAGCCAAGCGCACGATCTACATCTCGAAGTCGATCAACATCCTCGCCGCCGTCGTCTTGTACATCCTCGCGGACGCCACGGTGAAGGGCTTCGCGTTCACGCTCGGCCTCACGACCCTCATCGACGTGTTCATCTTCGTGATCTTCACGCACCCGGTGATGCAGCTGCTGGCGAGGACCAAGTTCTTCGGTGGCGGTCACAAGCTCTCCGGTCTCGACCCCGAGTCGCTCGGCGCCGTCTATCGCAGCCGTTCGCAGTTCCGTCAGGTCTCGACGGCCACGGCCGGCAGGGGAGCGAAGAACGCCCGTTCACGCGGCGAGGCAGATCGCCGTCAGACCATCGCAGAGCGCAAGCGCGCCGAAGCACTCGCCGGTGACAGATCCACCAGCACCGGAAGTGAGGGGGACGCGTGATGGCTTCCATGAACGAGTTCGGCAACAACCTCTACACGGGCAAGACGTCTTTCCCGTTCGTCGGCAAGCGCCGCCTGTGGTTCATCATCGCGATCATCCTGGTCGCGGGCTCCGCTCTCGTGCCGCTGATCCGCCCGATCCAGTTCTCGATCGAGTTCACCGGCGGGTCGCAGTTCACGGTCCAGGCGCCGGACTCCACCGAGCAGCAGACCGCGACGGATGCCGTCCAGTCCGTCGTGCCGGGGGCGGCGACCAAGGTCGTCGTCGTCAGCGGCAGCGACATCCGCGTCCAGACCGATCAGATGAGCGCGGAGGAGACGCAGCAGGTCTCCGACGCCCTGGCAGAGGCCTACGGCGTGGAGCCCGAGAGCGTCACGTCGTCGTTCATCGGACCGGCCTGGGGTGAGAACGTCACCAAGCAGTCGCTGTGGGGCCTCGCGATCTTCCTCGCGCTGACCTTCCTGATCCTCGCGATCTACTTCCGTACCTGGAAGATGTCCGCCGCGGCGATCATCGGACTCCTCGACGTTCTCGTCATCACGGTGGGCGTCTACGCCCTGGCCGGCTTCGAGATCTCGCCCGCGGCCGTGATCGGCTTCCTGACGATCCTGTCGTACTCGCTGTACGACACCACCGTCGTGTTCGACAAGATCCGAGAGAACACGACGGAAGACGGCGAGAACTCGGCGAGGCTCTTCGGAGAATCGGTCAACCTCGCCGTCAACCAGACGCTCGTGCGCTCGATCAACACCTCCGTGGTCGCCGCACTGCCGGTCGGCGCGGTGCTCTTCATCGGAGCCTTCTGGCTCGGTGCCGAGTCGCTGACCGACATCTCACTGTCGATCTTCGTCGGCATCCTGGTCGCGACGTATTCGACCCTGTTCGTCGCTGCGCCGCTGTACTCGCTCTTCCGTGAGAACGAGCCGCAGATCAAGGCCCGTGATGAGAAGGTGCGCGAGGCTCGCGAGAAAGCCGCAGTAGAGGTCTGATCGTTCCCGCTCTGCGGGCCGCGCCCCGCAGAGCACGCGTAAACTGATGTGATTCGGAGGTGAGCGGATGGCGGAACCGCAGACGGCGTCGCAGGGATCGAGCCTGAGACGACTGGTTCCCCGTATCTTCTCCCGCGCGCCCAGGGTCAACGACCTCGACAACCTCATCCGGACGGTGCGGGCCAACCATCCGAAGGGTGATCTCGCGGTCATCGAGCGCGCCTACACCGTGGCGAAGGACAAGCACACGGGGCAGCAGCGCCAGAGCGGCGAGCCGTACATCACGCACCCGCTTGCGGTCGCGCAGATCCTCGCAGAGATGGGCCTCGGGCCGCGCGCGATCGCCGCAGCGCTTCTGCATGACACCGTGGAGGACACCGGCTACGCGCTGACCGACCTCACGGCCGAGTTCGGCGACGAGGTCGCCATGCTCGTCGACGGCGTGACCAAGCTCGACAAGGTCAAGTACGGCGAGAGCGCGCAGGCCGAGACGGTTCGCAAGATGATCGTCGCGATGTCGAAGGACATCCGCGTACTCCTCATCAAGCTCGCCGACCGCCTGCACAACGCGCGCACCTGGGGCTTCGTCCCGCCCGAGAAGGCGGCGAAGAAGGCCAAGGAGACGCTCGAGATCTACGCGCCGCTGGCCAACCGCCTCGGCATCCAGGCGATCAAATCCGAGCTCGAAGATCTCTCGTTCGCGGTGCTGCATCCGAAGATCTACAACGAGATCCACAATCTGATCGCTCAGCGCACCCCGCAGCGCGAGAAGTATCTCGCCCAGGTCGTCGAGGAGATCGACGAAGACCTCCGCGATCTGCGCATCCGCGGCAAGGTCGTCGGGCGTCCGAAGCAGCTGTATTCGGTCTATCAGAAGATGGTGGTCCGAGGCCGCGAGTTCGACGACATCTACGACCTCATCGGCATCCGCGTGCTCGTCGCGTCCGTGCGCGACTGCTACGCCGTCCTCGGCGCTATCCACGCGCGCTGGACGCCGCTTCCCGGGCGCTTCAAGGACTACATCGCGACCCCGAAGTTCAACCTCTACCAGTCCCTGCACACGACGGTGATCGGTCCGTCCGGGCGCACGGTCGAGATCCAGATCCGCACGCACGAGATGCACCAGCAGGCGGAGTACGGTGTCGCCGCGCACTGGATGTACAAGGAGCGGATGAACGGCGGCAAGGCCGAGGTCCGTGCGTCGGACAGCGACATGGCCTGGCTCGCACACATCTCCGACTGGCAGGCCGAGACCGCCGACCCCGGTGAGTTCCTGGACTCCCTCCGCTTCGAGATCGGGGCGAAGGAGGTCTATGTCTTCACACCCAAGGGGCGTGTCGTCGGCCTCCCCGCAGGAGCGACTCCGGTCGACTTCGCGTACGCCGTGCACACCGAGATCGGCCACCGCACGATGGGCTCGAAGGTCAACGGCCGCCTCGTGCCGCTGGAGTCCGAGCTCAAGAGCGGTGACGTCGTAGAGGTCTTCACGTCGAAGAACCCCGATGCAGGTCCGAGCCAGGACTGGCTCGGCTTCGTCAAGAGCACCCGCGCCAGGAACAAGATCCGCGGATGGTTCACGAAGGAGCGGCGCGAAGAGGCGATCGAACAGGGCAAGGAGGCCATCGCCCGCGCGATGCGCCGCCAGAACATGCCCCTGCAGCGCTTGATGAGCCAGGACTCGTTCGCCGAGGTCGCCCACCAGCTCCGCTACGAAGACGTCTCGGCGCTGTACGCCGCGGTCGGCGAAGGCCACGTGTCGACGCAGTCGGTGCTCGAGAAGGTCACGGCGCTCGTCGCGGCGACCGACCCGGCCACCGGACCGATCGACCTCCCGGGCAGCATGCCGAGCCGCGAGCCGCGTGCCGGCGACTCGGGTGTGCTGGTGCGGGGCGCCTCCGACATCCTCGTCAAGGTCGCCAAGTGCTGCACACCCGTTCCCGGTGACGAGATCGTGGGCTTCGTGACACGCGGAAGCGGCGTCTCGGTGCATCGCACCGACTGCCCCAACGTCAAGGCCCTCGCCGGGGAGGAGGATCGCTTCGTCGAGGTGTCCTGGGCGCCGACGACGAAGAGCGTCTTCCGCGTGCAGATCCAGGTCGAGGCGCTCGACAGGTCCGGCCTGCTCTCGGATGTCACCCGCGTGCTCAGCGAGCACCACGTCAACATCCTCTCGGCGACGGTCAGCACCACGGACGAGCGCCTCGCGATCAGCCGCTTCGTGTTCGAGATGGGCGACGCCGTGCACCTCGATCGGGTGCTGAACGCCGTTCGACGCATCGATGCGGTCTACGACGTTTATCGCGTCACATCGTCCTGACCAGCAGCCTCTCGAGGGCTCCGCGGCCGGCGCGCTTTCCCGGTACCCGCGACAGCGCCTCCAGATCACAGAGCGCTTCAGAGACCAGCTGCGGATCGACGTGCGACAGCAGCACCATCCAGCGCCGCAGCGATTCGTCGCGATAGAGCCCGAGTGCGAGGTCGGTCATGGTGCGCGCGGGCGTCATGACCGGCACTCCGCCGATCCAGACGAGATCGGATGCGGGCAGTGCGGTGTCGTGCAGGGTGACACGGGCGGGCACCGCAGGTCTGATCCGCCTCTGCACCGCTCGTCTGATGTGGTGGCGTGCGGGGGGAGCGTCACCGGCACCGTGGATCCAGGCCGCCGTCGGCCCTGACGCCGCGGTTTCCGCGGGAATGAGACAGGCGACCGCGGCGGCTCGCGCGCTCGCGTTCTCGATCAGATCGGCGGGGATGTACCCCTCACCGAGTTCTACGAGGTGACCGTCGAGCCGAGCGGCGCTGAGCTCGGGGACGGTCAGCCGGCCACCGGGCAGATACAGGAACGCGGGATGCATCCCGCCAGTCTGGCGCGTTGCATCCCGCGTTCGAGTCGATCCGTGGATCTGTGGAGAGGGTCAGCCTCCGAGGGCGCTGAGCCAGGTGCGGCGTGCCTCGAGAGCATCCGCTGCGGTCTTGGCCGCCTTCTTGTCACCCGACTTCTCTGCCGCGGCGAGCTCGGCCTCGAGCTTTTCGATGGCTTCGAGCAGCTGCGAGCTCATGTCGTTGGCGCGTGCCTTGGTCTCGGGGTTGTTCTTCTTCCAGTCGACCTCTTCGCGAGCCTTGAGCGCCTGTTCGATCGTCCGCAGGCGATCATCGAGTGCACGCTCCTTCTCACGCGGGAAGATGCGACCGAGCTCGTCCCACTGGCGCTGGATGCCGGTGAGCAGCGCGCGGGCGCGCTTGATGTTCGGCTCGTCGGCGACTGCCTTGGCCTCTTCGAGGAGTGCCTGGCGTGCCTCGATCTTCGGACCGGATTCGGCCTCTTCCGCGGCGGACTGCTCAGCGCGTGCTGCGTACAGTGCGTCACCCGCGGCCTTGAACCGTGCCCAGAGAGCGTCGTCCGCCTTGCGGCCTGCACGGCCAGCGGCCTTCCACTCGTCGAGGAGGTTCCGGTAGGACGGGATGCCGTCGACGCCGCGCGGAGCGAGGGCCTCGGCGCGTTCGACCAGACGGGTCTTCGCGTCTCGGGCGCTCTTGTGCGTGTCGTCCAGCTCTGAGTAGAAGGCGCGGCGGGCCTTGTCGACGGTGCCGCGCGCGTCACGGAATCGCTTCCAGAGCTGCTGCGACACGCTCTTCGACAGGCGAGGACCGTTCTGCTGATGTGCCTGCCAGGCGTCGAAGAGCTCGCCGAGCTCGGCCGTGACCTGCTTCCACTGCACCTTCGACAGATCGCGCGCGGCGATAGCCTCGGCGCGCTCGACCAGGGCTGTGCGCTCGGCGACGGCCTGGTCGACGAGCTCCTTGGCCTTCTGGGCCTCCTGCGCGGTCGCCTCCGACAGCGACGCGGTCAGCGTGTTCAGCCGTTCGCGGAGTCCGGCGAGGTCACCGACCGCTGCGGCATCCGTCGCCTCGTCGACCAGATGACCGGCCTGCTTCACGAGATCGCCGGCGGACGCACCGCCGGACTGGTGCCGCTGCTCGAGGGCATGGACTTTGAAGGCGATGTCGTCGTACTTGCGCACGAAGTAGGCGAGCGCCTCGTCGGGGGTGCCGTCGGGGTACTGCCCGACGACGCGCCAGTCTTCGCCCTCGCGGACCTCGACCGTGCCGTCTTCGGACACGCGACCCCACTTGGCGACGTCTGCTGCGGTCGAGGCGCTGACAGTCGCGGCGGTGGCAGCCGGAGCGGCAGCGGCAGGCTTGGGCAGCTTCCGCGGCAGCGGAGCGGCGGGTCGGGTGGGAACGGGGGGAGTCGGCTTCGACGGCTCTGTGGCAGACACGGTGATTCTCCTTGCGCGGTAGGGCCCGCGGGAGGCGGAAAGGACGACCTTCAGCCTAGTACGCCAGGGAGCATCCGATGTGGTGACCGCTTCTCACAATGGCCGTTACCGATCTGTGAGCAGAACGTTCGACGCAGGAAACACTGCGCGTCACATGCGGGAAACACCGTGCTCCTATCGTCGCCTTCACGACGTCCCCCCGGCGAATGGAGCAGCATGAACGAGGCCATCCTCACCACGGAGGAGATCGTGGTCGTCGGAGCAGGCATGGTGGCGCACCGATTCGTCGAGAGCCTCATCAGCAGGGCTGAGAAGCCGATGCATGTCACGGTGATCGGTGACGAGGGGCTCCATCCCTACGACCGAGTGGGGTTGACAGGGTTCTTCGCGGGTGTGACGCCTGAAGGGCTGGAGCTCGACCGCTCCGTGTTCGACGACTTCCGCGTGCGCTTCATGGCCGATGACCGCGTCCTGCGCATCGATCGATCAGCGCAGACGGTCACCACTCGTTCGCGCCAGACGATCCCGTACGACACTCTGGTGCTCGCGACGGGTTCCTACGCCGCGAAGGTGGCCGTCGACGGTGCGGACCTCCCCGGATGCTTCGTCTACCGGACCCTCGACGACGTGCAGCGTCTCAAGCAGTTCGTCGAGCGGCGAGGCCGCGCGCTCGGACGCCCGCTTCGCGGCGCCGTGATCGGCGGAGGGCTTCTCGGTCTGGAGGCAGCGGGTGCGCTCCAGGGGATGGACGTCGATTCGACGGTCGTCCAGTACTCCGACCGTCTGATGTCGGCGCAGCTCGACTCGGCGGGTGGAGGGATGCTCAAGCGTCTGCTCGAGGCGCGTGGCATCTCGGTGCGCACGCAGTCGCGCACGACTCGACTGGATCCGGATGCTACGGGAGCCGTCACCGCGCTGGAATTCCAAGACGGTTCGGTCGAGCGGGCGGACGTGGTCGTGTTCACCGTCGGTGTGCGTCCTCGTGACGAGCTGGCTCGAAATGCCGAGATGCACGTGGACCCCCGCGGCGGCGTCATCATCGACGAGCGGTGCTCGACCTCCGACCCGCACATCCTGGCGATCGGCGAGGTGGCGAGCTTCGGCGGCCGGTGCGTCGGACTGGTGGCACCGGGATACGCCATGGCCGAGGTCGCTGCGACGCGACTGCTCGGCGGCGACGCGGCATTCCCCGGCTACGACGACTCGTCGAAGCTGAAGCTCTCCGGCGTCGACGTCGCGAGCTTCGGGGACGCGATGGCGACGACCCCGGATGCTCTCGACGTCGTCTACGCGGATCCGGTGGCCGGCGTATACAAGAAGCTCGTCCTCTCGGATGACGCGCAGACCCTGCTCGGCGGCATCCTCGTGGGCGACGCGTCCGCATACGGTGCGCTGCGCCCGATGGTCGGTTCGAGGCTCGGGGCCGACCCCGCCGCCTACCTCCTGCCCGAAGGGGGCAACGAGGCGCCGGGCGGCGAGCTGCCGGACGAGGCCGTGGTGTGCTCGTGCTCGAACGTGACGGCCGGCCGCATCCGCAAGGCGGTGCACGAGGAGGGCTGCACGGACGCAGCAGCGGTGAAGGGGTGCACCAAGGCGGGCGCCACCTGCGGATCGTGTGTGCTGATGGTCAAGAAGGTCGTCGGGCAGGAGCTCACGAAACTCGGCCAGAGCGTCTCTCACGCACTGTGCGAGCATTTCGATCTGTCGAGACGGCAGCTGTTCGACGCCGTCCGGGTCGCACAGCTGACCACGTTCAGCGGGATCGTAGAGCGGTTCGGTCGGGGGCGTGGCTGCGACATCTGCAAGCCGGCGATCGCGAGCATCCTCTCGGTGCTGGTCGGTGCGCACGTGCTCGACGGCGAGAACGCGACGCTGCAGGACACCAACGACCACGTGATGGCGAACATGCAGAAGGACGGCACCTACTCGGTCGTGCCGAGGATGGCCGGAGGCGAGGTCACCCCGGAAGGGCTCATCGCCATCGGCCAGATCGCGAAGGACTTCGCCCTCTACACGAAGATCACCGGCGGCCAGCGGATCGACATGTTCGGTGCACGGTTGGAGCAGCTGCCGGTCATCTGGCAGCGGCTGGTCGACGCCGGCTTCGAGTCGGGACAGGCCTACGGCAAGTCGCTGCGCACGGTGAAGTCCTGCGTCGGGTCGACCTGGTGCCGCTACGGGGTCCTCGACGCCGTGGGGATGGCGGTCAAGCTGGAGCTGCGGTATCGGGGTCTGCGCGCGCCGCACAAGCTCAAGCTCGGCGTGTCGGGGTGCGCCAGGGAGTGCGCGGAGGCGCGGGGCAAGGACGTGGGGGTCATCGCGACGGAGACCGGCTGGAACATGTACGTCGGGGGCAACGGAGGGTTCTCTCCTCGGCATGCCGAGCTTCTGGCCTCCGACCTCGACGACGACGGGCTGATCCGTGCGATCGACCGGTTCTTCATGTACTACATCCGCACCGCTGACAGACTGCAGCGCACGGCGCCGTGGTGCGAGGAGCTGGAAGGCGGTCTCGAAGGCCTCCGGAGCGTGATCTTCGACGACAGCCTCGGCATCTGCTCCGACCTCGACAAGGCGATGGCGCAGCACGTCGACCGCTACGAGGACGAATGGGCGGCGACGCTCCGCGACCCGGTGAAGCTCGAGCGGTTCCGCTCGTTCGTGAACGCCGCGGACACGCCCGATCCGTCTCTCGCCTACGTGGCTGAGCGTGGACAGATCCGCCCGGCGACCCCGGAGGAACGACGTGGCGGCGGCGTCCTGATCGCCGGCACCGCACTGGAGGTTCGCAGATGACCATCACGACCGCTGCCGGACGCGGGGTGCGGGTGTGCTCCCTCGGCGACCTGGAGACCGAGCGGGGTCGCGCCGCCCTCATCGAGGGGGAGCAGGTGGCGCTCTTCCTGCTGCCGAACGGCACCGTTCACGCGGTCGACAACCTCGATCCCTTCAGCGGAGCGCATGTGATCTCCCGCGGGATCGTCGGCACCAGAGGCGATGCGCCGACTGTCGCCTCGCCGTTGCACAAGCAGGTGTTCGACCTGCGCACCGGCGAGTGCCTGGAGACGCAGGGCAAGGTCGGCGGTGCGTTGGCGGTCTGGCCGGTCGAGGTCGACGGCGAGGACGTCTACGTCGGCATGCCCGAGAGAGCTGCATCATGAGGCGCGCGCGGGTGGGCAGGGTCGACCTGATCGGCGGAGGCCCGGGGCCTGCTGATCTCATGACCGTCCGCGCTCACCGTCTGCTGATGGCCGCCGATGTGGTCGTCGCCGATCGTCTCGGCCCCTTCGAGGAGCTGCGCGACGAACTGGCACCGCACGTCGAGGTGATCGACGTCGGCAAGCGTCCGGGCGACCATCCGGTGCCGCAGCACGAGATCAATGCGCTGCTGGTCGAGCGGGCGCTCTCGGGCTTCAGGGTGGTGCGTCTGAAGGGAGGCGACCCGTTCGTGCTCGGACGGGGCGGCGAGGAGGTGCTCGCCTGCGAGGCCGCAGGAGTGCCAGTCACCGTCACGCCCGGCGTCAGCAGTGCGATCTCGGTGCCGCAGGCCGCGGGGATCCCGGTGACGCATCGGGGCGTCGCGTCGGCTGTGCACATCGTGAACGGGCACGGCGACCTGTCCTCGGGCGCGCTCGCATCGCTCGACGATCCGACGGTCACGACGGTGGTGCTGATGGGGGTGGCCGCGCTGCCGAGGCTGGTGGCCGCCGCCGCGGCTCATCACGTCTCCGGCGAGACGCCGGTGGCGATCGTCGAGAACGGGCACACCGAGAGACAGCGCACGATCCGCAGCACGATCCGCGACGTCGTCGAGGACGCCGCCGCGGCGCAGGTCGTCAACCCGGCGGTGATCGTGATCGGCGAGGTCGCTCGCGCGGGGCTGCTTCTGCCGACGACGGCCATGATCGCCGAGAGCATGACATGACGACCGCGCGCACCCTCGACTCCGCACTCGCCGGCTGCACGATCATCGTGGCAGCCGATCGTCGTTCCGTGGATCTCGCGACCGCACTCGAACGCCGGGGGGCCGTCGTCCACCGGGCGCCGGCGCTGAGCATCGTCACCAACGCGGATGACGCCGAGCTGCTGGCACGCACCGAACGCGTGATCGCCGCGCCGCCAGACATCGTGATCGCCACCACGGGCGTCGGATTCCGGGGGTGGATGGACGCCGCCCACGAGCACGGGCTGGATGCGCAGCTCGACGATGCCCTGCAGGGTGCCCACTTCGTCGCCCGCGGGCCGAAGGCGCACGGCGCGATCCAGCAGGCCGGCTTTGCCGCAGACTGGGTCGCCGAATCCGAGACGTCAGCAGAGGTCGGCGAGTACCTGCTCGCGTCCGGGGTGGTCGGCAAACGGATCCTCGTCCAGCATCACGGCGCAGGCTCCGACGGACTCGACGAGCTGCTCGAGGCGGCCGGGGCGGACGTGCTGAGCATCACCGTCTACCGGTGGGGCCCGCCTCCGAACCCCGAGGTGGTGCGACGCTCGGCGCTGCAGGCTGCCGAGGGCGAAGCCGACGCCGTGCTGTTCACCTCGGCGCCCGGGGCGGCATCGTGGATCGCTGTGGCCGAGCAGGCGGGCGCGCTCGACGCCATCAGACGGCGTGCGGAATCGGGCAGGTTGCTGCTGGCATCGGTCGGCCCCATCACCGCCGCCCCATTGCATGCGGCGAACCTGCGCACCACGATCGCCGACCGAGGACGTCTCGGTTCGCTCGCGCGAACGGTCATCGCACATTTCGGTGGCGGACGGGCGCCGTCCCTGCCGACGGATGCCGGACGTGTGGAGGTCCGAAGCGGCGGAGTGCTCGTCGGGGGCGACTTCATTCCGCTCTCGCGGTCCGCGGCCGCCCTGATCGAAGCCCTTGCCTCTGCCGGTGGTCGAGTGCTGTCCCGAGCCGAGCTCGGGAGCGTGCTGCCCGGAGCCGAGCGCAACGCTCACGCCGTCGAGGTGGCCGTCGCGAGACTCCGGGAGGCGCTCGGCGGGAACGAACTCGTCCACACGGTCGTCAAACGCGGCTATCGCCTCGCGGTCACCGAGGACTGAGGGCGACCCACGGATCGGACCCGCGTCTGTCGCTCGACGGACGCGTCTGGGCTATTCGACCGGCGCGTCGGTGCTATTCGACCGGTGCGTCGGTGGGGACGGGCTCGGGGACGGTGGTATCCGTCGGGAGCGGAGCCTCGGTCGGCTCGACGCTGGGAGTGGGCTCGGGTGCCGGCGGATTCGCCTGCGCGTAGGCCACCTGGCTGCCGATGGCGGCCACCACGATCAGGGAGCCGACGATGCTCGCGATCGTGTTGTCGCGCACGCGACGGCGGATCTGCCCGTCGTGCCAGGCCCTGCGGGCGGTGTGGAGACGCACGCGCTCCGCTTCGGTGCGCGACTGCGCGCTCTTCGACCCGCGTCCGGCCATTGCGTGCTCCCTTACTGGACGTGAATGTGCAGCGTCGCCTGAGAGCCTACCGTCGCGCTCGGCGCATGCTGATCCTGCCCGCAGTGTCGGTGCGCCGCGTTAGCCTGGACGGATGACCTCCGCCGCCGCACTGCTCTCCGGGCAGACGCCCCTCGCGGTGCGCATGCGCCCCGTCTCCCTCGACGAGGTGGCCGGGCAGAAGCATCTGCTGCGGGCGGGTTCGCCGATCGTGGCCCTCGCAGATCCGGCGGCGACCTCGCCCGGGGCGGTCTCGATCATCCTCTGGGGGCCACCGGGCACCGGCAAGACCACTCTCGCCCAGGCCATCGCACGGTCGTCGGGGCGTCGGTTCGTGGAGCTCTCCGCCATCACCGCCGGTGTGAAGGACGTGCGCGAGGTGATGCAGGAGGCGATCACGCAGCGCGACCTGTACGGGCAGACGACGATCCTCTTCCTCGACGAGATCCACCGCTTCACCAAAGCGCAGCAGGACGCACTGCTTCCCGGGGTCGAGAACGGCTGGGTGCTGCTGATCGCGGCGACGACCGAGAACCCCTCGTTCTCGGTGATCTCCCCGCTGCTCTCCCGTTCGCTGCTTCTGACCCTGCAACCGCTCACCGACGACGACATCGGGCTCCTCGTCGACCGGGCCGTCACCGATGCGCGCGGGCTCAACGGTGCGGTCACCCTCGCAGACGACGCGCGCGCCGCGCTGATCCGGCTCGCCTCCGGTGATGCCCGGCGGGCGCTCACCGGGCTCGAGGCCGCGGCCGCCGTCGCCCTGTCCAACGGCGAGGACGGTGCGGTGCCTGCCGCGACCGCCGATGACGTGGCTCAGGCCGTCGACAAGGCGCTGCTGCGTTACGACCGCCAGGGCGACGAGCACTACGACGTGATCAGCGCGTTCATCAAGTCGATCAGGGGATCCGACCCGGATGCGGCGCTGCACTATCTCGCTCGGATGATCGAGGCGGGGGAGGACCCGCGCTTCATCGCACGGCGTCTGGTGATCTCGGCCTCCGAGGATGTGGGGCTCGCCGATCCGCAGGCGCTCACGATCGCGGTCGCGGCCGCCGACGCTGTCGCCTTCATCGGCATGCCCGAGGGGCGGATCCCGCTCGCGGAGGCCACGGTCTATCTGGCGACCACCGCGAAGTCGAACGCCGCGTACACCGGTATCGACGCGGCGATCGCCGACATCCGCTCCGGCGGGTTCGGTCGGGTGCCGCTGCATCTGCGCGACGCCCACTACCCGGGGGCCAAGCGACTCGGTCACGGGCGTGGGTACGTCTATCCCCACGACAGCGAGTTCGGCATCCTCCCGCAGCAGTATCTGCCGGACGAACTGCAGGGCAGGCGCTACTACGAACCCAAGAACCTCGGAGCGGAGCGCGACATCTCGGCGCGTCTCGAACGCATCCGTCGCATCCTCGACGGGCGCTGAGTCGGGATCTGTTAGACTGGATCGGCTCGAAACCGAGTTTTCGGGCATCTCCTCGTTCACACCACACCTTGCTGGCGCCCCGGCGTGCGCTCCAAGGCAGAACGCGGACGATACGTCCGTGAGTCGTGAAAGACGCGACCACGTCATCGGAAGGAAAACTTCGTGACCACGAAGTCCCAGGACCGCCGCAAGGTTCGTCTGAGCCGTGCCCTCGGCATCCCGCTCACCCCGAAGGCCGCCCGCTACCTCGAGAAGCGTCCCTACGCTCCGGGTGAGCACGGCCGCACCAAGCGCAAGGCTGACAGCGACTACGCCGTCCGTCTGCGTGAGAAGCAGCGTCTGCGCGAGCAGTACGGCATCCGCGAGAAGCAGATGCGCAACACGTTCAACGAGGCTCGTCGTCAGGATGGCCTGACCGGTGAGAACCTGGTCGAGCTCCTCGAGATGCGTCTCGACGCTCTCGTCGTGCGTTCGGGCTTCGCCCGCACCACCGCGCAGGCTCGTCAGCTCGTCGTGCACCGTCACATCCTCGTCGACGGCCAGCTCGTCGACCGCCCGTCCTTCCGCGTGAAGCCGGGTCAGCTCATCCACGTCAAGGCCAAGAGCGAGGGCACCGAGCCCTTCCAGGTCGCAGCAGCCGGCGGTCACGCCGAGGTCCTGCCTCCCGTTCCCGGCTACCTCGAGGTCGAGCTCGACAAGCTCCAGGCTCGCCTGGTTCGTCGTCCGAAGCGCGCCGAGGTCCCCGTGACCTGTGAAGTGCAGCTCGTCGTCGAGTACTACGCAGCTCGCTGAGTTCAGCTTTTCCGCAGAAGGCGTCGGGGTTCACCCGACGCCTTCTGTCGTTTCCGCATACGATGGAGGCACCGCGCCTTCGCGGGTCAAGGGCAAGGATGGCGACATGAAGAACGTGCTGTGGTTCCTGATCGGAGTGATCGGCGGTTTCGTCGCGGCTCATTTCATGAACAAGGACCCGCGCGGTCACGACATCCTCGCCGAGGTCGACGCGCGGATCAACGAGTTCACCGCGATCATCGGCGACTCCTACCGCGACGAGAAGGCACGTCTCACCGACCCCGCTGACGACTGACACCGCCTCATCGCACGCGGTCACGTCGTCTCGTTCACACTCAGCACGCAAGGACACCTGGCACCCCTATGAAAACTGCGGAGATCGCGCAGCGCTACCTCGATTACTTCGAGAAGAACGACCACTTCATCGTCCCCTCGGCCTCTCTGGTCAGCGACGACCCGTCCCTGCTGTTCACGGTCGCCGGAATGGTGCCGATGATCCCGTACCTCACGGGCGTCGTTCCCGCACCGCATCCGCGCATCGCGGATCTGCAGAAGTGCATCCGCACCAACGACATCGAAGAGGTCGGCAAGACCGCGCGTCACGGCACCTTCTTCCAGATGATGGGCAACTGGTCGTTCGGCGACTACTTCAAAGAGGGCGCGATCCGCTACGCGTGGGAGCTGCTGACCACCTCAGAGGCCGACGGCGGCATGGGATTCGATGAGAAGGACCTCTGGGTCACCGTCTACGAGACGGATGACGAGGCCGAATCCATCTGGCGCGACATCATCGGCCTGAAGCCCGAGCGCATCCAGCGCCTCGGGCGGGCCGACAACTACTGGAACACCGGCCAGCCCGGCCCCGGCGGCCCGGACTCCGAGATCTTCTTCGACCGCGGTCCCGCCTACGGCAAGGACGGCGGCCCTGCGGCCGACGACTCGCGGTTCCTGGAGATCTGGAACCTCGTGTTCATGCAGGACTTCATCGAGAACATCCGTGGCAAGACGGAGTTCGACATCGTGGGGGAGCTGCCCCAGAAGAACATCGACACCGGCATGGGACTCGAGCGCGTCGCGTTCCTCAAGCAGGGCGTCGAGAACATGTACGAGACCGATCAGGTGCGCCCGGTTCTCGATCGGGCCGTCGAACTCTCCGGTCGCCGCTACGGCGCCGTGCACGAAGACGACGTCCGCTTCCGCGTCGTCGCCGACCACGTCCGCTCGTCGTTGATGCTGCTCTCCGACGGAGTCCGGCCGTCAAACGAGGGTCGCGGATACATCCTCCGACGCCTGATGCGCCGCACGGTGCGCTCGATGCGTCTGCTCGGCGTCGACGAGCCGGTCTTCCCCGAGCTCTTCGCCACCTCGCGTGACGCCATGAAGTCGGCGTACCCCGAGCTCGAGAAGGATTGGTCGACGCTGTCGGTCGCGGCCTTCGCCGAGGAGGAGACCTTCCGGCGCACCCTCGCTTCCGGGTCGACGATCCTCGACCTCGCGCTCGACGAGACCAAGAAGGGCGGAGCGACGACGCTCAGCGGCCCCGAGGCGTTTTTGCTGCACGACACCTACGGCTTCCCGATCGACCTCACCCTCGAGGTGGCGGAAGAGGCCGGACTCGACGTCGACCGCGCGGCATTCGACGCCCTGATGCAGGAGCAGCGCTCCCGTGCCAAGGCCGATGCACGCAACCGCAAGCGCCAGCTCGCCGATGTCTCGGTCTACCGCGACCTGCGCGCGCTCGGCGAGACCGGGTTCGACGGCTACTCCGAGCTCGAGGTCGACTCGCGCATCCTGGGCATCCTCGTCGACGGCCAGCCGGCTCGCAGCGCCTCCGAGGGCCAGATCGCCGAGGTCGTGCTCGCCGAGACGACGCTCTACGCGGAGTCGGGTGGACAGGTGGCCGACAAGGGCGTGATCGTCGGACCCGGATTCGAACTCGAGGTGCTCGACGTGCAGCGCCCGGTTCCCGGTCTCATCAGCCACACCGTCGAGGTCACGCGCGGCGTCGTCGCGGTCGATGACGCCGCCACCACCGTGGTCGACGCGGCGAACCGCCGCGCCGCTCGGCAGGCGCACTCCGCGACGCACCTCGTGCACGCCGCGCTGCGCGACACGCTGGGCCCGACCGCCACACAGGCGGGTTCGCTCAACCGCGCCGGCTACATGCGCTTCGACTTCTCGTGGTCGCAGGCGCTGTCTGCTGACACCCGCACCGAGATCGAGGAGATCACCAATCGCGCGGTCAACGATGCCCTCGAGGTCTCGACCCGCATCCTGACCCTCGACGAGGCGAAGGAGGCGGGCGCCATGGCGCTGTTCGGCGAGAAGTACGGCGACGTCGTGCGCATGGTAGACATCGGAGGGCCCTGGTCGCGTGAGCTCTGCGCGGGCACCCATGTGAGTTCGAGCGCCGAGATCGGTCTCGTCAGCGTCGTCGGCGAGTCTTCGGTCGGAGCGTCGAACCGTCGCATCGAGGCCCTTGTCGGCCAGGACGCGTTCCGCGAGCTGGCCGCCGAGCGCGCTCTCGTCTCGCAGCTGACCAGCTCGCTCAAGACCCCGCGCGACCAGCTCGCCGAACGCATCGCCGATCTCTCCGCGAGCCTGAAGGCGGCAGAGAAGCGCATCGCGCAGTTCGAGTCCAAGGAGCGCGCAGGTCAGGTCCCGGCCATCGCGGAGTCCGCGGGACGTGTCGGAGGCTTCCGGGTCGCCGCACAGTCTCTCGGTGAGGTCGCCTCGGCCGACGACGTACGTGAACTGGTGCTCGGAGTGCGCGATCGCCTCGGATCGGACGCTGCGGTCGTCGCTCTCGGCGCCGTGGTGAACGGTCGTCCTGTGGTGGTGGTCGCGACGAACGACGCCGCCCGCGTGGCAGGTGCGAAGGCGGGTGCGCTGGCGAAGCGCGCGGCTTCCGTGCTCGGCGGCGGCGGCGGCGGACGTGACGACGTCGCCCAGGGCGGCGGCACGGATGCGGCGGCGCTTCCGGCTGCTCTCGAGGCCGTGTCTCAGGAGCTGCAGTCAGCGTGAGCGGGTTCCGCCGCGGCGTGCGGCTCGGTATCGACGTCGGACGTGCACGTGTCGGGGTCGCTCGCTGCGACCCCGACGGCATGCTCGCTGTGCCGGTGGAGACCGTGCAGCGCAACGACTCGGCGATCGACCGGATCGCGGAGATCGCGCAGGACTTCGACCTGCTCGAGTTCGTGGTCGGGCTTCCGGTCAATCTGCAGGGTGCCGATACGGCTTCGACGACCGATGCGCGGGGGTTCGCGGCGGCGCTGCAGTCGCGCACCGGGACGCTCGTCCGTCTCGTGGACGAGCGTCTGAGCACGGTCACCGCACACGCCGCATTGCGTTCTTCGGGCAGATCTCAGAAGAATTCTCGTAGCATTGTGGATCAGATCGCCGCAGTGATCCTGCTGCAGCAGGCGATCGACACGGAGAAGAGCACCGGAAACCCGCCCGGTGACACGATTCCGCTCGATGAGGAGTCCCCACGCTAATGCCCGAACGTGAGAGTTCTTCACCTCAGCACGATCCGGACGCCCGCCTCGGCGACCTGTTCGGGAACCTTCCCGATCCGTCGCGGCAGAGCCCGACGGTCGACAACACGCCGCCGGCTCCCGGTTCGCGCCGAGCCGCCCGCGAGGCCGCCGCGGCGCAGACGCCCGGTGGCGAGGGGGCTGCACCTGCGTCCGAATCGCAGGAACCTCGCTCGGACGCCGAAGCGGCGACTCGCGCACTTCCCGTGACCGGTCCCGCGCCGCAGTCGGACGCGCACGCCGCCGACTCGGTGACGCGCCGCGGCGACCAGGACTCGACAGCTCGCATGGGTGTGCACGCCTCCGACGCAGATCACGTCGACGCGCCCGTGCCCACAGGCGCACAAGCAGGCGTTCCTGCGACCGGAGCTGCCGCAGGTGCTACGGGTTCCGGCGGACGGCTCGAGGATCTCTTCCACGCGCACACCGATGAGGATTCCGGCAGCCGCTCTCCGAAGAAAAAGAAGCGCCGCACCGGATGCCTCGTCGCGCTCATCATCGTGCTCGCCGTGATCGGCGGGATCGTCGGCACCGGCTTCTGGGCCTGGAACACGTACGGCGACAAGATCAGCGACGCCCTCGGGTGGGGTGAGCCGGCCGACTGGGAGCCCGGTATCGCCTCCGGCGAGGTGCTCGTCACCGTCCAGGAAGGCGACACCGGTTCACCCGTGTCGACCGCGCTGTACGAAGCGGGTGTGACCCGCACCGACGAGGTCTTCTACGACTACCTCGTCAAGGAGAACATCGCCGTCACGTTCTACCCTGGCATCTACCGGCTTCAGGAGAAGATGACGGCCGAGGCCGCGCTCGAGGCCCTTCAGGACCCGGCGAACAAGCTCGAGAACTCGGCGAGCGTCGGAGAGGGCGCGACGATCGAGTCGTCGCTTCCCGGTATGGCGGAGTCGCTCGGGATGCCGATCGAAGACCTCCAGGCCGCGGTCGACGCCGACCCGGCGACCTACGGAGTGACCGCGCAGAACCTCGAGGGGTGGCTGTTTCCTGCGGTCTACACGTTCGATCCCGGCGTCACAGCGACGCAGGTGATCCAGCGCATGGTCGATCGCACCAAGGAGTCGCTGGATGCCGCGGGCGTCCCCGCCGAAGACGCGCAGCGTGTGCTGACCATCGCGTCGATCATCCAGCGCGAGGGCCTCACGGCGGACTTCCCGAAGGTCTCGCGGGTGATCCAGAATCGCCTGGACATCGACATGAAGCTGCAGATGGACTCGACCGCGCAGTACGGCTACGGCTCGCTGCACGAGGGCGTCGTCTCGAGTTCGGCAGAGGCGCTCGAGGATCCTAACGACTGGAACACCTACGTGCACACGGGTTTGCCGATCACGCCGATCGCCAGCCCGAGCGACGCCGCGATCGATGCGGCGATGCACCCGGCTGACGGTCCGTGGCTGTACTTCGTCACCATCAACCTCGCCACGGGCGAGACCCAGTTTTCGGTGACGTACGAGGAGCACCTCCAGGGCGTCGAGAAGTGGGAGAAGTGGTGCCAGGAGAACCCCGACGGGGGATGCTCGGCCGGATGACGCCTCGGCATCTCGCGGTGTGGGGCGACCCGATCGCACACTCGAAGTCGCCGCGGCTGCATGCGGCCGCGTACGGCGTGCTCGGCCTCGACTGGGAGTACACACGACGGCAGGTCGACGAGGACGGTTTCGGCGGCGCCCTCGCGTCCCTCGACGACTCCTGGCTCGGTCTCTCGCTGACGATGCCGCTGAAGGAGCAGGCCCATCGGGCGGCGACCATTCGGGACACGCACGCCGAGCTCACCGGCGCCGTCAACACACTGCTCCTGACGGATGTCGTCCAGGGCTTCAACACCGATGTCGGCGGGATCATCGACGCCCTCGGCGAGCACGGCCTCGTCGACGTGGATCGGATCCGTGTCCTCGGTGCCGGTGCGACCGCGGCATCCGCAGTCGTCGCCTGCGTCGAACTCGGCGCCCGGTCGATCGAGGTGCGCGCGCGTCGTCCCGAGCGTGCTGCGACACTCGTCGCACTCGGCGAGCGACTCGGAGTGGATGTGACCGCTGACGCGTTCGACGCGGACGCCGACCAGGTCGATCTCACCGTGGCGACCCTTCCGAGCGGCTCGGCCCTCGACCATGGGACGGCCGCGCGTCTCGGAGAGGGCGGGGGAGCGCTGTTCGACGTCGCATACGCGCCGTGGCCATCCGCACTCGCCACCGCCTGGACCGGCGGCGAGGCGATCTCCGGCGAGGGGATGCTGCTGTGGCAGGCCGTGCGGCAGATCCGGATCTTCGTGCACGGAGATCCGACCGTCGCGCTGCCCGGCGAAGACGCCGTGGTCTCCGCCATGAGAGCGGTTCTGTAACCGCCGACGACATGCGGAACGAGTCGGGGCGAAACGCGTGGGAGACTAGAGCAATGCTCCGCGTGCTCACGGCCGGCGAATCGCACGGCCCAGAACTCATTGCCGTCATGGAGGGTCTGCCCTCGGGCGTCCCCGTGTCCTCCGAGGCGATCCAGGCCGATCTCGCACGTCGCAAGCTCGGCTACGGCCGCGGCTCGCGCATGAAGTTCGAGCAGGACGAGCTCACCATCTCCGGCGGCGTCCGCCACGGCAAGACGCTCGGCAGCCCGATCGCCCTGCGCATCGGGAACACCGAGTGGCCGAAGTGGATCGAGGTCATGAACCCCGAACCCACCGAGATCACCGACAAGTCGAGGGGTCGGAGCGCGCCGCTCACCCGACCGCGCCCCGGCCATGCCGACCTCGTGGGCATGCAGAAGTACGACTTCGACGAGGCTCGGCCGATCCTCGAGCGCGCCAGCGCGCGCGAGACCGCCGCGCGTGTCGCACTCGGTGCGATCGCGCGATCGTTCCTGGGCGAGCTCGGCATCCGTCTCGTGAGTCACACGCTGTCGATCGGTCCCGTGCAGGTGCCGGCAGGTTCTGCGCTCCCCACGCCCGATGACGTCGAGACGCTCGACGCCGACCCGCTGCGCTGCTTCGATCCGGCGACGTCCGCACTCATGGTCGCCGAAGTCGACGACGCCAAGAAGGACGGCGACACCCTCGGCGGCATCGTCGAGGTCCTCGCCTACGGCCTGCCGCCCGGGCTGGGCTCGCACGTGCACTGGGACCGCCGTCTCGACGCGCGTCTCGCGCAGGCGCTCATGAGCATCCAGGCGATCAAGGGCGTCGAAGTCGGCGACGGCTTCGAGACGACCCGTCGTCGCGGTTCCGCCGCTCACGACGAGCTGTTCGCCACGGCCGACGGCATCTCGCGCGGCTCGGACCGTGCGGGAGGCACCGAAGGCGGCATGTCGACCGGCACCGTCCTGCGCGTCCGTGCGGGCATGAAGCCCATCGCGACCGTGCCGCACGCCCTCCGCACGATCGACATCGCCTCCGGCGAGGATGCCACGGCCCACCACCAGCGCTCGGACGTCTGCGCTGTGCCCGCCGCCGGCGTCGTGGCCGAAGCCATGGTCGCCGTCGAGCTGGCGAACGCGGTGCTCGAGAAGTTCGGAGGCGACAGCATCCGCGAGACGCGCCGCAACCTCGACGGGTACCTGGCCGGCATCCCGGCCGAACTGCAGACGACCCCGGCGTCCGAGGCGGCGCTCATCGCGCATGACGAGCGAGGCTGAGCAGCTGACGCTGGTGCTCGTCGGTCCGATGGCGGCGGGCAAGACCAGCGTCGGTCGCCGCGTCGCCAAGAAGCTCGGTGTGCCGTTCATCGACACCGACAAGCGCGTCGTCGCCGCCCACGGCCCGATCCCCGGGATCTTCGCCGAGCACGGCGAGGCGCACTTCCGATCGCTCGAACGGGCGGAGGTCGCCGTCGCATTGAGTGCGGGAGGCGTGATCTCGCTCGGCGGCGGTGCGGTGACGGATGCCGGAACGCGGGCGCTGCTGCGCGAGCATCCGGTCGTCTTCCTGACCGTGTCGCCGGAAGTCGTCGTGCACCGCATCAATGCGGGCGGCCGTCCGCTGCTCGCGGGTGACGATCCGGTCGGGCGCTGGACGCAGATCTTCGAAGAACGTCGAGGCTGGTACGACGAGGTGGCGTCCGTGACGTTCGACACATCGCGCCGCCCCATGCAGCGCATCGCCGACGACATCGTGGCATGGAGGAGAGAACGAGCATGAGCACCACCACCATCAGCGTGACGGGGGAGACCCCCTACGACATCACCATCGGACGGGGGATCCTCGACCAGGTCTCCGCAGCCCTGGATCCGGCCGTGCGCAAGATCCTCGTCGTGCACCCTCCGACGCTCGCGGCCCGTGCCGCGGAGCTGCGCGATCGGCTGCTCGCGGACGTCGAGAACGGACCTCGCGAGGTGCTTCTGGCCGAGGTGCCGGATGCCGAGCAGGGCAAGCGCATCGAGGTCGCGGCGTTCTGCTGGCAGGTCATGGGGCAGGCCGACTTCACCCGTACGGATGCCGTCGTGGGCTACGGCGGAGGCGCGGTCACCGACCTCGCCGGCTTCGTCGCGGCGACCTGGCTGCGCGGCGTGCAGGTCGTCCAGGTGCCGACGACCGTGCTCGGACTGGTCGACGCATCGGTCGGTGGGAAGACGGGGATCAACACCGCAGAGGGCAAGAACCTCGTCGGCGCGTTCTGGGCTCCGCGCGCGGTGATCGGAGACCTCGACGAGCTCTCGAGCCTCAGCCCGAACGAGGCCACGGCCGGGTTCGCCGAGGTCGCGAAGGCCGGTTTCATCTGGGCGCCCGAGATCCTCGACATCATCGAAGCCGACCCCGCTCGGGCCGTCGACACCACGACCCCCGAGTTCCGGCGCGCGGTCGAACTCGCGATCGACATGAAGGCGAAGGTCGTCTCGGATGACTTCCGCGAGGCGGGGCAGCGCGAGATCCTCAACTACGGTCACACCCTGGGTCATGCGATCGAGCATGCCGAGCGCTACCGCTGGCGCCACGGCGCGGCCGTCTCGATCGGGATGCTGTACGCCGCGGAGCTGTCACGACTCGCCGGACGACTCTCGGACGACACCGCCGAGCGCCACCGCACGATCCTCGAGTCGCTCGGTCTTCCGACCGGTTACCGCGCCGGTGCATGGCCGCAGCTGCTGGCCACGATGCAGCGAGACAAGAAGAGCCGCGGCGGCATGCTGCGGTTCATCCTGCTCGACGACATCGCGAAGCCCACTGTCCTGCAGGCTCCCGATGAATCTCTGCTGTTCGCCGCATACCAGGAGATCGGCGAATGACCCGCCGCATCCTCCTCGTCAACGGTCCGAACCTCAACCTGCTCGGCAGCCGTGAACCCGAGGTCTACGGCACGGCGACGCTCGCGGACGTGGAGCGCCTGACCACCGAGGCCGCCGCCGCGGTGGGCTTCGAGGTGCGCGTCATCCAGAGCAACCACGAGGGTGTGCTGATCGACGCGATCCACGCCGCCCGGGAGGACTGCACGGCGATCATCATCAACCCGGGAGGCCTCACCCATACCTCCGTGTCGCTCCGGGACGCACTCACCGGAGTCGCGATGCCCTTCGCCGAAGTGCACATCTCCGACGTGTACGCCCGCGAGGAGTTCCGGCACCATTCCTACCTCCACGACGTCGCCGCCGTCCGTGTGATCGGAGAGGGCGTCGACGGGTATGCGAGCGCTGTGCGGCAGCTCGCAGCGCTCATCCCGTAGAATCGACTGTCGGCCCACCCAGTCCACCGGGACGTGAACGGCCCCCAGACTCTAGAAACGGAAAGTCCAGCGCATGGCATCTACCGCAGACATCAAGAACGGCGTCGTCCTCAGCATCGAGCGGCAGCTCTGGAGCGTCGTCGAGTTCCAGCACGTCAAGCCGGGCAAGGGCGGCGCGTTCGTCCGCACCAAGCTCAAGAACGTGATGAGCGGCAAGGTCGTCGACAAGACGTTCAACGCCGGGGCGAAGATCGAGATCGAGAACGTCGACCGTCGCGATTACACCTACCTGTACACCGACGGTGACGGCTACGTGTTCATGGACCAGACCGACTTCGACCAGATCACCGTGAGCGCGGCGACGGTCGGCGACGCGAAGAACTTCCTGCTCGAGAACCAGCAGGTCACGATCGCGCTCAACAACGGCAACCCGCTCTACATCGACCTGCCGGCATCCGTGATCCTCGAGATCACGTACACCGAGCCGGGTCTGCAGGGCGACCGTTCGTCGGCGGGCACGAAGCCGGCGACCCTCGAGACCGGGTATGAGATCCAGGTTCCGCTGTTCGTCGAGACCAACACCAAGGTCAAGGTCGACACGCGCACGGGCGACTACCTCGGTCGCGAGAAGTAAGGCGTGAGCGCCCGCACGAAGGCGCGCAAGCGCGCACTCGACATCCTGTTCTCGGCCGACGTCCGTGGCGACGAGGTCGCGGTGACGTTGGCCGCCGAGGCCCAGCGCGCGGCGAGCGAGCCTGCCCGTGAGGCCTCCTGGCTGTACGCCCGCGAGGTCGTCGACGGCATCATCGACCACCGTGACGAGATCGACGAGCAGATCACCACGCACAGCCGCGACTGGAAGATCGAGCGGATGCCTGCTGTCGATCGCGCTCTGCTGCGCATCGGCGTCTGGGAGATCCTGTTCAACGACGCGGTGCCCACCGCGGTCGCCATCGATGAGGCGGTCGAGCTCGCCAAGGAGTTCTCGACCGACGATTCGGGTGCGTTCGTGCACGGCGTGCTCGCACGCGTCTCTCGCGCAGCCTGAGCGAGGCATCAGGCCGCAGCGACCTCGATGTCCGGGGCCGCGGGAAGGATGGGGCCATGCCCGCGCCGCACGTCGACCTCCGCGACCTCATGCAGATCACGGATGTGGGTGGGTATCAGCGTGGCCTGGCCTACTTCCGTGCGGGCAATGTGCTCGACGTCGTCTGGCATGAGGATCTCCTCGAACTCGAAGGCCACGTCAGCGGCAGTGGCGATGCCCAGTACCAGACCGAGATCGTGTTCCTGTCATCGAACGGCACGCGGCGGGTCCGCACGACGCGCTGCTCGTGCCCGGTGCGCAGCGGGTGCAAGCACGTCGTCGCGACACTGCTCGCATCGAATGTCCACGAGTACACGGAGCAGGCCGCAGCGCTGAAGAGGCCAGCAGAGCCGATCGACGCTCCCGCGCCGGTGCCGGCTGCGGCGACGCCGTCGTGGCGCAGTCTGCTCGACCCGGCCGTCGCACGGCATCCGCAGCCGTTGGCGCTCGGAGTCGAGTTGCGTCATCGGGAGTCCAGGTCCGAGAACCACTGGGGTCCACGCCCGGTGCGCGCGGCGACTGCACGGGATCTCGCACGGCCCACCGGCGAGCTGCTGCTCGCGATCCGTCCGCTGATGCGCAGCGCGCAGACGGGATCCTGGATCCAGGGCGGCGCGGGATGGGATGCCGTGCGCCGGGATGCCGCCCAGTTCGGCCGCATGCAGAACCGCTGGTTCGGCGACCTGCTGAGCATCTCCCGCGATTCACTGCTCTCCGGCAACGCCGGCGACTGGCTGGTGCTCGATCAGGTCGAGTCGCCGCTGCTGTGGGGCCAGCTCCGCTCGGGTGCGGAGCTCGGAATCCCTCTCGTCGCGAGCCAGAAGAGCGCATCCGTGCGCCTCGCCACGTCGGCGGAGGTGTCGGCGCGCATCACACGTGTCGACGACGGTGCGCTGTCCGTCACCGCCGAGGTTCAGATCGACGGCGCTCCCGTCGCCGCATCCGTGGTGCACCCGATCGGCCGCACCGGCGTCTACTCGGCGGGACTGATCGGCCCTCGCATCGAGATCGTGCTCGCGGAGGCACCCCTGAGCGAGCAGATCCGCGCGCTGCTCGCCGCTCCCGATGCGATCGTCGTCCCGGCCTCCGATGAGCAGGCGTTCATCTCCGACGCCTACCCGCTGCTCGCGAGGCGCGGTGTGGTCCGTACGGTCGGCGCCGTCTCGCTGCCTGAGGTGCCGGATCCGAAGCCCGTCCTGACGATCACTTACGAACGCGGCGACGTCGTCAGCTATTCGTTCGAATGGTCGTATGGCCGATTCGGTCGGGTGCCGTTCGCCTGGACGGACGCAGCCGTGCGCGACGCCGCCGCGGAGACCAGCTCGCGAGCACGGATCGAGGAGGCCTGGCAGGAGTTCCGGGCGACGAACTTCCGGCCGGCCGGCTCGTTCCACGACATCGATGCCGCGGCGTTCGTCGCCGAAGGCGTCCCCGCCCTCGAGGCGGTGGGCGTGAGGGTCGAATCGGTCGGCGCCCCCAAGGAGTACCGCGAGCTGACCGGCGTCCCAGAAGTGAAGGTCACGACGGTCGAGACGACGGACTCGGACTGGTTCGATCTCGGCATCCTCGTGACCATCGACGGCAGGCGGATCCCGTTCGGTCCGTTGTTCACCGCGCTGAGCAAGGGCCGCAAGAAGCTGCTGCTCGCCGACGGCGGGTACTTCTCGCTCAACCACCCGGCTCTGGATCGCCTGCGCGACCTGATCGAAGAGGCCGGTGAGCTGCAGGAATGGGAGACCGGGCCGCGGATCAGCCGATACCAGACCGATCTCTGGGAGGAGTTCGAAGACCTCGCAGACGAGGCAGAGCCCGCGGTCAACTGGCGTGCCACGGCCGAGGGGCTCCGTCAGGCCACCGGCGTTCCCGAGACGCCGGTGCCCGCGGGCGTGCAGGCCGAGCTGCGCCCCTATCAGAAGACCGGTTTCGACTGGCTCGCGTTCCTGTGGCGGCACCGGATGGGCGGCATCCTCGCCGACGACATGGGTCTCGGCAAGACGCTGCAGCTGCTGACCTTCATCCAGCACGCGAAGGATCAGGGCGAGACGCGTCCGTTCCTGGTGCTCGCTCCCACTTCGGTGCTGAGCACGTGGCGTTCTGAGGCAGCTCGGTTCACTCCTGGGCTGCGGGTGTCGATCGTCGACAGCACCAGCGGCAGGCGCGCGGACGCTCTCCGCACCGCGGCGGAGACAGCCGACCTCGTCGTGAGCTCCTACACGGTCGCCCGACTCGACGAAGAGGAGTTCCGCACCGTCGAGTGGGCGGCACTGATCCTTGACGAGGCCCAGTTCGTCAAGAATCCGAAGACGCGTCTGCACCGGGCCATCGCGACGTTCCGATCCGACGTGACTTACGCGGTGACCGGCACTCCCATGGAGAACAGCCTGTCGGAGCTGTGGTCGCTGCTGTCTCTCGCGGCTCCCGGACTGTTCCCGTCTGCACGAAAGTTCCGGGACCGCTACATCCAGCCGATCGAGAAGGGCAAGGTCCCCGAGAACGAAGAGGGCGGCGACTATCGCGCCCGGCGCCTCGCCCAGCTCCGTCGTCGTGTCAGGCCCCTCATGCTGCGGCGCACCAAGGAGCTCGTCGCCTCGGATCTGCCGGCGAAGCAGGAGCAGCTGCTCGAGGTCGAACTGAGCCCCGAGCATCGGGCGCTCTACGACGTGGTGCTGCAGCGCGAGCGGCAGAAGGTTCTCGGGCTCCTCGACGATCTCGACCGCAACAGGTTCATCGTCTTCCGTTCTCTGACTCTCCTCAGGATGCTGAGCCTGGCTCCCGGTCTGGTCGACGAGGCGGATGCGGAGATCGGATCGAGCAAGCTCGACACGCTGCTCGAGAGGGTGATCGAGCTGCAGGCAGAGGGTCACCGGGCGCTCGTCTTCAGCCAGTTCACCTCCTTCCTCGATCTCGCGGCCGCACGCCTCGAGGCGGCAGGCATCCCGTACGCGCATCTCGACGGATCGACGCGGCATCGGGAGCAGGTCATCGACGCGTTCAAGGCGGGGGAGCAGCCGGTGTTCCTGATCAGCCTGAAGGCCGGAGGTTTCGGTCTGACGCTCACGGAGGCCGACTACGTCTTCCTGCTCGATCCGTGGTGGAACCCGGCTGCGGAGGAGCAGGCGATCGACCGCACGCATCGGATCGGGCAGACCAGTCAGGTGTTCGTGTACCGGATGATCTCGACCGGAACGATCGAGGAGAAGGTCCTGCAGCTTCAGCAGCGCAAGGCCCGTCTCTTCACCGCCGTCATGGACGACGACGAGCTGTTCGCGCAGTCCATCACGGCCGACGACATCAAGGGTCTCTTCGAGGATCGGTGATTTGTTCCGGCCCGGTCACCGCCTCCGCTCAGGGGCCCATCGGTAGAATCGAACGGTTCACTTCAGGAGGAATGCATGCGGATCACGGGACTCGGCCACGCCGGGATGTTCATCGAGACGGTCGGCGGGAACATCATCTGCGACCCCGTTCTCGGGCCCTCGTTCTTCGGCTCCTGGTTCCCGTTCCCCGACAACAGGGGGCTCGACTGGGAGCGATTCGGACGTGAGGCGGACTTCCTCTACATCTCACACCGCCACCGCGACCACTTCGACCCGAGGCTGCTCGAGCGGTACATCCGCAAGGACATCGAGGTGCTCCTGCCCGAGTACCCGATCGATGACCTCGAGAAGGACATCAGGGCGCTCGGCTACACGAACATCACCTACGCGCCCGCCGGCGAGATCATCGAGCGCGGCGAGCTGAAGATCATGATCACGCCGCTGCGCGCCCCGAGCGACGGCCCGATCGGCGACTCGTCGCTGAGCGTCGACGACGGCACCGCGTCGATCCTCAACCAGAATGACTCGCATCCTCTCGATCTCGACACGCTCCTGCACTTCGGGAAGCCCGATGCATACTTCACGCAGGTGTCCGGGGCCATCTGGTGGCCCATGGTCTACGACCTGCCGATGGATGCGAAGCAGAACTTCGCGAAGCTCAAGCGCGACGCCCAGAACAAGCGAGCGATGTATTACATCGACAAAGTGGATGCCCCGCACGTCTTCCCGATGGCAGGGCCGCCCATGTTCCTCCGTGACGATCTCTTCGACTTCAACGGGATCGGCCGCAACGGCGAGTCCATCTTCACGGATCAGAAGCAGTTCCTCGCGCACATGAACGAGCTGTCTCCGCAGTACGACGGTCACCTGTTCGTCCCCGGCACGGTCGTCACGGTCGACGGAGGAGACGTGGCCACGGAGCAGTCGCTCTACACAGAGGCGGAGCTCGCCCACATCTTCGACGAGAAGTGGGACTACCTCGAGGAGCAGCGGTCGTCGCGGCAGCAGGAGATCCGGGACGAGGAGGCGTCGCGCGCCGAGGTCCTTCCCGCCGCCGAGATCCTCGAAGCACTCAAGGGCTGGTGGGAGCCGCTGTTGAAGAAGTCGCGCACCATCCGTCTCGGCGTCGGCGGGTGCGTCCGGTTCAAGATCGGCGACCTCGACATGGTCGTCGACTTCCCCCGGGCCAAGGTGCGCGAGTATGCCGGCGAGGAGTGCATCTACTGGTACACGATCCCCGCCGATCTCGTCTCGACGAACATCCGCGACCATGAGATCGACTGGTCGAACTCGATCTTCCTGTCGATGCAGTTCCAGGTCGGACGCAGCGGCAAATTCAACGAGTTCCTCACGACGTTCCTCAAGTGTCTCTCGGTCGACCGCATCGAGTACGTCGAGAACTGGTATCAGGAGCAGACCGACCAGACCGAGGATGCCGAAGTCGGCGACTGGATCGTGCAGCGTCGCTGCCCGCATCTGCGCGCCGACCTCACGAAGACCGGGAAAGTCGACGAGGACGGCATCCTGACGTGCAGCATGCACGACTGGAAGTGGGACCTGAAGACCGGTCGCTGCCTCTCGACCAGCGGTCACCCGATCCGCTCGACGAAGATCGACGAGGTCACCGACGCCGTGCTCAGCGAGGCAAGCTGACGTGCCGCGTTCCCCGCACCCGCAGGGTTCCGGCCGTGACGCACGCACGTCGCGGCTCGAGTACAAGGGACCATGGCGCGGTGCTCGGTGGATCGTGCGCTCCGATTCTGAGCGCCTCGTGCGGATCGCCGCCGACTTCCTCACCGAGGAGGGATTCGAGGCCCGAGCCGACGGCTTCGCCGAGAGTCTGCGCGAGCGCGGCTCGGAGTGGACGGCGACAGCCCTCGAGATCGGTGACGAGAAGCGTTCGCATCGCAGCTGGTGGCGCGGCCTTCTGACCGACGAGCTGCCGTTCCCCATGCCGCACGCGCTCCAGCATGTGCTTCCGCCGACGTTGGTCGTCGCCTCCGCGCGCCCGGTGGCCGCCGGCGTCGCGGAACTCGTCGTCTTCCCTCACATGTCCGCACGCGGTGACGCCACCCATGCGCGGGCGGCGGCGCCGCGGGTCGCCGCAGCGCTCGAGCAGATCACCGCGGCGGCGGGAGCTGAGGGAGCGATGCTCTCGCACGAATCCCTGCGCGGTATCGCGAACGACGGATCGCCCGCCTCCCAGGCGGTCGTCCGCGACGTTCTCGGCTGGCGCTGACCGCGCGCTAGACTGGACGCATCAAGCAACCTTTAACACCGTCCTGTGAGGCGGAGAAGGGAGCGGCTGATGAGTGCACGCACCGTTCTGCACGAAGCCGATATCTCGCGGGCTCTGACCCGCATCGCACACGAGATCCTCGAATCCAACCGAGGGGCTGAGAACCTCGTCCTGCTGGGCATTCCGACCCGCGGAGTCACTCTCGCCCGTCGCCTCGCCGCCGTCATCGGCGAGATCGCAGAGACCTCAGTGCCGGTGGGAGCGCTCGACGTCACGATGTTCCGTGACGATCTCGCCAAGCACCCGACCAGGTCGCCGCGGCCGACGGACATCCCCGTCGGCGGGATCGACGGACGCACCGTGGTCCTCGTCGACGACGTGCTCTTCTCGGGACGCAGCATCCGTGCCGCTCTCGACGCGTTGCAGTCGATCGGTCGCCCTGCGGTCGTGCGCCTGGCGATCCTCGTCGACCGCGGCCACCGCGAGCTGCCGATCCGCCCTGATTTCGTCGGCAAGAACATCCCCTCGTCCCGGCAGGAGCGCGTCAACGTGCGCCTCACCGAAGACGACGGCGCCGAAGAGGTGACGATCGAAGCATGAGACATCTCCTCGACACCCGCACCCTCGACCGCGAGACCGCTCTGCGCATCCTCGACGTCGCCGAGGACATGTCCGACACGCAGTCGCGCGAGGTCAAGAAGCTCCCGACGCTGCGCGGCAAGACCGTCGTCAACCTGTTCTTCGAGGACTCGACGCGCACCCGCATCTCGTTCGAGGCGGCCGCGAAGCGCCTCTCGGCCGATGTGATCAACTTCGCTGCGAAGGGCTCCAGCGTCTCCAAGGGCGAGAGCCTGAAGGACACGGCCCAGACGCTGCAGGCGATGGGGGCGGATGCCGTCGTCATCCGCCATCCCGCCTCCGGCGCCCCGCAGACGCTCGCCACGAGCGGCTGGATCTCCGCCGGCGTCGTCAACGCCGGCGACGGCACGCATGAGCATCCGACGCAGGCGCTGCTCGACGCGTTCACGATCCGCAAACGGCGTTTCGGCGCGGACAGCCGGGGCCGTGATCTGGCCGGAGTCCGCGTCGTCATCGTCGGGGACGTGCTGCACTCGCGGGTCGCGCGATCCAACGTCTGGCTGCTCGCGACCCTCGGTGCCGAGGTCACGCTGGTGTCCCCGCCGACCCTCGTCCCGCAGAACGTCTCGCTCTGGCCCGCCAAGGTCGTGTACGACCTCGATCAGGCGCTGGCGCAGGGGCCGGACGCAGTGATGATGCTGCGCATCCAGCTCGAGCGGATGAACGCCGCGTATTTCCCCACTGAGCGGGAGTATTCCAGAAGATGGGGTCTTGACGCACTGCGAGTCGCGGGCCTTCCTGACGGTAGCATTGTGATGCACCCCGGACCCATGAACCGGGGGTTGGAGATCTCCTCCGAAGCCGCCGATTCCCCACGATCCACCGTGCTGGAACAGGTGACGAACGGGGTGTCCATCCGGATGGCAGTGCTGTACCTGCTCCTTGCAGGAGAACGAGACGACGAACGAGGGGGAGACCAGTGAGCGAGACCCTCGTCATCACCGGCGCACAGCTTCTCGGTGCGAAGAGCGCCGACATCATCGTCGAGAACGGGGTGATCTCCGAGATCGGCGCAGGGCTCAGTCGCTCGGGCGCCCGCGTCATCGACGCGGCGGGTCTGGTCGCCCTCCCGGGGCTGGTCGATCTGCACACGCATCTGCGTGAGCCCGGATACGAGGCGTCCGAGACGATCCTCACCGGAACCCGCGCGGCGGCGGCCGGTGGCTTCACGGCCGTCTTCGCGATGCCGAACACGTCGCCGGTCGCAGACACGGCCGGAGTCGTCGAGCAGGAGCTCGCACTCGGGGAGGCCGCAGGCTACGCCACGGTCCAGCCGATCGGCGCGGTCACCGTCGGGCAGAAGGGCGAGCGGCTCGCCGAGCTGGGCGCGATGGCGACGTCGCGCGCCCAGGTGCGCGTCTTCAGCGACGACGGCTTCTGCGTCTTCGATCCGCTGATCATGCGGCGCGCGCTCGAGTACGTGAAGTCCTTCGACGGCGTCATCGCCCAGCACGCGCAGGATCCTCGCCTCACCGAGGGCGCCCAGATGAACGAGGGCACCGTGTCGGCGGAGCTCGGACTGGCCGGATGGCCCGCGGTGGCTGAGGAGTCGATCATCGCCCGCGATGTGCTCCTCGCTGAGCACGTGGGCTCGCGCCTGCACGTCTGCCACCTCTCGACCGCGGGTTCGGTGGACATCATCCGCTGGGCCAAGAAGCGCGGCATCAATGTGACCGCCGAGGTCACCCCTCACCACCTGCTGCTGACCGACGAGCTCGTGCGCGGGTACGACGCCCGGTACAAGGTCAACCCGCCCCTGCGCCGCGAAGAAGACGTGCTCGCCGTGCGCGAGGGCCTCGCGGACGGCACGATCGACATCGTCGCGACCGACCACGCGCCGCACCCGAGCGAGCACAAGGCATGCGAGTGGCAGGCCGCCGCGAACGGCATGGTGGGCCTCGAGAGCGCCCTGCGCGTCGTGCACCAGTCGATGGTGCAGACCGGCCTGATCGGCTGGGAGGACGTGTCACGGGTGATGAGTGCGGCACCCGCGCGGATCGGTCGGCTCTCAGGGCACGGCACGCCTCTCGAGGTCGGTGCTCCCGCGCAGATCGCGCTCTACGACGCCTCGGTCGCCGGGGTGTTCACGGAGTCCGATCTGCACGGCCGCAGCGTGAACTCGCCCTACCTCGGGCGTGACCTGCCCGGACGGGTCGAGTACACCGTGCACCGCGGGGTCGTGACGGTCGCCGGCGGCGCCGTCGTCGAGGAGCTGAACGCATGAGCGCCAGGGACATCGCCATCGCGATCACGATCGCCGTGGCCGCGCTCGTCCTGCTCGCGATGTTCACCGCATGGCGACGACGACTTCGACGCGACTCCGGCCTCACGGCGCCGCTCGGGGTTCCCGAGCACGCCGAGGTCCTCGACCGCCACGAGGTGCTGTACGTGTCGACCACGAAGCACGACCAGCCGCTCGAGCGACTGACGCTGTCGCCTCTCGCGTACCGCGCGCGAGGCGAGGTCGCGGTGACCGACCGTGGTCTGGCGCTGTGCCTCGACGGCGCACCGACTGTCTTCCTGGCCGCGTCTCGTCTCGAGAGCGTCGGCCGTGCGACGGTCACGATCGATCGCGTGGTCGAGCCCGGTGGCCTGGTCCGTGTGGCCTGGAGCACCGACGACGACACGATCGTCGACTCCTACCTCCGTCTGACCGACGGAGATCCCCAGAACTTCATCTCAGAACTGCAGCGACTCGTCCCCGCCTCCGGCGCCTCGGACGACACCGCCGCCCCCGACACAGGAGCAACGTCATGACAGCCCTCCCCGAACCCGCCGTCCTCGTCCTCGAAGACGGGACCCGCCACACCGGCCGCGCGTACGGCGCACTGGGAACCACGATCGGCGAGGTCGTCTTCGCCACCGGCATGTCCGGCTACCAGGAGACGCTCACCGACCCGTCCTATGCCGGACAGATCGTGCTGCAGACCGCACCGCACATCGGCAACACCGGCATGAACGACGAGGACCCCGAGTCCCGACGCATCTGGGTGGCCGGCTACATCGTGCGCGACCCCTCGCGCGTCGTCTCGAACTGGCGCGCGAACGCCTCGCTCGACGAAGTGCTCGTGCAGGACGGGATCGTCGGCATCAGCGGCATCGACACCCGGTCGATCACCCGCCACATCCGATCGGCCGGCTCGATGCGCGGCGGCATCTTCTCGGGAGAGGCCGCTCAGCTCGACGCCGAGGAGCAGTTGCGCATCGTGCGTGAAGCGCCTCAGATGGCCGGTCAGAACCTGTCGGCGCAGGTCTCTGTCGATGTCGCCACCGTGACGACGGCCATGGGCGAGCGGGTGGGCAACCTCGCAGTCCTCGACCTCGGCGTCAAACAGGCCACGATCGACAACCTCGCCGCGCGTGGCTTCGAGGTGCACGTGCTGCCGCAGAGCGTCACGATCGACGACATCCGCTCGATCGATCCGGTCGCGGTCTTCTACTCGAACGGCCCCGGCGACCCTGCAGCATCCGGGGATCACGTCGAGCTGCTTCGCGCGGTCCTCGATGACGGTCTTCCCTTCTTCGGCATCTGCTTCGGAAACCAGCTGCTCGGTCGCGCACTCGGCCTCGGCACCTACAAGCTGCCGTTCGGTCACCGCGGCATCAACCAGCCCGTGCTCGACAAGTCGACCGGTCGAGTCGAGATCACCGCGCACAACCACGGCTTCGCGGTGGAGGCCCCTCTCGAGGGCTCCTTCGACAGCCCGAACGGCTACGGCAAGGTCGAGGTCAGCCACGTCGGACTGAACGACAAGGTCGTGGAAGGTCTCCGGGCTCTCGACATCCCCGCGTTCTCCGTGCAGTACCACCCGGAGGCGGCCGCAGGCCCCCACGACGCCAACTACCTCTTCGACCGGTTCCGCGACATGGTCATCGCCAGCAAGAAGGACGCCAAGTAATGCCCAAGCGCGACGACATCAACTCCGTTCTCGTCATCGGCTCCGGCCCGATCGTCATCGGTCAGGCGTGCGAGTTCGACTACTCCGGCACCCAGGCGTGCCGTGTCCTCCGCGAGGAGGGTGTGCGGGTCATCCTGGTCAACTCCAACCCGGCCACGATCATGACCGACCCCGACTTCGCCGACGCGACGTACATCGAGCCGATCACCTGGCAGGTCATCGAGACCATCATCGCCAAGGAGCGCCCGGATGCCATCCTGCCGACCCTCGGCGGTCAGACCGCGCTGAACGCCGCGATCGAACTGCACAACCACGGCATCCTCGAGAAGTACGACGTCGAGCTGATCGGCGCGAGCTTCGAGGCGATCAACAAGGGCGAGGACCGTCAGATCTTCAAGCAGCTGGTGCTGGATGCCGGCGCAGACGTGGCGCGCAGCATCATCGCGCACACCATGGACGATCTGCTCGAGGGTGCGGCTGAGCTCGGCTACCCGCTCGTCGTCCGCCCGTCGTTCACCATGGGCGGTCTCGGTTCCGGATTCGCCTACGACGAGCAGGACCTGCGCCGTATCGGCGGTGCGGGGCTCCGAGACTCGCCGACCACCGAGGTGCTCCTGGAGGAGTCCATCCTCGGCTGGAAGGAATACGAGCTCGAGCTCATGCGCGACACCGCCGACAACACGGTGGTCGTCTGCTCGATCGAGAACGTCGACCCGGTCGGCGTGCACACGGGAGACTCGATCACGGTCGCCCCGGCGCTGACGCTGACCGACCGCGAGTACCAGAAGCTCCGCGACATCGGCATCGACATCATCCGCGCCGTCGGGGTCGACACCGGCGGATGCAACATCCAGTTCGCCATCGACCCCAGCAACGGCCGCATCATCGTGATCGAGATGAACCCGCGCGTCTCGCGTTCGAGCGCCCTGGCCTCGAAGGCGACCGGATTCCCGATCGCCAAGCTCGCCGCCAAGCTCGCGCTCGGCTACCGCCTCGACGAGATCCCGAACGACATCACCGGCGTCACCCCGGCGAGCTTCGAGCCCACGCTCGACTACGTCGTCGTCAAGGTTCCGCGTTTCGCGTTCGAGAAGTTCCCGGCCGCAGACGCCACGCTCACCACGACCATGAAGTCCGTCGGCGAGGCCATGGCCATCGGACGCAACTACGCGACCGCCCTCCAGAAGGCGCTCCGCTCGCTCGAGAAGCGCGGCTCCAGCTTCCACTGGGGCATCGAGGAGCGTTCGGTCGAAGAGCTGCTCGAGACCTCGAAGGTGCCGACCGACGGACGCATCGTCACACTGCAGCAGGCGCTGCGCAAGGGCGCGACCGTCGAGCAGGCATTCGACGCCACGGCGATCGACCCGTGGTTCATCGACCAGATCGTGCTGATCAACGAGGTCGCCGAGATCGTCGCCGCAGCGCCCGAGCTCGATGCCGCGACACTCCGATACGCGAAGGAGTACGGCTTCTCCGACGCGCAGATCGCCGAGCTGCGAGGCGAGAAGGAGGCGGAGATCCGCGGCGTGCGCCATGGCCTCGGCATCCGTCCGGTGTTCAAGACCGTCGACACCTGCGCCGGCGAGTTCCCGGCTCTCACGCCGTACCACTACTCGAGCTACGACTTCGAGACGGAGGTCACGCCGTCGGATCGCACCAAGGTCGTGATCATCGGATCGGGCCCGAACCGCATCGGCCAGGGGGTCGAGTTCGACTACTCCTGCGTCCACGCGTCATTCGCCCTCTCGGATGCCGGCTTCGAGACCATCATGGTCAACTGCAACCCCGAGACCGTGTCGACCGACTACGACACGTCGGACCGGCTCTACTTCGAGCCGCTCACGCTCGAGGACGTGCTCGAGGTCCTCGATGCGGAATCCGCCAGCGGAACCATCCTGGGCGTTGTCTGCCAGCTCGGCGGACAGACCCCGCTGGGGCTCGCGAAGGGCATCGAGGCAGCCGGCTACCAGGTGCTGGGCACCAGCCCCGAGGCCATCGACATCGCCGAAGAGCGCGAGCTGTTCTCTCAGCTTCTCGACAGCGCGGGCCTCATCGCCCCCCGCCACGGCACCGCTGTGGACGCGGACGGCGCGGTGGCGGTGGCGGAGGAGATCGGATACCCGGTGCTCGTGCGCCCGAGCTTCGTGCTCGGCGGACGCGGGATGGAGATCGTCTACAGCTCCGATTCGCTGCGCGAGTACTTCGTGCGCACGGCGGGCGAGGTCATCATCGAAGAGGGCAAGCCGCTACTCGTCGACCGGTTCCTCGATGACGCGATCGAGCTCGATGTCGATGCCCTCTACGACGGCACCGAACTGTTCATCGGCGGAGTGATGGAGCACCTCGAAGAGGCCGGCATCCACTCGGGCGACTCGAGCTGCACCCTTCCTCCCGTCTCACTCGGGCGCACCGACATCGACCGTGTCCGCGAGGCGACGCTGGCGATCGCGAAGGGCGTGGGCGTCCGTGGTCTGCTGAACGTGCAGTTCGCGATCAGCGCCGGTGTGCTCTACGTGATCGAGGCGAACCCGCGCGCGAGCCGCACGGTGCCCTTCGTCTCGAAGGCGCTGGGCATCCCGATGGCCAAGGCCGCGAGCCGTGTGATGGTGGGATCGACGATCGCGGAGCTGCGCGCCGAGGGCATGCTGCCCGAGCAGGACGGTTCGCGCGTGCCCCTCGACGCTCCCGTGTCGGTCAAAGAGGCCGTGCTGCCCTTCAAGCGGTTCCGCACCGCAGACGGCAAGACGGTCGACTCGATCCTCGGACCGGAGATGCGCTCGACAGGTGAGGTCATGGGCATCGACCGCGACTTCCCGACGGCGTTCGCGAAGAGCCAGGCGGCCGCCTACGGCGGGATGCCGACCTCGGGCACAGTGTTCATCTCGGTCGCAGACTCCGACAAGCGAGCGGTCATCCTTCCGGCGCACCGCCTGCAGCAGCTCGGTTTCACGATCGTGGCGACGGAGGGCACAGCCGAGATCCTGTCGCGCAACGGCATCGCCGTGACCGTCGTCGAGAAGTACAGCGAGACCCAGGAGTCGGGGGCCACGAACATCGTCGACCTGATCAACGAGGGTGCGATCGACATCGTCGTGAACACCCCCTCGGGGGGAGCGGCGCGTGCGGACGGCTACGAGATCCGCGCGGCAGCGGTCGCAGCCGACAAGGCGCTGTTCACCACGATGGCCGTCCTCGGCGCAGCGGTGAGCGGAATGGACGCGGCGCACGAGGGCTTCCAGGTCAAGAGCCTGCAGGAGTACGCGCTCGACCGGAAGGCCGCTTTGTGAGCGCACGCTTCGGTGAGCGGGTCCGTGCCGCACTGTCGGCGCACGGCCCGCTCTGCGTGGGCATCGACCCGCATGCGTCGCTCCTGCGGTCCTGGGGACTCACGGATGACGCTCGCGGGGCGCGTGATTTCGGGCTGCGGACGGTCGAGGCCGCCGCAGGCCGGGTCGGCGTGGTGAAACCGCAGGTATCGTTCTTCGAGCGCTTCGGCTCCACAGGGATCGCCGCCCTCGAAGACGTCCTCTCCGCGGCACGCACCGCCGGTCTGATCGTGATCGCCGACGCGAAGCGCGGCGACATCGGATCCACGATGGATGCGTATGCCGAAGCCTGGCTCACGCCGGGGTCTCCAATGGAGGCCGACGCGCTCACGGTGAACCCGTTCCTCGGCGTGGGGGCGCTGGACGGCGCGTTCGCCCTGGCACAGCAGCACGACAAGGGGCTGTTCGTCCTCGCGGCGACCAGCAACCCTGAGGCAGAAGGGCTGCAGCGCGCGGTCTCGGAGACGGGACGCGCGGTGTCGGCAGACATCATCGCCGTGGTCTCGTCCCGCAATGCGGAACAGTCGAGCGCGGGGGAGTGGGGGAGCTTCGGCTTCGTCATCGGCGCCACGGTCGACTGGGCCGATGCGGGCATCGCCGGTTTCGCGCCGACGGCCCCCATCCTGGCGCCCGGGTTCGGGACGCAGGGTGCCGCCCCCGCCGATCTCCACCGCCGCTTCGGCGCGATGAGCGCAGCGGTCATCGCCAGCGAGAGCCGCAGCATCCTCTCGGCAGGGCCCGCCGGCCTCGTCGCCGCCATCGACGCTCGCGTCGCAGAGTACAGGGAGGCCGGCCGTGGCTGAGTCTCGTCCGGTCCCAGAGGTCGATCGCGCCGCCGCCGCCCGCAAGGCCGTCGAGCGGCGACGTGCACGTGCCTCGCTCAAGCGCGATCTGACCATGCGCGTCGTGACCCCGCAGACAGTCCTCGACCGCGCGAGCGCCGATCCGGACTCGGTCGAGGGCTCGATGCGCATCACCGACTTCCTGCTCGCCCTCCCGGCGATCGGCGCGGGCAAGCGCGACCGCATCCTCGACGAGCTGCACATCTCGCCGGTCAAGCGACTGGGCGGTCTGGGCGTCCGTCAGCGCGTCGCGCTCTCGCAGTGGCTCGACTCGCGTTTCCCCGTGCTCGAGCCGCGCGGCGCCCGCAGCCGCCTGCTCGTCCTGGCGGGGCCCACTGCGGTGGGCAAGGGCACGGTCGCCGCTCACATCCGCGAGAACAATCCCGAGATCCATCTGTCGGTCTCGGCCACGACGCGGCCGGCGCGCCCCGGTGAGGTCGACGGGGTTCACTACTACTTCGTCGAAGACGCCGAGTTCGACCGGCTGATCGCCGAAGACGAGCTGCTCGAATACGCCGTCGTGCACAACCGCTCGCGCTACGGCACTCCCCGGGCGCCGATCGACGCTGCTCTTGCCGAGGGCAAGACGGTTCTGCTCGAGATCGATCTGCAGGGCGCGCGTCAGGTCCGCAAGGCCGAGCCCGCCGCGACCCTGATCTTCCTGCTCCCGCCGACGTGGGACGAACTCGTGCAGAGACTGGTCGGACGTGGCACCGAAGGCGCCGAGGAACGGGCTCGTCGCCTTCGCACCGCGAAGGTCGAATTGGCCGCGCAGAACGAGTTCGACCACCTGATCGTGAACGAGGACGTCGCCACCGCTGCCGCAGAGGTCGTAGAATTGTCTTCGAGCTCTGCGCGCTGAGCATCTTCGCGCGCCCGCTACACCGTCTTCGCGACGATCCCGTCGCCTGATCAGGAGGTCCCACCATGGCCGGACACCACACCAACGGAATCATCGATCCCCCGATCGACAACCTGCTCGACCGTGTCGACTCGAAGTACGAGCTCGTCATCTACGCCGCCAAGCGCGCGCGCCAGATCAACGACTACTACTCCGACCTGCACGAGGGAAACCTCTTCGACAACGTCGGTCCGCTGGTCGACTCCTCGGTCGAGGACAAGCCGCTGACGATCGCTCTGCACGAGATCAACGAGGACAAGCTCCGCCTCCGTCACGTCGAGTGACGTCCGATGACCGCACCGCCGGCTGATGTCGGCGGTGCGGTCCATCATGGGGTCCACCCCCTTCTTACCGTCCGACCCCGTTCTGGAGCCCTGATGAGCGCCCTGCGTCTGTTCACGTCCGAGTCCGTCACCGAAGGGCACCCGGACAAGATCTGCGACCAGATCTCGGACAGCATCCTCGACGGGCTCATCGCGAAAGACAGGGATTCCCGGGTCGCGGTCGAGACCCTCGTCACCACGGGACTTGTGCACGTCGCCGGCGAGATCCGCACCGAGGCCTACGTGGACATCCCGACCATCGTCCGCCAGGTGGTGAACCGCATCGGCTACACGTCGAGCGAAACCGGCTTCGACGGCGATTCCTGCGGCGTCAGCATCTCTGTCGGCGAGCAGTCGACGGACATCGCGCACGGCGTCGACAACGCGCAGGAGCACCGGGACGGCGGATCGATCGATCCTCTCGACGGTCTCGGCGCGGGCGACCAGGGCATCATGTTCGGGTTCGCCACCAACGAGACGCCTCAGCTCATGCCGATGGCGGCGTGGACGGCGCACCGCATCGCGGAGCGGTTGACCGAGGTGCGTCGGTCAGGGGTGCTGCCGTTCCTGCGTCCTGACGGCAAGACGCAGGTCACGCTCGGGTACGACGGCTTCACTCCGAAGACCGTCGATGCCGTCGTGCTCTCGACGCAGCATCACCCCGACATCTCGCAGGACGAGCTGAAGGCGCAGGTGCGCGAGCACGTGATCGACCCGATCCTCGCGTCCACTGGGCTCGATCTCGACGACATCACGTACTACATCAACCCCGCGGGCCCGTTCGTCACAGGCGGACCCAAGGGTGACGCCGGTCTCACCGGACGCAAGATCATCATCGACACCTACGGCGGCGCCGCTCGACACGGTGGCGGTGCCTTCAGCGGCAAGGACCCGTCCAAGGTCGACCGCTCGGGCGCCTACGCCACCCGGTGGGTCGCGAAGAACGCGGTCGCCGCGGGACTCGCCGACCGTCTCGAGGTGCAGGTCGCGTACGCGATCGGCGTCGCTCGTCCTGTCGGCCTCTACGTCGAGACGTTCGGCACGGGCAAGGTCTCCGACGAGGTCATCACGCGAGCGATCAGCGAGGTCTTCGATCTGCGTCCGCAGGCGATCATCGAGCAGCTCGACCTGCTTCGCCCGATCTACGCGCAGACCGCCGCTTACGGACACTTCGGGCGCGAGCTGCCGGAGTTCACGTGGGAGCGCACCGACCGCGCTGAAGAGCTGCGACGCGCTGCCGGCCTCTGACAGGTGGCCTGATGCCATCTGACGGGCCGCTGCCATCCGACGAGCCGCTGCCATCCGACGGGCGTGAGACCTCCGACCGGCCGGAGCCGACGCCTTCCGACGGCCAGGCGCCTGATGACAGCGCTCCGACCACGACGACGCAGAGCCGACGCATCGCGCGGGTACTCCTGGATTCGCCGCTCCCGCAGCTCGACCGACTCTTCGACTACGCGCTGCCGGACGAGCTCGGCGACGTTCCGGCGGGAGTCCGCGTGCGCGTGCCTCTCCGCACGGCAGGCCGGGTGATCGACGGCTACGTCATCGAGATCGACACCGAAGACGACGCGGATCGACCGCTGTCCGAAGTCGACGGCATCGTGTCTCAGGTGTCGGTGCTGCCCGACCGGCTGTACCGTCTCGCGCGCCGTGCCGCAGATCGAGCGGCGGGTTCGGCATCCGACGTGCTCCGACTCGTCATCCCGAAGAGACAGGTGCGTGTCGAGAAGGCCTGGAAAGCGGACTCGCCCTCGGTCGTCCCGACCGACGAGGCCCTCACGGGCGCGGTCGGACTGATCGCGTCGTACGACGGTCTCGAGGAGGTGCTGGAGTCCGGCGGGCGTGCCGCCGTCGAGGCGATCCCGGTGCACCACGACGGCGCGCCCGGCTGGGCGGCGCTGCTCGCGTCGTCGGCGGCACGCATGCTCGCTGCCGGAAGGTCGAGCATCCTGGTCGTTCCGGATCACCGAGATCTCGATCAGCTCCTCGCCGTGCTCGCCACCGCCGTCCCCGCCGAAGCCGTCGCCCGGTACGACTCACGGCAGACCAACCCCGATCGCTATCGATCATTCCTCCGCTCTCTGGAAGACGCACCGAGCATCGTCGTCGGCAACCGCTCCGCCGTGTACGCCCCCGTGCGAGCCGGGCTCGTCGCCCTGTGGGACGACGGGGATCCGCTGTTGGGGGAACCGCTCGCGCCCTACATCAACGCGAGAGACTCGGCGCTTCTCCGTCAGGAGCAGGAGGACTCAGCGCTTCTCTTCGTCGGGCACACGCGCACCACAGACGTCGAGCGTCTGGTCGCGCACGGCTGGCTGCAGGATGTCCGCGCTGCGCGCCGGGTCCTCCCGAGAGTGGTGCTGAGCACACCTCAGGAGATGGATGCGCCCACGGCGCAGCGGATGCCCTCGTCCGCGTTCCTCTCGGCCCGCAACGCCGCCGCGGAGGGCCCAGTCCTGGTGCAGGTCTCCCGCCCCGGGTTCGCGCCGTCGCTGGTCTGCGCCGAGTGCCGGGCCCCTGCCCGCTGCGCTCACTGCGGGGGCCCTCTGGGTGCCAAGCATCGCGGGGCCGTCCCCGTCTGCGCCTGGTGCGGGCGCGGCGCGCGTGCCTGGACCTGCCCTGTGTGCTCATCGACGAAGCTGCGCCTCGCCTCGTCGGGCAGCGAGCGCACTGCCGACGAACTGGGCAAGGCGTTCCCCGGCATCCGTGTGATCGTGGCCGACAGCGCACACCCTGTGGAGCACGTCGCGGACAAGCCGTCGCTCGTGGTCGCGACGCGCGGAGCAGAACCGCTGGCTGAGGGCGGCTACCGGGCGGTCGTCCTGCTCGACGGTCCGCGGATGCTGCAGGCCCCCGATCTCCGCATCGGAGAGGCCTGCCTGCGCTGGTGGTCCAATGCCGCAGCCCTCGCGGCTCCCGGTGCCCCGATCCACCTCGTCGGAGTCGACGGATCTATCGCTCGGGCACTCGCCACGTGGAACCAGTCCGGTTACGCGCGGTCCGAGCTCGCCGAGCGCGCACCGCTGCATATGCCGCCGGCCACTCGCGTGGCGCTCGTCGAAGGCACCACGGCAGCCGTCGCCCGCGCACTGGCGTCGCTGCAGGAGCTCAAGCTCCCGACCGATGCGGTTCTCGGTCCTGTGCCGATCGAGTCCGACGACCATCCGCCCCGTGTCCGTGCGCTCGTGCGCTTCGAATACGGCTCAGGGGCGAAGGTCGCGACGACGCTCCGTGCCTCGGTCGTCGCCGAGGCCGTGAGCGCTCGTCGAGGCAAGGGCAAGTCGACTCGGAGCGCGCTCTCGGTTCGGCTCGATATCCTCGACCCAGAGCTCTGATCGCGACCAACCCCGTCAGCCCTCTCCCGATCCACCCCCGCATCCCTCCGGAGCACCTTCATGCGTCTCGTCTTCGCCGGCACACCGTCGGCAGCCGTTCCCACCCTCCGTCGCCTCGCGACGGAGCACGACATCGCCGCGGTCGTCACACGACCCGACGCTCCGCTGGGCCGCAAGCGGGTGCTGACGCCGTCGCCGGTCGCCCAGGTCGCCGCTGAGCTCGGTCTGCCGATCATCAAGGCTGCGCGCCTGGACGCAGAGGCCACGGAGGCCATCGCTGCCCTCGCCGTGGATCTCGGCGTCATCGTCGCTTACGGCGGACTCGTTCGCGAGCCGCTGCTCTCGACCCCCGCGAAGGGCTGGATCAATCTGCACTTCTCGCTCCTGCCGCAGTGGCGAGGAGCCGCTCCGGTGCAGCGGGCCCTGATCGCCGGCGACGAACAGCTCGGCGCCAGCGTCTTCCAGCTCGTCCCCGCGCTCGATGCGGGTGACGTCTTCGCCACTCGCGTCGTCGACGTCGCCGCGGAGGCGACGGCCGATGCGGCTCTCGAGGCCCTCGCGGTCGACGGCGCGGATCTGACGTCCGAGGTAGTCGCCGCGATCGCCGACGGCACCGCTCGGTCGGTGCCGCAGGAGGGCGAGGCGACGCTGGCGCCGAAGCTCACCCTCGACGACGGACGGCTCGAGTGGAGTGAGCCGCTCGCCCGTGTCTTCGCGCGCTTCCGCGGGGTGACTCCCGAACCCGGGGCGCACACGAGCGTCGACGGCCTGAGGCTGAAGATCCTCGAGGCGGCACCCGCGGTCGACGGTCCGGAGCTGGAGCCGGGCGAGATCATCGCGACCAAGACGGCGCTGCTCGTAGGAACGGCATCAGCGCCCCTGTCGGTGACGCGGGTGCAGCCCGCAGGAAAGGGCGCTATGAACGCGGTCGACTGGTGGCGTGGTCAGCGCGACACCGAGAACGTGCGAGCTGGAGCATGAGCGGCGAGCAGAGCGACCGTCCGCGCCACGCCGGACGCAGCGGAGACCCCCGAGGCCGGTCGCAGGGACGCCGTGGTTCGTCGCAGGGCGAACGCGGTCAGTCCTCCTCGGGCACCCCGCAGTCGCGCGGTGCCCAGCAGCGAGGCCCGCAGCGCACTGGCCCGCAACGCACGGTGCAGCCGGCCCGTCGGGTCGCCTACGACGTGCTCCGTGCGGTGACGGAGTCGGATGCGTACGCGAACCTGATCCTGCCCTCGGCGATCGCCGAGGCGCGGCTGAACCCACAGGATGCGGCGCTGGCCACCGAACTCGCGTATGGCACGCTCCGGCGTCGCGGCACCTACGATGCGATCATCTCGTCCGCCGCCGACCGTCCTGCCGAGGAGATCGATCCGGCGGTGCTGGATGCTCTCCGACTGGCGACCCATCAGCTGCTCGCGACCAGGGTCGCCTCGCACGCCGCCGTGAACGAGTCCGTGAACCTGGTCGCCGAGGTGCAGGGCCGGGGCGCCTCGAGCTTTGCGAACGCCGTCCTCCGTAGGATCTCGCGCGAGACGCCAGGGGAGTGGGAGCAGCGCATCGAGGCCTCCGCCCGTTCGGATGACGAGCGACTCGCTCTGCGGTCGGCGCATCCGGTGTGGGTGATCCGCGCTCTGCGCCGCGCGCTGGCGGCCGAGGGCAGGGCCGATGAGCTCGACGACCTCCTCCACGCGGACAATGCCTCGCCCGAGGTGACGCTCGTGGCGCTGCCCGGTCTCGCCGAACCGGGCGAGCCGCGACGGCCCTATGCACCGACGGCGTACGGCTCGCCGGGCGGAGACCCGCATCGGGTGATCTCCGAGTCCGGGGGCACCGTGCGCGTGCAGGACGAGGGGTCCCAGCTGGTCGCTCTCGCACTGGCCGGGGCCACGCCGATCGCGGAGGGCGAGCGATGGCTCGACCTCTGCGCAGGCCCGGGCGGCAAGACCGCGCTGCTCGCGTCGATCGCCCGAGGGCACGAAGTGACACTCGAGGCCAACGAGGTCGTCCCGGCGCGCGCACGGCTCGTGCGCAACGCGCTGAAGGCCGTGCCCGGAGACGTCGTGGTGCACGAGGAGGACGGCCGTTCTTTCGGCGCCTCGCACAGCGGCGTGTTCGATCGCATCCTCGTCGATGCTCCCTGCACCGGTCTCGGGGCGCTGAGAAGGCGCCCTGAGGCGCGGTGGCGCAAGAGTCCGGCCGACGTCGCCGAGCTGGTTCCGCTGCAGGTCGAGCTCCTGAGCTCCGCGCTCGACGCGCTCGCCCCCGGTGGCATCGTCGCCTACGCGACCTGCTCTCCGCATCTCGCCGAGACCACGGGCGTGGTGCAGGAGGTGCTCAGAGGACGCAGCGACATCACGGAACTCGATGCGCGAGCAGTGATCGCCGGCGTCTCCGAAGCGCCGATCGACCTCGGGCGCGACGGGTCGGGGCGCGTGCAGCTGTGGCCGCATCGTCATGGCACCGACGCCATGTTCCTCGCGCTCCTGCAGCGCAGTGCGACAGAGCCGAGCGGCGCGAACGCCGAAGAAGGAGACTAGAGACGTGGATCTTCCCCGCGCACCGCGCATCAACCCCAGCATCCTCGCCGCCGACTTCGTGAACATGCAGCGTGATCTCGCGAAGATCGCCACGGCCGACTTCGCGCACGTCGACGTCATGGACAACCACTTCGTTCCGAACCTCACCTTCGGACCGCAGATGGTCGAGAGGATCCAGGCGACCAGCCCGATCCCGCTCGACGTGCACCTGATGATCACCGACCCCGAGCGATGGGCCCCCGGCTACGCGGAGCTGGGAGCGGCGAGCGTCACGTTCCACCTCGAGGCGGCCGCCGACCCTATCTCGCTCGCCCGCACGCTTCGCAGCATGGGCGCTCGCGCGGGCGTCGCGATCAAGCCCGACACACCCGCGGAGGGCCTGTACAGCGTCCTCGAGGAGTTCGATCAGATCCTCGTCATGACCGTCGAGCCCGGTTTCGGTGGTCAGGGCTTCATGCCCGAGACGATGCCGAAGCTCCGGGCCCTCGCCGATGAGGCGAAGCGACGAGGGTCGAACGTCTGGCTGCAGGTCGACGGCGGCATCTCGGATGCGACCATCGAGGCGGCTGCGTCCGCGGGGGCCGACACATTCGTCGCCGGGTCCGCCGTGTACGGCGCGGATGACGTCGAAGCGGCCGTCACTCGGCTCAGGGACCGCGCCAGAGCCGCTAGCCTGGAATCGTGAAGACTTTCGACGAGCTGTTCGCCGAGCTCAGCCTCAAGGCCGAGACCCGACCCGAGGGATCGGGGACGGTCGCAGAGCTCGACGGCGGTGTGCACACGATCGGCAAGAAGATCGTGGAAGAGGCCGCTGAGGTCTGGATGGCCTCCGAGTACGAGTCCGATGAGGCCGCGGCCGAGGAGATCTCCCAGCTGCTCTACCACGTGCAGGTGATGATGATCGCGAAGGGCCTGAGCCTTCAGGACGTCTACCGACATCTGTGAAGCGCTCCGCCCCACTCGCTTCGATCTGAAGGCATCCCATGCTGCGCATTGCTGTTCCCAACAAGGGCTCTCTCTCCGAGACGGCCGCCGACATGCTCGCGGAGGCCGGCTATGCCGGTCGTCGTGATCCCAAGACCCTCCACGTCGTCGACACCGACAACGACGTCGAGTTCTTCTACCTCCGCCCCAAGGACATCGCCACCTACGTCGGCTCGGGGGCCATCGACGTCGGCATCACGGGGCGCGATCTCCTGCTCGACGCCCGGATGCCGGGTGCACGCGAGATCGAGGCGCTCGGATTCGCCGGGTCCACGTTCCGCTTCGCTGCGCCCTCCGGCCGCTACACCGACGTCTCCGAGCTCGACGGGCTCCGTATCGCCACCTCGTACCCCGGGCTGGTCGACGCCTTCCTCGACGAGCGCGGCATCGCGGTCGACCTCGTGCCGCTCGACGGCGCGGTCGAGTCGGCCGTGCGCCTCGGCGTCGCCGATGCCGTCGCGGATGTCGTCGAGACCGGCACCACACTCCGTCAGGCGGGGCTCGACGTCTTCGGTCCTGTCATCCTCCAGTCCGAAGCCGTCCTGATCGCCGGTCCGCAGGACGCCGAGGGGTCCGAGACGCTGCTGCGTCGCCTGCGCGGAGTGATGGTCGCCCGCCGCTTCGTGATGATCGACTACGACCTGCCGCTGGCGCTCCTCGACGACGCGGTGAAGATCGCCGGGGGCATCGAGTCGCCGACCGTCTCGCCGCTGCGCGACCCGGAGTGGGTCGCGGTTCGCGTGATGGTGGCGCGGGCGCGCGTCAACCCCGTGATGGACGCGCTGTACGCGCTCGGCGCCCGCGCGATCCTCGTCACGGCGATCCACAACGCGAGGCTCTGATGACCCTCGCGAGCCGAGTCATCCCGTGTCTGGATGTCGCCGACGGGCGCGTCGTCAAGGGCGTCAACTTCGAGAACCTCCGTGACATGGGCGACCCTGTCGAGCTCGCGCGGCACTATGCGGCGCAGGGCGCGGACGAGATCACCTTCCTCGACGTCACAGCGACCGTCGATGCCCGCGCGACGACGTATGACGTGGTGCAGCGCACGGCGGAGCAGGTCTTCGTGCCGCTGACGGTAGGCGGGGGAGTGCGCAGCGTCGACGACGTGGCGCGTCTTCTCTCGGTCGGTGCCGACAAGGTCGGCGTCAATTCCGCCGCGATCGCACGACCGGAGCTCATCGGCGAGATCGCCGATCGCTTCGGTGCGCAGGTGCTCGTGCTCTCGCTCGATGTCAAGCGTGCAGACACGACGCACTCGGGATTCGTGGTCACGACGCACGGTGGACGCACACAGACGACTCTCGACGCGCTCGACTGGGCGCGGGAAGCCGCAGAACGCGGTGCCGGCGAGCTCCTGGTCAACTCGATCGACGCCGACGGCACGCGCGACGGCTTCGATCTCGAACTGGTGAAGCTCATGCGCGAGGCGGCATCCGTGCCGGTGATCGCATCCGGCGGAGCGGGCAGGGCCGATGACTTCGCACCTGCCATCAAGGCCGGGGCTGATGCAGTGCTGGCCGCGAGCGTGTTCCACACCGGCGCTCTCACCGTCGGCGATGTGAAGGACGCGTTGCGCGCCGAGGGAGTGATCGTCCGATGACCGACATCGAGGAGCGTATCGCTCAGGTCGCGTTCAACGCCGACGGGCTCGCCCCCGTCATCGTGCAGCAGTGGGACACGGCAGAGGTCCTCATGCTCGCGTGGGTCGATGCCGAGGCGCTGCGCAGGACCCTCACATCGGGTCGCGCCGTCTACTGGTCGCGGTCACGTCAGGAGTACTGGCGCAAGGGCGACACCTCCGGCCACATCCAGGTCGTGCACGAGGCCCGCCTCGACTGCGACGGCGATGCGATCCTGCTTCGCGTCGACCAGACCGGGCCCGCCTGCCACACCGGCACACGGACCTGCTTCGACTCGAACGACCTCGAGGCCGTCGATGGGGGAGCCTCCGCATGACCTTCGCCCGTCGAGGCCGCTCCATCGCCGTCTCCGGCTTCCTGCTTTCCGGGGCGATCGGCATCATCTCGTCGACCCAGACCTGGCTGACCGTAGAGCGTGCGGATGCCGGCGAGGCGATCCTGGTTCCGGGAGCCTCCGCGCTGCCGCTTCTCGCACCGCTGAGCCTGGCCGTGCTCGCGCTCGGCATCGCCCTGTCGATCGTCGGCCCGGTCGTCCGTCTCGTCTTCGGCGTGCTCGGTACTGCCAGCGCCCTGTTCCTCGGATGGACGACCTTCCAGCTGTTGCTCTCCGAGCCGTTGAGCGCGGTCGGACCGACGGTCACCGAGACCACCGGCCTCGCGGGGAGCTCGGCGATCGCCGACGTCGTCGCGGGCATCGAGCTCTCGGCCTGGCCGGTGATGACGCTGATCGGGTGGGTCGTCCTGCTGGCAGCCTCACTCGTGGTCCTGCTCACCTGGCGTCGCTGGAAGACGGGCGGACGCCGCTACCGCACGGATGCCGCGCACGTCGAAGCCGCTGCAGGCCCTGTGGACGCGATCGATTCGTGGGACGACCTGTCTCGCGGAACCGACCCCACACGATGACCCCGATAGACTTGAACCGACCCACCACGTCGTCCCCCGGAGGAGACCATGACCAACCCGATCGCTGACCCCGGCCACGGACACTCGCCGGCAGCATGGACCGCCGTGATCATCATGCTTGCGGGCTTCACGATCGGCACGCTGGCATTCTGCCTCGCCGAGTTCAGCCCCGTGTGGGTCGCCCTGATCTGGGTCGGCGCCGCGATCGTCCCGATCGGCGCGCTCGTGGGCTGGCTGCTCGCGAAGGCCGGTTACGGCGTGAAGGGCCCCAAGTACTCGCCGAAGGCGCACTAATGGTCCTCGCCGACCTCACGGCCGGCGCAGTCGCTGACGCAGAACGTCGCGCACTCACTCGGCCGCTGGCCGAGGTCGAGCGCGATGCTCTGGCGCGCCCCGCCGCAAAAGACGCACTCTCCTTCCTCGCTCCTGCCGAGCGGGTCAAGATCATCGCCGAGGTAAAGCGCGCGAGCCCGTCTCGTGGCGCCCTCGCCGAGATCCCCGACCCTGCGCTGCAGGCGTCGCTGTACGAGACCGGGGGAGCCTCGGCCATCAGCGTCCTCACCGAGGAGCGCCGGTTCGGCGGCAGCCTGGCCGACCTCGAGGCGGTCACCGCCCGCGTCTCACTGCCGGTGCTCCGCAAGGACTTCATCGCGAACCGCTACCAGGTGCTCGAGGCGCGTGCCGCGGGTGCTGACCTCGTGCTGCTGATCGTCGCCGGACTCGAGCGCGCAGTCCTCGACGACCTCTTCGGCTTCATCACGCAGCTCGGCATGACCCCTCTGGTCGAGACTCATTCGGCCGACGAGCTCGAGGTCGCGATCGACCTCGGCGCGCCTCTGATCGGGGTCAACGCTCGCGACCTCAAGACCCTCGAGCTCGACCGCGACCTGTTCGGCCGCCTGGTCGAGCGCATCCCGGACTCTGCGGTCAAGATCGCCGAGTCCGCCGTGCTCACCCCCGCAGACGTCACGCACTACCGCTCTGCGGGTGCCGACGTCGTCCTGATCGGTGAGGCGCTCGTCACGGGCGACCCGGTCGCCACTCTCAAGAGCTTCCTGGAGGCGTGATGAGCCTGCGTGATCAGCATGGTCCACTGTTCGGCGACTACGGCGGACGGTACATGCCCGAATCGCTGATCGCCGCGATCGACGAGCTCTCCGCGGCCTACGCCGACGCGATCGCCGACCCGGCCTTCCGCTCCGAGCTGTCGTCTCTGCTCAGCTCCTACGCGGGACGCCCGTCGCCGCTGACCGAGGTCGCGCGGTTCGCCGAGCACGCCGGCGGTGCGCGGGTCTTCCTCAAGCGCGAGGATCTCAACCACACCGGCTCGCACAAGATCAACAACGTGCTGGGTCAGGCGCTGCTGACCAAACGCCTCGGAAAGACGCGCGTGATCGCCGAGACGGGCGCAGGCCAGCACGGAGTCGCCACGGCCACCGCGGCCGCGCTCTTCGGGCTCGAGTGCACGATCTACATGGGCGAGGTCGACACCGAGCGCCAGGCGCTCAACGTCGCGCGGATGCGCCTGCTGGGCGCCGAGGTCATCGCCGTCACGTCGGGATCCCGCACGCTGAAGGACGCCATCAACGACGCCTACCGCGACTGGGTCGCGACCGTCGAGAACACCAATTACATCTTCGGCACCGCCGCTGGCCCGCACCCGTTCCCCGCGATGGTGCGCGACTTCCAGAAGATCATCGGCGAGGAAGCCCGCCAGCAGCTGCTCGACGAGGTCGGACGCCTGCCCGACGCGGTCGTCGCGTGCGTCGGCGGAGGGTCGAACGCGATCGGCATGTTCGATGCCTTCCTCGACGACGAGGGCGTCAGGCTCTACGGCGTCGAGGCCGCAGGCGATGGCGTCGACACGCCCCGTCACGCCGCGTCGATCGAGCGCGGACGACCGGGCATCCTGCACGGCGCGAAGACCTACGTGCTGCAGGACGAGGACGGACAGACGATCGAGTCGCACTCGATCTCGGCCGGGCTCGACTACCCGGGCGTGGGTCCGGAGCACTCCTGGCTCGCCGACATCGGACGAGCCGAGTACATTCCCGCCACCGACGACGAGGCCATGCAGTCGCTGCGACTGCTGAGCCGCACCGAGGGCATCATCCCCGCGATCGAGTCGGCGCACGCGCTGGCCGGCGCGCTGCGAATCGGGCGTGAGCTCGGGCCGGATGCCGTGATCGCGATCTGCCTGTCGGGCCGGGGAGACAAGGACATGGACACCGCTGCACGGTACTTCGACCTCTACGACGCCGAAGCGCTGGCGCACGACGTTGCCGAGGAGAGCGCCGAAGAGCAGGCGGCGTCGAAGGGGGAGCCGGAGCTGTGAGCCGCGTAGAACAGGCGATCGCCGCCGCACACGAGGCGGGTCGCAGCGCATTCGTCGGGTACCTCCCCGTGGGTTTCCCCGATCTCGAGACCAGCATCCAGGCAGCGATCGCCCTCGCCGAGAACGGCGTGGACATCATCGAGCTCGGCCCGCCGTACAGCGACCCCGTGATGGATGGCGCCGTGATCCAGGAGGCCACGACCGCCGCGCTCGCGAACGGGTTCAAGATGAAGGACCTCTTCACGGCAGTCCGGGCCATCACCGCCGCCACCGATGTCCCCGTGCTGGTCATGACGTACTGGAACCCGGTGTTCCAGTACGGTGTCGATCGCTATGCCGACGATCTGCTGGCGGCCGGCGGGGCGGGGCTCATCACTCCCGACATCACCCCCGATGTCGCAGGCGAGTGGATCTCCGCGAGCGAGCGGACCGGTCTCGACCGCGTCTTCCTCGCGGCCCCCACCTCGACCGATGAGCGTCTCGCACTCGTCGTGAAGTCATCGACGGGCTTCGTGTACACCGTCTCGACCATGGGCATCACGGGGGAGCGCACCGAGCTCGATCGGGCGGCGCGCACCCTGGTCGGTCGCCTCCGTGAACACGGCAGCATCCGCGCCTGCGTCGGCATCGGCATCTCGACCGCCGAGCAGATCGCCGGTGTCTCCGAGTATGCGGACGGCGCCATCGTCGGCACTGCACTCGTCCGAGCCCTTCGCGACGGGGGCATCCCCGCCCTCGCGGAGGTCACCCGAAACCTGGCCGTCGGCACGTCGTCGTCGCGCCCCGCACACGAGAACTAGAATCGCAATCATGTCCCTCGCGCTCCACAGCACCTTCAGCGGCGTGCTCGCCAGCATCCCGAGTCCTCCGGTCTCGTACATCGACCTCGGCCCGCTCCGGATCCACTTCTACGCGCTCTGCATCATCGCCGGCATCATCGCCGCCGTGCTGCTGACCAATCACCGCCTCACCAAGCGCGGGGCAGAGCCGTGGGTCGTGATCGACATCTCGATCCTCGCCGTTCCGATCGCGATCATCGGCGCGCGCATCTTCCACGTGCTCACGCACCCGAACTTCTACTTCGGCGAGGGCAAGAACACCTGGAACCCGTTCGAGCCAGGCTCCGTGTGGGCGATCTGGGAGGGCGGCATCGCCATCTTCGGCGCGCTCATCGGCGGCGCGATCGGCGCCTACCTGGGCTGCCGCTGGACCGGCATCCGCTTCTGGACCTTCGCCGACGCACTGGCACCCGGACTCCTGCTCGCGCAGGCCATGGGCCGGTTCGGCAACTGGTTCAACAAGGAGCTCTACGGACTCCCGACCGACCTGCCGTGGGGTCTCGAGATCCCCTCCGACAACTCGGCGTTCCCCCCTGGCCTTCCCGAGGGCACACTCTTCCACCCGACGTTCCTCTACGAAGTGATCTGGAACGTCCTCGGGGTCATCGTGCTCCTGTGGCTGAGCCGCAAGGCGACCGCCTTCCAGTGGGGCAAGCTCTTCGCCATCTACCTCATCTGGTACAGCGCCGGCCGTGTCGTGTGGGAGTCGATCCGCATCGATCCGAGCGAGATCATCCTCGGGCTCCGCAGCAACGTGTGGGCTGCGATCATCGGCATCGTGGTGGGTCTCGCAATCCTCGTGGTGCAGTCGCGCCGTCATCCCGGACTCGAGCCTTCGCCGTACCAGCCCGGTCGCGGCCGGAAGGACCTGGACGCTGATGTAGAATCGCAGGACAATACCTCCGATTTCGTGGACGTGAGTGAGCCTCCGTCCGAAGAAGTCGCCGCAGGAGCCAGCGCCACAAGCACCGCTCCCACGGACACGGAAGGCGCTCGATAGCCGACCGGTCCGTGCGGACCCCATCGCATCCACCCGGCCAATGACGTCCCCGGGTCATCTGAAGATCTGAGGACGGTACTGGTGTATTTTCAGCCTCCCTACGGCGCCTCCGGCGCTTACCCGCCGAAGCAGGGCATGTACAACCCGGCGTTCGAGAAGGACGCCTGCGGCCTGGCTATGGTCGCGACCCTGCGTGGCGAAGCAGGCCACGACATCATCGCGCTCGCGCTCGAAGCGCTGCGCAACCTCGAGCACCGCGGTGCGATCGGCTCCGACGCCGGCACCGGAGACGGTGCGGGCATCCTCACGCAGATGCCCGACGCGTTCCTGCGAGCGGTCACCGATTTCGAACTGCCCCCGGTCGGCGAGTACGCCGCGGGTCTGGCGTTCCTCCCGCGTGACTCCAGCGAACGCCGCCAGCAGAAGGCCGGCATCGAGAAGATCGCCCGCGCCGAGGGCCTGCGCGTCCTCGGATGGCGCGAGGTGCCCACGGTCAACGACAACCTCGGAAAGCTCGCCGACGAGGCACGCCCCGCCTTCGAGCAGCTCTTCGTGAGTGCGGGCGGCGCCACGCACTCACAGGCCCCGCTGACGGGCATCGCCCTCGACCGCGTCGCCTACCGTCTGCGCAAGCGCGCCGGGCACGAGCTCGGCGCCTACTTCGTATCGCTGTCGGCCCGCACCCTCGGGTACAAGGGCATGGTCACGACCTTGCAGCTCGAGCCGTTCTACCCCGACCTGCAGGACGAGCGCTTCATGTCCGAGCTCGCGGTGGTGCACTCGCGCTACTCGACGAACACCTTCCCGTCATGGCCGCTCGCTCAGCCGCTGCGCATGCTCGCACACAACGGCGAGATCAACACGGTCGGCGGCAACCGCAACTGGATGCGCGCACGTCAGTCGCAGCTCGAATCCGAGCTGCTCGGCGACGTCGCGCCCCTGCTGCCGATCTGCACCGACGGCGCGAGCGACTCGGCGTCCTTCGACGAGGTGCTCGAGCTGCTCACGCTCACGGGACGCAGCCTGCCGCACGCCATCATGATGATGGTTCCCGAAGCTTACGAGAAGCAGTCCGACATCTCGCCTGAGCTGCGCTCGTTCTACGAGTACCACTCGAACCAGATGGAGCCGTGGGACGGCCCCGCAGCCCTCATCTTCACCGACGGCACGGTCGTCGGTGCGACGCTCGACCGCAACGGCCTTCGCCCGGGCCGCTGGACCGAGACGACAGACGGACTGATCGTGATCGGCTCGGAGACCGGTGTGCTCACGTTCGAGCCCGAGCGCATCAAGCGCCGCGGGCGTCTGCAGCCCGGCAAGATGTTCCTGGTCGACACTGCGCAGAAGCGAATCATCGAAGACGAAGAGGTCAAGCACGACCTCGCCACGATGCACCCCTGGCAGGAGTGGCTGGATGCCGGATCGGTGCGTCTCGCCGATCTCCCCGAGCGTGAGCACATCGTGCACCCGCCGGCATCGATCACCCGTCGTCAGCGCACTTTCGGCTACACCGAAGAAGAGGTGCGGATCCTCCTCACCCCGATGGGGCAGACAGGAATGGAGCCGCTGGGCGCCATGGGATCGGACACCCCGATCGCCGTGCTCAGCAAGCGTCCGCGCCTGCTCTTCGACTACTTCACGCAGCAGTTCGCGCAGGTCACCAACCCGCCGCTCGACTCGATCCGCGAAGAGGTCGTCACCAGCCTGAAGCTCGGCCTCGGCCCCGAGAGCAACCTGCTCACCTGGGGTCCCGACCACACCCGCACGGTGTCGCTCGACTTCCCGGTGATCGACAACGACGAGCTGGCGAAGATCCGCCACATCGACAAGGCGATGCCCGATCGCTCCAGCGTGACGATCAAGGGCCTCTACCACTTCGACGCCGGGTCGAACACGCTCGAGAAGCGTCTGACCGAGATGTGCGACGAGGTCGACGAGGCCATCGAACAGGGTGCCGAGTTCATCATCCTGTCTGACCGCGACTCGAACAAGGATCTGACCCCGATCCCGTCGCTGCTCATGGTCTCCGCCGTGCACCACCACCTGATCCGTCGTGAGAACCGCATGAAGGTCGGTCTGATCGTCGAGGCCGGTGACGTCCGCGAGGTCCACCACGTCGCGACCCTGATCGGCTACGGTGCGTCGGCGGTGAACCCGTACCTCGCGATGGAGACGGTGGAGCATCTCGTGCGCACCGGCTACATCACGGGCATCAGCCCGGAGAAGGCCGTGCGCAACCTGATCTACGCGCTCGGCAAGGGCGTGCTGAAGATCATGTCGAAGATGGGCATCTCCACGGTCTCCTCGTACGCCGGGGCTCAGGTGTTCGAGGCCGTCGGTCTGAGCGAGGAGTTCATCGACCGCTACTTCACGCGCACCGAGTCGAAGCTCGGTGGCATCGGCATCCAAGAGATCTTCATCGAGAACCAGGCGCGTCACGACTACGCCTATCCCGAAGACGAGGCGGCTCGTGCCCACGAGCGTCTGTGGACCGGTGGCGAGTACCAGTGGCGTCGTGACGGCTCGCCGCACCTCTTCAACCCCGAGACCGTGTTCAAACTGCAGCACGCCACACGTGAGCGCCGCTTCGACATCTTCCGCGAGTACACCAAGCTCGTCGACGACCAGGCTGCCGAGCTCAAGACGCTGCGTGGACTGTTCACGCTGCGCACCGGGACCCGCAAGCCCGTGCCTCTCGACGAGGTCGAGCCGGTGTCCGCGATCGTCAAGCGCTTCTCCACGGGAGCCATGAGCTACGGCTCGATCTCCAAGGAGGCGCACGAGACCCTCGCGATCGCCATGAACCGGATCGGCGGCAAGTCGAACACCGGTGAAGGCGGCGAGGACACCGAACGACTGCTCGACCCCGAGCGTCGCAGCGCCATCAAGCAGGTCGCGTCCGGTCGCTTCGGCGTCACGAGCCTGTATCTCACCGAGGCCGACGACATCCAGATCAAGCTCGCCCAGGGCGCCAAGCCCGGCGAGGGCGGTCAGCTGCCCCCGCAGAAGGTGTACCCCTGGGTCGCCCGCACGCGTGGGGGAACGCCGGGTGTCGGTCTGATCTCGCCCCCTCCTCACCACGACATCTACTCGATCGAAGACCTCAAGCAGCTCATCTTCGACCTGAAGCGGGCGAACCCCGACGCGCGCATCCACACCAAGCTCGTCAGCCAGTCCGGCATCGGAGCGGTCTCCGCTGGTGTCGCCAAGGCTCTCAGCGACGTCATCCTCGTGTCCGGTCACGACGGAGGTACGGGCGCGAGCCCGATGAACTCCCTCAAGCACGCCGGAACCCCGTGGGAGCTCGGTCTCGCCGAGACGCAGCAGACGCTCATGCTCAACGGCATGCGCGACCGCGTGGTCGTGCAGGTCGACGGTCAGCTGAAGACGGGTCGCGACGTCATCATCGGCGCGCTGCTCGGCGCGGAGGAGTTCGGTTTCGCGACCGCGCCCCTCGTCGTCAGCGGCTGCATCATGATGCGCGTCTGCCACCTCGACACCTGCCCCGTGGGCGTCGCCACCCAGAACCCGGTTCTTCGTGAGCGCTTCACGGGTAAGCCGGAGTTCGTGGTGAACTTCATGGAGTTCATCGCCGAAGAGGTGCGCGAGCTGCTCGCAGAGCTCGGCTTCCGCTCGATCGACGAGATCGTCGGACGCGCAGAACTGATCGAGGCGAACGCCGCCCTGGAGCACTGGAAGGCCGAGGGTCTCGACCTGAGCCCGGTGCTCGAGGGACCGGCATTCCCGGCGAGCGAGCCGCGTCGCAGCCGCCGCACCCAGGACCACGAACTCGAGAAGCACTTCGACGTCCAGTTGATCGACATCGCGAAGCCCGCTCTTCTGAACGGTGAGCCCGTGGTCGTCGAGCTGCCGATAGCCAACACCGAACGTGCGGTCGGGACGATGCTGGGCCACCAGGTCACCTCTCGGCACGGAGCGGCAGGACTCCCCAGCGGAACGATTGACGTCACGCTGCACGGCACCGCCGGACAGTCGCTCGGCGCGTTCCTGCCTTCGGGCATCGTGCTCCGCCTCGAGGGCGACGCCAACGACTACGTCGGCAAGGGGCTCTCGGGCGGCGACATCACGATCCGTCCGGCGCGGGGCTCGGCCATCGAGCCGCACGAGAACGTGATCGCCGGCAACGTCATCGGCTACGGTGCGACGGCGGGAACCATGTTCCTGTCGGGCATCGTCGGCGAGCGGTTCCTCGTGAGGAACTCGGGAGCGACCGCAGTCGTCGAAGGCGTGGGAGATCACGCCCTCGAGTACATGACGGGCGGCGTCGCGGTGATCCTCGGATCGACGGGTCGCAACCTCGGCGCTGGCATGTCCGGGGGAGTGGCCTACATCCACTCGCTCGACACGGGCAAGGTGAACGCGCAGTCGCTCGGCAGCGGAGAGCTCAGGCTCGAGCCGCTCGACCGCGCCGATCTCGAGGTGCTGCGCAGCCTGATCGTCGCTCACGTGGAGAAGACGGCATCGCCGCTCGGATCCGACATCCTGGCGCGGTTCGATGAGACCGCCGGCCAGTTCACGAAGGTGCTTCCGCGGGACTACGCCGCAGTGCGCAGCATGCGCGAGGAAGCAGTGGCCGAGGGCATCGATCCCGACGGCGACATCGTCTGGAACCGTATCCTGGAGGTGACCGGTGGCTGACCCCAAAGGCTTTCTGAAGACCACGGAGCGTGAGCTCCCCAAGCGTCGCCCGGTGCCGGTGCGCATCATGGACTGGAAAGAGGTCTACGAGGCGGGCGATCAGGCGGTGCTCAAGCGCCAGGCCGGTCGCTGCATGGACTGCGGTGTGCCGTTCTGCCATCAGGGCTGCCCGCTCGGCAACCTGATCCCCGAGTGGAACGACCTGACCTGGCGCGGCGAGGGACGAGCGGCGATCGACCGTCTGCACGCCACGAACAACTTCCCGGAGTTCACCGGCCGTCTGTGCCCCGCCCCGTGCGAGAGCTCGTGCGTGCTCGGCATCAACCAGCCAGCGGTCACGATCAAGCAGATCGAGGTCTCGATCATCGACGAGGCCTTCGCCAAGGGCTGGGTCGAGCCGCAGCCTCCCGCTCGGCTGACCGGCAAGACGGTCGCCGTCGTAGGCTCCGGTCCCGCGGGTCTCGCCGCCGCACAGCAGCTGACCCGAGCCGGCCATACTGTGGCCGTCTTCGAGCGCGACGACCGCATCGGCGGGCTGCTGCGCTACGGCATCCCCGACTTCAAGATGGAGAAGGGGCAGCTCGAATCGCGCCTTCGCCAGATGCAGGAAGAGGGCACCCGCTTCCGGGCCGGAGTCGAGATCGGCAAGGACATCTCCTGGGCCGATCTCCGGGCGCGCTACGACGCGATCGTGATCGCCACCGGATCCACGGTTCCCCGCGACCTGTCCATCCCCGGTCGTGACCTCGACGGCGTGCACTTCGCGATGGAGTACCTCGTCGAGTCCAACCACGCGGTCGCCGGTGACAAGGTCCCCGAGCAGATCACGGCCGAGGGCAAGCATGTCATCGTCATCGGGGGCGGCGACACCGGTGCGGACTGCATCGGCACGGCTCACCGTCAGGGCGCGCTGAGCGTCACCAACCTCGCTATCGGCAAGCAGCCGGGCACCGAGCGTCCTGGGCACCAGCCCTGGCCGATGATGCCGACCCTGTTCGAGGTGGCGTCGGCTCATGAAGAGGGCGGCGAGCGCGTCTTCCTCGCCTCCACGGTCGAGTTCCTCTCGAACGACGTGGGCGAGGTGCGGGCTCTGCGCGTGGCCGAGACCGAGTTCGTCGACGGCCGTCGCGTGCCCAAGAGCGGCACCGAGCGCGAGATCCCCGCTGATCTCGTTCTCATCGCGATGGGCTTCACCGGACCCGAGCAGGACGGCTACACCGAGGACACGCTTCCGCAGCTGACCGACCGTGGCGCCTTCCGTCGCGACGACAGCTACGAGTCCACCGTTCCGGGTGTCTTCGTGGCCGGCGACGCGGGCCGTGGGCAGTCGCTCATCGTCTGGGCGATCGCCGAGGGCCGTGCAGCCGCCGCGAACGTCGACCGGTTCCTCATGGGAACCACCGTGCTGCCCGAGCCGGTGCGTCCGCATGAAGTCGCTATCGGCCTTCAGCCCGCGTAGGCTGAGCCGCGGCACCGTCGCCTGATTTCCATCCCCCACTACCCTGGAGCAATCTTTGAGACGCGCGAAAATCGTCGCCACCCTGGGCCCCGCCACATCCACGTATGAGACCGTACGTGCAATCATCGACGCCGGCGTGGACGTCGCCCGTCTGAACCTCAGCCACGGTGACTACTCCGTGCACGAGAACAACTACGCCAACGTGCGTCGGGCAGCGGACGACGCCGGCCGCGCTGTCGCCATCCTCGTCGACCTGCAGGGACCGAAGATCCGCCTCGGCAAGTTCGAGGCGGGCCCCTACGAGCTCGCCAAGGGCGACATCTTCAAGATCACGACCGAAGACATCATCGGCAACAAGGACATCTGCGGCACGACCTTCAAGGGCCTGCCCCAGGATGTCAAGCCGGGCGACTTCCTGCTGATCGACGACGGCAAGGTCCGCGTCGAGGTCGTCGAGACCGACGGTGTCACCGTCACCACGCGCGTCATCGTCGCCGGAGCCGTGTCCAACAACAAGGGCATCAACCTTCCCGGTGTCGCGGTCAACGTCCCCGCGCTGAGCGAGAAGGACGAGGACGACCTCCGCTGGGGTCTGCGCATCGGCGCCGACCTCATCGCCCTGTCGTTCGTCCGCAACGCGGAGGACGTCAGTCGCGTGCACGAGATCATGGCCGAAGAGGGCGTCAAGGTCCCTGTCATCGCCAAGGTCGAGAAGCCGCAGGCCGTCGACGCGCTCGAGGGGATCGTCGACGCGTTCGACGCGATCATGGTCGCCCGCGGTGACCTCGGCGTCGAGCTGCCGCTCGAGGCCGTTCCGATCGTGCAGAAGCGCGCCGTCGAGCTGGCGCGTCGCATGGCGAAGCCGGTCATCGTCGCGACGCAGATGCTCGAGTCGATGATCAACAGCCCCGTGCCCACACGTGCAGAGACCTCGGACGTCGCGAACGCGGTGCTCGACGGTGCCGATGCCGTGATGCTCTCGGGCGAGACCAGCGTGGGCGACTATCCGATCGTCGTCGTCGAGACGATGGCTCGCATCATCGAGTCGACCGAGGAGCATGGCCTGGAGCGCATCGCGCCCCTGACGACCAAGCCCCGCACGCAGGGTGGCGCGATCACCCTCGCAGCCCTCGAGGTCGCCGAGTTCGTCGAGGCGAAGTACCTCTGCGTCTTCACCCAGTCGGGCGATTCCGCTCGTCGTCTGTCGCGACTGCGCTCGCGCATCCCGATGATCGCGTTCACTCCCGAGCCGAACATCCGCCGCCGCATGGCACTGACCTGGGGCATCCAGTCGAAGCTCGTGGACATGGTCCAGCACACCGACCTGATGTACCTGCAGGTCGACGACTACCTGCTCTCGAGCGGTCTCGCCGTCGAGGGAGACAAGGTCGTCGTCATCTCCGGTTCCCCTCCTGGAATCGTGGGTTCCACCAATGACATCCGCGTGCACAAGGTCGGAGACGCCGTGAACGGCGCGGCTCCGATCTACAAGGAAGCCACGGTCTGACCGGATTTCGCAGCGAAGGGGCGGAACGATTGTTCCGCCCCTTCGTCGTACCCCGGGGCGGCGCCGCACCGACCATCGCCTCGGGCGTATCGTCGAGCGGGACGCACCCGCGTCGGCGAGAGTGGCAGGGGAGTGGATCATCTTTCTCGTGAAGAGGGCCGGCTGGTGGATCGCCGACTACGCGTACGCCGTCTACTGGCAGGTCCGGGCGGCGTTCGATCGACAGGATGCGAGTGCCTTCGCGAGCGGTGATGCTGCGCCGCTTCTCATCCTGCCGGGGGTCTATGAGACGTGGAGGTTCATGCAGCCGCTGATCACCGCGCTGCATGATCGCGGTCATCCCGTCCACGTCCTCGACGGCCTCGAACGCAATCAGCGGCCGGTGCACGACGCCGCCCGGGTAGTGGAGGAGTTCCTCGAGACGAACCGGATGACCGATGTGATCCTGGTCGCGCACAGCAAGGGCGGGCTCGCGGGCAAGCTCGCGATGGCCGGTGACTCCGGAGGCCGCATCCGTGCGATGCTCGCGGTATCGACGCCGTTCGGCGGATCCCGCTATGCGCGCCTCCTCCCGGTCCGCTCGCTGTGGGCGTTCTCGCCCTCGGACCCGTCGATCGTCGAGCTCGCGAAGCATCTCGAGGTGAACGAGCGGATCGTGTCGGTGTACGCCGCCTTCGACCCGCACATCCCCGAGGGGAGCGAGCTGGTCGGTGCACGCAAGAACGTACGCATCGACACCGGAGGGCACTTCCGGATCCTCGCGGACCCCCGCGTGCTCGCCGAGGTCGCCGCCCTCTCCGAGGGCTGATCCGTACTAGGGGCAGTCGCTCGTCGGAGCGGCACCCGAAGTCACGCCGGAGAGCCAGATCAGCATCTCGGGCAACGCCGCGTACGCGGCGAGACCGTGGTCGACGTGGGGATACCGATGGAAGCTGACATCGACCATCTGCGAGCAGAGGAGCGTCACGTAGTCCTCGGTCGCTGGCGGCCTCACGAGTTCGTCCGCCAGCCCCTGCCCCACGAACACGGGAACCGTGATGGGCGTGGATCCTGCGCTGTTCTCGGTGAGGAGCGTCTTCCAGGGTTCGGTCGTCGCCGGGTCGCTCCTCACATAGCCGCCGATGAGCGGGTCGGCTATGGCATGGATCTCCTTGTTCTCGGAGAGCAGGCAGAGCGCGGCCATGTCGGGGGTCGCGGAGGCACCTGCCGGTGTGAGGATCGACGCGAGGTCGTCAGTGGGGTACCTGTCCGCATACGCCGCCTCGTAGGCCGGAATCGCGTAGGAGGCGATCGTGACACCGGAGACGTCCACGATGTCGTCGCTCATCAGCTCGGTGAGGTCCGCGGCGGGAGCGGCGACGGCGACTCCGAGAAGGGTCAGCTCGGGAGCGTACTCTTCGGCGCGCTCGGCTGCGAACAGCACCGCCTGCCCGCCCTGCGAGTGTCCCCAGAGCACGAACTCATCGCCGATCCGCGCATCGTCGATCGCTCGTGCCGCGCGCACCGCATCGAGGACGCTGTTCGACTCGGGGATCCCGAGCAGATACGACGACGCCCCCTGCACCCCGAGCCCGGGGTAGTCGGAGGCGACCACGGCGTATCCCTCGAGGAGGAGCTCGTGAACGCCTTCGATCAGTTGGAAGGGATCGACGCTGAGCGACGGTGCACACTTCTGCGCGGCACCCGTCGTGGGGTGCCCCCACGAGACGACGGTCCGTCCCTGCGCGGGCGCAGGCGTATCGGGGATGATCACGACCGCAGAGACGGGGATGTCCGTTCCGGAGAGGTCGCGGGAGTGATAGATCATGCGCCAGGCGGTCGACCCGAGAGGAGCGCTGGCGATCGCCTCGACGCGGATGATCTCGCCGGGCTCGCCTGCAGGAAGCGGGTCCGGAACGGTGTAGAAGGCAGGATCGGTCTGCAGATCGGCCTCGCCCTCGACGTGTCTCCGGACGGCATCGACCGCGAAGACACCGCCGATCAGCGCGACGACCAGCAGCGCGACGAGGAACCCGCGGCGCCGAGCCCTGGTGCGATTCCAGATGTCGGCGGATCGGCGCGGATGCATGGGATCTGTCTAGCGCATCATTCCGGCGGGCGACAGATGCACGATCGGCGACCGGACGGCTACTCTGGTCGAGGTGCTGCCGTGGCCGACACGTCTTCGCCCCACCTATGGATGACGTGACCTTCGAACCCGACACGCGTGAGCGCCCCGACAGCGCCCGGATCACGATCGGCGCGCCCGGGAGCGGTCTCCCCGGCGCATCCGCTGATTCGGACCTCGCCCCTCTGCCGCCGATGAAGCCGGGGAGCATCGGCGTCCGCTACCGGCTCAAGCGCCGCTTCCGCTCCTGCGATGCGTTCGCGTGTGTGCCGACCTACCTCGCGCAGACGCGCGGCGACGACACCGTCCTCGGAGCGGACGGCGAGCGGATCCACGGGGGCCTCGCGTACGAACCGATGCTGGTGGACGGCACCACGGTCACGGCTTCCGACCAGAATCTCGACACGCTCATCCAGAGCCTGGTCCCCGTAGATGTGCTTCAGGCAGACAGTCCCGCAGCGGCGGAGCGCGAACTGCTCCGCGCGATGCGTCCTTCTCTGGATCAGTATCTGCTGATCGACGGAGAGATCTGGATCCGCGTCTCGTCCGCGCTGGGGGAGTGACCTCGGCGGCATCCGGCTCAGCGTGACCCGTCTGCGCCGTGCCCGGTTCGATCACACTGTGTGCCGGCGGTGGGACTCGAACCCACACGCCCTTTCGGACAAAGCATTTTGAGTGCTCCGCGTCTGCCATTCCGCCACGCCGGCTCGTGTATCGCGTCTTCGACTGTAGCGCAGAGCAGGCATGATCACGGGCGCGCGCCTCGCCCATCGGGACCTCGGAGACCGACTCCACTAGGATGGATACGTGACCGAGCAAGAACAGGCAGCTGAGCAGCCCACGTCATCCGCACCCCGACGCGTCGTCGTCGCCGAGGACGAGTCGCTGATCCGTCTCGACATCGTCGAGATCCTCCGCGACAACGGCTTCGATGTCGTCGGTGAGGCAGGAGACGGTGAGACCGCCGTCGCACTCGCGACCGAGCTGCGCCCCGACCTCGTCATCATGGATGTCAAGATGCCGCAGCTCGACGGCATCAGCGCTGCCGAGAAGCTGCACAAGGGCAACATCGCCCCGGTCGTGCTCCTCACGGCCTTCAGCCAGAAGGAGCTCGTCGAGCGCGCGAGCGAGGCCGGAGCACTGGCCTACGTCGTCAAGCCCTTCACGCCGAACGACCTGCTGCCGGCGATCGAGATCGCTCTGGCACGTCACGAGCAGATCATCACGCTCGAGGCCGAGGTCGCCGACATGGTCGAGCGATTCGAGACCCGCAAGCTCGTCGACCGGGCAAAGGGCCTGCTCAACGAGAAGATGGGCCTCTCGGAGCCTGAGGCGTTCCGCTGGATCCAGAAGGCGTCGATGGACCGCCGCCTCACGATGCAGGACGTCGCGAAGGCGATCATCGAGCAGCTCGCGCCGAAGAAGTAGGCTGTGCTTCCGCTCGACGCGGAGCACATTCTGCGCCCGGTCGCGATCGGTGACGGCGCTGCGCTCGCGCGAGCGTACTCCGCGAACCGTGAGCATCTCGCACCCTGGGAACCGCTCAGGGAGCCGGATTTCTTCACGCCGAAGTGGCAGGAGTTCCACGCCGAGCAGTGCGTGATCGAAGCCTCCGCCGGTCGCAATATCCGCTTCGTGATCGAGTCGTCAGACGGTGAGATCCGTGGCCGGATCAACCTCAACAACATCGTCCGCGGTGCGTTCTGGAATGCCGATCTGGGCTACTGGATCGACAGGACGCGACTTCGTCGTGGTCTCGCCTCCCGCGGCGTGCACCTCGTCGCGGCGTACGCCCGCGACGAGGTACGGCTGCACCGCCTGCAGGCGGCGACCCTGCTGCACAACGCCGGGTCGCAGCGTGTTCTCGCGGAGGTCGGCTTCGAGCGCATCGGCATCGCACCGCAGTACCTGAGGATCGCGGGGGAGTGGCAGGATCACCTGCTGTTCCAGCTGCTGTTGGATGAGCCGCTCAGTGCGCTTGCGGAGCGTCCTTGATCATGTTGGTGATGCGGATCGTCGAGCACCGGCGACCCTGATCGTCGGAGACGACGATCTCGTGCACCGTGATGCTCCGTCCCAGATGCACCGGCGTGCAGACTCCGGTCACCACTCCCGAGGTCGCCGAGCGCGTGTGCGTCGCGTTGATGTCGACGCCGACCGCGAGTCGGCCGGGGCCCGCGTGCAGGTTCGCGGCCATCGAGCCGAGCGACTCGCCGAGAACCACGTAGGCGCCGCCGTGCATGAGGCCGACGGGCTGCGTGTTGCCCTCGACCGGGAGCGTCGCGACGCAGCGCTCGGTGGTGAACTCGAGGAACTCCATGCCCATCTTCTGGGCGAGTGCGCCCATCCCACGGGCTGTCGCCCAGTCGAGTCCTGCGCTCGTCGCGGTCTCGGTCATGGATCCTCCTCAGCGGGTGTCTGTCGTCCTCGTTAGGCTGACAGGGTGACGGACTCCGCAAAGCCTACCCTCATGGTCGTCGATGGCCATTCGCTCGCCTACCGTGCCTTCTTCGCCCTCCCGGTCGAGAACTTCACGACCAAGGACAACCAGCACACGAACGCCATCTACGGCTTCCTGTCGATGCTGGTGAACCTCATCAAGGCCGAGCAGCCCACGCATATGGCGATCGCATTCGACACCTCGCGTCATTCTTTCCGCACCGACCAGTATCCCGAGTACAAGGCGACCCGGTCGGAGTCGCCCCAGGAGTTCCGCGGCCAGATCCCGCTGCTGCAGGACTGCCTCGCCGCGATGTCGATCCCGGTGCTCACGAAAGAGGGCTTCGAGGCCGACGACATCCTCGCCACCCTGTCGACCCAGGGTGCTGAGCAGGGATACGACGTCCTCGTCGTCTCCGGCGACCGGGACACGATCCAGCTCGTCACCGATGATGTGACCCTGCTCTACCCCTCGGTGCAGGGAGTCTCCCAGCTCAAGCGCTACGACCCGGTGACCGTGCAGGAGCGCTACGGAGTGCGTCCCGAGCAGTACCCCGACATCGCCGCCCTCGTGGGCGAGACCAGCGACAACCTGCCCGGTGTGCCCAAGGTCGGCGAGAAGACCGCCGTCAAGTGGCTCACGCAGTTCGGGTCCCTCGATGATCTGCTCGAGCGAGCCGAGGAGATCAAGGGCGTGGTGGGAGGAAACCTCCGCGACCACATCGAAGACGTACGGCGCAACCGTCGACTCAACCGACTGCTGACGGATGTCGAGCTGCCCGTCGCTCCCGACGACCTCGCGGTGGCGCCGATCGACGCTCAGGCAGTCCGCGACATCTTCGCCCGTCTCGAGTTCCGCACGCTCCTGCCACGCGTGTTCGAGGCCGTCGGAGCCGGCGATGTCGCGGACGATCCGGCCGCCGCAGTCGTACTGCCGGAGCCCGCTCAGATGACTGCTGCCGAGTTCGTCACCTGGGCCGATGCCCAGACAGGCGATGTCGCGGTGCGGATCCTGGTGCAGGGCGGGGTTCCCACGCGAGTGGGTGCCGCGACCGAGAAGGAGCTGCGCGAACTCGACTGGACCGACGACGCCCTCGAGGTGCTGCGCCCGTGGTTCGAGTCGACGAGCCCGAAGGTGCTTCACGACGCCAAGCCCCAGGTCAAGGCGCTGCTGCGACAGGGGGTCCGCGTGCACGGACTCGCGTACGACACCAGCCTCGCCGGCTGGCTGCTGCGCCCGAGCTTCCCCGACAAGACGCTCGGCGACCTCGTCGAGAGGTACCTCGGCGAGAAGCTCCCCGAGGCGGATCCGTCTCAGCTGGTCCCCGAGACCGAAGGCGCCACTCCCTCGCAGGAGGCCTGGTTCGCCCTGCGCGTGGCCACTGCGCTGCGCGAGGACATCCCCGAGTCGGTGGCCGCCGTCCTCACCGACATCGAGCTTCCCACGCTGCTGACTCTCGCCGACATGGAGGTGGCCGGCGTCGCCGTGTCGCACGAGGTGCTCTCCACGTTCTCAGGCGAGCTCGCCACGCGCGCCGAGGGGCTCGCGCAGGAGGCGTTCGGAATCGTGGGCCGCGAGTTCAACCTCGGCTCGCCGAAGCAGCTGCAGGAGGTGCTCTTCGACGACTTGCAGCTTCCGAAGACCCGCAAGACGAAGACGGGGTACTCGACAGATGCCGCGGTGCTGGCCGACCTGCAGGAGTCGCACCCCCATCCGTTCCTCGGGCTCCTGCTCCAGCACCGCGAGGCGACGAAGCTGCGGCAGATCATCGAGTCGCTCGACACGGCGATCGGCGCCGACGACCGAGTGCACACCACCTACGTGCAGACGGGCAGCCAGACCGGCCGGCTCTCGAGCACCGACCCGAACCTGCAGAACATCCCGGTGCGCACCGAGGAATCGCGCCGCATCCGCAGTGCATTCCAGGTCGGAGACGGCTACGAGTCCCTGCTCACGGCGGACTACTCCCAGATCGAGATGCGCATCATGGCGCACCTCTCTGGCGATGAGGGCCTGATCGAGGCATTCAACAGCGGTGAGGACCTGCACCGATTCGTCGGCGCTCGGGTGTTCGGAGTCGAGCCCGGCGATGTGACCGCGGCCATGCGCACCAAGGTCAAGGCGATGTCGTATGGCCTCGTATACGGCCTCTCGGCGTTCGGCCTGTCGAAGCAGCTCCGCATCGAGCAGTCCGAGGCGAAGCAGCTGATGGTCGAGTACTTCGCGCGATTCGGTGCGGTTCGCGACTATCTCCGTGCGTCGGTGATGAAGGCCAAGGAGGTCGGCTACACCGAGACGATCTTCGGACGCCGTCGCCCGTTCCCCGACCTCGCGAGCCCGAACCGCGTGCTGCGCGAGAACGCGGAACGTGCGGCGCTGAACGCACCGATCCAGGGAAGCGCCGCGGACATCATGAAGATCGCCCTTCTGCACATCCATGAGAATCTGCGCGCCGAGGGCCTCACGTCGCGCGCTCTTCTGCAGATCCACGACGAGCTCGTGGTCGAGGTGGCTCCGGGGGAGTGGGATGCGACCGAGCGGATCGTTCGCACGCGAATGGGCGACGCGGCCGATCTCACCGTGCCCCTCGACGTGCAGGTCGGACGTGGTCAGGACTGGAACGAGGCCGCACACTGACCGTCGGCGACGCACGCCAGACCGATGTCGTGCGCCGAGGGTGCGGGGCTACGCTGGAGGGATGACCTCATCTCCTCGCACCCCGTCTGCCATCGACAAAGTCGCCGATGAATGGGTCGACACCATCGCAGTACTCGCTCCGACGCTCGGCACCTACATCGGTCGAGACGAAGTCAACGATCGGTTCGGCGACCTGAGCCCCGCCGGTCACGAGGAGATCGCGTCAGCGACCCGTGCGACGCTCGCGAAGCTCGACGTGCTCGAACCGGTCGACGCGATCGACGAGGTGACCAAGACCGACCTCTCGGCGGAGCTCAGTCTCGATCTCGAGCTGCACGACGCGAGGTGGCACCTCCGCGATCTCAACGTGATCGCCTCGGCGGCGCAGGACGTCCGCTCGGCGTTCGATCTCATGCCCACCGCGACCGCCGACGACTGGTCGGTCATCGCCACTCGACTCGCTGCCGTGCCCGATGCACTCCGCGGTTACACCGAGACGTTGCGGGCCGGTATCGCCTCTGGCGTCACGCCCGCACGTCGCCAGGTCGTCGAGGTCGCCACGCAGATCGATCGCTACACGGCCGACGACGGATTCTTCGCCGCGTTCGTCGCGGACGCCGCGCCCCAGGAGGGCAACCTCCCGGCATCCCTCGCCCGCACCCTGGCCGACAACTCCGCGGCGGCCCGTGTGGCCTATGACGAGCTGCGGAGCTTCCTCGCGGAGGAGCTGGCTCCTGCCGCGACCGAGGTCGACGCCGTGGGCCGCGAGCTCTACGCCCTGAACTCGCGCCGCTTCCTCGGCGCGACGATCGATCTCGACGAGACCTACGAGTGGGGTCGTGAAGAGCTCGCGCGCATGGTCGCCGAGCAGACGGCGATCGCGAACGAGATCCTCCCCGGGTCGTCCGTCGAAGAGGCCGTCGCCCATCTCGAGGCAGATCCTGCACGCAAGCTCGTGGGCACAGAGGCGCTGCAGCGGTGGATGCAGGAGACGAGTGATCGAGCGGTCGCCGAGCTCGGCGCGACGCACTTCGACATCCCCGAGGCCATCCGGACGCTCGAGTGCATGATCGCCCCGACGCAGGAAGGTGGCATCTACTACACGGGGCCGACCGACGACTTCTCGCGCCCCGGGCGCATGTGGTGGTCCGTACCGGAGGGCGTCACCGAGTTCGACACCTGGCGCGAGCTCACGACCGTCTACCATGAGGGCGTTCCGGGCCATCACCTGCAGATCGCCCAGGCGGTATACAACCGGGCTGAGCTGAACTCATGGCGGCGCCTGCTCGCCGGCACGTCCGGCCACGCCGAGGGCTGGGCGCTCTACGCCGAGCGTCTGATGCAGCAGCTCGGCTACCTCGACGATCCCGCTGATCGACTCGGCATGCTCGACGGGCAGCGGATGCGCGCGGCCCGCGTCGTGCTCGACATCGGCGTGCACCTCGGCAAGCCCCGTCTCGACGGCCAGGGCACCTGGGACGCCGACTACGCACTCCAGTTCATGCGCAAGAACGTGAACATGTCCGACCAGTTCGTGCAGTTCGAGGTCAACCGCTACCTGGGCTGGCCCGGGCAGGCCCCCTCGTACAAGGTCGGTCAGCGCATCTGGGAGCAGGTTCGCGACGCCTATCAGGCGGAACACGGAGCGGACTTCGACGTCAAGGAGTTCCACAAGAGGGCGCTCGACATGGGCGGAGTCGGCCTGGACACGCTTCGGACAGCTCTTCTCGCACGGTGAGGGAATGCGTCCACCCCGCCTTGTGTTCATTCAGTTGAATAGAAAGGGCTGACATGAGCATCGAGTTCGGGCTGGACACCTTCGGCGACATCACGAGAGGCGCCGACGGCGAGCTCCTCACGGGAGCGCAGACGATCCGCAACATCGTCGAGCAGGCGGAGATGGCCGACCGCGTCGGCGTCGACTTCTTCGGGGTGGGGGAGCACCACCGCACCGAGTTCGCCGTCTCGGCCCCCGAGATGGTGCTGGCCACCATCGCCGGACGCACGAAGGACATCCGTCTCGGCACCGCGGTGACCGTGCTGTCCTCGGACGACCCGGTGCGCGTGTTCGAGCGGTTCTCGACCCTCGACGCGCTTTCGAACGGGCGGGCCGAGGTCGTACTCGGCCGCGGATCGTTCATCGAATCGTTCCCCCTGTTCGGCTACGACCTGCGCGACTACGACGCGCTGTTCGAGCAGAAGCTCGAGCTGTTCGTCGAGCTGCTCAAGGAGGAGCCGGTGACGTGGTCGGGAACCATGCGCGCCTCGCTCGAGAACGCGAACGTGTTCCCCAAGAGCGAGAACGGCCTGCGGACCTGGGTCGGCGTCGGTGGCAGCCCCGAATCGGTCGTGCGCGTCGCCAGGCACGGGCTCGGTCTGATGCTCGCCATCATCGGAGGGCCGGCCGGGCGGTTCCGGCAGTTCGTCGACCTCTACCATCGGTCGGTGACCTCGTTCGGTACGACATCGCACCCGATCGCCGTGCACTCGCCGGGGCACATCGCCGACACCGACGACGAGGCATGGGAAGCCGCATACTCCGGTTTCGAGGCGATGAACAACACGATCGGACGCGAGCGCGGGTGGCCTCCCTACAGCCGTGCGCGGTTCCAGAACGACATCGGACCAGCCGGCGCACTGTACGTCGGTTCGCCCGATCGCGTCGCCGCGAAGATCGCCGACACCGTCACGACACTGGGTCTCGGCCGTTTCGACATGAAGTACGCGACGGGCACTCTGTCGCACGAGGCGATGATGCGCAGCGTCGAGCTCTACGGCTCCGAGGTCATCCCGCGCGTGCGCCGGTTGCTCGCCGACCGAGACTGACCTCCAGGCTCGGCAGCCGGTGCACGCCCCTACGATGTAGGAATGGCCAACACCGAGCTGCCGAGCCGGGCATCGATCGCCGGTCGTCTCGACGACCTTCCGTTCACGCGTCGCCATCTGCGGCTCCTCACCGGCTCCGGCGTCGGCTGGGCGCTCGATGCGATGGATGTCGGCCTCATCTCGTTCATCCTCGCCGCGCTGACTCAGCAGTGGGGCCTCACGAAGACGGACGCCGGGTGGATCGCATCCGTCGGATTCATCGGCATGGCACTCGGTGCGACCCTCGGAGGCCTCCTCGCCGACCGGCTGGGACGACGCCAGGTCTTCGCGCTCACACTCCTCATCTACGGAATCGCCACGGGAGCGAGTGCCCTCGTCGGCGGACTGGCCGCGCTTCTGGTGCTGCGATTCCTCGTCGGGCTCGGGCTCGGCGCCGAGCTTCCCGTGGCCTCCACATATGTGAGCGAATTCGCTCCCGCGCGGATCCGCGGGCGCCTCATCGTGATCCTCGAGGCGTTCTGGGCCCTGGGGTGGACAGCCGCGGCGCTCATCGGCTTCTTCGTCATCCCTGCATCCGACAACGGATGGCGCTGGGCCTTCGCGCTCGGCGCGATCCCCGCCGTCTACGCGCTGATCGTCCGCTGGGGGCTCCCCGAGTCGCCGCGGTGGCTCGCGTCCCGCGGGCGCATCGCCGAGGCCGACCGCATCGTCTCGACGTTCGAGGCCGATGCCGGCGTCGAACCCGGGCCCGCCATCAGACGAGAGCCGGTATCGCGTGCGATGGCGATCACCACCCGGGCACGCCTCACGACGCTCTGGAATGCGGAGTTCCGCGTCCGCACGGTGTGCCTCTGGATCGTCTGGCTGTGCGTGAACTTCGCATACTACGGGGCGTTCATCTGGATCCCCAGCATTCTCGTCGATGCGGGGTTCGATCTCGTCCGCTCCTTCGGGTTCACGCTGATCATCACGCTCGCGCAGCTGCCCGGCTACGCCGTGGCCGCCTGGTTGATCGAAGTCTGGGGACGCCGGATCACCCTGTCGGTGTTCCTGATCGGCTCCGCGGTCTCGGCCGTCTTCTTCGGCACATCGACCACCGAAGTCGCGATCATCGTCTCCGGCATGGCGCTCTCGTTCTTCAACCTCGGGGCGTGGGGTGCCCTCTACGCCGTCACTCCCGAGATCTACCCGACGTCGCTCCGAGGCACGGGTGCGGGCTGGGCGGCGGGCGTGGGGCGCATCGCATCGATCGTCGCCCCTCTGGCCGTGCCCGTCATCCTCGTCGCCGGAGGAGCCCCTGTGCTGTTCGTCGTGTTCGGGGCCTGTTTCGTGGCCGCCGCCGCCGCCGCGTGGGGCCTCGTCGACCGCGGGGGAGTCGCACTCGACGACCGCTGATGAAGCCGCCTGTCGGCGAGCAGGAATAGGCTGTCGTGGTGACAGACGTGCGCTATGTGGCCATCGGCGATTCCTTCACCGAGGGAGTGGGTGATGTGCTGCCGGACGGACGAGAGCGAGGCTGGGCCGACCTGGTCGCCCAGGGGTGGGCGGATGCCGCGGGGCACTCGATCAACTACGCGAACCTCGCGATCCGCGGCAAGCTCGCCTGGCCCATCGTCGAGCAGCAGCTCGAACCGGCACTCGCTCTTCGACCCACGCACCTCTCCTTCAATGGCGGCGGCAACGACATGCTGCGTCCGCGCACAGACCTCGAGCACATCGCCGACGCGTTCAGCCGGGTGCTCCGACGGTGCGATGAAGAGGGCGTCACGCTGATCCTGCTGTCGGGCGCGAACCCGAGCGGCCAGCTGCCGATGGGCTCACTCGTGCAGCGCCGCGGCGACCAGCTCTCCGACGCCGTGCTGCGCAGGGTCGAGGGGCGCGATGACGTGGTGCGAGCGCTCAACTGGCCCGACCGCGAGCTCGCCGGAGCGAAGTACTGGTCGGAGGATCGGCTGCACATGAACGCAGCCGGTCATCATCGGGTCGCCGCTCGCGTTCTCCACGGTCTAGGCTTCGAGCCTCCGTCGACCTGGTGGTCGCCGACGTCGCTCACTGCGGGGGGACCGGCCGGTATCGCGTACTACCGGGAGTTCGTCGGGCCCTGGGTGAGGCGGCGCGTCACACGCACGTCATCCGGTGACGGCCGAGCCGCGAAGTACCCGGAGTGGGTCGAGAGAGTGCCTCAGGCGTGACCGACATCGAGATGCGCCGCATCGGTGCAGGCACGGTGACCTTGCACGACGCGCGACGCAAGGTCGAGCGCATGGTGGACGTCGAGGATTTCGAGATCGGCGTGTTCCCGATCACCGAGGAGCAGCTCGCCGAGGTGCTGCCGATCCCCTCGAGACACCCCCGACGACCGGCCGCAGATCTGAGCTGGCTCCGTGCGGTGCACTTCTGCAATGCGGCATCGGAGTGGGAAGGGCTCGATCCGGTATATCGGTTTGACGGACAAGACGTCACGTGGGACGTCACGGGCGACGGCTACCGACTTCCGACCGAGGCCGAATGGGAGTATGCCTGCAGAGCCGGTTCGAGCGGGCCGCACTATGCGCCACTGGCAGACGCGGCCTGGACGAGCGCCGACGGGCTCTCGACACCTCAGGACGTCGGGGGAAAGCTGCCCAACCTGCACGGCCTGTTCGACACTCTCGGCAACGTGTGGGAGTGGTGCTGGGATCTGCTCGATCCCGCCCGGTACGACGACTACCGGGTGTTCCGCGGAGGCGGCTTCGCAGACGACTCATGGAGCGTCCGTGCGTCCGTGCGACGCGGGGGAGCCCCGCGGATGCATCACGAGGACGTCGGGCTCCGCGTAGCCCGCGGCGCCTTCGAGACGCCTGGCGAGGCGCAGGGGTGGTCGGACCGCGCGGATCGGGAACGGGCCGCGTTCGACGGCCCTGTGCCGTTCGGCTGGACACCGCTGCGACGTCCTGGGCGCTGAGCTGTGCGTTGAGGCCGATGGCCCTCAGCCGCGCGGCATCTGCTTGATCATGTAGCGGTTCGGGCCCGGAGACTCGGCGAACCCGTACTGCGCGTACAGTCCGTCTGCGGTGCTCGTGGCGAGCACGATCCTCTTCACCGTCGAGGAATCCTGCAGGTCCTGGATCACGCCCTCGACGACCATCCGCCCGATCCCCTTGCCACGAGCATCTTCATCCACGAACACGTCACACAGCCACGCGAAGGTCACCCCGTCGGTGACTACGCGGGCGTACGCGACCTGCCGGCCATCGGAATCGCGCACCGAATAGTTCCTCGATGCGTCGATCGCGGCATCCTGCGTCTCTCTGGTTCGCCCCTGAGCCCAGTACGACTCGACGCTGAGCCAGTGGTGAACCAGGTCGCGGTCGATGAGAGCAGGATCGGCGGAGAACGTGAAAGCTGAGGGCATGCGCTTCATCCTAAGAGCTGTCAGCGTCGCTTCTCGGGATCCAGTCCCATTCGAATGCGGGTGCGCTTGCGTTCGATCACGATGAACGTCACGCCGAGTATCCAGAGCGGGATCGGCATCAGGAATGCGATGCGGAACGCCTCGAACGAGTAGGTCTCGGGTGTCCCGGCGCCCTGGATGTCGAGTGCGAGGCCGATCAGCCAGATCGCGATGAGCGCGGCGATGAAGCCACCGGCGTTGGTCACCCCTGTCGCCGTGCTCAGACGGTGCGACGGATTGTGCGTGCGGGCGTGGTCGAAGGCGATCATGCTCGCGGGGCCACCCGTGGCGAGAGCCACTGCGAGCACGTAGAGAAGCCAGATCGGCGCGGGTTCCGGCATGGCGAGGACGGCGACCCACGTCACCAGCTGCACTCCGACCGCCGGGAGCACGAGCGCGACCGAGCGCTGGTGGGGAAGGCGTCTCGAGAGGTCGCCGATGATCGGGCCGAGTGCCATGCCCGCGACCACGTAGACCGAGATGATCCCGGCGGCGTGGGCGGTGTCGAGCCCCTGAGCGGCTGTGAGGAACGGCATTCCCCACAGCAGGATGAAGGCGGTGCCGGCGAACGGCGTCGTGAAATGAGACCAGAAGGCGAGTCGCGTGCCCGGGTGGGCCCATGCCGCACGGATGCCGACCCCCGTGTCGATCGCCGAGGTGACGACCCGGATCACGCCCGTGTCGGTGTCGACCGACACATCTGCGCCGCGTTCGACCGGATGGTTGCGGATGAGGAGCGCGACGAGGATCGTGAAGAGCACGCCGAGTCCTGCGATGCTGCCGAACGTGATCGTCCAGGTCGTCGCGTGCAGGAGAGCGGCCAGCGGAACGAGCGCGATGAGCTGTCCGCCCTGTCCGATGATGCCGGTGAACTGCACCATGATCGGACCTCGCTGCGCGGGGAACCACGTCGCGACGAGGCGCAGCACCGCAGGGAAGATCGCCGCATCGCCCGCGCCGAGCAGGATGCGGGCGAACACCGCGATCCCGATGCTGGGGGAGAGGGCCATGGTGAGCTGGCCCGCCGCCATGAGCAGCATGCCGATCGTCATGATGGGGCGCGACCCGAACCGGTCGAGAAGGATCCCGATCGGGATCTGCATGCCCCCGTAGACCGCGAGCTGCACCACGGCGAACAGTGCGAGCGTGGAGGCATCGGCCTGGAAACGGTCGGCTGCTTCGACTCCGACGGCGCCCAGCGAGGTGCGGTTCGTGATCGCGAGGACATAGGCGGCGACGCCCACGCCCCAGATGAGCCAGGCCCTCCACCCCGGGGCGGTCACGGGGGAGCGGGGAACCTGTTGCACCCTTCCACGCTACTCCTCGTGTGCGACCCTGCCGCTCGCGCGCAGCGCCGCGGCATCCTCTTCCGCATGTCGGATGCTGTCGCTACCGTGGCCGCATGACACCTGAACCCGTGCACCACTCGATCAACTACGTCGAGCTCGTCGTGAACGATCTCGAGACCGCGAAGCGCTTCTACGGCGACACGTTCGGATGGGTCTTCGTCGACTACGGTCCCGCCTACGCGGGCATCGCCTCCCCGACCGGAGACGGGTCTGAGGTGGGCGGCCTTCTGCTGTCCGACCAGGCGCGCCCCGCGGGCGGTCCGCTCGTGCTCCTGTACTCCGATGACCTGGACGCCACCCACGCCGCGATAGCGGAAGCCGGTGGCGCAGTGACGCAGGGGCCGTACGACTTCCCGGGCGGTCGACGATTGCACTTCGTGGATCCGAGCGGCAACGAGTTGGGAGTCTGGGCAGCCCAGTGAGGGCAGAATAGGGGTGTGAGCTCGCCGCATCTGCACTCGTCGTCCAGCGAATCACGGCTGTCGATCCATGTTCGGGAATCGCGGTGGGACGAAGCCGATACGGCTGCGGTGAGTGCGCTCGTCCGCACCTATCTACTGCAGACGGAATCGGAGAAGCACGAGCACGGACGGGCCGCGCCGCCTGCGTCGATCACGGCGCTGCCGCCACGATACGAGCGGGAGGTGGCCGATCCGGGCGCCTCCTACGCCGACTGCACCACGCTGCTCGCCATGATCGAGCGACGGCCTGTCGGGGTCGTGATCATCCGGACTAACGGGGGAGAGTCCGAGATCAAGCGCCTCTGGGCAGATCCGGATCTGCGAGGGCGTGGACTCGGATCCGCATTGCTGGACGCGGCGTTGGCGTTGACGCACGGGCGCGTGCACCTGTCGGTCTGGGACTGGCGGGCTCCGGCGATCAGGTTGTACGAATCCCGTGGGTTCGTACGTGTGAAGTCGTGGGATGAGCGCGACCGACTCGTCTGCATGGTGAGACCTGCCCACACTGTGCCCTTGCACTAACTTTCTGCGTCAGAAATACTTAGCCTTATGGCAAACCATGACGGCGCGAACGAGGTGTTCCTTGCTCTCGCCGACCCGACCCGACGCGAGGTCATCCGCTCACTCGGGCGTGGCCCCGCGAGCGTGGGGGAGCTCGCCCGACCCTTCGCGATCACATTGCCGTCGTTCATGAAGCACATTCGCGCACTGGAGGGCAGTGGACTCATCCGCACCTCGAAGAGCGGACGCGTGCGCACCTGCACACTCGACCACGATCGTCTCGCCGTCGTCAGCGACTGGCTCGACGAACAGCGTCACCTCTGGCGGGACCGGACGGACCGCCTCGAATCCCTGGTGACCGATCTGGAGGAGACCGATGACTGACACCACTCTCGACCCGCGACTCGACCTGACTCTCGAGAGGATGATCCGGGCGTCGCCATCATCGGTGTGGCGGGCATGGACGAACCCGGAGCTTCTCGCCCAGTGGTGGGTTCCCGCCCCCATGCAGGCACGTGTCGACCGTCTGGAGGTACAGCCCGGCGGCGGTTTCGTCACCAGCATGCGAGAGGAAGAGGGGGAGTACACCCCGCATACGGATGGAATCTTCCTGGTCGCGGAGCCCGAGCGGCGACTCGTGTTCACCAACGTCATCGACAGTTCCTGGCGGCCGGCGAAGCCAGAACCCGTCTCGATGACTGCGGAGATCACGCTCGACGAGCATGCCGAGGGCACGATGTACCGTGTGGTCGTTCGACATGGCGATCCCGCCGCACGCAACCTGCACGAGGATCTCGGCTTCTTCGAGGGGTGGGGCTCTGTGACGTCGGCCCTGGCCGACCTCGCTGAATCCGGGTTGACGAGGTGAACTCGACCGCTTCGGCTCCCGCGCGAGGAGCGCTGGGGGAGACGACCCTGCGGACGGATCGGCTGACCCTCCGGCCGCAGGTGGTGGCGGACGCCGACGTGTTCCATCGGCTGTGGAGAGAGCGTGACGAACGTGTGCCGCCGCATCGCAGACCCGATGCGACTGGTCACCCGACGGTCTCCGACATCGCGGCTCACATCGCCGAGGAGCGAGACCGACGCTCCGACCTCCTGTCCGTCCAGGACGCGACGACTGGCGAGGTGTACGGATACTGCGGGCTCATCTTCGCAGGCAAAGGATCAGCGGACGAGCCGGAGATCGCTTTCGAACTTCTGAGCAGGGTTCATAATCTCGGCTACGCGACGGAAGCCGCCCGAGCTGTCCTCGCGTGGTCCGACGCGGAGGGATACGAACGACTGTGGGCGAGCGTGTGGGACTGGAATGTCGCCTCGCGCCGCGTCCTCGAGAAGCTCGGTTTCGCGGATTCAGGCGACGATCTTCCGACCGGCGAACATGGACGAACGATCCTGACAGTGAGGGCGCCGAGACCCAAGCCGGCGCTCGCTGCTGAGCACGTCGTCACCGTCGAACACGGCGCGCTGTCGGAGTCTCAGACGGCTGCGCTGGGCGCCCTTTTCGACTCCGAGTACCGGGAGTCGCACGGCGAGTGGGATCCTGACAGTCCGTACGGTTATTCTCCCGCGGACGTGCACACGATGATCTTCCAAAACGACGTGGCCGTCGCCCACGTCGGATTCCAGCGACGCGTCATCCGCGTCGGCGAGCGTGAGGTCACAGTCGCCGGAACCGGGGGAGTCCTGGTCCATCCGGACTGGCGCTCCCGCGGAGCCGGCCGCCGGGTGATGACCCACGCCCAGCAGGCGATGCGCGACGACGATCGTGTCGAGTTCGGCTACCTCGGCTGCCGCGAGGAAGTCGTGTCGTTCTACGAGCGCACCGGCTGGTCACGGGTGAACGCCGTGGAGCGTCACGTGTCGATGACCGACGCGCAGGAGACTGTGACGTCTGCCGGTGCGCCGATCCTCATCTTCTGCGCAGGCGCGAATCCGCGTGTTGGAGCGGAGCAGTGGCCGCAGGGCGACATCGACCTCAATGGCACGCCGTGGTGATCCTCACTCGCGACCGCCGTGCGACGTTTCGGGGAGACGCCTTTCCCATTTAACTGGATAATTCCCTTATCACTTCGAGACCTATTCGACCGGCCTCAGCCATGACCGGCTCAGAGCGTGGGCAGCATGACGCTGCCGAAGACCTACTCATCAGAGACGCGCTAGACCGCGTTGCACAGGTGAGTACCCGAGCCATCGCGAAGGCGGGAGCTTCCGTTCAGAACCGGGTTGTTCCCCGCCTGCTACGCCACGTCAAACCCTTCGGCCCGTGTAACAACGCAGCTCTAAGTGAGCCGGGTTCGATGAGTAGCTTCGTTGGGGTCGTGCGTTGGGCATTGCGCTTTCGGACCGGAACGCGGTGTCGGAGGCACTGCTCACTCCTGACGTCGTGGGATGTCCGGGGTGAGACTAGGAGGCGTCGTGCCAGCTGTCCTGGACGTGTGCGAGGAATTCTTCCCGGGCAAGGGTTCGGATGTGAAAATGGGCGGCGGTGCGCCGGACGGCGATGTCATTGGACACGATCACCCATTCGGGGCCGAACAGCACGGCGCTCGAGTCTTCGGTCGCATCCAAGGCGCATGCGACGAGCATCGGATCGGCAGTGCCCTTGTTCGCGTACAGATTCACCAAGGTGGGGTCCCCGACAGGGACGCACAGCATCACCCGCTGCAGGTGGGTGAGGACCCGTGCGGTGGTCAGATACTCCACTTCGTACTCCGCGGGCGGGTGCCAGCGTGCCTCGTACAAGACGTCGGACGGGACACGGCACCGGGTGAGGAAAAAGGCTGAGCTGCGGTGGGTTTCGGACAAGTGGGAGAGGACGTTGGTGTCTAGCAGGTACATGTCCTCATTCATCGCAGAGCCGCCCGGAGCTCTGGGATCCCGGTGGGGTCGATGATGTTCAGTCCCACGACCCGGCAGAACTCGCGGGCGGACAGGCGGTTCTCGTCCACGGCGCGCAGCATTCGTGTGGTGAGGGAGCGGCCGCTGTATTTCCGGATCGCGGTGACGGGTTTCGGGGACCTGGGTCGCGGTTTCGGGCGTGAGCGGAACTCCGCCGAGAGAACTTCCAACCAATCGAGGGCGACATCGCGGGGGATGAGGCCTGCGCGCATCGCCCGCACCGTGAGCGCACTGGGCGTGACCTTGAACATATCGGCCGCCGCGCGCACCTCCCCGAGGGCGTCCAGGGGCAGGCCGTTGATGTCGGCGGTGGGCATGAGGAGCTCCCCGGCGATGTCGTATTCGTACCGGGAGTCGGGGGCGGTGCTGAGGGCGTCGTAGGTGACGGGCGCGAAGATCCCGCGGGCGATGAGGACTGTCATCAGTGTGAGGGTGAAGATCTGCCGTCCGGTCGGTTCCTGGGCGTCGCCGTGGTCGCCGCCGGCGAGGAAGATGAACGGCACTCTTGTGTCCCGGACTGTCATTCCGCTGAACTTCACGGTCAGCAGCTGCGGCATCACCCCGCGGACGCTCTGGGATACGAGGATCTGGTTCGCTTCGATACGGTCGACGAGTGCCCGCAGGGCCGCATCCTTCGTGCGGGTGGCGGTCAGCATGCCTGGTGTCCATCCGAGGGTTTCGGCGAGGACCGCGGCGTCTTCCTGCACGGTGGGGCGGGGGCGGCGGAGGACACCGAGGACCTTGTTGCGGGTGAGTGTCGGGTCATGGTCGCGCGCAAACTGCTGCTTGCGGAGCAGGTCTTTCACGATGAGTTCCACGTCCCGCAGTTTCACCATCGACCGGGTGTTGACCGTGAACGTGTCGGGTGAGACGCCCTGAAGGAGTTTTTCCGTTTTCATCTGCACTTGCGCGTGGACGACGTCCGGCGCGGCAAAAAACAGAGGGTGAGGGATGTGGGCAGTGCGGGCGAGTGACAGCAGATCTCGGTAGAGGATCTCACCCGTGGCGAGGGCGCGGCGGTACGCTGCTCGGGCGTTCACGACCGAATTGTCCAGCAGCTCGACGAACACGGCATCATCCGCGCTTACCCGAGCGCCACCAATCAGCACGTCCACCTGGGACCCCCCCTCAGCTGCAGGTGTACTGCGACCCTCCCACACCTCCGGGCGCAGCGTCGAGAGGCCGCGCGGGCATTGCATCACAGGGGCGGGTAATCGCAAACAGGGGGTGTCAGCGACGTGTCCGTCCTGGCCGGTGGCTCCCGATTGCGGTTGAATCGGACGGTGGCCAGAACGATTGACGACTGGGGGCGCAGCTACCCCCTGGCACCGGGACCAGATGCGGTGTGGCCGTTGGGTAACAGTTGGGTCGGTGTAGGCCGTCTGCGGCAGGCACTGGCGTTCTCTGCTCGGGCGCAGTCGCGTACCGCGGTCCGTCAATACGTGTCCTCGGATCGGGACGAGCTGCTGCACGCGGCGATGGCCGTCGGTACGGCGTCGGAGCTGTTGCTGAAGGCGCTTGTGCACCACACCTCTCCGGCACTTCTCGCGGACCGGGGGGATAGGGATTCGCTGTTACTGCTGGCCGGAGTGACCGCTCCGGCGGTAGACCCGTTGCGGTTCCGGTCGATCTCCGCGCTGGAGGTGCACCGGCTCGCGAAGCACCTGCACCCAGCGCTGCCGGTGGATGTCCGTCAGCCGGAAGCGTTGACGGCACGGAACGCGGCCGCGCATCTCGGGATCGTGGACCCGACGCAGCTGCGCCGAGCGGTCACCCAGCATGCCGTCTTGGTCGGCGGTGTCCTGCCGCTCCTGAACCTGGACGCGGATGCGTTCTGGGGAGCAGACCTGATGCCGTCTGCGGCGGCGCTTGTCGACAGGGCCCGCTCAGACACGGCCCGAATTGTCGCGTCGAAGCTCGCCAGTGCTCGCACCGCTCTGCGAGCACGGATTCGCGCGCTTCCGGAGGCGGCGCAAGCTGCCTATCTGGCGGCGCTGTCGGGAAGGAAACGAACGTTCACCGAGCGGGAGGAGCCCCACGCGTGCCCGGCGTGCGAGCAGCAGGGTTGGCTGCTGTGCACGGTGGAGCGTGGCCCGGTGGAGCCGGACCTGTTCGACGAAGGTCGGAGGTACCGGGAGGTGACCGCCTACCCGTTCGCGTTCGAATGCAACGTGTGCGGGCTGGAGCTCGAGGACGACGAACTGTCCGAATTCGCGGACATCCCTGTCGAGATCGAGCTGGAGAGCGAAGACGTCGAGGAGTAGCCACTCCGCTGGCTCAACGTGCCAAGGTTTGGCGGATGTTCGTTATGCGTGCGGGTTCGGGTGCGCGCCCGCGGGTCGCAGGAGCACCCAGTCCTCGTCGAACGGGTACGAGGGCAGCATGCGTGCTGCGATGGGCCAGATGCGCTCACCCCAACGCACGACGAGCCGTTCTGGCGCTGTGTCGCCGACGACCTCGCCGAGGGTCACGGTCGGGCGGGACCAGTCAGGGGCGGGGTCAGTGGCCTCCGGGTGACGAACGAAGTTGAGCGGCCGAGTGGCGTCGTCGATGGTGAGGGTGATTGATCCGTCCGAGTCACGGTGCACGTCGGTTACCGCACCCCACCGGTCATGCCACCCGACCGCGACTGGCCGAGTTGGGTTCTCAGACGCCTCCCGGTGCAGGCCTTTCGCTAGTGCCGCGCTAAGCGCTGCAATCTCCGCGGCCACGAATCGTTCCACCCCGTCCATCCCGTCTACGACTCGAATGCGGGAGCTGTCGACGCCGAGCGCGCGCACCCTGTCACGCACCCCATCTCCGTCTGGGTTGACCACAACGATCTCCTGCACGCCCGTGGCGAGGGTGGTGGTTAGTAGCCGGGCGAGGGCGGTGTCAGTGAGGGGGAGGGAGTAACCGGCGAGAACGACCCGCTCCGCGGTAACCAGCGCCTCCCGCGCCTGCTGCCATACGAACCGGGTGCGCGGGTTGTCGAAGTAGCCGCCTTTCGAAGATGTGGGTGGGACGATGAATACCTCCCGTCCTCCTACCATCGCCTGGTGCGCGCGGGAGGGAGTGGCGGTGTCGACCTCGATCCGGTCTAGCGTCATCCCTGTCACATCCCCGGGGACACTGAACCAATCCACGGACCCGTGCAGTTTGTGCAACCGAAGAGTGTCACGGTCAACGAACCCCGTTGCTTTCCCTTGGAACACGCCTCTCGAGTTCGGGATTCCAGTCACGACGTCGTCGACAAGGACGGCGGTGTCACCGTCGAAACGGACACCCCCGCGAATGGTCTCTTCGATAATCGTGTCGTAGTTCAAGGTGACGATGTCGCTCTGCATCCAGTGCGCGGTGTCGACAAACTGTGCCAACCATCCAGGCCCCCCGGAAGCGGTGACCGGTTGTTGCGCGGTGCGGAGGACAGCCGCCAACGCCCCGGACAGTTCCGCGAACCGGGCCCGGTCCCGCAGGTGCTCGGCTTCGCTGAGGTAGGGCTGGCGTTCCGACAACCACGTCAGCCAGCTTTCGAACGTAATCCCTTCATTCGAGAACGCGGGGATGTCACCGCCATCCGCCCAGGACAAGGATGAGATCGCGTGCCGTCCGAGCTCATCCGTAATTGGCATCGTCGCCGACACAGCTTTGGAGAACCCCGCCCCGAGGATGAAAGTCGTGCGGGGGAGGAGAGCAGGGGCGCGTTCGATCACTTGCCCATTCTGGCCTGCCCGCAACTCGTGTGGCAGGTGGTGTGTCCATGCAACACTGACCCGTCGTTGCGGTGTGGTGGTTATGGAGTCGAGGTTGCGGCGCAATGGAGCCGTACGGAACCCCTTCAGGTGAGATGGTGCCACTATCGACGATGCCGAGGGAGCTGAGCAGGTAGGTCACGTGGCCTCGCACGTCGACTTCTGTGTCATACATCCACCGCATCTGAAGTTCGTCGCACGAGGCCGCGATGACGGCGCCGGCGGACGTTGAGGAGGCGTCCGCACGGAAATCGCCTCGACTCTGCGCATCAGTTAGGGCTCGGTGGCTACGTTCTGGAAGGATTCGTACCGTTCCCGGAAATAGTCGTGTGCGACGTGCCCCCGATCCTTCGCCTCAATGACCTCCACCAACATCAACTGTGTCGTGCTTCCGTCGGATGCCGGGTGGCATCTGTAGTGACTCCACCGGCGACTGCCCAGGCTCACGGGGCCATCCGGTGTACCCGGGCGGCTCCGCGACCGGAACTCACGCGCGTGGCGGTGTCCTCAGCTCACGAATGAGACCCGCCAGGTCGGGGTAGATCGCCGCCGCGTTCAAACCGGCCGTCTCCTCTAGGTGGATTCGCAGTTTGCGCTTGACCCTCGCCGGAATGTGAATCGTGACGAACGGGACGTATGAGCGCAGATCCAGGGGGATGTCGGGGGCGTCGCCAGGTCGGCGGTCATGCGGCACCGGCACGCCCAGGAACGACGTAGCGTTGGCGATCTCGGTGGTGTTCCAATCCTCGTCGAAGTACTCCGAGTACAGATCCGCCACCGGTTTCGTCACGATACTCGAGGCGCCGAGCAAGAAGCCCGCTCTCTGAGCGCGCATGCGCTCGTTGCCGGCGGCCGGGGGGAACCAGGGCCACATCGACGTGCCGGTGCCCCAGTCAAACTCTCGTCGAAGCGACTCCGTGGTCCATTCATGCCAGAACAAGTCCGGGCTGTCAGTAGGCAGGTCCCGGTCGTTCTGATCCAAGGCCCAGACGATGACACGGGCCGCCTTCGACTCGAGGGACTTGTCCCATTCGACCGCGAACCAACTCGCGACGTTCGGGTCGCGACTGATATCGAGAAGTCGCGTCGGTGCGCCGTTGTGCTGCAACGAAGATAGGAACCCCATCCCCGGGGCGGTAGAGATTCCCCACTGTGCGGCTGAGCCGAACGCTCGCTTTTCGTAGTCGACGAGGTTCTCCTCTGTCGCGGAAACCTTCTCCTTCTCAATCAGATGCCGGTGCAAAGAACTCTGGACTGGCCACTCGACGTCTTGCTGCCCTCTCCACACCAGTCGGTACCCGCTGTAGTTGGACTGGATGGTTGCGATTACCTGCAGGTACTCGTCGATGCTGTTGACGGTCACCGCGTGCTTTCCGAAGAAGGCGGCGGGGCTATTGCGCTTTCGCGGCGCGGGCGCAGTCGCTTTGTCGGCGTCGTCGAGCTCCCGCTCTGGATAGAGCTTCGGATCGGACGTCGAACTCGCAGCAGCTTGAGCGGAGAACTTCAGTAGCTCCGGCAAACTCCGTTGCAATCGCGCGTCGATGATGGCCTTGCGGCTCCAGTCCGCGCGTGCGGGCGCGACGAGGCTCGCTATCTGCTCTTGCAGCGCTTGTGGGTACTGCGCCGCGATACGACGAAGCAGATTCTCGATGGCGGGGGAGTCTTTGAAGGCGGCCCCGGGGTTGCTCCGTGCCGCTGCGGCGGCGGCACGTTCGGAGAGGAGCCGGAGGGCGTCGGCTACAGCCTCAGGCGGTTCAGGAAGTCGGGGCGTCGCTACAGGCTCGTTGGAGTCATCCGTCACGCGACCATGCTACTGCGCTTGGGGTCAGGAGCATCAGTACGCGCTCGCAACGGATGAGTCAGAGCACCGACTCTGCGGTCCATCGTGATTGGCCTCGAGGCCTCCGCATTCGATGCCGAAGTCATGGGCCTCTATGTCGTCGGCAACCGCCGTGAACCTGGTGGTTGGATCCGAGTGCGAAGGCATCGATGCGCCCGGCGCCGTCGTTGTTCAGCAGCTGTTCTCTGTCGAGAGGTAGCCGTCAACACTGCGCCCCGGATCATCAATACGAGAACTAAAGGATCCGGTCGAAGGATCCGGTAGTTGGAAAGCGATGTTCATTCATTTGTCCGGAGCCACTCGGTGAACACGGGAAGGGCCGTGTCGTCGATCCGATCCCCAGGGCGGACGTCGTCCCACGCAAAGTTGGGCCGACGCTGCCCGTAAAGGTCCCCGAGCGTTTGAAGGACCTCGGAGAACGAGGGAGGCGCCACACCGGCCTTGACCCGTTCCAGGATCTCGGCGATCTCAAGCTCAGAGGTATCCTTCCAGGTCGCTGCTCCCGAAGGCGGGACAAGAACGCTGCGCTCCAGAAGCACTCGCGCCATCTCAATCTGGTCCGTCGTGATGACAGTGTTGCTCCAGGAAGCTTCGGCGTGCGCTCGTCGACGTTGCATGTGTTCCCACTGGGCCTCTTTCAAAGCGTTGCTGAACCCCGCGACATGAGCTCGGTGGCGATTCAGTAGTCGTTGGGTCTGCATGTAGGCGTCGCTTTCAACCTCTCCTTGAGCATCCAGCTCTCTCATGGTGGCGAGTCGTGTCCGTAGCAAGGCTTCTTCTCGATCCCGCGCAAGTGTGAGTCGGCGGATTGCCAATTCGAGCTCCGAGGTGCCGAGGGAGCCGAAATCTTCTTCGTCATGGGAAATCGGCGTAATCGGGCTACCGTGGAAGTACTCGTTCACCCGAGATTGAGCCTTTGAGACCTCCGCGACTTCTTGCACCGCGTCCGAGGTGATGGAGTCGTCGTCGTACTCCCTCGCCAGTTCCATGAGCGCGTACGGCGTCAGGAAGTAGATGCGCTTCCCGCTGCGCTTCCGAAATTCATCGATGAGCTCGACGCGCGGTCCGATCTTCTTGCCTTTGAACTCGCGCCACCAGTCTTCCTTCTGGTCGTCGCCCACGAAGATCACCGCGGCAGAATCCGCCTCGGCTTTGTCCAGGATCTGGAACCAGAGTATGAGGTCGCCGAAACGGTCCGGTTCCGGCTTCTTCGCGTCCTTATAGCCGGGCGGGATCTCCCGGTCGTATCTATCTGTGCCTGCCTTGAATATCTCGAGGCTCTTGTCGTCATCGTAGGGTGCCCCTACTCGACCGGCGTAGAGATCGGTGATGACATCGGTGGTCTCGTCGTGGCGAGCAGCGTCGAGGACGTCAGTCTGATACTTCTCGCGCGTTGCCTCGATCTTACTCTCGATGGTGGCTACGGCCTCGGACACGGTTGACCGCAGATCATCGAGGTTCAGTGTTGGGTGGTTCCGCAGCTTCCCGACGTCGTTCGTTACGCTGGCGAGGGCCGCATTCGCTTTGGTGATGAGGTCGTTGAACGCGCTCGACTGCGCATCAATCACTCCGAGGCGGTTGCGGTGAAATTCGAGACCAACCTGGTGAGGCAGCCAGAGGCGTTCTCGCTTCGCGGACAGCACCTTGAGGAATGCTTCGCGAGTGGAGTTTGTGTAACGGAACAGGTTGAGGAGCGCGTTGGTGTCGAGCACAACGAGCGCGTTCTCCCACAAATCGGACATCTCGTCCTTGGTGGGCTTGTAGTACGCGGGGAATACGTCTCTCACGGAGCCTCCAGTGTCGAAGTTAACCTACCGGAGGGCCGCTCATCGCGGACTACCAGGCGTCCATAGACGCGATGACGGCGGGGGTCGACACGGCGACACAGTGGGTGCACGTCGAGTTCTACATCGTCGCGTGGGACGACACCACGCGTGGGTTCTTCGCGGCGATGGAGCGCGCCGTCCAGCGCGGGGTTACGGTGCGCCTCCTTGCGGACTACATTGCCACGCGCAAGATCGCGAACTCAGACCAGACGATGGCAGAGCTCGACCGGATCGGTGTGAACTGGTCGTACATGCTGCCGGTGCAGCCATTCAAGGGCAACTACCAGCGTCCGGATCTGCGGAACCACCGCAAGCTCGTCGTCGTCGACGGGACTGCTGCGTTCGTGGGGTCGCAGAACCTCATCTCGCGGGACTACAACTCTCCGAAGAACATCGAGCGTGGTCTGATGTGGCAGGAGCTTGTCGCGGAGCTGCAGGGCCCGGTGGTAGCTGCTATCAACGTCGTCTTCCTCTCTGACTGGCTCATCGAGACCGGAGAGGATCTCTCTGCAATCGAACACATCCGCGTGACCGAGATCGACCAGTCAGCCGGCGATGCGACCTGCCAGCTGGTGCCCTCGGGGCCTGCGTACGAGTCCGAGAACAACCTGCGCCTCTTCCTCTCGCTCATCTCGAACGCCACCGAGCGGGTGATTCTCACCAGCCCGTACTTCGTGCCGGACGAAGCCATGGTGTACGCAATCACCTCGGCTTGCCAGAGGGGGCTCGACGTACAACTCTTCGTGTCCGAGGTCGGTGACCAGGCGCTCGTCTACCACGCACAACGGTCCTACTATGAGACGCTGCTCCAGGCCGGCGTCCGTATCTTCCTGTACCCGGCGCCGTTCATCCTGCACTCGAAGCACTTCTCTGTGGATAGCGACATCGCTGTCATCGGCTCAAGCAACATGGACATCCGATCTTTCAGCCTGAACGCTGAGATCTCACTCATGGTGAGGAGCCCAGCTTTCGTCGCGGCGATGCGCGAAGTGGAGCAGGACTATCGGAACGCTGGCCGAGAACTCACTCTTGACGAATGGCGAGCAGAGCCGGCCCGCTCGACGTTCCTGGACGGCCTGGCCGGACTCACCTCGGCACTCAACTAGCCCGAGAGTGTCATCCGACCTCGCCGATCTACATCTTCAACGCGTTCCGACCGCCGCGCACGGCCTCAGCCGCTCAGGGCGCCACGGCGAGACTCCGTTGGCGGTTCGCTGCGGTGGGGATCGCGGTGCTCCTGGCCGTCGCTGTCTCGGTGCAGCTCGTCATCTCTTCAGGATCCTGATCCCTTCGGACCAGGGCTGGTGCTCCAAGGTGATCTGCTGAGCCGCGGCCGCGACCTGATGACGACGTTCTTGCCTACGCCTCATCGACGGTCACGGCGTTGCCCCACACCCAGCAGCGGAACGTTTGGTCGCCTGCCCGGAACACGATCCCTGCGGCGGTCGGCGTGGAGCGGGCGAGCTTGGCATCGGCGCGAATGGCTTCCGGTCCGAACCGCACCCACGGGATAAGCACGGCGCGTTGACTTTGCGGTGAGCCTGACGTCGCGCAGATGCTCGAACCACTCATCTGCGTCCGTCGATTCCCACTCCCACGGATACTTGCCACAGAAGTCGGCGAATCGTTGGATAACGCGAGTACGCCGCGCGACCGTCTCTCTGTCGAAGTTCCTAGCTGCGCCTGCTCGCTTCCAACCGGTCAACAAGTAGCTGAAGAAATCATCCGCTTCGAGCTCGCCGGTCCTGGTGGGGAGGAAGCTGAGCCGACCGCCGCGCTCACTCACCGGGCCACTCGTGTCTGCATAATTTGCAGATTACGCGCAGATTCTGCAGTTCACAAGCATTTTTTGCCAGGCCAGACGGAAGAACTCTTCGATGCATGGTGAGGTGCGAGCAACCTCGCGGTCGAGGGGTCGCCAACACCAGGGGTTTTGAAAATGCCCAGGCCGGGGAGTTTCAGTGGCGTCGCGCACTCCGTATCAGGACTGCACCTAAACGCAGGAACTGCGAATAGGGGAATTAGGAGCTGACATAATGTGCATTATCGGCATTAATCCGAACATAGCGATCGGGGCTGTCGGTAGGCTCTAGCCGTGAACGGAAGCAACGTCGAGATCGACTGGGAAGCTGCACGCACCGCGAACCTCCAGAACTGGGACGACCGCGTGCCCCTGCATGAAGCCGCCTACGGACTGGATGCGTTCGATGACCCGAACCATCTCAGCGACGTCGTCAGCGACGACCTGTCGGTGCTCGAGCGCTTCGTCACCGACGGAAGCCTGTCAGGACTCGACCTGTGTCACCTGCAGTGTCACATCGGCACGGACACGATCTCGCTGGCGCGTGCCGGCGCGCGTGTGACAGGTGTGGACTTCTCAGAGCCCGCGCTGCGCGTCGCAACGACTCTCGCCGAGCGCACCGGAGTCGCAGCGACGTGGATCCACACCGACGTCCTCGATGCCAGGAACGCGGTGCCTGGTGACTTCGACGTCGTGTACACGAGCATCGGCACGATCTGCTGGCTGCGGGATCTCGATCGCTGGGCCGCTCAGATCGTCGCGCTGCTGCGTCCTGGCGGAACGTTCTTCATCAGGGACGGTCACCCCGCACTTCTCGCCCTCGACGAAGATGCGGAGGGACTCGCCACGACGTATCCCTATTTCGGCGACGGTCGCGCACAGCAGTGGGATGACGAATCCACATACGCCGGAGACGGGAAAGTCGCGCATGCCCGGACCTACGAGTGGCCGCATCCGCTCTCCGAGATCCTCGGTGCGCTGCTCCGTGCCGGGCTTCGCCTGGTCCATTTCGATGAGGGGCGCACACTCCCCTGGCGGTTCAGCCCTCGAATGGTCGAGGTCCCACGCGGCTACGCCTGGCCCGAGGCCGAGCGCAACCTCATCCCCTGCACCTTCACGATCGTCGCGCACAAGGACTGACGACCCTGCGGCGAGCCCAGACGTCTCCTGAAAGGCTCGGCTCTACGCCCCGACGTATGCGGCGAGGTGCTCCCCCGTAACCGTCGACTTCGCCGCCACGAGATCCGCCGGACTTCCTTCGAAGACGACCCGCCCGCCGTCGTGTCCGGCGCCCGGCCCGATGTCGATGATCCAGTCGGCGTGGGCCATCACCGCCTGGTGATGCTCGATGACGATCACGGTCTTGCCCGATTCCACGAGCCGATCGAGCAGCCCCAGGATGTTCTGCACGTCGGCGAGGTGAAGCCCTGTGGTGGGCTCGTCGAGGACGTACGTGTCGCCCTTCTCCCCCATCTGGATGGCCAGCTTTATGCGCTGACGCTCACCACCGGAGAGTGTCGACAGCGGCTGCCCGAGCGAGAGGTAGCCGAGCCCGACGTCTTCGAGGCGCCCGAGGATCGCGGCTGCCGCCGGGAGCTTCGCATCGCCCTCAGAGAAGAAGGCACGCGCCTCGGAGACCGGCAGATCAAGAACCTGGGTGATGTCCTTGCCTGCGAGCTTGTACTCGAGCACAGCCGCTTGGAAGCGCTTGCCGCCGCAGTCTTCGCAGGGCGTCTCGATGGTGTCCATGAATCCGAGCTCGGTGATGATGACGCCCGCGCCCTTGCATGTCGGGCAGGCACCCTCGGAGTTCGCGCTGAACAGAGCCGGCTTGACCCCGTTGGCCTTCGCGAACGCCTTGCGAATGGGCTCGAGCAGACCGGTGTACGTGGCAGGGTTGCTGCGGAGTGAACCCTTGATCGCACCCTGATCGATCGCGACGACGCCTTCGCGCTTCGAGACCGAGCCGTGGATGAGGGAGCTCTTGCCCGATCCCGCGACTCCGGTGACGACCGTGAGCACACCGGTGGGGATGTCGACGTCGACATTCTGCAGGTTGTTCGCAGTGGCGCCGCGCACCTCGATCGCCCCGTCGCTCGCGCGCACGGAAGGCTTCAGAGCAGCACGATCGTCGAGGTGCGTGCCCGTGCGGGTACCGCTGGCCTTGAGCCCCTCGACTGTGCCCTCGAAGCAGATCTCGCCGCCTGCACTTCCCGCGCCAGGACCGAGGTCGACGACGTGGTCGCCGATCGCGATCGTCTCGGGCTTGTGCTCGACGACGAGCACCGTGTTCCCCTTGTCACGCAGGCGCAGCAGCAGCGTGTTCATGCGCTGGATGTCGTGCGGGTGGAGCCCGATCGTGGGCTCGTCGAACACATAGGTGACATCCGTCAGCGACGAACCGAGGTGGCGGAGCATCTTGATGCGCTGCGCTTCTCCCCCGGACAGCGTCCCCGACGGGCGCTCGAGACTCAGGTAGCCGAGGCCGAGCGTGACGAACGCGTCGAGGTTCGCGCGCAGAGCCTCGAGGAGCGGCGCGGCGCCAGGGAACTCGAGACCCCGCACCCATGCCGCGAGATCGGTCACCTGCATCCGGCACGCATCCGCGATGCTGATCCCGTCGATCTTCGATGAGCGGGCGCCCTCGGTGAGTCGGGTCCCATCGCACTCGGGGCACGTCGCGAAGGTGGCGACGCGCTCGACGAACGCACGGATGTGGGGCTGCAGCGCGTCGAGATCCTTCGAGAGCATCGACTTCGTGATCTTCGGGATCAGTCCCTCGTAGGTCATGTTGATGCCCGAGATCTTCACCTTCGTGACCTCGCCGTACAGGAACAGCTGCCGCTGCTTCTCAGTGAACTCGGCGACCGGCTTGTCGGCCGGGTAGAAGCCGGAGGCGGAGAAGCCCTTCACCATCCAGCCGTCTGCCGTGTATCCGGGAACCATGATCGCACCCTCGTCGAGCGACTTCGACTCGTCGACGATCTGGGCGAGGTCGAGGTCCGAGACCGCTCCCCTGCCCTCGCATCGGGGGCACATACCGCCGAGGTAGATCGCGTCCTTGACGATCTTCTTCTCTCCGCCCGGACCGGTCATCACGCCGCTGGCCTTCTGGGTGGGGATGTTGAACGAGAACGCCGTCGGTCCGCCGATGTACGGCTGACCCAGTTTGCTGAAAAGGATGCGCAGCATCGCATTCGCGTCGGTCACCGTGCCGACTGTCGAGCGAGGATTCGCCCCGAGGCGCTCCTGATCGACGATGATCGAGGTCGTGAGCCCCTCGAGGACGTCGACATCCGGCCGGGGCACAGAAGGCATGAATCCCTGGACGAAAGCACTGTAGGTCTCGTCGATCATCCGCCTCGATTCCGCGGCGATCGTGTCGAAGACGAGAGAGCTCTTGCCGGACCCCGAGACACCCGTGAAGACCGTCAGGCGACGCTTCGGGATATCGACGCTGACCTCTTTGAGGTTGTTCTCGCGGGCACCCTGAACGCGGATCAGGTCGTGGCCGTCTGCAGCGTGTGTCATGGTCGTCCTCGGGTTTCTCGGCCTGCTCAGCCGGCCTGGTTGATACGGAGAAGGTTGCCCGCGGGATCGCGGAAGGCGCAGTCGCGCACGCCGTAGGGCTGGTCCATGGGTTCCTGCACGACGTCGGCGCCCTGCCCGACCAGTCGCTCGAACAGACCGTCGAGGTCGTCGCTCGCGAGCGTCAACGCGGTGTAGCTGCCCTTCGCGATGAGTTCGAGGATCGTCTGCCGCTCGGCCTCCGTGATCCCCGGGTCTGTGGCCGGCGGGTGCAGCACGATCGACGTTTCGGGCTGACCCTCAGGGCCGACCGTGAGCCATCGGAGCCCGTCGTAGCCGACGTCGTTGCGCACCTCGAATCCGAGGGCGTCACGATAGAAGCCGAGGGCTGCCTCGGCATCCGTGTGCGGAAGGAATGCGTAGTGGATGCTGATGTTCATGGGTTCAGGTTAGGTGCGCGTCGGTGCGCGGTGCTTCTTGATTCCTGATCGGTCTGATGACGTGCTTCGCATGGATGGTCGGAATGCCTTCGACGTTGGTCGCGCGTTCACGGTACACGCTGGGTGAGACACCGACGAGCTCGGTGAACCTCGTGCTGAAGGTGCCGAGCGACGAGCTCCCGACCTCGAAGCACACCTCGGTCACCGAGAGATCGCCTCGCCGCAGCAAAGCCATCGCCCGTTCGATGCGACGGGTCATCAGGTACGAGTACGGGGATTCGCCGTATGCGTCCCGGAACCGCCTGCTCAGATGACCGGCACTCATGTGCACGCCCTTCGCGAGTGCTTCGACGTCGAGCGGCTTCGCATACTCGCGATCGATTCTGTCGCGCACCTTGCGCATGACGACGAGCTCACGGATACGAGCGTCATCGTCAGGGGTCACGACTAGATTTTGCCATGACGTCCGGGGTCGCACTGTGAACACGTGCGACATATCGATACTGCGCTCCCCCACTTCAGTCTCGGACAGCGCTACTCTGGCAGCATCCCTCACAGGGATTTCTCAGAAAGGGTCCCCAACCATGTCTGATCCACTCGCTACCGAAGCGAAGTCACTGTTCAAGTCCATCCGCATCGTGCTCGCGGTCTCCGGCGTCATCGCCCTGATCGCCGGCATCATCCTGCTCGTGTGGCCGGCCAAGTCCGCCGTCATCGTCACGGGCATCTTCGCGTCCTATCTCGTGATCGCCGGTCTGGTCTACATCGGACTCGGCATCTTCTCCCGGGTGAAGGGCGGCTGGGCCCGAGTGGGACACATCGTCCTCGGCCTGGTCTACATCATCGCGGGCGTCATCGCGTTCGCGAACCTGGGTGTCGCCGCGGCGACCCTCGCCCTCGTCGTCGTGATCTTCATCGGCATCAGCTGGATCGTCGACGGCGTGGTCGCCCTGTCGCTCCTCGGACAGGACGGCTCGCGCGTCTGGACTCTCCTGTACGCGCTGCTCAGCATCGTCGCCGGAATCGTCGTGCTCTTCTCGCCGCTGTACGCGGCCGCCGTGCTGTGGCTGGTGCTCGGCATCTCGCTCGTCGTTCTCGGCATCGTGCAGATCGTTCGTGCGATCACGCTCGGCAAGGACGCGAAGGGCTTCGTCGCCTCGGTCGAGTCCGACGCCGTGCGCTGACACTTCCACGCACGACAAGAGGGCCCCGTTCACTCGGACGGGGCCCTCTTGTCGTTCTCTCCGGTCACGCGGAGCCGACGCAGATCACTCGGCGGCGAATGCGCTCACATCGCCCACGAGACGCGTGTTGTCGGCCGGCACGGCGTCGACCGCAGCACGAGCGACCTCGGCGGCGAACTCCGACACGTTGTAGAGCTTGCCTGCCGACTCGCGGCGTTCCGCGATGGCACCGGGGTTCGCGCGCTCGAGCAGCGTCGCGGTGATGGTCCCCTCGATCATGTCTCCGGAGACGACCGTGAAGCCGATCCCCTTCTCGGCGAGACCGGGGATGCGCTCACGGAGGGCATCCTCGCCGGCACGCTTCGACAGCGCCACCGGCTCGTATTCGCGCATCGTGGGCGTGGTACGGATGAAGTGCGCCTGGTGGCTGGTGACGAAGACCACTCGTGCGTCGTCGCTGAGCAGAGGCGTGGCTGCGTCGAGCACGCTGAGCTGCGCGTCGCGGTTCAGGAGGAGTGCGTAGTCCTCGGCCATCCCCGACTCCATGCCGCCGGAGGCGTTGAGCACCAACACGTCCAGACGACCGAATTCGGCCCTCACGGCGTCGAACATCTCGCCGACCGACGCCGGGTCGGTCAGATCCGCACCGACGACGAGCACGCGGCGTCCGAGCTCGCGCAGCTGAGTGGCGAGCTTCTCGGCACGAGGCGCCTTGTTCCGAAAGTTGATGACGACGTCAGCGCCGGCCTCGGCGAGGTAGCGGACCGTGTCGGCGCCGATGCCCCGGGACGAGCCGGTGACAAGGGCGACCTTGCCGTCGAGAGAACCTGCGGGAAGAACGTCGGTCACGGTGACTCCTTGAATGCGCGGAACGCCGTGATCGCACGGCCGCTCCAGACTACCAAGCGGGCGCTGCGGCGCCCGAAGCGCGGCGAGACCGCGTGATAGGTTGACCGCAAAGGAGGCCGCATGGACAACTTCCCCGTTTTCATCGAACTGGTCGAGAACTGGGCGTGGATCGGCTGGCTGGTCCTCATCGCGCTGTTCCTCGTGATCGAGATGCTCACGCTCGATTTCACGTTCCTCATGCTCAGCTTCGGCAGCACGGTGGGACTCCTGACGGATCTCGTGGGCCTCCCGGTCTGGGCGCAGGTCATCATCGCGGCGGTGGCCGCGGCTGCCTTCATCCTCTTCCTCCGTCCTCCTCTGCTGCGGCGCCTGCGGCGTGGTGAAGACCCCACCAAGTCGAACGTCGACGCTCTGCTCGATCTCCGAGGCATCGCGCTGCAGGACGTCACCCAGATCTCCGGCCAGGTGAAGCTCAGCAACGGCGACACCTGGACCGCACGATCGGGCTCGGTCGTCGCCATCCCCCAGGGCTCCCCCGTCGCGATCACCGCGATCAACGGAGCCACCGCCATCGTCCGTCCCGTCAACGACTAGGTAGGAGAGTTCCGTGAACGGTTCCTCGTTCATCCCGACCGCGATCCTGTGGATCCTCGTGATCGCGATCATCATCTTCGTGGTGGTCACGCTGGCGCGAGCCATCCGCATCATTCCGCAGGCGACAGCCGGCGTGGTCGAGCGGCTCGGCCGGTATCACAAGACCCTCATGCCGGGTCTGAACATCCTCGTGCCGTTCATCGACAGGCTCCGTCCACTCATCGACATGCGCGAGCAGGTCGTCTCGTTCCCGCCGCAGCCCGTCATCACCGAGGACAACCTCGTCGTCTCGATCGACACGGTGGTGTACTTCCAGGTGACCGACGCCCGCGCCGCGACGTACGAGATCGCGAACTACCTCGGTGCCGTCGAACAGCTGACCACGACAACGCTGCGTAACGTCGTCGGTGGCCTGAACCTCGAAGAGGCGCTGACCAGCCGCGACAACATCAACGGTCAGCTCCGGGTCGTGCTCGACGAGGCGACGGGCAAGTGGGGCATCCGCGTGGGCCGTGTCGAGCTGAAGGCGATCGACCCGCCCATCTCCATCCAGGACTCGATGGAGAAGCAGATGCGCGCAGAGCGAGACCGTCGTGCCGCGATCCTCACGGCAGAGGGTACTAAGCAGTCCGCGATCCTCGAGGCCGAGGGCGCACGACAGGCCGAGATCCTTCGCGCGGAGGGCGACAAGCAGGCGGCGGTGCTTCGCGCACAGGGTGAGGCCGAGGCGATCCAGAACGTGTTCACCGCCATCCATCAAGGTGAGCCGGACGACAAGCTGCTCGCGTACCAGTACCTCCAGATGCTGCCGAAGATCAGCGAGGGACAGTCGAACAAGCTCTGGATCATCCCGAGCGAGCTGACCGAGGCGCTCAAGGGAATCGGCAGTGCCTTCACGCCGAAGCCCGGGCAGCCTCCGACGAATCATCCGGGCGCGTGACGCACCCGTATTTCGAGAAGGCGCGACGCCCCCGAGTCCTCGCTCACCGTGGTCTGGTCACCGCGGCGGGCGAGGACTCCGGTGTGTGGGAGAACTCCGCTGCCTCCTTCGCCGCCGCACACGCGGCCGGTGCGGAGTACATCGAGACGGACTGCCAGGTCACGGCCGACGGCGACGTCGTGCTCTTCCACGACCAGACTCTGCAGCGACTCACCGGGGATCCTCGGACGATCCGCGAGGTGCGCACGCGCGAGCTCTCGCGCATCTTCGCCGAACACGGCGGGCTGCTCACAGTCGCGGAGGCGTTGTCGTCATTTCCGACCTCCCGCTTCAACATCGACGTGAAGACGGCGGAGGTCACGGAACTCATCGGTCCGCTGCTCGTCGACCACACGCACCGCGTCCTCGTGACCAGCTTCTCCGACGCGAACCGCCGCGCCGCGATCGCCGCGGTGCTCCGCGCCGGCGCGTCCCGGCGTCCGGCCACATCCGGCGGCAGCCGCACGATCGCCGTCCTCCGCTCGCTCTCCGCGCTCCGCCTCTCCCCCGCCCGCATGCTGCGGGACATCGACGCGCTGCAGATCCCGGAGCGGCATTCGGGGCTCAGGATCCTCACGCCCGCACTGCTCCGTGCAGCGCACCGCCACGACGTCGAGGTGCATGTCTGGACGGTGAACGATGCCGACGACATGCGGCGGCTGGTCGCCCTGGGCGTGGACGGGATCGTGTCGGACCGCGCAGACCTCGCTCTGACCACCCTCGCGCGTTGAGCGCGCCACGCCGCCCATACGCTCTCGCGCTGGGATTCCGCTGTGAATCACGCCGAGAATCCGGCTACGTGGATGAAGCGCACAGGCTGGAGCGTTATACCTGACAGCGACGAGAGGACCACACAATGGCAGATCGCAGCCTACGCGGCATCCGGCTCGGCGCCCAGAGCTTACAGAGCGAAGAGGGCGTCGTTTTCATGGAGCGCCGTGAAACCACCTACACCTGTGACGCCTGCGGCCATGTCACGAACCTGATGTTCGCGGCGGACGCCGAGCCGCCTCAGACCTGGGAATGCCGCGCCTGCGGAGCTGACGCCCGCCTGAACGTCGACGGCCAGGCCGTCACGCTCGACGCGAGCGACGAGAAGGCCGCACGCACGCACTGGGACATGCTGATGGAGCGACGCACGCGCGCCGAACTGGAGGAGCTCCTCGAAGAGCGTCTCGCGTTCATCCGCGCACGCCGCGGAGCCGGCGAAGACCCGACCCGCGAGAAGATCGGCGCCTAGCGTCTCCTGGCGCGCAGCCACCCGAAGGCCAGCGCGCCCAGCCCGCCCCACAGCAGAATCTGCTGGATCCAGGGGCCGAGAACCACTCCCGCTGTGAGGCCGGAGCGCAGCTCGACATCCTCGAGCAGCGCTCCGGCCTTTCCTGCGTCCAGGCTTGCGACGGTGGAACCGTCCGGGCGGATGATCTGGCTGGTGCCGACGGTCGAGATGTTGACGACGCTGCGGCCCGTCTCGATGGCACGCATGCGAGCGAAGGCCAGCTGCTGGAGGTTCTCGTCGGTGCCTCGGAAGTCAGCGTTGTTCGTCTGGAGCACGAGCACCTCGGCGCCGGCGCCGAGCCCCTCGTTGATCACATCGTCGTAGATCACGTCGAAGCAGATGGCGAGTCCGACCTTCACCCCGTCGACATCGACCACCGGAGGGTTCGATCCCGGGGTGTACTCGCGCTGGATGAGACCGATCAGATCGGGGGCGAGAGCGTTGAAGAATGCTCGATCCGGCACGTACTCCCCGAAGGGCACGGGGTGCCGTTTGTCGTGGATCTGCTCGGCGGTTCCGTCTCCTGTCCACAGCAGTGACGTGTTGTAGTACAGCCCGTCGCGCTCCGTCGCGGCGTTCGCGAGCAGAGGAGCCCCCATGCGCGTCGCGACCAGAGTCAAGCGCCGAGCAAGTGCATCAGACTGGAACGGGTCGTAGTCGAGTGACCCTTCCGGCCACACCACGAGATCCGCATCCTCTCCGTACAGCGGCGCTGTCGCATCGGTCTGCGCCTGCACGATCGAGTACTGCTCGCGCTCGTCGAAATAGCCGCTCGGGCCGTTGCCCTGCACGGCGGCGATACGCATCGACCCGCTGACGGTCGTCGGGAAGAGCGGCGTGATGAGCAGCACGATCGTCACCAGCACCGGAGCGACCAGCGCGGTCGGGCGTCTCCACCCCCGCGTGCGCAGGATTTCGATCACCGAAGCGACGAGGAACACCATCAGGAAGCTGAGCCCGCTCACTCCGATCCAGGAGGTGACGGGCGCCAGTGGACTCTCTGCCTGGGTCATGCCGAGGCGTGCCCAGGGGAAGCCCCCGTAAGGCCAGGAACCCACGAAGAGCTCGCGCCCGACCCACAGGGCCGCGACCACCGCTGGGAGCAGCAGAAGCCGCGCCCAGCGCCCGGAGAACGCCTTCGGGATCCACCGGTACGCGAGGGTGATGAGGACCAGCGCCAGCGCTGTGAGTGCACCTTCGAGGATGCTCAGGGCCGCCCACGGCACGGGGCCGAGGTAGCGCGACGTCCACGACACGAGAAGAGCGAAGAAGAGGATGCCGTAGACAGCGCCGACCAGCAACGCTCCCCCGGCGCGGCGGCCGATCAGAGCGATGAGCAGCAGCGCTGTCGAGGGGAAGGCGAGAGCCCATACCGCGGCATCCGGATACGAGAGATCCATCAGTAGCGCGGCCATCGCCGCGGCGGGAAGGGCGAGCGAGAGCGGCAGAAGAGGGCGCTGTCGCGCGCGGGGTTCAGACATCCGTCCTATTCTCACATCGACGAATAGGCGACGATGCCACGGCGTACGCCGTCGAGCGCCATTCGTGCATTGCGAGCGAGCGCGCCGTCCTCTGCGACGATCGACAACTGGTCGAGCAGATCGATGGTCTGCTTCGCCCACCGGACGAAGTCGCCCGCCGCCATATCGGCATCGATCAGGACGCGATCGAGCATCCCACCGCGCGCCCACGAGTGCATGGCGCCCGCGAGGCCCGCCGCGAGCGGCTCGCTGCCGGGCAGGTGATGATCCTTCTCGAGGTCGTCGAGCTCCGCCCACAGCGTCGTGGTCTTCTCGTACGCGGCCCTGAACGCACCACGAGGAAGGTCCCTCTCGCCCGAGTTGGCCTCGTCCCTGCGCGGTTCGTAAACGAGGCAGCAGGCCATGGCTGCGAGCGAGGGCGCGTCGAGACCGTTCCAGAGCCCCTGGCGCAGAGACTCCGCGACCAGCAGGTCTCGTTCGCCGTAGATGCGGCGCATCGTGCGCCCAGCAGCAGTGAGCGTGGTCACATCGTCGCCGTCGCGGTGCAGATAGTCGAGCGTCTCGAGCACCTCGACCACACGGTCGAAGACTCGCGCGACCGTTCCGGTCCTGGTCTCGATCTGGCGGCGGATACGGTCGTTCTGACGCTTGAGCTTCCAGTACCGCTCCGCCCAGCGCGCATGCGCCTCGCGATCGGGGCACCGATGGCATCCGTGCCGCTGCATGCGGGTGCGCAGACTCTGGATCTGCTTCATCCGCTTGTCCCGCGAGACTCGAGGAGCGTTCGAATCCTGACGGTTCTTCTTCTCGAGGTCGCTGAGCTCTCGGCGGATCGCCGCGTAGTCCAGGAAGTCGCCGTGATCGCAGACCATGGCCGCTTTGTAGCCCTCGAGAGATTCCTCCGCCTCTCGGACCTGGCGCGCGAGTCCCACGACGGCCCGGTCCGCCTGGAACTGTGCGAACGACGACTCGAGCACCTCACGGGCGCGCGCCTTGCCGAACAGATCGATCAGGTTCACTGCCATGTTGTACGTCGGCCGGAAGCTGGAGTTCAGCGGATAGGTGCGTCGCGAGGCGAGTGCGGCAACGGCCTGTGGATCCATCCCCTCGGTCCACTGGACGACCGCGTGCCCCTCGACGTCGATGCCTCGGCGGCCCGCTCGCCCGGTGAGCTGGGTGTACTCACCGGACGTGATGGCGACTCTGGCTTCGCCGTTGAACTTCTCCATCTTCTCGAGCACGACCGTGCGCGCAGGCATGTTGATGCCGAGAGCGAGCGTCTCGGTCGCGAACACGACCTTGACGAGCTTGCGCTTGAAGAGATCCTCGACTACCTCCTTGAAGGCCGGCAGGAGACCCGCGTGGTGGGCGGCGACGCCCCGCTCGAGGTTCTCCAGCCAGTCCCAGTATCCGAGCACGCCGAGGTCCTCGTCCTGCAGCGAGCGAGTGCGATCCTCGACGATCGCGCGGATCTCGGCCTTCTCCTCCGTCGTCGTGAGCCGCACCCCCGAACGTCGCACCTGCTGGACAGCCGCATCGCAGCCGACGCGACTGAAGATGAAGAAGATCGCCGGAAGGAGGTTGGAGCGTTCGAGCAACCGGATAACGTCCGGTCGATCCATGCGCTCGATCCGCCGCACATTCGAGGCGCGGACAGGGCGCCGTCCGCCCCGCGGAGGGCGCTGCGCCTGCCGTCCGGCATGGCGATTGCTGCGGTACGACTGCGCGTCACGATTGTTCTCGTAGTTCGATCCTGTGAACGAGCGGATGCGCATCAGCTCCTGGTTGACCTGCGCCGTGGCGATGCCCGCGCGGTCGTCGAACAGCGGCAGCAGGTCGTCGCGCACCAGCACATGCTGCTCCAGCGGAACAGGGCGGATCTCCGAGACGATCACCTCGGTGTCACCTCGCACGGTGTCGAGCCAGTCGCCGAACTCCTCGGCGTTCGACACTGTGGCGCTCAGCGACACCAGACGGACATGCTGCGGCAGGTGGATGATCACCTCTTCCCACACCGCGCCGCGGAAGCGGTCCGCGAGGTAGTGGACTTCGTCCATCACGACGTATCGGAGATCGCGCAGCGCGGCCGAGTCCGCGTAGATCATGTTGCGCAGCACCTCGGTCGTCATGACGACGATCCGTGCGTTGCCGTTGATGTTCGTGTCGCCGGTGAGCAGGCCCACCTCGTCCGGACCGTACACGTCGACCAGTTCACGGAACTTCTGGTTCGACAGCGCCTTCATCGGCGTCGTGTAGAACGCCTTGTCGCTGGGGGTCTGCATCGCGAGGTTGATCGCGAACTCTCCGACGATCGTCTTCCCCGCACCGGTGGGAGCGGCGACGAGCACGCTGCTCCCGTCTTCGAGTGCGTGGCAGCCTTCGATCTGGAAGGGGTCGAGCGCGAACTTCTGGCTCGCGGCGAAGGCGACTGTCGCCGGATGTCCCGCGGCTTCGCGCGCTGCAGCGTACCGCTCGGAGGGCGAGGTCATGCGGTCACGGGCTCGATACCCGCTGCCTTGTCGCGCTTGCGCTTACGTCGATCGAAGAGCATCGAGATGAAGGTCGCGGCGAAGTACAGCACGATCATGGATCCCATCAGCAGCAGCATCGAGAAGACGTCAGCGGGCGGCGTGGTGACCGCGGCGAAGATCGTGCAGACCAGGATCGCGACCCGCCACCCCTTGAGGATGTCGCGCCCGGAGACGATTCCCGCGACGTTCAACGCGACGAGGAAGACAGGGAGCACGAAGGCGATGCCGAGCACCAGCAGGAACTTGAAGACGAAGTCGTAGTACGTCGAATAGTCGAAGAACTGCGCCATCCCCTTCGGCACGAAGCCCGCCATGATCTCGATGACATGCGGGAGCACGAAGAATGCGACGGTGCAGCCGCCGAAGAACAGCGGGATGGCAGCTCCGAGGAATCCCCAGGTGTACTGGGTCTCCTTCTTGGTGAGGCCGGGCATCACGAAGGCCCACACCTGCCAGAGCCACACCGGCGCCGAGAGCAGCAGACCGATGGCGAACGCGATCCGCATCCGCAGATCGAAACCGCTCGTGACGGTCGTGAAGTTGAGACCCGTGTACTCACGCCCGGCTTCCGCGGCGATCGTGCGGATCGGCACCGAGAGGAGCTCGATGATCGGCTCCGTCACGATGAACGCGATGATCATCCCGACCACGAGTGCGCCGGCAGCGATGAAGAGGCGCTTGCGCAGCTCCACCAGGTGGGCGCCGAGAGACATCCGCCTGTCGCGACCGGGAACCTCCTGGTCGGCGGATTCGAGAGCCGACACGGACTATGCGGATCGAGGGGGCTGACCCGGATCCGTGTCGCGGGCTGTCACCGAGGTGTCCGCGACAGAAGCCGTGGGGGTCGAAGCACCCGGCTCTGCGGCGTCACTCGCGTCTTCGTTCTTCATCGCCTTCATCTCGCCCTTGAACACCCGGGCGGACTGACCGAGGCTCTTCGCCAGTGCCGGCAGCTTCGCCGCACCGAAAAGCAGCAGGATGACGGCGAGGATGATCAGCAGATGTGGCCAACCGAAAGCGCCCATGATTCTCCTTCGTCGTTTGTAGAAGTCTAACCGGCGTTGGAGCTGTCCGGGTGGCGATACAGGGCGAGTCCGGCCTCGGCCCATTCGCGGGTCGCCGTTCGCGCGATGCCGGGGTCGACGACCTCGAGCGCTCCGCCGAACCGGGCGGCCAGCCTCTTGATGCCGCGCGGGTCGGCAAGATGGAGGCGCGCGGTGACGATTCCTCCCTCGACCTCGACGTTGTCGGCGGTCAGGAAGTCACCCAGAAGCGGCGCCACCCGCTCGGGAACGCGAACCTGCACCTCGCCCTCGTCGTCGACGGCCGAGAAGGCCTCCGGCACCTGGTCACCCGCATGCGTAATCGGGATGTCTGTCAGGCGCGCGTCGCTGACCCTGTCGAGGTGGAAAGTGCGCATGGCCTGCCGCGTGTGGCACCAGCCCTGCAGATACCACTGCGCGTTGGTGATGATCACCTGGACGGGGTCGACGGTGCGTGTCGTCGGAGCAGCATCCGGTGCCTGGTACGTGAATGCCACGGCCACGCCGTCCTGCACCCCGCGCGACACCACCTGGCGGACCTCGTCGACGGCGCTCGGCGCCACCACCACCTCTGCCGGCGCATCGGCCGCTCCCCGCGAGAGCTTGGAGATGAGACCGCTGACCAGCCCGGAATCCGAGACCGCCGGCACCGCCGCGACCATCTGCAGACCGGCCAGCAATGCCGCGGCCTCGCGTGCCGTGAAGCGCGGCACGCGTCGGAGGGCGACGTCGTTCGTGATCTCGATGACGTCTTCATCGTCGAGCAGATCCCAGTTGATGTCGAACATCTCCTGCGGCTGCTGCCAGAATCCCGAGTCACCGGGAAGACCGATCACCGTGAGCTTCTCGACCATCTGACGCATCTCGGTCGGGGTGACCCCGAACTCCTCGGACGCCTCGGCGAGAGACACCTGTCCATGCTCGAGCAGGTACGGCACCAGGGTGAGATAGACGCGCACGCGGTCAGCGGCGAGCAACGGCTTCGGCTGAGCGCTCACGATGATTCCCCCACATCCGAGTTGGTCGCCACGACGGCCGTCAGCCGATCCACCACGGCTTCCCTGAGGGCGGCGGGTTCGACCACTCGCACCTCCGGCCCGTAGGAGGCGAGCTCGTCGGCGAGGATGTGCAGGTCGACGAACGGCACGAGAATCCCCTGGGTGGCGGCGGGCTTCGCTCGACGGCCGAGGCGCAGCGACGCCTCCGTGCCCGGCGTGACCTCGAGGAGGGCCGAGTTCTGCGCAGCGACGTTCTCCAGCCCCGCCAGTGCACGCTCCCCCGCTCCGTCACGGAGTTCGGGATCGAAGCTCTTGGGCGAGATCTTCACGTCGCCGACGATCCGGCTCAGCAGGAACATCCGGTCTGACTCGATGTCGACGTCCACGCCGAACACATGCCAGCGTGCCTCGTAGTCGACAAGCGCCAGCGGGCGGATGCTGCGGCGACGCGGCGAATCCTCGCCCGGTTTGAGATAGTCGAACAGCACGACGCGGCTCTTCTCGATGGCCTCCTGCAGCTGCGGGAATGCCGCGTCGCGGGCCGTGATGCGAGGCGCGAAGCCGATGATCGGCTCGTCACCGTCGATCCCGAGTGCGCGGATCTTGCGAACACCGGCCTTGGCGTCGCCCGATGCGGACTCCGCGCTCCAGACACTGCCGGCCAGCTGAAGCACGGCGAGCTCGGCGGCGGTGAACTCGATGTCGCTGGGCAGGTCGTATTCCGCCTGCGGAATGCGATATCGCGCCTCGCGCAGATCATTGGGATCGGCCTGATCGCCGATCGTCTCGACGGGAACTCCGAGTGTGCGCAACTCGTCCTTGTCGCGCTCGAACATCTTCTCGAGAGCATCCGAGCGCACACCGGCATCCGCTCGCTGACGGTACCCCGACACGTTGTCGAGGATCTGCTGCTTCGTGAGCCCGATCTCGGTCGCCATGAGCGCCACGACGAGGTTCGTCAGACGCTCTTCCGCCGGAATTCGGGCTGCCATCACTGCTCCGGGACGGGGACGATGCCCAGGATGTCGACGACGATCACGGTCGCCGGGTTGCCGTCTGCCGCGGGCACGACGACCAGCAGCTGAGACCCTACGGTCGCACCCACGAGCTCCTTCGCAGCAGGGCCGATGTTCGGCTCCGCGCCCCACGTGCTCGACGTGACGGTCTTGTCGTCCCAGCCGAGCGCCATGATGTTGGTCACGACGGTCGATTCCTTCTCGACCTTCGCGCCGTCGCCCTTGATGAGGGTCTGAGTCACGGCGGATTCGGGCGCTGCGCTGTCGGGGATGATGACACCCGGCGTGCCGTCGGGTGCGCGCACGACCGTCGGCAGGCCCCGTGCGTCGTTGAACTGCGATGCGCCTTCGGCGTGTGCGAGGTAGACGTCGAGGATGTCGACGACGGCGACGATGTTCTCGTCCTTCGCGAGCCCGAAGGCCTCGACGTTGGCCTCACCGAAGTCTTCGGGGGTCAGCACCGCCACGACACGGGTGCCGCCGGTGGCGCACTCGAGCACGGACTCGAGGCCCGGAGAGCGCTGAGACCAGTAGGAGATGTTGTGCACCCGGCTCGTGTCGCCGTTGTACTCGGACTCGTAGAGCTTCTCGCCGCTCTCACCGCCGTAGAAGGCGATGTCGAGCACCATGGGCTGCACCGTCGAGGTCAACGTCTCGCCCTCGCCCGTGATGATGTCCGCGAACGCGGTCTCATCGGTCTTGACCGGGGTGTACACGGTCACATCCGGTGCATCGCCGAGGTCGCCCTCGACGGTCACGGAGTCCTCGACGGAGCCTGCGTGCGAGGTCCGATCGCAGACCTCGCCCGCGAACGTCGGACCCGCGGCGCATCCGGTCAGGGTGAGGACGGCGAGGCTGAGAGTGGCCAGAACGGCGGACGTTTTACGCACGCTCTCCAGTCTATTCCGTAGACGGCTCGGATTCGCGCGAACCGGATGCAAGACGCGCGCCCTCCGCGGCCTTGGCAGCCTCACGTGCGCGCTTTCGGAGGTTCTTGTCGTTGATCTCGCGATCGCCGACGGCGCCGGGGGTCCACTGCTCGACATCGGCGTCGCCGTAGCTGCTCTTCGACGCCCGTCGCTTGACCTGGGGTGCGACCGCCCCGGGAGCGAGTCGTCGCGCGGTGAGCAGGAAGCCCGTGTGCGCAACCATGCGGTGGTCCGGTCGCACGGCAAGGCCTTCGACGTGCCAGCCTCGCACCATCGTCTCCGAGGCTTCAGGGTCGGTGAACAGCCCCGTGCTGCGGATGTACTCCGCGACACGCGACAGCTGGGTGGCGGTGGCGACGTAGCAGAGCACGACTCCACCTGGCGTCAGGGCGTCGGCGACGACGTCCATGCATTCCCAAGGAGCGAGCATGTCGAGCACGACCCGATCGACTGAGCCCACGGGGAACTCACCGGGCAGAGCCTCGGTCAGATCCCCGACGACGACGTCCCACGTGCCGGGAGTCGCACCGAAGAACGTCTCGACATTTCCGCGAGCGACCTGCGCGAAATCCTCGCGACGCTCGAACGAGACCAGACGGCCGGCGGGTCCGATGGCGCGGAGCAGCGACAACGACAGCGCCCCGGAGCCCACTCCCGCCTCGACGACGACGGAGCCTGGGAAGATGTCGGCCTGCATCACGATCTGGGCCGCATCCTTCGGATACACGATCGCCGCACCGCGGGGCATCGACATCGCGAAGTCGCGCAGCAGCGGTCGCAGCGCGAGATAGTCGTGCCCCGAGCTGTTCGCCACGACGGAGCCGTCGGGAAGGCCGATCAGGTCGCGGTGCCGCAGAACGCCCTGGTGGGTGTGGAGTTCGCCGTCCTCGCGGAGGGTCACGGTGTGAAGGCGTCCCTTGGGGCCGGTCAGCTGCACCCGGTCGCCTTCGCGGAACGGTCCGCTCGGCCGCTGTGAGGTGGTGGAGGTCATCGGGTGGCTCCCGTCATGGAGTTCTTGCGATCGAACAGGTCGATCAGGTCTGCGGCGGTGCGTCCCTCGAGCGTCGGCCAGAGCTCGTGAGCTGCGACATGGTCGAGCGGCACGATGTGCGGCACGCCGAGCGCGACCGCTCCGGAGGCGATCCCGGCGCGGAGCCCGGTCGGCGAGTCCTCGATGACCACGGCGTCGGCGATGTCGATCTCGAGCAGTCCTGCTGCGTGCAGGTACGGCTCCGGATGCGGTTTGGGGTTGACCACGTCGTCGCCGGCCACGACGATGTCGAAGGCGTCGAACTCGATCAGGTCGACGACGCTGAGTGCCATCCGGCGGAGGGACATGGTCACGAGCCCGGTCGGGATCCCCGCTGATCGCAGGTCCTGCAGCAGCTCGCGCGCCCCCGGACGGAACGGCACGCCCTGAGTGCGCAGCGCCTCCTGCACGCCGTCGGTGAGAAGCGCGACGATGGCCTCGGCATCCATGTCGACACCGGCGTTCTGAAGGATGATCGCGCTGTCGATCAGACCGTTTCCGACGAGCTGGAGCGCGTCCTCATGGCTCCACGAGCCTCCGAAGGACTCGACCAGCGCCGTCTCTGCAGCCATCCAATACGGTTCGGTGTCGACGAGTGTTCCGTCCATGTCCCAGAGGATCGCGCGGGGCTGTCTGCTCACTGAACCATGTTAGCCGTGGCTCCGCCCCCTCCCTGCGCGGTCGGACTAGCCTGGAGGGATACCGATCCGATATCGCGAAGGGAGCCCATGATGGATGTCCTCGGTTCACGCATCGTCATCGTCGCCTTCGACGGCTGGAACGACGCGGGTGAGGCAGCGAGCGGAGCGATCGCCGCATTGCGCGAGACCACCGACTACGACCTCGTGCACTCGATCGATCCAGAGCTGTACTTCGACTACCAGTACACGCGCCCGGCGACGAAGATGGATGCCGAGGGGCGCCGTCAGCTCACCTGGCCGGAGGCCGGCCTGTGGCGTCCTCGCGACCCCGGGCCCGGTCCGGAGTTCTGGGTGCTGACCGGTGTCGAGCCGGCACGCACCTGGCAGTCCTTCGCGTCGGAGTTCATCGACATCGCCCTCCGCGACGACATCACCGGTTTCGTCACGCTCGGCGCGATGCTGTCAGACGTCCCCCACACGCGGCCGATCTCGATCTTCGCCTCGAGCCAGAACGAGCAGGTCCGAGAGGCCCACGGCCTCGAGCGCTCCCTCTACGAGGGTCCGGTCGGGATCCTGAGTGTCATCGAGCACTTCGCCGAGAGTGCGGGCATTCCGACCGCGAGCCTCTGGGCGAGTGTGCCGCACTACGTCGCATCGGCCACGCCGTCACCCAAGGTGACCCTTGCGCTCCTCGATCGGCTCGAGGAGCTGACCGGTGTCGACGTGCCGCGCGATCACCTGCGCACCGAGGCCGCCGCGTGGGAGGCCTCGATCGATGCCGCCGCCGCCGACGACGAGGACATGACGGAGTACATCCAGCAGCTCGAGCGCACCAGAGACACGTGGGACTCCGCCGATGCCTCGGGCGACGCGATCGCCCAGGCCTTCGAGCGCTACCTCAAGCGCCGCGGAGACGGTCCGGGAGACCACAAGCGATAGGCCCTCGGCCGCCCGTCGCGCTCAGGCGGCGATCACGCCCGTGCCGAGCAGGACCAGCAGGACGGTTCCGAGCAGGATGCGATAGATCACGAACGGCAGGAAGCTGCGCTTCGAGATGTAGTTCATGAAGAAGGCGATGACTCCGAGCGCCACGACGAACGCGATGCCGGTCGCCGCCAGCGTGTCGCCGAACGAGAAGAACGAGGGCTCGTCCCAGCTCTTGAACACCTGGTAGAAACCGCTTCCGAAGACCGCGGGGATCGCGAGCAGGAAGGCGTAGCGAGCGGCAGCAGCGCGCTCGTAGCCGAGGAACAGGCCCATCGTGATCGTTCCCCCCGAGCGGGAGACTCCCGGGATCAGCGCGAGCGCCTGCGCGAATCCGTAGGCGATGCCGTGCGGGTACGTCAGCTGGTCGAGCTTTCGGCGCTTGGCGCCGACATGGTCGGCGATCCCGAGCAGGATGCCGAAGACGATCAGCATGATCGCGACGATCCACAGCGACCGGAAGACGGTCTCGATCTGGTCCTGGAAGAGCAGTCCGAGCACCACGATCGGGATGCTGCCGATGATGATCATCCACCCCATGCGGGCATCGGGATCGCTGCGCGGAACGCGGCCGGTCAGTGAGCGGAACCACTGCGCGATGATGCGCACGATGTCACGCCAGAAGAACACCACGACCGCAGCCTCGGTGCCGATCTGGGTGATCGCCGTGAAAGCAGCCCCCGGATCCTCACCCGAGGGCAGGAACGTGCCGAGGATGCGCAGATGGGCGCTGGAGGAGATCGGAAGGAACTCGGTGAGTCCCTGGACGATGCCGAGGATGAGCGCTTCGAGCAGGTGCATGGAGGAGCTTTCTGAATCGTGGAGCGCGGACGACGAGCCGAAGGCTCAGTACGTGCGCAGCAGATCGGCCAGCACCCGCTGACCGAAGACAAGCGATTCTACGGGTACACGCTCATCGACTCCGTGGAACATGCCAGTGAAGTCGAGGTCTGCAGGAAGCTGCAGCGGAGCGAAACCGTATCCGGTGATGTCCAGGTATGCGAGCGCCTTGTTGTCCGTGCCCGCTCCCAGCAGATACGGGATCACCGGCACCCCAGGGTCGTGGCGACCGAGGCTCGAGACCATCGCGTCGACCAGTTCTCCCGCGAACGGCGTCTCCATGCCGATGTCGCGCACGACGATCTCGATCTCGATCTGGTCTCCGACGATCTGCTGCAGCTCGGCGAGCACATCGTCCTCGGTTCCGGGGATCACGCGCACGTCGATCAGAGCCTCGGCGCGCTCGGGAATGACGTTGTGCTTGTAGCCGGCGGTGAGAGCCGTGGGGTTCGTGGTGGTGCGGAACGACGAACGCAGGAACGCCTCCGCGGGACCTGCGGCGGCTGCCAGAGCATCCGGGTCGTCCGCAGAGCGTCCGGTGAGGTCGCTGAGACCCTGCAGCAGGGCCTCAGTGGTCGGGGTCAACCGCAGCGGCCACCGAGTGCGTCCGATGGCGACGACGGCCTCGGCGAGCTTCGTGACGGCGTTGTCGTCGTGCAGGCGGCTGCCGTGACCTGCACGCCCCTTCGCGACGAGACGGATCCAGATCAGCGCCTTCTCGCCGACCTGCAGAAGATAGGCACGGCGGTCGTCGACGGTGATCGAGTATCCCCCGACCTCGCTGATCGCCTCGGTGGCGCCGGCGAACCACTCGGGCCTGTTCTGCACGACGAGAGCCGAACCCTCGACCCCGCCGTTCTCCTCGTCGGCGAAGAAGGCCAGAACGAGGTCTCGTTCGGGCTGCTCCCCCGCTCGTAGGATGTCGGCGACGGCGGTGAGGATCATCCCGTTCATGTTCTTCATGTCGACGGCGCCGCGACCCCACAGCATCCCGTCCTTGACGATTCCGGCGAACGGATCGACGGTCCAGTCGTCGGCCATCGCCGGAACGACGTCGAGGTGTCCGTGGACGACCAGAGCCGGTCTGCTCGAATCCCGGCCGGCGACGCGCGCCATCACATTCGTGCGCCGCGGGATCGGTTCGTAGTACTCGACCTCGAGGCCCAGCTCTTCCAGGTAAGCGCCCACGTACTCGGCGGCTTCGCGCTCGCCCTTCGCATTGCCTCCGCCGAAGTTGGAGGTGTCGAAGCGGATCAGGTCGCTCGCGATGCGAACGACCTCGGGAAGGGACGGATCGGTCATGTGCCCAGGCTATCGAAATGCCGTGGCGCGCCCGGGCGTCGCCGTCGGTTTCAGGGAGCCTCGAAGCTCGTGCTAATGTAAATCTTCGTTCGGCAACGAACATCCAACACCTGCGCGGGTGGCGGAATGGTAGACGCGCTACGTTGAGGTCGTAGTGCCCGTAAGGGCGTGGGGGTTCAAGTCCCCCTCCGCGCACAGACAGGCCCCGGATATCTTCACGATATCCGGGGCCTTCTTCGTTCGCGGAGAACGATTCGCTTCGGCTCCGCTCGGGGCGCAACTCCTCCCAGAGCCCGCCCCGCATCCTGATGGCTCAGATGCCTGCTCGATTCAGACCGCACTCACGCCGAACACCAGGCCGAGCGCATACGTGATCGCCGCGGCTCCGAAGCCGATCGCGAGCTGTCGCAGGGCCCGACGCAGGGGTGGTCCACCCGACAGGATTCCGACCATGGCGCCGGTGGTCAGCAGAGCGACGCCGACGAGAACCAGCGCGACGATGACAGCCGTGGCGCCGTCGAGACCGAAGATCCAGGGCAGCACCGGGATGATCGCTCCGGAGGCGAACAACAGGAAGCTCGAGATCGCCGCCGTCCAGTCACTGCCGACGATCTCATGGTCATCGCCCGCATTGATGTTGACGGGACCCGTCGTGGTGCGTTCGACACCCGCTCGGGCCGCGGCGACGATGCGTCCCGCGCGGGCCAGAGCCTCCTCCTGGTCTATCCCCCGAGCGCGGTACACGAGCGCCAGCTCGTTCTCGTCGATATCGAGGTCAGCCGCGGATGCAGCGGCATCCTCATTGGCTTCGGTGGCCGCGAGGAGCTCTCGCTGCGACCGCACGGAGACGAACTCCCCTGCTCCCATCGACAGTGCGCCCGCGAGCAGCCCGGCGATCCCGCTGAAGAGCACGAATCCGGAGCTCACGCCCGTGGCCCCGATGCCGAGCACGAGGGCGAGGTTGCTGACCAGACCGTCGTTCGCGCCGAACACCGCCGCGCGGAACGACCCTGACAGCCGCCGCCTGCCTCGGGCGGCGAGACCGCGAACGACCTCGTAGTGGACCTTCTCGTCGGCGCGCATCGCGGGCGTCGCGTACTGCTCTGAGTCGTAGGGAGAGCGCGCCTCGGCGCTCTGGGCGAGAGCCAGCACGAAGATCGATCCGAACCGACCGGCCATCCAGCCGAGGAGTCTGGAGCGGATGCCGGCTCGGGGCAGCCTCGCGGGCTCCGCGCCCAGCAGGTCGAGCCAGTGCTGCTCGTGGCGGCGCTCTGCGTCGGCGAGGCTGAGGAGGATCTCGCGCTCCTCACCGGTGCGTCGATTCGCGAGCCTCTGATAGACCATGCCCTCTGCACGCTCTTCGACGAGATAGCGCGCCCAACGGCGGCGGTCTGCGGCGGTGGGTTCTGCAGCGGCGGGCTCGGCGGCAGCGGGGGCTGTCATGGCGTCTCCTGATCGACGGAACCCCGAATGGGGCAACCGTTCCACGCTAGCTTCGGGTGACCTCTCCGACAGCACGGAGGCCGTGATTGCCAGCTTTTCGGGGATCCGAACCAGGCCCTTTTCGCGGTGTCGAATCGGTCGGTGCCGAAACGGCCCGGCGTCAGGTGCGGACGCGCTTGCGCAGCACTTCGATGCGCGACTGCAGCTGCGTGACGGTCGCCTGCGCGACAGCGGGCCCGCCGCAGATGCGCCGCAGCTCGGCGTGGACAGACCCGTGCGGCTCGCCCTTCTGCCGCGCGTACAGCCCGACGAGACTGTTCAGCAGCTGTCGCTGCTCGCGCAGCGTGCGGTGCAGGGGTGGCGGAAGCGTCGTCGTCTCCGTCGGGGCCGCCTCAGCCTCGCGGACTTCACGCAGGCGGGACTGCCGCGCCTGGCGTTGCATGAGCAGTTCGTGCACGTGCTCGGGCTCGAGGAGTCCGGGGAATCCGATGAACTCCTCTTCTTCAGGAGTGCCGGGCTCCGCGAGCTGGCCGAACTCCTGCCCCTCGAACACGACGCGGTCGAAATGCGCCACCGACGACAGTGCCTGATAGCTGAACTCCTGGGTCAGCGCGTCTGAGGTCTCCTCTTCGCGGTTCGCTGCATCGAGCAGCGAGTCCTCGAGGCCGTCGTCGTCCTTCGACTGCCGGTCGAGCGCATGCTCGCGCTGCTTGTCCATCTCGTTCGCGAGCCCCATGAGCACCGGGACCTGGGGCAGGAACACACTCGCCGCCTCGCCACGGCGCCGGGCACGCACGAAGCGACCGATCGCCTGGGCGAAGAAGAGCGGAGTCGAGGATGAGGTCGCGTAGACACCGACCGCGAGGCGAGGAACGTCGACGCCCTCGGACACCATGCGCACCGCGACCATCCAGCGATCCTCGCTGGCGCTGAACTTCTCGATGCGCTCCGATGCGGTGGCATCGTCCGACAGCACGACGGTCGGCCGCTGACCGGTGATGCTGTGCAGGATCTTGGCGTACGCGCGGGCGACGGTCTGATCCGTGGCGAGGACGAGTCCCCCGGCATCCGGCACATGGTTGCGGATCTCGGTGAGGCGGCGGTCGGCGGCGGACAGCACCGCCGGCATCCACTCGCCCTCGGGGTCGAGCGCCGTGCGCCAGGCCTGCGACGTGACGTCTTTCGTGTTGTCCTGCCCGAGATGGGTCTCGAGCTCATCGCCGGTGCTCGTGCGCCAACGCATCTTGCCCGCGTACATGTGGAACAGCACGGGTCGGACGACACCGTCGGCGAGGGCACGACCGTAGCCGTAGTTGTAGTCGGTGCGGGAGATCCGCGCCCCGGATTCGTCAGGGTGGTACTCGACGAACGGGATGGGTGCGGTGTCGCTGCGGAACGGGGTGCCCGAGAGCAGCAGCCGCCGTTTCGCCGGCCCGTAGGCATCGCGGATCGCGTCGCCCCAGCTGAGCGCATCGCCGCCGTGGTGCACCTCGTCGAGGACCACGAGCGTCTTGGCATCCTCGGTGAGATGCCGATGGACCGAGGACTTCGCGGCGACCTGGGCGTATGTGACCACCGCGCCGTGATAGTGCCGCGCGGGCGCCCAGTCGCTGTTCCGGAACCGGGGGTCGAGTCGGATGTGCACGCGGGCCGCGGCATCGGCCCACTGCGTCTTCAGATGCTCTGTGGGCGCGACCACGATGATGCGGTTCACCTCGCCCATGCGCATGAGCTCGACCGCGAGGGTCAGAGCGAACGTCGTCTTTCCGGCGCCGGGGGTCGCAGCCACGAGGAAGTCGCGCTGGTCGGCCTGGAAGTACTGCTCGAGCGCCTCCTGCTGCCACGCGCGCAGCTTGTTCGCGGTGCCCCAGGGGGCGCGCTGTGGGAAGGACGGAGAGAGCATCGAGACAACGATAATCGCTGCCACGGACACTCGGCACGCTCGCGGCCTTCCCCGCGCGCGTCCTCGCCGCGGATGCCCGCACCCGAGTAGGCTCGGTCACTGCGCAGCCGCCATAGATGTGCTGCGTCCGTTCGCGAAGGAGAGCTGGATGACAGACCAGGATTCGACCCGGACCCCGCATCTCGACAACGAGAGCGCGCACCCGTGGCGACGTTTCGTCGCGATCGGCGATTCGTTCACCGAGGGCATCGGGGACCCCGACCCATCGCACCCCGGGAATCATCGCGGCTGGGCAGACCGGGTCGCCGAGGTGCTGTCGCAGCAGGTCGACGACTTCGCCTACGCGAACCTGGCGGTGCGCGGCAAGCTCATCGCCCAGATCGTGCGCGACCAGATCGAACCGGCGATCGATCTGCACCCCGATCTCATCTCGATCTGCGCCGGCGGGAACGACGTGATCCGCCCAGGCACCGATCCGGATGCCATCGCCGTGCAGCTCGAGGATGCCGTCGCGCGGCTCTCCTCGACCGGTGCGGCCGTGCTGCTCTTCACCGGCGTCGATACGGCGTTCACCCCCGTCTTCCGGGCTTTCCGCGGCAAGGTCGCGATCTACAACGAGAACATCCGAGCGATCGCCGAGCGCCACGACTGCATCGTCGCGGACCAGTGGGCGCTCAAAGTCGTGCAGGACATGCGCTTCTTCGACGATGACCGACTGCACTACAACCCGCTCGGGCATCACGAGATCGCGAGGATGGCGCTCCGCGCCCTCAACGTCCCCAACGATCTCGAATCGATGCAGCCGGAGCCGCTTCCGGTCCGCACCTGGCGAGAGGCACGCTCCGAGGATCTGGGTTGGGCGCGCGAGCACCTCGTTCCCTGGGTCCTGCGACGTCTGCGCCACGAGTCCTCGGGCGATCACATCATGGCGAAGCGCCCGGAGCCCTCGCCGGTCGTGTTCCCCGGTCTCGACCGACGGCCCTGATCGAGCGTCAGCCCGATGTGAGCGCCCACAGGGCCACCGCCGCGGCCGATGCGACGTTCAGCGAATCCACGCCGCCTGCCATCGGGATGGTGACGACCGTGTCGGCGATCTCCAGAGCCGTGCGGGAGAGTCCGTCGCCCTCCGCTCCCATCACGACCGCGACGCGTTCCGGGCGGTCGGCGACATACGCGTCGAGCGTCACCGCGTCATCGCGCAGAGCGAGAGCTGCGACGTCGAAGTTCGCCGCATGCAGGTCCGCGACCGCCGACTCCCAGTCCGTGATGCGAGTCCATGGCACCTGGAACACCGTCCCCATGCTGACGCGCACGCTGCGTCGGTAGAGCGGGTCCGCTCCCCCGGGCGACACCAGCACCGCGTCCGCCCCCAGTCCGGCCGCCGCCCGGAAGGCCGCTCCGACGTTGGTGTGATCTCCGACGTTCTCGAGGATCAGCACGAGGTTCGCGCCGTCGATCACCTCATGCACCGTCGGCAGCTCAGGGCGATGCATCGATGCGATCGTGCCGCGATGCACAGCGAAACCGGTGACCGCCTCGGCCACCTCGTCCGGGACCACGAACACAGGCACATCCAGATCGCCGACGATCGCTCTGATGTCGTCGATGCGTCGTTCCTGCACGAGAACGGAGCGCGGACGGTGACCTGCGGCGACGGCGCGCGCGATCACCTTGGTCGATTCGGCGATGTACAGCCCGCCGGCGGGGTCGCTCACGGTGCGGAGCGCCGTGTCGGTGAGCGCGCGATAGTCGTCCAGTCGTCGATCGTCCGGATTCGTCACGCGCAGCAGTTCCACGCGCTCCAGTCTGCCATCGCTCTCTTCGCGCGCCTCGCAGGCGGCCGCGAAGCCTCGGTCATCCCTCACGCCGTAGACTCGCAGGAGGAGGTCCTGTGAGCGCATCGAGTCCGGTCGAGTTGTCGGCCACCATCGCTCGCACCGCTGAACTCCTTCGAGGACGGAAGATCGCGCTGCTCACCGGAGCGGGCATCTCGACGGACTCCGGGATCCCCGCCTACCGCGGGGAGGGCTCCCGCAACCGCTCGGACCCGATGACCATCCAGCGATATCTGGCTGACGAAGCCGCTCGGCGTCGCTACTGGGTCGGCGGCCATCTCGGATGGCGCGCGTTCGCCAGGGCTGACCCGAACCCCGGTCATCTCTCGCTCGCCGCGATGGAGTCATCCGGCCAGGTGAGCGGCGTGATCACACAGAACGTCGACGGCCTGCACCTGCGCGCAGGCAGTTCGCACGTCATCGAGGTGCACGGCACGATGCGCAGGGTGCTCTGCCTGAAGTGCGGTCAGGTGTTCGACCGCCGCGACATCGCGGTGCAGATCGAAGAGCGCAATCCGTGGATCTCGGTGCCCGAGAACGTCGCGCTGGCACCGGACGGCGACGTACTGCCCGAGAGCACCGACGGATTCATCGTCCCGGTCTGCACGGTGTGCGGCGGGATGCTGAAGCCGGATGTCGTGTTCTTCGGCGAGTACGTCCCGCAGGATCGTTTCAAGGCCGCCGAATCGCTGCTCCGCGCGAGTGACGCGATGATCGTCGCGGGATCCTCTCTCGTCGTGAACTCCGGGGTCCGGCTCGTCGAGCGCGCGCGCCGCCGCAGCATCCCCCTCATCATCATCAATCGCGAGCCGACGCGCGCGGATGTCTGGGCCGATGTCACCATCGCCGCGGGCACCAGCGACGTGCTCCCCGCCCTCCAGGAGCTTCTCGAATGACCCTGCTCACCCTCGTACGTCATGGCCAGACCGACTGGAACCTCGCTCGACGGATCCAGGGCGCAACCGACATCCCGCTGAACGAGACGGGTCGCGCAGATGCGCGGACAGCCGCGGAGCGTCTCGAGGGGAGCACGCATCACGCGATCTACAGCAGCCCGCTTCTTCGCGCGCGGGAGACCGCCGAGATCATCTCGGACCGGCTCGGGCTCGGCGCGCCCGTGCTGGTGCCGGACATCCGGGAGCGCGAGTTCGGCGAAGGAGAGGGCATGCTCGTCTCCGAGTACATGAAGACCTACGGCGACTGGCTGGCGCCGGTGCCGGGCGCAGAGACGCTCGACGAGGTGGCCGTGCGGGCGATGGATGCTCTGGACGAGATCGCTCGTGATTCTCGTCGACGCTCGACGCCTGTCGCCGAATCCGTGATCGTCGTGGCTCACGGCGGCGTGATCCGGTCGCTCATCTCGCATGTTTCCGGTGGCACCCTGCCCCACGCCGGTGACCCGATCGTCAACGGATCCGCGCACCGCTTCGAGGTGTCGCCCGGGGTGCTGCGCCTGCTGGATCAGTCCGTCCTCATCTGAATCGCCGGCCGAGGGGCGACTCGACGCTCCGAACTGCCTCAGCGCGCTCGGGAGAGCAGCGAACGCGCATGCCGGAGGACCGGTTCATCGATCATCCGTCCTCGGAAACGGAAGACACCGCGCTCGGACTCGGCCGCGTGGAGCACGGCACGCGCCCAATCGAGAGCATCCGCTGAGGGTGCGTACGCTTCGCGGATGACCGCCACCTGACTCGGGTGGATGCAGGCGGTCGCCGCGAAGCCCGACGCCGACGCGTCGACAGCCTCGGCCTCCTGCCCGGCGATGTCATCGATGTCTATGTGCACCGCATCGATGGCGCCCTTGCCGTGCGCGCCGGCTTCCAGAAGCACCCGCGACCGCGCATGGCGCGCGACGTCGCGATAGCCTCCGGTCGGGAGGCGGCTCGACGTCCCGCCGAGAGACGCGACGAGATCCTCGGCACCCCACATCATCGCGACGATCTGCGGATGCGCCGCGATCCGGTCGGCCGCGTGGACGCCCCGCGCCGTCTCGCACAGCGCGATCAGCGAGAACCTCTCGTCGAAGGCGCTGAGGCTCTCGGCGCGCTCGGTCTTGGCGACCATGACGGTGCGGAAGTCCGTCTGGGAGAGCGTCGCCAGATCCGACGCGAATGCCTCCGACCCCGGCGGATTCACCCGCACGATCACCCGATCGGGATCGAGGTCGGCGTCGATGAGATTGCCCCGAGCTGCTGCCTTCGCGTCGGGAAGCACGGCGTCCTCGAGATCGAGGATGACGGCATCCGCCTTCTCCAGCGCCCCGCGGAAGCGTTCAGGGCGATCAGCCGGACAGAAGAGCAATGCCGGTCCGAGTTCGAAGGTCATCGGGCTCCCCCGTCGGGCAGACAGTGCACGAGCACCGAACGCGCGGCCGTGGCGACGACCGTCTCGTCCTGGTTGCGTCCGGTGTGGGCGATGGTCACGATCCCCTGTCCGGGTCGCGAGGTCGAGAGGCGCTTCTCGAGGATCACGCTCTCTGTGTAGAGGGTGTCGCCCGCGAACATCGGGTGCGGGAATGCGACGTCGCCGAAGCCGAGCTGCGCGACGAGCGTTCCCTGCGTGAGCTGGGCCACGGATGCGCCGACCATCGTCGACAGCGTCCACATCGAGTTGATCAGGCGCGCGCCGAAGGGCTCCTGTGCGTCAGCGAACGCCGCATCGAGGTGCAGCGCCTGCGTGTTCATCGTGAGCGTCGTGAAGAGCACGTTGTCGGCCTCGGTGGCGGTCCGGCCCGGTCGATGGAGATATCGGGCCTCAAGGTCGAACTCCTCGAAGTAGAGCCCCCGCTGGATGATGTCGTGCGCGGTCACTTCGGCTCCCTCGGTCGATCGGAACGTCGCATGCTGCCACGCTACCCGGCGAGTCCGAGGGCACGCGCGATCACCAGGAGCTGGACCTCGGTGGTGCCCTCGCCTATTTCGAGGATCTTGGAGTCGCGGTAGTGACGCGCCACCGGGAACTCGTTCATGAACCCGTTTCCGCCGAAGATCTGCGTGGCGTCCCTGGCGTTGTCCATGGCGGCTTCGCCCGCGACGAGCTTGGCGATCGCCGCCTGCTCGGCGAACGGCCGTCCCCCGTCGCGCAGCCTCGCCGCATGATGCCAGGCGAGCCGCGCCGTATGCACCCGAGCGCGCATCCGCGCCAGAGTGAACTGGGCGTTCTGACGGGTGCTGAGCGCACTTCCGAAGATCGTGCGACTCTTCGCATAGTCCACGGCCGCCTCGAGGCAACCCTCCGCAGCGCCGGTCGACAGCGCCGCGATGGCGATACGCCCCTCGTCCAGGATGCTCAGGAAGTTCCGGAACCCGCTCCCCCGCGCTCCGAGGAGGTTCCCCGCCGGTACGCGCGCGCCGTCGAAGGTCAGCGGATGCGTGTCGGATGCGTTCCATCCGACCTTGTCGTACGGCGCCTCCACCGTGAAACCCGGGGTGCCGTTCGGGACGATGACCGTGGAGATCTCCTTGCGTCCGCCCTCGCTGCCCGTGACGGCGGTGACCGTGACGAATCGGGTGATGGGCGTCCCGGAGTTGGTGATGAACTGCTTCGACCCGTCGATCACCCATTCGTCCCCGTCGAGGCGGGCCGTCGTGCGGGTCGCCCCCGCATCGCTTCCGGCCTCGGGCTCGGTCAGCCCGAAGCCCGCAAGAGCACGACCGGCGAGCAGATCCGGGAGCAGTTCCTGCTTCTGCTCTTCGGTTCCGAATCGGAACACCGGCATCGCTCCGAGGCTCACTCCCGCTTCGAGGGTGATCGCGATCGACTGGTCGACGCGACCGAGAGCCTCGATCGCGATGCCCAGGGCTATGTAGTCGCCGCCCTGTCCGCCGTGCTCTTCGGGGAACGGCAGCCCGAACAGTCCGAGGTCGCCCATCTGTCCCACGACGTCCATCGAGAGCGTGTGCGTTCGGTCGGCCTCGTAGGACTGCGGCGCGACGACGCTGTCAGCGAAGTCGCGCACCATCGCGGCGAGCTCGCGCTCCTCGTCGTTCAGATCTTCCATCATCGGTTCTCCTCCGTCGTCACGCGGGCGACCGGCTGGTCGCGCCGCACCTGGTCGCCCACGGCGACCAGCAGGCTCACTGTCCCGTCATGCGGGGCGAGCACGGGGTGCTCCATCTTCATCGCCTCGATCGAGACGATCGGCGTACCTGCCGTCACCGTCGAACCGTCGGCCGCGTGCACGGCGACGATGCTCCCCGGCATCGGGGCACGGGCCTCGGGTCCTGTCGCGTCGGCACGCGCATCACGTGCCTGCAGGCGTCGCTGCATGCGCTGGCGGCGATCCATCGGCCGGAGTCGTGCGGTGCGCCCGTCCTCGCTCACCCAGACCGCGCCGTCGCCGTCGATGGCGACGGTGATCTTTTGGCGGTGACAGGCTGGCGCTTCGGGCGCGACGAGAAGCTCGTCCTTATCGGTGAGGAATACTATCTCGCGCTCCGCGACACCGCTGACAGCAGCCCACACGGCGCCGGCACGGCGGGCGATCCTGGCGTCTGCACCTGGAGCGCCGTCACGCATGGCCATGCGTCTCGCGGCGGCCAGCATCGACGTCGTCGGATGCTCGACCTCCAGAGGCAGGAGAGTGTCGATCAGCCCCGTGTCGAGATCTCCTGCCATCACCCGTGAGTCGCGACACAGCGTGCGCAGGAACGCGATGTTCGTGTCCACACCGAGGACGACCGTGCGCGCCAGCGCCTCGTCCAGTCGGCGAAGGGCAGTCTCCCTGTCGGAGGCGACGGCGATGACCTTGGCGATCATCGGGTCGTAGAAGCCCGTGACCTCTGAGCCCGTCTCCACCGCGGCATCCACCCGCACGCCCTGCGGCGGATCGAACAGCAGCACACGGCCGGTGGACGGCAGGAACCCGCGCTCCGGCGACTCGGCGTACACACGGGCCTCGACCGCGTGCCCGCGCACGGGAGGAGCCTGATCGAGCCGCTCTCCCCCGGCGACTCGGATCTGAAGCGCCACGAGGTCGAGACCGGTCACCTCCTCGGTGACGGGGTGCTCGACCTGCAGACGTGTGTTCATCTCGATGAAGAAGACCTGCTCCGGTTCATCCGCATCGATGAGGAACTCCACCGTGCCGGCACCGACGTACGAGACGCTCTCTGCCGCCTGGACCGCCGCGGTCAGAAGCCGACTTCTGGTCGCATCCGGGATGCCCGCCGACGGCGCCTCCTCGATGACCTTCTGGTGACGACGCTGGAGAGTGCACTCGCGCTCGCCGAGTGCGATCACCGTTCCGTGGACGTCTCCGAAGACCTGGACCTCGATGTGTCGAGGGCGCCGGATGAGCCGCTCGAGGATCAGCGCGTCATCGCCGAAGGCCGACGCTGCGACCCGCCGCGCCGAAGCCAGCGCCTGCCCGAGCGCCGCCTCATCGGCGACGATCTCCATGCCCTTGCCGCCGCCTCCTGCGCTCGGCTTGACCAGCAGAGGGAATCCGACGGCGATGGCCTCTTCGGCGATCTCCGCGTCCGACAGACCGCGGGCGTCGAACCCGGGAACGACCGGCACACCGGAACGCACCACATGGTCGCGCGCCTTGGCCTTGTCACCCATGATCTGGAGCGCGTCGACCGATGGGCCGATGAAGACGATGCCGCTCTCCGCGCATGCTTCGGCGAGCCCGACGCTCTCCGAGAGGAAGCCGTAGCCGGGATGGATCGCCTGAGCGCCGGCGGTGCGCGCGGCGCCGATCACGGCATCGATGTCGAGGTAGGACTCCGCTGCGGGAGCCGCGCCGATCCGCACGGCGTCGTCGGCCTCCCGCACATGGGGTGCATCCGCATCAGCGTCGCTGTAGACGGCGATGCTGCGGATGCCGAGTTCTCGCAGTGACCGGATGATCCGGCGTGCGATCTCGCCTCTGTTCGCGACGAGAATCGCGTCGAATGAGTGAGTGTTCTGGAGTGTCATGGCGGTCACATCCGGAAGAGGCCGAAGCGCGGTTCGGGCAGCGGACTGCGGGCGACCACGTCGAGGGCGAGGCCGAGGATGTCGCGGGTCTCGGCGGGGTCGATGATGCCGTCATCCCAGAGCCGAGCGGTCGCATAGTAGGGCTCGCCCTGCGTCTCGTACTGCTCGCGGATGGGAGTCTCGAACGATGCTCGTTCGTCGGCACTCCACTCTTCTCCGCGAGCGGCGAGCTGGTCGGACTTGACGGTGGAGAGCACGGAGGCGGCCTGCGCCCCGCCCATCACGGAGATGCGGCTGGCCGGCCACGTCCAGAGGAATCTCGGGGAGTAGGCCCTGCCGCACATCGAGTAGTTGCCCGCGCCGAAGGAGCCTCCGATGATCACGGTGAGCTTGGGTACGCGGGTGCTCGCCACAGCCGTCACCATCTTCGCGCCGTCCTTGGCGATCCCGCCGGCCTCGGCATCCGAGCCGACCATGAACCCCGTGATGTTCTGCAGGAACAGCAGCGGGATGCCGCGTTGGTCGCAGAGTTCGATGAAGTGCGCGCCCTTGAGCGCCGATTCGCTGAAGAGGACGCCGTTGTTCGCGACGATCCCGACCGGGTGGCCGTGGAGCCTGGCGAACCCCGTGACCAGAGTCTTCCCATACTCCGCCTTGAACTCGCGGAAGCTGTCGGCGTCGATGAGCCGATCGATGACCACGTGCACGTCGTATGCCGCGTTGACGTCGACCGGGACGACGTCGTACAGCGATCCGAGCTCGGCAGGGGCCCGGCTGTCGTGCACCTCCCAGGCGGCCTGATGCGGAGCAGGGAGTGTGGCGACGATGTCCCGCAGGATCTCAAGGGCATGCTCGTCGTCCTCCGCGAGGTGATCGACGACGCCGCTGCGGCGGGCATGGAGCTCGCCTCCCCCGAGCTCCTCTGCGGACACGACCTCGCCGATCGCGGCCTTCACGAGGGGCGGGCCGCCGAGGAAGATCGTGCCCTGGTCGCGAACGATCACCGTCTCGTCGCTCATCGCGGGGACGTATGCCCCACCGGCCGTGCACGAGCCGAGGACCGCTGCGAGCTGGGGGATGCGCTCTGCCGACATCCGCGCCTGGTTGAAGAAGATCCGACCGAAGTGCTCGCGATCGGGGAACACTTCATCCTGCTTGGGGAGGAAGGCCCCGCCCGAGTCCACCACGTACAGGCACGGGAGGCGATTCTCCAGGGCGATCTCCTGCGCACGCAGGTGCTTCTTCACGGTCAGCGGGTAGTACGTACCGCCCTTGACCGTCGCATCGTTGCAGACGACCATGACGTGCCTCCCGTGCACGAGACCGATGCCGGCGATCACCCCCGCTGCCGGTGCTTCTCCCCCGTACAGGCCGTCGGCCGCCAGCGGTGCCACCTCGATGAAGGGGCTCCCCTCATCGAGAAGACGGGACACGCGCTCGCGCGGCAGGAGCTTTCCTCGCGCGACATGACGCTCACGAGAAGCCTCCGGCCCACCCTGCGCGACGACCGTCAGCCGGTGGTGCAGTTCGGCAGCGAGGGACTGCTGGGTTGCGGGCATCGTGTTGTCCTCCTCGACCCACGTGGCGCCGACCACTTCGCTCTGGCGCACTCGATGCGTTTTCGGTTAGTGTTCACTAACCGATTGCATCAGGTTAGCGAGGATTAACTGAGATGACAAGCCCCGTCACCGCGCGAGATCGCGCCAAGGCAGAGCGCTCCGACGCGATTCTCCGCGAGGCCGCGCGACTCTTCGCCGACAGCGGCTACAACGGTGTGAGCCTCGAGGACATCGGGGCTGCAGTCGGGGTGTCCGGCCCCGCCGTCTACCGCCACTTCGCCGGGAAGCAGTCGCTGCTCGGAGCGGTTCTCGTCAAGGTGAGCGACGACCTCGTCACCGGCGGAACCCGCGTGGCGTCCGAGGGGCTGACGCCTGAGGATCGGATGCGCGCACTCGTCGCCTTCCACGTGGACTTCGCACTCGGTCATGCCGACGTGATCCGCGTGCACGACAGGGATGTCGCGCAACTCGATGCCCGCGATCACGCCGAAGTGCGGCGTCTGCAGCGTGCCTACATCGAGCTGTGGATCAGCACGCTGGCCCCACTCGTCGATGCCGACGCCGACGAGCTGCGTCTGCGCGTGCAGGCGTGCTTCGGCCTCATCAACTCGACCCCGCACAGCACGCGCGCCGCCGCCCGCCAGCGATCCACCACCGCGACAGTGCTCGCCGCGATGGCGGAGTCGGCGCTGCGCGTCGCTATCTGAGCAGCATCGCCCGCCCCGGCGCTTCGAGAACGTCCGCGACGTCTTTGAGGAACCGCGCTCCTTCTGCACCGTCGACGAGACGGTGGTCGAACGACAGGCTGAGCGTCATGATCTGGCGCAGCGCGATCTCGCCCCGGTGCTCCCACGGCTGACGCCTGACCGCGCCGACCGCGAGGATGCCGGATTGCCCTGGCGGGAGGATCGGCGTGCCGGCGTCGATTCCGAACACCCCGATGTTCGAGATCGAGAACGTACCGCCCGACAGCTCCGCCGGCGAGGTCTTCCCAGACCGCGCGGTCTCTGCCAGGGTCTTCAGCGCGTCTGCGAGGCCGACGAGGGTGAGCACATCGGCGTCGCGGATGTTCGGCACGATGAGGCCCCGTTCGGTGGCCGCTGCGATCCCGAGATCGACGTAGTGGTACTGGACGATCTCTCCCGCAGGCTCGTCCCACCGCGCATTCAGCCCTGGCGTCCGTGTCAACGCCAGGCACACGGCCTTCGCGACCACCGCGAGTGGGCCGATTCTGTGCGCCGAAAGACCGCGATCCTCCTTGATCGATGCGAGGAGGTCCATCGTCGCGGTGACGTCCACGGTGTGGAACACCGTCACGTGCGGCGCCGTGAACGCGCTCTCGACCATCGCGGCCGCGGTGTGCTTGCGCACCCCGCGGATCGGGATCCGCGTCTCGCGGACGCCCTCGTGCAGCGCAGCCGCGGTGTCCGGGAGCGCGACGCCTCGCGGTGCCACGTTCTCTTCAGGACGGATTCCGACGCGTGCCGCATGCTCGTCGATGTCGTCGCGCGTGATGACGCGATCGCCCACCGATGCCGCGACCAGGACGAGATCGATCCCCAAGCGCTTCGCGTAGGCCCGCACGGGCGGAGTCGAGCGCGGACGTTCGATGACTGTCTCCACGCTCACGGTCGGCGATGCATCGTGCGGTGCCGCCTCGAGCACCGCGGTGTCCGTGACCGGAGTCCTGCCTCCCGCACGCCGAGCGCGCCGAGCCGGGCGTCCGGATGCCGATGGCGCAGCGCCGTATCCGACGAGGTTGGGCTGCGCCTTCTCCTCTGCGGGCGAAGTCGCGACGGGCGGCTCCTCCGCCCCGTCGACGTCGAAGGCGATCAGGGGCGAGCCGACGGCGACGGTCTCCCCCGCCTCCGCGTGGAGTGTCGAGACGACGCCCTCGTACGGCGAGGGCAGCTCGACCACGGCCTTGGCGGTCTCGACCTCGGCGAGGGTCTGATTCAGCGCGACAGCGTCTCCGGGAGCGACAAGCCACTGGACCACCTCGGCCTCGGTCAGGCCCTCCCCCAGATCGGGCAGACGGAACTCGGCGATCATGCGTCCGCTCCCGTCAGGCTGTTCGGACGATCGAGCACCCGATCGACCGCGTCGAGCAGACGATCGAGATCCGGCAGATGATACTTCTCGAGCTTTGCTGGCGGGTACGGCACATCGTGGCCCGTCACCCGGAGAGGCGCGGACTCGAGGTACTCGAAGCAGAACTCCGTGATGCTCGCGATGATCTCCGCCGCCATGCCCACCTCGCGCGACGCCTCGTGAGCGACCACCACACGTCCTGTCTTACGGACGGAGGCCGCCACCGTGTCGTAGTCGACGGGCGAGAGCGAACGCAGGTCGATGACCTCGAGCGAGATCCCCTCGTCCTCGGCGGCCTCTGCGGCCTGCAGAGCCGTGGAGACCATGGCGCCGTAGGTGATCAGAGTGGCATCCGTGCCGTGTCGGACCACGCGGGCGAGGCCCATGGGTGCGGAATCCGCCAGCGGTGCCTCGAGGTCCACCTCGCCCTTGTGGTGGTACAGACGCTTCGGCTCGAAGAAGATCACCGGGTCGTCGGAGGCGATCGCCTGACGCAGGCTGCGGTAGGCGTCTTCGGGATTCGACACCGCGATCACGCGGAGTCCAGCCGTGTGCACGAAGTATGCCTCGGGCGACTCGGAGTGATGCTCTGCCGCGCCGATGCCGCCCGCCCACGGGATGCGGATGGTGATCGGCATCTTCACACGCCCCTGAGTGCGGTAGTGCAGCTTCGCGACCTGCGCGACGATCTGATCGAAGGCGGGATAGACGAAGCCGTCGAACTGTATCTCGACGACCGGCCGATAGCCGCGGAACGCGAGGCCGACGGCCGTGCCGACGATGCCCGACTCCGCGAGGGGGGTGTCGATGACGCGCGAGGCGCTGAACTCGTCGAGCAGTCCATCGGTGATGCGGAAGACGCCACCGAGCTTCCCGATGTCCTCCCCGAGCAGGACGACCCTCTCGTCGTCACGCATCGCCTGGCGCAGGCCCGCCCCCAGGGCCTTTCCGAGAGTGAGCTCCGTCACGGTCACGCCTCGCCTTCGAAGGACGCGAGATATGCCGCGTACTCGCCGCGCTGCCGTTCGAGCCCGGTGTGCGGCTCGGCGTAGACGCCGTCGAACACGGAGAGCGGAGGGCGCGTCACCATGCCGAGGCACTCCGCACGCATCTCTCTGGCGACGACGTCGGCGGCTGCCTGCGTCTGCGCCACCTGCTCATCGCTCAGTTCGCCGATCGCGCGCAGGTGTGCTTCCAGTCGGGTGATCGGGTCACGACGACGCCAGGCATCGAGCTCGTCCTCGTCGCGGTAGCGAGTCGGATCGTCGGCCGTCGTGTGGGGTCCCATCCGGTACGTCACGGCCTCGATGTAGGCGGGGCCCTTGCCCGAGCGAGCATGCGCGAGCGCCCAGCGCATCGCGGCCATGCAGGCGAGGACGTCATTGCCGTCGACCCTGAGGCTCGGGATCCCGAATCCGGGAGCGCGGCCGGCGATCGGGTACTGCGACTGCACGGACACGGGCTCCGAGATGGCCCAGTGGTTGTTCTGGCACACGAAGACCACGGGCGCTTGATAGGACGAAGCGAAGATCATCGCCTCGTTGACGTCTCCCTGACTCGTCGCTCCGTCGCCGAAGTAGGTGACGGCCACCTCGTCGGCGCCGTCATGGCGGATGCCCAGCGCGTAGCCCACTGCGTGCAGGGTCTGTGCGCCGATGATGATCTGCAGCGGTGCGACCCGAAGCGCTGCCGGGTCGTGCCCTGCCCCTTCCTCCCCTCGCCACATGCGCACGTAATCGCCGGGCTCGGCGCCGCGAGCGTAGATCACACCGGTCTCCCGGTAGCTCGGGAAGACGTAGTCCTGGGGCGCGAGCGCCCTGGCTGTGCCGATCTGCGTCGCCTCCTGACCCTGGCACGGCGCCCAGAGCCCCAGCTGTCCCTGCCGCTGGAGGGCGACGCCCTCGGCGTCGATCCGCCGGAGGATGATCATGTCCCTGTGGAGCGCCCGCAGCGATGCCGCATCGATGTCGGTGATGAACGTGTCGAGCCGGGGGTTCGCGATGCGGGTGCCGTCGGGGGCGAGGATGCGCTCTGCGAGTTCGAGATCCTGTGCGGTGTCGGCGATCGGGGTGATCTGCGGTGACATCATCGTCCTCCTCATCAGTGGCCGACGTCACGGGTTCTACGCGCGGCCCCGGCATCTTCGCCGGTTCACTCGAGCGTACGTCCGCTCATCACCTCGCTCAAGCAAGCGCGATCGCCTTGAGCATGTTGCCCAATTCGAGCCCGTGCGCCCCTGCTATGGTTTGGCACTATGGCCGGACTTGACCGTATCGATCTGGAACTTCTCGCAGCTCTCGCCGATGACCCGCGGGTCACGATCGTCGCCCTGGCGGAGAATCTCGGGCTGTCACGCAACACGATCCAGGCCCGCATGGCGCGGCTGGAGCAGACCGGCGTGTTCATGTCCTACGAGCGCTCGTTCTCCACCGATGTCCTCGGGTTCCCCCTGCAGGCGTTCGTCAGCATCGGGGTCCGTCAGACCGAGCTGCCTCGCATCATCAACGAGCTCGCGCGCATCCCGGAGGTCGTGCAGGCCCACGGGCTCAGCGGCTCGATCGACCTGCTCGCGCGAGTCGCCTGCCGCGACGCGCGGCATCTGTTCGACACGGATGCCCGCATCCTGTCGATCGACGGCGTCGAACGCACCGAGACGTCGCTCGCGATGGGCGAGGTCATCCCGTTCCGGGTCGCCGGACTCATCGGCCTCGCGCGGCGGGAATCCTGAGGAAGCGGCGGATGGCACCTGCCGCTTCGGCGGGCGTCTCGTAGTGGATCAGATGCCCGACGTGCGCTATCTCCACCAGTGTCCCGTGATCGAAGCGCGTCACCAGCTCTCGTTCCACCTCGATCGGCGTGATGTCGTCGCGCTGCGCGGCGATCAGCAGCGTGGGCACGTCGATCGCCGCGGCGAACTCGCTCACATCGTGTGAGACGCTCGCGATGAACGCGTCGCGGAGCACATCGCGGTCCGCGAAGCGCGAGAAGTAGGTGTCGTGCTGATCGTGGATGAACCGGCGGAGGTCAGGGTCGGCGGTCTTGGCCATCGTCACACTCATCACCCTGACGATGAGACGGTTGCGCAGCAGCGCGGTTCCCAGCTTCTCGGGCAGCCGAGCGCCCAGGGCGTAGTACATGACCGCGAGACGGGTCATGATGCCTTTCGGTCCCTCGAGCGCCGGAGCGCCGATCGGGTTGATCAGGATGAGGCGAGGGGTCTCGAGGCCGTCCGCGACCGCTGCAGAGGTGACGATCGAACCGAAGGAGTGTCCGAGGATGACCGCACCTGGCGCGATCACTGCGGCGAACTCCGTGAGCCATGCGACGTACTCGGCCAGATCGTACGTGCGCCCCGGCACGGGCGCGGTCTCGCCGAATCCGGGCAGATCGGGGGCGATGACACGCGCCTCCGGCAGGAACGCGAGGACGGACTCGAGGCCGTGGTGATCGCCGCGGAACCCGTGCACGGCGATCACGGACACCTCGGCATCCGCGGGGCCGTACTCCCAGTAGGCCGTGGTCCCCCCGCGCACCTCCGCCTCGCGCCGCTCGACCGGGAGGCGTTGCAGGCGGTCGGCGTAGGGCGAGGGCACGGTCATGCTCCGATTCTAGGGTCGACGAATGGATGCTCCCCGTGTGCCTCCATCCGGATGTCCGTACCCGGATCTACGGTGAGACCATGCCGTCGGCTCCTCCCCTCCCGCACTGGATCACCCGCGTGGGCGTGTTCGATCTCGAGACGACGGGCGTCGATGTCGAGAACGATCGCGTCGTGACAGCGCACGTGGGATTGCTCGATGTGGACGGCCGCGAGATCGCTGCGCGCGACTGGCTCGCCGATCCGGGCGTCGCCATCCCCGAGGGCGCAACGGCAGTGCACGGCGTGACGACCGAGCACGCCCGACGACTCGGGCGTCCCGTCGGCGAGGTCGTCGCGGAGGTCACGTCAGCTCTTCGCTCGCTGCTGTCGCAGGGCGTTCCGGTGGTCGCGTACAACGCCGCGTACGATTTCTCGCTCCTGGCGCATGAGGCACACCGACATGGGATCGCCCCTCTCGAGAACCCGTCGCCGATCATCGACCCGCTCGTCATCGACAAGGCGTACGACCGCTACCGTCCCGGCAAACGCACACTCCAGGTGGTTGCCGCGCTCTACGCGGTGCAACTCGAAGACGCGCACGAGGCCGCAGCCGATGCCGTCGCGGCCGGCCGTGTCGCCCAGGCACTCGCGCGCCAGTTCGCACTGCCCGAGACGCTCGACGAATTGCACACCCGGCAGGTGGGATGGGCGCGTTCTCAGGCAGCGAGCCTCACCGAGTACTTCATCCGCATCGGACGACTCGACCCCGAAGATCGCCTCGATGGCACCTGGCCGGTGCGCGCCCGTCGGTCGATCGAGGAGGTGACCCGCGATGCGATTCCGAACCAGTGACGTCTCGCGTGTGGAGAGCACCTGGAAGCAGTTCGTCCCGTCCGCAGTGCTGCATGACGTCGATCCGCAGCGGTTCCGCTTCGACTGGCACTCTGCCGATCTCGGCGCCGCGAGCCTCGTGCGCTACGACCTCGCAGCGGAGGTGCGATCAACAGCCGAGCCTCAGGACCAGGTCCTGGTCTGCCGCGTCGACGGTCCCGGCGTCCGGGTGTACTCCGATCGAGGCGATCTCGACGCGAGTCGCCCCTGGATATCCGACGGCCCGAGAGTGCATGCCCGCTGGGATGCGGGCGCCAGGGTCACGGCGCTCGTCTTCGAGCGAAGCACCCTGACTGACCTTGCGAAGAGGATCAGCGGCGATGACGACATTTCAGTCCGCATCGACGATCTGTCTCCGCGCTCAGCGCACGCCGGTGCGGCCTGGGATCGTATGTTCGCGTATCTCGAGCAGAGTGCCGCAGGTTTCACCGACGGAACAGACGATGACGATCTGCTGCGCAGAGAGCTCGCCCGTCACGCGGCCGCGACGACACTCGCAGCCTTCGCGACGACGAGTCGCCTCCCGCGCCATCGGCCGACGCAGAGCGTACCGGCGCCCGCGACCGTCCGTCGCGCCCTCGACTTCATCGCCGAGAACTCGCACCGCCCGATCACTGTCGACGACGTCGCCGCGGCCGTGCATATCTCGACTCGGGGCCTGCAGTATGCCTTTCGACGCGCGCTCGACACGACCCCGGCAGAGTCGTTGCGGCAGGCACGCCTCGACGGAGCGCATCGCGACCTGCGATCGGGCTCTCAGGCGACCGTCGCCTCGGTGGCGCGCCGATGGGGATTCTCGCACCCTTCCCGCTTCGCCGCGGCCTATCGAGAGAGCTTCGGTGTGCTTCCTTCTGTGACTGCCGCGAGACATCGTCGATGACATTACGCGAACAGGTTGTTCGCACCCGTCGCGCGCCGCGGCAAGCGCGCGAGAACCGCTGAGCGCCGACGCATATATTCCGAGATATGGGTTCTCTCTATTACGGCGGCTCAGAGCCGATCCATATCGAAGATCGCGCGCTCGCGCACCTGAAGGTCGTCGTGGCGACGAAGTTACGCCGCAATGAGAGCTTTACGCTGACGTGGAAGCACCCTGACGGCGACGCGGAAGGCCGTTCCACCGTCTGGCTGCATCCTTCGATCCCTCTGCGATTCGTCTTCGACGAGAGCGAGGCGCCCGAGCTCAGCCGTCGATGGATCGAGGATCTCGCTCACTCGGCGAACTCAAGCGGCGGCATCACGCTCGTCGACGAAGTGTTCGACCCTTCGCCAGATGTCGAGGCCGCAGAAGCTCACTGACCGCTAGCCTCTGACCGCTGGCCTCTGGCCTCTGGCCTCTGGTTTCGACAGAGGCTTCGGTACGCAGCCTCCGGTGTCAAGTCCCTCGCGCCGGGCATCAGCCGGTGAGAGCATCTCACCGATGATGGCACGCAGCAAGCGTCGAACGGGCGAGGGGCAGACAGGCGGAGAGCAGGCCAGCGCCGAGCCGGCGACGAGAGACTCGTCCCGTCCCTTGACCACCTCAGTGGTCGTCCCCGTCAAAGACGATGCGGCGCTCTTGGCCCGCTGTCTGAAAGCTCTGCACGCTCAGAACCGGCCCGCCGACGAGATCATCGTGGTGGACAACGGCTCGTCGGACTCCTCTGCCTCCGTCGCCTTGAACTGGGGCGCGCGCGTGCTCCGCTGCGTCGAACCCGGTATTCCCGCCGCAGCATCCACCGGATATGATGCCGCTCGCGGTGATCTGATCCTCCGCCTCGACGCGGACTGCGAACCGGATCCCCGCTGGATCGCCGCTGTCGTCTCGGCCTTCCACGACGACGAGCGACTCGGTGCCGTCACCGGGGATGCGCGATTCACCGACGGTCCTGAGACGCTGCGCACCCCGCTCGCACGCCTGTATCTCGGCGCGTACAGGAGCCTGCTGAGTATCACTCTCGGTCACCTGCCCCTCTTCGGTTCCAATCTCGCGTTCCGCAGGACGGCGTGGCAGGCAGTGCGTTCCGACGTCCATCGCGAGGATCCGGACATCCACGACGACCTGGATCTCGCGTTCCACCTCGGCGAGGGCCACCGCATCGCTCGGCTCTCGTCTCCCTCCATGGGGATGTCGATGCGGCCGTTCACCGCCGGTCACTTCGGCCGTCGTCTTCACCGCGGCGTTCGGAGCGTGATCGTGCACTGGCCACGCGACTTCCCACCCGTGCGGTGGGGGCGACTGATGCTCCGCCGTCGGCTGTCCATTACGACGGGGCGGCGCACACGATGATCGCCGAGCCGCTGATCGGACCCGTCGTCGCACCGCGACTGCACCTGATGTCTTTCAACATCCGACGCGCGATGGAGGGTCCTCCACGCCCGAGGCGCGATCGGTGGAGCGTGCGGGGACCGGCCGTCGCGGAGATGCTCCGCACGGAGCGGCCGACCGTGCTGGGGCTGCAGGAGGTGCTCCCCCGGTCACTCGAAGTGGTCACCGAGGCGCTCGGTCCGGACTACCGGTTCGTCGGCCGAGGGCGCAATCGCGATGGCACCGGAGAGGGAACGCCCATCGTCTACGATGCCTCGCGGCTCGAACTGCGCGACTGGAGACAGCGACCCCTCTCAGCGCGGCCCGAGCAGGCCGGCAGCCGCTCATGGGGCACTCTCTTCCCTCGCATCCTCGTCTCCGCTGAGTTCTCCGACAGATCGGACGGCCTTCGATTCCTGATCATCAACACTCACCTCGACCACATCTCGTCACTCGCTCGGCGACGATCCGCGCAGTGCATCGCCGGTCTGACCCGCACGCGCGGACTTCCGACCGTCGTGATGGGAGACCTCAACGCCGGCGCTCGGTCCGGGGCCGTGCGCACACTCGTGTCGCGGGCCGACCTGATCGATTCATGGAGCGCCGCCGAGGATCGTCTGACACCCGCGTGGGGAACCCACAGCGGGTATAGACGACCGCGACTCGGTGGCCGGCGCATCGATTGGCTGCTCGTGAGCAACGACATCCGCGTGCGTGCTGCAGCCGTCAACGCCCGCACCTTCCGCGGGATCACACCGTCGGATCACCTCCCAGTACAGGCAGTGCTGGATCTGCACGGAAGGACATCGTGAAAAAGGACTTCCTTCGACCACCTCGCACCTTCTCGGAGTGGTCAGCCGACGCCCTACGTGTCCTCGGGGTCATCGGGGTGGCGTTCGCACTGATCTGGCTCGCCCCGACGGACGCCGGCATCGCAGCGCTCGCCCTTCCTGCTGTGATGCTGCCGCGTGCCCTGGGCGTCAGCGGCTGGTTCGACGTCACTGTGTGCGCCACCGTGCTCATCGCCGCGTGGAGCAACGTCCTCGATCTCTACAGGACGATCCCGGGCTGGGACCTGCTGCTGCATCTGCTTTGCACCGGCGTCTTGACCGTCGTCGCCGCGCTGATCCTCAGCCGCACGGATGTCGTGCGCATGACTCGCGACACGGGCGCTCGACCGCGTACGTCGCTCGTACTGGCGCCGGTCGTAGCGCTGGCACTCAGCGCGATATGGGAGATGATCGAGTGGGTGGGCTGGGCCTACCTCAGCGACGAGATATTCGTCGCCTATCAGGACACGATCGGCGATATGGCTTTCGGTGCGCTGGGCGGAGCCGCCGCCGGCGTCGTCCTCGCCAGGAAATCTCTACAAAGACCGTCATCGACAGACGGCGTCTCCCGACACGGATGAATGCGGGAGCGTTTCAGGCACGCTCCTCGGCTCAGAGGACCTGGTCGTCGACAGACCCGCCCCGCCGTCCGCGACGCACGATCAGCATGATGACGCCGATGATGATCCCGAGTACACCCGCCGCCATCAGGATGTAGCCGACCATGTTGAGATCGATCCATGGGATCTGCACGTGCACGGCGAACGCGAGGATCGCTCCGATCACGAAGAGCGCGATTCCGGTACCGATTGTCATGGTTCCTCCTGAAGAGTGGCGGACATCCTGAGGATAGCGAGGGCACGGCGCCAGCGTCACCCCTGACGCACGATCGCCACTGCTGAGGGCTTGCGCACGCTCGTTCACGTTTCGGCGAACGAGCTACGAGGACTGCGGAAAGTAGGGCGGGCGGGACTTGAACCCGCGATCGTTGGGTTATGAGCCCACTGCCTTAACCAGCTTGGCCACCGCCCCGTGAGCACAAGCCTACCGGTCGGCTTCGGGTCAGACCGGCGTCGCTTCAGCGTGCGTCTCCAGGTGTCCCAGGTAGATGTCCGCATTGGCGATCAGTCCTGCGCGTTCATCGTCGCTGAGCGTCCGCCGTACCTTCGCAGGCACCCCGGCCACCAGCGAGCCGTCGGGGACCTCGGTTCCCCCGAGCACGACAGCGCCGCCGGCGATGAGGCATCCCGCACCGATCACCGCTCCACTGAGGATGACGGCGCCCATGCCCACGAGCGAGCCGTCTCCGATCCTGCATCCGTGGACCACGGCGTTGTGACCGATCGAGACTTTCGCGCCGACGATGACGGGGTGGCCGGAGTCGACATGCACCGAGACGTTGTCCTGCACGTTGCTCCCAGCGCCGATGACTATGCCGGCCGAATCGCCACGGAGAACCGCGTTGTACCATACGCTCGCTCCCGCAGCGAGCGAGACGTCGCCGACGATGCGGGCGCCGTCTGCGACGAACGTGCCTCCGTCGATCGACGGAGTCTTTCCGGGGAGTGCGAGAACGGAGGCTCCGGCAGCGATGCTCATGAGGCGAGACTACCCTCACCTCTCCCGATTTCCGCGTGATTCCGGGGCACTAAGCCGAGCCTTCGCTTGCTTGCGGAATGTTTTCAAGTGAGTAGCGTTGTCTTCATCAGGTACGAGAAGAGCACTTCAGAGGAGCCGAAGATGAGCAAGGTACAGACCGTTTCCACCACCGCCAGCGACCCGACCGTGGCAGCTGCAGCGGCACAGTTCCTTTCGCCCGTCGTCCTCGGACTTCAGGCGCTCACGGTCAACGGCAAGCAGGCGCACTGGCACGTCCGCGGTGCGAACTTCGTCGGTGTCCACGAGCTGCTCGACACCATCGTCGCCCACGCCGGTGACTTCGCAGACACCGCAGCGGAGCGCATCGTCGCCCTGGGCCTCCCGATCGACGCACGCATCAGCGCCGTGGCCGCGAAGGGCAGCGCGACCTCGGTCCCCGCAGGCTTCACGCAGTCCGACGAGCTCGTTCGCGCCGTCATCTCCGACATCGACGCGATCCTCGTCGACGTGAAGGCCGCGATCGACGGTCTCGACGAGGTCGACCTCACCAGCCAGGACGTCGCCATCGAGGTGATGCGCGGCCTCGAGAAGGACCGTTGGTTCCTCGTGTCGCACATCGCCGCGTAAGCAGCACCTCGTGAGAGAGGGCACCGGGTTCTCCCGGTGCCCTCTCTCATTCGCCCTCGATGTCAGGCTCCGTGCGTGACGCGACCGGCGACCATCGTCGCGATGATCGGCATGCCCCGCAGGTCGCTGCCCGACGCGGTCAGCGGGTCGAACCCGCACAGCACGATGTCAGCGACCTCTCCCGGTCGCAGAGCCGTGCGCACACTCGCCTGAAGAGCCTGCTCCCGGGTCAGCCGCTCCTCCGGATGCCACGGGTCGCGGTCATCGTCGGTGCGAGTCACGGCCGCGGCGATCGCCTGCCACGGGTCGAGCGGCGCGACGGGGGCGTCGGAGCCGAACCTCAGCTCGACGCCCGCATCACGCAGGGCTCCGAGGGGATACCCGATGGACGTCTGCCCCGCCCAGTGCTTCCCGACGAGGTCGCGGTCGTCCAGCGCATGCTGCGGCTGGACGCTGGCGATCACGCCGAGGCGACCGAAGCGGGCGAGATCCGCATGCCTCACGAGCTGTGCATGTTCGATCGTCCCCACGGCGCCCGACACCGTGAACGCATCAAGAGCCCCGGTGACCGCACGATCCCCGATCGCGTGCACGGCGACCGAGAGACCGGCGCCCGTGGCGATGGTGAGCAGCTCGGTGAGTTCTGCCGGCGGGACCGTGAGCACTCCGAAGTTCTCGGGATCGCCAGGGTAGGAGTGCGAGCATGCCGCGGTCCGCGTTCCCAGGGATCCGTCGCTGATGATCTTCAGCGGTCCGACGTGCACCAGACCGCGTCCGGCCTCCGGCGCGTCCGGCGTCTGGTGGAGTTCCCCGGTCCGCAGACCTGCCGCGATGGCGCGGGTCAGGTCGAACGGGTAGATGGCGAACTCGACGCGATGAGAGGTGAAGCCCGCCGTCACCCGCCGCGGCCAGGCATCGGCGTTCCACGCCATGTCGAAGTCGACGAGGCCGGTGACGCCGCGGGATGCTGCCCGCTCCCCTGCCGCCCGCACGGCGATGTCGCCACGATCGGGGTCGACGGCGTTGAGCCTGCGGGAGATCTCGAACGCATCCTGCTCGCGCAGCATCCCATCTGAGCTCGTGAAGCCCTCGAGCGACAGCGCGGCGGAGTTGAGCCACGTGCTGTGCACGTCGGCATTGATCAGGTACGTGGGTATCGATCCGGTGGCGTCGTCGAGGAGCGCGAGCGTCGGCGCGTCCGGCCACATGGCGTCTCGGAATCCGCTCCCGACCTTGCGGCCGTCCGGCAACGGGGCGGATGCGGACATGATCGCCGCCGCCTCGGCCGCGGACGCCGCTCCGCCCAGGGCCACGCGCTCGGTCGCGAGGGCCCACTGCACGGTGTGCACGTGGTTGTCCCACAGGCCCGGCACCGCCCAGGCGCCGCGCCCGTCGAGCACCTCTCCCTGCGGGGCGAGCGCGCCGGTGGGAGCGATGTCGCTGATGAGACCGCCGTCGATGAAGATGTCGACCGGTTCGTCGTCGACCAGGAATTCCCGACCGGGACCGGCGATCCGTACGCCCATGATCGTCCCGACGCGGGCACCGAGGCTGGTCACCTGGTTCCTCGTGCGCGGGCCTGCTGGGCACGCCTCATCTCGGCGGCCAGTTGGGGCTGTGCGTACGGGCCGTCGCCCTCGAGCTCGGCGATGACGGTCTCGACGGTCTCGACCGGCTTGTTCTGGCTGAGCTTGCGCTTCGCGATCACGCGGGTCGGAGTGAGCCGGAAACCGACCGTCCCCGCCGCGAGTCGCGAGACGAACGCCGGGTCGTTCGGGCGCTCCCACATGCCTCGTGGCTCAGACATCCGCCCCTCGAACCGGTCGACGAGTCGATCGAGCACTGCGAGGTTCTCCTCGTCGCTGAGGATCTCGGGGACTCCGGCCAGGTGCACCGCGATGTAGTTCCAGGTCGGCACGGCTTGGACATCGCCGTACCAGCCGGGCGAGATGTAGCCGTGCGGTCCTTGGAAGACGACGAGGAGCTCCCGCTCCCCCATGCCGTGGATCAGGTCGTCGGGGCGGCCGACATGTCCGACGATCGTCAGGTCGTCGCGATCATCGTCGAGCAGAGCGACGTAGTGCGATGACACGAGTCCATCCGGACCGTTGCTCACGATCGTCGTCCATGGGTTCGCATCGATGACTCGCCGGATCTCGGCGACGTCCGCGAGCGTGAAGCTGGGGTTCTGACGCATCGTCCCAGCCTATGGCCGACGGATCACGCCTGGCAGCGCGGACACCAGTACAGCTTGCGCGCACCGATCTCCTCGAGTGCGATCTCCGTGCCACAGACACGGCACGGGAGACCCGCCCGGTGGTACACCCAGTGACGGTCGTCACGGCTCGCCATCGCCGCACGATATTGATCGGGTGAGAGATCGTTCATGGTCATCATCTGACCGGTCTCGACGCCGATCGCGAGCAGGTTCACCCAGTCGTGCCAGAGTGCGCGGACGACGTCCTCCGGCACTTCGCGCCCCGGCGTGTGAGGGTTCAACCGCTGACGGAAGAGCATCTCCGCGCGGTACACGTTGCCGATGCCGCTCACGACCGCCTGGTCCATGAGCAGAAGCGCGATCACGGTCTGCTTCTTGCGCACTGCCTGCACGAAGCGTTCCTCGTTCTGCGCCGGATCACCCACGAGCGGATCCGGGCCCAGCTTGGCGACGCTGGCGAGCATCTCCTCCGGGGTCTGAAGCACGCATGCGGTCGGTCCGCGCAGGTCGGCGGCCGTGATGTCGGTCATCAGGCGCAGCCGCACCTGGCCGACGACGGGAGGCGGCCACTCCAGTCCCTCGTCGGCGAGACCCTTCGTCTGCTCGGACATGCGCACGTGCACTCGCGTGCGCCGTGGTGCGCCGATCGATGCGAGCGAGTTCTCCCCGGCGTCATCGAGTATCTCCTCGTCGACCACGGTGCCCCGCTGGTTGGTCTGCCCCATGCGTCCGTTCGCAGACGCGATCGTCGGGTCGACCAGGATCTCCCCGGCGAAGTCCCATGCCCCGTAGAGGCCGAGGTGAACCCGCAGCCACACGTCGCCCTCCGCCTCGAGGAACATCTGCTTTCCGACAGCCTGAACGCTGAGCGCCTCACGTCCGTCGAGCACGGCCGCGCCTTCGGCGAACCGCCCCTGAGGGCTCGATGCTCTCATCGCCTTGCCGACGAAGTTCCGCTCGAACTGGCGCGCGATGCGGTGGACGGAATGTCCCTCGGGCATGTCAGGCTCGCGGGTCCGGGAGAAGAGAGCCGTCGCGCTCGAAGTCTGCGATCTGACCGATACGGCGGACGTGGCGCTCGTCGTGCGAGAAGGGTGTCGAGATGAAGGTGTCGATGAAGGAGGTGACCTCGTCGAACGTGTGCTGGCGCGCGCCGATCGAGATGACGTTGGCATCGTTGTGCTCGCGCGCGAGTTCAGCCGTCGAGGTGTTCCACACCAGAGCGGCTCGGACGCCCTCGACCTTGTTCGCGGCGATCTGCTCGCCGTTGCCGGACCCTCCGAAGACGACGCCGAGCGTGTCGATCCCGGACGCCTGATCGGCGACCACGGCCTGCGCCGCGCGGATGCAGAAGGCGGGGTAGTCGTCGACGGCGTCGTATTCCACCGGCCCGTGATCCACGACCTCGTGACCGGCGCCGCGCAGGTGGTCCTGCAGCTGCGTGGAGAAGTCGAGACCGGCGTGATCGGTGGCGATATGGATGCGCATGGCATCCATCCTAGAAGCGCAGAGGGTCAGCGGGTGATCACGGGGCGACACCGGCCGCGGCCGGCTTGAACCCCGCACGCACGTTCTCGCAGCATCCTGGGCGGCACACGTCAAAGGCACCGGGAAGCGCGGTGACATGTGGGCGCTCCTCATTCGGTCGTCCCTCGAGACGCTCGACGATCAGATCGACGATGCCCGACACGAACGACGGGGCGACGCCCGGGGTCGGCGTTCGCGTAAACGCGAGACCCGCCTCCTCCGCGGCCTCCGCGGCCTCGGTGTCGAGGTCCCAGAGGACCTCCATGTGGTCGCTCATGAATCCGACGGGAACCACTGCGACCGCCTTCCGGCCACGCTCTGGCAGCTCACCGATCACGTCGCATACGTCGGGCTCGAGCCACGGCTGCGAAGCGGGGCCGGAGCGGGACTGGTAGACGAGCTCCCACGAGACGTCGGCGGCTGCAGGAATGCTCGCGCGCACCCGATCCATGACCCAGGCGGCGACCGCGAGGTGCTGAGCCGCGTATGCGCCACCCTCTCCCCACTCGATGTCGCGGGCGCCCGAGCGCTCGGCGTCGGCGGTCGGGATGCTGTGGGTGGAGAAGAGGATCTGGATGTCCGCTGCGGCGATGCCCTCACCGAGGAACGTCTCGACCGCTTCCCGCACGCCGGTCTCGAAGGACTCGACGAATCCGGGGTGGTCGTAGAACGGACGGATCTTGTCGATCGTCACGGTCTCACCGAGCTTCGTGTCCTCGAGGACGCGCGCGAAGTCCTCCCGGTACTGACGGCAGCTCGAGAACGAGCTGTACGCGCTGGTCGCGAATGCGAGGAGCGTCGTCTTGCCGTCAGCCGCAGCTTCCGTCACGACCTCCTCGAGATACGGGCTCCAATTGCGATTGCCCCAGTAGACGGGGAGATCGATGCCGCGTCGCGCGAGTTCGCCCTCAAGAGCCTCTTTGAGGATGCGGTTCTGCCCGTTGATCGGGCTGACTCCGCCGAAGTGGCGGTAGTGGTGGGCGACCTCTTCGAGACGCTCGTCAGGGATCCCTCGCCCTCGCGTCACGTTGCGGAGGAAGGGAATGACGTCGTCCTGCCCCTCGGGTCCTCCGAATCCGGCGAGAAGGATGCCGTCATAGGCGACGGGCGTCGTCATATACGGGGCACCGGAGGCGGCGGCAGCAGAGGCAAAGGGGACGGTGTTCGGCTCGATCGCGGTCACCTCTCCATCCTTTCACCTTCGGAGAGTGAGACAGGCCGTCGTGCTGGCGTAGGCTGTCATGGTTGCCGTGGGCGCCAACTGCGCTGGGTTGCGGCAGCATCCCCTCACCCCTGGGAGTACCGCTGTGCCTGGAGAGAACCTCACCCGCATCGAAGCGCAGGAGCGCCGCGACGTCGTCGACACCCAGTCGTACGAGGTCTCGCTCGACCTGACGAAGGGTGCCGAGGTCTTCGGCTCCCGCAGCGTCGTGCGCTTCACCGCGACGCCGGAGAGCTTCACCTTCATCGATCTGATCGCCCGCGAGGTCCGCGAGATCTCGCTGAACGGCGAGCAGCTCGATCCCGACGAGGTCTTCGCCGACTCGCGCATCGCCCTCTCCGGCCTGCAGGCCGAGAACGTCCTCGTCGTCGACGCCGACTGCGAGTACACGAACACCGGCGAAGGCCTGCACCGGTTCGTCGACCCGGTCGACGACGAGGTCTACCTCTACTCGCAGTTCGAGGTTCCCGACTCCCGTCGCGTCTTCGCGGTGTTCGAGCAGCCCGACCTCAAGGCCACGTTCCAGTTCACCGTGACCGCACCGGCATCCTGGAAGGTCGTCTCGAACTCACCCACGCCCGAGCCGATCGTGCACGACGACGACACCGTCGCCACGTGGGGCTTCGAGCCCACTCCCCGGATCTCCTCGTACATCACCGCCCTCGTCGCCGGTCCCTACGAGTCCACGTTCTCGGAGCTCACCAGTGCGTCCGGCCGGGTGATCCCCCTCGGCGTCTACGGCCGCAAGAGCCTGTGGCAGCACCTCGATGCCGACTACATCTTCGACAAGACGCGCGAGGGCTTCGCCTACTACGAGTCTAAGTTCGACGTTCCCTACCCGTTCGCCAAGTACGACCAGCTCTTCGTCCCCGAGTTCAACGCGGGCGCCATGGAGAACGCGGGCGCCGTGACGTTCACCGAGACGTACGTGTTCCGCAGCAAGGTGACCGACGCCGTCAAGGAGCGTCGTGTCGTCACGATCCTCCACGAGCTCGCGCACATGTGGTTCGGTGACCTGGTCACCATGAAGTGGTGGAACGACCTCTGGCTGAACGAGTCGTTCGCCGAGTGGGCGTCCACGATCGCCACAGCCGAGGCCACCGAGTGGACCGAGGCGTGGACGACGTTCAATGCGATGGAGAAGACCTGGGCGTACCGCCAGGACCAGCTGCCGTCGACGCACCCGATCACCGCGGTGATCAACGACCTCGAGGACGTGCAGGTCAACTTCGACGGCATCACTTATGCGAAGGGCGGCTCGGTCCTCAAGCAGCTCGCCGCGTGGGTGGGCATCGAGGAGTTCTTCGCCGGCGTCTCGCAGTACTTCAAGAAGCACTCCTGGGGCAACACCGAGCTGAGCGACCTGCTCGTCGAGCTCGAGGCGACCAGCGGCCGCGACCTCAGCACCTGGTCGAAGAAGTGGCTCGAGACCGCCGGCGTCAACACGCTGGAGCCGGTCATCGCCGAGGATTCCGACGGCACGATCTCGCGATTCGCCGTCACGCAGACGGCACCGGCCGACTACCCGACGATCCGTCCGCACCGCTTGGGCATCGGCTTCTACAACCTCACCGACGGCGCGCTGGTGCGCAGCCACTACGCCGAGGTCGACGTCGACGGCGACCGCACCGAGGTACCGGAGCTGCACGGCATTGCGCGCCCCGACCTCGTGCTGCTCAACGACAACGACCTCGCCTACGCGAAGATCCGCCTCGACGAGCGCTCGCTCGCCACGGCGATCGCCCATCTCGCGGACATCAGCGATCCTCTCGCCCGTTCTCTCGTCTGGGGTGCAGCCTGGGACCAGACGCGCGATGCCGAGACCGCCGCGACCGACTACATCGATCTCGTGCTTGGCAACATCGGTCGAGAGACCGAGTCGACCACGGTGCGCACGACGCTCGCGCAGCTCCGCACGGCGGCGACTCTGTACGTCACGCCCGAGACGCGTCTCGCGGCGCGTCAGAAGGTGGCTGACGGCCTCTGGGCGCTCGCCGAGGCCGCCGAGTCCGGCAGCGACAGCCAGCTGCAGTTCGTCACAGCCTTCGCGAACGCGCTGGTCACGCCGGATCACGCCGGCATCATCGGTCGACTGCGGTCGGGTGAAGAGACTCTCCCCGGGCTCGAGATCGACGCCGACCTCAACTGGCAGCTCCTCGTCGGCCTAGCCACCATCGGCGCCACCGATGCCGCATCCATCGACGCTGCGCTCTCGTCCGACAACACCGCGAAGGGCGGCGAGTTCGCCGCTCAGGCCCGCGCCGCGCTTCCGGACGCCGCATCGAAGAAGGCCGCCTGGGCTTCTCTGATCGAGCGCGATGACGCTCCGAACACGATCGTTCGCTCCGCAGCCCTCGGGTTCGTGCACCCCGCCGGGGCCGAGTCGCTTCGCGCGTTCGTCCCGGCGTACTTCGACATGCTGATCCCGATCTGGGAGTCGCGCACGTACCAGATCGCCCAGTACCTGATCGTCGGCCTGTTCCCGACCGCGATCGCCGACGTCGAGCTCCGCGACTCCACGCGGGCGTGGCTCTCCGCTCACCAGGACGCCGCTCCCGCGCTGCGTCGCCTCGTGCTCGAGAACCTGGCTGACGTCGAGCGCGCACTCGCGGCGCAGTCTCGCGACGCCGAGGACTGAGACCCGTCTGCCGATCAGGCCTCTGCGCGGTGCGTCCAGCCCGCGCAGAGGCCTGATCGCTACTCTGGAGGGGATGATGCAGCCACTCGACGTCAACCCCGACACCGTACCCGCAGAGCTCCCCAAATGGTGGGCCGATACATTGACCGTGCTCGGTGTCGTCGGTGGAAAAGCACTCCAGGTCGCTCTCATCGTCGCCGCGTGCGTGCTCATCGCGCTCGTGCTGCGTGTGGTCATCCGCCGAGTGGTGCATCGCATCGTCGACAGCGCCAAGAACAAGGCCGCCGTCGATGACACCCAGGCTCTCGAACGGTCACCTCTGGCAGACATGCGACTGGTGCAGCGCACACGAACTCTCGGGACGATCCTGCAGAACATCGTGAACGTGATGCTCGTCGTGATCGCCGTGGTGCTGATCGTCAATGTTCTCGACAACACTCTCCTCGGCTCTCTCACTCTGCTGACGGCAGCCGTCGGTGCCGGCCTCGGTTTCGGTGCGCAGAACATCGTCAAGGACGTGTTGAACGGCATGTTCATCGTCGCGGAGGATCAGATCGGAATCGGCGATGTCGTCGACCTCGGCCTCGCGTCCGGTGTGGTCGAGTACGTCAGTGTGCGCATCACCCAGGTCCGAGACGTCAACGGCACGCTCTGGTATGTGCGCAACGGCGAGGTCACCCGCATCGGCAACATGTCGCAGGGCTGGGCTCGCGCGATCATCGATCTCGGCGTCCCGGTGGATTCGGACCTCGAGAACGTCGAGAAGATCATGCTCGACACCGCGCTGACCCTCTCGAAGGACCCGAAGTGGCGCACGCGCATCATCGAGAAGCCGGAGCTGTGGGGCCTCGAGTCGATCGACGGCGACGCTCTCGTCGTCCGACTGGTCATCAAGGCCCGAGCCAACGCGAAGGATGACGTCGCGCAGGAGCTGCGCAAGCGTCTGCGCGCCGCCCTCCTCGAGAACGAGATCTCGTTCCCGCGCATGACCACCGTGATCCCCACCGGGCTCGACGGCGCTCGTCGGGTGCGCGGCGCCAATCCGCCCAAGACGCGTCCGAACGCTGTCACGGGCGTACCCGTCATCCCGGACCGCGGGATCTGGCGACGCAAGAAGACGAATGACGACGGGAGTTCCCAGAAGTGACCTTCTTCGACGAGGTCGGCGGTCGCGAGACCTTCGCGAGGATCGTGTCGGTGTTCTACCGCGAGGTGGCGCTGGATCCGGTCCTGAAGCCGATGTATCCCGAGGAGGACCTCGGTCCCGCCGAAGAGCGCCTGCTCATGTTCCTCGAGCAGTACTGGGGCGGCCCGACGACGTACGGCGAGACGCGCGGCCATCCTCGTCTGCGGATGCGTCACATGCCCTTCCATATCGATCCCGACGCCCGCGATCGGTGGCTTCGTCACATGCGGACGGCGGTGGACGAAGCACAGTTGTCGCCGCTCCACGAATCCACGCTCTGGGACTATCTCGAGCGCGCCGCGTATGCCATGGTGAACACATTCGAGCCGTCAGGCATCGGCACCTCCGCAGCCGGGCGCCCCACGCTCGAGACGCGATCACGTCAGGAATCAACGGAGAGCACATGACGAACACGCCCCTGTCTGCAGACGTCCTGGTCATCGGATGGGGGCTCGCCGGGCTCGTCGCCGCCGGTGAGGCGCTGGATGCCGGCCGTCGCGTGATCCTGATCGATCAGGAGCCGCGCACGAACCTCGGCGGACAGGCATGGTGGTCGTTCGGCGGCTTGTTCTTCATCGACTCACCCGAGCAGCGCCGCATGGGCATCCGCGACTCGCTCGCTCTCGCCACGCAGGACTGGTTCGGCACCGCGGCCTTCGACCGCCCTGAAGACGACTGGCCGCGACGCTGGGCCGAGGCCTATCTGCAGTTCGCGGCGGGCGAGAAGCGTGCGTGGTTGCGAGAACGGGGCGTCAGCTTCTTCCCTGTCGTCGGCTGGGCGGAGCGCGGCGGATACGGCGCTCTCGGGCCCGGCAACTCCGTACCGCGCTTCCACATCACCTGGGGCACGGGCCCAGGGGTCGTCGCCCCCTTCGCCGCTGCCCTCGAGCAGGGTGAGCGCGAGGGCCGGGTCACGATCCTCCCCCGCCACCGGGTGACGGAACTCGTCACGACGGATGGGGCGGTCACCGGAGCGCGTGGCACGATCCTCGAATCCACCCCGGCCGCTCGGGGGGTCGACACCTCGCGCGCTGTCGTCGGCGAGTTCGAGATCAGCGCGGGTGCGACGATCGTCTCGTCCGGCGGTATCGGAGGCAACCACGACCTCGTCCGTGCGGCCTGGCCGGCGAGTCTGGGCGTGCCGCCCGAGCAGATGCTGACGGGCGTCCCCGCGTACGTCGACGGCTCGATGCATGCCGTCTCCGAGGCCGCTGGAGCCCGTCTGATCAACGGCGACCGCATGTGGCACTACGTCGAGGGCATCAAGAACTGGGACCCGGTGTGGCCGTCGCACGGCATCCGGATCCTCCCCGGGCCGTCCTCTCTCTGGCTCGATGCGACGGGAAAGCGACTGCCTGTGCCGCTGTTCCCCGGGTTCGATACGCTGGGCACCCTGGCCCACCTGCGCACGACCGGGCACGACCACTCATGGTTCGTGACGTCCCGCCAGATCATCGAGAAGGAGTTCGCGCTGTCGGGCAGTGAGCAGAATCCCGACCTGACGGGCAAGGACGTCGGGCTGCTGCTCAAGTCGCGACTCGCCAAGGGGCCGACGGGGCCGGTGCAGGCCTTCCTCGACGAGGGCGAGGACTTCATCGTCGAGAACGACCTCGAGTCCCTGCTCGAGCAGATGCGCCGCCACCCCGGCGGAGAGTCGCTCGACATCGATCACGTCCGTCGTGAGGTCGTGGCCCGTGACAGGGAGATGGACAACGAGTTCACCAAGGACGCGCAGATCGGGATGCTGCGCTCGATGCGGGGATACCGGGGCGACAAGCTGATCCGCACCGCTGCGCCGCACCGACTGCAGGATCCAGCCGCGGGCCCTCTCGTCGCCGTCAAGCTGCACGTCCTCACGAGGAAGTCGCTCGGCGGGATCAACACCGATCTCGACGGGCGTGCGCTCGGCGCTGACGGTGAGCCCATCCCCGGGCTGTTCGCCGCCGGTGAGGCGAGCGGCTTCGGCGGTGGCGGTCTCCACGGGTATCGCGCTCTCGAGGGCACCTTTCTGGGCGGTTGCCTGTTCTCGGGGCGGCAGGCCGGCCGCGCTGCGGCGCGCTGATCCGATCCACGGATCGCCGCGTCGGTCTGTGCTATTCCGCCGCGCCGGTGCCGCGCACGGCTGTGAGACCGGAGGCGACGGGACCGCGGGCGAGGATATGACCGCGACGGAAGGCGAGACGGGTCCATCGCCCTGACGTCATGACGGGCACATCCTCTTCACCCGAGATGAAGCCGAAGGCGTCCGCGGCGAACGCCACGCCCCGCGGCAGACCTCCGAGATCGTCATCGGGCTCACCCCAGATCGCTGCGCGCAGCGCACGGACCGCTTCTTCTCCCGACCCCGGCGCCGCTCCTCGCGCAACGGCGCTGATGCCCCATTGCGCCCGCTGGGCGATCACGGATGCCGCGAGGGTCGACGTCGCCTGCCACTGACCACGCGGCGGGGCGACCCCTGCCCACGCGGGCGAGAGTCCCGTCTCGGGAAAGGTGAGCACGCGGTCATCGTCGGTCGGGCTGAGCGATGCCACAACGACGTCGCACTCGAGCTCTGGGTCGACCTGGACGATGCGCATCGCCAGCACGGTCGGAGTCTGATCGAACAGCCCGTGGGGCGCGAGAGCGGCTCCGGTCAGCGCGAGAACCCCGTTGGCCGCCTGGAGTCGGACGCCCTCGTCGGAGATGCGCGTCGCTCGTCCGAGGAAGGTCAGGACGTCTTTCGACGTCGCGGAATCGGCGAGAAGAAGCTGGTGCGGCACACCCTCTAAACTAGCAACGCCAGCGGCATCCGCAGGCGCGGGAAGGAAGTCATGACCGCCGACGCACACGCGATCCGCACTGTCGAACAGCTCCTGGAGGTGCTGGATCTCGACTCCACACAGGCGCGCACGACCGAGGACATCTTCACAGGTTCGTCGCACGCGATGCCGTCGGGCCGTATCTATGGTGGACAGGTGCTCGCACAGAGCCTGCTCGCCGCCGAGAGGACTCTTCCCGAAGATCGAGCGGTCCATTCGATGCACGGCTACTTCCTGCGCCCCGGCGATGCGAGTCAGGGCATAACGATCGCTGTCGACCGTATCCACGACGGTCGTTCGTTCTCGACCCGTCGCTCGCAGGCATACCAGAACGGCGTCCCGATCTTCTCGATGATCGCGTCGTTCCAGGACGACGATCCCGGCGTCGAGCATGCCGCGGCCATGCCTGACGGCGTACCGTCGCCGGATTCCCTGCTGCCGGACGAGCAGCGTGTCGAGGGACTGCCGCCGGGGACCGCCCGCATGCTGAGCGACCGAGCCGCCGACGTCCGACACATCGACTCGCCGCTGTTCCTGCCGAGCGATGACGCGAGAGTCCCTCAGCAGGCCGTGTGGATGCGGCTGCGCGCTCCCCTGCCCGACGATCAGCGCATTCATCGTGCGGCTCTGGCATACCTGAGCGATATGACAATTCAAGAGTCCATTCTGCGCGCGCATGGCGTGTACTGGGCGCTTCCCGGGCTCAAGGTCGCGAGCCTCGACCACGCGATGTGGTGGCATCGTCCGGCTCGGGTGGACGAGTGGCTCCTGTACGTGCAGGAGTCGCCCAATGCCCGGGGAGGACGCGGCCTCGCACAGGGGCGAATCTACACGCAGGCCGGCGACCTGGTCGCCTCGGTCGCGCAGGAGATCATGGTCCGGATTCCGTCGCAGGACTGACGTCGCACATCGAGCTCACGTCGTGCGCTCGATCCGGTCGCAGGCTCGATTCCCTGCTGGACGCCGACGCAGGGCGGCCGAACAAGGGTTACCGGTCGGGGTCGACCGTTTCGCTCAGCGGTGCGCGTATTCGATCGAGGGACCGACGAACGGCGCCCACGCATCGCGCATCTCCTGCGTGAGACGCGTCGGTCGCCCTGTCGCGGCATCGACGAGCACGATGATCGCCGTGGATCGTGCGTAGATCGTGCGAGGCACGGCCTCGGGGTCGTTGTGCACCTCGTAGCAGACCTCGACGCTCGAGCCACCGAGCTTGCCGAACCACATCTGCACTTCGAGCGGACGGCGCTGATACGGCACCGGGGCGAGGTACTCGATCTCCTGACGCGCGATGAGCGTGAGGATGCCCTCGTCGAGTCCCGAGTCGAGGACAGCGGTCGACGGCGCCTGCTCACCGGGGCCCGCACGCCAGAACGCGCGCACGCGCGCTTCCTCGAGCAGCTTGAGCATCGAGGTGTTGTTGACGTGGTTGAACGCATCCAGATCGCCCCAGCGGAGGTGGATCGGGATGTGCAGGCGGGGCCCCGGTGTCAGGTCGGACATCGTCGGCTCAGTCGCGCGTGAGCTTGCGGTGCGTCGAACGGTGCGGCTTGGCGGCGTCAGCGCCGAGGCGCTGGATCTTGTTCTCCTCGTACGCATCGAAGTTACCCTCGAACCAGTACCACTGATCGGGCTTCTCGTCGGTGCCCTCGTACGCGAGGATGTGCGTCGCGATGCGGTCGAGGAACCACCGGTCGTGAGTGATGACCACCGCGCAGCCGGGGAACTCGAGGAGCGCGTTCTCGAGCGAGCTCAGGGTCTCGACATCGAGGTCGTTGGTGGGCTCGTCGAGGAGGAGGAGGTTGCCGCCCTCCTTGAGCGTGAGGGCGAGGTTCAGACGGTTGCGCTCACCACCGGAGAGCACACCCGCCTTCTTCTGCTGATCCGGACCCTTGAAGCCGAACTTCGACACGTACGCCCGCGACGGGATCTCTGTCTTGCCGACGGTGATGAAGTCGAGGCCGTCGGAGACGACCTCCCACAGCGTCTTGTCGGGGTCGATGTTCGAGCGCGACTGATCGACGTAGCTGATCTTGACGGTCTCGCCGATCTTGAGGTCACCGCCGTCGAGCGGTTCGAGGCCGACGATCGTCTTGAACAGCGTCGTCTTTCCGACACCGTTCGGGCCGATGACGCCGACGATGCCGTTCGGCGGCAGACTGAAGCTGAGATTGTCGATCAGCGAGCGTCCGTCGAAGCCCTTCTGCAGCTTCTTGGCGTCGATCACGATGCTTCCCAGGCGCGGACCCGCGGGGATCTGGATCTCCTCGAAGTCGAGCTTCCTGGTCCGCTCGGCCTCCGTCGCCATCTCCTCGTAGCGGGCGAGACGAGCCTTGGACTTGGTCTGCCGACCCTTCGCGCTGGACCGGACCCACTCCAGCTCCTCCTTGAGGCGCTTGGCGAGCTTGGCATCCTTCTTGCCCTGGATCTCGAGGCGTTCGCCCTTCTTCTCCAGGTAGGTCGAGTAGTTGCCCTCGTAGCCGATCAGGCGGCCACGGTCGACCTCGGCGATCCACTCGGCGACATGGTCGAGGAAGTATCGGTCGTGGGTGATCGCGATGACGGCGCCCTTGTAGGCCTGCAGGTGCTGCTCGAGCCAGAGCACGCTCTCGGCGTCGAGGTGGTTGGTCGGCTCGTCGAGCAGAAGCAGATCGGGCTTCTGGAGGAGGAGCTTCGCCAGCGCGACACGACGCTTCTCTCCACCGGAGAGCGGCGCGATCGCGGCGTCTCCCGGCGGGGTGCGCAGTGCATCCATGGCCTGCTCCAACTGAGAGTCGAGGTCCCAGCCGTCTGCGGCGTCGATCTCTTCCTGCAGGGTGCCCATCTCGGCGAGCAGCGAGTCGAAATCGGCATCCGGGTCGGCCATCAGCATCGAGATCTCGTTGAACCGATCGACCTTCGCCTTGATGGCGATGCCGTCTTGGATGTTCTCCAGAACGGTCTTGGTCTCATCGAGCTCCGGCTCCTGCATGAGGATTCCGACCGAGAATCCCGGGGAGAGCTTCGCCTCGCCGTTCGACGGCGTGTCCATGCCCGCCATGATCTTGAGGATCGTCGACTTACCGGCGCCGTTCGGGCCCACCATGCCGATCTTGGCACCGGGGAGGAAAGCCATAGTGACGTCGTCGAGGATGAGTTTGTCACCCACCGCCTTGCGCGCACGAACCATCGAGTAGATGTACTCAGCCACCGAAAAAGCTCCTTCTGTTGGCGTCGAAGATCGACACTCCAGCCTACCGGCCTCTGCGCGTGCAGCCGTCGAGACGAGTGCAGGCACGGGGAACCGTCAGAAACCGACCGAAAGTCCGGGATCACCAATCGATCGCGCGGGTCGCGCCGACCAGACAGCGCCCCTCCGCGAGCTGCGGCATCACCGCAGTCACCGGCGCCCCTGTCGACGGGCCCACCTGCCCGACGAGACACTCCGCGTCACCCCAGCGCACCGAGAACTGGATGCTCTCGGCCGGGTTGCCGACGGTCGAGACATCCTGAGTCACCTGCATGGCGTCTCGATCGAAACCCGCGGCGATGAGCGCATCGATGTAGGCGCGGCCCGACACGTTCTGATCGGAGCCCCACACCTGGGCCGTCACCGCCGCGAACAGCGGCAGGTTGTCGTCCGCTGTTCCGTCCGCGACGTACGCGGGTGCCGCTGGGCTTTCCGTCGGGCTCGGCGACCCGCCGGCATCCGTCGGTGCGGGCGTCGGGGAGGCGGTGGGACCGCACGAGGTCAGCAACAGGATCAGCGCGGCCGCCGCGCCTGTTGCAATAGCCGCACGCGATGCAGAGGAATCCGGTCGTCGAAGCACGCCCCGAGTCTACGGTCGGACTCCCCCGCTCCGGCGAACGTCGGCGGCGACGCTCCACGTCGGGATCGCGATCACGCGCCGCCGGCTCAGTACGTGAGGCTCTCGGAGGCCGCCGACCGGCCCGCGGCGTCGCCGTCGGACGCGGGGAGTTCGTCTCTCTCGGCCCACGATGTGTCGATGCCGGCCGTATCGCCGGACGACTCCGATGACCTGTCGTCGTCGACCGCGCCCCCGGCCCTGCTCTGTGCGGGTGGCTCAGGCGTGGAGCGGGTGCTGCGACGGTACGCCGTGGTGCCCCAGCGGAGATCATGACCGATCGCGTCCGCATCGATGTCGACGCTCGTGCCGTGCTTGCCGTTGTTCTCCCAGGCGCGGATCTTCATCCTCCCCGTCACGATCACGCTGTCTCCTGAACGCAACGATGCCTTCGCGTGCTCCCCGAGCTGGCGGAATGCGGCGACGGAATACCAGTTGGTCGCGACGTCGACCCATGTCTGGGTCGCGTCATCGAAGCGACGATGAGTGCTCGCCAATCGAAAGTTCGTGACGGCGATTCCGCTGGCGGTCCGGCCCTGGGTGGGGTCGGTGGCGACGTTGCCGACGATGGTCACTGTGTCGTGCATGTTCACTCCTTTGTAGCCCGGGACACGTGCCCGGATCGCTCCAGAGTGGCCCCAGTGACACCGCTGCTGAGAACCGTCGAGCGGTGATCGTGCACAACTTCACCGTCCGACCTTCCGTGCAGAAGCAGTGGAGAGAAGGCTTCGACGAACCGGGCGGTGCAATGTCCGTGGTCGGTCATATGTTCGAACCACGAAAGGAGTCGCCGATGTCCGACACCCAACTCACGTTCCTGCCCGAGGTCCCGTACGCCACGCCCCACCTGTCATCGCCGAAGGAGCATCTCGTGCGCGCCTCAGCCCACCTGTGGCGGGTGCAGGATGTCAGAGGCCGCGTCCTCGGCCACCTCCGTCTGCTGCCCGACCCTCTCGGCATGCGATATCGCGCAGAGCGACTGCACCTCGCGACAGCGTCGTTCAGACTGGTCGGCGACTTCTGGCGGGCCGACGATGCCGTCGCCGCCCTGCGGAACGGGTGATGACGGACGACGTTCGGCTGTGGTGCCCCCGGCAGGATTCGAACCTGCGACCAAGAGATTAGAAGGCTCCTGCTCTATCCCCTGAGCTACGGAGGCGGGCAGTTCTACCGTACCGCGCCCGGCTCGGATGTCGGTGCCGTCGATAGTATGGCCACATGGTATCTGCGTCAGAGAACGACCGCCTCGTCTGGATCGATTGCGAGATGACCGGGCTGGATCTCTCGGTCGATGAGCTCGTCGAGATCGCCGTCGTCATCACCGATTTCGAGTTGCGCCCCGTCGACCCGGGATTCCAGGTCGTCATCCGTCCCAGTGAGGCGGCACTCGAGAACATGAACGACTTCGTCACGAAGATGCACGAGACCTCGGGGCTCATCACCGAGATCCCTGACGGTGTCTCGCTCGTCGAGGCCGAGGAGCAGACTCTCGCGTACATCAAACGCTTCGCCCCTCTCGAGCGCAAGGCGCCACTCGCCGGCAATACGATCGGCACCGACCGGATGTTCCTCGCGAAGTACATGCCTCAGGTCGACCAGTGGCTTCATTACCGCAACGTCGACGTCTCGAGCATCAAAGAGCTCTCCCGCCGGTGGTACCCACGGGTCTTCTTCCAGGCCCCCGCCAAAGACGGCGGCCACCGGGCCCTGGCCGACATCCTCGAATCCATCCGCGAGCTGCGCTATTACCGCGAGGCCGTCTTCGTCGATGAGCCGGGGCCGTCGAGCGATGACGCCCGCGACATCGCGACGCGCACCGTGTCAGAGTTCACTCCGAACATGTAATAGACTCATCTGGTCGCCAACTCCGGTTGGCACATGGTGGGTATAGCTCAGCTGGTAGAGCGCTGGCTTGTGGTGCCGGATGTCGCGGGTTCGAGTCCCGTTACTCACCCCATCCAGAAAGGTCCGAGTCGACAGACTCGGACCTTTCTGCATTCCCGACAATGGCAAGGAATACGTCGGCGCGATCCTGATGTCCCTGTCGACGATCGTCGTGGCGCTGAACGCGCAGCTGCTCCGCCGGCTCGATCTGCGGATTCCGAGCATCGCCGCGACCGACTGAACACCGGGAGGGAGCGAGACCCCTAGTATTGCGAGGTGTCACTCGCCGTGTGGTTCTCGCTCCTGACCGCCTGCGTGGTGATCAGCTTCACGCCGGGCGCCGGCGCGATCAACACGATGTCGAACGCGCTCAGCCAAGGATGGCGACGATCGATCTGGGGCATCGTGGGCCAGCAGCTCGCGTTGATCGTCCATGTCGTGATCGTGGCGGCCGGCCTCGGACTCGTCGTGTCGCAATCCGAAGTGCTGTTCAACGTCATCCGATACGCCGGAGCCGCCTACCTCGTCTTCCTCGGCATCCGACTGATCCTGACCAAGCCCGCTTCCGCAGAGCTCGAAGACGAGACCGGTGTCGATCTGCGCGAAGGACACTGGTCGATGATCCGACGCGGGTTCTGGGTCAACCTCCTCAATCCGAAGGCGATCGTCTTCTTCCTCGCGTTCATCCCCCAGTTCATCCGCCTGGACCAGCCTCAGCTGCCCCAATACCTCACCCTGATCGTCACGGTCATGGTCGTCGATGTCCTCGTGATGTGGGGGTTCTTCGCGACTGCGGCCCGTCCGTTCCGTCGCCTGTCCCGGTCTGTCAAGGGGCAGCGAATCCTGAACACCGTCTTCGGGGCGCTCTTCATCGCTGTCGCCGCGCTCCTGGTGTTCCTCCACTGACGCCACGCCCGTGCTCGCGGCAATAGGCTGGAGCCGATGGAGATGGATGCTGCACCCTTCGAAGAACTCGTGATCGACGAGCTCGACCGGCTGCCCGATGAGATGGTCGACGGACTCGAGAACGTCGTCTTCGTCGTCGAGGACCGCCCTGAGGACGGGACCCTCGACCTGCTCGGGCTCTACGACGGTCTGGCGTTGACCGAGCGTACGCAGTACGGCTCCGGCGAGCTGCCCGACCGGATCGTCGTCTACCGCGAGCCACACCTCGCAGCCTGCGCGGACGAAGACGAGCTCCGCGACGAGATCCACACGACCCTGGTGCATGAGATCGCCCACTTCTACGGCATCGATGACACACAGCTGCACGAGTTGGGGTGGGCATGAGTCCCCTCGTCACGCCTGACGTCGAAGAGATCATCGAGCTCACGGCCGCGCCGCTCGTGCCCTGGGAGGTCGTCGTGTGGAATGACCCCGTCAACCTCATGAGCTATGTCGTACGGGTCTTCCGCACCTACTTCGGGTACTCGCTGGAACGGGCGACGCAGCTCATGCGCGCAGTCCATCACGATGGCCAGGCCATCGTCGCCACAGGCCCCCGCGAGACGATGGAGGTGCACGCCCAGGCGATGCACGACTACGGCCTGTGGGCGACGGTGCGAAAGGCCGCACGATGACCGAGCTGACGGTGCACGTGCGGATGGCGAGAGTGGAAGGCGCCCAGCTCGCACAGCTCGTCGACGACTTCCGCGAGCTGGTGGGGGCCGACCGCGATGCCACCGATCCGGCCATCGGTCGTCTGGCTCCCTCCCCGTACCCCGACGATGACGACGCCTCGCGCTCCTTCCACGACGCGACGCGCGAGGACCTGCTCGACAGGCGCGCGCTCGACGCCGATGTGGTTCGGGCGGCGCTCGCCGAGCTCCGCGGCGACCTGGACTCCATGTCCCAGGGCGAGGCGTTCACAGAGCATGACCTGGCGATCCGGCAGTCCGATGTCGATGCCTGGCTGCGAACGCTCACTGCGATCCGTCTGGTGATCGCTGAGCGTCTGGGTATCGAGAGCGACGAAGACCATGATCCTGAGGACGCGAGGTTCGGCGTCTACGACTGGCTCGGATACCGCCTCGAACTCACCATCGAGGCGGCAGACGAACTGCTGTGAGGCGTCAGGGGATCTCGACGACCCTCGTCGCGAGGGCTCGAGGCTCGTCCCGCGCGATGTGCGCCTTCTCCTGAGCGGCCCACCGGTCCCAGTGCGGGCGATAGGTCTCACCGTCGCGATTCAGCGCTCGTGCCTTGCGCCCGGGCTCTGCGGACTCGAGCCAGACGCGCACATCGGCGATCGCGGCTGTGGCGGGCGTCAGGATTCCGCTGCCTTCGATCAGCACCCCGAGCGCCGGGTCCACGGCGTGGCTCTCGGCCTCTTCCTCCCGGTCCCAGTCCCAGCGGCGCCATTCACCGAGGTATCCGCGGCCGTGCGGACGGAGGATGCCGTCGAGGGCATGCTCGACTCCGCTCTGGAGCCCGTCCCAGCCGGGATAGATCGAGTCGAGGGCGACCAGCTGCACCCTGCCGACGATCGGCCAGCGCTCGACCAGCATACGCGCGAGCGTCGTCTTGCCGGCTCCGCTTCGACCGTCGATGATGACGACAGGGTTCGCCGCCGCGAGGGCACGGATGTCCTCGACGATCAGCGCCGCGGCGCGCGCGAGCGCTGCCCCGACGGGGTCGTCACTTCTTGAGGGCACGGATGATGCGGGAGATAGCTCGTCCGGCGACCCAGACGAACGGCACAGCGACGACCAGCAGGGTCACGATGTTGGGCTCGAACCGAAGTCCCTCCTCGCGACGCACGTAGACGCCGACCGGCACGGACACTCCGCCGCCGCCACCGCCTTCTGCACCGTCACCGCTTCCGCCGCCGAATCCCGAGTACGTGAACGCCACCGGGGTGATGCTCACGCCGTCGACGTCCTGCGGCTCTCCGTACGCGCTCTTCACGCCGAACGACGCGGCCTGCTTTCCGAGTTCCAGTGCAATGTTGGGCATGGCTCCACGCTAGCTCAGGAAACGAGCGGCCGAGAGGTCAATCGAGACCGTGCGCCTTCGGATGCTGCGCCGCACCGCGTCCGTCGCCTCGGCCGATGTGCCTGGCCCGACCGATCATGGCCGATCCGAAACGCGCGACCGCATCGTCGAGAGCCCCTTCGACCCGCCGCCAGTCCTCGTCGTCGTCCCACAGACCGATGCCTCCACCACCCGCCGGCCGGAGCTTCTCGGCACGCACACCGACGAGCCGCACGGGGTCGCGGCGGTCGATCTGCTCGAACAGCGCCTGAGCCGCCTCACCGATTCGCTGGCCGACGGCGGTCGGCTCGGCAAGCGTCTGCGACCGGCTCACCGTGCGGAAGTCGTCGAATCGGATCTTGATCGCAACCGTCGAGGTCTTCCATTCAGCCTTCCGCAGTCGTGCGGCGACGCGATCGGCGAGCCTGAGCAGCTCGGCTCGCAGATAGGTGCGATCCGAGATGTCCGTGTCGAAAGTCTCCTCGTGGCCGATGCTCTTCTCGACGCGCTCGGTCTCGACCGCCCGCGCGTCCTCACCCCGAGACAGCTGCACGAGACGCGCACTCAGCGCCGGGCCGACCGCGCGATCGAGCATGTCTGTAGACGACGTGCGGATGTCGCGGATCGTGCGGATGCCGCGCCCTTCCAGAGCCTCGGCCGCTTTCGGCCCCACGCCCCACATCGCCCGAACCGGTCGAGGATCGAGGAACGCCTGCGTGTCGGATGCGGCGATGACGAGCATGCCGTCCGGCTTCGAGATGGTCGATGCCATCTTCGCGACGTGCTTGGTCGACGCCACTCCGACGCTGCAGGTGATGCCGACCTCGTCGCTCACCCGCTCTCTGACGAGCTGGGCGATCTGCGCGGGGGTCCCCCACAGCCGCCGGACGCCACGGACGTCGAGGAACGCCTCGTCGACCGACAGCGGCTCGACTAGCGGAGTGATCGACTCGAAGATCGCCATCACCTGGCGGGACACCGCCTGGTAGCGATGGAAGTGCGGCGGCACGATCCTCGCCGACGGACACAGGCGGATCGCCTGGGACACCGGCATCGCCGCACGGACCCCGTAGCGACGCGCCTCGTATGACGCGCTCGAGACGACGGAGCGACCGTCGGGTGCCCCGATGATCAGCGGGAGGCCACGAAGACTCGGGTCGTCGAGCACCTCGACCGCCGCGTAGAACGCGTCCATGTCGACGTGCAGGATGCTGGTGCCGGTGTCGTCAGCATCGGCGGACGACACGATGCGCCCTCTGCCGTCACCGTGTCCCATGAGACCATTCTCCCCCGGACCTCCGACATGAGGCCCGGGGGATGCGGTTACTGCGCAGCGCGCTCGAGGACGAGTTCGCGGACCCTGGCGGCATCCGCCTGGCCCTTCATCGCCTTCATCACAGCGCCGATGACGGCGCCGGCCGCCTGGACCTTGCCGTCCTTGATCTTGGCGAGCACATCGGGCTGCGCAGCGAGAGCCTCGTCGATCGCGGCGATCAACGCGCCGTCGTCAGAGACGACGGCGAGTCCGCGGCTGTCGACGACCTCCTGCGGTGTGCCCTCGCCGGCGATGACGCCCTCGAGCACCTGACGAGCCAGCTTGTCCGTGAGTGTTCCGGCATCCACGAGCTTCTGCAGCGCCGCGACGCTCGCGGGCGACACCAGCTCGGTGACGTCTTTCTCCTGCGCGTTGGCCTGGCGGGTAATCTCGCCCGTCCACCACTTGCGGGCCGTGGCAGGGGTGGCTCCGGCGCTGATGGTCTCTTCGACGACATCGAGCAGGCCGCCGTTGCGCACATCCTGGAACTCCAGGTCGGTGAAACCCCACTCCGTCATCAGTCGGCGGCGCCGGGCGACCGGCTGCTCGGGGAGTTCCGCACGCAGTGCTTCGATCAGCTCGGCGGCGGGCTCCACGGGAACCAGGTCCGGCTCCGGGAAGTAGCGGTAGTCGTCGGCATCCGACTTCGGACGACCGGGCGAGGTCGTTCCGGTGTCCTCGTGCCAGTGCCGCGTCTCCTGCGTGATCGTCCCGCCGTCGGCGAGGATCTGCGCCTGACGCTGGATCTCGTACCGCACCGCGCGCTCGACGGAGCGCATGGAGTTGACGTTCTTCGTCTCGGTGCGCGTCCCGAGCTTCTCCTGGCCGCGGGGACGCAGCGACACGTTCGCATCGCAGCGGAGGTTCCCGCGCTCCAGACGGGCCTCGGAGATGCCCAGGCTGCGCACGATGTCACGGATCGTCGCGACATAGGCCTTGGCGACCTCGGGAGCACGGTGCTCGGTGCCGAAGATGACCTTCGTCACGATCTCGACCAGCGGAACGCCCGCGCGGTTGTAGTCGACGAGCGAGTACTCGGCGCCCTGGATGCGACCGGTCGCGCCACCCATGTGGGTGAGCTTGCCCGCATCCTCTTCCATGTGAGCGCGCTCGATCGGAATCTGCACGATCGTTCCGTCTTCGAGCTCGACCTCCACGGATCCCTCGAAGGCGATCGGCTCGTCGAACTGCGAGATCTGGTAGTTCTTGCCGAGATCCGGGTAGAAGTAGTTCTTCCTCGCGAATCGGCTCGAGGGAGCGATCGAGCAGCCGAGTGCGAGACCCAGACTGATCGACGACCTGATCGCCGTCTGGTTGACCACGGGGAGCGCTCCCGGAAGACCGAGGTCGACGGGTGCGATCAGCGTGTTCGGCTCGGCAGCGTGGTACAGCTCGTTGGCCGGATTCGGCGCGTCCGAGAACATCTTGGTGTTGGTGTTGAGCTCGACGTGCACCTCGAACCCGAGTACGGGCTCGAACAGCTCGAGAGCCTTGTCGAAGTCCATGAGCTTGGCGGTGGCCATCAGCGGTTCCCTCCTGCGAGCTGCGGTGCACGGGTGAGGAGCGGCGCACCCCACGAGTCGACCAGCAGAGTCTCGACGGCGGCGCCGACCTTGTAGAGTCGCGCGTCCTCCCGTGCCGGTGCGATGAACTGGATGCCGACCGGAAGACCGTCCTCTGCAGCCAGGCCGCTGGGGATCGAGATTCCGGGGACCCCTGCGAGGTTCACCGGGATCGTCGTGATGTCGTTGAGGTACATCTGCAACGGGTCGTCGATCTTCTCGCCGATCTTGAATGCGGTCGTCGGAGCCGACGGCGTCGCGATGACGTCCACCTCTGCGAACGCGTTCGCGAAGTCCTGCTGGATGAGCGTGCGGACCTTCTGCGCGCTGCCGTAGTAGGCGTCGTAGTATCCGGCCGACAGTGCGTAGGTGCCGAGGATGATGCGGCGCTTGACCTCATCCCCGAAGCCGGCGTCACGCGTCGCCGACATGACGTCCTCGACCGTCGGGTTGCCGTCGGGGGTCACGCGGAGGCCGAAGCGCACCGAGTCGAACTTCGCCAGGTTGCTGGAGGCCTCGGCGGGGAGGATCAGGTAGTACGCGGCGACGCCGTACTCGAAGTGCGGAGCGCCGATCTCGACGATCTCCGCTCCCTGCGCCTCCATCAGTGCGAGTGCGCTATGGAACGACTCCGCCACACCGGCCTGGAATCCGCTGTCGGGCAGCTCGCGGATCACTCCGACCTTGAGCCCCTTGAGCACGTCTCCGCGGGCGCCCTCACGAGCCGCATCCGCGAACGAAGGCCACTCGTCGCGCAGCGACGTGGAGTCCTTCGGGTCGTGGCCGCCGATGGCGTCGTGCAGCAGACCGGCGTCGAGCACCGTGCGGCTCACCGGTCCGACCTGGTCGAGGCTCGACGCGAGGGCGATCGCGCCGTAGCGGCTCACGCCGCCGTAGGTCGGCTTCACACCCACCGTGCCGGTCACGTGCGCGGGCTGGCGGATCGACCCGCCCGTGTCGGACCCGAGAGCGAGGGGTGCCTCGAATGCGGCGACCGCAGCTGCGGATCCACCGCCCGAGCCGCCGGGGATCCGATCGAGATCCCACGGGTTGCGGGTGGGACCGTACGCGGAGTGCTCGGTGGAGGAGCCCATCGCGAACTCGTCCATGTTGGTCTTGCCGAGCGGGATCAGTCCGGCTGCACGCGAGCGGGCGACGACGGTGGCGTCGTACGGCGAGCGGTAGCCCTCGAGGATCCGCGAACCGCTCGTGGTCGGCTGGTCGGTCGTGACGAGAACGTCCTTGATCGCCAGCGGCACACCGGCGATCGGTCCGAGCTGCTCGCCCGCCGCACGCCGCGCATCGACGGCCGCGGCGGCGTCGAGCGCGCCCTCGTTGACATGCAGGAAGGCGTGGACATCGCCGTCGACGGCGGCGATGCGGTCGAGGTGAGCGCGAGTGGCCTCGACGCTCGAGATCTCGCGGCTGGCGAGCTTGTCCGCAAGCTCCGCCGCGGTCATGCGGATGATGTCGCTCACTGCTCTTCTCCCAGGATCGCGGTGACGCGGAACCGGCCGTCGGCCTGGTCCGGCGCGTTCTGGAGCACCTGCTCATGCGTGAGGGTCTCGCCCACCACGTCGGGGCGGTAGACGTTGCTCAGCGGGATCGGATGACTCGTCGCGGCGATGTCGGGACTTGCGACCTCCGACACCTTGGCGATGTTGTCGACGATGGCGTCGAGCTGGCCCGTGAGCCTCGTCACCTCGTCGTCGTTGAGCTGGATGCGCGCGAGCACGCCGAGATGGCGCACAAGATCAGGGGTGATTTCAGACACACCCCGAGTCTAGTTGCCGTGCCCGCCGAGTCCCTGCAGTCCGGCGAAGCCAGCCCTATGCTGGGCGGGTGAGCTCGTATCAGCCTCCTCGTCCGTGGGTCGCCAGCTACGCCGAAGGCGTCCCGGAAGACCTCTCCCCCGTGACCGGATCCCTGGTCGACATCGTCGCCGCATCCGCTCGCGACTACCCGGATGCCCCCGCCCTGCAGTTCTTCGGTCGCGAGACGACCTATTCGGAGCTGCAGGAGGCGATCGACCGTGCGGCCTCGGGCCTGCGCGATCTCGGCGTGCGGGCGGGCGACCCGGTCGCGATCGTCCTTCCGAACTGCCCGCAGCACATCGTGGTGTTCTACGCCGTGCTGCGCCTCGGCGCCGTCGTGGTCGAGCACAACCCGCTCTACACACCCCGCGAGCTGCGCAAGCAGTTCGAGGACCATGGCGCGAAGCACGCGATCGTGTGGAACAAGGTCGTCTCCACGGTCCAGGAGTTCCCGACCGACCTCGCGGTGACGAACCTCATCTCGGTCGACGTCACCCGGGCGATGCCTGTTCTGACCCGTGTCGCCCTGCGCCTGCCGATCACCAAGGCACGCGCGTCTCGCGCGGCACTCACAGAGAAGGTGCGAGGAACGGTCACCTGGGACTCGCTGGTGCAGTCCGCTCCCCTGCCGGTGTCACACCCGAAGCCGGCCACCGACGACCTCGCCATCATCCAGTACACCTCCGGCACCACAGGCACCCCGAAGGGCGCGGCTCTGACGCACCACAACCTGCTGGCGAATGCCGCACAGTCGCAGGCGTGGGTACCGTCGATCCAACACGGCAAGGGATGCGTCGTGTACGCGGTGCTGCCGATGTTCCACGCGTACGGTCTGACGCTCTGCCTGACCTTCGCGATGTCCATGGGGGCGCGGCTCGTGCTCTTCCCGAAGTTCGACCCCGATCTCGTGCTCGACGTGATGAAGAAGCACCCGGCGACCTTCCTGCCTCTGGTGCCTCCGATCGCCGACCGACTGCTGTCGGCCGCGAACACCAAGGGAGTCTCGCTCGACGGCATCGAGGTCGCGATCTCCGGCGCGATGGCGCTGCCGCACGAGCTGGTCGTCCCGTTCGAGGCGGCGACGAACGGGTTCCTCGTCGAAGGGTACGGGCTCAGCGAGTGCTCACCCGTCCTGATGGCGAACCCCGTCGCGGACAACCGCGTGCCTGGCACAGTCGGACTCCCTCTGCCCGGCACGGAATGCCGCGTCGTCGATCCCGAGAACCCGACCGTCGACGTCCCCGCCGGCTCCTCGGGCGAGCTACTCGTGCGCGGACCCCAGGTGTTCTCCGGGTACTACGGCAAGCCTGAGGAGACCGAGGCTGTCTTCGTGGACGGATGGTTCCGCACCGGAGACATCGTCACGGTCGACGACGCGGGCTTCATCCGCATCGTCGACCGCATCAAGGAGCTCATCATCACAGGCGGCTTCAACGTGGCCCCCACCGAGGTCGAGAGCGCGCTGCGACAGCATCCTCAGGTGTCGGACGCCGCCGTCGTCGGACTCCCGAGCGATCACTCCGGCGAGGAGGTCGTCGCGGCGATCGTCGTCGACGGCGATTCGGATGTCGATGTCGAGGCGATCCGAGAGTACGCGCGCAGCATCCTCACGCCCTACAAGGTCCCCCGCCGCGTCTTCATCGTCGACGAGCTGCCCACGTCGCTGATCGGCAAAGTGCTGCGCCGCCAGGTCAAGGAGAGGCTGCTGGCCCTCACCTCCGGCTCCTGAGGGCGCCCTCACAGGCGCCGAATCCCGTGAAGCGCTACCCTTGGTCAGTGACTCCTGAAGACGCTGTGCCCACCGACGCCCCCGAGACCCCTGGATTCGAGGAGCTCGGCATCACCGGCCCCGTCCTCAAGGCCATCAAGGACCTCGGCTACGAGACCCCCTCCCCCATCCAAGCCGCGACGATCCCGACCCTGCTGTCAGGTCGCGATGTCGTCGGTATGGCGCAGACCGGAACGGGCAAGACCGCGGCCTTCGCGCTCCCCGTGCTGGAGCGCCTCGACGTGTCACAGAAGACCCCGCAGGCCCTCGTGCTCGCACCGACCCGCGAACTCGCCCTGCAGGTCTGCGAGGCGTTCGAGTCGTACGCCTCGAAGATGAAGGGCGTCCACGTCCTCCCCGTCTACGGCGGACAGGGCTACGGTGTGCAGCTGTCGGCGCTGCGCCGCGGCGTGCACGTGATCGTCGGAACCCCCGGCCGCATCATGGACCACCTCGCCAAGGGCACCCTCGACCTGTCCCAGCTGCAGTACCTGGTGCTCGACGAGGCCGACGAGATGCTGAAGATGGGCTTCGCCGAAGACGTCGAGCAGATCCTCGCGCAGACGCCAGAAGAGAAGCAGGTCGCGCTGTTCTCGGCCACCATGCCTCCGCAGATCCGTCGTCTGGCGCAGAAGTACCTGCGCGAGCCGGAAGAGATCAGCATCAAGTCGAAGACCGCGACCGGCACGAACATCACCCAGCGCTACCTCGTGGTGTCGTACGCGCAGAAGGTCGACGCGCTCACCCGCATCCTCGAGGTCGAGAACTTCGACGGGATGATCGTGTTCGTCCGCACGAAGAACGAGACCGAGACGCTCGCCGAGAAGCTCCGCGCCCGCGGGTACTCCGCTGCGGCGATCAACGGCGACGTTCCGCAGGTGCAGCGCGAGCGCAGCGTCAACCAGCTCAAGGCGAGCAAGCTCGACATCCTCGTCGCGACCGACGTGGCCGCCCGTGGTCTCGACGTCGAGCGCATCAGCCACGTCATCAACTTCGACATCCCCACCGACACCGAGTCCTATGTGCACCGCATCGGCCGCACGGGCCGCGCGGGGCGCACCGGAGACGCGATCAGCTTCATCACCCCGCGCGAGCGCTACCTGCTGAAGTCCATCGAGAAGGCCACGCGTCAGCAGCCCACGCAGATGCAGCTGCCGACTCTGGACGACGTGAACACCACACGGCTCACCAGGTTCGACGACGCGATCACGGCGGCTCTCGGCGATGCCGCGCGGATCGAGAAGTTCCGCGACGTCATCGAACATTACGTGCGCAATCACGACGTGCCGGAGGCCGATGTGGCTGCTGCTCTCGCGGTCGTCGCGCAGGGCGACACTCCGCTTCTGCTCGACCCGGCCGATGACCCGCTGTCGAAGGCGGTCGAGTACGACAATCGTCCGCCACGTGAGAACACCAAGGGTGATCGTCGTGAGAGTCGCGAGCCTCGCGAGCGTCGTGGGCGCGGCGACTACAAGCCGTACCGCATCGAGGTCGGCCGTCGTCACCGTGTCGAGCCCCGTCAGATCGTCGGCGCGCTCGCGAACGAGGGCGGCCTCGGCCGTGACGACTTCGGCGCCATCAACATCCGCCCGGACTTCACCGTCGTCGAGCTGCCCGCGAACCTCGACTCGTCCGTGCTGGACAAGCTGAAGGACACCCGCATCTCGGGCCGTCTGATCGAGATCAAGCCCGACCGCGGACCGGGAGCCCGTCGCAACGACGGTCCTCGTGACGGAGCGCGTGGAGGGTCCGACCGCCGCGACGACCGCCCGCGGTACGACCGGGACGAGCGCCCGGCTCGCAATGACGAGCGAGGCGAGAAGCCGTTCCGCAAGCCCCGCCACAAGGACTGACAGGCACGCACGTGCACATCGAGCGCGCAGGCCCCGACGATGTTCGGGGCCTGGCGCGCGTGAAGTGGATCGACAGAGCCGCTGACGATGCCGGCGATGCGGAGTTCGACTCGTTCGTGACGACTCTCGCATCCTGGTGGGACGACCATCGGGCCACGCACTCCGCGTTCGTCGCGCGCACGATCGACGACGAGATAGTCGGCGCCGCATGGGTCGCATTGCTCCCCCGAGTTCCGAGCCCTGGTGCGAGCAATCGCCTGTCGGCAGACATCCAGAGCGTCTTCGTGCTGCCCGAGCACCGTGGTGAAGGGGTGGGAACCGCCCTCATCGACGCGGCGACAGCCCATGCGCACGGCGCCGGCGCATCCAGGGTCACCGTGCACTCGAGCGAACGCGCTGTCCCGGTCTATCGAAGGCTCGGGTTCGCCGGGTCTCCGGAGCTGCTCCAGCGCATCTCCGAAGCGTAGGCCCGGTCAGGACCCTGCCGGTCCGGTCGCGGCACTGTGTGCGAGACGCGCCGCAACAACGATGAGGGGCTCGCGCCGAGACAGCAGCGATCGTCCGTAGCGCTTCATCCGAGCGCGTCCGGCCCTTCGGTCACGAGGATGTGGAACTGCGCGGCGTCGAGGATGCGGATGCCGAGCTCCTCCGCCTTGCCGAGCTTCGATCCGGCACCCGGCCCCGCGGCGACGAAGTCGGTCTTCTTCGAGACGCTCGACGCCGCTTTGCCGCCGGCTTTGATGATGGCCTCCTGTGCTCCGTCGCGGGTGTAGCCGTCGAGCGATCCGGTCGCCACGACGGTGAGCCCGTCGAGCACACCGCCCTCGACGACCGCGGCCCCCGGCCCCGGGTGCCCAGGCGTGGCCCATTGCACGCCGGCCTGGGTCCACTGCCGCACGATCTCCTGATGCCAGTCCACGTCGAACCAGGCGAGCAGCGAGTCTGCGATGATACCGCCGACCCCCTCGACGGCAGCGAGCTCTTCTCGCGACGCTGCTCGGATCGCGTCGAGCGAGCCGAACCACTGCGCCAGCGCTCGGGCGGCGACCGGCCCGACGTGACGGATGTTCAGCGAGACGATAAGACGCCAGAGATCCTTGGTCTTGGCCTTCTCGAGCTCGGCGAGGAGCGTGAGCGCCTGCGACGACGGCTGAGGGCCCTCGAGACCGGACTTCTTCTCCGCCGCGCTGGGATTGCGGCGGAACGGCGCGCGTGTCTTGACGAGACCGTCGTCGTCTTCCTTGGGCAGGCCGGTCTCGGCGTCGCGCACGAACAGCTCGATCGGCACGATCTCGTCGAGGGTGAGGGCGAACAGACCGGCCTCGGTCTGGAGCGGGGGGACCTCCGGGAACGTCGGCTGCGTCAGAGCAGCAGCTGTGACCTCGCCCAACGCCTCGACGTCGAGAGCGCCGCGCGATCCGATGTGCTCGACGCGGCCGCGCACCTGGGCGGGGCACGATCGCGCGTTCGGGCAACGCAGATCGATGTCCCCCTCTTTCATCGCGCGCAGCGGTGTGCCGCACTCGGGGCAGTCGGCCGGCATCACGAACTCACGTTCAGTGCCGTCGCGTTTCTCGACGACGGGTCCGAGAACCTCGGGGATCACGTCGCCCGCCTTGCGCAGCACGACGGTGTCGCCGATCAGCACGCCCTTCGCCTTCACGACGTCCTTGTTGTGCAGGGTCGCCTGCCTGACGACGGAGCCGGCGACGTGCGCGGGAGCCATCACCGCGAACGGCGTGGCGCGCCCCGTGCGCCCGACGGACACGACGATGTCAAGGAGCGTCGTCTGCACCTCTTCGGGCGGGTACTTGTACGCGATCGCCCAGCGAGGCGCGCGGCTCGTGGCACCGAGCTCGTCGTGCAGGGAGAGTTCGTCGACCTTGACGACGATGCCGTCGAGTTCGTGCTCGATGTCGTGACGGTGCTCGCCGAAGTACTCGACGAACGCCGCGACCTCGTCGATGCTCGTGCAGACCTTGGTGTGCGGGCTCGTGGGCAGCCCCCACTCGGCCAGCTGCTCATAGACCTGGCTCTGCGCGGCGACCGGAGGGTTCTGCCACGCGCCGATGCCGTGCACGTAGAGCGCGAGGGACTCGATCCGAAGCATCCCCGCCTCGAGTTCGAGCCCGTCCTTCTTGTCGATCTGCTGGCGCAGCCCGCCGCTGGCGGCGTTCCGAGGATTCGCGAACGAGGGGAAGCGGCGTGCCGCCGCGGTACGCGCCTTCTCTTCGTCGAACGGCCTCTTCGCGCCGCCGCGCGCCTCCCAGCGGCTCAGTGCGTCGGCATACGCGCGTTCGCGGAAGGAAGCCTGCGCGGCGTTGAGTCGTTCGAAGGCGGCGACAGGGATGAACACCTCGCCCCGCACTTCGACGATCTCGGGATGCCCGTCGCCGCGGAGCTCCAGCGGGATCTCGGGAAGACGCAGGGCGTTCTCTGTGACGATCTCGCCGACGCGGCCGTCGCCCCGCGTCGCCGCCGACGTCAGGCGCCCGTTCTCGTAGCGCAGATTGATCGCAAGGCCATCGATCTTGAGCTCGGTGAGCCAGTCGACATCTCGTCCCGCAGAGGCGCGCGTCTTCGCCGCCCACTCGCGGAGTTCGTCGATCGAGAAGACGTTGTCGAGACTCAGCATGCGTTCGGCGTGCTCGATGGTCGCGAGCCCCGTCGCCTCGGCCGCGCCCACCATCTGCGTCGGCGAATCCTGGCCCTGCAGCTCGGGATGCAGCCGCTCGAGCTCCTCGAGCCGGTGCATCCAGCCGTCGTAGGTGAAGTCGTCGACGACGGAGGTGTCGCGCCCGTAGTACGCATCCTTCGCCTCGAGGATGCGAGTGGTCAGCTCGTCGGCTTCGATACGGGCGTCTTCCAGCGAGATGTTCTCCGGCACTCCGCCAGTCTACGAGCGGGCACCGACATCGCGACGGAGGCGCTACGCGTCGACCGGTACGGCGGACACCGTGCGGTCGATCGTGAACTGACCGAGCACGCGAGTGCCGACATACAGGACTGCCGTCTGCCCCGGCGCGACGCCGTTGAGCGGTTCCTCCGGCACGACGCGCACACCCTCGGATGTGACGAAGGCTCGAGCGACCTCGGGCTCGGCGTGAGCGCGGATCTGCACTTCGCAGTCGAACTCCGACTCCGCAGGCGCAGCCCCCGCCCAGCTGAATCGCTCGCCCGAGATCTCGCTGATCGCGAGCGCCTCTTTCGGTCCCACGACGACTGTGTTCGAGACGGGTCGCACTTCGAGCACGAATCGCGGCTTGCCGTCCGCCGCAGGGACTCCGAGCTTGAGTCCGCGACGCTGACCGACGGTGAACGCATGTGCTCCCTCGTGGGAGCCGACGATCTCACCCGTGCGGTCGACGATCTCACCGGTGGCCGTGCCGACTTTCTCGGCGAGCCACCCGCGAGTGTCACCGTCCGGGATGAAGCAGATGTCATGGCTGTCGGGCTTCTGGGCGACGGTCAAGCCGCGCTCCGCGGCCTCTGCGCGCACGACGGCCTTCGAGGGCGTCGTGCCGAGGGGGAAGTACGTGTGGGCGAGCTGATCGGCCGTCAGCACTCCGAGCACGTACGACTGATCCTTCGCGTTGTCGGCTGCGCGGTGCAGCTCGAGGCCGGCATCCGTCGGGATCAGGGTGGCGTAATGTCCGGTGCACACAGCGTCGAATCCGAGCTCGATCGCGCGCTCGAGCAACGCGGCGAACTTGATCTTCTCGTTGCATCGCATGCAGGGGTTCGGTGTGCGCCCCGCCTGATACTCCGACACGAAGTCGGCGATGACGTCTTCGCGGAAGCGCTCCGAGAAGTCCCAGACGTAGAAGGGGATGCCGAGGAGGTCGGCTGCGCGTCTGGCGTCGAGTGCGTCCTCGATCGTGCAGCATCCTCTGCTGCCCGTGCGCAGGGTTCCCCCGGCGCGGGACAGCGCGAGGTGCACGCCGACGACGTCGTGCCCTGCATCGACCGCACGCGCGGCCGCGACGGCGGAGTCCACCCCACCACTCATGGCCGCAAGAATCCTCATGGATCCAGTCTACGAGCGTACGGCTGAGCCGGAGCCGGATGCGCGCGAGTACGCCTCAGCGATCGACGAGAGGACCGCGTCGACGTCCGCGTCGGTTGACGTGCGACCGAGCGAGAAGCGGAGCACACTGCGCGCATCCTGTTCGCTGCGGCCCATGGCCATGACCACGTGCGAAGGCTCTGCCACACCCGCCTGACATGCGGATCCGGTCGACGCCGCGATCCCCGCCATGTCGAGCAGGAAGAGCAGGCTTTCCCCCACCGCGCCGGGGAACAGGATGTGCGCGTTGCCCGGAAGCCTCTCGACGCGGTCCCCGAGGATCTCGGCGACCGGAACACGGGCGAGGACGCCGTCGACCAGTCGATCGCGCATCTCGCTCAGCCGAGCGTTCTCGGTCAGCCGCTCCGCCTCGGCGAGCTCCAGAGCGACGGTGAACGCGGCCGCGCCCGCGACGTCCTGGGTCCCGGCGCGGAGGCCGCGCTGCTGTGCGCCTCCTCGGAGGATCGCCGCGAGGCGCGCTGTGCGTGATGTGACGAGCGCGCCTACACCGACGGGCGCGCCGATCTTATGACCGGCCACGCTCATCGCGACCAGCCCGACAGCGTCTGCCGCGTCGCCGCGCAGGGCGCGAAAGGACAGCGCGACGTGACCGAGTGCCGACACCGCATCGAGGTGCAGCGGAACCTGCGCGTCCGCGGCCGATGAGGCCAGCGCCGCGGCGTCGTTGATGGTCCCCGACTCGTTGTTGGCGACCAGTGCGGTGGCCAGAGCCGCCCCCGGAAGCTGTGCGGCGAATGCGCCCAGATCGATCGCCGCCGTGCGATATACCGGGACAGCGCGTAGTGCCGCTCCCACCCCGACCAGCGCCTCGACCGTGTCCATGGTCGCGTGATGCTCGGCATCCGGCATCACGATCGCGTCGGTGCCCACCCGGCGTGCCTGCCACAGCCCCTGCAGCGCGAGATTGATCGACTCCGTTCCCCCGGAGGTGAAGACCACCTCGATGGGATCGGAACCGAGCACCGCGGCGATACGCTCCCGAGACTCCTCCAGCAGGCGCCTGGCGTCCTGCCCCGCTCCATGCGTCGATGACGCGTTGCCGACGATCGCGCTCGCATCCAGCCATGCCTCGCGCGCCTCCGGGCGCAGCGGGGTCGTGGCCGCGTGATCGAGATAGTGCTGCATCCCTCAACTCTCCCTCATATTCGCCCTCCGGAGCGCACATGGAACTGAGTGCATCGTGTCCTGAGACCCGAGCGCAGACCCCTATGGTGTATTCATGCCCGCGATCCGAGACATCACCGTGCCCGGCGGTACTGCACTCGACAACCTCGGCGTTCGCCTTCACGACGGCGTCGGAACCCTCCGCGTCTGGTCGCAGAACGCGTCGTCCATCGAGCTCGTCGTCTTCGATGCCACAGACCTGGACTGGGTGATCGATCAGGTCGACCTCGAGCGACTCCCCGGCGGCGTCTGGGAGGTCACGACCGAGCTGCTGCAGCCCGGCACCAGGTACGCGATCCGCGTCGGTGGACCGCACGGCCCCGGTAACACGTTCAACCCCGAGACCCTCCTCCTCGACCCGTATGCACGCGGACTCGCCCAGGGCGACGGCTACGAGGAGTGGCGATCCGTCGTGATCGTCGACGGTTTCGACTGGGGCGACTCGATCAAACCTCGAATCCCTCTCGATCGCACGGTCATCTACGAGGGCCATCTGAAGGGCCTCACCAAGCGTCAGCCGGACGTGCCCCCCGCACTGCACGGCACTTACGCGGGTCTCGCCCACCCCGCGATGATCGAGTACTTCCATGAGCTCGGCATCACCTCGATCGAGCTCCTTCCCGTGCATGCGTTCGTGCCGGAGCCTCGCCTGCTCGAGCGCGGGCTGACCAACTACTGGGGGTACAACACCCTCAACTTCTTCACGCCCCACAACGCGTATGCGACAGAAGACGCGCGAAAGGGAGGCCCCGAGGCAGTCCTCGCCGAGTTCAAGGGAATGGTGCGGCTGCTCCACGAGGCCGGACTCGAGGTCATCCTCGACGTCGTGTACAACCACACCTCGGAAGAGGGCCTCGGAGGTCCGCGCTCGAGCCTGCGGGGCATCGACAACGCCGGCTACTACCGCCAGGACGCGTCCGGGGCGTACATCGACACCACCGGATGCGGCAACACTCTCGACACCTCGACGGATGCCGGCGCCCGCCTCGTTCTCGACTCGCTGCGCTATTGGGCCCAGGAGATGCAGATCGACGGATTCCGGTTCGATCTCGCCGCCGCCATCGCGCGCGACGGCTCTCACACCTACACGCCCGAGCACCCGCTCCTCGTGGCGATCGCCGATGATCCGATCCTGAAGGAGACGAAACTCATCGCCGAGCCGTGGGACGTCGGCATGGGAGGGTGGCAGACGGGCAACTTCCCGAAGGGCTGGCTGGAGTGGAACGACCGGTACCGCGATCGGGTGCGCAACTTCTGGCTGAGCGACATCGACTATGCGCGCAGAGCGTCTGCCCCGGTCGGCATCGGTGGTTTCGCGACGCGTCTCGCAGGGTCTTCCAACACGTTCGCCGACGAGCGCGGCCCGCTCGCGAGCATCAACTTCGTGACCGCGCACGACGGCTTCACCCTGCACGACCTCGTCTCGTACGACGTCAAGCACAATGAGGCCAACGGCGAGCAGAACCGCGACGGCGCCGATATGAACCGTGCGTTCAACCACGGGATCGAGGGGCCGACGGACGACCCGGCCATCCTCGCGGCTCGCAGGAAGGCGATGCGCAACCTCCTGGGCACGCTTCTGCTGTCCGCGGGGATCCCGATGCTCACCGCGGGTGACGAGGTCGGGCGCACGCAGCGGGGCAACAACAACGCCTACGCCCAGGACTCCGCGATGACCTGGCTCGGATGGGATCCAGAGCCGTGGCAGGAAGACCTGCGAGCTCACGTCACGCGACTCATCCGGCTCCGGAGCGAGAACCCGGCCCTGCGCCCGAGCCGGTACGCCCGGCTCGGCGAGCACATTCCGAACGCCTCCGTCATGGACTGGTTCGACCAGAACGGCGAGACCATGGAGAGCGAGCAGTGGACCGATCCGGGAAACCGCACCCTGCAGTACGTCGCCGCCTCCACTCCGGACCGCGAGGCGGCGAATCGCATCCTCCTGATCGTGCATGGCACTGAGTCTCCGATCGACGTGCGACTGCCCGAAGAACTCGAGGATGCGACTCGGTTCGTATCGCTGTGGTCGAGCGCTGACGAGCGTCCCGGCGCCGACGGTGAGACATACGCGCCCGGCGACATCCTGCCGATCCCCGGCACCTCCATGCGACTGTTCCGAGTGGAATGACGGGCGGCGCGCCGGTGCCGTCTGCGAGCTACCCGCTCCACCTCGGGAGCGGTACATTCGGGGGGTGGCCGCACGTATGAGCAGCACCAGTCCGAAGGCTCTCCGAAGCCCTGCACAGATCCCGTCGCGCCCGCTGGGTGCGGCCTCGGACGGCGACGATCTCGTCGCGACCCGCATACCGCTGGTCGGCGGCACACCGTCCGTGCCCGGCGGATTCGCACCCAAAGCGTTCGTCGGAGAAGTGGTGCCCTTCAGCGTGGTCGCCTTCCGCGAGGGGCATGACCTGATCGGCGTGCAGCTCCGGCTGACCTCCCCCGACGGCGACGAGACTCTTCATCGCCTGACGCCCTTCCGGGACGGCAGTGACCGCTGGGGTACCGAGATCGCCGTGGACCTGCAGGGCAGCTGGACCTTTCGCTTCGAGGCGTTCTCCGACGACTTCGCGACCTGGGCTCACGCCGCCGAGGTGAAAGTGGCCGCCGGAGTGGACGTGCCCGTCATGGCGGCGCTCGGGGCTGAGCTTCTCGCGCGGGCCGCGACCGAGAAGGACCGCCCTGCTGCCCAGCGCAGACGCATGAGCGATCTCGTCGCCGCACTTGCCGGCGGCGATGCGGCGACCACTACCGCTGTCTCGACCGACGCCGAGCTCGCCGACCTCTTCCGAGACCGGCCGCTCATGACATTGCGGTCCGCGTCGGCCTCCCACACCCTGCTGGTCGAGCGGACTGCAGCAGGTGTCGGTGCCTGGTACGAGTTCTTCCCCCGCTCCGAGGGTGCGAAACGTCTCAAGGACGGCACGGTCAAGAGCGGTACGTTCCGCACCGCGGCGAAGCGACTTCCGGCCGTCGCCGCGATGGGATTCGACGTCGTCTATCTGGTTCCGATCCATCCGATCGGAACCACCAACCGCAAGGGACGCAACAACACCCTGACGACAGAGCCCGGAGACCCGGGTTCGCCCTATGCCATCGGCTCCGCTGACGGCGGTCACGACGCCATCCACCCCGAGCTCGGGAAACCGGCCGACTTCCGTGCCTTCGTCCGAGCCGCAAAGAACGAGGGGCTGGAGGTCGCCCTCGATCTTGCTCTGCAGGCGTCTCCAGACCACCCGTGGGTCGTCGAGCATCCGGAGTGGTTCACGACACTTCCCGACGGAACGATCGCATACGCGGAGAACCCGCCGAAGAAGTACCAGGACATCTACCCTCTGAACTTCGACAACGACCCTGCCGGGATCTATCAGGAGATGCTGCGCGTCGTGCAGCACTGGGTGCGCGAAGGCGTGAAGATCTTCCGAGTCGACAATCCGCACACCAAGCCGTTGCAGTTCTGGGAATGGCTCATCGCCACGGTGAACGCGCAGGATCCGGACGTGATCTTCCTCGCCGAGGCGTTCACGCGCCCTGCAGTCATGCGAGCGCTGGCTGCGGTCGGGTTCCAGCAGAGCTACAGCTACTTCACGTGGCGCAACACCAAGTCGGAGCTCGAGGAGTTCCTCACGAGCGTCTCGCACGAAACCAGCGACTACATGCGACCGAACCTCTTCGTGAACACGCATGACATCCTCACCGAGTATCTCCAGTTCGGCGGACGCGCCGCGTACCGCATCCGCGCGTGCATCGCTGCCACCGCAGCGCCGGTGTACGGCGTGTACGCCGGGTACGAGTTGTTCGAGAACGTCGCGCGGCCCGGTTCCGAGGAGAACATCGACAACGAGAAGTACGAGTTCAAGTTCCGCGATTGGGAGGGAGCCGACGCCGCCGGCGACTCGCTCGCCCCCCTCCTCCGTCGTCTGAACGAGATCCGACGCACACACCCGGCTCTCCGTCAGCTGCGCAATCTCTCGGTCCACTGGAGCGATGACGACTCGGTGCTCGTCTACAGCAAGCATCTCGACGCCGCGTTCACGGGAACAGGCACCGATGACACGATCCTCGTCGTCGCCAACGTCGATCCCCACTCGGTGCGTGAGACCACTGTTCACCTCGACACCACGATCTGGGGTGTTCCTCTCGGCGAACCATTCGAGGTCGAGGACCTTCTCACCGGAGCAGTCTGGACGTGGGCCGACCACAACTACGTGCGGCTCGACGCCTTCGCCGAACCGGTGCACATCCTGAAGGTGAGGAAGCATTCATGAGCTACCTGGAAGATGCGACGACGTCGTCGGAATGGGCCGCGGTGGCGGCAGGATCCCACCACGACCCGCATTCGGTGCTGGGGTCGCACCCGATCACTGACGCGAGCGACCGCACGGTCACCGTGATCCGCGCTCGCCGTCCCCTCGCCGCGACGGTGGCTGCCGTCTTCGGTGACGGCACCCGACTCGAGTTGAACCACGTCGCGCACGGCATCTGGGAAGGCCATCACGACGGCTCCCCTGTGCCGTATCGCCTCGCGACGGCGTACGGAGACGAAGCCGAGACCGTCAGCGGTGACCCGTACCGGCATCTCCCGACGCTGGGCGACGTCGATGTGCATCTGATCGCCGAGGGTCGTCATGAACGCCTCTGGCAGGTGCTGGGCGCACATCCCCAGAGCGTGGGAGGCGACACAGGCGTGGCCTTCGCCGTATGGGCTCCCAACGCCACCGCAGTTCGCGTGGTCGGTGATCACAACGGCTGGAACGGCGAGCCTCACGCCATGCGCTCGATGGGTGTGAGCGGGATCTGGGAGTTGTTCATCCCCGACCTCCCGGTCGGCACGACCTACAAGTACGAGATCAGGACGCGCGACGGTGCGTGGATCTTCAAGGCGGATCCGATGGCGCAGGCCGCGCAGGTCCCGCCGGAGACCGCATCCGTCGTCACCGAGTCCACCTACGCCTGGTCGGATGGCGCCTGGATGACCCGCAGGGCTGCAACCCATGCAGTCGCGCAGCCGCTGTCGGTGTACGAAGTGCATCTGGGATCGTGGCGAGGCGGACTGAGCTATCGGGATGCGGCTGAGCCCCTCATCGCTCACGTCGAGGAGGCCGGCTTCACCCATGTCGAGTTCATGCCGCTGGCCGAACACCCGTTCGGCGGATCCTGGGGCTATCAGGTGAGTGGCTACTACGCTGCCACCAGCCGCTTCGGCAGCCCGGACGACCTGCGCTACCTGATCGACCGCCTGCACCAGGCCGGCATCGGCGTGATCATGGACTGGGTCCCCGGCCATTTCCCGAAGGATGCGTTCGCGCTGGCGCGCTTCGACGGACAGCCACTCTATGAGCACCCGGATCCCCGGCGGGGCGAGCACCAGGACTGGGGCACGCTCATCTTCGACTACGGCCGTCCGGAGGTGCGAGGATTCCTCGTCGCGAACGCGTTGTTCTGGCTGAGCGAGTTCCACGTCGACGGTCTTCGCGTCGACGCCGTCGCCTCGATGCTCTACCTCGATTACTCCCGCAACGACGGCGAGTGGGAACCCAACATCCATGGCGGGCGCGAGAACCTCGAGGCGATCCGATTCCTGCAGGAGGTCAATGCGACCGCCTACCGTGTGCACCCCGGCGTGCTGATGATCGCCGAGGAGTCGACCAGCTTCCCCGGTGTCACCGCTCCCACCGATCATGCTGGTCTCGGCTTCGGCTTCAAGTGGAACATGGGTTGGATGAACGACTCGCTCCAGTACATCGAGCGAGACCCGATGTACCGCTCGCACCACGAAGGTGAGATGACGTTCTCCTTCGTGTACGCGTTCGGCGAGAACTATCTGCTGCCGATCAGCCATGACGAGGTCGTGCACGGCAAAGGCAGCCTGCTCGCGAAGATGCCAGGAGATCACTGGCACAAGCTCGCCAATGTGCGGGCCTACCTCGGGTACATGTGGGGACACCCGGGCAAGAAGCTGCTGTTCATGGGGCAGGAGTTCGGCCAGCTCGCAGAGTGGTCCGAGTCCCGTGAACTGGACTGGTGGCTGCTCGAGCAGCCGTCCCATGCCCAGTTGCAGAGCTTCGTCGGGCAGCTCAACCGCACCTATCGCGCGCAGGCTCCGCTCTGGGAGCGCGACAACGACGGCTCGTCGTTCTCGCGCCTCGGTGCGCCCAGCTGGGATCCGAACGTGATCGTGTTCGAACGCCGCGACGCCCACGGCGGCCGGCTGGTAGTGATCAGCAACTTCGCCGGGGTCGAGCGCAGCGGATATCGCCTCGCTCTGCCCAGCGCGGGAATCTGGCAGGAGATCCTCAACACGGATGCCGCAGAATACGGCGGACGAGGTTCAGGCAACCTCGGCGTGGTCGTCGCCGATCCCGCAGACGGCGGCACCCCGACGGCGACGATGACGATCCCCGCACTGTCGACGATATGGCTCCGCCATCAGAACGACCCGCACGTGCCGACGATCAGCCACGGCTGACCGCGGCACGCGCGGTCAGAACAACAGCGACGAGAGCCGGTTGCGTGCCGAGACGACACGCGGATCGGCCGCGCCGATGAGACCGAACAGTTCGATGAGCCGCTCCCGAACCGGCGTGCGCTGGTCCGAGGGAAGCTGAGCGAAAAGGTCGAGCAGGCGTCCGAACGCATCGTCGACGTGCCCGCCCGCGAGATCGAGGTCCGCGACGTCGAACTGCGCCCGGACATCGAGCGGACCGGCTGCCGCAGCTGCCCGAGCCTCCTGCAGATCGAGCTTCTGCACACGATCGAGCAGACGCACCTGGCCGAGACCGGCGATCGCGTCCTCGTCGCGAGGGTTCTCGGCGAGGGCCTTCTCGTAAGCGACGATCGCTGCGGCGTAGTCGCCGAGCTCGATCGCCGCGAACGCCTCCGCATGCAGAGGCGGCAGCGGCGGCTCCTCGGCGCCCTCCTCGGTCGCAGGGGCCTCCCCCACGTCCAGCGAGCCGGTGACACCGTTCTGCGCGGCGAGCTGAAGCAGCTGCGCGAAGACCTCGCGGACCTGCTGCTCGGGGACCGCTCCGGTGAACATCGGTACCGGCTGCCCCGCGATGAGAGCGACCACCATCGGAATCGACTGCGCACGGAAGCTCTGCGCGAGCTGGGGATTCGCGTCGACGTCGACCTTGGCGAGAAGTACCTTGCCACCGAGCTCGCGCGTCACCTTCTCGATGATCGGACTCAGCTGCTTGCAGGGTCCGCACCACTCGGCCCACAGATCGACGACCACGGGAACCGTCCGCGAGACCTCGAGGATCTGACCGAACGTCTCATCGGTCGCATCGACGACCACGTCGAGGACGCCCGCAGCGGGAGCGGGTGTTCCGGCCGCCGGCGCAGAAGGACGGTTGCGCAGAGTGGAGAGGTCGACGGCTCCTCGGAGCGCGGCAGGAGAGATATCGGTCACTTGATCACCTCGACGGAGAGAAGGTCCTGGCGCACGGCCAGGAGTCGGATCTGCTCCGTCGAACCCTGGGCGGGGACGGAGAAGAACAACTGGAATTCGTACTTGGTCGTCACGCCCTTGGCGGACTCGGTGACACCGGTCAACGCCTTCGCCTGGGCGTTGTCACCGAAACGGATCACCGCATCCGCAGAGGTCGGTGTGACCGTCTCGGTGTCGACCAGAGAGACGGCGACGATGGCACCGCTGCCCAGAGTGGTCATCGACACAGGAGCTGAGTCCGCCGGCGCTATGTCGAAGGCTGTCTGCGAAGTCGCGGCCGCACCGTTGTCGGCGAGGTTCTGCACCACAGCCTGGCGGCTGTCGCGGATCGACTTCGCGAGGTTCTGCGAGATCTCGTCGAACATTCCATACGACGCACTCTGCTCTCCCGCGTCGACGACGTCCGAGTACGTCGCCGCGAGTTCGCCCGGCGGCAGGCTGAGGAAGGCGGAGTCGTCCGGGACCATCGAGGTCCCGAGCCACGGAGCGGCCACCTCGGGAAAGACGGCGTCGGCCGACATCTCTGCCATGTTGTTGACCTTGTAGTTGGACCAGGGGTCCTGCTGGGTCATCGTCAGCACGACAGGGGGCACCGTGTCGTCACCGTCGCTCTTCGAGAGCATGAGAACAGTGCGAGGCCAGCGGTCGGTCGCCTCGGGCAGCATGACCTCGACGTCGTCGGTCGGGATGGCAGCGGGCACAGCGGTGTCAGGAAGTGCGGTGCGAAGCGCGTACTCGGTCTTGCGAGCCGTCAGCGCCGGACCGTCGAGGCGGGTTCCCGCCAGATCGATGTCCATGGCGGCATCGGCATCCGAGAGCGTCGCCGACACGTCCTGAAGGATGCGCTTGGCCTGAGCCTCGGTCACTGCCGGCGGCTTCTGGTTCTCGGGAGCGATCACGGTCGCGCTGGGCGAGGGACTGGGCGTCCCTTCACCGAACTGCGGCCAGGAGTCGGCCGAGCAGCCGGTCGCCAGCAGCGCGGTCAGCGCGAGAGCCGGGATGGCGATCATGCGGCGTCTACGGGTCGGCGACGCGGCACGCATCTCGGATCTGCGATCCCCGGCACTGTCTCCCTTCCTCGCAGAGTCAGGCTCTCCGTCACCCTGCGCGGTCTCCGCATCGACGGTGTGCTCGGCGGGAGCGGAGCCCGTGTCGGTCGCAGTCGTCGAGGATTCCTCGATCGCCTTCCGCTCCGACGGCGGCAACTGGGCCACATCGATCGGCTCGGTCGCAGGAAGGGGCCCAGGCCCCTTACGCCGGGGGCCGCGTCCGCGGCGCTGGTGGCGGATGCCGAGCACGTACAGGACGAGGCCGATCAGGAGCACGGCGGCACCGGCCGCCATGAGCGGACCCGCCAGAGGCGTCGACGTGTCGAGGGGCCACGACACCACGATGTCGTCAGGCGCGTCTGCAGTGCCGTCATGGGCGATGAGCAGGCTGACGCCCTCGGGGAGCTGCATGTCGGCGATGAGCGCGTCGGTGTCGGTGAACGAGTCGAGCCAGAGATCCGACCCAACCGGGCTGCGCCCGTCCTCGGCTGCGGCGCCGTCGTCTGCGGGCGTCTCCTCGGGAGCAGGGCTCGCCTCAGGGGCATCCGTGCTCGTGTCGTCGTCCTCCGCCGCGGCTGCATCGACGAGTTCGACGTCGAGCTCGCCGTCCTTGCCGACGGTGACGTGGTTGTACGAGGCGTCAGCCAGCCACGCCTCCATGTCGGCGGTGCGACCGTAGGCGGCGAAGATGTCGCCGTCGCCACGGACGAGCAGGGTCTGAGCGCCGGGGTGCTCCCTGAGGACGTCGCCGTCCATGAGCACATACGGCGCCGGTTCTTCCACGGCGACCGAGGTCTCCTGGGTCGACGGTCCCATGAAAACGGTTCGCTGCGCGATGCCCGCAGCGATCAGTCCCGCAGCCAGCACGAAGGCCACGACGGCCCATACGAAACGCACGAATAGTCTCCTCACGCAACCCGGACGAGCGCCCGAGTCACAACACTCGACATTTCAGACTAGCGAAATCACCTGTGTGTTGCCCACGAGGGCATGCCCGATCGTTCCGGCACGTCGTGACGATCAGGCATCCCGCGGTCGATAACCTTGCACCATCCGCATCTCCGAGGAGCACCGATGAAGATCCACAACCCGTTCCGCACCGCCCTCGTGGCGACGCTCGGCGTGGGGCTGGGAATCCTGCTGATCGGAAGCGTCGAGAGCCTGTCGACGGTTCTTCTCTACGTCGGCACGGCACTGTTCCTCAGCCTCGGGCTCGATCCGCTCGTGTCTTTCCTCGAACGCAAGAGGCTTCCCCGCTGGCTCGCGGTGCTGATCACCATCCTGGCCGTCCTCAGCATCTTCGCGGGCATCATCCTGATCGTGATCCCGGTGCTCGTCGACCAGATCTCCCAGCTGATCGCTCAGATCACGGCAATCGTCCAACGCGGCACCTTTCTCGCCGACCTCCGGGAGTGGATGGTCGACACCTTCCCCAACCTCAAGGTCGACGACGTGTTCGCCTACGTGACGAACTGGCTCGAGACGAACCTCACCCAGATCGGCGGGTCCATCGGGCAGAGCGTCCTCGCGGCCAGCGGCGCGGTCGTCAGCGGACTCTTCGGGGCATTCATCATCCTGATCCTGACGATCTACCTGACGGCTTCCACCCCCTCGCTGAAGCGAGCGGTGTACCAGCTCGCTCCCGCGTCGAAGCGGGAGCGCTTCATCGACCTCGCTGAGCAGATCACGGACTCGGTCGGTTATTACGTCATGGGTCAGGTGACACAGGGAGTCATCAACGGCATCCTGAGCATGATCTTCCTGACGATCATCGATGCGCCGTTCCCGGCCGTGCTCGCGGTCGTGGCCTTCTTCTTCTCGCTGATCCCGCTCGTCGGCACCCTGACGGGGTCGACGATCATCGTGCTCGTCTGCCTCATCCCCGGCCTCGGATCGCCCGCCACCGCGATCGCGGCGGCGATCTACTACCTCATCTACATGCAGATCGAGGCGTACGTGATCTCACCGAGGATCATGAGCCGCGCAGTCTCGGTCCCCGGAGCCGTCGTGGTGGTCGCCGCGCTGGCGGGAGGAAGCCTTCTGGGACTTCTGGGCGCGCTCATCGCGATCCCCGTCGCGGCCAGCATCCTGATCATCTACCGTCAGGTACTGATCCCCCGAATGAACGAGCTCTAAGCCACCGGCCACTCGTTCGGCAGTGGCAGCGCCGCAGGATTCACCGCAGCGACGATCTCGGTGAGCACGCGCCGGGTCTGACTCTCCCCCACCCAGAGATGCTTGCCGCCCTCGACCGCGATGAGCTTCGCGTGCGCGATCGCCGCGAACCGCTCTCGCGCCTCGGCAGGACGAAGATAGTCGTCAAGTTCGGGAACGAGGATGACGACCTCGACGTCGTCGTCCGCCCATGCGGCGACCTCGGCCTCCGTGGCTCGGTGGAGCGGCGGCGAAAGGAGGATGATCCCCTCGATGTCGTGCTTTCGTCCGTACTTGAGGGCGAGCTCCGTGCCGAAGGACCAGCCGAGCAACCACGGTCGCGGAAGGCCCCGCTCACGGACGAAGTCCATCGCCGCGGCGACGTCGAACTGCTCGGCTGCTCCCCCGTCGAACACGCCGTCGCTCGTTCCCCGAGGCGACGTCGTGCCGCGGGTGTTGAATCGCAGCACGGCGAGGTCGGCCAGCGCGGGGAGCCGTGCGGCCGCCTTGCGGATGATGTGCGAATCCATGAAGCCACCCGCTGTGGGCAGCGGGTGGAGCGTCACGAGCGTCGCGACCGGGGCGGACGACTCAGGCACCGCCAATTCACCCACGAGTGTCAGCTCATCCGCCGTCTCCAGGACGATGTCCTCGCGCCGAGCAGGAAGCTCCAGTGGTCCACGGATCTCGATGCTCACGCAATCCTCCAACAGTGTGTGTGCCAGTGCCGCCGGGCGGCGAGATCTGCGGCGTCACCGAGCACGCCGTCCGCGCGCCAGATCACGAGATGGGCGGTGCCCGGCGCGACGGAACGTCCGCAGCCAGGGCAGATGTACTCCTTGAGCGCCTGCGCCGCCGATACGGGCTGCACGGTCCACTCGGAGCCCCGGCGCACCTCAGTGCGCTTCCAGGAGGCCAAAAGGCGGTCCAGCGAGTCCTCGGTCTCAGGGCGCGCCGGACGGCGTCTGCGGGAGCGGGCCATGGCGGCCGCTCACCACCAGTGGTTGTTCGTCCAGAAGGCGTGCGCGCCGGCCCAGCTGCCGTATCGACCGGTGGCGTAGCCGGTCGCCCAGCGCAGGTTGTCGACCGGGTCGTATCCGTTGCCAGGCACCTTGCTGCAGGGCAGCGCCTGAACGAGACCGCACGCACCCGAGGACTTGTTCGTCGCGTTCGGGTTCCATCCGCTCTCGCGCGAGACGATGTAGTCGACGTATCCCCAGTCGGATTCGGCGATGCCCGCAGCAGCCATCCATTCGGCAGGCGCGCCGCCGCCGGTATAGAAGAGAGGCGCAGCACTGCTCGACTTCGAGGAGGACGCAGTCGTCGGTGTGGGCGTCGGCGTGGGCTTCGGCGTCACATAGACCGAGAAGGTTCCCCGCTGAATCGGTGCGATGGCGGCACCTTCGACGGACACGGTGAGGTTCTGGGTCTCCGTGAGTGCCACCGAGTACGCCGACTCGGGGCTCGCCTCGGCGGGCTGTTCTGCGAGAGCGACGCCTGTCGGAGCGACCATGGCCGCCGCGAAACCCACGACGGCGAGAGCGCTGAAGAATCCTACGACGCCGCGACGGCGGCTGCCCGTGCGCGCTGAAAGAGTCGCCGATGCGGGCACAGGCGTGACGTCGTTTCGCTGGGGAGTCATGTCGTTTCGGGAGTTCACGATGAGAGGGAGTCTACCCGCTACGGCCTGAGACGGCCATCGGAACGCTCAGCGAACCGCCAGGATCACATCGACGGCAGCGTCGAGCAGGGCATCGACGTGCTCTTCACGGTAGCCGCCACGCTGCATCCGGAATGCGGCGGCGCGCAACTGCTCGGCCGTCAGAGGCTCTCCGTCACGCAGGTAGCGAGCGATGCGCGTGCTCACATGATCGACCTCATCGATGCGGTAGCCGAAGGTGAGCACGCCGGTGCGCGCGAACCGGCGACGCTTCGGACGTGCCAGGTGATCGAGAATCACTTGCGCCTCGTCGCGTGCCTGCTCGACCCATGCACCCGCGCCGCGAGAGCGGACCACCCGATCACGAGCGCGCGCGGCCAGCGCGTCCTCGACCCGGCCGAGCGCTGCATCGACCTCCGCCACGACATAGCCGTTCTTCACCAGGGGGAACGACGCCACCCTCACGTCGGCCGCGTTCAGGTCGTCGGCGTCGCCCTCGAAGGCGGTACGCGCCGCCGCGAGGAAGGTGTCGACCGCTGCGCGGTGATAGCCACGGACGCGTCCGCTCGTGAGAGAGAAGGCGGGCGGCGCCTCCACGGCGCCGTCCGATATCTGTACGTCATCGGAGACCATCACAGCACCACCCAGGAGGAGAAGAGGAAATAGAGGCACAGCGCCGGCACCGTGGACGGCAGGATGCTGTCGAGCCGGTCGAGGAGTCCGCCGTGACCGGGAAGCCAGGAGCTCATGTCCTTGATGCCGAGGTCGCGCTTCAGCATCGACTCGCCGAGGTCACCCAGCGTCGCGGACAGCAGGATCGCGACGCCGAAGATCACTCCGATCCACCACGGGACATGGAGGAGGAAGATCGCGAGGAGCACGCCGGCCGCGATCGAACCGACGACCGCACCTCCGAACCCCTCCCACGTCTTCTTGGGACTGATCCTGGGAGCCATCGGATGCCGTCCGAAGGCGAGCCCTGCGGCATACGCACCGGTGTCGGCGACCACGGCGATCGCGATGAAGCTCAGCACCCACCACTGACCATCCTCCTGCTTGAGCAGGATCAGGGCGACTGAAGCGAGGAAGGGGACGTAGATCTGCACGAAGCCGCTGATGACGGCGTCCGTGAGCACGTCACCGTAGGTTCTGCCGTCCTTGGCGAGCATCTGGGCGACGAGTCGCCACACGATCACGAATGCGACGGCGAGGAACAGCATGACCCAGACGAGCCAGAGATCCAGGAAGAAGGCAGAGAGCACGAGAAGGGTGGCAGCGATGAACTGCGGCACCACGTCGATCCGCCGTCCCGACGCGCGGAGGGCGAGCGAGAGCTCGTAGACGCCGAGCAGTGCCGCTGCCAGCGCGAACGGCACGAACAAGACTTTGATGAAGAGCAGCGAAGCGAGCAGCGCGGCACCGAACGCCAGACCGATCAGAGTCGCGAGGATCAGGTCGCGGCCAGTGCGCTCCTTGATCCGCTCGTTGGCCTGATCGATCTGACCGCGAGCATGCGACACATGGTTGCCGAGCTCGTCTCTGGCCGCTCGCCACTGCTCGCGGATCGCGTTGTGGTCGGCAGTGTCCAGTGTGGGTGCCGTGACAGCGGGCCCCTCCGCGGGCAGCGGAGGCCGCGGAGGGATGCTCGTGGTGTCGAATGCCGGGAAGGCTTCGTCGACCAGAGGGATCCCGCCGGTCGGGGTCGACGAGTCGCGCGCCTCACGACGCGTCTGCGGCTTGTCGGTACCGTCACCGGTGGAGTCGTCGGACATGCCGCCTACACCTCGAGGAGTTCGGCCTCTTTGCGCTTGAGTGCGTCGTCGATCAGGTCGACGTGCTGGCGCGTGAGGGCGTCGAGTTCCTTCTCTCCCCTGGCGATCTCGTCTTCGCCGAGCTCGCTCTTCAGGGCGTCCAGTTCATCCTTGCCTTTGCGGCGGATGCCTCGGACGTGGACCTTGGCGTCCTCCGCCTTGGTCTTGACGAGCTTCACGTACTCCTTGCGACGCTCGGCAGTGAGCTCGGGCATCGTGACACGCACGAGGTTGCCGTCGTTGGTGGGGTTCGCGCCGAGGTTCGGCATGTCACGAATCGCCTGCTCGATGCCCTTCAACGCCGACTTGTCGTACGGCGTGATGATGAGCGTGCGGGCTTCCTGGTTCGCGAGTGAGGCGAGCTGCGCGAGAGGCGTCGGCGTTCCGTAGTAGTCGACGAGGACCTTCTGGAAGAGCTGCGCGTTCGCACGACCGGTGCGCACCGTGGAGAAGTCCTCCTTGGCGGCCTCGACGGCTCGTGCCATGCGGGAGGTGGTTTCAGCGAGGACATCCGCGATCACGGTGACTCCTATCGTCGGGGTGTTCTGAAATTCTATCGGGCCGGGCCCTCGAGCACCGGCAGGCGCTCAGGCCGTGACCAGAGTGCCGATGTGCTCGCCGAGAAGCGCACGCGTGACGTTGCCCGCAGGCTCCATGCCGAAGACGCGCATGTCCATGTTGTTGTCCATGCAGAGGCTGAACGCGGTCGAGTCGACGACCTTGAGTCCGCGTTGGAGCGCATCGCGATACGTAACGCGCTCGATGCGCTCGGCATCCGCGTGCTTGTTCGGGTCAGCCGTGTAGATGGCATCGACGCCGTTCTTGGCGACGAGGACCTCCTCCGCGCCGATCTCGAGAGCACGCTGTGCCGCGACGGTGTCGGTCGAGAAGTACGGCAGACCGGCGCCGGCGCCGAAGATGACCACACGACCCTTCTCCATGTGACGCTCCGCCCGCAGCGGGATGTACGGTTCGGCCACCTGAGTCATCGAGATGGCGGACTGCACGCGTGTGGGCGCACCCGCCTGCTCGAGGAAGTCCTGGAGAGCCAGAGCGTTCATGACGGTGCCGAGCATGCCCATGTAGTCGGCGCGACCGCGATCCATACCGCGCTGGCTGAGTTCTGCCCCACGGAAGAAGTTGCCGCCACCGACGACGATCGCGATCTCGACGCGGTCGACCGCTGCGGCGATGTCACGGGCGATCTGGCTGACGACGTCGGGGTTGACACCGAGCTGGCCGGCGCCGAACGCCTCGCCGGAGAGCTTGAGAAGAACGCGGCGGCGTCCTGTGCGGTCGGTCATGGGGTGATCCTCTCGTCCCGATTCAAGATAGTGCCTTCTGGGCATGAAGAAGGGGTCCGGATCGCGTTGATCCGAACCCCTTCGACGATGTTACGCGCCGACCTTGAAGCGCGCGAAGTCCGTCACGGTGATACCGGCGTCCTTCGCCACCTGGGCGACAGAGAGCTTGTTGTCCTTCGCGTAGTCCTGCTCGAGCAGGGCGACCTGCTTGATGAACGCGGAGACACGGCCCTCGACGATCTTGGGCAGAGCCGCTTCCGGCTTGCCCTCGTTGCGGGAGATCTCGGTGACGATCTCGCGCTCCTTCTCCACGGCGTCGGACGGAACGTCCTCGCGGGAGAGGTACGACGGGTTCGCGAACGAGATGTGCTGCGCGATGCTGCGAGCGGTCTCGGCGTCGTCACCCGAGTAGGCGACGACGACACCGATCTGCGGCGGCAGGTCCTTGCTCGTGCGGTGCAGGTAGACCTCGACCTTGTCGCCCGAGACCGTACGCACGCGACGCAGTTCGACCTTCTCGCCGATGATCGCAGCCTCTTCCGAGATGACCTGCTCGACGCTCTTGTCGCCCGCCTGGGCGGCAAGACCGGACTCGACCGAGTCCGCCTTGACTGCTGCGACGGCGTCGGCGACCTTGTCGGCCAGCGCGATGAAGCGCTCGTTCTTCGCGACGAAGTCCGTCTCGCAGGCGAGCTCGATCAGCGTCACTGCGCCGTCCTGCTCGCGAGCGACGATGAGGCCCTCGCTGGTGGAACGGTCGGCACGCTTCGCGTTGCCCTTGGCACCCTTCAGGCGCAGGATCTCGGTGGCCTTCTCGACGTCTCCGTCAGCCTCCTCGAGCGCCTTCTTGGTGTCGACCATTCCCGTGCCGAGCTGCTCACGCAGCGCCTTGAGGTCGGCGATGGTGAAGTTGGCCATGTGTGGTGGCTCCTTGCTTCGTGATGTGTGTGGTGGTCGCGGAATTACTTGGCGTCTGCTGCCTCGGCGGCGGCGACCTCAGAGGTCTCCTCACCGGAAGCGGCGGCGATCGCCTCGTCGTGTGCCTCAGCACCGGCCTCATCGGCAGCGGTCTCGTCAGCAGCCGGCGTCTCGACGACGGCAGCCTCATCGGCGGCGGCGTCGACGACCTCTGCTGCGTCAGCGGACTCCTGGACGGGAGCCTCGAGGAGCTCCTTCTCCCAGTCGGCGAGAGGCTCAGCGTCGCCCGTCTCGGGGTTGTGCTTCTGCTGCAGGCCCTCTGCCGCTGCATCCGCGATGATGCGGGTGAGCAGCGAGACCGAGCGGATCGCGTCGTCGTTACCGGGGATCGGGTACTGGAAGTCGTCCGGGTCGGCGTTCGTGTCGAGGATGCCGATCACGGGGATGCCGAGCTTCTTGGCCTCGTCGATGGCGAGGTGCTCACGCTTGGCGTCGACGACCCAGATGGCGGACGGCGTCTTGGTGAGGTTGCGGATACCGCCGAGCGACTTGTGCAGCTTGTCGAGCTCGCGCTTCTTGAGAAGCAGCTCCTTCTTCGTGAAGCCGCTGTTCGCCGGGGTCTCGTAGTCGAGCTCCTCGAGCTCCTTCATGCGTGCGAGACGCTTGGAGATCGTCTGGAAGTTGGTGAGGAGTCCACCGAGCCAGCGCTGGTTGACGAAGGGCTGGCCCACGCGGGTCGCCTGCTCGGCGAGGATCTCCTGCGCCTGCTTCTTCGTGCCGACGAAGAGGATCGTGCCACCGTGGGCGACGGTCTCCTTGACGAAGTCGTAGGCCTTGTCGATGTAGCCGAGCGACTGCTGCAGGTCGATGATGTGGATGCCGCTGCGCTCGGTGAGGATGAAGCGCTTGACCTTCGGGTTCCACCGACGGGTCTGGTGTCCGAAGTGCACGCCGCTGTCGAGCAGCTGGCGGATGGTGACCACAGCCATGGTCGTCTCCTTGTTCCGGCGCGGTTCTGCGCCATTGAGGTTGTCAAGTCGATCGGACGATCGAACTTCCTGGTGCCCGGCGCACACCCGCCTGCTCGGAAGCAGGACCTGTGGGAGCGGATGCCACGACCGGAGTCGCTCTGGGCACGCGTAGTCACCCCGAGATCGAGGTGCTCCCCCAGCATACAGGATGACGGGGTGCCACTCGCCCTGCACCGCGGAGCGAATCCGGGGACTCTGCACGGCTCCTGCGAGATTCGCCCCTCGTGTGAACCGAGCGAGACGCGCATCCCGGATCATGGCCCGATGCCCACCCGTCGCCGCCTGCTCGCCGTCCTCCTGATCGCCGCTCTGCTGGTCGTCGGACCGCACGCCGATGCGGATGCGGCCACGCCCTCCACTGCCACCGTCGCAGCCTCCGTGCCCTGGTCCTGGCCGATCGACGGGGTTCGCTCGGTCGCGATTGCGTATCGGGCGCCGGCCCATGAATACGGAGCCGGGCACCGGGGCATCGACATCGTTTCGGCGGTCGGCAGTGCGGTCCGCGCGCCGGCCGACGGCGTCGTCGCATTCCGCGGAACCGTGGTGGACCGGCCCCTGCTCACGATCGAACACCCCGAGGGATACGTGTCGACGTTCGAGCCGGTGATGTCCACTCTCTCCCCCGGCGATGTCGTGACGGCCGGGGACGATATCGGCGTCCTCTCGACGGGCGGCCATGCCTCGCGTGGCACGATGCATCTCGGCGTGCGGAGCGGCGGCGACTACATCAACCCGATGCTCCTGTTCGGAGAGGTGCCGCGAGCGGTGCTCCTCCCCTGCTGCGGTCCTCTGTGAGACGCGTCGGCGCGTCGCCCGCTGCACATCGCGGGTACCTGCCTCGGAGGACTCACGCCCGCGGATGCGCCAGCCGATAGGTCGCCGTGAGTCGCTCCGCGGAGACGTGCGTGTAGATCTGGGTGGTGCCGAGGCTGGCGTGCCCGAGTATCTCCTGCACCGCGCGCAGATCGGCGCCGCCGTCGAGCAGGTGCGTCGCAGCGGTGTGTCTGAGCGCGTGCGGCCCGACGGTGTCGGCTCCGACGTAGGGCGCGAGCACTTCCGCGACGAGTGAGTACACCGCGCGCGGCCCCACTCGCGCACCCCGCGCACCGAGGAACAGCGCGGGAGACGGACGGGTGGCGCGTGCGGCCAGAACAGGGCGACCGCGCGTGAGATAGGCGCCGATGGAGCCTCTCGCGGGCGCGCCGAACGGCACCACGCGCTCTTTCGATCCTTTACCGAGCACACGGGCGGTGCCACGGTCGAGGTCGAGATCGTCGATGTCGAGTCCGCAGAGCTCGGAGACACGGATCCCTGCACCGTAGAGCAGCTCGAGGATGGCATGGTCCCGCAGCGGGCTCGGCTCCCCTGTCGACGCCGCCGTCCGTTGCGCATCGAGAAGGGTGGTCATCGCATCCTGAGAGGCGATCGTCGGCAGAGTGCGTCCGCGCTTCGGTGCCACGAGGCGCAGGCTCGGATCGTGCGGGACGAGCTCCTGCTCCTGCGCCCAGGAGAAGAACGATCGGGCTGCAGCGGCTCGTCGTGCGAGTGTCGAGCGGGCGTCGCCGCGCTGAGTCGCCCGCCAGAGCCAGTCACGCAGCGTCTCGAGCGACACGTCTTCCACGCGAAGCCCCCCGACCGTCTGCGCCAGATCGCGCAGGTCGGACCGGTATGCACGAACCGTCGCGGGTGACAGCCTCCGCACCTGCTCGAGGTGATCGGTGAAGGCCTGTGCCGCAGCCGCGAACTCCATGGATCAAGCTTGCAGGAACGGTCCTCGGCATCACGTCAGCCGCGCCGCCTTGATCCGCCCGTCTTCTGCCACCCACCCTCGACCCGCCTGACCACCCCGTCGAGCTCAAGCACCCCGAGCATCGCGCTCACCTTCTCAGGAGCGAGTCCCGAACGCCGACAGATCTCGAGAATCGGTAGCGGCGAGCGACCGGTTATTGCATCGAGCAATCGCACCTGATCGGGGTCGGATCGCTCACCTTCTTCCGGCGCTTGCAGCGCGCCTCCCCAGAGTTCACGGATCTCCGCAGGAGTCGTCACGCACCGCGCGTCATACTCGCGCAGAAGGCGGTGACACCCGGCAGAGGCCGCAGACGTGACCGGACCAGGCACTGCGCCGAGGGGGCGACCCAGCGCTGCCGCGTGTCCTGCCGTGTTGAGCGAGCCGCTGCGCCACCCCGCCTCGACGACGACCGTCGCCTGGCTTGCTGCGGCGATGAGTCGATTCCTCGCGAGGAATCGCCATTTGGTCGGCGCAGTACCGCAGGGCACCTCGCTCACCACGGCGCCCGTGTCGACGATGCGTCGCAGCAACTCCCTGTGGCCTTGGGGGTAGGCGCGATCGACTCCGCCGGCCAGGAACGCCACTGTGCGCCCGTCCACGCCGAGCGCCGCCCGGTGGGCGGCGCCGTCGATGCCGTACGCACCACCTGAGACGACGACCGCGCCGCCCATGGCCAAGTCACCCGCGAACTCTGCGGCGAGCATCTCCCCGTAGCCGCTCGCCGCACGAGCACCGATGATCGCGACGCGCGGCTCGGCAGAGAGGAGCCGTGGGTCACCTCGCACCCAGAGCAGCGTGGGCGCGTGCTCGCCGAGGTCGTCGAGAGCGATCGGCCAGCCACCGTCGCCCGGAAGGACGAGTCGCGCACCGACATCGCGCGCACTTCGAATCGCCTGCGCCACGGCGCGCGTATCGGCACGCGCCCGCCACCGCGCGCGTCCCTCAGCGAGTGCCCGTCCGCCCACCCCCGACTGCGCACCATCTCGGTCTGCAAGTGCGAGTTCCAGGGACTCGTGCGCGCCGAGCTCGGCGATGAGAGCGCCCGCCACGCCGTCACCCGGTTCCGCGAGAACCGACCATGCGACCCTCGAGAGCGCGTCCTCCGCCTGGCCGTGCGGCCGCATCGCGTCGAGCGCCGCACGGACATCTGGGTCTTGCCTCAGCGATTCGATCATGATGTGTATCCCCTTTTCAGAAACAGAGCACGCCCGACCTCGTCGCGCCCCGGCTTGTCGATCCCCGCCAGGTCCGCCATCGTCCACGCCAGCCTCAGAACGCGGTCGTAGCCCCGGAGGGTGAGCGCGCCCCGTTCCAACGCACGGTCGAGCGGTGCTCGGGCAGGCGGTGCTAGTCGCAGATCGGGCTGACGCAGGCGCGTCCCCGGCACTTCTCCGTTGCGATGCCACGGCGTTCCTCTCCAGCGCGCGACGGCTCGCTCTCGCGCACCGATGACGCGTTCGCCCGCCAAGGCGCTCGTGACGGAAGTCCGTTCTGCGGTCATCGCCCGGACTGCGGAGACGCGCGCCACCTGCAGCTCGATGTCGATACGGTCGCGCAGCGGACCTGACAATCTCGTCGCGTATCTGCGGATCGCCAGAGACGGACACACGCATTCGGCACCCCGCACCCCGTAATTGCCGCAGGGGCACGGATTCATGGCGAGGATGAGCTGGAACCGCGCCGGGAACAGGGCAGTGACGCCTGATCGGCTCACTTCGATCGATCCGGATTCGAGCGGCTGTCGTAACGCGTCGAGTGCGACGCGTGAGAACTCCGCGGCTTCGTCGAGGAACAGCACCCCGCGGTGCGCTCGTGAGATGGCGCCGGGGCGGACCGCTCGTGATCCCCCGCCCACGAGAGCGGCTACCGAGGCGCTGTGGTGCGGCGATTCGATGGGCGGCGTGACGTCGAGACGTCGCACCGGCTCACCGGCGAGGGAGCGGATCGAGGCCACCTCCAGTGCCTCCGCCTCGGTGAGCTGTGGCAGGATCCCGGGGAGACGCCTCGCGAGCATCGTCTTGCCGGCACCCGGTGGACCACTCAAGAGCAGATGGTGGCCGCCGGCAGCCGCGACGATGAGCGCCTGGACAGCATCCTCCTGGCCGACGACCTCGGACAGGTCCAGCGACTCGACCGGCTCATGGGCGGAGGCGGCTGCGACGACAGGGTCGCCATCGAGCACGTCGACCTCCGCTCCGTGCCAGACGGCGACCTGCGAGAGCGTCGCAGCCGGGCGTACCTCGATACCGGGCACAAGTGCCGCCTCGGCCTCGTTCGCCGAGGGGACGATCACCGTCGCGAAGCCGGCGCGCTCAGCCGCGAACACGGCGGGCAGCACGCCGGGCACTGGCCGTAGCCTTCCGTCGAGCCCCAGCTCGCCGATGTGCACGGTTCGCGCGATGGACGTTCGCGAAAGCGAACCGCCGGCAGCCAGTGCCGCCACGGCGATGCTCACGTCGAAGCCCGAGCCCTGTTTGGGGAGGCTCGCCGGCGAGAGATTGACCGTCAGTCGGCGGCGCGGAAGATCGAGCGCGCTGTTCTTGCACGCGTTGTGCACGCGCTGCACAGCTTCTGCGAGGGACTTGTCGGGAAGCCCGATGATCTTGAAGTCAGGCGTCTGGTTCGACAGGTCCGCTTCGACCTCGACCATGTGGCCGTCGACACCGGTCAGGGCGACAGCCCAGGTTCGCGCCGTCGTCACGACAGCGCCACGAGGTGCTCGAGAGTGCCGCGCGAGGGATCTGCGCCGATGATCCCGATCGCGTCGATCCGAATGGTCATCCCTTGCGCGCTCTCGGCATGATTAGCAGCCCAGGCGTGAGCCAGCTGCCACAGGCGGCGTAGCTTGCGCGCGTCCACCGCCTCGAACGGGTGCCCGAAGGAGTCGCTTCGTCTCGTCTTCACCTCGACCACCGCGAGATGCGAACCGTGGGATGCGACGATGTCGATCTCGCCCTGGGCACACCGCCAGTTGCGATCGAGAACCTGATACCCGAGCATCGTCAGGTACCGAACAGCCTGCTCTTCACCGGCTCTGCCGAGATCGTCTTTCGCTGCCATGACGACAGCCTGCCGACCGCAGTCGATGATCTTCGCGGCGCATGTGCCGTTCGCCCAGGGTTCAGTGAGAGCCCGTCAGAACGAGCGATTGTGCAGAAGGGGTCATTCCCCGTCGAGCGACAGCTCCTGCGGCAGCTCGAACTCGCGGCGCTGGAGTTCTTCGACGTTGACATCCTTGAAGGTGAGCACGCGCACAGCCTTCACGAAGCGGTCGGCGCGGTAGATGTCCCACACCCACACGTCGCTCATCGAGATCTCGAAGTAGAAGTCGTGCTCGGTATCGCGGCGCACGACATTGACCTCGTTGGCCAGGTAGAACCGGCGCTCGGTCTCGACCACGTACTGGAACTGAGCGACGACGTCGCGGTATTCGCGGAACAGAGCCAGCTCGAGCTCGCGGTCGTAGTCGTCGAAGGCTTCCTCATCCATGATGTCTCCATCCTAGAGTCGGCGGCGCATCGATGCCGCACGGAGCCTCAGAACAGCGTCGGAGCATCGGTGATCGCCCAGGAGGAACGATGATGCGGGGACAGCCCGAGAGCGCGGATCGCATCACGGTGCTCCAGACTCGCGTAGCCCTTGTTCCTGTCCCATTGGTAGGCCGGATGCCGCTCATGCAACTCGGTCATGTAGGTGTCCCGCGCGACCTTCGCGATCACGGACGCCGCTGACACCGACGCGCAGTCCCTGTCCGCTTTGACCACCGGACGGACGCGAAGCGGCACAGGATGCACAGCAGACACGTAGTCGTGATTGCCGTCCAGCAGTACGAGTGCACTCTCGATCGCTACGCCCTGGTCGACGATGCTCTGCACGGCTCGAGAGGCAGCCAGTCCCAGCGCACGCATGATGCCGACCTCATCGACCTCTGCAGAACTCGCCCAGCCGACGCCGGAGGCCTGGACCCAGGCGGCCGCTCTGGCGGCGACGTCGGGTCGTCGCTTCTGCGTGACGAGCTTCGAGTCCCGCAGGCCCTCGGGGACGCGACGACGTGATCCGGCGGCGTCCATCGCCGCGGCTCCGACCGCCACGGGACCGGCCAGCGCTCCGCGCCCGACCTCGTCGAGGGAGATGACCAGGTCACACTCGGTCAGCAGTCGACGCTCCAGGGTGAGCTTGGGGGCGACGACGGTCATTCCGAGTCCGGAACGCCGTTGAAGCTGTCGTGATGTCCGTCGATGGTCCCCATGCGGTCGAAGGGCCACGTCGTGAGGAAGGCCTTGCCCACGAGATTCTCGAGGGGGACGAAGCCACCGCTGGGGAGGTCCTGATGCGCCCGCGAGTCACGCGATCGATCGCGGTTGTCGCCCATCACCCAGATCGACCCCTCGGGAACGACGACGTCGAACGGCTCATTCGAGGCCGCCGTGTCGCCGTCAGGGAGATTGAGATAACTGAGCTCGTCGATCGGAGCCCCGTTGACCGTGATCTGGCCGAGCGCGTTGCAGCAGACGACATGATCTCCGGGAAGCCCGATCACACGCTTCACCAGATGATCCTGCGAGTCGGTCGCCGAGATGCCGACGACGTTGAGAACCCAGTCGAACGCCTGGATCAGAGGGGGCTGTGCGGGAGTCTGCACCTGTCCGTCGAGCCAGCCGCCCGGGTCTTTGAAGACCACGACGTCGCCACGCTCGTACGAGGTCCATCGCGGCGTGAGCTCATCGACGAGGATCCTGTCGTTGACGAGCAGCGTGCGCTCCATCGAGGCCGACGGGATGTAGAACGACCGGACGACGAACGTCTTCACCACGAAGGATACGAGCGCGGCGATGACGATGATCACGAGGACGTCGCGCAGGAACACCAGGAATCCACGACGACGCTTGGTCGGCGGTGTGGACGCAGGCGCGGAGTCAGTCGTCATCAAGGTTCCTTCACAGTCTCGCACCGCTCGGAGACGGCAGTAACTAGGGTCGCACACCCAGGGGAAAACACAGCACCCCGGGACATCGTGTCCCGGGGTGCTGTGGAGAACCTGCGCGTCAGTTGAAGCGCTTCTCCTTGATCTTCGCCTTCTTGCCACGGAGCTGGCGGAGGTAGTAGAGCTTCGCGCGACGCACGTCACCGCGGGTGACGACCTCGATGTGGTCGATCACCGGGGAGTGCACCGGGAACGTACGCTCGACGCCGACCTGGAAGCTGATCTTGCGAACGGTGAAGGTCTCGCGCACGCCATCGCCCTGGCGGCCGATGACGACGCCCTTGAAGACCTGGATACGCGAGCGGGTGCCCTCGGTGATGTTCACGTGCACGTTGACCGTGTCACCGGGGTTGAATACGGGAACGTCGGAACGCAGCGATGCTGCGTCGACGGCGTCGAGGATCTGCATGATCGTCTCTCTCTGCACTCGCCTCAGGACGGATGCATGATGTAGGAAGGAACAAGAAGGGGTGTGTGCTGAACGGCGCCTAGGCGTCCGCGGGCTCCCCTGAGGCAGAACCGGTCACGGCACAAACACTCATTCTGCCATGGATGCCGCACGCGACCAAAACGTCACGTGCTGCGGTGTCAGTCCCGAGCGTCGCTCTCCCGCACCACGATGACCTCATGCGCCCGCGTCGCGGGCGCCGGCTCATCGACGCCGGGGGCGGTGGACCAGGCGATGGTCTCGCGGAATCGCGCGCCACTCCCCTTTGCCTCGTTCCACAGCTGCCACAGCTGCAGCCACACGAGGCCGATGCCGACGACGATCGCGGCGGCGAGCAGCCAGCCGAATGCGCCGTCGATGAAGCATCCGACGGCGATCGTCAGACCGTGCCAGAGGGTGAAACCTCCGACATCCCACCACGACACGGCGCGGTCGGCGCGCACCGAGGGGCGGGAGCGCGTGAGGAGCGTGAGGAGAAGCTGCCCGACAAAGACGGACGGGATCGCGATGAACAGGACCCAGAGGATCGTCCACCCGCCCTGAAAGACGCCCCAGCCGATCAGGAGCCAGAGCGGCAGCAGGAACGCGGCCGGAACCAGCCACCGGAAGAACGCCTGACGCAACCACATGTCACAGATCGTACGACGCCCCGTGAGCCGCCGCCCCGGTGTTCGCTGTGAGCGCGCGGACGCCGGAGGCGCACGCATCGGAGAGAATGGAAAGGACGAGAGGACACCCGATGATCGAACTGCGCACCCCTGCCGAGATCGACGAGATGCGAGCCGCCGGGCGCTTCGTGGCCGAGACGCTGGCGACCCTGCGAGACGAGACGAAGGTCGGCACCAACCTGCTGTCGATCGATCGCCGAGCGCACGACATGATCCGGAAGGCGGGAGCGGAATCGTGCTACATCGACTACCACCCCTCGTTCGGTGCGAGCCCCTTCGGCAAGGTGATCTGCACGTCGATCAACGACGCCGTGCTGCACGGACTCCCCCACGACTACACGCTCCGTGATGGGGATCTGGTCTCGCTCGACTTCGCCGTGTCCGTCGACGGATGGGTCGCGGATTCGGCTGTCTCCTTCGTCGTCGGCACTCCGCGTGACGAGGATCTCAGACTCATCGACACGACCGAGCGCGCCCTCGACGCCGCGATTGCGACTGCCGTCGTCGGCAACCGGATCGGTGACATCTCCGCGGCCATCGCCGCTGTGTCGCACGGCGAGGGGTATTCGATCAACACCGATTTCGGCGGGCACGGCGTCGGCCGCATCATGCACGGCGACCCGCACGTCCCCAACGACGGGCGCGCAGGACGAGGCTTCCCGCTTCGTGAGGGACTCGTGTTCGCACTCGAGCCCTGGCTGCTCGAGACGACCGACGAGCTCGTCACCGACCCTGACGGCTGGACGCTTCGCAGCGTCGACGGATCCCGAGGCGCTCATTCGGAGCACACGGTAGCCGTCACGGCCGACGGCCCGATCATCCTCACCGACCGCACATTCCTCGGCGTCGACTGAGCACGTGCCCTCGGGTCAGGCGCGTCGGTAGACGAACGCGTCCGTCACGATGGGCAGGTCGAAGTCGTCGCGACCACGCGTTTCGGGGTCGGCGTCCAGGACGGCCTCGATCGCGGCGAGGATGTCCACGCGTTCCTCGTCATCCGCCACGAGAAAGCTGCTCACCGTCGACCACCGCTTGAGGTAGTCCGTCCGTCGGATCCGCTCCGTCCAGTGGATCTGCTCCTGCCGGACGTGGACGAAGCCCGGCAGCTCGTCCGCGGCTGAGCTCGTCGTGCCGTCCTCCGCCGCCACCGCGGGGTGCGCGATGCGGTGCGCCGCCCTGTCCCAGCTGCAGGCGGGGTCGGAGTGGTTCCAGACCAACCCGAGGATGCCGCCGGGCACGAGCACCCGAGCGATCTCCGCGCAGGCGGCCTCACGATCGAACCAGTGGAACGCCTGCGCGACGGTCACGACGTCGACGCCGCCGTCGACGACCGGAATCCGCTCGGCGCTTCCGTGCAACGCCTCAGCTGACGGAAGCTTCACTCTCAGAACGTCGAGCATCGCCGAGGAAGGCTCGACCGCGATGACGTGCTCGGCGCGGCCCTGGAGCAGTTCCGTGAACTTCCCGGTGCCGGCTCCCAGGTCGAGCGCAGTTCGCACGGGTGTCGGCACGATCAGGTCTGCCGACGCCTGCGGGAAACCCGGGCGGTAGCGGTCGTAGTCCGCTCCGATACGTTCGAAGGACTTCGCCAGAACCTCGTCGACCATGCTCCGACGGTATCAGCCGAGGGCGGGATCACTCCGCCGCGGCCGCGGCGGCTGTGCCATCCTGAGTCCATGATTCCGCAGGATCGCCACGTGCCGGAGCACCTGTTCCTGGTGAGGCATGGGCAGACGCGGTGGAATCTGGAACACCGTCTGCAGGGACAGCTGGACTCGCCGCTGACAGACGACGGCATCCGTCAGGCGAAGAGCATCGCCGAGCGCCTCACCGGACGAGGGATCACGACGATCTGCTCGAGCCCGCTCGGCCGGGCGCTGCGAACCTCCGTCATCATCGCCGATCGCCTCGGCGCCGATCTCGTCGAGGTCCCTGAACTCGCGGAGGTCCACCACGGCGACATGGCCGGCCTGACCTGGGATGAGATCGATCGACGATTCCCCACCGCGCGCGAGGACCGGGCAGCGAACCGCTATGGATGGGCCTTCCCTGGAGGGGAGAGTTATGCGCAGGCGCGGGCGCGAGCACGCCGGGCGCTGTCGTCGTGCGGATGGGCGACGGCCGGCATCCCCCTCCTGGTGAGCCACGAGATGCTCGGCAGGATGCTGCGGGCCGACCTCCGGGGCCTGGATGCAGCGTCCGCGTTGTCGCTCCGGCACCCGCATGATGTCGTGTTCGAGATCGAGCACGGCAGCGAGACCATGCTCTAGGCGGCGTCCTCCGGAAGCAGGTCGGGACGCCGGCGACGTGTGCGCTCGATCTGCTGCTCTCGCCGCCACGAGGCGATGACGGCGTGGTTGCCGCTCAGCAGCACGTCGGGGACCGAGCGATCGCGCCAGACCGACGGCTTCGTGTACGACGGATACTCGAGCAGGCCGTCCTCGTGGGACTCCTCGATCAGGCTCTCGGGATTGCCGACCACTCCGGGGATGAGTCGGCCGATGGCCTCGATCATCGCCATGGTCGCCACCTCACCACCGTTGAGGACGTAGTCGCCCAGGCTGACCAGACGGACCTCACCCAGTGACGCCGCGTACTCGAAGACCCGCTCGTCGATGCCCTCGTACCGGCCGCAGCCGAAGATCAGGTGATCGCGGGTGCTCAGGTCGCGCGCAGTGGCCTGAGTGAAGACCTCGCCGGCCGGCGAGGGGAAGATGATCGTGGGTCGCGTCTGCGTCGCGCCGCTCGATGATGCGAGCTCGTCGAGCGCGAGCCCCCAGGGCTCGGGCTTCATGACCATACCGGCGCCGCCACCGTACGGGGTGTCGTCGACCGTGCGGTGGCGATCGGAGGTCCACTCCCGGAGATCACGCACTCGGAGGTCGAGGATGCCGGCGCTCTGCGCCTTCCCGAGCAGGGAGAGCGTCAGTCCGTCGAAGTACGACGGGAAGATGGAGAGGACGTCGATGCGCACGGGAGGAACCGTACCAGCGGTCACTCGGACGCGTCGGAGCCCGAGGACTCTCCCGCATCCGCTGTGTCGGTCGTGTCCGGGAGCTCTTCGAAGAGGCCCGGAGGCGGAGTCACGATGACTCGCCCCGCTCTGACATCGACGCTCGGGACGATCGCCTGGACGAACGGCACCATGATGTCCTGATCGCCGGATCGGACGATGAGCAGATCCTGCGCCGGGAAGTGCTCCACGCGCACGACCTTGCCGACGACGACCTCATCGCGGACCACATCGAGACCGACGAGCTGGTGGTCGAACCACGCGTCGTCCTCGACCTCGTCGTCATCCTGATCGATCCAGAGGATCGCCCGGACGAGGGTCTCGGCACCCTCGCGATCGTCGACGTCCTCGAGGAACACGACAGGGTTGCCGTTCATCACGCGGTATTCGCGGACGACGACGGTCTTGCCGTGCCACGGAGATGCCTCGGGCACCTGCAACGTGAACTCGGCCCCCGGAGTGAAACGGCGCTCCGGGTTGTCGGTGTAGAGCTCCAGCTTGAGCGCGCCCTTGAGGCCGTGGGCCTTGACGAGACGCCCTACGCGCAGCTGATTCTTGCCCTGGTTGCGATCTTTCGCCACCACGTCAGTCGTCCGCGACGTCGACGCGGACGCGACGCCCATCAGCCAGCGCGGAGATGAGCGTACGCAGTGCCTTGGCGGTGCGGCCGCCGCGCCCGATCACGCGTCCACGATCATCGGGGTGCACACGCACCTCGAGGAGATCGCCTCGCGGCGAGGTGGACGAGTTGATACGCACATCCTCCGGGTGATCGACGATCCCCTTGACGATGTGTTCGAGCGCGGCGGCGAGCACGACGGATTACTCCGAGTCGGCGGCGGGAGCCTCAGCGGCCTCCGCGTCGGCCTTGGCGGGAGCCTCCTCTGCAGGAGCCTCCACCTTCTTCTCGGCCTTGGGCTTGACGACGGACTTCTTGGACGCGTCGATCTCGAACGGAACCTTGGGCTCCTTGACCTTGAGCGTGGACTTGGCGTCCTTGTCGCCCTTGAACTTGCCCCAGTCGCCCGTGATCTTGAGAAGGGCGGCGACCTGCTCGGTCGGCTGTGCGCCGACGGAGAGCCAGTACTGCGCACGCTCGGAGTCGATCTCGATGAACGAGGGCTCCTCGGTGGGGTGGTACTTGCCGATCTCCTCGATCACGCGACCATCGCGCTTGGTCTTCGAGTCGGCGACGACGATGCGGTAGTACGGCGCACGGATCTTGCCCAGGCGCTTGAGACGAATCTTGACAGCCACGATTCTCCTGAATTGTGTGGAAGTTGACGAACCGATCGCCTGGAGAGTGGGGTGCACACCCGGCGGAAGCTCAAAGAGGGAGGACGAATGCTGGATAGAGGGTCGAGCACGTCGTCCGACCTTCTATTCTGCCAGATGCGCGGCCCAGGCGCGAAACGCGGCGACACGACGGTTGCCGTGTCGCCGACAGCGCGTGTCAGACTGTGCTCGTGAAGCTCGATTTCGCGCCATCGGCGCGGTCCACCGTCGGCCTGGAGTGGGAGATCATGCTCGCCGATCCGGTGAGCGGTGATCTGGTCGGTCGTGCGCCGGAGCTGCTCTCGGCGCTGGAAGCCGAAAGCGAGGATGAGCGGCACACCGTGACCGGCGAGCTGCTCACCAACACCATCGAGGTCACCAGTGGGATCGGAGACTCCGTCGCGCATGCCGTCGATGACATCGCCAATGCGATCGCGGCCGTGCGAACCGCCACCGACCCCGCCGGCATCGAGCTGCTCTCCGCCGGCAGCCACCCGTTCGCCCAGTGGTACGACCAGGAGGTGACCGACAAGACCAGGTATCACACCTTGATCGAGCGGACTCAGTGGTGGGGTCGCAACATGATGATCTGGGGCATCCACGTGCACATCGGGGTCGAGGACCAGCGCAAGGTCATTCCGATCATCAACGCCCTGTCGGGCTACCTACCCCACCTTCAGGCGCTTGCTGCGTCGAGCCCGTTCTGGGCCGGAGAGCGCACCGGATACGCCTCGAACCGTGCGCTCGTCTTCCAGCAGCTGCCCACCGCCGGACTCCCCTGGCCTCTCCAGGACTGGTCGCAGTACGAGGCCTATCTCGACGACATGGTCCGCACCGGTGTCATGGCCGATGCCACGGAGGTGCGCTGGGACATCCGTCCGGCGCCGCGCTGGGGCACCATCGAGATCCGTGCGTGCGACGGACTGTCGACACTTCCGGAGCTCGCGGCCGTCGCTGCTCTGGTCCAGGTGCTCGTGGAGCATCTCTCACGAGAGCTCGACGAGGGCCGGACCCTGCCGCAGATGCCGGCCTGGTACCACCGCGAGAACAAGTGGCGTGCGGCGCGCTACGGCCTCGATGCTCGCGTGATAGTGGACGCCGCCGGCACGCAGCGCCCTGTCCGCGACCACCTCGCGCAGGTGATCGAAGACCTGGCCCCGGTCGCCGTGGAACTCGGCTGCGTGCGCGAGTTCGGCAGCATCGGGACCATCCTGAGCGAGGGCGCCAGCTACGAGCGCCAGTTGACCATCGCGAATGCGACCGGCGGCGATCTCGCGGCCGTCGTGCAGCATCTGATCCGCGAGTTCCGCTCCGGCCCCGAGGCCTCGACGGAAGAAGGCTGAGCTCAATCCTCGACGAGCCGCCGCGCCAAGCCCTCATCGAGCACCACGTCGGTGATGAGCTCGGCGGCGATCGCCGCCCGCAGGCTCACGAGCTTGGGGACGCCGGACACCACGCACACGCGTCTCGGCACGCGGCGGAGCCGGTCGAGCCCTGGTCCGGTCGCCCGCGCGTTCACGCGGATGTCCCTCCACGAGCCGTCCGCGCGGAAGAACACCGTCGCCACGTCGCCGATCGCGTGATCCTCCCGCAGGCTCCGGTAGTCGTCGCGCCCGAGGTAGCCGCCGACGTAGACCCGGCTGGGGACCTCCGCGGCGGGCGAGCCGAGGCTGAACACCGCGATGTCCATCTTCGACTGCAGGTCGAGCACACGTCGAGTGCTGCGCTCACGCCACATCGCCTCGCGCGTCGACGGATCGTCGAAGAACGCCGGCACCGGGAACTGCTGCACCTGCGCGCCGAATGCACTGCCGAAGCGCTGCAGGATGTCACTCGAGTACTCCACACCGCTGGTCTGCGTGTTGCCAGCGCCGTTGAGCTGCACGAATGTCGTGTTGTGCGTCTCCTTCTGCGTGAGACCACGACTGACGGCGCTGATCGTGGACCCCCAGGCGACGCCGACAATCATGTTCGAGTCGACGAACTGCGACAGCAGCCGCCCGGCGGTCAGCGCGACGCGCTCGAGGCGCTCCACCTCGCTGACGATCTCAGGAATCGGCACGACGTGCGCGACGACGCGGTAGCGATCCCTGATGTGCTGCTCGAGCATCCCGAGTCGTTCCAGTGGGGAGTTGATCCGGATGTCGACGAGACCGCTCTCCCTGGCGAAGCTGAGGAGTCGTGAGACGGACGATCTCGAGGTCTTCAGCTCCTGCGCGATGACCTCCATCGTCTTGTCCTGCATGTAGTAGAGCTGCGCTGCGGTGAGCGCGGCGATCAGCTTCGAGTCGCGTGATCCTGCGTCCGAGTGGCTCATGACGACCTCCTCACCTCGATCTTTGCACATATGTGCAGCGGGCTTGCGCGCGCTGGCCACAAGGGTCGAAGCTGGGGGCACGCACAGAGAAGGGTCGAAGATGATCGAGTCGACACACTCATCACCGGAACGCGCCGAAGTCCGCGCGGTCCGTGAATCGGGACGCACGACCGTCCTTGTCATCGGAGCGGGGATCAACGGCATCTCCACGTTCCGTGACCTCGCACTGCAGGGCGTCGACGTCCTGCTCGTCGAACGCGGAGACTTCGCCTCCGGCGCGTCGGCGGCGTCGAGTCACATGATCCACGGGGGCATCCGCTACCTCGAGAACGGCGAGTTCCGACTGGTCCGCGAGTCCGTCGAGGAGCGCAACGGTCTGCTCAAGATCGCACCTCACTATGTGAAGCCGCTCGAGACGACGATCCCGATCTACTCGACCTTCTCGGGCATCCTGTCCGCTCCCCTGCGCTTCCTCACGCACAAGAGCGGGAAGCCCCAGGAGCGCGGCGCGTTCCTGATCAAGGTCGGCCTCACGATCTACGACACGTTCTCACGCGACGGCGGCATGGTCCCCCGTCACCGGTTCCTCGGCCGCAAGCGCTCTCTGGCCGAGCTCCCCTCGCTCGACCCGAACATCAAGTACACGGCGACGTACTACGACGCCTCCATGCACGACCCCGAGCGCCTTGCGCTCGACGTCCTGCAGGACGGACGCGCCGCACATCCGGGCGGCGCCATCGCGCTGAACTACGTCGAGGCCGTCGCGCGCGACGGTGCGAACGTCGTGCTCCGCGACCGCGAGAGCGGCACAGAGTTCACCGTGACCGCCGACGTGGTCGTCAACGCCTCCGGTCCCTGGACCGACCTCACGAACGACGCCCTCGGCGCCGACACCCGGTTCATGGGCGGCACCAAGGGGTCGCACATCGTGCTCGATCACCCCGAGCTCCTCGAGGCGACCCGTGGACGCGAGATCTTCTTCGAGCACTCAGACGGCCGCATCGTTCTGATCTACCCGCTCAAGGGACGAGTCCTCGTCGGCACGACCGACATCGACGCGGATCCCCGCGAGGTCCCGGTGTGCACGGAGGAGGAGATCGACTACTTCTTCGACCTCATCCACCACGTGTTCCCGCAGATCGACGTGACGCGCGAGCAGATCGTCTACAACTTCTCCGGCATCCGCCCGCTTCCTCGCCACGAGGACACGGCTCCCGGTTTCGTCTCCCGCGACTACCGCATCGAGGTCGACGAGAAGGGCGCAGCGCCCCTCGTCAGCCTGGTCGGCGGCAAGTGGACGACCTTCCGCGCGCTCGGAGAGTCGCTGTCCGACGTCGTACTCGGTCTGATCGGCCGCACCCGCACCGTATCGACGGCCGGACGCGCGATCGGCGGAGGCCGCGACTTCCCGCGCACCGAGAAGGCCCGACGCATCTGGATCCAGGAGAACCTTCCTGGAGCCGGAGAGCGCGCCGAGCGCCTGCTCGCCCGCTACGGCACCCGCGCAGCGCAGGTCTGGGAGTACATCGAACAGGGCGACGATGCTCCCCTCGCCGGTGGCGACCTCTCGACGCGCGAGCTCGCCTGGATGGTGGAGAACGAGATGGTCGCGCGCCTGCAGGACGTCATCCTGCGCCGCACCAGCATCGCGTTCATCGGTCACGCCGACGCGGATGTGCTCGAAGAGCTTGCCGATGCACTGGCTCCTCTGCTCGACTGGGATCGCGAACGCCACGATGCCGAGCTGGATCAGACGCGCACGCTGCTGAACGAGCGACATGGACTGAAGATCTCGTCCCGCACACGCGGCTGACGAGACATCCGAACACCGCCCTCCACGCGGTGTAACTCCCAACAAGTGCCAGGGCTAAGGGGCCCTGGCACTCAAGAAAGGTCAATGAAGACATGACTGATGTGAATCTCGGTCTCTACTTCCTCTCGGAGTTCGTCGGCACAGCGATGCTGATCCTCCTCGGATGTGGTGTGGTCGCCAACGTCGCCCTCGCGAAGAACAAGGGCTTCGGCGGTGGCTTCCTGATGGTCAACTGGGGATGGGGTCTCGCGGTCTTCGTGGGTGTCCTCGCCTCCGCATACTCGGGCGCGATCCTGAACCCGGCCGTCGGCATCGGCCTCCTCGTCGGAGGGAAGATCGACTTCTCGCAGTTCGCCGTCGCGACCGGCGCCGAACTCCTCGGAGCGATCGTCGGTGCGGTCCTCACCTGGCTCGCCTACAAGCAGCACTTCGATGAGGAGCCGGAGGCCGCCAACAAGCTCGGCGTTTTCTCGACCGGCCCCGCGATCCGCTCCTACGGCTGGAACCTCGTCACCGAGGTCATCGGCACCTTCGTGCTCGTGTTCTCGGTCTTCGCGTTCGCGGACTACGGCGTCGCCGACATCGGCACCCCCGGAGGCCTCGGACCGCTCAGCGCGCTCCCCGTCGCACTCGTCGTGGTCGCCATCGGCGCCTCGCTCGGCGGACCGACCGGCTACGCGATCAACCCTGCACGTGACCTCGGTCCGCGTATCGCCCACGCCATCCTGCCGATCAAGGGCAAGGGTTCCAGCGACTGGTCCTACTCGTGGGTCCCCGTGGTGGGTCCGCTCATCGGTGGTGTCCTCGCCGCCGTCGCCGCACCCGTCCTGCTGAACCTCGCCTGAACCAGAACCTGACTTCAAAGGAGAACACAATGGCCGACTACATCATCGCCATCGATCAGGGCACCACCTCCAGCCGCGCGATCATCTTCGACAAGAAGGGCAGCATCGTCGCGACCGGTCAGAAGGAGCACGAGCAGATCCTGCCCAAGGCCGGTTGGGTCGAGCACGACCCCGCCGAGATCTGGCGCAACGTGCAGGAGGTCATCGGACTCGCCCTGAGCCGAGGCGACCTGACGCGTCACGACATCGCAGCCGTGGGCATCACCAACCAGCGTGAGACCGCCGTGGTCTGGGACAAGACGACCGGCAAGGCCGTCTACAACGCCATCGTCTGGCAGGACACCCGGACGCAGGAGATCGTCGACCGCCTCGCGGCGGATGGCGGCGTCGAGCGGTTCAAGCCCGTCGTGGGCCTGCCCCTCGCCACCTACTTCTCGGGCACCAAGATCGCGTGGATCCTCGAGAACGTCGAGGGCGCGCGCGAGAAGGCCGAGGCGGGCGACCTCATCTTCGGCACGACCGACAGCTGGGTGCTGTGGAACCTCACGGGTGGTGTCGACGGCGGTGTGCACGTGACCGACGTCACCAACGCCTCGCGCACCATGTTCATGGATCTCGAGACGCTCGAGTGGCGCGACGACATCCTCGAGGCATTCGGCGTGCCGCGCTCGATGATGCCGGAGATCCGCTCCTCCTCCGAGGTGTACGGCGCCGCAGAGGACTCGTCGCTGCTGCGCGAGACGCCGATCGCCGGCATCCTGGGCGACCAGCAGGCCGCGACGTTCGGCCAGGCCGCCTTCAACACCGGTGAGAGCAAGAACACCTACGGCACCGGATGCTTCCTGATCTTCAACACGGGCGAGGAGATCGTCCACTCGAAGAACGGGCTGCTCACCACCGTCGGCTACAAGCTCGGCGACGGACCGACGCACTACGCGCTCGAGGGCTCGATCGCCGTCACCGGGTCCCTGATCCAGTGGCTCCGCGACCAGCTCGGCATCATCGGATCCGCTCCCGAGGTCGAAGAGCTCGCGAAGCAGGTCGACGACAACGGCGGCGTGTACATCGTGCCCGCGTTCTCGGGTCTGTTCGCTCCGTACTGGCGTCCTGACGCACGCGGCGCGATCGTGGGCCTCACCCGCTACGCGAACAAGAACCACATCGCTCGCGCAGCGCTCGAGGCCGTCGCATTCCAGACCCGCGACGTGCTCGACGCGGTCAACGCCGACGCAGGCGTCGACCTCACCGAGCTCAAGGTCGACGGCGGCATGGTCGCGAACGACGCGCTGATGCAGTTCCAGGCCGACGTCCTCGGTGTGCCTGTCGTGCGCCCGGTCGTCGCCGAGACGACGGCACTCGGCGCCGCGTACGCCGCAGGACTCGCCGTGGGCTTCTGGAACGGCCTGGACGACCTGTCCGCCAACTGGCAGGAGGACCGCCGTTGGGAGCCGTCGATGGAGGACGCCGAGCGCGACCGCCAGCTTCGTCTGTGGCGCAAGGCCGTCAGCAAGTCGATGGACTGGGTCGACGAAGACGTGAAGTGACCTCAGAGTGCTGAGGAGGCGGGCCCGGAGGATTCCTCCGGGCCCGTTTCGTCTCCCCCGGCGCCTGTCGCGGAGTCGAGGACACGAAGGAAGGCGGTCGCGACGCTGCGCGGCGCACGGTCGTCCCACGCGACGTACTGGACTCGGACCGGGCCGTCGCCCAGCTCGACGGCGACCGCATCCGTGGACGACGCGGCGATCACCCCCGGCGCGAGGAGCGCGACCGCGAGACCCTCCGAGACGAGTCCGAGGAGCAGCTCCGACGAATCGGCCTCGAAAGCCACATCGCGCGAGATACCGGATGCCGCGAATGCCGCGTCTCCCTGCGCACGCCCTGACGTGCCGGCGGGGAAGTCCGCGAAGACCTCATCTGCGAGGTCAGCGAGCCGGACGCGGGCCCGAGCCGAGAGGAGATGCGTCGGCGGCACTGCGACGACCAGGCGCTCGCGACCGAGCTCCCGGAAGGAGACCCCGGTCGGCACGGACTCCTCGCGCAGGCCCAGCAGCGCGATATCGAGCTCGCCCCGCCGCACTGCGTCTGCGAGGGCGTTGCTGTTGCCGACGGAGAGCTCGACCCGAGCATCAGGATGCGCCTCGCGGAAGCCGGAGATGACCCGCGGCACTGAAACCGCACTCGCTGTCGGAATGACGCCGAGGCGGAGCGTGCCCACGACCCGGCCAGCAGCCGCGGCCGCGGCCTCACGGGCCTCGTCGGCCGCCATCACCGCCGTCTTCGCGTGAACGAGGAAGGCCTCCCCCGCCTCGGTCGTCCGGACACTGCGGCTCGTGCGGACGAAGAGACGCTGCCCGAGCTCCCGCTCGAGGGCAGCGATCTGATGGCTGAGCGCGGACTGCGTGACGAAGCACCGTTCGGCAGCTCGCGTGAAGCTCGACGCGGACGCCACCTCGACGACATACTTCAGCTGCTGGAGATCCACATCTTCATGATCTCTCTTCATGAAAGCCGTGACAACCATGGCTTGGACTCATCATGAGAAAGAGTTCAGGCTGAAGACATGACACGCATGTCCGTCCTGCTCCTCACGGCGCTGGCGCCACTCTCCTGGGGCACCACGTACCTCGTGACGACGGAGCTGCTCCCCGCTGGCCATCCCCTCCTGGCTGGGCTGCTCCGCGCGCTCCCCGCGGGGCTCATCGCCCTGATGATCGGCAGGACCCTCCCGTCGGGCGGCTGGTGGCTGAAGTCCCTCGTGCTCGGAAGCCTCAATATCGGGGCGTTCTTCCCCCTGCTCTTCCTGGCCGCCGAGCGACTGCCCGGTGGAGTCGCCGCGGCCGTTGCGGGAGCACAGCCGATGATCATCCTCGGCATGAGCGCGCTCGTGCTCCGCGACCGGATCCGCCCGCTCACCGGCGCTGCTGCCGTCGCGGGAACGGGGGGCGTCGCTCTCGTCGTGCTGGGTCCGGCCGCGCAGCTCGACGCCCTCGGCATCCTCGCGGCGCTCGGGGGCGTGACCGCCACCGCTCTCGGAATGATCCTCACCAAGCACTGGGGCCGTCCTGCAGGCGTCGGAGCGCTCGCATACGCAGGGTGGCAGCTGACCGCGGGCGGTCTCGTCCTCCTCCCGCTCACCCTGCTCCTCGAAGGTGTTCCTGCCACCATCGACGGCAGCGCGGTGCTCGGATACGTGTGGCTGGGCTCGGTGGGAGGACTGCTGGCCTACCCGCTGTGGTTCCGCGGGATCCAGCTGTTGCCGGTCATCGCCCCCGGGCTGCTCGCTCTGCTCTCCCCTGTGGTCGCGACGCTGCTGGGCACATTCGTGGCCGCCGAGTCGTTCACACCGCTTCAGGCGCTCGGAATCGCTCTGGTACTGGTCGCCCTCGTCGTGGGACAGCTGACGACACTCAGAACGCCGCGCCGGTCACCGACCCTTGCTCGGGAGCACTCGCTGCCTGCATCCCGCGCCTGAGTGACGTCAGTTCTTGCCGAAGAGCTTCTGGATCTCGGCGAGGTCTGCCTCGCTGGGCGCCTTCGCCCCGCCCAGACCGAATCCGGACCCGGTCGGGGTGGACGCGGTGGCGAGCCCCGCGTTCTCGGCCGCTCGCTTCGCCGGGTTGCCCGAGCGGGACCCTCCGGACGACTTGCCCTTCTTGCCACGCTTCGACGACGCCCCGGGCTTGCCCATGCCGGGCATCGATCCCATTCCCGGGATGTTCGGGGTGCCACCGCGGGCGACCGTCTTCATCATCTTCGCGGCCTGGTCGAAGCGCTGGACGAGCTGGTTGACGTCGGTCACGGTCATACCGGAACCACGCGCGATGCGCAGACGACGCGACCCGTTGAGGACCTTGGGGTTGCGGCGCTCACCAGGGGTCATCGAGCGGATGATCGCCTCGGTGCGATCGATCTCCCGCTCGTCGAAGTCCTCGAGCTGCTGCTTCATCTGTCCCATGCCGGGGAGCATCCCCAGCATCTTCTTCATCGACCCCATCTTCTTCATCTGCTGGAGCTGGTCGAGGAAGTCCTCGAGCGTGAACTGCTCTGTGGCGAGCTTCTCGGCCATCTTGACGGCCTCGTCCTCGTCGAAGGCCTGCTGGGCCTGCTCGATGAGGGTGAGGATGTCGCCGAGGTCGAGGATCCGACTGGCCATGCGGTCGGGGTGGAAGGGCTCGAGATCCTCGAGACGCTCTCCGGTCGACGCGAAGATGATGGGCCGACCGGTGACCGACGCCACAGACAGCGCGGCTCCACCGCGCGCGTCGCCGTCGAGCTTCGACAGGACGACACCGGTGAAGTCGACACCCTCCTGGAATGCCTTGGCCGTGTTGACCGCGTCCTGACCGATCATGGCGTCGATGACGAACAGCACCTCATCCGGGTCGGTCGCCTTGCGGATGTCGGACGCCTGCTTCATGAGCTCGGCGTCGACGCCGAGACGGCCGGCGGTGTCGATGATGACCACGTCGTGCTGCTGGCGGCGGGCGTACTCCACGCCGTCGCGGGAGACCTTGACCGGGTCGCCGACGCCGTTGCCCGGCTCGGGAGCGTAGACGGTGGCACCGGCCTGCTCCGCCACGACCTGGAGCTGATTGACGGCGTTCGGGCGCTGGAGGTCGGCGGCGACGAGGAGGGGCGTGTGCCCTTCACCCTCGAGCTGCTTCGCGAGCTTGCCCGCGAACGTGGTCTTTCCCGATCCCTGGAGACCGGCGAGCATGATCACGGTCGGTGCGGTCTTGGCGAACTGGAGTCGATGCTGCTCGCCGCCGAGGATCTGGACCAGCTCCTCGTTGACGATCTGCACGACCTGCTGCGCCGGGTTGAGCGCCTTGTTGACCTCGTCGCCGAGAGCGCGCTCGCGCACCTTGGCGGTGAACTCCTTCACGACGGAGAGCGCGACGTCGGCGTCGAGCAGGGCGCGACGGATCTCGCGCACAGTGCCGTCGACGTCGGCCGCGGTGAGCTTTCCCTTCGTGCGCAGATTGCGGAAGGTCTCGGTGAGCCGATCGGAGAGCGTGCCAAAGGTAGCCATGGTGAGACCGAGTTTACGCGAATCTCACCGGTTCTCCGCGCTCACGGCGCACTCAGGCGGTTTCGTCTGTGTCGTCGGTCAGGCGGGTGCGGAACCCCAGGGGAGCCGGTCGATCATGCGAACCGCTTCGGCGAACCTGTCGCCCACCGATCCGCGTCCTGCACCACCCTCCGCCCATGCCCGCACGGCAGCGAGAACCGCGGCAGACCAGGTCGCAGCCACGATGTCGGCCGGAAGAGGCGCGACGCCCGAGCGGCGCGCGAGATCCGCGAGCGCCGCCGCGAGTCGGGCCTGGCGCAGCGCGGCATCCTGTTCGAGCTCGTCGTCGAGCCCCATCGCCGACGAGTTCGTCATCGCCAGAGCGAGGCTGTCGGGAGCGAAGCCGTCGACGAGGCCCGTCAGGATCCGCCGGACCTCCGTCCCATCGCGATCGGCGGGGACCGTGACGAGGTCCTCGACCGCGCTCGAGATGCGGTCATCCAGCCCGGACCACAGCACGTCGCTCTTGGATGAGAAGTAGTTGAAGAAGCTCGAACGGCTCACTCCCGCTCGCTGAGTGATGTCGGCGACGGATGTCGCGTCGTAGCCGCGCTCGAGGAACAGCTCGCAGGCAGCCTCGGCGAGGGTCTCGCGCGAAGACGCCTTGGGGCGCCCTGCTCGGCTCGTGCTGCTCATGCTCACACGCTACCGCGCGTCGCTGCCGCGTGCCGGGGATCGAGAGGTGGAGTATTCTTAGACGCAATCCAATTATTGAATGAGAGCGACCTCATCATGCTCGACATCCTGACCCCCGGACTCGCTCCGGCCTACGTTCCCTACGCGGACGGGTGGGATCTGCAGCGCCGCACCCACGCCGATGTGGTGGACGGCACGCGCCCTGACACCCTCATCCTCCTCGAGCACGAAGCCGTGTACACCGCCGGGAAGCGCACGGAACCGCGGGAGAGACCGCAGGACGGCACTCCGGTCATCGATGTCGACCGCGGCGGCAAGATCACATGGCACGGGCCGGGGCAGCTGGTCGGGTATCCGATAGTCCGGCTGCCGGAGCCCATGGACGTCGTCGCACACGTCCGCCGGCTCGAGCGCATCCTCATCGATGTCCTCCGACCGCTCGGTGTCGACGGATACCAGGTGGATGGCCGAAGCGGCGTGTGGGTGCGTCGCCCCCTCTCCGAAGACAAGGTCGCTGCCATCGGCGTGCGCGTGCAGCAGGGAGTCACGATGCACGGGTTCGCGATCAACTGCGACAACAGCCTCTCGGGATTCCAGGGCATCATCCCCTGCGGCATCACCGACGCCGGAGTGACGACCGTCAGCGAGGTCGTCGGCGCCGATGTCTCCCCCACGGACATCGTCGACGCAGTCTCCGCCGCCTTCCTCGCCGAATACTCGCCCGCCGACCACGCAGGAGTTCCCGCATGACCGCCGCACCCGAAGGGCGCAAGCTCCTCCGCCTCGAGATCCGCAACGCCGAGACCCCCATCGAGCGCAAGCCCGAATGGATCAAGACGAAGGCGAAGATGGGGCCCGAGTACACGGCTCTGCACTCGCTCGTGAAGAGCGAGGACCTTCACACGGTCTGTCAGGAGGCCGGCTGCCCCAACATCTTCGAGTGCTGGGAGGACCGGGAGGCGACGTTCCTCATCGGCGGCTCGCAGTGCACTCGGCGCTGCGACTTCTGCCAGATCGACACCGGCAAGCCCGACGCCTACGACACCGACGAACCGCGACGAGTCGCGGAGAGCGTCGTGCGCATGAACCTGCGCTACGCCACGGTCACGAGCGTCGCGCGGGACGACCTGCCGGACACGGGCGCATGGCTCAACGCCGAGACGGTCCGCAAGATCCACGAGCTCAACCCGAACACGGGCGTCGAGCTGCTCGCCAACGAGCACAACGCCGACCCGGCTTTCCTCGGGCAGATCTTCGACGCCCGCCCCGAGGTGTTCGCCCACAACGTCGAGACCGTGCCGCGCATCTTCAAGCGCATCCGCCCGGCCTTCCGCTACGAGCGCTCACTCGACGTGATCACGCAGGGCCGGAACGCCGGACTCATCACCAAGTCGAACCTGATCCTCGGAATGGGCGAAGAGCCCGAAGAGGTCGTCCAGGCTCTCAACGACCTGCACGACGCAGGATGCGACATCATCACCATCACGCAGTACCTGAGGCCGTCGCCTCGCCATCTGCCGGTCGCCCGCTGGGTCAAGCCGACGGAGTTCGTGGAGTTCAAGGAAGAAGCCGAGCGGATCGGCTTCCTGGGTGTTCTCGCGGGGCCCCTGGTGCGTTCCTCGTACCGCGCGGGCCGGCTCTGGGCGCAGTCGATGGTGTCGAAGGGGCGCGAGATCCCCGCGCATCTGGCCCACATCGCCGACAGCGCCGATCTCGGCTTCGCTCAGGCGGTCTGAAACGCCTGAGCGGTCATGAGCGTCAGTCGGCGCTCATGACCGATTGCACGCTGCCGTCGGAACCGAGGTTCACGAGCAGCACGTCATCGGTCGTGCCGGCGTCGAGCGCGTACTCGAGGACGGCGAAAGGCTCGGAACCTCCGTGCTCATCGGCCAGGATCGTCATGCTCATCAGCCGCAGCGAGCGGATGATGTCGACGGCGGCGTCGCCGCTCACATCGACCAGGACGTCTTCGAGCTCGTCTCCGTAGGCCTCCTGCTGCTGCAGGATGTACTCGGTCACCTCGCTCGTGCGATCGTCGACCTCCGAGAGCATGCCGCGCCGTGATGTCGCGTCGACGCTCTCGAGCCCGGCGATGAGGGACGCCGCGATGTCGAGGGCGTCAGCGGAGACGTCGTCCTGGTCAGGAGCCGTGAGATCGACGGTGACGCTCTGGTCGCCGAGCTCCACCGTCTCAGACCAGAAGATCGAGCCGTCCGGTCCCGAGGACAGGAGTCCGAAGTAGTCGTGTTCGATCGCCATAACGCTATGAAACCAGCCTCGTGCTCGCGGCGGTAGTCCTGTGCTCAGCCGACGAGCGACTGGACGAAGACATGGGGGGTGAATCCGGTGAGATCGTCGATGCCCTCGCCCTGTCCGAGCAGCTTCACGGGGATGCCGGTGCGCTCCTGCACGGCCAGCACGAAGCCGCCCTTCGCGGAGCCGTCGAGCTTGGTCAGGACGAGGCCGGTGACACCCGCGTGCTCGAGGAACGCCTCGGCCTGCATGACGCCGTTCTGGCCCGTGGTGGCATCGAGGACGAGCAGGACCTCGCTGATCGGCGCCTGCTTCTCGATGACCCGGCGGATCTTGGTGAGCTCGTCCATCAGGCCGCCTTTGGTGTGCAGCCGGCCGGCCGTGTCGATGATCGCGATCTCGATGCCTTCACGCTGCGCGTACTCGATGGTCTGGTATGCGACGGAGGCCGGATCCTGGCCCTCCTGCTGTGGGCGGACGATGGCCGCTCCCCCGCGCTGCGCCCACGTGGCGAGCTGGTCGACGGCGGCCGCGCGGAACGTGTCAGCGGCGCCGACGACGACGCTGCGCTGGAAGCCGCGCAGGAACTTGGTGAACTTGCCGATGGTGGTGGTCTTGCCGACCCCGTTCACGCCGACGACCAGCACGACGGCGGGGCGTTCGGTGAGCTTCAGGGTCGTGTCGAACTTGGCGAAGTGCTCCTCGAGGGTCTCGCGAAGCATCCGCTGCAGGTCCTGGGGGTCGGTCGTGCGGAACCGCTCCACCTTCTCGCGGAGCTCGTCGACGACGCGCTCGCTGATGTCGGGGCCGAAGTCGGCGGTGATGAGCGCCGTCTCGAGATCTTCCCACGTCGTCTCGTCGATCGTGGGCTTGACGAACATCCCGCGCAGCGCACGGGTGAGGGACCAGGACTTCTCCGCCATGACTCCAGCCTACGGGTAGCGCCTCGAGCGCTTGCGGCCCACGCCTACGCTCTGAGCACAACTTCGGAGTTCTGCGGATATACACCTGCTCCTCGGGTCAGCCGGCGGCAGCTGCGCGGTCCCCGACACGCTGACCGACGACAGCGGATACGCCGTCCTGTCGCATCGAGACGCCGTATAGGGCGTCCGCGATCTCCATGGTGCGCTTCTGGTGCGTGATCACGAGCAGCTGCGAACTCTCGCGGAGCTGCTCGAAGACCGTGAGCAGTCGGCCGAGGTTGGCGTCGTCGAGGGCAGCCTCGACCTCGTCGAGGATGTAGAACGGGCTCGGGCGCGCCTTGAAGATGGCGACCAGCAGGGCGACCGCCGCGAGCGAGCGCTCGCCACCAGAGAGCAGCGACAGACGCTCGATCTTCTTGCCCACGGGACGCACCGAGACCTCGATGCCCGTCGTGAGCATGTTGTCGGGATCGGTCAGCGAGATGCTTCCCGATCCGCCGGGGAACAGCAATGGGAAGACCTCGCCGAAGGCCAACCTGGTGTCCTCGAACGCGCTCGCGAAGATCGTCTGCATGCGCTCGTCGAGGTCGGCGATGATCGTCAGCAGATCCTGTCGGGTCTGCGTCAAGTCGGCGAGCTGCTCAGTCAGGAACGCGTGACGCTGTTCGAGCGCCGCGAACTCCTCGAGCGCCAGCGGGTTCACGCGTCCGAGCTGTGCGAGCTTGCGCTCGGCATCGGCGAGGCGACGCTGCTGGATGCGCCGATCGAACGGGATCGCGGTGTCGTCTGCGAGCTCGTCTTCGGTGTGCTCGACACCCGGATCGCGGGGAACCAGCTGGTCGGGACCATATTCCGCAACGAGAATATCTTCGTCGAGCGCGAGCTCGGACGCGACGCGCTCCAGCAGGCTGTTGAGGTGGAGCTTCTTCTCGTGGATCTGCAGTTCGAGCCCGTGCACGCTCTCGGTGAGCCCGGCGAGCCGTTCTCGAAGAGACGTCTCCTGTACTCGCAGAGCGGTGAGTTCCTGGTTCTGTGCGGATCGCGCGGCCTCGGCCTCGGCCAGGGCGACCCGTGCTTCCGTGACCGATCGGTCGATCGAGTCGAGAATGCGCGGGAGCTCGTCGGCGACGCCGGACGCCGCCTCTCGCTGTGCACGCCGGATCACGGCGCGGCGGGCGGCCTCAGCGGCCGCGTCGCGCTCCTGTTCCCGTTGACGTTCGAGGCTCGCGACACGCGCCTGCGCAGCGCGCACCCGCTCGCGCAGCGTCTCGATCTCGAGCCGTGCTCGGACCTCACCCTCGCGTGCGAGTTCGAGGGCGTCGAGCAGCCCGTCACGCGCTGATGCGTCCAACACCGGTCGCGGTGCCGACACCGCCGCCTCGAGTTCGACCTTGGCTGCCTCGGCCTTCGCCTCGGCATCCTCGACCGCGGACTGAGCCTGAGCGAGGCCCACTTCCAGACGCTCGCATTCAGCGACGGCGGACTCGTGCATCACCGTGATGCGGTTGATCTGCTCGGCGTGGCTCGCAAGGGCAGCATCGTGTTCGCGAAGCGATCGAAGGGCGTCCTTGGCGTTGCGGCGGGTGCTCTCGACGGACTCGTTCGCGTCTTCGCGCGCTTCTCGCAGTGAATCGACGATGACCTGAACCTCTGCGAGACGATCGTTCGCCGCATCGCGCTCGGCCGCGAGCTCGAGACGCGAGCGCTCTCCTCCGGAGCCCGTTCGCAGTGTCTGGGCGGTGATCACATCGCCCCCGGTGGTGACGATGGTCGTCGTGGTGTCGCCGGTCGCGTCGAGCGCCGCGCGGGCCGTGCGCGCAGCGTCGAGCCCTTCGGCGATCAGGACGTGCGACAGTATCCCGAGCACCCCGTCCGGAGCGGTCACCGTGTCGATCGCGCGCGTCACTCCGTCGAGGGAGGGCAGATCGACAGCGGGTCGCATGGCTTCGGCGACGACGAAGTCGACGACCCCCCGGCGCTGCTCCGCAGCCTCGTTCGCGAGAACGAAGGCGTCAGATGCCCGGTCCACGAGCACCCCTTCGGCGAGAGGACCGAGCACTGCCGCGATCGCGGCTTCGAACCCCGCTCTGACCTGGACGGAGTCACCAACAAGTCCGCGGATGCCGGCGCCCCCGCTCTTCACGATCTCGGCCGCGCCGCCCGAGATCGCGAGCGCGCTTCCGAGTGCCGCCGACTTCGCCGTGAGCGAGTCGACCTCGCGCTCGGCCGCATGCAGTCGCTCCCTGAGCGTCTCGCGTTCGGTCTCCGCGGCTGTCGCGGCCCGCTGCGCGGTCTCGTATGCGGCCGCGTGCTCCGCCGCCGTACCCTCGGGCGCTTCGGCCTCATCGACCGACTCGAGTGCCTCGGCGGCCTCGCGACGACGTGCGTTCGCGGCCTCCAGAGCGTTCTCCTGACGCAGCACCGCACCGCGAACCGCGGCGAGGGCCGATGCCGCAGCATCAGCCGTCCCACGAAGCGCGCTGAGCCGCATGTCGTACTCAGACACCAGGGCGCTCTGCTCGGCGATGTCCACATCGAGCGTGTCGAGCTCGGCTCGGGCGTTCACGACCTCGCGGCTCGCGACCGCCGCCGCGTCCTGGGCGTCGCCGAGGCCCGCTGAGATCGCGGTGATCTCGTCCTTCGCCTCGTCGATCGTGCTCTGCGTCACCGTCACGGCGGTCACCGAAGCGTCATCCTCTTCGGATCCGAGGAGCGCGAGGCGCTGATTTGCGAGGGTGTAGAGCCCTCGCATCCGCTCCTGCACCTGCTCGAGGCCGAAGGCGACTCCCCTCGCCTGGTCGACGGCGACCGAGTTCTGGTCCTGCTCGAGGCGCGCGATGCTTCCGCGCACCGCCTCCGCCTGGTCAGACAGCACCAGACGCTCGGTATGCCGTTCGTGCTCGGTGCGCGTGTGGTCGGCGAGAGCAGTGCGCAGCGCCACGACGTCGTCGGCGAAGATACGCGCCTTGGCGTCGCGGACGACGGCTGCGATGGTCTGCGCCTCGCGCGCGATCTCCGCCTGCCGTCCGAGCGGCTTCAGCTGGCGCCGGATCTCACCGGCGAGATCGCTCAGGCGGGTGAGGTTCGTCTCCATCGCATCGAGCTTGCGGAGTGTCTTCTCCTTGCGGCGCCGGTGCTTGAGGATTCCCGCGGCCTCCTCGATGAAGCCCCGACGATCCTCGGGCGATGCCTGGAGCACGGTGTCGAGACGTCCCTGACCGACGATGACATGCATCTCGCGACCGAGTCCCGAGTCGCTGAGCAGCTCCTGCAGATCGAGCAGTCGACAGTTCTCGCCGTTGATCGCATATTCGCTCGACCCGTTGCGGAACAACGTCCTGCTGATCGTCACCTCGGCGAACTCGATGGGCAGAGCCCCGTCGCTGTTGTCGATCGTGAGCTGCACCTCTGCGCGGCCGAGCGGGCCCCTGGTCGAGGTACCGGCGAAGATGACGTCCTCCATCTTGCCGCCGCGAAGAGTCTTGGCGCCCTGCTCGCCCATGACCCAGGCCAGGGCGTCGACGACATTGGACTTGCCCGACCCGTTGGGTCCGACGATGCAGGTGACACCCGGTTCGAACACGAAACTCGTGGGCTGCGCGAAGGACTTGAACCCCTTGAGGGTCAGGCTCTTCAGATGCATGCGCGTACCGCGCTTCGGGGGTGAATCACGCCCATACGCTACCGGAATCGCGCCTCAGGAACGGCATCCCTCGCGGGTCCCGATCGAACCGGGACAGGGCGCGACACGCCGATCCACGCCGAAGGTGCTTGACGGACACGCCCGGGTTTCGCTACCGTAACCTCCGGATCGCCACACGAAAGGAGGTTACCGATGATGATCACACTCACCGCACAGGCCACTGGCCTCGCCGCGCCATTCGCGCCGCGTCTTGCGCACTCGGTAACCGCCGGCGTCCGCACCACTGCGCTCTCGTAGAACCGCAGCCCGAGGACTCTGCCCTGCGCCAGCCGCAGGTCGCCGCCCCGTGAGGGGCATCCCTCAGCCGCGTGTCACCGCGCCCATCCTCTGATCCGTCCTCGGATCACGGATCCCCGCCGATCCCGGCGATCGCCTTCTCGCGACCCGGGCTCTCGACTCTCCGCACCCGCCACGACACCTCTCGGTGCTCTGCGCCGGTGCTCGCTTCACCCATCCACACCACTCATCTCGAAGGATCACCGTGAATACCACGCTGTACCGCAACATCACCCACCCTCCGGATACCGAGGGCCAACAGGTCCTCCACATCCCCGCACCCGACGAACTGCGGCGCCTCGCGCTCGCGGACCGTCTCTCCCTCCGGATCGGCCTGTGGCTGCTCCAGAGGGCTCAGCGTCCTCGCCGGGAACGCCGCACGTCGGCTCCGGTCTACTCGGACGGCTCGCCTCTCGAACGTCGAGACCGCGCAGCCGTCGAGACGCTCGCACTGCTCACGTACGACCTGCAGCGTCAGCTGCGCTGACCTGGAGATCACCATGGGCATTCCCCTCACCGATGATGCATCGCTGCATCCGCTCGTGCTGCCGGCACGGGCGGATGCAGCGGACGCGGGCGAGTTCCGCGAACTCGCCCGCGTCCGCAACGCCGTCTACCGCGAACTCACCGGCCGCACCGACCAGGACCTCACACCTGAGGCGCTGCTGCCTCTGCTGCGTTCCCGCAAGGAGCGCACCACTGTGGTGTGGGCCGTCAGAGTCGGTGACGAGACGGTGGGCCGCGCCGTCGTCGACATCCCCCATGAGGAGGGATCTCGAGTGGCGATCGCGTCGATCGAGATCCATCCGCGGGTCTGGGGGCGCGGGATCGGCACGGCCGCCCTGCCTCATATCGAGGCCGTCGCACGGGAGCACGGTCGCACCGTCATCCAGAACTGGACGGAGCAGCCGGCGAGCGACGGTCCGCGGCTGAAGGCTCGCACCGGCTTCGGCAGTGTGCCGGATGACCATGTTGCCCGGTTCCTCACACGCCACGGCTTCGCCCTCGAGCAGGTGTATCGGGTGAGCCGCCTCGATCTCGCATCGGAGACCCTCGCTGGCGCGCGAGCACTGTACGAGGAGGCCCGCGCGTTCTCGTCGGACTACCGCGTGATCCAGTGGATGCTTCCCACCCCGCCCGAGCATGTCGACGGCTACGCGTGGCTGAAGTCCCGCATGTCGACGGACGCCCCGTCCGGCGACCTCGAGACCGACGAGGAGGCCTGGGACGCCCAGCGTCTGATCGACGGGGAGAAGCGCATCGACGAGATGGGCCAGACGATGCAGGTCACGCTCGCCCAGCACATCCCCACGGGTGAGCTGACCGCGTTCACCGAACTCGGAATCGGACCGGTGCTCACCGCGACCACGCACCAGCACGACACTCTCGTGCTGGTCGAGCATCGCGGGCACCGTCTCGGGCAGCTCGTGAAGTGCGCCGCCCTGCTCGCCTGGCGCGACGTCGCTCCGGAGTCGCGGGAAGTGATCACCTACAACGCGGAGGAGAACCGCCCCATGCTCTCCATCAACGAAGCCATGGGCTTCGCCGCCATCGCCTACGAAGGCGCCTGGAAGAAGGAACTGATATGACGACCATCGCACTGACGATCTCTGCGTTGAACATCCCGAAATCGCTGGACGATGCCGACGGCGCCGACTTTCGTGCGTACGGGAACCTCAACCGCCAGATCTGCGACGAGCTGGTCGGTCTGCCCGACATCGCGCCCGAAGCCGCTCAGCTGCTGGCCGGGTGGCAGGACAGCACCGACACTCTGCATACCGGGTTCGTCGCCCGCCTCGGAGACGAGATCGTGGGGATGATCACGATCGACTACGCGCAGGAGGAGGACGCCCATGCGGCGGAGGTGGATCTGATGGTGCCGGAGCGCCACTGGGGACGCGGCGTCGAGGATGCGCTGCTCTCGCTCGCGGAGACGGAGGCGCGCGCGCACGGTCGCTCACTCATGCAGATCTGGACGCTCCACCGCCCGGTCGAAGCCGAGCGGATGATCGTTCCGCGAACCGGATGGGGACGCATCCCGGCGATCCCGCTGTCGGATGCCCTCGAGGCCCGTGGTTACGAGTTCGAGCAGGTCGAGCGCAACAGTGAGTTCGATCTGCGCTCGGACCCGGCTCCCCTCCGCGAGGCGATGGAGACCGCGCAGGCCGCGGCAGGACCCGACTACCGGGTGCTGCAGTGGCTCGCTCCGACGCCACCCGAGCACCGCGAGGGCTATGCGGCGATCCTCGCACGTCTCTCGACGGACGCACCGAGCGGCGAGATGGACTTCGTCGCCGAGGTCTGGGACGCCGACCGCGTCGTCCGACGGGAGAAGCGCCTCACCGGCGCGGGTCAGGCACTGTCGGTCGTCGCGGTGCAGCACGTCCCGAGCGGCGACCTCGTCGCCTACAACGAGCTCCTGATCGCGTCGGACCGCACGGGGGTGACGCATCAGCTCGGGACGCTCGTCTCGAGCGAGCACAGGGGGCACCGTCTCGGAGCACTCGTCAAATGCGCCAACCTCCTGAATTGGCGCGAGCTGATGCCCCTCTCGCCTGTGGTCTCGACGTTCAACGCCGAGGAGAACCGTCCGATGCTCGGCATCAACGAGGCGATCGGGTTCACCGCGGTCTCCTACGCGGGAGCGTGGCAGAAGAGGATCTGACCGAGATCATCCGATCGGTGTACGCGGTTCGACGGGGATCATCCGCCGGGCCGATGCACCGGTCGGAGCCGCTCGCGAGGCTGGAAGCATGAACGCATCCGTCCTCGAAGCCCGATCCCTCACGAAGTCCTACGGCACCACTCGCGCACTCGCCGGAGTCGATCTCGACATCCATCGTGGCGAGTCCGTGGCGATCATGGGTGCATCCGGATCCGGGAAGACGACACTCCTCCACGTGCTCGCCGGGATCATCACCCCCGACAGCGGCACTGTGTCCTTCCAGCCCTCCAGCGGCGGTCCGGTCCAGCTCGCCGGCCTCGGCGAATCGGCACGGTCGCGGCTGCGACGCGAACGGTTCGGGTTCGTCTTCCAACAGGGTCTGCTGATTCCCGAACTCACCGCAGTGGAGAACGTCGCGCTGGCCTCGATGATCAACGGGGTGAAACGAGCGGATGCCGTGGCGCACGCGGCGTCATGGCTCGCCGCTCTCGGGCTCGCCGGAATGGAGGACCGACGGATCGGTGAGTTGTCGGGCGGGCAGGCGCAACGCGTCGCGATCGCTCGCGCCCAGGCCACCGGCGCCGACCTCGTGTTCGCCGACGAGCCGACCGGTGCGCTCGATTCGCACACATCGCAGGAGGTGATGAACGCGTTGCTCTGGTCGACCACCGGACAGGGCCGGACCCTGCTCGTCGTCACGCATGATCCGGAGGTCGCAGCGCGTTGCTCGAGGATCGTCTCGGTCCGCGACGGCCAGATCACGACGTCGGCGGTGCAGGCATGAATACGTCTGTGCTCGGTCTCCTGCTCCGTCCTGCCAAGGGGCAGACCGCTGTGATCGTCCTTCCCGCCACTGCCTTCTCGATCGTCACGGCTCTCGTGCTCACCGTCGTCGGCGGAGCGCAGTCCTTCTGGACATGGACGGACGGCTACGGTCCTCTGTATCAGGCTCTCGCCGCCATCGCACTGGTGCTCCTGGTGGTCCCGCTCGCGAACCTCGGCGGTGCCGCAGCCCGGCTCTCCGCGCGGCGCCGGGACGAACGGCTGTCGACCCTCCGCCTTCTCGGCGTCACGCCGCTGGGCGTCAGCGTGGCTACCGTGATCGAATCCGTCCTCGTCGCGGCTGTGGGCGCGCTCGTGGGGATCTTCGCGTATCTCGCGATCTCTCCCCTCATCGGACTCATCCCCTTCCGTGGGGCGGCGCTCGGCCTCGACGCAGTGCTGCTGCCACCGGTCGGCGTCCTCGCTGTCGTAGGCGGAATCCTGCTCGTCGCCGCCGGCAGCGCCGCGCTCGGACTCCGGAGGGTCATCATCTCGCCCCTCGGCGTGCGGCTTCGCACGACCACCTCGTCCGTGCACTGGTTTCGCGCGATCATCGGAGTCTCGGTGATCGCGATCGTCTTCGTCCTCGTGAAGATCTTCCCCTCGATCGCGGGCTTCACGACCACGATCGTCGTGCTGGCGGTCCTGTTCGCGGTCGCTCTGGCGGTCCTCAATGTGATCGGTCCGTGGGTGCTCAAGGTCACCGCCTCCCGTCAGCTGCGGCGCGCCGAGAGGGCGGATCGGCTGCTCGCGGCGCGGATGGTGCTGGACTCTCCGAAAGCCGCATGGCGCCAGGTGAGTGGAATCGCGATGGCCAGCTTCATGGCGGTGTTCGCCGGGACCGGCGTCTCCCTGATGAACGTGATGGGCAGCGAGGGACTCGACGGCGCGGATGCCGCTCTCGCGGCTGACATGCGAACCGGCCTTCTCATCACCCTCGTCGCCTCGTTCCTCATGGTCGCGGCATCGGTCGGAGTGAACCAGGCCGCATCGGTACTGGATCAGCGCGACCTGCACCGGAGCCTGCACCACCTCGGGATGCCGCTGGAGACCGTCGACAGCGCACGGAGAAGAGCGATCATGTCGCCTCTGCTGATCACCGCACTCGGTTCAGCGCTCTGCGCTGCGGTGCTGGTCTTCCCGCTGCTCGGCATCGCTCTCATCACAGCTCCCGAGTCGCTGCTGACCATCGCGGTCGTCGTGAGCGTGGGCATCGCCGTGGTCTGGACGAGTACCCGCGTCACCAAGCCGCTGCTCGCGCAGTCCTTCCACGCGGCCTGACAGCGCGGTCGTTCAGCGTCGTCGCTGACAGCGGGGGCAGTAGTGACTCGATCGGTTCATGAACGCCTCACGCCTGATGAGCCCACCGCACCGAGGGCACGGCTGCCCGCCACGACCGTAGGCGTTGAGCGAGTGAGCGAAGTAGCCCGCCTGACCGTTCACGTTCACGTACTGCGCGTCGAAGCTTGTACCGCCCTCGGCGAGGGCCTTGGCGAGCACCGTTCGAACCTCGGCGAGGAGGCGCATCGCCGCCTGCGTGGAGAGCGAGCTCGCCCGTGTCTCCGGGTGGATCCGTGCAGCCCACAGCGACTCGTCGGCGTAGATGTTTCCGACCCCGCTGATGACCTGCTGGTCGAGGAGAACCCGCTTGATCGCACTCCCCCGCCGCCGCAGCGTGAGAAGGAACCCGGTGTCGTCGAAGTGGGGATCCATCGGGTCGCGAGCGATGTGCGCGACCTGGGTGGGCACGGGAGTCGGCCCGTCGAGCACCAGCCGATCGACGGCGAGCGATCCGAACGTACGCTGGTCGGCGAACACGATCGCAAGCTCACCGTGACGCGGATGCTCGATGTTCATCCGGATCCGCTCGTGCCGCTCTGCAGAGGCATCCGGGGAGCGGAGCAGCATCTGACCGCTCATCCCGAGGTGAGCGATCAGCGCCGAGTCGTCGGAGTCGAGAGGAAGCCAGAGGAACTTTCCTCGACGGGAGGCGTCTGTGAAGGTGCGCCCTTCGAGACGAGCGACGAAGTCGGCAGGCCCCGCAGCATGGCGCGTCAGCGCCCGCTCGTCGAGGACGGTGACCGCCGTGATGACGGAACCGATCGCGGCAGGAGCGAGCCCCGCACGGACGACCTCGACCTCGGGGAGCTCAGGCACGCTCGTTGAGGAAGCGCCAGGCGCTGAGCGCCGCCGCCATCTCGGCCGTCTTCTTGCTGCTGCCCTTGCCTGTCATCGCGACGTCGCCGACCGCGACGGTGGCGACGAATCGGCGATCGTGGTCGGGGCCGCTCGCCTCGATCGAGTAAGCGGGAGGCGTCGCGCCGAGTCGCGCGGCCAGCTCCTGAAGACTCGTCTTAGGATCCATGGCCGCGCCGTACCGCTCGGGGTCGGCGAGCAGCGGCTCGGTGAGTCGCAGCACGAGGTCGGTGGCAGCATCGGGACCCGCCGACAGGTAGGTCGCCCCGATCACCGCTTCCATCGTGTCCGCGAGGATCGAGTCCTTGTTTCGACCGCCGGTCTGCTCTTCTCCGCGACCGAGCAGCAGATGGCTGCCCAGATCGAGGCCTCGAGCGACCTCCGCGAGGGCGACCGTCGACACCACGCTCGCGCGCCGCTTGGCGAGCTCCCCCTCGTCGAGACCGGGATGGGTCGTGAAGAGCATCACGGTCACGGCCTGACCGAGCACGGAGTCTCCGAGGAACTCGAGACGTTCGTTATGCGGGATCCCGCCGTGCTCGTACGCATAGGAGCGATGGGTGAGTGCCAACTCCAGAAGCTCCGCGTCGATATCGACGCGGAGCTTCTCTGGGAGCGGTCTCGTCCCCCCAGGGACCTTCGTCACAGTCGTGAAGTCGCGACTCAGACGTCGGCGACCTTGCGGCCCTTGTACTCGAGGAACAGCTCGGTGCCCTGCGAGTCGGTGACGACCTTCGCCTGGTGGGGACGGCTGTAGACGACCTGACCGTTCTCGATCGTCTTGACGAGCGCGACGGGCGCCGCCTTCCACTGCGCACGGCGCGAGCGGGTGTTCGAACGGGATACCTTGCGCTTCGGGGGGTTACCAGCCATGACTAGCTCTCTTCTTTCTCGGCGGCACGAGATTCTTCCGTGCCGTCTTGGTCTGTGATGTTCTGGAGCGCACTCCACCGAGGATCGATGGGAGCGGCCTGCTCCGTTCCGGTGCTCGCGGTCAGTCTCTCGCCCGTTTTCGGATCGAGTCCGGGGCAATCCGGCTGACACACCGGCTGAAATGGAAGCGACAACACGGCCGCATCCCTGACTAGAGTTTCAAGATCCACGTGGTCGTCTTGAACCTCGAAGTCAGTTTCTTCCTCACCAGGATACGCGAAAAGCTCCTGGAACTCGACTTCGACGGGCCGAGCGATGTCGATCAGGCATCTTCCGCACACCCCGGAGTACTCCGCATCGGCCGTTCCAGACACGAGGATGCCCTCGTGAACCGACTCCAGACGCACATCCAGGTCGAGCTCGGAACCTGCTTCATACGCCACGATCCCCTCACCCCACGCTTCGCGCAGGGTCACGGAGAACTCATGCTCGCGCATCTCGCCCGGCTTGCGGACGATGTCGCGGACGGGGAGGACGAAAGGGCCACTCATTCGGGAACGCACCCAGCAATGGTACCGGCTCTGCGTCGCGCGGGGCTGGTTCCGCGCTGTGCGCGATGCCTCGGCCGTGAAGCTCAGATGCCGCGCGACCCCGTGTCGAGGAACGCCGCGACCGCAGGCGGGACGAACGGTGAGACATCTCCGCCGAGCCCCGCGACCTGACGCACCAGTGAGCTCGACACCAGCGCATGCGCGGGGTCGGGCAGCAGGAAGACGGTCTCGATGTCGGCGAGGTGACGGTTGACGATCGCCATGGGCGATTCGTAGGCGACATCGATCTGCGAACGGATCCCCTTGACCAGGACCCCTGCGCCCACGTCTCGCGCATAGTCGACCAGGAGCCCCATGCTCCAGGAGCCCACGACGACATTGTCGCCGATGCCCTCTTCGGCGATGGACTGCTCGATCAGCGACATCCGCTGCGCGATCGGCAGCATCGCCTCCTTGCCCGGGTTGTGCACGACGAGCACATGGAGCTCGTCATACAGCTTCGCCGCACGACGGATCACGTCGAGGTGACCAAGGGTCGGCGGGTCGAAGGACCCCGGGACGACGGCGATCCGGCTGCTCATGCCACCAGCCTAGGGCACGTCGTCTGCAGGTCAGTTCTTCGCCAGCGCCGCACGATCGTCGTCGCTCACGCGTCGCTCGATCGCCGATCGCAGGCCGGCGTTCGCCTCGAGATCCGGATCTGCGGCGAGGATCGCCTCGGCCAGTTCGCGCGCCCTGACGATCAGACCGGAGTCCTTGACCACCCGGAGCAGCTTGAGAGACGAACGGACGCCCGCCTGGGCGGCACCGAGCACGTCGCCCTCTCCTCGGAGATCGAGGTCGACCTCCGCCAAGGCGAAGCCGTCGAGGGTGGCAGCCACCGCGTCGACCCGCTCGCGTGCGACGGACCCGGCTTCGGCCTCGGTCACCAGCAGGCAGAGGCCCGGGACTCCTCCTCGGCCGACGCGGCCGCGCAACTGATGCAGCTGCGACACTCCGAATCGATCGGCATCGAGCACGATCATCGTCGAGGCGTTGGGAACGTCGACTCCGACCTCGATCACGGTGGTCGCGATCAGCAGGTCGATCTCTCCGCGGGCGAAGGCCTGCATGATCGCATCCTTCTCGTCCGACGGCATGCGTCCGTGCAGCACAGCCCTTCGCAGAGCACCCAGCTTCGGATGCGTCTTGAGCGCCTCGTCGAGTTGCACCACGCCCCACCGGGGACCGGATGCACCCTCGGGCTGGACGAGCGGCTGCTCCCCCGCCTCCGCCGTCTTCTTCGTCGTGTCGATCGCGGCGCACACCGCGAACACCTGGCGTCCCTGAGCGATCTCCTCGGCCGCGCGCTCCCACACCCGGTTGAACCATCCCGGGTGCTCGGACAGCGGCGCGACGAAGGATTCGATCCCCGCTCGCCCCTTCGGCATCGTCCGGATGACCGAGGTGTCGAGGTCGCCGAACACCGTCATGGCCACAGTGCGCGGGATCGGTGTCGCTGTGAGCACCAGCGCGTGCGGGCTCGATCCCTTGGCCCGCAGCGCCTCACGCTGCTCGACTCCGAACCGGTGCTGCTCGTCGACGACCACGAGACCCAGATCGGCGAAGGTCGTCTTCTCGCCGAGCAGCGCATGCGTGCCGACGACGATCAGCGCCTGCCCCGACGCCACCCGGAGCGCGGCCTTGCGGCGCTCCGCCGCCGGCATCTGGCCGGTCAACAGCGTCGGCATGACCAGCGGGCCCAGCTGCGGTCCGAGCATCTTCGCGATCGACCGCAGGTGCTGCCCAGCGAGCACCTCGGTCGGCGCGATCAGAGCGGCCTGTCCCCCGGACTCGGCGACCTGCAGCATCGCCCGCAGAGCGACCAGTGTCTTTCCCGAGCCGACCTCACCCTGCACGAGCCGGTTCATCGGCCAGGATCCGACGAGATCCTCGGCGACCTGCGCGCCGACCGTCTGCTGATCCGGGGTGAGTTCGTACGGCAGTGAGGCGTCGAATCGTTCGAGCAGCCCGCCGGGCGTCGCCGGTCGGGCCGTCGCCGAGAGCGCCCGGACGGCATCACGCTGCTGCAGGAGCGCGGTCTGCAACGTGAGCGCCTCATGCATGCGCAGCGTGCGGACGGCCGGATCAATGTCGTTGCGCGTCTGAGGACGGTGGATCTGCTCGATCGCCTCGCGCGCTGTCAACAACTCCTCCCGGGTGCGGACCTCCGCGGTCAGCGGCTCAGGCACCTCTCCGAGTCCGTCGAGCACGCGCGTGATGAACTTCGCGATCTGCCAGGTCTGCAGACTCGCCGTGGCCGGGTAGATGGGTATCAGCACGGCCGCCCGAGCATCGGCCCGACGCCGCGCGGCATCCTCGTCATCGAAGAGCTCGTATTCCGGGTGCGCGAACTGCGTCATGCCGTTGAACTCGCCGACCTTGCCTGAGAAGACACCACGGCGCCCGACGGCCAGGTCTTCCGAACGCCATTTGGCGGCCCCCAGGTTCTTCGCGAAGAAGGTGAGGGACATCTTGCCGATGCCGTCGCCGATCACGACGTCGACCATGGCTCCTCGGCGGTTTCGCATCGCCCTGGCGCTCGAGGACAGCACCTCGGCGACGATCGTCACCGTCTCGCCGAGAGGGAGTTCGCGGATCGGGGTCAGCTCACCGGGATCGGCGTACCGCCGCGGATAGTGCGAGAGCAGATCGCCGACGGTCTTCATGCTGAACGCGCGATCGAGGGTCTTCGCAGGGGTGGCGCCGAGCGCCTCCTCCAGAGACGAATCGAGCGTGAGCGACATGCTCCGAGTCTAGGAGGCTCCACGGACACGGCGTGCGCCCCGGCTGTCGTATCGTGAACGGGTGACGAGGATCATCGCCGGGAAGGCACGTGGAGCAAGACTGGACGTGCCGCACGCGGGAACACGACCGACCAGCGACCGCGTGCGCGAGTCCCTCTTCGGAGCGCTGGAGTCGATGGATGCGATCGACGGAGCGCGCGTCCTCGATCTCTACGCCGGATCGGGCGCGCTCGGCCTGGAGACTCTCAGCCGCGGAGCGGCGAGTGCCGACCTCGTCGAGAAGGGCCGTGAGGCGGCGGCCGTCGTGCGACGCAATGTCGCAGTCCTCACCAAGGCCGGAGTGCCCGCGGCCCGAGTGCATCAGAGTGCGGTGCGAGCCTTCCTGCAGCGAGCGACGGGGCCGTACGACCTCGTGTTCTCCGACCCGCCTTACGACCTCGACGACGAGGCGATGGACGCCGATCTCTCGGCACTCTCCCCGTTGCTCTCCCCCGATGCTCTGGTCGTCATCGAGCGGGCACGCCGCTCCACGCCGCCCGATCTCGTCGCGGCGGGACTCGACCTGATCCGGGAGAAGACGTACGGCGACACGACGCTGTGGTGGGCTGAGCCCGCACAGTCCGCGGACGCGGCTCAACCCGACGTCGAGTCCCAGTCCCGGTAGGGATCCCAGCCGGACACATCTGCGGGAGCACCGTCGACCAGAAGGTCTTGGTCCCCCCGTGGAATGACCGCGCCGATGATCCGGAACCCCGAGGGAGGCATCCCGGGCGGGAATGTCGCGAGCAGCGCATGGTCCTCACCTCCGGCGAGGGCACGCAGCGGGTCCTCTCCGAGCGAAGCGCCGTCCAGGGCGAGCGTGACCTCGGAAGCCGCGGCCATCCGCCGGGCATCGAGAGCGAGCCCATCGGAGACGTCCATCATCGCGGTGGCGCCCGCAGTCGCGGCGAAAGGGCCGAGACCGATGGGCGGCGACGGCCTCAGCTGCGCATCGAGGGCGGCTCTCTCTCCCGGTGCCAGCGCGTCGGCATTCACCGGAACCGGCTGCTCTCCGTCGCGGAATCGCCCGAAGAGCACCGAGAGTCCGTGAGCGGCGTGGCCGAGCTCTCCCGCGACCGCGACGACATCACCGATGCGCGCTCCGGAACGGGTCACGGGCTCCCGTCCCTCGAGGTCGCCGAGCGCGGTGACGGCGACGGTGAGCACGTCGGACACTGTGAGATCACCTCCGACGACCGCGCACCCAGGAGCGAGAGCGGCGCACGCGTCGCGGAACCCGTCTGCGAGCCGTTCGACGAACGAGAGCCGAAGGTCGCGAGGAACGGCCAGCGCCACGAGCAGAGCGGTCGGTCGAGCGCCCATGGCTGCGACGTCTGCGAGGTTCACCGCTGCCGCCTTCCAGCCGAGGTCGTACCCCGATGACCACGCGAGTCGGAAGTCCGGTCCGTGCACGAGGGTGTCCGTCGTCGCGACCACGGAACCCGACGGGGCCGCGATCACCGCCGCATCGTCTCCGGGGCCGATCAGCGTGTGCGTGGCCTGCGCGGTGCGCGCGAGGATCGCTCGGAGGATCTCCCCCTCGGACAGTTCGCCGAGGGTCGGATCGTCATCGCGAGGTCGGGAGGGCATGCAGTCAAAGGTAGCCTGGAAGCATGCCCCGTTCTCGCCGTCTCGCCGTCGTCGCGGGCTCTCTGGCCCTCGTGGCGGCTCTCTCCGGATGCTCCACCACTGTCCATCTGGAGCCGGCAGACGACGCGAACGATCCCGCGTGCGCCGAGGTCTCCGTCCTGCTCCCGGACGCCGTGGGGGATCTCGACCGCGTCTGGACCGACGCCCAGGCGACCGGGGCGTGGGGAGATCCGACCGTGGTGCTCCGCTGCGGCGTCGAGCCGCCAGCTCCGTCGACCGAGGTGTGCACCACGATCGGCAGCGTCGACTGGCTCGTCCTCGACCAGGAAGAGGAGCGCCAGCGTCTGGTGACCTACGGTCGCGACCCCGCGGTCGAGGTGATCATCCGGCGCGGTGAGGAGATCGACTTCCGCACCGTCGTCGAGAGTCTCTCCACCAGCATCCAGTCCGGTCTCGAGCCTGCCACCGCGCGCTGCACGGACAGAGTTCCCACCGCCGACGACTCCGACGAGGGCTGAGCGGACTCCGCCGGGCGAACCGACGACGCGCGGAGCGTGCCGCTGAGGCACTGACGAATGACCCCTAGACTCGCCGCATGATTCCCAACCCCGCACGCAGAACCTCCGTCGTCGCAGCGATCCTGGTCGGGGTGGGGGCGTTGCTGAGCAGCTTCATCACCTATCTCACCCTGCTGTGGGGGCTCCCGAACGTCCCTCGCGTGTTCGTCCTGCAGGATCCCATCGGCTTCGCGCTGCGCCCGAATGCGCAGCCGATGGCTCTCGTCGCGATGTTCGTCGCATTTCTCGTCCTGACAGGACTGACGTGGATCTTCGTGCGTTCTGTCACACGTGCGGCGCTGCCGGGCCGGGGCGCCGCAGTCTTCTTCGGCACCTGGGGCGCTGTGATCGTCGCGGCCGCCATCGCCGGGGCCGCACGCGCGCCGCTCGTGGTCATCGCGCTGAGGCTCCCGACGGAGCAGGCGGAGTACGCGATGACGCAGTACTACCAGATCGCCACCGCAGGCGTGTCGTGGGGACTCACCTGGGGATGGCTGGCCGCGCTCGTGGTGGCCCTGATCCATCGGGCGGCGCCCGCTCCGACAGTGCTCGACCGGACCGCCCAGGTCGCAGCGACCGGCCAGGCCGCGACGGGGCCCTACGCGTACCCGCCGCAAGCCGGCCCGGCTGCCCCGACGAGCGGCACGTACCCGCCCCAGCCCCCGCACGCAGGCTAATCGACGCGTGTTCGCACGCGGCGTGGCGGCTGTGACGGCCGCCACGCCGGACTTCAGCGGCGGAGTCCCGCCTCGATCAGCTCGGAGATCAGGTCGCCGTAGCTGAGGCCCGACGCGACCCAGCACTTCGGGAACATCGAGATCGGCGTGAACCCGGGCATGGTGTTCAGCTCGTTCACGACGAGCTCACCTGAGGGCGTGAGGAACATGTCCACCCGAGCGAGGCCGCGGCCGTCCACGGCCTCGAACGCCCGGATCGCGGCGTCCTGGATCGCGGCGATCTCGGACTCCTCGAGCTCGGCGGGGCACACCACATCGACACCGTCACCACCGAGGTACTTGCCCTCGAAGTCATAGAATCCGCGCGAGGTGAGCACGATCTCACCCGGGAGCGATGCACGCACGCCGTCTGCGCCCTCGAGTACCGCGACCTCGATCTCACGGCCGACCACGCCGGTCTCGATCAGAACCTTGTCGTCCTCGGCGAAAGCGATCGCAAGAGCGGCATCGAGCTCGTCGGGCCGCTCGACCTTCGAGACCCCGACGCTCGACCCGGCCCTCGCCGGCTTGACGAACAGCGGCAGCCCGAGCTCCGCGGCCGAATCCCGGACGGCAGCGGCGTCCTGGGCCCACTGCCGTGCACGTACCGTCAGTCCGGCGGCCACAGAGAGCCCAGCGGCACGCAGCGCGATCTTCATGAAGTGCTTGTCCATGCACAGGGCAGAGTCGAGCACCCCACCACCGGCGTAGGGAACCTCGAGCGTGTCGAAGTACCCCTGGATCGTGCCGTCCTCGCCGTGCGGACCGTGCAGGATGGGCAGCACGATGTCGATCTCGCCGAAGCTCTCGGTTTTGCCGTCGGGCCGCACCACGCGCAGAGTCCGGTCTCCGCCGGGCTCGGGCCAGAGCACGCGACTTCCGTTGTCCGCCACCTCAGGAAGATGCGCGGCATCCAGCGGGAACTTCGCCGGGTCGTCGTCTTCGAGGACGAACGCACCCTCACGCGTGATCCCGACGGGGATCACCCGATAGCGGTCGCGATCAATCGCGCCCAGCACTCCGCCCGCCGTTGCGGAACTGATCGAATGCTCGCTGGAGCGCCCTCCGAAGAGCACCACCACCGTCTGCTTGTCCATGGTTGGTCCTCTCACCCTGGGGGGTGTCGTCGTCCGTCGTCAGGTGGGGTGCGATGTCGCGCGGGTTCATCTTCCCGTCGAGCACCATCTTCACCTGTTCGACGATGGGCATGTCCACCTCGGACTCGCGGGCGAGCTGCAGCACAGGCGCGACGGACGCGAGGCCCTCGGCGGTCTGCTGCATCTGCTTCACGACGTCCTGGAAGCTGTATCCCTGGCCGAGCAGACGCCCGGCGGTGTTGTTTCGGCTGAGGGGCGACTGGCAGGTCGCGATGAGGTCCCCGAGGCCCGCGAGACCCTGCAGGGTCTCCGGATGGGCGCCGTTCGCGACTGCGAAGTCGGTCATCTCGACGAGACCGCGCGTGATGATCGACGCCTTCGTGTTCTCGCCGTATCCGACGCCGTCGACGATCCCGATCGCGACGGCGATGAGGTTCTTCAGCACCCCTCCGAACTCGGTCCCGATCACGTCGGTGTTCACGAAGGTGCGGAAGTAGCTGTTGCGCGCGGCCCTGGCGACCTCTTCGGCCGTCTCCTGGCTGCGCGAGGAGATCACGGCGGCCGTCGGCTGCTCACGGGCGATCTCGAGTGCGAGGTTCGGTCCCGACGCGACGGCGATGCGGTCGGGGTCGCAACGCAGCTCCTGTTCGATGACCTGGCTCATGCGAAGACCCGTGGTGCGTTCGACGCCCTTCATCAGGCTGACGATCTTGGTGTCGCTGTCGTCGAGCAGCGGGCGCAGGGCCTTCAGATTCTCGCGCAGCGACTGGCTCGGGACCGAGAGGTAGACCTGGTCGACGTCCCGCATCGCGATGGCGAGCTCGTGCGTCGCCGACATCGTGCGCGGCAGATTGATGCCGGGCAGATAGCGGGAGTTGCGCTTGGCCTCGTCGATCTCGTGGGCGAGCTCGGCTCGGCGCGCCCACATCGTGACCTGCGCCCCACCGTCGGCGAGGATCTTCCCGAACGTGGTGCCCCAGCTGCCGGCACCGATCACCGCGACGCGTGGTCCTGCGGGCGCGTTGCGCTTAGGAGTCAAGGCGACCCGTCTCCTTCTGTCCGTGGGCGGACGGGTTCCAGCGCTCAGCCGGAGCCTTCTCGTCACGCAGGTCCTCGAGCAGGGCCGTGATGGCCTGCATCAGTCGTTCGGTGGCTTCGTTCAGTGCCGCTGCCTCACCGGCGCGACCACGGAGGTCCGACAGATCGACGGGATCGCCGATGACGACGTCCACGGGCTTGCGCAACGGCCAGAGACTGAGCCCCTTCTGGTAGCGCCCCATGATCCGCTGGGTGCCCCAGTGGGCCATGGGGATGAGCGGGATGCCGTCGGTCAGCGCGAGCCGAACGGCCCCGGATTTTCCGCGCATCGGCCACATGTCGGGATCGCGGGTCAGCGTGCCCTCCGGATAGACGATCACACCGCGACCGTGCTCGACGAGCTCGGCCGACTGCTTGAGCGTCTGCTTCGCCGCGGATGCCGAGGATGCGCGTGCCACGGGCACCATTCCTGTCGCGCGGAGCACGGCACCGAGCACGGGCACCTTGAAGAGGCTCTCCTTCGCCATGAAGCGCGGCGCACGACCGATGCGCCACACCGCGAGTGCCACCACGAGCGGATCGAACTCGGAGTAGTGGTTCGGCGCGAGCACGAACGCTCCCTCACGCGGGAGCTTCTCGCTTCCGGTGATGCGGAGCTTCGCGACGAGCGAGATCAGCGGCACGGCGATCGCCGCGACCGGCCAGAACGCACTCGGTCGCGTGGTCTCCGTCGAGCGGGAACCCATCGGGGTCACCGGATGACGTCGAAGTCGGCGCCCACGGCATCGAGCTTGGCGAGGAACTTCTCGTATCCGCGGCTGAGGATGTCCACTCCGGACACCCTCGACTCGCCCTCGGCGGTCAGAGCTGCGATGACGTGGCTGTACCCGCCGCGGAGGTCCGGCACCACGATGTCTGCAGCGTGCAGCGGGGTGGGTCCGGTGATGACCGCGGCCTGCTCGAGGTCCCGGCGCGGGACGCGACGGGCTCCGTCCTGCAGTCCGCGGGGGTGCACGACGATGTCGGCGCCCATCTTGACGAGCGCCTCGGTGAAGCCCAGACGGTTCTCGTAGACCGTCTCGTGCACCACCGAGCGGCCCTTGGCCTGGGTGAGCGCCACGACGAGAGGCTGCTGCCAGTCGGTCATGAATCCGGGGTGCACGTCGGTCTCGACGATGACCGGCTTGAGTTCGCCGTCGCGACGGAACAGGATCCCGTCCTCCTGGATGTCGAACCATCCACCGGCCTTGCGGAACACGTTGAGGAACGTGAGCATCTCCTGCTGCTTCGCCCCGCCCACGAAGATCTCTCCGTCCGTGGCGAGTGCGGCCGACGCCCAGGAGGCGGCCTCGTTGCGGTCGAAGATCGAGCGGTGGTCGTATCCACGAAGCGTCTCTACGCCCTCGATGAGGATGACGCGGTTCGGCTCGTACGAGATGATCGCGCCCATCTTCTGCAGCACCGCGATCAGATCCATGATCTCGGGCTCGATGGCGGCGTTGCGCAGCTCCGTGGTGCCCTCGGCACGGACGGCGGTGAGCAGCACCTGCTCGGTCGCTCCGACGCTCGGGTACGGGAGGTGGATGTTCGCGCCGTGCAGGCGTGCCCCGCCGGTCGAGAGACGGATGCCGCTGGGCAGCTTCTCGACGATGGCGCCGAACTTGCGGAGCGCATCCAGGTGGAAGTCGATGGGACGGTCGCCGATGCGGCATCCGCCCAGGTCGGGGATGAACGCCTGACCGAGACGGTGCAGCAGAGGCCCGCAGAAGAGGATCGGGATGCGGGACGCGCCGGCGTGCGCGTCGATCTCCTCGAAGTGAGCGGACTCGACGTCGCTCGGGTCGAAGACGAGCGCACCGGGCTCATCGCCGTCGGAGACGCGCACGCCGTGGACCTCGAGCAGCGAGCGGACGACAGCGACGTCGCTGATGGCGGGGACGTCGCGCAGCACGCTGACGGTCTCACCGAGCAGGGAGGCCACCATCGCCTTGGTCGCGAGGTTCTTCGCGCCCTTGACGTCGACACGGCCGCGCAGGGGGCGCCCTCCGCGAATGGCGAGGACGTCTCCGGTGAGTGGGGGAACTCCGTCCGGAAGAGCGTCGCGCACAGGTGTCGTCATTCGGAGCCTCACTTCATTCAACGGAATTCGGGGCGGGGTCGCCCTCGGCTCCCCCGCCTCGCCGTTCACTGCTGAACGGGAAGGGTCCGGGGCCGCCACGACTCGCGACGGGCCTCGAACTGCGCGATCTTGTCTTCGTTGCGCAGCGTGAGCCCGATGTCATCGAGCCCTTCGAGGAGCCGCCATCTAGTGTAATCGTCGATCCCGATGTCAGCCTGGATCTCACCGATCGACGCGATGCGCGCCTGGAGGTCGACGGTGATGGACGCCCCGGGATTCCGGTCGATCTCGGCCCAGATGCGCTCGAGATCCTCTTCCGAGATCGTCGCAGCGAGGAGCCCCTGCTTGCCCGAGTTGCCCCGGAAGATGTCCGCGAAACGCGGGCTCAGGACCACCGCGAAGCCGAAGTCGCGCAGTGCCCAGACCGCATGCTCGCGGCTCGATCCGGTACCGAAATCGGGGCCTGCGACCAGGACGGATGCGCCCTGGAAAGCGGGCTGGTTGAGCACGAACTCCGGATCCTGGCGCCAGCCGTGGAACAGCGCGTCCTCGAATCCGGTCTTCGTGACCCGCTTCAGGAACACCGCGGGGATGATCTGGTCGGTGTCGACGTTCGAGCGCTTCAGCGGAGCGGCGATACCCGTGTGTGTGGTGAACTTCTCCATGGTCAGACCTCCGCCATCTCGTTCAGGTCGCTGGGACTCGAGAGGGTGCCGCGGATCGCGGTCGCCGCAGCGACCAGCGGTGACACCAGGTGCGTGCGCCCGCCCTTGCCCTGTCGACCCTCGAAGTTGCGGTTGGAGGTCGACGCGCAGCGCTCCCCCGGAGCGAGCTGATCGGGGTTCATCCCGAGACACATCGAGCAGCCGGCGAATCGCCACTCGGCGCCGAAGTCCTTGATGATCTTGTCGAGCCCCTCCGCCTCCGCCTCCAGCCGCACACGGGCAGAGCCGGGAACGACCATGACTCGGACTCCGTCCGCCTTCTTCTTTCCTTCGACGATCGATGCGAAGGCGCGGAGGTCCTCGATGCGGCTGTTCGTGCACGAGCCCATGAAGACGGCGTCCACCGGCACCTCCTTGAGAGGCGTGCCCGGTGTCAGATCCATGTACTCGAGGGCCCGCTCGGCTGCCGCGCGCTCGTTGGCGTCGACGATCTCGGCGGGGTCGGGGACGGCGGCGGAGAGGGAGCTGCCCTGACCGGGGTTGGTTCCCCAGGTCACGAACGGCTCGAGCTCGTCGGCGTCGATGAAGACCTCTGCGTCGAACGTCGCCCCCTCGTCGGTGGGGAGCGTGCGCCAGTACGCGACCGCGTCGTCCCAGTCCTGACCCTTGGGTGCGTGCGGGCGCCCCTTCAGGTACTCGAAGGTCGTCTCGTCGGGGGCGACCATGCCTGCGCGGGCACCGGCCTCGATCGACATGTTGCAGATCGTCATGCGGCCCTCCATCGACAGCGCGCGGATCGCGCTGCCGCGGAACTCCAGGACGTAGCCCTGACCGCCGCCGGTGGTGATCTTCGCGATTACGGCGAGGATGATGTCCTTCGCCGTGACACCGGGACGCAGGGTTCCTTCGACGTTGATGGCCATCGTCTTGAACGGCTTCAGCGGCAGCGTCTGGGTCGCCATCACGTGCTCGACCTCGCTCGTGCCGATGCCGAACGCCATGGCCCCGAAAGCGCCGTGGGTGGATGTGTGCGAGTCACCGCAGACCACGGTGATTCCCGGCATCGTGAGCCCGAGCTGCGGGCCGACGACGTGCACGATACCCTGCTCGGCGTCGCCGAGCGAGTGCAGACGCACTCCGAACTCGGCGGCGTTGCGGCGCAGCGTCTCGATCTGCGTGCGACTGGTGAGGTCCGCGATGGGCTTGTCGATGTCCCACGTCGGGGTGTTGTGGTCCTCGGTGGCGATCGTGAGATCGAGCCGGCGCAGGGGGCGGCCTTCGGAGCGCAGGCCGTCGAAGGCCTGCGGGCTCGTCACCTCATGCACGAGGTGCAGGTCGATGTAGATGAGGTCCGGCTCGCCGTTCTCACCCTTGACGACGAGGTGATCGTCCCAGACCTTCTCGGCGAGGGTCCTGCGGCGTGCGGGAGCAGAGTCTGCTGCGGGCATGTTCATTGCGTTTCTCCTGAAGCTGGCGGTTCGGCCCACGTTGGACTCCGCGACGAGGAGGGGCTCAGAACGAGGTCTCGTCGCGGCCGCTAAGAAGGAGCACGATCCGCATGACGTCAGATTACCACCGCTTCAGCGCGCCGAGTCGCCGCGTGACACGCTACTGTCACCCGCACCTTCGAGAGGCACCCGCATGACCGACGACACCACCGGCTTCGCCACCAGGGCCGTCCACGCCGCCAGGAATCAGGGCGCCGCCTCATCTCGGGCGACTCCCATCTATCTGACCGCGGGCTTCGAGTTCGACGATTTCGATCATGCGGCGAACCACTTCGGCACGGGTGCAGGCTTCGGCTACACGCGCACCGGCAATCCCACGATCTATGCCGTCGAACGCCAGCTCGCCGCGCTCGAGTCCGCAGCGGACGCGGTTCTCGTCGCCAGCGGCCAGGCGGCGGTCGTCACCGCACTCCTGACGGTGGCGGGAGCAGGCGACCACATCGTCTCGTCCACGCATATCTACGAAGGCACCCGCGGGCTCCTGCTCGACAATCTCGCCCGCCTCGGCATCGACGCCACGTTCATCGACGACATCGGGAACCCTGAGGCATGGCGACAGGCCATCCGCCCGAACACCAGAGCACTGTTCGCCGAGTCGATCGCGAACGCCCGCAACGACATCCTCGACATCGCAGCCGTGAGCGCCGTCGCGGACGACGCGGCGATCCCGCTCATCGTCGACAACACCCTCGCCACGCCCTTCCTCGTGCGTCCTCTGGAGCATGGCGCCGCGATCGTGGTGCACTCCGCCTCGAAGTTCCTCGCCGGCCACGGCTCCGTCCTCGGCGGGGTCGTCGTCGACGACGGACGCTTCGACGCCGAGAAAGCCGGTCACAACGCGCCGCACCTCGTGCTCCCTGGCCGCGGTGGTCTTCCGAGCGTCGCCTCCCGGCACGGGGGCAAGGCCCGCATCGCCTATGCGCGCGAGTCCGTGGCACCCCGCTTCGGGGCGTCACCGTCTCCTCTCAACGCGTTCCTGATCGGGCAGGGCGCCGAGACGCTCGGTCTGCGGGTGGAGCGTCAGTCCCGCAACGCCCTCGAGGTGGCCCGCTGGCTCGCCGCGCAGGACGCGGTCGAGAGCGTCGACTACGTCGGTCTCGAGACCCACCCCGATCACGCGCTCGCCCAGAAGTACCTGCACGGCGGCCACGGCTCGATCTTCACGTTCACCCTCCGCGGCGGGCTCGACGCGGCACGTGACTTCGTCGAGAGCGTCGACGTCTTCACGCACATGACCCACATCGGCGATGTGCGCTCGCTCGTCCTCCACCCTGGCACCACCAGCCACGCCCACCGCACGCAGGAGGAGCGGGACCTCCTGGGCGTCCGGCCCGGGACTCTGCGTCTCTCGATCGGCATCGAGGACGTCGCCGACCTCATCTCGGACCTCGCCCGTGTGCTCGAGCCCGCACGGGAGGCCGTCGCATGAGCGGGCCCCAGCACTTCGGCTGGTTCCTCGCTCGCGGCTTCGGACCGCAGGGGTGGGGATACCCGTCGCTGGACTGGGACTACGACTGGACGCGTCCCGAGATCTATCAGGAGGCCGCTCGCACTCTGGAGCAGGCGGGTTTCGACCTCGTCATCATCGAGGATGCGCCCTCTCTCGGATCCGCCGACACCATCGACCTGCGGGTGCGCCACGCGTTCGGCGGCCCGAAGCACGATCCCCTGCTCCTCGCTCCCTATCTCTTCCAGGCCACCCGCCATCTCGGCGTCGTGCCCACAGTCAATCCTGCGGCGTACCTTCCCTACACGGCGGCACGGCAGTTCTCGACGCTGCAGCATCTCAGCGGCCACCGGCTCGGGCTCAACGTCGTCACGGACACCGGGAGCGCGCGTCACTTCTCCGCAGCGGACCAGCTCGGCCATGACGCCGCCTACGACCGCGCCGAGGAGTGGCTCGACGGCATCCGATCGCTCTGGCGGAGCTGGGGCGAAGGTGCGCTGGTGCAGGACCGCGAGACAGGGGTGTTCGCCGACGGATCGAAGCTGCGCGCCGTCAGACACCGTGGGGAGCACTTCGCGTTCGACGGCCCTCTGAACGCGGTTCCCTTCACGGATGGCGAACCGGCGATCGTCTCGCCCGGGGGCTCTGGACGCGGTCTCGGCTTCGCCGGCGCCAACTCCGATGTGCAGCTCGCACTGGCACCGCTGGACGAAGCGTCCGTTCGCTCGTACCGGGCGAAGATCCATCACGCGGCGATCGCTGCGGGCCGCTCCCCCGCCGACATCACCATCCTGTTCGCGATCCAGCCGGTCATCACGTCGTCGCCGGAGGAGGCGGATCGCGTCGTCGCCGCATCCGCCGATCCTGATGACGCGGCCCTGGTGCAGATCGCTCGCAAGCAGTCGAGCGATCTCGAGACCGATCTGACGGCGCTCGACCTCGATGGCCCGCTCGACCTGTCGATCTTCGGCGAGCATGTCTCCCAGGGCAGCATCCGGCGCCTGATCGGCGACCGCGGGGACGATGCCCCGCTGCGCGCACATCTGACTGCCCTCGCCCGCACCGGTCGGATCGCCGACCGATCGGGGTTCGTCGGAACGGCAGAGGAGTTCGCCGACCTCATCGAGGAGCTCGGCGACTGGGGCAACGACGGCGTGCTCCTGTGGGGCGACTTCCATCCCGTGTCGCTGCACCGCACGCTCGACGAGCTCGTGCCGGTTCTTCGTCGCCGCGGCCTACTACGCCGCGAGTACGTCGATGGCGGACTACAGGCGAATCTGCGCGCGTTCTGAGCGAACGGCGCCCACCGACTACCAGCGCACCGACTACCAGCCCATGGAGCCCGGCACGCCCTTGAACGGCCCGACGATCGACGACGTCACCCAACCTCCGTAGAACCCGCCCGGCTGCGGAACGACGGTCTCGCCTCCGACCGTGCACTCGTCCATCGGCCCCGCGTACACGGCGACGCTGTCCGCCAGCATCTCGAAGCCAGGCGTGGGGTTCGGGTAGTTCCAGGCCGCTCCCGCCGCCACGAGGGATCCGCCGCGCACATCGAGATACCGGGCGGCACCCTTGAACTCGCAGAACGACGAGCCGGGGGCATCAGCGAGTGCTCCGTCGACGAAGTCGGCGATCGGCAGGTAGAACACGGGAGCATGACTCGTCTCGAGCACCCGCACCGCATCGCGCGTGTCGGCGATGAGTTCACCGCCCAGGCGGATGGTCACGCGTTGCGGCACCCGCTCGACCCTGGGCGGCCGAGGGTAGTCCCACACGGATTCCTGTCCGGGGGCCGGGGCGATCGGGTCGGGTCTGCGCATGTCCTCACTGTACGGCGCTGCTCGTCGCTCGGCGCTGCCCGTCGATCGACGCTGTTCACAGGAGGGCGTGCGGTGTTGACTGGGGCCATGGTCGCTCTCCCCATGTTCCCGCTCGGCTCGGTGCTCTTTCCGCACACGCCGCTGCTGCTCCGGGTGTTCGAACCGCGGTATCTGACGATGATCGGACAGCTCCTCGACCAGGACGATCCGCGGTTCGGCGTCGTGCTCATCGAGCGCGGTCACGAGGTCGGCAGCGGCGATCGCCGAACCACCATCGGCACGACCGCCAGGCTCGCCACCGTCTCGGCGGATGCCGACGTGCTGCACATCGTCGCGATCGGCACCGACCGCTTCACGGTCGAGCAGTGGAGGGGTGACGAGCCGTATCCGCGTGCCGAGGTCTCGCCGCTCCCGGAGCTGATCTGGAATGATGCGCTCACCCCGCTGCGCACCGAAGCCGAGGCGATCGTGCGGCGCGTCCTCGCCCGTGTCGAAGGGCCGTGGGATCCCGCGACCGAGCTGTCGGACGATCCGCTCGCGGCGTCGTGGCAGCTCGCCGCCATCGCACCGCTCGGAGAGTACGACCGGCATACGCTGCTGAGGTCGACGACCGTCGGCGCGTTGCTGCGTCAGGTCATCGACCTCACGCTCGAGGCCGAGCTGCTCTGGTCGGCCGAGTGATGGGCCCTGCTCCTACTCGACGATCGCCGCCTTCTTCGCGGCCGACTTCTCGCGCGACGCCGCGATGAGGCTCGCCACGGTCGCGACCGTCATCGACACGACGATCACGCCGAGCGAGACGAGGTTGTCGATGTCCGGCACCCACTCGACGTGCTGGCCACCGTTGATGAACGGCAGCTCGTTCTCGTGCAGCGCGTGCAGGATCAGCTTGATGCCGATGAAGCCGAGGATCACCGCGATGCCGTAGTGCAGGTAGCGCAGGCGGTCGAGCAGGTCGCCCAGCAGGAAGTAGAGCTGGCGGAGACCCATCAGAGCGAAGATGTTCGCCGCGAAGACGAGGAATCCGTTGGTCGTGATCTCGAAGATCGCGGGGATCGAGTCGATCGCGAAGATCAGGTCGGTGACGCCGATCGTGATGAACACGATGACCATCGGCGTCCACATGCGCTTGCCGTCGACCGTCGTGCGGAGCTTCGATCCGTCGTACTCCTCGCTGATGTCGATCCTGCGACGGAGCAGACGCACGATGAAGTTCTCGCGCTTGACGTCGTCTTCGTGCTCTCCCTCCGGCATCGCCTGCTTGATGGCGGTGTAGATGAGGAAGGCTCCGAAGATGTAGAAGATCGGCGAGAAGTGCTCGATGACCGCCACACCGACGAGGATGAACGCGCCGCGCAGAACGAGGGCGATGATGATGCCCACCATCAGCACCTGCTGCTGCAGACGTCGCGGCACCGCGAACTGGGCCATGATCAGCACGAAGACGAACAGGTTGTCGATCGAGAGACTGTATTCCAGCGCCCAGCCGGTGATGAAGTCCCCGGCATTGCGCCACCCCGCCACATTCCCGAGCAGCACGGCGAAGAGCAGCGCGAGACCGACGTAGAACACGACCCACAGCGTCGACTCCTTGGTCGAGGGGATGTGCGGGCGGAGTCGGATCAGGAGCAGGTCGCCGATCAGGATGATCGTGAGCACGATCATCGAGGTGATCTCGAACCAGACAGGAATGTCCACGGGTGCTCTGCACCTTTCGGGAGGGGTCGGAAAACAGCCGAAAGTCTCTCCCACGCATGGAATGCGTCGCACGACCGGAGCAGCGATGACGGTGCTCGTGATGACGGTGGATGCGCTTGCGGGATACTCCCTCTCGCGTCACCGATTGTAGCGGAGCGAACGCGGCATGGTGGAATGGTTCGCGTGACCGCGACCCCCACCTCCTCCACTGCAGAACACGGCCTCGCTCCCCTCGACACTCCGCCGCGGAATCCGTGGGCGCGGTCGATCGGATCGCTCATCTTCGTCAGCCGCTGGCTGCAGGCCCCGCTGTACATCGGCCTCATCGTCGCCCAGCTCGTCTACGTCGTCGTCTTCATGGTGGAGCTCTGGCATCTGATCGAGGGTGTCATCGGCGACATCTCGCATCTCGACGAGGCCGTCATCATGCTCGCCGTGCTCGGCCTGATCGACGTCGTCATGATCGCGAACCTGCTCATCATGGTCATCATCGGCGGCTACGAGACGTTCGTCTCGCGGATCAACGTCGACGGGCACCCCGATCAGCCGGAATGGCTGTCGCACGTGAACGCCAACGTGCTCAAGGTCAAGCTGGCGATGGCCATCATCGGCATCTCCTCGATCCACCTGCTCAAGACCTTCATCGAGGTCGGCGGCATGAGCGAGAGCGGGATCAGCACCGACGGCGAGAAGTACACACCGACCGGCGTCCTCTGGCAGGTCGTCATCCACATGGTGTTCATCGTCTCGGCGGTCGCGCTGGCGTGGATCGACCGCATGTCGCAGCAGACGCTCGCGAAGGCGCACGCGACCCCCGCACACTGATCTGAGACGATGGGGCATCCGTCGACACTTCCCTGGTGAGAGACACCGAACGGAAACAGGATGCCCGTGCAGACGAGTGATCAGAAATGGGTGGCGCAGGCCGCGACAGGTGACGAGAGCGCCTTCCGCGAGCTGTACCGCTCACATGTCAGACCGGTCTACTGGATCGCCCACGGTCTGCTCGGCTCGCCTGCCGACGCCGAGGACGTGACCCAGGAGACATTCGTCACCGCGTGGCGCAAGCTCCCGGGGCTCGAGCTGCAGGGCGAGTCCCTGCTCCCGTGGCTCGCGACGATCTGCCGATTCCAGGCCGCGAACCGGCTGCGACAGCGCAGGCGCGACCGGGCGAACACGACGGATGCCGTCGATGACACGATCGCCTCGACGATCAGCGTCGAGGAGCAGGTGATCACCGCAGCCCTGGCGGCGCGGATCGCGGCAGAGGTCGGCACCCTGAGCGACCTCGACCGCGAGATCTTCCGCCTCTGCGCCGCAGAGGGATACGCCTACCAGGCCGCGGCCGAGGAGCTGGGCGTGAGCCACGCGATCGTCCGTAACCGTCTCTCCCGAGTCCGCACCCGACTGCGCGGTGCCGTGAAGGAAGCGAGCGACGCATGAACGACAAGAACACCTCCGACGACCTCCCCGATCTCTCGGATGCTGCGATGACCCGCATCGAGCGCTCGGTGTTCGCGGAGATCGCGACCGAACGCCTCCGCGAGACCCCCACCGCAGCCCGCTCGCGAGCGCGCCGCCGCCGCTGGCTGACCGGTACAGGGATAGCCGCTGCGTTCGTGGTGGGCGTCCTGGTCACTCCCCCGATCCTCGGCATCGTGGGCGGCAGCGCCATGAGCACTGCGGAGGGCGGAGGAATGCCCGCCGGCGTCGCTCTGGAGGACTCGCGGTCCGGATCCATCGATCAGAGCGCGCCCGGAGGCGCCTCCGACTCCGCGGAGTCATCGAACCCGGTGCCGGGCGCCGTCGACGTCACCGACCGCGAGATCATCGCGACGGCGAATGCCACGGTGCAGGTGAAGGACGTCGGGGACGCCGCTGCCGCGCTCTCCGCACTCGCCGAGTCGCACGGAGGTTTCGTCGAGAGCACCGAGATCGGTCAGAGCGTCGCCGTCGACGGCACAGCGGAACCGGCGCCCTCCGACCCCGGGTACGGCTGGATCAGCATCCGCGTGCCCTCGGCCGACCTCGCCGCGGTCATCGACGAGCTCGCGGATTCGGGCGAAGTGCTCTCCTCGTCGATCTCGAAGCAGGATGTCACCTCGACGGCGATCGATCTGCGTGCGCGCGTGGACGCCACCAGGGCATCTGTGCAGCGACTCACAGAGCTGATGTCGCAGACCGGGACGGTCGCGGAACTGATCGAGGCCGAGGTCGCGCTCACGGATCGTCAGGCGCAGCTCGAGTCCTACGAGCAGCAGCTCGCCTCTCTCGACGACCAGGTCGCCATGTCGAGCCTCCAGGTGCAGCTGACCCGTGCGACGCCGCCGACGACCGCCGATCCGGCCGGCTTCGGAGACGGCCTCCTCGCCGGCTGGAACGGCCTCGTGGTGTCGCTGAACGCGCTGGTCGTGGCTGTCGGCTTCATCCTGCCGTGGCTCGCCCTGGCCGGCGCGGTCGTGCTGGTGATCTGGCTCATCCGGCGTGCACGGCGCACTCGCCGGGCAGCCGGCGAACCGCCTGCCGAGGACTGATCCGCATCCTCCGAAAGGGCCGCCGCTCTCAGTGAGAGGCGGCCCTTTCGTTGTCTTTCCGGGATATACAAGAAGTCTTGTGGGAACTCGGAACCGGTCCTACCGTTGCGTGCATGGAAGACATCTCGGTGATCACGGCCGTGCACCACCCTCTGCGCCGTCGCATCTACGACTACCTGCTGCTGTACGGCACCACGAAGGTCACCACGCTCGCACGATCGCTCGGGAGCCAGGTCGGGAGCATCAGCCACCACCTGCGGATGCTCGAACGAGCCGGGCTCGTCGAACGCGAGGAAGATCCCTCCGGCGACCGTCGCACCAGCTGGTGGAAGCTCGCTCGACGTGGGCTCACCTGGTCGGCGGAGGACTACGCCGACTCCCCCGCCGACGCTCTGCTCGCACGGGAGGCACAGCGCCAGGGCATCCGGATGCAGATCGATCGCCTTCAGCGGTGGCAGCGCCGCCATCAAGACCCCGCCTATGCCGCGTACGACGCCTCGAACACCGAGACGACCGCCTGGGCGTCTCCTGACGAGCTCCGGGATCTGAGCGCGCGCGTTCTGCGCACGATGGACGAATGGCGGGCGTCCGTCGATCTCGAGGACGGGCAGGAGCGCACGCCGATATTCTTCTTCGCGCACGCGTTCCCGACGACGCCATGAGCGCCACGGCCGAACCGGTGCAGCTGTCGGAGCCGCCACCGTTCCGACGAGACCGTCGTGTACACGCCTGGATCGGCGTCAAGGCGCTCTCGGATGCCGGGGATGCCCTGTGGACCATCGCCCTCGCCTGGACGGCCGTGCAGACCGCCTCGCCGGCGGTCGCGGGGCTCATCGTCGCCGCCGGCACGATCCCCCGGGCGATCGTGCTGCTCTTCGGCGGTGTGATCGCCGACCGCGCCGATGCCCGCCGGGTGATGATGCTCTTCACCGTGCTGCGGGTCGGAGTGCTCGTCGTCGTGGCCCTCTGGGTCCTCGCGACCCCGCCGAGCGTCGGCGTCCTGCTGTTCGCGGCGATCGCCTTCGGGATCTGCGACGCGTTCTACGAGCCGTCGGCCGGAACCGTCGCCCGCCAGCTCGTAAGACCGGGTGATCTCCCCTCGTACGGAGCGCTCGCGCAGACCACGTCACGCCTCGGCACGATGGCCGGTGCGGCGATCGGCGGCGTGCTCGTCGCCTACACGGGACTCGTCGGCAGCGCGGACGTCAACGCCCTCACCTTCAGTCTCGTCATCGCCTTCATCGCGATCTGGCTGAGACCGCGCTTCCTGCTCGCGCGCGCGGCGAGGGAGTCTGTGCTGCACGGCATCGCCCGCGGGTTCTCCCACCTCGGCACCCACCCGACGACCCGCACGCTCGTCATCGCGCTCTCGGGACTCAACCTCGCGGTCGGCCCGGCCGTGGGGATCGGGCTCGCGCTGCGCGCGCACGACGAGGGATGGGGCGCCCAGGCGGTCGGACTGTTCGAGGCGCTGCTCGGGCTGGGAGCGGCGCTCGGCGCCGTGTCGGTCGTGAAATGGCGGCCGCGAAGAGAGGCATTCGCCGGCTTCTGGGCGCTCGTCGTCCAAGGCGCCGGCATCGTCGCACTCGGCTGGGGCGCTGCATGGACGGTCGCGACCGCGGCCTTCGTCATCGGCGCGACCGCGGGGTACGCCTCGGTGCTCCTGAGCGCCACCTTCTCTGCCACGGTCGACACCGCCTACCTCGGCAGGATGGGCTCGATCACCCGTCTCGGCGACGACTGCATCATGCCCCTCGCCATGGCCGGATTCGGCCTGCTCGCCTCGATCACAGCGGTCTGGGTGCCTTTCGCTCTCTTCGGCGGCATGATGATGGCGCTGATGGCTCTGCCACTGAGCAACCGTACGTTCCGACAGCTCAGCCTCGCGCCGACGACCTGAGCCCCGCTCCGGCGGTCGTTCCCGTCGACGGCCTCCCGCCGCCGCTAGAGTCGTCGGCATGAGCAGCGCCGCCACCGACTCGACGACCCGCACCGTCCCCGCGGGCCGCGATCTCACCCTCGATCTGGCGCGGGTCGTGTGCGTCGTCCTGGTCGTCTTCGTGCACATCCTGTTCACGGGTGTCGGCCGGGCGGCTGACGGGTCGCTGCTGATCGAGCGCACCGTCGAAGCGCAGTCCTGGTTCACTGCGGCGTCCTGGATCGCGAACATCATGCCGCTGTTCTTCGTCGTCGGCGGCTACGCGGCCCGTGCGGGATGGCGATCGACGTCGGCCCGCGGAGACTCCGCGGAGGACTTCGTGCGCGTGCGCCTCCTGCGACTCGCGCGCCCCGCGCTCCCGCTCTTCGTCTTCTTCACCGTCGTCCTCGGCGCCACGCGGTTGATCGGCGTCGATCCCGCGCTCGTCGACACGGTCGCGATCGGCGTCGGCTCTCCGCTGTGGTTCCTCGCCGCCTACATGATCGTCCAGGCGCTCGCTCCGGCGATGATGAGGCTGCACGAGAGATTCGGCGCCTGGGTGCTTCTCGGCCTCCTCGCGGGTGCCGTGCTCGTGGACACGTTCCGGTTCACCGTGATCGGCGGCTTCCTCGGCATCCAGCCTGTCGCCGGTACGGGTTACGGTCTCGGCCAGGAGCTCTTCGGAATCCCGAACATCGTGTTCGTCTGGCTGTTCGCGCAGCAGATCGGCTTCTTCCTGTTCGACGGCTGGTTCGGTGCGCGCCGCTGGTGGCAGCTGCTGCTGCTCATCGGCGCCGGCTACGCGGCGCTCTGGGGGCTCGTCTCGATGGGCGGATACTCATGGAACATGCTCGGCAACCAGTGGCCTCCGACCACAGCCATGGTCATGCTCGCCGTCATCCAGGCCGCCGCCCTCACGCTGCTGCACGCACCTCTGACGGCACTCATGAGGCATCGAGCGGCCCAGGGCGTGGTCTTCCTGATCGGCTCACGGCTCATGACCATCTATCTCTGGCATCTGCCGATGATCATGGTGCTGATCGGCATCCAGATCGCACTCCCCTTCCCGCTCCCTGCACCGGGAAGCGCGGTCTGGTGGTGGACCCGGCCGTTGTTCCTCCTCGTCGTGCTCGCCGCCGTCTGGGTGCTGTCGCTCTGGCTGATCCGGTTCGAGAAGGCTCCGGCCGCGGGTCCGGCACGGTTCTCATCGACGGCCGCTGTGGTCACCGCGGTGCTGGTGTTCATCGCACCGATCATCGCGATCACCGCGTACGGACTCGACTTCCCGCTGGCCGCGATCGCGCTCGCGTGCACAGCTCTCGCGCTGTGGCTGACGGGGGCACGCCGGAACGCGGCCTGACCGTCCTCCCAAGCGGCGATGCACCCCGGATACGACGAAAGCCCTCAGAGAACCGAGGGCTTTCGTGTGTTGTGTGACCCCAGCGGGATTCGAACCCGCGTTACCGCCGTGAGAGGGCAGCGTACTAGGCCGCTATACGATGGGGCCGTCTGGCGGAACGTTTCCGTGCCGCGACAACTGTTCAAGTATGCCACGACGATTCTCACGTCGCCAAATCGAGCCCGACCCTCATCGATTCCCGGGCGTGGCGCGACCGCAGGACGGTTTGCCAGGGACGCCGGGAAGGAGTTGACTCATCCCATGCGCGTCACGAAATTCGAACATGCCGCTCTTCGCATCCAGCAGGGCGATGACATCCTTCTCGTCGATCCGGGTTCGTTCACCGCTCCGCTGAACGATCTCGCCGGCCTCGTCGCCGTCGTCATCACCCATGAGCATCCGGACCACTGGACCCCCGAGCACCTCGACCGCATCCTCCGCGCGGCTCCCGGCACGCCGATCTACGCACCGGCCGGCGTCGCGCGCGCGGCAGACGGGTATGAGATCTCGGTCGTCGCACCGGGCGACACCGTGGAGGTCGGAGCGTTCTCACTCCGCTTCTTCGGCGGCACGCACGAGGTGATCCACTCGTCTCTCCCGGTTGTCGAGAACGTCGGGGTGCTGGTGAACGGCGAGTTCTACTACCCCGGAGACTCCTACGCCGTGCCCGAGGGCATCGAGGTCGGCACCCTCGCCGCCCCCCTCGGCGCTCCATGGTTGAAGATCGGCGAGGCGATGGACTACGTTCTGGCGGTGAAGCCGCGTCGCGCGTTCGGCACCCACGACATGACGCTCTCCGTGGCAGGCAAGACGATGCACCGTCAGCGACTGCAGTGGGCGACCGAGCAGGGCGGCGGCGAGTTCTCGGTGCTCGAGCCGGGCGAGTCGCTCGACATCTGAGCATGGCCGACTCCCCCTCGGCGGAGTACTCGCTCGACGAGGACGGCGTGCGCGCGCTGCTCCGCGCGGCGGCGCCACACCTGGCCGATCTTCCGCTCAGTCTCTTCGCCGAAGGATGGGACAACGCGATGTGGCGCCTGGGTGCCGATCTCGCCGTGCGGCTGCCCAGACGCGCTCTCGCAGTGCCGCTCATCGCGAACGAGCAGCGCGCCCTGCCCGAGATCGGGCCGTCGCTGGCGGTGCTCGGAGTCCGGACGCCCGTCCCCGTGCTCGCCGGAGCTCCGAACGACATGTTCCCCAGGCCGTGGTCGGTGATCCCCTGGATCGACGGATCGAACGCCCTCGCGTTCTCGCGGGCCGATAACTCTTCGTGGGCGCCGCGGCTCGCCGAGGCGCTTCGTGCCCTGCACGCTCCGGCTCCTGACGACGCTCCGGTCAATCCCGTGCGCGGTCGAGAGCTGACCACGCGCGACGGCGCCATGCGCCCTCGCCTCGATGCCCTCTCGACCCGGTCGGCACTGCGCGCGGCGTGGGACGAAGGACTGGCGGCAGCGCCGAGTGTCGAACAGGTCTGGATCCACGGCGATCTCCACCCCGGCAACATCCTGGTGCACGGAGGCTCGCTCTCGGCGCTCATCGACTTCGGCGACGTCACCATCGGCGACCCCGCCTACGACCTCGCGTCGGCATGGATGCTCTTCGACGCGCCGGGGCGCGAGGCGTTCCGCGCTGCCACAGGTTCTCGCTACGACGACGCGACCTGGGTGCGCGCACGTGCCTGGGCCGCCTACATCGCGCTCGTGCTGGTGACGCAGAGCGACGACCGACCGGACCACCTCGCCGTGGGTCAGAGCACCGCCGAGGAACTCGACTCCGACTGAGCCTGTGCTGCCCGCACGCGAAGCTCACGTGCGAGGTGATCGCGCTGCTCGACGACGAGACGTCGCAGAGCGGCGGGTGCCGAGGCGTTGTCGGCGATCCAGGCATCCACCGGCGCAAGGCTCGGCGCGGCCGGGAACAGCCCCACCACCAGGCGCCGCGCCAGCTCGATGCTCCGCTCCGACCAGGCGTCGCCGATCCTTGCGAAGTACTCGTCGTCGAAGCCCGCGATCAGGTCGCGTCGTCCGCCCGCGCGGAATCCGCTGATGACCGCGTCGAGATGATCGTTGCTGAGCGACTCGTCGTTCCACGCCTTCTCCCAGGCCTCGGCGCGCACGGCGGCGTCCGGAACCGACGCGAGGGCGCGGCGCGCGGCGGTGCGGCCGCTCCCGGTGTCATCGGCCTGCTGCTCCGCCGTGATCTCGTCCACGCCGGCATGACCCGTCGTCACGAGCGCGGTCAGCAGCTGCCAGCGGAGGTCCGGGTCGACGACGAGCCGCTCGGGCGTCTCTCCGTCCAGGATCGCGCGGATGTCTCGTGCGCGGGCGTCATCGAAGGCAGAGGCCGTCGCGAGAGCGCGTGCCCACGAGAGCTGCGCATCACTGCCGGCATCCGCCGACTGGAGTGCACTCCACGCCGCCTCTACCCACTGCCTCTGCTCCCGTGCCCTGTCGCCCTCCGCGACATAATGCCGGATCGCGAAGAGCGCGTTCGCGAGTACGCCGCCCAGGAGACCGATGTTCGTCTCATGAGGCGCATGCGCCCGCACGATCGAGGTGTACCGTGTCGCGGCGAGTTCTCCGTCCCTGGCGGCGTTCCAGAGAGACGACCAGATGACCGCTCGCGCGAGCGGATCCTCGACGGCGGAGAGCGAGTTCTGCACGGTCGTCAGCGATGCCTCATCGAGGCGCACCTTGGCGTAGGTGAGATCGTCGTCGTTGAGCAGCACGAGGGCGGCGTCTGGGAGCTCCACCGGAGTGCGCTCGTCGTGGATGTCGAGCGTGATCTGGTCACGGCGCACGACGCGGCCGTCGACGTCGTCGTACAGACCGATGCGCAGGCGATGGGGGCGCGGGTCGGTCTGGACGAGCACGGATGCTCCTTCTGCATTCTTCTCGATCCAGAGTGTCGAGACTCCGGTGGTCTGCAGCCAGGCGCGCGACCACTCGGACATGTCGCGGCCGGACACCGCGCTGAGCTGCACGAGGAAGTCGTCGAGCGTCGTGTTCCCGAACGCGTTCTGGGCGAAGTACCTGCGCGCGCCGTCGAAGAACGCGTCATCGCCGACGAAGGCGACCAGCTGCTTGAGCACAGCGGCACCCTTGGCGTACGTGATCCCGTCGAAGTTCAGCTTGGCTGCTTCGAGGTCGGTGATGTCGGCGACGATCGGGTGGGTCGTCGGCAACTGGTCCTGCTGGTACGCCCAGGCCTTGCGGTTGGCGGCGAATTTCACCCAGGCGTCGTGGAAGCGCGTCGCGACAGCGGACGCATGCGAGCCCATGTAGTCGGCGAAGGACTCCTTGAGCCACAGGTCATCCCACCACTTCATGGTCACGAGGTCACCGAACCACATGTGCGCCATCTCGTGCAGGATCGTGTTCGCCCGAGCCGCCCGCTGGGCGTCCGTCGCCGCACCTCGGGAGAGGTAGGCCTCGGTGAAGGTGACGAGCCCGGGGTTCTCCATCGCGCCGAGGTTGTACTCGGGGACGAAGATCTGGTCGTACTTGCCCCAGGGATACGGGTACGCGAAAGCATCCGTGAAGAAATCCAGGCCCTGACGCGTGACCTCGAGGATCTCGTCCGACTCCAGATACTGCGCCAGCGACTGCCTCACGAACACGCCCAGCGCGATGTGCTGCTCTTCGCGCCGCCAGTCGCCGTCCACGCGGGCATAGGGCCCCGCGGCGACCGAGGTGATGTAGCTCGAGATCGGCAGCGTCGGGGCGAACTCGACGCGCTGCACCCCGACGCCGGCGTCGACCGTCGCCGCGGACTGGTTCGAGAGGACCTCCCATCCCGCAGGCGCGTCGATCACGAACGTGTAGGGAGCCTTGATGTCCGGTTGCTCGAAGCACGCCATGACACGCCGCGAGTCTGCGGGCTCGTACTGCGTGTAGAGATAGGTGCGGTCATCGACAGGATCGTGGAAACGGTGCAGCCCCTCACCCGACCGACTGTAGATCCCGACTGCCTCGACGCGGATCGTGTTCACGTCCGCGAGATCGTGCACGGCGATCCGGGCGCCGTCGTAGACGACCTCCTGGTCGACGCCGTTGACGACGACGCGGTCCACGCTCTCGCCGATGAAGTCGAGCCAGGTCGACGGGGTCGTCGATGCGAAGTCGAGCGTCGTGACCGTCGGGAACCCGCTCCGAGCCCGCTCGGGCGCTCCGGTCAGATCGAGTTCGACGCGGATGCTGCGAACGGAGACGGCGGCGGATCGCGCCGCGGTCTCCTCTCGCGTGAGGTTGGCGGTATGCATGTCTCCATCCTTTCATCCGGCGCGGAAGATCATGCCCGTGTCCAGAACGCCGGACGCCGCCCCTACGTTGCATTATGCAACAGTCGGGTCTAGAGTTGCGGTATGCAACAGATCGATGATGCGGACGCACGAGGTCAGGACAGCACGACGGTGCTGCGGTCGCTGCTGGCGATCACCCGCCGCGGCCTGGTCGATGCACGGTCCGGCGAGACGCCGCTCTCGATCACCGACCAGTCGATCGTGATGGCCATCGCCGACGAGCCGGGAATCCGCTCCACCGACATCGCCCAGATGTTCCGGCTGAACCGATCCACGGTGTCGAGGCAGCTCTCGTCGCTCATCGCCCTCGGGCTCGTGCAGGAGATGCCCGCCACGGCGGGGCGCGGGCGCCCGCTGGCACTCACGCGCGAGGGCGAAGAAGCCTTCCTGGGAACGCTCGACACGCTGCAGCACGTGATCGACACCCATCTCGAGCAGTGGTCGGATGCGGAGGTGTCGCGCTTCGCGCACGACCTCCAGCGCTTCGACCGCGGCGACGCCCCATCATGACCCCGGCCCACAAGGCCATCAGAGAAGGAAGAGAAATGAAGAGCATCACCGTTCTCGGCACCGGCGTACTCGGATCGCAGATCGCGTTCCAGACCGCCTTCCACGGATTCGACGTCGTCGCATACGACATCGATCAGGCAGCGCTCGACCGTGCTGCGGAGCGTTTCGATGCGCTCGCCGCGCGCTACGTGGCAGACGGCATCGAGAACGCGGCGGACGGTGGCGCGCAGGCGGCCGTCGGTCGTATCCGCCTCACCTCCGACCTCGCGGATGCCGCTGCGAACGCCGATCTCGTGATCGAGGCCGTCCCGGAGAACCTGGAGCTCAAGCAAGGCATCTACCGCACCCTTGCGAACACGGCACCCGCGACGACGATCTTCGCGACGAACTCCTCGACACTGCTGCCCAGCGCTCTGTCAGAGTCCACCGGACGCCCGGAGCGCTTCCTCGCGCTGCACTTCGCGAACGAGATCTGGTCGCACAACACCGCAGAGGTGATGGGCACGCCCGATACCAACCCTGCCGTCTACGAGAAGGTCGTCGAGTTCGCCACGCAGATCGGCATGGTCCCGATCCAGATCAAGAAGGAGAAGGCAGGATACCTGCTGAACTCCCTCCTCGTGCCGTTCCTCGAAGCGGGAGCTGGGCTCCTCGTCGATGGGATCGCCGAGCCGGACGCGATCGACGCGACCTGGCGCATCGGCACCGGCGCTCCCGCAGGCCCCTTCGAGATCTACGACATCGTGGGTCTGACGACTGCCTACAACATCTCGCGCATGGGCGGCGAGAAGCAGCAGCGCTTCGCCGACCTGCTCAAGGAGCAGTACATCGACAAGGGCAAGCTCGGCGTCGCCACCGGTGAGGGTTTCTACACCTACCCGCGCGAGAGCTGAGCAGTCGTCAGCGCCCGAGCAGCCTGCGGATCGCGGTCTCGGGCGACACGGTGAGATCGAGGGTGCGACCCCGCGCGTAGAGACGGAACACGCGAGGGTCGATGTAGCTCCCTCGAGCCACCGCGAGGGTGTTGCCGAGCGCCGAGGCCGTGGCCTGCACGGCCAGGCGCTCGGCACGGCGCCGCTCGTTCTTCGTCTCGAGTCGACCGATACGCGCCAGCGCATCCGCCGCGAGGATGGTGCCGTGCAACGTGCGGAAGTCCTTCGCGGTGAAGGCGGCTCCCGCCACCTCGCGCAGATAGTCGTTGACCTCTCCCGATGTCAGGCGCACCCTCCGCCGCCCCTTCCGGTATGCCAACAGCGGCGCACGCGGGGATCCGACGGAGAACTCCGACAGCGCCTCGGCCAGCGGAGCATCAGTGATCTCGATCGACGCCAGCTGCTTGCTCTTCGCCGGAAAGCTCAGTGCGACCGTGCTTCCGTCGATACGGACGTCGCGGCGTCGAAGCGTGCTGAGACCACGGCTGCCATGCTTCACGAGGTACCGTTCCGAGCCGATCCGCAGAGCGGCGTCGTCGAGGAGCCGGAAAGACACCGCGAGAGCGCGTCCACGTGTGAGACCGGTTTCGCCGATCGCGCGCGTCACCTTCGCCCTGGCCGCAGGTAGAGCCTCGGCCAGCCGCAGCGCGCGGGCGAACTTGCGCTGATCCCTCCCTGTCCGCCACAGCGGATGGTAGAGATACTGCCGCCGTCCGGCGTCGTCGGTGCCGACAGCCTGGATGTGCGCCAGCGGATCGGCGGCGATCCAGACATCCGTCCACGCCGGTGGGATCGCGAGGTCGTGGATCCGCTCACGATCGGCCTCCGACACCGCCTCACCGCCGGCGTCGAGGTAGCGGAAGCCGGATCCCGAGCGTCGACGACGTATGCCGGGTTCTTCTCCGGGCACGACTCTTCTGAGTGCCATCCGTCTGACTCCTGTCGGCAGTGTGGGCGCGTGTGCGACCACGATGCCGCGACCGACCCGGCGCGTGAAGGGCATGGCGCTGCGGGGAGGCGACCTGCTAAGCGAACCCCACGCGGATTGTCGACCGGTATGAAGGTCTGCCATTCTCTTGACTATGACGATGTCACTCGAGGAATTCCGTGAGTCCCTGACGAGACCTGATCTGCGCGGCGCCCTCGGGCTACAGCTCACCGACCTCGAGGCGCAGCAGGTCGCAGCCGACCCCGCCTCGACGCAGAGCTGGTACTCCTACTGGCTCACCACGATCCCGACTCCCCCGCCGCCCGCGCCCTCGTCAGGAGAGACGCCGCCGCCCGCATACGACGCTCCGCCCCCGGCTTACGACGCTCCACCACCCGCATACGACGCTCCGCCCCCGGCATACGACGCTCCGCCGCCCGCATACGGAGGTGCTCCGGGTTCCGAGCAGGCTCAAGATCCTGCGTTCGCCGCGACGGCTCCGTACCCGGGATACGAGGGCGCCGCGGGCGCCACAGCGGTCTACCCCGGCTACGCTCCGGCAGCCGATGCCGAACCGCGCAAGAAGAGCAGGGTCGGTCTGTGGGTCACGCTGTCCATCCTCGGGGCTCTGCTGCTGATCGCTGCCATCGTGGTCGTCGTCGCCTTCACCACCGCCCGGCACTGGACCAAGACCGACGTCCCCGAGAAGCCGGAGACGTTCCACAGCGAGGAGTACGAGACCGGACGCTACGACGTCTCGATGGACGCCGTGAACCCGTGCACGGTCAACCAGGACTGGACGGACTGCACGAACCTCATGGTCGCGACCTACACGGCCGCCTGCGTCGGCGTCGAGCTCACCGAGACGGCCACGCTGCTCTGCACCGACTACAGCGGGGCGATCGATGAGATGAAGGCACTGGACGGCGACGGGTACTACGTGGCCACCCTCGGCACCTACGGCAGCCTGACCCGCACACCGGAGATGGACACGCGCCAGGTCTCGAACGACGACTACGAGCCCGCGGTGACCCACGAGGCCGTGTGCTACCTCGAGTTCATCGGGGAGTGCGAGTAGGAACTCTCCCGGATACGACAAAACCCCCGCTTGCGCGGGGGTTTTGTCTTGCTGGGGTACCTGGACTCGAACCAAGAACAACGGAACCAGAAACCGCCGTGTTGCCAATTACACCATACCCCAAGGGCGAAACCGGAGCCTCGCACCGAGAGTCAAGCCTACCCGAGCCTCGGCCCGAATGCCAAAACGCCTTGCTCCGTCCGGGCGCGTCGCGCGAGATCGCCGCTCCTGCGCAACACCCGCGGCCGGTGACGCGAAGAGGGAGAGCACCTCTCGGCTGCTCTCCCTCTTCACTGCTGCTCGATGTCAGTTCGCGAGGAACTCCGAGAGTGCGCGAAGTCGTCGCAGCGACTCGTCCTTGCCCAGCAGCTCCATCGACTCGAACAGCGGCGGGGAGATCCGACGCCCGGTGATGGCGACGCGCGGAGGACCGTAGGCGATGCGCGGCTTGAGCTCGAGCTTCTCGACCAGAGCTCCGGCGAGAGCCTCCTGGACCTTCTCGGGAGTGAACTCGGTCACCGGCTCGAGAGCCGCGACACAGGCGTCGAGCACCTCTGCCGCGTTGGCGGGGAGACCTTTGAGCGCGTCGGCGTCATAGGAGACGTCGTCACTGAACAGGAAGCCCACCATCCCGGGCACCTCACCCAGCAGCTGAACGCGCTCCTGCACCAACGGCGCGACGCGGAACGCCATCACGAGCTGCTCGTGCGTGGGCTCGTCGAAGAGGCCCGCGGCCGCGAGATAGGGGATCGTCCGCTCGGCGAAGTCCTTCTCCCCCAGCGTGCGGATGTGGTCGCCGTTGATCGACTCGGCCTTCTTCTGGTCGAAGCGGGCCGGGTTCGGGTTGACGTTCACGATGTCGAACGCCTCGGTGAACTCCTCGAGCGAGAACACGTCGCGGTCGGGACCGATCGACCAGCCCAGAAGGGCCAGATAGTTGAGCAGTCCCTCGTGGATGAATCCGCGATCGCGGTGCAGGAAGAGGTCCGCCTGCGGGTCGCGCTTGGAGAGCTTCTTGTTGCCGGTCTCCCCCAGCACCAGCGGCATGTGGGCGAAGCGCGGCACGAACGTGGTGACGCCTGCCTCGATGAGAGCCGCATAGAGCGCGAGCTGACGCGCCGTGGACGGCATCAGGTCTTCACCGCGGAGCACGTGCGTGATGCCCATGAGAGCGTCGTCGACCGGGTTCACGAAGGTGTACAGCGGGATGCCGTTGGGGCGTACGACCACGAAGTCGGGGAACGACCCGGCCGGGAAGGTCACCTCGTCACGGATGAGGTCGACGTAGGTGAGGTCCTCTTCGGGCACGCGGAGACGAAGCGCGGGCTGACGTCCCTCGGCCCGGAAGGCGGCCTTCTGCTCGTCTGTCAGAGTGCGATCGAAGTTGTCATAGCCGAGCTGCTTCGCGCGGCCGGCGGCCTCGTTTCGGGCGTCGATCTCCTCGGCCGTCGAGTAGCTCTCGTAGAGCGCACCGGTGGCGAGCAGCTTGTCTATGACGCCGCGATAGATGTCATGACGCTCGGACTGCCGGTACGGGGCGTGCGGTCCGCCGACCTCGACGCCCTCGTCCCAGTCGATCTTGAGCCATGTGAGCGCGTCGACGAGCTGGCGGAAGCTCTCCTCGCTGTCACGGGCGGCGTCGGTGTCCTCGATGCGGAACACCATCTTCCCGCCCGTGTGGCGGGCGTAGGCCCAGTTGAAGAGCGCGGTGCGGACCATGCCGACATGCGGCAGTCCGGTCGGCGAGGGGCAGAAGCGGACGCGGACGTCGGCGCCACTGGCGGTCGTGGTGAGGGGGTGCGGAGTAGCCATATCCCTCCGATTCTAGTTGCCGGTGCGGCGCGCCACAGGGGCGCACGACGAAGCGGCGCCGGACGAGACCGCGTGCTCGCCGCTCGCGACGCGCGGGTCTCAGCGGTGCGAGCGGATCGCCATGGCAGCAGAATGCTCCAGCGGGACGCGACCGTCGATGATCCGCTCTGAGCACACTGCATCGAAGGCCGCTCGGAATGCGGCGCGGTCCGCCCCGTCTAGCTCACGGTAGAACTGGCCGGCTCCCCCGACGCCGCCTTCTGCGGACACCCACAGCGCCTCGACACCGGCCCACCACGTCCAGGTGATCTCCGACGCTCGAGTGCCCTTCCAGCCCGCGTCGTCCAGCATCCGTGCGAAGCCGTCGACCGTCCGCTCGAAGTCCTGCTCCGGGGGCAGTCGCTCCCCCGCCGACGGTGTGAGTCCCGCCCGGTCGCAGACCTCGCGCCACAGCCACGTCGGCGAGTTCGTCCAGACGGTCGCCACCACGACGTCGGCCGACACTCGCGAGAGCTCTCGAGCCGCCCTCCGCGGTTCGGCGACATGATTCAGCACGAAGTTGGCGACGACCGCGTCGAAGGCCCCGTCCTGGAACGGCAGCTGCGGCAGCGCACCGTCGACCACGGGAATCCCCGCGTGCTCTTGTACCGCGATCTCTCGCATCGTCGGCTCCGGCTCGCATCCGGTGACGTTCCAGCCGGCGCCCGCGAACGCCGCGGAGAGCGATCCTGTGCCAGAGCCCACATCGAGCAGGGAGCGTCCACGCGCTTCTCCGAGCTCGTCGAGCACGAAGCCTGCGGTCCCGACACACAACGCGGCGTACGAGTCGGCGTATGCGCGCCCCGTGCCCGCCCAGTCCTTCATCGCGTTCGGGAGCGGGCGAGAGGCGAGAGCGCGACGATCGCGATCACCAGCAGGGATGCCGCGATGCCGAGCCCCGCGTACTGATAGTTCGACAGGATCACTCCGGCGAGCACCGCGCCCGCCGCAGCCGACAGGCTCATCAGCGAGTCGCTCCGGCCCTGTCGTCGTGTTCGCAGCTCGGGCGCGCTCGATTCGGTGAGCAGCGCCGCTCCGGCGACGGTCGCCGCACTCCATCCGAGACCCAGCAGTATCAGCGCGACCATCACACCCCACTCCTGATCGTTCACGAACACGGCGAAGGCGAGCGCCCCGCCCAGGAGCAGCTGTCCCAGCAGCACCACCCGCAACCGCCCCCAGCGGTCCGCGAGGATGCCGAAGAGCGGAGAGAGCGCGTACATGCCGCCGACGTGCAGAGCGATCGTGATGCCGACGAGTGCTGAGACATCAGCCGGCGTGGGTGCCATGCCTTCGCTGCCGTGCGCCATGTGCGCGAGGTGCACGGGAGTCATCGCCATGACGGATGCCATCACGACGTGCGAGCCTGCGACCGCGAAGATCGCGTATCGAGCCACCACCGGACGATCGACCGGCACCTGCCCGATCACCGCTGCCGCCGCTCTGGCGAGGCCTTGAGCGGCGAGAAGAGGATCGGGCCGCAGCGCGATCAGGTAGAGGATGAGCGCCGCGCACTGGGCAACGAAGGAGAACGCGTAGGAGCCGGTCTGCGGTGGCATGCCGATGGCCTCGCCGACGATCTCGCCCGGGCCCAGCAGCAGCGGCCCCGCCACGCCGCCGATTGTCGTCGCCCACACGACGATAGAGAGATCGCGCCCTCGGTGCTGCGGAGCGGCGAGATCCGTCGCGGCGAAGCGGGACTGGAGGTTGCCGGCATTCCCCGCGCCGATCATCAGGATGCCGACCAGCAGCAGAGGGAACACTCGCAGAGACGCCGCCAGGATCACCACTGCGATCCCGACCAGCGCGAACAGGTTGCCGAGTGTCAGCGCACGCCGCCTGCCGACCCTGGCAGCCAGACGGGCGAGCGGGATCGCGCACAGCGCCGCACCGAGGGTGACCGACGCGGTGGCGAGGCCCGAGAGAGCGTCGCTGCCCGAGAGGTCGGCGGCGAGCAGCGCGCCGAGCGACACCGTCGCGCCGAAGGCGATCCCGCCGAGCACCTGCCCGAGAGAGAGCACCAGGACGGTTCGTCGCTGAACGGCCGCCTGCTCGGTCGCCGTCAGCGCGACGACGGTCATGATGCGCGCACGGCGTCGCGCACGGTGTTGCGCAGGATCCCCAGTCCCGTGATCTCGACCTCGACCGTGTCACCGGCGTCGAAAGTGCCGACACCCGCGGGGGTGCCTGTGAGGATGACGTCGCCGGGCAGCAGGGTGAACACGGCCGACGCGTGTTCGATGATCGCTGCCACGGAGTGGATCATGTCGGTCAGAGGCGCCTTCTGGCGAGTCTCGCCATTCACCCTGGTCTCGATCGTCGCGACCGACGGGTCGAAGTCGGTGCTGATGGTGGGGCCGAGGGGGCAGAACGTGTCGAAGCCCTTCGCGCGCGACCACTGGCCGTCTTTGCGCTGCAGGTCACGGGCGGTGACGTCGTTGGCGATCGTGTACCCGAGCACATGATCGAGCGCATCCGCCTGGCTCACGTTCTTGGCGACCTTGCCGATCACGACGGCGAGCTCGCCCTCGTACTCGGTCTGGTCCGAGATCGACGGACGCACGATCGCATCGCCCGGGCCGATCACCGCGGTGTTGGGCTTGAGGAACAGCAGCGGTTCCTCAGGCGCCACTCCCCCCATCTCGGCGGCGTGATCGTGATAGTTCTTGCCGACGCAGACGATCTTCGAGCGCGGGATCACCGGCGCCAGGATCACCGCGTCCGCGATCGGCACGCGATCGCCGGTCGGCTCGTATCCGGCGAAGAGCGGATCGCCCGAGAGGACGACGAGGTCGGTGTCATCGACGATCCCGAAGAGGATGGCGTCGTCATGGCTGAATCGGGCGATCTTCATTCCCTCAGCCTATCCAGGGGCCACACACGAGCAGACCCCGCTTTGCCGATTTCGCGAAGCGGGGTCTGGGAAGTCCGTCGACCTCAGGCGTCGAGACGCAGGAGCCAGCCGTGCCTGTCGTCGCGACGGCCGTACTGGATGTCCGTGAGCTCTTCACGCAGCGACAGAGCGAGCTCGCCGAGCGGCTGCGGCTCGTCGAATCCTTCGCCCACCAGGGCGCCGATCGGCGTCACGACAGCGGCGGTGCCGCAGGCGAAGACCTCGACGATGTCGCCGGATGCCACGCCCTCGCGCCACTCGTCGATCGAGATCGGTCGCTTCTCGACCGTGTAGCCGCGGTCCTCCGCGAGCTGCAGCAGGGAGTCGCGCGTGATGCCCTCGAGGATGCTGTCGGACTCGGGCGTGACGACGCGGCCGTCCTTGAACACGAACACGACGTTCATGCCGCCGAGCTCCTCGACATCGCGCTCTTCATTGAGGAACACGACCTGGTCGCATCCCTTCGACGAGGCCTCGCTCTGGGCGAGCAGGCTCGACGCGTAGTTGCCACCGGTCTTGGCCTTGCCTGTGCCTCCCTTTCCGGCACGCGCGTAGTCCTCGGAGAGCCAGATGCGCACGGGCTTCACGCCGCCGCTGAAGTAGGCGCCTGCGGGGCTCGCGATCACGTAGTAGGCGACCTTCTGCGCCGCGCGGACACCGAGGAAGGCCTCCTTGGCGAACATGAAGGGGCGGAGGTACAGGCTCTGGTCCTCACCGGACGGAACCCAACGCCCATCGACCTTGACGATCTCGCGCAGCGACTGGATGAAGTACTCGGTCGGCAGCTCCGGCAGCGCGAGACGGCGGGCGCTGGCCTGCAGACGGGCTGCGTTGCGGTCGGGACGGAAGGTGTGGATCGATCCGTCGGCATGACGATAGGCCTTGATGCCCTCGAAGATCTCCTGCGCATAATGCAGCACGGATGCGGCGGGGTCGAGCGGGATCGGTCCGTACGGCTGCACGCGGGGACGGTGCCATCCGCCCTTGACCGACCAGCAGATGTCCACCATGTGGTCGGTGAAGACAACACCGAATCCGGGGTTCTCATGAACCTCGGCGACTCGACCGGGGGTCGCGGCTGTCAGGTTCTTGGTCACCGCGAACTCCAGCGGAGCCACGGTGGTCTCGGCGTCGATGGTCGTCATCTCGTCATCCATTCCTCGTGCGGCGCGCAACCTCGCGCCGTCCCAGCCTACGCCTGTCGCTCAGAGCAGAGCGGTGATAGCGGAACCGACCTCCGCGGTGGTGCGCGCCCCGGTGCGGGACGCGATGTCGGACTCGACGGCGGTGCTCACGCGAGCAGCCTCTTCAGTGAGTCCGAGGTGGTCGAGCAGCAACGCGACTGAGAGGATCGCTGCGGTGGGGTCGGCCTTCTGCTGACCCGCGATGTCGGGGGCGGACCCGTGCACCGGCTCGAACATCGACGGGAACGCCCCCGTGGGGTTGATGTTACCCGAGGCGGCGAGCCCGATTCCGCCGGTGACCGCTCCCGCGAGGTCGGTGAGGATGTCGCCGAACAGGTTGTCCGTCACGATCACGTCGAAACGGGAGGGATCGGTGACCAGGAAGATCGTCGCGGCATCGACGTGCAGGTAGTCCACGGCGACGTCGGGATGCTCGGATGCGACCTCGTTCACGATGCGCTGCCAGATCGCACCCGCATGCACGAGCACGTTGGTCTTGTGCACGAGCGTGACCTTCTTGCCGCGCCGCTCGGCGAGGTCGAAGGCGTAGCGCACGACCCGCTCGACGCCGAAGGCGGTGTTGACCGAGGTCTCATTGGCGACCTCGTGCGGCGTGCCCTTGCGGATCGCGCCGCCATTGCCGACGTAGGGTCCCTCTGTGCCCTCTCGCACGACGACGAAGTCGATGTCGCCCGGGTGCGCGAGTGGCCCCGCAGCTCCGGTGAACAGCTTCGAGGGACGCAGGTTCACGTAGTGGTCGAGCGTGAAACGGAGCTTGAGCAGCAGCCCGCGCTCGATGTTCGCGTCCTTGAGTCGCGGATCGCCGGGAGTGCCCCCGACGGCTCCGAGCAGGATCGCGTCGTGCTCCGAGATCGCCTGGAGGTCGTCGTCTGTGAGCGTGTCGCCCGTCTCGAGGTACCGAGCGGCGCCGAGCGAGAAGCGGGTCTTGTCGAATGTGACGTCGCTCGATGCGGTGACCGCGTCGAGGACCTTCTCCGCTTCGGCGACGACCTCGGGGCCGATTCCGTCACCGGGGATGACGGCCAACTTCACGACACGCGACATGACACTCCTTGCATCGGGATGAACCAGCCGACGCTCGAGCGGTTGCCGAGCGGGCCGGTTCTCCCAGCGTACTGGTCAGTGCGAGGGGGTCTTGCGCAGTGTGACGGCCGCGATCAGGCCCGCCAGCACGACGAGCCCCGCACCGATGAGCGAGGTCACCAGGACACCTGAGCCGAAGGCCGCGGATGCGGCATCCCAGAGCGCGTCGCCGAGCTGTGCCGGCAGATCCTGGGCGGCAGTGTAGGCGCCGGCGAGCGTCTCCTTCGCAGCGTGCGCCGCATCTGCGGGAATGCCTGGTGGAATGACCAGCGCCCCGCGGTAGAACGCGGTGATCAGGCCACCGAGCACGGCTGTGCCCAGCACAGCGCCGAGCTCGTAGGCCGTCTCGGACACCGCGCTCGCGGCCCCCGCCTTCTCGGCGGGCGCGCTGGAGAGGATCAGCTCGTTCGAAATGGTCTCGGCCCCGCCGATGCCGATGCCCAGCACCACGAAGGCGATGATGAGCGGCACGACGCCGTGATCGGAGGTCGTGAACGCGACGAGCAGGTACCCGGCGAGGGAGAAGACGAGTCCTGCCGGCACCAGGATGTGCGGGCGCACCCGACGCGAGATCGGGACCACCGAGAGCCCGGCCACGATCATCGCGATCATGCCGGGCACGAGTGCTGCCCCCGCGGTCATCGGCGAGAGGCCGAGGACCAGCTGAAGGTGCTGTGACACGAAGTAGAGGAAGCCCACGAGCGCGACGACGCTCAGCAGGTTCACCAGAATCGCTCCCGAGAACGAGCCCCGGCGGAACAGCGCCATGTCGAGCATCGGGACCTCTGCATGCAGCTGTCGCCGAACGAACAGGTAGCCCATCACGATGCCGAGCAGCGCCCAGCCGCCTGCCGTGAGGCTCGGGCCCTCGACCGCGAGCGACTTGATCGCGTAGACCACGGGAATCATCGCCGCCATCGACAGCACGATGCTCACGATGTCGATGCGACCGGGGTTCGGGTCACGGCTCTCGGGCACGAGCAGCGGCGCGGCGATGAGCAGCGGGATGAGCACCGGGACGGCGATCAGGAAGACCGAGCCCCAGTCGAAGTGCTCGAGCAGGAACCCGCCCACGATCGGCCCGAGAGCGGATCCGGCGGAGAACGCGGACGCCCACACGGCGATCGCGAGGCGACGCTGATCCCGGTTCTGGAAGATCGAACGCAGGAGCGAAAGGGTCGACGGCATCAGCATTGCGCCGAAGAAGCCGAGGAGGGCGCGGGCGGCGATCAGCAGGCCGGCGGTCGGGGCGAAGGCCGCGAGGGCCGACACCGCCGCGAAGCCGGTCGCGCCGATCAGCAGCATCCGCCGACGTCCGAAGCGGTCGCCGAGGGTGCCCATGGTCACCAGGAGTCCGGCCAGCACGAGCGGGTAGACGTCGATGATCCACAGCTGCTCGGCGCCGGTGGGCGCGAGCGCGATGGATATCTCGGGGAGCGCGAAGCTCAGCACCGTGTTGTCCACCGACACCAGGAGCACCGGCAGCATGAGGACGACGAGTGCCGCCCAGCCTCGGGCTCCGACGCGGGGAGCTTCCGTCTCTGTCGTCGGGATCGACGCAGTACGGGTCATGGAACACCTCTCAGGATCGCGACGGCCTCGTTACTAAACCGTCCAGATGGTATAGTAACAGAATCGTCACACTGCCGCGCTACTGTGATGCAAGACGAACAGAGGACCCCGATGCCCCGACCTCCCCTGGCCCGAGAACGTGTTCTCGACGCCTTCGAAGCGATCGTCATCGAAGACGGTGAGCGCGCAGCCACCCTCGACGCGACAGCCAAGGCCGCCGGCGTCTCGAAGGGTGGGCTGCTCTACCACTTCGGATCGAAGGAAGATCTGGCCGCAGGCCTGATCGAACGCCTCGACGCGCTCACGACGGCAGATCTCGAGCGCATGACGACGGCCGAAGAGGGGCCGGTGGCATACTACGTGCGCACCTCCGTCATGGAGGACGATGCGCTGGATCGCGCGCTGATCGCTGCGACGCGACTCGCCCAGGGCGGCTCGGCACCGGCAGCCGACGCGCTGCGGAGGAACCGGGACCGATGGGAAGACACGATCCGCCCCCATGTGCGCGATGCGGCGAGCCTCGATCTCGTGATGCTGCTGAGCGACGGGCTCTATTTCAACAACTCACTCGATGTGCACGGACCGGAGCGACTGGTCCCCCGCAGCGACGAGCTCTCCGATCTGATCGCTCTCGTGCTCCGCGCTACGGCACCCTGACACCCGACCCCGCACGCAGAAAGCGGGAGGGCGGCCTTTCGGCCTGCCCTTCCGCTCCGCTGATCCGGGTCGGCGCTGCTCAGACCTCGGTGATCTCGATCTGACGGAAGAGATCCGCGTCGATGGATCCGCGCAGGTCGTCGAGCAGGTCGTCCGACACCGGCGAGTCCAGCGTGAGCACGCTGAGCGCCTGGTCTCCGGCGCCGAGGCGCGAGATCTGCATGCCGGCGATGTTGATGCCGGCTTCACCGAACTTCTGACCGTAGACCGCCACGATTCCGGGGCGGTCGGTGTAGAGCATCACGACGTGGTGCTTCTCGATCGGCAGCTCGAGCGCGTGGTCGTTGATGGCGACCAGCTTCTCGGCCTGCTTCGGTCCGGTGAGCGTGCCCGACACCGAGAGCTGCGAACCGTCGGAGAGAGCGCCGCTGAGGGTGATGACGTTGCGGTACTCGTCGCTGACGTCGTCTTTGAGGAGGCGCACCGCGATGCCGCGCTGATCCGCCAGCAGCGGTGCGTTGACGTAGGAGACCGTCTCGCTGACGATGTTCGTGAAGACGCCCTTGAGAGCGGCGAGCTTGAGAACGCTCACGTCATACTCGTTCAGCTCGCCGTGCACCTCGACGTCGAGGCTCGTGAGCGGCGATGTCGCGAGTGCGGCGAAGATCTGGCCGAGCTTCTCGACGAGCGAGATGCCGGGGCGGACGTAGGGGTCGATCACGCCACCGGCGACGTTGACGGCATCAGGCACGAGGTCCCCGCCGAGGGCCAGGCGCACGGAGCGGGCAACCGACACGCCGGCCTTCTCCTGCGCCTCCTCGGTGCTCGCTCCGAGGTGCGGGGTGACTACGACGTTCGGAAGGTCGAGGAGCGGACGCGCGGTGCCGCCCTCTGCCGGGGGCTCAGAGGTGAAGACGTCGAGGCCGGCGCCGGCGATCTCACCGGCGACGAGGGCTGCGTGCAGCGCCTCCTCATCGATCAGTCCGCCGCGAGCGACGTTGACGACGAACGCCGTCGGCTTCATGGCCTTGAACTGCTCGGCACCGATCATCCCGGTGGTCTCAGGCGTCTTGGGCATGTGGATCGTCAGGAAGTCGGACTCAGCGACGAGCTCGTCGAGCGTCAGCAGCTGGACGCCCAGCTGCTGGGCGCGCGCCGAGGTCACATAGGGGTCGTAGGCGACGACGCGCATGTCGAAGGCGGCGAGGCGCGCGGCGACGAGAGCACCGATGCGGCCGAGGCCGACGATGCCGACGGTCTTCTCGAACAGCTCGGCCCCCGTGAAGGAGCTGCGCTTCCACTGACCTGCCGACAGCGACGCGTGTGCGGCAGGGATGCGACGGGCGAGGCTGAGGATGTGACCGACCGTGAGCTCTGCGGCGGAGACGATGTTCGACGTCGGCGCGTTCACGACCATGACGCCGGCCGTCGTGGCCGCCTTGATGTCGACGTTGTCGAGACCCACACCCGCGCGGGCGACGACCTTCAGCTTCGGCGCGTGGGTCAGCGCCTCTTCGTCGATCTGCGTCGCCGACCGGATCAGCACGGCGTCGGCATCCGCGAGCGACGCGAAAAGCGCCTCGCGGTCGGTGCCGTCGACGTTGCGAACGTCGAAGTCGGGGCCGAGGGCCTCGATCGTGGCGGGTGAGAGAACTTCGGCGAGGAGCACGACGGGCTTCGGCACAGGGATCCTTCGGGGCAGCGCGACAGGGGGCCGATGCGCCGCACACCGTGGGGGCGCGATCACCTCAACTGTACCCGAGCGGCTCCGCTGCTCCGTGCCGTGTGACGTCGAGCGACCGCGGAATCGCTAGGACGCCGCGAGGGTCAGGCTGTATGCGAGCAGACTCAGCCAGAACACCGCGACGACGCCGAGGCCCGCCAGGAGTACGAGTGCGAGCTCCCCTGCGGACCGCCGCCTTCCGATCAGATAGGCGAAGACGAACACGATCGCGGGAAAGACGATGCCGAAGAGCAGTGTGGCCCAGCCGACGCCGCTCAGTCCGACCTGCGCCATGGTGATGAGGTGCGCCACGGCGTTCCAGATCGCGTAGGCGTAGAAGAGCCCCGCCAACCCGAGGACGAGCCCGGTGAGCCATCGAGGCGATACCGCCGGGGCCGACTGTGGCATCTGTGTCCCGCTCATAGTCCGATCGCTCCCACCGTCACGAAGGGCCAGGGCACGAGGAGCACGACTCCGAGGAGGAGTGCGGATACCCGGATCCACCCGGCCTTGCCGCGCGTGAGCACCCAGCTCGCCAGGAACCACAGCAGAGGAGCCGCCACGGCGAAAACGAACCAGGGCAGGAACATCGCGTCCGCCACGAAGAAGTTCGCGAGCGGCTTGAGGCGCAGCCCGCCGACGACCCAACCGACGCTGTAGAGAAGATAGACACCCCCGACGATGCCCAGGATCAGCAGCATCGCGGTGCTCAACGGCTGGTGCTCCTCATCGTCATCGCCGCCCAGGCGTCCGACCGCAGCGCTCCCCCTGCCGACGGCATTCCAGCCCTCAGGCAACGCGGGGTCGTCGGCCGGGCGCTCGGTCTGGGCGGCCGCCGTCGTCTCGGAGCGCGTCTCAGCAGGCTTCTTCGAAGCGGGCCCCGTGGGGGCGCCGACCTCGTCGCCGTCCCAGCTCAGGGCGTCGTCGGAATCGGAAGTCATGTCCCCAGCGTATGACACGGCGTCCACTATGCTCGGTGGCATCTGGGCCGAAGGTGCCCTGCCCTGGAGGGACCACCGTGGCCGAGCAGAACAAGAACGTCGATCAGAGCGCACCGAGCGGCTCCGTCGACGGACCCGCCGCAGGCTGGAAGCCGACCGCCGCCGCGAAGTCGAAGGCTACGACCTTCCGCTGGATCGCGGTCGCCCTGTGGGTCATCGCGATCGCCGCTGAAGCCGTCGGCATCTTCTGGCTGCTCCGCCAGCGCGTGTACGTGGGCGAGGACGGCACGCTCGTGCGCGACCCCGACACCGGCCTCCTCGAAGAACAGGGTGTCACCGCCCAGTTCCCGCAGTGGGCGTTCATCACGCTTCTGGTACTGCTCGTGGTCATCGCCGCGCTCGCCATCACCGGCTCGATCCTCTGGAAGAAGGCGAACCGCCTGGATCCGGCTCGGAAGTCCGAGACGCTGCGGTTCTTCGTGCAGAACCAGCTCGGAGCGATCATCGCGATCATCGCGTTCCTCCCGCTGATCATCCTCATCTTCCTCAATAAGGACATGGACAAGGGACAGAAGGCGACCGCAGGCATCGTCGGCATCGCCCTCGCCGTCCTCGCCACGGTGATCGGTGTGGACTTCACCCCGCCGTCGGTCGAGCAGTACACGGCCGACCAGTCCGCGGTCATCCAGCTGCTCGGCAAGGACGAGGTCGTCTGGGTCGACGGCGGCGCCGTTTACCACGTGTGCGACGAGGTGTCCGACATCCAGACCGGAAGCGAGAAGCGCACCGGCACCACAGCCGAGGCCGTCGAAGCAGGCAAGAGTCGGCTGACCCTGAAGTTCGCGTCGGAGCTCAAGGCTTGCGGCCTGGCGGTACCCGAGAATGCCGACGAGATCGAGGACGCACTGCGCGAGATCCAGGGCGGCGCCGTCGACACGCTGCTGCCCGCTCCCGTGTGGGCGGACCCCGCCGACGCGCCGATCGAGGTCGAGGACGCTGCCCCCTCGGAGTGATCACTCGCAGACGATGAAGGGGCCCGGTGCGATTCGCACCGGGCCCCTTCTGCGTCTCTGAATCAGCGCGCAGCGCTGCCGTCGACGTAATCTTCGTCCTGCTGCTTCCATGCGAAGAGCGAACGCAGCTCCTTGCCGGTGGCCTCGATGGGGTGCGTCTCCTCCTTGGCACGCAGCGCCAGGAACTCCTCGGCGCCGTTGTCCTGGTCGTCGATGAAGCGCTTCGCGAAGGCGCCGTTCTGGATGTCGGCGAGGATCGCCTTCATCGACTCCTTGACCTCAGGGGTCACGACGCGGGGACCCGAGACGTAGTCGCCGTACTCGGCGGTGTCGGAGACCGACCAACGCTGCTTGGCGATGCCACCCTCCCACATGAGGTCGACGATGAGCTTGAGCTCGTGCAGGACCTCGAAGTAGGCGATCTGCGGCTGGTAGCCGGCCTCGGTCAGGGTCTCGAAGCCTGCCTGCACGAGGTGGCTGACGCCACCGCAGAGCACTGCCTGCTCGCCGAACAGGTCGGTCTCGGTCTCTTCGGTGAACGTGGTCTTGATGACGCCGGCGCGCGTGCCGCCGATGGCCTTCGCGTACGAGAGGGCGGTCGCCCAGGCGCTGCCCGATGCATCGCGCTCGACGGCGATGATGTCCGGGATGCCGCGACCGGCCACGAACTCACGACGCACGGTGTGACCGGGCGCCTTCGGAGCGACGAGGATCACGTCGACGCCCTCGGGGGCGTCGATGTAGCCGAAGCGGATGTTGAAGCCGTGCGCGAAGGCGAGCGTCTTGCCCTCGGTGAGGTTCGGGGCGATGGACTCGCTGTAGATGGTGCGCTGGTGCTGGTCCGGCGCCAGGATCATGATGAGGTCGGCCCACTGGGTGGCGTCAGCGACGGTCTTGACCGCGAAACCGGCCTCCTCCGCCTTCGGCGCCGACTTCGACCCCTCCTTGAGGGCGATCGCGACCTCGACACCCGAGTCGCGAAGGTTCTGCGCGTGCGCGTGACCCTGCGAGCCGTAGCCGACGATGGCGACCTTCTTGCCCTGGATGATCGACAGATCGGCGTCTGCGTCGTAGAAGATCTCGGTGCTCACTGGTTTTCTCCTTGATTGATGTTCGTGTACGTGTGTGATGTCTGGGTTCAGCCGCGCAGTACGCGCTCGGTGATGCTCTTGCCGCCGCGACCGATGGCGAGGAGGCCCGACTGCGCGATCTCCTTGATGCCGAAGGGCTCGAGGGCGCGCAGCATGGCATCGACCTTGCCCCGGTCTCCGGTGACCTCGATCACCAGCGCGTCGGACGCGTAGTCGACGACCGAGGCGCGGAACAGGTTCGCGACCTCGATGACGTTCGAGCGGGTCGCATTGTCGGTGCGCACCTTGACGAGCATGTGCTCGCGCTGCACGGACGTCGGGAAATCGAGCTCGACGATCTTGATGACGTTGATCAGCTTGTTGAGCTGCTTGGTCACCTGCTCGAGAGGAAGGTCCTCGAGGTCGACGACCACCGTGATGCGCGAGATTCCCGGCACCTCGGTCACGCCCACCGCGAGCGAGTCGATGTTGAAGCCGCGGCGGGCGAAGAGCCCTGCGACTCGGGTCAGCAGACCCGGGGTGTTCTCCACGAGGAGGCTCAGCACGTGAGTCGACATGGTCAGTCCTCCTCGTCGAATGCGGGCGCGTGCTCGCGGGCGTACTGGACGTAGCTGTTGCTCACGCCCTGGGGAACCATCGGCCAGACCATGGAGTCCGCGCTGACGACGAAGTCGATGACCACGGGGCGGTCGTTCGTCTCGAGGGCGAGCTTGATCGCGGCATCCACCTCCTCTTCCTTCTCCACGCGGATGGCGAGGCAGCCGTAGGCTTCCGCCAGCTTCACGAAGTCGGGGATGCGCACGGTTCCGTGTCCCGTGTTGAGGTCGGTGTTCGAGTGGCGTCCGTCGTAGAACAACGTCTGCCACTGGCGCACCATGCCGAGCGACGAGTTGTTGATGATCGCGACCTTGATCGGGATGTTGTTGATCGTGCAGGTGGCGAGCTCCTGATTCGTCATCTGGAAGCATCCGTCACCGTCGATCGCCCACACGACGCGGTCGGGCTCCGCCACCTTCGCCCCCATGGCAGCCGGGACGGAGTAGCCCATCGTTCCCGCTCCCCCGGAGTTCAGCCAGGCGTTGGGACGTTCGTACTTGATGAACTGCGCGGCCCACATCTGGTGCTGTCCGACGCCTGCCGCGTAGATGCCCTCGGGGCCCGTCAGCTCGCCGATCCGCTGGATCACGTACTGCGGCGCGAGCAGACCGTCGGTCGTCGGCGCGAACCCCAGCGGGAACTCGTTGCGGAGTCCGTCGAGGTACGACCACCATTCCTCGGTGTCAGGTGTGGTCGTGGTCGTCGCCGTGCGGAAGGCGGACTCCAGGTCGACGAGCACATCGCGGACGTCGCCCACGATCGGCACGTCGGCCGTGCGGATCTTCGAGATCTCAGCCGGATCGATGTCGACGTGCACGACCTTGGCGTTCGGGGCGAACAGAGCGGCCTTGCCGGTCACACGGTCGTCGAAGCGAGCGCCGAGCGACACGATGAGGTCGGCCTCCTGCAGCGCGAGCACCGCGGGGACGGTGCCGTGCATACCCGGCATGCCGAGGTGCTGCTGGTGAGAGTCCGGGAACGCGCCGCGCGCCATGAGAGTCGTCACGACGGGCGCGTTGGTCGTCTCGGCCAGGGTGAGCAGCTCGGCCGATGCGCGACCGCGGATCACTCCGCCGCCGACATACAGCACCGGCTTCTTGGCGTCGGCCAGCAGTGCGGCCGCAGCCTGGATCTGCTTTCCGTGCGCCTTGGTCACCGGACGGTAACCCGGGAGATCGAACTTCGCCGGCCAGATGAACGGCGCCATGGCCTGCTGAGCATCCTTGGTGATGTCCACGAGCACCGGGCCGGGGCGACCGGTCGAGGCGATCTCGTACGCGGCGGCCAGGGCGCCGGGGATCTCAGAAGCATCCTTCACGAGGAACGAGTGCTTCGTCACCGGCATCGTGATGCCGACGATGTCGGCCTCCTGGAACGCGTCGGTGCCCATCAGCGTCGAGAAGACCTGTCCGGTGATCGCGAGCAGCGGCACCGAGTCCATGTAGGCGTCGGCGATCGCGGTGACGAGGTTGGTGGCACCGGGTCCCGAGGTCGCGATGCACACGCCGACCTTGCCGGACGAGGAGGCGTACCCCTCGGCCGCGTGGCCGGCGCCCTGCTCGTGACGCACCAGGATATGCCGGAGCTCCGAGGCGTCCATGAGCGGGTCGTAGACGGGCAGGATCGCGCCGCCCGGGAGGCCGAAGACGTCCTTGACGCCGAGGAGCTCGAGCGTGCGGACCACGGCCTCGGCTCCGGAGATCTCCGGTGCGGCGGACTTGGGTGCGGGCGGCCTCGGCACAGCCGAGACGGTGTCAGCAGTCATGACACTCCTTCTGATGGTCTGCAGGCGACGTCGGAGGCGGATGCCGGAGCCGACGCGGATCAGCCGGTCGTCGCGCCCTCGGCGGCGGACCGCACGAGACGCGAGTACTTGGCAAGAACGCCACGGGTATAGCGCGGGGGTAGCGGCTCCCAGCCAGAGCGGCGGGAGGCGAGCTCCGCCTCGTCGACGAGTAGGTCGAGAGAGCGAGCTGCGATATCGACCCGTATCAGATCACCATCGCGCACGAAGGCGATAGGACCTGCGTCCACCGCTTCGGGTGCTATGTGGCCGATGCACAGGCCGGTTGTGCCGCCTGAGAATCGTCCGTCAGTCAAGAGTAGTACATCTTTTCCGAGGCCCGCGCCCTTGATGGCCGCGGTGATCGCGAGCATCTCTCGCATACCCGGTCCGCCCTTGGGCCCCTCGTATCGGATCACGATGACCGTGCCCGCCTCGATCTCACCGTTGGCGACGGCATCCATGGCCGCGCGCTCGCGCTCGAAGACGCGGGCCGGACCTTCGAAGACGGCTGCGTCGAAGCCCGCGGTCTTGACGACGGCCCCCTCGGGAGCGAGCGATCCGTGCAGGATCGTCAGGCCGCCGGTGGCGTGGATCGGGTTGTCGAACGTGTGGATGACCTCGCCGTCGATCGGCTGAGGATCGAGGTCTGCGAGGTTCTCGGCGAGCGTCTTGCCTGTGACCGTCAGAGCGTCGCCGTGCAGGAGGCCCTCATCGAGCATCGCCTTCATGATGACCGGGATGCCACCGTGGCGGTCGACGTCGTTCATGACGTACTTGCCGAACGGCTTCATGTCCGCGACGTGCGGAACCTTGTCGCCGATGCGGTTGAAGTCGTGCAGACTCAGCTCGACATCGGCCTCGCGAGCGATGGCGAGGAGGTGCAGCACGACGTTCGTCGAGCCGCCGAGAGCCATTGCGAGCGCGATCGCGTTCTCGAACGCCTCCTTGGTGAGGATGTCGCGGGTCGTGATGCCCTGACGGAGCAGGTTCACCACGGCCTCGCCAGAGCGGTGCGCGAAGTAGTCACGACGACGGTCCGCCGCGGGCGGAGCAGCCGAGCCCGGAAGACTCAGGCCCAGAGCCTCGGCGACCGATGCCATCGTGTTGGCGGTGTACATGCCACCGCAGGCACCCTCGCCCGGGGCGATCGCGCACTCGATGCGCTTGAGGTCCTCCTCGCTCATGAGGCCGGCTCGGCAGGCACCCACGGCCTCGAACGAGTCGATGATCGTGACGTCCTTCTCGGTGCCGTCCGAGAGCTTGACCCAGCCCGGTGCGATGGAGCCGGCGTAGAGGAACACGCTCGACAGATCGAGGCGCGCGCTGGCCATCAGCATTCCGGGGATCGACTTGTCGCATCCGGCGAGCAGCACGGAGCCGTCGAGGCGCTCGGCCATCATGACCGTCTCGACCGAGTCGGCGATGACCTCGCGCGAGACGAGCGAGAAGTGCATTCCCTCGTGGCCCATCGAGATGCCGTCCGAGACCGAGATCGTGCCGAACTGCAGCGGGTACCCGCCGCCGGAGTGCACGCCCTCCTTCGCACCCTGCGCGAGCCTGTCGAGGCTCAGGTTGCAGGGCGTGATCTCGTTCCAGCTGGAGGCGATGCCGATCTGGGGCTTGTCCCAGTCGGCGTCGCCCATGCCGACGGCACGGAGCATGCCTCGGGAGGTCGTCGCCTCGATGCCGTCGGTGACGACGCGGCTGCGGGGCTTGATGTCGATGGGCGCGCTGGTGGAGGGATCATGCGAGGACATGACGGAAGTCTATTCCCGCTGAGAGGTGCGCTCGTCCGCGAGCGCCTCCAGAAGCTGAGCCATCTCTTGTGGATTCCCCACACGGAGCACGGCGGCGCTCTCCCCCGGGCCCACCCGCACGCCGAGATCGCCGTCTGCGAGCACCCGCATCGCGTCCTCATCCGTGACGTCATCCCCCGCGAACAGGATGCCGGTCGCATCGAAATGCTCACGGAGCGCTGCCATCGCGGCATCCTTGCCCTCGTTCCTCGACGAGAACTCGAGCACGCGGTGCCCTGCGCGTCGGCGCCAGTGCGGGAAGCGTTCGGCGACCAGGGCGTCGATCTCGGCGAAGACCTCCTTCTCGACCTCGCGCGTGGCCGTGCGGGTGTGCACGCCCATCCCGAATGTCTTGGGCTCGAACTCCGCACCCTCGTGTCGGTCGATGATCGGTCGCGCCGCCGCCCACAGCTCTTCGCGGTCGCCAACTGCCGTGTCGGGCCCGGTGGCGTCCGAGTCGCCGATGCCGGGGTACCAGTACTGAGCGCCGTGCGAACCCGCCAGAGCGATCGGCGAATCGTCCGTGTGCTCGGTGATCACGCGGAGGTCGTGCATGCTGCGCCCGGACACGTACGCGACGACCGTGTCGGGGAGGGCTGCGAGCCGTGCGACCTGGACAGCGACCTCTGGCAGAGCCCGGGCGGCCATCGGATCCGGAACGAGCGGAGATGCCGTGCCGTCGAAATCGAGGGCGACGACCAGTCTCGGGGTCGCGGCGATGGCGCTCAGCGCCGCGTCAGCGGATCCGGGGGTCCAGGTGCGGGTCACAGGGGTCTCCAATCGAGGCGGGTTCCCTCCCAGTATGACCGCCTCGATCAGCGCTTGCGGACCTCGTCGAGGGCGCGCAGGAACGACGACGACCACGCGTTGACGTCGTTCTCGAGCACCCGACGCCGCAGCGACCGCATCCTCTTGCCCTGCTCCGCGGGCGGCATCGCGACGGCCGTCATGATCGCGTCCTTGAGCCCGGCGATGTCGTGCGGGTTCACCCGCACCGCCTGGCGCAGCTCGTCCGCGGCCCCCGTGAACTCGCTCAGCACGAGCACTCCACGGTTGTCGGCGCGCGTGGCGACGTACTCCTTCGCGACGAGGTTCATCCCGTCCCGGAGCGCCGTGACGAGCATCACGTCCGCGGCGAGGTAGAGCGCGACCATCTCCTCGCGCGGGTATCCCTGGTGCAGATACCGGATCGCCGTGTGGCCCATGGTGTCGTGATCGCCGTTGATGCGACCGACCGCGAGCTCGATCTCGTCCCGGAGGTGCACATAGGCGTCCACGCGCTCGCGGCTCGGACTCGCGACCTGCACGAACGTGACGTCATCGACGCTCAGCTGGCCGTCTTCGAGAAGCTCTCCGTAGGCCTTGATGCGATGACGGATGCCCTTGGTGTAGTCGAGACGGTCGACGCCCAGGAGGATCTTCTTCGGGTTGCCCAGGCTCGCTCTGATCTCGGCGGCCCGCGCACGCACGTCCGGCCTGGCTGCGAGCTCGAGGTAGGGAGCCGTGTCGATCGAGATCGGGAACGCGCGGGCCACTGCGGTGCGTGTGCCGCCACCGTCGGTCGGGATCGTGACGGCAGAGCCCTTGACGTCGTGGCGCAGGCGACGGCGCACGGCAGTGAGGAAATACGTGGCGTCCTGTGCCCGCTGAAATCCGATGACGTCGGCGCCGAGGAGTCCTCGGAGAACCTGATCACGCCAGGGCAGCTGTGCATACAGTCCGTGTGCCGGGAACGGGATGTGGTGGAAGTAGCCGATCGTCACATCGGATCGAAGCTCACGGATCATCTGCGGGACCAGCTGCAGCTGGTAGTCGTGCACCCAGACCGTCCCGTTCGGAGCCGCGACAGCCGCGGCCGCCTCGGCGAAGCGCCGATTCACCTTGACGTACGCCTCCCACCACTCGCGGTGATACTGCGGGGGCGCGATCACATCGTGGTACAGCGGCCAGATCGTGTCGTTGGCGAAGCCCTCGTAGTAGTCCTCGACCTCGTCTGCGCTCAGCGCGACGGGCACCAGGTCGATGCCGTTGATCTCGAACGGATCGAGCTCGACGTCCGGCTGACCGGGCCACCCCACCCAGGCACCGCGTGCGCTGCGCATCATGGGCTCGAGCGCCGCGACGAGTCCGCCGGGAGATGTGCGCCACTCCTCGTCGCCGTCAGGTCCGACGACGCGGTCGACGGGAAGTCGATTGGCGACGACGACGAATTCTGCGTCTGACATGGGGTGGGTGCTCCTGACGCTGCAGTGGTGGTGCTCCTCAGGGTACAGAGGCTCAGTCCGAGGCTACGCGACGTCCGGGCATACTCAGTCGCCAGTTGACAAGCCCCGCGGCGAACGCTATCGCCGCAGCGATGATCGGGAGGACGAGCGCGCTTGCTGTGCCGACGTTCTCGGCGAGCTCACCGGCCACCGCCGCTCCGAGCGACTGACCGACGACGATGCCCGAGCCGAGCATCGTCATGACGGTGGCGGAGCGCCCGAGCGGGCTGCGGGCCGCACCGAAGCTGTACTGGGTGACCAGCGTCGGTCCGATGCCGATGCCCATGATCGCCAGCGCAACCATCATCATCCCCGGAGAGTCGACGAACAGGAGCAGGACGCTTCCTGAGAGCAGGATGCCGGAGAACACCAGCCATCTCGCACGCAGCGAGAAGCGCACGGGAAGCCATGCGACACCGAGCGCGAGGATCGCCGAACCCACGCCCATGACCCCGTAGAGGAGCCCCGCCTGCTCCGGTGCGCCTCGGTCGGCCATGAAGGACGTCAGCGACGTGAGCATCGTGCCGAAGAACATCCCCACCCCGAGGATTCCGACGACGACGATCATGACCTTCGGCGTGAAGAGCTCGGCGACGGATGACGGTGCGCGACCGTCGCTGCCTCGGTGCACGGACACGGCCCGCGCGCTCGGGTGCAGGGCGAATGCGCCGACGAACACCACGGTGAGGACCGCAGCGCCCACGAGCGGCGCCCAGGGTGAGAGCGCCGATGCCAGGATGCCGACGATGAAGGGTCCGAAGACGAACACGGTCTCATCCGCCGCCGACTCGTAGGCCATCGTGCCCGAGAGCGTGCGGCCGCGCACGGCTTCGGGCATCCGGTCTGTGATCATCGTCACGAGTCGGGATCGCGACATGGGCGCGACCTGCGGCGCCGTGGCGCCGATGCCGAAGGCGGCGACGAGGACGAGCACGTCCGCGGCACCTGCGTAGACGACGACGGTGAACAGCACGAGCATCGCACCGTTGGCGATCGCGAGGATCAGCAGGACCATGCGCTGTCCGAAGCGGTCGGCCGCCGCACCCAGCAGCGGCCCGAAGCATGCCGTTCCGAGGCCGACGGCGGCGGAGGTCAGTCCGCCGAGCGAGAGCGATCCTCGCGCCGAGACGACGACCGTGAGGACGCCGACGACCATCATCGCGAACGGCAGCCGTGCGATGAAGGCGATGAGGAAGTACGGAAGCCCCGCGATGCGGAGGAGACCGGGGCCCTCCGTCGGAGGAATCGAGGAGTGATGCTCTGGTGTGGGAGTCGTTGCGTGCGTCATGGCTCTCGCGCGCCCAGGGGACGCGGGGTCGGGTGCCGCCGCTGTCCGCCGGAAAGCCGGCGGCCGGTAGATACACGGATTGCGGCCGCGGACCAGCCGCGACCTCTCCATGGTACCGCGCCTGCGGAACCGGCGCCTGGGCGTCGGCAGTACTGTGGTGGCACCCTGACCACGAGGAGGATCCCATGCCCGCCCCCGAGACCCTCACCGCTCTTCCCGAGCGCTCGCAGCGCGCGGGCTCCGCCAAGACGTCGCCGGTGCGAGACCTGCTCGCCCTGACCAGGCGACCCGAGGTGATCTCGTTCGCCGGCGGACTGCCCGCGCCGGAGCTGTTCGACCTCGATGGGATCCGCGAGGCCTACGACCAGGTGCTGCGCTCCCCCGCCGTGCTGCAGTACTCGACCTCTGAGGGCGATCCCGCTCTGCGCGAGGAGGTCGCCCGGCAGTACTCCGTCGACGGTCTCTCCACCGACGCCTCGGACCTCATCGTCACCACCGGCTCGCAGCAGGGCCTCGGGCTGCTGTCCACGGCGCTGCTCGATCCGGGCGACGTGATCCTCGTCGAGGAGCCCTGCTATCTCGCAGCCCTCCAGACGTTCGCGCTGGCGGGAGCCCGTGTCATCGGCGTCCCGTACGTCGGCGACGCCCTCGACATCGACGAGCTCGAGCGGCTCGCCGCCGAGCACCGCCCCAAGTTCTTCTACACGGTCCCGACGTTCCAGAACCCCACCGGCCGCACCCATGGTGTCGTGGAGCGCCAGCGGATCGCGACCGCCGCTCAGCGGCACGGATTCAGGATCATCGAGGACGAGCCCTACCGTCAGCTCCGCTACGACGGAGAAGCGCTGCCCTCGCTCGCGACGTTCGCCCCCGAGCATGTGCTGAGCCTCGGGAGCTTCTCCAAGGTGATCGCACCTGGGCTCCGGATCGGATGGGTGCGCACGACTCCCGACATCCGGTCGACCGTCACCATCGCCAAGCAGGCCGCCGATCTGCACACCTCCACCGTGGACCAGGCGGCGGCGGCCCACTACCTGACGTCCGGGCGGGCGGAGGGCGCACTCGGCCGCATCCGCTCCGCCTACTCCGAACGGCGCGATGCGATGCTCGCCGCACTTCCCGAGTCTCTGCCGGGCGGCAGCACCTGGAACAGCCCGGACGGAGGGATGTTCGTCTGGGCGCGCCTCCCCGAGGGGATGGACGCCACCGCGGCCCTGTCGGGAGTGCTGCAGCACGACGTCGCGTACGTGCCGGGGGCGCCGTTCTTCGCCGGGCGGCCGGACGAGCGTGCGCTGCGACTGTCGTTCACCACGTACGCGCCTGACAGAATCCGCACCGGGTTGTCAAGGCTGGGCGCGGCATGGCCCGCGCCGGGTAGCGTGAAGGCATGAACTACCTCTCGGGTACCGGACTCATCGGCGCGATCATGACCGGCGTCACCCTGCTCCGCGGCTCTCGCGAGACGAAGATCACATGGCGATCCGCCCTCGCCTGGGTGAGCTGGGGCATCAGCCTCGCTCTCGCCATCGGTGCCGTCATCGACACGCGGCGTGCGAGGCAGGGACGCCCCGTGTCGCCCGACTCCCCCGTCTACGCGAAGCAGCAGAAGGCTTACGAGAAGGAAGCGAAGAAGAACCCGCGGGACTTCACGCCCTCGAAGCGCTGACACCGGAGCGGCGCTCAGCGCGTGAGGATCAGTGCCTCTCCCTGACCGCCGCCGCCGCACAGTCCGACAGCCGCCGTACCCGCACCGCGCCGCGCGAGTTCGTGAGCCGCGTGCACGACGAGGCGAGTGCCGGATGCGCCGATCGGATGTCCGATCGCGATGCCCCCGCCATGGATGTTGACGATCTCGCTCGACAGCCCCAGTTCGACCTGCGACCGCGCCACGACTGCACCGAAGGCCTCGTTGATCTCGACCAGGTCGAGATCCGACGGTGAGATCCCCTGCTTTTCGCATGCCTTCTCGATGGCTCGCGCCGGCTGCGCCTGCAACGAGTTGTCCGGACCCGCCGTCTGCCCACTGGCGCCGATCGTCACGAGCATCGGCCACCCCTTCGCCTCCGCCACTGCGCGGGTGGTGACGACGACCGCTGATGCACCGTCGGAGATCTGCGAGGAGTTGCCGGCGGTGATCGAGCCTCCCTCGGCGAACGCCGCCCGAAGGCCGCCCAGCGATTCGACGGTCGTGTCGGGACGGATGCCCTCGTCTGCCGACACGCGGAGGTCCTCGCGACGACGCTGAGGCACCGAGACAGCGACGATCTCGTCGTCGAACACTCCGGCCTTCTGCGCCGCGGACGCTCGCTGATGAGACAGTGCGGCGACCGCATCCTGCGCCTCGCGCGTCAGCTCGTAGCGGGAGTTGTGTCGCTCGGTGGAGGCCCCCATGCTCTCGCGGTCGTATGCATCGGTGAGACCGTCGTAGGCCATGTGGTCGAGCACCTCGACGCTCCCGTACGTCCAGCCGTCGCGAGAGCCCATCAGCAGATGAGGAGCGCGGGTCATGGATTCCATCCCGGCCGCGACGACGACCTCCGCGTCTCCCGTGCGGATCATCCGGGCCGCATCGATGATCGCGGTGAGGCCGGAGAGGCAGACCTTGTTCACCGAGTGCGCAGGCACGTCCCAGCCGATACCCGCACCGATCGCGGCCTGACGTGCGGCGTTCTGTCCTGAGCCCGCGGCGAGCACCTGACCGACGATCACCGCGTCGACATCGGCCGGATCGACGGATGCCTGCTCGAGGGCTCCGCGGATCGCGAACGCTCCGAGCTGCGGCGCGGTGAAGCTCGCCAGCTGGCCCTTCAGCCGCCCCTGCGGGGTGCGGGCTGCGGCGACGATGACGATGTCCTCGCGGTCGGTGTGATCGTGTGCGGTCATCTCTGTCCCTCTGTCCTGTCGTTCATGAGTCCTGACGTTCAGCCCCGGTGCAGCGCGTCGGCGATGAGGAGCGGCGGTTCGGTCGCGGCCACGACCTGCTCCACGGTGGCTCCCGGTGCCAGCTCGACGAGCACGAGCCCTCCCTGTGTGACGTCGATCACTGCGAGGTCGGTGATGATCCGATCCACGACTCCCCGCCCGGTGAGCGGGAGCGAGCAGTCCCGGACGATCTTCGCCGAGCCGTCCTTGGCGACGTGCTCCATGAGCACGATCACGCGGCTTGCGCCGTGCACGAGATCCATCGCCCCGCCCGGGCCCTTCACCATCTTTCCAGGGATCATCCAGTTCGCGAGGTCACCCATCGCCGACACCTGCATCGCTCCGAGGATCGCCGCGTCGATCTTGCCGCCGCGGATCATCCCGAAGCTCAGGGCCGAGTCGAAGAACGCCGCCCCGGCAAGGACGGTCACCGTCTCCTTGCCCGCATTGATGAGGTCCGGGTCCACCGAGTCCTCCTGCGGATACGGACCGACACCCAGGATTCCGTTCTCCGACTGCAGGACCACGGTCACCCCCTGCGGCACATGATTCGGAACGAGCGTCGGCAGACCGATGCCGAGGTTGACGTACGAGCCGTCCTGCAGTTCGGCCGCTGCGCGAGCGGCCATCTCGTCACGCGTGAGCGCCATGTCAGGCTCCTTCCGCGGCGACCGTGCGCCGTTCGATGCGCTTCGCGATGTCGCCGCCGACTTCGACGACCCGATGCACGAAGACGCCGGGCAGGTGGACGCGATCGGGATCGAGCTCGCCGGGTTCGACCAGCTGCTCGACCTGAGCGACGCAGATCCGCCCGGCCATCGCGGCGAGCGGGTTGAAGTTGCGTGCGGCCTTGTTGAAGATCAGGTTGCCGTGCCTGTCGCCGACGAGCGCGTGCACGAGGGCGAAGTCGGTGCTGATCGCCTCTTCGAGCACATACTCATGCGGCTCTCCCGCGACCTCGAAGCTGCGCACGTCTTTGGGAGCGGATGCCACGGCCACCGTGCCATCCGGATTGTAGCGTCGGGGCAGCCCGCCCTCGGCGACCTGGGTCCCCACTCCGGTCTGCGTGTAGAACGCGGCGATCCCGGATCCGCCCGCGCGGAGCTTCTCGGCGAGCGTTCCCTGGGGCGTCAGCTCGAGCTCGAGCTCACCCGACAGGAACTGGCGTTCGAACTCCTTGTTCTCACCGACGTAGGACGACGTCATCTTGCGGATGCGCTGAGCGGCCAGCAGGACCCCCAGCCCCCAGTCGTCGACACCGCAGTTGTTGCTCACGATGCTGAGGTCGCGGGTTCCCTGCGCGAGAAGGGCCTCGATCAGGGCGATCGGATTGCCGGAGAGCCCGAATCCGCCCACCGCGAGCGAGGAACCGTCCTCGATGTCCGCGACGGCCTCTGAGGCCGATGCCCACTGCTTGTCGATCACGCGTGCTCCTTCGAAGACGTGCCTGAGTCCAGCATCCGCCCGCGGGCGCCCTTGACGGAAGGCGACTCTTGCGATGTGGACGCTTCACGACGTAGCGTCCACATTATGGAATCCGTTTCGCGCAGCGTCCCCGGCGCCCAGGCCATCGCACGGGCCGCCTCGCTCCTGAGACTGGTCACCGCGGGCGGCCCCGACGGCGCGTCGCTGCAGGAACTCGCCCGCTCTGCGGATCTGTCGCGATCGACCGCCCATCGAATCCTGTCGGCGCTGCGAGCCGAGGGGCTCGTCGACCGCGATGCCGAGAGCACGAGGTGGATGCCAGGGCCCGAGCTGTTCCTGATGGGCTCCGTCGCCGCAGCGCGCTATGACGTGACGGCACTGGCTCGCGACATCGTGCGCTCACTCGCGGTCAAGACGGAGGAGAGTGCCTTTCTCTCGGTGCGGCGCGCGGATGAGACCGTCTGCCTGCTGCGCGAGGAGGGGTCCTTTCCGATCCGCTCCTTCGTTCTGAGTGAGGGCGTGCGCTTCCCCCTCGGCGTCGCCAGCGCGGGGCTCGCCATCCTCTCCTTCCTTCCTGACCACGATGTGGACGCATATCTGGAGAGACATCCCGACCTCGAGACCGCCTGGGGGCGTCCACACGGAGAGAGCCCGCTTCGCACGAGGATCGCCGAGACCAAGGAGCGCGGCTATGCCGTCAATCCCGGGCTGATCGTCGAGGGCAGCTGGGGCCTCGGTGCTGCGGTCTTCGACAGGTCGGGCCGACCCGAATGGGCACTGAGCCTGACCGGTGTCGGCTTCCGGTTCGGCCCCGATCGGATCGCCGATCTGGGGCGCACCCTGCTCGCTCACGCACACCAGCTCTCCGCGCGGATCGCGGGCTCACGGCGTTGAGCCTGCATCCCTTTACATACCATCGGGTATATACTCAATGGTATGCAACGCCAGGAAGTCATCCCCTCGCTCGTGCTCTCCGGGTACGCCCTGGGCCGAATAGCCGCCAAAGACGCCGGGAATGAGGCGCCGGCCGCTCAGTGGCGGGTGCTCAACCTGCTCGAGCAGTCCGGACCGAGACGCGTGGGCGAGCTCGCGGCCGCGGCGCGGACGACACAGCCGGGAATGACCCGGCTGATCGGCACCCTGGAGCGCGAGGGCCTCGTGCTCCGCTCCCCCGTCGCCGAGGACTCCCGGGCGATCGCCGTGGCGATCACGTCTATGGGCTCGGACGCGCTGAAGGCCTGGCGTGCGGAGTTCCGCGACATCCTGACCCCCCGCTTCGCGGGCCTCGACGACGACGAGTGGAGCATCCTCACCCGCGCCGCGGAGATCCTCGCGGCGCACACCGAAACCGACTCGACAGGAGCATCAGAGTGAGCACCACCACCACCTCAGTGTGGAAGCAGCCAGCACAGGTATGGGCGGTCGCCTTCGCCTGCGTCGTCGCGTTCATGGGCATCGGCCTGGTGGATCCGATCCTGCCCGCCATCGCCGAGTCGCTGCAGGCGAGCCCGTTCGAGACGGAGCTGCTGTTCACGAGCTACCTCGCGGTGACAGGACTCGCGATGCTCGTGACCAGTTGGATCTCGTCTCGTATCGGAGCGAAGAAGACGCTCCTGATCGGACTCGCGCTCATCGTGGTGTTCGCCCTGTTCTGCGCGCTCAGCGGCAGCGTCGATGCCGTGATCGGCTTCCGCGCAGGCTGGGGGCTCGGCAACGCGCTGTTCATCTCCACGGCGCTCGCGACCATCGTGGGCGCAGCGTCCGGCGGCAGCTCCGCGGCGATCATCCTCTACGAAGCCGCCCTCGGTCTCGGCATCGCGATCGGACCCCTCCTCGGCGGACTGCTCGGCGAGCAGAGCTGGCGTGCGCCGTTCTTCGGAGTCGTGGTGCTGATGGCGATCGCCTTCCTGGCCGTTCTCGTCCTCCTCCGTGGTCCCGGCGAGAAGCGCACTCCCGTCCCGTTCTCGGCACCCTTCAAGGCTCTCGGCCGCCCCGCGCTGGCGATCCTCGCCGTGGCCGCGTTCTTCTACAACATCGGGTTCTTCATCCTCCTCGCCTTCTCGCCGTTCCCGCTCGGCTTCGGCGCGATGGGCATCGGCTTCACCTTCTTCGGGTGGGGACTGGCTCTCGCCGTCACCAGCGTGTGGGTGGCTCCCCTGCTGATGCGTCGGATGTCGCGTACCAGCGTCATCCTCAGCGTCCTGCCCCTCCTCGCGATCGATCTGATCGTCGCGGGGTTCCTGGTCGAATCCGCGACCGCACTCGTCGTGTGCATCGTCATCGGCGGACTGCTCCTCGGCGTCATGAACACCGTGCTCACAGAAGCCGTGATGGAGGCGACCGACCTGCCTCGTTCGGTCGCATCGTCCGCGTACTCCTCGGTGAGGTTCCTCGGCGGCGCGATCGCCCCGCCGCTCGCCGCGGCCCTCTGGCACGCGTTCAACGCGACGATCCCCTACGTCGTCGCCGCGGTCGCCGTCCTCATCGCAGCCCTCACCGTCTTCCTCGGCCGCAGGATCCTCTCGCACATCGACGACGAGCCCGAGGACGCCACGACCGAGGACGCCGAGGCGATCCTGATCGGCGACGCCGCCTGATCCGCGAGTCTGCTGAGTTCGGTACCGTGAGCCCATGAGCGCCCTCCCCGAACGCAGCAGACTCGTCCAGCAGCATCTCGCAGAGGCGGGCGTCGAGTCGGGTATCCGTATCCTCCCGGACTCCGCCCGCACCGCCGCCGAAGCCGCAGCGGCCATCGGATGCGACGTCGCAGCGATCGCCAACAGTCTCGTCTTCGTCGCAGACGGATCCCCCGTGCTCGTGATGACGAGCGGCGGCCACCGGGTGGACCTCGAGGTCCTCGCCCGGAGCATCGGCGCAGACGCCATCGGGATGGCACCGGCATCCGTCGTCCGCGAGGCGACCGGGCAGGCGATCGGTGGTGTCGCACCGGTCGGGCACCCGGCGCGGTTGCGAACCTACATCGATGAAGCGCTCGGTGACCACCCGCAGATCTGGGCCGCCGCGGGCCACCCGCATACGGTCATGCCGCTCACCTTCGAGAGCCTGAGGATGCTCACCGACGGCGAGGTCATCGCCGTCGACTGAGCGGGTCACTTGACCGTGACGGTGATCTCCGCGGTCTCCTGATCGCTGACCTCCTCGGGAACGGACCCGCGGAACTGGTACTCGAACTGAATCACCGTCGTGCCGTCGCCGACCGGCGCGAAGCGATACGACAGCTGGCTCGGAGCGCCGGCTTCGCCGTCCTCGCCGAGGTACCGGGAGCGTTCGTCTCCCGACCCCAGCACTTGCGGGTCGGGCTCCTGGGTGATGACCCACTCATCGCCGACCGTGTGGTTCACCTCGCCGAAGTCGACGACGAGCGCTTCGCCGGGTGCCAGCGTCACGGAGGACGTCGTGTGGTCGACCGTCTTCTCCATCACCGCGGAACAGCCGCTGAGCGCCAGCCCGACGACCGCCGTGACAGCCACGACGGCGCACCTTGCCACCAGTATCCCCATCGCCATCCCCTTAGCGTTTGCATCAAACTAGCGCACAGGACGCGATCCGGGCAGTAGCACCGCGGACGCGAAAAAGCCCCGATGACTGGCGAGAGTCATCGAGGCTGATCCGTGCACCCCCTCGGACTTGAACCGAGAACCCACTGATTAAGAGTCAGTTGCTCTGCCGATTGAGCTAGAGGTGCGTGGCCCGGTGAATCCCCCGGCCGAGGAATTACATTACCAGCCGATGGCCCCCGTGCGAAATCGAGGCGGGTCCATCGCGTCCGCCGCGCGTGTCGCCATGAGTCCACCCCTCTCTGAGGCCGCCATCGGCCGGTTATCCTAAGAGAGTGACCGCCTCCCCCAGCGCCGACGACCTCTCCCGCGACCTCGAGCTCGCCCTCCGGCTGGCCGACGCCGCCGACGCGCAGTCGTTGCCGCGATTCGACAGTCCCGACCTCGAGATCTCGACGAAGGCCGACCACTCGCACGTAACCGATGCCGACCTCGCGACCGAACGAGCGATCCGCGAGATCCTCGCGTCCGAGCGCCCGGAAGACGGGATCTTCGGCGAGGAGTTCGGCGCACAGGGAAGCACGCATCGTCAGTGGATCATCGACCCGATCGACGGCACGGCGAACTTCCTCCGCGGCGTACCACTCTGGGGCACCATGATCGCGCTCGCGATCGACGGCGTTCCACAGGCCGGAGTCGTCAGCATGCCGGCGCTCGGCCGGCGCTGGTGGGCAGCCGCAGGATCCGGCGCATGGACGGCGACGGATGCCGAGCCCCGCCGCATCCGCGCATCCTCGGTGTCATCTCTCGATGACGCGAGCGTGAGCTTCCAGAGCATCGCGCAGTGGGCGGAGTCCGGACACCTCGATCAACTGCTGAAGCTCGCCGACCGCGTCTGGCGGGACCGCGCATACGGGGACATCTACGCGTACATGCTGCTGGCAGAGGGACGCATCGACATGGTCGCCGAGTTCGGCGTCAAGGAGTACGACGTCGCAGCCGCCGTGCCGATCGTGCGAGAGGCCGGTGGCCGCATGACCGGGTTCGACGGCACCGAGACGATCTCCGATCTCTCGACACTCGCCAGCAACGGCGTCCTCCACGACGCGTTCCTCGAGCTTCTCCACGACTGACGAAGGCACCGCGATGATCACACGCACGACCTCCGCCGCATTCGGCGCACTGCTGCTCGCAGTGGCGCTCACCTCGTGCGCCGGCACACCTGACGCGGAGGCGACCCCGACTCCGAAGGCTCCGAAGCCGTCCCCCACTGCGACCGCTGAGCCGGTCGCGACGCAGCCTCCGGAGACCGCGACGGAGGCGACCTGCGACACGATCGTGTCTGCGGGCACCGTGCAGGCGCTCACGGACGCGGGGTGGACGTTCGAGGAGAAGGAGTTCGTGATCGGTGACGTCACGCTCTCCGAGGGCCTGCTCTGCTTCTGGGCGGACTACACGGTCGCGTCCGATCACGGCCAGCTCTACGGGTGGTCGGAGATCTCCGCCGACGACGCGGCCCAGGCGCAGTCGTCTCTCCTCTCACAGGGGTGGACCCGCGAAGACGGCTCCGACGGCATCTACATCACAGAGAACCCGCAGTTCTCCATGGGCACCGACGAAGACGGCTACGGCATGACGTACCTCTTCGGAGACGGCTGGGTGAAGTTCGCCGACACCCGTCAGGGGCTCATCCTCATCGAGTGGGCCGGCTGACGCCGCTTATCCCTCCTGGGGCGCACGGCCCTCGGTCGACTCGCCGAGCGATCACGGAGCAGGCGTGTCGATGACCTCGTCGACCAGAAGGATGCCACCCGTCGAGTTGACGGACTGCATGAGGTCTTCGATCCACCGCGCGTTCAGCCGCGGCTGCTCCGGCTCGTCGAACGTGAATCGGAGCGGGATGGATGGGTGGATCCAGATCGTGGATCGCCCGCCGGGCTCCCCTTCCGGATGACGCCAGGACAGGGTGAAGCTCTCCTGCCTGCGGAGCTTCGTCGCGATGACGATCTTCAAGTGCGCGAGCGCGCGATCCTCGATATGGATCGGAACATCGGATGCTCCGTAGAACAGCGTTGCCATGCGCCCAGAATACTGGTTGTAGCGCGAGGCGCCGAGCAGAACCGGCGTCACTGAGCTCGGGTTTCTCGCGGTGTATCGTCTCTCGCATGGAGCCCTCTCTCGCAGACATCGCTGTCGAGCTCTATGTCGGGCCTCCGGCTGGATTCGTGGCCGCACGTGACGCCCATGCCGCCGAGACCGCGGATCCGGCCCTGGCAGCTCGAATCCGCGCCCTGAAGAAGCCCTCGGTCGCGGCATGGGTGGTCAATGTGTTCGCACACGAGCGCGCCGCCCAGCTGGCCGAGGCACTGCACCTCGCACAGGAGCTGCGAGAGGCGCAGGAGGATCTGGATGCTCGGGCGCTCTCCCAGCTCGGCCGTGACCGTCGTGCGCTGACGAGCAGGCTCGCGACTGCTGCCACCGAGCTCGCCGAAGCACGAGGCGAGCGGATCACGGCTTCCACTCGGGAGGCTGTCCAGCAGACGATCACCGCTGCGTTCTTCGACCCGACGGCCGCGGCTGCCGTCGCCTCCGGCCGACTCATCCGCGAACTGGAACCCTCGACCGCTTTCGCCGAGCTCGCGGACACCCTCGTCGGCGGAGGTGCGCCCGTCCTGCCCGAGACCACCGCCAGACCTGTCGACGAGGTCAAGGCGCGCCGCGATCGTCGAGATGCGGAACGAGCCGTGCGCGATGCGGACAGGGCGCATGAGCGCGCTGTCCGCGACGCCGCTGCGGCGGACCGCGCTCTGCGCGTCGCCTCGCTGCGAGTCGAAGAGCTGGATCGGCGCCAGCGGGACCTGGAGGCGGAACTTGAGACTGTCCGGAACGACGCGAAGCGCGCTCGCGCCGAGGTGCAGCATGCTGGCGAGGAGCAACAGGAGCTCGCTCAGCAGATCAGCGACACCGAAGCTTCGTCGCAGGCCGCGCAGGCAGCTCTGGATGACCTCGGCCGCTACTGAGCAGAGCTGCGATCGCAACGTCCGTGCACAGAAGAACCCCGAGGTCGACACCTGCGTGCCCATCTCGGGGTTCTCTCTCGTGACAGCGACCTGGTGGAGCTGGGGGGAATCGAACCCCCGTCCAACGCTGAGTCTCCACGCCTTCTCCGGGCGCAGTCTGTGCAGACGTTCTACTCGGCTCCGACCTTTGTCACAGACACCTAAGTCGACAAGCCCAGCCTGGGAAGAGTCCCACGTGACGTCCAGACGCCATCACGCAGCAAGATTCCTAAATGACGCCAGGATCCGTATCGGAATCACATACGGCCTGACGGACTATCGGGCTCGCTTATGCAGCGAGGGCGAAGTCGTTGCGCTTGGTTTCGGCAACTATTGTTTTGCAGAGAGCGTTTACGAGATAACTCTGCATCCTCGGCCCGCTTCTCGTGGATTCACAGGCGCTGTCGAAACCGATCAGCCCCGTGGTCCTTCTCTCGAAGGAGCCGCTGTCACTCTGTGGAATTTCCAACTCGGGAACCGGAGTACCCGAGCATCACAGACTACAACGTTCGTCGCGGCTTCGCCATTCCGCTCGTGCGCCAAGGGCTGGCGTAGAGTCACCCCATGAGCGAAGTCACCGTCACCGTCCGCGGCGAGCATGAGGCGCGGGTCGCGCCGGAGCGCGCCACCATCCGTGTGAGCGTCCGCGCCGAGGGGCCGGAACGTGCCTCCGTGGTCGACCGGGCGATGAAGCTCGCCGAACCGGTGCGCGACGGCATCACGACGCGCAAAGAGGCCGGAACCGTCGTCGAGTGGACGAGCAAGCGGCTCTCGGTTCGCGCCGAGCGCCCATGGAACAACGAGGGCAAGCGACTGGCCCCGGTCTACTACGCGAGCATCGACTTCACCGCGACCTTCGCAGAGGCGTCTGAGCTCTCCATCTGGGTGTCGGACGTGTCGCCCTGGGACGGTGTCGAGGTCGGCTGGGTGAATTGGCACCTCACCCCTGAGACGAACTCCCGGATTGAACGCGAGGTCGCCGCCGAGGCGGTCGGGGTGGCCGTCGCGCGAGCTCAGGCGTACGCGACCGCCCTCGGGCTCGGTGACGTGATGCCGATCGAGATCGCGGATGTCGGACTGATCGCCCCGACGCCCGCGCCGCCGTTCGCAGGCATGGCGAAGGCGCGAGGATCCGCGCTCGCGTCCGCCGATGCCGGCAGCGCATCGATGGAGTACGAGCCGGACGAGATCGTCATTTCCGCCACCGTCGAGGCGCGCTTCCTCGCGCGCTGAGACGACTCAGGCGTCCGCTGCGAAAGGAGCGAGGTCGGCCGCCAGACGCTCGGACACCCGAGCATGCACGGCGGTGCCGTTCTCCCGATGCTCCACCGACAGCAGCATCCCGGTCTCGTGGATCGCCGCGACGAGATCGCCTCGGTCGTAAGGGACGACCGCGTGCACCTCGACCGCGGGCTTCGGAAGAGCCTCCTCGATGGCTGCTCGGAGCTCCTCGACGCCCTCACCTGACCGCGACGAGACGAAATGCGCCTTCGGTTCGAGTCCGCGCAGCACGAGTCGTTCGCTGTCGTCTATGAGGTCGGCCTTGTTGAACACGACCAGTTCGGGCATGTCCCGCACACCCACGTCACCCATCACGTCGCGGACGGTCTGCAGTTGACCGGCGGGATCAGGGTGCGCACCGTCGACCACGTGCAGCACGACATCTGCGTCGCCGACCTCCTCAAGCGTCGACCGGAAGGCCTCGACGAGCTGGTGCGGGAGATTGCGGACGAACCCGACCGTGTCTGTGAGCGTGTAGACGCGCCCGTCCGAGGTCTCGGAACGGCGCACGGTGGCATCGAGCGTCGCGAACAGGGCGTTCTCGACAAGCACACCCGCGCTGGTGAGCGCGTTGAGAAGACTCGACTTGCCCGCGTTCGTGTAACCGGCGATCGCCACGGACGGGATCGTGTTGCGCTTGCGTTCGGCGCGCTTCGCCTCTCGTGCGGGACCGAAGTCGCGGATCTGGCGGCGCAGGAGCGCCATCTTGGTGCGGATGCGGCGACGATCGAGCTCGATCTTCGTCTCACCGGGACCACGTGAGCCCATACCGGCTCCGCCGGCACCGACCTGGCCACCGGCCTGGCGGCTCATCGAATCGCCCCAACCGCGCAGACGCGGCAGCAGGTACTCTAGCTGCGCGAGTTCGACCTGCGCTTTGCCCTCACGACTCTTGGCGTGCTGGCTGAAGATGTCGAGGATCACGGTGGTCCGGTCGATGACCTTGACCTTGACGACGTCTTCGAGGGCGCGTCTCTGGCTGGGCGCGAGTTCGGTGTCGGCGATCACCGTGTCGGCGCCCGTGGCGGCGACGATGTCTTTGAGCTCCTGAGCCTTGCCGCGTCCGATGTAGGTCGCGGCATCCGGGTGCGGGCGACGCTGCAGCACACCGTCGAGCACGACCGCTCCCGCGGTCTCGGCCAGAGCGGCGAGCTCCCGGAGCGAGTTCTCGGCATCCTCCTGGGCGCCCTGCGGGTACACGCCGACGAGCACCACGTTCTCGAGTCGCAGCTGGCGGTACTCGACCTCGGTGACATCTTCGAGCTCGGTCGAGAGACCGCCGACGCGCCGTAGCGCATGACGATCCTCGAGGTCCCATTGGTCGCCGTCCGACGAGGCGTGAGACGCCGTCGATCGATCCCGCAGCGCCTGCGCGTCGCCGAAGACACGCGCTTCGATGCGCGTTTCCGCATTCGCGAGCACGCGATCGACTGCTTCGTCACCGGTGGAGTGTGTGGTGGTCTCCGTCATCCGTCCCTTATCTCTGGGTTTTGTTGCGAGCCTTAACCTTAGCCCGCGCTGTCCGCTACGCTCACGGTATGGGGTCCGACCATTACTTCACCGCGGCCCCGGCAAGCCCCGAGAACCTGCGATCGATCCGTGTGACGCTCGCAGGCCGTGAGCTGGACGTCACCACCGCTGGTGGCGTCTTCAGCCCGGATCGGCTGGATGCCGGTACTGCCGTCCTTCTCGCAAACATGCCTCCCGTTCCGCCGGGAGGTCATCTTCTCGACCTCGGAAGCGGGTGGGGGCCGATCACTCTGTCGATGGCACTCGCTGCGCCCCACGCGACGGTGTGGGCGGTCGATGTGAACGAACGCGCACTCGACCTGGTTCGCCGCAATGCCTCGGCTCTCGGTCTCAAGAATGTCAACGCATCCCTGCCTCAGGATGTTCCCGCCGAGGTGACCTTCCGCTCGATCCGTTCGAACCCGCCGATCCGTGTCGGCAAGAACGAGTTGCACGGCCTGCTGGAGAAGTGGATCCCCCGACTCGACGAGCGCAGCGACGCCTGGCTCGTCGTGCAGCGCAATCTGGGCGCGGATTCCCTGCAGCGGTGGATCGGAGCGACATTCCACCCCGGCTTCAGTGTTCACCGGACGGCGACGGCCAAGGGATACCGGGTGCTGAAGGTGCGCAAGCACGGCACTCCGCCGACCGAGCCCATCACGCTCGTCTGACCGATCGCCTCTTCCTGCTCACCGGCGCAGCAGCCCCGGAAGGTCGAGCATGTCTGAGAAGACGGTCGCTCCTTCGCGCGCCAACCAGTCTGCCGGGGTGAGTCCGCCCGCGTAGCCGAAGACCCGCATCCCCGCGGCGCGTGCGGCCTGGACCCCGAATCGGCTGTCCTCGACCACGGCGCAGCGTTCCGGTACGACACCGAGGTGCTCGGCCGCGTGCAGGAAGAGGTCCGGAGCGGGCTTTCCGCTCTGCACATCGTCTGCGCTGAAGATCCGCCCCACGAAGCGCGGGAGGAGTCCGGTCGATCCCAACGTCCGTCGGATCTTCGCATGTGTCCCGCTCGACGCGACGCAGGTCGCCACCGGGATCTCGTCGAGCGCGGCCTCGACGCCCGGCACCGCCGTCAGATCGCGCTCGAACGCGTCGACATACCAGGACTGGTAGGGCGTCTCCCAGTCGTCCGGAAGCGGTCGACCGAGGTATGCCTCGACCTCGGCGCGGAAATACGCGGAAGAGCGTCCCACGAAGCGGTGCAGGATCTGCTCGCGCGACAGCGGCCACCCGAGATCGGCGAGGACCCGACGGTCGACCTCGATCGAGAGCCTCTCGCTGTCGACGAGGACTCCGTCGCAGTCGAAGATGACCAGGTCGATCGGTTCGATCGGTTCGAGCGGCCGCATCAGATCAGGTCGACCTCGCCGCTGAACACGAGCTGGGCGGGCCCCGACAGCGCGACGTGCTCGCCGTCCTCCGCCGGGAACATACGCACCCCGAGCGTGCCTCCCGGCACCTCGACGCGCCAGTTGTGTGGGGCCTTCTCACCCGCCCAGTGGCGGACGGCGAGAGCCGTGGCCGCGACACCCGTGCCGCAGCTGAGCGTCTCTCCGACGCCGCGTTCGGACACCCGCATGCTGACGTGTCCGACCCCGTCGCGCACGAGCGGCTCGCCCGGGACGACGAACTCGACGTTGGCGCCCGCAGGAAGAACCGGTTCGAGCGCCGGAGCGTGGTGCAGCTCCAGCGAGGCCAGTTCGGCTTCGGATGCGAGAGCGACCACGACGTGCGGGTTGCCTACGTCGATGCCCAGCCCGGGGCGGGTGACCGGAAGGCCGTCGGCCGTGACCAGCGGGTCATCGCCGGAGAGCTTCCACAGTCCGAGATCGACCTGGTATCCCGTCTCACTGCGCGTCACATCACGCACTCCCGCGCGGGTGCCGATCGGAAGCGTCGATCCGGGTTCGATGGTGGCGAGGCCGGACCGCACGAGGTAGTGCGCGAACACACGGATCCCGTTGCCGCACATCTCGGCGATCGACCCGTCGGCGTTCCGGTAGTCCATGAACCACTCGGCGTCCGGTTCCTCAGCGAGCGCCGCCCGGCCGTCGGCGATCGCGGCGGAGCGCACGACACGGAGAACGCCGTCGGCCCCGATGCCGAAGTGTCGGTCGCACAGCACAGCGACCTGCTCAGCGCTCAGATCGAGAGCCCCGTCGGGGTCGGCGATGATGACGAAGTCGTTGCCGGTGCCGTGTCCTTTGGTGAATGCGACCATTCGACCAGTCTAGAGATCCCGGCTATGCGTCGACGATCAGACGCTTTCCCGTGTTCGAGACCGAGAACCGCTCGTACCCGAGAGCGTCGTAGAGACCCAGCACTGTGTCGTTGCCCTCGCGGACCATGAGCTGCACCTTCGGGCACCCCAGCGCGAGAAGAAGTCGCTCGGCCTCTCCGACGAGTGCGCAGGCGATCCCCTGGCGCCTGTGCGTCGTCGCGGTCGCCAGGTAGTAGAGCCACCCGCGATGGCCGTCGTACCCGGCCATGACGGACCCCACGATCGCAGACTCTTGCTCCCCTGCCGCGGAATCCTCGACGACGAGGAAGAGCTCGGGCTGTACCGTGAGCTTGCGCTCGATGTCGAGTCGCGGGTCGTTCCACGGACGAGTCAGACCCGCCTCATCCCACAGCGCGACCACCGATTCCGTGTCGGCGCGTTCGAACGCCCGTACCACCCAATGCATGCCTGCAAGTTTAGGATCGATGCCGCATCAGCCGCGCACCACGCGGTATCGCCCGCACATGAAATCACGGTTGCGCGCGACGTCGATGAGCTCGAGATCCAGGCTCCGTGGGAGGAGCGGAGCCCCGGATCCGAGCGTGACCGGCGCGTACTGCACCCACACCTCATCGAGCAGGCCCGCATCCGCGAACTGCCCCGCCAGGTCTCCGCCACCGACGATCCAGAGATCCTCGCCGTCCGCCGCGTCGACCATCTCGCCGTGGACCTCAGCGACGTCGCCCTGCGCGATGCGGATCGCGGCCCCCTCGGGCACTTCGAGGGCTCGGTGCGTGAACACCCAGGTGGGCTGCGTGTAGCCCCAACGCCCGTCTTCGTGTCGCATGACCCACTCGTAGGTCGAGGCCCCCATCGCGAGAGCTCCGATCGTCTTCTCGAAGGCGGCGTAGGCCATCGGGCCGTCGTGGTCGATGTCCTGCTTCAGGAGCCAGTCGAGAGAATGCTGGTCGGTCGCGATGAAGCCGTCGAGGCTGCTCGCCGTGTAGAAGTGGGTGGCCATGCGCTCACCTTCGCATAGACCACCGACATCGGGCACCGGTCGCGGACGTGGCGTCACACGCACATCATGGCTCAAGGAGCGCGGCGGCGTCGACAGGCGGTTCGTGCCAGGTCAGCCCGGGGTAGCGCTTGAACCACGACACCTGGCGGCGGGCATACCGGCGTGTGAGTGCCTGCGTCTCCTCGATCGCCTCGGCACGGGTCAATCGTCCGTCGAGCTGTCCGAGAGCCTGGGCATATCCGATCGCCCGCGAAGCAGTCGCACCACGCTCGAGCCCCTGCTCACGCAACACCCTCACCTCGTCGACGAGCCCGGCCTCCCACATCCTGTCCACTCGAGCATCGAGTCGGTCGACCAGGGTGCCGCGGTCCACCTGCAGGCCGATCAGTCGTGTGTCGCTCTGCCAGAGAGAAGGCTGCTCCGGAAGCGCTGCGCCGTGTGTCGCGCTCCCCTGCTCGAGGACTTCGAGAGCGCGGATGACGCGCCGGCCGTTCCGGGGATCCACCTTCGAGGCAGCTGCGGGGTCGAGGGCTCTCAGCCGCTCGAGCAACGCACCGACTCCATCGGTCTCGAGCTCACGCTCGAGCCGCTCGCGGATCACCGGGTCGCGCGGGGGGAAGTTGAAATCGAAGACGATGCTGGACACGTACAGACCCGAGCCGCCGACGAGGATCGCATCCCCACCGCGTTCCTGGATGCCAGTGACCGCGGCGCGGGCGAGAGGCTGGTACCAGGCCACTGCGGCGTCTTGGTCGACCTCCCGGACGTCGAAGAGGTGGTGCGTGATTCCTCTTCGGTCGGAGGGCGCGAGCTTCGCGGTCCCAATATCCATGCCGCGGTAGAGCTGCATGGCATCCGCGTTCACGATCTCCGCGGGTATTCCTCTCTCGCGCAGAGTCTCGGCGAGGTCGAGAGCGAGGTCGCTCTTGCCCGTACCGGTCGCGCCGACGATCGCCCACAGTCGTGGCGTTCGTGGAACTCCACTCGACTCCGGATCGCTCATGCGAGGAGCTGCGGTCACACGCCGACGCGAAGCGTCGGCAGTCCGAGGGAGACAGCGCGGAGGCCGTCTCCGGTGCTCGGGGCAGGAACGGCGCACGAGTCCGCCTGAGCCCGATCCCAGGCGTCGCCGCCTCGGGTGCGGCGGATCCGCAGGGGCGCTCCGGTCGGATCGTCCGCGAGCAGGTGGAAGGGTGCGGCGTGGGTGATCGTCACAGAAACCACGTCGCCAGGTCGCGGCACCTCAGAGCCTGCCGTGACCTCGAAGTGGACGAGTCGGTTGTCTTCGCCACGACCGGTCAGGCGGTGGGTCTCGGCATCCTTCTTGCCCTCACCTGTGGAGACCAGCACCTCGACCTCACGACCCACCTGCTTCTGGTTCTCCTCGAGGGAGATCCGCTCCTGGAGCGCGATGAGACGGTTGTACCGCTCCTGCACGACGGCCTTGGGGACCTGGTCCTCCATCGTCGCCGCCGGCGTGCCCTCGCGGATCGAGTACTGGAAGGTGAACGCACTCGAGAAGCGCGCCTTCTCGACGACGCGCATCGTGTCCTCGAAGTCCTCGTCTGTCTCGCCGGGGAACCCGACGATGATGTCCGTGGTGATCGCGGCGTTCGGGATGCGGTCGCGCACCCTGTCGAGGATCCCGAGGAACCTCTCACTCCGGTAGGAGCGGCGCATCGCCTTGAGTATCCTGTCGCTCCCCGACTGCAGTGGCATGTGCAGCTGAGGCATGACGTTGGAGGTCTCGGCCATCGCGTCGATCACATCGTCCGTGAAGGCCGCGGGGTGCGGGCTCGTGAAGCGGATGCGCTCCAGTCCGTCGATCTCGCCCGCAGCGCGCAGCAGCTTGCCGAACGCCTGCCTGTCGCCGAACTCGACGCCGTAGGAGTTGACGTTCTGTCCGAGCAGTGTGACCTCGATGGCGCCGTCTTCGACGAGCAGGCGGATCTCGTTCAGGATGTCACCGGGGCGGCGGTCCTTCTCTTTGCCTCGAAGACTGGGAACGATGCAGAAGGTGCACGTGTTGTTGCACCCGACCGAGATGGAGACCCAACCGCTGTGGGCGGAATCACGCTTGGTCGGGAGAGTCGACGGGAACACCTCGAGCGATTCCAGGATCTCGAGCTCAGCATCGCCGTTATGCCGCGCGCGCTCGAGGAGTCCCGGAAGAGAGCCCATGTTGTGGGTGCCGAAGACGACATCGACCCACGGGGCCTTGTCGAGCACGGCCTGCTTGTCCATCTGAGCGAGGCATCCGCCGACAGCGATCTGCATGCCGTCCTTGCGGCGCTTGACCCCCGCGAGCTGACCGAGCGTTCCGTAGAGCTTTCCCGAGGCGTTGTCACGCACCGCGCACGTGTTGATGATCACGACATCGGCCTCGTCGCCGTCTGCGGCGCGGACGTACCCTGCGCTCTCGAGTGATCCTGACAGTCGCTCGGAATCGTGGACGTTCATCTGGCATCCGAAGGTGCGCACCTCGTAGGAGCGGGTCCGTCCGTCGGCGTCTATTGCTGCCGACGACGAACTGATGATCGTCGGCTCACTGCGCGGGATAGTCATGGTTCCACCATTCTACGAGCGCATCCGACCAGCGTCAGCGGTGGAGCGATGTGTGGCGGATATCGAGGATCAGACGGATCGGTCTCAGTCGGAGTCCACGAAACGCACACCGGACGTCGGCCTCCCGGATGACGCCTCCGTGAGAGCGGCCTTCGCCGCAGTCATCGCGACGGAGCCGTTATAACCGCGGCGCGAGAGCTGACCGACGAGACGCCGCAGCGCTGTGTCGCCGTCGAGACGTGACAGCCCCCGGGCCTTGGTGCGAGCGTACTCGAGCGCACGCTCGGCGTCATCGTCGGGCAGCTCGTCGAGCGCGGCGTCGACCACGTCGCGAGGGATCCCACGCTGCGCCAGAGCCCTCGACAGAGCGACACGACCCTGGCCCTTTCGCTCGACACCCGACGTGACGAGCTGCCCGGCGAGCAGAGCATCATCGAGATACCCTCTTCGACAGAAATCATCGAGCACGTCCTCTAGAGCGCCGGAATCGAGACGGGTGCCGTCTTGCTCATACCCTTTGAGAACCATCCGCGCCTCGGAGATCGAGAGCGACCGAGAGCGCAGCTTTCGCACCAGGAGCTCCTCTGCGGCTTCTCGTACGCGTTCCGGATCGGCTCCTCCCCCGACGTCACCGTCGAGATCGCCCTGCGGCTGGAGCGCCCGCAGACGCGGTGCAGATCGTGCCGCCGCACCGCGCGCCGGATGCCGGTCGCTCGGATCGCGAGAATCGATCGACGCGGCCGGGGTCACGGGTGTCTTCGGGCCGGCGTCACCCCACGTCGAGTTCCACGCCGGGGCGTCATCCACTGGAGCGGGCCCATCTCCACCGAGTCGCCCAGACGCTGTGAGCCCGGCATCCGCGGAGGCATGCCACTCGGAGCGACCGCCCTCCGGCGACTCGGGCGCCGTTCGCCCCGTCACGTCCGCCGAACCTTCGCCCGCCGGCGCCTCGCGTGAGGCATTCCGACCGAACAACGGGATGACGGGGGCGAGCTGATCCTGCCCGCCCCCGCCATCACTCATGGCCCACTCCGATCGCGGAACGACCTGGAACCGTCATGATCACGCCGGGCGACGCTCGGCGAGCTCGTCAGCGGGAGCCTCGACGGCGCCGCCGATCCCGAGCTTCTGCTTGATCTGAGACTCGATCGCGAGTGCGATGTCCGGGTTCTTGAGCAGGAATGTGCGTGCGTTCTCCTTGCCCTGGCCGAGCTGATCGCCGTCGTAGGTGTACCAGGAGCCGGACTTCTTCACAATGCCGTGCTCGACACCGAAGTCGATCAGGCTGCCCTCTCGCGAGATGCCGACGCCGTACAGGATGTCGAACTCGGCCTGCTTGAATGGCGGAGCCATCTTGTTCTTGACGACCTTGACCCTGGTGCGGTTTCCGACCGCGTCGGTGCCGTCTTTCAGCGTCTCGATGCGTCGGATGTCCATGCGGACCGATGCGTAGAACTTCAGCGCCTTTCCACCGGCGGTGGTCTCCGGCGATCCGAAGAAGACGCCGATCTTCTCGCGCAGCTGGTTGATGAAGATCATCGTGGTGTTCGTCTGGTTGAGCCCACCTGTGAGCTTTCGCAGAGCCTGCGACATGAGTCGAGCCTGCAGACCCACGTGCGAGTCACCCATCTCGCCCTCGATCTCCGCGCGAGGCACGAGAGCCGCCACGGAGTCGATCACGATCAGGTCGATCGCACCGGAGCGAACGAGCATGTCGGCGATCTCGAGGGCCTGCTCACCCGTGTCGGGCTGTGACACGAGGAGAGCATCGATGTCGACACCGAGTTTGGCTGCATAGTCGGGGTCGAGCGCGTGCTCTGCATCGATGAAGGCGGCGATGCCACCGGCGCGCTGCGCATTGGCGATCGCGTGCAGCGTGAGAGTCGTCTTACCCGAGGACTCAGGCCCGTAGATCTCGACGATGCGACCACGCGGGAGGCCACCGACACCGAGAGCGACGTCGAGGGCGATGGAGCCGGTCGGGATGACGGCGACGGGGGCGCGCTCATCGCTGCCCAGTCGCATGACGGAACCCTTTCCGAACTGGCGATCGATCTGGGCGAGTGCGGTCTCGAGGGACTTCTCGCGGTCAGCGGGTGATGGCATGACGGGCTCCTTATGCTCGCGTGGTGCCGCCTGTAGGCTGTCGCGGTCCTCCCGGCTGGGCGGAACTCTCCGACAAGGCGTATGGCTCTTCGGCTGTCTTCACCGTACGAGGGACCTCGGACATTGAGTCGTCAGCACCAGGAATCAGGGAGAACAAGATCTCTGAACCACTTGTGCAGAAGACTACGCCCTTTTCGAACACATCTTCGATGACACGCCGGATCGGTGTGTCGGGAGTCCGAACGCGTCGAACGTGTCAGTCGTTCACTTTCTTGCGGGGCTCGAGTCGCCCGGCGCCATGGCGTCGCTCGAGCGGCACATCCGTCTCGGCGCACAGCGCGAGCCAAATGTCGCGCGGCGGGACACCGGCATCCAGAGCCTCGTCGGCGGTGCGGCCGGAGAGCTGGGTCAGGACGAGGTCGCTGACGAGAGAGGAACCCCGGCCACCGAATTCCGCGTCGACGGCGCGGAGGAATTCACTGCGACGCATGAAGAGCGGGAACCCTCGACGCTCAGCGCAGCGAGAGCTCGGGCTCGACCGAGGCGACGAGGTCGTCGGGAACGACGTCGGGGAACACCTGGATGCCCTCGAGGACGGAGATACGATCGCCGACCTCGCGCATGATGATCGAGATGGGAACGTCGAGCGCATCCGCCACGGAAGCGAGGATCTCGCTCGATGCCTCTTTCTGGCCCCGCTCCACCTCGCTGAGGTAGCCGAGCGCCACAGAGGCCTTGCTTGCGACCTGCCGGAGCGTACGCCCCTTCTGCAGGCGGAAGTCCCTCAGCACATCGCCGATTTCCTGTCGTACAAGAATCATCGGAACCTCCTCCCAGATCGTCTTCTCGAGGTCTCCCTCAAGGAGATCGCCAGTCTAGTCCTACCGACCTTCACAAAATCTACCTTCGCACGCTGTGCTTTCGGTGTGAGCACATCGATGACAACGGAACTCATCGCCCGCCTATTCCCGGACGAGTCGAACGAGCAGGGCGAGCGCGGCGTCGACGGCCTGTGCACGGATCTCTGCGCGATCACCGGTGAACACGTGGGGCTCGGTCGCTGATGCGGTCGGCGTCACGACGGCGATGTGCACGGTACCGACGGGTTGACCGTCGGGTGACTCCGGTCCGGCGATCCCCGTGGTCGAGACTCCGACGTCCGCCGGACGGCCGTCGACGCTCACCGCATGCCGCACCCCGTCAGCCATCTGTCGCGCGACCTCGGGATGCACGGGACCATGGGAGGCGAGAAGACTGGCATCGACTCCGAGCAGGGTGCGCTTCACGGGAGTCGCGTAGGCCACCACCGCGCCGAGGAAGGCCGCAGACGCCCCGGCGACGGAGACGAGTTGGGACGCGACGGCGCCGCCGGTCAGGGACTCCGCCACCCCGAGGGTCCATCTGCGGGCGACCAACCCGTCGAGAGCCTCAGATGCGACGGTCACGACGGCTGCCGAGAGCCTCGCACCTGCGCGACGATGTAGTCGATCCCGCTCGCCACCGTGAGGATCAGCACGACGATCATCAGGAACGCCGTCACGACGATCCAGGGGCCGAGTCCGATGAGCACGTGCAACGGGAGAAGCGCCCAGGAGAGCGCGACGGCCTGCACCGCCGTCTTCACCTTGCCCATCCATGCCGCCGCGACCACATGCTCCTTCGCGACGACGAGCCGATGGACGGTGATGCCGACCTCACGGATCAGGATCACGATGACCAGCCACCAGTTCAGTTCGCCCAGCACCGCGAGCCCGACGAAGCCCGCCCCCGTGAGCAGCTTGTCGGCGATCGGATCCCAGAGCTTGCCGAAGTCGCTGACGATGTCGAATCTGCGAGCAAGGTAGCCGTCGACCCAATCGGTCGAGATCGCGACGATGAAGAGCACTGCGGCGATCCACCGCATCGCGAGGTCGTCGACGCCGTATGTCCCGCCGAGGAGGAGCAGGACGAAGAAGATGACCGCCAGTGGGATGCGCGCGACGGTGATCGCGTTCGGAAGCTGCCTCGGAATAGCCATCAGTCGCGCCCCGTCAATCCCCAGGCGTCTTCGTCGCCGTCTCCATCGGCCTCGACCACCGGCAGCCCCTGGAACTGGGCCTCGACCGGATCGTGCGGTGCTCCCGCGGCAGTGGCCGCCTGAGGGGACGGTGGCGCCGCCGGCTTCGCCGGGACGTCATCGCCTCGGAGCTTCGCCATGACTTGAGGGAGCTGCTCGGCCGTGGCCAGCACATCGCGCGCCTTCGACCCCTCGGAGGGCCCGACGATCTCGCGCGACTCCAGCAGATCCATCAGTCGACCGGCCTTCGCGAAGCCGACACGAAGCTTGCGCTGCAGCATCGACGTCGAGCCGAACTGCGACGACACGATCAGCTCGGCGGCCGCGAGGAGGAGCTCGAGGTCGTCCCCGATGTCCTCGTCGACCTCCTTCTTCTTGGCCGGCTCCATCGCCTCCTGCACGTCCGCACGGTAGTCGGGGCGCGCCTGACGGGTCACGTGCTTGACGACCGCGTCGATCTCCTTCTCATCGACCCACGCTCCCTGCAGACGGAACGGCTTCGATGAGCCCATCGGCGAGAACAGGGCGTCGCCCTGACCGATCAGCTTGTCTGCGCCGGGGCTGTCGAGGATCACGCGGCTGTCGGTGACGCTCGTCACAGCGAACGCGAGACGCGAGGGCACGTTGGCCTTGATGAGACCCGTGACGACGTCGACGCTCGGTCGTTGAGTGGCGAGCACCAGATGGATCCCGGACGCACGGGCGAGCTGCGTGATCCGCACGATCGAATCCTCGACGTCGCGCGGGGCCACCATCATCAGGTCGGCGAGCTCGTCGACGACCACGAGGAGGTACGGGTAGGGCTTGAGCACGCGCTCACTCCCGACCGGCAGCTCGACCTCGCCCGCACGTACTGCTCGGTTGAAGTCATCGATGTGACGGAATCCGAACGACGCGAGGTCGTCATACCGCATGTCCATCTCCTTCACGACCCACTGCAGCGCCTCGGCCGCCTTCTTCGGATTCGTGATGATGGGCGTGATCAGGTGCGGAACGCCCGCATAGCTCGTGAGCTCGACGCGCTTCGGGTCGATCAGGACCATCCGGACGTCCGTCGGACGTGCCCGCATGAGCAGGCTCGTGATCATGGAGTTCACGAAGCTCGACTTACCGGAGCCGGTGGAACCCGCGACGAGCAGGTGAGGCATCTTCGCGAGGTTCGCGATGACGATGTTGCCACCGACGTCCTTGCCGACGCCGATGGTCATCGGGTGCGTGCTCTTGTGCGCAGCCGGGGACCGCAGCACGTCGCCGAGCGCGACCATCTCCTTGTCGGCGTTGGGGATCTCGATGCCGATGGCGCTCTTACCGGGGATCGGCGAGAGGATGCGCACGTCGTTGGACGCGACGGCGTAAGCGAAGTTGTTGCTCAACTGGAGGATCTTCTCGACCTTGACGCCGTGTCCGACCTCGACCTCGTACTGCGTGACCGTCGGCCCCCGCGAGAAGCCGGTCACCTTCGCATCGACCTTGAACTGGGTCAGCACGCTCGTGATCTGCTCGATCACCTTGTCGGTGGCCTCGGACCTGGCGACAGGCGGCGGCCCTTCGACCAGCAGCCCCGGAGACGGCAGGATGTACGGAGCCACGGGCGCCTGGGGCCCCCGCTCCCCTGGTCCGGCAGTTCCGAAGCCGTCGAGTCCCGGCAACTCGGGAACCTCTCCGGTGTCGGACTCGTCGTCGAGGAGCGCGGTTGTCTGCTGCCCTGCCAGGGACTCCGTCACCGAGCGGACGTCGGAGAGCACCTCGGTCGCGGCGTCGTACGGATCTTCGACCACGACGGCCTGGTCGTAGGCCGGCGTCGGCTCGGACGTCGTGAGCAGAGCAGTGATGTCGTCGGAGCCGAGAGTCCCCTCGTCGGGGTCCTCTTCACGGCCGGTCTTGTTGCGTCGCCACCAGGGCAGGACGTCCGGATCGTCGACCTTGTCGGCCTCGTCGATCGCGGCTGCCTCCTTCGCGGGCTTCTCGGTGCGCTCGGCATCGAACATCCACGCATACAGGTCGCCCAGTCGCTGGCCGATCCGGTTCGGCGGCGTCTTGGTGAGGATCAGCACGCTGAGCCCCGCGAGGAGTGCGAGCACGATGTAGGCGCCCACGGGAGTGAGGTATGAGAGGGGCTCGCCGACCATCCACCCGAACAGGCCGCCGGCCTCGCTCAGAGCCGGCATGCCGTCCTTCGGCTGAGCGCGCACCAGCAGCCCTGCCGAATCGGCGCGGCCGGCGGCGATGTGGCAGAAGCCCGCGAGCGTGAGCACGAAGAGGCCAAACCCGATGCCGATGCGGCCGTTGTCGTGCACCGAGGACGGATGCCGGAACAGCCACCCCGCGAGCAGCAGGAGCAGCACGGGCATCACGAACGCGACGCGACCGACCAGCAGACCGACCGAGTAGGCGCTGATGTTCGAGGCGACCTCATTGCCGATGAAGAACCATTCGTTGACCGCACCGGCGATCGCGAGCAGCACGAGCAGGAACGGGAAGCCGTCGCGCCGGTCGTCTTTCTCGAGGGTCTCGGGACCGAACGCGCGGAAGAGTCCGCCGACGCCGTGGGCGAGACCGCCCCACGCGCGCACGGCGACGGGAGGCTTGTCGAGTTCGTCGATGTATTTCTTAGGCGCAGCCTGAGCCTTCGGAGCGGCCTGCCTCTTGGGGCGAGGCGTGGCGCTCTCGGACGCGCGCGCTGACTTCGTGGTACTCCTGGCCATGCTCTCACGTTACGACCAGAGGCCGACATTTCCCGTAATGACGCGGCATTCCGGAGTCTTCGCCCGGGTCAGAGGGTGGCGCTCAGGACATCCGATGAACCATCGTGTCGCGGACTTCTCCGGTGTCCGTGACCACGAACCCCTCGGACCGATAGAGCGTTCGTGCGAAGTTGTCGCGTTCGACGCTCAGGCTGATGCGCGGATGCCCCTGCTCTCGTGCGTGCGTCACGAGCCGGCGGAGCAGCAGGCGACCGACACCGTGGGCGCGCCAGATGGGCTGCACGCCGATGATGAGCTCCGGCACTGCCGTTCCGACGAATCCGAACCCCGGATCGTCCTGCGACAGCATCCGGTACCAGGCGGCCCCGATCGGCCTGTCATCGGAGTCGACCGCGACGAAGCCGGCATCCGCGGGGCGCATCCACCCGGCGACGTATCGGCGATGCTCGGTCGCGGTGAGGATCTCGTGACGCGCCCGCGCTCCGCCCGAACGCCAGTTCGCAGCTTCCACGACCATGTCGCCGAGGAAGCTCCCGTCCGCCTGGGCAGCTGGCCTGATCGAGAAGGCGTCTGACATGTCCGGAGCCTACGGTGCGCGCGTTACAGCCGAGTGTCGTCCGACTGTGAACGCGCGCGACCGTCGTGGTCAGGCCTCGATGACGAGGGGGACGATCATGGGACGACGGCGGAGCTTCTGGTTGACCCAGCGTCCGATCGTCCGGCGGATGACCTGCGACAGCGCATGGGTGTCGCGGACTCCGTTGCCGGAGGCCTCCTTGAGCGCCGCGATGATCTTCGGAGTCACGTCGTCGAACACCGAGTCGTCTTCCGCGATGCCGCGTGCATGGATCTCGGGGCCGGAGATGATGCGCCCGGTCTGGGCATCCACGACGACGATGACCGAGACGAAGCCCTCTTCGGCGAGGATCCGGCGGTCCTTGAGGTCGGCGTCTGTGATGGCGCCGACGGTGGATCCATCGACGTACACGAAACCGAGGTCGAGCTGGCCGACCACCCGGGCGTCGCCGTCCTTCAGGTCGATGACGGTTCCGTTCGACGCGATGATCGTGCGCTCGGCCTCGACCCCCGTGTCCTGGGCCAGCTTCGCGTTGGCGATCAGATGACGGTACTCGCCGTGGACCGGAAGGACGTTCTTCGGCTTGAGGATGTTGTAGCAGTAGATCAGCTCACCTGCGGCTGCGTGCCCCGAGACGTGGACCTTCGCGTTCGCCTTGTGGACGACGTTTGCGCCGAGCTTCGTCAGGCCGTCGATCACGCGGTATACAGCGTTCTCGTTTCCGGGGATCAGGCTCGACGCCAGGATGACCGTGTCGCCCGGGCCCGGCTCGATCGCGTGATCGAGGTTGGCCATGCGGCTGAGCACCGCCATCGGCTCACCCTGGGATCCCGTGGACATGTAGACGATCTTGTCGTCGGGAAGATCCCGCGCCTTCTTGTAGTCGATCAGCAGGCCGCTCGGCACCTTGAGGTATCCGAGGTCCTCGGCGATCGTCATGTTGCGCAGCATGCTCCGCCCGAGCAGAGCGACGCGGCGTCCGTGCGCGTGGGCCGCGTCGAGGACCTGCTGCACGCGATGGACGTGACTGGAGAAGCTCGCGACGATCACGCGGCGCGGAGCTTTGCCGATCACCTGGTCGAGCACCGGTCCGATCGAGCGCTCGGTCGGCGTGAAGCCGGGAACGTCCGCGTTCGTGGAGTCGACGAGGAACAGGTCGACTCCCTCCTCACCGAGGCGCGCGAACGCGCGGAGGTCGGTGATGCGACCGTCGAGCGGCAGCTGGTCCATCTTGAAGTCACCGGTAGCCAGAACGAGCCCGGCGGGCGTGCGGATCGCGACGGCCAGGGCATCCGGGATCGAGTGGTTGACCGCCACGAACTCGAGATCGAAGGGGCCGACCTGTTCGCGCTGTCCTTCCTTCACCGTGAGGGTGAAGGCCTTGATGCGGTGCTCCTTGAGCTTCGCCTCGACGAGCGCGAGCGTGAGTCCCGACCCGATGACAGGGATGTCACTCTTCAGACGAAGCAGGTACGGAACCGCGCCGATGTGGTCCTCATGACCGTGCGTGAGCACGACTCCGACGATGTCGTCGAGGCGCCCCTTGATCGGCTCGAAGTCGGGCAGGATCAGGTCGACGCCCGGCTGGTGCTCCTCAGGGAAGAGCACGCCGCAGTCGACGATCAGGATCTTGCCGTCGAACTCGAAGATCGTCATGTTGCGGCCGATCTCGCCGAGGCCGCCGAGCGGAGTGACCCGGAGCGTCCCCTCGTCGAGAGCTGCGGGTTCTGCGAGCGGGATGGACATGGTGTCTCCTCAGTCGGACACTCGACGCGTCCGTTCGTTCATGGTGACGCGGCTCACCGCGTCAGGTGTCAGCGGGTGGTGCCGTGCACCTTCGGCAGGGCGCCGCCCGCGGCCGCGTTGCGGTCGGGGCGGAAGTTGGAGAAGTCGGCGCCGGGGACGTCCTTCACGAGATCGAGCTCGTCCTCGATGAGGGCGGCCTCCCACTCTTCGGGACCGACGAGCGGCAGACGGACGCGCGGGCTCGAGATACGGCCGAGTCCATGCAGGATGTACTTCGCCGCGACGGTGCCCGGCACGTGCGTCATGACAGCACGCACCAGCGGCTCCAGACGCTTGTGCTCCGCGGTCGCGGTCGTGAGGTCGCCGCGGTTCACGGCGTCGATGATGGTGCGGTACGGAGTCGCGGCGATGTTCGCGGTGACGCCGATCAGACCGGTCGCGCCGATCGCGAGGTGCGGAAGGACGTTCGCGTCGTCGCCCGAGAAGTACATCAGGTCGGTCTGGTTGAGCACACGGCTCACCTCGGAGAAGTCGCCCTTGGCGTCCTTCACAGCGAGGATGTTCGGGTGCTTCGCGAGTCGCAGGATCGTCTCGTACTTGATCGGCACGCCCGTGCGCCCCGGGATGTCGTAGAGGATCACCGGGAGGTCGGTGGCGTCGGCCACGAGACGGAAGTGGGTCAGGATGCCGGCCTGCGTGGGCTTGTTGTAGTACGGCGTGACGATCATGATGCCGTCGGCGCCGGCCTTCTCACTGCCCTTGTACAGCTCGATCGCGTGCGCGGTCTCGTTGGACCCTCCACCCGTGATGATCTTGGCGCGGCCGGCCGAGACCGACTTGCCGACCTCGACGAGCTTGAGCTTCTCGGGATCCGTCAGAGTCGAGGTCTCGCCGGTCGTTCCCGTCACGACGATTCCGTCAGCACCGGCGGTGATGACATCATCGATGTGCTTCTCGACGGCGGGCCAATCGACTTCGCCGTCGGCCGTCATCGGAGTGACGAGCGCGACGAGAACCTGTCCGAATGGGTTGCCCGAGTGCGTCATGCCCCCAGCGTATCGGTTCACGTGCCGCTCACCCAGACGACGGACGGCGGATGACAGCTCCGCGGGCGATCGCGATCTTCTCGAGCGGTACCAGACCGGCGAGCTCGCCGACGGCGGCCTCCGTCGACCATAGGGATCCGCATAGGCTCGACTCCATGGCATGGGTCACACGCGAGTCGTCGACGGTGTACGAGAACCGGTGGATCGAGGTGCGGGAGGACCAGGTCACCGGCCCCGGCGGCGATGGGATCTACGGCGTGGTGGCCATGCGGCATCCGGCGGTCTTCATCGTCGCGCTCGATGACGAAGACCGCGTCTGCCTCGTCACGCTCGAGCGCTACACGACCGGCGTCTCGATCGAGGTGCCTGCCGGAGGAAGCGACGGCGAGGATCCGCTCGCGGCCGCGCAGCGCGAGCTGCTCGAGGAGACGGGCTTCGTCGCCGAGGACTGGACGGCACTCGGAACCATGAACGCCCTGAACGGGATCGCCCACGCGCCCGAGCACGTGTTCCTCGCTCGGAGCCTGGCTCCGTCCGACGACTCGACGCACACCCAGGCGGAGGAGGGCATCGACGCCGTCACCTGGGTGCCGTTCTCCGACGTGCTCGGCATGATCGCCGAGGGCCGGATCACCGATGGAGAGACCGTCGCGGCGATCACCTACGCGGGCATCCGGTTGGGTAGATTCCGCTGAGCCCGAGTCCCACCGCTTCGCACAGCACCCGCACACGGTACGGTGCCACCAGCGTGCGGGTCAGACCCGACCCCGACGGGCGACGCCCGAGGTCACCGAGCTCGGCAGCAGGCTCGCGATCGCGACGATCGCCTTGTAGCGCAGTGACGGGATCGAGACGGCCCTGCCTCGCGCCGCATCGCGGAGCCCTTCGCGCACGACATCACGCGCGTCGAGCCACATGAACGCCGGGACGCCCTCATGCCCCGGCGCGAGCCCCATCCGCTCGTGGAAGGTCGTGTGCGTGAAGCCGGGGCAGACCGCGGTCACGCTCACTCCGTCGGGGGCGTACTCGACGTTCGCCCAGCGGCTGAAGCCGATGAGCCAGCTCTTGCAGGCCGAGTACGTCGAGCGGGAAATGAATCCGGCGACGGAGGCGACGTTGATGATGCGGCCGCCGCGGCCTCGCATCGACCCGAGCGCCGCATGCATGAGGCGCATCGACGCCTCGACATGGACGCGGAGGTGCCGCACCTCGGCGTCGATGTCGTTGTCGGCGAATTGCAGCGGCAGGCCGAAGCCGGCGTTGTTGATCAGCAGATCCACCGGGTCGGAGGCGTCGCGGAGGCGATCGGCGACGCGGTCCACATCGGCGGCCCCGGAGAGATCAGCGACGAGGATCTCGACGGCGATGCCGTACTCGCTGCGCAACTCCGCCGCGACGCTCTCGAGAGCATCCGTCGACCGGGCGACGAGCACGAGGTCGGCGCGGCGACGGGCGAGCTGGCGGGCGAACTCGACGCCGAGCCCTGCGCTCGCGCCGGTGATCAGTGCGGTGGGCATCAGCGCTCGTACCCCAGGAAGCGGAAGCGGACGCCCGAGCGGGAGGTCTGCCACTCCCCCTCGTCGACCAGACGCCACCCGGTCTTCGACGGGGCGTAGGCATCGCCCGCGACGTCGAGGTCGAGCTCGGTGACCTCGAGCCGGTCGGCATCGGCGATCACGAGCCGGAAGATCTCGGCTCCTCCGATGATCCAGACCCTCTCGTGTCCGCGCACCGCATCGGTGACGGTCGCTGCGCGCCTGACGCCCTCTTCGGTCCAGTCCTGCTGGCGCGTGATGACGATGTTCTCGCGCCCGGGGAGCGGGCGGAATCGTTCAGGCAGCGAGTCCCACGTCTTGCGCCCCATGATCACGGGCGCCCCGAGGGTCTTCTCCTTGAAGTGCGCGAGATCTTCGGGGACGTTCCACGGCATTCCGCCTTCGGCTCCGATGACGCCGCCCTGGGCTTCGGCCCAGATCAGGCCGACCCACGTCATACCGCCACCGCCGCCCGGATCGGAGCGTGGTGCTGATAGTCCTCGACGATGAAGTCGTCGTAGGCGTAGTCGAAGATCGATTCCGGCTTGCGCGCGAAGCGCAGCGACGGGTAGGGATACGCATCGCGGCTGAGCTGCTCACGCACCTGATCGAGGTGATTGTCGTAGATGTGGCAGTCACCACCGGTCCAGACGAAGTCGCCCGGCTCGAGGCCCACCTGCTCGGCGACCATCAGCGTCAGCAGGGCGTAGGACGCGATGTTGAACGGGACGCCGAGGAACAGATCGGCGCTGCGCTGGTAGAGCTGGCACGAGAGCTTGCCGTCTGCGACGTAGAACTGGAAGAGCGCGTGGCACGGGGCGAGTGCCATGTCGGGGATGTCCGCGGGGTTCCACGCCGAGACGATCAGGCGTCGGGAATCGGGAGCCTTGCGGATCTGATCGATCACGTCGCTCAGCTGGTCGATGCTCTCGCCGTCGGGCGTGGGCCAGGACCGCCACTGCACGCCGTAGACGGGTCCGAGATCACCCGAGGAGTCGGCCCACTCGTCCCAGATCGTGACACCGTGGTCCTGGAGCCACTTGACGTTGGAGTCGCCTCTGAGGAACCAGAGGAGCTCGTAGGCGATCGACTTGAAATGCACGCGCTTCGTCGTGATCAGCGGAAAGCCCTGCGAGAGATCGAAGCGGATCTGCCTGCCGAAGACGCTGGTGGTCCCCGTGCCGGTGCGATCCGACTTGTGCGTGCCGGCCTCCAGCACGTCGCGGAGCAGGTCTTCATACGGCGTCGGGACGGCTGCGCTCATGTCTGCCAGACTACCCGCCCACAAGCGCCGAGAGTCCGTTCGTCACGATGCGACACATCGGCCCCGGCGTGTCCGAGCGGCCCATATTCTCTATCCATGTCGCCCGTAATCGCCCTCGCCGTGATCGGTGCGCTCCTCGTGATCGCCGTCGTCGTCGGGATCGTGCTGCGGATCCTCGACGGACGACGGCGAGGTGGTGGCCATCTCCTGTTCGATCCCGCCGATGCTGATGCCGATCGGCTGGGCTCGCACGCCACGCTCGTGCAGTTCAGCACCGAGATGTGCGCGCGCTGCCCTCAAGTGCGCAGGATGCTGTCGAGCTACGTCGCAGACGCCGACGGCCTGCATCACCTCGAGGTCGACCTCACTCATCGACCCGATCTCTCGGCGCGATACAAGGTCCTGCAGACCCCGACGACGTTCGTCGTCGACGGCTCCGGCGCCGTCCGCGCACGATTCCACGGTGTACCGCACCGCCACGCACTCACCGAAGCACTCTCCGCCGTCTGAGGCGAGAAGGACTGGAGCAGAGATGACCACTCCCGCAGGTATCGACCCGCGCGGCCCTCGCTTCGCCGCGACGATCACGACGGTGCTGCTTCTCGCCGCGACGTTCCTCGGGCTCGTCGGCATCTCGACGGCGCGGTCCTTCGGCTGGTTCGCGTACCAGCCGCTCGCGGCGGCGGACTTCGCCTCGGACACATGGGCGATCGTCACAGCATCCCCCTCCCAGCGCGCACTCGATCCCGGCTTCCTCCTCACGGTCGCGATCGCCCTGCTGTTCCTCTGGAGCGTGCTCTCCCCCGCGACGGCACCCTGGGGTGTCGTGTTCCGCCGGTTCGTGCGGCCACGACTCGCAGCGCCCACCGAGCTGGAGGATCCTCGTCCTCCGCGCTTCGCGCAGGGTGTGGGCCTCTTCGTCGTCACGATCGGACTCGTCCTGCACCTGATCGGTGTGCCGTGGGCACTGCCGATCGCGACGGCCGCAGCATTCGTCGCGGCGTTCCTCAACGCCGCGTTCTCGTTCTGCCTCGGCTGCCAGATCTACCTGCTTCTGCAGCGTGCAGGCATCCTCGGCCGCACGCCCCCCGCGGCCTGAGCGCGGTTCCGCGCGACGTACCCGGTCGATAGGCTGGCCCCACACGCGAGCGCACATCCCGCGACGCGAGAACCGGAGGAATCATGCCCGTCACCAGCGAAGCCACCACCACCTGGACCGGATCCCTCGCGGAGGGCTCGGGCACCGTCGCGTTCTCCTCGTCGAAGCTCGGCACCTTCCCGATCAACTGGAAGGCCCGCAGCGAGGGCAGCGACACCACCACCACCCCGGAGGAGTTGATCGCCGCGGCTCACGCCTCGTGCTTCAGCATGGCCCTCTCGCACGCTCTCTCTGAGAACGGCACCCCGCCGGAGCGTGTCAACACCAGCGCTTCGGTCACCTTCAAGCCGGGTGTCGGAATCACCGGAAGCCACCTCAACGTCAACGCGGTCGTTCCCGGACTCACTCCCGAGGCATTCCAGACGATCGCGGCCGAGGCCAAGGTCGGCTGCCCCGTGTCCCAGGCTCTCGCCGGCATCGAGATCACGCTCGAGGCCACACTCGCCTGAGTCGGATCAGCCCCGCGAAATGCGGATCGCCTCGCGGATGCTGGCGCGGGCGTCCTTGCGACGCCCGGCCGCGTCCTGCACGACGCCCAAACGGTAGCGTGCCCGCCAGTCCCCCGGCGCCGCATCCGCATCCGCGGTGTACCGCTGGATCATCGGATCGGCGTCAGCGCGGGCGATCCGCCCGCTGGGGGTGAGCTCGGTCTCCGCCTCGGGCATGCCGCCCTCGGCATCCAACTCGCGCCCGAGGCGATCGGCCGCGAAGCCGAACTGCATCTCGCGCACGAGTGCCCACGCGCCGATCGGTGCGAGGACGATGAGCGCGACTCCCATTCCGATGGACACCGGCGTCCCGACGGCGAAGAACATCACGGCCAGCCACACGGCGACCGCCAGATAGACGAGAAGCGCCGCGCCCATCAGGCCCACGCCGATTCGCGACATCACGAGCGGAGGCCGATGTCGATCATGCTCTCGAGACCGACGAACACACCGGTGGCACTCGCTGCGAAGGGAACGGCGAGACGAATGCCCGGGGCGTAGGCGAGGGCCGGGTCGACGGTGTCGTGCGTGAAGGTCAGCGATTCTCCGGGGCCGGAGAGGATGACCTCCTGCTTCGCGATGACGCCGGGACGACGCAGCGAATGGATCGGCACGCTGCCGACCTGCTGGCCACGTGCGCGCTGATCAGCATGCGGGGCGCTGACCGGCCCCTGCTCGGCGCGTGCGGCCGCGATCAACTCGGCGGTACGGACCGCCGTGCCGCTCGGCGAATCGACCTTGCCCTCGTGATGGGCCTCGATGATCTCGGCGGAGCCGAAGAACGGTGCAGCGGCCGCGGCGAGAGCGGAACCGAGCACGGACCCCAGCGAGAAGTTCGGAATGAAGACGATGCCGGTGCCGGCGTTCTCGACGAGCGGCCGTACGAGCGCGATGCGCTCCGATGACCACCCGGAGGTGGCCACGAGCACATTGATCTGCCGCTCGACCGCGGCACGCACCACGTCGACGCTCACCTGAGGCGTGGTCGCATCGATCACCAGCCCTGCGCCGTCCAGCTCGGCGAGGTCGCTTCGGGAGGTGAGCACGCGACTCACCTCGAAGCCCTCGAGCTCATCGATCACCGCGTGGATGATCGAGCCGAGCTTTCCGGTTCCGCCGACGAGTGCTACCTGCGTGGTCATGCGTTCAGTCTATTTCGCAGGTGTTCGCCGAACTCCGCGGCGGGCCGCGCACCGCCGAATCAGACCGGCATGGTGTCGGGGATGCCCGTCCTGAGCTCGACCGGCAGGTGCCCGGTGTCGTTGTGGGTGAGCAGAGTCCACGGACGCCCCTGCTTCTGCGCGATGACGGTCAGACCGCAGTGCGCCTGATTGAGGGTCATCCACCGCCACTCAGGAGCTCCGAGAACCTCGCGGACGAACCACGAGATCACGAAGTTGTGAGTGATGAGCACCTCGTGCACGTCGCCCGGCTTTCGCACGAGGAACTCGTTGACGGCGTCGAACATCTGGGCGCGACCCGCATCGAGCTCCGCCTCGGTGATCGAGCCGAAGAACGGCTCGTAGGCGGCAGGTGTCTCGTCGGTCATGCCGGTGGGCACGCAGTCGAACAGCAATGCGGTCGGCGCAGGATCGACGGACGGGAGACGCGCCGCGATCGCTCGGGCCGTCTCGTTCGCACGCAGCAGGGGCGAATGCCAGACCGCATCGAGGGGCAGACCGGAGAGGCGGTCTGCGATCAACTCGGCCTGACGCTGGCCCCGCGGCGACAGGGGCCCGTCTGCGAGACCGTGCTCGGCGTCCTGATGTTCACCATGTCGGACCAGATATATGTAATGCGTCACAAACTCGCTCGCTTCATCGACAGCGCTTGCCGGGAATCACTCCACCCTATGCCAGGTCTGTGACAGGGGCGTTACGACGCTCAGTTGCCGGCGCGAGTGAGCTCGGCGACCTGTGTGCGCGAGAGGGTGACGCCCGCTCCCTGCATGAGCTCGTCGACGTGATCTGTCGCGAAGGTGTTGACGATCGGCGCCGCGATCGTGCGCTGCGCGAGCAACCACGCGATCGAGACGGCGGCGACCGGCACCTCGAGCTCGGAGGCCACCTGGTCGAGGGCTCGGAGGATCTTGGTACCCCGACGGTTGAGATGACCGCGGAGCTGCTCGCCACGCACCCCTCTCGAGGTCAGCGCCTTGCTGCGATGCCTGCCGGACAGGAACCCGTGCTCGAGGGCATGCGACGGCGTGACGGCGAGGCTCTGCGCACCCGCGACGAGTCGCAGATCGCCTTCAAACGGCTGCCGACGGATGAGGTTGTACGGAGAGTCGATGACCTCGATGCGCGGGTACCCGGCGGACGCGAGGATGCGCGCCTCGACGAGTCGCTCCGGAGCGAATCCGAATGCTCCGAGAGCGCCGATCTTGCCAGCATCGACCATCCACTCGACGGTCGCGAGCGTGTCTTCGAGGTTCGTCGTCTTGTCGAGGGTGGCGTCGAGGTAGAGCACATCGATGCGATCGACTCCCAGACGCGTGAGCGATCCCTCGACCGCGCGCACCAGATTGACGGAGCCGAGACCGGGATTGTCGGCGTGCGCGCCGATGCGCACACTGAGCACCGCGCGTTCGCGCTGTCCGCGCGTCTGCAGCCACTGTCCGATGATGTGCTCGCTGCGTCCACCCGAGAAGCCGTCGGCCGTGTGGATCGCGTTGCCGCCGAATTCCACGTAGCGGTCGAGGATCCCGTGGCTCGTCTCGAGATCGACGTTCCAGCCGAACTCCGCCGCACCGAGCATGAGCGGGAACGTGTCGAGACCGGTCTCGCCGAGCGGAACGCGGATGCTCTCCCCTATTCCGGGTCCGACGATCGGGATGGGCGCGGACGGGTGTTCTGCCGCGCTCTGCTGCGCGCGTTCGGGCGACGTACCTGCGCCTACGCTGAACAACCGCATATCCTCACCCCCGCGTCGGTCGGTGCGTACCGACCTGCGTCACTGCCTGTGATTGCACCCCCCGGTGCGTACTTCGAGAGTAGGCGACATCCGCGAACTCGCCGACCAATCCGGGGAACGGCGCAAGAACTTCCCATAACAGTTTGATCACATCGGAGACGACGAGGCCCGAGCCGTCCGTGAGGACAGACCCGGGCCTCGTGTCGAAGCGCTCCGATTACTCGGCTGCGGCCTCTTCAGCAGGAGCTGCGTCCGCTGCGGGAGCGTCGTCGAGCACGGGCTCGAGCGACAGCTTGCCGCGGTCGTCGATCTTCGTGATCTTCACGAGGATCTTCTGACCGACGGAGAGCACGTCGTCGACGTTCTCGACGCGCTTGCCACCGGCGAGCTTGCGCACCTCGGTGACGTGCAGCAGGCCGTCCTTGCCCGGGAGCAGCGAGACGAACGCACCGAACGTCGCGATCTTCACGACGGTTCCGAGGAACTGCTCGCCCACCTCGGGGTTGGTCGGGTTGGCGATCGCGTTGACCTGGGCGCGGGCGGCCTCGGCCGACGGGCCGTCGGTCGCGCCGATGTAGACGGTGCCGTCCTCCTCGATGGAGATCTGCGCACCGGTCTCGTCCTGGATCGCGTTGATCGTCTTGCCCTTCGGGCCGATCAGCTCACCGATCTTGTCGACCGGGATCTGCACGCTGATGACGCGCGGCGCGGTGGGCGCCATCTCGTCGGGAGCGTCGATCGCAGCGTTCAGGACGTTGAGGATCGTCAGACGCGCATCGCGGGCCTGGGTCAGCGCGCCTGCGAGCACCGACGACGGGATGCCGTCGAGCTTCGTGTCGAGCTGGATCGCCGTGACGAACTCGCTGGTACCGGCGACCTTGAAGTCCATGTCGCCGAGAGCGTCCTCGGCACCGAGGATGTCGGTGAGTGCGGCGTAGCGCGTCTCACCGTCGACCTCGTCGGAGACGAGACCCATCGCGATACCGGCGACGGCTGCGCGCAGCGGCACACCCGCGTTCAGGAGCGACAGGGTCGACGCGCAGACGGAGCCCATCGACGTCGAGCCGTTGGAGCTCAGCGCCTCGGAGACCTGACGGATCGCGTAGGGGAACTCCTCGCGGCTCGGCAGCACCGGCACGAGTGCGCGCTCGGCGAGGAAGCCGTGCCCGATCTCGCGACGCTTCGGCGAACCGACCCGGCCGGTCTCACCGGTCGAGTAGGGCGGGAAGTTGTAGTGGTGCATGTAGCGCTTGCTCGTCGTGGGCGACAGCGAGTCGATCTGCTGCTCCATCTTGAGCATGTTCAGCGTGGTGATGCCCATGATCTGGGTCTCGCCGCGCTGGAAGATCGCCGAGCCGTGAACGCGCGGGATGACCTGCACCTCGGCGTCGAGCGGACGGATGTCCGCCAGGCCACGGCCGTCCATGCGCACGCTCTCCGTGAGGATGCGGCCGCGGACGATCTTCTTCGTGACGGACTTGTACGCCGCGGAGAACTCGATCGGGGCTCCAGCGGGCAGGTTGCCGGCCTCGACCGCTTCGATGAGCTGCGCCCTGACGCGGTCCTTGACCTCGTCGTCCTTGCCCTGACGCTCCAGCTTGTCGGCGATCTGGTAGACGTTCACCAGGTCGTCGTAGGAGCGCTCGGCCACGAAGTCGTAGACCTCGCTGGAGTACGGCGGGAAGACCGGGTACACGCCCGGCTCCTTCGCAGCGGTGGCTGCGAGCTCGGCCTGAGCCTTGACGAGCTGCGCGATGAAGGGCTTCGACGCTTCGAGGCCCTGCGCGACGACGGCCTCGTCGGGCTTCGTGGCGCCGGCCTTGATCAGGTTCCAGCTGCCCTCGGTGGCCTCAGCCTCGACCATCATGATCGCGACGTCTTCGGTGCCGTCGGACTTCGTGACGACACGACCGGCGACGATCAGGTCGAACACGGCCTCGCTGACCTGCTCGGCGGTCGGGAACGCGACCCACTGGTCGGCGTGCTCGCCCTGACCCGGGATGAACGCGAGGCGCACACCGGCGACCGGGCCCGAGAACGGAAGACCCGAGATCTGCGTCGACGCGGAGGCCGCGTTGATCGCGAGAGCGTCGTAGAACTCGCCCGGAGCGATCGAGAGCACGGTGATGACGATCTGGACCTCGTTGCGCAGGCCGTCGACGAACGACGGGCGCAGCGGACGGTCGATCAGACGGCAGACGAGGATTGCCTCGGTCGAGGGACGACCCTCACGACGGAAGAACGAGCCGGGGATCTTGCCTGCTGCGTACGAACGCTCTTCGACGTCGACCGTCAGCGGGAAGAAGTCGAAGCCCTCGCGCGGGTGCTTGCCTGCGCTCGTGGCCGAGAGGAGCATGGTCTCGCCGTCGAGGTAGGCGGCGACTGCGCCCTGAGCCTGCTGCGCGAGGCGGCCGGTCTCGAAGCGGATGGTGCGGGTGCCGAAGCGGCCGTTGTCGAGAACGGCCTCGGTGGCGGTGATTTCAGGACCTTCCAAGAGGTCTCTCCTTCTTTGTTTAGACTCGCGAATCCGTATGACGCGCGAGCGTGTTCATGAAGGAGCGGATGCAGCCGGATACGGGCGCGCGGGCAATCCCGCGAATGTCACCTGCGCTGGCCACCAGTAGAAAGCCACCCGACGACCCGCCGAGGAACCCACCACAGGGGACCAGCTCTCCGCCGATCGCTCCATGAGTCGATATGAAGTTGTGCGGCCGACAGACGTCGACCTCGTCCAGCCTACCAGCGGCACCCCGGAAACCCTCTCGACCGCGCGATCCGGATGTTCGGACACGCGTTGTCCACGCCTCGTTCACCGACCGGATGCCGGCTCGTGAGGAGCATCCGCTGTCCTGACGACATGCGCATGTCAGTGATCGGATGCGGGTACCTCGGTGCCGTGCACGCCGCAGCGATGGCCTCGATAGGACACGACGTCGTCGGGATCGACGTCGACGCACAGAAGGTCGCGACGCTGGCGAGCGGCACCGCGCCCTTCTTCGAGCCGCAGCTCACTGAGCTCCTGCAGGAGGGCCTCGCCTCAGGTCGATTGAGCTTCAGCGCCGAGATGTCGAGTGCGACGGGTGCCGCGATCCACTTCATCGCCGTCGGCACTCCGCAGCTCCCGGGCGGGCACGCCGCAGATCTGCGTTTCGTCGACGCCGCAGTGGCCGCGCTGCTCCCCCACCTGCGCCCTGGGGACGTGGTGGCGGGCAAGTCCACGGTACCCGTGGGGACGGCCGAGCGACTGAGCGCGGAGGTCGCCGCGTCCGGCGCGACCCTCGTGTGGAACCCCGAGTTCCTCCGCGAGGGGTGGGCCGTGCATGACACGATCTCCCCCGACCGCCTCGTGGTGGGTGTGCCGTCAGGGACCGACGGCGAGAGTGCCGCGGATGCCCTGCGCGAGGCCTACCGCCCCGCTGTGGAGGCCGGCACCCCGTTCCTCGTGACGGATCTGGCGACGGCCGAGCTCGTCAAGGGCGCGGCCAATGCCTTTCTCGCCACCAAGATCTCGTTCATCAACGCGATGGCCGAGATCGCCGAGGCCTCCGGCGCCGACGTCGCACTCCTCGCGGACGCTCTCGGACACGACACCCGCATCGGGCGCCGGTATCTGGGCTCGGGAATCGGGTTCGGCGGCGGTTGCCTCCCGAAGGACCTCCGCGCCTTCGCCGCCAGGGCCGAGGAGCTCGGACGCGGCGAAGCCGTGGGATTCCTCCGGGAGGTCGACTCGATCAACCTCCGGCGACGCGACAGAGCCGTGCAGCTCGTCGTCGACGCCCTCGGCGGACTGGTGTTCGGTCGCCGCATCGCGGTGCTCGGGGCGGCGTTCAAGCCGTTCAGCGATGACATCCGAGACTCACCCGCTCTCGACGTCGCCGTGCGCCTGCGCGGTTTGGGCGCGGATGTGGTCGTCACCGACCCCGCTGCCCTCGACAACGCCGCGGCGGCGCACCCTCAGCTCGGCTACGCGACCGAACGCGACGACGCTCTCCGCGACGCGGACGCCGTGGTGATCGTCACGGAGTGGGACCTCTACCGCCGCGAGCTGACTCCCGAACACGCCGGGTCGCTCGTCGCGGGCCGGGTCATCGTCGACGGCCGCAACTGTCTGGACGCAGCCGCCTGGCGAGCTGCGGGCTGGACCTACCACGGCATGGGACGGCGCTGATCGAGGCGGTCGCACGGTCGGATGACCCCCACCCCGGTCGCTGAGCCGCGCGTTCGCACCGGTCGCGTCGTCAGCCCACCCGCACCTCGCTGCGCGAGGTCGACCGCCCCAGGTACACGTAGTCGTCGTGCTTCGCACTGCGCCCATCGCCGGCCGCGCGCCCGTGAAGGCGACGCCACACCCACGGCAGTGCGTGTCTGCGCCACCACAGGCCCGCACCGATCGGCTCGTTCTCGTGCAGTGCCGCATCGAGAGCGCCGAGCGCATCCGCGTGCGGGACGGCCAGCAGCTCGCCCGCTCGGTAGGCGAGGAAGCGGTGACCTCGGCTGCTGAGGTGCACGAGGTCCTCGCCCCAGTTCGATCGGTCGGGAAGGGAAGGATGCAGATCGGTGTCGATCAGTATCGCCCCGGTGCGCGCGGCGATGCCTGCGAGCGCCGTCGCGAAGGCAGCGAATCGGCGGGAGTAGATCGCGGCCGCCCGCCGGCGCGGGAGGAACGGGGTGACCAGCACGACGTCGGCTCCGATGCCGCGGAGTCGCCGCACCGCTCCTTCGACCTCGGCGGCGAGCGCGGGCACGTCGACGGTCGGCTTCACCAAGTCGTTCGCCCCGATGAGGATCGACACGAGGTCCGGTTCGAGCTCGAGGGCGCGTGGGAGCTGGATCTCGCAGACGTCGCGGACCCGCTTCGATCTGATCGCGAGGTTCGCGTAGTGCAGTCCGCCGCGAGCGGCGAGCAGCAGTGCCAGGCGGTCCGCCCATCCGCGCAGGGCTCCGTCCGGCGCCGGATCGCACAGCCCTTCGGTGAGGGAGTCGCCCAGCGCCACGTAGCGGTGCCAGCGACGAGTGTCGACGGGAGCAGCGATCTCGGGGCGTGTCAGGCGACGCGCGCGCAGCCCCGAGTCCACTGCACGGAGCGTCCGTGCCTCGTCGAAATGGCCGAGCAGCTGGTCGCATACGCTCGACCAGCTGCGCCCCTGGACCGCCTGGTGTCCTGCCTCGCCGAACGCCACGCGCTTGCGACCGTCTCCGGCGAGGTCGGCGACCCTCATCCGCAGATCCACCAGGTCTCCAGGTCGGTACAGCCATCCGTCGATCCCCATCCGCACGAGGTCCAGGGGACCGCCACGTCCGGTGGCGACGACGGGGACGCCGCTCGCATGCGCCTCCTGCAGGGTCTGGCCGAACGTCTCGCTCTCCCCCGGGTGCACGAACACGTCGAACGATGCGATCGCTGCAGCGAGCGCTTGTCCTTCGAGATGGCCGAGGAAGAGGGCGTGAGGCATCAGGGCGGCCAGCTTCATCCGGCTGGGCCCGTCCCCGACGATCACGAGTCTGGCCCCGGGGATGCTCTGCAGCACAGCGAGGTCCTCGACCTGCTTCTCGGGTGCGAGGCGGCCGACGTATCCGATCACGACATCACCGCCCCACTCCGCTCGCAGCGTCTCACTGCGTCGGGAGGGCTGGAACCGTTCGGCGTCCACTCCTCTGCCCCACCGACGCACCCGATCGACTCCGAGGGAGGCGAGGCGCTGCGCGGAGTCGACCGACGGCGCGAGCGACAGGGTCGAGCGACGGTGGAGCCGGGCGATATGCGCATGCGCGACGCCGGTCGTCACCGGTACGCGGTACCTCTCGGTGTACGCGGCCACATCGGTCTGGTATGCCGCGACCGCGGCGATGTCAAGACGCTCTGCGGCGAGCGCTCCCCGCCAGCCCAGCGCGAAGGGCGAGGCGAGGTGCACGACGTCGGGCTGGAAGCGACGAAGGGATGCGGCGACGCGGTGCGCTGGCGAGGTGCCCACCCGCACGTTGCGGTACCCGGGGAGGGCAATGCTCGGGATGGGCTCGATGACGGCACCGTCGACCTCGGTGGGCATGCCGACGGCATCCGGCGCGATCACATGCGCCTCATGGCCCGTGCGCTCGAGGTGCTTCAGGATCTGCAGGACGGATCCGGTCACACCGTTCATGTGCGGAAGGAAGGACTCTGTCACGATCGCGACTCTCACATGCCCAGGATGCCGTCGACGACGGGTGCCGGCTGCGTGAAATCCCTCAGAGCACCAGAAGTTCACCGGATGCTGGATCGCGCGTCACCGGCTATCCGGTCGTTGGTTCCCGTTCACCTGCGCCGAGCACTCTGGAGACGTGTCCGATCTGCTCGCCGGCCCCTGGGCCCTCGCCGTCATGAGCCTCCTGGTCTTCGGCGACTCTTTCTTCGTCGTCGTACCGGGGGAGATCGCGGTCACCGCTCTCGCGGCCGTCTCTCAGTCATCGGGGGTGCCACCCCTGTGGGCGGTGATCGTCTGCGCAGGGGTCGCCGCCGCCGCGGGAGACGCCGCCTGCTATCTGATCGGTCGCACGGTCGGGACCGAACGGTGGCGGTGGATGCGGGCGCCTCGTGTGCGTCAGGCTCTCGCCTGGGCAGGGCGGCGACTCGACGGCGGAACGGCCACCGTGCTGTTCACAGCGCGCTTCGTGCCTTTCGCACGCCTGGCCATCAACCTCGTCGCCGGCGCCTCGCGCATACATCCCGGCCGGTATCTGTGCCTGGTGGGTGTGGCGGCCTTCGGGTGGGCGGCCTATCAGTCGTCCGTGGGCGCGATCGTCGCCGTTCTCGTCCCCGGTGGCCCTGTGGTGGCTGTCGTGGTGTCCGTGGTGGTCGCACTCGGCCTCGGTGCGATGATCGACCTGCTCTCCCGCAGAGCGCGGAGGTAATTCCCCCACCCGTCAGAGGCGTGCCCTAGGCTGGCGAGCATGAGCACCGAAGAAGGCGCCTCCTCCAACGAGGACATGAAGCGCAAGTTCAAGGAAGCGCTCGAGAAGAAGAACGCGCACCACAGGCAGGGCGAGGCCCACCTGGACGGCGACTCCGCCGTCCACGGCGCACCCGCCCCGCAGACGCGGCGCGAGTTCCGACGCAAGAGCGGTTGACCACACGGATGCGGGAGCCGGCGACTGCCGGCTCCCGCATCCTTCTTGTTCCTGCCGAGGCTCAGTTCTGTGCGGCGCGGAGACGCGCGCGCTCCTCCTTCGCCGCCATCTCGTCGAGGGCGGACTCCTTGAGTCCCTGGACATCGACGGCCTTGCGCTCATCGGCCATCCCGTGCTCGTCGACCCCGTCGAGCTGCGACTCCTCGAACGGAAGCGCGCCGCTGAGCACCTGCTGAACCCGATCACGGTCGATCTGACGGGTCCACGTGCCGATCAGGAGCGTGGCGACCGCGTTGCCGGTGAAGTTGGTGAGCGCTCGACCCTCGGACATGAACCGGTCGATTCCCACGATCACACCGACACCGTCGACCAGATCGGGACGGTACGCCTGCAATCCACCGGCGAGCGTCGCGAGTCCCGCGCCTGTGACGCCGGCGGCCCCCTTGCTCGCGATGATCATGAACACCAGCAGCCCGATCTGCTCGCCGATCGACATCGGCTGCCCCATTCCGGTGGCGATGAACAGCGACGCCATCGTCAGGTAGATCGCGGTGCCGTCGAGGTTGAACGAGTATCCCGTCGGCACCGTGATGCCGACGACCGGCTTCGAGACTCCGATGTGCTCCATCTTCGCGATCAGCCGCGGGAGCGCGGACTCCGACGACGAGGTGCCGACGATGAGCAGGTACTCACGTGCCAGGTACTTGACGAGGCTGAAGATGTTCACCCTGGTGACCGCGAAGAGCAGCGTCCCCAGTACCACGACGATGAACAGGAAGCACGTGATGTAGAAGGCGATCATCAGCACGCCGAGGCTCCAGATCGCCGCGATCCCCGTCTTGCCCACCACCGCTGCGATCGCTCCGAATGCGCCGAGAGGGGCGAGCCACAAGATCATGCCGAGGATGCGGAACACCAGCTTCTGGAGGTTCTTGACCGCATCCATGATCGGGGCACCCTTCTCACCGAGCCCCTGGAGGGCGAAGCCCACGAGCAGGGCGATGAACAGCACCTGCAGGACGCTCTCACCCGTGAACGCCGAGAAGAAGGTCGTCGGGATGATCCCGAGGATGAACTCGGTGGTGGTCTTCGCCTCGGTCTCGGTCGCGTCGTAGCTGGAGTTCGCCATGTCGAGGCCTGCACCCGGGTGGATGATGTTGCCGACGACCAGGCCGATCGCGAGCGCGAACGTGGACATGACCATGAAGTAGAGCAGCGCCAGACCGCCGATCTTCCCGACGGTCGCCGCCTTCGCGATGGACCCGACGCCGACGACGATCGTGCAGAAGATGATCGGCGCGATCATCATCTTGATCAGCGACACGAAGCCCTTGCCGATCGGCTCGAGGCTCTGGCCGACCTCCGGCCAGATCAGGCCGACCGCCGCGCCGAGCACGACGGCGATGATCACCGACACGTACAGCCAGGTGTGCCGATCCCAGGCCTGCTTGCCCCGCCGCCAGTGGAATCCGGGAAGCGAGAACCCTGTGGTGATGGCCATGTTTTCCTCCTTGATCATGAACGTCTTCGTCGCATGCCCTCCGGCGCCGTCGCCTTCGGTAAGCTCACCGTCGCGGACTTCCCCCGACAGCACCATTTGTGGTCGTATTGGTCACCACCGATATCCGGACTCCGCGATCACCGACGATCGGAAGGACGCGATGAGACACGCGCGCGATACGAGGAGCACAGCTTCCCGGGTCTTCCTGGTGCTCCTGGCTGCCGCGATCGTGGTCGGCGCTCTGGTGGCCGTCTTCCTCGTCGTGGATGCGCAGCGCGCCACCCACGCGGAAGCCGAGCGGGTCACGGCGGCGACAGCGGTGACGCTCGCTTCGTCGCCTCTCGTCGTCGAGGCTCTCGCGACGGAGGAGCAGGCGAACGCGACCCGTACGCTCGAGCCGTACGCTCTCGATGTCATCGCAGGCGCCGATCTCGACTTCGTGACGATCATGACGCCCGACGGCACGCGCCTCACACACCCCGACGCCGACCAGATCGGCGGGGAGTACCTCGGAACCATCCCCGGCTCGCCGCGCACACTCACCGAGGTCTTCACCGGCACGCTCGGCCCTTCGGTGCGAACCATCGTGCCGGTGATCGCATCGGGCGGGGAACTGCTCGGCTGGGTGTCATCCGGCGTGACGATCGAATCCATCTCCGAGACGATCGTGCGCCGGCTGCCTCTCTCGGTCGGCATCACCGTCGGACTCGTGGCTCTCGGCGCTCTCGGCGCGTGGATCGCTCGCCGGTTCACACGCGGCATCGCGGGAGACCTGCCGCCGGGTCAGGTGAGGGACGCCGTGTCGTCATACGAATCCCTGCGCACCCTGGGCGACGCGCTGCGCGCTCAGACGCACGAGCACGGCAACCGCATGCACACCGCGGTCGCGCTTCTCGAACTCGGCCGCAGCGAGGAGGCTATCGAGATCCTGACCGAGACGTCACGCCAGAGTCAGTCGCTCGTCGATCAGGTCACCGCACGACAGGCCGGCGACCCCGCCGTCGGCGCGCTGCTTCTCGGCAAGGCATCGCAGGCCAAGGAGCGCGGGATCGACTGGCGGGTGAGCATCGACCCCGACACCCCCGCCTCCCCGCTCTCTCCCGTCGACAGCGTCGCCGTGCTCGGCAACCTGATCGACAACGCCATGGATGCAGCCGCCACCGGCACCGAGCGCTGGGTGGAGGTCTCGCTGCGCCCCTCGAAGGATCGCGGAATCGTCCTCGAGGTTTCCGACGGCGGTGACGGCATCCCCTCCGAGCTGCGCGAGCGCGTGTTCGCCCACGGCTTCTCGACGAAGCCTGCAGGTGCCCAGGGGCGCGGAGTCGGCCTCGCCCTCGTCCGCGCGGTGGTCGTCGGTGTGGGCGGCACCGTGGAGCTCTCCGCTCATCCGACCACGTTCACCGTCATCCTTCCGCCGGCGAGAGGACGCAGGAGCCCATGATCCGCACGCTGATCGTCGACGACGACGCTCTGACGCTCGAGCTCCACCGCTCCTACCTCGAGAGGATCGACGGCTTCATCGTGGGTGGGGAGTGCTCCGGCGCCAGGGCCGCACTGACCGCCGTGCTCGATCAGCCGCACGACGAGCCGTTCGACCTGGTCCTCCTCGACATCACGATGCCCGACGGCTCGGGCATCGATGTGCTCCGTGGGCTCCGCGCCCGATCCGCTGCCGTGGACGTGATCGCGATCACCGGCGTGCGCGACGCGGACACCGTCAGGCAGATGGCAGCTCTGGGCGTCTACCAGTACCTCGTCAAGCCGTTCCCCTTCGCGGTGTTCCACGAGCGCCTCACCGCGTATCGCACACACCGGGAGCAGGCGCGGTCGACGGCCGGCGAGGCGACCCAGGCGGAGATCGATGCGCTTCTCGGGCGCACGACCGGGACGATACCGATTCCCAAGGGGCTGTCGGCCGCGACGCTGCAGAAGGTGACCGCAGAGCTGCGTTCCTCCGGCACCGCGGTGTCGGCGAGCGAGGCGGCTGCGCGGCTCGGGCTGTCACGGGTGTCCGTAAGGAGGTACCTGGAGCACCTCACCGATTCGGGCATCATCACCCGCAGCGCCCGCTACGGCGCGCGTGGGCGCCCTGAGACGGAGTACCACTGGACCCGGCGCGCCGACGGAGACGACTGACGCCGGGTGCGTCCGGCAGTCAGCGAGGGAGGCGCCCCTCGTGGATCAGCGAGTCGGGGTCGGCGGCGGCCCTGATGGCGCGAAGGCGATCGATCGCCGCCGGGTCACCGCAGCGCTCGAGAGTCTCGCCCGGCCCCAGGAACGTCGTGACCGTGTGCGGAGCGATCGCGTGCGCGAGCACCTCTCGGAAGCCCGCCATACTCGCCTCCCCCGGTTCGCTCGGCGATCCGGGGAAGACAGGCACCAGGGCGTGGAGCAGCCAACCGACGCCCTGAAGCGTCGCGAATCCCGCCCGTCGAGGTTCATTCAGCGCGCCACCGAGCATCCGGATGTCGATGCCCATGATCGGCCACTGCTCCGGCAGGTCTCGGAAGCGGAAGAGATCGTCGATCGTCGCGTCGTCGAGCGACGACAGCGCAGCAGACGCGCCTTTGCCCGGCGTCGGTTCGGTGGGTTCACCGCTCGACGCCGCGACGCTCTTCGGCGATGTGGCACCCGACACCTCACGACGAACCGCGCCTACGCGCCGCACCTGCTCGATCAGCTCGTCGGCGGCTCCGACCGTGGACAGCGCCTGAACGGTGAAGAAGCTGCGTCCACGGATCTCGTCGGGAAGCTGCGGGGCGTCAGGCATGCGCATCGAGTTCGCGAACACGTTGAGCGATGCCGGGGCCTCTGCGGACAGATCGCGGACGGCCCGCATCACCGGCCCGGCGTCTGCGGCGTCGAAAGTGAGCTCGGTTCCCCACAGCGTCGGTGCGGGAACCAGGTCGATCTCGAGGGCCGTCACGACTCCGAGGATGCCGCCCGCCCCGCGAAGCGCCCACATCGTCTCGGGGTCGCTCTCATCGTCGACCCGCTCATGGGTCCCGTCGCTGCGCAGCATCCACGCGGCCCTGAGGTTGTCGGACCCGAGTCCCGCTGTGCGACTGAACCAGGAATGGCCGCCGCCCAGGGTGTACCCCGCGACGGCAACGACAGGGCTCGTGCCCGCAGGCGCCACCCAGCCTGTTCCCTCGAGCGCCTCGACGACTGCGCCCCAACGGACACCGCTGCCGACGCGGACCACGCCCGAACCGAGGTCGACCGACAGCTCGTCGAAGGCCGCCATACGGACGATGACCGCATCGGCCAGGTCTCCGCCGGCACCGTGCCCGGTGGGCTGGACAGCGAGTGTCACGCCCGCGTCGCGAGCGGCGTCGAGCAGAGTGCGCAGGTCGCCCAGATCGGCCGGTGCGGCCACGCCCGCCGGATGCTGTTCGATCGCCAGGTTCCACGGACGACGCGCCGCGTCGAAGGAATCGTCGCCGGGGAGGATGAGCGTGCCGCGCAGTGCATGCCGCGCGGGTTCGAGCACAGAGCGAAGGGCCATGAGGTCACCGTACGACGCCCTTCGGACATCGTCTACGGCCTCATGGCCCCGCGCTCGTTCCCGGTCGTGCCGGGGATCGTCATTCTCCGGCGAGACCACCGAGCATGTGACCGAACGATCGCCCTTCACCGAGGTAGGTGGCCGGATCGTACGGATCGGCGACAGCGGTCGTCTCGCGCCGCGCGATGGCATCGGCCAGCTCACGGGCACCCTTCTCGACCCGTTTCGCCAGCGGGGCGACGTCGTCTCCGGCGCCACCCCAGTCGCTGGAGGCCGCGAACACACCGGTCGAGACGGCCTCGGCGTGAAGATAGGCGAACAGCGGGCGGATGGCGTAGTCGATCGCGAGCGAGTGCCGTGCGGTGCCGGCATTGGCGCCGATCAGCACCGGTTTGCCGGTGAGCGCGTCGGGATCGAGCACGTCGATGAACGACTTGAACAGTCCGTTGTAGCTCGTGGAGAAGATCGGCGTGACGGCGATCAGGGCGTCTGCCGAGATGACCGTGTTGACGGCGGTCTCGAGCGCCGGCGGAGCGAACCCGGTGAGCAGGTTGTTCGTGATGTCGTGCGCGTAGTCGCGCAGTTCGATCACGTCGACGCTGGCGTCGATGTCGTGTGCGGCGACCGCCTTCACGGTCTCGGCCGCGAGACGGTCCGCGAGCATCCGCGTCGACGAGGGGTTCGAGAGCCCCGCGGAGACGACTGCGATCCTGCGAGTGGCCATCTCAGGCCTCCTTCCGGCTGAGTCCGAACGCGGCACCGGCCGGAGCCGGGGTGTCCTGGTACGGCGAGTCTCCGGTCAGATTGTCGCCGCGGTTCGCGCCGGGGCGGGCCTGACGCGTGGGTCCGTCACCGAACTCTGCCTTCACCCGCGACGCGTGGGTCGGGGCATCCGGCACGCTCGCCGGGCGATCCTTCGCGAGTTCCTTGCGGAGGACCGGCACGACCTCCGAGCCCAGGATGTCGAGCTGCTCGAGGACCGTCTTCAGGGGAAGGCCGGCGTGGTCGATCAGGAACAGCTGGCGCTGGTAGTCGCCGTAGTGCTCCCGCATCGCGGCGTAGCGGTCGATGACCTGCTGAGGCGATCCCACCGTCAGCGGGGTCATCTCGGTGAAGTCCTCCATGCTCGGACCGTGACCGTACACGGGGGCGTTGTCGAAGTACGGCCGGAACCGGTTCACGGCATCCTGCGACTTCGCCGCCATGAACACCTGCCCGCCGAGCCCGACGATCGCCTGCTCCGGCGTGCCGTGTCCGTAGTGCGCGTAGCGCTGCCGGTACAGCTCGATCAGGCGCTGGTAGTGCTCCTTGGGCCAGAAGATGTTGTTCGCGAAGAACCCGTCGCCGTAGTACGCGGCCTGCTCGGCGATCTCGGGCGTGCGGATGGATCCGTGCCAGACGAACGGAGCGACGCCGTCGAGCGGACGAGGAGTCGAGGTGAAGCCCTGCAGCGGGGTGCGGAACTTGCCCTCCCAGTCGACGACGTCCTCACGCCACAGCTTGTGCAGCAGGGCGTAGTTCTCGATCGCGAGCGGGAGACCCTGACGGATGTCCTGTCCGAACCAGGGGTAGACCGGCCCGGTGTTGCCGCGGCCGAGCATGAGGTCCATTCGACCGTCCGAGACGTGCTGCAGCATCGCGTACTCCTCGGCGATGCGCACGGGGTCGTTCGTCGTGATGAGCGTCGTCGAGGTCGACACGATGAGTCGCTCGGTCTGGGCGGCGAGAGCCGCCAGGAACGTCGTGGGGCTCGAGGACCAGAACGGAGGGTTGTGGTGCTCGCCGATCGCGAAGACGTCGAGGCCGACCTCTTCGCTGTGCTTGGCGATCGCCAACGTGGCTTTGATCCGCTCCTGCTCACTCGGCGTGACGCCGGTGGTGGGGTCGCGGGTGATGTCGCTGACCGACATGATGCCGAACTGCACCGGGACGCCTGCCTGCTCACTCATGATTGCTCCGTCTTCTCCGAACCGATGTCGTGCATCCGGTTCTATTCATTTGAATGTATCTGAGTCAACGCGATGCGAGCAACTTTATTCCCCGAGTAGCCTCGGAGGATGAACACCGCCGGCGCCGACACGACGAACCCCGCCACCGGATCCGTCCCGAAGCCCCGCAAGCGTGTTCCTTTCTGGGACAACGCACGCTACGCGTGCATCGTGCTGGTCGTCCTCGGCCACGCGATCCAGCGCCTCACCTACGACTCCGACATCGCCCTCGCGGCCTACCTGGCGCTGTACGCCTTCCATATGCCCGCGTTCGCGATCATCTCCGGCTACTTCTCGAAGTCGGGCTCCCCCACCCGCGTGCAGATGGCCCGTGTCATCACCGACATCCTCGTCCCGTACGTCATCTTCGAGTTCCTCTGGACCCTCACGAAGTGGCTGGTCGAGGGCCAGGCCGACCCGAACTTCACCAAGCCCTCGTGGACGCTCTGGTTCTTGCTGGCCCTCGGCATCTTCCGTCTCGTCCTTCCCTACCTGGCGCTGCTGCGCTGGCCTCTGCTGTGGACCGTGATCATCTCGATCGGCGTGGGCTATCTGCCCAACGTCGACAGCACCTTCTCGCTCTCGCGAACGCTCGGCCTGCTGCCGTTCTTCGCTCTCGGCTGGTGGCTGCGCGAGCGCGATGTCGTCGCGCGATTCCGCCTGCTCGACTCCCGCCCGTGGTGGATCCGTGGGGTCAGCCTCCTGGTGCTCGGTGCCGCCGGATTCGTCGCCTGGCGCTGGATAGATGTGTGGGAGAAGATCGACCTGCGCCACTGGCTGTTCTACGAGGACGCGTATGCGGACCTCGGCGGAGAGCAGTGGTGGGCCGGCGGTGTGCGTGTCGCGCTGATGCTGCTGGCGGTCATCCTGAGCGTCGCATTCTTCGCCCTCATTCCCCGAGGCACTCACTGGTGGACGAGGTTCGGTCAATACACGATGTACGTCTTCCTGCTGCACTCGTTCGTGCTCTACCCCTTCCGCGAGTCCGGTGCACTGCGCGATCTCGACCCGACCTGGCTGTGGCTGCCGCTGGTGACCCTGCTGTCGGTGGTGCTCGCCCTGGCCCTCGCCACGAAGCCAGTGCGCTGGCTGTTCCGTCCTCTCGTCGAACCCCGCCCCCGGTGGCTCTTCCGGGATCCGGAACTCGCGGCCCGCGAGGGACATCGCAGCGATCCCACCGGATCACGTCGGCCGCGTCAGACCGCAGCCGCTAGCCTGAAGGAGTGACTCGAGCCGAGCAGATCCGCGACCGGATCGTAGATCAGGCGGATGCATCGGGGTTCGGCGCCCACGGCCTCCACGTCCGTGTCGCCAGCGATGTCGCTGAGCACCGGTGGTCCCCCGATGTCCGCGAGGAGATCCACTCCGTCGCGAAGGGCGTGTGCGTGCTCGCCGCAGGTCTCGCTGCCGATGAGCGACTGATCTCGCTGGATGCGCCGGTGGCCGAGTACCTGCCGGACTTCACCCTCGGCGACGGCGTCGATCAGGTCACCCTCCGACACCTGCTGTCCATGTCGAGCGGTATCGACCTCCCCTGGTCCGAGACCCTGATGACCGACTGGCCGGATCTTGCGCGGGAGTTCCTCTCACGCCCGTCGCGCGGACGCGTCTTCCAGTACTCCAACGCCAGCACCTACACCGCCATGACCGTACTCGCCGCGAGAGTCGGCGACATCGTCGACTTCCTGCGCCCGAGACTGCTCGAACCGCTCGGCATCGACGACCTGGAGTGGGAGCGGTGCCCTCGGGGACGTATCGTCGCCGGGAGCGGCATCGCCCTGAGCACCGAGGAGCTCTCACGCCTCGGACGACTCGTCCGCGACCGCGGTGAGTGGGAGGGGCGACGCCTCGTACCTGCTTCCGTGATCGACGCGATGCACTCCGACTGGGTGGTGGCGGGTGCGAACCCCGCCTACGAGCGCTATGCGCTGGCCGGGTGGGACGGCCCAGGCGCTGCGTGGCGTCTGCACGGCGCCTACGGGCAGCTGCTGATCTTCTGCGATGACGCGGTCGTGACGATCACGGCGGACGACCACTTCGGCGCGGACGCGATGTCTGCGTTCGTGGTCGACACCCTCCGGTCCTGAGGGAGATCTCGCGTCAGGAGAAGAGCTCGGCGCCGACGTACGACCCCGGCGTCGCACCGGCGGGGATCGCCCAGATCCCCGAGCCCACGTGCCTGATGTACTCGTTCATGAGATCCGTCGACAGCCGCCTCTGCAGGGTGATGAACTGGGCCGGATCGCGCTGATACGACAGGAAGAACAGCCCGGCGTCGAGGCGCCCGAGGTCGTTGTTGCCGTTGACGTAGTTGAACCCGCGGCGGAGGATGCGGATGCCGTCGTTCTGGTCGGGGTGTGCGAGGCGCACATGCGCGTTGCTGTCGATGGCCGAGCTGCCGAAGTCGGGGGCGGTGAACTCGTCACCGCCCGACAGAGGCGCCCCCACGCCCTTGTCCCGCCCGATGATCGCATCCTGCTCGGAGAGCCGTACGCGATCCCACGTCTCGATCAGCATCGCGATCTTGCGGGCGACCAGGTACGAGCCGCCCGTCATCCATGCGGGCTCGTCGGACGCCCCCACCCAGACGTTCTCGTCGAGGGCGGCGGAGTCGTCGGCGAGGATGTTCGCGGTGCCGTCCTTGAATCCGAACAGGTTTCGCGGGGTCGCCTGATCCGATGTCGTGCGGGAGGTCTTCCCGAACCCGAGCTGCGACCAGCGCAGCTTCGCACGCCCGAAGGCGATGCGGCTGAGGTTGCGGATCGCATGAACGGCGACCTGAGGATCATCCGCGCAGGCCTGGATGCAGAGATCGCCGTGGGATGTCTGCGGATCCAGATCGTCGCCGAGGAAGGCGGGCAGCCGCTCGAGGGCAGCAGGACGACCTGCCGCGATGCCGTACCGGTCGCCGTCCTCGTTCTCGAACAGCCCCGGGCCGAAGCCGATCGTGATGGTGAGACCTGCCGCGGGCAGCCCGAGCGCCTCTCCGGTGTCGTCAGGCGGTACCTCAGCATCGCCGCCGACCGCACCGGTCGCGCTCACTTCGAGCCCCTGGGTCATCCGGGAGGCGGCGTACGTCCAGTCCTGCAGCAGCGTGATCAGGTCATCGCGATCGGTGCGGGGCATCATGTCGAACGATGCGAAGTGCAGATGCTCCTGCACGGGGGTGGTGATGCCGGCCTGGTGCGCGCCGAAGAAGTCGTATGCGTGTTCGGCATCGGCATGGGCCCTTGCACGGCCGAGAGCGACTCCGCCGGTCAGCCCGGCACCCACTCCGACCGCCAGAGAGGCCACTCCGCCGCCGAGCGCCAGGCCGAGGAGTCCTCGTCTGCTGAGACCCGTCGGCGGGGTCGCCGCGGCCGCCTCCTCCGTCACGGAGTCGGCTGCCGCGGCATCCTTCGAGCGTTCTTCCACCTGCGAGATCGTACCCGTCGGATCAGTCGAGGACTGTGCCGGTGAGCTGCGAGAGCGGCTCGGCGAGGGCGTTGATGAGGTCGGTGAACTCGCGCTTGTCGGCATCGGTCAGCGCGGCGTATCCGACGAACCCGTCGGCGAGCGAACCGTGAGCCGCCAGGGACGCCTCGAGAGCCGCGTATCCGTCCTCGATCTCGGTGACGAGTGCCTCGCCGTCGTCACCCTGCGCCGTGGCGAAGTCCTGCACGAGCGAGAACGCCATCTTGGAGCCTTCGACGTTCGCCGCGAAGTCGTAGAGGTCGGTGCCGGACCACCAGTCCTCTTCGCCGGAGATCTTTCCGGTCGCGACCTCATCGAGCAGCGCGATCGCACCGTTCGAGATGCCGCCGATGCCCTGGTCGTCGAGCGCCGTGGTGAAGTCATCCGAGTGCACGTAGTCGTACAGCTCCTGCACGTCGGCGAGCAGCTGGTCGCCGTACTCGGCCCGCTCCTCAGTCGTGGACGGCGCCCAGTCCTGCCAGGCGGGCGTCTCACCGTCGGCGTTGAGCGCGTCCTGCGCGGGCACCCACAGGTCTTTCTCGATGCGATGGAATCCCGTCCAGTCCAGGCCCTCGGCGACCGCATCCACCTCGCGGTAGTCGATCCGCGGGTCGAGCGTGCCGAGAGCCTCGGCGACGGGCTCGATGCGCTCGTAGAAGGCGCGCGTCTGGGGGAAGAGGGCGCGTGCCGTCTCGTCGTCGCCCGACTCGTAGGCGGCGACGAGTTCGTCGACCGAGGGCACGAGCTGTCCGACCTGGTCCTTCACGAACGCGGCGTACAGATGGACGGCCTGCTGCTTCTGCTCGGCATCCTCGCCTGCGACTGCGACGCGGTCACCGGTCACGGTGAACTCCGACTTGCCGACGCCTTCGCCGATCATGCCCGGCTTGCAGAGCGTGAAGTACGTGCCGGGCTGGGCCACGACCGTCAGCGTTCGCGATGCAGAGGGCGCGATGTTCTCGACCTCTCCGACGATGCGCAGCCCGTCGTCCGCGAGCAGATAGAACTCGGACGTCTGACCGCTGTCGTTCGTGACGTCGAACGTGAGCGTTCCGCTCTTCGCGGTCGCGCCGGACACGGCGCACTCCGAGTCGGTCGACGAGACGTCGAAGGCCGCGCCGGCTGCGACGTCGCTCTTGGCGACGCAGCTGCTCAGGAGAAGTGCGGCAGCGCCGGCGGCTGCGACGGCACCGAGGATTCGGCGAGAGGTGGTCATGCTGCTCCTTGCTGGGTGAGAGTGGATGCCGACGCGTCTTCGTCTGCGGAGGTCGGTGGACGAGGCGTGACGGCCCGACGGGTGCGGAGCCCCCGGACGAAGAAGAATCCGACGACGGCCAGATAAAGAGTCCATGCGGTGACCTGGAGCCAGGTCATGCGTGGCATGAATCCGACGGTCGCCTGGAGGATCGTCGCCCAGACACTGTCGGGGGCGATGACGTTCGTGACATCGAACGCCCAGCCGAACGGGAAGCCCGCCCAGCCGAGGGCGACGGCACCGGTCACAGCATCGATCGGGGCGACGGCGGTGAAGGGTCCTGGCAGCGCGCCGGCCTCCTGCAGGTCCATGATCGCGTAGGCGAGCACGCCCGCCGCGACGACGACGAGGAAGCCGCTCGTCCAGGTGAAGAAGCGACGAAGATCCAGCCGCACGGCGCCGCGCGCGAGCAGCCATCCGATCACGACGGCGGCGAGAAGACCCAGTAACGCACCGAGCAGCGCCGAGGGCGCGTCCCCGAAGGACTGGACCATCGACCACAGCAGCAGCGTCGTCTCGATCCCCTCTCGCGCGACCGAGACGAAGCCGATCGCGATCAGGGCCCAGATGCCGCCCTGCGTGAGAGCGCGGTCGAGCCCGCCCTCGAGCGTCGCCTTCATCGTGCGGCCGGCCTTCTGCATCCAGAAGATCATCCAGGTGACCATGCCGACGGCGAGCAGCGAGAGCAGCCCGCCGATGAGCTCCTGCGCCTCGAACGTCAGGGAGTATGCGCCGAACGTGAGAACCGCTCCGATCCCCAGAGCAAGGGCGATCGCGAGCGCCACACCTGCCCAGAGCCGGGGCAGCGCGTCACCTCGACCGAGGCGTCGGAGGTAGGCGATGAGGATGCCGACGACCAGGGCGGCTTCAAGGCCTTCGCGGAGACCGATGAGGAAAGTGGCGAGCACGGGAGGGAGACTCTCTGAGAAGAATGAGGTAAGGCATCCCTTACCTCAGAGAGATTAGCACCCCGTCCGCGCTGTCCTTTCACCCGCACCTGCAGGCGGTGGTAATTCGACGCAACACTCGACCGCACTCCCCCGCGACCGATCTACGCTCGGTGGATGGCTGATCTCTCGCTCCCCATCCTCGACCTGTCCCAGCTCGACGCCGGCCCCGAGGCCGCCGCGCGGTTCCGCGACGACCTGAGGGCAGCCACCCACGACGTGGGCTTCTTCTACCTCACCGGCACGGGCATCTCACCCGAGCTCGAAGCGCGTCTGCACCGGGCCGCCCTCGATTTCTTCGCTCTGCCGGAGGAGGACAAACTCGCGATCGAGAACGTCAACAGCCCCCACTTCCGGGGATACACCCGCATCGGCGGCGAGCGGACCCAGGGCAAGGTCGACTGGCGCGAGCAGATCGACATCGGTCCGGAGCGCGAACCCATCGAGGGCGGACCGGCGTTCAACCGCCTGGTGGGCCCGAACCTGTGGCCGTCGGCGCAGCCCGAACTCAGAGCGGTCGTCACCGAGTGGCACGACACACTGACCGAGATCGCGCAGAAACTGCTGCGGGCCTGGGCCACGACCCTCGGAGCCGAGGAGACGTATTTCGACGAGCCGTTCCGCGACCCGTCGACGCTGATCAAGATCGTCCGCTACCCGGGGAGCAAAGAGCCGGAGCCCCAGCAGGGCGTCGGCGCGCACAAGGACTCCGGTGTGCTCACCCTGCTCTGGGTCGAGCCGGGCAAGGGCGGGCTGCAGGTGGAACGGAACGGCGAGTGGGTGTCGGCTCCCCCGGTACCCGGCGCGTTCGTCGTCAACATCGGCGAGCTGCTGGAGTACGCCACAGGCGGCTACCTCAAGGCGACCAATCACCGCGTGATCTCACCCAAGGCGCCGGAGGAGCGCATCTCGATCCCGTTCTTCTTCAACCCGGCTCTCGACCAGCAGCTGCCGCTCCTCGAGCTTCCGGCAGACCTGGCCGCCGAGGCGACCGGCATCACCGAGGACCCGAGCAACCCGATCCATGCCACCTATGGCGAGAACGCCATGAAGTCGCGACTGCGTGCGCATCCCGACGTGGCTGCGATCCACCACCCCGATCTGGTCGGCACGAACGCCTGACCCGGGTCACAGCGCCGCGCCTCCTCCGAGCGCGACGATCTCGCGCAGGGCCTGCAGGTGTCCGGCGAAGGCTGCGCGGCCGGCTGCGGTCGAATGGACCCACGTGCGAGGGCGACTGCCGAGGCTTCCCTTGCGCGCGACGACGTACCCCGCGGCCTGAAGGTGCGAGATGGCCTTGCTCAGCGGTGAGTCACCGCACTGGAGGACCTCACGCAGCGTCGCGAAGTCGAGCTCGATGCCCTCACCGAGCGACGCGAGGACCGAGAAGCGGATCGGCGACGCGAAGTTGTCGTCGAGTCGGGTCCGCGGGTGCGGCACCGATGGGGTGTCAGTCACGGAGATCACGTCCGGGGACGAACGACACGGCGACGAACAGCGCGATGATGCCCAGGCCGCCGGCGAATCCGAGGCCGATCGGAACGCCGTCGAGCAGGACGAGCAGAGCCAGTGCACAGCCAGCCGCGGCGAAAGCGAGCACGTGCGGCCAACGCCACGAGGCGCCGACCGCGGGAAGGCCCATCTCACTGCGAGCGGCCACGAGCCAGACGAAGGTCATGAGCAGGACGAGCAGAAGGAGCGTGCTCGCGAGCACCCCGTCTGGCGCGGAGCCGAGCATGGCCATCACTCCGAGAGCGACTCCCACGCAGATGGTTCCCCACCGCATCGCCCGCGGAAGCGGCTTCGGCATGGATCGCAGGGGGCGCGGGTCACCCGACGCCAGAGCGAGCTGAACTGCGCCGTAGCCACCGAATCCGACCAGCATGAGGATGGCCGGGATCCACACGCCGATGGCCGGGAACCCGGGATAGAAGACAGCGAAGCCGAAGACGACGAGCACCACGACAGTCAGAGCACTGCCGGCCAGCAGTATGGGCCAGCGCGACCACGTCAGGCGCAGTTGCATCCCGCTCCGCTGAGCCATGCCTGTGGAGAGCTGCCCCCATACGAGAAAACTGAAGACGAAGACCTGCGGCGTCACGCCGCCGTGATCACGTATCGCCGTGACCAGAGCGACGAGATACACCGCAGTGACGGCCGCATTGGCGATCTGCAGCCACGCCAGCGCCCGCCGGTCGACGACGCGTCCGCGTCGGTGCTTCACAGCCTCCGCCTCGTCGAGGTAGCGCTGCGCGATGTCCGCACTGGGCGGCGCGATAGCCTCGTGCCCCTGGATCGGCTTCTGCTCCATCGCGTGACCCCCTTCGCTTTCCATCTGGAAAGCTCACTACTTTCCTAATGGAAAGCGCGTGCGAGATCAACCCCCAGGACATGACGAAGGCCGCCCCACACCTGGGGCGGCCTTCTCAAGAATGTTCTGCGCGATTGTACGCTGGCTCGCTTCGCCTTATCGGCGGAGACCCAGGCGTGCGATCAGCGAGCGGTAACGCTCGATGTCGACGCTCTGGAGGTAGCCGAGCAGACGACGGCGCTGACCCACGAGCAGGAACAGGCCACGACGCGAGTGGTGGTCGTGCTTGTGCTCCTTCAGGTGCTCGGTGAGGTCCTTGATGCGCTGCGTCAGCATCGCGGCCTGCACCTCGGGGGATCCGGTGTCACCGGGGTGCGTCGCGTACTCTTCGATGATCGCCTTCTTGACGTCTGCTTCCAGTGCCATAGATTCGATCCCCTCTCTGCTTGTTGCGCGGCGCCCGACGCCTGATGCGAGGGCTCTCTTTATCCGCGGCCGATCGAACGGCAACCTGAAGAGTCTACCAGGACTGAGTGGCGCTGCGTGACCGCCGGCGGCCTCGACTCCTCGCGCCTCGGATACGCTCGGATCATGCACGACAGGCACGCGGCGTGAGCACGGCTCGCAGTCATCTGATCGATCTCAGTCCGCTGAAGGCCAGCCCGGCGTTCGCCCGCATGTGGACCGGCTCCGTGCTCGCCGGCATCGGCGGGCAGCTCACGATAGTGACCGTGATGCTGCACGTCTTCGCCCTCACCGGAAGCACCTTCGCGGTATCGATGATCGCCGTGGCGGGGCTCGCGCCGATGATCCTCGCCGGCCTCTACGGCGGGATGCTCGCCGACGCGTTCGACCGACGTCGTGTCGCGCTGGTCGCCGCGACCGTGACCTTCGCATCGACCGCCCTGCTCGCCGCTCTCACCTGGACGGGTGCCGAGACGATCTGGTGGCTGTACATCCTGAGCATCGTCAACTCGGCCGCCAACTCCGTCGGGATGGCGACCCGTACCGCCATCGTTCCGCGCCTCATCCCCCGGGACCTGCTGGCCGCGGCATCCGCGCTCAACGGCGTCGCGTTCGGCCTGACCGTGATGGCGGGCCCCGCCCTCGCGGGCGTCCTCGTCGCCCTCACCGGATACGGGTGGACCTACACGATCGACGTCGTCCTGATGCTGTCGATGTTCCTCGGGCTCTGGACCCTTCCGGCGTTGCGGCCCGAAGGCGAGATCGTTCGTCCGGGACTCGCCTCCCTCGTCGACGGATGGAGGTTCCTGAAGCGGGCGAGCAACATCCGCACGCAGTACGTGATGGACATCATCGCGATGACCTTCGGGCAGCCGCTGGTGCTCTTCCCCGCCCTCGGCACCGTTCTGCTCGGCGGCGGAGCGGTGACCACGGGCATCCTCACCGCGGCGGTCGCCGTCGGGACGTTCGCGTCGAGTCTGTTCTCGGGGCGCGTGGTGCAGTACCGCTGGCACGGCAGAGGAATCGAGCGAGCGGTAGAGGCGTACGGCGCATCGATCCTCGCCTTCGGGGTGGTACTGCTGATCGGCGCGTTCTCGGAGCCCGCGACGGAGAGGACCCCGAACGTCGCACTGATCATCGCCGCGTGCATCGCTCTCGCCCTGTCTGGGGCATCCGACAACGTCAGCTCGATCTATCGGAACACCATGATGCAGGCGGCCGTGCCGGACACCATGCGGGGTCGACTGCAGGGTGTGTTCATCATCGTCGTCGCGGGAGGACCGCGGATCGGCGCACTGTACGCGGGAACGCTCGCATCGATCACGACGCTGTGGTTCCCCCCGCTGCTCGGCGGAATCCTGGTGATCGCCCTCGTCGCCCTGCTCGCACGACGCAGCTCCCGATTCCGGGCCTACGACGCAGAGAACCCCGAGCCCTGAGGGCCCGGGGTTCTCGAGATCACCTGATGATCAGTCCTGCTGCAGAGCGCCCTGCAGGTCGAGGCTGATCGTGACGTCCTTGCCGACGAGCACGCCACCGGTCTCGAGCGCCGCGTTCCACGTCAGGCCGAAGTCCTCGCGGTTGATGACGGTCTTCGCCGAGGCACCGGCCTTGTAGTTGCCCCACGGGTCGGAGCCGAAGCCGCCGAAGTCGAGCTCGAAGCTGACCGGCTTGGTGATGCCGCGGATGGTCAGGTCACCATCGACGAAGAGCTCGCCACCCTCGGCGCGTGCACCGGTGGAGACGAACTCCATCGTCGGGAAGTTCTCGGTGTCGAAGAAGTCGCCCGAGCGGAGGTGCGTGTCGCGGCCCTCATCCTTCGTGTCGATCGAGGTGACGTCGACGCTCGCCTCGACGCGGGCTTCGAGGGGGTTCTCGGGGGCGACGAGGGTCGCGCTCTTCACACCGAAGGTGCCGCGCACCTTGGAGATCATCATGTGGCGCACGCTGAAGGTGACCTCGCTGTGCGACGGGTCGAGCACCCAGGTGCCTGCGCGGTAGCCGGGAATGTCGATGCTGGTCATGGTTTCTCCTCGGGAGACATCAGCCGCACTGTGCGGCAACGGATGAGGGGCCGCGTTCACGGCGTCACGGGTAACAACTTACATGCAGATGCATGTATTCCCCTGAATGCAGAAGTTCTTGCCGGTGTATGACGAAGGCGCCGTGCCCCGAGGGGCGCGGCGCCTTCCTGTGTCGAGCGACTCAGCCGACGGCGACGAGGTCGATGATGAAGATGAGGGTCTTGCCGGACAGGAAGTGCCCACCTCCGACGGGGCCATAGGCCAGGTGCGGCGGGATGATCAGCTCGCGGCGTCCGCCGACCTTCATGCCGGGGATGCCGTCCTGCCAGCCCTGGATCAGGCCGCGCAGCGGGAACTGGATGGTCTCGCCACGACCCCACGAAGAGTCGAACTCCTCGCCGGATTCGAACTCGACACCTGCGTAGTGCACGGTCACGGTGTCGCCGGGCTTCGCCTCGGTGCCGTCTCCTTCGATGATGTCGCGGATCACGAGCTCCGCGGGAGCGGGACCGGTGGGGGCGTCGAACTCAGGCTTTGTGCGATCAGTCATGCTTCCATCCAACCCGAGCCTCGGGGCACTGGTCAACGCGGTGACGACTGCTCAGAGCGAACACGAAGACGGGCCGCCCTGGCCGGGGATCCCGCCGGCTTCCCCGAAGGTCTTGACACTTGCTCTCGCCGGGTGCACCCTGTTTACAGACCAACTCAGCGCCCGGTAGACATGCAGGCATCGCCGCAGCACCGGGCGCTGAGTCTGTCATGAGGCGTCGCGCCAGGCCGTCTCAGATCGCGGCGGGATCGACCCCGTCCGCATATCCGATGAGGATCGATGCGAGTTCCTCGGGACGGCTCAGCGCGACGCAGTGGCTCCCCCGGATCTCATCCGCGACGAGGCCGAGGCGTGTTCGAGCGAGATCACGCAGGAAGTCCGGTGGGAAGAACCTGTCCTCGGTGCACACGACGACACGTGTCGGCATGCTCGGCCATGATGCCAGCGGCCAGCCGGCGACCATCGCCGCTGAGGAGGGATGCGCACGCTCTCGCCGCATCGCCTCCTCGGCCAGCGAGCGGTCGACGTCGTGATAGAACCCCACGAACGGATCGGCGTTTCCCGTGAGCCCGCCGTCCAGGACCGCCTGTGCGGCGGACGCCGCGCCGAAGCCGGTGTTCTGCCACCACTCGTCGGGCGACTCCCCCGGTGAGGGAATCATCGCCGCGAGCATCACGAGGGCGTCGGCGGACAGCCTGTCGGCGACGATCGGCGCCGTGAATCCGCCGAAGGAGTGGCCGACCACGACCCCGCCTCGGCGACCGCCCACATCCGCGACCACGGCATCCGCGTAGTCGTCGAGCGTGAGCGCCTCGTCATCGCCGGGCAGGTCGGGCGCGAAGACCTCGTGCCCCCGCTCCTGGAGAGCCGCCGCCACCAGATGCCATGACCACCCCGTATCTCCTGCACCGTGCACGAGGACGAAGGCGGCCATGGGCTCTCCCTGACTCAGTAGGCCAGCAGCGCAGCTCTGGTGGCGCGTGTCCGCGCGAGCAGAGCCTGCTCGTCTGCCGGAGCCATCGGATCGCGTCCGGTGATCGCGCGCTGGCGGACGGATGCGAGCGTCGTCGCGTCCTTGATGAACTCCCGCATGAGCGGGCGGCGGTCTCCGCGCAGCTGCGATGCCCAGCCGAGCCCCGTCTTGCGTCCGGCCGGCGTCGCCAGCATGGTGACCTCTTCCGGCGTGAACCACCCGGCTGCGGCATAGTCGCCCAGGCGCGCCTTGGTGAGACGTGACTCCTCGCGCCGGAGAGCGATGATCCCGAAGATGAAGCCGACGAACAGCGGCACCTGGAGCACGAAATACAGCAGGAAGAAGTTCGCGAACGACGATCCGTTCCACAGACCGTGCAGGAACATCGCACCCAGCATCCCGAGGAGCCCGAAGCCGAGCACGGCGCCCGTGGACGCATGGCGTCGGGCCGCCAGGCCGATCGCGAGGCCGGTGAGCGAGGTGAACATGGCATGGGCGAACGGCGACATGATCGCGCGGAGGATGAAGGTGACGGTCAGCTGCTCACCGCCGCCCTCGATCAGACTGATCGCGAAGTACTGGATGTTCTCCGTGAAGGCGAATCCCGCGCCCACGAGAGCGCCGTACACGACGCCGTCGACCGGACCGTCGAAGGCGCGACGGGCGATGAGGAAGATGAGGAAGACGCCGAAGCCCTTCCAGAACTCCTCGACGATGGGAGCCTGGATGACCGCACCGGCGACCTCTCCCCTGAACCCGAGGACCGCGGTCAGTCCGAGATCCACGAGAAGCGTGAGTCCCACTGCGGCGATCGCGCCCCACGCGATCGCGAAGAACACGAGCGACTTGGGCTCGGGTTCCCACCGGTCGATCATTCGCACCACGAAGAAGACGATCGCGAGCGGGACGAGCGCGAGAACCAGGCCGATGATCGAGGCGAGCGGGCCGAGGAACAGCCCGAAGTACGCGATCAGGGCGAGCAGCAGCAGCCCGAGGAAGCCGAACAGCGAGTAGAGGGCGATACGGCCGCCGCGACGGGCAGCGGGCAGGGCGGGCAGCCCCTGTGCCGGGGAGGGAGCCGCGGGTGCCGGCGGAGAGTAGGGAGTGGGCTGAGCGAGCACGGACGCGTACGCCGGACGCTGCGTGAACTGCGCGGGCATGTAGTTCGACTGCGCGTACTGCTGAGCGGAGTACTGCTGCGGAGCCGGCGGCTGATACCCCGGCTGCTGCTGCGGGTACGCCTGCGGCTGTGCGTATCCGGGCTGCGGCTGCGGGTATGCCTGCGGCTGAGGGTATGCGGGCTGCGGCTGCGGCTGCGGCGCGGCGGGAGGCTGCCCCGGTGTCGGCGCCTGCTGGGCCGGAGGCTGCTGCGGCGCGGGCGGCGGCGTGTACGGCGATGGCTGGGACGGTCCTCCGGAACTCATAGGCAAAAGCATATGGGGAACAACCAACTTCCCCACGGTCTGGTGACTTCCTCCAGCAATTCCCGTTGCTCACCGGATAGCGTAGGAGCATGCGGTTCGCTCATCTGCGTCGTGCCGACTCTCCCGCTGCGCATCTCGCAGTGGTGGAGGGTGCCGATGCCATCCTCGTCTCCGACCTCCTTCCCGACCCCCCTGCATCGCTGCAGCAGCTGATCGAAGGCGGAGAGCAGACGCTCGCCGCGCTGCGGTCGGCTCTCGCAGGTACGCATGCCCCTCGGCATCCGCTCGACGGCTGGGAGTTCGCCTCCGCGGTCATCGCTCCCCCCGCCGTCCTCGCGGTCGGTCTCAACTACGCGGCCCACTCGAGCGAGCTCGGCCTGAAGACCGACGCGGCGCCGACCGTCTTCACCCTGTGGCCCAACTCGCTCACCGGACACGAGCAGACCACATCGTGGCCGCGCGCGCTGAGCGAGGCCGTGGACTACGAGGCCGAGCTCGGCGTTCTGATCGGCACGCCCGCCAAGGACGTCACCGAAGCAGAGGCACTCTCACACGTCTGGGGCTACACGGTCGTCAACGACATCACCGCACGCAACGTCCAGTTCTCCGAGGCGCAGTGGTCTCGGTGCAAGTCCTTCGACGGCTTCACACCGACCGGTCCGTTCGCCGTCACGGCCGACGAGATCGCCGACCCGCAGGACCTGCACATCTGGGCCGTCGTCGACGGTCAGACCGTGCAGGACGCGAGCACGGGTCAGATGGTGCGCTCGGTCGCGAAGCTCATCGCGCACCTCTCGCAGTCCTTGACGCTTCTGCCGGGCACGCTGATCTCGACGGGCAGCCCCGGCGGTGCCGGCTACTCCCGTGACCCACAGATCTTCCTGCGCGATCGTTCGACGGTGACCGTCGGCATCGACGGCATCGGCGAGCTGACCACCCACACCCGCGTCGAGGGCTGAACGCCTGGCACTCACACACGCAGAAGGGGCCACGGCGGATATCCGCCGTGGCCCCTTCTGCGTGACTCGTCAGATCTCGATGAGATCCTCGGGGGCGATGACCGGGATCGCCGCTGTGATCGCCTCGAGACCGGAGAGGCGCGCCGGCGACAGCTGCTTGATGACCTCTTCACGCGACATCAGACCGGCCTCGACGACCAGATCGGCCACGTTGCGGTTCGTGAGAAGCGCGGTCTTGGCCAGCGCCGCCGCCGCGGCGTAGCCGATGAACGGGGTGAGTGCGGTGATCACGCCGACAGATGCTCCGACCATCGCCCCGAGCCGGTCGCGGTTGGCGGTGATGCCGTCGACGCAGTTCACGCGCAGCGTCCACATCGCCTGGCGCATCCAGGTGATCGACTGGAAGATCGAGTGCGCGATGACCGGCTCGAAGGCGTTGAGCTGCAGCTGACCGGCCTCGGCCGCCATCGTGACGGTCATGTCCGCACCGGCGACGGCGAAGGCGACCTGGTTGACGACCTCGGGGATCACCGGGTTGACCTTGCCGGGCATGATGCTCGAGCCCGCCTGCATCGCAGGCAGGTTGATCTCGCCGAAACCGGCCTGCGGCCCCGACGACAGCAGCCGCAGGTCGTTGCAGATCTTCGAGAGCTTCATCGCATTCCGCTTCAGCGTCGACGAGAACGACATGAACGAGCCGGTGTCACTGGTGGCCTCGACGAGGTCGGCCGAGGTGACGAGGTCGAGCGACGTGATCTCGCGCAGGTGCTTCAGCACGGCGGGCGCGTAGTCGACGTGGGTCGTGATGCCGGTGCCGATCGCCGTGGCCCCCATGTTGATCTCGAACATGAGCGAGGCGTTCTCGGTGAGACGCGTGTGGTCGAACCCGAGCGTCGACGCGAACCCGTGGAACTCCTGGCCGAGCGTCATCGGCACGGCGTCCTGCAACTGTGTGCGACCGACCTTGAGCACGTCGTGGAACTCATGCGACTTGTTGAGGAACGACACGCGCAGCAGGTCGAGTTCCTCGAGCAGCGAGCGCAGCGTCAGCGACAGGCCGATCTTGACGGCCGTCGGGTAGACGTCATTGGTGGACTGGCTGCGGTTGGTGTGGTCGATCGGTGACAGGAACGCGTAGTCGCCCTTTTCGTGACCGGCGAGCTCGAGGGCGATGTTGGTGATGACCTCGTTGGCGTTCATGTTCGTCGAAGTCCCGGCACCGCCCTGGATGACCCCGACCGTGAACTGGTCGTGGAACTCCCCGTCGATCACGCGCTGCGCCGCGCGGTCGATCAGGTCGGCCCGCTCGGCATCGAGGACGCCGATCTCGCGGTTGGCGCGAGCGCTGGCCTGCTTGACCATCGCGAGCGCGACGATCAGGTCGGGGTAGACCGAGATCGGACGCTTGGTGATCGGGAAGTTCGCATCGGCGCGAGCAGTGTGGATCCCCCAGTACGCGTCGGCGGGAATCTCCATGCTCCCGAGCGAATCGGTCTCGGTACGGGTGAGGGCAGGCGCGGCAGAAGCCATGTCACATCCTTGTGGGTAGTGGCGAGTGTGTGGTGCGGGGGATGCATCCAGTCTACGCCCGAGCGCATGCGCCGACAGGGATACGACGGCGCGTCAGCGTTTGCGCGAGAACGCCTCGAGCCGCTCTTCCGGGCTGAGCCCCGCCATCCGCTCGAGCCACGCCGGAGAGAAATGATCGCCGGTCGGGGCGTCGGTGACCGGAACGACACTGTGCGTGATCGTGTCGGGTCGCACGTGCACGATCTGGAACGCCTGAGCCGCATCCATCCCGTTCACGTCGGCCGCCGGCCGGGCGACGTTCATCGTGTAGCACGTCGCCGAGGAGACGCTCACCGGCACTCCGGCGAACGTTCCATGTGCCGAGTAGTGCAGATGCCCTGCGAGGATTCCGCGCACATCGCTCCCCCGGACGACCTCGGCGAGCTCGTCCTGATGCCGCAGCTCCAGGATGTCGAACAGCGGGACGTGGCTCGGGAGGGGCGGATGATGCATCGCGAGCAGAGTGCCGTGCGGTGCGGGTTCGTGGAGCAGGTCGGCGAGCCATTGGAGCTGCCCGTCGTCGAGGTCGCCGTGATGCCAGCCGGGCACGCTCGTGTCGAGGGCGATCAGTCGGAGCCCGTCGAGATCCCAGACCCCGGTGATCGGCTCCTGGCTCGGCTCCTGGTCGAGCAGTCCTTCGCGCAGCGCCGGACGCTCGTCGTGGTTGCCCGCGACCCAGACCACGGGGGCGCCGAGCTCCTCAGCCACCGGCTCGACGGCGGTGCGCAGGCGCCGATAGGCGTCGGGCTCCCCGAGATCCGTGAGGTCACCCGTGATGACGATCGCCGCAGGGTGCGGGTGCACGGTCCGGATCGCGTCGAGTGTGCGAGCGAAGTTCGACTCCACGTCGTAGCGACCGCCGAGTCTCGCGCCTCCGGCGAGGAAATGCGGATCGCTCACGTGGATGATCACGTGGGACGCCGGCTCGTGACGGCCGAAGATGAACTCGGAATGCGCTGCCATGATCTCCAGCCTAGGCGCGACCCCGACACCGCCACGAGGAGCAGCACCACGTCAGCTGTAGTAGTCGAGATAGGGTTCGTGCATGGCGAAGAACCAGACCAGACGACGACTGATCGCGGACGCCGGGCTCTCAGTCCTCGCGACGGAGGGGTCGCGCGGACTCACGCATCGAGCCGTCGACCTCGTCGCCGGCGTCCCCGTGGGCACGACGTCGAACTACTTCCGGAGCCGCGACGCCCTGGTGGAAGGGCTCGTCGACCGAATCGGGGAGCGTCTCGCCCCGAGCGAGGCAGACCTCGCTCGACGCTCGTCGGAGACGCCGAGCAGGGAGCTGTTCGCGGACTACATCCGCGACATCGTCCGACGCCTCACCGAGGATCGCGACGTGACGCTCGCACTCTTCGAGCTCCGGCTCGAGAGCAGCCGCCGACCCGAGGTCGCTGCTCTCATCGGCGCCTGGCAGCGTGCCGGGCTCGCCGGAGACGTGGAGTTCAACTCGTCTGCGGGACTCCCGGGCGGCCGACGTGAGATCGCGCTGTTCCACTACGCGATCGACGGACTGATGCTCGATCGGCTCACCACTCCGATCGATCCGGACACCTCGACGGATGACATCGTCGACGACCTCGTCGCAGGACTGCTGCGCTGACTACACCCGACTCTCGGCGACCGGTCAGTGCCCGACGACGATGATGAGGATGCCGGCCACCACCGCGACAGCGCACAGTGCGAAGCATCCGTAGGCCCCGAAGAGCGCCACACGCCGTTGCCCGTCGGTCAGAGGGCTCTTCTTCGCCGCCTTGGCGGCCTGCTTCGCGGCACGCTTGAGCTCTTTCTCAGTGATCACCGTGATCGCATCGGTGAACTCGGCAGGGCTCACGACCGGCGCGCGCCCGCTGCGGACCAGCAGACGGAGGCCGAAGGCGTAGAACGTCACCACGGCGCAGGCGCCGACGAGTGCTGCGATGAATACCTGGACGAATGCGATCCAGTCGATGTCGACGCTCACTTCGACTCCTCACTGCTCGCCGTGTCGGCATCCTCGATCTTCTTCGCCGGTTCGAGGCCCTTCGCCGCCTTCTTCGCGGCTTTCGCCCTCGCGTCGGCCTTCGCTTCAGCCTTGGCCTTGGCATCGGCCTTCGCCTGGACCTTGACCTGCTCGCGCGCCTCCGCACGAGCCTTCGCCTCGGCCTTGGCGTCGGCGATGCGCTGCTGACGGCGGGTGGGCGGCGTCGTGTCGGGCTGCTCGATCGCGAGACCCGACTCCGCCACGTCGCTCATCGCGTTCGCGGGGGTCACGGCGTCCTTGCGCGAACGCAGGAACAGTCCGACGATGACCGCGAGCGCCAGCACGGTGTCGATCGCGATGCCCCAGTTGCCGAGCCACGTGATCAGGAGCGCTGCGAGAGCACCGACGGCGCCGGCTGCGGGAAGCGTAAGCAGCCAGCCGATCGCGATGCGGCCGGCGGTGCGCCAGCGCACGGTCGAACCACGACGGCCGAGACCCGATCCGATCACGGATCCCGACGCGACCTGCGTCGTCGAGAGAGCGAAGCCGAAGGCGCTGGATGCGAGGATCGTCGCGGCCGTCGAGCTCTCTGCCGAGAAGCCCTGTGCGGGCTTGACGTCGGTGAGACCCTTTCCGAGGGTGCGGATGATGCGCCAGCCACCGAGATAGGTGCCGAGCGCGATCGTGACCGCACACGCGATGATCACCCAGAGGTGCGGGTCGGCCTGCGAGCTGCTCTGCCAGCCGACCGTGATCAGCGCCAGGGTGATGACGCCCATCGTCTTCTGCGCGTCGTTCGTGCCGTGCGCGAGCGCCACCAGCGACGAGGTGAAGATCTGTCCCCAGCGGAAGCCGTCGCGCCCGTCTGGCTTGCCGTCGTAACGCCGCGTGATCGAATACGCCAGCTTCGTGGCGGCGAACGCGATGATTCCCGCGGTGAGCGGGGCGATGAGAGCGGGGAGGATGATCTTCGACAGCACCATGCCGAAGTCGATCCCGCCGACTCCGACTCCGATCAGTGTGGCCCCGATGAGGCCGCCGAACAGCGCGTGGGAGGAGCTCGACGGCAGACCGAGCAGCCAGGTGAGCATGTTCCACGTGATCGCGCCGATGAGACCGGCGAAGATCATGGGCAGGAACACATCGCCTTGGATCGTGTCCTCTCGGATGATCCCGTGCGACACGGTCTTGGAGACCTCTGTCGAGAGGAATGCCCCGACCAGATTCAGGACTGCCGCGAGAAGCACCGCGGTCTTGGGCTTGAGAGCACCCGTCGCGATGGGCGTCGCCATCGCGTTCGCGGTGTCGTGGAACCCGTTGGTGAAGTCGAAGAAGAGTGCCAGCAGGATAACCAGCACGACGATGAGGGCTGCGGTTTCCACCGTTCGCTTTCGGTCGTTGAGGAAGAAGGAGGTGTCGACGGGATCGACGTGACGAACGAAGAGTTCACCGTGGGTTTGACTTCCGTTAACCGGCCCCGGGCAATCTTCCCACCCTGTCGGGTGCCGGTCAACTCGACCTGGGCTAGCGTGGGAGCCGTGACTGATGCCCCGATCGCAGACCGCCGCTCGACACTCCGCACTCACCACGGGGACACCTTCGATGACCCGTATGAATGGCTCCGTGAGAAGGACTCCCCCGAGGTGATCGCGCATCTCGAGGCGGAGAACGCTCACACCGAATCGGAGCTCTCCCACCTCGCCGACCTTCGCGAGACGCTGTTCCAGGAGATCAAAGGTCGGGTGCAGGAGACGGACCTCTCCGTGCCGACGCGGCGCGGCGACTGGTGGTACTACAGCCGCACCGAGGAGGGCTCCCAGTACGGCATCCACTGCCGCACCGCCGCAGCGGAGGACGATTGGACTCCCCCAGTGCTCGAACCGGGCGTGCCCGTGCCCGGTGAGACCGTGCTGCTCGACGGCAACGTCGAAGCCGAGGGCCACGAGTTCTTCTCGCTCGGTGCGTTCGACACCTCGGACGATGCCACCAAGCTCCTGTGGGCGACGGACTTCGAGGGCGACGAGCTCTACACCGTGCACGTCCGCGACCTCATCACCGGAGAGACTCTCGCCGACGAGATCCCCGACACGGGAGGCGCTTTCTTCACCCCGGACGGCACAGGGATCCTCTACACGACCAGAGACGACGCCTGGCGACCCGACACCCTCTGGCTGCACCGCCTCGGCACTCCTGTGGCCGAGGACGTCAAGCTCTTCCACGAACCGGATGAGAAGTACTGGCTGGGTGCCGGCATCACGCGCAGTCGCCGGTATCTGGTGATCGCCGTCGGATCCAGCATCACGAGCGAGGAGTACCTCGTCGATCTGGCCGGCGATCTGACCGCGCCACCCGAGATCGTCTGGCCTCGGCGCGAGGGCGTCGAGTACTCGCTCGAGCATGCCGTCGTCGACGGAGAGGATCGCCTGTACATCCTCCACAACGACGGCGCACTCGACTTCGAGCTCGTCTCGGTCGCCGCATCCGCCCCGCAGGGTGAACGTCGTGTCATCCTGGCGCACGAAGCGGGGCGCCGACTGCTCGGCATGGACGCGTTCCGCGAGTTCGCGACCGTCGAGTACCGCAGGGAGGGACTCGAGCGAGTCGGGCTGCTCGACTACTCGACGGATGCCGTGCAGGACATCGTCTTCGACGAGCCGCTGTACTCGGCGGGAGTCAGCGGCAACCCTGAATGGCACTCGCCGTACCTGCGCCTCGGCTACACCTCGTTCGTGACACCCGGCACCGTGTACGAGCTGAACCTCGCGACGCGCGAGCTCGAACTCCGCAAGCAGGTCGCTGTCCTCGGAGGCTACGACCCGCTCGACTACGGGCAGCAGCGCGCCTGGGCCACGGCATCCGACGGCACCAGAGTGCCGATCTCGCTCGTCTGGAAGCGCTCCTTCGGCGATCCGGGCTCCGAGGCTCGCCCTGTGCATCTCTACGGCTACGGGTCTTACGAGCACTCGATCGACCCGGGCTTCTCGGTCGCCCGCCTGTCCGAGCTCGACCGAGGTATCGTCTTCGCCGTCGCACACGTGCGCGGTGGCGGCGAGATGGGACGGCAGTGGTACGAAGACGGCAAGCTGCTGAACAAGCGCAACACGTTCACGGACTTCGTCGCGTGCGCCGAGCACCTCGTCGCGCAGGGCATCACGACTCCCGGGCGACTCGTCGCCGAGGGCGGCAGCGCCGGAGGCCTGCTCATGGGCGCCATCACGAACCTCGCTCCCGAGCTCTTCGCCGGAGTGCTGGCCGCAGTTCCGTTCGTCGACGCGCTCACGACGATCCTCGATCCCTCGCTCCCTCTCACCGTGATCGAATGGGACGAATGGGGTGACCCGCTGCACGGTGCTGACGTCTACGAGTACATGAAGTCGTACTCGCCGTACGAGAACGTGCGTGATGGCGTCCAGTATCCGCGTATTCTCGCGGTCACCTCGCTCAACGACACCCGAGTGCTCTATGTGGAGCCGGCCAAGTGGGTCGCGGCGCTGCGGGTCGCAGGCGCCTCGGACGCGCTGCTCAAGTGCGAGATGGTCGCCGGGCACGGCGGAGTGAGCGGACGGTACAACTCCTGGAAGGAACGTGCCTTCGAGCTCGCGTGGATCCTCGACACGGTCGGGCTCGCCGCGCGCTGATCCCCCTGCGACGAGAACGGGCCGATCCGGTGAGGATCGGCCCGTTCTCGTGAGGGGTATCTCGCCGTCGGCTCAGCCGAACAGGGCCGCAGCCTCGTCGTAGCGACTGCGGGGAACCGTATTGAGCTCGCCGAGAGCCTCGGCGAACGGGACCCGCACGATGTCGGTGCCCTGCATGGCGACCATCTGGCCCCACGCGCCGTCGACCAGAGCATCGGCGGCGTGCAGTCCGAGTCGCGTGGCGAGCACGCGGTCGAATGCGGACGGTGATCCGCCGCGCTGGATGTGGCCGAGGATCGTCGCGCGGGTCTCGATTCCGGTGATCCGCTCGATAGCCGGTGCGAGCTGGTCGCCGATACCGCCCAGACGGGGGCGGTTGAATGCATCCATCCCTTTATCGCTGTACGCCTCATCCATGCCGAGCAGCTTGAACCCCTCGGAGACCACGACGAGAGGCGCGCGTCCACGATCGTGGGCGCTGGAGACCAGCTCGGTGATGTCGTCGATCGACATCGGAACCTCGGGGATGCAGATGGCGTGCGCGCCCGCCGCCATACCGGCGTGCAGCGCGATCCAGCCGACGTGGCGGCCCATGACCTCGGCTACCATGCAGCGCTGGTGCGAGTCTCCGGTGGTGCGCAGACGGTCCATCGCGTCGGTGGCGATGTTGACGGCCGTGTCGAAGCCGAACGAGTAATCGGTGGCACGGAGGTCGTTGTCGATGGTCTTCGGCACGCCGATGACGTTGATGCCGTCCTTCGCGAGGCGGTCGGCCGCGGCGAGGGTCCCCTCGCCGCCGATCGCGATGATGCCGTCGATCTTGTGGCCATAGAGCGTCTTGGCGATGTTCTCCGCGCCGCCGCGCTCGCCCTCGTAGGGGTTCGTGCGGCTGGTGCCGAGGATCGTTCCGCCGACCTTCGACAGGCCCTTCACCTCGTGCCGGGTCAGGGGGAAGAAGTCTCCGTCGACGACTCCTCGCCATCCGTCGCGGATGCCGACGAACTCGAGGTCGTAGGTCGTGGTGCCCTTGAGCACGATGCCGCGGATAACCGCGTTGAGTCCGGGGCAGTCGCCACCGCTCGTCAGAATGCCGATCTTCATGCTTGCCTCAGACGGGTTCAGGGGAAGGGGAAAAGGCGACGCTGCCTGCGATCGACACTAGTGCCCCGACGCGCGGACGCGCCATTCGAGGTGACGAAAACCGGCGATCTTGCGGTCGCTTCGGGACGATTCGCAAGAAATGCGCCGCCGGGGACTTCAGAACGAGAAATCGGCGCCAAGAATAGAGATTCTTAACGCCGATCTTTCGAGAGCTTCTACCGTCAGGCCGCTCCGAGGGCTTCGCGCAGAAGGTGCATGAGAGCCCCGAGCTGCACGGGCTCCGCAGCCGCGTCATCGACGGCCTCGCCGTCGAGAGCCCGCGCCGCGAGCCCCTGCTTCTGGTCGATGAGCTCGGCGATCTTCGCGTCGACGGTGTGAGCCGCGATGATCCGCCACGCAGTGACCGGCTCGTCCTGACCGATGCGGTGCACACGGTCGATCGCCTGAGTCTGCTCCGCAGCAGTCCACGAGAGCTCTGCGAGGACGACGTTGGATGCCGCCTGCATGTTGAGGCCCACGCCGGCCGCCGTCAGCGAGCACACCGCGATGCCGACGTCCGGATCGCTGTTGAAATCGTCGATCGCCTGCTGACGCGCGGTCGAGGTCTGGTCTCCACGGATGGACACCGAGCGGATGCCGGCCGACGCGAAGTGCGCCTCGGCCTGATCCATCACGTCGATGTGCTTCGCGAAGAACACGACCTTGCCCACCGAGCGCTGCAGCTGTGCTGCATAGTCGGCCGCGAGCTGCGCTTTCGCCTGTCCGATGCGACGCACCATGGTGAAGACGTTGTCGCCTCCGGTGCCTGCGGCCTTCGACTCCTCGAGTTCGTTCTGCGCGACCAGGCGCACGATGTCCTCGTCGATCTCACCCGGTGCGAGTCCGCGTTCGCCGCGAGCCTCGATGATCCTGCGGTAGCGCGCCGCGAGACGCTCTCCGAGCTCGCGCTCGGCCTGACGGATGCTGCGCCCGAACTCGTCGTCCAGTTGCACCGGCAGATCGGCGATGAGCTTGTCGGGGAGGTCGGCCGCGACGTCCTTCTTCTTGCGGCGGACGATTCCCATGGAGATGACCGCTTCACGGGCCTCGGGATAGAAGGCCTTGTCGGCAGGCGTGAAACCGGTCGCGTCGAGCTTCTCCATCAGCTCGGGGCCGGGCTTCTCGCCCGTCGTCCAGCCGAGGAAGCGCCAGATCGCGTCGAAGTCCTCGACGTCGTTGATCAGGGGCGTTCCGGTGAGTGCGAGCATCAGCGGGTTGCCGCCCGGCGTGCGTTCGCGGACTCGGTTGGCCAGCGACAGCACGTTCTGGGAGCGCTGCGAGCTGAGGTTCTTGATGAAGTGCGCCTCGTCGACGACCATGCCCCGGAGGCCGATCGACGCGAGCCACGACATGTGGCGATCGAGGATCTCGTAATTCACGATGAAGATGTCGGCGAACGCGTCGATATCGGCGCCATCGCCCTGGATGACCGTCGCCCTGCGCTGCGGCGTCCATCGCTCGACCTCGCGCGCCCAGTTCATCTTCACGACGTTGGGCACCACAACGAGAAGCGGGTACGCGCCCGCGACGGATGCCGCCAGCACGGACTGAGCCGTCTTGCCGAGGCCGGGTTCGTCGGCGAGGAGGAAGCTCCTGTGCCCCTCACGCACAGCCTCGAGGAAGCGCGACTGGTGCACCATCACCTCGAGACCCTTCGGCGAGAGGTGGTCGTACTCCGGTGCGGCCGGCAGATCCATGCTCGCTGCGCCTCCGCCGGCGCCAGTCTCGAACGCCTTGTAGAGGGGGCCCATGAGCTCCCAGCCGTCGAGCCGACGACGAGGGGTCGTGCTGGCCCGCGGGGTGAGGTCCGGAGCGAGGAACGGGTTCGCGAGCTGGCGCGATTCGACCGACGGCGGGGTCACCTGACGCTCGGCGATCGCCGCGGACACGACCGACGTCTGCACGGGCGCGATGTCGGCGATGATGAGCTCTTCGGGTGCGAGTTCCGCGCCCGATTCGAGCAGCCAGTCGCGACGCATGCGCTTCGCCACCGGCGACGTCGCCTGATCGGCTTCGAGCAGCTGGATCAGCGACGTGTCGCGGGCAGCGGTCTTGGCGAGGATCGTCGCCACGCCGTCGAGCCGCTTGAGCAGCTCCGCACGGGCGGCATCGGCGATCTCGGTGTCCGCCTTGACCCTGGCGCGCTCTTCGCGAACCAGGAACGCGATCACCTGGAACTTCACCCGGTTCGTCGGGCCCAGCTTTCCGCGCTGCGACTTCGCCTCGATCTCGCGCACCTTGCGTGCGAGGATCGGGATGAGGGGCGCCTCATCGTCGCGACGAGACGTCTTCTTGCGCCGCGTTGCGGCAGTCGCCGTGGTCGGCATGCTCCTCCTGAGCGTGAAGGCTGAGCATCCACAGGATGCGGCAGCCGTTCTCGATGTCCGCGTGTGGCGTGAGCCAGGACCGTACGAACAGTAGTTCCGGTGGTCATCGACGCGCGACTCGGTCGCGAGATCCGTCAACCACCGTCGCCTATTCTACGCCATGCCGACCATCGGACCGAGATCACGTCACGGAGAGTTGGCGTGGAGTTCAGCTTCGCGGAGCTTCGAGGACCCGTTCGGCGTCGGTGACGTCGGCGGCCATCTGCGACTTGAGCTTCTCGATGCCTTCGAAGGCGACCATGCCGCGCAGACGCTCGACGAACTCGACGGTGACGTCGTGGCCGTACAGATCGAGGTCGGTCTCGCCGAGCACGTGCGCCTCCACCTGCCGCTCGAGGACGTCGTCGAAGGTCGGGTTGGTGCCGACCGAGATCGCAGCCCGGTGACGGATCCCGGTCTCGTGGTCGACGAGCCATCCGGCGTAGACCCCGTCGCCCGGCACGAACGAGTCGACCGAGGCCGAGAGGTTCGCTGTCGGGAATCCGAGTTCTCGACCGCGCTTGAGACCGTGCACGACCTCGCCCCGCACGTCGACGTGGCGGTCGAGCACGCGCGCGGCAGTCGTCACATCGCCGTCCATCAGCAGCTCGCGGATCCAGGTCGACGAGACCCGTCGATCGGAGCCGTCCAGGAAGACATCGTCGACGACTTCGACCGTGAAACCGTGCTTCGGCCCCAGCTCCCGCAGCAACGCGGGTGTACCCGCTCCCCCGCGTCCGAACCGGAAGTCCTCGCCCACGAGCACCGTCGACACGCCGAGCGCTCCGACGAGGATGCTCGTGACGAACTCCTCGGCGCTGCGCGCGGCGAACTCTGCGTCGAAGGTGAGCAGCAGGGTCGCGTCGAGTTCGAGTTCGCCCAGGAGCTCGAGCTTGCGCTCGACGGTGACGACGTTCTCGGGGCAGCGATCAGGTCGCAGCACGGCGAGCGGGTTCCGGTCGAACGTGACGGCCACCGTGCGAAGGCCGGACTCGTCGGCGACCTGCTTCAGCCGGCGGATGACCGCCCGATGACCGGCATGGACGCCGTCGAACTTTCCGATCGCGACGACGGAGGGGCCGAAGTCCTCCGGGACCTCCTCGGGGTCGCGGAAGACGATCATGCGGACACCTCGGCGGCGGGTGCCTCCTGCACAATTCGGGTCGGTCGATGGGTGCGCAGCCACCAGATACCGAAGACGGGCAGCACGAGCGGGATGAAGACATAGCCGCGCCCGAACATCGACCAGACTGTGTCGTGCGGGAAGAGATCGGGGAAGAAGACGCTGAGCGCGCCGATCACCAGGACACCGGTGAGCTCGAACACGATCGCGACCCACGCCACGACGTACCAGCCGCGCCGATCAGCGAGCACGAGCGCCAGGGTCGCGAGGATGTAGACGACAGCCGCCAGCGCCGAGAGCGAGTACGCCAGTGGCGCCTCGTCGAACTGCCGGAAGATCTGCACGAAGCTTCGACCGGTCGCCGCCAGCGCCATGACGGCGTAGACGATCACGAGGACACGGCCGATGCCGGTCATCCGGGAGGTGGGGACGGTGGTGCTCATAGCGCCACTCATTCTAGTTCCGGGCCGGAGACCTCGGATGCGCACCAGGACGCTCAGGCCACCTGTATCGTCCAGATGACGTGCATTCGCCAGACCATGATCGCGACGGCGAGCCCGGCGACTCCGAGGATGACCGTGCTCCACCGGCTTCTCTCCATCAGGGCCCACAGCACAGCGCCGATCGGCAGCAGCACCGCGGAGACGAGATAGACCCAGTACTCCAGCAGATCACCGGTCGGGGGGTTGCCGACGAGCGGCGCCACGATCGCGACGACGACCTGGACGATCAGAAGCAGTTCGACGAGCGCGAGCGCACCGACGGAGAAGTCGCTCGGACGCCGACCCGCGAGGCCGAGGATGATGCAGAAGAGTCCGGCCGCGGTCGCGACCGCGATCTGAGCGATCGTCAGCCAGAGGATCACCGGGTCACCTCGGGCATGTTCATCGCGCTCTTCAGGTCGGCCCCCCGGCGCTCGACGACGCCGATGAGCACGCCGTCCTCGTCGATCGCGGCGGCCAGAGTACCGCTCAGTCGAGAGGCCTGATCGGTGAGCCGTTTACCGTGCCGGAGATCCCTGGCATCCACCGCCGAGACGGGGAGCGGATCGAGCACACGTGCTGCCGCAGCAGCCGGAGTGAGAAGCGCCTTCTCGACGATGTCGTCGATCACCACGGCATCCGCGACGTCGAAGTCGCCGACTCGGGTGCGTCGTAGAGCGGTGAGGTGTCCTCCGACACCGAGGGCTGCGCCGAGATCGCGGGCCAGTGAGCGGATGTAGGTTCCGGACGAGCAGTCGACCACGACGTCGAGGTCCAACGATCCGTCGCCCGAGCGCTCGGCGACGATGTCGAACCGGGAGACCGTGACATCGCGCGCGGCGAGCACCACCTCTTCCCCCGCCCGCACCCGGTCGTAGGCGCGTCGGCCATCGACCTTGATCGCCGACACCGAGCTCGGCACCTGCGAGATCGCCCCCGTCAGCGCGGCGACACCCGCCGCGACCCGCTCCGGTGTCACCGCATCCCACGCCTGCTCGGGCGCGCGCGTCAGGATCTCACCGTCGGCGTCGTCCGTTCCGGTCGTCTGCCCGAGTCGGATCGTCGCCTCGTAGGTCTTGTCCGCGCCGACGATGTAGGTCAGCAGCCGCGTCGCGCCTTCGACGCCGATCACGAGGAGGCCGGTGGCCATCGGGTCCAGAGTCCCCGCGTGCCCGACCTTGCGGGTTCCGAGTGCGCGGCGCGTGCGCGCGACCACATCGTGGCTGGTCAGTCCAGCGGGCTTGTCGACGAGGAGGATGCCGGGCGAGACCATCCATCAAGCCTACGGTGCGACCGGCTGCTCAGCGTCCCGCCTCCGGTGCGCTTCGGTTCGCCTAGGCTGACGAGGTGCCCTCGACGTCTCATTCCGCTGCTGCGACGATGGAGCCTCTGGCTGCATGGTATCGGGAGGCCGCACGCGATCTTCCGTGGCGACGCCGAGAGTTCCACGAGGAGTTCGGCGCCTGGGGCACGCTCGTCAGCGAGTTCATGCTGCAGCAGACGCCGGTGACCCGGGTGATCCCGCATCTCGAGGCCTGGCTCGCGCGATGGCCCACCCCGCGGGCTCTGGCAGGCGCCACCCCTGCCGAGGTCGTGCAGCAGTGGGCGAACCTCGGCTATCCCCGGCGCGCACTGTGGCTGCACCGTGCCGCGATCGAGATCACGGATCGTCACGAGGGCGTCGTCCCCAGGGACGTCGAGCCGCTTCTGCTCCTCTCAGGCATCGGCGACTACACCGCCAGAGCGGTCGCCGTCTTCGCATACGGTGACCGGCATCCCGTCGTCGACACGAACACGCGTCGCGTGCTCGCGCGGGCGATCCTCGGGCAGGCGCAGCCCGGCTCGCCGTCTCGCCGGGACCTCGACCTCATGGACTCTCTGCTCCCCGCCGGCGACGCCGAGTCCGCCGTGTTCAATGCAGCCGCGATGGAGCTCGGCGCGACGGTCTGCACGTCACGGTCGCCTCGGTGCGAGATCTGTCCACTGATCGACGACTGCGCCTGGGTCGCGGCCGGACGCCCCGACACGGGCGACACTCGCCGGCGCCAGGCGACTTTCGAGGGTTCGGACCGTCAGGCCCGAGGCGCGGTGCTGCGCGTCCTTCGCGCTGCCGCCCCGGGACCGGTGCTGTTGCAGGGCGTGCTGCCGGACTGGCCGGACCCGCTTCAGCGCGACCGGGCGATCGATTCGCTCATCGCCGACGGGCTCGCCGAGGCCGACGGCGAGACCCTCTCACTCCCCCGTTGACACTCGAGCGTCGAACAGGTCCCTCAGACGTACTGGCCGATGCGGTGCGCCGTGACAGTGAGCTCGACACGCGTGCGTACCGCGAGCTTGACGAACACGCGCCCGAGGTGCACCTCGACGGTACGCACCGAGATGTGCAGCGCCTCGGCGATATCACGGTTCGACGTGCCTTCGACGACCAGCATCGCCACCTCGAGCTCTCGCACTGTCAACAGCCCCTCCCACACCCGTCGGCATGACGCGAGCGGATCCGAGGTGGGAACCGAAAGATGCTGACCCGCATCCAGACGATCCAACCTGATGCTGACCGCACGAGCCCACGCGGTCGCCCCCGATACCTGCAAGAGGCTCAGGGCGGAGGTGAGGTGCTCACGGCCTATCTCGGTGTCTCCGCGGATGAGCGATCGCGTTCCGATCATCGCTTCGACGCGTCCACGTGAGAATGGAGACGTGAGGCGCCTCGCCGCATCGGCCACGTGAGCGCGTTCTGTCCGCCACTGCTCGTCAGAGCATCTCGTGATGCGCAGACGAAGTTGCTGGGCGAGCGCTATCTCGGGCGGTTCGATCCGCTGCGGTCCGCCAGCGATGGGCTCCGCACCGACGATCGCCTCCTCCAGTCCGGGCACGGAGAGCGTCGTCTGAGGCGCGCCTCGTTCGAGCCACAGCCGCATGAACGAGACGGCATCGTCGGTCGAACCCGCCAAGAACGCCTCGATGCCGCGGTCTACGAGCTGGTCGAAGCGCGCCGGAGCCGGCAGCGCGGCACTGAGGGCCCGCGAGAACGGCCCGAGACGTCCGAGGACCGCCAGATCGAGGCGACGGGCGATCACGACACCCAGTCCCGCGAAGGGCAACGTCACTGGCAGCTCCAGTGATGCCCGGATCATCAGGGCGCGGGCGGCTGCTATGTCGCCACGCCACATCAACAGCAGCACCTCGACGATGGCTCGGTAGGCTCCGACGAGCGGGCTGAACTCGAACCCTGCGACGAACGGATCGACCTCGATGCCCAGACCCGAGTCCCCGACGGCGAGCAGCCGCAGGCCTCGATCGACATCGCCATCCATCGCTGCGCGCAGGGCCCGCACCATCCCACCGGTGAGCGGCCCGGCACCTCGCACGTCCGCGATCTCCCGATCGCCGAGCACGAGCCATGCGAGTGCCACCACGGGGTCGCGGAGATCCTTCTCCGTGTTCGTCCTCGTGCTGCCCTCCCGCAGCGCATCCAACCACGATCGCATGCCCTGACGGTCGCCTCTCTCCGCGCAGAGGACGGCAGCGAACGCCGACGCACGTGTCCAGGAGTACCAGTCCTCCGCGTCGTCGCTCTGCGGCTTGAGCGCCTGCGCGTCGACCTCCGGTACAGCGCCTCGCAGATGCGCCAGCGCGACGAGTAGACCACCGAGTCCTTGCAGCCTGTACCGTTCGTCTCCGCCGGGGAACAGATCAGCGAGCTGCTTCGCTGCCTCGATCGCGAAGCCCGCGGCTATCGCCGCGACGCCCGCCACGACGGTCGCCTCGTCTCGCTGCGTCCCACTCGCGTGCGCCGCCGCCTCGGCAGCGAGATGGAATGCACGCTCGCTCAGACCGGACTCGGAAGCCTCTCGAGCGATGCGGATCAGCTCACGCGCTGTGCCCGGCGATCCTCCGAGAGACGCTCGCGCCCGATGCCACTCCGCGTCGACATGCTCCCCCCGGCTCTCGAAGATGAGGTGCAGCCGTTCGTGCACGGCGGCTGCCGCCGAAGATGAGCTCGTTGCACGGAGCCAGATGGCCAGACGCGGGTCGGCGAGTCTCACCCGACCCGCGTGGATGTCGAGGAGCGGACCGACGGCGCCGACGGCGAGATCGGCTGCCGAGCGGCCCCCGAAGTCGAGGAGCGGATCGAGCCTGTCGTCGAGACGCAACGAGACTGCGATGAGCAGGTCGCGATCACCGGGGTCGAGCACGAGATGCGCGTAGAGCGCCTCGATCGATTCGACCATGGGCACCGGCGTCGGGAGAGGCCTCAGCCCGTGGCGCTGACCGGGATCGAGCTGGGACACGACCGCTCTGACGGTCGGCGGATCGGCCGTGAGCTCGGAGATGAGGCGCGCGACGACGTGCGGCGCACAGCTCAGATCATTCTCGAGCAGATCCTCGAGTATCTCTTCCACCGCAGCTGAGGCGACCGAAGCCGCTCCGTACGCACTCAGAACGTCGATTCCGAACCCCCCAGGCCCCCGGGGCGAGCGCCCGTTGAGCTGAGGGTATCAAGCCCCTCGAGCCCTCAGACGAGGGCTCCGATATTCAGGACTGCGTGTCGTCGTCGTCCTGGCGGATGTACGGGTCTGCATCGCCTGCGTGGGATGCGGAGGACGCGAGCTTCGCCACGTCGGCATCGCGCTGCTGAGCTTCGCGGAGGAGCGCCGAGATGTGGTCGGCGTTCTCCGGCAGCGCGTCGGGGATGAACTCGAGCGTCGGGACGAGTCGAGTGCTCAGCTGCTTGCCGACTTCGCTGCGCAGCATCCCGGTCGCGGACGTCAGAGCCGCCCCGCTGGAGAGACGCTCCTCCTCGGTGCCGAGCACCGTGTAGAAGACCGAAGCGTGCTGCAGGTCCCCGCTCACGCGGACGTCGGTGATCGTCACGAAGCCGAGGCGCGGGTCGCGCAGCCCCTTCTCGAGTCGCTCAGCGAGGATCACACGAATGCGATCGGCCAGACGTGCCTGTCGTTCACCAGCCATTGTTCTCTCCCTCTACGTACCCTTCGGGCGAGGATGCATGACGCATCCTCGCCCGAAGACATATATCTGACTCGATCAGCCGCGAGGCTTCTCGACCAGCTCAGTGGTCTCGATCTCGTCACCGATCTGGATGTCGTTGAACTTGCCGAGGCCGATACCGGCCTCGTAGTCCGTGCGCACCTCGGTGACGTCGTCCTTGAAGCGACGCAGCGACTCGATGGCGAGGCCGTCGGCGATCACCACACCGTCGCGGATGACACGAGCCTTGGCGTTTCGCGTGATCGTTCCCGAGCGCACGATGACACCGGCGATGTTGCCGAACTTCGAAGAGCGGAACACCTCGCGGATCTCGGCGACACCCGACTGGACCTCTTCAAACTCCGGCTTGAGCATGCCCTTGAGCGAGCTCTCGATCTCGTCGATCGCGTTGTAGATGACCGAGTAGAACCGGATGTCCACGCCTTCACGCTGAGCGCGCTCGCGCGCCTTCGTGTCGGGGCGGACGTTGAAGCCCACGATGATCGCGTTGTCGATCGTCGCGAGGTTGACGTCGGACTCCGTGATCGCACCCACACCGCGGTGGATGATGCGGAGCTGCACCGAATCATCGACCTCGATCTTGAGCAGCGACTCCTCGAGTGCCTCGACGGCACCGGAGACGTCACCCTTGATGATGAGGTTGAGCGACTCGACCTTGCCCTCTTCGAGAGCGCGGGTGAAGTCCTCGAGCGAGATGCGCTTGCGGGCCTTGGCCAGCTGTGCGTTACGCTCGACCGCTTCACGCTTCTCAGCGATCTGACGGGCCATACGGTCCTCTTCGGTGACGATGAAGACGTCGCCGGCACGCGGCACGGAGTTCAGACCCTGCACCTGCACCGGACGCGACGGGTAGGCCTCGAGGACCTGCTCGCCGTTCTCGTCCGCCATCGCACGCACTCGGCCGTAGGCCGTTCCGGCGACGATAGCGTCTCCGACGCGGAGCGTTCCGGACTGGATCAGCACCGTGGCGACCGAACCGCGCCCCTTGTCGAGCTTCGCCTCGATGGCGACACCGCGAGCGGCCTTGTTCGGGTTGGCCGTGAGGTCCAGACCCGCGTCGGCCGTGAGCAGCACCGCGTCCAGAAGTTCCTGGATGCCGGTGTTGGCACGTGCGGACACATCGACGAACATGACGTCTCCGCCATACTCCTCGGCGACCAGACCGTACTCGGTGAGCTGCTGACGGACCTTGGCCGGGTTGGCGTCGGGCTTGTCGACCTTGTTCACCGCGACCACGATCGGCACGTTCGCCGCCTGGGCGTGGTTCAGCGCCTCGACCGTCTGCGGCATGATGCCGTCGTCGGCCGCGACCACGAGGATCGCGAGGTCGGTGACCTGCGCTCCACGTGCACGCATGGCGGTGAATGCCTCGTGACCCGGGGTGTCGATGAAGGTGATGGCACGCTCGATGCCCTCGTGCTCCGTCCACACCTGGTACGCACCGATGTGCTGCGTGATGCCGCCGGCTTCACCGTCGATGACGTTGGTCTGACGGATCGCGTCGAGGAGTCGGGTCTTACCGTGGTCGACGTGACCCATGACGGTGACCACCGGAGGACGGATCTCGAGGTCGTCCTCGCTCTCCTCCTCGAGCTCCTGCTCGAGGTTGAGACCGAAGCCTTCGAGGAGCTCCTTGTCCTCGTCCTCGGGCGAGACCATCTGGATCTTGTAACCGAGCTCGGCACCCAGGACCTCGAACGTCGCCTCGTCCAGCGACTCGGTGGCCGTGGCCATCTCGCCGAGGTTGAAGAGGATCGTCACGAGGGTTCCGGGCTGAACCGTGTAACCGGTCAGCGTCTCGATCTTGTCGGCGAAGTCCGCGATGGATGCCCCACGGCGCATGCGGATGATCTCCCCGTTACCGCGGGTGACATTGACGCCACCGACGACCGGGGCGCTCCGCATCTCGAATTCCTGCCGCTTCGCCCGCCGCGACTTGCGCTGCTTGCTCTTGCCGCCACCCTTGCCGAACGCACCAGCGGTACCTCCACCGGGGCCACGACCGCGACCGCCACCGCCACCGGGACGACCTGCGAAGCCACCGCCGGGACGAGCGCCTGGGCCCGCACCGGGTCCACCGGCACCGCCGGGACGACCGGGTCCACCCGGACGCTGCTGGAACGGTGCACCACCGGGACGACCGCCCTGACCGCCGCGCGGAGCGCCGGGACGGGGGGAACCGGGACGAGGCGCACCAGGACGCGGGGCGCCGGGACGCGGGGCCTGCGGACGCGGGATGTTACCCGGCGTCGGGCGCTGGCCCATTCCCTGCGCCGAGGCGAAGGGGTTGTTCCCCGGACGCGGACCGGTGGGACGCTGTCCCATGCCCTGCGCGGTGGAGAACGGGTTGTTGCCGGGGCGCGGAGCGCCGGGCTTCGGAGCTCCGCCGTCGTTCGACTTCGGAGCAGCGGGTCCGGGGGTCGCCGCCGCCGGAGCAGCAGGCTCGGCCTGAGCCTCGGCTGCAGGAGCAGCGACGGGCGCCTCCGGAGCAGGCGCCGGCTTGGGTCCGGGCTTCGGACCGGGAGTCGGCGCACCGGAACCGGGCTTCGCAGCACCGGACGTCGCAGCATCGGGCGTTGCCTCTGCCGACTTCGCAGCGGTCTTGGCAGCACCGGGCTTCGCAGCACCGGGCTTGGCAGCACCGGGCTTGGCAGCAGACTTCGCTGCTGCAGCGGGCGCGGCGTCGCCGGACGACTTCAGCGAGGCGTCCGACTCGATGGCAGCGCGCAGCTTGCGCGCCACCGGAGGTTCGATGGTCGAAGAGGGGCTCTTGACGAACTCTCCGAGTTCCTTGAGCTTTGCAAGTGCGATCTTGCTGTCGACGCCGAGTTCAGCGGCGATCTCGTGTACGCGTGGTTTACCAGCCACAATTCTCCTGTCTGGGGTCGGTCCACCCAGACAGGGCAGACCACTAGTCGCGGACGGGTCTCATTTCGAGCCGTTCACTTTGTTTCCATAGCCGTTCAGCCTTTGTTTCTTGGTGGGTGCTGTTCGATGTTCCGCGTATCCAGATCGCTGGAGACGCGCAGTGCTCGTCCGAAAGCCCGACGCCGCAGAGCGGCATCCATGCATTCCGGTGTCGGATGAACCCACGCGCCTCGCCCCGGCAGGACAGCACGCTCATCGACGATGAGCGTCTCGTTCTGGGACACCACCCTGAGAAGAGCGGCGCGGGGAGCACGTGTGCGACAGCCGACGCACATTCGTACGGGTTCCATCTTACACCTGTGTTCCCGTCCGACTCACGCGAGGCGCGCGAGTCGGACGTGACGAGCGGTCAGTCCAGGACGCTGTCGGGCTGAATATCGATCTTCGCGCCGGTGAGCTTGGCAGCGAGGCGGGCATTCTGCCCCTCCTTGCCGATCGCGAGCGAGAGCTGGTAGTCCGGCACCAGGGCGCGCACCGCCTTGGTGTTCGCGTCGAGGATGAACGCGCTTGTCACCTTGGCCGGCGAGAGGGCGTTGGCGACGAAGGGCGCGAGTTCCGGATCGAAGTCGACGATGTCGATCTTCTCCCCGGCGAGTTCTTCGGTGACGGCACGGACGCGGCGGCCCATCTCGCCGATGCAGGCGCCCTTGGCGTTGATGGCCGGGTCGTTCGCCCGAACGGCGATCTTCGTGCGGTGGCCGGCCTCGCGGGCCAACGAGACGATCTCGACGAGCCCGGCGGCGATCTCAGGGACTTCCAGCGCGAAGAGCTTGCGGACGAGCCCGGGGTGCGTGCGCGAGACGGTGATCTGCGGCCCCTTGAGGCCCTTCGCGACACTGGTCACGTACACGCGGAGGCGCGACCCGTGGGTGTATTCCTCGCCCGGCACCTGCTCCTCCGGAGGAAGGATCGCCTCGACGGCTCCGAGATCGACGTGGATCATGCGGGGATTCGGGCCCTGCTGGATCACTCCGGCGACGATGTCGCCTTCTTTGTCCTTGAAGTCGCCGAGCACGACGTCGTCCGCGATGTCCCGCAGACGCTGGCTGATGACCTGCTTGGCGGCGAAGGCCGCGATACGTCCGAAGTCGTCGGGCGTGGCATCCTCTTCGCCGATGATCGCGCCCTCTTCGTCCTTGACGACCTGCAGCACGGCGACGTGCCCGGTACGACGATCGAGGTCGACGCGAACGCCTTCGGGGGTGACTCCGTCTGCGGAGACGTGCTTCGAGTACGCGGTCAGGATGGCCTGTTCGATGATCGAGACGAGTTCATCGAAGGGAATCGCCTTCTCCTTCTCGATCCCACGCAGCAGACTCAGTTCGATATCCATGACGGCTCCCTATTCAGCTCTCGTCGCGCGGGTGTGCTCGCACGACATCCGTACCACGATACCCTGTGCCCACCGCCCCATGCCACGGCGGCCGCCGCACCGTCGCGGCGCCAGGACCGCAGGAGGACCCAGTGACCACGTACGACACCATCGTCATCGGAGCCGGGATGTCAGGACTGACGGCTGCGCGCATGCTCGCCGATGCCGGTGAGAGGGTGCTGGTACTGGAGGCTCGCGATCGCGTCGGGGGTCGGATGAACACCGACAGGACCGCCGGGTTCCCGGTCGATCTCGGCGCGTCCTGGGTGCACGGGATCGAGAGGTCGCGCCTGTGGGACCTCGTGCAGGCTCTGGACATCCCGACGATCGAGTACACGGTCGGCAGCTTTCAGGCCGGTGGCCGCCCGATCGAGAACTTCGACGGGGACGGCAGGCCGCTGGATGCCGCGAGCACGGCGCAGTGGGTCGATGACGTCGCGATGGCCGACCTTCTTCTGGTCGAGGAGATCGCGGCGTCCTCCCCCGGCGACACCTACCTCGACGTGACCGAGCGCGCGCTCGACCGCTCCGGGTTCGATCCGGAGCGCATCGACGAGGTCCGCGAGTTCTTCCGGCACCGCGTCGAGGAGCAGTGCGGGGCCTGGATCGGCGACCTCGACGCGCACGGGCTCGACGAGGACGCCATCGACGGCGACGAGGTGATCTTTCCGCGCGGATACGACGAACTCCCCCGTCGCATCGCTGTGGGGCTCGACATCCGGCTCGAGCACATCGTGACGCGGGTCGCTCGGACGCCGGACGGGGTCGTCGTCTCGACCGCCGCCGGCGACTTCTCCGCCCGCAGAGGGCTGGTCACGGTGCCGCTCGGCGTGCTCAAGGCCGGTTCGATCGACTTCACCCCGCCCCTGCCCGACGCCGTCGCGGGCCCCGTCGGGCGTCTCGGAATGGGCGTCTTCAACAAGATCTTCGTCCAGTTCCCGGAGCGCTTCTGGGAGGAGGAGAGCTATGTGATTCGCGCGCTCGGCGACGCCGGTGAGCACTGGCACTCCTGGTACGACGTGTCAGCGGTCAGCGGGCTGCCGACCCTCCTCACCTTCGCCGCCGGCCCGTTCGGACGTCGCATGCAGGAACTCGCCGACGAGGAGATCGTCGCGGACGTGCTCGCCGCGCTGCACAGGCTGTACGGCGACGCCGTCGGCGCGCCCACAGCGCACTGGATCACCCGCTGGGGGCATGACCCGTTCTCGAACGGGTCATACTCGCACCTGGCCGTCGGGTCATCGCATCACGATCACGACGACGCGGCAGGCCCCGTCGACGGCGTGCTGCACTTCGCGGGCGAGGCCACCTGGGGCGATGAGCCCGCCACGGTGGGGGCCGCCTATTACTCAGGCCACCGCGCCGCCGAGCGCATCCTCGGGCACGAGGTCGATCTCTCCTCGTTCGCTGCAGGGATCAGAGCGCGGGAGCAGAATCCAGCGAGTTGATCGCACCGATCAGACGGAAGAGGTTGCCGACCTGGCGCTGGTCGAGGTGAAGCGCGAGCCGCGGCAGGTGCAGCACGTCGTCGTCGGCGACCTCGGGCGACCGGGGCGCGGACCGCTCGATACTGCCACTCACCAGCATCCCGCCGAACTGCCCGTTCAGACGATCGAGCTCGGCATCGGTCGGTTCGGTGCGGAGGCGGAGCACGAGGGTGTCCCCCACCCAGCGCAGCGAATCGTAGTTGCGCCAGAAGCCGGCGATCACTGCGGCCGCCGACTCGACCGAGTCCGTGATGACGACGCGGTCGAAGTCGCCTTCGGAGATCACTCCCGTCGGCGCGAGATCCTCGTCGATGAAGCGCTTGAGACCGTTCCAGAACGTACCGCCGGGTTCGTCGAGCAGCACGATCGGCGTCGGCTCGGCCTTGCCCGTCTGCTGCAGAGTCAGAAGCTCGAACATCTCGTCCAGAGTGCCGAATCCGCCCGGAAGGCAGATGAAGCCGATGGACTCCTTGATGAGCATGAGCTTGCGGGTGAAGAAGTACTTCATCGCGACGACGTGGTCGCTTCCCGCGACGAGGCTGTTCGCCTTCTCCTCGAACGGCAGTCGGATCGAGACCCCCAGCGAGAGTGCGGGACCCGCGCCTTCAGCCGCGGCCTGCATGATTCCGGGGCCGGCGCCCGTCACGACCATCCAGCCGTCTGCGGCGAGGGCCTCGGCGACGGCTCGCGCCTGGACGTAGAGCGGATCGTCCTGCCGCGTGCGCGCCGATCCGAAGACGGTGACCTTCGGCACTCCCTCGAAAGGAGCGAAGAGCCGGAAGGCGTCGCGCATCTCGGCCAGCGCCGCGGACGCGATCTTGAGGTCGAGCCTGTTGGTGCCGTCCTCGCCCAGCAGGATCGCCGTTCGCATCATGCGCATCACCAGACGCCGATCGGTCTTGACACCGGCCCCGTCCAGCACGGCGTTGATCTCAGAGCTGAGCGTTTCCGGCAGCGGTTCCTCGGTCATGTCTCCAGACTGTCACGCGTGGTCCGACGCGTGTGCGTCGCAACGCCGCTGGCGATCATGTGGCGCTCTTCCTGTCAATCCCCGTGCCTCTCGGTCGCGCGAGTACGAAGCTGTCGACATGACAGAGATCACTGGACCTGAAGCCCTCGCCCGAGTCGCCGAGCTGGTGGAGGACATCGACTTCACGATGCTGACGACGACAGACGACGACGGCAATCTCGTGAGCCGCCCCATGTCGACGCGGCAGATGGACGACGCCGGCGACATCTGGTTCTTCACTGCGGAAGACACCGAGAAGGTCGAAGAGGCGCGCGCACACCGTCAGGTCGGCCTGTCGTACTGCGACGCCAAAGGGATGCGATATGTGTCGGTCGCCGGCAACGCATCCGTGGTGCACGACCGCACGAAGATGGAGGAGCTGTACTCGCCGTCGCTCGATATCTGGTTCGAGGAGGGCCTCGACACGCCCGGCATCGCCCTGCTGAAGGTCACTCCCACGGTGACGGAGTTCTGGGAGCCCGCGAAGGGGAAGATCGCCATGGCAGCGGGAGCACTCAAGGCGCTCGTCACCAAGGACACGCCCGACGACGACATCATGAACCACGGTCGCATCGTCTGCTGATCTCGACCCGCTCATGAGAATGCCGCGCACCCCCGGGCAGGGGATGCACGGCATTCCGCGTGGCGGCGATCAGAGTCCGCTGAGCCTTTCGAAGGCTTCGGACACCGAGACCGCGTCGCGCTCACCGGTGCTGCGATCCCAGAGCTCGACCTGACCTTCGGCCGCACCGCGCCCGACGATCACGATCTTCGGAACGCCCACGAGCTCGGCGTCGCCGAACTTGACTCCGGGCGACACCTTCGGGCGGTCGTCGTAGAGCACGTCGAGACCTGCGGACTCCAGCTGCGCCGACAGGTCGGCGGCCACATCGAACGCGACCTGATCGCGACCGGCGGCGACGACCTGCACGTCGAACGGAGCGACCGATGCGGGCCAGATGAGGCCCTTCTCATCGTTGTTCAGCTCGGCGATGATCGCGAGGATGCGCGTCACGCCGATGCCGTACGACCCCATCGTGACGGTGACGAGCTTGCCGTTCTCGTTCAGGACCTTGAGCCCGAGAGTCTCGGCGAAGAAGCGGCCGAGCTGGAAGACGTGCCCGATCTCCATGCCGCGTGCGAGCTCCACCGGGCCGGAGCCGTCAGGAGCCGGATCGCCCGCGCGGACGTTGGCGATCTCGACGATGCCGTCGGCGAAGAAATCACGCCCTGCGACGACCGAGTGTGCGTGCTTCTCGTCCTGGTTGGCGCCGGTGATCCAGCTGGTGCCCTCGCTCACGCGGGGGTCGACGAGGTAGCGGATACCCGTCGCGGACTCCTCTCCGAGCACAGCGCCGGTCGGTGACCAGGGGCCGATGTAGCCCTTGACGAGCAGCGGATTCTTCTCGAAGTCGTCTGCCGTGGCGGTCTCGACCTCTGCGGGCGCGAACGCCACCTCTGCGCGCTTCTCATCGACCTCGCGGTCACCCGGGATGCCGACGACGACGAGCTCTCGTGTGCCGTCGACGTGGGTCAGCGCCAGAACGACGTTCTTGAGCGTGTCTGCAGCGGTGTAGTCGCCGTCGAGATGCGCGTTGGAGTGCGCCACGAGCGTCTGGATCGTCGGCGTGTTCGGCGAGTCGAAGATCACCGGGGCGGCCTCCGCATCGAATGCGATCGCGTCGGGCACGGCCGTCGTGAACGCCTCCACATTCGCGGCGTATCCGCCGGCGCTGCGGACGAACGTGTCTTCGCCGACGGGAGTCGGGTGCAGGAACTCCTCGCTCCTCGCCCCGCCCATCAGGCCGTTGTCCGCGTTGACGATCACGTACTCGAGTCCCAGACGCTGGAAGATGCGCTCGTACGCGTCGCGCTGAGACTGGTAGCTCGTCTCGAGCCCGGCATCCGAGGAATCGAACGAGTACGCGTCTTTCATCGTGAACTCGCGACCACGGAGCAGACCGGCGCGCGGACGTGCCTCGTCGCGGTACTTGTCCTGGATCTGATAGATCGTCAGGGGAAGATCCTTGTACGACGAGTAGAGATCCTTCACGAGCAGGGTGAACATCTCCTCGTGCGTGGGAGCGAGGAGGTAGTCCGCGCCCTTGCGATCCTGGAGGCGGAAGATTCCATCGCCGTAGGACTCCCAGCGACCTGAGAGCTCATACGGCTCGCGGGGAAGCAGTGCGGGGAAGTGGACTTCCTGCGCACCGGCGTTCGCCATCTCCGCACGAACGATGGCCTCGATTCGCGACTTGACCTTGAGCCCGAGCGGCAGCCACGTGAACACTCCTGGAGCGGCACGCCGGATGTAACCGGCGCGGATCAGCAGCTTGTGACTGGTGACCTCTGCTTCTGCAGGGTCTTCGCGGAGGGTGCGGAGGAAGAAGTTCGAAAGACGAGTGACCACCGGGCAAGTCTACTGACCGGTGGTCACTCGTTCTCGCGATGCGTCAGTTGAGGGCGGGGAGTCCGTTCGGGATCACGCCGCCGGCGTACAGGCTCGCCGCGAGGTCCTGCACGGCCGTGAGCGCCACGCGCTGCGGAAGCGGGCCGTAGGAGATGCGAGCGACGCCGAGCTTCTCGTACTCCGAAGCCGCGAGGGTGCCGGGCAGCCCGATCACGCTGAGCTTGCCCTCTCCGAGGCCCTCGACGAGCTGACGCGTGATGTTCGCGTCGAGCATGCCGGGAACGAAGACAGCGGTGGCGCCGGCATCGAGGAACGCACGTCCGCGCTGGATCGCGTCGGCGACGCTCTCGGCCACCGGCCGGTGACCCGCGCGCACGAACGCGTCGGTGCGGGCATTGAGGGCGAACGGGACGCCCTCGGCCTCGGCCGCCTTGACGATCGCCTCGACAGCCGCGACCGACTCGTCGAACGGCTTGAGGCGGTCTTCGACGTTCGCGCCCACCACGCCTGCGCCGATCGCGAGGCGCGTGGTCTCGCCTGCGTCACCGTATCCGTCGTCCAGATCCGCGGTCACCGGCACGGAGACGGATGCCGCGATGCGCCCGACCATGTCGATCATGATGTCGCGGGTGATGGTGCCGTCCTCGAATCCGAACGACGCGGCGATGCCGTGCCCGGCGGTGGCGATCGCCTTGGTCTCCGGGAGCTTCGCGACCGCTCGGGCGGATACGACGTCCCACACATTGACGACGCGGAGGATCTCCGGTGCTTCGTAGAGTCCGATCAGGGTCTGGGCTTTCGCAGCAGTGGTCATGCCCCCACGCTAACGCCCAGTATTCCGGTCGGGGCCGGACGGACACGCGAATCACTGATTTGGGGGATGTTTTGAGAACCATCCGACGGCGTCGATTCTGCCGGTTGAGATTCGCCGGCGGCACGTCCCGCGTAGCGGGCGACATAGTGTGGGGTCATGCCTCAGCGCCGATCCCACGTTGCTCCGTCCGCCGCGCAGACGGAACTCGCTGCGGCGCTCGCCGCTCTGAAAGAGTCTCTTGATGCTCCGGCAGACTTCCCCGCTGCAGTACTGGCGGAGGCGGCGGCTTCGGATGCTGCGACTCCCGAACTCGACCTGCGCGACATCCCGTTCGCCACGCTCGATCCACATGGGTCTCGTGATCTCGACCAGGCCTTCCACCTCGAGCGGCGGGACGCCGGATACACCGTTCGCTATGCGATCGCTGATGTGCCCGGATTCGTGGCGCCCGGCGGTGCGGTGGACGAGGAGGCCCGTCGTCGAGGCCAGACGCTGTACGCGGCGGACGGCATTATCCCCCTGCATCCGAAGGTGCTGAGCGAGGATCGTGCGTCGCTGCTGGCGGATGTGGATCGTCCCGCGCTCGTCTGGACCTTCGCCCTCGATTCTGCAGGAGCTGTCGAGGAGTTCCGGCTCGAGCGGGCCCTGATCCGGTCGCGCTCGCAGCTCGACTACGTCAGCACCCAGGCAGCGCTCGACCGGGGCGAGGAAGGCCCCGCCACTCTGCTCCCCGAGATCGGTGCTCTGCGGATCGCACAGGAGAAGCGCCGAGGCGGCGCGAGCCTGAACCTCCCGGATGAAGAGGTCGTGCGAGGACTCGACGGCACCTATTCGATCGAACGTCGGCACCCGCTTGCCGTCGAGGAATGGAACGCGCAGCTCTCTCTCATGACGGGTATGGCGGCCGCTTCCCTGATGATCGAGGCCGGCATCGGCATCCTGCGGACGATGCCTCAGCCCGACGAGAAGTCCTTCGAGGCGTTCCGTCATCAGACCGAGGCGCTCGGCCGTCCGTGGACGACGGGGCGATATGGCGACTACCTGCGCGAACTGGATCGCGCTGACCCCATGACCCTCCCGATCCTCGAGGCGGCGGCGTCGCTCTTCCGCGGAGCGGGATACGTGGCCTTCGACGGCTCAGTACCGCCCGACACCGAGCAGGCGGCCATCGCCGCACCTTACGCGCACGCCACGGCACCACTGCGTCGTCTCGTCGATCGCTGGTCGCTCTCGATCTGCCTCGCTCTGTCCGAGGGGCGTGAGGTGCCGGTCTGGGTGCGCGAGTCCCTCGCTGATCTCCCCCAACTGATGCAGGAGTCCGGTCAGCGCGCGTCCAGGCTCGATTCCGCGACGATCAACTGCGTCGAGGCTGCACTGATGACTCCCCTGGTCGGCTCCACTATCGATGCGACCGTGATCGAGATCCGCGGCGAGCGGGCGACGGTCCAGATCGCCGATCCTGCCGTCACCGCCTCCGCCCCGATCCCGGACGGCGCCGCCCCCGGAGCCGTCGTGCAGCTCCACGTCGTGCGCGCCGACATCAGCCGAGGTGAGATCGAGTTCTCTGTCTGAGCGCCTAGGCTCTGGGCCATGCCGATCTCGCCATACCTGAGCGACCTCCGTAGGCGCGTGGGTCATGCTCTCCTTCTGCTCCCCGCGGTCACGGCGGTCATCCGGCGGGACGATCGATTTCTGCTGTGTCGGCAAGCGCACTCGCTCGAGTGGGGACTCCTCGGCGGCGGAATCGAGCCACACGAGAAGCCGGAGGACGCGGTCCTCAGGGAAGTGCGGGAGGAGATCGGCGTCGCTGCCACCGTTCACGGGATCGTGGGGGCTTACGGAGGCGGGGATCTGCTCGTGAGCTATCCGAACGGCGATCGTGTCGGATACACGACGATCGCCTACTCGTGTTCAATTCCGGTCGACACGGAGTTGCTGCTCACAGACGGTGAACTCATCGAGACGGGGTGGTTCACCACGACGGAGATCGCGCGGCTTCCGCGCGATCGATGGGTGGACAGGATCATCCGCGATGCCTCCCATCCCGGTGGGGTGCTGGTTGCGGATCAGATGAGCGTGGTTGAGAAAGCCGTGTGCTACGTCATCGCGCACGATCGTCTGCTCGTCTTCACCCACGACGACACCGACATACTCGCCACCGGCGTTCAGGTTCCTGCGGGAACCGTGCGCGACGACGAGAGCCCGGCACAGGCCGCTGAGAGAGAGTTGTTCGAGGAGACCGGCCTCCGAGGCTCCGTGACGCGCAGCCTCGGCGCCGAGTTCTACGATCTCACCCCGCTCCGCGATGAAGTGGCCCTCCGACACTTCTTTCGGTTGGAGGTCGTCGATCCCGAGGTCTTCGCCGTCTGGCAGGCCGGCGAGGCCGATCCAGAGATCGGCGACTCGCCCGTCTCATGGACATGCCGGTGGATCCCGCTCGCTCAGGCGCATGTGCTCGCCGGTGGCCTCGGCGCTCGACTCGGCGCAGCGCTCCGCTGACGCCGGAACGCGCACGGGCGATCGCTACTCTTACGACGTGGACCACCTCGCTGTCGCTGAACGATTCGTCGCCGCCCGCTACCCGGGGGCAGGCGTCGCCATCGTGGCGGGCAGCACCGCACGCAGCGAGCGCACCCCGACGAGCGACATCGACCTGCTGCTCCTCGGAGACGAGATCTTCGACGCCGATGACCAGACGAGCGAGGCCTCGACTCACGAGTTCGAGGGCGAGATCGTCGAGGTGTTCGCGTACACACCGGCAGGATTCGACGAGTGGGCCGACCGAGGCATCGCGCAGCACCGACCGGTGATCGTGCACATGCTCGTCGAGGGCACCGCGATCCGAGACGACGGCCGCCTCGCCGCTCTCCGCCGTCGATGGCAGATGATCCTCGACGCGGGTCCCTCACTCAGCGCGCAGGAGTCCGCCTTTCGTCGCTATGTCATCACCGATGTGCTCGACGACCTCAGAGACGCGGCAGACCCCCTCGAGCAGCAGGTCGAGGCCGCAATCCTGTTCGAGAGGATCGCTGAGCTCATTCTTCTCAGCGGGGGACGCTGGATCGCGACCGGCAAATGGCTTCCGAGACGGCTCCGGAACTTCAGCAGCGAGCGCGCCGATCTGCTGAGCATCCCGCTGCTCGACCGCGACTACGCGACCTTCGCCGCCCGTGTCGAAGACGAACTCGACCGTGCAGGCGGCCGGGTACAGAGCGGCTTCGTGCGCTGACCACGGCTCAGGACGCGGGCACAGCCCGCGTCGTCATGACCAGAAGCTGCGGATCCGTCAGGTCGAGCGTCACCGAGATCGAGACGAACTCGGCGAGGGATGCCACGTGCGTGCCGCCGCACAGGATCTCCGCCGTGCCTTCGGGAAGCTCGCAGTGCCAGCTGCGGCGGTCCACGATCGTCGGGCCCTCGGTCACCACTCGGCTCGACGCGCCCGACGCGACCCACGCGGCCAGCCGTGCGTTGATCGACGCCTCACGATCCGCGAGTGTGGCCACGAACGTCTCGGTGTCGAATCCTGCCCTGCGCAGGCTCTTGCCCAGGCGGTACTCGTCGACTGCGCCGTCCGCGTGGATACGGCTGGACTGATTGGCCTTGCCCTCGAAGTTCGGCGCGCCCAGAGCATCCTCTCCCGGATCCTTGCGCCACAGATCCGCGAGGGTGCGGTCGAGTGCCAGAGACGCCAGATGACACGCGGTGTGCCCTCGGCTGAGACCGGCCCGACGGGTCGAGTCGACAGACAGTTCCACGCGTGCGCCCTCCACCAACCAGGACGGGGCCTCTCCGTCGAGCGGATGACCGACGAGCCAGGTCCACCCCTCGGCGCCGCGCTTCGCGGGGATGTCGGAGCCGACCGCGAACTCGCCCTCGTCGGACACCGCGGCCATCACAGCCTCGGTGACGCGGACGGCGGACCCCTCGAAAGCGATCTCGCCGCTGTCGCCCGGCTGATCGGGCCACGTGTGATCGACCGGGTGGAACGGCGTCGCGTCCACGATGACGACCGAGCCTGCGGACGTCGATTCGACCCGGGCGACAGTGCTCGATCCCGAGACATCGCCGCCGGCGAAGGACACGACGGTTGACGAGGACATGGGGCTCCTTGAGAGGTTCATGACGAGCGCCGCCCCTCGCAGGAAGGGTCGTGCGATCGAATCAGTGGGACGGCGGGATGGTGAAGCTCGCGAGCTTGTCCCGGTCGACGACGAGGATCCCATCGGATTCTCCGGTGAAGACGCTGCTGGTCCACCCGAATCTGATGCGGGTGGTGTCGCCCTCCGTCGTCGCGGACAGGACTGTCATCCGGGCTCCGGCACCGATAGCGTCGGTATCGGCCCAGCTGCGCACGCCGTCGCGCCCCCCTTTGACGGTGCCCCAGTCGCTCACGAAGCCCCCTTCAGTGAAGGCACCGACGAAGGCCTCGGTGTCAGCCGCGTTGATCGCATCGACAAGCGCCTGGACGGGGGCGGGTACGGCCGGCTTCGGCGACGTCATCTCACGCGTCCCGACACTCAGACCGTGACGACCTGGGCGGTGCCGAGCGGCGCCTCCGGTCCCATGTCCGCGGCGATCCGGTTGGCTTCTTCGATCAGTGTCGCGACGATGTCGGCCTCGGGCACGGTCTTGATGACCTCGCCCTTGACGAAGATCTGGCCCTTGCCGTTGCCGGAGGCGACCCCGAGGTCTGCCTCGCGAGCCTCGCCCGGTCCGTTCACGACGCAGCCCATGACCGCGACGCGCAGCGGCACCGTCATGTCCTTGAGTCCCTCGGTCACGTTCTCGGCGAGCGTGTACACGTCGACCTGCGCGCGTCCGCACGACGGGCACGAGACGATCTCGAGCTTGCGCTCACGCAGGTTCAGCGACTGCAGGATCTGGTGCCCGACCTTGACCTCTTCGGCGGGCGGCGCCGAGAGGGACACACGGATCGTGTCGCCGATGCCCTCGCCGAGGAGGATGCCGAACGCCGTGGCGCTCTTGATCGTGCCCTGGAACGCTGGCCCTGCCTCGGTCACGCCGAGGTGCAGGGGCCAGTCGCCTCGCTCGGCGAGCAGGCGGTAGGCCTTCACCATGACGATGGGGTCGTTGTGCTTGACCGAGATCTTGAAGTCGTGGAAGTCGTGCTCCTCGAACAGCGAAGCCTCCCAGACGGCACTCTCGACGAGCGCCTCTGCCGTGGCCTTGCCATATTTCGTGAGGATGCGGCGGTCCAGCGATCCGGCGTTCACGCCGATGCGCAGCGAGACGCCGGCGGCCTTGGCTGCCTCGGCGATCTTGCCGACGTTGCCGTCGAACTCGCGGATGTTGCCAGGGTTCACGCGCACGGCACCGCAACCGGCGTCGATCGCGGTGTAGATGTAACGCGGCTGGAAGTGGATGTCCGCGATCACCGGGATCTGACTCTTCATCGCGATGATCTTCAGCGCGTCGGCGTCATCCTGATGGGGAACGGCGACACGGACGATCTCGCATCCGGATGCGGTCAACTCGGCGATCTGCTGGAGAGTCGCGTTGATGTCCGTCGTCTTCGTGGTCGTCATGGACTGCACGGTGACGGGGGCGTCACCCCCGACGAGCACCTTGCCCACCTTGATCTGGCGAGACTTCCGGCGCGGGGCGAGGACTTCGGGGATCTTCGGCATCCCAAGGTTCACTGCTGGCACAACCCCCAGCCTACGCCGCCTGGATGCACACAGGCTGGATGTCGGGCGGCTCGGACGCGCGTCATCCGGCCGGGGCGGCGGTTCCCGGTGTGATAGTTTTCAGCCCATGCTCGCGAACTTCACCTGGTGGCCCGCCTCTTAGGCGGTGTGTTCGCGTTCCCACGAATCCAGACCGCCTCCGGGGCGGTCTTTTCGTTGAGCCGAGCCGGAGCCACGCACAGGAGACACCGATGACCCTCTCACGTCTTGCCGAGCTCACCGCAGATCCCACGGCCTCGTTCGTGCTGATCGCGCGCGACGGCGCCGCCACCGTCGAGCTGCTGACAGGCGAAGTGGTCGACGTCGACGTGCTCGCCGACATCCCGCTCACGATCGACGGGACTCCGCGCGAGATCTTCGCCATGGTGCCCTACCGCCAAGTGCGCGAGCGCGGATTCGTCGCCCAGGATGACGGAGCGCCGCTGCGCTGCATCGTGGTCGACGAGCATCTGACTCTCCCGGCTCCTGCGCTGATCGCCGATCTGCCGTCCGCTGCCGTCCCCCTCCGCAACGGCGGATTCGACATCGCCGACGAGGAGTACGCCGCGATCGTCGAGACCGTGATCGCCGACGAGATCGGCCGCGGCGAAGGCGCCAACTTCGTGATCCGCCGCGACTTCACCGCCGAGATCGACGTCGACGACCGCACTGCCGCCCTCACGTGGTTCCGCGCCCTGCTCACGCACGAGCGCGGCGCCTACTGGACCTTCGCCGTCATCACCCCCGGGCACATCGCCGTCGGCGCGAGCCCCGAGGCGCACGTCGTCGCCCGCGGCGGCGTCGTCACGATGAACCCGATCTCGGGCACCTTCCGACACCCCGCCGGCGGTGCCACCAAGGAGACGCTGGTCGACTTCCTCTCCTCCACGAAGGAGACCGAGGAGCTGTTCATGGTCGTCGATGAGGAGCTCAAGATGATGAGCGCCGTCTGCTCCGACGGCGGACGCATCACCGGCCCGCACCTCAAGGAGATGTCGCGCCTCACCCACACCGAGTACATGCTCCGCGGGCGCAGCGCGCTCGACCCCCGCGACATCCTCCGCGAGACCATGTTCGCGCCCACCGTCACCGGCTCGCCGATGCAGAACGCGTGCGCGGTCATCCGCCGCCATGAGAAGAAGCCACGCGGGTACTACTCCGGCGTCGCGGCGCTGTTCACTCCGAATGCCGAAGGCGGGCACGATCTCGACGCCCCCATCCTCATCCGCACGGTCTATCTGCAGGGCGGCTCGCTCAGCGTGCCCGTGGGAGCGACGCTCGTGCGCCACTCCGACCCTCACGGCGAGGTCTCCGAGACACACGGCAAGGCGGCCGGAGTGCTCGGCGCGATCGGCGCGATCGACCGGGACAGTGCTGCTGAGGCTCGCGAGGACGCGGATGCACCGGGAGCACCGCAGTCCCTCGCCGCCGACCCCACGGTCGCCGCGCTCCTCTCTTCGCGCAACGCGCGTCTCGCGGACTTCTGGCTGAACCCCCAAGGCGACGACCTCACAGGTCCGTTCGCGGGGAAGACGTCGATCGTGGTCGACGCCGAGGACCGTTTCACGACGATGCTCGCCCACCAGCTCCGCCACCTGGGCCTCGACGTCACAATCCGCGCATGGAGCGAGGTGACCGATGCGGAGCTCGACTCCGCCGACCTCGTCGTCGCCGGCCCCGGACCCGGCGACCCTCGCGACACCGACAGCGATCGCATCGCCCGGATGCGACAGGTCGTCTCGGGCCGCGTCGACGCGGGCGCGCCGCTTCTCGCGGTCTGCCTGAGCCATCAGATCCTCAGCGACAGCCTCGGCATCGACCTCGCCCCGCTCGGCGCACCGCATCAGGGGTTGCAGAAGGCTGTGCCCGTCTTCGGCGAGGATGCGTCGATCGGCTTCTACAACACGTTCACCGCCAGGGTCGCACCGGGAACCGCATCCGTGGGTGCCGTCCAGGTGTCCGCGGACCCCGTGTCAGGAGACGTCTACGCACTGCGCGGCGATCACTTCGCATCAGTGCAGGGCCACTTGGAGTCGATTCTCTCCCGCGACGGCATCCGCACTCTGGAGCGCCTGGTCTCGCACGCGCTCTCCTGAGCGGCGCTGCGGCCGCTCGCTCAGCCCCCGAAGAGCTTCACCGGGTTGAAGAGATCGGCGAGCAGCAGCACAGCGCCCATCGCGATGAGCAGCGTGGCGACGACGACGGTCAGCGGCACGAGCCGTGTGGCGTCGACCGGCGCGGGCGGCGGACGGCGGAAAAGCTTCGCCCAGGCGCGACGGATGCCGTCCCACAGGGCGACGACGACGTGACCTCCGTCGAGCGGCAGCAACGGGATCAGGTTGAACACGAACAGAGCCACGTTCAGCGAACCGAGGAGGCTCAGCAGGATGGAGAAGCGATTGAGGATCGGCGCGTCCGTGGCTGCGACCTCGCCGGCGATGCGACCGACGCCCACGACGCTCAGCGGTCCGTTCGGATCCCGCTCGCTGCCCGTCACCAGAGACACGCCGGTCTCCCAGATGCGGACGGGGAGGGTCAGGATCATCGAGCTGACGCGCGCGACGGTGTCACCGGCCATCTGCGGGCCGGCCGACAACGGCTGCTGCACGAAGCCCATCTGCGCGCCCATGCCGACGTAGCCGACCTCCTTGACCACGGGTTGGCCGTCGTCCCCGATGACCGGCTGTCCGCTCGCATCCGTGATGGTGCGCTCGGCCTCGATCGGCGTGATGGTCAGAGTCTTCTCCGCGCCGTCGCGGAGTACGACGAGATCGAGCGTCTCGCCCGGAGCCGCCTGCACGATCGCGGTCGCCTCCGCGAAGGTCGACACCGGCTGACCGGCCACCGACACCAGCACATCACGAGGCTTGATCCCCGCCTCCGCGGCCGGCGTCGCCGGGTCATCCGCCGAGCACTCCGTCGCCGTGGAGCCGGCCGGCAGCACGCACTCGCTGACGGATGCGATCGTGGTCGTTCCCTGCTGGACGCCGATGCCCGACAACAGGACGGTGAAGATCACGATCGCGAGGAGGAGATTCATCAGCGGGCCGCCGAGCATCACGATGACGCGTTTCCACACGGGCAGGCGGTAGAAGACCCGATCCTCGGCACCCTCCGCGATCGTCTCGTCGTTCGCGGATCGCGCGTCCTGCACGAGAGCCCGGAAGACGCCCTTCGCAGGTCCCGATGCGGCGGATGCCGGGTACATCCCCGACATCGAGATGAAGCCGCCGAGCGGCAGGAGCTTGAAGCCGTACTCCGTCTCGCCGATCCGCTTGGACCACAGCCTCGGCCCGAAGCCGATCATGTACTGGCCGACACGAACGCCGAAGAGCTTCGCGGGCAGGAGGTGGCCGACCTCGTGCAGGCCGATCGAGAGGCCGAGGCCGATCAGCATGAACACGATGCCACCCAGATAGAGCAGTGCTTCCACTCCCCCAAGCTAGTGCTCGCACCCTAGGAATAAGCCCCACGCCGCGACAGGGCTCGCCGCACAATCCCATTAGGCTTGTCAGGTGACCTCCCGCCAGCTGCGACTCCTGCGCGCGGCTTCGGCATCGGCGGTCGCCACGCTCCTCGCGGCGACATCGCACACGGTCGCCGGCGGCGCAGCGCCGCATCCGCTTCTGGTGCTCGCCGTCATGACGCTCGTCGTCCCGATCGCCGCTCTGATCATCGGCGCGCGCGCCTCTCGGCTCCGGGTCGCTGCGACCGTGCTGGCGAGCCAGGCGGCTTTCCACGTCATGTTCCAGCTGCTGGGCGCTCCGACCGGGACCACCGTGCTCTCCGGGCACCAGCACCACCTGGATCTCTCCGCCCTCGGCCCGGTGGCTGCGGCAACCGCCCCCGACCTGCTCATGGTGATCAGTCACCTGGGCGCGGCGACGATCACGATCGCACTGGTCTGGCATGGCGAATCGATGGTGCGTGCCGTCGCGGGTTGGATGCAGGCACAGCTGCGCCGCGCGGTCACCGTCTTCCGCCCGAGCCACCCGCATCCGAACCCTCCCGTCTTCGCCCTGCCTTTGCCGGTCGATCGCGCTCTCTCCATCTCTCTGTCGCGTCGAGGCCCCCCGGCGATCATCTGATCGTCACATCGCCTCACCGAGGCCTTCCTCACCCCGCGGATGCCGCGCTCATCTCTGCGCGCCCGCACGACAGCAATCAGGAGTTCCACCATGCCTTCCATCACCCGTCGCAACACCAGCGCCCACCGCACCCTCACCACCCGCCGCAAGGTCGCCGCCGGACTCATCGGAGGCGCCGTGCTGGCCCTCGCGATCCCCGCGATGGCCAGCGCCCATGTCAGCGTCAGCCCGGACGAGCTCACCGCAGGAGACCACGGCGTGCTCACCTTCTCGTTCGCCCACGGCTGCGACAACTCGCCGACCACCTCACTGAAGGTGACGATGCCCGAGGGGCTCGCCTCTGTCGCTCCCACCATGGACAGCGACTGGACGATCGACATCGAGAAGGGGGATGACGGTCTCGTCAGCGCCGTGATTTACACAGCCGTGACACCGGTGCCGAACGAACTGCGCGGCGCCGTCAGCATGTCGGTCGGGCTCGACGAGGACACTCCCGAATCCCTCGCGTTCCCAGTGATCCAGACCTGCGTCGAGGGCAGCACCGAATGGACGCAGCTCGCAGAGGACGGCGAGGACCCGCACAGCCTCGATGCCCCCGCCCCCGTGGTCGAGGTCACCGCCGCAGCAGTCGACGGCCACGGCGAGCACAGCTCTGCTGAGGAGGCCGGAGACGCGGACGACGCCGACTCCGCTGCCGCTGAGACGGACTCCTCGAACGCACTCGGCACGGCGCTGGGCGCGGGTGGCCTCGTCGCCGGCGTCGCCGCCCTCGTGGTCTCCGTACTGGCCTACCGCCGCAAGGCGTGACACCCCGGCGCGTCTCCTCGGCTCGATGGGGCCGAGGAGACGTGCCGCACCCCGTGATCTCTCCGGAGCCGTGAGATCATGGATGCGACATGTCGATTGAACAACAACCGAGCCTGCCTCCCGTGCTCCGCCCCGCGAACCCGCCCCGGCGTGAGCTGTCCGAACTCGCCTCTCGATTCGCGCGAGACGTCCGCGGGGAGGTGAGCGGTGTCGCCCTGTCGGGGATCACGCTCGCCACTGCCGACCTCCGCCCGGGCGAGGCCTTCGTCGCGATCCGAGGTGTGAACCGCCACGGCGCGGAGTTCGCGGTCACCGCCGCCGAGAAGGGCGCCGTCGCGATCATCACCGACGAGGCCGGCGCCGAGATCGCGGAGCCCGCGGGCCTCCCCGTGCTCGTCGTCGACGACCCGCGCGCGGTTCTCGGCGCCCTGAGCGCCTGGGTGTATGGCACCGGAGCAGGCGAACCTCTCCCGCTGCTGTTCGCGACCACCGGGACGAACGGCAAGACGAGCGTGTCGCACCTGCTCGAGGGCATCCTCGACCAGCTCGGCGTGGTCACCGGACTCTCCTCGACCGCCGAGCGGCACATCGCCGGCGACGTCATCGTCTCGAGACTCACCACCCCTGAGGCATCCGAGATGCACGCTCTGCTCGCGCTGATGCGCGAGCGCGACGTCGAGGCAGTGGCCGTCGAGGTCAGTGCGCAGGCGCTCTCGCGTCACCGAGTCGACGGCATCCGCTTCGATGTGGCCGGTTTCACGAACCTCAGCCACGACCACCTCGACGACTACGCCGACATGGAGGAGTACTTCGAGGCGAAGCTCCCCCTCTTCCGCCCTGACCGCGCGAGGCGCGGTGTCGTCTGCCTCGACTCCGCCAACGGGGCGATCGTGGTGGAGCGCGCGGAGATCCCTGTCGTCACCGTCGGGACGCCGTCCATCGCGGCCGACCCCGATGCCGCGGCTCGCGCCGACTGGGTCGTCGCGATCGATGACGAGCGCGCGTCCGGGACCACCTTCACGCTGACGGGTCCCGCGGGATCCCTCACGACCACCGTCCCGGTGATCGGACCCCACATGGCCGCGAACGCCGCTCTGGCGATCGTGATGCTGCTCGAAGGCGGCTACGCGTGGGACCGGATCGTCGCAGCCCTCGAGCGCGACGGCGGCATCGACGCCCACCTGCCCGGTCGCACGCAGCTCGTGTCCGGCGACACGGGCCCCGTCGTCTTCGTGGACTTCGGGCACTCCCCCGACGCCTTCGAGAAGACTCTCGCCGCCGTGCGCCGCGTCACCCCGGGCAAAGTGCTGATGCTCTTCGGCGCAGACGGCGACCGCGACGCCAGCAAGCGCTACGACATGGCTCGCACGGCCGTCGAGGGCAGCGACATCCTCGTCATCACGGACCACCACCCTCGCTTCGAGGACGCGGAATCGATCAGGGCCACTCTGGTCGCCGGAGCCCGCCGAGCACGCCCGGACGCAGAGATCCACGAGTACTCGCCCCCCGAGGCGGCCATCGTCGCCGCCGTCGGCCTCGTCGGCGAGGGCGACTCGATCCTGTGGGCGGGTCCCGGACATCAGGACTACCGCGACATCCGCGGGGTGCGCACCCCGTACTCGGCGCGCGAACTCGCTCGCCGCGCTCTGCGCGCGGCGGGATGGCCGGTGCCGGACTCGCACTGGCCCGTGCCCTATCCCGACGAAGACTGATCGCGATCGGTGGCCGCGGTGATCGGCTGCGGCCACCGGTCGTCTCAGGTTGTGGCGATCAGCTGGTCCGCCGTGCGCCGAGCCCAGTTCTCGGCCTCGGCCAGCGTCTCGACCGTGAGCGTCTGCGGCGGCTCATGGGCATCGACCACCCGGGCGATCGTGTCGACGATCCCGAGGAACGGCAGCCGCCCTTCGTGGAACGCGTCGACCGCCTGCTCGTTCGCGGCGTTGTAGACCGCGGGGAACGTGGCCCCCGCACGGCCCACGGCCTTGGCGAGAGCGACAGAGGGGAAGGCCTTGTGATCGAGGGGTTCGAAGGTCCAAGACGTCGCCTCGGTCCAGTCGAGCGGGCGCCCCACTCCGCCGACGCGACTCGGCCAATCGAGTCCGAGTGAGATGGGCAGGCGCATGTCGGGCGGTGATGCCTGGGCGATCGTCGACCCATCGACGAACTCGACCATCGAGTGCACGATCGACTGCGGATGCACGACCACCTCGATGTCGTCGTAGGCGACGTCGAAAAGCAGGTGGGCCTCGATGACCTCGAGCCCCTTGTTCACGAGCGTCGACGAGTTCGTGGTGACCATCCGGCCCATGTCCCAGGTGGGATGGGCGAGGGCCTCCTGCGGAGTCACCTCGGCCATCTCGTCACGCGAGCGTCCGCGGAACGGTCCGCCGGATGCAGTGACGACGAGACGTCTCACCTCGGCGTGGGTTCCGCTGCGCAGCGCCTGAGCGATCGCGGAGTGCTCCGAGTCGACGGGGACGATCTGATCGGGGGCCGCAGCCGCGAGAACGAGCTCGCCGCCGACGATGAGCGACTCCTTGTTCGCGAGAGCGAGAGTCCGCCCCGCTTTCAGCGCCGCGAGAGTGGATCCGAGCCCGATGGATCCGGTGATGGCGTTGAGCACGACGTCGGCTTCGACATCGCGCACCAGCTGCTCGGCCTCGGCGGCGCCGAGCGCCGTGCTCTCGACCTGGAACGTCTGAGCCTGTTCGGCCAGCATCTCGGCGTTCGAACCGGCAGCGAGGCCGACGAGCTCGAATCGACGGGGGTTGGCACGGATGACGTCGAGCGCCTGCGTGCCGATGGAACCTGTGGAGCCGAGGACGATGATGCGACGCATGCCGCCAGCCTATGGCAAGCCCTCGGCTCCTCAGCCCTTACGGAGCCTGCTCGATGGGCGTGGTCGCGAGGACGTCGACGACGAAGACCAGGGTCTCGTTCTGCAGCTCGTTGCCCTCGGATGCGCCGTAGCCGTCCTTCGGGGGCATCGCGACGATGACCTGGGATCCGACCTGCTGACCCTCGAGTGCCATCTTGAAGCCGGTCACGACGCCGCTCGTCTGGAACTGCGAGGGCTCCGCGTCGCGGCTCCAGCTCGAGTCGAACTCGGTGCCGTCCGACCACTTGACGCCGCGGTACTGCACGGTGACCAGGTCGCCCGCGCCGACGACGGCTCCGTCACCCTGCTTGAGGACGGCGACCTCGGTCTCCGTGGGCGCTTCCGAGTCCGGGATGGTGATGGTGGGCGAACCTGCGTCGTCGAGCTCCACGGTGGGCATGCCCTCGGTCGCATCGACGTCCGAGCCCGAGGCGGTCTTGGGAAGCTGCTCGATGGTCTCGACGTAGAGGACGCTCGGGTTCATGCCCTCCTGAGCGGCCGGCAGCGTCAGCACGACACTCGAACCGATCGGGAGGCACTCCGCGGCGACCGTGAAGACGGTCGACTGGGTGGGATCGACGATCTGCTGAGGCTGCTGCACCGCGAGAAGAGCGGACAGCACGCCGTCGGGGCCGCGCTCCGAGGTGCTGAGCACCTCGTTGGTCGTGGCATCCACGAGCTGGTAGCGCAGCGAGACGAGATCGCCCGGCATGACATCGTCGCCGTCGCCCTCGACCACGACGGAGCGCTGGGCTTCGGCGAGATCTGCATCTGCGGGAACCGTGACCTTCGCGTCGGCTCCGGTGCCCTCGACGGACACGGCGTCGGAGCCTGCGCCGGATGCGAGGTCGGCGAGGCAGGAGCTCTGCGCCGACGGATCGGCCGTTCCTGTCGATTCCGGTGCCGCATCGCCGGAGCAACCGGCGAGGAACAGGGTCGCCGCAGCGACGGTGGACAGGACGATGAGCGGACGCTTGCGCACAGTGAGACCTCAGGATCGCGGGCGGGACACCCCATCATCCCCCATACCCCTTTGTCGATGCTGGGAGGCGCGCTCTGGCGCTTCATTCCCACCGAGGCATGGATCCGGGGGTAATCTGCTCTGATGACGTCAGAGCAGTCCGTGGAGCCCGAATCCTCGCCCGCAGAGACTGAGAAGCCTCGTCACGCCGGCTTCGCCTATGCGCTCGGACGCAGTCTCATCACGCCGCTCGCGCGCACGATCTACCGTCCTCGCATCGAGGGAAGGGAGAATGTGCCGAAAGACGGACCCGTCATCTTCGCGAGCAATCACCTCTCCTTCATCGACTCGATCGCGATTCCGGTCGCGGCTCCACGCCCCGTGCACTTCCTCGCGAAGTCGAGCTACTTCGAAGGACCAGGACTCAAGGGCTGGTTCAGCAAGACCTTCTTCGAGTCCATCGGGGCGATCTCGGTGCGCCGCGGCGCCGGCAAGGCCGCTCTCGATGCACTCGACGTGCAGCGTCAGCTGCTCGACGAGGGGCTCGCGGTCGCGCTCTACCCGGAGGGAACGCGCTCGACCGACGGACGTCTGTACAAGGGACGCACAGGGGTCGCCTTCCTCGCACTGCAGACCGGTGCACCGGTAGTCCCCGTGGGGCTGATCGGCACGGACAAGGTGATGCCCGTCGGCGCCAAGGTGCCGACGCTCAAGGAGCGCATCACCGTGCGGTTCGGCGAGCCACTGGATCTCTCCCCTCACGGCCCCGCCACGAGCGGCCGCGCGCGTCGACTCGCGACCGACGAGATCATGGCGGCGATCCACGCACTGTCCGGGCAGGAGCTCGCCGACGCGTACAACGAGGCGCCCGCTCAGGGCACGATCGAGAAGATCAAGCAGGCCCTCCCGCACGAGCGCCGCTGAGGTCTCGGATCCGGAGATCTCCTGCAACGGCGGTCGCGCGGCGATGACCGGGTGCGGCCCGCAGCGTCAGCGCACGCGTCAGGGCTGAGCGCGCACCGTGGCTTCGTGGCGCACCGGGAAGTTCATCGAGTTCGCGATGAAGCACCACGCGTTCGCCTGTGCGTGCGCGCGCTCGGCTGCGTCGATCATGGACGCATCGGCGACCACCACCTCAGGGCGCAGCATCACCTCGACGAAGGCACCGCCTCCCGTGCCGTCCTCGCGCATCATGCCCGAGGCTGTGTCTCTGTATGAGACGACCACGACACCGGCGGTGACGCACGCGTGCAGATACGAGAGCAGATGACATTCGGAGAGTGAGGCGAGCAGGAGGTCCTCAGGGTTCCACCGCGACGGATCGCCGCGGAACGGCTTGTCGGCGGATGCCAGGACCTCGGGCTTGCCCTCGACCTCGAGCGTGACGTCGCGGCGATAGTCGCGATATCCGCTGGTGCCTGTGCCGGAGTTCCCGGTCCACGTCGACGTGAGTGAGTAGCGGTGCTCGCCGAGAGGCGCGGGACGATCTGCCATGCCGACAGTCTGCCAGCCGCCTGGAACATCCGGCGCGCACGGCGCTGTCGCAGCCCCCTGCTGAACGGACGATATCCTTGGGGGGTGCTGGAGACTCTCACCGTTCAGGATGCTGTTGAACTCGCCGTCGTCGAACGGAGCGGGTTCGTCGAATCCCGCCATGCGGGAGCGGCGGTGGTCCTCTCCCCCGACGGCGACGTCATCGCCCGTCACGGCAATGCGGATGCTCTGATCCTGCCCCGGTCGAGCCTCAAGCCGCTCCAGGCGGTGGCGTGCATCACGGCCGGCGCCTCTCTCGAAGGCGAGCAGCTCGCCATGTCGACGGCGAGCCACAGCGGCACGGATCGGCATGCGGCCGTCGTGCGCGATGTGCTCACCGAAGGCGGACTCACCGAAGACCACCTCGCGTGCCCGCCGGCCTGGCCCGGAGACACATCCGCTCGCGACGAGCTGGTGCGCGAGCACGGGGCACAGACCCGCATCCGCATGAACTGCTCCGGCAAGCACGCGGCGATGCTGCGGGCCTGCGTGGCGACTGGCTGGCCCACCGACGGGTACCTCGATCCTGCGCATCCTCTTCAAGCGCACATCCGTGATGTCATCGAACGCCTCACCGGTGAAAAGGTCGCGCACATGGCGATCGACGGATGCGGAGCACCGGTGTACGCGCTCACGCTGACGGGCCTCGCACGGTCGATCCATCGGATCGGTACCGCCTCTGACCGCTCCCCGTTCGCGCTGCATCGTGTCGCTGGATCGCTGGTGCGCGCAGTCCGCGACAATCCTTGGACGATCGACGGCCCCGGTCGCCCTGACACGATAGCCATCGAGAAGCTCGGAGTCTTCGCGAAGGGCGGCGCCGAGGGCGTCATGGTCATGGTCGCTCCGAACGGGACCACGGTCGCTCTGAAGATGCTCGACGGCGGTGCTCGCGCCTCCACGATCGTCGCCGCGACGCTCCTCGCACGAGCAGGCGGACTGACGGACGCCGAGGTCGCGACGCTCGGCGCCGCGCTCTCGCTCGAAGTGCTCGGCGGAGGCAAGGACGTCGGAGTCATCCGCCCCGGCAGCGGCATCTGAGGCCACCCGCGGCAGGCTGGTCCTTCTCGCTAAACCCGCAGCAGTCCTCGCGGGAGCCGACATCACCGCGCTCCGACGAGCGCGGGGATCACCACGCGTCGCGGCGCGGAATCTCCCGACAGCGACCATGCACGCCCGGCATGAGGGCGCGCATATGGAGGGAGTTCTCGGATGCCAGCCAGCTGCCGCAGGTCCGTGGCGCTCTCGGATCTCACGAGCACCTCGCCATCACTGCGAACCCGCTGCCACAGCCCCCAGTGGCGCTGCCATGCGTCCGACTCGCCGATCAGGATCATCGGACGCCCGGTATCCGATGGCTCTGCCGGCTCACCCGAGACCGAGAGGACATCGCACTCGGGATAGGCGCGAGCCAGCATCGCGGCGACCACGGACACGCCTGGCGTGACGAGAGCGGTCACTGCTGAGCGTGGACTCCACGTCGCCCACTCATCGGCGTGTGCCGTCGCGCGCAGCATGCCGGTGGCGCGAGGCGGTTCCTCCGGAACCCATGCGATCTGCAGCTCACGATCTCCCAGCCGCAGACGACCCGTCGGACGATCGCGACCGTACCCTTCCGACTCCCCACCTGCGGCCAGATGGTCGATGCGGCTGGGCATGCGCAGCAGCCCACGCGTCGGCAAGGAGTCGAGCAGCCTCCCGACCTGCCCGGACGCGCGCGTCGCCGTCACCACGAAGGTGGTTCCTCCACCACTCCGCAGAATCTGCTCCCACAGCTGCGCCAGATGCTGGCCGTACTCGATCGGCAGGTCGTTGATCTGCGCATCGATGTCGTCGCAGAGCACGAGTGCGCGCCTCGGCCCACCGCCCGACGCGAGAGCGACCACCGCATCCCACGCGCGCTCGGCATCTCGGGGGATCCACAGCGCCTCCGGATGCTGCCTCGCCAGAGCGCGCAGGGCCGACGTCCGGCCGGATCCGGGCGCACCGATGAGGCTGATTCCGCGATCCGCGCCGACCGACAGGACCTCGAGCGGCTGACTCTGATGCTCCGGGTCGTCGACCCGCCCGAGGATCAGTTCTCCTCGCGCGAGCTTCCCGGGGCTCAGATCGGCCAGAGGGAGTACCGTCGGCAACGCGGGAAGCCAGGGGCTCTGAGGCGTTTCAGCCCCGGCCCAGGTCGCTGCCACAGCACGGAGGTCTGCAGCGCCGGTGAGGGCGACTCTCAGAGAGACAGGTTCAGAGTCCTGAGGGCGACGGGCGAGGGCGAGCCCCCTCGACTCCACACCACCCGGAAGCTCGGCGGCCGCATCGGTGCCGATCACCGCACGACTGTCTGCGGCCTCACCGACGCGCAGACTCACCCGCAGCGGACAGTTCGCCGCGAGCGCATCCCGGATCACCCCGGATGCGCGCTGGGTTCCGAGGATGAGATGCATGCCTAGCGCTCTGCCGCGAGCCGCGATGTCCGTGAACACGACACCGAGGTCGGTGTGCTCCTGCAACAGCGCAGCGAACTCATCGACGACGATCACCAGCCTCGGCATCCCGATCTCTCCGACGTCGCGCACTCCGGCTGCCGCAAGGACCGCCTCTCGTCGACGCAGTTCCGCCGTCAGGCTCGAGACGCCTCGCCGTGCGCCCAGCTCATCGAGATCGGTGATCACCGCCGCGACCTGCGGGAGTGCCCGCAGCGGCTCGAAGGCTGTCCCGCCCTTGAAGTCCGCGAGCACGAAGATCACCCGCTCCGGGCCGTACGCGCTCGCGATGGCCGTCACCCACGACACCAGGAGCTCGCTCTTGCCGCTGCCGGTCGTTCCCGTGACGATGGCATGGGGCCCGTCGTCGACGATGTCGAGAATCAGGTCGTCGCGCTCGCCCCGGCCGATCGCGGCAGGCAGCCCGCGCTCAGACACCGGTTGGGTGAGATCTTCGAGCCGCACTCCAGCGGGCAAGGTGTCGAGCTCCCCGGTGTCGTCGACGCGGGACTCGCCCACGGCCACCGCCTGTGCGTGCGACAGGCACTCCGCAGAGACCTCCACGATGCCCTCGGGGGTGCGGACTGTCGCGCGATGCGGCTCGACGATGTCGATCACCGTGGTGATGCCCTCCGGCACATCGTCGTCGCAGGCAAGCAGCCAGAACATCGCATCCACCGCCGGTCGCGTATCACCGCTCCGCGCGATGCCCAGCCGGAACGCCCTGCGACGAACGGGCCCGGCATGAGGGAAAGCAGACACACCCCATTCATCGAGGTGGTCTCCCACGATCGCGAGTTGCGCGGCGCCGAAACGCAGACACAGCTGGACGACCAGTGCTCGTGCAGCGGCATCGACGATCGGTGCAGCGCCGCGCAGCGCGACGCCACTACCGAGAGCCACGGCGATCGGCACCTTCTCGAGCCGGCCGCACCTCGAGCGGAACTCCCGCTCGCGCTCTCCATCCCCTCCTGCCGCCCTGACCGTGCTTCGGGCGATTCCGCTGCCGACGACGATGTCGGTGCCCGCATCCGGCGCATCCAGTCCGCGCAGCGGGGGCTGCTCCAGGCACGACGCGGCGTCCGGCTGCCGGTGCCAGCGGATCTGACGCTCTTCATCGTGAAGCCGGGCGAGCTGGGCCTCTGCCGCCGACCAGGCTACGGCGCTCTCCGCTTCTGCCAGCCGATGCGCCTTGCGTCGGGAGCGCGCACCGTCGATCAGCGATGCGAAGATCATCAGCGGTCCGAGCGCCGCGAAACACAACGAGAAGAGCGAACCGGTCACGAGCCAGAGGACCACGCCGGCGACCACCGGCACGAGCGCCGCGATGAACGGGGTCGGCGGTCGGCGCGGCGGGGCGGGGGCAGCAGGGATCGTGATCGGCAGGGAGTCCATGCCGATCAGTCGACACCATCGAGGGGCCGCGTCGGGCGCCCTCCACAGCAGTCGGGACCTATTCGGTGGGAGCGTCCGATGTGGAGGAAGATTCGTCCGCTACCTGCACGATGACGAGCGTCACGTTGTCACGCCCGCCGTTCTCGAGAGCTGCGGCGAGCATGGCATCGACAGCCGCCGCAGGATCGGCGTGCTCACGAAGGAAATGCTGGATCCCGTAGTCCGTCAGCTCTTTCGTGAGGCCGTCCGAGCAGATGACGAAGCGATCTCCGGCGCGTACCTCGAGAGTGACGTAATCGGGAGCGGTCAGCTCGCTCGCCCCGACAGCGCGCGTGATGACGTTGCTGTACGGGTGCCCCTCGGCCTCTTCCGGGCTGATCTTGCCCGCGGCGATGAGCTCCTGGACGACCGAGTGGTCGGTGGTCACCTGCACGAGACGGTCGTCGCGAAGAAGATAGACCCGCGAATCGCCGATGTTGAGTGCGGCCCAGTGCGGCTCGTCATCCTCGAACTCGAGGAACACTCCGGTGAGTGTCGTTCCCGTCCCCTCGTCGGTCGTCTCCGGGTGGTCGGCGATGTCACCGACAGCCAGCTGGAGAGCACCCTCGATGGACTCACGCTCGACGGATCCTGAGGCGACGACGGCCTCGAGCCGGTCGACCGTGCTCCGGCTCGCGATCTCGCCACCGGCATGGCCGCCCATGCCGTCGGCGACGATGAACAGGGGATAGTCCGCGAAGAACGCGTCCTGGTTCGTCTCGCGTCTCTTGCCGACGTCGGTGACTCCTGCCCAGGAGAGCAGCAGCGTGCGCTGCGCAACCGTGACGCTTCGCGTCTTCGTCGTCGTGTCAGACACTCATCGCCTCCGAAATTCCTGCGGGTCGGGCCGCGCCGGGATACTCACACATCGTAGTGGACACAACGACGCTCGCACCCGCGCGCCCGGGTCTCGGCAACGCGAGAAGAACGGTGGCGCCGACCCGGCGCTGCGACGTGAGCATTCCCCCACGCTATCGTCTCCACCCGACACGCCTGGAATCGGCGAACACGATCCCGATACGCAACAGAGCCCCCGACCGGAGTCGGGGGCTCTGCATCACGTGATCAGGCCGGAGGCTGCGTGGGGTTCGTCGGCGGCACGGGCGGTGCTGCCGGCGGAGCTGCGGGCGGTGCCGGCGGGACCTGCGGTGCGGCAGGAGGTGCCGACGGTGCTGCCGGGGGCACGCCGGGAGCCGACGGCGCCGACGGAGCAGCGGGAGGCGCATAGCCGGGCTGAGCGGGCGGCGCGTAGCCGGGCTGAGCCGGGGGCGCGTAGCCCTGAGGAGCAGGAGGTGCGTAGCCCTGGGGAGCGCCGTAGCCCTGCGGGGAGCCGTAGCCGGGGCCGGCCGCCGGACGCGGCTGCACGGGGATGCCCTGCCAGACGGTGCGGTCGGCGAGGAAGCCGTTGTTCGCCCACGATGCCGGAGCGATGTTCGGGTTCCAGCGCGACTTGTCGAAGGCGTTGATTCCGAGCCACACGAGGGAGAGGAAGACGTACAGGATGACCCAGACGGAGTCCTTCTGCAGCTTGAGACCGACGCGCCACGCGGCGAGGACCGCGACGATCGCGAATCCGATGCCGACCAGCCAGCCGAGAACCGGGATCCAGGTCAGCAGGCTGGCGAAGACGAGCCACGGGCTCACATCTCCGAGCTTGAAGAAGATCATGAGGTTGTAATACGGAACCCAGGCGCGCCACTTGCCCTCGACGCCGGCCTTCTCGAAGATCTTCATGAGGAAGAGAGCACTGAGCACGTAGCCGCCGACGGCGAACACGAAGATGAAGATGGCGTAGATCGCCCAGAAGGCGGCCGCTGCGGCCCCGCCTCCGTCGTAGTTATACGATGACGCGATCGCCGCGCTTACGTCGCCGATAAATGAGAACATGAACCCCTCCGGATCCGATGGAGCAGACGCCTTGCGCGCCGCGACACCCACCATAGCGGGGTCGCGATATACGGGGCAACGACACACGCAGGAGAGCCCGCCTGTGTGACGCTGTGTCACTCGGCGACGACGAACTCCAGGATTCCGGGCTCCGGCGCGTCTCGGAGCACGATACCCCGTGACGCGGCCCAGGTGCGCAGGGTGCGCGCCGACCGCACCCGCGGACGGTCTTCGGCAAGGGCCCGGGTCAGCAGTCCCTTGGACTTCTTGTTGAAGTGGTTGAGCGCCCGCCCGTGCTCGGTCACCACCCGCACGTACGCGGAGGGGACGGAAGCAGGCACCGGCCCGAGCGCGACGTAGGCCTCGCTTCGCAGGTCGAGGACGAACGCCGGGTCCTCCCCCGCGATCGCTTCGGTCGTCGCGTCTGCCCAGTGACGGCGCAGCGCCGACAGTCCCGGCAAGGACGTGCCGGCCGCCAGCCGGTATGGCGGGATGGCGTCGAGGGCGCCGATGGGCCCGAGCGGCGCCGAATGGATCCACGCATGCGACCCGAGCCAACGTCGGGACGCCGATGACAGCGTCTGTGCGTCGAGGGCGTCGTAGAGCACTCCCGTGTAGCGATCCACCGCGGGCATCGTCGCGGCGGAGCGCAGCATCCGGTTGTGGACCACGTCAGCCGCCTGCTTCGGGCTCAACTTGAGCACCTTGAGTGCGGCCGCCTCGTCGGCTGCGAGATCGATGAGCGAGTCGATCACGGCATGACGTTCGCCGTGCAGACCGGGAAGCGCGAGAGCGCTGACATCGAGGGGTGCACCGTTCCCGCCGGGGCGCTTCGTCTCTGACGGGGGAAGCAGGATCTTCATGGGACCTCGGGAATACAGACGCGTCCGCCTCGGCTCCCACTGGGGGCGCCGAGGCGGACGCGATGAACTGAACTGATCAGGCGATGAGAGCCGCGTTGCCCGCCACGATCGTCAGGACGTCGCTCTCCATCGAGAGGAAGCCGTCCTGTGCGTTGGCGAGCACCTTGGTGCCATCCGTCTGCGTGATGCGGACCTCGCCCTGGGCGAGGATCGCCAGAACCGGCTCGTGGCCGGTCATGAAGCCGATCTCACCTTCGACGGTCTTGGCGACCACGAGGCTCGCCTCTCCCGTCCAGACCTCCGCGTCCGCGGAGACGAGGCTGACATGCAGCGCCATGGTCAGCCGTTCTCCTTCTGGATCTTCGCCCACTGCTCTTCGACGTCGGAGATGCCACCGACGTTGAAGAATGCCTGCTCGGCAACGTGGTCGAAGTCACCGCGCGTGATCGCATCGAAGGACTCGATGGTCTCCTTGAGCGGGACGGTCGAACCCTCGACACCCGTGAACTTCTTTGCCATGTAGGTGTTCTGCGAGAGGAACTGCTGGATGCGACGTGCACGCGACACGACGATCTTGTCCTCTTCGGAGAGCTCGTCGACACCGAGGATGGCGATGATCTCCTGCAGTTCCTTGTTCTTCTGGAGGATCTGCTTGACCGTGGTGGCGACGCGGTAGTGGTCCTCGCCCAAGTAGCGGGGGTCCATGATGCGCGACGTCGAGGTCAGCGGGTCGATGGCCGGGTACAGACCCTTCGACGCGATCTCACGCGAGAGCTCCGTGGTGGCGTCGAGGTGGGCGAACGTCGTCGCCGGGGCCGGGTCGGTGTAGTCATCGGCGGGCACGTAGATCGCCTGCAGCGAGGTGATCGAGTGGCCACGGGTCGAGGTGATGCGCTCCTGGAGGAGGCCCATCTCGTCGGCGAGGTTCGGCTGGTAACCCACGGCGGAGGGCATGCGGCCCAGCAGCGTGGAGACCTCGGAACCGGCCTGCGTGAAGCGGAAGATGTTGTCGATGAAGAGCAGCACGTCCTGCTTCTGCACGTCACGGAAGTACTCCGCCATCGTCAGAGCCGAGAGGGCGACGCGCAGACGCGTTCCCGGCGGCTCGTCCATCTGGCCGAACACGAGGGCCGTCTTGTCGAAGACACCCGCCTCTTCCATCTCGTGAATGAGGTCGTTGCCCTCACGAGTGCGCTCACCGACACCGGCGAACACCGACACACCACCGTGGTCCTGCGCCACGCGCTGGATCATCTCCTGGATGAGGACGGTCTTTCCGACACCGGCGCCACCGAACAGACCGATCTTTCCACCGAGCACGTACGGCGTCAGGAGGTCGATCGACTTGATGCCGGTCTCGAACATGGTGGTCTTCGACTCGAGCTGGTCGAAGTTCGGAGCCTTGCGGTGGATAGGCCAGCGCTCGGTGACTTCGATCGTCTCGCCGGGCTCGAGGTTCAGGACCTCGCCGATCACGTTGAAGACCTTGCCCTTGGTGACGTCGCCGACGGGGACCGAGATGGCCTCACCGGAGTCGCGCACCTCCTGGCCGCGGACGATGCCGTCGGTCGGCTTCAGGGCGATGGCGCGAACGAGGTCGTCGCCGAGGTGCTGAGCGACCTCGAGCGTGATCTCGACGGACTCGTCGCCGATCGTGATCGTGGTCTTCAGCGCGTTGTAGATGTCGGGGATCGAGTCGTGCGGGAACTCGATGTCGACAACCGGACCGTTGACGCGTGCGACGCGCCCGACGACCGCGGTCGCCGGCTGGTCAGCCGTGGCGGTGGTGGTCATTTTCGTCTCTTTCCTGATGGTCTATTTGCTCGACGAGAGTGCGTCGGCGCCGCCGACGATCTCCGCGATCTGCTGCGTGATCTCCGCCTGACGCGCGTTGTTGCGCAGGCGGGTGTAGTCGGTGATGAGCTTGTCGGCGTTGTCGCTGGCCGACTTCATCGCCTTCTGCGTCGCAGCCTGCTTGGCAGCAGACGACTGCAGGAGAGCGTTGAAGACGCGGCTCTGGATGTACACCGGCAGGATCGCGTCGAGGACTGTCTCGGCATCCGGCTCGAACTCGTACAGCGGGTAGACGGCGCTTCCCGCTTCCGAGTCATCGGCTTCCGCGATCTCCAGCGGAAGCAGGCGCACGGATTCCGGCGACTGCGTCATCATGCTGACGAAGCGGTTGTACACGAGGTGGATCTCGTCGACGCCGCCCTCGTCCGCACCGCGGGAGAAGTCCTCGAGCAGCGTGGCCGAGATCTCCTCCGCCGTGTGGAACGACGGGGTGTCGGTGTCGCCGGTCCACTCCGCGGCCGCCGCGATACGACGGAACTGGAAGTAGCCGACGGCCTTGCGACCGACGAGGTAGAACACCGGCTCCTTGCCCTGCCCGCGCAGGAGCTCCGCCACCTCGAGACCCTCACGGAGGATCTGCGAGTTGAAGGCTCCGGCAAGACCGCGGTCCGACGAGAAGATCACGACCGCGGAGCGGCGGATCGTCTCGGGCTCGCGGGTGAGCGGGTGGTCGACGTTCGAGTGCGTCGCGACGGCGGACACGGCCCTCGTCACGGCTCGCGCGAAGGGGCTGGACGCCTTGACGCGTGCCATCGCCTTCTGGATGCGCGAAGCCGCGATGAGTTCCATCGCCTTCGTGATCTTCTTGGTCGTCTGAGCAGAAGAGATCTTCTGCTTGTAGACCCTGAGTTGAGCGCCCATGAAATCAGTTCCTCACGCGATTACGCGCGACGACCCTTGACGATCTTCTCCTGGTTGACGTCCTCAGCCTCGGCTGCAGCGTGCTCCTCGTGACCGGGAGCGCCGATGGCCTGCCCCTTGCCACCCTGGAACTCCAGGAGGAAAGCGTCGGTGTGCTTCTCGAGCTCAGCCACCGTGTCGTCGTCCAGGACGTTGGTCTCGCGCAGGGTGTCGAGGACCTTCGTGTTGCGACGGAGGTAGTCGAGCAGCTCGCGCTCGAAGCGCAGCACGTCCGAGACCTCGATCGTGTCGAGCTTGCCCTTGGTTCCGGCCCAGATCGAGACGACCTGCTCCTCGACGGGGTACGGCGAGTACTGCGGCTGCTTGAGCAGCTCCGTCAGACGCGCACCACGCGAGAGCTGGCGACGCGACGCCTGGTCGAGGTCGGACGCGAACATCGCGAAGGCCTCGAGCGAGCGGTACTGAGCGAGCTCGAGCTTGAGCGTTCCGGAGACCTTCTTGATCGACTTGACCTGAGCGTCACCACCGACTCGCGACACCGAGATACCGACGTCGACCGCAGGACGCTGGTTGGCGTTGAAGAGGTCGGACTGCAGGAAGATCTGGCCGTCGGTGATCGAGATCACGTTGGTCGGGATGTACGCCGAGACGTCGTTCGCCTTGGTCTCGATGATCGGAAGACCGGTCATCGACCCTGCGCCGAGCTCGTCGGACAGCTTCGCGCAACGCTCCAGCAGACGGGAGTGCAGGTAGAAGACGTCACCCGGGTAGGCCTCGCGGCCCGGCGGACGACGCAGCAGCAGCGAAACGGCGCGGTAGGCCTCTGCCTGCTTGGACAGGTCGTCGAAGATGATCAGGACGTGCTTGCCGCCGTACATCCAGTGCTGACCGATGGCCGAACCGGTGTAGGGAGCCAGGTACTTGAAGCCGGCGGGGTCGGAGGCGGGAGCTGCCACGATCGTGGTGTACTCCAGGGCGCCGGCCTCTTCGAGCGCGCCCTTCACCGAGGCGATGGTCGAGCCCTTCTGGCCGATGGCGACGTAGATGCAGCGCACCTGCTTGTTGACGTCGCCCGACTCCCAGTTGTCCTTCTGGTTGATGATCGTGTCGATCGCGATCGCGGTCTTGCCGGTCTGGCGGTCGCCGATGATCAGCTGACGCTGGCCGCGGCCGACGGGGATCATGGCGTCGATCGCCTTGATACCGGTCTGCATGGGCTCGTGCACCGACTTGCGCTGCATGACGCCGGGCGCCTGCAGCTCGAGCTCACGCGAGCCTTCGGTAGCGATCGAGCCGAGGCCGTCGATCGGGTTTCCGAGCGGGTCGACGACGCGACCCAGGTAGCCGTCGCCTACGGGCACGGAGAGGACCTCACCCGTGCGGGTGACTTCCTGTCCTGCTTCGACACCGGTGAAGTCGCCGAGGACGACCACACCGATCTGGTCCTGGTCGAGGCTCAGCGCGAGGCCCTTGGTGCCGTTCGCGAAGGCCACGAGCTCGTTGGCCATGACGCCGGGCAGGCCCTCGACGTGCGCGATTCCATCCGCTGCGTCGATGACGGTGCCGACCTCGGTCGCCGCTGCCCCGGTGGGCTCGTAGGCGGCGGCGAAGTCCTTCAGCGCGTCACGGATGACGTCGGGGCTGATCGATAGTTCTGCCATTGTCTTCCCTTTGTATCTGGGTGCGCGGTTCCCCGCGCGAAGTCGTGTTAGCCCGCGAGCTTCTGGCGAAGGTCGGCGAGTCGAGCGGAGATGCTGCCGTCGATGACATCATCGGCGATCTGCACGCGCAGGCCTCCGACGACGGCGGGGTCGAAGACCTCGTTGAGGGATACGTTGCCGTCGTAGCGGCTCGAGAGTGCGGCGCTCAGGCGGGTGCGCTGTGCGTCGGTCAGCGGCTTGGCGGTATGCACCGTCGCCACCACCCGGTCACCCTGGTCCGCGACGATGCGCGTCGCCCGCGACAGCATCTGCCGGATGCGACGTTCACGCGGCTGGCGGACCAGCGACGAGACGATCAGCGCGGCGGCGTCACTGACGCCCCCGGCCAGGAGCCTCTCGACGAGAGCACCCTTGGCGTCCTCTCCCCCGAGGCGGGTTCCGAGCGCGAGCTCGAGATCCGCGTTCGCGGCGATGACCCGGGAGAAGCCGAACAGCTCTCCCCCGATGTCGGCCTGGGGACTGGAGATCGCCGCGGCACGGATGGCCAGTTCCTCGACGCCGTCGACGAGCTGCGACGTGGAGGACCAGCGCTGAGCGACGACGGTCTTCAGGACGTTCTGCACGTCCTGGGAGAATCCGCCGAAGACCGCCGACACGACGTTCTGTCGCGCCTCTGCCGGAGCCGAGGGATCGGTGAGCGCGCCGCTCAGCTGAGACGACTCCGCGACGGTCCTGGCAGCTGCGAACAGCTCCCTGGCCGAGTCGAGAGTGACGTCCTTCGCTGCGGCAAGCGACTGAGTGGATGCCGCGAGTGCCTGAGTGGTCGCGCTGCCCATTACTGAGCCGCCTTCTCGGATGCTTCGAGGTCGGCGAGGAAGCGGTCTACGACCGCCGTCGCGCGAGCATCGTCCGAGAGCGTCTCGCCGACCACGCCACCGGCGAGGTCGATGGCGAGCGAGCCCACCTCGCTGCGCAGCGACACGAGAGCGGTCTGACGCTCTGCCTCGATCTGCGTGTGCGCGGTCGCCGTGATGCGGGCTGCCTCGCTCGACGCGGTGTCCTTGGCCTCGGCCACGATCTTCTTGCCGTCCTCGCGGGCGGCCTCGCGGATCTCTCCGGCCTCGGTGCGCGCCTCGGCGAGCTGCCGGGTGTACTCCTCGAGAGCGGCCTCAGCCTGCTTCTGGGCCTCGTCGGCCTTGGCGATGTTGCCCTCGATGGCGGCGGACCGCTTGTCGAGCATCGCCGTGAACTTCGGAAGGGCGACCTTCCACACGACGACGAGGATGACGAGGAACCACAGGCCCGACCAGATGATGTCGTACCACGCAGGGATCAGCGGGTTGTGTGTTTCACCCTCTGCTGCGAGGTTCGTGACAAGAGCGTTCAGCATCCTGTCTCCTTCAGAAGTCGGTAGAGATTACGGGAAGGGGATGAATCCGACGGCGATGCCGACGAATGCAAGCGCCTCGGTGAAGGCGATACCGATCCACATGAGGACCTGGAGGCGGCCGGCCAGCTCGGGCTGACGAGCGACACCCTCGATGGTCTTGCCGACGACGATGCCCACACCGATGGCCGGGCCGATTGCGGCGAGGCCGTAGCCGACCGAAGCGAGGTGACCGTTGATGTCTGCGAGAACCGTAGTAGCGTCCACGGGTTTTTCCTTTCGTTGGGTGGGACGGCAGTTGCCGACCCGCTCAGTGCTCTTCTGCGACCGCGAGCTGGATGTAGACCGCGGTGAGGACGGTGAAGACGTATGCCTGGAGGACGGCGACCAGAATCTCGAAGAGAGTGAAGGCACCGCCGAAGGCGAGGGTTCCGACACCGAGGGCGGCCCAGCCGCCACCTGCGGTGAAGAAGAAGAACTGGGTGGCCGCGAAGCACAGCACCAGGAGCATGTGACCGACGACCATGTTCATCAGCAGTCGGAGCATCAGCGTGACGGGCCGGATGATGAAGGTCGAGAGGAACTCGATCGGCGTCACGATGATGTAGACCGGCCAGGGCACGCCCGCCGGGAACAGCGCGTTCTTGAAGAAGCCCAGCGGGCTCTTCTTGATACCCGCGTAGATGAAGGTGATGTAGCTCACCAGTGCGAGCGTCAGCGGCACGGCGGCGATGCTCGTTCCGGCGATGTTCAGGAACGGGATGATTCCCGTGATGTTCATGAACAGCACCATGAAGAAGATCGTGGTCAGGATCGGCAGGAATCGGTTTCCGTCCTTGCGCCCGAGGAGGTCGTGCGCGATGTTGGAACGGACGAAGTCCAGCCCCATCTCGACGACGCTCTGGAAGCGGCCGGGGACGATCTTCATCCGGCGGGTTCCGAGAACCAGGATCAGCACGACGGCGACCACCGCGATGAACTGGACGAGGTGGATTCGATGGACGGGGATACCCGCCACAGTGAAGAGGATCTCCGGGAAGAACTCGTCGATCGAAGGTCCGTGGAACTCGCCATCAGTGGCGAGTTTGGGCATCAGGGTCGCAGCAAGATTGAACAGCGCGGGCTCCAGCTTCGGGGCACCGGTCAGAACCGGGGCGACGATGGTCGGTGTGCTTCAAGCGCAAGCGCTCGCGAACGAGCGGCGGGCACGTCATAACACTATCAGAATCTGAGGGTGTCCTAAGACCGCGGGGCGTCTTCTGCCGACCCGTCTTCGTCGCGGGACTCGGGGATCAGGTCGTGGCGTCCTGGGGCACGATCCTCGGGCACGACGGTCGGCAGCTGCACACCCGGGGCATGGTCGGTCGGCGCCTGCGTGGGCAGAGACGCGTCGCTCACGTTCGGCAGTCGCATCTTCGTGATGACGATCACATCGATGATCAGCGTCGCCACGACGCCCGTGACGATCGAGAGGAAGAACACCATCGGGCTGACCCACGGCTGACCGCTCAGAACGATCATGATCACCACGAACAGACCGAGCTTGAGCAGCCAGCCGCCCAGGACGATCGCGAAGAACAGCTGCACGTAGAGCGGGTCGCCGAACCAGCGGTTGGCGATCAGGATGCTCAGCGCCGTGATCCCGAGGAACAGCATGGCGAGCACGACCCCGAGCAGGCCGCTCACGAGCCCCTCCACCCCGTCGACGAGAAAGCCGATGCCGCCGGCCACGAGCGCGAGGACCACCATCGAGAACGCGGACCAGAGCAGAGTCCTCCGCAAGATCGGATTGCTGGAAACGGGGCTCGGGCTCACGGGGACTCCACGGGTGTCGGGTCGGGCTCAGCAGACGCCGCGGACTTCCGTCGGCGCAGAGGATTCAGGGTGATGACGAGGCACGCGGCGATGCCGATGACTCCGAAGGCGACGCCGGGGATGTACTGGCCGGGCCAGTCCTCACGGGCGCCCACGTACATGAGGAGGACGGCGAGGGAGATCACAGCCGTCCAGGCGTAGAAGATCAGTACGGCATCGCGATCGCGGTGACCGAGATCGAGCATGCGGTGGTGCAGGTGCTTGCGATCGGGAGAGAACGGCGACTTGCCGGCGTTCATACGGCGGAGCACAGCAAGGCCGAAGTCGAGGAGCGGCAGCAGCACGACCAGCAGCGGCAGCAGGATCGGGATGAAGGCTCCGAGGAGCTGGGAGCGGCCGAGGCGCTCCGGGTCGAGCGCTGACGGCTCGAGCTGACCGGTCACCGCGATCGCGGAGGTGGCCATCAGCAATCCGAGGACCAGAGCGCCGGAGTCTCCCATGAACAGCTTCGCCGGGCTCCAGTTGAACGGCAGGAATCCGAGGCACGCGCCGATCAGGACCGCCGCGAGGAAGGAGGCGAGGTTGAAGTAGCTGGAGGCACCGGTGTCACGGGTCAGGATGTAGGAGTACGCGAAGAACACGCCGTTCGCGATCAGGCACACCCCGGCGACGAGACCGTCGAGGCCGTCGATGAAGTTGACCGCGTTCATCACGATGACGATCGCGAACATCGTGATCGTGATGCTCAGCCAGCTGGAGAACACGATCAGGTCGCCGAAAGGCAGCGACAGGATCTGCAGCCCGCCACCCACCGTGATGATTCCCGCGGCGAGGAACTGCGCGCCGAGCTTGATCATCCAGTCGAGATCCCAGAGGTCGTCGACCACGCCGATGATCGCGATCAGCAGCGACGCGGCGAGGATCGACCACATGGTCTGGGGAGGCATCCACATGTTCGCGAAGAACGGGTTCGCCGCAGACACTCCGATCGCCGCCGCGATTCCGAGGAAGATGGCGACCCCACCCAGACGCGGGGTCGGCGTGGTGTGCACGTCCCGCTCGCGGATGCTCGGGTAGAGCTTGAACCGCAGGCTCAGCCGCCAGACCGCCCAGGTCAGCGCGAACGTGATGGCTGCGGTCAGGATGATCGTGAAGAGATACTGCTTCACGAATCCCCGTCCGATTCCGCAGGCTCCTCAGCGGGCTCGAGCAGGTCGCCGAGCACCTCCTCGAGCCGTTCACGGCTGACAGCGCCGGCGCGGAGGATGCGCACTCCGCCCGTCGCCGGCTCGGCCCCACGAGGAACGAGAGAGGTGGCGTCGACGATGGTCGAGGCGATGCCGTCGCGGCTCACGCCGTCGGCGAGGTAGACGGAGACGCTGTCACCGAGCATCCGCTCGGCATCGAACGCCGAGATGGCCGCATCGCGACCGGTGAGGTTCGCGCTCGACACCGCGAGCGGACCGGTCTCGGCGAGCAGTTCGAGCGCGACACGCCCTTCGGGCATGCGCACGGCGACGGTGCCCTGGGTCTCCCCCAGGTCCCAGACGAGCGACGGCTGCGCCGGCAGCACGATCGTCAGGCCACCGGGCCAGAACGCGTCGACGAGTCGCTGCACGGGCTCCGGCACCGACTCCGCGAGCGCATGCAGGGTCTCCTTGGTGCCGACGAGGACGGGCGGCGGCTGGTCGCGACCTCGGCCCTTCGCATCGAGGAGTCGCTGCACCGCGGCGGGCGAGAAGGCATCGGCGGCGACGCCGTAGACGGTGTCGGTGGGCATCACGATGAGTTCGCCGCGGGCTATGGCCTGGCGGGCGTGGCGCATGCCGGCGAGGAGCTGGGACTCGTCGCCGCAATCGAAGATGGAGGACATGACGATCCGATTCTAGTTGGGGATGCCTGGGCGGTTCGTGTCCGCTTTCAGGGGCGCAGAGCGGTCGTGGCCCGATCGCGCAGGGTCAGGTCGCGATGCGTCGCCGCTGCACGCCATCCGTCGCGGGTGAGGATGCTGCGGATCTCCTCCCCCTGCAGTTCCCCGTGCTCGATGACGAGCAGTCCGCCCGGATGCAGAAGCTCGAGGGCGCGGACGCTGAGGACACGCACGATGTCGAGTCCGTCCTCTCCTCCGTACAGAGCCATCGAGGGGTCGTACAGTCGCACCTCGGGGTCGCGGGGCACCGCTGCGTCCGGCACGTACGGAGGGTTGGAGATGACGACGGACGCCGTGCCGTCGAGATCGCCGAAGGCGTGGGCGAGGTCCTCGTTGACGAGGGTCAGGTTGTCGATCCCTGCGGTGTTGCGCGCCGCCCACGGATAGGCATCGGGAGACAGCTCCGCCGCGAAGATCCGGGAGTGGGGAACCTCAGTGGCCATGGCCAGGGCGATGGCTCCGCTCCCGGTGCCGAGGTCGACGCCGATGGGCTCGGGTGACGGCGACCCCAGAAGGGCGTCGATGGCGTACTGCACGACGGTCTCGGTCTCGGGCCGGGGGACGAACACGCCGGGTCCGACCGCGAGCTCGAGGTGCCGGAACGGTGCCGTCCCGGTGATGTGCTGCAGCGGCTCTCTCGCGGAGCGGCGAGCGACGAGCGCGTCGAAGGCGGCCGCAGCATCGTCGGGGATCGTGTCGCCCCTGATCACGGCAGCCTGCACCTCGCCGCGCCGCGCGCCGAGGACGTGCCCCGCCAGGAGTTCCGCATCGACGAGCGGATCCGAGACGCCGGCCTCCCCGAGTCGTCGGGCGGCGGCGTGCACCGCGGATGCGAGGGAGATATCAGGCATGAGCACAAGCGTAGAGCGCGGGAAGGTGTCATATTGCCCGACCCCCGGGAGTGCTCGCCTAGGCTGGAGCCGCAGTCACCCCGCACAGGAAGGCTCCCCATGCCCGGTATCCATTCCGACATCACCAGCGCGTTCGGCAACACTCCCCTGGTTCGCCTGAACCGGGTCACAGAGGGTCTCGGCGCGACCGTGCTCGCCAAGCTCGAGTTCTACAATCCGGCGTCGAGCGTCAAGGACCGGCTCGGCATCGCGATCGTCGACGCTGCTGAGGCATCCGGCGAGCTGAAGCCCGGGGGCACGATCGTCGAGGCGACGAGCGGCAACACCGGTATCGCACTGGCGATGGTCGGTGCGGCGCGCGGCTACAAGGTGATCCTCACGATGCCCGCGTCGATGTCGAAGGAGCGGCGCATGCTCCTCAAGGCTTTCGGCGCCGAGCTCGTCCTCACCGACCCGACGAAGGGCATGACGCACGCGATCTCCGAGGCTGAGTCCATCGCCGCCCGGACGCCGGGTGCCGTGCTGGCGAAGCAGTTCGCCAATGAGGCGAACCCCGCCATCCACCGCCGGACCACAGCCGAGGAGATCCTCCGCGACACCGAGGGCTCCGTCGACTACCTCGTCGCGGGCATCGGCACCGGCGGAACCATCACCGGCGTCGGCCAGGTGCTGAAGGAGCGCGTCCCCGGCGTACAGATCGTCGCCGTCGAGCCCAAGGACTCCCCCATCCTGACCGAGGGACACCCCGGACCGCACAAGATTCAGGGCATCGGACCGAACTTCGTGCCGCCCATCCTCGACCGTGACGTCCTCGATGAGGTCATCGACGTCACCTTCGACGATGCCATCCGGGTCGCACGAGAGACGGCGAGCCGTGAGGGCATCCTCGTGGGCATGTCGAGCGGTGCCGCGATCTGGGCCGCTCTGCAGGTCGCGGGGCGCCCGGAGGCCGCTGGGAAGACCATCGTCGTCATCATCCCCTCGTTCGGTGAGCGCTACCTCTCGACCGCTCTGTACGAGCACCTGCGCGAATCCTGATCCGTCCGATGGGCATGATCGGCCGAATGCGCGAGGACATCGCGGCAGCTCGACTTCGCGACCCCGCCGCTCGCAGCGCAGCAGAGGTGGCACTCCTCTACCCCGGGCTGCACGCCATCTGGGCGCATCGCGTCTCTCATGCTCTCTGGCGCCGGCGTCTCCGTCTGCTGGCACGTGCGACATCGCAGGTCTCGCGCTGGCTGACGGGCATCGAGATCCACCCCGGTGCGCAGATCGGGCGGCGGTTCTTCATCGATCACGGCATGGGCGTGGTCATCGGAGAGACCGCCGAGGTCGGCGATGACGTGATGCTGTACCACGGGGTCACGCTCGGAGGACGCACCAGGGACTCCGGCAAACGGCATCCGACTCTCGGCGACGGCGTCGCCGTGGGTGCGGGAGCGAAGATCCTCGGACCGATCACGATCGGCGAGGGCTCTGTGGTCGGCGCGAACGCCGTGGTCACCCGCGACGCACCCGCAGACAGCATCCTGGTCGGGATCCCGGCGAAAGCACGGGCACGCGTCCTCGGCGAAGACACCAAGGCGATGCTCACGGCGCCCGACTACTCCATCTGAGAGTCCCTCCGGCTCCTGTCCGGATGCCTCAGCGCGCCCGCGACTTCTCGACCTTCTTGCGCAGGAAGATCAGCGGCAGCAGCACGCTGCCGAGCGCCGTGATGAGCCATACGATCACGGCTCCGAGCAGCCAGCCGGTGAGATCGACGATGCGCAGGCCGCCGACCGGCAGCAGCACGACGACCACCAGGGCGATCAGAGTCGACACGATCCCGATGCCGCCCATCAGCACCGGCGCATAACGGTCGGCGATCTTGCTGACCCAGGGAGCGAGCACGCTCTGCACGATCGCGAAGATCAGGATGCAGATGACGAAGCCCCACCACTTGTCCCACTGGATCTGGAAGCCGTCGAGCACGAGATCGGCGACGATGAGGCCGAGACCTGCGGACACGACGTACAGGAGCGCGCGGAAGAGGAACGTGATCACGGCCCGAGCCTAGCGCCACCACACGGAGCAGCAGGGAAAAGCAGTGTGATCGTGACAAGTGCGAGAAGTGCGCCCGAGCACGACCGTGGGGAGCCGGCGCACACCGGCTCCCCACGGTCTCGCGTCACTGCGCCACGAAGAAGGGGATGGCCCCGGACAGGATGCCGACGCCCAGCATGACGAGCGATACGACCGTCGCACGCCACAGCACCTTGCGGTGGTGATCGCCGAGGTTGACGCTCGCGAGCGAGACGAGCAGCAGGATCGCCGGCACGAGCGGACTCTGCAGGTGCACAGGCTGTCCGATGATCGACGCGCGCGCCATCTCGACAGGGTCGATGCCGAACGCGGCGGCGCTCTGGGACAGCACAGGGAGGATGCCGAAATAGAACGCGTCGTTCGACATGAAGAACGTGAACGGGATCGACAGGAGCCCCGTGATGGGCGCGAGGAACGGTCCGAGCGCCGGCGGGAGCACGTCGGTGATCCAGGTAGCCATGGCATCGACCATCCCGGTGCCCGACAGGACCCCGACCAGCACGCCGGCGGCGATCACCATCGACACGACCCCCACGATGCTCGGCGCGTGAGCGACGATCTCGGACGCCTGATCCTTGATCCCGCGGAAGTTCACCAGAAGGGCCACAGCGGCACCGACCATGAAGACGTACGGGAGCGGCATGATGTCGAGCACCAGCAGCACCATCACGGCGAGCGTGAGCGCGAGGTTGAACCAGATCAGCTTCGGTCGGAGTGTCGGACGCGCGGGGTCGAGCATCGTGTCGGCCATCGCGGTGTCCGCGAGGTCGACGCTCGCAGCGGCGACGGGGCCGCGCCCACCGGACACCACGACGATGTTGCCGGTGCGCAGCGCGGCACGGGCGCCCGGTGTCGCATCGGAGCCGCGGAAGAGCTTGGGAAGCGTCGAGAGCGCCCCGCCGTCGACCCCGGTGAGCCGCCCGTCGGAGTCGAGCCGTCCGAGCCGTCTGCGCTCCTGCAGGCCGAGCATCCACGCGAAGCCCAGCGTCACGAGGATGCCGACACCGAGGGCTGGGAGCATCGGCACGAAGATCTCCGTGGGCTGCAGGCCGAGGGCTGTCGCCGCGCGCACCGTCGGGCCACCCCACGGCACGATGTTCAGCGTGCCGTTCATGAGTCCGGCCACGCAGGTGAGCACCACGGGGCTCATGCCGAGCCGCAGGTAGATGGGCAGCATCGCAGAGGTCGTGATGATGAACGTCGTGGACCCGTCTCCGTCCAGGGAGACCGCACCCGCGAGGATCGCCGTGCCGAGCACGACCTTCGCGGGGTCGTCGCCGAGCAGGCGCGTGATCATCCGGATGAGCGGGTCGAACAGGCCGACGTCGATCATGATGCCGAAGAACATGATCGCGAACATCAGCAGCGCGGCGGTCGGCGCCATGGTGGCGATCGAGTCGAGGATCATGTCGCCGAGGCCAAGGCCCGCACCGGCGAAGAGGCCGAAGACGGTGGGTACCAGGATCAGCGCCACCATGGGCGTCAGGCGCTTCGTCATGATCAGCGTCATGAACGCCAGCACCATGGTGAATCCGAGGAGGACGAGAACCCACTCCGGCGGCACGAACGCCACGTCGTACGTGGGTGCCTCTTCTGCGGCCGCGGGCAGGGCGGTGAGCATGTCGGGCATACGGTGACTCCTTCGTCGTCGCACCGTCATCTGCGACGGATCCTGACGAGACTAGGCAATGCGCCGTGTGCGGGTGCGGTATCCCGCATTCCCGGACGTTGTGCGCGTAGCGTGGGTTCTGCGCATATTGCGCGAAAGGAGCACCGTGTCGAGGACGACGACGATCAGACCGCGTTTCGCGACGCGCACGCTCCTGCTGCACCTCGCCACCGTCGCGCTCGTGGTCGCGCTGTGCACGGGCGTGTACCTCGCTGTCGCCGTCCAGCAGCTGCGCGCCGAGGCCGAGTCCACCGCTCTCGGCATAGCCAGGACGCTGGCAGAGGATCCGCAGGTGCGGGCAGAGGTCGCGCTCATCTCTGCCGCGAACGATGCACCGGACGCCGAATCGCTCAGAGACGGAGATCTGCAGCGCATCGCGATGGGCGTGTCGGCCCGCACGGGTGCACTGTTCGTCGTGATCACGGATGAGGATGGCATCCGCCTCGCCCATCCGATCAGCTCGCGCATCGGCGAAGTCGTCAGCACTCCCTTCGAGGAGGTCCTCGAAGGGAACGAGATCGTGGACTGGCAGACCGGCACGCTCGGCGAGTCCGCGCGGGCGAAGGTCCCCGTCCGCGACGACGCAGGGACGCCCGTCGGCGAGATCAGCGTCGGGTTCGAACGAACAGGGGTCTTCGACGACCTGCCCCCGCTGCTCGCCGTGATCGGGCTCACCGCGCTCGGAGCTCTGGCGCTGGCCGCTCTCGCATTCCTCGTCCTGCGCGGCCGCTGGGAGCGCCTCACTCTCGGAGTCCAACCCGAGGAGCTCGTGGCGCTCGTGCAGAACCAGACGGCCGTGCTGAACGGCGTCGATGACGGAGTGCTCGCCGTGGACACCGCCGGGATCGTCAGGGTGAGCAACGACGCCGCGGACCGGATGCTGGGACTCGACACCGCGGTCGGCCGCCCTCTCGCGGAGCTCGGGCTCCCTTCTGCAGTGCTCGAGACCGTCACGGGCGATCGGATGCGATCCAGCGCCGTCGTGGACGACCGAGTGCTGTACCTCGATTCGCGCCCCGTGGTGCGTGACGGACGCGCGCTCGGCGATGTGCTGATCGTCCGCGATCGCACCGACCTCATCGCCCTGACCGAACGGCTGGAGACGGTGCGCACCATGACCGCTGCGCTCCGCGTGCAGCGGCACGAGTTCGCGAACCGGATGCACGTCGCCGCAGGACTCATCGACGCCGAACGGGTAGCGGATGCGCGGGCTTTTCTCGGAGAGCTGGTCGAGCGCGGCTCGGTCGCCTTCCCCGTCACGGGCCTCGATCTGCTGGGCGACCCTTTTCTGCACTCCTTCCTCGGCGCCAAGGGCGTCGAGGCGGGTGAGCGCGGCGTCGCGCTGCGCATCGCAGACGAGACACAACTGGTCGGAAGTGTGGCAGCGCCGGAGGACGTCGCTGCCGTGCTGGGCAATCTGATCGACAACGCCGTGACAGCGGCCGTCGCCGGAGAGAGGTCCCCGCGCTGGGTCGAGGTCGCCGTGCTCGGCGACGGTGATGCGCTCGTGGTCACGGTGGCGGACTCGGGAGCGGGTCTCGGCGATGTCGACCCTCTGTCGCCGCGCCCCTCCTCCGACGCCCGCACCCGCGAGAACAGCAGCACCTCCGAGGACGCCACCGGCCCTGGCGACGCCGACACCGGCGTGCACGGTCACGGCATCGGGCTCCCTCTGGCCCGCGAGATCGCACGACGAAGCGGCGGCGAGCTCTGGATCATCGACCCCGGAGGAGCGCACCATGGCGCCGTGTTCGCGGCGCGCATCAGCGGCGCCGTCTCCCCCATCACGACAGCTCAGAAGGAGAATCCATGACAGACCCCGTGCGCGTCCTCATCCTCGACGACGACTTCCGCGTCGGGCAGCTGCACAGGGGAATCGTCGACGAGCAGCCCGGCTTCATCGCGCTCGAGCCGGTGCGATCCGTCGCGGAGGCTCGGGAGAGCATCCGCTCCTCGCGTCCGGATCTGCTGCTGGCCGACGTCTATCTGCCGGATGGCGACGGAATCGCACTCGTGCAGGATGCCGGCGTCGATGCGATCCTCATCTCGGCGGCCGATGACGCTCCGACGGTACGTCGTGCAATGAGATCGGGCGCCGCGGGGTATCTTCTCAAGCCGTTCGACCGACGCGCACTCACCGGACTGCTCGACCGGTACGTGCGCTACCGCAACCTCCTCGCCGGGGACCGTCCTCTGCAGCAGGACGACGTCGACCGGGCGCTCGCGATCCTGCACGGCTCGGGAGAGCCGGTCTCGGTCTCGCGCTCCGCCACCGAACAGCTCGTGCTCGCCGCCCTCGGCGACGGAGAGGCGTCGGCGGCAGAGGTCGGAGAGCGCGTCGGGATATCCCGGGCCACGGCACAGCGTCATCTCGCCGCGCTCGCTGCGCGGACCGTGGTCGAGGTGAGGCTGCGTTATGGAGCCACCGGACGACCCGAGCATCGTTACGCGGCACGGATCTGAGGACGAGCAAGCGTCGACGCTCGGCAGCGGAGCAGGACTCCGGTCAGGACTCCGAGCCGACGGCGGCGAGCCGCGCCTCTTCGTCCGCCTGAATCGCACTCTCGATGATCGGCTCGAGCGCGCCGTCCATCACCTGGTCGAGGTTGTACGCCTTGAATCCGGTGCGGTGGTCGGCGATGCGGTTCTCGGGAAAGTTGTACGTGCGGATGCGCTCGGAGCGGTCCATGCCGCGGATCTGCGACTTGCGCGCGTCGGATGCCGCGGCATCCAGTTCTTCCTGCTGCTTCGCCAGCAGTCGTGCACGCAGCACGCGCATCGCAGCCTCGCGGTTCTGCAGCTGCGACTTCTCGTTCTGCATCGACACGACGATGCCGCTGGCAAGGTGCGTGATGCGCACGGCCGAGTCTGTCGTGTTCACCGACTGACCGCCAGGCCCCGAAGAGCGGAAGACGTCGATCTTGAGATCGTTCTGGTTGATCGCGATCTCGTCGGGCTCATCCACCTCGGGGAACACCAGCACGCCGGTGGTCGAGGTGTGGATGCGGCCCTGCGACTCGGTCGCGGGCACACGCTGCACCCGGTGCACGCCGCCCTCGTACTTGAGGTGGGCCCAGACGCCCTGAGCGGGATCCGTGGACGATCCCTTGATCGCGACCTGGACGTCCTTGTACCCGCCGAGATCGGATTCATTGCGCTCGAGGAGCTCGGTCTTCCAGCCCTTCGACGCCGCGTACTGGATGTACATCCGAAGCAGGTCAGCGGCGAACAGCGCCGATTCGGCACCGCCCTCCCCCGCTTTGATCTCCATGATCACGTCTCGCGCGTCGTCCGGATCCCGCGGGATCAGCAGGCGCCGGAGTTTCTCCTGCGCCGCTTGAACGCTCTCTTCGAGACCGGGGACCTCATCGGCGAACGCATCGTCCTCGCGGGCGAGTTCACGTGCCGCGTCCAGATCGTCGGATGCCGCCACCCACGCCTCGTGGGCGGCGACGATCCTGGACAGCTCGGCGTAGCGGCGGTTGACGCGCTTCGCTCGAGCAGCATCGGCGTGCACCGCCGGGTCGGAGAGTTCCTCCTGCACCCGGCGATGCTCGTCGATCAGAGTCTGGACGGACTCGAACACAGTGGCTCCGCTCAGCGGATGTTGTTGTCGTGACCGTGCGCGCCCGAGGGGAGCGTCGGGATCGACTTCTGCATCTGCACCAGGAACTCGACGTTCGAGTGGGTCTCCCTGAGCTTGCCCAGGACGACCTCGAGAGCCTGCTGCTGGTCGAGGCCCGCGAGGGCACGACGCAGCTTCCAGGTGATCTTGACCTCATCGGTCGACAGCAGCATCTCTTCGCGGCGGGTGCTCGACGCGTTGACGTCGACGGCCGGGAAGATGCGCTTGTCGGCGAGCTGACGCGACAGACGCAGCTCGCTGTTGCCGGTGCCCTTGAACTCCTCGAAGATGACCTCGTCCATCTTGGAGCCGGTCTCGACGAGAGCCGTGGCGAGGATCGTGAGGGATCCGCCGTTCTCGATGTTGCGCGCGGCGCCGAAGAAGCGCTTGGGCGGGTACAGCGCCGACGCGTCGACGCCGCCCGAGAGCACGCGTCCGGATGCCGGAGCCGCGAGGTTGTACGCACGGCCGAGGCGGGTGATCGAGTCGAGCAGCACGACGACGTCGCGGCCCAGCTCGACGAGACGCTTGGCGCGCTCGATGGCGAGCTCGGCGACCGTGGTGTGGTCTTCTGCCGGACGGTCGAAGGTCGAGGCGATGACCTCGCCCTTGACGGTGCGCTCCATGTCGGTGACCTCTTCGGGGCGCTCGTCGACGAGCACGACCATGAGGTGGACCTCGGGGTTGTTCTGCGCGATCGCGTTGGCGATCTGCTGCAGGACGATCGTCTTGCCGGCCTTGGGCGGAGCGACGATGAGGCCGCGCTGTCCCTTGCCGATCGGGGCGACCAGGTCGATGATGCGCTGGGTCAGCTTCTCGGGAGCCGTCTCGAGACGCAGACGCTCCTGCGGGTAGAGCGGGGTGAGCTTGCCGAACTCGACGCGGGTGGCCGCGTCGTCGATCGACAGGCCGTTGATCGAGTCGACCTTGACCAGCGCGTTGTACTTCTGACGGCCCTGCTGCTCGCCCTCGCGAGGCTGCTTGATCGAGCCGACGATCGCGTCGCCCTTGCGCAGGTTGTACTTCTTGACCTGTCCGAGCGAGACGTAGACGTCGCTGGGGCCGGCGAGGTAGCCGGTCGTGCGGACGAAGGCATAGTTGTCGAGCACGTCGAGGATTCCGGCGATCGGGATCAGGACGTCGTCCTCGCCGATCTCGGTGTCGAACTCGTCGGTCGGCGCTCCGCCGCGGCGCTTGTTGCGCTGACGGTTGCGGCCGTTGCCGCCCTCGTCATCGGAGACGTTCTGCTGCTGCGGCTGCTGAGCCTGCTGCTGCTCGCCGGCCTGACCGTTTCCGTTCTGTCCGCGTCCCCGGTTGCGGCTGCGGTTGCGGTTGCGACCGCGGCCACCCTGCTCGTCGCCGCCGTCAGCGGAGTCGGAGGAGGAATCGGCGGCGGGTGCGGAGTCTGCCGGGGCGGACTCGGCGGGCTTCTCGGCGGCCGGAGCGTCGGAGTCTGCCGCAGGCTTCTTGGCGGTGCGTCGTCCGCGACCGGTGGTCTTCGCAGGCGTGTCGGACGAGTCGGCGGCAGGAGCCGCATCGCCGGCCGGAGCAGCGTCAGCGGCAGGAGCTGCAGACGACTCGGCCGCGGCGGGTGCCTCGGCGGCGGGCTCGGCGTCGGCCTTCTTCGCGCGGCTGCGACGAGGAGCCTTCGCCTTGGGTGCGGCCTCGGCTGCCGGAGCGTCGGCGGCGGGCGCCTCGGACTTCGCGGGCGCCTCGGACTTCGCGGGCGCCTCGGACTTCGCGGGTGCGCTGTCCGCGGCAGCAGCGGCCTTCTCAGCCTTGGCGGACGCCGTCGCGGTGGTCGCGCGGCGCGGTGCACGCTTGCGGGCCGGGGCGACTTCGGTCGCAGCGGTGGTCGCGGCGTCGGAGCTCGCGGCCTTGGCCGGAGCAGCGGCGGCGGGTGCCGCCTGGTCGTTCTGGGTCTCGGAGAAATTCTCCACGAGTACTCCCTCTTTGGTCTCGGAGACGTGAGCGGTACGCGCACAACGGGTGCTGCGCGCGGTCGCACGGGCTGACGCTCGGCGTCAGCCAGCCTCGGCACTGGGTTCTCGAAAAGAACGAGTTCTCGGTGAGAGCAGTGCCACAGGGGTTTGCGTGCGGGTCTTGCAGAGTTGCAATGGGGCCAGATTCACGCAGTTACGTGGAGCCCTCCGCTCGATTCCCCACTGTACCACCACGCACGTCGACCGCGAGCAGCAGCGCTTCCCACGGGGTGTCGGTGGTGGACTCGGCGAGTTCCACGGCATCCTGACGACTGCCGGGGCCGTCGGCGAGCACGAGCACACTGGGTCCGGCGCCGGACACCACAGCGGCGAAACCCGCGGAGCGCAGAGCCTGCACGAGGCGCTGCGTCTCGGGCATCGCCTCGGCGCGATAGTCCTGATGGAGGCGATCGGCCGTGGCGTCGAGCAGCAGCTCGGGGCTCTGGGTGAGAGCCGCGATGAGCAGCGCCGAGCGAGAGACGTTGAACACCGCATCGGCGGTCGACACCTGAGGCGGCTGCAGCGAACGGGCCTTCGAGGTCGACATCGTGTACGAAGGGACGAGCACCAGCGGAGAGACACCGCGGTGCACGAGCAGCTTCTTGTGCTGCGCGCCCCGCTCCCCCATCCACGCGATCGTGAGTCCACCGAAGAGGGCGGGTGCCACGTTGTCGGGGTGCCCTTCGATCTCGGTAGCGAGGCGCAGCATATCGGCGTCGCTGATCTCGACGTCACCCTCGAGCAGGCCCTTGGCCGTCAGGATGCCTGCGGCCACGGCCGCTCCGGAGGAGCCGAGACCACGACCGTGCGGCACCCCGTTCTCGGCCACGATGCGCAGACCCGGAAGCGGACGATCGACGTCGGCGTAGACATGCGCGATCGTACGGACGATCAGGTTCGACGCATCACGCGGGATCTCGGCCGCGCCGGAACCCGAGACCTCGATCTCGACCTCACCGGCGGGGAGTTCCGTGACCACGAGGGTGTCGTAGACGCTCAGCGCGAGACCGAGCGTGTCGAAGCCGGGGCCCAGGTTCGCGCTGGTGGCGGGTACGGTCACCTCGACCGTGCGCGCTGATGCCACCGTCATTCGCCTTCCACGCGCAGCACAGACACGACGCGCTCGACGACCGAGCTGTCGGCGAGTGCGTCGACGGTCGCGCTGAGAGCCGCATCGGTGGCGCGGTGCGTACCGATGACGAGACGGGCGGTGGGCTCGGCTTCGCCCTCGACCGTCTGGACGACAGTGGCGACCGAGACGTCGCCGTCGCTCAGGATCCCGGCGACGGTCGCGAGGACACCGGGGGCGTCCGAGACCTCGAGAGTGATCTGGTAGCGCGTGGTGACGTGGCCGATCGGCACGACCGGCAGGTTCGCCCTGGTGGACTCCCCGACGCCCACGCCGCCGGCGATGTGGCGTCGAGCTGCCGAGACGACGTCGCCGAGAACGGCGGATGCCGTCTGCACGCCACCGGCACCTGCGCCGTAGAACATGAGCGATCCGGCCGCCTCCGCCTCGACGAACACCGCGTTGTTCGCGCCGTGGACCGACGCGAGCGGGTGGGTCTTCGGGACGAGCGCCGGGTAGACGCGCACCGAGATCGACTCGGCGCCGTTGGCCTCGATGCGCTCGCAGACGGCGAGCAGCTTGATCACGAATCCGGCCGCCCGAGCCTCGTCGATCATCGATGCGGTGATCGAGGTGATGCCCTCGCGGTAGACGGCGTCGAGCGGGACGGCCGTGTGGAAGGCGAGGCTGGCGAGGATCGCGGCCTTCTGCGCTGCGTCGTAGCCCTCGACGTCGGCCGTCGGGTCGGCCTCCGCGTAGCCGAGGCGCTGTGCGTCGGCGAGCACGTCGGCGAAGTCGGCGCCCTCGGTGTCCATGCGGTCGAGGATGTAGTTGGTCGTGCCGTTCACGATGCCCATGATGCGCACCACCCGGTCGCCGGCGAGCGAGTCGCGCAGCGGGCGGATGATCGGGATCGCACCGGCGGCAGCGGCCTCGTAGTAGACGGAGGCGCCGACACGGTCGGCAGCCTCGAACAGCTCGGGGCCGTGCGTGGCGAGCAGCGCTTTGTTGGCGGTGACGACGTCTGCGCCGGAGCCGATCGCCTGCAGGATGCTCGTGCGCGCCGGCTCGATTCCGCCGATCAGCTCGATCACGATGTCGGAGCCGAGGATCAGCGACTCCGCATCGGTCGTGAACAGCTCCTTCGGCAGGTCCGTCTCACGGGGTGCGTCGAGGTTGCGCACGGCGATGCCCGCCAGTTCGAGCGAGGCCCCCGCGCGGTCGGCGAGCTCGTCGCCGTGACGCAGCAGGAGGTCGGCCACCTGGGAGCCGACCGCGCCGGCGCCCAGAAGCGCCACCCGAAGTCGTCGGTACTCAGTCGTCATTGCTACTCCTTAGGAGGGTGGATCAGTCGTGTGTCGTCGGTCGCCGCATCGCGTGACGCGCGGCTCACCGGTGGTTCTGGGGCATGTCGATGCCCGCATCCCGAGAGAGGACATCGGCGATCGTCTCGCCGCGGACGATGACCGTCGACCGACCGTCGCGAACGGCGACGATCGGAGGACGCGGAACATGGTTGTAGTTGCTCGCCAGCGGAGCGCAGTACGCACCCGTCGCAGGGACCGCCAGGAGGTCGCCGGGCGTGACGTCGGCCGGGAGGAACTCGTGATCGACGACGATGTCACCCGACTCGCAGTGCTTGCCGACGACGCGGCTGAGCTGCGGAGCGCCGACGCCGACTCGTGAGGCCAGGCGGGCCGAGAACTGGGCTCCGTAGAGTGCGGGACGGGCGTTGTCGCTCATGCCTCCGTCGACGCTGATGTATCGACGGGTCGCACCGGACTCCAGCGCCACGTCTTTCGTCGTCCCTACCTCGTAGATCGTCACGCCGGCGGTGCCGACGATGGCTCGGCCGGGTTCGAACGAGAGTGCCGGAATAGCGATGCCGCGTGCCGCACAGCCTTCGGCGACCGCGGTCACGATCTCTCCCGCGAGCGTCTCGATCGGTGTCGGGTCGTCGACGCTCGTGTAGGCGATGCCGAAGCCGCCGCCCAGATTGAGCTGAGGCACGGGCCCGCCCTCGAGGAGTGCGGCATGGAGCTCGAGCACGCGGGACGCGGATTCACGGAAACCGGCGACGCCGAAGATCTGCGAGCCGATGTGGCAGTGGAGACCGGCGAAGTCGATGCCGGAGATCTCGCGGATGCGAGCGACGGCCTGCTCCGCTTCGGGCAGCGGGAAGCCGAATTTCTGGTCTTCGTGGGCGGTCGCGAGGAAGTCATGCGTCTCGGCGTGCACGCCGCTGATGACCCGCACCAGCACGCGCTGGGTCGTGCCGGTCCGAGCGGTGATCGCCGCCAGCCGCTCGATCTCGATCTCGCTGTCGACGATGATCGTCCCGACGCCCACCTCGACGGCGCGTTCGAGCTCGGCGACGGACTTGTTGTTCCCGTGGAAACCCATCGATGCCGGAGCGACTCCCGCGGCGAGAGCGACCTCGAGCTCTCCCCCGGTGCACACGTCGATGCGGAGTCCCTCATCGACCACCCATCGGGCGATCGTCGTGGTCAGCAGCGCCTTGCCCGCGTAGTAGACCTGAGCGGTCGTGCCGTGGTCGGCGGCGGCCGTGTCGAAGGCGAGCCTGAACGCCCGTGCGCGGGTGCGCACCTCGTCCTCGTCGATCACGAGGAGCGGTGTGCCGTAAGTCCGGGCGAGCGCGGTGGCGGCGATGCCGGCCAGCTGGACGACCCCGTCGGAGTCGCGGATCGTGGACGCAGGCCACACGGCGGTCGGGAGATCGTTCGCGTCGTCGGGCTCGACGAGCCATTCCGGGGCGAGCGAATCGGCAGGGGAAAGCAAGGAACACCAATCGTGGGACGGGTCTCGGGCGGGAACGCGCACTGCGAGGTTGACCCCGATTCTAGGGCACCCTCCATGCCGCATCCGTCATGGTGACGCCCGACGTCAACCCCCTGAAAGCACTTGTCGGCCACTCGTAAGGTGGTGGCATGAGCACCGACTCCGCAGCACCCGATGCCGACCGTCCCGGCCCGATCGCGCGAGTGAGCGCGGCGGCCATCCGCTGGGCGCTGACGCGGCGGCCGGTCCGCGCTTTCCTGCTGTACTCGGAGCGTCGAGGCCCCATGCTCGCCGACAGCGTGACGTACCGGGCGCTGTTCAGCGTGTTCGCGGGCGTCCTGCTCGGGTTCTCGATCGCGGCGCTGTGGCTCGCAGGCAATCCCGACGCATGGAAGGCGATCATCGCGGCAGTGCAGTCGGTCGTTCCCGGTCTCATCGGCGAAGGAGGCGTCGTTGATCCCGACGACCTGCGCGAGCCGATCTCACTGTCGATCACTGGTGCAGTGTCGACCATCGCTCTGGTCGGCTCCGCGCTCGGCGCGGTCGGGTCGCTGCGTACAGCGGTCCGGGTGCTCGCCGGCACCTCGCACGCGGACATCCTGTTCATCTGGGTCATGCTCCGCAACCTCCTTCTCGCAGTCGGCGTCGCTGTGCTCTTCGTCGCCGCGGCGGCGGTCACCTTCATCGGGCGTATCGGCATCACCTGGATCTCAGGCCTGTTCGGCATCGCCGACGACTCCCCCGCGGCGACCTGGAGCATCCGCATCGTGTCGCTCGTCGTCGTGCTCGCGCTCGACACCGCCCTGATCGCCGGTGTCTTCCGGCTGCTCTCGGGTACTCGTCCGTCTGCACGATCGCTGTGGGCAGGCTCGCTGCTCGGCGGGATCGGGCTCCTCGTGCTGCAGGAGCTGTCGGGGCTGTTCATCGGAGGTGCCACCAGCAATCCGCTGCTCGCGTCGTTCGCCTCACTGCTGGCGCTGCTGATCTGGCTCAATCTGTCGACCCAGGTGATCCTGATCTCCTGCGCGTACATCGTCACATCGGAGGAGGAGCGTCGCGACCGCGTGCACGCCCGATTCGGTGCGACGACGTTCCCGCAGCGGCGCGTGCAGCGTGCCGAAGCCGAGGTCGCTCTCGCGACCACGGAGCTCCGCGCCGCGCAGAAGGCCGAGAAGGAGTTCCGCACCGGCACCACCGCCGACTGACCTCAGCTCTGGGGGCACACGCCGTTGTCGAGCAGGCTCGCGTCGGTCGCGATCGCACCGTCGACGTCCACGTCGATCACAGCCTCCGTGCCGTCGATCTCGAGCCCCGTCAGGGTGATGCCGGCGGGGAGCTGGTCGGCGATGCACACACGTTGCGTCTCGGTGAGGCGATCGCCCAAGGATCCGAGAGAGGATCCGACCTGATCGGCGTCGACCTCGAGGCCGCCGATCGTGAGCCCCACGGGCGTCAACTCGAGGTCTCCCTCCGCGATGCCCGGCGTCACAGTGAGCGAGACCGGGATCGCGATGCCGAGGACGCTCACAGTTCCGGCGACGGTCGCGTTCGGAGCCTCGAGCGTCACGGTGTCGACGGGAAGATCGGTGCCGGCGAGCAGGGTGGTGAACTGCGATTCGTCGATCCGGATCGTCCCTGTCGCCCCGCTCAGGTCGCCGCCACGCAGCGGAACCCCGGTGGCGGTGACGTCGACCGCGCCGGTGATCCCCTGCAACGTCACCGAATCCGAAGAGAGATGGAGGGTGTCGAGCGTTCCCCCGATCAACTGCGGGATCAGGATGCCGTCAGCCTGTACGTCGAGCTTCTGGTCGGCGGGCAGATCGAGCTGATCGATCACGATCCCGCGGACGATTCCGGGAAGGACCGACCGCACCACGAGCTCCGCTGCGACGGCCAGCAGTGCCAGCACGACCACGATGATGAGCAGCACCCACGGCCACCTCTTGCGCTTGCGCTTCGCGGGCGCGGCGACAGCATCCGCAGCCCCCTTCTCGCCCGGGATCACGAGCGTCGGATGCTCGGAATCAGCGGCGGGATAAGGGAGGGTGTGGTTGTCGTCGCTCATGCTGCCATCCTGCCCTACGGCGCGGACGGAAGCCGAGTCACATCCGCTCGGGAGCGGACACGCCAAGGAGGTCGAGACCGTTGCGGAAGACCTGCCCCGCGGCATCGTTGAGCCACAGGCGCGTGCGATGCACTGTCTCGATCGGGTCGTCGCCCTGGGGGATCACGCGGCAGTTGTCGTACCAGCGGTGGTACAGGCCGGCGAGCTCCTCGAGGTAGCGCGCGACGCGGTGCGGCTCACGGACCTCTGCGGCGAACGCCACGATTCGCGGGAACTCCTGCAGAGCGCCCAGCAGCGCGCCCTCCGTCTCGTGCGTGAGCGTCTCGGGTGCGAAATCCGAGCGATCGACGCCAGAGTCGGCGGCATTGCGCGCCACGTTGTGCGTGCGGGCGTGTGCGTACTGCACGTAGAAGACGGGGTTGTCGTTCGTGCGCTTCTGCAGAAGTTCCGGGTCGAGCGCCAGCGGTGAGTCGGCAGGCGAGCGCTCCAGCGAGTAGCGCAGTGCATCGGTGCCGAGCCACTCGCGCAGGTCGTCCATCTCGATGATGTTGCCGGCACGCTTGCTGAGGCGCGCCCCGCCGACTGAGACGAGCTGACCGATCAGCACCTCGACGTTCTTCTCGGGGTCCTCGCCCGCAGCCCCCGCGATCGCCTTGAGGCGGTGGACGTAACCGTGGTGGTCGGCGCCCAGAAGGTAGAGCTTGTATTCGAAGCCGCGGTCGCCCTTGTTGAGGTAATACGCGGCATCGGCGGCGAAGTAGGTGTACTCGCCGTTCGAGCGACGGATCACACGGTCCTTGTCGTCACCGAAGTCGGTCGTGCGCACCCAGACGGCGCCCTCGTCGTCGAAGACATGTCCCTGCTCGCGCAGACGATCGACGGCCTGGTCGACGAGGCTCGTTCCGTCGGCGCCCTTGGCATGCAGCGTGCGCTCAGAGAACCAGACGTCGAAGTCGACGTTGAACTTCGACAACGACTGCTTCTGCTCATCGAGCTGGTACTCATAGGCGAGTTCGCGCGTGACGATCACCTGCTCGTCGTCGGGAAGCTCGAGCAGGTCCGGGCGTGCGGCGAGGACTCGCGCGGCGAGATCGCCGATGTAGCTTCCGGCGTAGCCGCCCTCGGGCGTCGGCTCGCCCTTGGCCGCCGCGAGCACGGAGTTCGCGAAGCGCTCCATCTGCACGCCGGCGTCGTTGATGTAGTACTCACGGGCGACGGTCGCACCGGATGCTGCGAGAACGCGCGCGATCGCATCGCCGAGCGCTGCCCAGCGCGTGTGGCCGATGTGCAGCGGACCGGTCGGGTTCGCGCTCACGAACTCGATGTTGATGCTCTGCCCGGCCTGGGTGACGTTGTGGCCGTACTCGATGCCAGCGTCGACGATGACCTTGGCCAGCGCGCCGGCGGCCGCCGCGTCGAGGCGGATGTTGATGAACCCGGGGCCTGCGACCTCGGTGCTCGCGATGCCGTCGACCTCGGCGAGTCCGTCGGCGATCTGCTGGGCGAGTTGCCGGGGGTTGGTGCCGAACGGCTTCGCCAGGCGCATCGCGATGTTCGAGGCCCAATCGCCGTGATCCCGGTTGCGCGGACGGTCGAGCACGATGTCGGATGCGGCGAGCGCGAGCGGCTCGCCCGGACGTCGTTCCTCGGCGATCGGTGCGAGGACGGCGAGGAGGGCTTCGGCGAGCGTTTCAGGGTTCATAGCCGTCCCAGTTTACGGCGCGTCACGCGCCCGAATTTGCGAGGGCCGGATCGTGATCTACAGTCATGCCATGAAGGCCGCATCCGTCCGCCACCGCCTGCCCGTCGCGGGCCTCGCCGTCGCCGTGATCCTGGCTCTCGCCGCGGTCGTCCTCGGGGTGTGGCGTCCGTGGGTTCCGGTGCCGTCTTCTGCGCCCGTCGGAGCCGCTGCCGCCGCCGACGAGGCAGTCACGATCGCCCCCGTGCCGCTGCTGCTCCCCGAGCATCCGACCGTTCTGGTGTTCGGGGATTCCTGGACCTACGGGTCAGCTGCGACCGAGCCGACGCTCGGCTACGCGTACGTTCTCGCGGATCTGATCGACGGAGAGACCATCGTGAACGGCGTCCGCGGCAGCGGGTACCTGAAGCCCGGACTCGACGGTCCTGCCTTCGGCGAGCGCATCGCCGCACTCGACCCGACGCTCACCCCCGATCTGATCATCATGCAGGGGTCGATCAACGATCGAGCCCAAGGAGAGGCCGGTTACCGTGAGGCCGTGACCGCGGCGTGGGACGCGATGTCCGCGAAGTACCCTGCGGCAGCGATCGTCATTCTCGGTCCCGCGCCTCACGAGCTTCCCGTCGGAACCGAGACCGCCCGTATCGACACCGACCTCGGTGAGCTCGCCGCAGCCCGGGGGTGGTGGTACATCTCCCCCATCGCGCAGAACTGGATCACGGATCAGAACTACCTGTCGGTGATCGACGTCGAGGTCGGACGCCGGCATCCCTCGACCGACGGCCACCGGTACCTGGCGGAGAAGCTCGCCGCAGCGCTCGCGGAACTCGGCGACGCGCCGGTCACCGAGGCCGGAGGGTCGGAGACCACGCCCGAGCAGTGATATTGTCGACCGGTACGCCTCCGTAGCTCAGTGGATAGAGCGCCGGTTTCCGGTACCGTAGGTCGCTGGTTCGATTCCAGTCGGGGGCACACATAGGTTTACGCGGAACTTTGACAGTTCGCACGCGGATCCCATGGATACGAACGAAAGGCCGCCTGGCTTCAGGCGGCCTTTCGTGGTCCGCGCCGACTCCAGAGCCGGTCGCACGGTGCCTGATGAGCATCCGATCCAGCCGCTGTGATCCGCTCGGTCACCTCACCTGGGAAGGGTGAGTCCACGCATGCCGCATCGGCGCGGCCCTGAGAAGGTCGACACACGGATGGTGTTTCGGCAGATTCCAGGAGGCGACGATGGTTCAGAACGATGCGACACCGGCGATCAGAAGGCAGCAGGAGGCGCTCAAGGCGGCGCTGCCCTTCGATGACACCCGGGACTTCGAGGCCGCGGACCGCGGGTACCTCGGCACGCTCAGTCCCGCTGTCGTGCACGATGACGACGGCAACGTCGTCTGGGATGCCGACAGCTATGACTTCATCACCGGCGATGCCCCCGACACGGTGAATCCGAGCCTGTGGCGCCAGTCGACGCTCGTCGCCAAACACGGCCTCTTCGAGGTCGTCGAGGGCGTCTACCAGGTACGCGGTTTCGACCTGTCGAACGTGAGCTTCATCGAATCGGACACGGGCGTGATCGTCGTCGACCCGCTCATCTCGAAGGAGACCGCCGAAGCAGCTCTCTCGCTGTACCGGCAGCATCGCGGAGACCGCCCGGTGGTGGCCGTCATCTTCACTCACAGTCACATCGACCATTTCGGCGGGATCTTCGGCATCGCGTCGAAGGACGATGTCGAGTCGGGGCGAGTGCAGATCATCGCCCCCGAGGGGACTGTCGCCGAGGCGGTGGCGGAGAACGTCTACGCGGGCACGGCTATGGGGCGACGGGCCGGATACATGTACGGCGCCGCCCTCGAGCGCAGCGCGAAGGGTGCTCTCGGCGCGGGCCTCGGACAGACCACGTCCACCGGACACGCGGGAATCATCCCGCCGACGATCGAGATCGCGGAGACGGGCGAGTCCCACACGATCGATGGACTCGTCATCGAGTTCCAGATGGCTCCTGGCACCGAGGCTCCGGCCGAGATGCACTTCCTATTCCCGAAGTACCGCGCGCTGTGCATGGCCGAGAACGCCACCCACACCCTGCACAACCTGCTGACTCTCCGCGGCGCTCTCGTGCGGGATCCCCATGTGTGGTCGCGATACCTCACCGAAGCCATCGAGCGCTACGGAGATCAGGCCGACGTCGTCTTCACCTCGCACCACTGGCCGACGTGGGGCAACGCCGAACTCATCGAGTTCCTCGGCCTGCAGCGAGACCTTTACTCCTATCTGCACGATCAGACCCTGCGCATGACCAACCAGGGCATGACCGGCACCGAGATCGCCGAGGAGATCCAGCTGCCCCCGATCCTCGAGAACTCATGGCACGCCCGCGGGTACTACGGCAGCGTGAGCCACAACGTGAAGGCGATCTATCAGCGGTACATGGGCTGGTTCGACGGCAACCCCGCCCGCCTCTGGCCGCATCCGCCGAAGGCTCTCGGCGAGCGCTACGTCGCGCTGGCCGGCGGCATCGAGCGCATCGTCGATGCCGCGCGGGCAGCATATGACGAGGGCGATTTTCGATGGGCTGCCACGCTCCTCGACCACGCAGTATTCACCGCCCCGGACAATGTCGCGGTGCGCGAGCTCTATGCGGCGACTCTCGAGCAGTTGGCGTACGGCGCCGAGAACGGCACCTGGCGGAACTTCTACATGTCGGGAGCGACCGAGCTGCGCACTGGCAACTTCGGCACTCCGACCACCACGAATGCACCCGAGATCGTTGCACAGCTGACCGCCGAGCAGCTCTTCGACTCGGTCGCGATCTCGGTCGACGGTCCGCGCGCGTGGGACCTCGATGTCGCGCTCGACTTCACGCTCACCGACGAGGATCGCAACTTCCGCGTCACCCTTCGAAACGGGGTGCTGGTCTATATCGAGAAGACGGCCGACGCCTCGACCGCGCAGGCATCGCTGTCGCTGACGAAGCCGCGCCTGCTCGCACTCGTCGCGGGAGATGCGGACAGTCCCGGCGTGGAGATCACCGGTGACGCGTCTGCCTTCGGCACCCTCACGTCCGTTCTGGCCGTGGGCGATCCGGGGTTCGACATCGTGACCCCCTAGAGCAGATCACGACACACGGGACGAGGGACGAGGACTCGGAATGAACGCGCAGCGAGGGCGAGTGGATCGATGACCGATCTGGTGCTGTCCCTGCTGCCGCTGGCACTGGGTGTCGTGATGAGCCCCCTCGCGATCATGGCGCTCGTCGCGGTGCTGCTGTCGCAGCGAGCGCGCGTGAACGGTGTGATGTTCCTGATCGGCTGGGCCCTGGGCGTCTTCATCGGCGTGTTCGCGAGTTTCGCCGTGCTCGGCTTCTTCGAGATCCACGAACGCAACGCCCCGCCCCTCTGGGTGCCGATCGTGCGACTGCTGATCGGCATCTCCCTGCTCCTGGGCGCCGTCTGGATCTACCGCCGCGGGCGAGCCCACACGCTGGCGATGGCACAGGCATCCTCACCGACCGAGGTCACCGCTGCCGCGCCTCAGCTTCCGGGATGGCTGAAGTCCGTGGAGACCTTCACCCCGACCCGGTCACTGGTGCTGGGTACCGGGATCTTCCTGTTGAACCCCGTCGACCTGTCCTGCGCGATCCTGGCGGCGCTCGACGTGCGGCTGGCCGCACTCGACACGATGGCCGGTATCGTCGTGCTCCTCGTGTTCGGGCTCGTCGGCGTGCTGCCGATCGGCATCCCCGTCGTCCTCGTCCTCGTGAAGGGCGAAGCCGCCGACCCCGCGCTGCATCGAATCCGGGCCTGGATCGCCTCCCACACGAGCGTCCTCAACGCCGCGCTCGTGCTCGTGATCGCCGTGCTCCAGCTGCAGAAGGCGATCTCGGCGCTTCTCGCCTACTGATCTCGCATCGACGATCAGCAGGCGAGAGGCCGACCTCGCTACTGCTTGAGCATCGCGACGGCGAGCTTGTGCTCATCGTCGATGAGATGCGAGTGGTCGTCATCACCGAGATCGATGCGCACCCACTCGATCTCTCCGGTGAACTCGTTGCCCGTCGCACCGTAGTCGGGTGAGACGGGCGAGGCGAGATCGGCGCCGACGTCGACCGTCTCGTCGAAGGTGAACTGGAACGGGATCGTCTTGTTCACACGACCTTCTCCGATGGACACCCCGTCGGCGAAGAGCGTCACCGTGCCGCCCTTGGCCAGTCCTCCCCCGTCGTACCCGAAATGCGCGCGCAGCTCTGTGGCGCCAGCCGGGATCGGGTCGGAGGAGCGCACGATATCGATGTCGATGCCCAACAGGTTGTAGGCGAAGACCAGTGATCCCTCGTGCGCGTAGAACGACCAGCCACCGTAGGCTCCTCCCTGCGCGATCACCACCCCCGATGCACCGTCTTCGGGGAGTCCGACCTGCGCGGTCACGGTCCACGACTTGTTCTTGATGTTGATCGAGGTGTTCTCGCTGAGCCGCTTCATGCCCGGGTAGAACTTCTGCGAGTCGCTCACGACGAGCTGCGGACGCCCCGCGATGTCGGGGTTCATCCTCTCCGCCGAGCGGATGTCGAGCGGCAGCACGTTGAAACGCGCCGCCTGGATCAGGAAGAGCCGCTGCAGATGCGCGAGTCGCTCGGGTTCTTCGGCCGCCAGATCGTGCGACTGCGTCCAGTCCTTCTCGACGTCGTAGAGTTCCCACACGTCGTCGTCGAGTCCGTGCGAGGAGCCTGCCCACGGGTCCTTGTGCTTCGCGACCGCCGTCCACCCCTTGTGGTAGATCGCCCGGTTGCCGAGCATCTCGAAGTACTGGGTCTCGTGCTGCTCGTCGGCATCCGCATCCTCCGCCGCGAAGCTGTAGTTCATCGGCGTCCCCTCGTACGGGCGCTGGGTCACGCCGTTGACCATCGACGGCTCGGGGATCCCGGCGGCCTCGAGAACGGTCGGGGCGACGTCGATGACGTGGCTGAACTGATGACGGACAGCGCCCTGCTCGACTCCCCCACCGGGCCAGCTGACGATGGTGCCGTTGCGGGTGCCGCCCCAATGGCTGGCCACCTGCTTGGTCCACTGATAGGGCGTGTCCATCGCGTGGGCCCAGCCCACCGCATAGTGGTTGTACGACCGCGGGGTGCCGATGTCGTCGATGTGATCGGCGACGTACTGCTCGGTCTCGATGTCGTTCATGTGGTTGATCGTGAAGCCCTCGTTCGTGGTTCCGTGCATCGATCCCTCAGCGCTCGCTCCGTTGTCTCCGATGATCACGTACACGAGTGTGTCCTCGAGGATCCCGAGCTCCTCATACGCATCGAGGAGCCGCCCCACATGATGGTCGGCGTACTCGAGGAATCCTGCATAGACCTCCATCTGACGCGCCAGCGCCGGCTTGATGAGATCGCTCATCTCGTCCCATGACGGGATGCCGGGGCTGCGCTCGGTGAGCACGGCATCCGCCGGGATCACCCCCAGCTCCAGCTGGCGGGCGAATGTCTCCTTGCGGATCTCATCCCAGCCCTGATCGAAGTGCCCCTTGTACTTGTCCGCCCACTCCTCCGGCACGTGATGAGGCGCGTGAGTCGCGCCGGGAGCGAAGTACGTGAAGAACGGCACATCGGGGGCCAGCGACTTCTGCTGCCGCGTCCACGCGATCGCCTTGTCGGTCATGTCGCCCATGAAGTGATACCCGTCATCGGGCGTGCCCCACGGCTCGACAGGTGTCGTGTTCTCGTAGAGGGCTGGGTACCACTGGTTCGTCTCACCGCCGATGAAGCCGTAGAAGTACTCGAATCCGTTGCCCGGAGACGGCCACCCCGAGAACGGCCCGATCGCGCTCGCCTGCCACACCGGGACTTCGTGGCACTTGCCGAACTGCGCCGTGTTGTAGCCGTTCAGCTTCAGGGTCTCGGCGAGCGGCGCGCAGCTGTTCGGGCGCAGCGAGCTGTACCCCGGCGCCGACGTGGCGATCTCGGTGATGCCGCCCATGCCGACCGTGTGGTGGTTGCGACCAGAGAGCAGCGCGGCGCGCGTCGGCGAGCACAGCGCGGTGGTGTGGAACCGGGTGTACTTGAGCCCGGCGGCGGCCACCCGCTCGAAATTCGGCGTGTGCACCGGTCCGCCGAACGCGCTCGATGCTCCGAAACCGGTGTCGTCGATGAGGACGACGAGCACATTCGGCGACCCCTCCGGCGGGCGCACGGGTTCGATCGCCGGGAAGCGCGTGTCGGGATCGGTCGCGTCGTATGTGACCGTGCCGGTGTAGGCCAGATCCGGGATCGGAAGAACAGAACGCTGCGTGTCGGCCATCGCCACTCCTCAGGGTCGCGGCGAACCCGGAAGCCCGCCTCCTGGCGCCCAGCGTACGGTCGCGTCCCGTCGCGGATTCCGACGCATCGCCCGCGGCGGGTGACCCACCATCTCCGCTCTCGCTGAGGCAATGTCAGCATGAGAGCGTCGTCCACTCCAGCGCGACGGCGACCCGACCAGGAGGCGAGGATCAGGATGACGGATGCTGTCGCAGCGTCCTCGCGGACGCCTGCCGGGTCGCGTGGGCGGTGGTGGTTCCCGACACTCGTCGGCTACCGCCGCGAGTGGCTGACACCCGACATCATCGCCGGCCTCGCCGCGGGCGCCGTCGTCGTGCCGCAGGCGATGGCCTATGCCACGATCGCGAACCTCCCGGTGCAGGTCGGTCTCTACACCTGCATCATCCCGATGCTCGTCTACGCGCTCCTCGGCGGATCCCGAGCGATGAGCGTCTCGACGACCTCGACCGTCGCGACCCTCACCGCGACCACCCTCGTCACGACCACCACTGCCGCCGGAGCCGACGATCCGATGGGCGCCCTCATGGCGTTGACGATGCTCGTGGGCGTCATGCTCGTGATCGCCCGGCTGCTGCGACTCGGATCGCTGGTCGAGAACATCAGCACGGCGACGGTGCTCGGCATCAAGATCGGCGTCGGTGGGACGGTCGCCGTCGGGCAGCTCCCGAAGCTCCTCGGCGAGACCTCGAATGCCTCGGGCGAGGGCTTCTTCCGGTCGATCCTCGCCGCTCTCGAAGCGTTCGACAGCGTCAACTGGCCCACGGTGGCGCTCTCTGCCGTGTCGATCATCATCATCCTGTTGTGCCAGCGCTTCGTGCCGAAGATCCCAGGGACGCTCGTGGTCGTCGCCCTCGGAATCCTGCTGGTCTGGCTCGCGCACATCGACGAGGCCGGGGTGGCGCTCGTCGATCCGGTGCCCTCAGGGCTCCCGGTGCCCGGGCTGCCCGATCTCGCGGATCTCGGCTCGCTCGTCCCCGGTGCTCTCGCCATCGCGGTGATGGTGTTCCTCGAGACGGCCGCGGTGGCCCGTGGCATCCGTCGCACCTCCGAGCCGCCGATCGACGCTGATCAGGAGCTCCTCGCCGCGGGGGCCGCCAACCTCGCAGGGACCTTCTTCAGCGTGCTCCCCTCTGCCGGTGGCTTCTCGCAGAGCGCCGTGAACCAGAGCGCCGGCGCTCGCACACAGCTAGCGACGCTGGTGACCGTCACCCTCGCGGTGCTGGTCGCACTGTTCCTCGGCCCCGTGGTGTCGCTGCTCCCCCAGGCGACCCTGGCGGCGATGGTCCTGGTGGCGGTGGCCGGACTGATCGACATCCCGATGCTCGTGCGCTGGGCGCGCATCAGCGCCGTCGATTTCTGGATCGCTCTCGTCGTCGCGGTGATCGGTCTGACGGGCGGACTGCTCGCCGCCGTCGCGGCAGGCGTCGCGGTGACGCTGATCCTCGTGCTCCGCGAACTGAACATCCCCCGCCTCGAGATCGTCGGCGAGCGCGAAGGCCGGGTGGCGATCCGCACACTGCGCGGGCTCTACACCGCGAATGCGCTCGCGAATGAACGAGCGATCATCGATCTCGCCCTGACGCGTCCCGAACCGGTACGAGCCGTGATCCTCGACGCCCGGAGGCTCGATACCGTCACCATCACCGTGCTCGACACACTCGCAGACCTCGACCGCGAACTCGCAGCCCAGGGCATCGTTCTGCACATCGCCGCGCTGCCCGAGCGCGCGAGCGCTATCGCGACGAGGACCGATTGGTATCAGGGCCTGATCGCGGCCGGCCGTGTGCACGCGCACGTCGCTGAGGCGCTCGCCGCGCCTGTCTGAGAACCGTTCGTCAGCGGGCGCAGCGGAACCCGATGTGGGTCATCGCCGTGTCCTCGGCCTGGGCCGACCGGGCAGCGGGTCGGTAGCGCAGGCAGTACTCCGGAGCGCACAGATGCGACCCGCCCTTGAGCACGCGCCGAGGAATGCGCGATCCGGGCTCGGAGGAGAGCAGACTCGGACGCTGTCCGGCATCGAGAGCGACCGCTCCCGGAACGGTGTGGCGGTGCGTCCAGTAGTCGTCCGTCCATTCCCAGACGTTGCCGATCATGTCGTGGAGCCCATACCCGTTCGCCGGGAACATCCCCACCGGGGCTGTGCCGACCCACCCTGCGGCCCCGGTGTTCAGATGCGGGAACTCGCCCTGCCAGGTGTCTGCCATCACGACGCCGTCCGGCCGGAGGTCTTCTCCCCATGCGTACCGCGCACCGACCAGACCGCCACGCGCCGCCCATTCCCACTCGGCTTCGGTCGCGAGCCGCTTTCGCGCCCAGGCGGCGTAGGCGGCGGCATCCGGATACGCGACGTGGACGACGGGATGATCCATCCGGTCATCGATCGTGGAGTCGAGACCGAACGGATGACGCCAGTGCGCGCCGGGCTCCCAGCGCCACCACTGCCGCCAGTCCCCCAGGTCGACGGGACCGCTCGTCGCGGTGAACACCATGGCACCGGGCACGAGATCGTCGGGATGCACGCCGGGATAGTCGGCCGGATCCATCGGCCGCTCCGCGATGGTCACGTATCCCGTCGAGTCGACGAAGGCGGCGTACTCCGCGTTGGTGACCGGATGCTCGTCGAGCTCGAACGCCGCGACCTCACGATCGTGCACGGGCCCCTCTTCGGGGTAGAACGCCTCGGACCCCATGAGCAGGGTTCCGCCGGGAATCTGGATCATCGACACCATCCCTGTCTACACCCCCGTCTCGCCGGTGCGCCGCCTAGCGACCTCGTCGAGTGCCTCGGCGACGGCATCGCCGAGGCGCGGGCGTTCGACGAAGATGTTCTCCTCGCCGATGATGCTGCGCACGCCCGTGGAGACGAGCTGGGCGTGGACGCGGGTTCCGACACCCGCGACCATCAGAGTGGCCCCCGCTGCGGCGAGCTCCTGAGCGTATGAGCGGAGCATCGTGAGGAACGTCACCCCCAGCTCGTCAGTGCCTCGCAGACGGATGATCACGAAGGTGCCGGCCGCCGTGCCGTCGGGGCTCGGAAGCTGCTGCCGGAAAGAGGGCGCCGACGCGAAGAACAGACTGCCGTAGGGCGTGAGCACGGTCGTCGTGCCTGCGGCGAGAGTCGAGGGCGGGTCGGTCTCGGTCGGACGCCCACTCGCGTCGTCGAACACCCACTGCCTGACCCGCACACGGTTGGACTGACGGGCGATGTGGAGGATGACCGCCAATCCGACCCCGCTGAGCACCGCGTACTGCAGGGGTATGGCGAGGGTGAGCCCGAAGGTCACGAGGAAGACCGCGATCTGCACCGGGCCTGTCTTCAGGACCATCGCGATCTGGTGCGGCTTCACCGTCCGCACCCCGACGAGGATCAGGAGCCCCGCCAACGCCGGCATCGCGATGTAACCGATCAGCGGCGCGAACAGCAGCACGCTCAGCACCATCACGACACCGGCGATCAGATTCGCCGACGCGCTGCGGGAACCCGCGGCCCGCGCCAGCGCGGTCGCGGACATGGATCCGCCCACCGGCATGCCCTGGAGCATCCCGGTCGCGATGTTCGCGACCCCCTGGCCGCGGAAGTCCGCCGAGGCATTCGGATATGTGCCGTCGGGATTCGGCATCGAGCCCGAGATGGCTGCGCCCTGCACCAGTCCCACGAGAGCGAGGGACAGAGCGGGAACGAGCATCACGAAGAACAGCGACGGGTCGGGCAGCGAGACGCCGGGGAGGCCCCGCTGCACCTCGGCCACGTCGGAGATCGTGCCGACGCCTGCGGGAAAAGCCACCGCGAGGGCTGAACCGAGCACGATCGCGACCACCATCGACAGTGCTCCGAGTCGGGTGCGCTCGAGCAGGAGGATCGTGGCGATGGTGACCGAGCCGACCAGGATGGATGCCCAGCTCACCTGGCCGAGGTTCAGCGCGACGTCGAGAACCCGCCACAGCCGGCCGTCCTCCGAGCTGTCGTACCCAGTGAAGTTCTCGAGCTGGCTGAGCACGATGTTCACCGCGACGGCGTTGACGAACCCGATGAGCACAGCTGTCGGGATGAAGCGCACGAGGCTGCCGAGTCCGGCGAGGCCCAGTGCGAGCATGGCGATGCCCGCCATCACGGTCAGGGTCGCCATGGCGGCGGCGCCCTCGGCACCGTGCACCTCCGGCACGTCGGCGATGATCACGGCCATCGCTCCGGTCGCCTGCACGGTCATGAAGACCGAACCGGTCGCCAACGCGCCGAAGACCGTGCCGACGATGTAGGCGTTCAGCCCGAACAGCGGATTCACCCCCGCGAGCAACCCCGCCGCGAGTCCGTCGGGCACGCTCTCGATGCCGAGGACGAGTCCAGCCCGGAGATCACCGCCGATCGTGCGCCGCGAGCCGAACCGGCGCCGGTAGCGCGTCCATCCGGTGCGCAGCGTCACAGCGATCCTCCCCCTGTCGCCACGGTCGCCGCGGTCAAAGCTCGCGCCCGCCGTCAGCTCGTCTGCGCGCCGGGTGCCGGCTCCGCGTCGGGCTCGGGCTCGGGCTCGGGCTCGGGCTCGAGTTCAGGTTCACGTTCAGGTTCAGGTGCTGTTTCCGTTTCGACCTCTGTCGGTCGTCGCACCAGCTCGACGACGAGGACGAGTCCGAGGAGCGCGAGGACGAGCCCGATGATGATGCCGAACGAGACGGGTCGGTTCACGATCAGGATCAGCACTGCCAGGAGCATCCCCGTGACGAGGATGGGCCCCCGGAACCTGTCGACACCGGCGCCGAAGCGCCCGGTCGTCAGGCCACGTCGCTCCCCCGCCCGCCGGATCGAGGCGAAGCCGCTCTCGGCCGCCCCGCGGAGCTTGCTCGCGGTCGGGCTCGATCCGGCGATCCATGCCCAGGCGGCGACCACGACTCCGACGAGCGCGAGAGCGGCGATCGTCGAACTCAGCAGCGAGGTGAGCATGTCGAACATCGACTCCGCCGCCGCCGCCGTCATGATCGACGGGCTCACGGCGCCGATGAAGAATCCGCGACCGATTCCGAGACCGGCGGAGAAGAGGAGGAAGACGAGTGCGAACCCGAGGCTCGTCCAGAGCACCGCGCGCGGCCGGTCGCGCGCCAGCAGCACGCCGACGATGAGGAGCCCGAGCACGATCCACGGGAGCCAGAATCCGGAGCTCACCGCCACCTGGTAGACGGTCCTCACCAGCACCAGCGCGTCGGCCTGCGCGATCGGGATGGATCTGTCGATCTCGGGGATGAGATCCGCGAACCCGACTCCCCGCTCTGCGAGTTCGGCCTTCACCCGAGCGATCACGACTCCGAGGTCCACCGACAGCACACCGTCGTCGGCGAGCTGCAGCGCTGTGTCCGGACTGTTCTGCATGATCGCGACAGCCCTCTCGTGCGTGAACCGGAGCGACTCCGCCCAGATCGTCGCGAACTGGTCGGAGGCCACGAGATCATGAACGACGCCGTCGACGAGCCCGACCAGCCCGCTGGCCGCCGGCACCTCGAGCAGAGTCAGTGCGGACTCCGCGCGCGGTGGCAGGTCCAGTTCCCGCAGTCCGTCGAAGACGTCGCCGACGACCGCAGTGAGGTCGACCTGCTCGTGGATCGCTGCGCTGACCTGGTCGGCGACGAACTCCTGCACGTCCGGGTCCTGGGCCAGCGGAGCGAAGGTCGCGACGAACTGATCGGCGTCCACCAGCTGAAGCCGCGCCCAGGTGCCCATCGCCGCGATCGGCGAGATCAGCACCGCGAGCACCAGCACGATGGCCGCGACGACGGATCTGCCCCTCGGCCTCCTCCTCGGCGCACGAAGGCTGGTGTTCTCCTGCTCCAGAGCGCGGACCCGTGCCCTCAGGTCGTCCAGTTCGGTCATGTGCCGTCCTCCTCGTTCATCGACGCCGCCGGCGGCGCATCAGGATCGCCGTGATGATGCCGACGACCACCATCAGGATGGCCAGAGCGAGCAACGCGAATCCGCCGATCATCACCCAGTCCATGTCCGCACCCTTCTCCCGTCCTCGCCGCCGCAGCTCACGAGAACGCGGCGATCCCCTTGCCGATGATCGTGACACCGAGCACGAGCAGCAGCACCGTCATGATGACGGCGTTCTCGGCCTGCAGCCAGTCTCGGAGCCGGCCGAGCGGCTCGCGCAGCGCCCCGGATGCCAGCAGGAACCCGACGACCGGGATCAGGACGGTCGACGCCGCCAGCACGGTGAAGCAGACGATCACGATCGTCACCTCGCCTCCGGACAGGCCGAGCGCACCGAGCGTCATGCCGGCGCTGGCTCCGAGAAGCAGATTCTTCGGGTTCGCGCCCGAGAGGAGCAGCCCGAGTCCGAGCGTCGCGACGAATGACATCCCGTCGATCTGCTTCATCCACTTCGGCATCTCAGGCAGCACGTCACCCTGCGGACGCCCGCGCCACTGCTTCACCGCCATCAGCACGAGCAGCACCCCGAGAACGAGCTGCACGACTCCGAGAACGGGCTTCGACGTGTCGTCGGACGCCTCGGGAAGAACTGAGGACAACAGCGTGAAGACGGTGGCGACGATGGCGATCCCCGCGATCCAGCCCAGCAGGAAGCCGACGCTCGTCGTCCGGGCGCGCGGCGACATCAGCATCAGGATGCCCGCGATGATGGGCAGAGGGCTGATCGCGATGCCGAGCGCGAGTGGCAGCAGCTGTCCGATGGCCTGGCCCATGAGAGTCTCCTTCGCCCGCGGGCTAGCTCAGCAGCTTCTGCTTGGCGGCGGCGAACTCCTCCTCCGACAACACCCCGGAGTCCTTCAGCGAGGCCAGCTGCTGGAGCTTCGAGATCATGTCGTCGGCGCTCGTCGATGCGGCGGCAGGCGCGGCTGGCGCGACAGGGGCGGCATACTGCGCCGCCGCGTTCTGCGCGGCCGCATCGATCTGCGCCTGCTGCTGCGCGGCAGCGTACTGCTCCTGTTCGTACTGACCCTGCGCGCGCTGCTCGCGGTTGCGCATCGCCGCGCCCTGCACTGCGGTCGCGGTTCCTGCGACGACCGCGGTTCTGGCGGCGAGGCCGATCAACCCGGGGCGGCCGAATCTTCTGAATGGCATGTCATTCACCTTCCTGGTCGAGGATGTCCATCATGGCGTTCACAACGGGTGCCGGAACGCGCTCACTGCGCAGCACCTGACCACCGGCGGCCGCCAGCTTCTGCGCGAGTTCTCGGGCGAACGAGAGCTCGAGGACGACGATGGCGGCAGACTGCCCCGGCGGGATCAGCTCGGCCAACGCGTCGACATCCTCCTCCCCCGCGATCCCGGAGGCTATCGGGGTGATGTCGCCGAGGCTCAAGGGGCCGCCGTCCGAATCGAGTTCGAGGATCTCGATGTCCCCCTGCTCGGATTTGGTGAGGACGACGAAGTCGAGGAGACGCACGACCCCGCTGCTGATGAGATCGGTGAGAGCTCGAAAGGTGGCCGGATCCGGCCTGTCCCCCTCGAAACCGACCAGATAGAACTCCGCCGGTCCGAAACGGAAGTCATTCATGAAGGTGCCCTTTCTCTGGGTGGGACGATGTCGACGATGTGCTGCGAGCCTGGTCCTGCAGTGAAGAGACGGCCGCCCTGTTGGTGTCGAACACCTGCTGGCCCGTCAGTATCCCGAGCCGCTCGAGACGCGGTCGAGCGCTCGAGCGCAGGCGACTGAATGCGAGTGAGACGCCGTGATCGTCGAGCCAGTCAACGAGACCCGCGAAGGACTCGGCGGCAGTGACGTCGGCGTCGGTCACTGCTTCGAGGTCGATGACGACGTGATGCACGACATCTGCGCCCGGTGCAGTGACCGCGGCGCGGATCGCCTGCGCGAAGACATCGCCGTTCGCGAAGAAGAGCGGAGCCGCCATACGCACGACGACGATCCCCGGTGCCGTCACGGACCCGGCGGTCCCCTCTTCGAGCAGGGAGTCCCCGGGCTCGCCATCGTCCGCCAGGACGTCGATGGCGGGATTCGCCGCACGCTTGGCGAGATTGATCAGCGCGAGCACGAACGCGACGACGATGCCGGGGATCGATCCGACGAAGAGGGTCACGAGGAAGCACACGGCCCCGACCGCGAATTCGAATCTGTCGAGTCGCCACAGCGAGACGAACTCGCGGAACCCGAGGAGCGGCAGGATCGCCACTCCGACGATGGCTCCGATGGCGGGAGAAGGGATGTCCTCGAGCAGACCGGTGCCGAAGAGCAGCAGGAGCAGTGTCCCGACGGCCAGGACGAGAGACGGCAACTGGGTGCGAGAGCCCGCCTGGTCCATCGCCGCCGTCCGGCTCGTCGACGATCCGACCGCGAAGCTTCCTTGCGCCCCCGCCGCGATGTTCGCGACTCCGAACGCCATCAGGTCGCGATTCGGGGAGGTGCGGTAGTGGCGCTTCTCACCGTACGACCGCGACACGAGCAGCCCTTCAGCCGTGGTCACGAGCGTCAGCGCTATCGCCGAGGGGATCAGGAGAAGCCAGGTCTGCCAGTCGATCACGGGCCAGGTGAACGACGGCGGACCGGCGGGCACCTCCCCGAGCACCGCGACGCCCTTGTCGCCGAGGCCGGCGATCACCACCACGACGGTCGCCACGACCAGCACGATCAGCGCCCACGGCACCATGCGAAGGAACCTCTTGCCGAGAAGCAGCACCGCCACGGATGCCGCGGCGATCGCCACCGACCAGCCGTTCGCCGAGCCGAGCCCGCCGAGAAGGTCACCCACCTTCTCGACGAACTCACCCCCCGAATCGATCTTCACGCCGAGCATCTTGGCGATCTGCGACACGAGGATGTCGAGCGCGAGTCCCCCGACGAACCCGATCAGGATCGGCTTCGACAGGAAGTTCGCGAGGAAGCCGAGTTTGAAGATCGCGAGCAGGATGAACATCACGCCGCAGATGATCGCCTGAGCCAGCGCGAGCACGGCGTAGTCCGCTGATCCTGCGACCGCGAGGCCGCCGATCGACGAAGCGACGAGCGCGGCGGCCGCGGCATCCGGCGAAGCGACAAGCTGGCGCGACGACACCACGAGCGCGTAGATGACGGTGGGGACGACGAGCGCGTAGAGGCCTGCGGTCGCCGGAAGCCCGGCGATCTGCGCGTAGCCGATGTTGAGCGGGATGGCGATCGCGAGCAGCGTCACGCCGGCGAGCAGCTCGCGCACGATGTTCGCACGCGTCAGTCCTGCCAGCGGTTGCTGCACCTGGTCACCTCCGTACCGTGCCGTCGCCACGGGTGCGGGCGATGTGCGACTCATGCTCGCACCGGTGCGCAGGACGGCGATCGGTGCGCTCACCCCAACGGGGTGACCGAGGCATCGAGCGGCGTCGCGCAGGGCTCGGACAGGGGCTCGCCCGGTCTGGGTGAGGTGGCGGCACAGCGGACGGTGGGCGCTGTCAGGATCTCGGTACGCATTACCTCAACGAAAGGAGTCGATGATGTCGATCTGGGACAGCTTCTGGGCCATCATCTGGTGGTTCTTCTGGGCATTCGTGTTCATCTCGTACCTCATGGTGCTCTTCAACATCGTCGCCGACCTCTTCCGCGACCACTCGGTCAACGGCTGGGTCAAGGCCATCTGGATCATCTTCCTGATCTTCGTGCCGTTCCTCACGGCGCTGGTCTACCTCATCGCCCGCGGGCAGGGGATGGCCGAGCGGGGGGCCTCCGCGTATCAGGAGCAGCGGCATGCAGCCGACTCGTACATCCGCAGCGTGGCGTCGCACAGCCCGAGTGATGAGATCGACAAGGCGTCGAAGCTCCTCGCCGCGGGGACCATCACGAACGAGGAGTTCGCGTCCATCAAGGCCCGAGCCCTCAGCTGATGACATGGGCGAGATGGTCGGTGTGACGCGAGCTCTCGGCGACGTCGAGTTCTTCGTCGTGAGACTCGACTCCGACCATCTCCGCCCGAGTGTTCTCGAGGCGCTGCTGAGGCAAGTGGAGGCCGGCACCGTGCGCGTTCTCGATGTGCTGCTCATCCGGCGCCCGACGCCACACGAGTTCGGTCTCATCGAGGTGGACTCCGACGAGTTCGCCCTCGCCGGACTCGAGCTTCATGCTCGGGGCCTGGTCGCCGAAGACGACGTGCGACATTTCGCCGCCGTGCTCCCTGTGGCAACGTCCGCCCTGCTCATCCTGGTCGAGCCGACGTGGGCCGAGCAGTTCTCCGCGGAGCTGACGTTCAACGGCGACACCGTCCTCGCGACGCAGTTCATCCCTGCCGCGGTGGCGAACGCGGTGCTCGGGTCGACGCGCGACCTCCGCTGAGCTGCGCCTCAGACCGTGGTCTGCACCGCCTCGCGACGCGAAGAGACGCCCAGCTTGCGGTAGATCGACCGCTGATGCGTCTTCACCGTGTTGATGGACAGGTTCAGGACCGCCGCGATCTCCGGAAGAGTGCGAGCGGTCTGGAGCTGCTGGTAGACATCCCGCTCTCGATCCGAGAGGGCGTCGACGCGCGAACCGGACACCTCGACGACGAGGCAGCGAGCGATGAAGTCCTCGAACTGGCTGCCGAAGTGCACGTGCTCGTGGAGCAGCTTGCGCACCGCGGATTCGCGCGGACCGAACGGCAACCGGATGTCCTCCGCCGACGCGACGGCGAGCGCAGCCTCGCAGAGCTCGTGTGCCCCATCGTGATAGCCCGCGTGACGCCGCAGGACTGCAGCGGTGATCAAGGTCGACACCTTCACGTATGAGACCTCCGAGAACGTGCGGAGGCTTCGGAGCATCTCGAGGGCTGTGGCGTACTCCCCCGCCCGGCGGAAGACACCGGCGAGTGCCACGCACACCACCGGGAGGTCGGGGCACTGCACGTACTTGCCCGCGATCCGCAGCGCCCGATCCTGACGACCGACGGCCTCTTCCAGAAGTCCGATCGAGGATTCGCGGAACACCGGCCAGGCGATCCCGTGCACGGTCTCGAGCGGGATGTCCTGGATTCCGATCGCCGCACGGCGGCAGGCCGCGGCGTCTCCGGTCTCTGCGGTGGCGTAGGCGATCATCATTCGTGCGATGCTCGTGAACGACCGATCCGCGCCGCCGTTCGAGAGCAGGGCGCCGAAGTCGTCGATCGCTTCGTCGACGTCGCCGGACCAGTAGGAGACATACCCGGCGGCCGCCTCTGCACTACCGCCGGCATACGTGTTCCAGGACAGCCGCACACCGTCCATCCGCTCGACGGCCGCGAGCGACGCGCGCGCAGCGGTGAACTGTCCCGCCCACGTCTGCCCGAAGGCGAGATGACCCAGAGCACGTTTGGCGAGCTCGTCGTCTCCCGAGTTCTGTGCCTCCCTGGCCGCCGCCGCGAAGTACTCCACAGGCAGGGAGGGCTCGGTGCGGTGGCGGATCTCCGTCCAGCCCATCAGGTAGTTGATCGCGGCACGATCACTGAGCGCCGTCGCATCCTCGCTCAGGAGCATCTCGCGCACATCGGCGCTCGCCTGAACGAGCTGATCGCGATCGTCGGCGATGAACAGGTGCGCCAGCTGCAGAACCGCAGGGCGCCGGGTGCGGTCGGCTGCGTCGATCAGGCCGACCGCCCGGTGGAAGAGCTCTCGTGCGACGTGCCGGTCGCCGAGCACATCGCTCGCGCAGGCACGGATGAGGAGCACTTCGGCATCGTCGGGTGCGTGGCGCAGCATCTCGGTCGCGGTGCGCTCGACCTCTGCGGCCGCCGACCCGACGACGAGTCCCACCCAATGGTCGAGAAGCGTCTGACGGGCGCGCTCGGTGTCCTCCGCTCTGAGCGAGTGGGCGATCGCGGAGATGGGGTCTGTGTCGTCGAGGTGCGCGGCAGCCCGACGATGACACGCCGCAGCGCGAGCGGGGTCGGTCTGCAGTATCTCGGCGCATTGCTTCGCGAATGCCGCATGCCACCGATACACCGGGCAGTGAGGGCCCTCGAACTTGTCGAGGAACAGTCCGAGCCGCACGCAGGTCTCGAGCAGTTCAGCCGCACGAGGATCCTGGGTCACCGCCGCTGCGAGGTCACCGGTGAGCTCGCCGCAGACACTCGCCTCGAGGACGAAACGCGAGATGTCTGCCGACAGCACCTCGAGGACGTGCTCTCGCACGTAGTCCCCGAGGAAGGCCGAGGCGATCGCCGCATCGGAGTCGGGGCGGGTTCCGCCGATCAGCATCAGGCGCACGGCGATGGGCCACCCCCGCGTCTCCTCGAGGATCGACTCGGGGGCGAGATCGACCGGCTCCCTGGCGTGGAGCGTCCGCACCTCGGATTCGGTGAAGCTCAGGACGTCGGAACCGACGAAAGACTCCGGGTTCATCAGCCGCTGCCTGGACGAGGTCACCTCGAGGAGAGTCGTTCCGACGAGGATGATCCTCAGCCGATCGGGCGCCTGCTCCGCGAGAAGCCCCAGCAAGCCGTTCCGCCAGTCTTCTCCCGCCCGGTGCGCGTCGTCGACGACCAGATGGATCGTGCTGTCGACGTCGGCGAACACGCGGCAGATCTCCTGATAGGCGCGGCCCGGATCCTCGAGATCGCGCGGGAAGAGCAGCGGACCCCCGGCTCGCTCGGAGGCGACATTCAGAGCATCCACGACGCCCTGCGCGAGCCTGCTCGGATCGCAGTCGTAGGCGTTCAGCGCGAGCCAGGCGACCTCGTCTTCGGACTTGGCCCATTCTGCGGCAGCCATCGTCTTGCCGAAGCCGCTCGGCGCGCTGATCACGGTGAGCGGGCTGCTCTCGACCGCGGCGTCGATCGCTGTCGTGACCCGCTCCCGGGAGATGACGCCAGGTGGCCGCGAGGGAGCTCTGAATCGCACTTCGGGCCCGGGCTTCGTCAGGCGGGGGAGACTGACCATGCGTTCAACGTACTGATATATCGGGGTGGGGACAAGGACTCATGCGCGCGCATCCATCACTGCACCTGCAGGCGCAGAATGCGTCGCATTCGTCGCGGCGGCGTCGCGCGTGAGAGCATCCGCGGTGCGGATGAACAGGATGATCCAGGTGAACACCAGCACTCCCGCCACGAGCTCAACCGCTGTGAGTGTGTAGTAGCCGACGGCGAACAGCACCGCCAGCGCCACGATCACGAGGATGAACACGAAACCGAGCATGAGGAACGTGCGCGACACTCCGGGAATCCACCGCCGGAGCATGAACACGAGTATGCCGAAGGCCACGACCATGCCTGAAGCGACGCCCGTGTGCAGGGCGAAGAACTCATCGACCGGGAACACCCCGACGAGGCCGAGGAAGATCCCGACGACGACGAGGCTCGTCCGCACTCCCGTCACGCCGCGGGGGTTGGGGGTCGGAATCCCCCGCGTCGCGGTGCGAGCGAGCGTGGTCACGAGGATCCCCGCCACGATCAGCGTGAGATTGAAGGTTCGCGCTGAGAGATCGTTCGTCATTCCGAGGGCGCTCAGGTTGTCCTTCCACCACAGCGGGTCGCTGGCGGTCAGCATGCTCGTGACGACTCCGAACACCAGGAAGACGGCCAGCACGAGCGCGAGCAGCTGCAGGTCCATGTGGGTAGCGGAGAAGTACACGATGTAGGCCGTGACTCCTGCCGTGGCGGCCGACAGCAGCAGCACGGGGATCGGGAAGACCACCGCGCCCTCGAACCCCTGCTCCATGATCGTGGCGACCAGCGTCCAGCCGAGCAGGGCGATCACGGCGTGCGCGAACGCGACGGCAGCGAGGTCGAGTATCACGAGCACCCGCGCCTGTCTCGGTGCGGTGCGGTCTGAGGCGACGACGTACCCCAGCACGAAGACGACGATCGCTGTCGCGGCCGACGCTATCGCCGCGAACTGTCCGACCGACCCGCTCCCGGCGATCGGCGCCGACCGCAGCCCGAAGACAGGCAGCGCGACGAGGCCGGTGACGATGAACGCGCCGATCGATATCTGCAGGCCGATCGCCTCACGGGCACGCTCTCGTGGTTGGGTGCTCGATCGTGCGACATCGAGGAGATCCTGCGGTGCGGGATTCGTCATCATCATGACAGTGTCGACCCGATGCGATCGCCCCGCGACGGAGTCTTCATCCGATCAGGGCGAGGGGGAAAGACGCACACGGATCACCCGCCGCGGGTGATCGGAGCGCACGCGAGTGACGGATGCAGATCACTCTGGAAGACATGAGAGCGAGGCTGAGCCACTCGAAGGCACGCAGGGGGCTGCCATGAGCCTCGACGATCTGTTCCCCTCAGGCATCACGACCTGGCAGGTCGTACTCGCGATCCTGTCGGTGGTCGTCGGCTGGGTCACGTCCCATTTCGCGCATCGCGCGGTTCTCAAGCTCGCCGCACGCACTCGCGGCATCTCGGACTCGGTCGCACAGCTCGCCGCGCGCGTCACGCAGTACACCCTGCTGCTCGTGGGGATCGGCATCGGGCTCGCCTTCCTCGGCGCGAACGTGCAGCCGCTGCTCGCCATGACGGCGATCGCCGTCGTCGTACTCTTCCTCGTGCTGCGCGGAGTCGCCGACAACTTCGCCGCGGGAGTGCTGCTCCAGTCGAGGCAGTCAGTGAAGATCGGGGAGCAGATCTGCGTGGAGGGACCGGACGGCGCGATCCGAGGGGTCGTCAGGGAACTCACCGGCCGCTCCGTCATCATCTCGACTGCCGACGGCAGGACTGCACACGTTCCGAACGCACTGCTGCTCGCGGGAGTACTGCTCAACGAATCACGCCACGGTGCTCGACGGAGCACCGTCGAGATCCGGGCGGCCCGTGCCGAGGGCCGTGATCTGGAGAGCCTGATCGCGGTCGTTCTCGATGCTGCGGGCGAGATCGACGGGGTCCACCGCAATGAACACCCTCAGGTCCTGACGACATCCGTTTCGCCGACGCGATGGATCCTCTCCCTGCAGCTGTGGCACCATCCCCTGCGCGGCGGGGCAGTGGTGTCCGACGCGGTGCGGCAGGTGGCCGCGGCACTGGACGCCGCCGGTATCACCGCTGTCGTGGTCGCCGGCCGAGGAGAGAACCCCCTAGTCGCCGCCGAGCAGATCTGACTCGCGACGCCTCACCCTCAGGAGGTGAGCAGACCTACCGTGGGCTCCGGCCGGCGTGCACGATCGACATGATCACCATCGACAGCATCACCATCGACAGCGACGGGAGTCAGACATGCAACACGTGACAGCTCGATCAACTCGACAGGCCGGTGCACCGCCGGTGACGACCCATCGCTCGCGCCTCGTCGATCAGGGAGGTCTCTGATGCCTGGCGGCAAGCCCAACATCCTCGTGATCTGGGGCGATGACATCGGCATCTCGAACCTGAGCTGCTACAGCGACGGCCTGATGGGCTACCGCACCCCGAACATCGATCGCATCGCCGAAGAGGGCATGCGCTTCACCGACTCCTACGGCGAGCAGAGCTGCACGGCAGGCCGGTCGTCGTTCATCACGGGGCAGAGCGTGTTCCGCACCGGCCTGAGCAAGGTCGGGATGGCCGGCGCCGACATCGGCCTCCGTGCCGAAGACGTCACGATCGCCGAGGTGCTGAAGCCCCACGGGTACGCCACCGGGCAGTTCGGCAAGAACCACCTGGGCGACAAGAACGAGTTCCTGCCCACAGTGCACGGCTTCGACGAGTTCTTCGGAAACCTCTACCACCTGAACGCGGAGGAGGAACCCGAGGCGGCGAACTGGCCCTCGCCGGAGGAGTTCCCCGGGTTCAACGACCGCGCTCGACCCCGCGGCGTGCTGCACAGCTGGGCGACCGACGAGTACGACGACACCGTCGACGGCCGATACGGACCGCGCGGCAAGCAGCGCATCGAGGATACAGGCCCGCTCACGCGCAAGCGCATGGAGACGATCGACGAGGTCTTCGCCGAGGCCGCCCAGGACTTCATCGGGCGCGCGGTGGCGGACGACACTCCGTTCTTCGCCTGGGTCAACACGACCCACATGCACTTCCGCACGCATCCCAAGCCCGAGAGCATCGGTCAGGCGGGGCGCTGGCAGTCGGAGTATCACGACACGATGATCGACCACGACAAGGTCGTCGGCAGCCTGCTCGACCAGCTCGATGAGCTCGGCATCGCCGACGACACGATCGTCATCTACTCGACCGACAACGGCCCCCACATGAACACGTGGCCCGACGGCGGCATGACTCCGTTCCGCAGCGAGAAGAACACGAACTGGGAAGGCGCGTTCCGCATCCCCGAGATGATCCGCTGGCCCGGGCACATCGAGGCCGGGAGCATCTCGAACGAGATCGTCCAGCACCACGACTGGCTGCCGACCTTCCTCGCGGCGGTCGGTGACACGACGACGGTCGATGAGCTGAAGAAGGGGAAGGAGATCGGCGACGTCACCTACAAGGTGCACATCGACGGTTACAACCTGCTCCCCTACCTGACAGGGGAGGTCGACAAGAGCCCCCGCAAGGGCCTCATCTACTTCTCGGACGACGGCGATGTGCTCGCGCTGCGTTTCGACAACTGGAAGGTCGTCTTCATGGAGCAGCGGGTGCAGGGCACTCTCCAGGTGTGGATGGAGCCGTTCGTGCCGCTGCGAGTGCCGAAGCTGTTCAATCTGCGCACCGATCCCTACGAACGGGCGGACCAGACGTCGAACACCTACTTCGACTGGCTGTTCGAGAACGACTTCCTGATACTCGCCGCGACGAGCCTGGTGTCTCAGTTCCTCGAGACCTTCGAGGAGTTCCCCCCTCGTCAGAAGGCCGCGACGTTCAGCATCGATCAGGCGGTCGCGAAACTCGAGGCGTTCCTCGCCGGGGGCGATTGACCTGATCACGAACATCTCGATACTCCCCGCCGTCGAAGGCCTCGTGCGGATCGACGGCGGGGAGTTCACCATGGGCTCCGATCACCACTACCCCGAGGAGGCGCCGGCGCACCGTGTGCGCGTCGGCGGCTTCTGGATGAGTCCAGCCACGGTCACGAACCGCGAGTACGCGGCCTTCGTGCGCGCCACCGGTTATCGCACCGTCGCCGAGCGACCGCTCGACCCGGCCGACTTCCCCGGCGCCCCGGTGGAGAACCTGCAGCCGGGCTCGATGGTCTTCACCGGCACGCCTGGTCCCGTGGATCTGCGCCATCTGAGTCAATGGTGGGCGTGGACCCCCGGGGCGAACTGGCGACGCCCGTTCGGCCCAGGCTCGTCGATCGGCGACGCGGCCGAGCATCCCGTCGTGCACATCGCCTACGAAGATGCTCAGGCTTACGCCGACTGGGCGAGACTGCGCCTGCCCACCGAAGCGGAGTGGGAGTTCGCAGCGCGGGGCGGTCTCGACGGGGCCGCGTACACCTGGGGCGATGAATCGGAGTCTGCGGGTGAGCGGCGCGCGAACTACTGGCACGGAGACTTCCCCTGGCGTGCCATCCGCGGCTACGGCTCGACCGCCCCCGTGCGCTCGTTCGAGCCCAACGGATACGGTCTGTTCGATATGGCGGGCAACGTGTGGGAGTGGACGTCCGACTGGTACCACGACTACGACGGTGAGGGCGGATGCTGCGCCCCGTCGAACCCCCGCGGGGGAAGCCGCGAGGAGAGCGTCGACCCGTCCGGTCAGTTCGATGTGCCGCGCAAGACCGTGAAGGGCGGTTCTTTCCTCTGTGCCGACAGCTACTGCCGTCGCTACCGTCCGGCGGCCAGACGTGGGCAGATGATCGACACCGGAATGAGCCACATCGGATTCCGAGTGGCCCGCAGCTGACAGCAGAAGAAGAGGAGACGTGAGATGAGTACACCCCTGCCCTCGTGGCGCGAGGGCGCCAGCCGAGATGCGATCGTCGAGTTCGTCGAGGCGGTCACGACCGGACCCGACGCTGTGCCACCCGAAGAGCGCATCGCCGTCTTCGACAACGACGGCACACTCTGGACGGAGAAGCCCATGCCGACCCAGCTGCACTACATCGTGGAGCAGTGGGCCGCGGCCGGTCGCGAAGACCCGGCGCTCGCCGCGCAGCAGCCCTACAAGGCCGCCGTCGATGGGGACTACGCCTGGTTGGGCGGCGCGATCGACAAGCACTATGCCGGGGACGACTCGGATCTGCACACCCTGATCGGTGCTCTCGTGCGCACCACGATCGGTCTGAGCGTCGACGACTATCAGGCGGCCGTCGCCGCCTTCTACCGCGATGCGAGGCATCTGACACTCTCCCGCGCCTATACGACCGTCTCGTATCAACCCATGGTGGAGCTGCTCCGATATCTCGAATCGCACGGCTTCACCTGCTACATAGTCTCGGGTGGTGACCGGGACTTCATGCGCCCGATGACGGTCGATACCTACGGCATCCCGCCCGAGCGCGTGATCGGCTCCGCCGTCGGGCTCCGCTACGACAGCGACAGCAACGACGTGCGTTACGGCGAGACCTTCGACTTCTTCGACGACGGACCGCAGAAGCCGATCCGCATCTGGACGAGGATCGGCCGTCGCCCACTGCTCGCCGCCGGCAACTCCAACGGGGATGTCCCCATGCTGCGGTTCGTGCAGAAGCACCCGCGCTCGCTCAGTCTGCTCGTGCACCACGATGACGACACCGGACGCGGCGACGCCCCCTACGACAAGGGCGCCGAGGACGCGCTCGCGCAGGTCGACTCGTCCGGCTTCACGCGTGTGAGCGTGAAGGACGACTGGGACACGGTCTTCGCCCCGCAGTCGTGACCTGCATCACAGAGAGGGACCCCGCCCGGGTGGGCGAGGTCCCTCTCTGTCAGATGAAGTCGAGTGCCGTCAGCCGATGGCTGCGCGGAGCTCGGCTGCGGCGGCGCCGACATCCGGCGCACTGTAGATCGCGCTTCCGGCGACCGCGATCTGCGCGCCCGACTTCTGCACCGACGCGATGCTCGCGGCGTTCACTCCGCCTGCGACCGAGAACGGCACTCCTGAAGCCTCGCCGTCACGCAGCAGCGTGTCGAACGTGAAGCCCTCCTCGGCCTGCTCGTCGAGGCCCGCGTGCATCTCGACGAACTCGACGCCCAGTTCGACGACCTCCTTCGCCCTCGCGGGCTTGTCCTTCACTCCGATCAGGTCGACGACGATCCCCTTGCCATGCTTCTTCGCTGCCTTGACGGCTCCCGCGATCGTGCTGTCGCCCGCGGTGCCGAGAACGGTCACCAGGTCTGCACCGGCGGTGAAGGCGATGTCGGCCTCGAGCTCGCCGGCATCCATGGTCTTGAGGTCGGCGAAGACGATCTTGTCGGGATGCGCCTGCTTGATCGCGGTGACGGCGCTGAGGCCCGCGCTCTTGATCAGCGGGGTGCCGAGCTCGAGGATGTCGACGTGCGGAGCAGCCGCCTCGGCCAGGGCGAGTGCGGCCTCCGTCGTGAGAGTGTCCATTGCGAATTGCAGCTTCATCGTGTTCCTTTCGTTGCTGCGGTCATGCGAGTGGTGACTGTGACGAACCGGTCACTGCGGTGTGCCGGCCGTCGTGGTCATTCGAGGTTCGAGTGACGAGGCCAGAGATCATCCGCATCCTGGCCGCTCCGTGCCCAGAGAGCGTGGAACAGCGCATCGCCGATCAGCACGACGGCCTGTTCGAAGAGGCTGCCCGCGTACTGGGCCGAGGCCGCACCTGAGCGATCGAGCTTGCCCGCCGCCGGCACGACGATGGTCGCCGGCCCCGAGAGCGCGGCGAGCGGCGAGGATCCGTCGGTGGTGATCGTCGCGACCTTGGCGCCGACCCCCACCGCAGTCTCCGCTGCACGAACGATGCCTGAGGTCGTTCCCGAACCGCTCGCGACGAGAAGGAGGTCGTCCCGTGAGATCGCCGGTGTCGTCGTCTCCCCCACCACGTGGACATCGAACCCCAGATGCATCAGCCGCATCGCGGTCATCTGCAGGGCGAGACCGGAGCGTCCTGCTCCGAGGACGAAGACCCGAGGCGCCTCGGCCACCAGATCGGACACGCGTCCGAGGGCGGCAGGGTCGGTGCGGATCACTGATCCGAGCACGGTGCTGATCTCATTCGACACGAGCCCCAGGGAATGCCCGAGGCCGACCTCCATCACGTCCATCCCTCCATCGTGCGCCCGCGCTCCCGGCGGTGCCCCCGCCCGATCGCATGGTTCCTCCTACCCGAAGGAGTGGGTGGGGCATGATGGGTAGGTGACCACCATCGACCCGACTCCGACGATCGACTCCCCCGCTCTCCGACGCGCGCAGCAGGAGGGCGCGCGGGCGCTCTCGGAGCTCGGCGATCGACATGCCGTGACCCTGGAATCGCTGCTCGCGATCCTGCGCTCCGATCGACTCGATGACCGAGCGGCACGGAACCTCGCGATCGAGGCCGCCGCGAGTGCGCTGGTGCAGCTGCGCGTCGCGAGCGATCAGCACCGCGATGCCGTCCTGGAACCGGTGGTCGGCGCCTTCGCCCGGCTTCAGTCCGACCTCCGCCCCTTGGAGCGGTTCGGCAACCTCGACCTTCAGTTCGTCGAGCCGCCCACGACCGGACGCGCGCTGCCGAGCGAGGTCGCACACGCGGCTCGGGCGATCGTCCGCAACTCGGTCCTCGCGATCGTCGACGACGGCACAGCCCGTCGGGTGCGCATCCAGTGGGACTGCGACGGCCTGAACCTGCTGATCGGGATCAGGGACGACGGGCGCGGTGACCTCTCGGTGCGCGACGATGCGCTTCGCCCGGCTGCCGAGAGCGTCGTCGCATTGAACGGAGATCTGGCCGTGTCGTCAACCGAGGGGTGGGGTTCCGCGATCGACATCCGCCTCCCGCTCGACCCGCCGGCCGCACCCGAGCCTCTGGGCGACGTCACCGAGCTGTCCACCCGAGAACGCGAGGTCCTCCGGCTCGTCGTCGGAGGGTCACGGAACCGGGAGATCGCATCGACGCTCGGGATCAGCGACAACACCGTCAAATTCCATGTGTCGAATCTGCTGCGCAAGACCGGATGCCGCACTCGCGGAGAGCTGGCGTCACTCGCCCGCTGACGCCTCGGGGATGACATCGAGCGCCGTCTCGTCTTCATCGGAGCGAGAGCGGGTCGTCGATCCGAGAGAGATCGTCGAGAGCAGCCCCAGCGTCAGGAAGCCGGCTGCCGTCCACGCGGCGAAGCGCGTGCCGTCGGAGAAGGCGGCCTTGGCGTCATCTGCGATGGCTGCGGTCTCGGGGTTCGCCTCGAGTCCACTGATCGCCGCACCGGCACTGTCGACGACCGATGACACGACCTGGTCGCGCTGATCGGCCGAAAGCCCTCGGTCATCGAGCGAGGAGGCGAGGATCCCGGCGGTGCTCGTGAAGAGCACGGTGCCGAGCACGGCGACTCCGAGCGCGGCGCCGAGCTGCCGGGAGGTCGACTGGGTTCCGGATGCAGCGCCGCTGTCGGCAACCGGCACATCGGCGAGCACGACGCCTGTCAGCTGAGCGGTCGCGAGACCCACACCGAGCCCGTAGACGAACAGGAACGGGATGAGCGGCACCCACGAGGCGTCGGGAGCGATGACGAAGCCGACGCCCGCGACGCCGATGATCTCGGCGATCAGCCCCACACGCACGACCCACACCGGTGCCACCTTGCCGCTCGCTGCCCCGGCGGCGCCACTGGCGACGAACGAGCCACCGGCCAGCGCCAGCAGCAGCAGGCCCGTCTGCAGCGCATCGAACCCCAGCACGAACTGCAGCCAGAGGGGCAGTGCGAGGATGACGCCGAACTCGCCGAGCGAGACCACGGTCGCGGCGATGTTGCCGTTGCGGAACGAGGGGATGGAGAACAGCTTGAGCGCCAGCAGAGTGGACTTGCCGCGGCGCTCACGGTGCACGCCCCAGGCGATGAAGGCGATCAGCGCCACGAGGGCGAGCGCGAAGGCGAACGGGATCGGCGAGAGGTCGAGCGGCCACTTCCAGTCTCCGATCTGCGGACGCTGATCCACGAGCCACCATCCGTAGGTACGCCCCTCGATCAAGCCGAACACGAGGCTTCCCATGGTGACGACCGACAGGATCGCCCCGACGACGTCGATGCGGGAGGCGCGATCGCTGCGCGATTCGGCGACGGTGAGAAGCACGCCGACGACGATGATGATTCCCAGGGGGATGTTGATGCCGAAGGCCCATCGCCACGAGAAGGCGGTCGTCAGCCATCCGCCGAGCAACGGTCCGACGGCGGCCATGCCGCCGATCGTAGATCCCCACACTGCGAAGGCGATGCCGCGTTCCCGCCCGCGGAACGTGGCGTTGATGATCGACAGGGTCGTCGGCAGGATCATCGCTCCACCGACGCCCTGCGCGAGGCGGGCCAGGATCAGCATCCCGCCGTCCGGTGCGAGTGCCGCGAGCACGGATGACGCCGCGAAGACCGCCACGCCGATGAGCATCACCCGACGGCGGCCGAATCGATCGGCAAGGCTGCCGAACACCAGGAGCAGTGCGGCGAAGACCAGCGTGTAGGCCTCCTGCACCCACTGGACCTCGGTCGAGGTGATGCCCAGGTCGTCGACGATCGCGGGGATCGCGACGTTCACGATCGTCGAGTCGACGATGATCAGCGAGACCGCGATGCTGATGAAGACCAGGCCCACCCACCGCAGACGAAAGTATCGTTCCATGACTACTAGCTTAGCTAGCAAAATATGGACTGGCGCTGTGGCGGCCATCGGGCGTGCCCTCGGATCGCCCGAAAGGGGTGACGAGGCCGCTCTCGTCGTGTCCGCTCGATGCCAGGATGATGCCGCCCACGTCGTGCACGGTGCACCGGGGCGAGAGGGTCGAGAGCGCGATGGAAGAGTCGGCGGAGCAGCGATCACGGCCTCGCGGCCGAACTCGCGCCGCCGGCACGAGAGTCCTCGTGGTGCTGGCGTGCGCGGCGATCACGCTGGCCGGCGTGTTCCTGCTCCGGGATGTGATCGCACCGCTCGCCGTAGCCCTGGTCATCGTCGTGATCTGCAGCCCGGCGAGCACTGCCCTCGCCCGACGAGGGTGGCCACGGAGCGTCGGCGTCGCGGCCATCATCGCGCTCGCGTACTCGGTGATGCTCTCGATGAGCGCGCTCGTCTGGATCGCCGGCGTGCAGTTCACCCGGCTCATCCGCGATCTCTCCCCCGGCGGCGATCTGACTCATGCCACCGGGCAGCTCGACACGTGGGTCTCCGGCGCCTTCGGACCACCGGGCGCCGACGCATCCGGCGCTGCCGTGTCCGGTCTGCTCCGCCTCGTCGCCGGTGCGAGCTCGGCGGCCATCGGCATCGCCGTCGCCCTGTTCCTCGTCTGCGCGTACGTGGTCGTGATGGCGGTGGATGCCGGGCGATACCAGAGCGCCTCGATCGTGTTCGGTGCCCGCAGGGCCGAGACGATCGCGCGGATCGCACGCCTGAACTCCGACATCCGTCGCTACTACGTCGTCAACACCGTCTTCGGCGCGGTCGTCGCCACGATCGACGGCCTGGCCCTGTGGTGGCTCGGGGTCCCCGCCCCCCTCCTCTGGGCCGTGCTGGCCTTCGTCACGAACTTCATTCCGAACATCGGTTTCGTCATCGGACTCGTCCCCCCGGCGATCCTCGCCCTCGCCGTCGGCGGCTGGCCTCTGCTGCTCGGGGTCGTGGCCGTCTACTGCCTCGTGAACGTCGTGCTGCAGGTGTTCGTCCAGCCCAAGTTCGTGAGCGATGCGGTCGGACTGAGCCTGACTCTGAGCTTCTTCGCGGTCGTGTTCTGGACGGTGATCATCGGACCGGTCGGCGCCCTGCTGGCTGTCCCACTGACACTGCTCGCCCGGGCCCTGCTGCTCGGCGGCAGAGACGACGACGCCGTGTGGCTGCGGTGGGTGTCCGGAGATCGCGGTGCGATCCCCTCTTCGCGCGAGATCGCGCGCGGCTCTCCGCGCGAGGACACCCGCCGAGCGAGGCGGCGCATCCCCTGGAATCAGCACGGAGTCGGACGGCGACCGTCATGACCGACGACATGTCCGACCGCCCGCGAGCCGCCCGAGAGCTGCCGCACTCGGCCGTCCGCTCGCCGATCAGATCTTGATCGGGAAGGTCAGCAGGATCACGAAGCCGACGACAGCGATGGCAGCGCTCAGAGCGAGGAACGTCCGGCGGCGCCAGGCCGCGCTCTGGTGCTGCGACAGCGCGGCGAAGAAGAGCACCAGGGCGAACAGCACCGTCAGCAGCGAGTAGTCGTCGCCCCGCTGGTTGTTGACGAGAGCTTCGTCGAACTTGGCGTCGGCGCGGGCATTGAGTTCCTCCGCCTCGGCCGCCCCTGGCGGCACATACTCCTCCATCGCGAAGGGGCCCTGGGATGCGCGGTCCTCCGCGTTCCAGGCGTCGAAGGCGAGCGCGAACTCGGGCGTGAACCGATCCTCGATGAACTGCACCAGCTCCTGTCTGCCGTCGGCCTCCGCGAGCACCCATTCCGTGTAGATCGTGAGGTCGTATTGACGCGCGGCCTGCGCCGTCGATTCCGCCGACGCCGCCTGCACACGCGCGCTCGATGCCTGGCTGAAGGCGATCGACATCTCGCCACCCCACTTCGACGCCTCGAAGCCGCACCAGGCGGTGATGACCGCAGTGATCGAGAGCAGGACGACCGTGAGGATGTCCAGGATCCGGTCGACTCGGGGGCGATCGTGGGAGGGCTCGTTCATGCGCCCATTGTCGGCGCGGACGGGGAGCATGTGCGCGGACACTCACCCGACACGGGTGACCGGCAACGAGCGGAAGCGTCGGTCAGTCCGCCGGAGCCGACGTCTCCCGATCCTGACGCGGTATCCACACCTGACGGATGATGATCAGGATCGATGCAGTGATGGGGATCGCGACCAGCGCTCCCAGGAGCCCGAGCAGCGTCGCACCGATCATCGCGCCGATGATCACGAGGACGCTCGGCACTGCGGCGGCTCGCCCCATCACCCTCGGCGTCACGATGTACGCCTCGACCTGGATGTAGACGAAGTAAGCGAGCACGAACACCAGCGCGGCGGTGGGGCTGACGAAGAGAGTGGCGATTCCACCGATCACGAGGAACACCAGCGAGCCGATCATCGGCACGAGTGTGATGAAGAACGCCACGATGGCCAGCAGCGCCGGCGCGGGCGAACCGACGACGAGCTGCAGCACGAGGACCACGGCGGCATTGATGGCCGAAAGCGTCACGCCGCCGGCGACGACGCCGCCCACAGAAGACGTCACCTCGTCGAGCAACCGGGAGAAGCGCTCACGGCGGTAGTCGGGCACGAGTCGCGCCGCCGTCGTCTTGATGCTCTGCAGCGAGGCGACGAAGTACAGCGTGAGAACCGAGACCATCACGAAGCTCGACACGGCGCCGATCACGCCGAATCCCGCCTTGAGCACTCCACCGGAGATGGTCAGGACCGAGGACAACGTGGTGAGAGAGTGCACGCTGTCTGCGATGACGGCGGAGAGATCGACGCCGAGGTTCTGCTCGAGGCTCAGATACCAGTCGCTCTCCTGCACCGACTCGATCGTCTCCGGTGCGTTCGCGATCACCGCCGCGAGCTGGCGCACGGTGGCGGGCACGACGATGACGAGGATCGCCGCGACGAGGACCAGGAATCCGACGGCGACGATCGCCACCCCGACGGGCCGGCGCACCCCGCGACGCTCCAGTGCGCGCACGGCAGGATCAAGGCCCAGGGCGAGGAACCCGCCCAGGAAGATCGACATCAGCACCGTCGAGATGCCCGCGATCGTCGCGGCGAGCGCGATCGCGAGGAGCACGCCGATGGCGACGGCGAAGCCGGAGCGCAGCGGATACGCCGGCAGCACGCGCTGCAGACGCCCCCACCGCGGCGGAGCCGGCGGCACGGTCGAGCCGTCTTCTGCGGATGTGGTGTCGTCCACGTCAGCAGAGTAACGAGATGTTCCCGGCGGTCAGGATCGTCGCTCGCCCGCTTCGGGTGAGGCGGGCGAGTGATTAGATTGTGCACAATCTAATCACGTGCAATACTTTATGGATGCCCGTGACCGATGAGATGGTGTGCTTCTCCCTGTATTCCGCCGCACGCGCGACGACCCAGGCCTATCGCTCGCTCCTGGCACCGTGGGGATTGACCTATCCCCAGTACCTGGCGCTCGCGATCCTCTGGATGGAGGGCGAGCAGACGATCGGGTCACTGGGCGATGCGATGCAGCTCGACTCGGGCACGCTCTCCCCTCTCGTCCGGCGCCTCGAGCAGGCGGGCTATGTCGCACGGGCGCGGAACTCGGCCGATGAGCGTGTCGTCACCGTCGGACTGACCGACGCGGGAACGGCACTCCGCTCCGAGGTCGCACCGGTCCACACCGCGATCGCCGCCCTCGCCGGCATGCAGGACGACGACCAGCGTCACCGTCTGATCGCCGAGCTTCACGACCTCACCGCGCGGCTGCAGAGTTCGGCAGCCGTGCCGGCACCCTCTGCGCGCACGCCGCGCGCCGACTGACCCCAACCCGGAAGGAATCCACACGATGGACGCTCTCTACACCGCCGAAGCACTCGCCACCGGAGCAGGACGAAACGGCCGTGTCGCGACCGGCGAAGGCCGCCTCGACCTCGACCTCGCCATTCCGAAGGAGATGGGTGGCAGCGGAGACGGCGCGAACCCCGAGCAGCTGTTCGCCGCCGGCTACGCGGCCTGCTTCCACTCCGCGCTGCAGACGGTCGCCCGCGCACAGAAGATGAAGATCACCGATTCCTCTGTCGGCGCTCGCGTGCAGATCGGCTCGAACGGCGAGGGCGGATTCGGCCTCGCCGTGCAGCTCGAGGTCGTCATCCCCGACCTCCCTCACGACCAGGCTCAGGCTCTCGCCGATGCCGCGCACCAGGTCTGCCCCTACTCGAACGCCACGCGGGGCAACATCGACGTCGCGATCACCGTCACCGACGACTGATCCGCTCGACACCATCCACCACGACCGATCCCACAAGGAGAACATCATGCGCGCCCTCACCCACGACACCTTCGGCGATCCCGAGCAGGTTCTGACCGTCACCGACCGCCCCACGCCCGAGCCCGGCCCCGGCCAGGTGCGGCTGCGGATCGTGCTCTCGCCGATCCACAATCACGACCTCTGGACGATTCGCGGCACCTACGGCTTCAAGCCCGAGCTGCCCGCAGCATCCGGCACCGAGGCGCTCGGCATCGTCGATGCACTGGGCGAGGGCGTCGAGAACCTCACCGTCGGCCAGCGGGTCGCCACGGGCGGCACGTTCGGCGCCTGGGCCGAGTATGTCGTCGCGAATGCCGCAGGACTCATCCTCGTATCCGAGTCGCTGAGCGATGAGAGCGCCGCCCAGCTGGTCTCGATGCCGTTCAGCACGATCAGCCTGCTGCAGTTCCTGGGAGCCGAGACGGGCGACTGGATCGTCCAGAACGCCGCGAACGGCGCCGTCGGGCGCATGCTCGCTCAGCTCGGAGCGGCTCGCGGCGTGAACGTGATCGGACTCGTGCGCCGCGCTGCAGGCGTCGACGAGCTTCGCGAGCAGGGCATCGAGAACGTCGTCTCGACCGATCAGGAAGACTGGCGCGAGCAGGTCGCGAAGCTGACCGGCGGAGCCCACATCGCGTTCGGTGTCGACTCGGTCGGCGGATCGTCGGCCGGTGACGTGCTGTCGCTCCTCGGCGAGGGTGGAACGCTCGTCGCCTTCGGCGCGATGAACTCCCCCACCATGGAGATCGCCTCCGGCGACGTCATCTTCAAGCAGGCCACGGTCAAGGGCTTCTGGGGCAGCAAGGTCATCCAGACCATGGATGCCGCCACCCGCGGCGCCCTGTTCGGAGAGCTGATCCAGCGCGTCACCGAGGGAACCCTCACCCTTCCGGTGGCCGGCGTCTTCGACGCGGCGGACGCGGCAGACGCCGTGCGTGCGAGCAACACCGCCGGCCGCGTCGGCAAGGTCCTGCTGAAGTTCTGAGCTGCGCGGGGCGGGCTCCGCGCCCGCCCCGTTCGCTGCTCGCCGAGCCCCTCGCGGATGTCGGCACCCAGGTGCAGAATCGGCGCATGGAGATCACACTCGCACAGCCGGCAGGACTCGTCGTGAGCCCTGCCTTCAGCCATGTCGCCGTCATTCCCCCAGGGGCGACGACGATCCTCGTCGGCAGTCAGAACGGCGTCGACGAAAACGGAGCACTCGTCTCGACGGATGCCGCCGAGCAGTCGCTCCGGGCCGTCCAGAACGCTCGCATCGCGCTCGAGTCCGCAGGCGCGGGCCTCGACGATGTCGTCAGCTGGACCATCCACATCCATCAGGATGCCGACCTCCGCTCCGCCTACGGTGCCGTCGCCTCGACGCTCACGCGAGACGGTGCTCCGCCTCTGGTCACCGCCGCACTCGTCGCAGGGCTCGGCGTGCCCGGGGCCCTCATCGAGGTGAGCGCGGTGGCAGCCGTCATCCGCGAGTGACGAGGTCATCCGCGAGTGATGAGCGCGGGCGGGCGACTCAGATCCTGCCACGCACCGGCGTGCGCTCGGCCGAGTCGCCTCCGTCGGGCATGGCCATCTCCGCGCGCACGCCGAGAAGTCTGACCTCTCGCTGCGGATCGATCGTCTCTCCGAGCGCAAGCGCCTCGGCGATCACGTCGTCACGCTCTGTGGTCGGTGCCTCGAGCTTGCGCCCGAAGGTCTTGGTCTCGAACGGCGCGTACCGCACCTTGAGATGCACGCGGACTACCGGTCGCCCCTCGGCGGCGCAGTCGTCGAAGGCATGACCGGCGAGCTCCGCGAGCGCGGCCTGAATCTCGGCGGGGGTGGTGAGGTTCTGCTGATAGGTCGTCTCGCGGCTGTGGCTCCGAGCCACCCACGGAGTCGGATCGACCACGGCCGGCCCGAACCCTGATCCGAGGCCGTGGTACCAGACACCCATCCGCGGCCCGAACTCGGAGACGAGCAGGTCCTCGTCGGCATCGGCGAGCTCGCGAACTGTCCGGATGCCGTGGGCCGCGAGCCTCTTCTGCACCTTCGGCCCGACTCCCCAGAGATCACGGGTCGACTTGTCCCCCATCACCTCGAACCAGTTCTCGCGGGTGAGGCGGAACACCCCTCGCGGCTTGCCGAACTCCGTCGCGATCTTCGCGCGCACCTTGTTGTCGCCGATTCCTACCGAGCAGTGGAGTGCTGTCGCCTCGAGCACGGCGGCCTGAGCCGAGCGTGCCACGCCCTCAGGGTCATCGGTCTCGACCCCGAGGAAGCACTCGTCCCAGCCGATGACCTCGAGCACCACGCCGGGCAGGGCACGCAGCGTTGACATCACCTCGGTCGATGCCGCTTCATATGCCTCGTGGTCGACGGGGAGGAAGACAGCATCGTCCGGCGCTTTGCGGGCCGCGATCTTGAGCGGCATGCCCGACCCGATGCCGAACGCCCGAGCTTCATACGACGCCGTCGACACGACCGCGCGCTCCGTCGGATCGCCTCGGCCCCCGACGATCACCGGGAGACCGGCGAGCTCGGGCCTGCGCAGCACCTCGACCGCAGCGATGAACTGATCCATGTCCACGTGCAGCACCCAGTCGGCCATGCCTAGAGTGTGGCCCGAGTCCGTCGGGATGTCACCCCTCGCGGGCTGTCAGCCGACGGCGACGCCGATGGCTGTCGCGATCACGGCGAGCAGCGGCAGCGTGCCCTGCATCGCTGCCGCGCGGAGCTTGGAGGGATCCGAGAGCACCAGCACGAGAGCGGCAGCCAGCATCATGCCGGTGCCGGCGAACACCAGGGTCAGGCCGACCGTCGTGAATCCGATGATCACGAAGCCGACGCCGAGCAGGGCGGTCAGCGCCAGGAAGAGGTTGTAGAAGCCCTGATTGAAGGCGAGCGCCTTCATCGTGATGGCGTCGGCCTCGGTGGCGACACCGAAGATCTTCCTCGTCTCGGGCTCGGTCCACTTCAGCGATTCGAGCGCGAAGATGAAGACGTGGAATGCGGCTGCGGCCGCGGCGAGGACGAGTCCGACGATGAGCATGAGTCGATCGTATCGACCTGCGGAACTCTAGAGCAGGAAGATCGGCAGGAGTCCTGGGTTGTGTGCATGCACGAGCACGGCGAACACGACCGCGTCGAAGAGCAGATGCACCGTCACCACGTAGGCGAGCGAGTGCGTGCGCATGAAGATGAACCCCTGCAGCAGAGCGAACGGGATCGTGAGCAGCGGTCCCCACTCGCGGTAGCCGAGCTCCCAGAGGAACGAGACGAACACGATCATCTGCAGCACGTTGGCCAGCGCGTCGGGAAAATGGCGGCGCAGCAGGGCGAACACTGTGCAGATGAAGAACAGCTCGTCCCAGATGCCCACCGCGCCGACGCCGACGAAGAGCCGGGCGATGAGGTCGGGCGAGTCGACGACCGGCCAGTTCTGATAGACGCCACTGGTGATGAAGTAGAACGGGAGGATCAGCCAGCCCAACACCAGCACTGCGACGAGCCACCCCCACTGCAGGCGGCCCCAACGACGATGCGCACGCCAGGGAAAGCCGATCGCGCGATCGCGGAAGACGAAGCGCGACACCACGTACGGCACCGCGACCGCCCCACCGAGGGCGAGTGTGAAGCGAAGCATGGCGAGGTTGTCGAGCTCGGCTGCGAGCGGGATCACGCTCACGATGAGCATGCCGAGGGCGATCAGGGAGAGGTCGCGCGTGAGCGAAGGCAGGCGGCTCACCCCGATGACACGAGCGGTCTCGCGCCGCGATCCGACGCTCACGGTCTGGTCGGCGACGACGGGGCGGCCGCGTTCGACGAGCCACGCTCCCCCGACACCGAGTGCGAGCAGCACCCAGCCGAGCCAGGCTGTCTCCAGCACGAAGAAGGCCGGTGCCGCTGCACAGATCAGAAGGGCGGGGATCACAGCGGGCCAGGTCGCAGACCTGCGCTGCACGTCGGTCACGCGCGCGACTTCCGCCGATACACGAGATCGCGGATGTCGCGCCCCTTGGCGATCCCCTTGCGCTCGAAGGCGGTCATCACCCGTCCGTCGAAGCGCCCGGCCCATTCGCCGTCGAAGGCGCGCTCGAACAGCGGATCGGCATCGAGCACCTCACGCATCTGCAGCGCGTAGTCCTCCCAGTCCGTCGCGAGTCGCAGCAGACCGCCGTCACGCAGCGCCCGCGCGGCCGTCTCGCCGAATCCAGATCGCACGAGCCGACGCTTGGTGTGCTTCTTCTTGTGCCACGGATCGGGGAAGAAGATCCAGACCTCGGCGGCTGCCGCCTCCGGCAGATACGACGAGAGCACCTCTGGCGCGTTGGCCTCGACGACGCGCACGTTGCGGGCGCCCTCGCGATCCGCGTCCAGCATGGTACGGGCGAGGCCGGCGCGGAAGACCTCGACGGCGAGGAAGTCGTCATCGGGGCGGGACGAGGCGGCAGCCACGATCGCGTGCCCCTGCCCGGATCCGATCTCGACGTAGAGATCTGCATCTCGGCCGTACTCGGCGCTCGGGTCGAGTCGCGCCTCGGGATGCACCGAGGTCCAGGCGACGTCGCGCGGCACGTCGAGAAGATAGTGCGGACCGAGCTCGTCGAAGGCTCGTTCCTGCGCGTCGGACATCCGCCCGCTGCGGCGCACGAAGGACACCGGTTCGTCACGGAAGGTGCGGGGTTCGGGCATGCTTCCAGGGTAGTCGGCGGCGCCCGGCGTCACGGACCGGAGATCAGTCGGCCGGAGCCGTGACGAAGTCGATGAGCTCCTCGACCCGGCCCAACAGGGCAGGTTCGAGATCACGATACGTGTGCACCTTCGACAGGATGTGCTGCCAGGCACGACCCGTGTCGCCCTGCGTTTCATGCGGCCAGCCGAATGCCCGGCAGATCCCGGTCTTCCAGTCGGTGCCCCGCGGGATCTCCGGCCACTTCGCGATTCCCAGCGCACGTGGGGTCACGCACTGCCAGACGTCGACGAACGGATGACCCACGATGCGCACATGCCGGCCGTGCGGGCCGCGGGCGACCGCCTCCGCGACACGCGTCTCCTTCGACCCGGGAACCAGATGGTCGACGAGCACTCCGTACCGACGCGACGCAGTCGGCGGCTCTGCGGCGAGCAGCTCGTCGAGCAGGTCGACTCCCTGCAGGAACTCGACGACGACGCCCTCGACGCGCAGGTCAGCTCCCCAGACCTTCTCCACCAGCTCGGCGTCGTGCTTTCCCTCGACGAGGATGCGGCTGGGCAGGGCGATCCGTGCACGCTGGTCGGCGACCACGAAGGATCCCGAGGCGGTGCGCCTGGCGCCCTGCTCCTTCGGGGCGGGGACGGTGAGCCGCACCGGCGCTCCGTCGATCAGGAATCCGCCGCCGAGAGGGAAGAGGCGCTTGCGTCCGAGCCGATCCTCGAGCTCGACGTTCCCACCCTGCACGCGTGTGACCGCACCGCAGTAGCCGTCGTCCGCGACCTCGACGACGAGATCGACCTCAGCGGGCACCTGAGGCACCGGCTTCGCCGCGCGCTCCCGCCAACCAGCCGCGAGCACATCCGATCCGTACCTGTCGTCCATGCCCTCCAGCGTATGTGTCTCCGCTGAGGGCGAACGGCTATCGCCGCTCGGATGCTGTCGCGTGTCGGCCTGTATGCATAGACTCGTGCCATGGGGCTCGGCTGCCGGTCGGAGGGAACACGATGAAGACACGGTGGCTGGCGCTGGCCGCACTCACCGCGGCTGCAGCGGCCGGAGCCTTCTCCGCATCTGCCGCGTCCGCGACCGATCCGGTCACGCTCGACTCCGGGTACGTGACTGACGACGCCGGGGTGCTGTCTCCCAGCGAGGAGGATGCGGTCGAGGCGCGCCTCCAGACCCTCAGCGACAACTCCTCCGCCGACCTCTTCGTGGTGCTGGTCGACGATTTCACCTCCCCTGCAGACAACGTCGAGTGGGCAGACACCGTCGCCGAGAACAACAACCTCGGGTCCGAGCAGTATCTGCTCGCCATCGCGGTCGAAGGCCGGAGTTATTACATCTCCGCCGCCCCCGACGGTCCGCTCAGCGACAGCAAGCTCGACGACGTCGAGAACGAGATCCAGAGCCTGGCCGCCCAGAACGACTGGGAGGGCGCGATCGTCCTGGCCGCCGACGAGATCCAAGGCGACGGCGGGGCCGGCGCGCTCCGCACCACGCTCATCGTCGTCGGGGTCGTCGCTCTCGGCCTCATCGTCTGGCTGATCGTCGCGCTCATCCGCCGATCCCGGCGCAACGCCGAGATCCGCCGCCGAGGTGCGATGCCCGAGCGGCCCGACCCCGACGATCCCTTCTCCACGCTGACCGACGAGCAGGTGCAGACCCAAGCGGGCGCCGCGCTCGTGCAGGCCGATGACGCCATCACGTCGAGCAGGGAAGAGCTCGGCTTCGCCGTGGCCCAGTTCGGAGAGGCGGCGACCTCGACCTTCAGCGGAGCCGTCGAGACCGCCAAGGCGAAGATGTCCGAGGCCTTCGACCTCAAGCAGAAGCTCGACGACGAGATCGAGGACACCGTCCACGACCGCCGCGCATGGCACATCCGCATCATCCAGCTGTGCGACGAGATCGACGACGTCCTCGACGACAACACCGAGGCTTTCGACGCACTCCGCAAGCTCGAGCAGAACGCTCCGCAGGAACTCGAGCGGGTCCGCGGCGAGCGGGCAGCACTCGACACGCTGCTCACGAGTGCCGAGCCTGCTCTCGCGGCACTCTCGAGCACGTTCGATCAGGCATCCCTCGTGACCGTCGCCGACAACCCGACACAGGCCCACGAGCGCGCCGCGCTCGCCGACCGCTCCATCGAGGCCGCCGCCCAGGCGATCGGTGCAGGGCGCTCAGGAGAGGCCGCGTTCGCGATCCGCACAGCCGAGCAGTCGGTCGCACAGGCGTCCCAGCTGGTGCATGCGATCACGGCGCTGGGCGCCGAACTCGCGAGCATCGAGTCGCAGGCCCAGGCACTGGTCGCCGAGCTGCAGGCCGACATCGCCACCGCGCAGCAGCTGCCCGACACGGGCGGCGTTCTGTCATCGGCGGCCGCGGTGACCTCACAACAGCTGCAGCAGGCTCAGGCCGCTCTCGCCGGCAACTCACGCAGCCCTCAGCGGGTACTCGAGGCACTCACCGCAGCGAACACCCAGATCGATGCGGCGATCGCGCAAGGAACCCAGGCCGTCGAGCGAGCCCGACGAGCGCAGCAGATGCTCGAGCAGACGCTGACGCAGGCGGGGTCCGAGATCCGCGCCGCGCGCGAATACATCGAGACGCGGCGCGGCACCGTCGGATCCACCGCGCGCACCCGCCTCTCGCAGGCGGAAGCCACCCTCACGCAGGCACTGAACCTGCGTGCCACCGACCCCGAGGCGGCGCTCACCGAGGCTGGTCGCGCCCTCGACCTCGCCCGCCAGGCGACGTCTTCGGCGCAGGCCGATGTCGCGGCGATGAGCCCGAGCAGCTATCAGAACGGCTGGGGCAGCGGTGGCGGCAGCATCTTCGGCGGCGGTGGTTCGGGAGGTTCCGGCCTCGGCGGCGACATCCTCGGTGGCATCATCGGCGGCCTCCTGTCCGGCGGCGGTGGAGGCGGGCGGTCCTCCCGGAGCAGCAGCTGGCGATCCAGCGGTGGCGGCGGATTCCGCAGCTCCGGCTTCGGCGGAGGCGGCGGCAGCCGCTCCAGCGGCCGCAGCGGCCGTTCGGGAGGGCGACGCTTCTGAACCGCGCACACCACGACCCCAGACATCGAGTCCGACCCTCTGAAAGGAACCACGCATGACCAAGCAGTCCATCTTCGGACGTATCTCGACCCTCGTCCGCGCGAACATCAACTCGCTCCTGGACTCTGCGGAAGACCCGCAGAAGATGATCGACCAGCTCGTCCGTGACTACACGAACAGCATCGCCGACGCCGAATCGGCGATCGCCGAGACCATCGGCAACCTCCGCCTCCTCGAGCGCGACCACGAAGAAGACGTCCAGGCGGCCACGGAGTGGGGCAACAAGGCACTCGCTGCGAGCCGGAAGGCCGACGAGATGCGCTCGACCGGCGATGCAGCCGATGCGGACAAGTTCGACAACCTCGCGAAGATCGCGCTCCAGCGCCAGATCAGCGCCGAGCGCGAAGCCACCGGCGCCGAGCCGCAGATCGCCGCTCAGACCGAGATCGTCGACAAGCTGAAGTCCGGCCTCAACGGCATGAAGGACAAGCTGGGCGAGCTGAAGAACAAGCGCAGCGAGCTCCTCGCCCGCGCCAAGGTCGCCGAAGCGCAGACCAAGGTGCAGGACGCGGTCTCGTCGATCAACGTCCTCGACCCGACCAGCGAGCTGGGCCGCTTCGAAGACAAGGTCCGCCGCCAGGAGGCTCTCGCTCAGGGCAAGATCGAGCTCGCGGCCTCCAGCCTCGACGCTCAGTTCGAGAGCCTCGAGGACCTCGGAGAGCTCACCGAGGTCGAAGCACGTCTCGCCGAGCTGAAGTCGGGCGGCTCCGCCCCGCGTCAGGCCATCGAAGGCTCCTGACACACCTCGCGGATGCCCCGGACCAGCATGTCCGGGGCATCCGCTCTTTCCCAGCTGGAGGCACCCATGGTGCGATTCCTCGTCGTCCCGCAGTGGCAGGGCTCACCTGCACCGCGTGCGATGCTCCTGATCGACGGTGCATCTGCGATCGCCGGTGATCTTCCGCGCGCATCGACCACCGTGCTCGATGTGCCCGTCGAAGCGGGAGAGTCACTCGGCACGGGCGTCCGCCGGCTCAGCGCCCTGCTGCGCACTCGCGAGCTCGTCGACGCAGCCATGACCGCCGACACGGTCGTCGTCGGAGGAGACTGCAGCGTCACCGTCGCGGCCCTCGCCGCGCTTCCCGGCGGCACCGACGATCTCGCGGTGGTCTGGTGCGACGCGCACGCCGATATGAACACACCCGAGACCTCGCCGTCCGGCGCTTTCTCCGGCATGGCTCTGCGGGCGGTGCTCGGTGAGGGAGAACCGCAGCTCGCGCTCTCCCCCGGCATCCCACGCGACCGCGTGATCACGGTCGGGATGCGCGACCTCGACGACGCCGAGGTCGCTGCCCTCGACGACCTCACCCAGCTCTCGGTGGCAGACCTCGACGATGCCGACGCTCTGGCCGCGGCCGTCGTAGCCACCGGCGCGAGCCGGGTCTGGGTGCACATCGACGTCGACGTGCTGGATCCGGCCGAGATAGCAGGCGTCTCGTCCGCGTCACCGTTCGGGCTCGCTCCCGCCACCCTGAGCGCGGCGGTGCGCGCTCTCCGCACACGTGTTCCGCTGGCGGGCGCGACGATCGCGGGCTTCGCACCGCGTTCACCGGCCGACGCTGTCGAGGACCTCGGCGCACTGCTGCGGCTCGTCGGAGCGGTCGCATGAGCGAGGACTGGCGCCCCGCGGCGGAACGTGCCCTCGAGCGGGGTCGCCGATTCGACCGCCGCATCCCGTCGTTCCTCCTGCGATCGCCGATCAGTCGCGTCGGCTACTGGTGGGGAACCGCCGTCGGCTGGGTATGGGGATCGCTGTGGAGCACCGGTCCCGTCGAGCGCCGGGCGGGGCTGTGGGTGTTCCGCGGTATGCCGAACTGGACGTTCAACCGCGGCGGGGTGTGCGTGGGTGGGTGCTTCCTCACCGGCGATGCCCGGCCGACCGACGCCGTGCTTCGCCATGAGGCGGTGCACAAGGCCCAGTGGCTGCGTTACGGCATCCTGCTGCCGGTGCTGTATCTGTTCGCCGGGCGGGATCCGCTCCACAACCGCTTCGAGATCGAGGCGGGTCTGGAAGACGGCAACTACGTGCGCCGGACGACCGCTCCTCAGCGCTCGGAGGGAAGAAGCCCGAAGCGCTCCGGCGCGTAGATCTGCGCGGGCTGGATCTCGAGCACTCCGGTGAGGTGCTCGACGATGTCGGCGGTACCCAGGTACCCGCCCAGCAACGTGACGTGGGTCTCGAGCTCGTCGTCGCAGAGCATCTCGTCGGCCCACGCGCAGGTCGCGCGGGCGATGGCCTCTCCGGGTGCGCACGCACGGCCCGTTCCGGGGGCGCCGGAGCGCTCTCCCCGAGCGAGCCACGTCACGGTCATCCGGCCGGGGGCGTCGATCACGCCGATGTCCGAGGCCTCGGCGACCTCGATGAAGATCCGCCCGGATGCGCACAGCGGCAGAGTCGCGAGGAAGACCTCGAGTTCGGCGAGCGAGTGCTCGTCAGCCGTCACCAGGTGGTGTGCGCGGCGACGCGCGGCGCGACGCTCTGCGCGCGTGCTGCGGGTCTCGAGGAAGGTCTCCATGATGCTTCCATGGTACACCACGTGAAGGGTTGCCTAACCTTGGTCGGCGACCGGTTCCACGAGAGCGGCGTGCAGTGCGTCCAGCTCGGGATCCGACATCCCGTTGGCTCGGAGGTAGCCTGCCGCAGACCCCCATCGCGCGTCGACGCCGTCGAGCAGCGCCCGCATGACCGGCGCGGGTGACTGCGTGGCCAGCGCCACCGCGTGCACCGCTTCGGGGTGCTGCGAACGCAGGTAGGCGGCGATCCGCTGCGACCTCTCAGGAGGAAGCTGCGACTCCGTGAGCGCGTAGTCCTCGATGATCGCGTCTCGGTCGGCACCGACGGCTGCGAGGGCGAGGGCGACGGTCACCCCGGTGCGGTCCTTGCCCACCGTGCAGTGGACGAGCGTCGGCTCCCCTGCCGCGATGATCCGGATGGCCGCGACGAGCCTCTCGCCGCTCTCCTCGAGAAGGTGCAGGTAGAGGTCCTCCAGGCTGGTGTCCGTCTCGAAGAACGACCGGACCGACCCGAGGAACAGAGGAAGGTGCGTCGTATCCGGCCCGTCGATCTCGGTCGGCTCAGCGGCGACCTCCTCGCCGTCCCGCAGATCGACGATGTGTGCGACCCGCTCTCGGACCGCGTCGACACCGACGGTCGTCGCCCCGGACAGCTGACCGGAGCGCAGCAGGATGCCGGAGCGGATGCGTCCGCCCTCGGCGGGCATGCCTCCGACGTCTCTGACGTTGTTGACCCCGTCGAAGTCGAGGACGGTCATGCCTTCGCCTGCGGGGCAACGCGGGGCGGAACAGGGTAACGACCGGCGATGACCACGCGGTTGAACGCGTTGATCGACACGCAGGCCCAGCTCAGCGCGGCGTACTCCTTCTCGGTGAAGACGGCACCGACACGGTTGTACAGGTCATCCGAGATCCCGTCCTCCGAGATGAAGGTGAACGCCTCTGCCAGCTCGAGCGCCGCCTCCTCCCGTTCGGTGAAGACGCCGCTCTCCCGCCAGGTGGCGATCTGCATGAGCGTGTCCGTGTCGATGCCCGCCTTGGTCGCGCGGTCGACATGGATCCGGGTGCAGTAGCCGCATCCGTTCAACTGCGAGCAGTGGATCATCACGAGCTCCTTGAGGCGATCGTCGATGCCGTTCGTCGCGCAGATCTCGCCGACCGTCCGCGAGAACGCGTCGAGCGCCTGATAGGCGGCGGGCTCGGTCTTGGAGAGGTGCACTCGCGTCTCGCTCATACCTCAATGATATTCCGTCGTATGGGCAACTCGGTGGGCCCTCCGAAGATGAAGAGAATGCAGATAGCCATCCCCTCGGTGTGTATAGACAGCATTATGCGCGTTGGTACGGTGCCATCTCTTGGCATTCTGACTCCGCATTTCCCGCACGTGCGTTCACCAGAGCAGAATATGCAGGTGGCGATCGACATCACCGAGTTCAGCTATCTTCCCGCACAGGCCGAGGCGCTGGGCGTTCCCGTTCCTCAGAGCGAGCGACTGACATTGCCGCTCCCGGACGGTCGCCGTGTGAGCGGTGTCCGCTACGGCACCGGATCGCCGCAGATCACGCTCCTGCACGGGGCAGGCCTCAACGCGCACACCTGGGATACGACGGCGCTCTCGCTGCAGCAGCCCGTGCTGGCGATCGATCTCGCAGGGCACGGCGACTCCTCCTGGCGCGACGACGCCGACTACACCCCTCGAACGCTCGCCGTGGATGTCGCCGCAGCACTCGACGCTTGGACCGACCGGCCGCAGATCCTGGTCGGACAGTCCCTCGGCGGCCTCACCGGGGCGGCGTTGGCCGCCGCGCGCCCTGATCTCGTCGCCGAGCTGATCGTCGTGGACATCACCCCTGGCATCGACACCTCGGCGGGCCCGGCCGCTCTGCGAGAGTTCTATGCGGGCCCCACCGATTTCGCGACCCGCGACGAGCTGGTCGATCGCGCGATCGCATTCGGCTTCGGTGGCGCACGCCCCGATACGCAACGGGGCGTGTTCCTCAACACGCGCGTGCGCCCGGACGGACGCGTGGAATGGAAGCACCATTTCGCCCACCTCGCTGCACAGGCCCTCGCCGCGCACGACCCCGGCGACGTCTCCGCTCCCTCGGTCCTCAACGCCACGGGGTGGCAGGACCTCGATCAGGTGACGGCCCCGGTGACGCTCGTCCGCGCGACCGACGGCTTCGTCAGCGCTGCCGACGCGGATGACTTCGCCCGCCGTCTTCCCGACGCGAGCGTGGTCGCGATCCCCGCGACGCACAACGTCCAGGAGACCGCTCCCGCGCAACTCGCCGCGCTGATCACGGAGCGCGTCGCGGCCACCGGATTGTGACGTTCCGTTCCACATCCCACCCCACCCGCCCGACACATCCCTAGGCTCGTTCCACCGGCACACAGCAACTGCCGCACCGAGAGGAAACAACCCATGTTCCGACGTACGCGACGGCTCGCGCTCTTCTCCGCGATCGCGGCGAGCGCCGTCATCCTGAGCGCCTGCACGGGCACCGCGGCCCCCGAGACCACGGCACCCACCGGCAAGCCGGATCCCGATGCCACGCTGCAGGTCGGGCTCGTCCTCGAGCCCACGAACCTCGACATCCGTCACACGAGCGGTGCTGCTGTCGAGCAGATCCTCATCGACAACATCTACGAGGGCCTGATCAGCCGCACGCAGGAGAACGAGATCATCCCTCGGCTCGCCTCCGACTACGAGGTGTCCGACGACGGACTCACCTACACGTTCACGCTGAACGACGGCATCACCTTCCACAGCGGCACCGCTCTCACGTCCGCCGACGTCGTGGCCTCGTACGAAGCAGTCCGCACGGACGCCACACTGCAGGGCAACGCCGAGTTCGCTTCGGTGGCCTCGATCACCGCACCTGACCCGACGACCGTGCAGATCGTGCTGACCGAGCCGAACCAGAACTTCCTCTTCTCGCTCACCGGGCCGGCGGGGCTCGTGTTCCAGGCAGGCGACACCACCGATCTCAAGACCGCGGAGAACGGCACCGGCCCCTTCACCCTGACCCGCTGGAACAAGGGCAGCACGATCACGTTCGCCCGCAACGACGCATACTGGGGCGAGCCGGCCGGAGTGGCCGAGGTCGAGTTCCAGTACATCCCCGACTTCACCGCCGGTGTGAACACTGCGCTCGACGGGGGCGTCCAGGTGCTCACCGCCGTGGATCCCAACCTCGCATCGCAGCTCGAGGGCGACTTCACCCTCACGACAGGTCGCACGACCGACAAGGCGACCCTCGCGTTCAACAACGCCAAAGCTCCCCTCGACGACGTCCGGGTGCGCGAGGCACTGCGCCTCGCGATCGACCACGAGGGGCTCGTCGAAGCCGTCGGTGCGGGGTCGACGCTGTACGGCCCCATCCCCGAGCTCGACCCGGGCTATGAGGATCTCTCAGATGTCGTCTCCTACGATCCGGAGAAGGCCAAGGAGCTGCTCGCCGAGGCCGGCCAGGAGGATCTCGAGCTGACCCTCACGATCCCGAGCTTCTACGGCACGACCGTTCCGAAGGTCCTGATCTCCGATTTCCAGAAAGTGGGCGTGACACTCGACGTCGACTCGGTCGAGTTCCCCACCTGGCTGGAGGACGTCTACACGAACCACGACTACGACCTCAGCTTCGTGCTGCACGTCGAGCCACGTGACTTCGGCAACTTCGCGAACCCCGACTACTACTTCGGCTACGACAACGCCGAGGTGCAGGGCCTCTACGCCGACGCACTCGCTGAGGTCGACCCCGACAAGTCGGCGGAGCTGCTGGCGAAGGCCGCTCGTATCGTCTCCGAGGACCATGCGGCCGACTGGCTCTACAACGGGGCGACGATCACCGCGGTGAGCCCGCTCGTCTCCGGATTCCCCCAGGACTCGATCAACTCGCGCATCGACCTGGCAGGCGTCACCGTCGCCACCGAGAAGTGACGACGCTCACTTCGTGATCCGATACGCGCTCGTCCGAGGAGCCCTGCTCGTGGCAGGGCTCCTCGTGTCGAGCGCGCTGATCTTCCTCACTCTCCGAGTGTTCCCCGGCGACGTCGCTCAGCTCATCGCCGGCACACAGGCCTCCCCCGCCGAGGTCGAGGCGCTCCGCGAATCCCTGGGCCTCAACCGTCCTCTGCCGGCGCAGTACGCCGAGTGGATCGGGGGGATCTTCCGCGGCGATCTCGGCACCTCGATGCTCTCCGGCGCATCCGTCGGGGAGGAGCTGCTGCTCAAGGCGCAGGTGACCGTGCCGCTCGGCATCATGTCACTCCTGATCGCCGTGCTCATCGCGGTGCCCTTCGGAATCCTCGCCGCTGTGCAGCGGGGGCGTCGCGGCGGCACCGCCCTCAGCGTCGGCGCACAGGCGCTCGCCGCCGTGCCCGTGGTCTGGGCGGGGATGATGCTGATCGTCGTCTTCTCGGTGTGGCTCGGGTGGCTCCCCCCGCAGGGCTTCCCTCGCACAGGGTGGAGCACGCCTCTCCAGGCGATCGAATCGCTGCTGCTCCCCGCGCTCACGATCGGCATCGTCGAGGGCGCCATGCTCATGCGCTTCGTGCGCAGCGCCACACTCCAGGCGGCGGGTCAGGACTTCGTCCGCACTGCTGCGGCCAAGGGACTCACCCGCACCCGCGCGCTCATCTCGCACGGAATACCCGCTGTGGGCCTGTCGATCATCACGGTCCTGGGGCTCCAGATCGCCGGGATCATCGTGGGCTCCGTCGTCATCGAACAGCTGTTCACCCTGCCGGGCATCGGCCGGATGCTGGTCGCCGACGTCGGGACGCGGGATCTGATCAAGGTGCAGAGCGAGCTGCTGGTGCTCACCGGCTTCGTCCTCGTCGTCGGCTTCCTCGTCGACCTGATCCATCGGGCGATCGATCCCCGCCAGAGGGAGGCATGATGCCCGGTTGGCTCCCGAGGCTGTGGCGCACGTCCACAGGGCGGTTCGGCCTGATCGTCGTCGCGATCATCGCGGTGGCCGCGCTCGTCGCGCTGTTCTGGACGCCGTTCGACCCGCAGGAGTCCGACGTGCGCAACCGCTGGGCGGGGCCAGGCCTCCCGCACCTGCTCGGCACCGACGACACCGGACGCGACATCCTCAGCCTCCTCATGGCGGGCGCGCGGACCACGGCGTTCGTCAGCGTCGGAGCGGGGATCATCGCGACTCTCGTCGGCATCGCGCTGGCCGGCCTCGGCGCGCTCACCGCCCGGTGGCTGCGCGAGACGGTGGCCGTGCTCGTCGACATCCTGATCGCGTTCCCCGTGCTGCTGATCGCCATGATGATCTCCTCCGTCTGGGGCGGTTCGCTCTGGGTCGTCATCTGGTCGGTCGGGATCGGCTTCGGTGTGAACATCGCGCGGGTCACCCGCCCCGAGCTGCGCCGGGTGCAGCAGAGCGACTTCGTGCTCGCCGCCCGGGCGTCCGGGCTCACGACCTCGCAGAGCCTCGTGCGCCACCTGCTGCCGAACGTCGCACCCGTGTTCATCGTGCAGCTGTCGTGGTCGATGGCCGTCGCCGTGCTCGCCGAGGCCGGACTCTCGTATCTCGGGTTCGGCGCCTCGGTCACCGAACCGAGCTGGGGACTGCTCCTCGCCGACCTGCAGCGCTACATCGGCGTGCATCCGCTCTCGGTCATCTGGCCGGGGCTCGCGATCACGCTGACGGTGCTCGCGCTCAACCTTCTCGGCGACGGCCTGCGCGAGGCCACAGACCCGACGCTGCGCCACCGCGCGGCGGAGATCCACACCCCGGCGGTGGTCGCATGAGTCTCGTCGTCGAAGACCTCGTCGTCCGGATCGACGGTCGTCCCGTCGTCGACGGCATCTCGTTCGAGGTACCGGACGGCGCCAGAGTGGGCCTGATCGGCGAATCGGGCTCCGGCAAGTCGCTCACCGCGCTCGCGGTGCTCGGACTCCTCCCCGACGGCGCGACGGCGAGCGGCAGCATCCGCTGGAACGGCACGGAGCTGATCGGCATGCGCGACCGAGAACTCGCCGAGCTCCGCGGCGACGAGATCGGGATCGTCTTCCAGGAGCCACGCACAGCGCTCAATCCCATCCGCACCGTCGGCCGGCAGATCGCCGAGTCGATCCGCATCCACGAGGGCATCGGCAGACGCGAGGCGCGAGGCCGCGCCATCCAGGAGGCCGCCCGCGTGCGGCTCCCCGACCCGGAGTCGATCGTCGACCGGTACCCGCATCAGCTGTCGGGCGGGCAGCGACAGCGTGTGGCGATCGCGATGGCTCTCGCCTGTCGCCCTCGACTGCTCATCGCGGATGAGCCGACGACCGCGCTCGACGTGACCATCCAAGCCGAGATCCTGTCGCTGCTGCTGGGCCTCGTCGAGGAGCAGGGCATGTCGCTCGTGTTCATCACCCACGACCTCGCCGTACTCGCACAGGTCGCGACTCGGGGCGTGGTGCTCGAGGGCGGCAGCGTGGTCGAGGAGGCGCCGGTGAGCACGTTGCTGAGCGCCCCCGCGTCTCCGGTGACACAGGGTCTGCTCCGCGATGCGACCGCCACGCTCTGGCGCCCGGACGGGGGCCCCCGATGAGCGTTATCGAGGCACGCTCCCTCCGTCGAGACTTCGTGGTGCCCAAGCGTTCGGCATTCGAGCGCACGAGGACGCAGACGGCACTGGCACCCACAGACCTCGACATCGCAGAGGGTTCGTCCGTCGGCATCATCGGGGAATCCGGGTCGGGCAAGTCGACGCTCGTCCGGCTGCTGCTCGGACTCGATCGTCCGACATCCGGCACCGTCGAGGTCGACGGCAGGGCGGTGGATGCCACGGCTTCCGCGCGTTCCCTGCACTGGCTGCGACGGCAGACCGGTCTCGTGTTCCAGGACCCTTACGCCTCACTCGACCCTCGGATGACGGCCGCCCAGATCATCCGCGAGCCTCTGTGGGCCCTCGGCATCGAGGGCGACCATCGCTCGCGGGTCCGGGAGGTGCTGCTGCAGGTGGGTCTCGAGCCGGACATGGCCGACCGCTATCCGCACGAGTTCTCCGGTGGGCAGCGTCAGCGGATCGCCCTGGCGAGGGCGATAGTGCACGGGCCGCGCATCCTCGTCGGGGACGAGCCGCTGTCCGCCCTCGACGTCACGGTGCGCGCTCAGATCCTCGAACTGCTGATCGAGCTGCGCCGCTCCTCGGACCTCACCCTCATCCTCGTCTCGCACGACATCGGAGTCGTGCAGAACCTGTGCGACACGGTCGTCGTGATGAAGGACGGGAGCATCGTCGAGCGGGGCGCCACCGAAGAGGTGCTGCTGCACCCGACGCACGAGTATACGAAGACGCTGCTGGCCGCGATCCCGGTCATCCCCGCTCCCCCGGAGTGACCTCGGCACTCACCGACCCGAGCTCGTGCTGAAGAATCTCCGGCGCCTGGTGGGACGCAATGCGCGGCGCATGTAGACGGTGCCGAGGTCGCGACCGAACTTGTGTCCGACCCGGCCCATCCGCCCGGCCTCGACGAAACCGAGCTTGGCGTGCAGTCGGATCGACGCGTCGGCCTTGGTGTCACTGATCACGGCGACCATCTCTCGGATGCCGAGCTGCTCGCATGCGTCGATGAGAGCCTGCAGCAGAGCCGCTCCGAGCCCTTTGCCGCCGGCTCCCGGCCCCAGATAGATCGAATCCTCTACCGTGTAGCGGTAGGCGTTCTTCCCGGCCCACGGCTGGGCGAGCGCGTAGCCGATCACGACGCCCGCAGGCGAGACGGCGACGAGGAACGGCAGTCCGAGCCTGCTCAGCAGGGCGAACTTCTCCCGCCAGTAGGGGATGCTGCTGCGCCTCTCGTCGAGGGTCACCACGGAGTTGCTCACGAAGTGGTTGTAGATCTCGCGCACGTACGGGAGGTCTCCCGCGCGCGCGGCGCGGATCGAGTACGAGAACACGTCGGGCTCGGGCTGCGGGCGCAGATGGCGCGGCAGCACACGGCGACGATCACCGGGCTCGAACTGCATGCGATCAGCTTAGACGCGGCTCCCCGTCGACGCGCCAGTCGACGGGGGCCGCGCCCTGCCGTACGAGCAGCTCGTTCGCACGCGAGAACGGCCGGGAACCGAAGAAGCCACGACGGGCGGACAGCGGCGAGGGGTGTGCCGAGGCGATCACGGGGGTGTCACCCAGCAGAGGCGTCAGGTTCTCGGCGTCCTTGCCCCACAGGATCGCGACGAGGGGCCCGTCGCGCGCGACCAGGCTGCGGATCGCCAGCTCGGTGACCGTCTCCCACCCCCACCGACGATGCGAGCCCGCCTCACCGGGGCGCACGGTCAGCACCCTGTTCAGCAGCAGCACACCCTGATCGCTCCACGCCGTGAGGTCCCCGTGAGGGGCAGGAGGGATGCCGAGATCGGTCTCGCGCTCCTTGTAGATGTTGCCGAGGCTCCGAGGCAGCGGACGGACGTGGCCGTCCACCGCGAATGACAGCCCGATCGCATGACCGGGAGTCGGGTACGGGTCCTGACCGGTGATCAGCACCTTGACCTCCGACATCGGGCGCCGGAACGCGCGCAGCACCTGGTCGCCGGCCGGCAGGTAGCCGCGCCCTGCGGCCTGTTCCTCGCGGAGACGCTCACCCAGCGCCGTGATCACATCCTGCGCCGGTGCCAGAGCGGCCGCCCACTCGGGGTCGATCCGGCCGTCGGCTGCGAGTTCGACGAGCGTGTGCGCAGCCATCGATCAGTCGGTCGGGCGCACCCGCAGCGGGCCGCGCGCGAGCAGATGGTTCGCGGACTGCGCGACGGGGCGCATCGTGATGAGATCGAGGTTGACGTGGCCCGGCGCGTCCAACGCGTAAGCGATGACATCGGCGACGTCCTCGGCGAGCAGTGGCGCCTCGACACCCGAGTACACCGCCTCGGCGGCCACCGCATCCCCGCCGAGACGGTTGAGCGTGAACTCCTCGGTGTGCACCATCCCGGGAGCGATCTCCGCGACGCGGATGGGCTCGCCGTTCAGCTCGAGGCGCAGGGCGTGCACCAGCATCGACTGCGCGGCCTTCGCCGCGTTGTACCCGCCGCCTCCCGCATAGGCCACCTGCGCGGCGGTCGAGGTCACGAACACCGTGTCCGCGTGCCCGTCCGCCGCTGCCGCGCGGCGGAGCAGGGGCAGCATCCCCGCGACCAGCCGCTGGCTGGACAGGACGTTGGCGTCGTACATCCACTGCCAGTCGTCGGTCGACGCGTTCTCGATGCGGTCGGTACCGCGTGCCCCGCCGGCGACCTGCACGAGTGCGTGCACGGGGCCGGATGCCTCGAGCTCTCGGATCAGCGCCGCCACGGCATCCGGGTCCGTCAGGTCGCAGGCGATCGTCGATGCTCCGGTCTCCTCCGAGAGCGCGGCCAGACGGGACGCACGTCTGGCGACGCCGACCACTCCCCAACCGCGGGCGCGCAGAGCACGCACCGTCGCCTCCCCGATTCCGGAACTCGCACCGGTCACCACTGCACGCCTGTTCACCATGCCTCCACCGTACGATGTTCCGGCCGCGAACGCGGGTGCGCGCCGTCGGGTCGCATTTTCCCGTCATCATCGTCGGGTTGCGTCTTCCCGTCATCGTCGGGGCGGGTGTCGCCGATGAGGACGACGGCGACTCCGATTCCGCACAGCACGAATCCGATGACGGTGACGAGGGTGAGCGGCTCCCCGAGCAGCATGCCGCCGGCGAGCGAGGTGGCCGGCGCGATCAGGAACAGCAGCGCCTGCAGCGCAGTGATGCCCACACGTCGCAGGAGCCACCAGTAGAGGCCGTACGCCGCCAGGGTCGGGAACACGGCGGTCAGGACGACCGCGAGCCAGAACGACGCCGACGACGGCGGGGCCAAGGCGCCTGCCACTGCCGCGATCACCAGCAGCAGCAGCGCCGTCACAGTGACGTGGACGGTGAGAGTCAGGAGCACGCCGGTCTCGACCGACGACTTCCGCTGCAGCAGCGTTCCGACGATGAGGCACACCATCGCGACGGCAGGCAGCAGATAGGCGAGCGGCGGGGCAGCCGAGGATCCGAACTGCGAGCGCACGACCAGAAGCACTCCGACCGCCCCGACCCCGAGTCCCACCCACTGCGAACCTCGCACGCGCAGACCGAGCACCGGGCCGACGAGCACGGCGACCACGAGGGGCTGCACGGCGTCGATCAGAGCGACCGTCCCCGTCGCGATGCCCGCGGCGACGGAGCCGTACACCGCGACGCAGTATCCGAACTGCGCGAAGAGTCCGATCGAGGCCTGAGACCGCAGGTCACGACCGCTCACTCCCCTGCCCGCGCCGGTGATGAGGACGACGGCGAGGAGGACCACGGCCAGCGGCACGAAGCGCCAGACGAGGAGCGTCAGCGGAGACACGTCGACGGTGGCGAACGCCGGGATGATGAAACCCGAGCTCCAGGTCACGACGAATGCAGCCGAGGCGGTCACCGTCACCGCCGCGCGAAGTACACCGATCTGTTTACCCATGACCCTGACTATACAGACTGGTATAGTCAGGGTCATGACGCAGCCTGTTCCGGAACTCGTCCCCCTGACCCCGGGAGGACGGCGTGTCCTCGACGCCGCCTCGAGGCTCTTCTACGAGCGCGGCATCCATGCCGTCGGCGTCGACACGATCGCCGAGGCCGCCGGGGTGACGAAGAAGACGCTCTACGACCGGTTCGGGTCGAAGGAGGCCCTCGTCGTCTCCTATCTGCAGCACCGTGACGCCCGGTGGCGCGACCATCTGGCGTCGGAGCTCGCCAGGGTGCCGGAGCCCGGCCCCGAGCGGGTGCTTGCGATCTTCGATGCCGCGATCTCATGGTCCGACGAGAACAGCCCCAAGGGATGCAGCGCCATCAACGCCCGCGCCGAGATCGGCGAGGGCAACGACGACCACCCGGTGTTCCCCGAGGTCTCCCGGCAGAAGAGCTGGCTGCTCGACGTGTTCGAGGAGCTCTGCGCCGAGGCCGGCGTGCGCGATCCCCGCGCGACGGCCCAGGCGATGATGCTGCTCTACGAAGGAGCGATCGTCACGGTGGGCATGGGGACATTCGCCGAACCGTTCGTGATCGCGCGCACGTGGGCTGCAGCACTGCTGGCGCAGGACTGAGGACACCCGCTCCGTCGCGATGTCGGGTCGGAGTTCATTACGTCACATTTCCCACTCGCTGTTGACACTCCGCGATATTCCGTACTGTCGCTTGCAACGACATCAGTCGAATCGACCTTCCAACAGTTCCAGGGGGAACACATGTCCGCACCCGAGACCTGGCGTTTCGAGACCAAGCAGATCCACTCCGGCGCTGCTCCCGACCCGGTGACCAAGGCCCGCGCCACTCCGATCTACCAGACCACGTCCTACGTGTTCGACAGCGCCGACCACGCGGCGAACCTGTTCGCACTGGCCGAGTTCGGCAACATCTACACCCGCATCCAGAACCCGACCCAGGACGTCCTGGAGCAGCGCCTCGCCGCGCTCGAGGGGGGCACCGGCGCCCTCGTCCTCTCCAGCGGTCAGGCAGCGTCGACGTTCGCGGTCCTGAACATCGCGCAGGCCGGCGACCACATCGTGTCGTCGAGCTCGATCTACGGCGGCACCTACAACCTGTTCAAGTACACGCTCGCGAAGCTCGGCATCGAGGTCACGTTCGTCGAGAACCAGGACGATCCCGAAGAGTGGCGCCGCGCTATCCGCCCGAACACGAAGCTGTTCTTCGCAGAGACCATCGGCAACCCGCAGATCAACATCCTCGACATCCGCACCGTCGCCGACGTGGCGCACGAGGGCGGCGTGCCGCTGATCGTCGACAACACGATCGCGACCCCGTACCTGATCCGTCCGTTCGAGCACGGCGCCGACATCGTCGTGCACTCGGTGACGAAGTTCCTCGGCGGCCACGGGACCACCATCGGCGGTGCGATCATCGACGGCGGCACGTTCGAGTGGTCGAAGAACGTCGAGCGGTTCCCCGGTCTCACCGAGCCCGACCCCTCGTACCACGGCGCCAGCTACACGGCGGCGGTCGGCGACCCGCTCGCCTACATCATCAAGGCGCGAGTGCAGCTGCTCCGCGACCTCGGATCGGCCATCGCACCGCAGAGCGCCTGGAACCTCATCCAGGGCATCGAGACGCTCTCGCTGCGCATCGAGCGCCACGTGCAGAACGCCCAGGAGATCGCCGAGTGGCTCGACAGCCGCGATGACGTCGCCTCGGTCAACTACTCCGGCCTGCCCTCCTCCCCCTGGTACGCGAAGGCGAACCAGTACGCCCCCAAGGGCGTCGGCGCCGTGCTCTCGTTCGAGCTGAAGGGCGGCGTGGAGGCCGGTCGCGAGTTCGTCAACAGCCTGTCGCTGTTCAGCCACCTCGCCAACATCGGCGACGTGCGCTCGCTCGTGATCCACCCCGCATCGACCACACACGCACAGCTCACGCCCGAGCAGCAGCTCACCGCCGGCGTCACGCCCGGCCTCGTGCGCCTGTCCGTCGGCATCGAGAACATCGACGACCTGAAGGCCGATCTCGACGAGGCTCTCGCCGCGGCTCGCCGCGTGTCGGAGGCCGCTCGCGCCTGATCCGGCATCAGAAGTCAGGAGATGCCCCGGGCTGCGGCTCGGGGCATCTCCGCGTCCGGGCGCGGCCCTTCCCGCGCCCGACGGCCCGAGCGCTCGGCTGGCGCACAGACGTCTGCATCGAGAATGGGAACCCTGCCCGGAGGAGCTCATGATCGACGTCACCACGACACCGACGGCACGTCGACGCGCGTCGGCGCGTGCCGGACGCGTCATCGCCGTGGTCGGCCTGGCTCTTCTCGTCGGGATCGTCTGCACCTGGGTTCCCGGCGTCGTAGGCACCGCTGCGGCCGCTGCCCTGCCGTGGTGCGGGCTCGCCCTCGCCGTGCTCATCGTCTTCGCGCTGATCCTGGCCCGCCGCGTCACACTCGTCCTGCTCGCCCCAGCCCTCGTCTGGAGCCTCGCGATGCTGCCGTCGGCTCCCGGTCTCGCCGCACCCGCGCCTGCGCAGAGCACTCCGATCGAGATCGTCAGCCAGAACGTGCGCGCCCATTCGGGAGGAGCTGCGGCATCGGCGGCCGAGCTCGCCGACATGTCCGCCGACGTGATCGCCCTGACCGAGCTCGACGGCGACAGCCTCGCAGCCGCACGGGACACCCTCGCCTCCGCCTATCCGCACTCGTACGCGATCGGCACGGTGGCCGTCTGGAGCCGTTATCCGATCGCGGACGCACAGCCGCTGACCCTCGGGCTCGACTGGAAGCGCGCTCTCCGGGTCGTCGTGAACACGCAGGATGCCGACGTCGCCGTGTACGTCATGCACGCGGCGTCCGTTCGTCCTGGCGTGCAGCAGGAGCGCGACACGATGCTCTCGGGGATCGCCGATGCCGTCGCCTCCGACCCCGCAGCGTCGATCGTGGTCGTGGGAGACTTCAACGCCGCATCGGCCGATCCGGCCCTCAGCGCCGTCCGCTCGGAGCTCGACTGGGTCAGGCCGACCGACGGGACTCTCGGCCTCACCTGGCCCGCAGCACTTCCCCTCGCCCGCATCGATCATGTCTTCGTGCGCGGACTGACGGTGCTCGAATCGACGACGGCGCGCGTCGGGAACAGCGATCACCTCGCCACGGTCACGACGCTCGCCGGCTGAGAGCCATCACGCCGCGGCCTCCGCGCGACGCACCCGGGAACCGTAACGTTCGTCCGACGCTTCGCCCGCCAGGCGAGAATGGAAGCATGGACTGGCAGACGACCTCTGAAGACACGGTGCCCTCGGCGCCCGTGACGGAGGCCGACGTCCGTCTGCTCCGCGCGCGACCACCCGCGACCGGCGCCTGGCGCGACGGAGACCCGGCCGGCGGACGCCGATTCGCCTCCTTCGGCCCCTTCCCCACAGAGAGCGGATCGGAGCTCCCCGGCATCCGCGTCGCCTACGAGACCTGGGGAGAGCTGAATGCGGCGCGCGACAACGCGATCCTGATCCTGCACGCGCTCACCGGCGACAGCCACGTGCGCGGCGCCGCCGGAGCGGGACACCCCACGACCGGGTGGTGGGAGGACATCGTCGGACCCGGTGCCCCCATCGACACCGACCGCTGGTTCGTCATCGCGCCGAACATGCTCGGCGGATGCCAGGGATCCACGGGCCCCGCGAGCATCGCGCCGTCCGGATACGAGTGGGCATCGCGCTTCCCATACCTGACGATCCGCGACCAGGTCGCCGCCCAGGTCCGACTCGCCGACCTTCTCGGCATCGACGCGTGGGCAGCCGTCGTCGGCGGCTCGATGGGCGGAATGCACGCGCTCGAGTGGGCGGTCTCGCACCCGGAGCGCGTCGAACGCCTCGCCGTGCTCTCGTCTCCCCCGGTGACCACCGCCGACCAGATCGCCCTCAACACCGTGCAGCTCGAGACGATCCGCATGGATCCGCGCTTCCAGGGCGGCGAGTACTACGACCTCGCCGACGGAGACGGTCCACACCGTGGCCTGGCTCTCGCTCGCCGCATGGCGCTTCTGAGCTACCGCAGTCCCATCGAACTCAATCAGCGGTTCCAGCGTTCGTGGCAGTCCGGTGTGTCGCCTCTCGGACACGGCGGACGATTCGCGGTGGAGTCGTACCTCGACTTCCACGGCAACAAGTTCACCCGACGCTTCGACGCGAACAGCTACATCACCGTCGTCGAGGCGATGAACTCGCACGACGTCGGACGCGACCGCGGAGGGGTCGAGGAGGCGCTCCGCACCGTGACCGCCATCAGTCTCGTGCTCGGGATCGACAGTGACAGACTGTTCCCGATCGACGGACAGCACCGCATCGCGCGGAGCATCCCGAACACCCTCGACGGCGACGAGGCGGTCGTCCTCAGCAGCGACTTCGGACACGACGGATTCCTCATCGAGACCGAAGCTGTCGGCAGGCATCTGCGGCGCCTGCTCGACAGCTAGTCAGCTCGGGACGATCCGCCACGGCAGCGAGCCGGTCTCGAGGCGCAGCCCCTCCCATTCGAACGCGGTACCCAGGTCCGATTCGACGACTTTCGTAGAGAAGTGCTGCACGAAGCCACCCGCGGCGAGCGCCTCCTCGGCCCCTCCGAACCGACTCAGCTGATGCAGCGTCACCCAGGTCGGCGGAAAGAGCCTCCACTCACCGGCGGAGTGCTTCTGCAGCGCGTCAGCGGGCGTGGCCCAGGTCGCCTCCACGACCTCATCGGCAGAGACCCGAAGCGCGCCGTCCGGGGCTTCCGAGGCGATCGCCAGGAAGAACCAGGTCCTTATGCGGACGGGCGCCTCGACGGGAGGTTGCCATCGGGATATGACGACAGGGTCGGTGATGACCAGGCCCACCTCTTCGAGAGTCTCGCGGACGGCGGCGCGACGGGCGTCACCCTGCTCGTCGTCGACGGCGCCGCGATCGCGCTGCTCGACCTTGCCTCCGGGGAAGACCCAGGCGCCGGGGAACGACCCGCGGTCGGGGCGGCGTATCAGCAGCACCTCGAAGCCGTGCGCGGCTGTTCGCAGCAGCACAGCCGTCCCCGCGACGGGGAGGTCGTCGGGCTCTGTCACACCCTCACTCTACGACCGTGGTTCCGGGTCACACCGAAGCGAACGCGGGCCTGCGGGCCTCCGCGCGGAACGAGAGGAGGGCGATCAGCAGTCCCGCCACCGCGAGCGCCGCGCCGGTCCACGACGGAGCCGTGAAACCCCAGCCGCCGGCGATCACGACACCGCCCAGGAAGGCGCCGAGGCTGTTGCCGATGTTGAGCGCGGAGTGGTTCATGGCCGCTGCGATCGACTGGTTGTCTCCCGCCACGTCCATCAGCCGGGTCTGGATGGTCGGCGACAGCACCGACGACACGAAGCCCACGACGAACACGAGCAGAGCGAGTGTGATGATCCAGAACGAGAGCACGGCGAGAAGCGCGAACACGACGGCCATCGCGGCGAGTCCGAACAGCAGTGTGCGGCGGAGATCGATGTCGGCGAGATGGCCGCCCACGAGATTTCCTGCGGTCATCCCCAGTCCCATCAGCACCAGGACGATCGGAACGGCCCATTCGGGCGACCCGGCGACGTCCGTCACGAGCGGGGCGATGTAGCTGTAGACCGCGAAGAAGCCGCCGAAGCCGATCGCACCCACCCCGAGGGTGAACCAGACCTGCGGGATGCGGAAGACACCGAGCTCTTCACGCATCGTCCTGCCGGGTGAACCGGGGTGCTCCGGCACGAAGAAGACGATGCAGACCGTCGCGAGCGCGAACACGAGCGTGACGACGGCGAATGCCGCCCGCCATCCCCACAACTGGCCGAGGAAGGTTCCCAGCGGCACGCCGACGACGTTCGCCACGGTGAGCCCCGTGAGGATGAACGCGACGCCCTTCGCTCGGTTGCCCGGCCCCATGACCTCGGCCGCGACGAGCGCCCCGATGCCGAAGTAGGCACCGTGCGGCAGTCCCGCGAGGAAGCGCGACGCGCCGACGAGCTCGAACGTCGGCAAGAAGACCGTGAGCGCGTTGAAGACGGTGAGCGCCACCGCGAGGCCGATCATCACGCGGTGCCGCGGGTAGCGCGCGACGAATCCGGCGATGGTCGGCGCGCCGACCACGACGCCGAGGGCGTAGAGCGAGATCAGCCAGCCGGCCTGGCTCAGTGCGTCTTCGGGGCTGCTGGCCCACAGCGTGGGCAGGAGCTCGCTCGCGATGTTGGGCAGCAGGCCCATGACGACGAACTCGGTCATGCCGATTCCGAAACTGCCGATGGCGAGGGAGAGGAGCGCCCACTTCGCCGCACCCCTCGATTCAGTCGAGGGATTCACCCGTCGATTCTACGGGGTCGCAAAGGCCCCTGGCGTCGTGCCCAGCACCCGTCGGAAGTGGCGCGTGAGGTGGGCCTGGTCGAAGAACCCTGCATGCGCCGCGGCCGACGCGGGCGAGACGCCGTCGACGAGCATCCGCCGCGCGAGGTCGATCCGTCGGCTGAGCACGTACTGGTGCGGCGCGAGCCCGTACGTCTGCGTGAACACCCTCGAGAGGTGGCTGGGGTGCACCCCGAACTCCGCTGCGATCTCGGCCATCGTGAACGACTCCGAGAACCGCTCGTCGAGGAGTGCGTGCGCCCGGCGGGCGAGTGGCGCGTCGTCTAGGCCGTTCCCCGCCGACCCGAGATGGGTGAGGATCAGCTGCCGAAGCGCGAGCGTCCAATGCTCGGCGGCGAGCAGGTCTCCGGGCTCGGCGAGGGCCGCATGCACGCGTCGCGCCGCCATCAGCGCTGCGGTGCTCGTCACCGTCGGACGCGAGACCGACAGGCCCGAAGCATGTCCGGGGAGCCAGGCGCTGTCGAGATACACCACGCGCTTGCGATAGATCCGACCGTCGACCGCGGACCGGCCGTTGTGCGAGATCCCGGGAGGCAGCACGGTAACCGCCCCGGGCGCCGCGATGTGTGCGGATCGCCCCAGATCATACGAGACGGCCCCCGAGTCGACGAGCATCACCGTCCACCCGTCATGCGCGTGCGGCGGATACGCATGGTCGAACGCCGCGTGATAGACCTCGCGCACCGACGGCACCGCAGGGTGCCACGCTCGCAGAAGTTCCGGCATGCAAGAAACGTACAAGACGTTCCTCTGCCGGTGGGCGATCGTGGTGGCCATGACCTCTCCCGCAGTGCCGACCGTCCCCCTGCCCGCTGCTTCACCGCGATTCGACACCAAGGTCGTCGTCCTCCTGAGCGACGGACTCACCGCATGGCAGGAGCTGAACGTCACGTCGTTCCTGATGTCCGGCATAACCGTGAGCGCTCCAGGGCTCACCGGCCAGCCGTACAGAGACGGCGACGACAACGTCTATCTCCCCATGCTCCGCCAGCCGGTCCTGGTGATGACGGCGGGTGCCGCTCTGCTCCGCGCCGCACGCGCCAAGGCGACAGCACGGGCGGACGTGGCTGTCGCGGTGTACACGCGGGAGCTGTTCGCGACAGGGCACGATGACGCCAATCGCGCTGCTGTCGCGGCCGTCGGAGCCGATGACCTCGATCTCGTCGGAGTCGCACTCCGCGGCCCCCGCAATGCCATCGACCGCATGATCAAGGGCGCACGCCTCCACGACTGAGGCCTCCACGACCGCGCGGGGCGGTGCAGCGCTACTCGGCCTCGTCGATCGCCGCCTCCAGCCGCTCGATCTTCGCGTCGAGCTCGCCGGAGTAGCCGGGGCGGATGTCGGCCTTGAGCACCAGCGACACCCGCGAGCCGAACGGCATCACGGCTTCCGTGGCGCGCTTGACCACGTCCATCACGGTGTCCCAGTCCGGGCCTTCGACCTCGGTGAACATGCTGGTCGTTCGGTGCGGTAGGCCGGACTCTCTCACGACGCGCACGGCGGCGGCCACCGCGTCGTGCACGGAGGCGTCCGAGCGCTCGGATCCGTCGGAGGGTGCGCCGCTCGGGGCGACGGAGAAGGCGATCAACATGGTTTCACTCCCGGTTCGTTGAGGGTCGATGTGCAGGTACTCGGACGACGGCGCGCATGCCGACGACCAGGGCCACGACGAGCAGGACGTTCCGCAGGGTCAGGATCGCCACCGGGAACATCTCGGCTCGCAGCAGTGCGTCGTAGTTCAGGGGGTAGACGAGGCACGTGAGTGCGCAGAGTGCCAGCACGATGGCGGCCGGAACTGCGGCCCGCGCGCGGTCCAGCACGAGCCAGAGGATCACCGGCGCGAACAGCCAGGTCTGGAACTGCGGCGAGCCGACCTTGTTGAGCACGATCAGCGCGGCGACGAGCGAGAGTGCGAGCGGCGGGAAGAGGCGGAGGAACGATGCTCCCTGCATCGCCTTGGCCGCGCCGATGACCGTGATGACGACGACGAGAACCGCCATCAGCGGGGTGAGCAGCGCACCCACGGCATCCGCTCCCTGCGCGTCGATCTGGAACGTGAGGATCTCGAAGCTGTACTCGATGCGAGCGGATCCGACCAGCGCAAGCCACAGGAACGGCGTCGCGGCGACCGCCTCGATCTGCAGACCGCGTCCGGTCTGCTCAGTCAGGAATCCGAGGATCTCGCTGTCGGCACCGAGTACGAACAGCAGAGCGATGATGCCGGCCGTCACCGCGGCGGCGGTGAGCAGCACCCGCATCCGGCTTCTCGCCGCCACCAGCGCCGCGAGCAGCAGCGCTCCTGGCCAGATCTTGATCCAGGCGCCGATCGCGAGCAGGGCAGCCGCCGTGGCCGGTCTGCGGGTGAGCCAGAGCCCCGCGATCACCGCGATGGGCACCGTGATCGCATCGATCCGGTAGAGCGCGATCGGTCCGAGGAGGAGCAGCGCCGCGGTCCAGAACCATGCGGCCGTCCGTCGAGGTCGGGAGGGAGAGCGTCCGACCAGCACGGCGAACGCGACCGCATCGAGAACAGTGACGAGCACCGCCCAGGCGATCAGGTACGCCTCCGAGACGCCCAGCACCGCGATCAGCGGCACAGACAGGACCTTCGCCAGGAGCATGGGCACGAGCGCGAGCTGGGGGTAGACCCACGTCTCGGTGATGCCGACGATCGGACCGCCCGAGAGCGCGGCCGACGACCAGGGTTCATAGACCAGCACGACATCGCCCATCGGCTGGCTCGGGTAGAGCCAGCCCGTCACGGCGACGAGCAGGTGCACGAGCAGGAAGGCGCCCCAGAGTACGAGGGTGCGCGTGGTCGGGTTGCGACTCACGCGAGGACGTCCGCGATCGCGAGAGGAAGCGCCTCCGCGACATCGAGTGCGACGATCGGATGCCCGTGCTCTCCGCCCTCCGCTCCGATGCCCGCGGCGATGCGCCCGGCGTGTCCGTGCAGCCAGGCTCCGGACGCTGCGACCTCCGCGATCGGCGCGTCGGGATTCGCGGCGAGCAGCGCACCGAGCACGCCGCCGAGCACGTCGCCGGTCCCCGCCGTCGCCAACCACCCCGTGCCCGCGTCCACGCGGATCACCGAGCCGTCGGTGTCCGCGATGAGTGTCTGCGCACCCTTGAGAAGCACGACCGCGCCGAGCCGCGTCGCGGCGTTCGCCGCCGCGCGCGCACGGTCCTCATCCGGAGCCGATCCGATCCGCTCCTGGAGCCGGGCGAACTCCCGCCCGTGCGGGGTCAGCAGCAGCGGCGCTCGTGATCCGGGGGCCAGATCCAGCGCGCCGGCATCGACGACCACCGGAACCGCACCGTCGAGGATCTCCCGCAGTTCATGCTCGTCGTCTGCCGTGCGCGTCGCCGCGTCGGTCCCTGATCCGATGACCCACGCTCCGACGCGCGCACCTGCGGCTTGCGGGCTGACGACGGTCTCAGGGCGGCGGGCCATCACCGCATCCGCCGCGCGGCCGACTCCGATGTACCGCACGAAACCTGCACCCGCGCGCCAGGCGGCTTCGACCCCGAGCACCGCGGCACCCGGATAGGACGGCGAGCCGGTGCGCAGTCCGACGACTCCGCGCGAGTACTTGTCGTCCTCGGGTCCCGGAATCCGCAGAGAACTCGCGGCGTCTTCGCGGGACCATTCACGCACATCGGACATGACTCCACGTTAGTGCGACGACCCACACCGCCTCACCTCGGCAGTAGCGTCGAAGGGTGAGTACTCTCTTCTCCCCCGTCAGCATCCGATCCGTCACCTTCCGCAACCGGCTCTGGGTCTCACCCATGTGCATGTACAGCGCCGTCGAGGGCGTCGTGCAGGAATGGCACCACACGCATCTCGTTCAGTTCGCCTCGGGCGGCGCCGGTCTCATCGTGGCCGAGGCGACCGCCGTGGTGCCGGAGGGCCGCATCTCCCCCCGCGACGTCGGACTCTGGAACGACGAGCAGCGCGATGCCTGGAAGCCGATCGTCGCAGCGATCCACGCGCGCGGCGCGGTCGCCGGAGTCCAGCTCGCGCACGCCGGGCGCAAGGCGTCGACGTGGTGGCCGTGGGCCGACGAGCGCGGCTCCGTGCCCGAGACCGAGGGCGGCTGGGTCACGACCGCACCCACCGCCCTCGCGTTCGAGGGTTTCGCCTCCCCCGTCGCGCTCTCCGCGGACGGCATCGAGGCCGTGGTCGACGGCTTCGCCACGGCTGCGCGCCGGGCGCTGGATGCCGGCTTCGACGTCCTGGAGCTCCACGGAGCGCACGGGTACCTCCTGCACCAGTTCCTGTCGCCCCTGTCGAACCTGCGGCAGGACGAGTACGGCGGGTCTCTCGAGAACAGGGCTCGGCTGCTCCTGCGCGTGGTGGAGGCCGTGCGCGTCGTCGCCGGTGACGACGTGCCCCTGTTCGTGCGCATCTCCGCGACCGATCACGCAGAGGGCGGCTTCACGCCCGACGAGGCCGCGACCGTCGGCGAGTGGGCGTCCGAACGAGGTGCAGACCTGATCGACGTCTCCAGCGGCGGCCTGGTCGCACACCAGCAGATCAGCGTGTTCCCCGGCTACCAGGTGCCGCTCGCCGAGACCGTCCGCCAGGGCGGACGCATACCGGTGTCGGCAGTCGGCCTGATCACCGCGGCGGAGCAGGCAGAGAAGGTCCTCGCCGACGGAGCGGCCGACGCGATCTTCGCAGGCCGGGAATGGCTGCGCGACCCGCACTTCGCGCTGCGCGCTGCTCACGAACTCGGCGCCGACGTCTCGTGGCCGCCGCAATACGAGCGCGCCTACTGGCGCTGACCCGCTCCGAGAAGACGATGAAGCCCTCCGATCCGCACGGGATGGGAGGGCTTCATCGTGATGCCGTGTTGTCGTCGCGATGCCGTGGCTCAGTGTCCGCGGATGCGACGGGTCGCGTCCTGCACCTCTCCGACGAGCTCTTCGAGGATGTCCTCGAGGAACAGCACGGCGGTGGTGCGCCCCTGGGAATCCCGCACCTTCGCCAGGTGCCTGCCCGCACGACGCATGACCGCCAGAGCATCCTCGAGGTCCGTGTCCTCCTGCACAGGCACCATGTGGTGGATGCGCTTGGACGGCAGCGGCTCGACGAGCTTCTCGGCAGCATCCGGGCCGTCCGAGGCCCGCAGGATGTCCTTGAGGTGCACGTACCCGACGGGCACGTCGTCGCCGTCGACGATCACATAGCGTGAGAACCCGTAGCGGGCGACTGCCTTCTCGATGTCATCCGGGGTGGTCGAGTGCGGCAGCGTCACGAGGTCGCTGAGCGCGACGGCCACATCGCTGGCCTTCTTGTCGGTGAACTCGACGGCGGCCGCGACCGTGCCCGCCGTGTCGGTGAGCACGCCCTCGCGGCGCGACTGATCCACGATCGTCGCCACCTCGTCGAGGGTGAACGTCGACGCCGCCTCGTTCTTGGGCTCGACCCGGAACAGCCGCAGTACGCCGTTGGCGGCCGCATTGAGCAACCAGATGACCGGCATGAAGATCTTCGACACCAGCACGAGCGGCGGCGCGAGGATCAGCACGGCACGATCCGGGATCGAGAACGCGAGGTTCTTCGGCACCATCTCGCCGAACACCACGTGCAGGAACGACACGATCAGCAGCGCGATCGCGAACGACACGGCATCGACGACTCCGTCCGACCATCCGATCGCGTGCAGCGGCACGGCGAGCAGGTGGTGGATCGCCGGCTCCGAGACGTTCAGGATCAGGAGCGAGCAGATCGTGATGCCCAGCTGCGAGGTCGCGAGCATCAATGTCGCGTGCTCCATCGCGTAGAGCGCCGTCTTCGCGGCGCGTGATCCTCGATCGGCCTTCGGCTCGATCTGCGAGCGACGCGCGGAGATCACCGCGAACTCGGCACCCACGAAGAACGCGTTCGCGACGAGCAGCACGACCAGCCAAGCAAGTCCTCCCCAGTCGTTCATCGGGAGACCACCTCTGCTGGATCGCCGGGACTCGGAACGTATCGGATGCGGTCGACGCGGCGTCCGTCCATGCGCACGACCTGGAGCTTCCCGGTGTCGAGGGCGACCTCGTCGCCGACGGACGGCACGCGCTCGAGCACGCTCATGACGTAGCCGGCCACGGTGTCGTACACGTCGCCTTCTGGCACCTCGACGCCCGCACGGTGGCGCAGCTCGTCCGGCCGCAGCTCACCGGGGAAGGTGATGCCGTCACGGCCGCGGATGACGCCGGCCCTGGTGCGGTCATGCTCATCGGACACCTCTCCCACGAGTTCCTCGACCAGGTCCTCGAGAGTCACGAGTCCGGCGGTGCCGCCGTACTCGTCGACGACGACCGCGAGCTGGTATCCGCGGGCTCGGAGTTCAGAGATCAGGGCATCGACGTGCACGGTCTCGGGCACCCGGAGCGGATCGGTCGAGATCGCACCGACCGGCACCTCTGCCCGCCGGTCGCGGGGAACCGAGATCGCCGCTTTGAGGTGCACGACGCCCGTGATGTCGTCGAGATCGTCGTCGTACACCGGGAAGCGACTGTGCCCCGTGCGACGAGCCAGCTGGATGACGTCGTCCGCCGAATCTCCCGCGGCGAGCGCGTGCATGCTGGGGCGAGCGGTCATCACGTCGGCGGCCGTCAGCCGCGAGAAGGTGAGCGTCCGGTCGAGGAGGCTCGCGGTGTCGGCCTCGAGCAGGCCGGCGCTCGCGGAACGCCGTACCAGGGAGGACAGCTCCTCGGCGCTGCGGGCGCCGGAGAGCTCTTCCTTCGGCTCGATCCCCATGCTCCGGAGCACTCCGTTGGCGCTGCCGTTGAGCACGACGACGGCGGGCTTGAAGATCGTCGTGAAAGCGACCTGGAACGGGATCACGAGCTTGGCTGTCGCGAGGGGGAGCGCGAGCGCGAAGTTCTTGGGAACCAGCTCGCCGAGGATCATCGAGAGCACAGTGGCGACCAGCATCGCGACGATCGTCGCGATCGGGCCGACCGCCGCCTCGGGGATGCTCCACGCGACGAGCGTCGGACCGAGCAGGTTCGAGAGTGCCGGCTCCATCGTGTAACCGGTCAGCAGCGTCGTCAAGGTGATGCCCAGCTGCGCCGACGACAGGTGGGTCGACGTGTGCTTGAGGGCGCTGATCGTCAGGGAGAGACGGGATTCACCCCGGGCCTGACGGGCCTCGAGGTCGGCACGGTCGAGATTGACCAGAGCGAACTCGCTCGCGACGAACAATCCGGTGCCGACAGTGAGCAGGAGCCCCACGCCCAGCAGGATGTAATCCATCAACGATTCCCCTCGCGAGCGAGAGGCGGGCAGTGGGGCGATGTACTACAACTGGGAGGGTCGTCCATAGTGAGCACGATTCTACGGGATCGCTCTGCGGGCGAGGGCGGCTACCAGCTGACCGGGAGGGCCTTGCCCTCTTCGTACCCGGCTGCGGACTGGAGACCGACCAGAGCCCGCTCGTGGAACTCCGGAACGGACGACGCTCCGGCGTAGGTGAACGACGAGCGCACGCCGGACGTGATCATGTCGAGGAGGTCCTCGAGGCCGGGACGGAGCGGGTCGAGGTAGATCTTCGACGACGAGATCCCCTCCGCGAAGAGCTCCTTGCGCGCCCGCTCGTACGCGTCGAGGCGCCCGAAGCGCGCCTGCACCGCCTTCGTCGACGCCATGCCCCACGACTCCTTGAAGACACGTCCCTCTGCGTCGCTCTGCAGCTCGCCCGGCGCCTCGATCGTGCCCGCGAACCACGAGCCGACCATGACGGATGCGGCGCCGGCGGCGAGCGCGAGTGCGACGTCGCGCGGGTAGCGCACTCCCCCGTCCGCCCACACGTGCGCACCGAGTTCGCGTGCGGCCTGGGCGGTCTCGAGCACTGCGGAGAACTGCGGACGGCCGACTGCCGTCATCATGCGTGTCGTGCACATGGCGCCGGGACCCACGCCGACCTTGAGTATCGAGGCACCGGCCTCGACCAGGTCCCTGACGCCGTCTGCGGTGACGATGTTCCCCGCCACGATCGGGATGCCGAGCCCGAGCTCGGACACGGCGCTCAGGGCGCGGAGCATCCCCTCCTGGTGTCCGTGCGCGGTATCGACCACGAGCACGTCGACGCCGGCGGCGGCGAGCGCCTTGGCCTTCGATGCCACGTCGCCGTTGATCCCCACCGCTGCGGCGACGGCGAGACGGCCGTCGCGGTCGACCGCGGGGCGGTACAGGGTCGAGCGCAGCGCACTGCGCGCGCTGAGCGTGCCGACGAGGTGTCCGTGGTGCGCGATCGTCACCATCTCGACGCCGGCGTCGGTGATGACGTCGAAGGCGTGGCGCTCGGATCCGATGTCATCCGCATCGAGCGAGGGTGTTCCGGTGTGCACGAGGTCGCCCAGCTGCGCGTCCGGCAGCGCCGTCGCGAGCCGTGTCGCGGGGAGGACTCCGAGGATCCGATCGACGTGATGCGGGGCGGGGCCCGATGCGACGACGATCCCGTGTCCGGGTGTCGGCGGCATCAGGCGGAGCGCGTCCGATACCGACGCTTCAGGGGGCAGGACCAGGGGCGTGTCCCAGAGCACCGGCTGCGCCTTGACGTCGCGGATCGCCGCGTCGAGATCCTGCAGGGGCATGTCCTGCGGCAGCACGCCGAGTCCGCCGCGCCGCGCGAGGACGGCCGCGAGGCGTGGGCCCGTGACGGAGTTCATGTTGGAGGCCACGAGCGGAAGGGTCGCAGGCGTGCCGTCCTGCGGAGCGAGGTCGACCTGGAGACGGCTGGTGACGGCCGAGCGGCGCGGCACCAGGAACACGTCGGAATAGGTCAGATCGACTGTGGGCGACTCACCGGAGAACTCCATACCCCCACGCTACTCAGATCGAGCGTCGAAGGCGCACGCCTTCGACGATTGCATGTGGAAACAGGTTAGGCTTGGAGATCGAGAGTGTGCGGGCCCGGACGCATCCTGCGTCGTGGCGTGCACAGATGGGATTCAGCGATGAAAGAGGGCGATCCAGCGTGTCGAACCAGGTGACCGGCGTCGGGGGCGACGGGGGGTTCGGAGCCAATTCCTGGCTCGTCGAAGAGCTCTACGAGCAGTTCAAGGTGAACCGCGACTCCGTCGACAAGGAGTGGTGGCCGATCCTCGAGAAGTACCAGTCCGATGCCGCGACCGGTACCGCAGCGCCTGCACCCGCTGCCGAGCAGCCCGCGCACCCTGTGACCGCCCCGATCCCCGTCATCGGCGCTCAGCCCGTCGCTCGCACGACGACGAAGCCCGCGGCACCCGCGCCGATTCCGGCACAGGCACCGAAGCCCGCCCCCAAGGCCGAGGCACCGGAGTCCGCCGAGCCCGTCGAGGAAGACAAGGTCACGCCGCTCCGCGGCCTCCCCAAGACTCTCGCCGCGAACATGGACGAGTCGCTGACCGTCCCGACGGCGACCAGTGTGCGCACCGTGCCCGCGAAGCTGATGATCGACAACCGCATCGTCATCAACAACCACATGGCTCGCACCCGCGGCGGCAAGATCAGCTTCACCCACCTGATCGGGTGGGCGCTGATCCGCACGCTCGACGAGTTCCGCAGCCAGAACGTCTTCTACGCCGAGGTCGACGGCAAGCCGTCGGTGGTCGCCCCCGCGCACGTCAACCTGGGCATCGCGATCGACCTGCCCAAGCCTGACGGCACCCGTGCGCTCATGGTCCCGAGCATCAAGCGCGCCGACACCCTCTCGTTCAGCGAGTACCTCGTCGCGTACGAGGACCTGGTCACCCGCGCCCGCAACAACAAGCTCACCGCTGCGGACTTCCAGGGCACCACGGTCTCGCTGACCAACCCGGGCGGCATCGGCACCGTGCACTCCGTGCCGCGCCTCATGAAGGGCCAGGGCTGCATCATCGGCGCCGGCGCCCTCGAGTACCCGGCCGAGTTCCAGGGAGCGAGCGAGCGCACGCTCAACGAGCTCGCGATCGGCAAGACGATCACGCTGACCAGCACCTACGACCACCGCGTCATCCAGGGCGCGGGCTCGGGCGAGTTCCTCAAGAAGGTGCACGAGCTGCTCATCGGCCAGCGCGGCTTCTACGACGACATCTTCGCGGCGCTGCGCATCCCCTACGCTCCGATCCGCTGGAACCCCGACATCGCGGTCGATCTCGCCGAGCGCGTCGACAAGCAGTCCCGCGTGCAGGAGCTCATCAACTCCTTCCGCGTGCGCGGCCACCTGATGGCCGACATCGACCCGCTCGAGTACGTCCAGCGCTCTCACCCCGACCTCGAGATCGAGAGCCACGGCCTCACCTTCTGGGACCTCGATCGCGAGTTCGTGACCGGTGGATTCGGTGGACGACGCATCGCGAAGCTCCGCGACATCCTCGGCGTCCTGCGCGACTCGTACTGCCGCACGCTCGGCATCGAGTACATGCACATCCAGGACCCCGAGCAGCGCCGGTGGTTCCAGGAGAAGGTCGAGGTCAAATACCAGAAGCCCGGCCACGACGAGCAGCTGCGCGTCCTCCGCAAGCTGAACGAGGCCGAGGCCTTCGAGACCTTCCTGCAGACGAAGTTCGTCGGCCAGAAGCGGTTCTCGCTCGAGGGTGGAGAGTCGCTCGTCCCTCTCCTCGACGAGATCCTCCAGGGTGCTGCGACCGCGGGCCTCGAAGGCGCCGCGATCGGCATGGCGCACCGCGGTCGGCTGAACGTGCTGACGAACATCGCCGGCAAGACATACGGTCACGTCTTCCAGGAGTTCGAGGGCACGCAGACCCCCGGCAACCAGCGCGGGTCCGGCGACGTGAAGTACCACCTCGGCACCGAGGGCACGTTCGTGGCCGACGACAAGTCGGAGCTCCCGGTGTACCTCGCCGCGAACCCGTCGCACCTCGAGACGGTCGACGGCGTGCTCGAGGGCATCGTCCGCGCCAAGCAGGACCGCAAGCCGATCGGCACCTTCGCCTGGCTTCCGATCCTCGTGCACGGAGACGCCGCCTTCGCAGGCCAGGGCGTGGTCGTCGAGACGCTCCAGATGTCGCAGCTTCGCGGATACCGCACGGGTGGCACGATCCACGTCGTCGTGAACAACCAGGTCGGCTTCACGACCCTCCCGAACGACTCGCGCACCTCGGTGTACTCCACCGACGTCGCGAAGACGATCCAGGCACCGGTCTTCCACGTGAACGGCGACGATCCCGAAGCCGTCATCCACGTCGCGCAGCTCGCGTTCGAGTATCGCGAGCGCTTCCACCGCGATGTCGTCATCGATCTCGTCTGCTACCGCCGCCGTGGACACAACGAGGGTGATGACCCCTCGATGACGCAGCCGCTGATGACCGATCTCATCCAGGCGAAGCGCTCGGTGCGAAAGCTGTACACAGAGTCGCTCGTCGGACGTGGTGACATCACCGAGGAGGAGTACGACGAGGCAAAGGCAGACTTCCAGAACCGCCTGGAGATCGCCTTCGCCGAGACGCACGCCGCCGAGACCGGCGCGAACCCGGTCGCTCAGGAGCTCCCGCCCGTCGACGAGCAGGTCGGCGCCCCGGAGGTCACAGGGGTCTCGAACGAGGTCATCCAGCTCATCGGCGACGCGTTCGTGAACAAGCCCGAGGGCTTCACCGTGCACCCCAAGCTGCAGCAGCAGCTCGAGAAGCGCCTCGACATGAGTCGCAACGGCAACATCGACTGGGGCTTCGGCGAGCTGCTCGCCTTCGGCTCGCTCCTCGTCGAGGGAACCCCCGTGCGTCTCGCCGGTCAGGACTCTCGCCGCGGCACATTCGTGCAGCGTCACGCGACCCTGCACGACCGCGCCAACGGCCAGGAATGGCTGCCACTGTCGAACCTCTCCGATTCACAGGGCCGCTTCTTCGTCTACGACTCGCTGCTCAGCGAGTACGCAGCGCTCGGATTCGAGTACGGATACTCCGTCGAGGCGCCCGAGGCGCTGGTGCTGTGGGAGGCGCAGTTCGGCGATTTCGTCAACGGCGCGCAGTCGGTGATCGACGAGTACATCTCGGCGGCCGAGCAGAAGTGGGGCCAGCAGTCCAGCGTCACCCTGCTCCTCCCCCACGGCTACGAGGGCCAGGGACCGGATCACTCGTCGTCGCGCATCGAACGGTTCCTGCAGATGTGCGCGCAGGACAACATGATCGTCGCGCGCCCGTCGACGCCCGCGTCGTACTTCCACCTGCTGCGTCGTCAGGCATACGCCCGTCCGCGCAAGCCGCTGATCGTCTTCACGCCGAAGGCGATGCTGCGCCTGCGCGGCGCGACGAGCCCGGTCGAGGCCTTCACTCAGGGCCGGTTCGAGCCCGTGCTCGACGATTCCCGCGATCTCGACCGCAACGCCGTCAAGCGCGTGCTCGTCCACTCCGGCAAGGTGCACTGGGATCTCCGCGCCGAGCTCGAGAAGAACCCGAACCCCGAGGTCGCGCTCGTGCGGCTCGAGCAGCTGTACCCGACCCCGATCGAGGGGCTGAAGGAGATCACCGACTCCTACCCGAACGCGGAGCTGGTCTGGGTTCAGGAAGAGCCGGAGAACCAGGGCGCATGGCCGTTCCTCGCGCTCGCCTTCGCCGACGTCCCCGGTGACAGGACCTTCCGTCCGGTGTCGCGTCCGGCATCCGCATCGCCGGCCACAGGATCCTCGAAGGTACACGCCGCAGAGCAGGCGAAGCTGCTCCGCGACGCCCTCACAGTGAGCTGAGAGACATCACCGCATGAAGAAGGAGCCTCGACGACATCGTCGAGGCTCCTTCTTCATGCGCGCGGCGGAATGCCGCTTCGCAGACCGTCAGTACCAGATGTCGAGCGCCGGCGCAGGGAACGAGACGAACGCGCGGTCCAATGACTCGACGACATCCCGATCGGCGACGATGCGTCCTGCACCGTGCAGCGATGCGGCGCGGACTCCCCCGGCGAACAGGATCGAGAGCGCCGAGATGTCGAGCTCAGCGTCGACCCGGTCGGCGTCGCCGACCGCCTCGAGGGCAGGAGTGCCCTGAGCGTCCACCCGCAGGCGCCAGTCACCCGCGGTGAAGCCGAGCGGATCGCTGACGCGGAGCACCACGTCGAGCGGCGCGGAGTACGTCCGGGCGGTGAGCGCGGTCGCGATGTCGAGTATCCGCAGCCAGCCGTGATCGTGAACGGTCTGCGTGACACCGCGCGGGTCGCGCACGAGCCAGGGCAGAGCGTCGTCCAGCGGACGGAGATCCGCAGTGACCTCGTCGACGAGGTCGTGCTGCAGCGCGAACTGCCAGAGCGCGGCCGTCGCCTCCGGGGTCTCCGCGACGAGCAGCCGCACGTCGAGGGCGAAGCGGAAGGATCCGCTGACGTCACGCAGGGCTATCGCCATCGCTCCGCGCACCTCGCCGTCCCGATCGATGAAGCGGATGCCGCGCACCTTGGCTCCGTCGGTGTTGCCCGGCGCGAGCCCGGCGATACCCGTCCACCTCGTCGGCCAGCCGGGGATCTGTCCGGAGCGAGCGCGCCGTGCGCGGTCGTGCACGGCGCCGAGTGCCTCAGCGAGGGCTTCCCGATCGATGTACTCGACACGCCCTTCGACGGTGGGACCGGCCCACCCGGCGCGGCGCGTGTCCACAGTGAACTTCGCCATGGGCAGGGCCGAGCCGAAGCCGTACCTGCCGTAGATCGTCGCCTCCGAGACGGTGAGGCCGGCGATCGGCACTCCCGCCGCCGCAGCGGACCGCAGCTCGCCTTCGAGAAGAGCCCTGGCGATGCCCCGGCGTCGATGCGTGGCGGAGACTGTGACACCGCTGATCGCCCACATGGGCAGCTCCGCGCCACCGGGGAGCGTCACCGGAGTCACCCACGAATCGATGGTCGCAACCGGCATCGTGTCGGCCGCAGCCGTCTCGTACACGCCGGTGTTCCGGCGGGCGTCGAAAGTGTGCTGACCGAATGCCAGCTCTTCCGGCGACGGCTCAGCGCCGAGGAAGCCACGCGTGGTCGCTCGCTGGAAGATATCGGCCCGAGTCTGGTCGGACCCGTCGACGACGCGGTAGGTCAGCGACCCGGCGGCGAGACGCTCGGTCGATTCTGGATCGGCAGGGATGTCGCGTGAGTCGATGACCGTCATGCATCCACCCTACGGGCAGCCGCGAGCCGCGGAGGGCCCGCTCAGTGCTGAGCGGACTGGACCTCGCGAAGTCGCGCGAACACCTGATTGCGCAGCTCCTCCGGGGCCGTCTCCTTGCATGCACGCGCCACGACCTCGGTGAGGGTCGTCGCGACGAGCGCCTCGTCCCTGCAGGACGGGCAGTTCTCGAGATGCTCACGGATCTCGGTGTGCTCGGTGTTGCACACCTCGTTGCGGAGGTACTCCTCGAGATCCTTGCGGGCTTTGTCGCAGCCGCAATCGGTCATTTCGTGCTCCTCGGGTCGGCCGCGGAGATTCCCCGCTCCGCAGCGTAGTCAGCCAGCAGCTCCCGCAGCATCCGTCTGCCTCGATGCAGACGGCTCATCACGGTGCCGATGGGTGTCTTCATGATGTCCGCGATCTCCTGGTAGGCGAAGCCCTCGACGTCCGCGAGGTACACCGCCAACCGGAAGTCCTCGGGGACGGCCTGCAACGCGTCCTTCACGACGGATGCCGGCATGTGGTCGATCGCCTCAGCCTCAGCCGATCGGCCGTGCGTCGCCGTGGTCGACTCCGCACCGCCCATCTGCCAGTCCTCGAGCTCGTCGATCGTGCCCTGGAACGGCTCGCGCTGCTTCTTGCGGTAGATGTTGATGTACGTGTTCGTCAGGATCCGGTAGAGCCACGCCTTCAGGTTCGTGCCCTGCGAGAACGTCGCCCACGAGCCGTACGCCTTCACGAACGTCTCCTGCACGAGATCCGCTGCGTCGGCGGGGTTCCTGGTCATGCGCATGGCCGCGGCGTAGAGCTGATCCATGAAAGGGATCGCCTGCTCCTCGAACTCGCGCCGAGGGTCGCTGACCGTTTCTGCCGTTGCCGTGTCATCCATCACCGGCCAGTCTAGGCCGCTGAGGTCCACCGACTCGCGTTCCAGCGTTGCGAGCATGCTCTCTCCTCCTCGTCGAGCGGACGCCATTCTCTCTGGCGGACACTCGCGTTCACTAAGGTGGGAACCGATGAGCGCCAACAGGTATTCCCCCTCCCCTGTCCAGGGCGTCTATGTCGCGCCCTCCACCACCGATTCCGTCCATGCCACGGTGACGATTCCGGGCTCGAAATCCCTCACGAATCGTGAGCTCATCATCGCCGCGATCGCCGATGGTCCCGGTCGTCTGATCGCGCCTCTGCACTCGGATGACTCCCGCCGCATGGTCGATGCTCTGCGTGCTCTCGGCGTCGGAATCGAAGAGGTCGAGGGCGGCGGCGAGTTCGGACCGGACCTCGTCATAACCCCCGGCAAGCTCGTCGGCGGCACGACGGTCGACTGCGGCCAGGCGGGCACGGTGATGCGGTTCATCGCGCCGCTGGCAGGGCTGGCTCAGCACGATGTGCATCTCACCGCCCACGAGACCGCTCTGCACCGGCCCATGGGCGGGCTCATCAGTGCCCTGCGCGACCTCGGGGTCGACATCGACGACGAGGGCACCTGGTCGCTGCCGTTCACCATCCGCGGCCACGGTCGGATCCGCGGCGGGCGCGTCGAGATCGACGCCTCTGCCTCGAGCCAGTTCGTCTCGGGGCTGCTGCTCGCCGCCCCGCGCTTCGACGTCGGACTCCACCTCGTGCACACGGGGTCGCACCTGCCGAGCCTCCCCCACATCGACATGACGATCGAGGCGCTCAGCCGCCGCGGCATCCGCATCGAACGTCCCGCGACCGGAGAATGGCTCGTCGAGGCCGGAGTACCGCGCGCGAAGGAGATCGCGATCGAGCCCGATCTCTCGAACGCGGCGCCGTTCCTGGCTGCGGCGCTCGTCACCGGCGGTTCGGTGTCGGTGCCGGGATGGCCGGTGCACTCCACGCAGCCCGGAGCGCTTCTTCCCGAGATACTGCAGGCCATGGGCGCCCACGTGGGCCGCCACAGTGGCACGCTGACAGTCAAGGCCGCTTCCGAGATCCACGGACTCGACATGGACCTCTCCGCAGCGAGCGAACTGACCCCGACGCTGGTCGGGCTGGCGGCCTTCGCCTCGAGCCCCACGACGATTCGCGGCATCGGCCACATCCGACTGCACGAGACCGATCGGATCGCCGCCCTCATCGGCAACATCCGCGCCCTCGGCGGCGAGGCGGAAGAGCTCTCCGACGGCCTCCGCATCATTCCGCGCTCGCTGCACGGCGGCGGATGGGCCGCGCATCACGATCACCGGATGGCGACGACAGGGGCACTCATCGGCCTCCGCGTGCCGGGCGTCGAGATCGACGACATCGGCACGACGTCGAAGACACTTCCCGAGTTCACTCTTCTCTGGGAGCGGATGCTGCGGGGCGCATCCGCGTGAGCTGGCTCGACGACTCAGACGACCTCGAGGACGACTTCGAGGAGTACGACGAGAGCAACATCCGCACGCGCCCGAATCCGAAGGCGAACCGCCCTCGCACCAAGCGTCGTCCCGCACACGACGACGCGCAGATCGGACGCGTCCTGGGCGTCGACCGCGGTCGGTACTCGGTGCTGCTGGACGAAGACACCCCCGACGAGCGAATGATCACCGCAGCACGCGCTCGAGAACTCCGTCGCAACCCGATCGTCACCGGAGATCAGGCGAAGGTCGTCGGAGACACGTCCGGTGAAGACGGGACGCTCGGGCGGATCATCGGCATCGTCGATCGCTCCTCTCTGCTGAGGCGCAGCGCCGACGATACAGACCAGGTCGAGCGGGTGATCGTGGCGAACGCGGATCAGATGCTCGTCGTGGTCGCCGCCGCCGACCCGGAGCCGAGGGCGCGACTCGTGGACCGCTACCTGGTGGCTGCGCTGGATGCCGGCATCAGACCCCTTCTGGTCGTCACCAAGACCGACCTCGCGGATCCGACCGCCTTCCTGTCGCATTTCGACGGACTCGATCTGCGTGTCTTCACCAGCGCCCAGGAGGAGATGCCCGTCGGTGAGATCGGCGCGGCACTGGTCGGTCACTCGACGGTGTTCGTCGGCCACTCCGGTGTGGGCAAGTCCACGCTGGTGAACGCCCTCGTGCCGAGTGCGCTGCGCGCGACCGGCCACGTGAACCAGGTGACCGGGCGCGGTCGTCACACCTCCTCTTCGACCGTCTCGCTGCGCTACGAGGGTCCGGAAGGCACGGGCTGGGTCATCGACACCCCCGGCGTCCGCTCCTTCGGCCTCGGGCACGTCGATCCGGCGAACATCCTCGCCGCCTTCACCGAGCTCGCGGTCATCGCCCAGGACTGCCCTCGTGGCTGCACCCATCTGGCGGATGCTCCGGACTGCGCCCTGATCGAAGCGGCCGAACGCGGTGAGCTGAACGAGACGGGTCGCGCGCGTCTCGACTCGCTGCAGCGGCTGCTGCAGACCTTCGCGGACAAGGCCGAGCAGGCACCCGGGCGCTAGGCTGGAGACGTGACTGTGCGCCTCGAACCCGGAACCGCTGCCCCCGACTTCGCCCTTCTCGACCAGGACGGCGAGACCGTCCGCCTCGAGGATCTGCGTGGCAAGAAGACCGTGCTGTACTTCTACCCCGCCGCGATGACTCCCGGGTGCACGACTCAGGCGTGCGACTTCCGAGACAGCATCTCCTCACTGCAGGGCGCCGGGTACCGGGTAGTCGGTGTGTCGCGAGACGAGCCGGCGAAGCTCGCCGAGTTCCGCGAGCGCGACGGACTCACCTTCACCCTGCTGAGCGACCCGGACCACGCCGTGCACGTGGCTTACGGCGCATGGGGCGAGAAGATGAACTACGGCAAGGTCCTCGAGGGCGTGCTGCGCTCGACCTTCGTCCTCGACGAAGAGGGCACGATCACTCTGGCCCAGTACAACGTCAAGGCCACCGGGCACGTCGCGCGGCTGCGCAAGCTGCTCGGCATCGACGCCTGAGCGCGGGCGACCGACGGCCGGCTCTCAGTCGACCGGAGGCCGGTTCTCTGCGCGCGTGCTCGCGATCAGAAGGACGAAGCACAGGAGCGCAGGGACTCCGACCGCGAAGGTGAAGACCCACGCGATCGGCTCGATGGTGAGCGATGCGAGCGCCAGCGCCACCGCGAGGACCTGGAAGACGATGCCGCCCGAACGCGCCCACGAATGACCGGCGCGGGTGCCGATCGCGAACGCCACGAGAGCGCCGGCTCCGATCAGCGTCAGCACGATCAGCGCGAGCGCCGTGGGCAGGGATGCCGCGTCGCCGGCCCCGAGGCCGAAGAGCTCGATCAACGCGAAGACGGCGAGCGCCACGCCTTCCGTCGCGAGGACTGCCGCAGCTGCCAGAGCGAGGCCGGGTGAGCGCACGATGTGTCTCCTGAGAATCGAATGAGAACCGGCGAAACCCTTGATTTCGCCGGTTTCATGTAACAGAATAGACAGCGTCATGTGCTCCCACAGCGGCGTGGGGCGGGCTTCGTGCTCGCATCACAGAATGCGGGCATCCGTCCGTATCTCATACAGGGTAGCCGAACCCGATCTGCACCCGAAATCCGAGTCGTCGCGTCGCGATGATCTACGCAATCCACACCGAGGAGCCCCCATGGACTGGCGCGACAAGGCCGCCTGCTTGACTGTCGATCCCGAACTGTTCTTCCCCGTAGGGAACACCGGTCCGGCCGTCGACCAGATCGAGAAGGCGAAGACCGTCTGCGCCACCTGCACGGTGACCGAGATCTGTCTGCAGTACGCGCTCGAGTCCAGCCAGGACTCTGGCGTGTGGGGCGGCCTCTCCGAAGACGAGCGCCGCGCTCTCAAGCGCCGCGCCGCCCGCGCCCGCCGCGCCTCCTGATCATCGAAGAAGCGGCCCGAGACGAATCGTCTCGGGCCGCTTCTTCGTACCCTGGCCGGCGTGGCGAGGTTCGTCTACTTTGTCAGCCAGCGAAGCGGGATGTCGATGACGACCTCGGTGCCTCCGCCGTCGCTCCCCCGCCATTCGATCGAGCCGCTGAGCTCGCCCTGGATGAGCGTCCGGATGATCTGCGTTCCCAGCCCCTGACCGATCCGCCCTTCGGGCAGGCCCTTTCCGGTGTCCCGGACCGTGACCCGCAGGTTCTCCTCGGTGCGATGGGCATCGATCGTGACCATGCCCTCCTGCCCTGCGAGGCCATGCTCGACCGCGTTCGTGACGACCTCCGTCAGCGCGAGCGCCAGCGGTGTCGCGTACTCGCTCGGCAGCACTCCGAAACGACCGGTCGACTGCGTGCGTGCGCGGGTGTTCGGCGCCGAGGCGACCTCGGCCACCAGCTTCAGCACCCGGTGGAAGACCTCGTCGAAGTCGACCTTCTGTGTCAGCCCCTGTGCCAGGGTGTCGTGCACGACGGCGATCGAGTCGACGCGGCGCATCGCCTGGGTCAGAGCGTCGCGGGCCTCATCGGAGTGCGTTCGCCGAGCCTGGATGCGCAGCAGCGATGCCACCGTCTGCAGGTTGTTCTTGACGCGATGGTGGATCTCACGGATCGTCGCGTCCTTGGTGATGAGCTCCTGCTCCTGATGGCGGAGCTCGGAGACGTCGCGGCACAGGACGATGGCGCCGATGCGCGTGCCGTGATCCTTGAGTGGGATCGCGCGCAGTGACACCGTGACGCCCCGCGCCTCGATGTCAGTGCGCCACGGAGCGCGCCCCGTCACGACCACCGGAAGCGACTCGTCGACCTGACGAGAGGGCGGAACGAGTCGCGTGGTGACCTCGGCGAGGGACTCCCCTTCGAGCTCGTCGTCGAACCCCATGCGATTGAACGCCGAGAGGGCGTTGGGGCTCGCGAAAGTCGTGATGCCGTCGACATCGATGCGGATCAGACCGTCCGATGCGCGTGGGGCGCCGCGTCGCGGCGAGGTCGGCGCCGCCGGGTCGGGGAAGCTGCCGTCGGCGATCATGCGGAAGATGTCGTTCGCGCATTCGTCGAAGGTGATCTGCTGTCGTGACGGCGTGCGAGCCTCGCCGAGGTTCGTGTGGCGTGTGACGACTCCGATGACGGCAGCCGGGTGATCACGACCGTGACGCTCATTGACGATCGGCACGGCTCGCACACGCGTCGGCGTCTCCTCGAACCAGTCCGGAGACGAGGAGTCCACGATCTCCGCCGACTCGAACGCGCCCTGGACCTGCGTGCGCCATTGCGGGCGCACCCGCTCACCCACGATGTCGCGGTAGAACAGGGTCGCGGCGCCACTCGGACGGGCGTGCGCGACCGCGATGAAAGAGCCGTCGTCCGTCTGGATCCAGACGACGATGTCCGCCGAGGAGAGGTCAGCGAGGAGCTGACCGTCGCCGGCGAGACGATGCAGCCACTCGACGTCGCTGTCGGTCAGGCGACCCTGGGCATGGGCGAGATCACTGAGGGTTGACACCCCACCAGCCTAGAGTGCGTGTGCTCAGAGAACGGCCAACGACGTCGCCCGCCAGCGTCGATCCAGACCCTCGAGCCGGATCGCCACCGCCCTCGTGCGTCCGGGCCCGGCGACGATCACCACGGCCTCGACCTTGCCGTCCACCGGTTGCGTCACGCGGATGGAGAGTATCTCGAACGACGGGCGCGCAGGCGAGACCCCCCTCGCGCTGCGCGCCCTTGCCGACAGGTTCGCACGCGTCACCAGACTCCGGTATGCGTCCTCGTTGAACCAGCGTGCGAGCTGATCGACTTCTCTGACGCCCGCGAGAACCTCGAGCACACCCTGCGTGAGGCTCCGCAGCAGCGGTTGCGGGTCCGGAAGCTCCGCGCTGGAGGTGGGCTGGGGTGCGAAGTACTCGTGAAGCGTCATCTGTGGCACTCTCGATCGGGGAAGACTGCGGCAAGTAGAGCACGCGCTCCCGTGCCGCTCGGGCCGAATCCGACATCTATGTGGATAACTCGTACATGCGCGCGCCGAGATCACCTACGGTGGGGCGCGTGCACTGGGATCGACTGTTCGAAGACCTCGAAGGCCAGCTCGCTGCCGAGTGGGAGAGCGAGCGTGCGGCGCTCGACGCAGAGTCGGAGCGATTGCGGGTGTCCCGCCTCGAGCTTCGAAGCCGTCTCAGAGTGCTGTGCGCGGCGGCTGCGCCCGCGACACTGGATCTGCCCGGCGGCACGCGCATCCGGGCACGTCTGCACTCGCTGGGTTCCGACTGGGTCGCGGCCACGATCGTCGAGGCGGACGAGTCGAGCGCGGCCCGCTCGACACGCATCCTCCCGCTGCATGCAATCCGCGGTCTCAGCGTCGATCACGGTCTGCTCCTCGCGAGCCTGGACGACTCGGACGCCGCGGCCCCGGTGCTCCGCGAGCGGATGTCGCTGGGCTTCGTCCTTCGTGATCTCGGGCGTCGTCGAGTCCCGGTCCGGATCATCAGCGTCGACGGGTCCGACTTCCACGGCACCGTCGACAGGGCCGGCGCGGATCACCTGGACATCGCACTGCACGATCCGGGCGAACCGCGCACGGCACAGGCGGTGCGGGGTTTCCGCATCATTCCGTTCTCAGCGGTGACCTCAGTCCAGACCGTCGGCGATCACATGCCCTGACTGTGAGACGTGCCCCACACCTCAGGAAAGCTCGCCTCATTCGCCTGGCGCCACAACGCCATCCGCCGCGCCTCTTCGGACTGCTCCGCGAGATACTCCGAGAGGCTTGGCTCTTCTATGCGCCACCGCGCCGGGGAACCGAGCTGGGAACCGCGCAGTCGCCCCTGATAGACGAGCTCGATCACCTCGTCTACTTCGATGCTCAGGAGCTCCGCCACCTGCGCGGGCGCGAGGTACCGCTGCGCGGTCGGGGACGAGTCAGGCATCCCCCCATTGTCCCCCCACCGTGCGGATCCGCCACCACCGGGTCGGTGCTGTGGATAAGTCTCGAGCAGACCGACCGATTTCTGTGACCATGTCGACATGCACAAGTTCGCCCGTCCTCGTCGAGCCGTCTGGGGCGATGCCCGCTTCCTGATCGGCATCGCGCTCGTCCTCCTCTCGACCGGCGGAGTCTGGGCCGTCGTCTCTTCAGCGGGCGCGACGACACCCGTGCTTCAGGCGAACCGAACGATCGTCCGGGGCGAGGCGCTCGTCTCAGGAGACTTCCGAATCGTCGAAGTCGGTCTCGGCGCCGTCACCGATCGGTATCTCGCCCCGCAGGACCTCGCTCCGGGGCAGGTCGCCTCCCGCACCGTCGCCGAGGGCGAGCTCATGTCCGGCGATGCTGCGCAAGACGCGGACGCGAACAGGACCACCACGATCGTCGTCGAGAGCAGCACCGGCGTCCCGGCCGACGTCGCCGGCGGTAGCGTCGTGGAGCTGTGGCATGCACCCCCGCTCGACGACGGGGGCCCTGCCCAGGACTCTCCGCGCATCCTCGTGCCCGAAGCCGTAGTCGCATCCGTCACCCGGACCGACGGGATGCTCGCCGCCGACGACACCACGGTGGAGATCGTGATCGACCGCACCGAGGTCGCAGATGTGCTCGCAGCGATCACCGGGGGTTCCGTGCTGTCGGTGGTGCCGATAGGGGCGGGCTCGTGACCTCGGTCGTCGTGGCGATACCCGCGGCACGGGCGGCAGAGCTGGCCTCAGAACTCGAGATGGAAGGCATCGGCGTGGTCGCCGTCGTGCCGCCCAGCGGAGTCCTGCCGCTTCCGAAAGGCGTGGATGCCGCGATCGTCGCCGCCACTCGTGCCGTTCTGACGCCGGACCTGGTCGCGGCGTGCGACCGGGCCGGCGTGAGGATCATCGCACTGGGCGACGGTGACAGCAGAATGCTCGCCCGATACGGCCTCGCTGTCGCGTTGCCGGCGGATGCGAGCGGATGGGAGGTCGCCGGGGCTCTGGCTGCGGAGGTCCCCGACGCCGCCAGCGCGCGCTCCGCACCGCATCGCGTATCCGTCGTCTGGGGTCCGTCCGGAGCTCCCGGGCGCTCGACCATAGCGATCCAGCTCGCCGTCGAACTGCGGCGAATCGGCCGCCGGACGGCCCTGGTCGATGCCGATACGGTGGCGCCGTCGCTCGCGCTGCTCCTGGGGCTCGACGACGACGCTCCCGGTGTCGCAGCCGCGTGCAGGCGGGCGGATCTCGGCGCCCTGGACTCCGCAGAGCTCACCCGTCTGGCGAGCGTCCTCACCACGAGCGGGGGCGAGATCGAGGTTCTCGGAGGGATCAATCGGCCCGGGCGCTGGCAGGAGCTCGGGGCTCACCGCCTGCAGGCAGCACTCCGCGCCTGCCGCGTGTGGGCCGAGGAGACCGTCGTCGATGTGTCGAGCGCCTTCGACGCCGATGATGAGGCCACCTACGACCTCGCCGGTCCGCGACGTCACGCCGCGACCGTCGCAGCGCTGCAGGAGGCCGACGAGATCATCGCCGTCGCGGCCGCCGATCCACTCGGCATCAGCCGCTTCGTCCGGGAGCACGCCGAGCTGCGACGGCTCGCCGGTCCCGCGCCGGTACGAGTCCTGGTCAACCAGGTGCGCCCCGGTCCTCTCGGCATCGATGCTCGCGGACAGGTCCGGCGCACCCTCGAGCGGTTCGTCGGGATCACCGACATCACATTTCTGCCGTTCGATCAGCGCGCTGCCGATGCCGCCCTGCTCCACGCGAGGCCCATGGCAGACCTCACCCCGCGTTCCTCCCTGGTCGCCGGTGTGCGCCGCTTCGCGTCGGCGCACGCCCCGGCCATGACGGATTCCGCTACTGCCGGTAGCTCGAGAGGAAGTTCCCGAGGCGCTCGACGGCTTCGGCGAGCACGCGCGGCTCGGGAAGGGTGACGAGTCTGAGGTGATCAGGAGTCGGCCAGTTGAAGCCCGTCCCCTGCACCAGGAGGATGTGCTCCGAGACGAGCAGGTCGTAGACGAGCTTGGCATCGTCCCTGATCTCGTGGACGTTCGGATCGAGGCGCGGGAACGCGTAGAGAGCACCCTCGGGTTTGACGCACGAGACACCGGGAATCGACTCGAGACCCTCCCACGCGATGTCGCGTTGCTCGTGCAGACGACCCGTCGGGGCGATGAGCGAGTCGATCGACTGCACCCCGCCGAGTGCCGCCTGCACCGCGTACTGGGCCGGGACATTGGGGCAGAGTCGCGTCGAGGCGAGAAGATTGATGCCCTCGAGGAATCCCTTGGCGTGCGACTGCGGGCCGGTGATCACGAGCCAGCCGGAACGGTAGCCGGCCACGCGATACGTCTTGGAGAGGCCGTTGAAGGTCAGGCACAGGAGGTCGGGCGCCAGCGTCGCGGTCGGGATGTGCACGGCGCCGTCGAACAGGATCCGGTCGTAGATCTCGTCCGAGAGCAGCAGAAGCTGGTTCTCGCGCGCGATCTGCACCATCCCCTCCAGCACCTCGCGGGAGTACACGACGCCCGTCGGGTTGTTCGGGTTGATGATCACGAGCGCCTTGGTTCGCGGGGTGATCTTGGAGCGGATGTCCTCGAGATCGGGCTGCCAGCCGTTGTCCTCATCGCACAGGTAATGCACGGGGGTTCCGTCTGCCAGACTCGTCATGGCCGTCCACAGCGGGTAGTCGGGAGCCGGGATGAGAACTTCGTCGCCCTCGTCGAGAAGCGCCTGCATCGTCATCGTGATGAGCTCGGACACCCCGTTTCCGAGGAAGACGTCCTCGGGGTCGAATCGCGGGAAACCCTCGATCTCCTCATACCGGCTGACGACGGCACGGCGAGCCGAGATGATCCCCTTGCTGTCGCTGTACCCGTGAGCTGTGGGAAGTGCGGCGAGCATGTCGTGCACGATCTGGTGGGGCGCCTCGAATCCGAAGATCGCGGGGTTCCCCGTGTTGAGCTTGAGGATCCGGTGGCCTTCTGCCTCGAGCCGCGCCGCCTCGACGAGCGTGTTTCCACGGATCTCGTACAGGACGTTCTTGAGCTTCGACGACTGGTCGAAGTGGCGCGTTGGTGTCATCGGCCAAGCCTACAGCGACAGAAAGAGGGGCCGGATCCACTCGGATCCGACCCCTCCGCTACGCGTTGCGCCTACTTCTTCTTCTTGCCCTGAGCTCGGCGCTGCTCACGGTTTCCCGCTGCAGGTGCCGATCCCTCGGTGCGCTGGCCGAAAGCTCCGCGGGCAGTCTGCTCCGGTTCGGCCGCCTCGGTCGGCGCCTGCCGGGCAGCAGCCGCCTGGCGCAGCTTGTCGGTCGCAGCCTGCTGCACCTGACCGCGATCGTTGCGGACCTCCACCTCGCCGGCGTCGTTCGCCGCGGAGTACTCGAGTCGCTGCTCGCCACCGCCGTCCGCCAGGCCCTTCGCCTCGACCTCGGCTGTCTGCGAGTCGCCTGCGCGGCGAACCTCCACCTCGAGGTTGTAGAGGTATCCGACGGACTCCTCCTTGATCTGGCCCATCATCGACTGGAACATCGCGTAACCCTCGCGCTGGTACTCGATGAGCGGGTCTCGCTGGGCCATGGCGCGCAGGCCGATGCCGTCCTTGAGGTAATCCATCTCGTAGAGGTGGTCACGCCAGCGACGGTCGAGGACCTGCAGCACGACTCGACGCTCGAGCTCGCGGGTGGCCGCGTCTCCGAGCGACTCCTCGCGTGTCTCGTAGGCGATCTTCGCATCGGAGAGCAGTTCACGGGTCAGGCCGTCGGCGGTGATCCCACCCTTGCGACCCGCGGCTTCGGAGACGACCTCGTCGATCGTCACGCTCACCGGATACAGCGTCTTGAGCTCGGTCCAGAGCGCGTCGAAGTCCCAGCTCTCGTTGTGGCCCTCACCTGTGTGGTCGCGCACGACGCCGCTGATCGCGTCTTCGATGAAGTGCTGCACTCGATCGGCGATGTCGTCGCCCTGGAGGATGTGACGGCGGTCGGCGTAGATCGCCTCGCGCTGCCGGTTCAGGACATCGTCGTACTTGAGGACGTTCTTGCGCATCTCGGCGTTGCGGGACTCGACCTGCGACTGGGCACTGCGGATGGCGCGCGAGACGAGACCGGACTCGATCGGGACGTCGTCGGGGAAGTTGGTGCGCGCGAGGATCGCCTCGGCGGCTCCCGACTGGAACAGCCGCATCAGGTCGTCGGTGAGGCTCAGGTAGAAGCGGCTCTCACCGGGGTCTCCCTGACGGCCGGAGCGACCGCGCAGCTGGTTGTCGATACGACGGGACTCGTGGCGCTCGGTGCCGAGGACGTACAGACCGCCTGCCTCGATGACCTTCTCGGCCTCCTCCGAGACGACGGCCTTCATGGCCTCATACGTCTCATCCCACGCGATCTCATACTCTTCAGGCGTCTCGACGGGGTCGAGCCCCTTGCCCTTGAGTTCCTGCACGGCGAGGAACTCGGCGTTCCCGCCGAGCATGATGTCGGTTCCACGACCGGCCATGTTCGTCGCCACGGTCACGGCGCCGAGGCGACCCGCGCGAGCCACGATCTCGGCCTCGCGCGCGTGGTTCTTCGCGTTGAGGACCTCGTGCTTGACGCCCTTCTTGGCGAGGAGTCGCGAGAGGTACTCGCTCTTCTCGACGCTCACCGTGCCGACGAGCACCGGCTGGCCGTTCGAGTGGCGCTCGGCGATGTCCTCGACGACCTGGGCGAACTTGGCGGTCTCGTTCTTGTAGACGAGGTCGGACTGGTCCTTGCGGACCATCGGCCGGTTCGTCGGGATCGGGATGACGCCGAGCTTGTACGTCGACATGAACTCGGCCGCCTCGGTCTCGGCGGTACCCGTCATGCCGGCGAGCTTGTCGTAGAGCCGGAAGTAGTTCTGCAGCGTGACGGTCGCGAGGGTCTGGTTCTCGGCCTTGACCGGCACGGCCTCCTTGGCCTCGATCGCCTGGTGGATGCCCTCGTTGTAACGGCGCCCGACCAGGATGCGGCCGGTGTGCTCGTCGACGATCATGACCTCGTCGTTCATGACGACGTAGTCGGTGTCCTTCTTGAACAGCGCGAGGGCCTTGATCGAGTTGTTCAGGAACGAGATCAGCGGCGTGTTCGCGGACTCGTAGAGATTGTCGATGCCGAGGTAGTCCTCGACCTTCTCGATACCGGGCTCGAGGACTCCGACGGTGCGCTTCTTCTCGTCGACCTCGTAGTCCTCGCCGGCCTCGAGCGTGCGGGCGATCTTCGCGAACTCGGCGAACCAGCGGTTCGCCTCGCCCGACGAAGGACCCGAGATGATCAGCGGCGTTCGAGCCTCGTCGATGAGGATCGAGTCGACCTCGTCGACGATGGCGAAGTAGTGCTCGCGCTGAACGAGATCGTCCTTGCGCCACGCCATGTTGTCGCGGAGGTAGTCGAAGCCGAACTCGTTGTTCGTGCCGTAGGTGATGTCGGCCGCGTACTGCTCACGACGCACCGCCGGAGTCTGGCCGGACACGATGATGCCGGTCGACATGCCCAGCGCGCGATACACGCGACCCATGAGCTCAGCCTGGTAGCTGGCGAGGAAGTCGTTGACGGTGATGACGTGGACGCCCTCGCCCGCGATCGCGTTGAGGTAGGCGGGGAAGGTCGCGACGAGCGTCTTTCCCTCACCGGTCTTCATCTCGGCGATGTTGCCCAGGTGGAGTGCTGCGCCACCCATGATCTGCACGTCGTAAGCGCGCATGCCGAGCGTGCGCTTCGCCGCCTCACGGACCGCGGCGAAAGCCTCTGGCATGAGCTGATCGAGGGACTCGCCGTTGGCGAAGCGCTCGCGCAGCTCGACGGTCTCGTTGCGCAGCTCATCGTCGGTGAGCTTGGAGATGTCCTCTTCCAGCGCGTTGACGGCCTTCACCACCTGGTTCAGGCGACGGATGACCCGCCCTTCACCCGCGCGCAGCAGCTTCTCAAGAGGATTGGCCACAGATGTCATCTCCCTGTCGATGGTTCCGGCGGCGCCGCTGGTCGGGCGCGTGCCAGGCATACCTTGCCATGTTACCCGTCCGTGACCTGCACGTCGTCTGCATGGCGCACCCGCTTCGCGTTTCCGAGTATGTATATATTGATCCACGACACCGGGAGGTACACATGTCGGTACGCCAGAGCCTGCTCGCGATCCTCGCGCAGGGTCCGTGCTACGGCTACCAGCTGCGTCATGAGTTCGACCGGCGCACAGGCTCGGTCTGGCCCCTCAACGTCGGCCAGATCTACAACACTCTCGAGCGCCTCGAACGGGACGGGCTCGTGGACCGTGGCGACGCCGATGCGCAGGGTCACGTCTACTGGGAGATCACCGAGGTCGGGATGACGGAGGTCGACCGCTGGCTCGCAGCACCTGTAGAGCGGAGTCTGGCGACCAGGGACGAGCTCGCGATCAAGCTGGCGGTCGCGGCGACGCTTCCCGGGGCAGACGCCGCGGACGTGATCGCAACGCAGCGTGTGGCCTCGCGACGTCATCTCGGGACACTCCGCGACGTCAGAGATTCGCGGGAGGACGACACATCTGAAGGCCTCGCCTGGTCGCTCGTCGTCGATTCGATGATCTTCGCGGCCGATGCCGAGCTGCGGTGGCTCGACCATGTGCAGGACCGCCTCGCCGGGCATCCGGAACACGCGCTCGCGCTCGAGCTGACGGCCGACCGCCCCAAGCGCGGGCGGCCGGCTCGACCTTCCGTCGTCGCCCTCGCCTGATCGGCGTTCGCCTGGAGCGGATGCACAGCCAGCACTCTCGTTCGGGAAACTAGGATCAGTCCTATGGCTGGAATATGGGGCAGACGCAAGCGCGAGCAGGAAGAACTGGTCGCACAGGATGCCGATCTGGCACGCCGTGCCGAGCAGGCGCTCGTCGCCGCGGACGAGCGGATCCGGAGCACATCCGACGAACTGGCCTTCGCCGAGGCCGAGCTCGGAGGACAGCTCACCGGGGATCTGAAGAAGGCGTTGAGCGCGGTGCGCACGCATCTGCGCGAGGCGTTCCAGATGCACCAGCTCAATCACGACGAGATCCCCGACACGGCCGAAGAACTGCGCACCCGCAATGCGCGCATCGTTCAGCTGTGCGATTGGGCCCAGGATCTGCTCGACGAGAAGACGTCAGACCTCGCCGCCTCGATCGCGAAGGTCCGCCGTGCACCGGAGGTCATCGCCCAGGTGCGCAAAGACGCCGCCGAGCTGAGCTCCCGCATCCCGCACACCAACGAGACGGTCGCCCGTCTCTCCGCGCGATACGCGGACTCGGCGATGCATCAGATCACCGCCAGCGCCGCCGAAGCAGAGCAGCTCATCGCCTTCGCCACGCACGGCGCCGCGGTCTCCGAGCGCCGACGTGCAGCCAAGCAGAACGAGGAGGCGAACCTCGCCCTCGAGACGGCGACCGAAGCCACACGGCGCGCATCCGCCCTGCTCGATGCGGTCGAGGATTTCGAGATCGAGGCCCTGCGTGCGGAGTCGACACTCGCCGAGGTCGTCGCCGACTCGCGCGGCGATCTGATCGCCGCGCGCACAGCGCCGCAGACCCCCGCAGTCGCCACGGCCGTGACCGCCCTGCAGGACGCTCTCAGCGCCCTCTCCCCTGCGGGCTCCCCCGGCGACCCGTTCGCCGAGCTTTCGCAGCTCCGCGAGGCGAACACCGCACTCGACGATGCGATCGCCACGGCTCGCCACCGCGCAGAGCACCCGCTCCCCAGCATCCAGCAGGTCCAGCACGCGATCGACGACGCTGACCGCCAGCTCGGCGTCGCCCGCGGGCTCATCGCCGGACACCGCGGCTGGATCGGGGCGGACGCCCGTACCCGACTCGCCGAGGCCGAGCGCCTCCGCGTGGATCTGTCAGACCTCCTTCCTGCCGAAGAGACCCGAGACGAAGCACTCGCGAGCGCTCGCCGGGTAGCGCATCTCGCCGCAGAGGCATTGCAACTCGCCCAGCGCGACATCGACTCGTCCCGCCCGCAGGATCAGGGCTGGGGTGGCGGCGGAGATGGCTGGGGTGGCGGCGGGTGGAGCGGCGGCGGGCGACGAGGCGGCGGCGGCGACATCGCGTCAGGAATCCTCGGCGGCCTCGTGATCGGCAGCATCCTGGACGGCATCTTCGACTGACCCGCACGGCGCAGACGCGACAACGGCCCGGCTCCTTCAGGAGCCGGGCCGTTGTACATGTCAGTCTCAGGAGGCGAGGGCCTCAGATGGCGGAGCCGCCGTCTCGAGAGCGATCACGCCGTAGTCCCAGCCCTTGCGTCGGTATACGACACTCGGGTGATCGGTGCGCACGTCGACGAACAGGAAGAAGTCGTGCCCGACGAGCTCCATCCGATCGACCGCCTCTTCGACGGTCATCCACTCGGCACCGAAGTTCTTGGTGCGGATGACGACGGGCGAGTAGACCTCGTCCTCGTCGTTCTGGATGGGCACCGATCCCGTCGCGACCGCGCGCAGGACGTCGACGGAAGCCGGCTGGACATCGATGCCCTCCAGCGCTCCGCTCTCCTTCTCGAAGTGCGCTCCACGGGGATGCTGTCGGCCGTCGACTCGCTTCTCCTTGGCTCTGCGCAGCTGCTCGGCCATCTTGTCGACCGCGAGGTCGAGGGCGACGAACTTGTCGCCGTCGGTGGCCTCTGCGCGGACGACCGGGCCCTTGCTGACGAGTGTCAGCTCGACCGTTTCGTCGGGCACACGCCCGTTTCGATACACCCGATGGGTGACCTTGACGTCCAGCCGTTGCGCCCGCGACGCGAACGTCTGAATCTTGGCGATCTTCTCCTCGACAACGGTGCGGAATCGGTCGGTGATACCCACCCCGACGCCAACGATGCTCGTTTCCATTGCTGCCTCCTTGTCCCGGTCCTCCCGGCCAAGGGCGGACCGTGGTCGCCTTGTGACCCCCAACGGTAGTCCGCCTGACCGCCGATGTCACGGGTCATTTCCTGCGTGTCCCTGATGCGTTCGCATTCCGTTCGCTGTGACGTGGTGTGGCGGCCAACGCGAGCGCCGCGAGCACACGGAAGTCAGCAGCGCGGAGCGACCGCGCGGCCTCATCGAAGGTCGCACCCGTGGTGACCACGTCGTCGACGAGCACGACGGCCTGCCCCTCACCAGGCCGACGCACCCGCATGCTGCCCTGCACGTTCTCCGCCCTTCGGTCGGCGTCGAGCCCTCGCTGGTCCGTGCTCCGCCCGCGCGTGAACAGCAGCCTGGCTGGCACGGCCCCCGCACGCCGAATGAGGAGATCGGGCACCCGATAGCCTCGTCTCCGATATGCGCTCCTCGTCGTCGGAACGGGCACCACGAGGACGGCTTCTCTCTGCGACTCCGCCAGCACCTTGCGGAGAACCTCGCCGAGCGCGTCCCCCAGCGGACGAGCGAGCAAGGTCTCGCCCTCGTCCTTCACCCGTCGGATGCACCGGGCTGCGACAGATTCGAAAGACATCGCGGCGCACACACGCAGACCGCCGGGCGAGGTCCACTCGCGAGGCGCAGCCCGAAGGTCCTCGCGACACGACGGGCACAGCATCGTCTCGGGTTCGCCGCAGCCCGCACACGACGCCGCGAGCAGCAGGGTGAGCATCTCCACACCGACAGCGTGGACGGAGGCGAGTGAGAGCATCCGTCGATCCTGGCTGGTCGGCGTCTCCGGGGAGCACTCGGCCGGTCTGGAACCCCGGTCGCTGTCAACAGCTCCGCTCTTCGGACGGTTGTGCAGAAGAGACGGTCAGTGCCCGGCCCTGGTCGCCAGCAGCGTGACTCCGTCGATCGACTCGCTCCACGCGGAACCGCTCCGCGCGAACACTCCCCCTTCGGCACCGAGCACCCGCACACCGGCCGGGGCGCGCGACCCCGCGATCGAGACGGCCCCCGTAGGAGCGACCTCGGATGTTCCCGGTCCTCCCACGATCTGCGTGAGGACCATCCGGTCATCAGGATCGGTCAGCAGCCCGAGACGGTCGGCACCCAGCCAGACGAGCCCGCTGACCCCGCCGTCGAGCTGCGCCAACGGCTCAACAGGACCGAGTTCGGTCGGCACGCCGGCCTCGTCGCGGACGATCGCGGAGACGACGACCCAGCGTTCACCGCCGATCACGACGACCGCTGCGATGCGAGCGCCGTCTGCGGAGACGCGCACGGCGGAGATCGACGAGGCATCCGGCCATGCGCCGGTGATCGCATGCGGAGTCACGTCGCTGCCGATCGCCTGAAGGGCCGACGGCGCGTTGGACGGCACAGACCAGGTGAAATCGAACGGGTCCATCGACGGTCGGATTAGTGACGCTCGGGCATCGAGCTCGTTGAACCCGTCTTCTCCCGTCACATACACATGCCCGTCGGCGAGCAGAGCGGCCGCGTGCGAGCCGTCGATCGCGACATCGATCGCGCTGATGGGCTGGGTGACACCGAGGATCTCCTCCGACACGCCCGGGATGGGTGTGATCTCGCTGCCCACGAGTGCGCCGAACTCGCCGTCCTTCAAGATGAGGCTGCCCGTGTCCGGAGGGTCCTCGATGATTCTGACGACGCCGGCGTCGAGTGTGCGCCCGTCGACGCTGAACCTCACCTGGTCGACCTGCACCCCCGCGGCGTTCAGCGTGGACTGCAGCTGCGTGCGCATGCGTGCGAGCGTCGTCGCGTCGAGGCCGAGGGCCGCACGATTCAATGCGACATCGGCGACCTGATCGGGACCGATCGGCACGGCGTCACGGGCGAGCTGAACGCCCTGCGGGAAAGCGCTCTGGACGGCGGGGTCGAGCCACGGACTCGGCGCTCCGCCGATCAGCGACTGCGCGATCGTGGTGGCGACGGTCGCACGGCGGGGGAACCACCGCACGTCCGGCACCAGTCGCTCCCACGTCTGGTCGTAGTACTGCAGCGCATAGTCGTCATAGACCCGGGAGAACCGGGACTCGTCGATCACGACACCGTCGGGCGCCTCCGCGATCCGCCACTGCCCATCCTCGAACACGACGACGAAAGCGGAGTTCGACGGCCCGAAGGCCTCGGAGTACGCTCCGGTCGCGTCGACGCTCGCGACCTGGTCGAACCTGACCCGCACCTCGGCCGAATCCCCGTCACGGGCATCCACGTCGTCGTCGACACTCGAGGTGAAGGAGCGCGTCGCCCCGCTGATGTCGATCGACACCCCGGTGTTCGGGCGCCAGGTCGATGCGAGATCGGGCGTGAGGAACTTGCGTGCGGTGTCCCAGTTGTCCGCGGGTGTGATCGCGGCCTCCATGAAACCCTCGACGATCGCCGCGGGTCCCGCTCCCTCAGCAGGGCCGGAGGCGAGTGGGAGGAAGTCCTGGTCTTCGGGTGACGCTCCGAGCGCGAGCCCCGGTTGCACATCTCCCGTCGTCGGAAGGCCCGAGCACGCAGACAGAAGCAGAGCAGCCGTGGCGATGGCCACCCCGCGCAGCACGCGTCGAGTCCGCGAGATCATTCGAGGCTCCCTCGGTCGAAGAGGTCGGCCGGAAGGTCGGCGAGTTGGATCGGCTGTGTGGCATCGCCGATCTCCCCGAGCGAATCCTGGGGCTCGAGGGGGATCGGCGAGGGGCCGTCGGAGGCATCGCCTCGACGCGGCAGGGTGAGTACGAAGTTCGTGCCGACGCCGAGCTCGGACCACACGCCGAGCGTGCCACCGTGCAGAGTCGCGTCGCCGAGGGCTATGGAGAGCCCGAGACCGGTGCCTCCGATGGTGCGCTGACGAGACGGGTCGGCTCGCCAGAACCGGTCGAACACGCGCTCGGCATCCGCCGGATCCATTCCCAATCCGAAGTCGCGGACGCCCGCAGCCACCGCATGCTGATTGCTGTCCACCGTCACGACGATGGGACGCCCCTCGCCATGCTCGATCGCGTTGCCGATCAGGTTGCGGAGCACGCGCCGCACGCGGCGCGGATCCATGTCGACCGGAGAGTATCCGCCGGGTGCGACGAGGCGCAGTTCGCTGCCCCGTCCGTCGGCGAGGGGCTGCATCTGCTCGATGATGTCCTCGGCGAGGTGCGCGAGGCTCGTCGCCTCGAGCTCGAGCTGCACGGACCCGGCGTCGTAGCGGCTGATCTCCAGCAGGTCCGACAGCAGCGTCTCGAAACGCTGCACCTGGGTGTGAAGGAGCTCTGTGGTCCGCGCGGTCGTCGGGTCGAACTCCCCTCGCTGATCATTCAGCATGTCGGCCGCGAGCCGGATGGTCGTGAGAGGCGTCCTGAGTTCGTGCGACACGTCGGAGACGAACCGCTGCTGCACGAGGGAGAGCTCTCCGAGTTCCTTGATCTGCGACTCGATGCTGTCGGCCATCGCATTGAAAGAACGACCGAGAGTGGCGATCTCGTCTTCGCCGTGCACGTCGATGCGCACGGCGAGATCGCCCGACGCCAGGCGCGCACTGGTCTCGGCGGCCTCGACGATCGGGGTCGAGACGGTGCGCAGCACGACGAAAGAGATCGCGGCGACGATCGCGATGAGACCGATGCCGGCGATCCACAGTGTGCGCTGCACGAAGGTGAGGGTGTTGTCGGCGTCGGCCAGATCGTAGGCGAAGTACACCTCGAAGGGTCCGGCCTCCGGCACCTGAAGCTGCTGCCCCACGATGACCCCCGGCACCGCCCGGCCGTCGACGTCGAGCGACGCGGACTGCCAGGACTGCCAGTCGTCGAACTTCACAACCCGGTTCCTGAGGGCGGGGCTGATGCTGTTGGCACTGAGGCCGGCGGTGAAGCCGTTGAGGGACACGGCCGCCGCGTCGTCGTCGACTCGGAACCCGGCGAGACCCTCCGCGGTCGAATTGCGGCCGAGGTCCTCCTGCACGCTGTCCCACAGCTCCCGCAGTGCTGCGGGGTCATCCCCCAGCGCAGTCGCGTCGAGCGTCGTCTGCGCCTGGTTCACCGAACGCGCCGCATCTTCGAGCGCCTCGTTCTTGCGCGATTCGAACAGGTCGTTCTGGATCACGAGCGCCATGGTCACGCAGGTGATCAGGATTGCGGTCGAGGTGAGGAGCAGCGTGATCGTTAGCGTCCGGAATCGCAGTGATCGTCGCCACAGGGCCCGGGTGACGGTGGGCCAACCGCGCCAGTCGCGGATGACAGCGACCGCCGTGGTGGTCGCTGCGGTGGCGGCCATGGTGCGCTTAGCCCGCGCTCCCGGCACGGTAGCCGACGCCACGCACCGTCATGACGATCTTGGGGTTGTCCGGGTCGAGCTCGACCTTGGCGCGGAGGCGCTGGACGTGCACGTTCACGAGGCGAGTGTCCGCCTTGTAGTGGTAGCCCCAGACCTGCTCGAGCAGCATCTCGCGCGAGAACACCTGCTGCGGCTTCGAGGCGAGGGCGACGAGCAGCTGGAACTCGAGCGGGGTGAGAGCGATCGGAGCCGTGCCCCTGCGCACCTCATGCGCGTCGACGTCGACGGTGAGGTCACCCACACGCAGCTGCTCCCCCACCGTCTGTGGCGAGGGGCGCAGGCGGGTGCGGATGCGGGCGACGAGCTCCTTCGGGTTGAAGGGCTTCACGATGTAGTCGTCCGCGCCGACCTCGAGGCCGCGGACCACATCGGCGGTGTCGCTGCGAGCGGTGAGCATGATGACGGGGACTCCGGACTCGGCGCGGATCCGTGCGCAGATCTCGATTCCGTCCATGCCGGGGAGCATCAGGTCGAGCAGCACGAGATCGGGACGCTGCGTGCGCCACTCCTCGACGGCCCGTGCACCGTCGGCGCAGAACACCGGCTCGAAGCCCTCCGTGCGCAGCACGATGCCGATCATCTCGGCGAGCGCGGTGTCGTCGTCGACCACAAGAATGCGTGAGGTCATAACTGTTACCTTATGGCACTCAGTACCACGACCCCCATGTCTACGCGCCCGACCGGTGTTGTGACACGATGGGAGCGCACGACGGAGGGAGTGCCGGTGAGCGGCCAGACGTGGACCCCTGCCCCCAAGAAGGGCATCATCCCCCTGCATCCCATGACGTTCGGGATGCTGTTGACCAGGTCGTTCGCGGCGCTGCGACACAACCCGAAGGTGCTCTTCGGTTTCGGCGTCGTGATACAGCTGGCCGTGGTGGTGCTCAGTGCCACGGTGATGGGCTTCGTGTTCGTCACGACGTTCACACGACTCGAGTCGCTGTCTGCCGCTTCGCCCGACTTCGAGGCCGTGTTCGCCGGCACCATCGCGATGAACATCGTGGCCGGCATCGCCGTGGGTCTGGCGTCGATCGCCTTCACCGCGCTGATGCAGGGCGTCGTCGCGGCCGAGATCGGCTTCGCCGCGATCGGGGTCAAGGCCACCCTCGGCACTCTCTGGCGCAAGATGATCCCGTCGTTCTGGCGGCTGGCGGGCTTCGCCTCCCTCTCGATCATCTTCGTCTTCGGCATCATCGTGATCGTCTTCCTCGTGATCGCCGGCTTCATCGCCGGCGGGCTCGGAGGCTCGGCTGAGGCCATCGGCGGGATCGTCATCCTCGTGGTGCTGCTCGTGCTGGCGACCATCCCCCTCGTCGTCTGGCTGACGACGAAGCTGCTGCTCGTTCCGTCGATCCTCGTTCTCGAAAAGGCGAAGTTCCGCGATGCGCTCGTGCGGTCATGGCGCCTGACGCGTGGACGGTTCTGGGTCGCTTGGGGCGTCACCTTCCTGATCGGCGCGATCATGGGCGTCGCGATGCAGGTGGTGAACCTGCCCGTCTCGCTGATCGGATCGATGCTCGGTTCGGTGATCGCACCGACGGGGTCAGCGGACACCGCGTCGATCATGGCGTTCGTCTTCGCCCTGCTCGCACCTCAGATCCTGCTTCTCGTGCTGCAGGCGATCACCCTCGTGGTGCAGAGCAGCGCGGGCACCCTCGTGTACCTCGACAGCCGGATGCGCTACGAAGGCCTCGACCAGGCGCTCATCAGCCACGTCGAGCGCCGCGATCTCGGATGGACGGATGAACAGCTCGGCGACCCGTTCATCGTCGACGCGGAGCGGGCCGTGTCGAGCGCTCCGCCGCCGAAGCAGGTTCCGGAGTGGGCGATGATGACGCCGACGGGCTACGAGATGCAGCCGTACCCGGGCCAGCAGTACGGCGGACAGCCGTATCCCGCCCAGCAGTATCCCGCCCAGCCGTACGGTGCACCGCAGTACCCCGCGCCACCGCAGTACCCGGGGCAGTACCCCGCGGCGCCGCCGTACCAGGGACAGCCGTACCAGGGACAGCCATCTGCCGCGCCGCAGTACCCCGCTCAGCAGGCTCCTCCCCTCCCGCCCTATGCCCAGCAGCCGGCAGCGGCCCAGCCTCCGGCAGCACCCCAGCCACCTGCCACGTTCGCACCGCCGCCGGCGTACTCCCCGCCCGCATCGCCTCCGGCCGAGTCCGCCGACTCGACCTGGGCCGCGCCCGGCACGGGCGGCGAAGGGTCGGCATGATCCGTCCTCTCGACGACGTGCTCATCCCCGACGGGGAAGAAGCACGCAAGTGGGCGGAGCGGGAGCTCTCCGACCCGCGCTACGCCGATGCGAAGCCGACGTGGTTCGACCTGCTCGCCCGCGACATCGGACGATTCCTCGCCGATCTGTTCAACTCCGACAACAGCGCGAACGTCGGCCCTTCCGCCTTGATCATCGTGAGCATCATCGTGTTCGGAGCGCTCGTCGCGGCCCTCATCATCTGGGGGCGCCCGCGTCGGGCCCAGGCCGTCCGCCGCGCACGAGGCGATCTTCTCGGCGCCGACGATGACCGATCCGCGACGCAGCTGCGCACCGACGCCGATCGCTGCGCGCGCGCAGGCGACTGGGACGAGGCCACGATCCTGCGGTTCCGCGCACTCGCCAGAGGTCTTCTGGAGCGGGATCTCATCGATCCCTCCCCTGGAGCCACCGCGCAGGCGATCGCCCGGGAGGTCTCCGGTGTGTTCCCGGCCGAGACGGCTCCCGTCCGCGACGCGGCGGTCTCGTTCGACGACGTGCGCTATCTGCGGCATCCCGCCACAGAATCGAGCTATGCGGCGCTCGCCGCGACCGACGAGCGTCTGAGTGCCCTGCGACCGGAGACGGTGAACGCGTGACGGTCATCGAGCAGCGCGATGCACCGGCATCCACGGCAGAGCGTGCCCCGCGCGGGCGGCGTCTGAAGTCTCTTCTCGGGTGGGCGATCGTCGTCGCGCTCGTGCTCGGCGGCGTGTTCGTGGCGACCCAGGTCGCCGTCCGCATGCCCGATCAGCGGGGCTCGCTCGATCCCGAGAGCGTCAGCGACTCCGGTGCGATGGCGCTCGCTCAGATCCTCGCGGAGCAGGGGGTCGAGGTCTCGGTCTTCCGCTCCCGCGCCGAGGCACGGGCAGCACTCGACGAGAACTCCACACTCGTCATGGCCAATCCCTACACGCTGTCCGACGATGGGATCACCGAACTGGTCTCCCCAGCCGACCGGGTCGTCTTCCTCTCGAGCAGCACGCACCTTCTGAACCTCCTGCACATGGGAGATAACGCCGCATCGGACCCGAGCCCGGTGGAGGCCGACTGCAGCGCGCCTGAGTTCGCCGACGTCGGCACGATCCGCCCAGACCGTATGTTCGCCCCCGCCGACGGCGTCGAAGGATGCTTCGGCACCGACGACGCCTCGGCCGTGCTCGTCGACGAGGACGACGGTGCGACGCGCATCGTCGTCGAAGGCGCACGTCTGTTCAGCAACGCCTACCTCGCGGACGACGGCAACGCCGCACTCGGACTCGCTCTGCTCGGCCAGTCGGACCGCGTCGTCTGGTACATCCCGAGCTTCAGCGACACGGACATCGAAGGCGAGACGCCCGAAAGCCTCGGCTCGCTCACACCGGGCTGGGTGACACCGGCGATCCTGTTGCTGATGATCTCCGGGCTCGCGGCCGCACTGTGGCGAGGGCAACGCTTCGGCCCGCTCGTCGCCGAGACGCTTCCCGTGACCGTCCGCGCTTCGGAGACGATGCACGGGCGCGCCCGTCTGACGGCGAAGGCGGGTGACGCCGCACACGCGTCTGAAGCCATCCGCGACGGGAGCAGGCGCCGGCTGGCCCGCAGACTCGGACTCGCCGTGAACGCGACGGCGGAGGAGATCGCGGATGCCGCCTCAGACCGCCTCCGGATTCCGCGCGGCACTCTGCACGAACTTCTCGCGGGTCCCTCCCCCACCGACGATCCGTCGCTGATCGACCTGGCGCGTCGGCTGCAGGAGCTCGAGAGCGCCGTCGACGACTCCACCACCATCGAGCGGAGACCGGAATGATCCACCGACCATCACGCCGAACCGCCGTCCATCCATCCGAACGGAAGCCGAGGACACCACGTGACCGCTGAGAACTTCAACGACGCCGAGCTGCGTCAGGCCATGCACCGCGTGCGAACCGAGGTCGACAAGGCCGTCGTCGGCCAGGCGGGCACGGTGACCGGTCTGCTGGTCTCGCTGCTCGCACGAGGGCATGTGCTGCTCGAGGGCGTACCCGGTGTCGCAAAGACCCTCGTCGTCCGCTCGTTCGCTCGCGCACTGGGCCTCGACACGAAGCGGGTGCAGTTCACTCCCGACCTGATGCCGGGCGACGTGACCGGGTCGCTCGTCTATGACGCACGCACGGGCGAGTTCGACTTCCGTGCAGGCCCGGTGTTCACCAACATCCTGCTCGCCGACGAGATCAACCGCACACCCCCGAAGACCCAGGCAGCGCTGCTCGAGGCCATGGAGGAGCGCCAGGTGTCAGCGGACGGAGTGAGCCGTGCTCTCCCCGATCCCTTCCTCGTCGCTGCCACACAGAACCCTATCGAGCACGAGGGCACGTACTCGCTGCCCGAAGCGCAGCTCGATCGCTTCCTGATGAAGCTGGTCGTCGGCATGCCCGAGCGCGACGCGGAGGTGTCGGTGCTCCGCAAGCACGCGTCGGGCTTCTCGCCCCGCGAGCTCACCGGCGTCGAGGCCACCGTGACCGCGGACGAGATCCGTGCGGCTCAGGCCGCAGCCGGACGCGTGGACGTGACGGACGACGTGCTCGGCTACGTCGTCGATCTCGCCAGAGCCACGAGGCAGTCGCCCTCCGTCGAGCTCGGCGCGAGCCCTCGTGCGTCGACCGGCCTGCTCGCCGCTGCGAAAGCCTGGGCCTGGCTCAACGCGTCGTCGGCCGTCACACCGGACCACGTGCAGACGATGCTCGTACCCGTCTGGCGCCACCGTCTGCAGCTGCGCCCCGATGCCCAGATGGAGGGCGTCTCGGCAGATGCCGTCCTGACCTCCGTCGTGCAGCAGACCAGGGTGCCGATCTAGGTGTTCGTCACCGGCCGTCTCGCCCTCGCCGTCGCCGTCGGCATCGTCCCGCTCGTCCTCGCAGGACTCGTGGGCTATCCGCCGTACGCCGCGCTCGGCATCTGGGTGGGGCTCTGCGTCGTCCTGATCGTGCTGGACGTGCTGCTGGCGCCCAGCCCGCGCTCGGTCGTCGTGACCAGGCGCGTGCCGACGCGCACCCGACTCGGTGAACTCGTGCCGGTGAGCGTCGCGCTGCAGAACCAGGGCTCCCGCACTCTGCATGCGCTGATCCGCGACGCGTGGCAGCCGACGGCCGGGGCCGTCGAGGACCGTCAGCGTCTCAGCATCCCTTCGGGCGAGCGTCGCCGCGTGTCGATCCCTCTTCTCCCCCGGCGCCGGGGCGAGCTGTCGAGCGAGTTCGTGATGATCCGCTCCCGGGGACCGCTCGGGATCGCCGGCAGGCAGGCACGCCACCGGGTGCGCGGGACCATCCGCGTCCTTCCCGCCTTCTCGTCGCGCAAGCACCTGCCTTCCCGGCTCGCACGCCTGCGCGAGCTCGACGGCAACACCAGCATCCAGGTCCGCGGCCAGGGCACGGAGTTCGACTCGCTCCGCGAGTACGTGCGAGGCGACGACGTCCGCTCGATCGACTGGCGCGCCACCGCTCGCGCCGGCACCACGATGCTCCGCACGTGGCGCCCTGAGCGCGACCGCCACGTCGTGATCATCATCGACACCGGCCGCACCGCCGCCGCGCGCGTCAGCGACGGCACCAGAGTGGACGCCGCACTCGAAGCGTCCCTGCTGCTCGCCGCACTCGCCGCGCGCGCGGGCGATCACGTGCATCTGCTGATGTACGACCGGGTCGTGCGCGCACGCGTCACCGGCGTCGAGGGCACCGCTCTCCTCCCCGCGCTGACCGACGCGATGGCGCCTGTGCATGCCCGTCTCGTCGACACCGACTGGCACGGCGCGTTCGCTGCCGTGCGCACGCTCACGACGCGTCCCGCGTTGATCGTCGTGTTGACGGCGCAGGATGCGGCGGAGTCCGCAAGAGGGTTCCTCGGAGCCTTCCCCGATGCCTCTCGGGCGACGTCCATCCTCGTGGGGTCGGTGACCGACGACGGCATCGCCGATCTCGCGCGGCAGCGCGGATCACGCGAGGACATCTATCTCGCGGCTGCTGCGGAGCGGACGATGCGAGATGCCGAGAACGTCGCGGATGCCGTCCGGCGCGCCGGCGGCGAGGCGATCGCCGCGGACCCCGAGACACTGCCCCCGCGCATCGCCGACAGGTACCTCGAGCTCAAAGCCGCGGGACGACTGTGAGCACACGAACAGGAGCCAGGAAGTGACGAAGACCACGAGTGACGCGCGCCACGGATCCTCCACGATGACGGTCCGGCTGACCGCCGAGGCTTTCGGGTCGTCCGCACTCGTCCTCGCCATCGTCGGCGCCGCGATGTTCGCGGCACGGTTCGGTGCGGGTACGGAGACGACCGACCAGGGCATCGGCTTCATCGGCATCGCCCTCGCGGCGGGATTCGCCCTCACCTCCGTGTTCTACGCGTTCGGACCCATCTCCGGCGGCCACTTCAACCCCGCCGTGACCGTCGGCGTCGCCGCTGCCGGTCGGATGCCGTGGCGCGAGGTGCCCGCGTACGTCATCGCCCAGTGCATCGGAGGTCTGATCGCGTCGACCCTGGTCTTCCTGATCGGCCTCTTCGGTCCGGAGGGCTGGCTCGAGGCGCGGCGCGTCGAGGGTTTCGCCAGCAACGGGTTCGCGGCCGCCTCACCCGCAGGGTTCGGCCTCGGCGCCGCGATCATCGTCGAGGCGCTCTTCGCCGCGGTGCTCGTGCTCGTGATCCTCGGGGTGACGCATCCCGTGCGCGGCACCGCTTTCGGCGGTGTCGTGACCGGCCTCACTCTCGCCGTCATCCATCTGGTGATCCTGCCGATCGACTTCGCCTCGGTGAACCCGGCCCGGTCGATCGCCACGGCCGTCTACGGGAACGTTGAAGCCCTCACCCAGTTGTGGGTCTTCGTCGTCTTCCCCATCGTCGGCGCGCTGCTCGCAGGGTTCGCGTATCGAGGGCTGTTCGACGTGCCGGACCGGAGCGTCGACAGCGCAGCGGAGCGCGACAGCTGATCAGCCAAGAAGTCGGAAGGACTCCGGTCAGCCCGCCAGAAGTCTCGGCGTCCCCGCTTCGTACTCGACGAGATCACCGGTCTCGCCGCGGCGATACGCTCGTCCGCCGATCACGAGCATGTAGATCAGGAAGGCGGCGAGGGCTGCCACGCCGACGCCGATCTTGACGGGCCAGGGCAGTGCCCAGCCCGTGACGAACCCCTCTATCAGCCCGGAGACGAACAGTGCGAAGACGAGTCCGATCGCGACAGTCGCGAGCGACCGCCCCTCCGCGGCGAGGGACTCTCCGCGTGATCTGTTGCCCGGTGCGACCCATGACCAGAACAGGTGCAGCCCGCCTGCAGCGGCGACGAAGATCGAGGTCATCTCGAGCAGACCGTGCGGCAGGATGTAGAGGATCATGACGTCGACCTGGTCGTGCGCCGTCATCACCGCAGCGGACACGCCGAGCCCCATCGCGTTCTGCACCAGCACGTTGATCGGCCACAGCCCGGTGATGCCGAAGAGCACACACTGCAGGGCGATCCAGGCATTGTTCCACCAGACCATCCCCATGAACACCGCTGCGGGGTTCTCGGTGTAGTAACCGGTGAAGCTCTCGTCTGCATACTGCTCGAGCGCATTCGGGGGGCCGAGGGTCGCGAGCAGCGCAGGATCCGACGAGATCCAGGCGGCCGTCCCGACGACGATCGCGATGAAGGAAAGAGCGATCACCAGAGTCGTCCAGCGCAGCCGGTACAGAGCGGCGGGCAGCTGCAGAGAGAAGAACCGCGCCGTCTGGGTGAGGATGCTGTCGGAGGCTCCCGTCAGCCGCAGTCGTGCGCGCACGAGGATCGTGGACAGATAGGCGCCCTGCGGTGATTCACCGACGGAGGTCTTCAGCTCGGCGAGATCCGCGGATGCCGCACGGTATCGGACGATCATCTCGTCGACTCCCGCCCCGTCGAGCCGGGCGCGGCTCAGCTGTTCCAGCCGCTCCCACTCGGCGCGGCGTGCATCTGTCAGTGCATCGGCATCCACCTGATTTACTGTACTCATGTCTGCCCCGCTCGATACATCCGACGAGGTGCTCTCCGGCGAAGCCGTGGCGATCGACGTTCAGCCGATCGGCTTCGTGCTGCGAGCAGCCGGCGCGATCATCGATCTCCTGGTCGGTTTCGCCGTATTCCTCCTGACGCTCTTCTTGCGGCTGTGGCTGCTGGACCTCGGCATCCTCGACGAGGCGACCGACACGATCGCCGCTATCGCGTCGATCGTGGTCAGCTTCGTCGTGCTCCCGATCACGATGGAGGTCGCGCTCAAGGGACGGAGCCTCGGCAAGCTCGCGGTCGGCGGGCGCATCGTGCGCATCGACGGAGGCGCGACCGGATTCCGCCACGCGTTCATCCGCGCCCTCCTCGGGGTTCTGGAGATCTACATGACGCTCGGCAGCGTCGCCGTACTCGCCGGTGCTTTCAGCGCCCGCTCTCAGCGCCTCGGCGACATGGTCGCGGGCACCTACAGTCAGCGCGTCCGCGCGCCGAAGCTCATCCCACAGGTCCCGGTCCTCCCGCCGATGCTCGTCGGCTGGGCTCAGATCGCTGACGTCGCCCGACTGCCCGATCGTCTCGCCCGCCGCATCTCCCAGTTCCTGCAGAGCGCACCGCGGATGGTGCCGGCCGCTCGTGCGCGGGTCGCGCAGGATCTGCTCACCGAGGCCTCCCCCTTCGTGTCGCCGCTGCCCGCGGCAGCGCCGGAGGTCGTGCTGGTCGGGATCACGGTCCTCCGGCGTGAACGCGAGCGCCGGGCTCTGCAGAACGCCGACCGTCGCGCAGAGAAGCTCACCGGACGTCGCGTCGGGGTCTGACACCTCAGCGTCGTCATCCGCCCTGTCAGAACCGGATCGCGTCGATGACCTTCACTCGCAGTGCGACGAGCGCGGGGATGAATCCGGAGACCGCACCCACGACGATCGAGGCGGCGAGGCCGACGAACGCGGCGCGCATCGGGAAGGGCGGGATGTCCTGGATGCCGTAGAAGAGCGACGTCACCACCCACTCCGAGCGGAGCACGGCGACCACGATCGCGATACCGACGAGCCCGGCGACGGTGGTCGCGACGAGACTCTCGAGGAAGACCGAGAAGAAGACCCGACCGGACGTCGCCCCGAACGCACGTCGAACCCCGATCTCACGCACCCGCTGACGCATCGCGACCAGCTGGATGTTGATCAGACTCAGGGCGCCCAGCGCGAGGATGACCGCTGCGATGCCGCCCGTGACCATCTCGAAAGTCGCCTGCGCGTCCAGGGCTCCCGGCTGCGCCGCCCAATCGGAGCGACTGACCGATACTGTCTGCCCCTCGGGCAGACCTGCCCGCAGGTCCATCGCGAGCACGGGGGCGATCTCGTCGACCTCCGTCTGTCCGAGCCACACCTCGTACTGCGGCCAGGCTCCTTCGGGAAGGGCGTCGACCCGAGCACGATACGCCTCGTACAGGATGTCGACACGGAGCTCCTCGTCGCCGAAACCCTGTCGGGGCACGACGCCGACCACCTGATAGGTGCCGCCTGCCGCTCCTGAGAGGGTGAGGGTCGGGTGCTGCGCCACCGGGACCCGACCGATCCGGTCCCACAGCGCCTCGGTGATCACGACCGGCGGCGCGAGAGCCTCGACATCGCCGTCTCTCAGCCAGCGGCCCTCCAGCAGCTGCTCGCGGTGGATCTGCGAGTACAGCGGATCGATCAGTCGCGCGTTGACGTCGACGATCCCGTCCGGAAGCTGCACGGGGACGACCATCCCCTGCGCGATCCGCGCGGTGTGACTGAATCCGAATCGTTCCGACACGCGTGTGAACCGTTCGTCGAAGGCATCGACGTCGACGGGCAGGCCGTCTGCGGTGCTGATGCCGACCACGAGAGTCGCCGCCCGTCCGCCCCATCGGTCCGACTGCTCCGCCTGGAACTGCCTCTGGTACTCCGAGAGCGCGACGACACCCGTGAGCGCCGCCACTGAGACAGCGATGCCGATCAGGCTGAGCAGCACCCGCAGCTTGTGCACCCGGATCTCCGCCCACGCGTCGGAGAGGGCGCCGAGGATCCCGGTCATGAGGTCGCCTCCCGGCGCGTCGCCGGCATCGATGCCACCGGCGCGGACGGAACCGACGCAGCCAGTGTCGACGCCTCGAAGGCGCGGCTGAGATCGGCCGTCTCGAGCACGCCGGCATCGAGGCGATAGTGCCTGCGTGCGCGGGCTGCGACGTGCAGGTCGTGAGTGATCGTCACGAGCGCGGCATCCGTCTCGGTCGCGACCTCGTCGAGCAGCGACATGACAGTGGCCCCCGTGTCGATGTCCAGGGCGCCGGTCGGCTCGTCGGCGAGGATCAGCACCGGGCGACGCACGAGCGCTCTGGCGATCGCCACTCGCTGCTGCTCGCCGCCGGAGAGCCGGTCGGCGATCTGCTCGACCCGGTGGCCGAGGCCCACCCGCTCGAGCATGTCGGCTGCTATCTGTCGTCGATTCCAGAAGAGTCGCCCCTTGGCATGACCGAGCGGCATCATGACATTGTCGAGCGCGGTGCGCCCGGGAAGCAGGTTGAACTGCTGGAACACGAAACCGACGTTGTCGCCGCGCAGGCGATCCAGTCGCCCCGACCGCATGCGCCGCACCTCACGCCCTTCGAACGCGACCGTACCGCTGGTGGGGGTGTCGAGCATCCCGAGGATGTTCAGCAGGGTCGATTTGCCGGAGCCGGAGCGGCCGACGATCGAGACGTGATCGCCGGCGCTCACGTCGATCGTGATGCCCCGGAGGATCTCCAGCTCCGAGTCGTCGGGCAGTCGCACGCTCTTGGTCACGTCGGCCAGAGCGACGAGAGTCACCAGCTCGTCCCGCTGTCGCACTGCTCGACGCCCGGAGCGACCTCGTAGCAGAACTCCTCCACAGGAGCGACGAAGCCGGGGACGAACTGCCTGATCGACTCACCCTCTTCGAGGCCGGACACGACCTCGACCATGGTGCCGTCGTTCACTCCGAGCGTCACCGGTCGCTCTGCTGGCTCACTTCCGTCACCCTCATCCACCCAGACGTTTCCCGTGCCCGCACCGCCCTGCACTGCGGTGACCGGCACGACCAGTGCGTCGTCGACCTGCCCGAGCGCGAGATCCATCGTCGCGGGCAGTCCTGCGAACACGACCTGATCGGCCGGAACCGCACAACGCACGCTCGCAGTGCCCTCTGTGCTCACCTGCACGCGCACCCCGGTGCACGTGAACGGAGCCGGTCCTCCGGTGATGCTCACGGAGGCCTCGGCGGGCGCGTTCACCAACCGGTACAGCTGCGCGGGTTCCACCGTCGCGAGCAGGTGGTACCGCGCGGGGGTGAGGGTGTAGCTCTCTGTTCCCGCCGAGGTGACCTGGCCCTTCACGAGGGCGATCTCCGACACGTCCCCCGCTTCGGCGGCGACGACGTCGATGTCCTTCTTCGGCTCGTCCTGCCTGATGGTGAAGAGCTTCTGGCCGGCGGCGACGGTCGCCCCCTCTGCGACGTGGACCGCGAGGACGGTTCCGTTGATCTCGTTGCGCACCGGGAACGAATCGTCACGCGCGACGTTGCCACTCAGGGTCAGCGCATTCACGACGGAGCCGCGTTCGACCGGGATGACCGGATCACTGACAGACGACTCCGGGCTGACCATCGCCTCCGTGCGGTCAGGGAAGAACGCGATCTTCACGAGTGCCGCCGCACATGCCCCGAACACGAGCACGAGAAGAAGAGGGAAGATCCAGCGTCGCCAGACGATCACGGCTGCCTTTCCGGCCGCGCCGCCTTGGCGCATCCGCGGTCAGCGTAGCCGGGATGCTCGAGCGACCCGGGCGCGGCAGGCGGCGTGTCCCGGGCGTTCTGCGATCAGATCGGTCAGGCGCGCAGCGCCTCGTGCCGAACCACGAGCCATCCGGCGGGGACCGACAGCCGATCCGCATGCTGCGCGCAGAGGTCGTGCGCGTGCGGATGGTTCGCCATGCCGAGGGGGCCCAGCGCCGCCATCTGATCGCCGTAGTCGTAGGTGAGCGTCGCCACGGCTTCTCGCGCGCAGCCGACCTTCGAGCAGAGTCTTGCGTCCATTCCCGTCAGGATACGGGCCGCTGCCGACGGTCGACGGATGCCGCGCCGCCCACGGCCGCAGACTCGGCCTAGACTTTCGCTATGCCTCGTCGTCCCCGCACCTCCGCCGCTCCGCGCCGTGGTGCTCGACACGGCCGCCATGGGCGCCTCGGGCGCAGCGAGGTCGTGCGTCCTCCGCTGGCACCTCTCGACGGTCGCATCGACCGGTTCGACCTCACCGTGGGCACGGCAGTGGAATTCCTCCGAGGCACCTGGCCGGAACTGCAGGAGGTCCGGTTCGAGATCGGCGCGATGCCGGCGTTCGAGGCGACGGACGAGGTGCCTCGATGGCACCTCGACCATGAGAAGCAGCGCATCGTGCTCTTCCGTCTCCCGATCGAGCGACTGCTCCCCCCAGGGCACGACGACGGCGCCCACCGGCGGATGGCCATCGAGAGCGCCGTCTTCCGGGCTGCGGCCGAATACGTCGGACGCGAGCCCTGGGACCTCGGCGGCCACGACCACTGAGTTCGAGCCGCCGCATCGGCGCTGCCCGCACCTCAGGGGTAGACGGTGATGCTCTGCTGAGCTCCCGCCGAGGGCCACACCGGCCAGACGGCGAGCGCCCCGGTTGCCGTCATCGCGACGGATGCGTGCACAGGACCCGAGGTCGACAGGGCGTAGACCGTGCGCTCCGTCACCGGCACCGACGCGGACGACCCCGAGGGGACCGTCACCTCGATGGGCTCCCCGCCGTCGACGGGGGCCAGCTGCACGGTGCAATCGGAGTCCTCGCTGTTCACGAGCACGAGACGAGGCGACGGCCCTGCCGGGATCGACACGTAGACGTCGTCCTCGACCTCCGGCGCGGGAAGGACCCAGGCGAAGTCGGTCTGCGGACCTGCCCCGTCCTGCTGTCGGACGGCGGCCAGCACAGGGGCGTCGGATTCGATCCGCGCCGTGTACTCTCCCGGCGCGAGCGTCGAGAGCGAGAGCTCGGTCGGCACGTCGGCCGTGAGCGGCACCTCGAGTTCCGCAGCGGTCGCAGAGGAACCCAGCTTGCTCAGGGTCACCACCGCCTCGGCGTCGACGTCGGGCGAGAGCAGCCGCACGACCGCCATGTCGGAGTTGTCGCCTTCGTTCTCGAACACCTGGATCCCCGGGAGAACGGGATTGCGCTGAGGTGCAGCGACGGCATCCTGCAGGTCGGCACCCGCAGGGTCGAGCGTCCGCGTGAGCGACGACTGCAGCACTGCGCGCACCGGCGAACCGGTCGCGGTCACCTTGACGACCGGATAGTCGGATCCGACCGCGATCGAGGTCAGCGGAAGGGCGATCTGGGACTCGGCCGGAACGATCACGGTGCTCGACGCGCGGACCGACCCGTACAGGCCGAGAGTGACGGTCGAGGGCACGACGCCGGGGTTGGTGAGGACGATGAGGTCCTCCGTGCCGGTGGCGACGGTGCCGCCGACGAGCCAGGACTCGAGGCCGGCGGGTCGACAGGGAGCGGCGGCGAGACCGAAGAGGTCGTCCTCGGCGAGCGAGAACGACTCGGTCGCGCCGAGCAGCGGCGCTTCTCGGCCTTCGACCGCTCCGACCAGACGCTGGGCCGTGCCGCCGTCGGCGAGATCCTTCGCAGGCAGCGGGCTCGATTCCGGACGCCCGGACGACCCCTGAGCGGTCAGGCGCGGCTCCGCCGCCGAGACCATCTCGAGCGACTTCGAGGGGTTGCGCCCGATCGCGCGGAAGTCGCCGTTGCAGACGAGCACCGTGTCCCCGGGAAGCGGCGTGACCTCGGCCTGGGCGGGCTCATGCGTGACGGTGGGCCACGGCGCGGTCACCGCGATCGCGGCCCCGATGACGCAAGCCGCAGCGACGACCGCGCCGGTCAGCACTCGAGCGCCGGTGGCGGCCACCCGGAATGCACGGTTGGTGCTCATCGTCGCGCCTCCTCATCGTGGTCCGGTCCTTCGTCGGGGGCGCCCTCTGCGCCCTCCGCCGCGGGTTCCGCAGCCGACACGTCCGAGGCGGGCTCTCCGTCGCCCTCCGGGGATGCCTCGCCGGCAGATTCGCCAGCGGCCGAGTCGACGGCATCCACCTCTTCCTCCGGGTCGGACGGAGTCTCCGGCACAGCGTCCGGGACTCCCGACGCATCATGGTCGTCGCGATCTTCCGGGTGCCTCGGCAGCACGAGGGGCTCTTCGGCCGCTCGCCCCACGATGCGCGACTTGGCGCGGGCCGCGCGTCGAGACGCACGTGTGGGCACCGACAGCAGGAGCGCGGCGAACACGAGGACCAGCTGGAGCGTGATCACCAGACGCGCAGTCGCCTCCTGGCCTGCGGAGAGCGGAGCGCGCGGCGATGCCTCAGCTTCGAGCCGATAGAGGACGCCGCGATCCGTGGTCCCCGCCTGGACGAAGCCCGCACGCTGATCGAGAGATGTCACGGCCACGGTTCGCAGCGTGCGCGCACGGTCCGACTCGTCGTCGGACACCTTGGCCAGGAGCACGTAGGAGATGCCCTGCTCCCCGAGTTCCGCCGCGGCGTCGAAATCGCGCGCCGAGAGCAGATCGACCGCGAGGGTCGTGAGGTCGGTTCCTCGTAGCTCTGTGGCCGTCGACAGGATCGTCGTCTGGGCGCTCAGGGTCTCGCTCCCACCCCACGCCACCTCGGTCGCGAGCCCACCGTCGTTCTGCGGCGTGAGCACCAGCGTCCCCACGGGTCGATCCGCGCCCGCTTGCGCGGCGACGTACGCCGGCAGTGTCGAGGCGGGACCGTCGCGGAGCGCCGAGGAATCCAAGTGGAACGCGGAGAGCGACGGGACGGCGCACACCGCGATCGCGAGACCCGCGACGGCGGCACTCAGAACGCGCAGACGAGGGATCGTCAATGCGGTGTCGAGCGTCACGAGCGCAGCCCCCGTCACGCCGATCCACGCGAGGCTCAACCCTGTGCCCGGCCAGATCGCGACCGGCATGCCCTGGGCGAAGGAGACGGTGACACCGACGGCGAGGAATGCTGTGGCGAGGCCGGAGAGGGCGACGATGAGGAGGGTGATACCTGCCCGCCAGCGAGGTGCGACGGCCGAGACGAGAGCGAGCAGAGCGAGAGGTGCGAGCAGCAGCGCGACCCAGGGCGCCATCTCCAGCCCGAGCCACGATGCCCAGCCCCAACCGGCCATGTCTCCCGAGGGGAAGCCCGTGGCCAGCGCGAGCCGGCCTGCGGCATCCGCTGTCGCCTGGGGACCGGCCCAGATGGACCCGGGGTCGGCGAGGACGGCGATGAGGCTTCCGTGGCGCAGCTGCCAGAGCACGAGGGGTGCGAAGAGGGCGATGGCGGGCACCGGCACCCAGAGCAGGCGGATCGCTCCGCGGATGCGCGCACCGGCCAGCGTGATGCCGAGTGCGACGACCCAGAGCAGCAGGAGAGCGGGCGCGAGCGAGGGGGCGCACGCTGTCACGGCGGCGAAGAGGAGCGATGCCGCGCCCGCCGCGCCCCATGAGCGATGCGCGACGACCGCAGCGTGGAAGAGCCACGGGAGGAGCAGGTGCACCAGCACGCCCGTGGGACGACCGTCTACCAGGGCGGTGAGGAAGGTGGGTGCGAGCGCCCACACGATTCCGGCGAAGATGCGGAGGCCTGCTCGGTCGGTCACCCGAGTGGCGGCGAACCAACCGCCGAGCACGGCGAGCGGCAGAGCGAGAACCCAGAGCAGCACGAGAGAGAAAGAGGGGGCTCCCGGCCACAGCGATCCGAGGACGGCGATCACCGCGGCGAAGGGATCCGCCGGACCGACCACCCCTGCGCCGAGTCCGCGCAGCCCCCAGGCGGCGTCACTCCACAGTGCTTCGACGGTCGCCCGCAGCGGCAGGAGCGCCCCGCCACCCAATACGGGCCACGCGAGGACGGTGGTGAACGTCGCGATGCTCACCACGAGCGCTGCGAGCACGGCCCAGGCGCCGCCACCCGAGAAGAACCGGAGCTCGCTGACGGCTCCGCCTTCACTGCCGTGCCCGTCGTCGAGGCGCCGGCGCAGATCAGAGCTGCTCACGCGGAGCGGCGCGATGCTCGACCAGCTGGAGGTGCGGAACGCGCGGATGCTGCCGCGCGAGCGCGCGATCGCCGCGAAACGGAACATCGCGGTCACAGCGGCGCCCCATTCCGGGGCCACCGCCTCCGGACGCTTGCCGACGAGGTGCGTCACCGACCGCCAGAGCGCGAGAGGAAGGAGGGCGAGCCAGTGCAGCGGCACGGCGACCGCGGGTGCGTAGGCGAGGCGACGATGCAGCTGGGCGAGCCTCGTCGCGAACGCGCGCTTGCTGCGGCCATGCGGCAGAGCACCGGGGCCGTCCGGCGAGACCGAGACCCGAGCCGATGGAGCCAGCACGACACGTCCGCCGCCGAGCCGCGCGCGAACGCCGAGATCCAGTCCGAGATCTGCTCCGGGAAGGGCGGGGTCGGGGCGGAGGGCATCGCGCACCTCGCCACGGATGAGCATCCCTCGGACGTCTGCTCCGAGCGCGTCGTCGGTGCCGTCGTGCTGTCCCTGGTCGAGCTCGCCGGCGGCCAGTTCGACCGTGCGGCCGAGAGTCGTCATACTCACGCCCAACGAGACGATCTCACGATCGTTGTCGGTCTGCACGAGCTTGGGAGCGACGATCGCGGCGGATGGCGAGCGCTCGAGGGTTCCCACGAGCCTTTCGAGCGCGCGCTCATGGGGCGCCGTGTCGTGCGCGAGCAGCCAGACCGCACTCCCCTCGAGGACGCGGGGTCGGGCGAGTTCGACAGCGTCGGCGAACGACGTGCCGCTGCGCGCCTGGATGATTCCCTCGACAGCGGCCGCCACGGTCTCGCTCTCACGTGCCGATGCGGCGTCACCGCACATGACCAGCGTGATCGCCGCCGGCGGACTGGTCTGGGATCGCAGAGCATCCAGCGTGCGGAGCAGTTGCGCACGGGCGGAGGAACCGGGGCGCGCGACGATGATTGCATGAACTCGGGCTGGCATGACCTGGTCAGCCTATGCGCGCCGCGGTATTCCGCGGACCAGCTGCCCCGGCGTGGCCGCGAAGCCAAGAGCGAAGCATGCATCCCGACGGAGACGGCAACGGCGCCGCACCTCGACCGTGGTCGTGATGCGGCGCCGATGAAGATCGTCAGCTTGCGCGGCGCTTGAGCTTGCGGCGCTCGCGCTCTGAGAGCCCGCCCCAGATTCCGAACCGCTCGTCGTTGTTGAGCGCGTATTCGAGGCATTCGCCGCGAACATCGCACGACGTGCAGATGCGCTTGGCGTCGCGAGTCGAGCCGCCCTTCTCGGGGAAGAACGCCTCGGGATCGGTCTGCGAGCAGAGCGCGTCGCTCTGCCAGGCGAGAGCATTGTCGTCGTCGGCCTCGGCCTTCCGGACCCCGGGAACACCGAGGTTGATCGGATCGACGAACCAGTTCTCCGGTACGTCTGAACGGTAACCCGTCATCTCGCTCTCCAACCCCTAAATTCCGCCCCCTCGGCGGGCCGTGCTCAACTAATTACACCCGTGTCATTCCCATCGGTCAAGTCGCGGATCGTAAACCCTCAATCAGGTCTTGAAGGTTCTTGAGCCTCGTACGGCGTGTCGCGCCGGCATGCGAGGCTCAGGCGGCGGCGCCGGATCCGCCCGGAGATGCGATGAACGCCTCGCCCTGACCCGACAGGGTCACACGCCCCTCGTCGGGCGTCGCGAAAGCCGCCGTGCCGATCGGGATGGCCACCGCGTCGCCGCTCGCGCCGCGGACCTCGACGCGACCGGCTGTGACGAGCACCATCGTCGGCCCGCTGACCTCGACCGGCACCTCCTCGCCGTCAAGGACGACGCGGCTCAACGCGAAGTCCTCCACGGGCACCGGGTATTCGGTGATCGCGCCGACCTCGGCCGGGCGGAGCACCGGCACCTCACCGGTCGTCGTATCGAGGATGGAGAGCAGCTCGGGCACATCGATCCGCTTCGGAGTGAGTCCGCCGCGCAGCACGTTGTCACTCGCGGCCATGATCTCGACCCCGAGACCCGAGATGTAGGCGTGCAGGAGGCCCGCGCGGAGGAAGACCCCCTCGCCGCGGTGGAGCACCACGTGATTCATGAGCAGAGCGACGACGACGCCGGGGTCACCCTGGTACGTATCCGCGATCGCAGCGACCGCCCGCAGTGTGGTCGCCCACTCCCCCGAATCCTTATCGGCCGCGGCCCGTACCGAGGCGATGATGTCGTCGACCACGGCCTGTGCTTCCCCGGACAGCAGCCAGCCGATCGTGTCGCGGAGCACATCTCCGTCGGCGCCCAGTCGAGAGGACAGCTCGGCGACTCCCGTGCCTTCGCCCAGCGCGGACAGCAGACGCTGGGTGTCGGGGAGAGGACGCAGTCCGCTCAAGGACTCGAAGCGCTCGCTCAGCGCGACGATCAACTCGGGCTTGTGGTTGTCGTCGCGATAGTTGCGGTTCGGGTCGTCAGCCGCGACCTCGGACTCCCGCGCCCATCCGGCCTTCGCCTGCTCGATGGTCGGATGCACCTGGATCGACAGCGGAGAGTCCGCAGCCAGCAGCTTGAGCAGGTAGGGCAGCGATCCGCCCGTGACGGCGTCGAGCGTCCCGCCGCCCCGCACGTCCGCCGGATCCCCCGGGTGGTCTCCGAACCAGACCTCGGCCTCAGGGCCGCCGGCGGGAACGCGACCTTCGAGGTCGGCGAGGAGCGTCGGCGATCCCCAGGCGTAGTCGCGGGGCACATTGGAGAGACTGAGCAGCATGCCACCAGAGTATTGGCACCGGAACCCGCCGTGCCACGAGCACCACGATCAGGTGCTCCGCGAGCTGCGCGCTGTAGCCTGAACGCGATGGCGCACTACACGAAGCATCCGGCCGCCGCCCCGCCCACCGCGCCCGAGCGCGAGTCGACGGGGCATCTTCTGCTGCGCGGATACATCATCCTCGTCCTGTTCGTGGCGTTCGCTCACTCGGCGGTGTACAACCTGCTGGGCGAGATCGGCGCGGCGATCACGCTCGTCGTGTTCCTGCTCGCCACCCTCGGCATCGGCATCCCGATGATCGCCCGCAAGCGCCCGCACCCCTTCGCCTGGCGACGGCTGCCCTGGGCAGCGACCGCGTACACCGTCGTCGCGCTGCTCTCGGTCGCCTGGTCTCAGTGGCCGGGGGCGACGATCATCACCTGGGTGCTGCTGGCGACCGTGACCGTGAACGCACTGTTCATCGTGCACGTCCTCACCTGGCACGAGATCGTTCGAGCCCTCGCCTCGGCTTTCAAATGGATCCTCGGCCTGTCGCTCGCGATCGAGCTGTGGGTGGCGCTCGTCGTGCACGGACCGATCCTGCCGAACTTCTTCGTGCGCCCCGAGGGCGAGACGAACGCGCACTGGTATTGGGTGCGCGGCAACCTCCTCGACGGCGGCCGCATCCAGGGCATCGTGGGCAATTCCAACCTGCTCGCGATCATCTGCCTGTTCGCGATCCTCACCTTCGGCGTGCTTTTCGCCGCGCGCACGCGCTGGCGGACGACTCTCGCGCTCTGGGGCCTGCTCGCCGCGTACTTCCTGCTCAGGGCAGGGTCCGCCACCGCATACGCCTGTGCGGCCGCAGCGGGAGTAGTGCTCGTCGTGGCTCTCTTGATGCGCCGCGCCAAGACGCCCGGCGGACGCACCAGGCTCTACGTGCTCTTCATCGGCGGCGCCGCGGTCATCGGCACCGCCGTCTGGCTGCTGCGCGAGCCGCTGTTCGCTCTGCTCGGACGCAGTGCGGATCTGACGGGACGTTCCGACAAGATCTGGGAGAAGGTCCTCGAGCGCGCCGCCCAGCATCCGCTCTTCGGCAACGGCTTCTCCAGCCCGTGGGTGCCCTTCGACCCTGCCTTCGCCGGGTGGATCGAGGATCACGGGATCACGGTGTTCCACGCGCACAACATGTGGCTCGACGTTCTGATGCAGCTCGGCGTGCTCGGCGTGGTGCTGATGGCCCTCGCGTATCTCAGCCTGCTGTGGCGCTCCTGGTTCTTCGCCATCGACCGGCCGCGCTGGGATCTCCAGTCCGATCGGTCCTACTCCGCGATCACCCTGCTGCCGAGCCTCTTCACCGTCGTCCTTCTCGTGCAGGGGCTCACGGAGTCGACGCCCATCATGCTGTGGGGATGGATGCTGCTGGTCCTGCTGTCGTTCAAGATCAAGGCCGTGCCGCTCGTCGGCGTCGGCGAGCGCGAACGCGTGACCGAGCGTGGCGAGAGAAGTCGGCGGGTTCCGTGACCTTCGGTCGCCGTGTGGCGGATCTGCTCGGCTCGGCGGAGTTCGCCCGCGCCTACACGATCGCCGTGCTGACGGCGGTCTTCGCGGCCTTCACGATCGAGCGCGCGGCGTCGCCGGTGACGCTCGCCACGGTCATCGGCGTCCTCTGCGCGCTCGGCGCCTGCATCCTCTGGGTGCGACGCGAAGAGCTCTCGCTGCTGCGGATCGCTCCGTCGTCGCTGCTGGCGTTCCTCGCCTGGGCGGCCGTCAGCGTCCTGTGGTCGACAGACAAGTCCGACACTGCGCTCGGGTGGATGGAGCTCTTCGGCTTCGCGTTCCTCGCCATCACCGTGGGACACATCCGCGACACTCTGCAGACGGTGCGGGCGCTCGGCGACACTCTGCGACTGCTCCTGATCGTCTCCCTCGCCCTCGAGATCCTCTCGGGCGTGCTGCTGGACACTCCGTTCACCTTCCTCGGTATCGAGGGCCAGTTGGCGGTCGGGGGTCCGGTGCAGGGAATCTTCGGCAGCCGCAACATGCTGGGCTTCGTGACCGTGATCGCGCTGATCACGTTCGTCATCGAGTGGCGGTCACAGTCCCTGACCGCGCGCATCGCCATCCCGTCCATCGCGCTGGCGGGCCTCCTCGCCTTCTTCTCCTCCTCCCCCATGGTCCTGGTGCTCGCCGCGGCCGTGGGCGTCGTGGCGGTGGCTCTCACGATCGTGCGGCACGCGCCCGCCGAGCGACGCACGATCGTGCAGTGGGTGCTCGGCGTGCTCGTCGCGCTGGCGCTGGCAGCCGCATTCGCCCTGCGGCACGTGATCATCGCGCTGCTCGACGCGGGATCCGACTTCTCGGTCAGGGCGACCCTGTGGAACACGATCCTCGACTTCGTCGCTCTCAAGCCGATTGAAGGGTGGGGCTGGTTCGGATCGTGGGCTCGTGGCGAATACCCCTTCACCTACATCAACTTCCTGCTCGACGACCACCACCAGAGCGCGCTCAACGCGTACTTCGACGTGCTGCTGCAACTGGGCACGGCCGGGCTCGTGCTCTTCCTGCTGTTCGGCGGCATCGCCACCATCCGCTCCTGGCTCGTCGCGAGCGTCCGTCGCTCCGTCGTGTACGCATGGACGCCGCTGATGCTGGTCACGCTCGCCGTGGAATCGATGTTCGAGAGCTTCACCCTCGTCGGAGCCGGCTGGTTCATGCTGGTGCTGTGCGCCCTGCGCGCGGGCCAGACGAGGTCGTGGCGAGAGAGCATCGACGCGGCGCACACGGGGGCCATCCCGACCCTGAAGCCTCAGGTATGAGGGCACCGACGCGCCCTCGGCGGATTCCGAAGCTCTTCCGGGTAGGGTGGGATCTGCTCGCGGCGCCCTGCGGGCGCCCAGCCACCGGAGAAATCACCTCGTGACACACGCCCCCTTCGACCCGGCGTCCGCGACGATCGTCATCGTCACCTTCAACCGATCGCACCTGCTGACCGGTCTGCTCGAGAGCATCACCGCGATGGACCCGAAGCCCGGCCATGTCGTGATCATCGACAACGCCTCCTCCGACGACACGACCGAGGTCGTGGACTCGTTCCGTCCGCGCCTCGGCACCGAGCTCGTCTATCGCCGACTCGACACGAACACCGGTGGATCCGGTGGCTTCAGCGAGGGGATGCGCACGGCCTACGAGATCGGCTCCGAGTGGATCTGGATGATGGACGACGACGTCGAGGTCGTCCCCGACGGCCTCGCGAAGATGGGCAAGTGGGCTCCTCGCTTCAAGAGCATCCAGGGACGCCGTTACGACTACGACGGCAGCGAGTTCTACTGGCAGTACCGGATCGCCGAGCGCATGGGCATCCCGATCCCGTTCGCTCCCTCGGGGTTCGACGCCTCCGGCTACAAGGAGATGAACAGCGGATGCTTCGAGGGCATGTTCATCCACCGCTCGATCGTCACGCAGATCGGCCTCCCCGACCACCGCTTCTTCATCTACTGGGACGACCAGATGTACGGGTGGCTCGCCTCCCGCAAGACCACCGCGGTGATCGTCGACGAGTTCGTTCTGCGGCGCACCCGTGAGATCAAGCAGTGGGACATGGGCATCCGCCACATGAATGCCTCGAGCAACGCCTACCGCTTCTACATCATGCGCAATCGCGCGTACATCAAGCAGTACTACCGCATCCACGACAACTACAACCCGGTGCTCTTCGGTCTCGGAACGTCGATGACGTTCGCGAAAGAGCTCATCCGTCTGCTGTTCGTCGAGCGGACGGTGCGGGGGACGAGCAATCTGTTCCGTGGGCTCAAGGAGGGCGGCAAGCTCGGCCGCGACCGCTCCTGGAAGCCGATGCCCGCGCTGGAGGACTGACGAGCATGGCCGACGAACAGCAGCCGGACGTCCGCTGGGCACCGATGGATCCCCAGCCGAGCAACCGCGGTCGCATCGCGCTCATCGTGGGGCTCATCGTCGCCGGTCTCGTCATCGTCGGTGTGCTGCTGTTCTTCCTCCTGCCTCGGGGCGAGTCCCCGGCACCCGGTGCCAGCGAGACGCCGTCGGCATCGCCGTCGCCGTTCGAGAGCCAGCCCGGAGATCCGACCGATCCCCCGGTCACTGTCGCTCCTGAGCCGGTGGATCCCTCCATCGAGACGTTCCGCGATCAGGTCGGCTTCTGGCTCGAGGATGCCGCGCGCGGCCTCGACATCGCCGCAGCCAGCAGCGGCCCGGATGCCGTGCAGGTCGTCGAGACGCTGCAGGAGGACGCTCAGCGCCTCTCCGACACTCTGCCGCCGTCGTCGATCGCGACGGAGTGGACTGACGGAGTCGCCGACTACGCTCAGAAACTCGCCGATCTGAAGACCGCAGCGAGCGAGGGATCCGACACGACGAGCGCGGCCGATGCGGCACGCACCTCGCTGCAGGTGCTGACGGACCTCGTCGGAGCCTGAGGCATCCCCATCGCTGGCCTCAGCCGGCGTTGTAGTCCTTGTTGTAGCGGTCGAGCACCTCGGCGATCGGCGCATCCAGCACCAGTGCGCCCTTGTCGAGGTAGAGGCCACGCGTGCAGAAACGTCGGAGGTCGCGCTCGTTGTGACTGACGAAGAACAGCGTACGGCCCTCGGCCAGCAGCTCGTCGATGCGCTTGTAGCACTTCTCGCGGAAGGCCTTGTCTCCGACTGCGAGGACCTCGTCGACGAGCAGGATCGGTTCGTCGAGCTGTGAGACGACGGAGAATGCGAGGCGCACCTTCATGCCGTTCGAGAGGTGCTTGTAGGGCGTGTCCTCGAAACCTGCGAGCTCTGCGAAATCGATGATGTCGTCGTAGCGTCGCGAGACCTCGTCGCGCGACATGCCGTGAAGGCCGGCAGTCAGTCGTACGTTCTCGCGCACGGTCAGATCGCCGACGAAGCCACCTGTGATCTCGATCAGGGGCGCGACTCCCCCGTTCACGGTCACCGTTCCCTCGTCGGACAGGAGGACCTTCGCGACGAGCCGCAGCAGCGTGGATTTGCCCTGACCGTTGCGACCGACCACACCGATCGACTCCCCCTGCTGCACAGTGAACGAGACGTCGCGCAGCGCCCAGAACTCGCCTGGGCGCGAGCGCCGCGATGCTCCGGCGAACAGATCCTTGAAGCTGCGCCGTCCGCGGCGGTTGCGGCGGAAGTGGACGCCGAGCCCCTTCACCTCTATGGCGGTCGACATCACAGCTCCTTCAGCACGGGTCGTTCCAGCGACCGGAACGTCCAGATCCCGAGGGCCAGGATCACGAGAGTCATTCCAATGCTGATCAGCAGGGTGAAGAGGTTCCACTGATCGGGGAAGAAGGGCATGCGATAGAGCATGAAGATCCCGGCGAGCGGGTTGAAGGCTCCGAGGGTCTGGAACATCCCCGGCAGATCCGTGACGTTGTAGATGATGGGGGTGGCGTAGAACATCGCCCGCAGGATCAGCGCCGTCGTCCGCTCCAGGTCGACGTAGAGGACGCACAGCGGCGCGACGAGCAGTCCGAGTCCCACGAGCAGGACAGTTTGGAGGATCATCGCCACCGGCATCCAGAGAATGCCCCATCCGACGTGGACGGTGTTCGCGGGGTTCTGCTCGACGAGCAGGTTGATGATCACGAAGGCGGCGAGCACCGGCAGGGAGAAGAGGTACTCCATGCCCTTGCTCAGAACGATGCGGTTGACCCAGATCGAGCGAGGGATGGCCGTGGAGCGCACCAGCCGGGAGTCCTTCTTGAAGGCTCTCGTGAAGTCCGACACCGAGGCGTTGAACCACACCCACGGCAGGAGCGCGCTGATCAGGAAGACGATGTACGGCTCTTCACCGACATCGCGGTGGAAGATCTGAGTGAAGACGAACCAGTAGATGGCGCTCATCACGAGCGGATCCAGCACCGACCACAGATATCCGAGGAAGCTCGTCGAGTACCGCACCTTGAGGTCTCGGGCCGACAGCAGCCACAGGGAATGCAGATAGCGCCGGGGCGTCCCGGGCGCCCCGACAGCAGCGTGACTCATAGGGTCGAGTCTACGAGAGCGTGTTGTTCCACAGCGACAGCGCCGAGCCGATCGCCATGTGCATGTCGAGGTACTGATAGGTGCCCAGGCGTCCGCCGAAGTGGACGTCCTTCTCCCCCTTGGCGAGTTCGCGATAGGCCAGCAGGCCCTCGCGGTCGGTGTCGGTGTTCACCGGGTAGTACGGCTCGTCGTCGCGGGTCGCGAAGCGCGAGAACTCCCGCATGATGACGGTCTTGTCGGACTCGTAGACGTCCTTGCGCTCGGGGTGGAAGTGCTTGAACTCATGGATGCGCGTGAACGGCACGTCCATGTCGGGATAGTTCATCACCGTGGTGCCCTGGAAGTCCCTGATGTTCAGGACCTCCTGTTCGAAGTCGAGCGTCCGCCAGCTCAGCGCACCCTCGGTGTAGTCGAAGTACCGGTCGACGGGTCCGGTGTAGACCACGGGAACCTGGCCGACGGTCGCCCTCTTGCTGAGCGGCTGCGTGTCGTCGAAGTAGTCGACGTTCAGCTTCACCTCGATGTTCGGGTGATCGGCCATCCGCTCCAGCCACGCGGTGTACCCGTCGGTCGGCAGGCCTTCCCACGTGTCGTTGAAGTAGCGGTTGTCGTAGGTGTACCGGACCGGCAGGCGGCTGATGATGTCACCGGACAGCTTCTGCGGGTCGGTCTGCCATTGCTTGGCCGTGTAATCACGGAAGAAGGCCTCGAACAGCGGGCGTCCGACCAGGGCGATGCCCTTCTCCTCGAAGTTCGCCGCCGTCTTCACGTCGAACTCGCCCGCCTGCTCGCGCACGAGGGCTCGCGCCTGATCGGGCGTGTACGCCGACTGGAAGAACTGGTTGATGGTGCCGAGGTTGACCGGCATCGGGAAGACGGTGCCCTTGTGGGTCGTGTAGACGCGGTGCACGTAGTTCGTGAAGGTGGTGAAGCGATTGACGTACTCCCACACCGTCGCGTTCGAGGTGTGGAAGAGATGCGCGCCGTAGCGGTGCACCTCGATTCCCGTCTCGGGCTCCGCCTCGCTGTACGCGTTGCCGCCGATGTGATGACGACGGTCGATGACCGTCACCTTGCGGCCGGCGTTCGCGGCACGTTCTGCGATGGTCAGGCCGAAGAAGCCCGAACCCACGACGAGGAGATCCATGTTGCTGTTTCCTTCCACGCCCGGGCGCGACAACGAATCGACATCGTCGAAGCCACAGGCAGGCGACGGGTACTATCGATCGTGATGTCCACTGATCTACCCGCCTACGAGCGTACGGTATCCGTCATCGTCCCCGTCTACAACGCGGTCGCGCACCTCGGACCATGCGTCGCATCGATCCTGTCGCAAACACATCGCGAGCTGGATGTGATCCTGGTCGATGATGGTTCGACAGACGGGTCGGGAGCGCTGTGCGACGAGATCGCAGAGGGCGACCCGCGGGTGCGGGTGATCCACCAGGCCAACGGGGGCATCGGCGCGGCACAGAACGCCGGTCTGGATGCGGCCACAGGCGACTTCATCACCTTCTGCGACAACGATGATCTGATGAGCCCTCACCTCGTCGAGCGGCTGCTGAGCATCCTCATCGATGCGGACGCCGACATGAGCTGCTGCCGGTGGTGGAACGTCGGTGCGAGCGCGGCCGCAGAGGCGCTCGAAGAGCATCGTGACGACCCGCCAGGGAATGCCATCGCATTCGACGATCCCGGAAACAGCTACCAGAACGTATTCAGCGTGGCGCTGCGGCGTCTGAAGAAGCAGGAGCTCCGGTACTTCAGCGAAGCGAACTGGGGCAAGCTCTATCGAGCCTCACTCTTCGACGGACTCCGGTTCCCAGCCGGCCGATTCGCCCAGGACGTGGCGATCGCGATGGATCTCTATCTGCGCATGCGGCGTGTGGCCTCGTGCAGCGATCGGCTCTACTTCTGGTTGCAGCGCGGCGACAGCGTCTCTCACTCTCTGCGCTCGGCGTCCTACTACCATGACATCGTGCAGGCCCACGCGCGATCGTTCGAGACCGCGCTGGCGAAAGGCATTCTGCCCGCCAGGGCCTTCTACGGCCTCACAGCCCTGCAATTCGAGCAGCGAGCAGTGCAGACCGCAGCGGACGCTGAGCGTCATCGTGCTGACCGCGCACTCGTCCGGTCGCTCAAATCCCGGCTCACGTGGATGCAGCGGTTCCGCTGCACAGGGATGCTGCTTCTGCGTCGCGCAGAAGTCTTCGTCTACGACCGGACCATCCACCGGCGCTCTTGAGCACCCCGAGGCATCGTCTCGAAAAGACTCCGAACTATGCCGCGAGGCCCGTTTCCCTCTCAGGATGCGGCTGTGATGCGAGCCGACAGCGGGCCGAGATTCTTCGTCTCTTCGAGAACGTTGAACTTCGCTCCCTGCCAGAGGATGTGCGAGTCGATGTCGATGATTTCGGAGACGTTGGCGTTGATGAAATACTGTCCGGCGCCGAGGTTGACCTCATCGATCCGGAAGTCCATGTGCCCGTCTCCCGCATCGATCGCCGGGAGCGCGATGCCCAGACGCTCCGTATTCGCGGCCAGGAGCATCTGGCCCAGCGGCGTGTCGATGCTGAACCCGGTCTCCCAACGATCCATCGCTTCACGAGCACGGACATGCAGACGGATGATGAGAGGATCGCCACTGCGCACGGACTCCACGTCACGCCCGTCCCCATCATGCAGAGAGATTCTCGTGACCTCGATCGGACGATCTTCGTCGGGCTTCGGAAGTTCACCGACCCGACGTCCTTCGAGCACGTCGCGAAGCGCCGAAACGCCCTCGTTCACGTCGCCGTCGAACACCAGCTCGCCCTCATTCAGCACGAGCGCCCTGTCGCACAGCTCCTGCACCTGTGCCGCGGAGTGTGAAACGAGGATGATGGTGCAGCCAGCCGCGCGGAACTTAGCGATCCGGTCCATGCACTTCCGCTGGAACGCTTCGTCACCGACCGCGAGAACCTCATCAACCAGGAGGATGTCGGGTTCGGTGTGGATTGCCACCGCGAACGCGAGACGCACGAACATCCCGGAGGAATAGAACTTCACCTGCGTATCGATGAATTCGCCGATGCCGCTGAACTCGTGGATGGCGTCGAAACGGCTCGCCGTCTCTTCGCGGGTCAATCCCAGGATCGAGGCGTTCAGGTACACGTTCTCGCGCCCGCTGAGGTCGGGGTGGAAGCCCGCACCGAGCTCCAGCAACGCCGCCATGCGTCCACGTGTGAGGATCTGCCCCGTCGAGGGGGCGATGATTCCGCCGATGATCTTCAGCAGGGTGCTCTTGCCCGAGCCGTTCGGGCCGAGAAGCCCCACCGTCGTCCCAGCCTGGATGGTCACGTCGACGTCATCCACGGCGGTGTAATGGCTGCGGTGCTGGCGACCCAACTTTCCCAAATGGAAGAGACGGTCTTTGAGCGTGTTGTCCTTGCGGATCTGGAACGTCTTCGTGACATTCTCGATACGGACGACGTCCGGTCCGGGTGTTGATGAGACGACCATCAGAGCTCCTGGGCGAAGTTGCCCTGCAGGCGCGTGAAGACACGGTGTGCAAGGTATACGAGGACGGTGCCGACAAGACCGGCGATCAGCATACGCATCCCCAGGTCGGGCGGATAGTCAGCATTCGTTCCGCCGCTCCAGAAGGCTCGGTGGAATCCGAGCACGCCCAAGGTGACGGGATTGTTGACGTAGATCTCGAACAGCCATGTCGGCAGCTGCATGGTCTTGAACGCCGACGAGACCATCGTCCATGTGTAGACGATGGGCGAGCCCCACATGGCGAGCATCATGAGCAGGTCGGTCAGGTACTGGACATCACGAAGGTAGACGTTCACCGCGGAGAGGAACAATCCCGCTGCCAGGCCGTAGACGAGTATGAGAGCGACAGAGGGGAAGAACCAGAGCATCTCGACCGGCGCCGGGAGCGCCTTCATGATGATCGCGGCTACGAGCAGCACGAGGCACTGCACGAGGAACATGAATCCTGCGCCACCGATGCTCGCGAGTGGGAAGATCTCGCGCGGCAGGTAGATCTTCTTGACCAGCCCGGAGTTCGCGAGTATGGACCCGGTCGCCCCGACGACCATCTCGGCGAAGAGGCCGAAAAGTGTGAGCCCGGAGAAGAGATAGATCGCGAAGTCGGGGACGCCTTCCGCGGCACGCAGGAACTTCCCGAGAACTACGTAGTACATCAGGAAGACGATGATCGGGCGGATGATCGTCCAGAGGAATCCGAGAACGCTGTCGCGATAGCGCGACTGGAGGTCGCGGCGTACGAGGAGCCTGAGGAGCTCCCTGCGCTCGAAGATCTCTCTGATCTTTCCGCCGCGCGCGGCTACACGGAATCCTGCTGCGTCCGTGCGCATGAAAGGGGCCGCCTCGAGACGGGTGTACCGGTCGTTCTTCTCCACCAACTCCACCATCGTCCGGGTCAACGTGAACACCTCATCCTACGCGACTCCGCTGATGACCCGATCGCGACGCCCGGAGCATCACGAATGCCGTCGCGCGTTCGGTGTCGCCGCGCGGGATCAGGTTCGGAACCGGCTCGTCCGGTAATCTCGACTGGATATGTCTGCACGAATCAGCAAGAGAGGGTCTTCATGAGCGAGGCCACACACGGGGGCGTTCTGGTCACCGGTGGAGCGGGCTTCATCGGCTGCGCGCTTTCCCGCCTGGCAGCGACCCCGGATCTCCGTTGGGTGGCCGTCGACACGCTGAACCCGAGAATCCACGAGAGCCAGGAGCGCCCCTCGGCACTGGCTCCGCATGCCGAACTCGTCGTCGGTGACATCGTCGACCCCGCGACCTGGGATGAGGTGCTCACGGACTGGTCTCCTGATGTCATCGTGCATCTCGCTGCAGAGACGGACACCGGTCTGTCACTGGACCATCCCTCGCGTTTCACGACGGTGAATGTCGAAGGCACCGCGCAGCTGATGGAAGCGCTGCGCCGCCACGATGTGACACCACGACGGATCGTCGTCGCATCCTCGCGCGCTGTCTACGGAGAGGGTGTGTGGCGCGACGACAGCACTGGCGAGGAGCGGACGCGTCCGCAGCGCTCGCATGATGAGCTCGAATCCGGGCAATGGGATTTCCCCGGTGCGCGGCCTCTCGCCGCACATGCGGGAATCACGCCCGCGAACACGAGCAACGTGTACGCCGCGACGAAGCTCGCACAGGAAGGCCTGCTATCGGCCTGGTGCGCGTCTCGCGGCGTCGACCTCAGCATCCTCCGCCTGCAGAACGTCTACGGCCCCGGCCAGTCGCTGATAAACCCCTACACGGGGATCCTCGCGCTCTTCGTGCGTCTCGCAGCCGCGGGCAAGGAGATCCCCGTCTACGAGGACGGCGCGATGCTGCGCGACTTCGTCCATATCGACGATGTGGCGCCGGCTTTCGCGAGGGTCATCTCAGCGGATTACACCGAGACGGGCACCTCGATGTACGACATCGGAACGGGAACCCCGGCATCCGTCCTCGAGGTCGCCCAGGCCATCGCAACGGAGCTCGGGGCACCTGCACCAGTCGTCACAGGCAGATACCGCGAAGGCGACGTTCGCCATGCCTGGTGCGAGGTGCAGGATGCGGTCGCCCGGCTCAGATGGGCGCCGCAGATCGACTGGCGGAGCGGTATCTCGGCATACGTCAACTGGTACCTCGAACGGAACGGCGCAGAGCGATGAGCAACACAGCACAAGGACCCGTGGTCGTCACCGGTGCGGGCGGATACCTCGGCCCGCACGTGGTCACCGCTCTCGCTGATCGTGGTCACGACGTGGTCGCGGTCGTCCGCCCCGGTTCGGCCGCGATCTTCGATGATCGGGCCACCGTCGAGGAGGCCGACATCCTGAATGCCGACTTCAGTCCCAGCCATTGGGCCGACGCGTCTGCTCTGGTGCACCTCGCGTGGAAGGACGGCTTCCAGCACAACTCCCCCGCCCACATGGAACAGCTCTCGGCGCACTATCGCCTCCTCACCGCGGCGGCGTCCGCGGGTGTGCCGCGAATCGTCGCGCTCGGGACCATGCATGAGGTCGGGTACTGGGAAGGTGCCATCACGGCTGCGACGCCGACGAATCCGCGGTCGCAGTACGGCATCGCGAAGGACGCTCTGCGTCGAGCTCTGCCCTTCGCGCTACCCGAGGCCACCAGCTTCGCCTGGGCCCGTGCCTACTACATCTACGGCGACGACCGGCGAAGCAACTCCGTCTTCCGCAAGCTCCTGGAAGCGGCCGACGAGGGGCGCACCGAGTTCCCCTTCACGACAGGGAAGAACCTCTACGACTTCATCCGTGTCGAAGACCTCGGCCGGCAGCTCGCCGCACTCGCCGACGCGACCGACATCGAAGGCACCGTGAACTGCTCCACAGGCGAACCGAAGTCCCTCGCGGCTCAGGTGGAGGACTTCATCGTTGCGCACGACCTCGACATCACGCTGCAGTACGGGGCGTTCCCCGATCGCCCATATGACTCGCCCGGCGTATGGGGCGATGCAGCCACCATCAACGAGGTCATGCAGCGCGAAGGCTGAAGCCTGGATCGCGAGAAGGCCCTCGGGGATCATCCCCGAGGGCCTTCTTCGTCAGTACCCGCTCGTGCCGGGAGGAGCATTCACGAGATGGCGCTCAGCAAGCTGGATGATGACGACGTCCGGCTTGTACTGCGCCACGAGGGCAGCATAGTTCGGCGGATTCGACCAGTCGTCGTAGCGGTGCTGCAGCTGCCAGGTCTGCGCATACTGCTGGTTCCAGAGAGACGACAGTGCGCCCCCCATCGAATCCCGAAGGATCAGCGCGGTCTGCGGGCTCGCCGATGCGTCGTTGATCGTCGTGGCGGGAAGCGCGAGCAGATCGACGGGAGTCGTACCGGAGGTGACCTTCGTCTCCTGCTTGTTGTCGATCACCGTGATCTCCGGCAGCGTCTCCGCGTACTCCGGAGCGTTCCAGGCCGGGCCCGTGTCAGCGACGCCGTACTGCGCGTACTCGTTGAAAGTGCCTGTGTCCTTCACTCCCACGACCGGGGGGACGCCGATCTCAGGGTTGTCCGGGTATAGCGAGTCGTGGCACTCCGCGTAGGTCTGCCACCCGATGTACCCGCCCCAGTCGGTCCAGTGGCTGTTGACAGGCGTGTAGACGGCGTTCTCCCCCGCCGCGTCGCGCAGGTCGGCACGGAAATCCACGATCGGGAGATCGGGCGAGTCCAGGAGAAGCTGATCCAGCGGGGTCGGTCCGCGCAGCTCTTGTGCCCAGTCGGGAAGCTGCTGCGGATAGACACTGGTCGCCGAAGGTGTGATCTGAATGCTCAGCTCGATCCCCTCCTCAGCGAGGGCTTCGTCGATGGAGCTGAAGTAGTCACGCCACTTCGTGATCTCGGAGACCGTGAGCAGACGTCGACCGATCGCCTGCGAGAAGTTCTGCTCGATCTGGTCGTTGTAGAAGTACCAGCCGTCCTTGCCTTCGATGACGGGTCCTGCGAGTTCAGCACTGCGAGCGGTCCACGCCTGCTCCGAGGCGGCGCGATCATCAGTCCACGTCGTCTGAGCGGGAAGATCGACGGGTCGACGACAGACGGAGCCGACATCCGAGTCCGCCGCAGCCTCAGGCACAGCGGCGGCGGCGTTGTTCGATTGATCGAGCTGATACTGCACGGTCCACCCGACGATCGCTGCGATCAGCGACAGCACAGCCAGGATCGTCAGCGGGATGTTCCGGAAGCGGCGCCACCAGACCGGCGACGGGATCTGAGCTCCGTGGACGGGGACTCCGGGCGCGGTCACGCGACGGCTCCTTCCACACGGCGCGGCGAACGTCGTGCGGCGACACGCGCGGGGTATCCCGGGTCTACGCGCCCGATCCACTTCATCCGGAAGTCATGGGTGCGGTCGAGCAACCTGGTTCCCCATCGAGGAGTCCAGTCCTTCAACTGCAGCGCCGGTCGCTCGATCAGATGCCAACTCAGGTAGGCGTACACGTGGCAGGCGGCGACGATCACGAGGTGATAGACGAGCCAGCCCGCCTTCTCCAGCCCGAAGTATGCCGAGAACTGCATCAACGGCCACGCCACGATGTAGATGCCGTACGAGAAGTCGCCGTGCTTGTCCCAGTTGCGCAGGAACTGCACCTTGATAGCGAACCACATGATCACATAGCAGAACGCGTACTGGCCGAAGACCAGCCAGCCACCCTTGCCGTAGGTCCAGACGGCGACGAATGCCAGGACGATCGCGAGACGGTTGTCGATCACGATCTTGTCGTCCCACAGAGCGAACAGCATTCCGAATGCGAATGGAGCCATCAGCAGAAGGAAACGGTAGTCGCTGAAGACGGGCGCGAGGTTGGTGAGCGCGCCGAAGCCGAACCACTGCATCATGGCGAGGCCGATGATGCCGGTCGCGATGATCGTTCCGACGAGGCGATGCGAGAGCGCGCCGACCATGCCCAGGACGCCGACCAGGATGTACGCCGTGAACTCGAATGCCAGCGTCCAGGCGGATCCGTTCCACTCGTAGCCGCCGTGGATGGTGAAGAACGGGATGATCTTTCCCATCCCGGCGATGTTGTGCTGGATGAGCGGCAACCACATGTTGTTCGAGAAATAGGTGAACGGCGAGTCCTCGGTCGCGTTCCAGAAGCCGTCCATCGTGCCGTGTTCGTGGTTGTACGCGATGGGCGCGAGCACGTACGCGGTGAGGAGCAGGACCATGAACCACGCCGGGAAGATGCGCATGATGCGCCGCCAGAAGAAGCGCGCCGTGGACGAACGCCCCATCCTGCTCTTGGTGATCAGGTAACCCGAGAGGAAGAAGAAGCCGGCGACCGCGACGCCTCCCAGCGACTGCTCGGTGCTGAACTGGGTTCCCAGGTCATGCCCACCGTAGAACCCTGCGAGTGGTCCCGCGTGCGAGAAGATGACGACGAAGGCGAGCAACCACCTCAGGAATCCGATGCTGTTGCTTCGAGGGTTGAACGCGTCTTTCAGCGAGGTCATACTTCTTCTTCCCTGCGGAGACGTCGCTCACGAAGATGCTGACGCGGACGGAGGATAGGACGCAACCGACCGAGCACGATCCGCGCCGGTCGATCCAGGGGGCGAAGGAACTCAGCCACCCTCGGGTAGTGCAGTTTGAGGTAGACCCTGGTGAGAGCGCCGATGCCCCCGTGTCCGAGCCAGCCCGCACGGTGCAGGAACTGGATCTGGTCGATCGAATAGCCAGGCATCGTGGCGCTGACCTGGTCGAGCTTGTAATCCAGCGCGGTGTGGCTGATGGAGGCGTGCTCGAGACTCAGCGCCGTGCGGACGTGGAACCCGCGCTCAGCAGCCGCGTACGCGACGAGACGCTCCTGCACGTGGGCGAGGCTGCCATCGCGGTGCTCGTCGGGCGCAGCATAGTCCTCGTACTCCCATTCGTGCTGCGTGAGGATCGACAGCGCTTCGGGACGGGCGACCCACATGCATCCGTAAGGGGCCAGCGGCGAGACGTCGTCGAAAGGCACCCGGATGCCGAGCTCCTTCGCGAGCTTCTCGGCGGGCTTGCGGTTGTCGTACCATCCGCGTCCCATGGTCGGATAGCCGATGTGGATCATCGGCGGGAAGACGATCCCGAGACCCGGCTCCTTCTGGAAGAGGGCGAGGACGTTCGCCGCGAACCCCGGCGAGTGCAGGACATTGTCCAGCTGCTGAGCCTTGAAGTACCGACCGGCGTTGAAGGAATCCTGAGCCGTCTTCTTGGAATGGATCTTGACGACGAGGTCGTACCTGCCCGGCTCGAGGACGTCCTTGCAGGCGATGAGGAAGGCGCTGACATCGCGGCCGCGATTGGAGGGCAGGACGCGGATGTCGATGTTCGACACCTTGTCATCTGCGCGACGCTCCAGCACCTCACGGATCGCCTCGGCCTTCGCATCGCTCGTCGTGGTCACGACGAGGTCGAAGGCCACAGGCAGCATCACCAAGCGGTCGAGCAGCTCGTCGGTCATGTCCTCGTAGAAGATGTGGACCGTGGCGACGATCTTGGGAGGGCGTTCAGGATCGAAGGAGACGTCGACGTCGGGCAGCACCTCGAGCATCGATGCGTCGGCGTGCAGGTCTCGCGGCTTGGAGTGGCGCACGAGATTCTGGAAGATGTGCTCTACCGGGTATCCGTATTGCTCGGCGCGCTCAAGCGTCCATCTGCCGATCACCGCGTGCTGATCGAGGTACGGCGGATAGTGGAAGAAAGCCCGTCGCTTGAGGACGGGGCACCCGTCGTCCATGAGGAGGTCGGCATTGAAGAGCGCGGGATGCGTGGACGGATAGTCCTTGCGGGCGAAGGCCACAGCGCTGCGATAGCCGAGCTCTTCGAAGTGGTGCGTGAAACGCGATTCGTGCCCGAGGATGGAGTCGACGTAGGACTTCACCGGCGGCATCGTGTCCCAGTACTCGTTCCACTCGTCACTCAGGAACATCTCCTTGCGCACGGTGATCCAGTGCGACTGGAGGTGGCGGTGGAGCACGCCCTTGTTGGTGTATGGGTTCGGCGTGAACTTCGGGTAGTCCGTCATGCCCCAGAAATGAGCCGGTTCCTGATCCATCCGCTCGAAGAGAGCGTCGAACGGGCGCACCGGTCCGAACCAGGTGTAGTTCATCAGGATCAGCTCGTCGTACTCGGCGAGGCGATCCCGGCCGAACTGCTCCATGGCTGTCTTATAGCCCCAGACGTCGAAGCCCTCGTTCTCGCGCTCCCAGACCGTGTCGGCGATCCCGTCGAGTTTCGCCTTCTCGTCGGGCTTGAGTCGACCGTTGGAGACGACGAACAGGTGGTCCGCGAACGGCTTGAGACGCTCCAGCTTGTACGGGACGTAGTCGTCGACCTCTCCCCGCTCGTCGTACAACAGGTAGAAGATGACCCGTTTGCCGCCTTCAGGGAAAGGCTTCGCCTGCGGAACGTCCTGACGCTTCACTATCTGCACTCTCAATCGTTGTCCGGGCGCACATGAAAATCCGAGGGACGTCACGCGGCACGCCCTCGGATTCTAGTCGACCTATCTGATGAGACCGCGCTCGACGATGTCGAGCAGATACCGCCCGTATCCGCTCTTCACGAGGGGCTCGGCGCGGGTGCGCAGTTCGTCGTCGCTGAGGAATCCCATCCGCCACGCCACCTCTTCAGGCGAGCCGATCGACAGCCCCTGGCGCTTCTGCACCGTTCGGACGAACTCGGTGGCCTCGCTCAAGGAGTCGAACGTTCCGGTGTCCAGCCATGCGGTACCGCGCGGGAGGATGTCGACCCGCAGGTCGCCTCGTTCCAGGTAGACGCGGTTCAGATCGGTGATCTCGAGCTCACCGCGTGCAGAGGGCTTCAGATCCTTCGCGATTTCGACCACATCGTTGTCGTAGAAGTAGAGACCGGGAATGGCGTAGTTGCTCTTCGGCGCCGAAGGCTTCTCCTCGATGGAGAGCACACGACCTGCGTCATCGAACTCGACCACGCCGTAGGCAGTCGGGTCGGCGACCCAGTATCCGAACACCGCGGCGCCCTGGATGTCGGCGAACTGACGCAGTCGGCTTCCCATACCCGGACCGTAGAAGATGTTGTCGCCAAGCACGAGCGCTGCAGTATCGCCCCCGATGTGGTCGGCACCCAGAGTGAAAGCTTGGGCGAGGCCGTCAGGCGAGGTCTGCTGCACGTAGGTGATGGAGACGCCGAACTGGGATCCGTCGCCCAGCAGCCGCTCGAACGCCTCGGCGTCGTGAGGGGTCGTGATCACGAGGATGTCCTGGATCCCAGCGAGCATTAGCGTGGTCAGCGGGTAGTAGATCATCGGCTTGTCGTACACCGGCACCAGTTGCTTGGATGTGCCGAGGGTGATCGGATGAAGTCGAGAGCCGGTCCCGCCGGCCAGAATGATGCCACGCATGGGACCAGTCTTCCCTATCTCTCGATTCGCAGGCAAACGGCGCGGACTCGAACCACCAGCGCGTCAGCCTAAGACGGTCGCCGTTCCGACTTCAACAGCCAACGAGAGACGGAATCTCGCATCTCGGCATCAGGCAGCGTTGCAAGCACACGAACGGCTTGGTCACCGATCACCCGCTCTTCGTAAACAGCAGCCAGAGCCTCGATGACCGCTACGTCCACTCCGGACCTTGCCATCCCCACGGAGTTCGCTCCGCGCACGGAAGCAGGGTTACCGAAGGCCTTCGCGAAGGGCGGGATCTCCTTGACGACGACCGAGCCCATGCCGAGCATGCTCCCCTTCCCGATCTCGCAGAACTGATGCACCGACGCGCCAAGGCCGAGGTTCGCGCCATCTCGCACCGACACGTGACCGGCGAGAAGAACGCTCGAGGCGAGCGTCACGCGGTTGCCGATGACGGTGTCGTGCGCCACGTAGCACTGGTTCATGATGAATGCGTCATCGCCGATACGGGTCTGCCCCTTCCACCCCTGATGGACCTGGGCATACTCGCGAATAGTGTTGCGATCACCGATCACCACGCCGCCCCCCATAGAATCCGACTCGGACCGGGGGTGCCCGAAGCTGCGGACTTCGGGCGGCGCACCGATCACGACACCGGCTCCGATCCAGTTGTCATCGCCGATGACTACCGGCCCAGTGATGACGGCGAACGGCCCAACGGTGTTGCCCTTGCCCAGCAGGACATCATCGGAGATCAGCGCCGATGGGTGCACGGTGTTCATTTCTGCCTCGCTGTCGCTTGTCCCATGGGGCTGTACACTCGGATAGATTTGTGGGGCATCTGCATGCCTCGATGCCTAGTTGAACATACGGAAGCACATGATACCTATCACCAACGTCCGCTTCGGCGAAGAAGAAGAAGCGCTGGTCCTCGAGGTCCTTCGTTCCGGTCTGATCGCACAAGGACCCAAGGTCGCCCAGCTGGAAACCCAGTTCGCTGAGCGGTATGGTTCCGCGCACGCGATCGCGGTGAACAACGGAACGACTGCTCTCATCGCAGCTCTTCAGGTCTTGGATCTGAAGCCTGGCGACGAAGTCATCACCACGCCGTTCACCTTTGTCGCCACGCTGAATGCGATTCTCGAATCCGGCGCGACCGCTGTGTTCGCCGACGCTCGCGACGATGACTTCAACATCGATCCTGAGTCGATCAGGGCCCGGATCAGCGGTCGGACGCGAGTCATCGCACCTGTGCACCTGTACGGGCAGATGGCCGACATGGATCCGATCCAGGAGATCGCCTCGACGCACGATCTGAGGATCCTGGAGGACTCCGCTCAGGCTCAAGGAGCGACCTACCACGGCCGCTTCGCTGGCTCCTATGGGCTTGGAACGTTTTCGTTCTACGCGACGAAGAACATGACGACGGGCGAAGGAGGCATGATCACGACTGACGACGACCAGCTGGCAGATCGACTCCGGTTGCTCCGGAATCAGGGAATGCGCGCTCGGTACCAGTACGAGATGGCGGGCAACAACTACCGTCTGACTGATCTCCAGGCAGCGCTGGCACTCCCCCAGCTTGCGCGCTACGACCAGACGGTGTCTCGCCGTCGAGTCAACGCATCCCGTCTGTCGTCAGCTCTCTCGGCAGTTCCAGGGATCACTGTCCCGAGCGAGATGGCGGGACGCGGACATGTCTGGCACCAATACACGATCCGCGTCACGGACGAAGCGGGAATCTCTCGCGACGAGCTCTCGCTGAAGCTCACCGAGAAGGGCATCGGCAACGGGATCTACTACCCGAAGCTCGTGTTCGATTACGACGCATACCGATCCAACCCGCAGGTCCAGGTCAGCGATGTTCCGATCGCACGATCTCTCGCGAAGCAGGCGCTCTCGCTCCCGGTTCATGCCGCATTGACCGACGGCGAGCTTGACCGCGTTGCTGAGACCGTGGCCGAGATCGTCTCCGCGGCCTCATGAGTGTCAAGAAGCAGGTCGTGCTCGTCGGTGCCGGAAATATGGGCTCGCACCACGCGCGCGTCATCAGTCAGTCCGACTCGGCCGAGCTCGCTGTTCTTGTAGACCCTCGCGAAGACGTGGGTTCGGCGGTCGCCGCTCGGTTCGGTGCCACCTGGCATCCGGAGCTTCCCGACCTCGAACCATACGATGCAGTTGTGGTCGCTGCCGCGACGGAGGCGCACCATGAACTGGCGATGCAGGTTCTTGGTAGTGACCGCCCCCTCTTGATCGAGAAGCCTGTGGCGGACAGCCTGCTGAGGACCGAAGAAATCCTTGCGCTGGCCGAGTCTCGTGATCTTCCGATGATGTGCGGGCTACTCGAACGGTATAACCCCGCAGTTATCACCGCCCGAGCTGCGATGCACGCGCCGCTGCATATCACCGCCACGCGCCATTCGCCCTACGCGCCCAGAATTCGCACCGGAGTCGCCTGGGATCTTCTCGTCCATGATGTCGATCTGGCGATCAATCTGATCGGAACGCAGCCGACAACTGTCTCGTCCAAGCTCGGCTTCTTCCACCCGGAGTCGGCCGCAGACGCCGAGGACGTCGCCTCTACGATCCTCGGCTTCGAAGGCGGCGCTGTCGCCCAGATCTCTGCGAGCCGTGTCGGTCAACACAAGGTCCGCACCCTTGCAATCCACGAGTTGGATCGACTGATCGAAGTCGATCTGCTTCGCCGGAACCTGACGATCTACCACCACGTCTCTGAGGATTCGGTAGATGACGGCCCCAGTTACCGACAGCAGACCATCATCGAGATTCCCGAGATTCCTCCCTCCCCCGAGCCACTTACAGCGCAGTTCGCTCGGTTCATGGAAGTCATCGATGGAGGTGCGGACGCTGCCGCTGAGCGAGCCACGATCCTGCCGTCCCATCAGGTGATTGATCACGTGATCCAGGAACGGAAACAAACATGACGTCCGTCCCGCCGAGAGACGATGACTCGGCCGGGACCAAGAAGCGGCGTTACAGCGGAGTCCGCTATCTCCTCGCCGGAGGACTAGCCTTCCTCGTCGATCTGGGCCTTCTCGCCCTCTTGCACGAAGTGTTCGGTTGGCCAACCTGGTTGGCCGCGGGCACAGCCTTCGTGATCAGCTTTGTTTTCACCTACTCGATCCAGCGCTACTTCACCTTCGGTTCACAGGAACCGCACGGGAGGGCATTGCTGAAGTACTCACTTCTCGTGGCTTTCAATACGGTCGCGACCGCCGGGATCGTCGCTCTGATCGATCTCACACCCGCGGGTTGGGCGATGGGGAAGATCGCGTCCACCGCCGCAATGACAATCTGGAACTATTTCGCGTATCGGTACTGGGTCTTCGCAGACCGCAGCCGCTGAAAGAGAGGACACCGTGTACAACGGAGCCCGGATCGCCGCCGTCGTGCCGGCGTACAAGGAAGAGAAGATGATCGGGACGGTCATCACGACCATGCCCGACTATGTCGACCACATCGTGATCGTGGATGATCACAGCCCCGACGACACGAGTGGAGCCGCAAACGCTGTTTCAGATCCGCGAGTGACCTTGATCCGTCATGAGGTCAATCAAGGAGTCGGCGGAGCCATCGTAACCGCACATCGCGCCGCCATGGAGCTGGGCGCTGACGTGAACGTCGTCATGGCCGGTGACGCTCAGATGAATCCCGACTTCCTGCCGGATCTTCTGGATCGTGTCACTAAAGATGGCTACGGTTTCGCGAAGGCAAACCGGTTCTTCGCTCCGGAGTCTTTCGAGGGAATGCCCGGCTACCGCGTCTTCGGAAACATCGTCCTGTCATTCATGACCAAGGTCGCATCGGGCTACTGGAATCTCTTCGATCCTCAAAACGGGTACACGGCGATCCGAACAGAGGTCTTGGCACGCGTACCGTTGGACCGCGTCTCCCCCCGGTACAGCTTCGAGAACGACCTTCTCATCCATCTGAACATCCTCCAGGTCGGAGCCGTCGACGTACCGATCCCCGCCAAGTACGGCGAGGAGGTGTCCAGTATTCGTCTGTCCAAAGTCGTTCCGGAACTAATGAACCTGCTGTTCCGTGGGTTCTGGCGGCGGGTCTGGTATCGCTATGTGTTGTGGTCGTTCTCGCCCGTCGCACTTCTCCTCTTCTTCGGCCTCGCGCTTTCGATAGTCGGTCTCGGCGTCGCCGTGTGGGTGTGCTTTCAGATCGCCAGCTCAGTGGTTGCCACAGCTGCCACGGTCATGCTCGCGGCATTGCCTCTCATGTTGGGGACGCAGATGCTCATCAGCGCCTTGCAACTCGACATTCAGGGAAGCCCCTCCTCGCCCGAGTTCGAACCCTTCAACTGACAAACTGTCACCTGGGGTCAAGGGATCCCAGGTGACAGTTCATCGTCTCAGCGCGTTGTAGGTGTCCGGAGTGGAAGGATGAGGACTACTCCCTCGCCATTCCGATCCACCGGTGTCTCACTGGCGCCAGTCGTCGCCCTTGTCAATAGTTCGACCCGAGTAGGTGGCGTTCACGGTTCCCTGGTAGGCGACCATCCCTGGTGCGAACGTGCCCCAGCTGGGGCGACCTTGAGGCGGGCCGAACGACGGCAGATAGGCGCCGTAGTGGTACAGGGTTTCTTGGATCGGCCGGTAGCACGCCCCGCCTGCGTCCGTGAGTGCGACGACAGTCCCCAACGCGCGCAATCCGTTGGAGTCGTACCGCCAAACCGGTCCACCGACATCGCCCGCTGACGCAGCTGCGTCAGTGCACAACAGCAGTTCGCCGAAGCGGCCCGGCGCTATGCCGAGAACCTTCCCCTCGGTCCACCCGGTATCGATGCCCATCTTGCCGACGAGTAGCCCGACAGGCTGGTCGACGCTGCGAGTCCAGCCTTGAACCATTCCGCTGCCGGGAGAAGAACCTGTCGTCGGGTCGACGATAATTTGGTAAGCGTTATTGCCGGGCCGCATCTTGAGCAGCACTGTCGGATCTTCTGCGCGAGTGGCAAACACATCCGCATAGTTGCCTGCTTCGCCCCGGATGCTCCGATCGGAGGCGATCATCCATCCACAGGTCGCGGCCGTCGTCAGGAAGAAGCCTGAATCCCCGGCGATCGCGTAGCCTCCCGTGCAGGCCTTGTCGTAGTAGGCACCCACCGTACCGCCCACGCTTCCCCAGATGGCCGGCTCACCGGGGAGGTACTCGTACCCCTCGGCTTCGGGAACCGGACGGATCTCCGCGCTTGCCTGAGTGCCAGGCGCCACCAAAAGCAGTCCGATCGCAACGGCGACAATCACGCCTGCCCTGGTGCGAAGACGAGAAACACGTCCGCATGCTGGCGGTGCTGAAGAAATATCCACGTCCTCACCGTACCGCTATCGATAAACTCCGCACTACAACTGCTGACGGACTCGCTAGGTGTTGGAACGCGGACCCCGTCCTGCGTTCGCCGGGTCCCCATCGACAGAGTCGAGGATGGAGGAAGAGTCGTGTGCTCGAGCGGCGACTCGGTCACCGACTTCGTCGAAGCTCGCGAGGTCAGCGGCCGCGCGGTCCAAGAACATCGTCTGAGCGAGAACCGCGAGTGTCGCTGCAAACGCGACCGATCCGAAGATCCACACAACGATTGGTTGCGGCACGCCCGCTTCCCACCACCAACTCTCCTCCGAGCTCAGCCAGACGCCTGGATCACCTGCAAGTGTATAGCGCCGGATATTGCTGTACATCGCCACAGAGTTGGCGATGGAGAGCACAGCGACAGCGACCCACATTTGCAGCCGTGTGAGTCGGACCAGTCGGCGTCCCACAGGGAAGATGGCGAACCCGACGAACATGATGATGAGCGGGAGCAAGTAACGCGGGTGGACGAGACCGCCGACTTCGGTGCCGCTGCGCTGCAGCAAATATAGGGGCAGGACCACGAGGGCGACGGCTGTCACAGCGAGGACGAGCAGCTTTCGAGGAGCCATCATCGCGATGCCAGTGAAGATCGCTGCCGAGGCGACGAACATCGTACCTACCCAAACGAATGGAGGAATAGCCGCATCGTTCCAACCGAGTGGCCACGTTCCCAAGGACCCGACCCAGAGTGATGGAAGGTTGAGAAGGTTGTAGGCGAGGAGTCCAAGACCCTGGCGAGCGCTTCCCCCGCTCCCGGGTGCTGCGCCGTTCTGCCATATTCCGATCTGCTGGGCGGAGAGGAAGAGCAAGAAGCAAACGACGGAGAGAACCGCAGGCAGGATCAGTGACAGCCAGAATCGCCTACCGCGCTGTGTCTTTCCGGCCAGCACAACGGCAGCGACCATTCCTAGCACGGCGTAGGCGGCCATGTCGGAGCGGGCACCCGCTCCGATGACCGCCGTGATGGCCGCAACAACGCCCAGCGCCACCCTTCGCTTGCCTGTCGTCTCCATGAATCCGAGGACGGCCAGCCACAACGTGCCGCCTGCAAGCACAGCCCACCCGTTGGGGTTCACCGAAGCGAGCAGATATATCCCCCACGGCACCAGCGTCACGGCCATTGAAACCACCAGCAGAGGTCGTCGACGCACGGGGAGGAGGAAGAACAGCGTGGAGGCGATCAGGACGAAGATCAGTGCATTCAGGATGCGTATCGCAACTACGGATGCCGGCACGTTGGTGGACGCGAGCGGGCTCATCACGGCGTAGTAGATCGGAGAGTAGAAACGCGCCGTCGCGTTCACATGCTCGGTGAGCACCAGGCGCTCGGGGTTCGATCCGAGGACGTCCTCCTGGCAGCTGGCCGGAATGTCTGGTCGGAAGGCAAAGCACTGTGCACCGACCGTGCCCCAAGGCACCAGCTTCCCAGGCTCGTCAGAGTCGGTCTCGCACAGCCCGGGGCGGTCGCCGGCGCCACACCAGATGCTTGCGATGTGGAAGTTCTCATCGGGAGCGCCGCCGACAGGCGACGCAACGGCCCAAGAACTCAAGGCGATCATGAGAAGCAGCGGGACAATCGCCACGATTCGCCATCGACGGAATGGTGCAGTCTTCTCGGGATGTTCAGCCACCTGGCGAGTATATCCGGCGTTGACTGCTGTACCCGAAGCCCTCCCTCCCGACCGATCCCGGAAGACCCGACAGGTACTATTGCTGGATGCGCAGACTCTTGGTCACTGGAGGCGCCGGCTTTATCGGCTCCAACTTCGTTCACTTTGTACTCGAGAACACAGACGACACCATCACGGTGCTGGACAAGATGACCTATGCGGGTAATCGTGCTTCGCTGGCCGGTCTTCCGGCAGATCGATTCCGCTTCATCGAGGGCGACATCTGCAATGCCGAACTCGTGGGTCAGCTCTTCTCAGAGCACGACGCTGTGGTGCACTACGCCGCTGAGTCCCACAATGACAACTCCCTGACGGGCCCGGCTCCGTTCGTCGAGACGAACATCATCGGCACATTCACGCTGCTCGAAGCCGCCCGCAAGTCGGGCATTCGCTACCACCACGTCTCGACGGACGAGGTGTATGGCGATCTCGAGCTCGACGATCCCGCACGGTTCACCGAGAACACTCCGTACAACCCGTCCAGCCCCTACTCCTCCACGAAGGCCGGTTCGGACCTCCTTGTGCGCGCATGGGTGCGATCGTTCGGCGTTCAGGCCACGATCAGCAACTGCTCGAACAACTACGGTCCGCGACAGCACGTCGAGAAGTTCATCCCGCGCCAGATCACCAACCTCATCGACGGTATCCATCCGCGTCTCTACGGCGACGGACTGAATGTCCGGGACTGGATCCATGCCGACGACCACTCGTCCGCTGTGCTCCGCATCCTGGATGGCGGCCGGATCGGTGAGACCTATCTGATCGGTGCCGATGGAGAGAAGACGAACCGCGAGGTCATCGAGCTGATCCTCGAGGCGATGGGTGAGAGCCCGGATGCATACGACCTCGTCAACGATCGCCCCGGCCACGATCGTCGGTACGCGATCGACTGGTCGAAGCTGCGCGACGAGCTGGGCTGGTCCCCACGCTACTCCGATTTCTCCTCCGGAATCGCGGATACTGTGCGCTGGTACAAGGAGAATGAGGAGTGGTGGCGTCCCCAGAAGGCCGCCACCGAGCGGAAGTATGCGGAGACGGGACAGTGAGAGCCGACGAGTTGCAGTTCGGCCTTCCGCTCTCTGTCGAGCCGACGCCCATCGATGGCCTCAAACGCCTCGACATTCCTGTCCATGGCGATAACCGCGGGTGGTTCAAGGAGAACTGGCAGCGGAAGAAGATGCTCGACCTCGGCCTGCCGGACCTGGGCCCTGTGCAGAACAACATCTCCTTCAACAAGACGCGCGGGACCACCCGTGGTATCCACGCTGAGCCTTGGGACAAGTTCATCTCCGTTGCGACGGGGAGCGTCTTCGGCGCTTGGGTCGACCTTCGCGCGGGCGACGGCTTCGGAACCGTGTACACGACCGTGATCACGCCCTCTACGGCGGTGTACGTGCCACGTGGCGTCGGTAACGCCTTCCAAACGCTCGAGGACTCTACCGCGTACTCGTATCTGGTCAATGCGCACTGGTCGCCCGAGGCAGAGTACACATTCCTGAACCTCGCCGATGAGACGGTGGCGATCAACTGGCCGGTACCGCTCGAGCACGCCGAACTGTCCCCGAAGGACCTGGCGCACCCGCGTCTCGTCGATGTGGCTCCGATGCGATTCAACTGATCACTCGATCACTCATCGCTTCTGACTGAAACAGTCCCCCTCCTGAGACGGAGGGGGACTGTTTTGATCTCAGCGACGTGCGTGAGGTTACCGCAGTGCACCGGGCGCAAGAATCAGCACGGCGCTGGGAACTCCGTACAGCCGTGTGATGTTGGCTTGCTCTTCCGTCGAGACCGGAGTCAGTCCTCCAGAGGCGAGATAGACCTGGCTGCTGTTGGACTCACGAACGAATCGTGGACCTGTTGCCGCTCCCGCAGACGGGATTGCAGAGATCACGTCCGCAGTGGTCGTAGCGAAAGCCAGCGATCCGTAATTCGATCTCTCCACCCGCAACCAGCCCTGTGCCGCGAGCACGTAATACGCTCCGGCGACTTCAGCCCTGGGTGTCAGAGTTGCGGTCGATTTGAGTTGGGCGAAGGACCCGGCCGTCAGCAGCTTCGACTGCGCGACCAGAGCATCGACTCGCAGAGCCGCAGGAACATCGATAACCTTGCCGCCGCTGGTGAGAAGACGTGTTTCGCCCGCGGCGTCCTTGTAAGCGCCGACTCCCACGACCGCCGCGCCGAGGGGGAAGCTGGTAGCGAGCGCTGCAGAGACCGACGTGAATGCTGAACCGATGCCGTAGGGCGCAAGCAGGGAAGGATCGGGAACCTCGCGCCTTTGTCCCCCCTGAACGAGCCAGAGCACGCCATCGGGCGACTTCAACAACGAGGCGAGGGTGCCTGCATTCGCCAACCCGAGCTGATCAGGCGAGATCGTCGGCGCCCCGTCACATCCTCGACCGTAACCCGACGCAGCAGCGCAGCTTGCGAACTGATAGTAAGTTGTCCCGTCAGAGAGCAACGCCCGCTCACTCGCATCCCGGAATACGAGGCCCAGAGAGAGCGGAACACGCTTGATCGCTCCGTCCGGGAGTTTCCAGAGCTTCGACGGCACTCCGAACCGTGCGACGATCCATGAAAGGGCTGCGTCGTCCTCGACGGGCTGCACTGCTCCACCGGACACGAGGAACATCTGCGAGGAAGATGTCTCCCGCACGAAGTGTGGCCGTGTCTCCGTGCCTGCTAGCGCTACTCCAGTCCACCCATTCGATCCGAGTTGAGTGAAGAGCTGTTGACCTCCGTACTGCATTGGGTCGACCTGCAACCAGCCTTGATCGGTCAGCATCATCGCTTTACCGTCGCTGATCATCCTCGAGGGAAGAGGACTGGTTGCTGTGACGAGAGCGAAGCTCGCCGCAGTCAACTTCCGTACACCAGAGACCACCACGGGAAGACGGTTCTCAGCGGGAACCGTGAAGGCTCCGGCGAGGTTGACCAGGACAAGCCCGGAACCGCCGTCGGAGTATGTCCCCGAGGCGAGCACCGGTGACCCGACCGACACCGGCTCGATGACAGAATTCGAGAGCGAAGTGGAAGCCCCGCTGATCCCGTAGGGAGCAAGCACTGCGGGATCGACCACTTCACGCCGCGCTCCGGACTGAACGAGCCATGTCGTCCCGTCTGACTTCCGCACCAGATGAGTCAGCCAACCGCGGTCGGTCGCCTGCGAGAGTTGAGACGGACTCACGACAGCGAGCTGCGCGCAGTCCCGACCCCAATCAGCGACCTGCCCACAGCTGGTGAACCGATACCTATTGGTTCCATCGATCAGATATGCCGCACCATCGGACGTCTTGACAAGGCCAGAACCCGCAGAAGAACTCTTTCCGAGGACAGTGTCGGCGACGATTCGTACGGCGACCGGCACCCCGTAGGCTGCAGCTATCCAACGCTGCTCCTCGGCCGACACCGCCTGCAGAACCCCCCCGGATACCAAGAAGACCTGGAGGCTAGAGCGCTCCCGCACGAAGTGCGGTCCTGACGCGGCGGGCGCGATCGGCATAGAGGCGAGCGAGCGCGTCGGCAGTGAGGCAAACGTCACGCTGCTTCCGTACGCTTCGGAAGCCATCCACCCGTCATTGCTAAGAACGTAAGAGATGCCGTCGACCTTCGCTGCCAGAGGCAGGTCACCCACCGCCGGAAGTTTGCCCATCGATGCAACGGAGATCGGTTTCGACATTGCTCGGAGTGCGTCGACCTGTCCTTGAGCGGAGACGGAGTAGGTTGCACCGCCCTGGAGAATCGCAATGCTCTTTCCAGTTGCATCGCCGTAGATGCCCGCTCCGAGTACAGGATCTCCAAGCGGGTACTCGCTCACCAGCGAATCGGCGACCGGGCTGACGGCCGTAGACATGCCGTATTGCGCCAGTAGCGATGTGTCGACGATCTCGCGCCGGGCACCTCCCTGAATGAGCCAGTTCGCACCGAGCGCACGCGTCGTTGGCGTGAGGTATCCGGCGTCCGGGTATGCGTTCGCCTGCCCCTGCGCCACCATCGGAAGCGAGGCACAACTCCAGCCATAGTCTGCAGCGAGCTCACATGTAGGTATGCGGAACCGGCGTCCGCTGTCCAGAAGGAACACCTGATACTGATCAGTTTTGATGGCGCGGGGCGCCTGACCACCATCGGTGAATCCTGCGAGCTGGGACGTACTCACGGTCTGCACGGGAGAGATCCAAGTGAACTGCGCCGCGCGCTCCGCTGTGGGGAACGAGTACTTCACGGAGCCGCTGACGAGGTAAGTCGCGCCGGTGGCAGAATCCCGGAGCACACGCGCACCGGTCGACTTCGTCGAGCCGAACCAGTCAGTGAAGTAGTTGTAGAAGTTGCGGTTTCCGTACGCCGAGCATCCGTCGCCTTCTCCGTACCCAGAGCGCATCGCGGCCGCATTGGGCTGGTAGGGCGTGTAGTAATAGAGCGCGGACGTAGCCATGTTCGCGACGTACACGGGAGAGCTCCCGCAGGCGCGGTTCGGGTTATAGAGGATGTTCCACGTCTTGCCCGGCGCGTAGTAGGTGAAGTAACGGCCTTCCATGTAGATCTGCATCTGGCGCGCTGCGCCGTAAATCTGGTGGAAGAAGCCGACGTAGTTCGGATCGCAAGCGACGCCCCCATCCGGGCATCCCTGCCCGAGCGCGGCATTGTAGCGGTTCATGCTCGGCCACGTGTGGGTGACCAGCCCCTGTTCCTTCTGCAGCATGACGATGAGCACCTGAGGATTGATACCGCAGGACTGCGCGACGCGGGAGATGATTCGCGCCGCCGACTCGTTGGCAGCGCCTGTGTAGCCCTGGCAGTATCGGTCGGCTGGGCGGTTCACCGATGTGATGGTGAAGTCCTTGAGGCAGATGATCGGGCCCCAACGGTCCGATCCGCCCTGGCACCGCGACACCTTGCTGTTGAAGAACGCCTGGATCTGCGCTTCCGTCATGGTTCCGCGGTCGGTGAACACCGCATCGCTGATGATGTTGCCGGGGTCGAAGCCGTCCAACGACATCTTGATGTCCCTGCCCTGAGCCGCACCGATCGTGGCTGTGGGCGCTGCGGAGACAGAGGCGACAGGGACGAATACACCGACCACGAGCGCAATGACTGCGACGAACGTGGCGAGGACCCGGGGCATCCTCAGGGTGTTTCGAGAGCGTGGGGCACGTCGAGACATGTGACCAGTGTGACGGAAGTTGCGTGATGATGCCACTGTTGCAATATTTTGGCCATCGGCGTGTCGGCGTGTCGAAGAAGACACAGCTGGCGTTCAGCCGATTACAGATCGGCGTGCAGGCCCCACACGCGCTCCGCGGCGCCGAGCCACGAGAACGATCTCGAACGATCCGCGCCCAGCACGCTGAGGCGTCTGGCCCCGTCACCGACGGCATCCTCGACTGCCGAGGGGACATCCGCGGGGTCGACGATCAGCCCGCCGTCCGCGATCACATCGCGGTGCACTCCGCTCTCGACGGCGACCACCGGCACGCCGAGGGTCATCGCCTCGATGACGCGCCATGGCCAGCCCGTGAGTGCGCTCGTCGCCACCAGCGCCGATGCACCCGCGAACACCGCGGCCCGGTCGTCCGCAGACAGCGACCCGCGCACGTGGGCGCGTGACTCCGGCAGTCCGGCAGCCGCGGCGATTTCTGCGAGCCGAGGCTCTGCGCCCTCGGGAGCATCGAGTACAACGGCGTCCTTGCCCGCAGCGACAGCGGCCCGGAAGCCGGTCTCCAGCGACTCCGGGGTCCCGGTCAGCGCGACGTATCCGGAGGGCAGAGACAGGGAGGCGCGGCGCGCGACCGCATCGAGCGGGACGACGAAACCTGTGGGAGCAGCGCCCGAGATGACCCGGATGCGCCCCTTGAGCTTGACGATCTCGGCGAGCCGCTCCCCCACCGCGTGAGACGGCACGACGACCGCGTCCGCGTGCTTGACCGCGCGCTTCAACATCGCGCGCTGCCAGGCGACAGCGGCCTTGGGCAGCAGGTCGGGCGACTCCCACGCGTACAGATCCCACAGAGTGACCGTCGTCTGGTCGTTGTCGTGCACCCGGTCATGCCGCACGAGAGGTGCCATGAGCGTGGACGAGTGGATCAGGCCGCCACCGACGCCGGGTGCGATCCCGAGCTGCCAGGATGCCGCGAGCTCCCGTCGCGCGAGCGAGAGCTTGCGCACGTCGGCCAGGCCGGGGATGCGCACCTCAGAGCCTGCGGGGATGATCGCCTCCACAGTGCAGCCGGACGGGGCCGTCGACACGAGCGCCGCCGCGAGATCCGAGGCCGCCGATGCGTGATCCGGATCGACCACATGCGTCAGTTGATCCAGAACAACACGCAGCCGAGCACCCATGCGACAACAGTAGTCGTCGGGGGCTGAAGAACCCGGGAGCGTGACCGTGTATATCCGGGGATCGACCTCATCGACGGAGCCCTAATATGCCGCTTCGTGCTTGAATGCAGGGGTGAGTGACGGACGCCTGCCTGTACGACGTCGGTGGTTGCGGTGGACCATCGGCGTGATCGTGACTTTGCTCGTGCTCGCGATCGGGTGGGTGACGATCCGCGGCATCGGAGCGGTGAACGATCTGCAGCAGGTCGCGACGTCGTCCTCGAAGCTCAAGGCGGCGATCGGCGATGGCGACCTCGACAAAGCCGCATCCCTGTCGAAGAGCATCGCGCACCACGCGGGATCGGCCCACGACCTCACCTCAGATCCGATCTGGGTCGCGTTCGGATACGTGCCCTGGATCGGCCCGAACTTCACGGCGGTGAGCGACGTCGCCGAGATCGCCGACGACATCGCCGCCGACGCGCTGATCCCTGTGCTCGATGTGGCCGGAGAACTCGACCTGGCCAGCCTGGGGCTCTCGGGGGGTGTTGTCGACCTCGCTCCGTTCACTCTCATCGAGCCGCCGCTGGCCGAGGCGAGCACGACATTGAGCAGCGCGGAGGATAGGGCGCTCGAGATCGACGCGGATGCCACGCTGCCTCCCCTCGCCGAGGCTGTGCGAGAGATGCAGGCCACCGTCACGCAGGCGGCGACCGTCGTGGGCTCGCTGCACGGTGCCGCGGTGCTGCTCCCCACCATGCTCGGGGCGGAGGGGCCTCGGAACTACGTCATCGCCATGCAGAACAACGCCGAACTTCGCTCCTCCGGCGGAATCATCGGGGCGATAGCCCTGATCCATGCCGAGAACGGTCGCATCAGCCTCGTCCAGCAGGCGTCCACGTTGGACTTCCCCGCTCTCGACACCGCCCTGCCCCTCAGCGAGTCGACGATCGCACTCTTCGAGGACCGGCCTGGCCGGTACCTGCAGAACATCACCAACATCCCCGACTTCACGGAGGCCGGCCCCGCCATCGCCAGTCGCTGGCAACTGCGCTATGGCACGCCGATCGACGGGGTGATCGCGGTGGACGCCGTGATGACGAAGCATCTCCTCGACGCCACCGGTCCGCTCCCGTTCGGGCCGTTCACCGTCGACAAGAACAACGTCGTGAGCCTGCTCCTCTCCGAGATCTACGCAGCCGTCCCCGACCCCGCCGCGCAGGACCAGATCTTCGCGCAGGCGGCCGGAGCGATGTTCGGAGCCGCACTGTCGGGTACAGATCCCCAGGACCTGGTCGCCGCCCTCGCGACGTCGGCGGACGAGGACCGCATCCGCATCTGGAGCGCACACGAGGACGAGCAGAGGATGCTCGCATCCACATCCCTCGGTGGGGCGCTCCCGAGCGACGACACCGAGACCCACGTCGGCGTGCTGTTCAACGACACCACGGGCGGGAAGATGGACTACTACGCAGGTGCGACGATCACGACCTCGGTGGGAACCTGCGAGGGCGAGCCGACGACGCAGGTACGGGTGACCTGGACCAACGACGCTCCTGCGGATGCCGCGACGTCGTTGCCGCCCTACGTCACGGCAGACGGACTGTACGGAGTGCCGGCAGGATCCACACGCACTCTTGTCACCGTGTACGGGCCGGAGGGCGCGACTCCGTCGCACATCGACCGAGACGGGGAGGATCAGACCGTGCAGACCGCGCTTCTGGGCGCCCGTTCCGCCGTCCAGCACGAGGTCCTGTTGGCACCGGGAGAGTCATCGACGATCACCGTCGAGTATCAGGGGACGGGCGCCGGGGAGCGCCTCACGGTCGTCGACCACACTCCGATGACCAGTACCCCCGACATCTCGCGCGAACAACTGCGTTGCGCATCGTGACTTTCCCGATCCGATGATGTAGGGTCAGTCCCACTGGGGAATATCTGAGTTCTGCAATTCTGTCGTGGGGACAGAATGAGCTCACGCAGTCGGATGCAGGGGTGTATCCGGAGGCGATTCCGCGTGTATTTCTGGGGAGAAACATGCTGAAGAAACTGGCTGCAATCAGCCTTACCGCTGGCGCGCTCGTGCTCATGGCACCGGCTGTCGCCTCTGCCGCGCCGGTCGTTCCGGCTGAGTCCGACTCATACTCGGGCACACCGCGCGTGGGCGTCGACGATCCGATCATCGACATCTGCGACGTGTCGACCGTCGCGTTCGGCGCAGGCTACTTCCTGCCGTCCGAGAATGTAAACGTGTCGGTCTCGGGGTTCAACGCCGGCGACTCCGCGGTGTCAGGTAACACGGCGGCTGCCGACGGCAGCCTCCTCGTCACCTTCCGCCCGCCGTCCGACGGCGAGGGCTCATACTCGCTCGCCTTCACCGGCTCACGTTCGTACACCGCGACCATCACGGTCACGCACGGACACGACGCCGCGATGAGCTGCGACCACGACCCCGGGGTCGCGAGCGCAGGAACAGAGATGCCGCTCACCGGTGGTGGGCTCGAGCTCGCACTCACCGGTGGCAGCGTATCGCCATGGGTTCTCGGCGGTGGAGCCGCTGCGCTGGTCGCAGGTGGAGCGCTCGTCGCCACAGGAGCTGCGCGCCGCAAGCGCGCCTAGGTCAGATCCCCGCTTTGCGGGGGTCGACTGGACGACGGTGGTCCCTCCCCCTCCGATCACCGTCGTCTGGCGAATCCGGTCTTGCACCGGAGGCCCACGGCAGCCCCCTTCACTCTCAGGTGGCAGCCGTGGGTTATTCGCGCCATCTGGGCGAAACGGTCGCTCCGATCAGTGCGGTAGCACGGTGATCTGCGTCAAACGGTCAAGGGCCGCGACCACACTACGGTGATTCGGGCGCCCGTTCCCGCACCAATCAGGGCGTCGGGGTCGGGGTCTCCGTCGGCGGATGCAGCGTCTGCTGCATCAGGTCGTGAATGTACGCGTAGTCAGGCGTGTGCTCGTCCACGCCGTTCTCGGGGGTGAGCTCGATCGTCGTGATCGTCTGCTCCTTGGCCTTCGTCATCAGATCGAAGAACTCCGGAAGCTTGTCCTGAGGCAGATCGGTGCTGATCAGCGCCGTACCGGCGGCGGCCACCTCGTTGAAGCGCGTGAGCACGGTCTGCGGAGTGAACTGCGCGAGGATCGCCTCCTGCAGCTCGCGCTGGCGCTTCATGCGATCCCAGTCGCTGGTCGTGTACCGCGATCGCGCGTACCACTGCGCGGTGTCACCGTTCATGTGCTGCTGGCCGACCTCGATCCACCCGATCGCCCAGGCATCGACATCGTATGGATCCGTGCCCTCCGGCGGTCCGCCCATCGGCAGCCGCTCCGTGACGTTGATGTCCACACCGCCGAGCGCATCGACGAGAGCCGCGAAGCCATGCATGTCCACGAAGACGTAATACGGGATCTCGATGCCGAGGACGCCCTCTGCCGCATCCTTCGTGGCCTCGATGCCCGGGTCTGACCCATGTGCGGCGGCGTCGGGGTAGAGTCCCTGGCCGTTGTCTTCCCGGCAGATCTCCGCGGCGTTGCGCACGTGGTTCATCCAGCCGTTCCAACCGCAAGAACTCGAGCCGTGCCCCTCGAAGCCGTTCGGATACAGCGCCTGCATCGGGCTGCCCTCGCTGAACGGCGCGTTCGGGAGCTCTCGCGGGATGCCCGTGATCGTGACGGCGCCGGTCGTCGCGTTCACCGAGACGACCGAGATGCTGTCGAACCGCATGGAGTCGCGGCCGTCTCCGCTGTCGGCACCGAGCAGGAGGATGTTGTAGTACCCCTCGCTCGGCGGCAGGCTGGGCCCGCTCTGACCGAAGATGGTGCTGATCGTCCCACGCGCGGTGCCGACGTACGACGCCGCGTAGCCCATGCCCGTGCCGACGAGACCGAGCAGCAGCAGCGCGACGAGCGGAATGGCGAACTTCGACGGGCTGGGGATCCTGACGATCCGCACCAGTCTCAGGACGTCGAACGTGAGGACGATCCACAGCACGATGTAGGCGATCATCAGCACCTGCACCAGAGTGAGGATGACCGCCGAGAACCAGCCGCCGCCTACGGTGAGCCACAGCAGGACCGGACGCGCGAAGAGTGCGAGGCCCGCGCCGACGATCACCAGGAACCACGCGAGAAGCGTCGCACCCAAGCCGAAGCGCCCGAGCCTGCGGTTGCCGGCGAGCACCTGAGCCGAACCCGGCACCAGCACATTCAGCAGCACCAGCCACCAGCCGCGCTTCGCCATCGTCGCGGCATCGGACGGATCCGGATTCCTCAGCGGGCGCGTCTCAATCAGCGGTCGCGCCGACCCGCGCGGAGGGGCAAGGGTCACAGCGACCCCTTCAGCCGTTCGTTCTTCTCCTCGACCTGAACTTCGAGGTCGAGCGCATAGGCTTCGACGCGGTCGGCGAGGTCGTCGTCGGACGTACCCAGGATCCGTGCTGCGAGGATTCCGGCGTTGCGCGCTCCCCCGATCGACACGGTGGCCACCGGGATCCCGGCGGGCATCTGGACGATCGACAGGAGCGAATCCATGCCGTCGAGGTATGCGAGCGGCACCGGGACGCCGATGACCGGGAGTGCCGTCATCGAGGCGAGCATGCCGGGAAGATGCGCGGCGCCACCGGCACCGGCGATGATCACGCGGATGCCGCGCCCCCGGGCTTCCCGCGCATATTGCATGAGCTTGTCGGGCGTGCGGTGCGCCGAGACGACCTCCACCTCATGCGGGATCCCGAAGTCGGTCAGCGACTGAGAGGCATCGCTCATCACGCGCCAGTCGGAGTCGGAACCCATGACGACACCGACGAGGGGCGCTGCGGAGGAGTGCAATGGCTCAGTCACCCACTCAGGCTACGGTCTACTGCTGGGAGAACCCCCGAACGGCACACCTCTGAAACAGCCTCAGTCGAAGTGAGCCGCTGCCGCCCTGGCGACGTACACGGCGTCGTCGAGGTCATCGCCTGAGACGTTCACGTGGCCCACCTTGCGGCCAGGACGCGGCGACTTGCCGTAGGTGTGGATCTTGGCGGTCGGATGCTCTCTCATAGCACCGGCGAAGCGGTCGCCGAGCTCCCCCTCTTTCGGGCCTCCGAGGATGTTCACCATGACCGACCACGCAGCGCGCGGGGTCGTGTCACCCAGGGGCAGGTCGGCGACGGCTCGCAGGTGCTGCTCGAACTGCCCGGTCACGGCGCCGTCCTGGCTCCAGTGACCGCTGTTGTGAGGACGCATCGCCAGTTCGTTCACGAGAATCCGCTCATCGTCGGTCTCGAACAGCTCGACAGCGAGCATGCCGGTGACCCCGAGTCCCTCGGCGATCGAGCGACCGATCTCGCCGGCCACCTGGATCAGACGCTCCGCGGCCTGCGGCGCGGGAGCGATGACCTCGGCGCACACGCCGTCACGCTGCACGGTCTCGACGACCGGATACGCGACGATCTGTCCGCTGGGCCGCCGCGCCACCTGCTGCGCGAGCTCCCGCACGAAGCCGACGAGCTCCTCGACCAGCAGCTCCTCGCCGTCGGCGAGGGCGTCGAACCAGTCCTGAGCCTCTGCTGCGGCACGGACGACGCGGACGCCCTTGCCGTCATACCCCCCTCGCGGGGTCTTGACGACACCCTGACCCTCGTGCTCGTCGAGGAAGGCTTGCAGCTCTGCGACGTCGCGCACCGGCGCCCAATCGGGCTGCGGCACGCCGAGTTCGGCGAGGCGAGCACGCATGACGAGCTTGTCCTGAGCGAACTGCAGTGCATCAGGGCCCGGATGCACGGCGACACCATCGGCGACCAGGGCTCGCAGGATCTCCTGAGGGACGTGCTCGTGATCGAAGGTGACGACGTCGACGTCGTTCACGAATGCACGCACCACCTCGAGATCGCGGTAGTCGCCGACCGCGGTCGCAGCGAGCTGCGCCGACATGCCTTCGTCTTCAGCGAGCACCCGCAGGTCGAGTCCCAGCTCGACCGCCGGGGCGATCATCATCCTGGCCAGCTGGCCTCCACCGATCACGCCAACGCGCAGCGCCATGTGCGCCTCCATTCGTCCTGACCATTCTCGCGCATCGGCGCGCGGACGGATCACAAGTCTCGCGCTGAGCGCTGAGCGCTGATGGCTGATCCCTGATCGCCGACCCCTGGGGCGATCGTCGCCGATCAGGATCCGGCGTATCCGTCCGGTCCCGACTGCGCGTCGCGGTGAGCGAGGATCTGACTCACCTCGATCTGATCGGCCAGGGTCTCGTGCACGAGAGTGACGTTGGGCACGTTGGCGATCCGCAGAGGCGCGTCGACCCCGTTCGAGAGCGTGATGGTCCCGACGCCCCACATGCGCTGCAGCACGCCGCGTCGCACGCCGATGGTGTAGCCGCGGGCATGAGACATCTCGTGCCGGTTGCGCGCGCCGATGCCGTGGTTGACGATGACCCGGCGCGTGGTGACCGTCGCCGATCGCGAATACCAGACGACATACGGCACGACCACGAGCAGCAGCACGATCACGCCCGCCGCAGCGAGCAGCATCCAGTTCTCGAACGGCGACGGAAGGTTGTCGTACAAGTACGCGGTGGCGCCGAACGCCGCGATCAGGACCAGCGCCGACCAGAACAGCCGGCGCGCATGGGCTCGGAACCGTGCGATGAGCAGTTCTTCTGTGGGCACGCCCGGCGGTGGCATCGTCGGCCTTCCGCCGAGAGTCACGGGCTGGGTCACTCCTCCATTGTGCCCTCAACTGCGGACATCGGCGTCTGCGCGCCCGGGCGTGTCAGAGTCACGCGGGTCGAACGTGCACCACGTCGCCCGCCGAAACGGCGGTCTCGATGCCGTCCTGGCGCACGAGAAGCCGCCCGTCGGCGTCCAGCGCCGTGGCCGTCCCGACGAGGACCCGGTCCCCAGGAAGCGACACCCGCACCTCGAGGCCGATGGTCGCGCAACGATCGCCTGCCGCCGCATGCAGTCCGCTCGACACCGCGTCTCCCGCCGCGGCGAGCGCGGCGACCAGGGTGTCGAGTTCACGCAGATACGCCGAGAGCAGGCGGTCGGCATCGACCTCTGCGCCCAGGACCGCGAAGGACGTCGCTGCGGGAACCGGCAGGTCGGATGCCGTCATCGCCGTGTTCACGCCGGTGCCGACGATCACCGCGTCGTGCGTGGCCTCGGCGAGGATTCCGCAGATCTTGCGACCGTCGACGAGCACATCGTTCGGCCATTTGACCGCCACCACGTGCTCGGGAAGCTGCTCGGCGATGGCATCGGCCATCGCCACGCCGGCGGCGAGGGGGATCCATCCTCTGGCATCGACAGCGGATGGGAGCCGCCGCAGCAGCACCGATACGGCAAGAGAGGCCCCCGCCGGCGCCGTCCACGTTCGATCGAGTCGTCCTCGGCCCGCCGTCTGGTTGTCGGTGAGCAGCACGGAGAGGTGCGGCCACGCCTGCGCGTCGACAGACCGCTCGCGAAGGACCGCGTTCGTCGAGCCGGCTTCGGCGAGCACGTCGAGACGCGAAGAGACTGAACGGGAGAGAGGAAGCTCCACCGTCAGACCTCTTCCTCGTCGGCCTCTTCGTCGTCGTCGTCCTCGTCGGTGCGTACGGAGCCGATCTCGTGCGCCTGCCAGTGATCCCACTTCTGCATGAGCTGCTCGATCGCGGCGTGGAACTTCTCGGTGGCGACTCCGGGCGTCGTGTCGCCGAAATAATGCTGCACCCACATGCGGAGCCGGGCGATGGCCGCCTCGTCCGCACGGACGCGCTCGACCTCCGCCACGATGTCCGTCGCGGCACCCGCGCTCAACCACTCGCAGTCCGAGAGGTACCCGTTGGTGTCGATCGAGGCGCGCTCGTCGGCAGGACGTGTGATCATCAACGGCTTCCCGACGGCCAGACGGTCATAGACCATGGCCGAGATGTCGACGATGGCGACATCGGCTGCAGCGAGCTGCCACCCGAGATCCGCGCCGTCGTCGTACACGTGCTGCGCCGTGGGATCGGCGGTGTTCGCCGCGGCGATGTCGGCGATGATCCGTCGATGCGCCGCGCCGTACGCGTCGTCGACCACACCGCTGCGCGGATGCGGGCGATAGATCACGCGGTGGCTGCCCGAGGCGAGCAACGCCTTCACCAGCGCCTCGCCGTGCGTCGCGATCGAGCCGTAGTGGGCGCTCGGGCGATCGCCCTCCCAGGTCGGTGCGTACAGCACGACGGTGCGGGCATCGGGCGTGTAGGGCAGCGTGCCGGAGTAATGATCAGCCTGGGGCCGACCGATCTCGATCGTACGGTGGTCGATGTCCCAGTCCCACAGCGTGCGGGACAGACGATCACGCGCGGCCTGACCTGCGACGAGGGCGTAGTCGTATGCCTTGTACTGGTTCGTGGTCATGTACATCTTGTCGGACTCGCCGTGGTTGATGAACACGTGCCAGCGTCGCCCATAGCGGAACATCTGGAAATTGCGGGTGTTCTGGTTCACGTAGAGCACGATCCGGATGTCCTGCGCCGTGATGAACCGTTCGAGGTCACGCACTGTCGGGACGAACGCGACAGGCGGACCATCCTCGTCGAGAAGCTTGTCTGCTCCGGTGGCGGAGCGGGACAGCACCACGACGGGCCAGCGCTTCGCGAGTTCTTTCAGAGGGCTGTACCACTGCCGCATCTGATACATGTTGACCGCGCCGTCCGCGAAGTAGACGGCGACCTTGTAGTGCTCGGTCGGATGAGGCTCCTGGTCGGCCAGGCGACGCCTGACCCGCTGCACGGCCTTGCGCGAGGCGAGCGCGCGCTTCAGCAGACGGTAGGCCTTCTTCGCATCGGACACTGCACCCATCCCTCCAGGATACCGAGTGCGGGCGAAGCGAATCAGCGAACGTCCGAGAAGCCCATGCCATGATCGTCATGTGCCTGACAAAGACATCGACGTTCCCGAGACCGGGGTGTCGTTCGTCATGCCCGTGCTCAACGAGCGCGCCTACCTGGAGCACGCGGTCCGCTCGGTGCTCACGCAGGAGCTGACGGTGCCGGCCGAGCTCGTGCTCGCACTCGGCCCCTCCACGGACGGGACGACCGAACTCGCGCAGCGTCTCGCCGCGGAGGACGACAGGATCCGCCTCGTCGACAACCCCGCGGCGCACATCCCCGTCGGGTTGAACGCCGCGATCCGTGCCAGTCGCTACGGCACGATCGTCCGCGTCGATGCGCACTCGGAGCTCTCGCCCGGATATGCGGCGCGCGCGTTGGACACCCTCGAGCGCACCGGAGCCGCCAACGTCGGAGGCGTCATGCACGCCGACGGACGGACTCCCTTCCAGAAGGCGGTCGCACGCCTGTACAACTCACCCGTCGGGCTGGGCGGCGGCGCGTATCACGGCGGGACCCAGGAGGGCGAGGCCGAGTCCGCATATCTCGGAGTGATGCGCCGCACCGTGATCGAGGAGGTCGGGCTCTTCGACGAATCGATCCGCCGCGGGGAGGACTGGGAGCTCAATCTGCGCATCCGCCAGGCCGGTCACCTGGTCTGGTTCGATCCGAGCCTCTCCGTCACCTACTGGCCCCGCGAGAGTTGGCTGCGCCTGGCGCAGCAGTTCCGGGCCACGGGGGCCTGGCGCGGAGAGCTCGTGCGCCGTTATGGCCGCCGCAACGGCATCCGCTTCTTCGCTCCCCCGGCCCTCGTGGTCCTCGTCGCGATGGCCCTGGTCGTGGGGGCGCTGCAGCTGACCGGCGCGATCACCGGGCTGATCTCCACGGTCCTCTCGGCGATCATCTACCTGCCTCTCCTCGCCTACGTACTGCTGGTGCTCGCCGTCGCGTCACTCCCTGGCGGCGGACGGTTCCGTCAGCGGGTGTGGACGCTGGCCGTCCTGCCGACCATGCACCTCTCCTGGGGGCTGGGCTTCCTCGGCGGAGTGCTCCGCGGCGCCGGCGACACCGTCGACGCCTCGAGGCTGGGCACGCGCAACACGCCCCTCCCCTAGTCCGGCTCCGGTGTGGGGACCATGCTGGCTCCGTCAGCGGGTGATGTACCCCTGATCGAGGATGCGCGCGACGACCCGCTCGGCCGCATGACCGTCGTCCCTGGCGTTGAACTGAGCCTTCCACGCGGCATAGCGCTCCGCGAAGGCGCTCTCGTGCCCCCGGTCCGCCAGTGCGGTGACGAGTTCGTCCTGCGTGTGCACCAGCGGCCCCGGTGCCCGTGTCGCGAGATCGAAGTAGAACCCGCGGAGCTTCCCGCGATAGTGGTCCAGGTCCGGCACGAGGAAGTACATCGGCTTGCCCGTGACGCTGAAGTCGAACATCACCGACGAGTAGTCGGTGATCAGGGCATCCGCGGCGAGCAGCAGCTGAGAGGTCTCGGGATACCCGGTGACGTCGATCACCCGCGCACCGGCGCGGTCGCGCCCGGTCTCGATCGTGCGCGAGTGCCCCCGCACGAGCACCACAGAGTCGGTCTTTCTGGCGAGCTCCTCGGGGTCGATGAAGTCGACCATCTCCGTGCGGTCGTCACGCCACGTCGGCGCGTACAGCAGCACGCGCTCGCCCTCGCCGATGCCGAGGGCAGCGCGGATCGCGGCGGGATCCCCTGTCACCAGGGCGTCGTTGCGCGGATACCCCTCGACCCAGACGGGCCGCCCGAAGAACGCGTATGCCTTGCGGAGAATACGCTCGGAGTAGGTGTTCTGCGCGAGCAGCACATCCCAGCGACGGGACTCCTTGACGACGGCTGCCATACGACGGGGGTCGAACCCCGGACGATGCAGCGCCAGGCGCTTGAGGGGCGTTCCGTGCCAGGTCTGCAGCACACGCTGCCCTGGCTTGCGCGCGAATCGACGTCGCAGCCAGTCGTTCACGATCAGCAGTCGCGCCGCCGCGCGGGCGCGCCACCATTCGGGGCTCCCCTCGACGACGGCGATCGCGCCGTCCGGGACCGCCACGGACAGGTCGACGACACTCCAGTAGCGGACGACGTCTGGCGCCACCGCAGCGAGCGCCCGGTCGATCGCCTGAGGGTTGCAGCCGACGCTGCGCCCGTAGAAGCTCTCGAAGAAGACGGCATTCTCGGTCGCGCCCTGATGCGCGAGGTAGCGCCCTTCGAGCGTGGCCTGCCCCTCCGGCGACTCGTACGCGGGGTCCACCGGTGCGGCGATACGGACGATCGCACCGTCGACGGCCACGCGGACGCCGGTCAGCACTTCGGGACCGATGTGCAGACCGGCGAGGTCGACGTCGGGGATGCGGATCTCGTAGTCGCCCGCAGGCAGAGGAAGCTCAGGCCCACCCCATCGCGATGCACGGAGCGCGAACGTGGCCTTCCACGTCTTGCCACCACCGGTGATGCGAGCATCGACTCGGGCGCGCGGCCCGATCAGCTGCGCCGTGGAGGGACGGTGACCTGCCCCTGCGATGATCAGCGACTCTGCCGTCTCATCGATGCGGGCCGTCGTCATGCTGCTCCCTTCGGCGCGGGGATGCCTCGCGCACGGATCGTCTCGTACACACGCCGGGTGTTGCGTCCGTCACGGAACGCGTGCATCTCCGCGCTGAGCGTAGCGGAACGCTGCGACCTCGCAGCGAACACGCCGTCATCGTCCAGCAACGCCGACAGCTGCACGAGGAGAGAATCCCAGTCCGTCGCGGCGTCGTCACCGGCCACGTCCTTGAAGCGACCGTAGAAGCCCCGCGTGCGGGCGTACTGCTCGGCGTCGGGCGCCAGGTAGAGCACCGGCATCCCGAGCAGTCCCACGTCGTAGGCGAGCGAGGAGTAGTCCGTGATCAAGACGTCGACCGCCGGGAGCGCGGGCGTGATGTCGGGCAGGAGGCCGGCCCCGAGCATCCGCACCCGTCTGCTCGGCAACGACGGCGCGTATCCGCCCTCGCCGAGGGGGTGGGAGCGCACCAGCAGCACCGCATCATGCTCTTCCAGCACACGGATGATCTGCACCCACTGCGCGGCATCCGGAACCGCAGGGTCGACCGCGCCGTCACGCCACGTCGGCGCGTACAGGATCGTGCGCGAACCGGGTGGCAGATCGCCCAGCGCGCGGCCGAGCAGCGCGGATGCGGCAGCTCGCCGCTCGTTCGGTTCACCGGCGGACAGGACGTCGACGCGGGGCTCTCCGGTGACGACGACGCGCGCGTCGCCGAGCGCGAATGCGGACTCCAGGCGACCCCTGGCGCGGTGCGAGGCCGCAGGCAGCACCCGTATCCGCTGAGCGGCACGGCGATACAGGATGCCGATCAGACGTCGGAGCACGGGCGCCCCTGGGATCTCGGGAACCTGAGTCGTGGCCGGCGAATCGAGTCCGATCCGCTTGAGCGGGATGCCGTGCCACAGCTGCACCACGAAGGCGCCGGAGATCGCGTAGCGATTCACATCCCCGAGACCGTGGGTCACCACGACGACGCCGGCGCGGGCCGTGGCCCACCACCCGCGCAGACCGCCCTTGCGAACGGTCCGGAGTCCCAGAACTGCGGCGTCGCGCTCCTCGCGGTCCGACGAGGTCAGCCACAGCGTCTCATGGCCCTCCGCCGCAGCGTGGCGTTGCAGCGCGAGAGCACCGTCGCCGACGCCCGCGCCGCAGCCGAAGACCCAGCGGGCGCCTCGGGGCACGAGGAGCGTGCCGACGCGTCCGGCGAGGTAGAGAGGGATCCGAAGCAGCTTGGCCGCATTGCCGGAGCCGAAAGAGAAGGACGCCACCCCGCGAGCCTATCGCGGGGTGGCGTCCTTCTCTGTGAGCGGGGTTCCGACGGTCAGCCTGCGAGCTCGCCCAGGGTCACGTCGATCTCATACTCCTTGCCACCGCGGATGTAGGTGACCTTCGCGTCGCTGCCGGCAGCGGCGGCACGAACCTGAGCGGTGAGGTCGCTGGCGCTCGTGATCGGCACGCCGTTGAAGGCGGTGACGATGTCGTCGGCCTTGAGGCCGCCGGCTGCGGCAGCTCCGCCATCGGTGACCTCTGCGATGTAGGCGCCTGCGACTTCGGCGTTCTCGACCGAGGCCGCGTCACGGACCGATGCACCGAGCAGACCGTGGCTCGCCGCACCACCGGCGATGATCTCCTCCGAGACGCGCTGGGCGATGTTCGCCGGGATCGCGAATCCGATGCCGATGGATCCGGATTCCTCCGAGCTGCCCGAGCTGGCGATCGCCACGTTGATGCCGATCAGCTCGCCCTTGCTGTTGACGAGGGCACCGCCGGAGTTGCCGTGGTTGATCGCCGCGTCCGTCTGGATCACGGCGATCGAGATGGACTCCGAGCTCTGCTGCGAGGTGTTGCCCGGCAGATCGAACTGGAACGGGCCCTGGCCCTCGCCCTCGTCCGGCGTCTGCTCCTCCTGAGGGGCGTCCTCGGACGACGAGTCGGGAAGGGCGGACGACGCGATCTGGATGCTGCGGTTGAGCGCGCTGACGATGCCCGTCGTGACCGAGTTCGACAGTCCGAGCGGAGCACCGAGCGCCACGGCGGTGTCGCCGACGTTGAGCTTCGACGAATCGGCGAAGTCGATGGGGGTCAGATCCGACGCACCCTCGAGCTTGATGACCGCGAGGTCGTAGATCGGGTCGGTACCCACGACGGTCGCCGTGAAGATGCGTCCGTCCGAGGTCGTGACGCGGATCGTCGGGTCGGCCACTGCTCCACCGAGGGTCACGACGTGGGTGTTCGTCAGCACGTAGCCGTCGTCGCTGATGATGACGCCGGAGCCGCTGCCGGCCTGGTCTGAGCCCGCCACCTCGATCGTGACGACCGACGGCAGCGCCGCGGTCGCGACCGCGGTGGTCTCGTTGACCGAACCGGGGTTGTTCACGGTGACCGTGTCGGGGCCCTGGGCGACACCCGTCGAGTTCTGGTTCGAGATGCCGTTGAGGAGCGCTCCTCCACCGAAGCCGGCGACACCGCCGACGAGTGCTGCGGCGACCACGATCGCGGCGAACTTGACCCCGGCCCGGGGCTTCTGGCCCTTGACCTTGGTCGCGCCGTCGACGGGCTGCACCGGCTGAGCGGTGTGGATGCCGAAAGCCGCTCCGGGAGCCGTGGCAGCGCCGGGGTGAGCGGGCGCCTGCTGACCTGATGCCGGCTGACCGGTAGCGCCGAAGTACGGCTGCGGAACCGTCTGCGCTGCTGGCGACACATGGGCCGCGGGCGCCTCGAACACCGGCGTGGGAATCTGCGGGGATGCAGCGGCGGACGCCGGGGATACCGGGGTCGTCTCCGGAGCGCTGGGCACGCTCGGTGCGCCCTGATGAGGCGCCGGCGTGGACGCGAACGTCTGCGGAACCTCATGCCCCTGGCTCGATCCCGGCGCGGTGGCGGTGCCGGTGGTCTCAGCGGTGGCATCCGTCGTCGAACGGTCGACGACCTCTGCTGCCTCGGTGGACGGCACCGCGTCGTTCGACGCGGGTACCGAGTGGTCCTGGGTGTTGTCTTCGTTCATGGTGTGTGCTCCTTCAACGACGCTCCTTCAGAATGGCGCGTGTATCTGTGCGTTTCGTATGGCGAAGATGAGTTTCACCTATGCCCTTAGCCTGTTCTTCATGAGTGTCATCCCAGGCGCATGGCGGCGCACGGCAGCGGGAGCCGGTCTGCTCGCACCCGACGGAAGCGTCGCGCCCACCATCTTCGCAGAGATGTCCGCTGCCGCGGCTCGAACCGGAGCGATCAATCTCGGCCAGGGCTTTCCCGATGAGGATGGCCCCTCCGAGGTGCTCGACGCCGCACGTGAGGCCATCGCCCGCGGGGCCAACCAGTATCCGCCGGGGCGAGGCATCCCCGATCTGCTCGCGGCGATCAGCGAGCACCAGCGACGCTTCTACGGACTCGAGGTGGATCCTGCTCGCGAGGTGATCGTGACCGCCGGTGCCACCGAGGCGCTGACGGCGACGCTGCTCGCTCTGATCGACGGGCCGGACGACGAAGTCGTCGTGTTCGAGCCCTACTACGACTCGTACGCCGCGGCAGTCGCCCTGGCCGGCGCTCGGCTGCGCACAGTGCCGCTGCGCGCGCCCGACTTCCAGCCGGACCTCGATCAGCTCGCCGAGGCCGTCACGGATCGCACCAGGGTCATCCTGCTCAACGATCCGCACAATCCGACCGGGGCGGTCTTCGACCGTGCGGTGCTCACCGAGGTGGTCCGGCTCGCCGAACTGCACGACGCGATCATCGTCACGGACGAGGTCTACGAGCACCTCGCCTTCCACGCCCCGCACACGCCGGTGGCGACCCTCCCCGGGGGCGCCGAGCGCACGCTGACGATCTCGTCGGCGGGAAAGACCTTCTCGGCGACCGGCTGGAAGATCGGCTGGGTGCACGGCCCCGCAGACCTCATCACAGCCGTGCTCACGGTGAAGCAGTATCTGACGTATGTGAACGGCGCTCCGTTCCAGCCGGCGATCGCGGTGGGGCTGCGCCTCTCCGACGACTACTTCACCGGGGCTGCGGCGACGCTGGCGGCGAAGCACGAGATCCTGGGATCGGGTCTGCGAGCCGCAGGCTTCACGGTGCATCCGCCGCAGGGCGGCTACTTCACCGTGGCCGACGCGTCGGCGCTCGGAGGGGTGGATGCGGCACAGTTCTGCCGCGAGCTCCCGGAGCGCGCGGGAGTCGTGGCGATCCCGCTCACGGCTTTCGTCTCCGAAGACCGGCGCGGGGATTATGCGGGCCTGGTGCGCTTCGCCGCGTGCAAGCAAGTGTCCGTGCTCGAAGAGGCGGCCTCACGCCTCGCCTCGAGCTTCTGAGCAACCGCTGCCCCTCGCGCGAGCTGCGCCGATCGCCGGCCGCTCAGCGCGGAGCGACCGCGTAGCGGCGCACGCGCAGCGACGGATTGACCGCGCGGACCCGATCGATCGCCGCCCGCTCGACGGCGGCGACTGCAATGCCCTCCGCGGTTCCGACCCCTGCCAGCACGACACCCTGAGGATCCACGATCTGCGAGTGCCCGACCCCGACCGGCGTCGGATGGTCGGCGGCGATCACGTAAGAGGTGTTCTCGATCGCCCGTGCGGCGAGAAGTGTCGTCCAGTGGTGCTCCTTGAGCGGGCCGCGCACCCATTCGGCCGGCACGACGAGGGCGTCCGCGCCGGCGTCGATGAGCGTGCGCGACACCTCGGGGAACCGCAGGTCGTAGCAGGTCATCAGACCGAACCGGATGCCGGCGAGGTCGAACGTCGCCGCGACGCCGGTCTCCCCCGCCTCGACCCAGTCGGACTCGGTCTGACCGAACGCGTCGTACAGATGCTGCTTGCGATAGGTCGCGAGGATCCCGTCGCCACGCACCGCCACGACCGTGTTGCGCACGTGCGTCGAGTCGGAGGCGCGCTCGGCGAGCCCCGCCACGATCACGACGCCGTAGTCGGCGGCCAGCGCGGTCAGCGTCGCCACGAACTCGCCGTCCAGTGTCTCGGCGTTCTGCGCGAGGGTCGTATCCATCGGATCCACGAAGTAGCTCGAGTACTCGGGGAACACGATCAGCGTGGCACCCCGCGCAGCAGCATCCGCCGTCAGCTGCGCGATGCGCTCGCGATTGTCCGCGCGCGACGCCGTCGGCGCGAACTGGCAGACGGCGACGGGGACGGCGGCAGAGGTCTCTGGCATGTTCTCCATCCTCCCGCATCGTGTCGGCCGAGGCACCGATTCCCGGCCTCGATTCGCGCGCCCTCAGAATCCGTGATAAGTTTCTTCTTGTGCCGCGGGGTGGAGCAGTTCGGTAGCTCGCCGGGCTCATAACCCGGAGGTCGCAGGTTCAAATCCTGTCCCCGCAACAAATGAAAGGCCCTCTGACTCGGAGAAATCCCGGTCAGAGGGTCTTTCGCTTTCCCCTGTGAGCCTCAGTAATCCCACTCGAGTGATGGGTCGGCAGGCACGAGGGGCCGATCATCCCGCTCCTGCCGCGGCTCGACCGTGACCTTGACCCGCGTGGCTGCGCAGACCAGGACGCTCATCATGCCGGCGCGGGCGGAGAAGCCGACGAAGGTGGGGCGCGTGCGAGCAGCCGTCTCGATCCTCCCCATGAGGTCGACCAGATCCTGCTCGGCCGCGAGCACGAACTCCTCGTCATCGAACACTATGCGGGTGATGGTGCCCATCTGCTCCCCTTCGATCGGGAGACGCGAGATCGCCTCTGCAATCGACGGTAGACAGACTCGGCGCTCACGGCGCGGGGGTTGCGCGGAACGCCCGACCATGCACTTCTCAGGCGAGACGCCTCGGAAACGCGAATGGACGCCCTCTCGGGCGCCCATTCGTCGATGTCACTGCGGGTTCACTCCCCCGACGAGCTCTCCAGCCCGAGAAGCGTGTTCACCGCGTCGGTGAGCCGCTTGTCGGCCTCGGCGAACTTCGTCAGGTCGCCCTCCTTGAGAGCCGCCTCACGGTCGGTGAGCGCCTGCTGCGCCGCGGCGAGAGCCTCGGCCTCGGCGTCGGTCGGCGTGGTCGGCTCGGTGGGAACCTCACCGGTGTCGGGATCGGGCTCGGTGGGCTCGACCTGATCGTCGCCACCCGTCGCACCGGCGTCACCGCCGAACAGCGTGTCGAGCGCGGCTGTCAGGGTGTCCTCGAACGCGACCTTGTCACCGAAGGCCACGAGGACCTTCTGCAGGCGGGGCAGCTTGGTGCCCTCGGACGACTGCACGTAGACCGGCTGCACGTAGAGCAGACCGCCACCGACGGGCAGTGTGAGCAGGTTTCCGTACAGGACCTCGGACTCTCCCTGCTGCAGCAGGTTGAGCTGCGGCACCACGGCCGTGTCGGAGTTGTAGGTGTTCTGCACCTGCCCGGGACCGGGCACCGTCGTATCGGTGTCGATCTCGAGCATCCGGAGCTGTCCGTAGCCCTCGGCCTTCACTCCCGCTTCCGCGCCCGCATCGGAGTCGACGGCCAGGTAGCCCATCAGCACGTCACGGTTGCTTCCGCCCTGTGCAGACGGGATGAACGTCGAGAACATCGAGAACCGCGGCGAATCCTGTCCTGGCATCTGCATCGTCAGGTAGTACGGCGGCTGCAGGACCGAGTCGCTGCGCGGGTCGTTCGGAGTCTGCCAGCGGTTGTCCTGCTGGGCGAAGGACCCTGCGGTGTCGATGTGGTACGTGCCGAGGATGTCGCGCTGCACCTTGAACAGGTCGGTCGGGTAGCGGACATGGCTCATCAGGTCGGCCGACATGTCGCTGACGGACTTCAGCGTCGACGGGTAGATGTTCTGCCACGTCTGCAGCACCGGATCCTGGTCATCCCACGCGTAGAGGGTGACCGAACCGTCGTAGGCGTCGACCGTGGCCTTGACCGAGTTGCGGATGTAGTTGATCTCGTCGATCGCGAGTGTCGGCGACGGGAGGTTCGAGTCGGCGATCGCATCCGACAGGCTCACGTTCGTCGAGTAGGGATAGGTCGAGCTCGTCGTGTATCCGTCGATGATCCAGACGATCCTGCCGTCCACCACGCTCGGGTACGGGTCGCTGTCGAGCTCGAGGTACGGAGCGACCTTCTGCACGCGCGTCTTGGGGTCACGGTCGTACAGGATCTGCGAGTCGTCGTTGACGAGGTTCGAGAACAGGATCTGCTCCGACTGGAACTTCAGCGCGTACAGGAGCTTCGTGAAGGTGCTGCCGATCTTCGGCCCGCCATCGCCCTCGAACGTCGTCTTGGTCTCGCTCGCGCCGTCCTTGCCTCGCGGGTAGTCGATCTCGACGGGATCGGTCCCGTCAGGAGCGCCGACGATCGAGTACTCGGGAGAGCTCTCGCCGAAGTAGACGCGGGGCTCGAACTTCTCGCCGTCGGTGAGGAAGCCCGATGAGGGGATGCCTCGTTCGAGGAACACCGGCTCGCCGTCGCTGGTGCGCTGGTTGCCGGCGGCTGCCACGAGTCCGTAGCCGTGAGTGTAGACCGCGGCGCGGTTGTTCCAGTTCGTGACGTCGACGCCGTTCATGTCGAGGTCACGGACCGACACCACTGTGTCCTGCATCTCGCCGTCGATCTCGTAGCGGTCGACGTCGAGCTTCTCCTGGAACTGGTAGTAGCCGCGGTACTGCTCGAGCTGACGCACGGCCGGGCTGATCACGTTCGGGTCCACGATGCGGATGGATGCCGTGGTCTCGGCATCCTCGCGCAGCTGACCGGCCTCGGCATCGGTCTCGGCCTCGAAGGGAGTCGTCTCGAGGTCGGCGACCCCGTAGGCCTCCTTCGTTCCGTCGATGTTCCGCTGATAGAACTCCGCCTGATAGGCGTTCTGGTTCGGACGCACCTGGAAGGTCGTCACGGCCCATGGGAAGCCGACGCCGACGACGAGCGAGGCGACGATGAGCAGCGCGGTCGCGGCGAGCGGGAAGCGCCAGCGGCCGATGACGGCTGTGACGAAGAAGAGGATGGCCACGATCGCGGCGATGATCGTCAGGATCGCGAGTCCGGGGATGGTCGCATTGACGCCCGTGTACGCGGGGCCGACGATGCGGTCGTCCTGGGCGACGAGCGTCTTGTAGCGGTCGAGCCACAGGCTGGCGGCCTGCACCAGCAGGTAGAGCCCGGCGATGATCGCGAGCTGGATACGGGCGGGCTTGGAGATGCGCAGCTCGCCCTGGCCGATCCGGACCGAACCGTAGAGGTACGACACGAGCGCCGTCACGATGAGCGTGAGCAGGAGCACTGCCGACACGAAGGCCAGCAGGATCGAGTAGAACGGCATCGCGAACATGTAGAAGCCGGTGTCCACGCCGAACTGCGGGTCGGTCGTATCGGTGGCGACGCCGTTGGCCCAGAGCCATACGGTCTTCCACTGACTCGCGGCCGAGAAGCCGGCGAACAGGCCGAAGAAGATCGGCATGCCCCACATGGCGAGGCGTCGCAGCGGCTCGATGACCTCCTGGTATCGGTCGAGCTGCGAGCTGAGCCGCACGTAGACGGGACGCAGTCGGTACGCGAGCTGGATGGCGACGAACAGCGGCACCGCCATGCCGAGGAATCCGACGACGAACATCACCGCCGTGGCGAACCATTGGGTGGTGAGAACTCCCGCGAAGCCCACCTGGTCGAACCAGAGGAATTCGGTGTAGAGCGACGCGAAGACGAAGAAGACGGCGATCAGCGCGGCGATGATCGCCAACGAGATACCGAAGATTCTTCGCGAGGTTCGGGGAGTGGCCGGGTTCGGTGCAGAAGTCGAGGTCACCCTCCCATCCTAGGCACGCCTTACTGTGCTGCGGCTGTCATCCCTATCACGGGGAGGTCACGACGTCGCACGTCGGGAGCGATCCCACGTCGCCGCCGTTGGCGATCACCTCGAGTGCATCGAGCGATTCCTCCAGCGTCGAGGTGCTGATCACGGTCAGACCGTCCGGCACATGACCGGTGACCTCGTCGCAGTTCGTACTGGGTGCGAGGAAGTAGTCGGCTCCCGCGTCGCGAGCACCGTAGAGCTTCTGGCGGATGCCTCCGATCGGCCCGACAGTGCCGTCGGCCTCGATCGTGCCGGTTCCCGCGACGTTCTCCCCGCCGTTGAGCTCACCCTCGGTGAGGGTGTCGATGATCCCGAGCGCGAACATCATCCCCGCACTCGGGCCGCCGACGTTGTCCAGCTGCAGGGTGACGTCGATCTCGAAGTCGTAGTCGGTGCGCAGGGTGACACCGATCAGCCAGGTGGTCACGCCTGCGTCGACCTGCTTCTCGGGCGTCACCTCGACGACCTTCTCCTCGCCTCCGCGCTGCACGGTGAGCTCGACGGTGTCTCCCCCGGCATCCTGTATCGCCTGCCGCAGCTGCTTCGCCGAAGTCACCGCCGTTCCGTCGATCGCGGTGATGACATCCTCGGCCTCGAGGCTCCCCTCGGCGGGTGCGTCTTCGACGACGTCGACCACAGCCACCTCGGCACCCGTGTCGTAGCCGAGTTCGTTCAGTGCCGCCGCTGTGGCCTCGTGCTGCGAATCGACCATCAGGGTCGCGTTGCGCTCGTCGCGCTGCTCGGTGGTGACGCCTTCGGGGAACACGGAGTCGAGCGGCACGACGGCACGAGACGGATCCGTCCAGGCGAGTGCGAGCTCGAACCAGCTCGGCGTGCGCTCGCGGTTGCCGACCACCTGGACGGTCGTGAGGTCGATCTTGCCGGCGGTCTCGAAGGTCTCGGCACCCTCGACGTGGATGAGGGGCACCTGCTCGCCGTCCGTGCCCGCGGCGGTGCCGAGGGTGTCGTAGACGGGTCCAGGCCGCTGGATGACGTAGGGCGTGGGGAGGAAGGTCAGCACGACGAGCGCGATCAACGCGACGATCAGCGCCCAGACTCCGAGTCCGAGCTTCACAGACCGTGTTCGATCCACAGTGTTCCTCCGTCGTTCGCGGGCGGCGTACAGCGATCTGCCCGCTTCGGGGTCTCGCGGCCGATCCTGTGACTAGCGTAGATGCCACGGCTTTAGGCGTGCTGAGAGGCGAGCGACATGTCAGACAACGACCCGACCCCCGAGGACTTCCAGGAGTTCCTCCGACGAATGATGTCCGGCCAGGGTGCCGGCGACATCGACCCCGAGGCGCTGCAGAACGCGTTCGCGGGCATGGAAGGCATCGAGTTCGACCCGGCGATGATGCAGACGATCATGTCGCAGCTGCAGGGCGCATTCGGCGGCGATGCATGGGAGAACGCGCTCCGTCAGGCGCTGCACATCGCGAACCGCGACGGACTCGGGATCACCGACGGCTCGAGGACCTCGCTGGTCGACTCGTTCGCGCTCGCCGACCTCTGGCTGAGCGAGGCGACGACCATCTCCGAACTCGCCGAGGCTCCTCGTGCGATGACCAGGGGCGAATGGGTCGAAGCGACCCTGCCCGTGTGGAAGGAGATCGCCGATCCCGTGTCGACGAGCATCGCCGATGCGCTCACCAGTGCGCTCGACTCCCAGGTGCCCGAGGACATGCGCGAGGTCGTGCAGGGGGCAGGAAAGCTCATGCGCGGGCTCGGCGGCTCGGTGTTCGCCGCGCAGTTCGGCCAGGTGCTCGGCAACCTCTCGCTCGAGGTCGTGTCGGGCGGAGACGTCGGCATCCCCGTTCTCCCCGCCGGCACCGCAGCCGTGATCCCGCAGAACCTCACCGCCTTCGGCGAAGGGCTCGAGATCCCTGAGGACCAGATCACGTTGTATCTCGCGACTCGTGAGCTGGCGTACGCGCGGCTGTACCGCCACGCCAAGTGGCTGCACCTGCATGTGATGGCGCAGATCACCGACTTTGCGCGCGGAGTCACCGTCGACGTCGACGCTCTCGAAGACGTCGCCAGCCGACTCGACCCCTCGAACCCCGAAGAACTCCGCGCGGCGATCGAGGGCGGAGCCCTGCTCCCCACTCAGACCGACGCTCAGCGTGAGGCGCTGGCACGTCTCGAGAACCTCGTCGCCACGATCGACGGATGGGTCGACGTGGTCACCGCGCAGGCGACCTCCCGGCTTCCCGACGGCGCCCGTATCGCCGAGGCGGCGCGTCGCCGTCGCGCAGTGGGCGGCCCCGCAGAGGATGCGCTCGGTGCGCTCGTCGGCCTGAAGCTGCGGCCGCGCCGCCTCCGCGAGGCCTCGGCCATGTGGCAGGCGGTCACCGACGCCGTGGGCACTGGCGGACGCGATGCACTCTGGGACTACCCGGATCTCATGCCGACGTCCGACGACATCGACGACCCTTCGAAGCTCGTCGCACGGCTCCAGGCGACGGCGCGTGGCGAGCAGCCCGTCGCCGACGAGTTCGACGAGGCGCTCGCACGTCTGCTCGACGGCGACGACTTCTCGGGTCAGAAGCCCGATGACGCTGCGAAGACCGATTCCCCGGAATCCGACTCCCCGGAATCCGACGCCGGCGACGGCCCGGGCGGCGACCGCCCGGTGTGATCGACGGCTTTCTGCTCGTGGGGATCCCCTCGACGAGCAGAGCGCCCGATGACTTCTCCACGGATGCCGGTGACGGCGACATCTCGAGCTGCGGAGTCCGCAGAATCGAGAGATGTCTCCGCTGACTCCCCAGATCACCACCCGCCTCGACCCCGCCGTGCCGCTGCTCTGGCGCGACGGAGAGACCCTGCAGATCGGCATCGAGGGCACCCTGCGCATCTCGGCGGCGGAGCCCTGGGTCGAAAGGCTGATCGCTCGGATGGCCGCGGGGTTCCGACGCTCGGCGTTCGACGTCGTGGCCCATGCGTCAGGCGCGCCCCGCGCCGACGCGCGGATGCTCCTCACCCGCCTCGAGCCGCTTCTCGTCGACGATTCCGCAGTTCCTCGCGCGGCCTGGGTCGAGAGCATCGACGTCCTCGACGGACGCTGCGAGTATCGGATGCGCGACGCGCTGCTCGACGAGGGCGTGACGGCGGGAGCGCGCGAAGAACCCGCTGACGTCGGCGTCGTCCTCGTCGAGGGCGCCGCCGCGGCCCTGCACTTCGCCCGCTACCTGCGCGAGGACATCACCCACCTGCCCGTGTCGCTGGAGCGCGGTCGGACGACGATCGGCCCGTTGATCGTTCCGGGTGACTCGCCCTGTCTCACATGCCGGGACGAGCACGAGCGCGACCGTGACTCGGCATGGCCGCGGATGCATGCACAGCTCATCGGAAGGGAATCCGGGCCGATCAGCGTCGCTCGGATCGCCGAGGCGGCGACCCTGGTCGCGCGTCTGCTCGCGACGACGACGCTGCCCGGGTCCTTCGTCGAGGTCAGCGGCGACGGTCGGCGCGCGTGGCGTTCACTGACGTTTCACGAAGAATGCCGGTGCCGCGAGCAGTCGTTCCTATCTCTGCCAGGAACCGCGACGGCGCCCGCTCCCCTCGTCCCGCTGACCGGGACCACGACAGCGACAGCGTACGCGCGGCGCGCGTGACCCCGACGTAGGCGAGACGGCGCTCCTCGTCGATCGCGTCGAAACCGGTGGCGTACGAGATCGGCAGAGCACCCTCCGCCCATCCTGCGAGGTACACGTGCGGCCACTCGAGCCCCTTCGCCGCATGGAGCGTCGATAGGGTCACGGTGCGCATCGTGGGCTCGTGCTGGTCTTTCGCGCGCGCCATGAGCGTGTCGCTGAAGGTGCGCAGATTCTCGTCGGGGCCCGCATCCTCCGCCAGCCGGAGGATCGCTCGCCTCGCCTCCCACCCGTCGCGCTGGGCTCCGCCGGCTTCCGGCGGCTCTTCGGTGAGTCCGAGTTCCCGGAGCACCCGCTGCACACCGGGGAGGAATCCGTGCTCTGTCGGCGCCACGGCGGCGGCGCGCAGCGCGAGGATCGCCTGACGCACCTCCGGCATGGCGAAGAACCGCGTGCCGCCCAGCACCGATGTCGCGATGCCCTCGGCGGCGAGTGCCTGCTGCAGCACGGCGGACTGCGCATGGGCGCGGTACAGCAGTGCGATGTCGGCCGGCGACGCTCCGGCTTCGATCCGCGCCGACACGGCGGCGGCGATGCCCTCGGCCTCCTCCCGCTCGGTGTCGTAGGCGGTCACGGTCGGCGAATCCGCGTTGAAGGTCTCCCGCGCGGGGACGAGTTCGAGGGCACCCGGCCGCCCCTTCATGAGAGCGTTGGCCGCTTCGAGGATCGGAGCCTGCGAACGGTAGTTGGTCTCGAGGCGCACGACCGTCGCCTCCGGATGGCGCCGTTCGAATTCGAGCAGGAAGCGCTGCTCCGCCCCGGCGAACGAGTAGATGGTCTGGCTCGCGTCGCCGACGACGCAGATGTCCTTGCGATCTCCGAGCCAGAGCTCGAGCAGCCGGTTCTGCAGGGGCGAGACGTCCTGGTACTCGTCGACCGTGAAGTGGCGGTACTGCTCGTGCACGGACGCGGCGACCCGTGGTTCCGCCTCGAGCATGCCTGCACACGCCAGCAGCACGTCCTCGAAGTCGAGCTGACGACGCTCATCCTTCAACGCCTCGTAGCGCTGCTGCAGCTCCATGAGCTGCTCCGTGTCGATTCCGCTCATGGAACGGCCCAGCGACGCGTGCTGCTCGACCGAGAGCATCGAGACCTTGCGCCACTCGATCTCTGAGGCGATGTCCCGAAGGGTGGCGGTGCTCGGGCGCAGACGCATCGCGTCGGCGGCCTGACCGAGCATCCGCACCTTGTTGTCGATGATCGACGGTGCGGGAGAACCGGCGAGAGTCGGCCAGAAGAAGTTCAACTGCGCGAGTGCCGCGGCATGGAAGGTGCGCGCGGCGACGCCTTCGACACCGAGCGCGCGCAGGCGGCCTCGGAGCTCGCCCGCCGCCTTGGCCGTGAAGGTCACCGCCATGACCCGCGACGGCGAGTACGCGCCGGTGTCCACGCCGTGCGCGATGCGGTGGGTGATCACCCTGGTCTTGCCGGTGCCGGCGCCGGCGAGAACCGCGACGGGTCCGCGGAGCACGGATGCCGCTTCGCGCTGTCGATCGTCGAGGGCTTCGAGCGCGCTCACCCGCGCTCCTCGAACCACGACACGATGAGGGCGCGGGCGATGGATGCAGGGCCCGGCAGGCCGACGGGACCGTCTCCGACGAGGGCGGACCCGATCTCGTCTCGGGTGAACCAGCGGACGTCGATGATCTCCTCACCGTCCGGACGCAGCTCGTGCTCGTCGACCGCCACCGCGCGGAAGCCGAGCATCAGCGACCGTGGGAAGGGCCAGGGCTGCGAGGACACGTACCGGAGGGAGGCGAGGCGGACTCCGGACTCCTCCTCGAGCTCGCGGTGGACCGTGGACTCGAGCGACTCCCCCGCCTCGGTGAAGCCCGCGAAGCAGGAGTACATCCGCCCGCCCCAGTTCGCGTTCGCACCGAGCAGCAGTCGCTCGCCGTCGGAGCTCTCGACCGCCACGATCACGGCCGGGTCGGTGCGCGGGAAGTGCTCACGCCCGCACACGAGACAGTGTCGCGACCATCCGGCCTGGCGAAGCTCGGTCGCGCCTCCACAGGCAGGACAGAACGGCGCATCGCGCAGCCAGCCGCCGAGCGCCAGCGCTTCGATGAGGAGCTCGGTGTCTTCGGCGCTCAGGCGGGCGCCGAGGTCGCGGAGCCCGAGCCAGGTCTCATCCGGCGTGGTGTCGAGGGTGTCGCCTTCGGGCGGCAGCACGGCGAGCAGAACGGCGGCACCGCGGGTGTCGCGTCCGAGAAGCGCCCACGTGGCGTCAGCGATCTGCGAGGGCGAGACCCTGAGCAGGGCGGCCGCGTCGAGGTCGTCACCGGCGATGCGCACCCGCCCGTCACGCACGGCGATGACCTGCGTGGTCTCATCGAAGCGCAGCCGGTCGATGACCCCCGGCTCGGTCCTGAGGTCTGCGGCTCGGTCGAGGGACGTGTTCTTCGCGGTCATCGGCTCCCTCTCTCACGGGCGTGGCGGAAGCGGGACCGCCCCCGCGTCCACCTACCCTGGGGGTATGGGACGCTCTCCATTCACTCTAGCCGCGGCGGTGACTGCCGCACTGCCCGGCGCGGAGGTCACCGGAGCCCGCATCCTCAGCGCCGACGGCGACGGACGGTTCGACTCCGCTGTGGCCTCGCTCGCCGACGGACGCGAACTCGCCATCCGAGTGGCCGACGACGACGAGACTGCACGTGAGCTCGCCGGCGAGGCGCTCGCGCTGCGCGCCCTCACCGCCGGAGCACGGGCGATGCTCCCCTTCCGAGCCCCCGAGTACATCGGCGAGACGCGGCTGGGCGACGCACGCGCACTGGTGACCGAACTGCTGCCCGGATTCCAGATCGAGGCGGCGATGGTGCCCGGCGGACGCGGTGCCGCAGAGTCGATGGGTGCGGCGATCGCCGCCGTGCATTCCCTCCCCACGTCGGTCGTCCGCGGTGCAGGACTGATCACGCGATCGGCGCAGGAGAGCCGCGACGAACTCGCCCGACTCGTGGATTCCGCCGCGTCGACCGGACGCGTGCCCGCGAGACTCACGGTGAGATGGCGTGAGGCCGTCGCCGACGACGACCTCTGGCGCTTCGAGTCCACCGTCGTACTGGGCGGCGTGCAGGCCACGTCCTTCATCTTCCGCGACGACCCCGAGCTCGGTCCCGAGGTCACCGGCCTCATCGGATGGCACTCTCTGGCCGTCGGAGACCCCGCGGTCGATCTCTCCTGGCTCTCGGCAGCCCCGGACGCATCCGCCGATGTGCATGCGTCCTACGCCCGAGCCGCGGACCGCGTTCCCGACCCCGCTCTCGAGGTGCGCGCACGACTGCTCGCGGAGCTCGAGTTCGCGCGCTGGCTGGTGCACGGCGATTCGCTGCGTCGACCCGACATCGTCGATGACGCCGCAGCTCTGCTCGAGGCACTCGCCGACGGACTGCACGGCGATGACCTGGAAGTCATCGCCGCGCGCAGCGAAGGAGTCGATTCGGCCCTGGACGCTCTCGACCGTGTGCCGGCGAGCACGCTCTCCGGCGTCGACACATCGATGCAGACCGACGCGTACAACCCCAACGAGCTGTGGCGCGACGAGGATGCCGACGGCGACAGCACGAGCGATCTCAGCGACGCCGCCTCGGATGCCGCGCATCGTCTGCAGGTGGGCGGGCTCGAGACGGAGGATCTCACGTCCGTGCGCTCGGCAGCCTCCGACGACCACTCGTCAGCCGACCGTGCGACGGATGGACGCCGCCACGAGAACCGGGATCGCGACCCGCAGCGCGGGGGCACGACCGACGGCGCCTCGCCGGAGGACGAGGCTCAGCGCGCAGCGCGGGCGGCGCTCCAGCGCTGGAAGAGCTCCGACTCGGAGTAGACCCGGTCGCCTCGGATGACGAGGTCGTCCGCGACGTAGTACAGCGCGACGTCGATCTCATCGAGCGGCACCCCGAAGCGGCGGTGATATGCGAGCCGGTAGAGCGCGAGCTGCAGCATCCGCTCTTCTCGCTCCTGCGCCGTGCGGGGAGCCTTGCCGGTCTTCCAGTCGACGATCTCGATGCGACCGCCTCGGTCTTCTCGCCGGTAGACCGCATCGAGCTTGCAGATGACGATATGACCGTCGCCCGAGCTCGTGCCGCCACCCAGGGCGAAGTCGATCTCGATCTCGACCGCGATCGGCTTCAGGCCACCCCATTCGCTGCGCTCGAAGATCTGCTGGAGACCGCCGAGATCTTCGGCGTCAGCCGGGGAGACCTCCGCACCGCTGCCCTCCGCTCCGAACGCGGGATCGTCCTCATCGATCTCCCAGAGGGCCTCATCGACGCGATGCCCGACACCCACGAGTTCGCTGCGCCGCTCCACCCATGCATGGAACAGCGTGCCCAGTCGGGTCTGGCGATACGGCCGCTCGGGCATCGGTCGCACTATCGATGACAGCGTGCCGCCGAAGTCGGCGACGTAGTCCTTGAAGCGCGAGGCGGGCACGCGCGTAGGAGGCGGTGCGTCCGTCCCCCGCAGCCTCGCCGCCCGTTCTGCGAGCAGCCGAGTCAGCTCGGGAGAGGGCACCGGGTCGCTCTCGGCCGCCGCACGAACGGATTCCGCTGCGCTCTCGACCACCGCTCGACGGGCACCGAGCGGATCGATGGGCCAGGAGAGGGTCGAGCCTGGGCCGTCGTAGGGGTTGATCTCAGGGTCCACTTCGTCGATCGTCCGCCCACCGGTCGCCTCGATCGCTTCGATCAGGTACGGACTCGGTGCCTTCGGCTGCTTCTGCCCCGCCCAGTGTGCGCCGGTCAGGAGCAGGTCGCTGCGCGCTCTGGTGACGGCGACGTAGGCGAGCCGCCGCTCCTCTTCCTGCTGGTATTCCCGGTAGGCATCCTTGAACACCGTGAGCGCGCCCGGCGCCGTCTTGCTGCGGCTCGTGAGCGAAGCGATCCCGGCCTTCAGCCGCTTGGCCGGGTCGAGCTCCTCATCGGACGGCGGGATCCAGCTGAACGTCGGCAGGGCCCCGCTGTCGCCGCGCAGAGCGAACGGCAGCACCCCGAAGCCGAACCAGCCCGCCGTGTCCGTCGGGCGCGAAGGAAGCTCGCCCTCGACCATTCGGACCACGGCGACAGCATCCCATTCGAGGCCCTTGGATCCGTGGATCGTCAGCAGCTGGACCACGCCCGGCTCGGGCGGCTCCGGTCGCGGGACCAACTCGTCGGTGCTCTCGGCCTTGTCGAGCCACGCCAGGAGGCTGGAGATGGTCCCGCGCTCGTCGGCCGCGAGGAACGCGCGCACCTCGTCGGTGAACGCCCGCAACTGAGTTGCCGCGATACGCGCGGGGCCCCTCGTCTCATTCGCCGCGAGCTCGATGTCGAGACGCAGCTCGAGCTCGATGAGCCTCAACACGTCGGGAAGCGGAAGAGACGAGGCCCGACGGAGGCGTTCGAGCATCTCCCCCGCCGCGCGTATCCGGGCGCGCCCCTCGGGAGTGATCCGCGCCAGAAGGCGGTAGTCGTCGCTGAGACCACGGAGCACGTCGACGGCGTCGACTATCGAGAGCGCCTCGTCGGCACCGCGTGATGAGCGGATGCGCTGCCGGAGCTCGTCGTCCAGGGGCAGCAGTCCGCTGTCGCGTCGGGACAGCTCGGCAGCGAGTTCTTGAAGGGCGGCCATATCGGCGATCCCGACAGCGAAACGGGGCCCGACGAGGAGTCTGATCAGCGCGGAGCCGGCGGTGGGATCGTGCAGCACCCGCAGCGTCGAGACGACGTCTACGACCTCGGGCGTCGCCAGGAGTCCGCCAAGGCCAAGGATCCTGTGCGGGATCCCTTGCGCGGCCAGCGCCGCGGCGAACGTCTGCATGTGTCGCTTCGACCGGAACAGCACGGCGCCGGTGTGCGGCTTCGCGCCGTCGTCATGCGCCGCGCGACGCGCTGCGAACCACTCGGCGACCTCACGCGCCTCGTCGTCGACCGTGAGCGGGAACCGGATCTCCACCGCACCGTCACCCGCGCCTGGGCGAGCCTCGAGCGGCGGCACGTCCAGTCCCGGTCGGCGGAGCGGCCCGAGAACTCGATTCGCGATGCCGAGGATGCTCCGGTCGTTGCGCCAGCTCGTCATCAGGCTGTAGTTCCCGACGGCCTCGTGCTCGGAGAAGGTCCGCGCGAAGGCGTGCAGGTTGTCCGCGCTGGCTCCACGCCATCCGTAGATCGACTGGTGCGGGTCTCCCACGGCCATCACTGCCGAGTCGCGGAAGAGCCGGGCGAGGAACTGGGTCTGGATCACCGAGGTGTCCTGATATTCGTCCAGGAGCACCACGCGATGCTGCTGTCGCAGTTCGTCGCGCACATCGGGCGATGATTCGACGATGTCGTACGCGCCGCTGACCTGATCGGCGAAGTCCAGCACGCCGCGGCGCTCCTTCTCGGCGATGTACTCGCGCACCAGGACCGAGAGCGCCGGTAGGGCTCGCAGGTTCGCCGTGACCGACGCGATCTCCGTATTGCTCCGATACGGGTCGAACGCCTCGGCCTGACGCAGCGCGATCCGATCCGCGCGGTCGAGGTCCGCTCGGTGATCGAGAGAATCTCCGGCCAGCCGCTGGACCGCGTCGACCACGCCGGCCACGGATCGGTCGATCTCCTCCAGCTCCGGCAGGTCGGCGCGGAGAACGATGTCCCGCGCCAGCATCCACGACGCGGCCTGGCTGAGCATGGCGACGTCGGAGTCACGACCGATCCGTGCCGCGTGCTCCCGCACGATGCCGTCCGCGAAAGCGTTGTAAGTGGAGACCTTGGGGCGGATCAGCACATCCTCGACCGCGGGTGCAGTCACGTCTCCCGCGGTTCCGTAGCGTTCTGCGAGCTCGTCGAGCACCTGCGATCTGACGACCTCCCGCTGACGGGCGTTCGCCGCTCTGGAGACACGATCCAGCGCGCCGCTCGCCACGATCTCGGGCAGGTGCGGCAGGAGGCCCCGTCTGCCGTACTCGTCGATGAGGGCGAGCCGGACGCCGATCCGCTCCGCGAGCTCACCTGCGGCCTTGCGGGTGAAGGTCAGCCCGAGGATCTCATCGCGCCGCACGTGTCCGTTCGCCACGAGCCATACGACGCGACCGGACATCGTCTCGGTCTTGCCGCTCCCCGCTCCTGCGACGACGAGCGCGGGTGCGGGCGGGGACTCGATCACTCGCTGCTGCGCCTCGGTGGGTGCGGGGAGTCCGAGCGCGGCGGCGACGTCGAGGGCGGAGATGCCGTTCCCCGCCCCTGTCCACGCGGTCATGCGCTCACCGCGGCGACGGTGTGGATCCGGCACGGCTGCACACGCCACTGCGTGTCTGCGCAGTGCGATTCGACGTGCGCCGTGAAGCTCGACGCCGACATGCCTCGAGCAGCCTCCGCGATGCGGCCGAGGAAGTGCACGCGGTCGTCTCCGGCGAGAGTGTGCTGGTGCGCGACGCGGAAGTCGCTGCCGGCCAGCGTCTTCGCCACCAGGACGAGGCGCGCTCCGGCGAGCGCAGCCGGGTCCGCACCTTCGATGAGTCCCTCCTGCACGGCCACCTGGTAGGCCGCGAGCTGGGCGTGGTCTGCCACCTTCTGCTCGCTCTCGGGCTCGTACTTGCCCGTCTTCAGATCGACCACCACGACGCGCTCTCCGTTCTGCGGGTCTGCCATGCGCGTCCACCTCTGCCCTCGGGCCTTCGCATGCTCGCCTCCGCCGGGCGCGTATGCCTCGACCCGGTCGATGAAGCCGTGGACGATCGCTTCGTGGGGGTGCGATTCCGTCTCTGCGCTCGCCGCACGCGCGGTGGGCTTCTCGCCGGTCTCCTCGGGGACGTCTACGGCGAATCGGAACTCGACCTCGCCGGCGATCACGCGCCCCCCTTCTGCCGCGACATCCGAGAGGTAGCTGTGCAGCCGATCGATGTAGAGATCGGCCCGGCGGCGCTCTTTTCGTCCGATCCATGCCGTCTCGAAGTCGAGCTCGGGCCAATGCTCGGCGAGGACGTCGCGCAGGCGCTCCAGCTCGCCGTCGGGCACCTGCTCCATCGCCTCATGGATGATCGTGCCGATACCTGCAGAGGGCGGCATCACCGTGTCGCCCCCGAGTGCGGAGACGGCCCAGTTCAGTTCGCACTCCTCGAAAGACTCCATCCGCGACGGCGACACCCGCGCGGCCTCGACGGTCAGGTCATGCAGGGGCGCATCGGTCGACGGCGGCATCACGCCGTACCACTCGGCAGGATTCGCGCCGGGCACGCGCTCTCTCGCGAGCACCGCCAGCTGGGAGGCCGCATGCTCTCGCGCGGGCGCCGAGGTCGACGATGTCAGCACGCGGCGGTGCCGCGCGACGAGGCCGCGCAGAGTGAGGGGATGCTCGGCCGACGCGTGCATCTCGGGAGGATCGGGCACCGGGAGGAAGGCGAAGAACGGGCTCGGCGTCATGTCGTCGTCGTCGACGGCGGTGATCAGCAGTCGCCGACGTGCTCGCGAGATCGCTCGCACGAAGAGGCGCAGCTCGTCGTGCAGCGCACCTCGGCGCCGATCGAGCACATCGGGAGGCTGCTCGGCGGCTCCGGTGCGGGCCGCGAGCAGCGCGTCGGCGAGCCTCCAGGTCTGCAGCATTCCTCCGCGGAGCCGGACGTTGGGCCAGACGCCGTCCTGCATCCCGGCGACCACCACTGCGTCGAACTCGGTGCCGAGAGCCGTCGCCGGAGTGAGCAGCGTCACCCGTCCCGGTCGATCGGGGCTCGCGAGCGAGTCCTCCGGCACCTCGCTGTCGAGGATGTCGCGGACGAACACCTCCGGCTTCTCGTTCGGGGTCCGCTCGACGAATCTCTTCGCGGCACCGAACAGGGATACCAGCGCGTCGAGCGCCCTCGCCGTCTCCGACCCGCTCGCCTGCAGCGACATCTCCCGCCAGGCGACCTGCAGCTTTCGGCCGTCGACGGCTCGGGACTGATCCCACACTCGCCAGAGGAGATCGTGGATCGTCTCACCCGCCGCGGCACCGTCGGCCACTTCGGCGACCGTCTGCGCGAAACGCGCGGCTCTGCGGGACTCCTGCGAGTCGATCAGGTCGAGGTGCGCGGGCGAGGTCAGCGCCTGGCGCATCAGCTCTCGCGCCGGGGTGGAGCCGCCGTGCTCGAGCTCGATGTGGCGAAGGCGCGCCCGAAGGCGGCGCAGTCCGATGGCATCCATCCCGCCGAACGGAGTGCGCAGCGACTCCTCCCAGTCCTGCGACGAGCGCTCGTCGGGTGCAGTGAGAGCCAACCGCACGATGCCGACGATGTCACGGACGACCGCCTCGCTGCCGAGCGGCCGCTGCACACCGGCGGCGCGCGTCGGGATCTCGCGAGCCGCCAGCTCCGTCTCGAGCTGGGTCACCTGGCGGGTGTCGTGCGCGATCACCGCCATGCGATCCCACGGAACATCGTGCGTCAGGTGCCATTCGCGCATCACGCCCGCTATGCGATCGAGCTCCTCATGAGGCGACGGCGCCACGAATGTGCTGACGAGGGATGTCGCTCCGCGCTCCTCCGGCTCGGCGAGGACCGGGGCGCGCCGATGGTCGACCCGACCGGACACGCCGATCGCCTGAGTGACCGTCCGCGTCAGTGCGGTGAGCGCTGCGGTCTGCCGATGCGGACCGTCGAGGACGTGCACCTCGCCGAGCTCGGTCGCGAGTCGGGAGAACAGTTCTGGGCTCGCCCCTCGGAAGGCCCCGGAGGAGATGTCGGGATCGCCGAAGGCGAGAACGGCGATACCGCGGGCCCGAAGGGACTCGACCACTGCGATGCCGCCCCTGGTGAGCTCCTGAGCATCGTCGATCAGCACGGCTCTGAGGTGGGCGAGCGGGCCGAGATCCGCAGCGTCCGCCGTGCGCAGGATCGCACTGGCCTCTGCGAGCAGGTCGGCGGCGTCCCGATGCGATGCGCGCGCCAGATCGAGAACCGCCCGGTACTCGACGAGGAAGTCGGCCGCCGCAGCCCACGCGGGATCGCCCGCCGCCCGGAGCTCGGTCGGCTGGGCGCCGAGCTCGACGCACTCCGCGAGGAAGGCCCGGAGCTCGGAGCGGAAGCCCTTGGAGGCACGGACCGACGGGCTGAGCGCGCCGGGCCAGGCGATGCGCTCGTCTTCGGCGTCGCCCGCGAGCAGCTCGGCGATGATGCGGTCCTGATCGGCACCGGTCAGCAGCGCCGGAGGTTCGGCTCCTGCACGGACCATCGCTCCGCGCACGACCTGGAAGGCGAACGACCCGAGCGACCGTGCGAGCGGGCCGGGGGTCGCCTGACCGATCCGCACACCGATACGGTCGCGCAGAGCCGTCGCGGCCTGCCTGCTGGGGGTGAGCACGAGGAGTTCTTCGGGACGGACTCCGCGGGAGTCGAGCAGATGAACGACGCGCTCGGTGAGGGTGCGGGTCTTGCCCGTTCCCGGTGCGCCGATGATGACCCCGGATGCCGTGACGTCAGCGCCGATCACGGCGTTCTGCGCAGCATCCTCTGTCATGCCCTCCACGCTACTGGCGCGCACGGACATCATCGGACGGGCGGTGCCGCACGTGCTGTGCGCTCACGGCGAAACCGGCCACTCGGCCGATCCGAGGGCCTCGCCGCCCGGTAGAGTTGGGCGCAGTCGTCGACCTCCGTGGTCGACTCGACCACAGCATCGTCGACTGGAAAACAGGAGTACGCGTGGAAATCCGCATCGGCATCATCAACACCGGCCGCGAGCTCAGCTTCGAGACCGCATCGAGCGCGGACGAGGTCCGCACCCAGGTCGCCTCGGCCCTCGAGCAGAACACCCCGCACCTGAGCTTCTCCGACGTCAAGGGCAACTCGTACCTGGTCCCGACCGCGAACCTCGCATACATCGAGCTGGGCACCGAGGAGTCCCGTCGCGTCGGCTTCTTCGCCTGACACCGCGATGTACATCCTTCTCGCACTCATCGGAGCGTGCGCTCTCGGCATCGCCGCCCACTTCATGATCGGTGGCCGAGAACTGCGCGGAGTCGCGCTGACGCCCGCGATCGCCACGGCTCTGGCCGCTGTCGTCTACACCGGGCTGCAGTGGCTGGGTGTCGGGGAGGACAGCATCTGGCTCTGGCTCGCCAGCGTTCTGGGCGCGGTCGTCGTGGCCGCTGCGCTGACCTTCGCGATCGTCGCACTCCGTCGCCGGTCGGACGCCACGGCCAAGGCCGCACTCGGCATCTGACCGCTCGTGGACGAGCGTCGCACTCTGCGGTGGATCCGCATCAGCATCGTCGTGCTCATGATCGGTCTCGTCGTGAGCGGCGTCACGGCCTTTCCATTGCGCCTCGAGCTCGGCTTCGCGTCGCACCTCCTGCACGACACTCCCGCCGCAGTCTGGTTCCCTGACGCGGTCGGCTGGGTCGACCGTGTGGCGGACGCTCTGACCGATGTGGACGCCCGATACCCGTTCATCGCCTACGGCACCGACTGGCTCGCCTTCGCGCACCTCGTCATCGCCGTCGTGTTCATCGGCCCGCTGGTCGATCCGGTGCGCAACATCTGGGTGATCCAGTTCGGGGTGATCGCCTGCATCGGGATCGTCCCGCTCGCCCTCATCGCCGGCAGCATCCGCGGCATTCCGCTCGGATGGCAGCTGATCGACATCTCGTTCGGCGTGATCGGAGCGATCCCGGCCGTGATCGCCTGGCGTCTGACGCGACGCCTCGAGCGGATGCGCGCTCAGGCGGTCGCGGTCTAGGAGGCCAGGCCCATCGCATCCATTCGCCGGGCGTGGGCTCCCATGAGCTCGGTGTAGACCAGCTCGACGCGGTCCTCGCTCATGGCGGCGAGCTCGGGCTGACGCAGAGCCGACCGGCAGACGAGGATCGTGTCGCCGACCAGACGACGAGCCCACATCGAGAGCAGCGAGCGCCACTCGCCGTCACCGTCGATCGTCTCCTGGATGATCGCGACGATCTCGTGCCGAGCATCGTCCTCGCTGAGGATCTCCGCCACCCGTTCGCCCGTCTCGCCGTAGCTCGACGCGAGCGCGAAGTAGAAGTCGTCGAGCATCCCCGCCGTGATGTAGACGGCCAGGAGGGTCTCGCGCGGGCGGGCGCCGATCGTCTTGCGGCGGAACGCGTCGAGGTTCTCCCGGAACGGCAGCATCAGCTGCGTGGGGTCGTCCCCGCGCTCGGCGATCAGATCGACGATCGCCCTGTGCTTCGTCAGCGCAGCGCCGGCGGCGCGGGACAACGACTCCTTCTCGGAGAGCTCCGGAGTCGCTCTGATCAGGCGGGTCAGCGTCTCGAAGTAGCCGAGCTGCAGATACGCCGCCTGCCCCAGGAACCGGGTGAGTTCAGGCGCGAGTTCTGCGAAGTCGACGCGCGTCGAGGCGCCCTGCTCCCCGCGACTGCGCAACGTCATCGTGCGCCGGGGCGTCCTACGCTTCCAGAACCAGTTCACCACGGGGTTCACAATACTCGGGCGACGCGGTACTTCCGGGCGCCACCACCCCCTCGGGTAGGCTGGTGCTGTCCCCGCCGTCGGAGCGGGGCCCGCGCCTGTGGCACATGAGACGGCGTGGATCCGTGAAACATGGCGATCCTCGCAGGTCGCCGGACAGGCATCTGAACATTGACAACCTTCGCTGATCTCGGAATCGATCAGGACATCGTCGACGCACTCGCCTCCAAGGGCATCGTCGACGCCTTCCCGATCCAGGAGCAGACCATCCCCCTCGGCCTTCCCGGCCAGGACATCATCGGCCAGGCCAAGACCGGAACCGGAAAGACCTTCGGCTTCGGCATCCCCGTCGTGCAGCGACTGGGCCTCAACCCGGAGCACGGCGTCAAGGCGCTGATCGTGGTTCCCACTCGCGAGCTCGCGGTGCAGGTGTACGAGGACATCGACCTGCTCACCAGCAACCGCTCGACCAGCGTCGTCGCGATCTACGGCGGCAAGGCCTATGAGGGCCAGATCGACCAGCTCAAGGCCGGAGCGCAGATCGTCGTCGGCACGCCCGGTCGCCTCATCGACCTCGCGGGCCAGCGCCTGCTCGACCTCTCGAACGCGACCGAGGTCGTGCTCGACGAGGCCGACAAGATGCTCGACCTCGGCTTCCTGGCCGACATCGAGAAGATCTTCCAGCGCGTGCCCGCCGTGCGGCACACGCAGCTCTTCTCGGCGACCATGCCCGGCCCGATCGTCGCGCTCGCTCGCCGCTTCATGTCGAACCCGATCCACATCCGGGCCAACGACCCCGACGAGGGTCTCACGCAGGCCAACATCAAGCACCTCGTCTACCGCGCCCACTCGCTCGACAAGGACGAGATCATCGCCCGCATCCTGCAGGCCGAGGGCCGCGGCAAGACCGTCATCTTCACCCGCACCAAGCGCGCGGCGCAGCGTCTCGTCGACGAGCTGGGTGACCGCGGCTTCAACGTCGGCGGCGTCCATGGCGACATGGGCCAGGACCAGCGTGAGCGCTCGATGGCCGCCTTCAAGGCGGGCAAGCGCGATGTTCTCGTCGCGACCGATGTCGCCGCACGAGGCATCGACGTCGACGACGTCACGCACGTGATCAACCACACCATTCCGGATGAGGACAAGACGTACCTGCACCGCGCGGGTCGTACCGGCCGCGCGGGCAAGACCGGCATCGCGGTGACCTTCGTCGACTGGGAGGACCTGCACAAGTGGGCGCTGATCAACCGCGCCCTCGAGTTCGGCCAGCCCGAGCCCGTCGAGACCTACTCGTCGAGCCCGCACCTGTTCGAGGACCTCGACATCCCGGCCGGCACCAAGGGCCGCCTCGTCTCGGCCCCGAAGACGCAGTCGGTGAAGACCGAGCGCGCGCCTCGTCCGGAGCGCGCAGCGGATGCCGCCGCCGAGGGAACGGAAGAGGGTGGCACCCGTCGTCGCCGCCGCCGCCGCGGAGGCTCGAACCCGGTGGGTTCGACGTTCGCAGAGGGCACGACCGACTCGGCGTCCGGCGACTCGCAGTCCGCTCCGTCGGGTGACCGCAGCGCCGAAGGCGCCGGCACCCACGACGGCGCGGGCAAGGAGCACCACGACGGCAAGCCCGCCCCGGCACGTCGTCGTCGCCGCCGCCGTGGCGGCTCGGGCGGCACGGGGGCAGCCCCGGTCGTAGGGGCCTGACAGGCCTCGACCCGATCGACCTCGGAGGGGGCGGATGCCGCATCAGCGGCGTCCGCCCCCTCCGCCGTCCTGTCGTGCGCCCTGATGCCGCGAGTACTGCGCCGCTGCGATCAGGCGTAGCGCGGCGCAGTACCCGTCGCCCGTTCGATGAGCCGCGCCACCATCTCGTCCGAGGTCGTGTGCTCCCCCGGCAGGTTGGGTTTGCCGGTGCCGTGGTAATCGCTCGAGCCGGTCACGATCAGATCGTGCTTCTCGACGATCGCGCGCAACGTCTTCTTGCCGGATTCGGTGTTCTCACGGTGGTCGATCTCGAATCCACCGAGGCCGGCGGCAATCAGCTTCTCGATGAACGGCACGGGCATCATCCGATCGCGTCCGACCGTGACGGGGTGTGCGATGATCGCGACTCCCCCTGCTTCCGTGATGAGACTCACCGCAGTGAGCGGATCGGGAGCGTAGTGAGGCTCGTAGTAGCCCTCACGCGGGTGCAGGATGCCGTCGAAGGCCTCCGTGCGGTCTCTGACGATGCCGCGCGCGACCAGGGCGTCGGCGATGTGCGGGCGTCCGACGGTCGCGTCGAGAGTGGTCTGCGCGAGGACGTCTTCCCAGCTGAGGTCGTAGTCGCGTCCGATGCTGCGGACGATCCGCTCCGCGCGCCCGATCCGGTCGCCGCGGATCCGTTCGGTCTCTGCCCTGAGTGCTTCGTCGAGCGGGTCGAAGAGGTATCCGAGCACGTGGACGCTGCGCCACTCGTGCTTCGCCGACAGCTCCATACCGGGGATGAACGTCATTCCGAGCTCGGCAGTGGTCGCCGCCGCCTCATCCCACCCGGTCGTCCGATCGTGATCGGTCAACGCCATCGTGCGCACTCCGAACCGGTGCGCCTGCCGCACCACCTCGGCCGGCGACTCGGTGCCGTCGGACTGGTTGGAGTGCATATGCAGGTCGGCGGGACCGGCGAAGCGAGGGGAACGAGCAATGGCCATCCTCTGAGCGTACCGACGACGGCCGATGACGGCCGATGCCGGACCGCGCGGCCCGTCGCGGCCCGTCGCGGCAGGGACTTCACAGAGACGCCTTCTAGGCTGGATGGGATGTTTCGACTACTGGGGATCCTCGTCACCGTGCTGTTCGCGATCGCGACGGCTGTGGTGGTGTGGCCGCAGTTCTTCCATCTCGAGCAGACGTATCCGTTCGCGCAGGTCGTCGCTGCCCGTGGGGTCGTGCTCGCCGCGTTCCTCGTCGTCGCAGCTCTCGCCCTGCTGCTCCTCCTCGCCAGGCCGCTCCGCGGCTTCGCCGCATCCGTCCTGATCGTCGCCCTGCTCGGCGCCGGCGCGACCGGTGCCATCGGATTCCAGCGCGGATTCGGTGGAGACACCCTTCCTGCGGCGACGGATTCCAGCATCCGCGTCCTTACCTGGAACACGGCCGGCGACGAGGTCTCCGCCGAGGAGATCGCGAAGCAGATCCTCGATCGCGGCGCCGACATCGTCGCGCTGCCGGAGACGACCGAGGAGGTCGGCGAGCAGATCGCGGTGCTGCTGCGCGAGCAGGACCACCCGATGTGGGTGCACCACGTGCAGTTCAAGCCGGACGTCGTCGACGGTCCGAAATCCTGGCACACGACGGTCCTCGTCTCCCCCGATCTCGGCGAGTACTCGGTCATCGAGTCATCGCAGGACGGCACGAGCAACACGGGTTCCGTGCCGAGCGTCGTGCTGATGCCGGTCGGCGGGAACGCCGGTGGCCCCGCGATCGTGGCCGTGCACGCCGTCGCGCCCCGCATGGAGGACATGGCGCAGTGGCAGAGCGATCTGCGCTGGATCGCCGACCAGTGCCCCGAGGGGAACTTCATCCTCGCCGGCGACTTCAACGCGACGATCGACCACATGGCCGGCCTCGGTGTCGACGGCGGCGACATGGGGTACTGCCGAGATGCCGCGACGCGCACGGGGAACGGCTACAGCGGGACCTGGCCGAGTTCTCTTCCGGCTCTGCTCAGCACCCCGATCGACCACGTCATGGCTTCCCCGAGCTGGACGGCGACCGGCTCCGTCGTCATCGACGACGCCACCGGCAGCGATCACCGCGGCCTGGTGGTGCAGCTCGAGCCCGCCGGCTGACATCCCGCGTCCGTCGCGCAGGTGACAGACTGGAGGGATGAGCACCGCAGAGCGCGACACGATCGCAGAGCCCACCACAGAGACCCCCGTCGAGGCGACGACGACGAACCGCAAGCAGCCCTTCCCCCGCGGCTTCCTCGACACGATCTCGACCGGTTGGGCGGACCGCCCGGAGTCGATCCCCGCACCTCGCGCACAGGCCTCGTACGCGGCGACCCGCCGGGCAGCCGTCTCTGCCGCGTTCCCCGGCAAGCGCCTCGTCATCCCCGCAGGTTCCCTGAAGCAGCGCAGCAACGACACCGACTACCCGTACCGTGCGCACTCGGCGTTCGCGCACCTCACCGGATGGGCCTCCGACGCCGAGCCGGATTCGATCCTCGTCTTCGACCCCACCGACGCCGGTCACGACGTCACCCTCTACTTCCGTGAGCGGGCAGACCGCACGACGACCGAGTTCTATGCGGACGCCACGGTCGGCGAGTTCTGGATCGGTCCGCGCCCCTCGCTCGCCGGAGTCGCGGCGGACCTCGCGGTCGAGACCCAGCATCTCGACCGTTTCGCACCGATCGAGGGCGAGCTGCTTCTCGACGAGGACGACGACCTCACCCGCTTCGTCTCCGAGCTGCGTCTGGTCAAGGACGAGTTCGAGATCGCCGAGATGCGCCGTGCGGTCGACATCACCGCTCAGGGCTTCGAGGACGTGATCCGCTCGCTCCCCGACGCGATCGCGCACGCACGCGGCGAGCGCGTCGTCGAGGGTGTGTTCCACCGCCGCGCCCGCGAGGACGGCAACGGTGAGGGCTACGACACGATCGCCGCCTCCGGACCTCACGCGTGCTACCTGCACTGGACGCGCAACGACGGCACCGTCGTCCCCGGGGACCTGATCCTCGTCGATGCGGGCGTCGAGGCCGACAGCCTGTACACCGCCGACATCACCCGCACTCTGCCGGTCTCCGGTACGTTCACCGAGGTCCAGCGCCGGGTCTACGAGACCGTGCGAGAGGCTGCGGACGCCGCCTTCGCCGCAGCACGGGTCGGGGTGCGTTTCCGCGAGGTGCACGAGGCTGCCATGCGGGTGATCGCCGCGCGGGTCGCCGAATGGGGCCTGCTGCCCGTGACCGCCCAGGAAGCCCTCGACGGTGATGCAGGAGGACACCACCGCCGCTACATGGTGCACGGCACGTCGCACCACCTCGGCATCGACGTCCACGACTGCGCTCAGGCTCGTCGTGAGATGTACTACGACGGCATCCTGGCCCCGGGCATGGTGTTCACGATCGAGCCGGGCCTGTACTTCCAGATCGACGACGTCACCGTGCCCGCGGAGTACCGCGGCATCGGAGTGCGCATCGAGGACGACATCCTGATGACGGAGGAAGGCCCGGTCAATCTGTCGGCCGACATCCCCCGGACGGCCGACGAGGTCGAGGCGTGGATCGCTCGCGTCCAGGGCTGACGTCACCGGATGCATGAGGGCGAGCTCGCGCTCACCGATGAGACCGCCGGGCGTCTGATCGCCCGGCGGTTTCCCGAGTTCGGCCTGATGCCGCTGCGGCGCGTCCCCACAGCGGGGACGGTGAACACGATCTTCCGCATCGGCGACGAGCTCGCGGTGCGATTCCCGCTCACCGGGGAGTCCGAGGCCGCGCTGATCGCCGAGGCCGACGCGATGTCGGAGTTCGCTGTGGTGTGCCCGGTGGCGGCGCCCCGACCTGTCGGCATCGGCACGGCATCCCCGGACTACCCGTCGGCGTGGTCGGCGCAGACCTGGGTGCCGGGAGAGACTGCGCGCCACGATCACCACGCGACATCCGATTCGCCGGCGTTCGACGTCGCCGCGCTGATCGCCGCTCTCCGGGCGACGGATGTGCGAGTGGATGCGGGGTGCGGCGTGGGCGCTGCAGCAGGCTATCGGGCTCGGCTGATACTACGAGGCCTCCAACCCCGGCATGAGCGACCTCGGGCTGTCGACCATGCGACGGCTGCTCGACGACACCGAGCTCTCATCCCTCGGGTGACGCCTCGGCGTGTGGCTCCGCGACGATCTCGACCTTGAACCCCTGCACGTTCTCCACCCACCCTGCGTAGTGGTCCGGTCCGCCGGCGTGCGGATACCTCTCCTGGTACAGCGGCTGCCACCCGTGCGCCTCCGCGTCCGCCAGCACGGCATCGACCTCCTCGCGGGTCCCGCCCCAGAAGGCCAGGTGGTTCACGCCCGCGCGACGCCGGTCATGTGCGGCGGACGACAGGTTCGGTGAAGTCGTGAGCGTCACATAGGCGCTCCCGGAATCCCACGTGCGGCCGTCCGACCATTCACCCGTGAGCTCGAGGCCCAATCGCGCGAGCAGCCATCCCCAGCTGCTCACGGCCTCGTCGATGTCGGGCACCCAGATCTCGACGTGATGCAGCCCCTTCATGACTGCCGCCCCCGGTACACGGCGGTGCGGAGCTCGACCGTCCAGACATCGGCGGTGGGCATGTCGAGCGACTCGGCCACCGCGATCTCGGCCTCGACGTCGTACGGCACCCGCACGAACTGCACGCCGAACGGATCGTCGGACGACGCGCCGCCTTCGAGGATCACGTACGACGGAACCGGGGTGTCGAGCGGGTTTCCGACGCTGCCGACGTTGAACAGAGTGCGTCCGTCGTTCGACTCGATGTAGGCGTCGTGGATGTCGGCATAGCCCACCACGTCCGGCAGCGGGCCGTCGCCTGTCATCTCGGTCGCCTCGAACATCGCGGAGAACTGCTCGGCTGTGTGGTGGAAGTGCACCCTGACGTGCGGGCTCTGCGCCGAGGCGTGGAACAGTCGGATCCGACGACCGCTGAGCACGAGATCGGCACTCAGCGGAAGCGCCGCGAGCCATTCCCTGCTCGAGGGCGACAGCTCGTCGCGCCACCAGAGCATCTCGGGCGGTCCGTCGTCGGGGATCGTGGGGAGGAAGTCGTCCCAGTTGCCACGGACGTTGAGCTCGCACACGGCCCGGCAGCGCTGCACCGCATCCTCTCCTCGCGGGCCCTTGCCCGCTGTGTCGCCGAGGTTGACGATGCGGGTGATCCCGCGACGCCCGATGTCGGCGAGCACCGCCTCGAGAGCGGTCAGGTTGCCGTGCACATCGGAGATCAGGGCGATTCGTTCGAGGCTCACCCTGCCATGCTGTCAGGGCCGGGCGAACTCCGCGACGAAAGGTGCGAGCGACGCGCCGATGTCGGATGCCGGGCGCTTGCGCCCCTTCACCTCGAAGGTGTGGCCGCCGCCCTCGATCCAGACGACCCGCGCGTCCTGGCAGGTGGCGACGACGTCGTGGAACTCCGTCAGCGGCTGGATGAACGGATCGTTCGTGCCCTCGATGAAGAGCTGAGGAACGACGATCTGCGGCAGATGCTCCGCGCGCGGCTTCTCGGGCTTGCCCGGGGCGTGCAGGGGATAGCCCAGATAGGCGAGGCCGTCGACGGAGAGCCCCGCGGACACCGCCATGGAGGCCATACGCCCGCCGTAGGACTTGCCGGTGGCCCAGATCGTCGCGGTCGGATCCTGCTCACGGGCGAAGGCCACGACCGCGTTCCACGTCGCGATCGCATGCGCCGCCGGCCCCGGCATCCTGCGGCCCTGCTCGACGTACGGGAAGTTGAACCGCAACGTCGAGAACCCGAGCGCCTCGAGCGCGTCGGCGAAGCCTGTGAGGAAGGGGTGGTCCTTGCCCGTGCCCGCGCCGTGCGCGATGACGACGGTCGCACCGTTGGTCCCCGGCGCCCAGTCCGCCGAGACCGTCGCCGCCCCTGCGGGCAGCTCGACGGAGATCTCGGTCATCAGCCGCGGAGGTAAGGGATCGCGAACGGCACCCGCATGACTTTGCCACCCGCTGCACGGACCATGCCGACGATCACGAGCACGAGGTGCAGCACCGAGAGCGCGAAGTAGATCGTGATCGGGATGCCGATCGGGTAGAAGCCCGACGGAGAGTCGGCCGTCAACGAGAACAGCAGAACGAAATGCGAGACCAGGAGGATCGTGGAGACGAGCAGGTAGGTCAGGCCCCAGTTCAGAGCCGTGCGCGCATTCTCTCGCGCCACTCCCCCGAAGCGACGGGAGGCTCCGCCACTGACCGCCATCGCGATCCCGGAGGCGAGGCCGCCCAGGAACGGGAAGGGGATGAGGATCAGGAGGCCCAGCGCCCACGGCAGCAGGCCACGGGGCGGGACAGCGGCAGGATAGGCGCCGACCGGGTAGCCCCCGGCGGGATAGCCGGGAGCGGGGTGACCGGACTGCTGCGGCGGGTATCCGTATCCCGGCGCCTGCGGGGCGTATCCGGGCGCCTGCGGCGGTGTGTATCCCGGCGCCTGCGGGGCGTATCCCGGCGCCTGCGGCGGGGCGTCGCCGTAGACCGGCGTCTGGGGCGGAACAGGAGGCAGTGGGCTCGCTGTCGGCGGAGCAGGCGGAACCGGCGGAGCAGGCGGAGCAGGCGGAACGGACTCGTACGGCGACGGTGCCGGCGACTGCTCAGGTGCCGCGCGATCGGTGGGAGTGCGAGTCTCGCGGTTCATGTCCGACATCAGGCGGGCTCCGCCGACTTCGGCGGGATGCCGGCCGCGCCGGATTCCGGTTCCTCGGCGGGCGGTGTGGCCGGGTCGGCGGGACGCGGCGGGATCGCGGGTTCAGTCGGCGGGGTCTGGCCGCCGCCGAGGGGCGGTGTCGGCTCCGAGCCCGGGACCTGATCGGGGCCGGGAGACGGCTCGACGGGGGTGGCGGGAGGGGTCGGCGCCGTGTGTCCGCCGGGTGTGATGCGCTCACCGTACCGCGGCGGCTCATCCAGGTTCACCGGCGCCCGGACAGGAGTGGGCTTCGCCGCCCCCAGCGCCAGACGCGCCTTCGCCAGCGAGGCAGCCTGCACCCTGACCTCGTAGTGGTCGGCGGCGAACTGCGTCACGCTCGCGAAGTCGCGACGCCGGCGCACGATGGCGTAGGTGACGAGGCTCAGCAGCATGCCGAGCGCGACGCCGATGAAGACGAAGCCGACGAAGAGCTGGATCGGCACCTCGGGATTGCCGATCACGAGGATCGCCGAGAGGAAGAGTCCGATGAGCACGCCGTTGACGGCTCCGGATCGGGCGGCGGCGGCATACCCGAGGCGACCGGTGATGCGCTCGACCGTCCGGACGCTCTGTCCGATGATCGCGATGTCGCGGGCAGGCACGTCTTCGGCGATCAGTTTCGACACCGTCTTCTGCGCGCCTTCGTAATCGCGGGTGGAAGCGACGATCTCGCCTTCATCGCGGCTGTCAGCTGGACGGTTCAGCATGCTCATCCCGCCATTGTTCCATGCTCGCCGGTGACCGGGCCGAGAGCGCGTCGCGCCGAGACACCGGCGCAGCGCTCCCGGCAGTACCCGCACAGGCCCCGCGCACTACGCTGGATGAGTGAGCACACAACGGGTATTCGCCGCGCGCCTGGCAGGTTGCGCCGTCTTCGACCCCGTGGGCGACCGGCTCGGCAAAGTCCGTGATGTCGTCATCGTGTATCGAAGTACGGCGGCCCCGCGCGTCATCGGCCTCGTGGTCGAGATCCCCGGGCGCCGACACGTCTTCCTCTCGATCGGACGGGTCACGTCGATCCGCGCAGGCCAGGTCATCAGCACCGGGCTCATCAACGTGCGACGGTTCTCGCCGCGTGCCGGCGAGGTGCGCGTCCTGGCAGAGCTGCTCGGTAGGCGGGTGAGCCTGGTCGACGGCAGCGGCACCGCCGTGATCGAAGACGTGGCCATCGAACCCAACCGCCTCGGCGAGTGGGCCGTCAGCCAGCTCTTCCTCCGCCGGCCGAAGACCAGCGCGTCGCCGTTCGCCAAGGGCCCGACCACGTTCGCCGCGTGGAGCGAGGTCGCGGAGCAGCACTCGCCCGGCGAGTCGCAGTCCGCCGAGCAGCTCGTGGCGTCCTATTCCGAGCTGCACGCCGCCGACCTGGCGAACACCCTGCTCGACCTGCCTCAGCAGCGCATGATCGAGGTCGCCGAAGAGCTGTCCGACGACCGCCTCGCCGACGCCCTCGAGGAGATGCCCGAAGACGAGCAGGTGCACATCCTCGATCGTCTCGGCGACGAGCGCGCCGCCGACATCCTCGACCAGATGGAGCCCGACGATGCGGCCGACCTCCTCGCTCAGCTTCCGCCCAACAGACTCGAGCAGCTTCTCGAGCTGATGGAGCCGGAGGAGGCCGAGGACGTCAGGATGCTGCTCCGCTACGGCCCCGACACGGCTGGTGGGTTGATGACGCCCGAGCCGATCATCCTCTCCGCCGATGCCACGGTGGCCGAGGCTCTCGCCCTGATCCGTCGGCACGAGCTGCATCCGGCCCTCGCCGCGGCGGTCTTCGTGACCCTGCCGCCTTTCGAGACGCCGACGGGCCGGCTTCTCGGCATGGTGCACTTCCAGCGGATGCTGCGCTACCCGCCCCATGAGCGACTCGGCGCCATCATGGACGACAGCCTCGAACCGGTGCACGTCACGGCGTCCGCCGCCGAGGTCGCCAGGATGCTGGCGAGCTACGACCTGGTCTCACTTCCGGTGATCGACACCGCGCACCGCCTGGTCGGCGCGATCAGCATCGACGACGTCCTCGACTACCTGCTCCCCGACGACTGGCGCACACACGACAGCGACGAGCCGACGGTCCCGAAGGAGGTGCGCTGATGGCCCGCTCCCGCTCGCCCCAGCTCGACGCGCCTCTGGGCCGTGGCACATCACGCCAGCGGTCGACATCGCGCGACCGCTTCGGGCGCTTCACCGAATGGGTCGCGCGCGCCATGGGCACCCCCGCGTTCCTGCTGATCCTCACCCTGTTCTGCGTGCTCTGGATCTGCTGGAACACGTTGCTGCCCGATCACCTGCGCTTCGATGACGCGGCGCTCGGATTCACGGCCCTCACCCTGATGCTCTCGCTGCAGGCGTCCTACGCCGCTCCCCTGATCCTGCTTGCGCAGAACCGCCAGGACGACCGCGACCGCGTGCAGATCGAGCAGGATCGTCAGCGCGCCGAGCGCAACCTCGCCGACACCGAGTACCTCGCACGCGAGATCGTCGCCCTGCGCATGTCGCTCGAAGAACGCAACAATCAGGTCGTGACCCGCGATGTCCTCCGCCAGGAGCTCAAAGCCCTGCTGGCCGAGCTCGGCGAGAACGACGAGCCGACGTCCACCGAGCGACGGTCCGGCGGGCGATCCGCATCATGAGTTCCGCCGAGTCCGTCCGCGCGGCGGTCGCAGCCGTCAGCGACCCTGAGCTCCGGAGGCCGATCGGCGACCTCGACATGGTGAGGGATATCTCGGTCGACGGCGGTCGCGCGCACGTCTCCATCGTGCTCACGATCGTCGGATGTCCCGCAGCGGCACGCATCGAGTCCGACGTGCGCGCCGCCGCGGCATCCGTGCCCGGTGTCACCGAGGTCGACGTCGAGGTCGGCGTGATGACGCCGACGGAGCGCAAGGCGCTCACCGAGAAGCTCCGCGACGGACGCCCTGCTCGTCAGATGCCGTTCGGCCCGGATTCGCTCACGCGCGTGATCCTCGTCTCCAGCGGCAAGGGCGGAGTGGGAAAGTCCACTGTGACCGCGAACCTCGCGGCCGCCCTCGCCGATCAGGGACTGGCCGTCGGCCTCGTCGATGCGGATGTGCACGGGTTCTCGATCCCGGGCCTGCTCGGCATCCCGGCCGGGACTCAGCCGACCCGCATCGACGACCTCATGCTTCCGCCCGTGGCGCACGGAGTGAAGACCATCTCGATCGGCATGTTCCTCCGCGACGGCGAGGCCGTCGTCGCATGGCGCGGACCGATGCTGCACCGAACGGTGCAGCAGTTCCTGACGGATGTCTTCTTCGGCGACCTCGACATCCTGCTGATCGACATGCCCCCGGGCACCGGCGACATCGCGATCTCGATCGGCCAGCTGCTTCCGCACGCCGAGGTCCTGGTCGTCACGACGCCGCAGGCCGCCGCGTCCGATGTGGCGATCCGCAGCGGTCTCGTCGCCCGCCAGACCGGTCAGCGGGTCATCGGCGTCGTCGAGAACATGGGCGCCTTCACCCTCCCGGACGGCACGGTGATCGACCTGTTCGGCGCAGGCGGAGGTGCGGCCGTCGCCGAGGCCCTTTCGGAGACGGATCCCGTTCCACTCCTCGCCTCTATCCCGCTCAGCCCCGCCCTGCGCACGGGAGGAGACATCGGCGTCCCGATCGTCCTCAGCGACAGCACGGATGCCGCTGCGACGGCGATCCGCGACCTCGCCCGCACCCTCGCAGGCCAGGGACGCGGACTCGCGGGCCGCTCACTCCCGATGACCCTCGGATAGGAGCGGCAGATGGCACTCATCGTCGACGAGCGGCTGCTTCGAGGGATGGCCCGCGACGCAGCGGTCTACGCTCTCACCCGTCCTGCGGCGATCGTCATGTGGATCGCCCTCGCCGCGGCGCTCGCGCTGAGCATCCTGAACCTGAGCGCTGCCGGAGGGAGCGCCGGGCTCTCGGGGCTGCTTCCCGTCGCGAGCATCGCCCTGATGGTCTACGCCGTCGTGATGACGATCGTCGGAGCTCGACGCGCTGTGCGGGCCGCCACTCCACCGGGCACCGTGGTCTGGGTGAGGCTCGGCGACAGCGCTCTGCACATCGGCTCAGGCAGCCGCTCATCCGACATCGAGTACCGCACCTTCCAGAGCGTGCGCGCAGGCACGGATGCCGTGCTCCTCAAGCTGCGCGGTGCGTCGGCGATCACCGCGATCCCGCGAGCGCTGCTGAGTGACGCCGACATCGCGCAGCTGCGCGCGCGGATCGGCTGAACGCGACTCGCAGGTCAGGGCCGGGTTCAGGGGCCGATTCAGGTGGATTCCGGGTCGTACGGCGGAGGACTCGAGTGTGAGAACTCCGGTCGCACCCGGGGCGTGTGCACGGGCTTCACCGCGGGCTCCGCGACGACGGTCTCCGCGCGAGCCTGCCCCGGTGCGGGGTCGTCCTCGAAGAGTGCATCCCGGATGATCCGCCGTGGGTCGTACTGCCGGGGGTCGAGCTTGCGCCAGTCGACGTCGTCGATCTCGGGGCCCATCTCGTCACGGACGCGCGATTTGGTGTCCCGCAGGAACTCGCCGGCACGCCGAGCGAGCTTGGCGACGCTCTCGGCGTAGCGCGGCAGCCGCTCCGGTCCGATGAGCAGCACAGCGATCAGACCGATAAGCAGCAGCTTTTCGAAGGTGATCCCGAACTGCATCTGTCCAGGCTACCGCCGCGCCTGCCCGTGCGCCGCGCACCGAGCGCATACCCTGGGAGAACACACATCTCAGTCGGGAGAATCAGGCAATGAGCGAGAACGATGCGAACGCACGTTTCATCCGCGAATCCATCGTGGAGCCGTCGCCGATCGCCCGCGCCCGCGCGCACGCCGTCGAGCTCGGCGCGTCGCCGATCAGCGCGGCCGTCGGCTCGCAGATCTCCGTGCTGGCCGCCGCGACAGGCGCTCGATCGATCGTCGAGATCGGCACCGGGGCCGGGGTCTCAGGGCTCTGGCTGCTGCGCGGTGCACCGCAGGCCGTTCTGACCTCGATCGACAACGAGCCGGAGCATCTGGCCGCCGCTCGTCAGGCGTTCGCGGATGCGCGCATCCCGGCGACGAAGGCGCGATTCATCACCGGACGCGCTGCCGACGTGCTGCCGCGCATGAACGAGGCGTCGTACGACATCGTGCTCGTCGACGCAGACCCAGAGAACGTCATCGACTACGTCGAGCACGGGCTGCGGCTCGTGCGCACCGGCGGTATGGTCCTGGTCCCCCGCGTTCTCGGTGGAGGCCGCGTCGCCGACCCCGTGCAGCGAGACGAGGTCACCTCGGCCTATCGCTCGCTCATCCAGGAGACGCAGGAGTCATCCGCGGTGCTCGCCACGGTGTCCACGACCGGCGAGGGCCTGCTGCAGGTGATCAGCGTCGGAGACTCCTGAGCGATCAGACCATCACGACGGAAAGAGGGCGACGGATCATCGATCCGTCGCCCTCTTCGTGAATCCGCGTGCGCGAATTCGAGTTCGATCAGGCGGGTGCCACGACGGCTGCCAGCACGTCGTGAAGTTCCTTCGCCTCTGCGTCGTTCACGGAGACGACCAGACGGCCGCCTCCTTCGAGCGGGACGCGCACGATGATGAGTCGCCCTTCTTTCACGGCCTCCATGGGTCCGTCTCCGGTCCTCGGCTTCATCGCTGCCATCGTGGGCTCCTTTTCCTCCGGTGGTATGCGACCAGTTTATCGGGTGTTACCCGAACCTGGATGTCCCCTATGAAGAAATGCATCAAGCCTTAACATTCACGGCACCTGCCAGAAGGTGTTCCCGAGGGCGTAGACGTGATAGATCCAGAGCCACTGGCCCCCTAGACAGGCGGCCAGAACGCCCACTCGCCAGCGGCGCGATCGCGGCACGGCGAGCGCTCCCCAGGCAGGGCTCAGCGGAAGCAGCAGCCGGAAGGTGCTGGACTGCGGGAAGAAGACCGCGAGCAGGTAGAGCAGGTAGCTCGCGCTCCACAGACGCAGATCCGGACCGAGTGCGCGCACCTGCGGCAGGTAGATCAGTGCGGCGCCGGCCGCCACCACCAGGAGCGCGAGCACCACCGGCCCCCACGATGTCGGAAGCCCCCACTGACCGAACCAGAACTGGGACGCCTGGATCCATCCCTCGAAGGGGATGAATCCCTCCACCCCGCCGACGAGCCAGTTCCGGCGCCAGGAGAGCTCGGTCGCGAGGTAGGCCCCTGGATCTCCGGTGACGAAGCCGGCGATCAGCTGCCACGAGAAGCCGGCGAACGTCGCCAGAGCGCCGAGGGCGACGATGTGCACGACCTCTCGGGTCGCAAGCGGGTCCTCGCGCCGGTGCCACCAGCGCAGGATGCCGTGCAGACCCAGGTAGAGCGCGAAGGCGAGGATGCCCGGACGCGTGAAAGCCATGATCGGGATCAGCAGGTACAGCCACGTGTACTGACGACGCACCGTGGCGTCGAGTGCGAGGAAGAGCAAGAGGAGGAAGAGGGTCTCCGCGTAGCCGACCTGGAACATCGCGGCGATCGGCCCCGACGCGAAGAACACGACCGACCACATCGCGGCCTGCTGCCCGATGCGGTCGCGCAGCAGGCGGTGCAGTGCGACGCACGCGAAGTACCCGGCGACGAAGGACAGCAGGAAGGCGCCCATCCCCCATGACCCGAACAGGAAGCCGATGCCCTTGGCCGCGAACGCGAAGACGGGCATGAATGCCCAGGCGTTCTCGGCGACGTCGCCGGACTGGGTGAGCGGCAGGTCGGACGGATATCCTTCTTCCGCCACGAGCCAGTACCACTGCGCGTCCCAGGCGACGACGAAGTCGGCGAGGCCGGGATCCGCGCCGAATCGAGACACAGAGGTCGACAGCAGCGCCGCCGTGATCATCAGCGCGGTGGTCACCGCACGAGCGACCAGGTATACGAGCGCGATCCGCAGCAGGAGCGGAGCACTCGCCCAGCGACGGGTGGCGGTCAGCGCGAGCTGAGCCACGTGCGCAGTCCTCGCTCGACCGCGTCGATCTGCGCGAGGGGCACCCGCTCCTCGTCGTGGTGCGCGAGGTGGGGGTCGCCGGGGCCGTAGTTGACGGCGGGGATGCCGAGGGCCGAGAAGCGCGCCACGTCGGTCCAGCCGTACTTCGGGCGGGGTTCGGCGCCGACGGCGGTGACGAACTCCTGCGCGATGGGGGCGTCGAGCCCCGGGCGGGCGCCTTCTGCGGCATCTGTGATCTCGACGTCGAAACCGGCGAGCAGGTTGCGGATATGAGCCTCGGCGTCGGCGGCGGACTTGCTCGGCGCGAACCGGTAGTTGACCTCGACCTCGCAGGCGTCGGGGATGACATTGCCCGCGACTCCCCCGGCGATGCGCACTGCGCTCATGCTCTCGCGGTAGAGCAGCCCGTCTACCGGGATCTCCCTGGCGCGGTACTCGGCGAGACGAGCGAGGATCGGGGCCGCGCGATGGATCGCGTTCTCGCCGATCCAGGCGCGCGCCGCGTGGGCGCGGACCCCTGTGGTGCGCACGATCGCGCGCATCGTGCCGTTGCAGCCGCCCTCGACCTCGCCGTTCGACGGCTCGCCGAGGATCGCGAAGTCGGCCTGGAAGAGATCGGGGCGCACCGCGGCGAGAAGCGCCAGGCCGTTCTTCGACGCCTCGACCTCCTCGTTGTCGTACCACATCCAGGTGACGTCGACCGAGGGCTCGGTGAGCTCGGCGGCGAGCTTGAGCTGCACGGCGGTGCCGCTCTTCATGTCGACGGTTCCGCGGCCCCAGAGGTAGGCGACGCCGTCGATCTCGATGTCCTTCGTCGGCACGTTGTCGTTGATCGGCACCGTGTCGATGTGACCGGCGATCGCGACCCGCTGCTCGCGCCCGAGATGCGTACGGGCGACGATCGTGTTGCCGTGGCGGATCACCTCGAGGTGATCGAAGGCCGAGATCGCCTCCTCGATGGCATCCGCGAGGGTCTTCTCGTCACCCGAGACACTCGAGATGTCACAGATCGCGCGGGTCAGGTCGACGGAGGACGCTGTCAGATCGAGCACCATGACCCCAGCCTACTTACCCCGACATCTGTGCGATCGCGCATATCCCGTCGCGATAGCGTTGAGTCATGACTGAGGCGCGCACCGTGTGGGGTACTGGACTTTCGACGATCTCCGGCAACGGCACCGTTCTCGATGCCTGGTTCCCCGAGGTGCGCACCGACACCCCGTCGGCCGCGGACGCCGCGGCCGCGCTCGTCACCCTCGAGGCCCTGGCCGGCCCCGACGAGCGTCGCAACGTCACGGTGGAGACCGTCCAGCTGCAGATCGACCTGGATGCCCCACCGGCATCGACCGTCGACGCCTACCTGCGCCTGCACGCGCTGTCGCACCTGGCTGTGCGTCCGAACCAGCTCAACCTCGACGGCATCTTCGCCCATCTGCCGAACGTGGCGTGGACGAACGCCGGCCCCGTGCACCCCGATGACGCGGCCCGGCTCCGTCCGCTGCTGCAGCGCGCCGGCATCCAGGTGCAGGGCCTCGACAAGTTCCCGCGGCTCAGCGACTACGTGCAGCCCGCCGGCGTCCGGATCGCCGACGCCTCGCGCGTCCGGCTCGGCGCTCACCTCTCCCCCGGCACCACGGTCATGCACGAGGGCTTCGTGAACTTCAACGCCGGCACGCTCGGAGCATCGATGGTCGAGGGCCGCATCTCGCAGGGCGTCGTCGTGGGCGACGGCAGTGACATCGGCGGCGGGTCATCGATCATGGGCACCCTGTCCGGGGGCGGCGCACACCGTGTGTCGATCGGTTCCCGCACACTGCTCGGGGCGAACGCCGGCATCGGCATCTCGCTCGGCGACGATTGCGTGGTGGAGGCCGGTCTCTACGTCACGGCGGGCACCAAGGTCGTCCTCGTCGACGGCCCCACCACGCCCGACGGCGGCAAGAAGACCGTCAAGGCGGCTGAGCTCTCGGGCCAGGACGGCCTGCTGTTCCGTCGCAACTCGCTCAGCGGAGCGGTCGAGGCCGTCAGACGTGCCGGCGTCGGAGTGACCCTCAACGACGCGCTGCACGCCTGACACCGACTCGCTGGGCGGGCGACGTCCCAGGTTTCTGCATCTGACGCGTGATAGTGTCGAGGCGACGCTCCTCGCGATGCGAGACGTCTGCGTCGTCGACACGCTCCCGCGCCACTTGCCTGGTTCTGGCCATTTCGAACGGCGAAACGATGCGCGATCCCGCGCCGTCGCCCACCTTCCCGCACCCGGCCCGATGGTTCGTGCGTGCATTCTCGGAGATACTTCATGACTTCCTTCCTCGATCTCGGCGTGCCCGCCGACCTCGCCGCCGTCCTCGCGAAGGACGGCAAGACCGAGGCGTTCGCGATTCAGCGCGACACGCTTCCCGACTCTCTCGCGGGCCGCGACCTCCTCGGCCGCGGCCGCACCGGCAGCGGCAAGACGATCGCATTCGCGCTTCCCCTCGTCTCGCGTCTTGCGGCCTCTTCGCGCAAGAGCCGTCCGAACCACCCGCGCGGTCTGGTGCTCGCACCGACCCGTGAGCTCGCCACCCAGATCGCCGCGACCATCGCTCCCCTCGCCGAGGCCAAGGGCCTGCGCGTCACCACCGTCTTCGGCGGCGTGAGCCAGCGCCCGCAGGAGCAGGCCATGCGCAACGGCGTCGACATCGTCGTCGCATGCCCCGGCCGCCTGGAAGACCTCATGAAGCAGCGGGTCGTGCAGCTCGACGCCGTCGAGGTCACCGTGCTCGACGAGGCCGACCACATGGCTGACCTCGGCTTCCTGCCCGGCGTCACCCGCATCCTCACCGCCACCCCCGCCGGTGGCCAGCGCCTGCTGTTCAGCGCGACGCTCGACCGCGGCATCGACACCCTCGCGCGTCGCTTCCTCTCGAACGCCGTGAGCCACGAGGTCGACGAAGAGAGCGTTCCGGTCGGCGAGATGACGCACCGCGTGCTCGTGGTCGACTCGCCCGACAACAAGACCACGCTCGTGCGCGACCTCGCCTCCGGCACCGGCCGCCGCATCCTCTTCACCCGCACCAAGCACCAGGCGAAGAAGCTCGCGAAGCAGCTCACCGCCGCCGGCATCCCGGCCGTCGACCTGCACGGCAACCTCTCGCAGAACGCGCGTGAGCGCAACCTCGGCGCGTTCTCGTCCGACCCCGAAGACGGCGGAGTGCGCGTTCTCGTCGCGACCGACGTCGCCGCCCGTGGCGTGCACGTCGACAACGTCGACCTGGTCGTCCACGTCGACCCGCCCATGGAGCACAAGGCGTACCTGCACCGCTCCGGTCGCACCGCTCGTGCGGGCGCCGCCGGAACGGTCGTCACGGTCGTGCTGCCCGAACAGCGTCGCGATGTGAAGGACCTCCTCCGCAAGGCGGCCATCACGGCCGCCCTCGAACCGCTCACGTCGAACGCCGTCACCGAGCTCGTGCCCGAGCGTGCGCCGCACGTGCGCCCGGCTCCTGTGCAGCCGCAGCAGCAGCAGCGTCAGTCGTCGAAGCAGCGTCCGGCAGGGGGCGAGCGGAACTCCGCAGCCAACCCGCCGTCGCGTCGCAGCCGTCGCCCCCGCTCCGGTGGTCAGGGCGGACAGGGACAAGGTGCTCAGGCAGGGTCCCGTCAGGGTGGCGGCCAGTCCCGCTCCGGCGGCCAGGGCGGCCGTGGTCGCGGCTCGCAGGGCCGCTGACCCTCAGACATGACAAGGCGGGTGCGCCGATGCTCAGGCATCGGGGCACCCGCCTTTTCGTAACCCTGTTCCCGAGGCCGGGACAAGGCGTGATCTCGTCTCTCGTCAGCGACGAACGGCGTCCAGCACCTGCGGGTCGGAGCATCCGCGGGCGAAGCCGGCGATGCGTCGTCGGATCTCGAACCCGAGAACCCGCACGCCGATCCACTCCGCGATCGGAGCAATCCACGCCGGCCGGCACGAGAAGTTGTACTTCCACACGGCGAGCGTGCCCTCGGGAACCTCGATGAACCGCCAGCCGCCGCCGAGCTTGGTGAAGAACCACGGCCCGGTCTCCATGACCATGCCGACGTTGCGCGGCGGGGCGTAGGACACGTAGCGGCTCACCATCGAGAAGCCCAAGCGCTGGCGCGTGTAGGTGCGCACATCCTTGGCCGCGACGACCGCACCATCGAGGAAGTGCTGCTCGCTGATGAACGGATCCCAGCGCCTGCGCGCGGCTCCGGTCGTCTGCGAGACTGCGAAGGCCGTCGCCGGATCGACCGGAACGACGGCCTCAGCGGTGACGACGGGCATAGCGCGTCGGATCAGCGGGTCTGGAAGGTGCGCTCGGGGGATCCCGTGTAGAGCTGCTGCGGGCGGCCGATCTTGGTCTGCGGGTCGAGCTGCAACTCGCGCCACTGTGCGAGCCAGCCCGGCAGGCGTCCGATAGCGAACAGCACGGTGAACATGCGCGTGGGGAACCCCATCGCCTTGTAGATCACGCCCGTGTAGAAATCGACGTTCGGGTACAGACGACGCTCCTTGAAGTAGTCGTCGGCGAGGGCGAGTTCCTCGAGCTCCTGCGCCAGGTCGAGCAGCGGGTCGGTGACGCCGAGCTCTGCGAGGACCTCGCCGGCCGCCTCCTTGACGAGCTTGGCGCGGGGGTCGTAGTTCTTGTAGACCCGGTGCCCGAAGCCCATCAGCTTCACGCCCTCTTCCTTGTTCTTCACCCGCTCGACGAAACGCGACACGCTCTGACCGGAGTCGCGGATCTGACCGAGCATGGTGAGGACGGCTTCGTTCGCGCCGCCGTGCAGCGGGCCCGAGAGCGCCTGGATGCCCGCGGAGATGGAGGCGAACTGGTTCGCGCCGGTGGACCCGACCAGACGCACGGTCGACGTCGAGGCGTTCTGCTCGTGGTCCTCATGCAGGATCAGCAGGAGCTCGAGCGCCTTCGACATGACCGGGTTGACCTGGTACTCCTCGGAGTGCACGCCGAAGTTGAGCTTGAGGAAGTTCTCCACGAACCCGAGAGAGTTGTCGGGGTAGAGGAACGCCTGACCGACGCTCTTCTTGTGCGCGTATGCCGCGATGACCGGCAGCTTGGCGAGCATGCGGATCATGTTGAGCTCGACGTGCTCGGGGTTGTGCGGGTCGGTCTGACCCTCGTAATAGGTCGACAGTGCGGCGACGGCCGACGACAGCACCGACATCGGGTGCGCCGTGTGCGGGAGAGCCGAGAAGAAGCGCTTCAGATCTTCGTGCAGCAGCGTGTGCCGACGGATCTTCTCGTCGAACTCTGCGAGCTCGGCGGCAGAAGGCAGCTCGCCGTAGATCAGGAGCCAGGCGACCTCGAGGTAGCTGGTCGAGCCCGCGAGCTGCTCGATCGGGTACCCGCGGTAGCGCAAGATCCCCTTGTCCCCGTCGATGAACGTGATCGCGGACTTCGTCGACGCCGTGTTGACGAACCCGTAGTCGAGTCCCGTATAACCGGTCTGGCGGGTCAGCGTCGAGAAGTCGATGCTGTCGGTTCCTGCCGTGCCGCGCACGAGCGGGAACTCCGCAGTGGTCTCGCCGATCGTCAGCTTCGCCGTCGCCTGCTGCTCTGCCGCTGCGCTCACGCGGGCCTCCTCATGGATCTTCATCAAGTCGGATGTGGCGATGTCACGGCGCTGTGCACCAGGTCGGATCGAGATCATCGATACATGACCGAATCGCCTTTACAGCCTAGTAGGCACACCGGCCTACTGTGACATCGGACAAAAGAAAGGCAATGGTAGGGAGAGAAGCTACAGAGCCTGCGCGTGCAGGCGCCGAGCACCCTCGGCTATTCGCTCGGACGGGGCCGTCAGAGCAAGACGCACGTGCTGCGTGGAGTGCGGCCCGTAGAAGGGGCCCGGGCCTGCGAGGATGCCGAGGTCGGCGAGCCGGGCGATGCTTGCCCACGCATCCTGCCCTTCGGTTGCCCACAGGTACAGCCCCGCCTCGGAGCCGTCGATGCGGAATCCCGCAGCCTCGAGCGCGGGGCGCAGGGTCTCGCGCCGGTGCCGGTACAGCTCCTTCTGCGCCGCGACATGCTCGTCGTCGCCGAGGGCGACGGCCATCGCATGCTGCACGGGCTCGGGCGGCATGAGACCGAGATGCTTGCGTGCCGTGAGCAGCTCGCCGACAATGCGCGCGCATCCGGCGACGAACGCTGCCCGGTAGCCGGCGAGGTTCGACTGCTTGCTCAGCGAGTACACACTGAGCAGATTCGCTCTGCTGCCGTCCGTCACGCGGGGATCGAGGATCGATGGAATGGGCTCGCTCGCCCAGCGACCGTCCCAGCCGAGTTCCGCATAACACTCATCGCTGGCGAGAACCGCGCCGATCTCACGCGCGCGGCGCACCGCTGCCGAGAGCTCGTCGACGGTCCACGTGCGTCCGTCGGGGTTTCCCGGGGTGTTGATCCAGATCAGCTTCACACCCTCGGGCCATTCGGCGGGGTCATCGGCGGCCAGAGGCGTGGCACCGACGACGCGAGCGCCGACCTCGTAGGTCGGGTAGGCGATGCGCGGGTGCACCACGATGTCGCCCTCCCCGAGACCCAGGAGGGTCGGCAGCAGCGCGACGAGCTCCTTCGAGCCGATCGTCGGAAGGACATTGGCCACGGTGAGGTCGGGCACTCCCCTGCGCCGCGCGTACCAGTCGACGATCGCCTCGCGGAGCGCCGGAGTCCCGACGGTCTGCGGGTAGGCGTGCGCGTCGGTTGCGTCGGACAGCGCCCGACGGATCAGCTCGGGCGTCGGATCGACGGGCGATCCCACGGAGAGATCGACGATGCCCTGGGGATGCAGGGCTGCGCGCTCACGGTACGGGACGACGGCATCCCAGGGGTAGTCTGCGAGGTCGCGGACGCTCACGGACTACTCGCCCTGGGGAGGGAGGGCTGTGATGATGGGGTGGTCGTGCGCGATGACGCCGACCTTCGCCGCACCACCGGGCGAGCCGACCTCGTCGAAGAACTCGACGTTGGCCTTGTAGTAGTCCTGCCACTCGTCGGGCAGATCGTCTTCGTAGTAGATCGCCTCGACGGGGCAGACCGGCTCGCAGGCGCCGCAGTCGACGCACTCGTCGGGATGGATGTACAGCGAGCGTTCGCCCTCGTAGATACAGTCAACGGGGCACTCGTCGATGCAGGCGCGATCCTTGACATCGACGCACGGAAGGGCGATCACATACGTCACCCCCTCAGTCTACGACTCGCGACCTGTCCGATCGCCCAGCGCGGGTCCTCGAGTGGGCGAAGCCGCGTCGTCGCCGTGCGGTCGGGCCTGCAGTGCAGCGGGCTCCGCCACGGCATCCGTGCGGACAGGCAGCCGAGAGAACGACGGCCACGCGACGGCGAGCAGTACGAGACCTGCGACCAGATAGATCCAGATGCGACCGCTGAGCGTGTCCTCGACCACGACGGATCCGCCGGGGCCGACGCCGGAGATGAGGACGAGCATCCCCAGCATCCCGAGACCGGCGGCGAGGGTCGCGCCCCGATCGTGGGTGAGCGCCCGGATCGCCACGAGGATCGCGCCGCAGGCGATGGCGCCGACGATGAGGCCCACGGGGATCGGCCCCCACGTCAGACTGTGGCCGATCGTGCCGGCCACGCCGAACACGCCGCCCACGAGGGCCGCCGCTATCCAGGAGAGCACCCGGGAGATCCATCCGATACGCACGAGACGATCCTACGCGCGGTCGCCCTGCGCCCGGATCATGCCGCGGTCCGGCGTCAGACCGCGAGACCGAGCAGACGCAGCAGAGCGGCCACTGCGGCCGCAGCGAAGACCACGACCAGGAACGACTGCCGCAGCCACAGCAGTCCCGCCGCGACGAGCAGCGCGGGCACTCGCGCATCCACGACGACGGCCTGCCCCGCCCCCAGGGTCTGCACCGCCACGAGTGCTGCAAGCAGGGCGACGGTGAGCAGATCCGAGATGCGCGCGGGTCGAGGCGCTTCCAGCACCCTCGGCGGCACCAGGTATCCGACGGCTTTGAGCGCGAGGCAGATCACCGCGGCCAGCAGGATCGCGCTCCAGACGCTCAACTGCCCACCCCCGGATCGTCAGGTCCGACCGGGGCGTCCCGACCGAGCCAGTCGAACCATCCGACGATGATCGCCACGACCGCGGCGACCAGCACCGGGAGCCCCGGCATGATGAACGGTGTGAGAGCCGCCGCCACGACCGCTGCCGCGACGCCGACGGCGATCGCCTGACGCTGCTTGAGCCGTGGCCACAGCAGAGCGAGAAAGGCCGCAGCAGCAGCGGCATCCAGTCCCCAGGTCTTCGGATCACCGAGCACATCACCCACCAGCGCTCCGATGAGGGTCGTGGCGTTCCATCCGACGAAGATGCCGATGCCCGTGACCCAGAAGCCCACTTGGCGAAGCCGCGGGTCGCTCTGCGAGATGGCGACCGCGGTCGACTCGTCGATCGTGAAATGCGCGGCGGCCACCCGCCGCGCAGGGGTCATGCCGACGATCGGCGACATCCGCATGCCGTAGGCGACATTGCGCACGCCGAGCAGCGCGGCCGAGGCGATGGCCGACGGCAGCGCGGCGAATCCCCCGGCGGCGAAGACACCGACGAAGGCGAACTGCGACCCGCCGGTGAACATCAGCAGGCTGAGCACGCAGGACTGCCAGACGTCGAGACCGGATGCCACGGCCAGCGCGCCGAACGAGATGCCGTAGGCGCTGGTGGCGAGCACGACGCCGAGCGCCTCACACCAGACCTCGCGCTCGGCGCTCATGAACGGGCCGTTCGATTCGGTGAACACACGCTCATCATTCTGAACAGTGCTCGATGGATAGTCAAGCGAACAATCGTTTGACATGATGAACGCATGGAGGATCTCCGCACCCGCATCGCCCGTACCCTGCGCCGAGAAAGAGAGGCCGCCGGACTGTCGGTCTCCGAGCTCGCCCGTCGCGCGGGGATCTCGAAGGCCACGGTCTCGCAGCTCGAGTCAGGTTCGGGCAACCCCAGCGTCGAGACCCTCTGGGCGCTGGGCGTCGCGCTGGGCGTGCCGTTCGCCGTCCTCGTCGATCAGCAGACCAACGCCCCCACCCTGATCCGTGCCGACGATCTCGCGGGCGTCCCCTCCTCCGCGGCGGCGTACAGCGCGACACTGCTCTCCGCCAGCCCGCCCGGGGCGCGTCGGGATGTCTACCTGATCCAGGCGGAGCCCGGAGATCCGAGACGCTCGGACCCGCATCATGCCGGGACGACGGAGCACGTGATCCTCATCTCCGGACAGGCGCAGATCGGACCCGCGGGCGAACCCGTGCTGCTGAACCCCGGCGACTATCTCTCCTATGCCGGCGACGCACCGCACGTGTTCGAGGCCACGGCGCCCGGAACCAGTGCCGTGCTCATCTCGGAGCTGCGCTGAGTTCAGGCTGAGGTCCCGCTGAGGTCAGTCGGTGTCCGTCGCCGGTGACGGATCGGGGATCTCGTCGGGCTTGTACTTCGGCAGACGAGACGCCGGGAGGATCGCCACGGCGCTGAGCCCCGCGAGCAGCAGCAGCCCGAGGCGCAGGGTGCCGAGGCGCGACTCCTCGTTGACCGCCACCGCGGCGTCGATCTGCGCGGGGGTCGCATCCGTCTGCTCGAGAGCCGCGCGGAGATCGTCGTTGCTGACGAAGTTCAGGTTGTCCATGTCGACCTGCGCCACTAGTGTGGGCGGCAGCTCAGGATGCTCCACCACCGCGCGACCGATGCTCAGGCCGAGCAGAGAGACGAGCAGCGCCCCTGCCAGGGCGGTTCCGACGGCCGACGCGAGGTTCTGGGTCGTTCCGCGGAGGGATCCGACGTCGCCCGCGAGCTCAGCGGGGGCTGCCGTGACCAGGACGTTGAAGACCAGAGCGTGACAACGCCGCGACGTCCATTCGTTCTCCTCGGATCCACGACCCCCCAGCCGTCACCGCTCAAGGTAGTGGCATCGCGTCGTGCTGCCTAGAGGCAGTTCCGATCGCATCGAGACGGCATGCGAAACGCCGAGACCCACCGCCGCATCCGGTGCGGGGTGGGTCTCGGCGGAGGCCTTCTACGGCGCGCGGGATCAGTACCAGTTCGACGCCTGCGAGTGGCCCCAGGCGCTGCAGGGTGCCCCGTATACGGAGTCGATGTAGCCCAGCCCCCAGGCGATCTGGGTGGCCGCATTGGTCTGCCAGTCACTTCCGGCGGAGGCCATCTTGCTTCCGGGAAGCGCCTGCGGGATGCCTGTGGCTCCCCCCGACGCGTTGTACGCCTGGTAGTTCCAGCCCGACTCCTTGGTCCAGAGCGAGTTGAGGCAGGAGAACTGGTCCTCGCCCCATCCGTACTTGTCGGCCATCATCTGGCGTGCGGTGGCCTTCGCGCCCTCGGGGGTGTTCGCCTGCGCCAGCGCGGCAGCCTCCGCCGCCGCCTGCTCGGCCGCAGCCTTGGCAGCGTCGTCGGCCGCCTTCTTCTCCTGCGCGGCGGTGAACGAGGCCTGCAGCGCGGCCGTGCCGGCGATGACCTCGTCGGTACCGGTGGAGGTCGCGACGGCGACGGAGGAGAGCAGGAGCGCGGACATGGAGTCGCGATCGCCGCTCAGGCGGTCGATGTCGGCGGCGAGCTCGTCGGTCGCGACCGACGAGGGGTCCGCGCCGAGGTCGAGACCCGAGGCCGCGACCTCGGCGTTGAGGGCGTCTGCCGCGGTCACGGCGTCCTCTGCCAGAGCGATCGTGATCGCCGAGTCGTCGGCGATCTTGGCCAGGGGCTCGCCGCCGGTCACGAACGAGGTCACCTCGGCGACAGCATCCGGCATCTCCGCCCCGGCAGCCGGGCCCGCCGCCATTCCGACGGTGACCGCGAGTCCGAGGACAGCACCCGCGACCGTACCGAAGATCAACTTGGGGCGGCGTGCGGTGACCGCGTTACGGGCGGACGCCGCCGCGTGGGCGCGCCGAAGCGCACGGGAGGTGTGAAGCATGGGTTCGACTTTCGGGTCGTCGTACGCCCGTCACAGGACACTCATCGGGAGATCGCCCCAGGCGCAAGGTAACGATTCTGCAACGGAGCACCTGGACGTTTCGTGAGAAAGGGGCCCTGCACCGCCGATTCCGGCAGTGCAGGGCCCCTTTTCTTAGACGATTCTCAGACGTTGGCGTCCTGGCGCTTCAGTCGAGCGGTCTCACGCGCACGGGTGTTCGCGTCGAGGTTCACCTTGCGGATGCGGACGACCTCGGGCGTGACCTCGACGCATTCGTCGTCGCGAGCGAACTCGAGGCTCTCTTCGAGCGTCAGCTGGCGCGGCGGCGTCATCGACTCGAAGGTGTCGGAGCTCGCCGCACGCATGTTGGTGAGCTTCTTCTCCTTGGTGATGTTGACGTCCATGTCGTCGGCGCGCGAGTTCTCGCCGATGACCATGCCCTCGTAGACCTCCTGCGTGGGCTGCACGAAGAACGACATGCGCTCCTGCAGGGCGATCATCGCGAACGGCGTGACGACACCCTGACGGTCGGCGACGATCGATCCGTTCTGACGGGTCGTGATGGAGCCGGCCCACGGCTCGTAGCCGTGCGAGATCGCGTTGGCGATACCCGTGCCACGTGTCGTGGTGAGGAACTCGCTGCGGAAGCCGATCAGACCGCGCGAGGGGACGATGAACTCCATGCGCACCCAACCGGTGCCGTGGTTGGTCATGTTCTCCATGCGGCCCTTGCGGTTCGCGAGAAGCTGCGTGATCGCGCCGAGGTGCTCCTCCGGCGTGTCGATCGTGAGGTGCTCGAACGGCTCGTAGGTCTTGCCGTCGATCTTCTTCGTGACCACCTGCGGCTTGCCGACGGTGAGCTCGAAGCCCTCACGGCGCATGTTCTCGACGAGGATCGCCAGAGCCAGCTCGCCGCGGCCCTGCACCTCCCACGCGTCGGGACGCCCGATGTCGACGACCTTGAGCGAGACGTTACCGATCAGCTCCTTGTCGAGACGGTCCTTGACCATGCGAGCGGTGAGCTTGTGACCCTTGACCTTGCCCATGAGCGGCGAGGTGTTGGTGCCGATCGTCATCGAGATGGCGGGGTCGTCGACCGTGATCGCAGGAAGTGGGCGGACGTCCTCGGGGTCGGCGATGGTCTCGCCGATCGTGATGTTCTCGAAGCCGGCGATGGCGACGATGTCGCCGGGGCCCGCCGAGTCGGCGGGGTAGCGCTCGAGCGCACGGGTCTTGAGCAGCTCCGTGATGCGCGCGTTCTGGTGCGTGCCGTCGGCACGGACCCAGGCGACGGTCTGGCCCTTCTTGAGCGTGCCGTTGAACACGCGCAGCAGCGCGAGGCGACCGAGGAAGGGGCTGGAGTCGAGGTTCGTGACCCAGGCCTGCAGCGGGTGCTCGTCGTCGTACGCCGGAGCGGGGACGTGCTCGAGGATCGCCTCGAAGAGCGGCTCGAGGTCGTCGTTGTCGGGCAGCGAACCGTCGGCGGGACGGTTCTGCGATGCCGCGCCGGCACGACCGGAGGCGTAGACCACCGGCACGTCGAGCAGCGCGTCGACGTCGAGGTCGGGCACGTCGTCGACGAGGTCGGAGGCGAGGCCCAGGAGCAGGTCGTGGGCTTCTTCCTCGACCTCGGCGATGCGAGCGTCGGGACGGTCGGTCTTGTTGACCAGGAGGATAACGGGGAGCTTGGACTCGAGAGCCTTGCGCAGCACGAAGCGCGTCTGCGGCAGCGGGCCCTCGCTCGCGTCGACCAGCAGGACGACACCGTCGACCATGGACAGGCCGCGCTCGACCTCACCACCGAAGTCGGCGTGACCCGGGGTGTCGATCACGTTGATCGTGATCTCCTTGCCCTGAGCATGCTTGCCCTTGTACGTGATCGCCGTGTTCTTGGCGAGGATCGTGATGCCCTTCTCACGCTCGAGGTCGTTCGAGTCCATGGCGCGCTCATCGACGTGGGCGTGTTCGCCGAACGAGCCCGTCTGACGCAGCATGGCGTCGACGAGAGTGGTCTTGCCGTGGTCGACGTGCGCGACGATTGCGACGTTGCGGAGGTCAGAGCGAAGGGCGTGCGCCATGCATATGTCCTAAAGAGTGTGGGGTTTTGCCGAGAAGCCGACGTTCCAGACTATCGTATTCGGGCGAGTCGTTCCTGAACGCCGAAGTACGATCGTGTGCGTGACCGATGTCGACCTCTCCCCCACTCCCTCTCGAAGTCGTCTGTGGTGGGAGATCGCGATCGTGCTGGCTCTCGGGCTCGGGCAGTCCGCGGTGTACGCGATCGTGCAGCTGGCCTACCGGCTCACCGACGAGACTCCTCTCGCAGATCAGACGGCCGCGCTCAATCCTTCGCGGAGCGATCGGGAGATCTTCGACCTGATCTATCAGATCCTCTCGATCGGATTCTCGATCGTCCCGGTGCTGCTGGTCTGCTTCCTGCTCTGGCAGTCGTCGAGGCCGCACCTCGGCAGGCTCGGCCTCGACGGGACCCGCGTGAGTGCCGACATCGGGCGGGGCGTGCTGCTCGTCGCGGCGATCGGCATCCCGGGCATCGGGCTCTACCTGGCCGGAAGAGCCATGGGAATCTTCGTCGCGGTCGACCCCTCAGGCCAGGGCGCCCACTGGTGGACCGTGCCGATCCTCCTTCTCGCGGCAGCCCGTGCATCGCTGCAGGAGGAGTTCGTGGTGCTGGGATATCTGTTCGCCCGCCTGAAGCAGCTCGGGTGGGGTCCGTGGACCATCATCCTGACGACGTCGCTGCTGCGCGCGAGCTACCACCTCTACCAGGGTCCTGGCGCCTTCATCGGCAACTTCGCGATGGGCCTGCTGTTCGGCTGGCTGTTCCAGCGCAGTGGCCGGCTCATGCCGTTCCTGGTGGCGCACTTCCTGATCGACGCGACCGTGTTCGTCGGCTACCCCTGGGCCGCTGACGCGTTCCCCGCGCTGTTCGGCCTTCCGGGCTGAGACGGCCAGGCCTCACGCACGCGCTCAGGCGCTGGCGATGACGACCGATACGACGGCCCAGAGCACGATCACACCGAGCGCGATGAGCGCCCGCGAATCCCAGGCGCGTCGGAGAGGAGCATCCGCCGTCGCCGGTGCGGCCTGCCACCGGTCGCGGATCTCGGTCAGGTCGCGAAGACCTGCCGGAGCCTTGGCCTCGTCGTCACCGCTCGTCGGGCGGCGGACGGGGCGCGCACGAGCGGGGCCGCCATAGCACGAGAGGTCGGTGCCGTCATCGAGGGAGAACACCAGCTGCCAGCGCAGGTCGATGTCGCGCACCCGACTCCAGCCGAACGACGTGCGGCGGAGCATGTTCTGCACGACGGCGCCCTGGGCGTCGACGCGTACGACCGAGACGAAAGCGATCTCGTAGACCACCCAGAGCCCCAGCAGCACCCACGGAGCGAGCAGCAGCATCTGTCCCCAGCCGGCGCGCACGACGGCGTCGCCCAGCAGGAAGAGCGCCAGCAGCGAGCAGAGGACGAGGGAGACAGGCCCGGAGGCCGCACGGAATGTCCGTGCGGCCTCCGGTCGAGGTTCGACGCTCACTCTCAGTGACCGCCGAGGGTGATCGATGCGCCCGGGATCGCCTTCAGCAGGCGATCCGTGTACTCCTGCTGCGGGTTGGCGAAGATCTCGTCGACAGTGCCCTGCTCGACGATCCTGCCCTTCTCCATGACGCACACGAGGTCGCTCGAGACACGGACGACCGCGAGGTCGTGCGTGATGAACAGATACGTGAGTCCGAGCTCCGACTGGAGCTCGGCCAGCAGCTGCAGGACCTGATCCTGCACCAGCACATCGAGCGCCGACACTGCCTCGTCGAGCACGATGATGTCGGGCTTGAGCGCGAGCGCACGGGCGATCGCCACGCGCTGACGCTGTCCGCCCGACAGCTCATTCGGATACCGCGTGGCGAGCACCCGTGGCAGCGAGACCTGATCCAGGAGCTCCTCGACGCGTTCGCGACGCGACGTGCGGTCGCCGACGCCGTGGATCTGCAGCGGTTCGGCGATCGTGTTGCCGATGTTGCGCAGCGGATCGAGCGATCCGTACGGGTCCTGGAACACCGGCTGCATGCGACGACGCAGGCCGAACGCCTGCGCGTTCGAGAGCTTCGACACATCCTGGCCGTCGATCTCGATGGTGCCACTGGTGGGCTCCTCGAGCTTCAACACCATCTTGGCGACCGTGGACTTGCCCGAGCCCGACTCGCCGACAAGAGCGAGGGTCTTGCCACGAGGGATCTCGAAGGACACGTCGTCGACCGCGCGGAACGCTTCGCTGCGGAAGTTCCCCTGACGGATCTTGTAGTCCTTCGTCAGCCCCGCGACACGCACGGTCGGCGGGATGGCGGAGAGGTCTTCGAGCGTCTCGATGCCCCGGTCCTCCACCACCGCCTGGATGCGCTGCGACGCCACGCTCGGCGCCGCCGACACGAGACGCTTGGTGTACGGGTGCTGCGGGTTCTCGAGGATCTCGCGGCTGGGACCCGCCTCGACGATGTTGCCGCCGTTCATCACGATGATCTTGTCGGCACGCTCTGCCGCGAGGCCGAGGTCGTGCGTGATCAGGAGCACCGAGGTGCCCTTGTCGCGAGTGAGCGAGGCCATGTGATCGAGGATCACGCGCTGCACCGTCACGTCGAGAGCCGAGGTCGGCTCGTCGGCGATGAGCAGCTTCGGGTCGGCCGCGAGGCCCATCCCGATCAGCGCACGCTGACGCATTCCTCCCGAGAACTGATGCGGGAACTGGTGCAGACGCTTCTCGGCGTCCGCGAGCCCTGCCTGCTGCAGCACCTCGACGGTGCGCGCCTTGGCCGCATCGCGCCCCTGGGCGATGCCGTTCGCACGGATCGCCTCCTTCACCTGGAAGCCGATGCTCCAGACGGGGTTGAGGTTCGACATCGGGTCCTGCGGCACGAAGCCGATGTCCCGACCGCGGACAGCTTCGATCTCACGACGGTTGAGAGTCGTGAGCTCGCGCCCCTCCAGGGTGATCGATCCAGCGGTGACCTGGCCGGTACCGGGCAGCAGATTCACGATGGCCGTGGCCGTCGTCGACTTTCCCGAGCCCGACTCGCCCACGATCGCAACCGTCTCGCCGGGCATGACATCGAAGCTGACTCCGTGGAGCACTTCGCGCAGGCCCTCCTGCGTGCGGAACGCGACGCTGAGATCGCGGATGCTCAGCAGCGGGACCTGTTCGGTGATTCGCTCGCTCATCGGCGTGCCCTCGCCTTCGGGTCGAGGGCGTCTCGGATGAGCTCGCCCAGGGTGACGAACGCCAGCACCGCGAGGGTGAGTGCGATCGACGGATAGATGAGCGCCATCGGCGCGACACGCAGCGATGCCTGCGCCTTGGCGATGTCGTTACCCCACGACATCACGTCGCTGCCGAGACCGACCCCGAGGAACGAGAGCGTCGCCTCAGCGACGATCGCTGCCGCGAGTCCGAGCGTCGACACCACGAGCAGCGGTGCGATCGCGTTCGGCACGACGTGGTTCAAGAGGATCTTGAACTTCGACTGGCCGAGCGCCTGGGATGCCATCACGAAGTCGGCCTGTCGTACGCGGAGCACCTCGGCTCGAACGACTCGCGCTGTCGAGGCCCACGCGAACGCGCCGATCGCGAACGCGAGAGTCCATACCGAACGTGCATCCCGGAACACGGTCATCACGACCACGGCCGCGAGGATGTAGGGGATCGCGAAGAAGATGTCACCGATGCGCGACAGCAGGCCGTCGAGCCATCCGCCGTAGAACCCCGCAAGGGCTCCCATGATCAGGCCGAGGACCGACGAGAGCACCGTGGCGATCAGGCCGACCGCCAGCGAGGTCTGGGATCCCCAGACGATGCGCGCGTAGATGTCGCAACCCTGGAAGGTGAACCCGAGAGGATGCCCGGCGGTCGGGCCGCCGTTGCTGTTGGACAGCTGGCAGTCGTCGTTCGGCGGTGTCGAGGTGAACAGCGTCGGCCACAGGGCCATCACCAGGAAGAAGACCGCGAGGGCGATGGAGAACCAGAACAGCGGACGGCGGCGCAGGTCGAACCAGGCATCCCTCCAGAGGTTGCTGGGCTTGTCGGAGATGCGGACGACGTCGACGGCGATCGACTCGGTCTCGACCGGGGCGACGTAGTGCTTCTGGGAGGTGGGATCAGGCATAGCGAATCCTCGGGTCGAGCAGACCGTAAAGAAGGTCGATGAGAAGGTTCACCAACACGTACAGGATGACGAACACCGTCACGAACGAGACGACCGTCGGGCCCTCGCCGCGCTGGATTGCCTGGAACAGGGTGTTGCCGACACCGGGCACGTTGAAGATGCCCTCGGTGACGGTCGCGCCGACGAGCAGCACACCGAAGTTCGTCGCGGAGTTGGTGATCACGGGGATCAGCGAGTTGCGCAGCACGTGCACGGGGAGCACGCGGTTGCGCGAGAGCCCCTTGCTGTAAGCGGTGCGCACCCAGTCCTGGTTCAGGGTCTCGATGACGGAGCTGCGCATCAGACGCATGCTCACGGCGTAGAGGCTGAAGCCGAGCACGATGGCTGGAAGCCAGAGCCCACCCCAGTCGTTGTCCGCGCCCACCGTGGGTTTGAACCATCCGAGTTGGATCGCCAGGAAGTACTGAGCGAGGAAGGCGACCACGAAGATCGGTATCGCGATCGCGACGAGCGCCACGATCAAAGACACGTTGTCGAACAGCTTGCCCTTGCGGAGGGCAGAGATCGTTCCGATGATGATCGCCAGCACGAACTCGATGGCGATCGCCATCACGGCCAGTCGTCCTGTGACCGGAAGCGTGGCGGCGAGGACCGCCGACACCGGTCGACCGGAATACGTGGTGCCCAGGTCTCCCTGGAAAACACCGGTGATGTAGTACCAGTACTGCACGATGAACGGGTCGTTCAGGTGGTACTGCTCCCGCAGCTGGTTGACGACCGCCGGACTCGGCGTCTTGTCGCCGAACAGGGCGAGGATCGGGTCGCCGGGCATGGCGAACACCAGGAAGTAAATGAGCAGGGTGGCTCCGAAGAAGACCGGGATCACCTGCAGAAGACGCCTCAGAATGTAACCGAGCATCCGCTAGTCCCTTCTTAGAGGGGAAAGAAAGCTACGTGAACACAAGCCTGTGAGGCGGTGACGAAGAATCGTCACCGCCTCACAGGTGAAGTGCCGTCAGACTTACTCGCCGGCCTTCGTGATCTCGTAGTACAGCGGAACCGAGTTCCAGCCGAACGTGACGTTGTCGACGTTCTCGCTGAAGCCACCGGTCACGTTCGAGTACCACAGCGGGATCGCGGGAAGATCCTGGAACAGGACCTCCTGCGCCTTGGTGAAGTCCTCGAGCTGAGCGTCGGCGTCCGGGTTGCTGATGCCTGCGGAGATGAGGTCGTCGAACTCGGGGTTCGAGTAGTCACCGTCGTTGGAACCGGCGCCCGTGGCGTAGAGCGGTCCGAGGAAGTTGTACAGACCCGGGTAGTCGGCCTGCCAGCCCGAACGCGCTGCCGTGGTGATGGAGCGGTCGTTGATCTTCGTGCGAAGATCCTGGAAGGTCGGGTACGGGTCACCCGATGCCTCGATGCCCAGCGTGTTCTTGATGCTGTTGCTCACCGCGTCGACCCAGGCGTCGTGTCCGCCATCGGAGTTGTACGCGATCTTGAACTCGCCGTCCCACGGGGAGATGGCGTCGGCCTCGGCCCACAGCTCCTTCGCCTTCTCGGGATCGAAGTCGAGGACCTCGCTACCGGGAACCGAGTCGGACCAGCCGTCGATGACCGGCGACGTGAAGTCGGCTGCCGGGGTGCGCGTACCCGAGAAGATGGTCTCGGTGATCTCTTCGCGGTTGATCGCCATCGACAGCGCCTGACGACGCAGCTGGCCCTCTTCGCCGCTGAAGTGCGGGAGGAACTGGCCGATGGTGAACGACTGGAACACAGCCGAGGGCTGGTTCACGGCACGGTCACCGAGCTCGTCGGCGAAGACCGGGAGCGAGTTCGTCGGGATCGCGTCGATGACGTCGACCTCGTTCGACAGCAGGTCTGCGTATGCCGCTTCCTGCGTCGCGTAGAACTTGATCGTCAGACCGCCGTTGGCCGCCTTGCGGGGGCCGTCGTAATCGTCGTTGCGGACGAGATCGATCTGGACGTCATGCTGCCACGCGTCGTCGGCGCCGATCTTGTACGGGCCGTTGCCGATCGGGTTCTGGCCGAACGCCTCGATGTCTTCGAAGGCCGCGTCGGGCAGCGGGTAGAACGCCGAGTAGCCGAGACGCAGAGCGAAGTCGGAGGCCGGCTTGTTCAGCGCGATCGTGAAGGTGTAGTCGTCGACCTGCTTCAGGCCGGCCATGTCGCCCTGTGCACCGAAGATGTCGTCATCGGGGTTGGCCGGGTCGCCCGCGTCGTTGATGAAGCCTTCGATGTCCTCGAAGAAGTAGCCCGACAGCTGGGCGTTCTCTGCCTGTGCGCCGTAGTTCCACGCCTTGATGAAGTTGTCGGCGGTGACCTCTTCACCATCGGTGAAGGTCAGCCCCTCACGGATCTTGACGGTGATGTTCTGCGGGTCCTCCGTGGTGATCTCCTCAGCCACGTCGTTGACCGGGGCGCCTTCGGCGTCGTAGTAGATCAGACCAGCGAAGATCTCGTCGAGGATCTTTCCGCCACCCACCTCGTTGGTGTTGGTCGGGATCAGCGGGTTCTCCGGCTCGGAGCCGTTCGTGGTGATGATGGCATCTGCGTCGACGTTCGCGCCGGAGCCGCCGTCGCCTTCGTTGCCTCCACCGCTCGCGCAGCCCGCGAGCGCCAGGGCGCCGATCGCGAACAGCGCGGTGCCCGCAAGGGCGATCTTGTTGCGCTTCACTTGTGTCCTCCTGTGGACGGAATTCATCAGACTGCGCGCTCACAATCGAGCGCGTAGGGATAGTTGACTGTAACCCGCGTTTCAGGCGGCATCGCACTCGGCTAATGAACCGTTACTGAGTGGTGACCATACGTAATATCGCGGAAACATGCGGGAATGCACGGAAACGAGAAGCGGGGCCGGATGCGATCAGCATCCGGCCCCGCTTCTCGTGGGGGTGTCAGGCGAAGGCCTCGATCGGCGGGCAGGCGCAGACGAGGTTGCGATCTCCGTACGCCTGGTCGATGCGGCGCACCGGCGGCCAGTACTTTCCGGCGACCAGGGCGTGCACCGGATAGGCGGCGTCCTCGCGGGTGTACGAGTGGTTCCACTCCCCCGCGATCAGCGAGACCGCGGTGTGCGGCGCGTGCACCAGAGGGTTGTCGTCGGCGGGCCAGCGGCCCGCCGCAACTGCATCCGCCTCGGCCTTGATCATGATCATGGCCTCGATGAAGCGCTCGATCTCGCCGAGATCCTCGGACTCCGTGGGCTCGACCATCAGCGTGCCGGCGACGGGGAACGACATGGTCGGGGCGTGGAAGCCGTAGTCGATGAGGCGCTTGGCGACGTCATCGACCGTGATCCCGGTCGCCTCCTTGAGAGGACGCAGGTCGAGGATGCACTCGTGCGCGACGCGGCCGTTCTCGCCCGCGTACAGCACCGGGTAGTGCTCGCCGAGGCGCGCGGCGATGTAGTTCGCCGAGAGCACCGCTGCGGCGGTCGCATGGCGGAGGCCGTCGGCCCCCATCATCCGCACGTACGACCACGAGATCGGGAGGATGCCCGCCGAGCCGTACGGTGCCGCCGACACCGCGCCGCCCTCGAAGACGAATCCGCCCGCGTGCTCCGCCCGCTGCGCGAGCGGGTGCGACGGCAGGTAGGGCGCGAGGTGCGCCTTGGCCGCGACAGGGCCCACACCGGGGCCGCCGCCGCCGTGCGGGATCGCGAACGTCTTGTGCAGGTTGAGGTGCGAGACGTCGCCGCCCAGGTCGCCGAAGCGCGCGTAGCCGAGCAGCGCGTTGAGGTTCGCACCGTCGACATAGACCTGTCCGCCGGCGTCGTGCACGGCGGTCGTGATCTCCACCACGTCCTGCTCGTAGACACCGTGCGTGGACGGATAGGTGATCATCAGGGCGGACAGCTCGTCGGCGTGCGCCGTGATCTTCGCCCGCAGGTCATCGAGGTCGACGTTGCCGAGCTCGTCGCAGGCGACGACGACGACCTTCATCCCCGCCAGTACCGCCGAGGCGGCGTTCGTCCCGTGGGCCGACGACGGGATCAGACACACCGTGCGCTGCGCGTCGCCGTTCGCCAGGTGGTAGCCGCGGATCGCGAGAAGCCCTGCGAGCTCACCCTGCGAACCCGCGTTCGGCTGCAGCGACACCGCGTCGTACCCGGTGACCTCGGCGAGCCACGCCTCGAGCTGGGTGATCATGTCGAGGTACCCCTCGACATCGGATGCCGGTGCGAACGGGTGGATGCCCGCGAACTCCGGCCACGTGATCGATGCCATCTCGGTGGCGGCGTTGAGCTTCATCGTGCACGACCCGAGCGGGATCATGCCGCGATCGAGCGCGTAGTCACGATCCGCGAGGCTCTTGAGGTAGCGCATCATCGCCGTCTCGCTGCGGTGCGCGTGGAACACGGGGTGCGTGAGGTACTCGTCCTGGCGCAGCAGGTCACCGGGCAGGGCGCCCTGCGATCCGGATCCGAAGAACCCGAATGCCCGCTCCCGGGCGCCGCCGAACACCTGGGCGACCTGGTGGAGCTCGGAGACCGTGGTGGTCTCGTCGACCGAGATGCCGATCGTGTCGGCGTCAGCGGCGTGCAGCAGGATGCCGAAGCCGTGATGAGCCTGCTCCACGTATTCGGCCGCTCGCCCCGGAACACGCACCTGGAGGGTGTCGAAGAACGAGTCGTGCACGACGTCGGCCCCCGCATCGGCGAGCCACTCGCGCAGCATCGCGGTCTTGGCCGCGACCTCCCGCGCGATCGTCTTCAGCCCGTCAGGCCCGTGGTAGACCGCGTACATCGACGCCATGACCGCGAGCAGGACCTGCGCGGTGCAGATGTTGCTGGTCGCCTTCTCACGGCGGATGTGCTGCTCGCGGGTCTGCAGGGACAGCCGGTACGCCGGCTTGCCGTCCGCATCGACCGAGACTCCGACGAGGCGCCCGGGCAGCTGCCGCTCGAGTCCGGCACGCACGGCCATGTAGCCGGCGTGCGGGCCTCCGAAGCCGATGGGCACGCCGAAGCGCTGGGTCGTCCCGACCGCGACATCGGCGCCGAGCGAGCCCGGCGACGCGATGAGGGTCAGCGCGAGCAGATCGGCCGCGACGACGGCGAGTCCGCCCGCCAGGTGCGTCGCATCGATCACGGCTGCCGGGTTCCACACTCGTCCGGAAGCCCCCGGGTACTGCACGAAGACGCCGAACAGCTCCGCGGGCAGCCCCTCGCCGGCCGCGAAGTCGACGGACACCAGTTCGATGCCCACCGCCTCGGCCCGGGTCTCGAGCAGTGCCTTCGTCTGCGGGAAGGCGTCGGCGTCGACGGCGAACACATTCGACGCCTTCTTCGACGCTCGGCGCGCCAGAAGCATCCCCTCGACGACCGCGGTCGACTCGTCGAGCATCGACGCGTTCGCCGTGGTGAGACCGGTGAGCTCGGCCACCATCGTCTGGAAGTTGATCAGCGCCTCGAGGCGCCCCTGCGAGATCTCCGGCTGGTACGGCGTGTAGGCCGTGTACCAGGAGGGGTTCTCGAGCACGTTGCGCTGGATCACCTGCGGGGTGACCGTGCCGTAGTACCCGAGGCCGATCATCGGCCGGTTCACCGTGTTGCGAGCGGCGATCGCCCGCAGCTCGGCGAGAGCCTCGGTCTCGCTCGCTGCGCGAGGGATGACCGAGTCCATGGAGGCTGAGGTGAAGATCGAGGAGGGCACGGCCTGGCGCATCAGCGCCTCGACCGGGCTCCAGTCCTCGAGCGCGGACTCGACACCCAGCGCGTCGAGCATCTGGCGCTGCGTGGATTCGGTGGTTCCGATGTGACGATCGGCGAAGGAGACCACTGGTCGATCAGCCCTCCGTCAGAGCGACGTACGCGTCGCGGTCCATCAGACCCTCGAGCGCACCCGCGGCCACTGCGACCTTGATGAGCCAGCCGCCGGCGAACGGCTCCGCGTTCACGAGCGAGGGGTCATCGACGACGGTGTCGTTGATCTCGACGACCGTGCCGGTGACCGGTGCGTAGAGCTCGCCGACCGACTTGGTCGACTCGATCTCGCCGACGACGGAGCCTGCGGCGATCTCGGTGCCGACGGCGGGGAGCTCGACGAACACGACGTCGCCCAGCTTGTCGGCCGCGTAGTCGGTGATGCCGATCGTCACGGTGTCGCCGTCAGCGGCGATCCACTCGTGCTCGTCGGTGTAGCTGAGGGCGTTGAGGTCGGTCATTTGGTCCTCCGGTAGAAAGGCAGAGCGGTCACGGTCGCGGGGATCCTGGTCCCCCGCACATCAAGGAATACTGCGGTTCCCTCCGCAGCGGAAGACGGTTCGACGTAGGCCATGGCGATCGGGTGACCGAGCGTCGGGCTCAGCGCACCGCTAGTGATCTCGCCGAGTACGCCGCCGTCCTGATCGACGACGGGGTATCCGGCACGGCCTGCGCGCTTGCCTTCAGCGACGAGGCCCACGAGCACCGGGGCATCGGATGCGGCATCCACCGCGCCCTTGCCGATGAAGGTCTCTTTGTCGGAGACGACGACCCGGCCGAGACCGGCCTGCGACGGCTTGGTCTCACGGGAGAGTTCGTGGCCGTAGAGGGGCATACCCGCCTCGAGCCGGAGCGTGTCGCGTGCGGCGAGACCGGCCGGGACGAGACCGTGCGCCTGACCGGCCTCGACGAGCGCGTCCCAGAGCGCCGGGGCGTCGGCGACCCGGACGAGAAGCTCGAAGCCGTCCTCCCCCGTGTACCCGGTGCGGGCGAGGAGCAGCGGGCCTTCGAGGAACGAGGCATCGGCCCAGGCATAGTACTTCTGCTCCGACCACGGGGTCCCGAGGTCGGTGATGCCCGCCGTCGTCGAGAGGATGCTCTCGGATGCGGGGCCCTGCACGGCGAGCAGCGCGTACTCGTCGGAGACGTCCTCGACGTCGACGCCGCGGTCTCCGAGGAAGCCCTCGAAGGTGCGCTCCTCGCCGGCCGTGAGCGCCGGCCGTTCACGCTCGATCCGTGAGGGGAACGAACGGATCCGCGAAGCGAACGCCCCGTCGACGAATCCGCGGTTGCCCGCGTTCGCGATCACCAGGAACCGATCCTCGGCGAGGCGGTAGACGATGACGTCATCGATGATCCCGCCGTCGTCGGCCAGCATGAGCGAGTACTTCGCCTTGCCGACGGACATCGCCGACAGACGACCGGCGAGAGAGTAGTCGAGGAAGGCGCCTGCGAAGTCTCCGGTGATCATGAACTCCGCCATGTGCGAGATGTCGAAGATCCCGGCGGCCTGACGCACCGCGTGGTGCTCGGCGAGGTCGGAGGTGTAGCGCACCGGCATCTGCCAGCCGCCGAAATCGGTGAACGAGGCGCCGAGCGCCTCATGGCGCTCGCGGAGCGGGGTGTAGCGAGGGTCGGACATGGAGTTCTCCCGGGCTGGGTCGGGCGGAACAGCGGTGTCGCCGTTCCTCGGAACTCCCCCTCTGTCATGGGCCTGAGAGCTTCACCCAGAGACTGGGCTTTCACCGTCGGCGGACCACCGGCGAAGAGACGGAGACGCGCGGAATGCATGTCGCCAGGGTTTCGGCTCGGGCGCCTCCGGCGGCCTCGCTCAACCCGATTTCTCGCTTCGCTGGAAATCGCTTTTCAGAGTGGCCGGAACCGCGCGGTACGCGTACCTGAGAGATTGGCGGGGAGGCTTGCTCCTTCGGTGCCCGGCTGCGTTCGCCGGGGCTCTCCCGCGTGGGTCATTCGGCCTGTCTTCACTTGTGCGTTCAGTCTAGCGGGTCGCCCTCGCCGAGACAGGCGGCATTCCGGTCGCACTTCGTGTCGCGCGAACGGATCGTCGGCGACACAGAGTGCGACCGGAAGGGTGCTCAGCGGCCGGCGAGCTCTGCCCGCACCTCGTCACGGAGGCGGCCGAGGTTCTCCGGCTCGGGCGCTGCGCCCAACAGCGTCTTCGTGTAGTCGTGCTGCGGATCGAGGATGACTTCGTCTGCTGGCCCCCGCTCGACGACGTCGCCCTTGTAGAGGACCATGATCTCGTCGCTGAAGTGGCGGGCCGTCGCGAGATCGTGCGTGATGTACAGCACGCCGAGGTTCTCCTCCCGCTGCAGATCGGCCAGCAGGTTGAGCACCCCGAGCCGGATCGAGACGTCGAGCATCGAGACCGGCTCATCCGCGACGATGAACCGCGCCCCCGGGGCGAGTGCCCGCGCGATGGCCACCCGCTGCCGCTGCCCACCGGACAGCTCATGCGGGCGGCGCTCGGCGAAGCTCTCCCCCGGTGACAGTCGCACCCGCTCGAGCAGCTCGATCGCGCGCGCCCGAACCTCTGCGCCGGAGAGCTTCGGATGGTGGAGCCTGATCGGGCGCTCCAGGTGGTGGATGATCGTGTGGAACGGGTTCAGCGAGGCGAACGGATCCTGGAAGACCATCTGCACCTGCGACCGGTACTCCTCGACCGCGCGGCCCCGCATCCCCGAGTCGCTGCCGTCGAGCAGGATCTGCCCGCTCGTCGGCGTCTCGAGCTTCATCAGCATCCGGGCGATCGTCGACTTGCCCGACCCCGACTCGCCGACGAGGGCGACCGTCTTCCCCGCCTCGATCGTGAACGAGACGTCCTTGACGGCGTGCAGGATCGAGGTCCTGAGCCCTGATCGCAGGGTGAAGTCCTTCACCAGATTGCGGGCTTCGAGGGTGGGAGCACTCATCGGATCTCCTCCTGACTGGGCTGGCTGCCGGTGCGGACGAAGTCGCCGCGCTCACCGGTCAGACTCGGGAAGCTCGACAGCAGCTTCTTCGTGTACTCGTGCTGGGGCGTGCGGTAGATCTCCTCCGCTGTGCCCTCCTCCACGATCTGCCCCTGCAGCATCACGGCGATCCTGTCGCTGATCTCGATCAGCATCGGCAGGTCGTGCGTGATGAAGATCACTGCGAACCCCAGCCGCTCGCGCAGCCGCATGATCTCGCGGATGATCCCCCGCTGCACGACCACGTCGAGCGCGGTGGTGGGCTCGTCCATGATCATCACCTGGGGGTCCAGCGCGAGCGCCATCGCGATCATCATCCGCTGCCGCATGCCGCCGGACAGCTCGTGCGGGAAGCTCGTCAACCGCGAGGGGTCGACACCGACCAGCGTCAGCAGCTCCTCGGCCCTGGCCTGTCTGTCCTTCTTGGACATGCCGGGGCGGTGGGTCTCGAAGATGTCGAAGATCTGCGCCTTGACGCTGATCACCGGGTTGAGCGAGTTCATCGCCCCCTGGAACACCATCGAGATCTTGTCCCAACGGAAGGCGCGCAGGCCGTCTCCGTCGAGTGCGACGATGTCGATGTCGTGGCCGTCGCGGTCGTGGAACACGATCTCGCCGCTCGTCATGAGTGCCGGCGCCTTGAGCAGCCGATTCATACCGTAGGCGAGGGTGGTCTTGCCACAGCCCGATTCGCCGGCCAGGCCGAGGATCTCTCCTCGATTGAGGGTGAGCGAGACGTTGCGCACCGCCTTCACGGGCGGATCCACTTCGTACTCGATCGACACGTCGCGTGCGGTGAGCACGGCATCCGGAGCGCTCATGCGGCGATCCCCTTCGTCTTGGCGGCCTTGCGCACACGACGAGCGGCGTCCGGCGCATTGCGCAGCTTGGGGTTGATGACCTCGTCGATCGCGAAGTTGATGAGTGAGAGCCCCGCGCCGAGCATGGCGATCATGATTCCCGGCGGCACGAACCACCACCAGGCCCCTCGCCCGAGCGCCTGCCCCGACTGCGCGTCGTTGAGGATGGTGCCCCAGGTGATGGACGAGTTCGGCCCGAGGCCGAGGTACGACAGGCCTGCCTCGCCGAGGATCGCGAAGATGATCGCGAAGAGGAACTGCGCCGTGAGCAGCGGCAGCAGGTTCGGCATGATCTCGACCAGGATGACGCGGAAGGATCGCTCCCCCGCGACCTTGGACGCGTAGACGTAGTCGCGGGTGCGCAGCGATCGCGTCTGCAGTCGGAGTACATAGGCCGCACCGGCCCAGGAGGTGATGCCGAGCACGAACGCGACGAGCTGCCAGCTGCGCTGCGGGACGAAGGAGGAGATCACCATCACCAGCGGCAGGCCGGGGATCACGATCATCACATTCGTGAGCAGGGCGAGCGTGTCCTCGCGCCAGCCGCCGAGGTACCCCGCGAGGACGCCGAACAGCAGCGACAGGATGATGGCGATGCCGCCGGCGACCACACCGACCAGGAGCGATCCCTGAGCGCCGATCGCGAGCTGGGCGAACATGTCGTTGCCGAGTTTGGTGGTGCCGAGCCAGTGCTCCGGCGACGGCGGGAGCAGAGCAGGGTTGTCGGTGCTCCGAGGGTTCTGCGAGAAGATCGGCGCGATGATCGCGAACAGCACGATCGCGATCACGATCACCGCCCCGGCGATGAACTTCGGCGAGGTCGTCGGGAGCACTCGGCGGCGCTTGCGGCCGCGCTGCGTCGCGAGCGAGATCGTGCTCGCTGGCTGGGTCATGGGCTGATCCTTCGTGATCAGCACTGTGTTCTCGGTGTCAGACATTCTGGCGAGCCCTCGGGTCGATGAAGCCATAGACGAGGTCCATGATGAAGTTGGCGGCGAGCACCGTGATGGTGATGACGAGGAAGAGCCCCTGCATCAGCGCATAGTCGTTGTTCGTGACCGCCTGGAACATCAGCTTGCCGATGCCCGGGTACGTGAACACCTGCTCCATGACGATGGAACCCGCCACCACGAACCCCAAGGTGATCGAGAAGCCTGCGATCGACGGGATCGCGGCGTTGCGAGCCGCGTACGTCGTCATGATGCGACGAGGACGGAGCCCCTTGGCCTCGGCCGTGAGCACGTAGTCCTCGGCCATGGTCTGCACCATCATGTTGCGCATCCCGAACATCCAGCCACCCACCGACGAGATCACGATGGTGATCGCAGGAAGGATCGCGTGCGAGAGCGCATCCGCGAAGAACGCCCAGGTCGGCTCGGGGCCGTCCGGGAAGTCGAACACGTCGTAGCCGCCGAAGATCGGGAACCAGCCGAGTCCGACCGCGAACACCGAGACGAGGAGGAGCGCCATCCAGAAGTACGGAATGGACTGCAGCACGGTGGTCGCCGGGATCAGGTGATCGACCCACGTTCCGCGTTTCCATCCGGCCCAGGCGCCGAGCACGACGCCGAGCACGAACGAGATCACGGTCACGGTGCCGACGAGGATGAGCGTCCACGGCAGAGCCTGCCCGATCAACTCACTCACCGGGGCCGGGAACTTCGTGACGGAGATGCCCAGGTCGCCCTGGAACATGCGCCCCCAGTACGCGATGTACTGGTCCCAGAGGGAGGAGTCATCACCGCCGAGCAGCAGCTTGATGTTGCGGATCGTGGTCTCGGAGACCTCGCCGCCCGCACGCTGCATCTTGGCGATCATGATGTCCGCCGGGTTCCCCGGCATGAGCCGGGGAAGCAGGAAGTTGAGTGAGATCGCGGCCCACAGCGTGAATGCGTAGAACCCGATTCTTCGTGCATAGAACTTCATGTCACTGACCGTGCTTCCTGCTCCCCCGACGTCATTCGGTTAGTTCGCCGGCTCGAGCTGCGTCAGGATGTATCCCGCCGCGATCGCTCCCCAGGACGGCGGGAAGGCGTAGAGGTCCTCCTCCGTCGGCCAGCCGGTGAAGTCCTTCGTGTTGTAGAAGGTCTGCGTGGCGTTGATCACGAGCGGGATGTAAGGAAGGTCGCGGACGATCTCGGTCTGGATCGTTCCGTACAGCGCCTTCTTCTCCGCCTCGTCGTTGGTGCTGATCGCGGCCTGGACCGCCTCATCGACGACCGGGTTGCTGTAGCGGCTGAAGTTCCAGCGCCCGGCCGGTACCTCCGACCCCACGGCTGCGGTGGATCCGACCGTTGTGCCGCCGAACCAGTCGCGGTAGATCTGGAACGGATCGGCGACCGACGTGCCGATGACACCGCCGACGATCAGCTGGAAGTCCCCGCCCTGACGGGCATCGGAGAATTCCTGCCACTGCACGGTCGACGCGGTGACCTTGATGCCGGCCGCCTCGGCCTGCTCTGCGATCAGCTTCGCGGCATCGTTGTAGTCGGTCCAGCCGTCGACCGAGATCAGGCTGAGCTCGAGCGGCTTCCCGTCCTTGGAGTAGTAGTCGCCGTCCTTGGTGTAACCGGCAGCCTCGAGGATCTCGCCCGCCTCTGCGGCGTTCGCCTCCTGCGGGCTGACCTCGTTGGCCGGGTCCGCCACCCACTTCTCGTCACGCGGGAGCAGCGCGAACGTCGGCGAGATGTCGCCGGTCAGCCCGACGAACGCCTTGTCCTTGATCGCCGCGCGGTCGATGGCGACGTTGAGCGCCTGACGCACGGCGACATCGGTCTGGGGACCGGTGCAGCCGAGCTCGGCGTTCGAGCAGGTGTAGAGCACAGTCGGGTCCTGCGGCGTGTTGATCCACTCGATCGCGCCGTTGCCCGTGACGTCGTCCGGATTCGGGATGAACATACCCGTCCAGTCGAGCTTGCCGGCGGCGAGCAGATCCTGCGCGGTCTGGTTGTTGTCGACGGCGATGTACTGGACCTTCTTGACGCCGAGATCGTCGGCATCGCGGAAGTTCTCGTTGGCGACGAGCGTGTACGACTCGCTCGTCGTCTTGTCGACGACGTACGCGCCCGAGCCCACCGGATCCTCGTTCGCGAAGTTGGCGAAGTCGGTGACCTCCGACCAGACGTGCTCGGGAAGGATGTAGGTCGAGCCGAGACGCTGGAACTCGGTCGTGTACTGCGCGCTGGTGTAGGTGAGGACGACGGTGGTGTCGTCAGTCGCCTCGGCGGAGACGAGACCGTTGCCCTCGGGGTTGTTGGCCTCGTAGGTGAACGAGAACGCCACGTCGGCGGCGGTGAGAGGCTCGCCGTCGCTCCACTTCAGATCGGGCTTGATGGTGACCGTGATCACCGTGCCGTCCTCGTTGTACTCGTACGAATCGCCGATCAGGCCGACGGGCTCGGAGTCCGCCGTCTTGTTGAAGAAGAACAGCGGCTCATAGATGGGACCGAGCGCGCCATGGAGCACGGTCGGTGCGAACGGGTTGTAGTTCGCGGTGATGGGGGTCTGGCTGCCGGCCCACACGCGAAGAGCCCGGTCGCCATCGCCACCGCTCCCCTCGCTGCCGCCGCCTGCGCCACAGGCCGTCAAACCCAGGGCGAGGACGGATGCCCCCGCCACAGCGGTGAGCGCGATCTTGCGCCTTCCGTTACGGATCATTCTGTATTTCCTCTCGGTGCTGCACTGCAGGAGGGATCTCCGGGATGGAGCCGAGTCCCAGATCGGAACTCGCGACAGATCCCGTGAAAGGGATTTGTTAGGACAGTAACCTAACAAATAGCCATGCGGGCGACAAGGGTTCAGAACGCTGGCGTATAACGTTTCGGCCTCGGGACCCGTCCGTCACAGAGGTGCACTAAGAGTCTCGATGACACTAAGATCGATCTCGGAGGTTAAGGTAGATATGACTCAAACCAGGGGCATCGACGTGGCCGTGTCGACGGTGATCCTGACGCTGCGTCGCACCGAGGACGGCGCGGCTGTGCTCGCGTTGCCGCTGGTGCTGCGCACCCGCGAGCCGTTCGCCGATCAATGGGCGCTTCCCGGAGGCTGGCTGACCCCGACCGAATCGCCGGTGGACGCCGCCGCCCGCACACTCGCCGAGACCACGGGTCTCACGCCCAGCTATCTCGAGCAGCTCTACGCGTTCGGGGCCGTCGACCGCTCCCCCACGCGCGTCGTGTCGATCGTCTACTGGGCGCTGCTCCGCCAGGACGAGGTCGATGCGCAGAGCGCCGCGCATCGCGCATCCGGTCTCGCCCCCGAGAATGTCCGCTGGTTCGATCTCGGCGACGTGCCGCCGCTCGCCTTCGATCACCGCAAGATCGTCGACTACGCCCTCTGGCGCCTGCGAAGCAAGGTCGGCTACAGCCGGGTCGCGCACGGCTTCCTGCCGGCGGAGTTCACTCTGGCCGACCTTCGAGAGGCCTACGAGGCGATCCTCGGCAAGCACCTCGACCCGGCCAACTTCCGCCGACAGGTCGAGTCCGCCGGCAATCTCCTCCCCACCGATCAGTTCCGCACCGGCAGCCACCGCCCCGCCCGCCTGTACCGCTACAACACCGATGTCGAGCTGGCCGATCACGGCCCCCTCGGCCCCGAGGAAACGAGCACTCGATGAGCACCACCTTCGTTCCGACCCCGACCGTCCAGCTTCTCGACGCCTCGGTCGACCACGCGATCCAGTCGATCGTCTCGGGCGCGTCGACCGACGCGACCTGCACGACCGACCTCGCGTCCGGCCCCTGGGACTTCGACGCACGCCCCGGATACGGTCCCGGATCCTCGATGGGTGACGTCATCCCGACCGGAGCACCGCGTCAGGGCGAGCTGCCGGTGGACTATCGCGAGGCGAGCGAAGACGAACTCGACGAGCGCATACGTGCGGCGAAGGCCACGCTCGGCGACCGAGCCGTCGTGCTGGGACACTTCTACCAGCGCGAGGAGGTCGTGCGTCACGCCGACTACGTGGGCGACTCGTTCCAGCTCGCGACCGCGGCGAAGGAGCGACCGGATGCCGAGGCCATCGTCTTCTGCGGCGTGCATTTCATGGCAGAGACCGCCGACCTGCTCTCCGGCCCCGACCAGGCGGTCATCCTGCCGAACCTCGCCGCCGGATGCTCGATGGCCGACATGGCCGACATCGATCAGGTCGAGGACTGCTGGGAACAGCTCGCCGAGGTCCTGGGTGATCTCGACGCTCCGGATGAGAGCGGCCGAGTGCCGGTGATTCCCGTCACGTACATGAACTCCTCTGCCGCGATCAAGGGCTTCGTCGGCCGGCACGGCGGGATCGTCTGCACCTCGTCGAACGCGCAGACGGTGCTCGAGTGGGCGTTCGAGCGCGGTCGGCGGGTGCTGTTCTTCCCCGATCAGCATCTGGGGCGCAACACCGCGAAGGCGATGGGCGTGCCGCTCGAGCAGATGCCGATGTGGAACCCGCGCAAGGCGCTCGGCGGCTCCACGGCATCCGATCTGCTCGATTCGCGCGTCATCCTGTGGCACGGGTTCTGCTCGGTGCACCGGCGCTTCACGGTGGCTCAGATCGACCAGGCGAGGGCGGAGCACCCCGACGTGCGCGTCATCGTGCACCCGGAGTGCCCGATGGACGTCGTGGACGCCGCAGACGAGGCAGGCTCCACGGACTACATCCGCCGGGCGATCGCCGCCGCGACAGAGCCCACTACCTTCGCGATCGGCACCGAGATCAACCTCGTACGCCGGCTGGCCGCGCAGTTCCCGCAGCACGAGATCTTCTGCCTCGACCCCGTGGTGTGCCCGTGCTCGACGATGTACCGCATCCACCCCGGATACCTGGCGTGGGTGCTGGAGGAGCTCGTGGCAGGCCGCACTCCCAACCGGATCACGGTGACTTCGGACGTGGCCGACCCCGCGCGGGTCGCTCTCGAGCGGATGCTGGCGGCGAAGCCGCCGGTGATGGCGAGCGCCCGATGAACGTCGTCGTCGTCGGCTCGGGAATCGCCGGCCTCACCGCCGCACTGCATGCCCACGAGGCGGGGCACGCGGTGACGGTCGTGACGAAGGGGGTGCTCGGCGACGGATGCACCGGGTTCGCGCAGGGCGGCGTCGCCGGGATGTACGGCCCGGCGGACTCCGCAGCTCAGCACGCCGCAGACACGATCGACGCGGGAGCAGGGCTGTCCGACAGCGCTGCGGTCGACGTGCTCGTACACGACGCCGCCGCGAGGATCGCCGAGCTGATCGCCAGAGGCGTCGCGTTCGACCGCGGCCCCGATGGCGAACTGCTCCTCGGACGCGAGGCAGCGCATCGGCATGCCCGCATCGTGCATGCCGGTGGGGATGCGACCGGTGCCGCGATCGCGGGCGCGCTCGTCGCCGCCACCCGGCGTGCCGCCATCACGGTGGTCGAGGGCGCGTTCCTCGCCGACCTGATGATCGTGGGCGGCGTCGCGTGCGGAGTCCGCGTGCTCGTCGGGGGTGCGCTCTCAGACCTCGAGGCCGATGCGGTGATTCTCGCCACGGGCGGCGCCGGTCACCTCTACGCGCACACCACGAACCCGGAGGGAACCACCGGCGACGGCATCGCCGCCGCTCTGCGCGCGGGAGCGGTCGTCGCAGATCTGGAGTTCATGCAGTTCCACCCGACGGTCCTCGCCGAGGGGCCGGCGTTCCTGATCTCCGAGGCGGTACGCGGCGAGGGCGCGACACTCATCGACGTCGACGGTCGCCGTTTCGCCTTCGACAGCCACCCCGACGGCGAGCTGGCTCCCCGCGACGTCGTGTCCCGGGCGCTCGCGCGGCAGGCCGCAGCTCAGGACTCCCCGGTGCGTCTCGACGCCACGATGCTGGGCGAACGCGTGCTGGCGCGCCGCTTCCCGACGATCGACCGGGTGACGCGCGAGCGCGGCTTCGACTGGGCCATTCATCCCATTCCGGTGACCCCGGCCGCGCACTATCTGATGGGCGGGGTCGTCACCGACCTCGACGGCCGCACGTCGATCCCCGGCCTCTTCGCAGTCGGCGAGGTCGCCCGCACCGGCGTGCACGGCGCGAACCGGCTCGCCTCGAACTCGCTGCTGGAGGGCGCTGTCTTCGGCGCGCGCGCGGCGACCGCCGTGGGCAAGCCATGGAAGCCAGTCCCCGCCCACGTCCCCACGGATGCTCGCAGCGCATCCACAGCCGGCACTTGCCGCACCCGACCGCGCCCGGACGGCAGTCCGTTCAGTCGCTCCGTACTGCAGCGGCTGATGTGGGATGACGTCGGGCTCCTCCGCACGGACGAGGGGCTCGAGCACGCTCTCGACGCCGTGATCCGCTGGCGGTCCACGGCGCCCGCACCCGTCACGGTCGCCGAGCGCGAGGACGCGAATCTGCTCCTGCTCGCCGAGGCCACGGCATCCGCCGCCCTCGCCCGCACCGAATCGGTCGGCGCCCACTACCGCGACCCCGTCGCCTCGCCCCTTCTGGAGACCGTCTGATGCTCACTCGCGCACTCATCGCCCGCGTCGTCGGCGCCGCCCTCGAGGAGGACGCACCGTGGGGCGACCTCACCAGCACGACGCTGCTTGCCGCTGACGCCACCGCCACCGCCGACCTGGTCGCCAGGGAAGCCGGGATCTTCAGCGGCGGTGAGGTCATCTCGGCCGCCTTCGCTCTCACGGATCCGTCGATCACGATCGATGTGCACGTCGGCGACGGCGATCGCTTCGCGCCCGGTGACGTACTGGCCTCGGTCTCGGGTTCGGCCCGCGGCATCCTCACTGCGGAGCGTGTCGCGCTGAATTTCGCGCAGCGGATGAGCGGCATCGCCACCCTGACCGATGCCTATGTGCGGGCGATCGAGGGGACCTCGGCTCGCATCGCCGACACCCGCAAGACCACCCCGGGCCTGCGCGCCTTCGAGCGTCACGCCGTGGTCTCCGGCCGCGGGCACAACCACCGCTACTCGCTGTCGGACGCCGTGATGGCCAAGGACAACCATCTCGCCGTGCTGCAGCGCTCGGGTGTCGACCTCGCCACCGCCCTGCGCGAGGCGCTGTCCCGCCTGCCCCATACCACCCACGTGGTCGTCGAGGTCGACCGGCTCGATCAGATCCGGGCCGTGCTCGACGGCGGAGCGCACACCGTGCTGCTCGACAACTTCTCGCTCGAGGATCTCCGGGCGGGTGTGGCGTTGATCGGCGACCGCGCGCAGGTCGAAGCGTCCGGCGGGGTGACCCTCGACACGGTCGGCGACATCGCGAGCACCGGGGTCGATGTGATCTCGGTCGGCGCGCTCACCCACTCGGCGCGCGCGCTCGATCTCGGCCTGGACGTGCGGATCGACTGACCCCGATGCTCTACCTCGATCACGCTGCGACCTCTCCGGTCCGCCCGGAGGTGCTCGATGCGATGCGCCCGTACCTCACCGGCGTGTTCGGCAACCCCTCCAGCCACCACACCTACGGCGAGGCTGCGGCGAGCGCGCTCGACGATGCGAGGTCGCGGGTCGCGCGTGTGCTGGGGATGCGCGCCGGCGATGTCGTGTTCACCGCGGGCGGCACTGAGGCGAACAACCTCGCGGTCAAGGGGATCGTACTCGCCGCTCTCGCGGACGACCGCCGCCATCTGGTGATCTCGCCGATCGAGCACGAGTCGATCCTGGAGTCCGCGGACTACCTGCGACGCTTCCACGACGTCGAGGTCACTGCGGCGGCGGTGGACTCGCACGGCCGGGTCTCCGTGGCATCCCTGCGAGAGGCCATCCGCCGGAACACCGCGCTGGTCGCCCTCGGACACGCCAACAACGAGATCGGCACTGTCCAGGACGTGGCCTCGCTCGCGGAGGTGACCCGCGCAGCCGGCGTTCCGCTGCACGTCGATGCGGTGCAGTCGGCGGGGTGGCTGCCGCTCACAGGTCTCGGGGCGGATGCGATCGCGATCGCCGGGCACAAGCTCGGAGCACCCAAGGGGATCGGCGCCCTCGCCGTGCGCGGCCGGGTCCCCCTCGAACCGCTCCTGCACGGGGGCGGTCAGGAGCGGGGACGCCGGTCGGGGACGGAGAACGTCGCAGGGGCGGTCGGCCTCGCCGTGGCATTGGAGCTCGCCGAGGCGGAGCGCGGCACCGTCGGCGCCCTCGTCGGAGCGGCGACGCAGCGTTTCATCGCCGCCGTGCTCGCAGCCGTTCCCCATGCCGCGCTCACGGGAGATCCGGTCAGGCGGCTCCCCGGAACCGCGAGCTTCACTTTCACGGGGGTGAGCGGCGAGGCCGTGCTGCTCGAGCTGGAGCGCCGGGGCGTGGTGTCGTCGAGCGGTTCGGCGTGCGCCGCCGGAAGCGACGAGCCGTCGCACGTGCTGCTCTCCTGCGGCATCGCCCCCTCCGTCGCGCAGAGCTCCGTGCGGTTCACCTTCGGTCATGCCCCGCTGCCCGACGATCTTCCCGATCGCCTCGCAGCCCTCGTGGCAGAGTCGGTGCGCGCCGTCGTAGGTGTCTGAGAGGCGAGACGACTGAGAGCCCAGACCTTCGTACACGGCCATAGACTCGGCTGGTGACCGCCCCCGCCCCGATCGTGACCCTGATCGTCCCCGGCCGCGACATCGCCGGCTTCGCCCCGGCCGCACTCGATTCGCTGCGTGCGCAGACCGAGAATCGGTGGCATGCGATCCTCATCGACGACGGCTCGACCGACGATACAGCCGAGATCTTCGCCGCGGCCGCGGCATCCGACCCGCGCTTCCGTGCGGTGCGGCATGAGGCGTCGCGCGGCCTCGGTGCTGCGCGGAACGTGGGTGTGGATCTCGTCGACACTCCTCTGGTCGGGTTCCTCGACGGCGACGACGAGCTGACCCCTACCGCGCTCGAGCGTCTCATCGGAACCCTCATCGAGACGGGGAGCGACTTCGTGGCCGGTGCCTACGTGCGCTCGCGCTTCGACGGCGAACGCTACATCCCGGGACGCGTGCAGCCCTGGGTCGAGGCAGCCACGTCGCCGGCGCGACTCGGAACCACGATCGTCGAGCACCCCCATGCCAGCGCGAACATCGTCGCCTGGTCGAAGATCAGCCGCACCGAGTTCTGGAGCGACCTGCGGTTCCCCGAGGGGGTCGCCTACGAGGATCAGGTGGTCGCTCAGCTCATGTACACGCGCGCACGCGCTTTCGATGTGATCCCGGACACGGTCGTCCGGTGGCGGCTGCGGGCCGACGGCACCTCGATCACCCAGGGCCGCGCGCAGCTTCCGGTGCTCCGCGACTATCTCCGCGCGCTCCGCGGAGGCATCCGCGTGCTGCATGACGCCGGTGCGCACGCCGCCGTGACCGCACGACTCGAACTGATCCTCGCGATGGACCTGCCGCCGCTCCTCGAGATCGCCGCCACCCATCCCGATCCCCGCTACGCCGGCGACGTGGAGTCGTTCGCCGCCGAGATCCAGGCGCTGCCCGAATACGCCGATGCCCGCCCCGATCCCGCTCTCACCGCTGCCCTGGCATGGTGAGAGCACTCCCAGGAGACTCATGAACGGCTACCTCGCCGACCTCTTCTCGCTCGACGGCCGCACGGCGGTCGTGACCGGCGGCAGCTCCGGCATCGGTCGCGGCATCGCCACGGCACTCGCGAAGGCGGGGGCCTCGACCGTGATCGTCGCTCGCGGCGAGACCAGGGTCGATGCGACCGTCGCCGAGCTCACGGATGCCGGATGCCGGGCAACGGGCGTCGTCGGCGATCTCAGCACCCGGGAGGGGATCCGTGCCGTGGCGGAAGCTGCCACAGTGCCGTTCGGGGAGCCGGACATCCTCGTGAACTCCGCCGGTATCAACATCCGTCCGCCCTTCGCCGAGATCACCGAGGACGACTGGGATGCGACGATGACCGTCAACGCCCTCGCACCGTTCCTGCTCGGGCAGCGTTACGGCGTGGGTATGGCCGAGCGCGGATACGGTCGGCTGATCCACATCAGCTCGCAGCAGGCGCACCGTGCCTTCGTCGGCAGCGGGATCTACGGTGTGTCCAAGGGCGCAGTGGAGTCGCTGATGCGGTCCGAGGCCGAGGCCTGGGGCGGCACCGGCGTCACGAGCAACACGCTCGTCCCCGGGTTCGTGCTCACACCGCTGAACGCCCGGCTGCAGGAGGACCCCGCTCAGATCGCCGCCCTCGCCGCGCGTACGATGATCGGTCGCAACGGCCTGCCCTCGGACTTCGCGGCAGCCGCCGTCTTCCTGGCGGGTGCGGGGTCGAGCTACGTCACAGGTCAGTCGCTGTTCATCGACGGCGGGCTCTCCGTGCACTGAGACCAGCTCCGTGCACTGAGACCAGCTCCGTGCACTGAGACCAGCTCCGTGCACCGACAGCGCTCAGCCCTCTGCCGGGTACACCCTCTCGTCGGCGCGCGGAGCGTCGAGCAGCGGCACCGAGGCCGTCAGTGTCGCGACCGCATCCGCTCCGGCAGAGTCCTCCGGCGCGCGGTCGGCCCGCCGTTCGGCGAGCGCGGCGCTCACTCCCCCGGCCACGGCCTCCTCGATGACCGTCTCCGTCTCGATCACCCGAGAAGCTGCGACCTGCTGCGCGGCGAGCTCGGCATAGAGTCCGCCACGTGCGATGAGCTCGGCATGGGTGCCTGACTCGACGATCTGTCCTGCCTCGAGCACGTGGATGACGTCAGCGCCGATCACCGTCGACAACCGATGTGCGATCGTCAGGGTCGTGCGGCCCTTGGCCGCCTCGTCCAGCGCCTCCTGCACGACGCGCTCGGAGACGGTGTCGAGAGCCGATGTGGCCTCGTCGAGCAGCAGCACGGGCGGGTCCTTGAGCAGCACGCGAGCGATCGCGATGCGCTGCTTCTCACCGCCCGAGAGCCGGTAACCGCGCTCTCCGACGACCGTGTCGTAACCGTCTTCGAATCCGGCGATGATGTGATGGATGTTAGCCGCGACGCAGGCGGCGATCACCTCGTCCTCCGTCGCACCCGGCTTCGCGTACAGGAGGTTCTCGCGGATCGTCGCGTGGAAGAGGTAGGTCTCCTGTGACACGATCCCGACCTGATCGATGATCGACTCCTGCGTGAGCGTGCGGACGTCGGCCCCCGCGAAGAGCACGGCCCCGCCGTGCGCCTCGTACAGGCGCGGAGCGAGGTAGAGCACGGTCGTCTTGCCCGCGCCCGAGGGGCCCACGAACGCCACGTGCTTCCCGGGCTCCGCGACGAACGAGACGCCCTGGAGCGTGGGGCGCGCGTCCGGTGCGGCATCGGGATAGCGGAAGACGACGTCGTCGAACTCGATCCGCCCACGGGGTCCCGGCGCTTCTGCGACCGTGGTCGCATCCGGGGCGTCCTGGATCTCCGGCACCAGGTCGAGGTACTCGAAGATGCGCGCGAACAGCGCGGACGACGTCTGAAGGTCGAGCGACACCCGCATGAGTCCCATCAGCGGCTGCAGCAGTCTCGCCTGGACGGTGGTGAACGCGACGACGGTCCCGGCCGTGATCGCGCCGGTACCGCCCGCGATCAGGTATCCGGAGACGAGGTAGATGACGGCCGGCACGCTCGCCATGAGCACCTGGACGACGGCGAAGAAACCCTGGCCGCTCATCGCCCTGCGCACCTGGAGCTTCACCTGGTTGCGGTTCTCCGCCTGGTAGCGCTGGGATTCGGTGCGCTGGCGGTTGAACGCCTTGGACAGCAGCATGCCCGACACGCTCAGCGTCTCCTGCGTGATCGAGGTCAGTTCCGACAGCGACTCCTGCGTCTCGCCTGCGATGCGCGCGCGCACCTGGCCGACGCGTCGCTGCACGATGATCAGGAACGGCATCAGCACGACCGCGATCAGGGTCAGCCGCCAATCGATCAGGATCATCGCGACCAGCGAGGCGATCACCGTGACCACGTTGCCGAGGATGCTGGTGACCGTGTTCGTCAGCACGCCGGATACGCCGCCGACGTCGTTCTGCAGCCTCGACTGGATCACCCCGGTCTTCGTGCGAGTGAAGAAGCCGAGCTCCATCGCCTGCAGGTGCTCGAAGAGCCGTACCCGCAGATCACCGGTGACGCTGTTGCCCACCGTCGAGGTGAACCAGGTCTGGGCGACGCCGAGGACTGCGGAGACCAGGAACAGCCCGACCATCGCGGACACGAGCCAGATGAGCAGCTGCAGCTGCGGACCGCCGCCGTCGACGGGGAAGAGGGCGTCATCGAAGATGCGCTGCACGATCAGCGGCGGGATGACCGCGATGCCGGCGCCGATGACGACCAGCACGCCCGTCCAGAAGATGCGCCACCGGTACGGCCGGAACAGGGTGATGACCCTGGCCCCGAGGCCGCTGATCCGCGGCGCCTCGGCATTGAGCCGACGCTGTGCGCTCTCGTCCACGCCGCGGAATCCGCCGCGACCGCCACCCATGCTCATGTCGCCAGCGTAGTCAGGGTGGCGGACGCCGGGTCGCCCGCGGCATCCCGATGCTCCGCTGAGAGCGGATTCGATCGGATCCGGAATGAAATGTCCGAACCTGTGGTTACGCTGAATGGTCCCCGCGCACTCGCGCGATCTCCCCCTCTTCAGTGCCTAGGAGGCCGTATGTCTGCCGTCGACACCGGTTCGATCACCACGCCCCCTGCGTCGTCAGGAGGGGAGATCTCTCGCAGCGACATGCGGGTGATCTGGCTCCTGCTCGTCGCTGCGTTCGTCGCCATCCTCAACGAGACGACGATGGGGATCGCGATCCCGCATCTGAACGCAGATCTCGGCATCCCGCCCGAGCTCGGGCAGTGGCTCACGAGCGCGTTCATGCTCACGATGGCCGTCGTCATCCCGACCACCGGCTTCATCCTGCAGCGCTTCACGACGCGCCAGGTCTTCATCGCGGCGATGATCTCGTTCTCACTCGGAACCCTGGTCGCGCTGGTCGCGCCCGGCTTCGAGGTGCTGCTCGCCGGCCGCGTCATCCAGGCCGCCGGCACCGGAATCATGATGCCGCTGCTCATGACGACGATCATGAACGTGGTGCCGCCGCAGTCGCGTGGCCGGATGATGGGCCGTGTCGGTCTCGTCATCTCGCTCGCTCCCGCGATCGGCCCGACGCTCGCCGGCGCCGTCCTCGAGACGCTCAACTGGCGCGCACTGTTCGCGGTCATCCTTCCGATCGCGCTCGTCTCTCTCCTCATCGGCGCCAAGTGGATGACGAATCTCGGCGAGACACGCAAGGTCCCTCTCGACGTGCTCTCCATCCCGCTGGCGGCTCTCGGATTCGGTGGCATCGTCTTCGGCCTCAGTCAGTTCGGCGGCGAGGGCGGATCCGGCGAGGCCGCGGGCATCGTCGCGCTCGTCGTGGGCGCCGTCGCACTCGCGCTGTTCGTGTGGCGTCAGCTGATCCTGCAGCGCGTCGACGACGCACTGCTCGACCTGCGCGTGTTCCGTTCCGCGAACTTCACCTTCTCGGTCATCATCATGACGATCCTCGCGCTGTCGATGTTCGGCACGCTGACGCTCCTTCCTCAGTACCTGCAGAACGTCGCCGGCCTCAACGCCCTCGAGTCCGGACTGATCCTGCTGCCGGGTTCCGTGCTGATGGGTCTGCTCGGTCCGATCATGGGCCGAGTGTACGACGCACGCGGCACCCGTCCGCTGCTGATCCCCGGAACGATCCTCGTCTCGGCGGCGCTGTTCTACTACTCGACCGTGGGCGAGCACACCGTGTGGTGGGTGCTGATCATCGTGCAGGCCGCGATGTCGGTCGGACTCGCGATGTCGTTCACTCCGCTGTTCTCCGCCTCGCTCGGATCCCTGCAGCGTTCGCTGTACTCGCACGGATCAGCTGTGCTCAACACGCTCCAGCAGGTCGGTGGAGCGGCCGGCGTGGCTGTGCTCACCGTGACGTATTCGGCGATCCTGCACGCCGGCGAGGCCGAAGGACTGCCGACGGCTGCGGCCGGCGCACCGGGTGCGCGAATGGCGTTCCTGATCGCTGCGATCATCTCGCTCGCCGCCGTCGCGCTCAGCGCGTTCGTGCGCAAGCCCGCAGATGACATCGCCGGGGGAGTGCACGGCGCGCACTGATCACCGCAGCGGCGGCGTCTGACTGCTACTGCGTCTTCGGCGCAGAGAAATGGCAGACGCCGCCGCTGCAGTACCCGGCGGAGTCGTTCTCGAGCAGGTTCAGAGCGTCCGGAAGCGGCTGGAGCGCGGCGGGCGCGTCCTGCTCGACGGAGTCCTGTGTCTTGGCCATCATTAGATGCTACGCCTGCTCAGACCGGATGGCGCGGAAATCGACACGCCGATCGACAGCGGACGGACAGCCGCACTCCCCTACGGTTGACGAGTGCTCAAACGACTCCTCGCCCGCGTGTACTGGACGCTCAGCCGCTGGACCCTCACCGCTGAGGGCACACCCACCCGCCCGACGATCCTGATCGGCGCTCCGCACACGTCGAACTGGGACTTCGTGCTGATGCTGGCCATCGCCTGGCGCCTGGACATCGAGGTGCACTGGCTCGGAAAGAGCAGCCTCTTCCGAGGATGGCGGGGCCCGATCATGCGCCGCCTCGGCGGCATCCCCGTCGACCGAGCGGACCCCGCGCGCGTCGTCACCGACGTGGTGGCGCAGGTTCACTCGGGAACCGTGTTCGGCCTCGTCATCACCCCCGACGGCACCCGCGGTGGCAACGAGTACTGGAAGTCGGGCTTCTACCGCATCGCGCGCGAGACGGGGATGCCGGTCACGCTCGGGTTCGTCGACCGCACCATGATGACGACCGGCCTCGGACCCACGATCGATCTGACCGGCGACATCCCCTCCGACATGGACCGGATCCGCGCCTTCTACGCCGACAAGGCGGGAGTCCGCCCCGAACGCCGCACCGTGCCCCGTCTGCGCGAAGAGCATGCGGACGGCGAGAGCTGACAGCGTCGTCTCAGGAGGGTTCGTCCGCGTCGACTTCCGACCGGGCCTCGGCCCGCGCATAGTCCAGGTCCTCGTCGGACAGCGTCTCCGCCATCCCGACCACCGCGCCGGTGATCGTCCTGATCTCTTCCCGTGTCCTCTCGCCGAGGTGCGGGGAGGTCTCCCCGAGCACCTCCAGTCTCGCCTCGAGCGACAGCTCGGACCACCACTCGCGGATCGGGGGAAGCGTCATCTCGTGCTCCTTCGACGCGTGCGCGCAAGAGTCTGGACAGATTCCGAACCATGCCGCGAGACTGACTGGATGGAACCCGCCCACAGATCTGCGCCATCGCCAGAGCACGACGATCGTCGCGACGGTCGTGACGAGACCCCTAACGAGCGCGCCGACCGGAACTGGGAGGAACTCCTACAGGAGCTGCGAGTGATGCAGACCGGAACGCAGATCCTCACAGGCTTCCTGTTGGCCGTCGCGTTCACTCCCCGCTTCGAGGACATGGACGAGGTCCAGCGCGACCTGTACGTGATTCTCGTCGGGCTCGCGGCACTCGCGACGATCTTGGCTCTTGCACCGGTCGGAATGCACCGGGCGCTGTTCGGTCGACGTCGCAAGCCCGAACTGGTCCGCGTGGCGGCTCGGATCGTGAAGATCGATCTCGTGGCGATCTCTGCACTGACCATCGGTGTCACCACGCTCATCGTCGACTTCACGGTCGATCGCGCCGCCGGACTCATCGCACTCGTCTCCTCACTGGTCTGCGTCCTCCTGCTCTGGCTCGTCCTCCCGCGCCTCGTCCGACGAGAAGCCGAGCGGGGGCGGGAGGACGAGCGAGCCTGAGCCGTCGGATCAGCTGGTCGCAGGAGTCCGGTTCTCGGCACTCACCATCCAGGCGAACTGCTCCAGGCTCTCGAGCACGGCGTGCAGGATGTCGGCCGATGTGGGGTCCTCCTCATCGACGGCATCGTGCACCTCGCGGATGGTGCCGATCGTGGCCTCGAGGCGCGCGGTGATGAGGTCGATCGTGTCAGTGGTCGACACCTCGCCCATCGGGAACGCGGGCAGCGAGGTCGACTCCGCGATCGTGTCGGTGCGCCCATCGGGCACGGCGTGCAGTGCCCGCATGCGCTCGGCGACCGTGTCGCTGAACGTGCGCGCGGCATCGATGATCTCGTCGAGCTGACGGTGGTTGTCCCGGAAGTTGCGTCCCACGACGTTCCAATGCGCCTGCTTGCCCTGCAATGAGAGCTCGATCAGGTCGACGAGCACGAGCTGCAGGTTCGCGGCGAGGGTGGGGGACGCCGTGAATCCCTTCTCCGCGTTCTGTCTCCTCGTCGTCTTCGCTCCGCGCTTGGGCGCGTTGCCGGTCTTGGACGCGCTCTTGGACGTGTTCTTCTCAGCCATGAGTCCTCCTGGGGTTGGAAACTGCGAGGCTAGCTCCGCTCGCGGCCCGTATCGAGGGGGTTGACAGTCCCCTCGGTCTCATCAGATCGTGGCGCAGTGACGAAATCAGAGAGAGCACAGACCGAGATCGACGATCATGCATCGGATGTGGTGATCGCACCGACCTCGGAGTCAGATGCAGGCGAGGTGCTCACCCTGCAGCGCGCAGCGTTCGTGTCGGAGGCGCAGATCTACGGCAGCGCCGATATGCCTCCGCTCACCCAGACGCTGGCCGAGGTGGAGGCGGAGCTGCGTTCCACCAGTGGGCTCTCGGCGCGGAAGGACGGGCGACTGGTCGGGGTCATCCGGTTCGTGGAAGACGACGGCGTGCTGCTGATCGGCCGGATCGCGATCGCGCCGGACGTGCAGGGAGAGGGCATCGGGCGCATGCTGCTCGACGCGGCCGAACGCGCGTCGACCGCAGGTGTGGCCGAGCTCTTCACCGGCAGCCTGAGCGAGGCGAACATCCGTCTGTACACGTCCTGCGGATATGAGGAGGCCGAGCGCGTGCCCCAGGGCGACGGAACCCAACAGGTTTTCCTGAGAAAACCTCTGCATCAGGTGGGAGACCCCTCCGAACCAGGTGCGTCGGGTTGAAACACGTCGCCGGGTGGGGAATCGTGGCCCGGACACGTCGCACCCGCGTCGTGACCGCAACCGGAAGGAGAGTCTCGTGCTCACCCTCACCGATAACGCCACCGCAATCGTGAGCACCCTCGTCAGCCGTCAGACCGACGCCACCGACGCAGGACTCCGCATTCACTCCACGCCCGCACCAGGGCCCGACGGCGGCGCGCGTCTCGCCGTCCTGGTCACGCCGGATCCCGAGCCTGAGGATCAGGTCGTCGAGGTCTCGGGCACCCGTCTCTTCCTCGATGAGACAGCCGCAGCCGCCCTCGATGACAAGGTCCTGGATGCCGGAGTCGACGACGAGGGCTCGGTGTCCTTCGCCGTGCTCCCGAAGGTCGCCTGACGAAGACTCCCCGGATGCCGCGGCTCATTGAGCCGCGGCATCCGTGCGTCCGGGGCGTGTGCGCCCCCGGCTCGCGTAGGTTAGAACCAGAGCCGCGATCGTCGTGGTTCGAGAAGGACCGTTCACGCGCATGAAGTTGGCACTGCTCCGCCGCTACGTCGTCCTCGCCGAGACGCTGCACTTCCCCCGAGCCGCGAAGGAGCTGGGCATCCCGCTGGCTTCGCTCTACACCTCTCTCGACAAGCTCGAAGCAGAGGTTGGCCACACTCTCATCAACCGCGAGGGCACGCCTCGCCTGACGAGCGTAGGGGAGCTGTTCCTCGTCGAGGCTCAGGCCACTGTCGCGGCCGCTCCCCCGCCCGCACCGAAGACCGTGGCGCCGGCCGGCGGCAAAGCCAAGGCCTCGAAGGGCAAGGGGCGGGCGCCCATCGTCAAGGGGCAGCCCAAGCCGTACAAGAAGCGTCAGGGTCGCTGAGACTCAGCGTTCTTCGACCCGTCCGTCCTCCACCCTCCAGCGGCGGTTCGTCTGCACCGCCTCCAGCATCCGACGGTCGTGCGTGACGAGCAGAAGCGTGCCCGTATAGGACTCGAGGGCCTGCTCGAGCTGCTCGATCGCCGGAAGATCGAGGTGGTTGGTGGGCTCGTCGAGCACAAGCAGGTTGATCCCGCGCGCCTGCAGCAGGGCGAGTGCTGCCCTCGTGCGCTCCCCCGGTGAGAGCTCGTCCACCGGCCTCGTCACATGGTCGGCTCTGAGACCGAACTTGGCCAGCAGCGTCCGCACCTCGGCAGCTGACATCTCGGGCACCAGCGCCTCGAACGCGTCGGCGAGCGCAGCGTCGCCGATCAGGAGCGAGCGCGCCTGATCGATCTCTCCGATCAGCACGCTGCTTCCGAGTGTCGAAGTCCCCTCGGCGGGCGCCTGTCGTTGGAGGAGCGCGCGCAGCAGTGTGGACTTCCCTGCTCCGTTCGGCCCGGTGATCCCGATGCGGTCTCCCGCGTCGACCTGCAGCGACAGCGGACCGAGAGCGAAATCGCCCTGGCGGAAGACCGCGGAGTTCAGTGTCGACACGACGGTGCCCGAGCGAGGCGCGGAGCCGATCGTGAACTCGAGCTGCCACTCCTTGCGAGGCTCCTCGACCTCGTCGAGGCGTGCGATCCGGCTCTCCATCTGACGCACCTTCTGCGCCTGCTTCTCACTGGACTCCATCGACGCCTTGCGTTTGATCTTGTCGTTATCGGGCGACTTCTTCATCGCGTTGCGCACGCCCTGGCTCGACCACTCCCGCTGCGTGCGGGCACGGGCGACGAGATCGGCCTTCTTGTCGGCGAACTCGTCGTACTTCTCGCGCAGGTGACGGCGGACCACCGCGCGCTCCTCGGAGTAAGCGTCGTACCCGCCGCCATACACGCGATGGGAGTTCTGCGCGAGGTCGAGCTCGAGCACCCGGGTGACGCTTCGCGCCAGGAACTCGCGGTCGTGGCTGACGAGCACCACGCCACCGCGAAGCCCGCGCACGAAGGACTCCAGCCGATCCAGGCCGTCGAGATCGAGATCGTTGGTCGGTTCGTCGAGGAAGACGATGTCGAAACGCGAGAGCAGCAGGGCCGCCAGTCCGACGCGTGCGGCCTGACCTCCGGACAGTCCCGTCATGAGTGCGTCCCCGGCTACGCGTCCACCATTCGGGAGCCCCAGATCCGCCAGCACCGCGGGGATGCGCTCATCGAGGTCTGCGGCACCGCTGGCGAGCCATCGGTCGAGCGCCAGCGAGTACGTGTCGGCGGGATCCGTGCCGGCGGGCGCGAGCGAGGGGTCACCCAAGGCGGCAGCCGCGGCATCCATCTCCCGCGTTGCCGCGGCGCACCCCGTGCGGCGCGCGATGTACTCAGCCACCGTCTCACCCTCGACGCGCTCGTGCTCCTGCGGCAGCCAGCCGACGAAGGCGTCGGTCGGTGCGAGAGACACCGTTCCGTCAGCGGGAGAAAGAACCCCCGCGAGAATCCGGAGCAGCGTGGACTTGCCCGCGCCGTTGGCGCCGACGACGCCGACGACGTCTCCGGGAGCGACGGTCAGGTCGAGGCCCTCGAAGAGGATGCGGTGACCATAGCCACCTGCCAGATTCTGGGCGACGAGGGTTGCGGTCATCAGACCAGTCTGTCAGGAGCGCGGTCAGCCGACCGCGCGATCCCGCCTCAGAGCGCGACCTGGTCGTGTGCGGCGATCGCGAATCGCTGGCCCGGATACCGCAGGCCCGAGAAGTACATGTTCGTGTGTGCGACGATCTGCTCTCCCGAGATCGGCACACCGTCCCATTCGGTGTCGCCGGTGGTGTGCGCGTCGCTCACGAGCGTGATGTCGTACCCCTCGGCGGCCGCGCGCTGCATCGTGGTGCGCACGCAGAAATCCGACTGCGCTCCGGTGATCACCAGGTGCGTCGCACCGATGTCATCGAGCGTCTGCCTCAGCGTGGTGTCGGCGAACGAATCGCGGTAGCTCTTGCGCACCAGCGGCTCCCCTTGGGCGCGATGAAGAGGCGCCGCGAGTTCCCACTCGGGTGTGCCCACTCCGACGGGGTCGTGATGCACCCAGACCACGGGGACGTCAGCGGCGCGAGCGCGATCGATGAGCGCAGCTGCACGCGAGAGCACGCCGCGCTCGTCGTGACACCCGGGCATCACCCCGACCTGCAGGTCGATCGCGAGGACGACGGTGCGCTCGACCGGTGCCACCGGGTTCAGTCCCAGTCCAGGTATTCCTCGATGATCACGCCGGTCTCGATCGGGTGATGCATCGGGAAGAGGTGATCGCCGGCGATCGTCTTGATGCTCGAGCGGTCGGGTATCGCGGACTGCAGCGCCTCGGCGTTCGCGGCGGGAGTGTCGGTGTCTTCAGTTCCCTGCACGATCAGCACGGGGATCGCGGGGGCCACCTCGATGTCGACGTCCTCGACGCCCAGCAGCAGGAGTCCGTTCGCGCGGTCCGCGTGCGCTGCGACCAGTGCCCGAGCGATGGTTCCACCGAATCCGTGGCCTCCGACCCAGGTGTCTTCGATGCCGACATGGTCGATCACGGCGACGACGTCGTCGACGCGCTCGTCGAGCGTCGCCTCGCCGGCACGGTGGCCGATGCGCAGCACATGGAACCCTGCCTCCTCGGCGAGGTAGTGCGCGGCGACGCCCAGAACGTCGGCTGCAAGCCCCCGCTCCTGGATCAGCACGAGCTTGACCGGCCCGTCGCCCTCATCCACGAAGGGGATGGCGCGGCCTTCTGGCTCGAAGATCTGGGTGTCGGTCATGGGCGCGCGGCTCCTCGTTCTACGTTCAGGGATCGCTTTCCAGCGTAGTCGAGCGCGTAGGCGGGGATCGGCCGCGCCACCTCAGCCGCCGCAGGGGCGTAGAGTCGGGCCAGGAGCTGACCTTGGTTCCCCGAAGATGGGAACCCGTTGTCAGACACGACACGCTCGTCCGCCGTCCGTACAGCGACCTCCGGTCAGAAGCTTCTGACCCTCGGCCTGCTGGCGAACTCCTCGATGGAGAACGAACGACGCCTCCCGATCCATCCCCGTCACCTCGATCGCATCGACGCGGATGTGCGTGCTCGCATGATCGTCGAACAGGGGTACGGCGCCGATTTCCAGCTCGAGCCCGACTACGTGGAGTCTCGCGTCGGCCGCGTCGCCGCGCGCTCCGACGTTCTCGCCTCCGCAGACGTGCTCCTGCTGCCCAAGCCGCAGCTCACGGATGTCGCCGAGATCAGCGAAGGCGGCATCCTGTGGGGCTGGCCGCACTGCGTGCAGGACGTCGCTCTCACGCAGACGGCCATCGACAGCCGGCTCACGTTGATCGCCTTCGAGGCCATGAACCATTGGACACCGCAGGGCGATATGAGTCTGCACGTCTTCCACAAGAACAACGAACTGGCCGGATACTGCTCGGTCATCCACGCGATGAGCCTCGTCGGCTCGACGGGAGACTACGGCCCCCGCCTCCGCGCTGCCGTCATCGGCTTCGGCGCCACGGCCCGCGGCGCCGTGACGGCCTTGAACGCTCACGGAGTGCACGACATCGAAGTCCTCACTCAGCGCGGGGCGGCAGCCGTGGGCTCCCCCATCCACAACTCCCACCTGACTCAATTGAACACTGACGAGGGGCCCACGCACCTCAGCGAGGTCGAGACGGAGCACGGCGCCGTGCTGCTCCCCGACTTCCTGGCGGCCTACGACATCGTCGTGAACTGCACCCTGCAGGATGTCGCGGCCCCGTTGACATATCTGCGCACCGAGGACCTGTCCCGGTTCGCTTCGGGCAGCCTGATCATCGATGTCTCCTGCGACGAGGGCATGGGCTTCGAGTGGGCGACGCCGACGACGTTCGACGAGCCGATGTTCACGGTGGGTCAGGGCGTCAACTACTACGCCGTGGACCACAGCCCCTCGTACCTCTGGAACTCGGCCACGTGGGACATCAGCGAAGCTCTCATGCCTTTCCTCCGCACTGTGCTCGAAGGCCCCGACGCGTGGGCCGAGAGCTCGACGCTCACACGCGCGATCGAGATCCGCGACGGAGTGATCCAGAATCCGAGCATCCTGAGCTTCCAGGGACGATCAGCGGAGTACCCACACCGACTCGCCGTGTGAGACGAGCGAATCGGACAGGGGCTCGCCCGCGGAGAGACGCGCGCTATATCTGCCTCTTGAGCCCGACGTGAGCCGTCTGGTATCCGAGTCGCGTGTAGAAGGCACGACTCCGATCCCGTGCCTCGTCGGTGGTGACCTGTGACAGCTGTGCTCCCCGTGCACGACCGAAATCGTGCGCCCACTCGAGCATCGCCGCGCCCAGACCCCGTGACCTCTCGCCCGGGGCGACTCGCAGACCCTCGATCTGCAGTCGGGTCGCACCACCGCGGGACAGCCCCGGGATGACGGTCAGCTGCATGGTGGCGACGATGCGCTCGGCGCTGTCGCGGACGACACCCAGATAGTTGGAGGCGTCGCGAGTGACTGCGCTGAAGCCCGCCTCATACCGTTCGAGCTCGACGCCCTCACGGTCTGGACCGAATGGATCGTCGGACAGCAGTGCGGCAATGGCCGCGATGTCATCGCGGCTCGCGCGCTCGATCCGGAACGTGCGGTCCGCCGCCTGCAGCCGTCCACGAACGGAGGACCGCGCGTCCGCCTGCAACCGGGAGACGAGCAGGTCGAGCCAGCCGCCGACGTTGGTGCGAGCCTCAGCAGTGTCGGGATAACGGCACCTCAGGTGCAGACCCGACTCGTCCAGGATGAACCACAGCATGACGCCGTCGGTGTCGGTCGCCGCGCTGACGTACTGGGCGTCGAGCCCGACGGAGTCGATCCGCACGGGCAGCCTGCGCAGGTCGAGCCACGAGATAGCGAACATCCCGGGAGCCACAGGCATGCCGCCCCACGGAGCGAGGACGTCGGCGAGCGGCCACGCACCGAGCTGCACCGCCTCCTTCACCGCATCCGCCGCCGCGTGCGGTTCGGCGAGCTCCGATTCGAGGACGGAATTGGTGATGAACCAGCCGACCGAATCGTGCCAGCCCTGCTCGTAACGGCTGTGCACGGGAAAGACGGCTCGCAGCGCCGTGCCCGCCACCTCGCGGGTGACCGCGGTCATCGCGACCACCGCGCGAGCCAGGGTCGAGACGCCGTCGTCGCGAGCCTGCGCAGCGAACGCGGCGGCGTCATCGACATCGAACACATCGCGCACTTCGACGCGCTCACGATGCGGCACGGGAGCCCCCAGGGACAGCGGGAACTTCGGCATCACGCCGCCGCTGTCCGCGATGATGGCCGCCCACCGCTGACGTACCCGATCCGGTGCAGCATCCCGATCCAGCAGCGCCTGAGTGTGTTCGACGAAGGCAGGCGCTGGCCCGGGCATCGGCTTCGCGCCGGTCCTCCCGGCGTCGAGGGCGGACAACAGATCGCGTGCGATCACCAGCATCGACCACATGTCGACGTGCGCGTGATCCGCGGCGATCACCACCGTGAGCCCCGCAGCGGTCTCCAGCACACACAGGCGGTGCGAAGGACGCTGGTACGGCGAACACGCGGCATCGAGGATGTCCCGCAACGCATCGTTGACGGCCTGCCCAGAGCCGACCTGATGCTCCACCCAGCTTCCGGGGCCGATCTCGACCTCGTGCAGCATCGGATCGCCATCAGCACCGGGCGCGAATGCCGATCGCAACGTGCCATGGCGAGCGATGACAGCCAGCCATGCCTCGGCGATCGACTCTCGCCGAGTCGGTGCAGGCAACCGGAACGACAGCGCCATCCAGGAGCCCGGTCGATCGCCGGCTCCGACATGGATCCGCTGATCGAAAGACACGGGGAGGCGCCGCCCGAGCGCAGACGCGCTCACGTCGTACCCCCAGAGCCGTCCGAACGGGAGGCGGAGGTGCGTGACGTTGGTCAGTCGCATGGGTAGCACCCTATCGGCCCCGATAACCTGAAAACTCCACGACTGCCCGACCAGACTCGTCCAGTCACCGATCGAGGAGCCTGATGCCCACTTTCGAGGTACCCGGAGCCGAGCTGGCTGTCGCCTTGAGCGACGAAGGCGGACACCCGGTGGTCCAGTTGCACGGACTCACGTCGAGCCGGGCCCGCGATCGGGTGCTCAATCTCGACCTCGGTCGAGGGCTCAGCGGAACTCGATTGCTGCGGTACGACGCACGGGGCCATGGTCGGTCGACCGGGCGCAAGGTCTCGGAGGACTATCGCTGGCCGAACCTCGCCGAGGATCTTCTGCGATTGCTCGATCGCTGGTTCCCGGGCGAACCCGTCCACGGGGTCGGCCCCTCCATGGGCGCCGCGACTCTCTTGCACGCTGCGTCGCGCGAGCCCGACCGCTTCACCGGGCTCACACTCATGGTGCCGCCCACCGCGTGGGAGACCAGGCCCGATCAAGCCGCGATCTATCGGACGGCGGCAGAGCTCATCGAATCCGACGGTGTGGAAGCGTTCCACGCCGCCACGCGCGGATCGACACCACCCCCGGCCACCGTCGGTGCGCCGGAGACATGGCCCGACGTCGCCGACGCTCTCCTGCCGTCGCTGCTTCGCGGTGCGGCAATCAGCGATCTGCCAGCCCCTGAATCCGTCGCGCGAATCGATGTGCCGACGACCATCTTGGCGTGGGTGGACGACCCCGGCCACCCGCTGTCGACCGCGGAATCACTCGCCGCGCTGCTCCCGAACGCGACGCTGACGGTCGCGCGCACGCCGGCGGATGTCGAAGCCTGGCCCGAGGTCTTGCGTCAGGACGTCGACGGTCGCGGCTAGACCACGTGTTCGACGAGACTGGACCCGTGGACGACTGCAAGACCTGCGACTCAGCCGGGGTACCCGGCATCGGCGCGCTCCCCTGGGACATCGACGCGACGACAGCGGCGCTGATCGACAGGGTCAGCACCGGCCGGATGCGCGAACTGCGAGGTGACGTTCCGCTCGAGGACATGATCCCTCTGCTCGAGTCAGACCTGAAGTACACGATCGTCAGCTTCATGGACTGTCTCGACTGCGAGCGCGTGCTCTTCTGGGGACTCTGCGTCCGCGGCAACCCCATCCTCCGGCGTGCGGACAGGACCGAAGTCGACCGCTGGCAGTGGAGTGAAGTGCCGGCACGAGAGCGATGGGCACGGAGCTGACAGGACCCGCGCATCTGTCGGCGGTGCGCTTGTCAGGCCTTGGGATCGCGCAGGGCGGTCATCGCCTCGAGCAGCGTGTCATGGATGTAGGCGAGCTCGGGCGAGATCTCACCCCATCCCTGATCCCCGTCCTCTGCCGTCCACTCGCTCCCGCTTTCATCGGCGTCCCAGACCGCATCACCGTGCTGCCAGATCCACCAGAGGTTCGCACTCGAATCCTGCACCCGAGCGAACTGCGTGCCGAAGAAGTCGGTGGGCTTCGTGACCAGACGACCCCCGCGCGCGAGAGCCCGCTCGAGTACGGCGTCGAGGTCATCGACATAGATCTGAAGCAGGCTCGGAGTGAAAGGCCAGTCCGGCTTGCGCTCCGCGAGCATGATGGTGGTCGTGCCCACTCTCACCTCGGCCTGAAGCAGAAGGCCGTCGTCATCGACGGTGCGTGCCTCGGCACGCTCCTCGCCGCCGAAGACGTCGATGACGAACCGGGTCAGATCCTCGGCGCCCGTCGTGATGATGAACGGGTTGACGGTGGCGTAGCCCTCGGGGGCGGCGGGAATGGACATCGTCTGCTCCTCTGCTGGTGATGGATGCGATGCCCTCAGTCCACCACCGGGTGACTGCCTCGGTATTGAATTTTTCCGCCATCATCGACCTGACAGCACCTGGGCCGGCGTCTGGCCGTGGAAGGCCCTCAACGAACGAGTCAGGTGAGCCTGGTCGGCGAAACCGCAGCGCGCAGCGCATTCCGTCGGCGGGACGCCCTGTAACAGCAGGGCGAACGCTTCACGCGCTCGCGACAACTGCTCGATCTGCTTGCGCGTGAGCCCTGTCACGGCGCGGACCCGGCGCTGACGGTGTCTTTCCGAGTAGCCCACGTCATCGCCGCCGAGCATCCGCCTGACTTGCTCGTCATCGCGCAGCACGTCGAGCTCGAGAAGACGATCAGTGAAGCTCTCGAGGTCCTCGAACTCCGGGAACGGTAGTGCATGCTGCCCGATTGTGACCTTCCCCGCTCGGACGGCGAGGTGCTGCTCGCCGCCGCGCAGGAGCAGCTTGCTCACTCCGGGCAGGACCGCGTGAGCCTTCAGCTGGATGCCCCAGCTGTGCTCGCCGACCGTCGAGCGGATCCAGCGGTGCCCCAGGGTCGGACCTGTCAGGCCGGCGAGCATCTCACCATCCGGGTCGCGGGCGAACCACAGATCCCAGTACTCGACGGCCGCGACGAGGTAGCGCTCATCTCGCGTCGCCCGCGCCTGCCACACACACTCCAGCACACGCGAGTCAGGGTGACGTTCCTCGTACATGCGTTCCGTTCGCAACTGATCACTGCGAAGCCAATATAGACGCTGCGAGTCGGTGAGCCGCCAGAGCGCTCAGTTGTTGAAGCGGAACTCCACGACGTCGCCGTCCTGCATGACGTAGTCCTTGCCCTCGAGGCGGGCCTTGCCCTTGGAGCGGGCTTCGACGACAGAGCCGGTCTCGACGAGGTCGTCGAACGACACGATCTCGGCCTTGATGAAGCCCTTCTCGAAGTCGGTGTGGATGACACCGGCGGCCTGCGGCGCCTTGGATCCCTTGGGGATCGTCCACGCGCGTGCCTCCTTGGGCCCGGCCGTGAGGTAGGTCTGCAGACCGAGGGTGTCGAAACCGATGCGGGCGAGCTGGTCGAGACCGGACTCGTCCTGGCCGGTCGACGCGAGCAGCTCCGCGGCGTCCTCGGGGTCGAGATCGATCAGCTCGGACTCGATCTTCGCGTCGAGGAAGATCGCCTTCGCGGGAGCGACCAGCGCGGCGAGCTCCGCCTTGCGGGCATCGTTCGTGAGCACGCCCTCGTCGACGTTGAAGACGAAGATGACGGGCTTGGCCGTGAGAAGCCCGAGCTCGCGGATCGGGGTCAGATCGATTCCGGCGACGGACAGCAGCACGCCGCGCTCCAGAGCATCCTTGGCCGCGTTGGCGGTCTCGAGGACGACGGGCTCGATCTTCTTGCCGCGCACCTCCTTCTCATACCGCGTGATCGCCTTGTCGACGGTCTCGAGGTCGGCGAGCATGAGTTCGGCGTTGATGGTCTCCATGTCGGACGCCGGGTTGACCGCGCCGTCGACGTGCACGACGTCGTCGTCGGCGAAGCCGCGGACGACCTGCGCGATGGCATCCGCCTCACGGATGTTCGCGAGGAACTTGTTGCCGAGGCCCTCACCCTCGCTCGCGCCGCGCACGATGCCGGCGATGTCGACGAACGACACGGCCGCGGGAAGGATGCGCTCGCTGCCGAAGATCTCGGCGAGCTTGTCGAGACGCGGATCGGGCAGGTTCACCACCCCGACGTTCGGCTCGATCGTCGCGAACGGATAGTTCGCCGCGAGCACGTCGTTCTTGGTCAGAGCGTTGAAGAGGGTGGACTTGCCGACATTGGGCAGGCCGACGATTCCGATAGTGAGAGCCACGGGGGTCGAGTCTACCTGCCGTGGATGCGCAGTCCCTGCGGGATGCCGGTCAGGCGCGCACGGCGCGGAACGCGTGCGTCACGTAGGGGAGGTCGATCGTCGTCTCGCCATCGAGCCCCAGCTCGTCGAACAGGTCGTCCATCTGCCGGGTGATCTCCGCGCGCTCGTCGGCGGGGGCGGTGATGAGGTAGCTGCGTGAGAGCGCCATCTGGTGCAGTCTCGCCCTGCTCATCGGGCGGGCCCACTCCCACTGCTGCTTCTCGACATGCGTGAAGGGCGCCTCGATGCGTGGGCCGTCGGAACCGGGGCCGTTGACCATGTTCTCGGCCGCACTGCTGTGCATGATGTCGGTCAGGCGACGAACCCACTCCACGCGCTCGTCGCGGATGTTCCAGATCAGCCCCAGGACTCCCCCGGCGCGGACGACCCGTCCGAGCTCGGCAGATGCAGCTGACGGCTCCACCCAGTGCCACGCCTGACCGAGCACGACGGCGTCGACGCTCGCATCGGGCAGCGGCATCCGCTCGGCGGTTCCCTGGAACGTCGGAACGCCGGGGACGCTCAGGCGCAGGGTCTCGAGCATGGTGGCATCCGGGTCGACGGCCACGACCTCGGCGTCCGGTGCCTGAGCGAGGACCTGCGTGAGCTTGCCCGTGCCCGCGCCGACATCGGCGATGCGACGAGAGCCGTGCGGCATCGGCTCGAGCATCCAAGTGACTGCCTCGAAGGGATAGTCGGGTCTTCCGGCCTCGTAGTTCGCGGCTTCGGCGCCGAAGGATGTCGCTCGGTCGGTACTCATGTCGCCAGCCTACGGCGAGTCATCCTGGGGCGTCTCGGATGCCGGGAGAGAGTGGGGATGTGCCACTGGACTTCACCGCTATCGACTTCGAGACGGCGAATTCCAGCCCCGCCTCAGCCTGCTCCGTCGGCCTCGTGCGTGTGCGCGATGGCCGGATCGTCGCGACGGCCGGATGGCTGATCCGCCCGCCGGCGGGGCACGACGAGTTCCAGGAGTGGAACACGAAGATCCACGGCATCCGTGCGCACGACGTGCTGGACGCGGCCACCTGGTCGGATCAGTTCGACCGTCTCTGCGCCTTCGCGGGCGCCGACGTGCTCGTGGCGCACAACGCAGGCTTCGACCTCAACGTGCTCCGCCGCGCGTCGGAGGCCACCGGTGGCGACTGCCCGCCGTATCGCTCGCTGTGCAGCCTGCAGGTGGCGCGCAAGACCTACGAGCTCGAGTCGTATCGGCTCCCGAAGGCCGCCGAGGCTGCCGGTTTCACCGGCTTCTCCCACCATGACGCGCTCGCTGACGCGCTCGCCTGCGCGCACATCATCATCGATGCCGCCCGCCGGAACGGCGCATCCGACGTCTTCTCCCTGGCCGATGCGCTCAAGCTGCGTGTGACCGATCCGGTCGTCGTCACTCCGGAGCGTGCCGTCGCCTGAGTCGCACCGGACGAATGTCCGTGGCCGAGCGCATCATGGAGCACATGGATGCTCTCACTCTCGTTCTCCTCCTGGCCGCTCTCGTGGCCGGAGCCGCAGTGGGATGGTTCCTCCGTGGCTCCCGCGGTGCGGCGGATCTCGCTCGTGCCGAGGCAGAGCTCGCCGCCGCCCGAGACGATCGCGACCGGCAGTACGACCTGTATCGGGATGCCGTCGAGCACGCGAGACTCGAGCAGCGCGCCGAGGCGCAGCGTGTGCAGCAGCAGAATGCGGTGCTCACGGCTCTCGCCCCCGTTCGCGAGAGCCTGCAGCAGATGCAGCAGAAGGTGTCGGCCATCGAGCAGGAACGGCATGCGCAGTTCGGGTCCCTCGCAGAGCAGCTCAGGCGCGCGCAGGAGTCCGACGAGGCTCTGCGCTCGACGACCGAGTCGCTCGCCGGAGCGCTGCGGTCGACAGCCACACGCGGCGTCTGGGGCGAGACTCAGTTGCGCCGCGTCGTCGAGGCCGCAGGACTGATCCGTCACGTCGACTTCGATCTGCAGTCGACCATCTCGTCTGATCGTGGTCAGGGGCGCCCCGACATGGTGATCCGCCTGGCCGGCGGCACGTCGATCGCAGTCGACGCCAAGGTGCCGCTCGACGCCTATCTCGAAGCGTCGGCGCTGCCGATCGGAGACGCCCACGAGGCTCAGCGACGCACGCACATGCAGAGGCATGTGAAGGCCGTGCGTGCCCACATCGACGCACTCGCGAAGAAGGCCTACTGGTCGGGTCTCGACGCGAGCCCCGAGTTCGTCATCTGCTTCCTGCCGAGCGAGTCGCTCCTCGCTGCGGCCATCGACGAAGATCCGGCGCTGCTGGACTACGCCTTCAGCAAGAGAGTGGCGCTCGCATCGCCCGTGAACCTGTGGGCAGTGCTCAAGACCGTCGCCTACAGCTGGACCCAGCAGGAGGTCTCGACCGAAGCACGAGCACTGCTGAACCTGGGAACGCAGCTGTACGACCGGCTCGGTGTGCTCGCCGGCCACGCAGACGACCTGCGCCGTGCGCTCGAGCGCACCGTCGACAGCTACAACAGGTTCGCCGGCTCCCTCGAGAGCCGCGTGCTCGTGACAGCCAGGCTGTTCCCAGGGATCAGCGCGTCGACGCTCGACGCGGCTCCGCCCGCGGTCACGGCACAGACCCGACGCTTCACCGCGCCCGAACTCATGATCGACTCAGAGCAGGATCGCGAGTCGAACCGTGACGTCAACCACCCGGATGCCGAGACATCCGAAGAACCGGGTGCCTCGATTCAGGCCGACGTCGGAGATGTCCGCTCCCGCTTCGGCAGCGCAGGGCCAGCCTAGACGGGGTCAGCCTCCGGGGTGATCGAACCCGAAGAGACCCGCAACTGACGTCAGGCGATGCCCGGTACGCCGCTGAGCAGGAGGATGACGAGGCCGCTGGTGACGACGAAAGCGCCGATCATCCACCAGGAGCTGATCTCGTGCCCCTCATCGAGGCGCTTTCGGAACAGCACATCAGCGCGTCGAGCGGGGTCGGTGACGGCGGTCGTGACCACAGGCGGCGCCGGCGTCCCGGTCGGAAGAGGCACCCCGGCCTCATCGACGTTGATTCGCATGATTCGACCGGTGGGCGTCGTCACGATTTTGGTCGGCGCGGCCTTGGAACCACTCGTGTGCTGCGTTGTCATCGGTCTGCCCTCCTGTGCCTGCGGTGCCTGGCGGCTCCGTCGACGGCGACAAATCCAGTGACAATTGTGACACGGCCGCGCGCGAATGCCTGGCCCAGCACTCCGCAGAGCGGTACCGGGTCGGTAACGATGGCCCGTCGGCGCTCAGGCGACGGGTATCAGAGCCACTTCGAGACGAGGTGCTCCGAGGCGATCCTGCGCAGCGTTCCCGAGGCTCCACGCAGCACGACGCTCTCGGTGTAGATGTAGCCGCCCTCCCGACGCACACCGGCGACGAGCTGACCATCGGTCACGCCGGTCGCGACGAAGATCGTGTTGTCCCCTCGCACCAGGTCGTCAGCCTCATAGACCTTGTCCATATCGAGCCCCGCGTCGATACCGCGCTGACGCTCGTCATCGTCGCGCGGCCAGAGGCGACCCTGGATGTGACCCCCGAGCGCCTTGATGGCACAGGCCGTGACGATGCCCTCCGGGCTGCCGCCGACGCCCACGCACATGTCGGTCCGAGCGGCATGACGCGCAGCGTTGATGCCGCCGGCGACGTCGCCGTCGCTCATCAGACGGGTTCCCGCTCCGGCATCCCGGATCTCCTGGATCAGCTTCTCGTGACGAGGACGGTTGAGCACCGAGACGACGATCTCGTCGACCGGCTTGCCGAGCGCGCCGGCGAGCTTGCGGATGTTCTCGCCGATGGGAAGGCGGATGTCGACCACTCCGACGCCGGCTGGGCCCGTCACGAGCTTGTCCATGTAGAACACGCTGGAGGCATCGAGCATCGAACCCCGGTCGGAGACTGCGATCACCGAGAGGGCGTTCTGGCGGCCCGCTGCGGTGAGCGAGGTGCCGTCGATCGGGTCGACGGCGATGTCGCACTGCGGGCCGGTGCCGGTGCCGACCTCTTCGCCGTTGAACAGCATCGGCGCGTTGTCCTTCTCGCCTTCGCCGATCACGACACGCCCCTGGAACGCGACAGTGCCGAGGAACGCGCGCATCGCGTCGACCGCAGCGCCGTCTGCAGCTTCTTTCGCACCCCGACCGATGAACGGCACGGCACGGATCGCGGCCGCCTCGGTGGCCCGCACCAGTTCCATCGCAAGGTTTCGATCGGGACGAAGAGGGCTGAGATCCGCAGTAAGACTAACCATGCGGTCAGCCTAGCCATCGACACACCGCCAACCAGGGTGTTTTCGCGCACGGAAGGCCGAAGGAATCTTGATTCTTAACGTGAGCGCAGGAGCAGGCTGGTCACCGGGACTCGCCGCCGGAAACCGAGAGCCAGCCCCGATAGAGTGACTGCTGTCCCGGCTTCCCAAAATCGCAGGAGTTCTCATGCCCGTCGCCACCCCGGATCAGTACGCCGAAATGCTCGACCGCGCGAAGGCCGGCGGCTTCGCGTACCCGGCATTCAACGTCTCGAGCTCGCAGACGATCAACTCGGTCCTCCAGGGCCTGACCGAGGCAGGTTCCGACGGAATCATCCAGGTCACCACCGGCGGCGCGGACTACTTCGCCGGCCACACGGTCAAGGCACGCGCGACCGGCGCACTCGCCTTCGCCCGCTTCGCGACCGAGGTCGCCAAGAACTACCCGGTCACCGTCGCACTGCACACCGACCACTGCCCGAAGGATGCCCTCGCCGGCTTCGTCGAGCCGCTGATCTCGGCCTCTGAAGAAGAGGTCAAGGCCGGACGCAACCCGATCTTCCAGTCGCACATGTGGGACGGCTCGGCCGTGCCCCTCGCGGAGAACATCGAGATCGCTCAGGATCTCCTCCCCCGCATGAAGAACATCAACGCCATCCTCGAGGTCGAGATCGGCGTCGTCGGCGGCGAAGAGGACGGCGTCGCACACGAGGGATCGAACGATGCCCTCTACACGACGTTCGCGGACGTCGACCAGGCGGTCCAGGCTCTCGGCCTCGGCGAGCAGGGCCGCTACATCGCCGCCCTCACGTTCGGCAACGTGCACGGCGTCTACAAGCCCGGTGGTGTCAAGCTGCGCCCCGAGCTCCTGGGCGAGATCCAGCAGCAGGTCGCAGCGAAGTACAACACGGGCGCGAAGCCGCTCGACCTCGTCTTCCACGGCGGCTCCGGCTCGACCGATGACGAGATCGCCCTCGCGGTCGCCAACGGTGTCATCAAGATGAACATCGACACAGACACGCAGTACGCATACACCCGTGCGATCGCCGACTACATGTTCAAGAACTACGACGGCGTCCTCAAGGTCGACGGCGAGGTCGGCAACAAGAAGCAGTACGACCCGCGCGCCTGGGGCAAGATCGCGGAGACGGCGATGGCCGCCCGCGTCGTCGAGTCCACGCGCCAGCTCGGCTCGTACGGACAGTCGAAGAGCTGATCTTCCTCTGACAGAGAGATGCCCCCGACCGCTGCGGTCGGGGGCATCTCTGTGTCTCAGCCGCCTACTGGCCCGCGGTCTTGGCGACGAAGTCGATGAAAGCGGGGTCGTTCATCAGCGGGATGGCGGCGCAGATCGATGCCACGAGAAGCGTCACAGCGGCTCCTGCGAGCGGAACCCACCACGAGGCCTTGCCTCCGCGCAGTCGTCGGATCGAGAAGAACGCGGTGAGCGACCACCCTGCGGCGAGCACGATCGCTGCGACCGTTCCCCAGACCTTGCCCTGAGCGAAGTTCGTGAACTCGCCGTCGACCCCGAGGGCGCTCATCATCTGGTTCATCGCGGTGGGGAAGTCGAGATACGACAGCCCGGTCACCACGACGTTGACGAGACCGTAGGCGAGCAGCCCGATGGTGATGAACCTGTCGACCGGGCGGGGCCGGACGGCCGCTGCACCCCCTGGCCGCGTCTCAGGGACCGATGCGACGGCGACCGCGGGGGGCATCTCGTCGAGCGGCGGCAGCCCCGCTGCCTTGCGCTGCTCTTCGAGGGTCGCGATTTCGCCGTACTGAGGCCGCTGGTCGGTCATGCCGCCATGCTATCCGCACCATCTCTGCGCGGCTCCCAGACTGAGCAGCCCGAACATGATGGCGGCCCCGGAGAAGTGGGGACTCCTCGGGGCCGCGGATTCGGAACGCTGGGGACGCTCGTCATCCAAGTGGGTCGAGGAACGCTGGGGACGTTCCACCACCTGTAGTGCCGTTTGCACATGCGACTACATCTCACATGTTAGGAAAGCGCGTGCCGACCCGCTAGTGGCATTTCTTCAGATAGTGAACCAATAGTGCGGGCGAGCGTCAGATCGAGGACCGGAGGTCCGGTTCTGCGCCCGCCAACGCATCCGCGCCCAGCTGCAACGACAACCGCGTCGCGGTCTGCTTGAGCTTGGACACAAGACCACGGTCGACCTGCGCGCGGGCCGAGGGGAGCGAGATCGCCAGCGACGCCACGATGTTCGGCGCGATCACGGGAACAGCGACGCACATGTTGCCGATCGCGTACTCCTCACGATCCAGGGCGAAGCCCCGTGACCGCTCCAGCTCCGCCAGCAGCGCGCCCCGGTCGCTGATCGTGCGCGGTGTGAGCTCCTCGAGGCGATGCCGCGACAGGTAGTCGAGGCGCTCCTCACCGGGCAGGTCGGTGAGGATCTGCTTGCCGAGCGCCGTCGCGTGCGCGCTCGATTCGAGCGCCACCGACAGGTCGATCCGCGGACTCCGTACGGCATCGACGATATCGACGAGGTACATCTCGCCATCGTGGTACCGAGACAGATAGGCCGTCTCTCCGACCGCGTCGGTGACCTGCCGCAACGAGGATCGCACCCGCGCGAGGAGCACGCCACCGGCATCCGGGGCGGCCCGGAACACCGGGAAGCTCGCACCGAGGACGAGCCCGTCCGGCTCGTTGGCCAGGTATCCCTCGTGGATCAGCGTGCGCACGAGGTTGTACGTCGTGCCCTGCGTGAGACCGGTGAGCGCTGCGAGAGCCTTGACGGTCACGGGTCGGGCTGAGTCCGCCACGATATCGACGAGGCGCAGAGCACGCTGGACCGATCCGATCAGGGTCGGCGCCGCCTCCGTGGTGGGCACGGTCAGGCGTTTCCGCCTGAGGCGCGGCCCCCCAGCGCACGCGCGTCGCGCTGACCCGAGGCATCCTGTCGAAGCTCCTTCGGCAGCGAGAACATGAGGTCCTCCTCTGCCGTCTTGACCTCTTCGACATCGCGGTAGCCCGCGCCGTCGAGGGCCTCGAGGACCTCACGGACCAGCACCTCGGGAACGGATGCCCCGCTGGTGACGCCGACGGTGGCGACGCCGTCGAGCCACTCCTGCTTGACCTCTTCGGCGTAGTCCACGCGGTACGCGGCCTTCGCACCGTACTCCAGGGCGACCTCGACCAGACGCACGGAGTTCGAGGAGTTGGACGAACCCACGACGATCACGAGGTCGGCGTTCGCGGCGACCTTCTTGATCGCCACCTGACGGTTCTGCGTCGCGTAGCAGATGTCGTCGGACGGAGGGTTGTGCATCTCCGGGAAGCGGGTCCGCAGACGGTTGACCGTCTCCATGGTCTCGTCGACCGAGAGAGTGGTCTGCGAGAGCCAGACGACCTTCGAGGGGTCCTTCACCTGCACTGTGTCGGCCTCGTCGGGCGAGTTGACGATGGTCACGTGTTCGGGGGCTTCGCCGGCGGTGCCCTCGACCTCCTCGTGTCCTTCGTGACCGATCAGCAGGATCTCGAAGTCGTCGCGGGCGAAGCGGACGGCCTCGCGGTGGACCTTGGTGACGAGCGGGCAGGTCGCATCGATGGCGTGCAGGCCGCGATCGGAGGCTGCCTCCACGACCGCAGGCGAGACACCGTGCGCACTGAACACGACGTGAGCACCTTCCGGCACTTCGTCGACCTCTTCGACGAAGATCGCGCCCTTCTCTTCGAGTTCGGACACCACGTGGATGTTGTGCACGATCTGCTTGCGCACATAGACAGGCGCGCCGTAGCGCTCGAGTGCCTTCTCGACCGCGACGACCGCGCGGTCGACGCCTGCGCAGTATCCACGCGGCGCGGCGAGCAGAACGCGCTTGTTCCCCACCACCGGGTTATCCTGAAGCCGCCCGGCCGCCCCACGTACTCGTGGGACACGCGGCAGAGGCAGATGAACGGCAGTCGAAGTCACACTGGAATTCTACCGCCGAGAACCTGAGCAGGAGCGGGAAGGTGCACTGAGCGGATGACGGTCTTCGAAGCCTCGACGCGGCCGGGCGAGACTCCACCGGCGGATGCTGTCGCTCCGCGCGACTCCTCCGCGGACGCTCCGACCTCCGTCGCCCGCCTGAACGGCACGATCCGAGACTTCGTCGCTCGGTGGAACACGGTCTGGGTCGAAGGCGAGATCACCTCCTGGAACGTCCGCGGTGGAAACATCTTCGCCCGGCTCAAAGACACTCGCTCCGACGCGCAGATCTCGATCAGGGTGTGGTCGAGCGTCCGCCCCCGCATCCCCGGCGACCTCGCCGTGGGCGACCACGTCGTGGCAGCCGTCAAGGCCGACTACTTCGTCAAGGCCGGCGACTTCAGCTTCACCGTCTCGGCGATGAAGCACGTCGGGCTCGGCGATCAGCTCGAGCGCCTCGAGAGGCTCCGCCTGCAGCTGCGCCAGGAGGGACTGTTCGACTCCGCACGCAAGAAGCGCCTCCCGTTCCTGCCGCACGTGATCGGGCTGATCACGGGCGAACGATCCGACGCCGAGAAGGACGTGCACCGCAACGCGGAGCTGCGCTGGCCCCAGGTCAGGTTCCGCACCGAGTACGCCGCCGTCCAGGGCGACCGCTGCGTGCCCGACACCCTGGCTGCCCTCGCCAGACTCGACGCAGACCCCGACGTCGACGTGATCATCATCGCGCGCGGCGGCGGAGACCCGCAGACCCTCCTCGGATTCAGCGATGAGCGGCTCGTCCGCGCCGTGGCTGCCGCATCCACCCCCGTGGTGAGCGCGATCGGACACGAGAACGACCGCCCGCTCCTCGACGACGTCGCAGATCTCCGCGCCTCCACTCCGACGGACGCGGCGAAGCGCGTCGTGCCGGACGTCAGCGAGCAGCGCGCTCTGATAGCGCAGCTGCGGTCTCGCGCGACCTCCCGACTCACGCAGCGGCTGTCCCACGACATCGCCCAGCTCGAGCAGCTGCGCTCCCGGCCTGCACTGCGCTCGCCCGACCCCATCATCGACTCGCGCTCGCAGGAGGTGTGGTTGCTGCTGTCGCGCGGACGCGACACGATCACGCGCCAGCACGACGCGGCAGGGCGGGCGACCAGCGAGCTGCGCGCGTCGCTTCGCGCCCTCTCCCCCGCAGCAACGCTCGCGCGCGGCTACGCGATCGCGCATCTCGAGGGTGGCGTGATCCTTCGCGATGCGGCGGATGCACCGGCCGGCAGCGCTCTGACGATCACGGTCGACCGAGGGTCGGTCGCGGCCCGTTCCGAAGGAGAGATCGCGGAGGCACCGGCACCTCGCTCCGGATGAGCACACCCTGCGCACCGCGTAGGATGGAGGCGTGAGTGCGCTGAACGACACCCCTGTGGACACGCTGTCGTTCGAGGCCGCTCGCGACGAGCTCGTGAAGGTCGTCTCCGAGCTCGAGCAGGGTGCTCCGACCCTCGAGCAGTCGCTCGCACTCTGGGAGCGCGGCGAGGCTCTCGCCGCCCGGTGCGAGGAGTGGCTGCTCGGCGCGAAGCGTCGCCTCGAAGCCTCCCGCGCCGCCGCCGACACCTCCGACGAGGATGAGTCGTGAACAAGCCCGCCCCCATCGTCGCGGAGCTCGGCCGACCCGAGACCCCCGCTGAGACGGCGGCCCGCAAGGCCGCCTCGAGCAAGGCCTACCGCTCGAGCCAGACGGTGCGCAGCCTGATCGCCGCTCTGATCGCCACCCTGGCCATCGTCGCGGTGATCGTGTTCGCCGTGCCCCGCGGCGAACCCGCGACGAGCACGACGATCGACATGGTCGGCATCGCAGCCGACGTCGAGTCCACCGTCGACAGTCCCGTGATCGTTCCCGATCTCGGCGACTTCTGGCGCGTGAACGCTGCCGGCCTCACGAGCGGCGCGACCGCGGTGTGGGATGTGACGCTCGCCCCGTCCGCCGAGGACGAGCGCGGCTTCATCAAGCTCGCGCAGGCCTTCAGCACCGATTCTTCCTGGGCGCCGCAACGCCTGAACGGAACCGCGCCCACGGACACGACGTCGATCGGCGGCATCGAGTGGGATGTCTTCGAGCTCGGCGATGCCGGCGCGAAGCAGAACATCACCTACGCGATCGGCACCCGGGCGGGTGACGATTACCTTCTGCTCTACGGCTCGCGTTCGGCCGACTCCACGGCTGAGCTCGCCGAATCCCTCGTCCCGCAGATCCGCGACCTCTCGGAGTAGCCCTCATGACAGATACGCTCACGCCCGCCGCCGCCTGGAAGCAGATGCAGGAGGGCAACCAGCGATTCGTCGATGACGCCCCCCGGCACCCGAATCAGGACGTGGCGCGACGCAAGCACCTGGCTGCCGCGCAGCATCCGGTCGCGACCCTGTTCGGATGCTCCGACTCGCGCCTCGCGGCGGAGATCATCTTCGACCTGGGCCTCGGCGACCTCTTCGTCGTCCGCAACGCCGGCCAGGTGATCGGCGAGTCGATCGTCGCGAGCCTCGAATACGCGGTCGCGGTGCTGAACGTGCCGCTGATCGTCGTCCTCGCGCACGACTCGTGCGGCGCCGTGCGCGCCGCCATCGACGGCACCGCGATCGACGCCGCTCCCCTGCCTCCGCACATCTGGAAGCTCATCGCGCCGATCGTCCCCGCAGCCCGCAAGGTGCTCGCCGAGAACGGTGGGACCACCGTCGACGAGATCGACGCCGACCTGGTCGGCCAGGAGCACCTACGCAACACCGTCAGCGATCTGCTGCAGTCGTCCGAGGTGATCTCCCACGCGGTCGCCGAAGGCCGCCTGGGCATCGTCGGCGCCAACTACCGTCTGGCCGAGGGCACCGCTGTGCCCGTCATCACGGTCGGCATCGACACAGACGGAATCGACACCGAGGGGCACGGCCCCGCAACCAAGGAGGGTTCGGAATGACCGACACCGACCAGCTCAGCGGCGAGAACTCGCAGGGCTACCGCATCGAGCACGACACCATGGGCGAGGTACGGGTGCCCGTGAACGCGCTGTACGGCGCGCAGACGCAGCGCGCCGTCGAGAACTTCCCGATCTCGGGCAAGGGCCTCGAGTCGACGCAGATCGCCGCTCTCGCGCGCATCAAGAAGGCTGCAGCGCTCGCGAACAAGGAGCTCGGCACGCTCGACGGCGCGATCGCCGACGCGATCGCGCAGGCCGCAGACCAGGTCGCCTCAGGCGCACACGATCGTGAGTTCCCGGTCGACACGTACCAGACGGGTTCCGGCACGTCGTCGAACATGAACATGAACGAGGTCCTCGCGACTCTCGCGACCCGCATCCTCGGTGCGAACGTGCACCCGAACGACCACGTGAACGCCTCGCAGTCGTCGAACGACGTGTTCCCGACCTCCGTGCACATCGCCGTAACGCAGGCGCTGATCGACACCCTCATCCCGGCGCTCGACCACCTCGCCGTCGCCCTCGAGGCGAAGGCGGAGCTGTGGAAGGACGCGGTCAAGTCCGGCCGCACGCACCTCATGGATGCGACCCCGGTCACCCTCGGCCAGGAGTTCGGCGGCTACGCGCGTCAGATCCGCCTCGGCATCGAGCGTGTGCAGTCGGCCCTCCCCCGCGTGTCCGAGGTCCCCCTCGGCGGCACGGCGACCGGCACCGGAATCAACACGCCGCTCGGCTTCCCGCAGAAGGTCATCGCGCTGCTCGCGGCCGAGACCGAGCTGCCGATCACCGAGGCGAAGGACCACTTCGAGGCGCAGGCCAACCGCGACGGCCTCGTCGAGGCATCCGGTGCGCTGCGCACCATCGCCGTCTCGCTGACCAAGATCAACAACGATCTGCGCTGGATGGGCTCCGGCCCCAACACGGGTCTCGGCGAGCTGCACATCCCCGACCTGCAGCCCGGATCCTCGATCATGCCCGGCAAGGTCAATCCGGTCGTCCCCGAGGCCGTGCTGATGGTCTGCGCGCGTGTGATCGGCAACGACGCGACCGTCGCGTGGGCCGGGGCATCCGGTTCGTTCGAGCTCAACGTCGCCATCCCGGTGATGGGTACGGCGCTGCTGGAGTCGATCCGTCTGCTCGCGAACGCGTCGCGCGTGCTCGCCGACAAGACCGTCGACGGCCTCGAGGCCAACCTCGAGCGCGCTGCCGCATTCGCCGGGATGAGCCCGTCGATCGTCACCCCGCTGAACAAGCTCATCGGCTACGAGGCTGCGGCCAAGATCGCCAAGCACGCCGTGGCGAAGGGCATCACCGTCCGCGACGCCGTGATCGACCTCGGCTACGTCGAGCGGGGCGACCTCACTCTCGAGCAGCTCGACGAGAAGCTCGACCTGCTCTCGATGACCCACCCCGGTTGATCCTCAGCCACTGACACGCGGATGCCGCAGGGACTCGTTCCCTGCGGCATCCGTCGTTTCGAGGACTAGCTGAGTTCGCCGCCCTCGAGAAGCTCGGTGACGAGAGCCGCGATCGCCGAGCGCTCGGACCGCATCAGCGTCACGTGTGCGAACAGGTCGTGCCCCTTGAGCGTCTCGATCACGCTGGCGATGCCATCGTGGCGGCCGACGCGCAGATTGTCTCTCTGTCCGACGTCGTGCGTGAGGATGACCCGGGAGTTCTGCCCCATCCGGCTGAGCACCGTGAGCAGCACGTTGCGCTCGAGCGACTGCGCCTCATCGACGATCACGAACGCGTCGTGGAGCGACCGGCCACGGATGTGGGTCAGCGGCAGCACTTCGAGGATGCCCCGTTCGACGACCTCTTCCATGACGTTGCCCGAGACCACCGAGCCGAGAGTGTCGAAGACCGCCTGCCCCCAGGGGCCCATCTTCTCGCCCTGGTCTCCGGGAAGGTAGCCGAGCTCCTGACCGCCGACCGCGAACAGCGGGCGGAAGACGATGATCTTCTTCTGCTGTTGACGTTCGAGCACCGCCTCGAGTCCGGCGCACAGTGCGAGCGCCGACTTGCCTGTGCCCGCTCGTCCGCCGAGAGAGACGATGCCCACATCGGGATCCGTCAGCAGGTCGATCGCGATGCGCTGCTCAGCCGAACGTCCGTGCATGCCGAAGATGTCGCGATCGCCCCGTACGAGCTTGTACTCGCCGTCGCCCGTCATGCGACCGAGGGCGGAGCCGCGCTCGGAGTGGATGATGAGGCCGGTGTTCACCGGAAGCCCCCTGGCGTCTTCGCTGATTCCGACCTCGCTCTCGTAGAGGTCGCTGATCTCATCGCCCGAGAGATTCAAGGTCGTGATGCCGGTCCAGCCGGAGTCGACCGCCTGTTCGGCCAGGTACTCCTCGGCACGGAGTCCGAGAGAGGCGGCCTTGACGCGCATCGGGAGGTCTTTGGAGACGATCGTGACGTCCTGTCCGTCCTGCGCCAGATGCATGGCGACCGAGAGGATGCGGGTGTCGTTGTCGCTGAGCCGGATGCCGGCGGGAAGCACGGAAGCGTCGGTGTTGGCGAGCTCGACGCGAAGAGTGCCGCCCTCTCCGACCTCGACCGGGAAGTCCAGGCGACCGTGCTCGACGCGCAGGTCGTCGAGGTGACGGAGAGCCTGCCGGGCGAAGTAGCCGATCTCGGGGTCGTGCCGCTTGCCCTCGAGCTCGGTGATGACGACCACCGGAAGCACGACCGAATGCTCGGCGAACCGGAAGAACGCCTGCGGATCGCTCAGCAGGACGGACGTGTCGAGCACGTAGGTCCGAAGATCCTGATCAGGATCAGCGGACGCCGCTCGCGTCGTCGTCTTACGGGTGGACTGCTGCGCGGTGCTTGCGGACTGCTGCGCTGTACGTGAGGTCACGACCCACTCCCGACCCGGGGAGAATCCCGGTTTTTCGAACGAGTCGACCAGGGGGTCACGAGTCGTCAACCTGAGGCCGACCCGACGGGCACCTTGCCCGATGCCTAGAAGCTACGACCAGGTGCCGACATTAACCCGACTCGACACGCCATCACTTCGTTACGTGTTGATTAACGGGCGGTACCGTATCCCTGAAGAGCCTCGTCGAGCATCGCGAAGGTGGCAGCATCCGTGCCTGCGTGGGGCGCCACACGGATCGCTGCGCCGCGCGCGGTGACCACCAGTCCGGCGTTCGCCAACGCCGCGGCGAGGCGAGCCGGCTCATCGGGCAGCAGCGAGACGATGCCGGCGCGGCGGTCGCGCTCCCGCGGGGAGATCACCGGGACGCCGTACCGATCGGCGATCTCGATGACCGCGTCGACCTGCTCGGCGAGACGCGCCTCGATCGCCGCCACACCGGCGTCGCGCATGTCGCGCAGGCCGATCGCGAGCCGACCTGCCGCGAGCGTGTCAGGGCCACTGACCGTGTACGCCTGCGCCGTCGGAGACGGAGTCGGGAGGTCGTCGACGGGAAGGCCTGCGGACGACGAACCGGTGATGCCGCTGAGCACAGGTGCGATCCTCTCTCGCGCGCGGGGCGAGAACCACGCGAAACCACTGCCGCGACCGGCGCGCAGCCACTTGTACCCGTGGCCGACCACGACATCGGCCGCGGAGTAGTCGGCGTCCACCACGCCGAACGACTGCACCGCGTCGACGATCAGCAGACGGTCGGGACCGATCAGCTCTCGCAACGCAGCGAGGTCGACGCGATAGCCCGTGCGGAAGTCCACGTGGCTCAGCACGAGAGCGGAGACATCCGCATCAAGGGCTTCTACGACGGCATCCGGCGTGATGCGCCCGTCGGCAGGGCTGAGCCACCGCGGGGCCAACGATCCACGTGATGCCGCGGCGGCACGCTCGAGGGTGAGGCTGACGCTCGGGAACTCGGCGCCGCCTGCGATGACCGATCCGCTCAGCCCGTACAGGGCGTGCATCAGTCCGTGAGTCGAGGAGGGCTGGAGCGTGACATCGGCGGCATCTGACCCGAGCATCTCGGCGATGAGATGCTGTGCCTGACCGACCCGCTCGGCCACGAGCGCGAGGGACGAGGGACGACCGCTCGCGAGCAGATCCGCGTCGGCGAAGACCTCCTCGCGAACCGAAGGAGACAGCGGCCCGAAGGCCGCCCAGTTCAGGTAGCCCGGATCGCCCTCGAAGGAGCCGAGGTAGGCGTCGAAAGCACTCACCGACCAATTCTGGCACGGCGGCGCAGAACGCCTCGAATCAGCGACCGAAGCGCCGATCGCGGTCGGCGAAGTCGCGGATCGCACGCAGGAAGTCGACCTGGCGGAGATCGGGACCGAGTGCCTCGACGAAGTAGAACTCGCTGTGCGCGCTCTGCCAGAGCAGGAAGTCGCTCAGACGCTGCTCACCGCTCGTGCGGATGACGAGATCGGGATCCGGCTGCCCGCCCGTATAAAGGTGCTCTCCGATCATCTCGGGAGTGAGATGCGCGGCAAGGTCCTCGATCGTGCCACCCGAGGCCTGGTGAGAGGTGACGATGCTGCGCACCGCATCGACGATCTCGTTGCGCCCGCCATAGCCGACAGCGAGATTCACATGGAGTCCCGTGTGTTCGCGCGTGCGCTCTTGCGCGTCATCGAGCACCCTGGCGAGCTCAGGGGGCAGGATGTCGGATCGTCCGACGTGCTTGACCCGCCAGTTCGGCTCCTGCGAGAGCGCCTCGGCGAGCTCCGCGATGATCTCGATGAGGTCGGCCAGCTCTGCGGAGTCACGCTTGAGCAGGTTGTCGCTGGAGAGCAGATACAGCGACACGACACGGACGCCGAGCTCGTCGCACCATCCGAGGAACTCCCGCATCTTGGCGGCACCTGCCCGGTGCCCTTCGGCCGGGGTCTCGTATCCGAGCTGTCGGGCCCATCGCCGATTCCCGTCGATCATCATCGCGACATGGTGCGGAACGGACGCCGGGTCCAGGTGGCGGCGCAGCCTGCTGGTGTAGAGCCGGTACAGCGGCCCCCGCCCCTGACCATCACGTGACATCACCTCCCTACGCTATCGTGCCGAGGCCAGAGCGACAGTGGGCCGACGCTCAGGATATGTACGTCTGCTGGAATGGCGGCCCGCATAGAGTGAGAGCGTGAGCACTCCCGACTCCTCGGTACCTGACGTCCCCCAGCTGCCCCTTCTGGAGGAGGCGGCGCACGATGCCGCCGTCGAGATCAGACCGACGTGGCGCGGGTGGATCCATGCGGCCACGTTCCCCGTCGCGATCGTCGCCGGTGTGGTGCTCATCATCGTCGCCCAGGGCGGCGCGGCGAAATGGGCGGCCGCGGTCTTCATGGCGACCTCACTGCTGCTCTTCGGGAACTCCGCGCTCTACCACCGGTTCGACTGGAGCCCGAAGGTCAAGGTCGTCCTCAAACGGATCGACCACGCGAACATCCTGCTGCTCATCGCCGGCACGTACACGCCGCTGGCCGTGCTCGCCCTCCCGCCCGAGAAGGGTGCGCTGCTCCTCGTGCTCGTCTGGAGCGGCGCTCTGCTCGGCATCCTCTTCCGGGTGTTCTGGATCAACGCGCCGCGCTGGCTCTACGTCGCGCTCTATCTGGTGCTCGGATGGGCGGCCGTGATGTACATGGCAGACCTGCTCGTCGCGAACGCGGCGATGATGGTGCTCGTCATCATCGGCGGCCTGCTCTACACGGGCGGGGCGATCGTCTACGCGCTCAAGAAGCCCAACCCGTGGCCCGGCCATTTCGGCTTCCACGAGATCTTCCACGTCTGCACGGTGCTGGCGTTCCTGTGCCACTGGACAGCGTGCCTGCTCATCGCCCTGGCGCCGCTGTCGCCGTCGCTCGGAGCCTGAGCGAGCCTGATCGGATCAGCGACTGATCAGCGCTTCTCGGGGTCGTCGTCGCCCTCGCGGACGATCGGCAGGTCGGCATCCGTCTCGGTCGCCTCATCGGCTTTGAGAGCGGCCTCTTCGGCATCGAGTTCTTCTCTGACCTCTTCCCGGTAGCGCACGCGGCGAATCCGTCGGTTCATGTCGAGGATCAGGAGGATCACGGCGACCAGGATGATCACCACGGCGGCGAAGCCGACGAACCCGGGCGTGACCAGCTGGGGGTCGACCGTCATCGTGGGCGTCGGCATCGGGGTCTCGGTCAGAGCAAGCACGGAGTCGGCCTTTCATGCGCAGGTCGCATAACCTGGAGTTACCAGCCTAACGACCGGAAGCGCCACCCCGTGACAACCGCAGAACAGCTCGACGACCGATACGGCCGCACCCGCAGGCGACGAGGCCCGTGGATCGTGGTCATCGCGATCGCCGTCCTGCTCGTCGGGGCCTTCGGATGGATGACCGTGACCACGCAGATGAACGCGGTCGATTCCGACGATCTCGGTTTCGATCTGGTCGACGAGCACTCCGTCACCGTGCGGTTCCAGATCACAGGGGTGCAGGGCAAGGACGTGGCATGCGTCGTCGAGGCGCTCGACGAGGAGTTCGGCGTCGTGGGCTGGAAGGTCGTCGAGATCCCCGCGGGCGACACCCATTCCCAGGCCCTGTCGGCCACCGTTCCCACGGTCTCGGCCGCGACGACAGGTTTGGTGAACAGCTGCTGGGTCGCCTAGACTCGTCGCAGCAAGACGACGCCCTGGCAACCTGCCGGGGCGTCTTGGCATATCCCCCGCGGATCGTCGGCGGGTACCTACCGAAGGAGCTTCGTCATGTCTACTGACGCTCAGGTTCCCTTCCTCACGCAGGAAGCATACGACCGGCTCGTCTCCGAGCTGGAACACCTGTCCACGACGGGACGCGATGAGATCGCCAAGCGCATCGAAGCGGCCCGCGAAGAGGGCGACCTCAAGGAGAACGGCGGCTACCACGCGGCCAAGGACGAGCAGGGCAAGCAGGAGGCGCGCATCCGCACCCTGGAGAACCTGCTCAAGACCGCGAAGGTCGGTGAGGCTCCCGCCAGTCGCGGCATCGTCGAGCCGGGCACCGTGGTCACCGCGGTCGTCGCAGGAGGCGAAGAGGTCTTCCTCCTCGGCAGCCGAGAGATCGCGGCCGGCGGCAGCGACCTCGACGTGTACAGCGAGGCAAGCCCCCTCGGGCAGGCGATCCTCGGTCTCAAGGTCGGCGAGAAGTCGTCGTACGAGGCTCCGAACGGTCGCTCCATCGCCGTCGAGATCGTCAACGTCGAGACCTACACCGGCTGACACCACGGCCAGGGCGATATCGCCCGTCATACGAAGAGGCCCCGTCCGAGCGGACGGGGCCTCTTCGTATGCTCAGGTGCTCAGTCCGGGACGATCATCGGATGGAAGCCTGCCCGACGGAGCGTATCGAGTGTGTGCTCGGAGTGCTCGGCACCGCGCGTCTCGACGCTGAGCTCGAGGAACACCTCGCTGATCTGCAGTCCGTGGCCGTGGCGGGTGTGCATCGCCTCGATCACGTTGGCTCCGGCCTCGGCGATCAGCTCGGACACGCGCGCGAGCTGACCGGGGCGGTCGGGAAGAGGGATGCGGATCGTCAGGTACCTGCCGGATGCCGCGAGGCCGTGCGAGACCACGCGCTGCAGCAGCAATGGGTCGATGTTGCCTCCCGACAGCACGGCCATCGTCGTGCCCGTCGCCGATACCTTGCCGGCGAGGATCGCGGCGACTCCCGCGGCCCCTGCAGGCTCGACGACGACCTTGGCCTGTTCGAGCAGGATCAGGATCGCGCGAGCCAGATCATCGTCGGAGACCGTGACGACCTCGTCGACGAGATCCTTGATGATGTCGAACGGGATCGCTCCCGGGCGGGCCACGAGGATGCCGTCGGCGATGGTCGGCCTGGTCTCGATGTCGACCGGATGCCCCGCATCGAGCGACGGCGGAATCGCCGCCGCGTTCTCGGCCTGCACACCGATGATGCGAACCGTGCGTCCGAGCTGAGCGGCCCTCGCCTTGACCGCCGCTGCGACCCCCGCGATCAGTCCGCCGCCACCGATACCGAGCACGATCGTGTCGACCTCGGGCGCGTCGTCGAGCAGTTCGAGCCCGAGAGTTCCCTGACCCACGACGACGTCGCGGTGGTCGAACGGGTGGATGAGCATCGCGCCGGTGCGCTCGGAGAACTCCGAGGCGAGGCGGAGCGAAGTGGCCACGGTCTCGCCTTCGAGCACGACCTCCGCGCCATACCCCCGCGTGGCGAGCAGCTTCGGCACCGGCACCCCGATGGGCATGAAGATCGTGGCGGGGATGCCGAGGGCCTGGGCCGCCAGGGCAACGCCCTGGGCATGGTTGCCGGCCGACGCCGCGACGACGCCGTGTGAGCGCTCTTCGGCGCTCAGCCGCGACAGGCGATACGCTGCGCCGCGGATCTTGAACGAACCCGTGCGCTGCAGGTTCTCCATCTTGAGCAGGACGGGTGCGCCGAGAATGTCGGACAGCGCCCGCGACGGAAGCGTCGGCGTGTGCGTGATCACCTCAGCCAGACTCTGAGCAGCGCTCTCGAACTCGGTCAGGCTGGGGACTGCGCTCATCGATTCCTCCGTCTCCGCTCGCGCGGAACTGTACTCCAGATCAGGTCTGCGTTCGGCACATCGCCGGTCTTCCACGATCCCGTGCTGACGGTGACGGCCGCCACGTTGACGAACGCCGCGAGCGGCACCGCGAACAGCGCGCCGGGGATGCCGCCGACCATCGAGCCACCGGCGACGACCAGCACGACGGCGAGCGGATGCACCTTCACGGCCGACCCCATCAGGATCGGCTGCAGGATGTGGCCCTCGAGCTGCTGCACTCCGAGCACCACGGCCAGCATCGCGAGCGCGATCCAGGGGCCGTTGTACACGAGAGCGAGCAGCACCGCGATCGCGCCGGTCACGACGGCACCCACGATCGGGATGAACGATCCGAGGAAGACGAGCACCGCGACGGGGATCGCGAGCGGGACGCCGAGCAGCGCCGCACCGACTCCGATGCCGACCGCGTCGATCGCCGCCACGAGCAGCTGCGTGCGTGCGTAGTTGACGATCGTGGCGAACCCGTTGCTCGCGGCGGCGTCGGCGGCGGGGCGCGCGGCGCGCGGGAAGAGGCGCAGCGTCCACCTCCAGATGCCGCGGCCGTCGGCGAGCAGGCAGATGAGGATGAAGAGCGAGAGCACAGCGCCGGTCACGACGTGCGCAGCCGTGGTGCCGACCGCGAGTGCTCCGTTGAGCAGCGCCTGCGTCTGCTCGTTGATGATCTGGAGACCCTGATCGATGTACCCCTGGATCTGCGATTCGCTCAGGTGCAGCGGGCCGTCGAGGAGGAACGTGCGGAACTCGTCGACGGCTTGGGAGCTGCGCTCCTGCACATCGGGGAGCTGGGCACGGATCTGCCAGATCACGAGCCACAGCAGCAGCGACACGATCGCCAGCGTGCCGATGATCGAGAGGGCGACGGCGAGCCACCGCGGGAAGCGGTGACGAAGCATCCACTGGAACCCGGGCCAGAGCAGCGCGGTGATCAGGATGCCGACCATGAGCGGGATGACGAGGAGCTTGAGCTCGATCACGAGCCAGATGAACCCGGCGACGACCGCTGCGATGAGCAGCACTCGCCAGGCGTACGCCGCGGTGACCCGCAACCCGAAGGGCACGGCATCGTCGACATCGGTGGTCGCGGTGCGGTCCGTCGCCACCGGGCGCGGACGGAAGAGATCCCTCAGCCGCGGACGCTGCTCTTCGCTCATCGCCCAAGTCTACGGCGCTGCCGTAGGACGGCATGACGATGCGGTCACTATGTCAGACACCGGAGATACGCTGACCACGTGACCGACACCCTCAGCTCCGCCCAGGCGCGTCGAATCGCGCTGGCCGCGCAGGGATTCACCCGCGCCCGTCCGAGTTCGGTGTCCGCCCGGCACGTGCATCGCGTGATGGATCGACTCGGCGTGCTGCAGATCGACTCGGTCAACGTGTTCGCACGCTCGCACTACCTGCCCCTGTTCTCGCGTCTGGGGTCGTACGACCCCGCGCTGCTCGACCGGGTGTTCCATTCGCGCACGACCCACTACGTCGAGTACATGGCTCACGAAGCGACGTTCATCCCGATCGAGGACTGGCCGCTCTGGCGCTTCCGCATGGACGACTTCCGCGCGCGCTGGTCGGGGCCCGACTCGTGGATGAGCAACAACTCCCGCACTCTGAGCTGGGTGCAGGACGAGCTGCGGGATCGCGGGCCCCTGCGCCCCGCCGACCTCAGAGCCGACGCACCTCGCGAGCGTGGCACGTGGTGGGACTGGGACGACGTGAAGCTCGCGCTCGAGCATCTCTGGCGCACGGGTGACGTGGCGATCAGCGGGCGCAAGGGGTTCGAGCGCAGCTACGCGCTCGCCGAGCACGTGATCCCCGACTCCGTGCTCTCTCAGCAGATCCCCCGCGACCAGGCGATCCGCGAACTCACGCGACGTGCCGCGCGGTCTTCCGGAGTCGCGACGCAGTCCGATCTCGCCGACTACCACCGCATCCGCGATCGTGCCGCGGTGTCGCAGTCCATCTCCGACCTCGTCGATGCCGGGGAGCTGCTCCCGGTCGCCGTGCGCGGTTGGGAGCGCGCGGGGCGCCCGCTCCCCGCCTGGCGCCACCACGAGGCGGTGCTCCCACGAAAGGTCGATGCTGCGGCACTGCTGACGCCCTTCGACCCCGTGGTGTGGTTCCGCGACAGGGCGCTGCGTGCGTTCGAGCTCGACTACCGCATCGAGATCTACGTCCCCGCAGAGAAGCGGCGTTACGGCTACTACTCGCTGCCGGTACTCGTCGGCGACCGAATCGTCGCCCGAGTCGATCTGAAATCCGACCGCGCGACCTCGACCCTGCAGGTGCAGTCGGCCTGGTGGGAACCGCAGGCCAGGCCCCTCGAGGATGCGGAGCGGATCGCGGCCGAACTGGCACTCGCCGCGTCGTGGCAGGGACTCTCCCACATCTCCGTGTCGGGGTGGGGCACCGCGGCCGAGAGCCTGCACGACGCGCTTTCCGGCCGCCCTGGGACCTCCGTCCGTCGCCATGTGCATGCCAGGGAAGCCACGCCATGACCCGTCGCCTCGCGTGGACGATCGGTGGCGGCGTCGCCGCCATCATCATCGCGGGGGCGGCAGTGCTGCTGTGGCAGTCGACGAGCGTCCGTCCGTCGCCTCAGGCCTCGCCCACCGCGACCGTCGCATCCACCGCCGACGCACAGGCTCTCGCGCAGCAGCAGCTCGACGAGCATCTCGAGACCTGCACGGCTGAAGAGGTCGTCGGGGGCGTCGTCCCCGACGGGTGCGGCATCCGGATCCCCTGGGGCACGGAGTTCGCCGTGGTCGAGCGCGTCCACTTCCGAATCGATCGGATGCCGGTGCTGGAGCTGACCGAAGACGGATTCGTCGCCGACGGCGGAGTTCTCGTCGCGACGGTGTCGGGCACCGGGCAGAACGGAGCCGCGAGAACCGAGACCTACCGCACCGAGTCGTGGAGCGTTCGAGGCGACGTCGCGGTCGACGGGGACCGGGCGGATCTCGACGTCTGGTGACGCACCGCGCCCGGAACCCCGCCCGAGTACGCAGAAGGCCCGATGCGGCGATGCGCATCGGGCCCTCGGACGTCAGAACTGCACGCGTGGCGGTTCGGAGATGGCACCGCTGTCTGCGACCTCGAAGAACTCGCGCTCGGTGAATCCCAGCCCCTTGGCGAACAGGTTGTTGGGGAAGACCTTGATCTTCGTGTTCAGCTCGCGGACGCCGCCGTTGTAGAACCGGCGCGCCGCCTGGATCTTGTCTTCGGTATCGACGAGCGCCTGCTGGACCTGCAGGAAGTTCTGGCTCGCCTGCAGCTGCGGATACGCCTCGGCGACCGCGAAGAGGCTCCGAAGCGCCTGCTGCAGGTGTCCTTCTGCGATTCCCGCTTCTCCGGGACCGCCGGCAGAGAGTGTCTCGGCGCGCGCACGCGTGACGTTCTCGAACACCGCCTTCTCGTGGGAGGCGTAGCCCTTCACCGTCTCGATGAGGTTGGGTATCAGGTCAGCCCTGCGCTTCAGCTGCACGGTGATGCCGCTCCATGCCTCGTCGACGCGCACGTTCAGCTGCACCAGCGAGTTGTAGGTCGCCCACAGGTAGATTCCGATGAGCAGAATCACACCGACGACGATCAGTACCGGCACGAGCCATTCCATCAGAGGCCCACCCTTCCTCGTGTTTGTCTCATCCTATCGGCGCAGTCTGCGCGTCGACTGGGTGCGGTCTCGCACAGCCATCCGACATCCCGATCATTCACCGAGCACGCGATCCAGGTACCGGTTCGTGAACCGACGATCGGGATCGAGCTGATCCCGAAGGGCCGTGAAGTCTCGGAAGCGCGGATACCGTTCGCGCAGCTGCTCGGAGCCCAGAGTGTGCAGCTTGCCCCAGTGCGGGCGCCCGCCGTGCTCGAGCATGATCTGCTCGACGGCCTCGAAGTACGTCGTCGGGTCGGCTCGCCAGTATCGGTGCACGGCGATGTATCCGGTCGCTCTCCCGTATGCGGTGGAGAGCCACCGGTCGTCCTCCGCCGCGAATCGCACCTCGATCGGGAACTCGATCCGCCACCCGCGCCTCTCGATGAGCGCTCGCACGGCACGGAACGCGGGGACCACGTTCTCGGCCGGCAGCGCGTACTCCATCTCACGGAACCGGACTGTGCGGCTCTGCGTGAGCACTCGATGGGACAGATCCGTGTACTTGCGGTCGCCCGTCAACTTCACCGCGAGACGACTGAACGGCGGCGTGACGGCAGGCACGACCTGTCCTGCCGCGCAGACCGCTCTGTACACGCCGTTCGAGAGCAGGGTCTCGTCGATCCATCTGCCCACCACCGGAAGGGGCTGGCGTCTCGTCGACTCCGGCACGCGGGTCTGGCGCTTGGTCAGCGCGACGTCGGTGTGCGGGAACCAGTAGAACTCGTAGTGATCGGACGCCGCGACACGATGCGCCAGTGTCGCCAGCACGTCCTCGAGCGGTGCGGGCTCATCGATCGCCTTCATCACGAACACGGGCACGCACTGGAGCGTGACGTCGACGATGATGCCGAGCGCGCCGAGGCCCAGCGCCACAGCGGGCAGCATCTCGGCGTTCTGTTCCTCGTCGATGCGCAGGAACTCGCCTGCCGCCGTCACGAGCGTGACGCCCACCACCTGCGTCGCGAGTCCACCGAACCCGGCGCCGGTGCCATGCGTCCCTGTCGAGATCGCGCCCGAGATGGACTGTCGGTCGATGTCGCCGAGGTTCTCCATCGCCAGCCCGAACGGCGCGAGCAGGCCGGGGATGCGGTGCAGCCGCGTGCCCGCGAGCAACGTGACCCGCCCCGTGGCCACATCGGCCGACACCAGCCCCTGGAGGTCGTCGAGCTCGAGCAGCACACCCGGCGCCACCGCGATTCCGGTGAAGCTGTGGCCGGCACCCACCGCCTTGATCGTGAGGCCCTGGGCGACTGCCGCCGTGACCGCGCGCTGCACCCCTTCCGGCGTCCGAGGGCGCTCCACACGGAGTGGTTTCACCTGCGCCGATCGCCCCCAGTTCTGCCAGGTGCCACCGATCCTCGTCACAGGAACGCCTTTCCTTCGCCGCGATACGTCGGCAGCTCGTCGATGATCTCGTCGCCGGAGACGAGCTGATAGCTGAGGATGCGTTCGGCGGGTTCGCCGCTCTTGGAGTGCCGGAACCAGACGCGGTCCCCGACGCCGAGCCGTGCGGCAGCACGCCCCTGCAGCGGCGTCTGCACCTCGCCCGCAGCTTCACGAGCCAGCGTCCGCAGTCCTTGCGGCCACACGGGAAGAGGTTGACGCGACGCCAGTGCGGGTCCCGACGCGATCCATCCGCCGCCGAGCACCGTCGCGATGTCGGCGGTCGGTCGCCGCACCACATCGAACGCGAAGGCGGATGCCGGGGCCGGGCGGAACGAGCGGTAGCCGTCGAAGAGGTGGCCGCCCAGCAGCCCGCTGCCCGCGCTCGCCTCCGTCAGGGACTCGTCGCTGCCGGTGAACTCGAGCGACCCGGTGCCGCCGCCGTTGAGGAACTCGAGGGGCGCGATATCGGTGAGCGCGCCGACGATGGCGGCTCGCCGCTCGCGCAGTTCTGCCCGCGAGCGCGCCTGGACGAGACGGATGACAGGAGCATCCGCCCCCGCGTTGTCGCCCTGCCCGGCGATCTGTGCCTCGTACATCTGCAGCCCGACCAGCGTGAAGCCGGGGCGACGGACGATCGTGCGTGCGAATGCGGCGACCTCACCGGCGGTGAACAGTGCCGACCTGCGCACCCCGATGTGACCGAGAGCGGCCGAACGGAGCGAGGCATCGGCATCGATCGCGACGCGGATGTCGGGGCGGCTTCCGGCGGGAGCGACGCTGTCGATGACGTCGAGATGCGCGGAGTCATCAACCATCAGAGTGATGCGGCGGGTGGCTTCCTCGGACGCGAAGAGCTGGGCGAGACCGGCACGGTCGACTGTCGGGTAGCCGAGGACGATGTCGTCGTGGGTCTCTGCGAGCCACAGTGCCTCGGCGAGGGTGAACGCCAGGATCCCCCGGTAGCCGGGCAGCTGGAGCACCGCATCGAGCACCGAGCGCACGCGCACGGACTTCGAGGCGACGCGGATCGGCAGCCCTCCCGCGCGGACGAGCAGATCCATCGCGTTGTGGCGGAGAGCCTCGCGATCGATCACAGCCACGGGAGCAGGCAGGTGGCCGGTGGCCGCAGAGAGGCGCGGCCAGAATCGCGATGGGTCCTGCCACTCGGGGGAGACGGCGGAGGGTCCCTTTTCAGGGCTCAGATCGGCGGTGAGGTCGAGCACTCCCCCACCCTACGGCGTCGACGAACTCGGATTCATTCTTTCTGGAATCGAGTCGCACCCAGTTCCTCTGCTGGAGAGTCGGGCACTGACGGGCGCTCGCCTCTGACCTCCGTGTACTCTGAGCCAGAGTCAAGGCCGACCGCCCCCGTAGCCCAATGGCAGAGGCAGGCGACTTAAAATCGCTTCAGTCTGGGTTCGAGTCCCAGCGGGGGCACGCGGCGCTCGGTCACTCGAGCACCCCGCCGGGCCGGTCAGCAGCCTGAGACCCCACGGCTCTCGACCCGCGCGCCTCGCGCACTCGACGGACGACGAGGATGCCGAGGGCGATCGCGATCGCCGCGTAGACGACGTAGTCGACATACCCGAGAACGCCCTCGAGCTGCTCGTGCTGGGTGCCGAGGGCGGCGCCGACCCCGATGAGGAACGAGTTCCACAGCCCGCTCCCCACGATCGTGTACAGACTGAAGCTGACGAGGTTCATCCTCGTCGCTCCTGCGGGGATCGAGATCAGGCTCCGGACGCCGGGCACCAGGCGACCGACGAGCACCGTCCACCCTCCGCTGCGCAGGAACCACTGTGCTCCGCGGTCGAGGTCCGAACGACTCACGAGCTTGGTCGCCGCGAGCACTCGCACGGCTCGCTCCACCCCGACTGCCGCGCCGAGCCAGTAGAGCAGCAGCGCGCCGATCCATGACGCGAGGGTGCTCCAGACGATGAGCCACCCGAGGTTCAGGTCTCCGCTCTGGCTCAGGTATCCGGCGAACGGAAGGATCACCTCGCTCGGGATGGGCGGGATGAGCACCTCGACGAACACCAGCACGCCGACTCCGACGTCGCCGAGTGCGGTGAGGATGTCAGCGGCGAAGCCGGTGAGGCCGGAGAAGCCGTGATCTGCCTGCGCGGCGGCGGCCATGACGGAACCTGACGAGCTCATCGGCTGAACAGGTCGCCGATGCCGGGGATCCCGAGATCCCCCAGACGCTGTCCCCACTCGCCGGCTGTGTCCCCGAGGCCGGACACGGTCTCCCCCGCCGATCCCAGTAGGCCCTCCGCCGCACCCGCGAGCTCTTCGCCGCCGATGCCGCTCGTGATCGCCTCGACGTCGAGTCCCTGGGCGAGGGCGTCGAAATCGACGCCGAGTCCTGCCGCCTGCTCGAGGAGAGGCCCGGCGACCGCGCTCCCCACGGCACCGACGGCGACGACACCGAGAACCCCCACGGCCGCGCCGCCGACCATTCCCGCGGCACCGCCACCACGGACTCGCGAGAGCAGCCCCCGCATCCGTCCGGGGCGCGCGGCTTCCGTGCGCCCTGCCGCGCGCGCCAGATCGTCGACCGATGACGACGCGGGTCGCTCTCCGGGCGCGAGCTCCGTGTTCATGCGCTCCTGCACCTGCGCGCGCTGGGCGGGCGTCAGGCGCGCGAACGCCTCACGGTGGATCTGTTCGACGCTGCGGGGATCGGCCGTCTCGAGCAGGTAGTCGTATCGGGCGATCGCGGCGCGATCGGCATCCGAGGCTGAACCGGTGCGATCGGGGTGCGCGGACCGCGGCACAGTCGTGGCCTGACCCGTCGGTCGCGCGGGAGGCGGCGAGTACGGGTCGTGCGCCGGCCGACGCGGAGGAACAGGGGACGCGTGCGCATGCGATGGAGCCGCCTGCGGCTGTGCGGACCGCGAGTCATTGCGCCCGTCGCGCCCGCCGTCGTCGAGATCGAGCGCGCGAGCGGCCATGCCGATGAGCTTGGTCAGTTTTCCCATGGTGTCGATTTCCTTCGTGGCGTGTGGACGACCACGGGACTTCGACAGCGGGGTGACGAGAGTCCATGGTCGTCCGCAGATACGGACGCCAGGTCTCCTCCACCCTCACGGGCCGGTGGGCCGGGACACGACATCGCGTCCGTAATGACGACACCACCGCAGACGGGAGTACTCCCCTCGCTCGACCGACTTTAGCGACCACTCCTATGAGCCCGGTGCGAGAGCCCGTCCCGCACCGGAGACGACGAACGCCCCGACTCCGGCGGAATCGGGGCGTTCGTGGAAAGACGCTACTTGGCGGCAGCCGTCTCGGAGGCCTGCTCAGCAGCGGGCTTCTTCGCTGCCGGCTTCTTGGCGGCGGGCTTCTTGGCGGCGGTCTTCTGACCGGCAGGCTTCTCGTCTGCGGCCTTGTCGGAAGCGGTCGCCTGAGCTGCCGGGGCCGTGGTCGCGGGAGCTGCCGGGCGCGGGCGAGCGGCGAACTCCTCGAAGACGTAGCGCGGGTTCTGCACCGTCTCGAGGTTCACCAGGTCGCGACCGAGCCACAGGTTGTTCCACCAGCCCCAGACCACACGGAACTTGCGCTCCCACGTGGGCATCGCGAGACCGTGGTATCCACGGTGCGCGACCCACGCGACGAAGCCCTTGAGGGCGATCTTGCCGGACTGGAAGACACCGTTGTAGAGACCGAGGCCCGCGACGGCGCCGAGGTTCTTGTGGAAGTACTCCTTCGGGTCCTCCCCGCGCAGGACCGCGACGAGGTTCTTCGCGAGGAGCTTCGCCTGACGCACGGCGTGCTGAGCGTTCGGAACGCAGAAGCCGCCGACGCCACCGCCCGAGAGATCGGGGACGGCCGAGACGTCACCGGCGGCCCAGGCGCCCTCGACGAATGCCTCGGGGGTGCCGACCCGCAGGTCGGCGCGGGTCTGGATGCGACCGCGCTCTTCGATCGGGAGATCGCCACCGCGCACCACCGTCGGGTTCGCCATGACACCGGCGGTCCAGACGATGAGGTCGGTCGGGATGACCTCGCCCGTCGAGAGCTCGACGTTGCCGTCGACCGCGCTGGTGAGCTGGGTGTCGAGGTGCACGTTGGCACCGCGCTTCGCGAGGTCCTTGAGGACCCACTCGCTCGTGGGCAGCGAGACCTCGGGCATGATGCGGCCCATGGCCTCGATGAGGTGGAAGTGCGTGTCCTCGAAGCTCAGCTGCGGGTACTTGCCCACCAGCGACGAGGCGAGCGAACGCAGCTCCGCGAAGACCTCGATGCCGGCGAAGCCGCCACCGACGACGACGACCGACAGCAGGCGGTCACGCTCGGGGCCGGCCGGTAGCGATGCGGCCTTGTCGAAGTTCGACATCAGGCGGTCGCGGATCGCGACGGCCTCTTCGATCGTCTTCAGGCCGATCGCGTTGTCCGCGATGCCCGGGATCGGGAAGGTGCGCGAGACGGCACCGGCGGTGACGACGATCTGGTCGTATGCGAACTCGTAGGGCGCGCCCACGGGCGGCGTGATCGTCGCGACCTTCTCGGCATGGTTGATTCCCGTGACCTTGGCGCCCAGCACGTGCGTGCGCTTGAGGTGACGACGGTGGGCGACCACCGAGTGGCGGGCTTCGATCGAGCCGGCGGCCACCTCGGGAAGGAACGGCTGGTACGTCATGTACGGCAGCGGGTCGACCATGGTGACGTCTGCTTCACCCTTGCGAAGGTGCTTCTCCAGCTTCCACGCCGTGTAGAAGCCTGCGTAGCCTCCACCGACGATCAGAATCTTGGGCACAGTGCTGTTCTGAGGCACAGGGGAAAACTCCTCGGGAGTCAGGGATGTGGCGTGCGAGCGCGCGCCGATCGGATGCGCCGGGCAGCTGCGGTGACGCCAAGCGCTACCAGGATACCAGGGACTGTGAGCGCGATGAGCGGCAGGGTACCGTAGCGCAGCGAATCAGCGCTGGGAAGCAGCGGTGAACCGGGATCCGTCGGCGCGTCGGCGGCAGGAAGCGGCGGCACTTCGACCGGTGCGACGGTGGGCTCGGGCTCCGGAACGGTCTCGGCCCTCCGGTACAGCCGCACCCACTCGGCGAGGTCGCCCATCGGGTTCTCATCGACCTTCGCGACGTCGGCGCCGACCGCTGCCTCGGCGTCGAGCAGTCCGTAGCCGTAGAGCGGATCGGGCAGCTTCGCCGCACCCGGCACGGGGATCGCCGTCTTGATGATGCGGTTGATGACGTTGGCGGCGTCCAGGTCGGGGTGCGCCGAGCGGATGAGCGCCGCGACGCCCGCGACGATCGGGGCCGCACCGCTGGTTCCGCTCCAGGAGACGAGCGTGCCGTCGGCGGAGACACCCCGAAGGCCCTCGCTGGGGGCAGCGATACCGATCGTGATGCCCTGCGTGGACGCCTCGATGCTCGCTGTTCCCGTCTGGTCGACGCCGCCCACGGTGAGCACTCCGGGGATCGTCGCGGGAGCGCCGATGATGTTCGTCCCGCTCCCCCGGTTGCCAGCGGCCACGACGACCACCACGTCGTGGTCGAACGCGTAGAGGAACGCGTCGTCCCAGCTCCGGTCCCAGTCGAGCGTGTTGGTCGTGAACGAGAGGTTGATGATGTCGGCGCCGTGGTCGACTGCCCAGCGCATCGCTTTCGCCACCTGCTCCGTGAACGGCACCGCGGCGGCGGCGCCGAAGCCCACCGAGATCGAGAGGAGGTCCGCCTCCGGGGCGACCCCGATCATGCCCTTTCCGTCGGCTGCCCCGCGGCCGGCGGCGAGCGACGCCACCCACGAGCCGTGGTTGCCGTCGATGGCGCCGACAGGGGTGCGCCCGTCGGGAGACCCGGTGCCGGACACGTCGGTGCCGCCGACGACGGCCTCATCGAAGACCCCGGGGACCTTGCCGATGCCGGTGTCGATGACCGCGATCGTCACTCCGTCGCCGCGCGTCGTCTGCCACGCGTCACGGATGCCGGCGCCGTCGAGCCAGTACTCCGACGCACGCACGGGATCTGCGGGGTCGTCGGGCACCGGAGGTGGAGTGGCCGCCGCACCGAGGAGCAGGACGGATGCCACGACGGTCGCCAACGCGGCGCCGTTGCGCAGCACCCGACGCGGCCTCATGCCGACGATGCCTCGGCGTCGCGCAAGGCGGCACCCGGTTCGTCGCAGCGGCACTTCTCGGGAGACCAGCTCGAACGCTCGAGCGCCAGGTCGCCGATCGGGTTCACACCGCGCCCCGCGGCGAGAGCGTGACCGGCGAGAGCGTGGAGGCACTTGACACGCGTGGGCATTCCGCCAGCGGAGATCCCGTCGATCTCGGTGACCTCGCCGAACTGCGCGCGGTCGCTCAGGTATGCCTGATGCGCGGCGAGGTACGCCGCCGCGACATCCTCGTCGTCGGCGAGCAGTGCGGCGAGCTCGGGCATGACCTGCGTCGCCTCGAGCGTCGACATCGCTGCGGTCGCGGCCGGATGGGTCAGATAGTAGAACGTGGGGAACGGCGTGCCGTCGGGGAGCCGAGGCGTGGTGGCGACGACCGTGGGGTTTCCGCACACGCAGCGTGCCGCGATGCCGACGACGCCTCGCGCCTGGCGCCCCAACTGGGCCGACACCACGGCGAGCTCGGCGGTCGTGGGGGCGGCGAAGGGAGGCGTGGTCACTCCTCCAGCGTACGGGAGACGCCGGGGAGGATGCTCGGAGGCCGCGGCGTCGCCTGCGACCATGCTCAGCGGCTGACCGCTGCCGTGTCGCTCAGTCCGGCGGCGGTCAGGGTGCGCAGCAATTGGGACATCCAGTCGGACGGCGTCTCTTCGAGAGTGTCGCTGACCGGGCCCTGCTCCTGCGGAAGCGCTGCGGGGTCCAGGTCGTTGTCGATCAGGTAGACGACCTCGCCCGGCTTGACGTAATAGAGGCGCTCTCGCGCCTGGGTGGTGATGTAGGCCGGGTCGTTCCAGCGCTCGCGTTCCTTCTCGAGCGCGGTGATCTCGTCTTCGGAGACCTGGATCGACTGCTCCAGAGCCGCGATCTTCTGACGCTGGTCGATGAAGGTGCCGAGCGTGGGGACGAGCACCCACGCGCCGAGGACGACGAGCGACAGCATGATGACGGAGAAGGCGGACAGTCGGATGCCGGACGCCCATTCGCGCACATCGACGCGTCGCTCCTGACTTCCCCTGCCCGCCGCGCCACGCGGCGGTCGGGGGGTCTTGGTGCGTGGAGCGGGCTTCGCAGCCGCCCCCGGGCGGGAAGACCCCGGAGACGCCGAAGGAGGAGCCGGTCGTCGTGCCACGGCTCCTCCTCCGTACGTGCCGCTCAGGCGGCGTGTGTCTGTCTCAGCTGCATTCAGCCCTGGTAGCGCGGGAACGCCGAGCGGCCGGCGAAGACCGCGGCGTCGCCCAGCTCTTCTTCGATGCGCAGAAGCTGATTGTACTTCGCGACGCGCTCGCTGCGAGCAGGCGCACCCGCCTTGATCTGACCCGCGTTCGTGGCGACGACGAGGTCGGCGATCGTGGTGTCCTCGGTCTCTCCCGAGCGGTGCGAGAGCATCGCCGTGTAGCCCGAGCGCTGCGCGAGGCTGACCGCGTCGAACGTCTCGGTGAGCGTTCCGATCTGGTTCACCTTGACGAGCAGCGAGTTGGCGACGCCGCGCTTGATGCCGTCGGCGAGACGCGTCGGGTTGGTGACGAACAGGTCGTCGCCGACGAGCTGGACCTTCGAGCCGAGAGCATCCGTGAGGAGCTTCCAGTTGTCCCAGTCGTCTTCAGCCAGTGCGTCCTCGATCGTGACGATCGGGAAGTCCTTGACCAGACCCTCGTAGTACTCGATCAGCTCGGGGCCGGTCCAGTCCTTGTTGTCGAGGCGGTAGACGCCGTCCTTGAAGAATTCGGTGGCGGCGACGTCGAGGCCCAGCGCGATGTCGGTGCCCGGAGTGAAGCCGGCCTTCTCGATCGCCTTGACGAGGAAGTCGAGGCCCTCGCGGTTGCTGGGCAGGTCGGGGGCGAAGCCACCCTCGTCGCCGAGGCCGGTCGCGTAGCCGGCGGCCTTCAGCTCGCCGCGCAGCACGTGGTAGGTCTCGACGCCCCAGCGGAGCGCCTCGGAGTAGGTCTCGGCACCGATCGGCGCGAGGAAGAACTCCTGCATGTCGATGCCGTTGTCCGCGTGCTCGCCGCCGTTGATGACGTTGAAGAGCGGAACGGGCAGCACATGGGCGTTCGGGCCACCCAGGTAGCGGAACAGCGGCAGGTCGGCCGAGTCGGCCGCGGCCTTCGCGACAGCCAGGCTGACGCCGAGGATCGCGTTGGCGCCGGTGCGCTGCTTGTTCTCGGTGCCGTCGGTCTCGATGAGGATCTCGTCGACGATGCGCTGCTCGCTCGCCTCGACGCCCTCGAGCGCCGGGCCGAGCTCGTCGATGATCGCGTCGACGGCCTTGAGCACGCCCTTGCCGCCGTAGCGGCTCTTGTCGCCGTCACGCAGCTCGTATGCCTCGAATGCGCCGGTGGATGCACCGGAGGGGACGGCGGCGCGCTGGACGACACCGTCGTCGAGGAGCACCTCCACCTCCACGGTCGGGTTTCCGCGCGAGTCGAGAATCTCGCGTGCGCCTACAGCCTCGATCAGTGCCACTGATGTGCTCCTTGCTCAGAGAAAAGGTGTGTGGAGCGTCGTCGATCCGCGCCCAGTCTAGCCCGCCTGCGCCTCATGCCCCGGGCGCGCGTCGGAGGGTCACACCACGACGGCGACCGCGAAGCCGTCCCAGCCCTTGACCCCCACGGTCTGCAGGGCGGTGGCGTCGAAGCGGGGGTCCTCCCCCAGCATCCGCAGTCCTTCCCTGGTCCCGACGACCTTGGGATCGGTGGAGTCGTCACGGACGATCTCGCCCTCGCGTCCGATGTTGTCGAGGATGACGACGGTGCCGGGGTGGCCCAGCTTCGCCGCCCAGTCGAGGTAGATCGTGTTGGACTCCTTGTCGGCGTCGATGAAGACGAGATCGAAGCCCCCGACGAGCGTGGGCAGCACGTCGGCGCCCCGCCCGATCCTGATGTCCACGCGGTCGCCGACGCCGGCCGCGTCGATGCTCGCTCGCGCCACTGCGGCGTTGTCGGCCTCGGCTTCGACCGTCACGACGCGACCCTCCACGCCGACCGCACGTGCCAGCCAGATCGTCGAGTACCCCCCGAGCGTGCCGATCTCGAGCACGCGGCGAGCGCCGCTGATGCGCGCGATCAGGTTGAGCAGCTTGCCCGACACCGGCGCCACCTCGATGGCAGGCAGACCGGCCTCCCGCTGGGCCGCGAGGGCCGCCTCCAGATCCGGATCGTGCCCGACGAGCAGGTCGGCGAGATAGGCGTCGGCGTCGGACCAGGCGGTGGGAGTGGAATCCATGTCCTCAGCCAACCGCGCGGCACCGAGAGCGTCAAGAGGCGGCGGAGCGACCGCCCTCACGGGGCGCGGACAGCAGCCGACCGGGTGCCCCCGCGAGCTCCGGCTGCTCCCTGAACTGTCCGGTGAGGACGAGTACTGCGATCACGACGGCCGCCACGATCCATCCGACGACGCCCAGGGGACCTGCGAGCGCGAGGTCGGGCTGCGATGCGGCGAAGAGGATCACAAGCCCACCGGCCGCGTTGAGGGCTCCGTGGGCGAGCACCGCGGGCCAGATCGAGGCGGAGCGCAGACGCAGCCAGCCCAGCAGGACGCCCCAGGCGACGCAGCCTCCGATCATGAAGAGCACTCCGGTGATGTCCGTGCGGCCGAAGTTGTAGCCGAGCAGGATCACCGGACTGTGCCAGAGACCCCAGATGATCCCGCTGAGGAGCAGGGTCGGCCAGGTGCCGAGCGGCCGAAGCGCGGGCACGAGCCACCCGCGCCAGCCGAGCTCCTCGCCGAACGCCACCACGCAGTTGATGAGGGCTCCGAGCGGGATCATCGCGATCTGCGAGAACACCAGCAGCTCGATCGGCGGCATCGGAGTGCCTTCCGGCAGGAGGTTCGCGATCTCGGTCGCGAACCCCGCGAAGGTCGGATCGAGCCGGATGAATCCGAGAGCCGCCGCGAGCAGGATGGTGAGTCCCACGAGCAGCGGAGGGGCGAGCCAGCCGACGACCATGAGCCAGACCACGCGATTGGCCGGGCGCAGCGGCCACAGGCCGAGGAAGCGCACCCTCTCGCCCGGGGCGGGGATGCGCATGGTGAAGGTGATCACCAGCGCGGCGATCGCCGGTGTGAGCATCATGACGGGCAGCAGCAGACCCGCGCTCGGCTCGGTGAGGCCGTCGCCCAGCCACAGCGGCAGGGCCACGAGCCACGCGAGCCCGCACGCGAGCACGGTGAAGGCGATGATGGCGGCGAGGCGGATGCGGGTCATGATGATCTCCTCGGTCGAATGCTGTGAGTGCGCGGTCGGCGAGAGGTCAGCGCCGGGCTGCCGCCGCGAGGACGGATGCGGCGGTGGCCGCGTCGTCGACCGTGACCACGAACACCCGACCGTTCGTGCGGGTCACCTCGATCGCGTCCCCCTTGCGGAGCACGATCCCGCGCCGACCGTCCAGACCAAACCGATACCCCCAGCCGCCGAACTCGGCGAAGGGGTCGACCTGCACGGCACGAGTGCTCGCGATCTCCGCGGCGGGGATATCGACCCGCGGCCAGCCGGCGATCGATCGCACCCGCAGTCCCGCGGCGCTCGCGCGGACGCGGAAGGTGAGGCTGGTCGCGACGAGCGCGAGAAGCACCACGGCGACTGCGGCGGTGATCCAGCCCGCGGCGATGCCCTGCGCGAGCAGGAGCACGCTCATCGCGACCACGATGAAGACGCCGATGCCGAGCACGACCTGACCCGTCGTGGCGACGGTCACGGTCTTGATCCACACCGCGCGCTCGTGATCGGTCAGTGGCAGCGGAGTCGCCTCGGCAGCCGAGGAGTCCGTCGAGATCGGCACAGCCGGCTGCAGGAACCACCCCGCGATGCCGAGACCGGCCATCGCCAGGAGGAGGACCGGAACCCACGGGGTGATGTCGGCCGCATCCGCGGCGTCGGCGAGGCCGCGCTGAGCGGCGGTCGAGGCGATGGCGAGCATCGACATCATGCCGGCGGTGCCGAGGCTCGCGGCTCCCAGCAGACGCGCCGTCGCCGACCACTGCGGCTGAGGGATCGTCGTGGCAGCGCCCCGCTGTGGGAGTCGGTGGGAGAACAGCGCGATCACCGCGAACAGCAGCACGGTGCCTCCCCCGAGACCGATCAGCAGGGCGAGAGGCGTCCACCGAGGACCGAAGCCGTCGGCGCCGTCGAGACCCCAGTGGATCGCGGCGGGGTCGGGCACATCGGGGAGCCAGGAGAGCACGACGATGCTCGCGAGCACGAGCAGCGCCAGCGGAACGATCACCCCCACCCACCAGAAGGCGGTGCGGGCTCTGCGGATCTCGGGGGTCATGCGTCGGTCTCCTTGATGAGGGCGGCCAGGGTCGTGGAAGAGACGCCGAGGGATGCGGCGCGGGCGACGAGCGCGGTGATGTCCTGTGAGAGCTCGGCCAGAGGAGCGGCGGAGGCTGCGACCACTGCTCCCCTGCCGCGACGCAGGTCGATCAACCCCTCGTCTCTGAGCTGCTGATAGGCGCGGAGCACCGTGTGCAGGTTGATCTCGAGGGCGTCCGCCAGCTCGCGCGCGGCCGGCAGCCGATCGCCCGGACCGAGCCGCCCGGTCAGGACGTCGGCACGGACGGACGCCGCGACCTGGTCGAAGAGCGGCCGAGCACTGTCGGCATCGATTCGAATCAGCATCGCGTTCCTCAATTTCTATTAGTTATAGGAGAACTATAACAACTGTCGGAACCCTCCAGCAAGCTTCGCCTCGCTGACCGCGTCGTCCACACTGACCTCATGCGCATCACTCCCCGACGCCTCGCCACCGGCATGAGCCTGTGGATCCCCAACCTGTTCAGCGGGATCCGCATCCGCCGCTTCAGCGAGGACTGGACCCATGCGACCGTCGAGCTGCACGTGAACGTCTTCACCCGCAACTACGTCAAGACGGCGTTCGGCGGCTCGATGTCGGCGATGACCGATCCGTACTTCTTCATGCTCGTCATGCACCAGCTGGGACGCGACTACGTGGTGTGGGACACGCGCGGCGAGATCGAGTTCCTCAAGCCCGGCCGCGGCGTGCTGACCGCCGAGTTCGAGGTCAGCAGGGAGCGCGCCGCGGAGATCCGCGAGCGCGCGCACGGCGGAGCGAAGGTGCTCGAGTGGTTCGAGACCGTGATCACCGATCGCGACGGCGATGTGGTCGCCAGGGTGCGCCGCGAGGTCTACATCCGCGAGAAGAAGCGGGTCACTGCGGCGCGAGGCTGATCAGCGCCGACGACATCGGAAGTTCACCCGCGCGTGCGACGATGACGGGATGCCCCTCGCCCGCCGCCTGACGCTCGTCGATGCCACAGCGCTCGGACTCGGTTCGATGATCGGTGCGGGGGTCTTCGCGGTCTGGGCGCCGGCGATCGGAGTCGCCGGCAGCGGCCTGCTGACAGCGCTCGCGATCGCTGCGATCGTGGCGTACTGCAACGCCACCGCGTCGGCTCAGCTCGCCGCGGTGCATCCCGTCGCCGGCGGCACCTACGCCTACGCCCGCGCGGAGATCGGTCCGTGGTGGGGGTTCGTCGCCGGATGGAGCTTCGTGATCGGCAAGATCGCGAGCTGCGCGGCGATGGCCATGACCTTCGCCGCGTACGCCGCCCCCGACGGCTGGCAGACGCCTGTCGCGGTCGCGTCGGTGATCGCGCTCGCGACCGTCAACTGCCTCGGGGTCACCCGGACGGCTCTCGCGACTCGGATCCTCGTGATCTGCTCGCTTCTCGGGCTGGCCGTCGTGGTCGCGGTCGGGCTCGGCTCGGCATCCGCGGCGACCCCCTCCCCTCTCCCCGATGCGACTGCCTACGGCGTTCTCCAGGGCGCCGGGCTGCTCTTCTTCGCCTTCGCGGGATACGCGCGGATCGCGACCATGGGCGAAGAGGTCGTCGACCCCGCACGGACGATCCCCCGTGCGATCGCCCTCGCGCTGGGTGGAGCCGTGGTCGTGTACCTGCTGGTCGCGGTCACGGTGGTCGTCACCCTCGGCGGCGATGCGGCGTCGAGCTCCGCTCCGCTGGCAGACGCCCTCTCATCGACAGGGTGGGCCGCGCTCACGCCTGTCGTCCGGATCACGGCCGCCGCCGCCTCGTTGGGCGCGCTGCTCGCACTCCTCACCGGAATCGGCCGCACGACGCTGGCGATGGCACGGGAGAGCGATCTACCGTCACTCCTCGCGAAGGTCGACGATCGCCGACAGGTGCCCAGACGAGCCGAGATCATGATCGCCGTCATCGTGGTCGCGATCGTGCTCGTCGCCGATCTGCGCGACGCGATCGGTTTCTCATCCTTCGGAGTCCTGCTGTATTACCTGATCGCGAATGCTGCGGCATTCCGTCAGCAGGCATCCGCTCGTCGCTATCCCCGAGCTCTGCAGGTCGTCGGAGCGCTCGGCTGCCTGCTGCTCGTGAACACCCTGCCTGTGCTGGCCTCGGTCGTCGGAACCGCTGCGGTGCTGATCGGAGTGCTCTACCGGGCCATCCGTCTGCGGATCACGAACTGATCAGGGGCTCGCTCCCTCTGCGGATTCCACGCCTGCCCCGGCGCGATAGGTACGCGGGGCGATCCCCAGGACGCTGCGGAAGTCCCGCGTCAGGTGCGCGTGGTCGGCGTAGCCCAGCTCGGCCGCGAGCGCCGACAGATCGAGACCAGGGTCGAGTCGCAGCCGCTCGGCGGCCTCCTGGAGCCGGCGCCGCCGGATCATCGCGGCCGGTGAGACACCGACATATCGGTGAGCGAGGCGCTGCAGAGTGCGCACCGACACCGCGAGTCGCGTCGCCGCCTCCTCGACCGTGTCGGCCGCGCCGTCTCCCATCAGGACATCGACGAGCGCGTTCGCCTGAGAAACCGCACCCTCGATCGGACCGATCCTGAGCGCGAGCCAGTCGGAGAACGCCGTGACGGCGCGCTCGCGATGCCCGGATCCCGTGCGCATCGCTACGCCGACGGCGTCGACGAGGTCGGGGGCGTCGATGATCGTCTCGTCGTCGACGAGCGCCGCAGGATCGTCGGTGAGCACCGCGACGGCGGCCGGCCGCAGCAGGGCGCCCACCGCCCACCCTGTGCCGCTCAGGTCGCGATGCGCTGCCCGAGTCGTCGCACCCGACAGAGTCACCACCCCCTGGTCGACCACCAGGTTCAGCGCCGGATAGCCCACGATGTCCTGCCGCGACGATCTACCGGGCTCGATGTCCCACTCGGGAATCCAGAACCACACGACGAGATCCCGAGCGTGGGCCTCGGGCGGCAGACGATGGAACTCCGGCAGCCGCGCCGGATACAGCACCCCACGGGTCTGGCTCACCATCGCCCCAGCGTATTCCGCGAACTCTCCGCGAACCGCACCCGCAGTTGTCGCGAATGTTCAAGCGCACGATGCCGGCCGCTCCGTACGGTGGCCGTATGACCACCGACAACACGACCGGCGCGACCGGCGCACACACCACAGACGGACGACCGCACAGCGCGACCTCGCTCACTCCTTTCCTCGCGATCCCCGGGGCACGTGAGGCGATCGAGTTCTATCGCGACGTCTTCGGCGCACGCGTCGTCGACGTCACGGAGTTCGGGGGCGTCGTCGCCCACGCCGACCTCGACTTCGGTCTCGGACGTCTGCAGCTGGGCGAGCCGAGTCCCGACTACCATCTCGTTCCCGCGCCCTCGGGCGACGACGACTGCTACTCGATGGGGCTGTACGTCCCCGATGTCGACGCCATCGTCGAGCGTGCCGTCGCCGCCGGGGCGACCGTACGGGAGGCGCCGTCGGCATTCGTGTCGGGAGACCGCTTCGCCAGCATCCGGGATCCCTTCGGCGTGCGGTGGTCGGTGATGACCCGCGTCGAGGATCTGTCGGACGAGGAGAGCGCGCGACGGGTGGCCGAGTGGGCGGCATCGTTCAGCGCCGCACCTGCCGACGCGAGTTGAGGGCTGCCTCCGCGGCGAGGCACGCGGTCGGAAGGAGTGCCTCGGCCGTGCGCCGGTACCCCAGAGCGCTCGGATGGAAGCGGTCCATGCTGAACATGGCGTCCGGATCGTCGAAGAACATCGGGCCGACGGCGCGACGGAGATCGACAGGGCGCGCCCCCGCGGCGAGCGCGGTCTCTGTCTGCGCCTCCGCGAGCCTGCGCGACATGCTCGAGACCAGACGACGCAGCGGTTGAGGCACGGGGCGCAGCGCGCCGAGGTCGGGGCAGGTCCCGACGACGACCTCAGTGCCGAGACGACGCAGACGCAGGATCGCGTCACGTAGGTGCTGTGTCGAGACGGCGACCGGGATCCGGTGCGTGACATCGTTTCCGCCGACCACGATCACGGCGACGTGCGGCGCGTAGTCCTCCGGGAGGCCTGCGAGTTGAGCCGCGAGGTCGGGCGACTCCGAGCCTACGACTGCGGCCGTGCGGAGCTGCACCGACCCTCCCACGCGCCGCGCCATGCCTTTGGCGAGGCGACCGCCGAGCGTCTGCTTCCGTCGCTCGGCGCCGAGACCCGCCGCGAGCGAGTCTCCGAGCACGAGCAGTTCGATCGGCTCGCCGCCGAGCGACGGGCGCCAGACGCGGTCGGCGTCGATCGACCGTTCGCCGAGCGGCTTGCCGATGCGTCGACGAGCGATGGCCGCCTGATGGGCGAGCACCCACCGGATGCCGGCGGCCACCCCCGCCGTCGCGACGCCGACCGCGGCGAAGGCGACGAGATGCTGTCGTCTCATGCGCCGATTCGACCCGACCGGCGTGAACACCGCATGAACGGCATCCGGGCCTGCTGGGCCTCAGGACAGGGGCTTGAGCTCCAGCTGGGACGCACCCGCAGCGACGGTCGCGAATTCCGTGTACCCATCGGCGGCCGAGCGCTCGAGCAGCGCCTTGACGTTCTTCGTGCGTCGTTCCAGCCGCACTCTGGCACCGGTCGCCACGAGCGTGGCCTTGTGGGTGACGAGCTCTACGACAGGCACGTCGGCGTCGTGGATCAGCACGACGGCGCGCTCGGCGCCATCCGCCCCGGTCGTCACGAGATCGACCAGTCGTTCGAAGCCGAGGGAGAACCCGACCGCGGGAACCTGCTGACCGAGGAAGCGCCCGATCATGCCGTCGTAACGCCCTCCGCCGCCCAACGAGTACGAGACCGACGGGTGCGCGAGCTCGAAGATCGTGCCGGTGTAATAGCCCATGCCACGCACCAGGAACGGGTCGAAGACCAGCGGGATGTCGGTCGCGCCGCGACCGGCGGCGACGGCCTCGCCGATGCCGACCAGGTGCCCGACGATCTCATCAGGCGCGTCGTCAGGCAGCGCCTTGCGGATCTGGCGCTCGCCGAACGGGTTGTACTCCATGGTCCGCGGGCGACGCAGGAACTCCTCGAACGCGTCGACGGCGGATGCTGCGGCACCTCGCTCGCGCAGTTCCGTCGCGACCCCCTCCGGGCCGATCTTGTCGAGCTTGTCGATCGTGATCAGCACGCCGGGCCGCTCGACGGCGGTGAAGCCGAAACTGTCGAGCATCCAGTCGAGTGCGCGCCGGTCATTGATGCGCACTGTCGCACCCTCGAGTCCGAGTGCATCGACCGCGTCGAGAGAAGCGACCATGAGTTCGGCCTCGGCCCGTGACGAGTCATCGCCGATGATGTCGATGTCGCACTGCACGAACTGGCGGTAGCGGCCCTTCTGCGGGCGCTCCGCACGCCACACCGGGCCGATCTGGATGGCACGGAAGACACCGGGCAGCTGCCCGCGGTTGCTCGCGTAGAACCGCGCGAGGGGCACGGTGAGGTCGTAGCGGAGTCCGAGGTCGGCGAGTGCGCCCTGGTCGTCGGCCGCGTCGCGGATCGCCTCGGCGTCGAGGCCACGGCGCAGGACGTTGTAGGCGAGCTTCTCGTTGTCGCCGCCGATGCCGGCGTGCAGTCGCGAGTACTCCTCGAGCGCGGGAGTCTCGATCTCGTCGAATCCGTGCGAGCGATACCGGTCGCGGATGACGGAGAGGACGCGCTCACGGCGGGCCTTGTCGGCGGGGAGGATGTCGCGCATGCCGCGCGGCGGGTTCACAGTAGCCACGCCCCCATCTTTCCAGGTCGGCGGGGTGGCCTGTGGCGTCAGGCGCCGGATTCGGCGTCGCGGACGTCGGCTTCGAGCCCGCGGAGCCGCTCGCGCAGCGCCCGCTCGGCGTCCCACCCCTCGGTTCGTGCCACAGCGACGAGCCCGAGCAGAACGTCGCCGAGCTCCGCCTCGGTCCTGGGTGCGGTCACGGCGCCGCCGGTCGGCCCTTCGACCTCCACGCCCGCCCCTGCCGCTCGTCCGACGATCTTCTGTGCGAGCGCCAGCGCCGGCATCCCTCGCGGGACGCCGTCGAGAACACTCCGCCTCGTGCGCTTCTCGGCCGCCTTGGCGGCGTTCCAGTGCACGAGCACCTCGTCGGGGGTGGTCGCGATCTCACCCGCGAAGACATGCGGGTGCCGGCGGACCATCTTCTCGGTCAGCGTGTCGGCGACGTCGTCGATGTCGAACGGGTCATCGGGATCCTGTGCGGCGATCGCCGCGTGGAACAGCACCTGCCAGAGCAGGTCGCCGAGCTCTTCGCGCAGGTCGGCGCGCGTGCCGCTCTCGACGGCGTCGATCACCTCGTGCGACTCCTCGATCAGATACGGCACGAGGTCGCGGTGTGTGATCTGCTGCGACCAGACGCACCGGTCACGTACAGCGCGCATGGTCTCTGCGGCCTCGCGCAGCGGATCGCGTTCCGGGTCTCCGGTCACTGTTCCTCCTCGAACATCGTCAGGATGTCGCGGCGCTCAGCCGACGATAGGCGCGAGCGCGAAGCGACACGACCACCCCGGACAGCACGAGTGCGATGAGCGAGCCCACGAGCACGCCGAGGATCGCCTGATCGCGGACTCCCGCATCCGACGCGAACGCGAGATTGGCGAGGAGCAACGACACCGTGAACCCGATTCCGCCCAGGGTGCCTGCTGCCAGGATGTCGGCGAACGGGAGCGCCGGTGCCGTGCCTCGGGGACGGATGCGCATGGCGAGCCACCCGAACAGCGAGATGCCGATGATCTTGCCCACAGGGAGAGCGACGACGATGCCCCAGAACGCCGGGGAGAGCTCGGATGGCGCCAGAGCCGGGATCACCACGAACGCGGCGACGAATGCGAACACAGGCAGGATCGCCCCGTTCACCGTGGGTTCGAGGGCATGCCTGGTCCGGCCGGCGGGCACCGGCGACATGACGAGTCCGAGCATGACGCCCGCGATGGTGGCGTGGATGCCGGACATGGCGACGAGTCCCCACGCCACGACTCCGACGATGACCATCGCCACGGCGATCGTGGGATGCCCCTTGGCGTGCAGTGCTCGGCTGAGGACCCAGAACAGTGCGACCGCGATCACGGCGAGCACCAGCAGCAACCACTGCACATCGTGCGCGAAGAGCACGGCGATGAAGATGATGCCGATGATGTCGTCGAGGATCGCCAGCGCCAGCAGGAAGACCCGCACGGTCGAGGGCAGGCGCTTGCCGAACATGGCGAGCACACCGAGCGCGAAGGCGATGTCGGTCGCTGTGGGGATCGGCCACCCGGTGGCGGTCGCCGAGTCTCCGGCGATGAGCAGGTAGACCGCGATGGGCACCAGCACACCGCCTGCGGCGGCGATCGCCGGTTGCACGGCCTTGCGCGGCGAGTCGAGCTCTCCGTGCGTGAGTTCGTGGCGCAGTTCGATCGCGACGACGAGGAAGAAGATCGCGAGGAGCCCGTCGGACACCCAGTGCTCGATCGAGAGATCCAGCGAGGTGCCGGGCACCGCGATGTGGAAGTCGAGCACCGCGGCGAGCGCGTCGTGCGTGGGGAGATTCGCCAGCAGCAGACCGAGGCCGGCGGCGACGAGGAGGAGGACAGCAGGGAACTGCTGCCCTCGGAGAGGGTTCGCGGAGATTCGCATCCCCTCCATGGTAGTTCGCCGGTCGCCGCGGGCGTCTCGGATCGTCATGCGTTCCGAGCACCACCCCGACCCGGGATACTCTCGAACGGTGACCCCCGAACACGCCTTCCCCGAGCCCACCGACACCTCGGCCATCCGCATCATCGGCCGTTTCGAAGCGGGCCGAGGCATCCCGGACGCGATGCGTTCCGACGTCAGGATGCTCGGCGCTCTTCTCGGCCAGGTGCTGCGAGAAGCCGGCGGCGACGACCTCTTCGAGGACGTCGAGAAGCTGCGCCTCGCCACCATCCAGGCCTACGACGAAGAGACGTCCGACGCTTTCGAGCGCGCAGCGTCGATCGCCGAGTCCTTCAGCATCGCCCGCGCCGACGAGGTCGCGCGGGCGTTCACGTGCTACTTCCACCTCGTCAACCTCGCCGAGGAGCACCAGCGCGTGCGCGTGCTCCGCGAGCGCGCAGGTCAGCCCGGGCGTGAGGATGCCGCCGACACGGTCGCCACGGCGTACGCCCGCCTGAAGACCGAGGTCGGCGACGACGAGGCACGTCGCCGCCTGCAAGGTCTGCGCTTCCACCCCGTCTTCACCGCCCACCCCACCGAGGCCCGGCGCCGGGCGGTGTCGTCGAGCATCCGTCGCCTGTCCGAGCTGCTCACGCAGCACGACGCGGCGAGCGAGGGCGGCTCCGAGGAGCACCGCGCCCGTCGCCGCATGCTGGAGGAGATCGACACCCTCTGGCGCACCGCGCCGTTGCGCGCCGAGAAGCCGTCGCCGACCGACGAGGTGCGCACGGTCATGGGCGTGTTCGACGAGACGCTGTTCACGACGGTCCCCCATGTGTACCGCCGCATCGACGATGCTCTGCGCGGCGACGACTCCGGCGCATCCGAGCCCGTCGTCCCCGCTTTCGTGCGGATCGGCTCCTGGGTCGGCGGCGACCGCGACGGAAACCCCTTCGTCACGGCATCCGTCACGCGGGAAGCCTCTCAGATCGCCTCGGATCATGTGCTCCGCGGTCTCGAGCGCGCGCTCGAGCGCATCGGCCGCACGCTCACGCTCGACGCCGAGGACACTCCCCCGAGCGCGGCCGTCTCGGCGCTGTGGGACGACTTCGCCACAGCGGATCCGCGCGGCGCCGAGGAACTCGGCGCCCGCTCCCCCGGCGAGCCGCACCGCCGGGTGCTGCTCGCGCTCGCCCACCGCGTCGCCGCCACCCGCCGCGGTGACGAGCAGCGGTACGGCCGCCCCGAAGAGCTCCTCGCCGACCTCCGCGCCGTGCAGTCGTCGCTGTCGGATGCAGGTGCGAAGCGCCACGCCTTCGGCGGCGTGCAGCACCTGATCTGGCAGGTGGAGACGTACGGCTTCCACCTCACCGAGCTCGAGGTGCGCCAGCACTCGCAGGTGCACGCGAGGGCTCTGGCGGAGCTCGCGAGCGGCGAGGCCGTCAGCACGCAGACCGAAGAGGTGCTCGAGGTCTTCCGTGCGATCGCCGAGATCCAGCGCGACCGCGGCCTCCGAGCCGCCGGCCGCTACGTCGTATCGTTCACGCAGGCAGCCTCCGACCTCGCGAACGTGTACGCACTCGCGCGGCACGCACTCGGCGACGACGCACCCGTGCTCGATGTCGTCCCGCTGTTCGAGACCTTCGCCGACCTTCAGGCCGCTCCCGAGATCCTCGCCGAGGCAGTGACGTTCCCCGAGTTCCAGGAGCGGATGGCCGCCACCGGCAACCGCCTCGAGGTCATGCTCGGATACTCCGACTCGTCGAAGGACGTCGGCCCGGTCGCCGCCAACCTCGCCCTCTACGAGGCCCAGGAGAAGATCGCTCTGTGGGCGCAGGAGTCGGACATCGAGTTGACGCTGTTCCACGGCCGCGGCGGTGCCCTCGGCCGCGGTGGCGGACCCGCCAACTCGGCGATCCTCGCGCAGCCGCCGCACTCGGTGGACGGCCGCTTCAAGCTCACCGAGCAGGGCGAGGTCATCTTCGCCCGCTACGGCGAGCCCGCTATCGCGATGCGCCACATCGACCAGGTCGCCGCAGCGACCCTGCTCGCGTCGTCGCCGACGGTCGAGAAGCACACCAGCGAGGCCGCAGCGCGTTTCGCGGACATCGCCTCGGTGATGGACCGCTCCTCGCGCGAGCGCTTCTTCTCGCTCGTGAAGGCCGAGGGCTTCGCCCCCTGGTTCGCCACGGTCACCCCGATGGAGGAGATCGGTCTGCTCGCGCTCGGCTCGCGCCCCGCACGACGAGGCCTCTCCGTGGAGTCCCTCGAAGACCTCCGGGCCATCCCGTGGGTGTTCGCGTGGACGCAGGCGCGCATCAACCTCGCCGGCTGGTTCGGACTCGGCACGGCGCTGGCCGCCGTCGGCGACGAGGCTCGCCTCATCGAGGCGTACCGCGACTGGCCGCTGCTGCGCACCATGATCGACAACGTCGCGATGAGCCTCGCGAAGACCGACGAGCGCATCGCCCGCCAGTATCTGGCACTGGGCGATCGCGACGACCTCGCCCAGCTCGTGCTCGATGAGATGACGCTCACGCGCGAATGGGTGATCCGCCTCACCGGAGGTGTCGGACTGCTCGAGAACAAGCCGATCCTGCAGCGCGCCGTGCAGCTGCGCACCCCCTATGTCGACGCGCTGTCACTGCTGCAACTGCGCGCCCTGCGTGCGCTGCGCGACCCGGCGGAGGCGACCGGATCCGGTGCGGACGAGGAGCAGCGGCGCCTGCTGCTGCTCTCCGTGAGCGGCGTCGCAGCGGGTCTGCAGAACACCGGCTGAGCTTCATCCCGGTCGTCGTCGAGTGCATTCCGGTGTGAGAGTCCTCACCTCGGCGCGCCCGCTAGAGTGAGGTTTCTGCCCGATCCGGCGGCCTCTCACGCGACACGATCGCACGCATCATCTTCTTCCCCCGTTCAGAAAGCTCTTTCGCGTGACCTCTTCGTCTTCCGCTGATTTCCACCCGCTCGCCGACTCGGTGCAGCCCGTCTTCGACACGGTCCTGACCCGCAGCCCGCACGAGCCCGAGTTCCAGCAGGCTGTGCACGAGGTGCTGAACTCGATCGCCCCGGTTCTCGCGCGCAATCCGCAGTTCGTCGACGGCGGCATCCTCGAGCGTCTGGTCGAGCCGGAGCGACAGATCCTGTTCCGGGTTCCGTGGGTCGACGACGCCGGCCGCCTGCAGGTCAACCGCGGCTACCGCATCCAGTTCTCCTCGGTCCTCGGCCCGTACAAGGGCGGGCTCCGCTTCCACCCGTCTGTCAACCTCTCGATCATCAAGTTCCTCGGCTTCGAGCAGATCTTCAAGAACGCCCTCACGGGGCAAGGCATCGGCGGCGGCAAGGGCGGCTCGGACTTCGATCCGCACGGTCGGTCGGACGGTGAGATCATGCGCTTCTGCCAGTCGTTCATGAACGAGCTGTACCGCCACCTGGGCGAGCACACCGACGTCCCCGCGGGCGACATCGGAGTGGGCGGCCGCGAGATCGGCTATCTCTTCGGCCAGTACCGCAAGATCACCAACCGTCACGAATCCGGCATGTTCACGGGCAAGGGCACCGGCTGGGGCGGCGCAGAGGTGCGCACCGAGGCCACCGGCTTCGGCGCCGTGTTCTTCGCGCAGGAGATGCTCGGCGTGCACAACGACTCGCTCGACGGCAAGCGCGTCGGCGTCTCGGGCTCTGGCAACGTCGCGATCTATGCGATCCAGAAGGCCACGCAGCTCGGCGCGACCGCCGTGACCGCATCCGACTCCTCCGGCTACGTCGTCGACGACGCCGGGATCGACGTCGACCTGCTCCGCCAGATCAAAGAGGTCGAGCGCGCTCGTATCGTCGAGTACGCCAACCGTCGTCCCGGTGCGCGCTTCATCGAGGGCGGCAGTGTCTGGGAGGTTCCCGTCGACATCGCGGTGCCCTCCGCGACGCAGAACGAACTCGACCTCGATGCGGCCGAGGCTCTCATCGCCAACGGCGTGCGAGCGGTCTCCGAGGGCGCGAACATGCCCTGCGTGCCTGCCGCCGTCGACGCCTTCCAGGCCGCCGGCGTGCTGTTCGCTCCGGGAAAGGCGGCGAACGCCGGCGGTGTCGCGACCTCCGCCCTCGAGATGAGCCAGAACGCATCCCGTCAGCGCTGGACCTTCGACGCCAGCGAGAACAAGCTGCGCGAGATCATGGCAGACATCCACAGCGCCGCATTCGATGCCGCAGAGCGCTACGACGTCGCGGGTGACTATGTCGCGGGCGCGAACATCGCCGGCTTCGAGCGGGTCGCGGGCGCGATGCTCGCGCAGGGCGTCATCTGACCCGCCGGTCTCCGCCTGCATACGTCAGAAGAGCCGCCCCTCCCAGGTGGGCGGCTCTTCTGCATCCCTGTGCTGTGCGCGCAAGAGCTCAGCTCTCGTCGACAGGCACCTTGACGACCTTGTTGAAACCGGTCACCGGCTGGTTCTCGTCGAACGCGACCACCTTCTTGCGGAAGCCCTTCGTGATCACGGCGAGGTAGATCAGGCCGATGGCCGTCCAGATGAGGCCTCCGGTGAGGGCATCGGCATGCAGGTTCACCCACAGGAGCCCTGTCAGCAGCATGCCGATTCCCGGCATCACGATGTACGAGAAGATGTCGCGCGGCGTGTGGCGCCGGCCCTTGCGGATCGCGAACCACGCGATCACCGAGATGTTGACGAAGGTGAAGGCGATCAGTGCGCCGTAGTTGATCCAGGCCGCGATCAGCTCGAGCGTGAACGGGATCGCCAGCAGCGAGATCGCGCCGACCAGCACGATGTTGAACGTGGGCGTGTGGGTGCGGGGGTTGATGTACCCGAACGCCTTCTGCGGAAGGACGTTGTTGCGTCCCATCACCAGCAGCATGCGCGACACCGAGGCGTGCGAGGCGAGGCCCGAGGCGAGCGTCGCGCAGAACCCGGCAGCCGTCAACACCGCCATGAGCACGTTGCCGCCGACGAGGTTTCCGATGATCGGCAGCGTGGAGTCCTCGACGTACTGCATGTCGCCGCCAGGGGCGAACTCGTTCCAGTCGGGGAAGCGGAGCTGCGTGACGTATCCCGCGATCAGGAAGATCGCTCCACCGAGTATCACGGTGAGGAGGATCGCCTTGGGCATGATCTTCGGGTCCTTCGCCTCTTCGGCGTACATCGTCACCGCGTCGAAGCCGATGAACGAGAAGCAGACGATCGTGGCTCCCATGAGGACCGCGCTGATGGTCGCGCCGTCGTGGATGAACGGGGCGGCCGAGGCGATCGTGGCCGCACCTTCGCCGCGCATGAGCTGGGCGACGACCATGACGACGAACACGACCATCACGACGATCGAGAACACGAGCAGGATCATGTTCATGTTCGACGTGCCGCGCATGGTCATGTAGATGATGCTCGTGACGAGGATGCAGTACAGCACCACCCAGATCCAGCCGGGGATGTCGGGGAACAGCGCCTCGAGGTAGCTGCGGATGATGAGGCAGTTGACCATCGGGAGCAGCACGTAGTCGATCAGCGAGGTCCAGCCGACCATGAAGCCGAGGTTCGGGTGGATGGATTCGCGGACGTACGTGTAGGCGGAGCCTGCGCTCGGGATCGCGCGGGAGATCTTGCCGTAGCTGATTGCCGTGAAGATCATCACGACGAGGGCGACCAGGTAGGCGGCGGGGACGACGTTGTCGGTATCGCGGGCCACCATCCCGAACGTGTCGAACACGACGGTCGGCGTCATGTAGCCGAGGCCGAGACCGACGATCGCCCAGAGTCCGAGGTTGCGGCGGAGAGACCCTCCGCCCTGAGCGAGCGGTTTGGTCTTCAGGGGCGTGGCCATGAGTACTCCTTCGGGAACAGCGCATGGGTCGGACTTCGGGCGATCCGACGCTGACGCTCAGTATGTACCCGGGAGAATCATCAGCGGAAGAGTGGATCTGATTCGAAATACGCATTTAACATCGCGAATCCCCGCGGGATTCGAAGACTTCAGCGATCACCAGCCTTCGGAGAGCACCCGATCCAGCATCGCGACCACATGCTCGGCGCTCTCGATCGTCACGCAGAGCGGCGGCTTGATCTTCAGCACGTTCGAACGCTCGGAGGTGGTGAGCACGATCACGCCGAGCTCTCGCATCCGCTCGCAGATCGCGGCGGCCTCGGCATCCGCCGGCTGCATGCTCTCGTGATCCCGCACGAGCTCGACTCCGAGGTAGAGGCCTTCGCCGTGCACAGGACCCACGAGCGGATGCCGGTTCGACAGCGCACGGAGAGACTCGGCCAGACGCGCACCCACCTCGAGGGCGTTGTGCTGCAGGTCGTCCTCGACCATCGCATCGAGCACCGCCAGCCCGACTCGGCAACTGAGGGTGCTGCCGCCTGCCGAGGAGAAGAACTGCCCCTGGCTGCTGAGTGCATCGGCGATCCGCCGCGAGGTGATCACTCCCCCGATCGGGAATCCGTTGCCCATCGGCTTCGCGATCGTGACGATGTCCGGCACGACGCCGGACCGCTCGAACCCCCAGAAGCTCGAGCCCATGCGGCCGAAGCCGACCTGCACCTCGTCAGCGATGCAGAGGCCGCCCCGGGCACGCACCAGATCGTAGGCGCCCGCCAGATATCCGTCGGGCAGCAGCACACCGCCGGCGTTGCCGAGCACGGATTCGCAGAGGAACGCCGAGGGCTCGCGGCCGTCCGCGGCGAGACGATCGAGGTCCGCCGCGAGGTCGGCGAGATATCGTTCGGCCGTGTCGTCTCCGCGGTACGTGCCGCGGAAGGAGTTGGGCACATCTGCCACGTGCACCCACTCGGGTCGCGTCTCGAGAGCCTGGGGATTGTCGTAGGCGCTGGTCGTGACCGCATCGCTCGCCATCGTCCAGCCGTGATAGGCCTCGCGAAGCGCCACGACGGTGCGTCGACCTGTCGCCGCCTGCGCCAGACGGATGCCGAGATCCACCGCCTCCGAGCCGCTGTTCACCAGCAGCACCGTGTCGAGTCCGCTGCCCTCGGGCATCAGCGCGATCAGGCGCTCGCTGTACTCGGCGAGGTCGCGGAACAGGAAGCGCGAGTTCGTGGCGAGGGTCTTCAGCTGTCGGTTTGCCGCGTCGGCGACCTTCGGATGCCCATGGCCGAGGCCGGCGACGTTGTTCACCATGTCGATGTAGCTGCGGCCGGTGGTGTCGACGAGGTGATGCCGCCAACCGCGTTCGATCTGCGGCGGGTGCTCGTAGTAGCGCTCCTGCGCCTCGGCGAAGATCCGCTCGCGGCGGCGCAGCTCGTCGTCCGCGCCGTCGCGCTGCGCGTGCGACGCGAGGCTGAGCAGAGGTGCGGGGTCGGCGGTGAAGCGACGCCAGGCGTCGACTCTGTCAGGCGTGACCAGGTGTGCGGCAATGGCTTCGACAGGCAGCGACGGAGCATCCGCCCGCCGGAGTCCGACGACCAGCGTCCTGATCTCGAACGACGCAGCGAGTCGGCCGATGCTCTCACCCTTCTCGACTCTGCCGTTTCGTGTCGGCTCCAAGTCAGGCCCTCGGAGATCGAGTTCCCACCCGCCGTCGATCGCGATGCGCACACTGCCGTCGATGATCTTCAGGTCGCCCTCGACCGGGGCGATCATGCGCGACGACGGCCCAGGAGCGACGTGGATCTCGGTCTCGACCGGCCAGGTGGCCGCGGCATCCGAGGTGTCGACCTCGGTGCGCGTGAGACGGAACACACCGTAGGGAACCACGGCGGCACGCGCACCCTGCGCGTGCGCCCCGGCGATGAGCTCTGCCTCGGCACCAGGCGCCGTCCAGCGGCCGGCACCCAGTGCGTCGGATTCCACGCCGGGATCGACCACGACGATGCGGCCGTCCAGCTCAGGGAGCAGAGTGGCGAGCGGGGACGTCAGGTGAGCACGGTCGGGCGGTGGTGCGTCGTCCTCCATACTCTCGCGCTCGGGCACCTCCCCCTCTGATCCGTCCACCACTGGTGCCTCGACGACGGGCACCTCGAACGCGGGCGAGTCGAAACCCAGCCTGTCGAGCACCAGCTCCGTCGCCTCGGCGAGCGGAACAGCGGTCGCGGCGTCGAAGATGGCCTGCTCACCCGCGACCCGCTCCCGGGCATAGTCATTGTCGCCGTCGATCTCGAGCTGCCGCCAACCGCTGGCGACAAGGAGCGCCGATCGCAGCACGACCAGTGGCCAGACGGCGAGAGCCTCGTCGCGGCTGAGCGGAGCACCGGCGTGGAACGCGGCGATCGTGTCGAGCGCGCGCAGAGGCCGATCGGGTTCGTGGTGGAGCATCGACGAGACGCACACCGCGAGTTCGGCGACGCGCCAGCCGAGGCCCAGGTCACCGAGGTCGAGGACGACGTGAGGATGCAGTCGCGAGTCCGCGCCCCGCCGGCCGGTGACGTTGTCGTCGGTGAGGTCGCCATGGATCGGCTGCACCGGCAGCCGATCAGCCACGACCGCCACCGCCTTCTGCGCGTCGTCCGATGCCGTGCGCACACGCGAGCGCAGCTCCGCATCGGTCACCGACGGCGCCAGCACCGTGACCTGCTCGAAGGCGACGCGCATGTCCCACATGTGCTCGCGAGTGAGGCCCGGATGCTCTAGACCGGCGAGCGCATTCACGGATGCCGCCGCGAGCGCGCCGAACTCCGCGAGCACGCTCGGTGCGAGATACCCGGCATCGACGAGGGGCTCGCCGTCAGCGAACTCGCTGCGCCGCACCGCGAATCCGTGCCATCGCTGCGTGAGCGCGCCGTCCGCACCGGGCAGCACGGCGGGGACCGGCACGCCCGCCGCCCGATAGGCCTCGAGCGCCTGATGCTGCGCGTCGCGGGCGTCGTCACCGAACACCGGATTGTCGACTCGCAGGACGCTGCGCGAGCCGTCGGTCTCGACGAGCACGAAGTTGCGATCCTGATTGCTGCCGAGTTCGCTCGCCACCACCTCGATTCCATAGCGCTCCCGAGCGATCGCGGCTGCGTCGGCCGCACTCACATCGGGTCGGACGAGCCCTGCGCCCTCGCTCACCCTCGACCCGCCGCGCGGCCGTCGACGTCGAGACGCACATCGTGGGCGTGACGCGCGAGCGAGCTGCCGTAGCGCTCGGTCAGCTGCACCATCAGATCGGGGGTGTCGCGATCGACGCCGAAGACGTGCCCGGGAAAGTCGAGCTCGGGCTGCGCAGCCGAGATCTCCTCCTCGCGGTCGGGCGAGAGCAGCTGCACGGGGTCGCCGACGGCGACCCATCCGATCGGCACGACCGTGCCGGCCGGCAGCACCGCACGCCGGTGCACGATCGCGTTGACGCGTACCTCGCAGTGATCGCCGACCAGCGCGCCGTTGAAGATCCGTGCACCGGATGCGAAGAACACCTCTTCACCGACCGTGGCGCCAGCGATGCTCGCGAGAGTGCCGACGAGGGTGTGCGAGCCGATGTGCACGGCGTTCGCGGCTGTCGCGCGGATGAGCGCGTTCTCCATCACGATGACGTGCTCGCCGAGGGTGATCGGTCCGCCCTCGGCCGTGATCACGGCGCCGTGCAGCACTTGGCAGCCGGCGCCGATCTCGACATCACCGGAGATCACGGCGGTGGGAGCGACGACGGCGGTGTCATGGATCCGGGGCCGAGCCCCGAGGTGCTCGTACAACATGTCGCCAGCGTAGTGCTGCGGGGCGTATCGAGAGAAGACGACTCCAGGCCCCGAGCGGTCGGGAGCGCTGCTGCTACGCTGTCGCCCATGCAATGCCGGTGACTCGATCCTCCCCCCTGCCGCTGGGCCGCACGTCTGCGCGCTCCGGCACCGCGATCGAAAGGCCTCTGTCATGCACTCCCCCGAACTCCCCCTCCTCGGCCGTACCGCCCTTGTCACCGGTGTCTCCCGTCGCCGCGGCATCGGCTTCGCGACGGCCACGACCCTCGCGTCCCTCGGCGCGAACGTGTTCTTCCACCACTTCCGCCCGCATGATCTCGACCACCCGTGGGGCGGCGACGATCTCGACGCGGTGCGAGCGGGCATCCGTGACTCGCTCGTACCCGGGGCCGTGATGGGCGATGCTGAGGCGGATCTCCGCGACTCGGCCGGCATCGAACCACTGCTCGATGCAGCATGGTCCCTGTCGGGGTGGCTCGACATCGTCGTCTGCAACCAGGCGATGAGCGGGGGCGACGGCACGATCTTCGACATGACATCCGAGCGACTCGACGCCCACTGGCAGGCCAACGCGCGGGCCTCGCTGCTCCTCACCGCTGGGCTGGCCCGCCGCGTCCGGGATGGCCTCGGTGGGGCCACGTCTCCTGTCGCACGCCCCGGCGACGGCATCCCCTCGCTCGGTACGTTCGAGACGCCCACGGCTCACGTGATCTGGATGACCTCGGGTCAGGGGCACGGTGCGATGCGCGGTGAGATCTCGTACGCGACGAGCAAGGCGGCGCTGGCGGGCATCACGCGCTCGACCGCCGCCGAGCTCCTCGATGTCGGGATCGTGCTGAACACCGTGAACCCGGGTCCCGTGAACACGGGGTACCTCGACGCAGACACCACCGACCGCGACCTGTCCGGGATGGACGACTGGATCGCCGGCACACCGTTCGGACGGGTCGGGCGCCCCGACGACCCCGCCCGACTGATCGGGTGGCTCTGCACCGACGCGGGGTCGTGGGTCGTCGGTCAGGTGCTGACGACGGACGGCGGCTTCTCGCTCTAGAGATCCTGTCTCTGGAGCGGCGCCGTCACTCGACCTTCGCCGGTTCGGGGAAGATCGCCGTGAGCAGCTGCCCGACCCACTCGAGCAGCTCCGCGTTCGGCAGTGGCTCGAGACCGACGCCGACCGCGGCGGGGATCGTCGGCATCGGCACGACGAGAGCCTCTCCCCCGGCCACGAGCTTGGCCTTCGGGTAGAGACGCTGCAGACGCACCTTGATCGAATCCTCCAGACGAGCGGGCGCGATGCGGAGGTTCGATCCCATCACGACGACGTCGGCGAGCCCTGCCCTGGCCGCGCGGCGACGCAGACGGGCGACCGCGATCAGACCCTCCACCTCGTCGGGCGGAGTGCCGTAGCGGTCGGTGAGCTCGTCGATCACGAGATCGATCGCGTCGTCCTTCGCCGTCGCGGCGGACGCCGCGGAGAGCTTCTGATAGGCCTCGAGCCGCAGACGCTCGCTGTCGATGTAGTACTCGGGGATGCGGGCATCCAGCGGGAGCTCGAGTCGCAGCTCCTGCCCGGACTCGACGTCTTCGCCGCGGAACGTCGCGACGGCCTCGCCGATCATCCGCAGGTAGAGGTCGAAGCCGACGCCGGCGATGTGTCCGGCCTGCTCGCCACCGAGCAGGTTGCCCGCACCGCGGAGTTCGAGGTCCTTGAGTGCGACCTGCATGCCCGAGCCGAGATCATTGTTGACCGCGATCGTCTGCAGACGGTCGGCCGCCGTCTCGCTGAGCGGCTTCATCTCGTCGTACAGGAAGTAGGCGTACGCCCGCTCACGACCGCGCCCGACACGGCCGCGCAGCTGATGCAGCTGGCTGAGCCCGTACTTGTCGGCACGGTCGATGATGATCGTGTTCGCGTTCGAGATGTCGAGGCCCGTCTCGATGATCGTTGTCGACACGAGCACGTCGAACTTTCGCTCCCAGAAGTCGTCGACGACCTGCTCGAGAGCATGCTCGCCCATCTGACCGTGGGCCACCGCGATGCGCGCCTCGGGCACGAGCTCCGCGAGCTGCGCCGCCACCCGCTGGATCGACTGCACACGATTGTGCACGAAGAACACCTGCCCCTCGCGGAGGATCTCCCGTCGGATCGCCGCGGTGATCTGCTTGTCGCTGCGGGGTCCGACGAACGACAGGATCGGATGCCGGTCTTCCGGCGGTGTCGCGAGCGTCGACATCTCGCGGATGCCGGTGACCGCCATCTCGAGCGTGCGCGGGATCGGCGTGGCGCTCATCGCGAGGATGTCGACGTTGGTCTTCATCTTCTTGAGGGTGTCCTTGTGCTCGACCCCGAAGCGCTGCTCCTCGTCGATGATCATCAGGCCGAGGTCCTTGAACATGACCTGATCGGTGAGGATCCGGTGGGTGCCGATGACCATGTCTACCGTGCCGTCGAGCAGGCCGTCGAGCGTCAGACGTGCCTCCTTGTCGGTCTGGAATCGTGACAGCGGGCGCACCTTCACGGGGAACCCGGCGAAGCGCTCGGTGAAGGTCTCGAGGTGCTGCTTCACGAGCAGCGTCGTCGGCACGAGCATCGCGACCTGCTTGCCGTCCTGGATCGCCTTGAACGCCGCACGCACGGCGACCTCGGTCTTGCCGAAGCCCACGTCGCCCGAGAGCAGACGGTCCATCGGGATCGGCCGTTCCATATCGGCCTTGATCTCATCGATCGTCTGCAGCTGGTCGGGGGTCTCGGCGAACGGGAACGCCTCTTCGAGCTCGCGCTGCCACGGGGTGTCCTGCCCGAACGCGTGCCCCTTCGCGCTCATGCGCGCCGAGTAGAGCTTGACGAGCTCGACCGCGATGTCGCGCACGGCCTTGCGGGCCTTGCCCTTGGCCTGAGACCAGTCACTGCCGCCCATCTTCGAGAGGGTCGGCCCCTCGCCGCCGACGTACTTCGAGAGCAGGTCGAGCTGATCGGTGGGAACGTACAGCTTGTCGCCCGGGTAGCCCCGCTTGGACGGCGCGTATTCGAGCACCAGGTAGTCGCGCACGGACTTGGTCGCATTGCGACCTCCGGTGGACACCTCGCGCTGCGTCATCTCGACGAACCGGCCGATGCCGTGCGTGTTGTGCACCACGAAGTCGCCCTGCTTGAGCTGCAGCGGATCGACGACGTTCTTGCGGCGGGAGGCGAGCTTCTTGACGACGCGCTGGTCGCCGCCGATCGTGCGGCCGTAGAACTCGTTGTCGGTGAGGACCGCGAGCTTCGCCTCGGGGATCTGGAATCCGGCCTCGACGGAGCCGGTGACCAGCGTCGCGACGCCGGTGTCGGGCGCATCGACGAGCTCGGACACGATGCGGGCGGCGATGCCCCTGTCGGAGAGCACATCGCGGGCACGGTCGACAAGACCGGCACCCGCCGCGATGACGACGACGCGCCACCCGTCGGCGACCTTGGCGTCGACGAACGAGATCGCGCCGTCGACGTTGCCGTGGAACGAAGGGATGACAGAGGCGTCGATCGTCTCGGCGTCCTCGCCCCCCATCGAGAACGGGCTCAGTCGCCACCACACGCCGCCGCGGTCGCGCACCACCTCGCGCAGCTCGGCGATCGTGAGGAAGTCTCCGGCGCCGAGATCGATCGGCGCGGATGCTCCGGAGGTGGCCGCGCTCCAGGCCGCGTCGAGGAACTCGCGGTTCGTCTCGCCCAGGGTGATCGCGCGGGCGCTCGAGCGCTCGGGGTCGACGACGGCCGTCGCGCTGCCTTCCGGCAGGTATTCGGCGAGCGACTTCAGCGGGCCCGAGACAGCAGGAAGCAGCGACTCCATGCCTTCGACGGGGATGCCCTCGGACATCTTCTCGAGCATTCCGGCGATCGCGGGAAACCCGCCGATCAGCGCTCTCGCGCGGTCGCGGACGTCGGGGGTGAGCAGCAGCTCTCGGCTCGGCGGCAGGTCGACCCCGTCGACGTCGCCGGGAAGCGAGCGCTGATCGGCGACCGAGAACGCGCGGATCTGATCGACCTCGTCGCCGAAGAACTCGACACGGAACGGATGCTCGGAGATCGCCGGGAACACGTCGAGGATGCCGCCGCGCACGGCGAACTCGCCCCGTCGGGACACCATGTCCACTCGCGAGTAGGCGCGCTCGATCAGCTGTTCGACGACATGGTCGAGTTCGTGACCGCGTGTTCCTGCACGCAGCTCCAATGGCGCGATCTCACCGAGGTTGCCTGCGATCGGCTGCAGGGCGGCGCGCACCGATGCGACGACGACGAGCGGGTGATCGCCCGACCACTCGGCGATGCGGCGAAGGGTCTGGAGCCTCTGTCCGACCGTGTCGGGGCTCGGGCTGAGCCGTTCGTGGGGAAGAGTCTCCCAGGCCGGGAAGGTCACGACCTCGGCGTCGGGGATGTAGGCGCCGAGCGCTGCGGCGAGGCTCTCGGCTCGGCGACCGGTCGGAACGACGGTGAGGAGCGCCGGCGGCTGCCCGGCCGCTCGCCGCTTGTCGAGGAGACCGGCGAGCGCCGGGGCGTCGAGTCCGTCGACCAGGCCGAGATCGGCATCGGTCTGGGCCCACGTCAGGGCGTCACGAAAAAGAGATGCCTCTTCCAAGGCGCGCAGAATCCCCGGCACAGTCACCGGACAAGCCTAGCCGCGGGCACCGACACCGGCTCCCGGGTCTCTGGGCAGCGACTCCGCCGCCCATAGGATGCACGGATGGAACCGGTCACTCTCACCACCGAGCGTCTCGTCCTGCACGTGCCGGATGAGACTGACATCGACGCGATCACCGCCGCCTGCCAGGATCCGGAGATACCCCGGTGGACCACCGTGCCGAGCCCGTACAGGCGCACAGATGCAGAGGACTATGTGCGCCTGATCCGCGAATGGTGGGCCGACGGCAGCCAGACCATCTGGTGTGCGTACCGTGACGGCGAGCTGGTCGCCTCGGTCGGACTGCATCGCGTCACCGAACACCACACCGGCGGGGATGCGGAGATCGGATACTGGGTCACCGCCGAGGCCCGCGGCAACGGCTATCTCGTCGAGGCGGCGCGCGCCGTCGTCGACTGGGGCTTCGGAGAGCTCGGTCTGGCTCGGCTCGACTGGCGCGCGGTCGCGGGCAATGTGCCCTCCGCCAGGGCGGCACGCGCGCTCGGGTTCCGGTACGAGGGGTTGGGACGCCAGGCGCTCACCAGCGAGCGCGGCCGCGACGACGGATGGTTCGGCGGGCTTCTGGCCACGGACGACCGTGCACCGGTGCACTGGCCCGTCCTCTGAGCTGCGCCCCTAGCCGGGTGTCCCACCCCGATGACAGGATGAGCGCATGCCGGAGATGCCAGAAGTCCAGGGCCTGACCGCATTCCTCGCCGAGCGCACCGTCGGACGCACGATCGTCCGCACGAGTGTGGGCGCCATCGCGGCGCTGAAGACGTACGATCCCCCGAACACGGCGCCGCACGGAGCCAGGATCACCGCGGCCGCTCGACGCGGCAAGTTCATCGTGCTCTCGTGCGGCGACGACCTGCATCTCGTGTTCCACCTCGCCAAGGCCGGGTGGCTGCGCTGGTACGAGAATCTGCCGACGACGCTGATCAAACCAGGCAAGTCGCCCATCGCCATGCGGGTCGCGCTCGACGACGAGAGCGGATTCGACCTGACCGAGGCCGGCACGAAGAAGTCGCTCGCCGTGTACGTGGTGCGTGATCCGCAGGAGGTTCCTGGAATAGCGCGGCTCGGCCCTGATCCGCTCGAACCGACCTTCACACGAGAGGTCTTCGGCGGTCTGCTCCATGGGCGGCGCACGCAGATCAAGGGTCTGCTGCGCGATCAGAGCGTCATCGCCGGAATCGGCAACGCCTACTCCGACGAGATCCTGCACGCCGCGCGCATGTCGCCGTACGCGATCGCCGACAAGCTGGGCGATGACGAGGTCGACCGACTGTTCTCGGCGATGCAGACGACCCTGACCGACGCGGTCGCCGAGGCGTCCGGCAAGCCTCCGGCAGACCTGAAAGACGCGAAGCGTCGAGGGATGCAGGTGCACGCCCGCCGCGGCGAGGCCTGCCCCGTGTGCGGCGACACCGTGCGGAGCGTGTTCTTCGCCGACCGCTCTCTCGAGTACTGCCCGACCTGTCAGACCGGGGGCAAGCCGCTCGCCGATCGGCGCCTGTCCCGGTTGCTGAAGTAGCAATTCGACGCGGAATGAAATGTCCTCAGACGCGTTGAGTACACTCAGAGCATCAACGTGCTCCGGGGTCGGTGAGAATCCGAACCGGCGGTGACAGTCCGCGAGCGTCTCGGTTCTCCGAGGTGCCGATCCGGTGGAATTCCGGGACCGACGGTGGTGCGAGGCCCAGCCTCGCTAGTCCGGAAGGGAGGCAGCACGGTGCGCCGCCGTGCGCGCGTTCTGCCTGCGTCTCCCCTCGAGGAGAACCCCCGGAGCCTCAGAGAGGACCACGGATGGCAGTGAACGAGACGGAACGCCGGGCGATGACCCGTGCGCTCGAACTCGCAGCCCTCGGCCCACGCGGAGTGAACCCGCAGGTCGGCGCAGTCATCCTCGACCCCGATGGCATGGTGCTCGCCGAAGGATGGCACCATGGCGCTGGCACCCCGCATGCCGAGGTCGATGCGCTCTCGAAGCTCGAGCCGGGGGCGGCGCGAGGAGCGACCGCGATCGTCACCCTCGAGCCCTGCAACCACACGGGGCGCACCGGTCCCTGCGCGCTCGCGCTCATCGAGGCGGGCGTCGCCCGAGTGGTCTACGCCCTCGACGATCCCGGCGCGGTGTCGGGCGGCGGCGCCGAGCGCCTGCGCGCCGCGGGAGTGAGCGTCGACGCCGGCGAGCAGGCCGATGTCGCCCACGGGATCATCGACGGCTGGCTGACCGCCCAGCGACTGGGTCGGCCGCATGTGACCGTGAAATGGGCGCAGTCGCTCGACGGCCGCGCCGCGGCATCCGACGGCTCCAGCCAGTGGATCACCGGACCCGAGGCACGCGCCGACGTGCACCGACGCCGTGCGGCGGCAGATGCGATCGCCGTCGGCACCGGCACGGTGCTCTCCGACGATCCCTCCCTGACTGCGCGCGACGGAGACGCACTGTACGAGGCGCAGCCGATCCCGGTCGTGATCGGCTCGCGGCCCACCCCCGACGAGGCCGCGATCCGCCGGCATCCGCAGACCCCGCTCTTCTACGACACGCACGATCTGCACACCGTGCTCGCGGATCTGCACGCGCGCGGCATCCAGAGCGTGTTCGTCGAAGGCGGCCCCACGCTCGCGAGCGCATTCATCGCGCAGGGGCTCGCAGACCGGGTGCTCGCCTACATCGCGCCGGTGCTGATCGGCGGCGACCGGCTCGCTCTGACCGACATCGGCGTCGCCACGATCGACGCCGCCCACCGTCTGACGGTCGAGGAATGGCTGCCGCTCGGCGCCGATCTGCTCGCGATCGCCACCCCTGTGCTCGAACTCGAAGAAGGAGCCGCCTGATGTTCACCGGAATCATCGAGGAGATCGGCGAGATCACCGCGATCTCGCCCGCGGGAGACGGGTGGCGACTGACCGTGCGCGCGCCGAGGGCCGCCTCGGACGCGATCCACGGCGAGTCGATCGCCGTCTCGGGAGTCTGCCTGACGGTCGTGGGTTCGACGACCGACAGCTTCGACGCCGACGTGATGAAGCAGACGCTCGACGTCGCAGCCCTCGGCGGAGCGTCCGTCGGGACGCGCGTCAACATCGAGAAGGCGATGCCGGTCGGCGCACGCCTCGGCGGCCACATCGTGCAGGGACACGTCGACGGAGTCGGCAGCGTCGTCGACGTGCGACCGGGTGAGCAGTGGAGCGTGCTGCGCATCGCACTGCCGGACGATCTCGCCCCGCTCGTGGTCGACAAGGGCTCGATCTCGGTCGACGGCACATCCCTGACCGTGAGCGCTGTGAGCCCAGCGGATGCGGCGAGCCACTGGTTCGAGATCTCGCTGATCCCCGAGACCCTCGCCGCCACCACCCTCGGATCCCGAGCGGTCGGCGACCGTGTGAACCTCGAGACCGACATCCTCGCCCGCCACGTCGAACGCCTGCTGGCGTTCAGGGCAGCACCGGAAGGAGGCTCGCGATGAGCCTTTCCACCATCCCCGAGGCCCTCGAGGCCCTTCGCGCCGGGCGACCGGTCCTCGTCGCGGACGATGAGAACCGCGAGAACGAGGGCGATGTCATCCTCTCGGCCGAGCTCGCGACGCCCGAGTGGGTCGCCTGGACGGTCCGCTGGTCGTCCGGATTCATCTGCGCGCCGATGCCGACCGACCTCGCCGACAGCCTGAACCTGCCGCCGATGGTCGCCGCCTCCGAGGATGCGCGCTCGACCGCGTACACGGTGAGCGTCGACGCGGCGGAGGGCGTCACCACCGGCATCAGTGCGCATGACCGTGCGCACACGCTGAACGTCCTGGCGAACCCGGAGTCGACGGCCACCAGCATCATCCGCCCCGGGCACGTCCTCCCCCTCCGTGCGGTCGACGGCGGCGTGCGCGAGCGCAGCGGCCACACCGAGGCCGCCGTCGACCTCATGAAGCTCGCGGGCCTCCGCCCGGTCGGCGCCATCGCCGAGGTCGTCGCCGAAGACGGCAGCATGATGCGACTGCCTGGTCTCATCGAGCTCGGGGCGCGAGACGGCGTGCCGGTCATCACGATCGAGCAGCTCATCGCCCACCTCAACGAGATCGATCCCACCGGGTGGGCGCCGGAACGCGCCAGCCGTCGGGTGAGCCTGCGCGCGGACGCGACCGTGCCCACCACCCACGGCACCTTCCGCTTCCTCGCCTACAAGGACCGCGTAACCGGCACCGATCACATCGCCGTCGTCTCGGGCGAACCGGGCGAGACCGCCCTCGTCCGGGTGCATTCGGAGTGCCTGACCGGAGAGGCCTTCGGCTCGCTCAAGTGCGAATGCGGTCCGCAGCTGGATGCGGCACTCGACGCGATCGAGCAGGAGGGCGGCATCGTCATCTACATGCGCGGACACGAGGGTCGGGGCATCGGCCTGATCAACAAGCTCCGCGCGTACAGCCTTCAGGAGGAGGGCCTCGACACGGTCGACGCCAACCTCGCGCTCGGGCTCCCTGCGGATGCCCGCGACTACGCGGCCGCCGCCGGCATCCTCGCCGACCTCGGAGTGTCGAAGGTGCGTCTGCTGACGAACAACACCGACAAGGTGAATCAGCTGCGCAGCCTCGGACTCGACGTCGTCGAGCAGGTTCCACTGATCGTCGGAGTCGGCCCGAACAACCACCAGTACCTCGAGACCAAGCGTGACCGGATGGGTCACATCATCGGTGAGGCGGAGCTCGCAGAGGCTCTCGCCGACGGAAAGAAGGATCACTCATGAGCGGCGCAGGAGCACCCAAGACCGAGAAGATCGACGGACGCGGCCTCAAGGTCGTCATCGTCGCCGGCACCTGGCACGACGTCATCACCGACGGCCTGATCGCCGGTGCGCAGCGCGTGCTCGACGATGCGGATGCCGCCTATCGGCTCGTCCGCGTGCCGGGGTCGTTCGAACTCGCCCTCGCCGCGCAAGCGGCGTTCGCTGGCGGCGCCGATGCCGTGGTGGCACTCGGCGTGATCATCCGCGGCGGCACCCCGCACTTCGAGTACGTCTCGGCGGCCACCACCGACGGCCTCACGCGCGTGTCGCTCGATGCCGGAAAGCCGGTCGGATTCGGCGTCCTCACGCTCGACGACGAGAAGCAGGGTCTCGATCGCGCAGGGCTCGAGGGCTCGAAGGAGGACAAGGGTGCGGAAGCTGCGGATGCTGCGCTGCGCACCGCCCTCCTCGTGCGCGATCTGCGCGGCTGAGGTCAGCCTCCCCTTGCTGGCGCGCACGCCCCGCGTGCTCGTACCGTGAGGGCATGGAGACTCTGCGCCACGTCGTTCTGTTCGTCCATCTCATCGGCTTCGCCGTGCTCTTCGGAGCCTGGGCTGTGCAGGCCTTCGGCGGCAAGCACGAGTTCACGCGCCTGATGAGCATCGGCATGACGATCGCCGCGGTCGCCGGCCTCGCGCTCGCGGCCCCGTGGGGCCTCCCCGAGGGCGTCGAGATGAACTACGCCAAGATCGGCACGAAGCTCGTGGTGCTGCTCCTGATCGGCGCGCTCCTCGGCATCGGCACGGCGAAGCAGCGCAAGGCCGGCTCCGTGCCGCCGGTGATGTTCTGGCTGGTCGGCATCCTGACCGCTCTCAATGCCGCCATCGCCGTCATCTGGCGCTGACGCTTCCCGTCGCGCGCCGCGTCACTCACGCAGGGGCACGACGACGTCGCCGCCTGCCTCCTCCGTCAGCCGCGCTCCCATCTGCACGAAGGTCGGCTGCGCGATGAATCCACCGGCGAACAGAGCCTGACCCTGCGTGAATCCCTGCGCTCGGCGGATGTCGTCCTCGCCGACGAAACCGAACACCTCGGCAAGCTCGGCGATGTCGCGCGGAGCATTGACGCGCATGAGGCCGAGGTTGTCGCACTGCGAGAGCACATTCGGGTGGATCTTGGTCGGTCGCTGAGTCGAGAGGAACAACCAGAGGCCGAACTTGCGGCCCTCTGCCGCGATCTGCACGAGCTGCTCGGTGAGAGCTCGCTCCACCGCGTTGCGAGGTTCGGGCGAGCAGAGGTTGTGCGCCTCATCGATCACGATGAGGATCGGTCGACGGCTCTCCCTGCGCGACCAGAGCTGCTCCAGCACGGCGAGGGCTGCGACCTTCGGCTCGGCCGGGTGGTCGAACCCTCCGAGGTCGAGCACCGTCGCCCTCGGCCGTCCATCGATCACGTCGACGACGGAGTGCGCTCCTCGGGACCACAGATCCCACTCCAGAACCTGAAGGTTCTCCATGCGATTGGCGAGACGCACCCGGGCGGGTTCACCGGAGGCCCGGAACTCCTGCAGCATCCTGTCGGTGTCGAACTCCGTCGCGCTCACGGACCAGTGCAGCAGGACGTTGTACTCCTCAGCATCCGCGATCGGATCGATCTGCAGCACGGCCGCCTTCGCGGCCGGTGACAGATCGAGATATCGCGCGTGCAGACGTTCACCCTCCTGATGCCCGGATCGGAACACGCGGATGTCGGTCTGCGCGATCCGATCCGAGTGCTCGACGGGCGCGCCGTCGCGTGTCTCCGCCAGTCTCACGAAGTCCGCGTTCGGGTCGAGGATCAGCATGGGCAGCTCGGTGTGCAGCAGAAGCTGCTCCAGCACGACTCCGAGCGCGTACGTCTTGCCGCTTCCGCTCTGCCCGCACCAGAAGGTGTGCCGGTTGAATCTGCGCGCATCCAGCTTCGCGATCACGGTGGGGTCGGCGGTGAGGGTGCCGATGCTCAGGTCGGTCATGCCGCCACCGTAGCGTCGCGCGGGGCAGGATCCGCCCCCGACCTCACCCTGCGCGTGTGAGGTCCCGCTCCGGCCAGGGCTGTCGGGCCGGGCTCACCCTGAGAGGATGACGTCCCACTGCGGCACCCGAGCGGTCGGAGCGATACTGGCGAAGGATTCTCGGACGACCGGCGCGATTCCCTCCCACCGGCGCGCGAGTGAGGAGTCCTCATGGGATCTGACGACGCACGGCGCAGCCCTCAGCCGAGTCTCCGAACTCCTGCGGGATCGACGGCCGCCGGATGGCGCAGCGGATACTGGTTCGTCCTGGTGCTCCTCGTCGTCACCTACGGGCTGTGCGCGATCCAGGACACGAGCAACCCGAGTCCGCCGGCGTTCCTCGTGCAGCTCGTCACCGTCGCCGTCGTGCTCCGGGTCACCCGGGCTCACCGACGCGTGCAGCGCGTCGCATGGGTGATCCTCGCGGTGGCGGGCGTCGCAGCGATCATCACGACCGCGCTCGGAACCGAGGGGCAGTTCCTCGACATCGCCCTGTCGACCGCGTCGATGGTCGCCTTCTTCATCGCACCAGTGGCGATCATCCGGCATCAGGTGCAGCGTCGCGGACTCGACATCGAGGCGCTGTTGGCCGCGACGGCGGCGTATGTCCTCGTCGGAATGTTCTTCACGCTGCTCTACAACCTGGTCGCGCTGCTCACGGCATCGCCCGCATTCGGGGAGGAGGTCGTGAACTCGCTGTCCAGCCAGCTCTTCTTCTCGTTCACCACGCTCACCACCACCGGGTACGGCAACATCGTTCCCGTCTCCGCCGGTGTCCAGACGATCGCTGTCGCAGAGGCGATCACCGGGCAGCTGTTCCTGATCACGGCGGTGGCCAGGATCATTCGCGGATCCCGCGGGCCCGCCTACGAACCTGCGCCCCCGGCCGCGGCCGCGCCTGCACCCCAGGAGCAGTCATGAGGAAATGGAATGTCGTGGTCGTGCTCGGGGCCGCGCAGTTCGTGATGGTCCTCGACGGCACGGTCATGAACGTGTCGATCTCGACGGTCGTCAGCGACCTCGACACCTCGGTGGCGGCGATGCAGGCGGCGATCACGTTCTACACGCTCACGATGGCGGCGTTCATGCTGTTCGGAGCCAAGCTGGGCGATGTGTGGGGGCGACGCCGCGCCTTCGTGATCGGCTCCTGCGTGTATGCGCTGGGGTCCCTGCTCACCGCAGTGAGCCCGTCGGTGGGATTCCTGTTCCTCGGCTGGTCGATCATCGAGGGGCTCGGTGCGGTGCTGGTGATCCCGGCGATCGCCGCGCTCGTCGCCGACAACTACCGGGGGCGGGAGCGCGTCACCGCCTTCGCCGTGATCGGCGCCGTCTCGGGAGCCGCGGTCGCCGCGGGCCCGCTGATCGGCGGCGCGGTGACGACCTACTCCAGCTGGCGGTTCGTGTTCGCCGCCGAGGTGGTGATCATGCTCGGTGTCGTGCTCTGTGCGCGGATCATCACGGATTCCACGCCGCGGCAGAAGATCCGCATCGACATCGGCAGCGTCCTCCTGTCGTCGGCAGGTCTGGTGCTGATCGTCTTCGGAATGCTGCAGAGCAAGACCTGGGGGTGGGTGATCCCGCTGCACACGCCCGAGATCGGCGGGGTCGCTCTCGCTCCTCTGGGAGTCTCCCTGACGACGTGGTGCATCGGCCTCGGAGCTGCGTTGATCTCCCTGTTCATCCGGTGGCAGCGCCGGCTGCTGCGCGACGGGCGGCCACCTCTGATGCAGCCGGATCTGCTCTCCATCACCACTCTGCGCAGCGGTCTCTCGGTGCTCGGCGCCCAGTACACCGTGACGGCCGGGTTGTTCTTCATGGTGCCGGTGTACCTGCAGATGACGCTCGGGCTCGACGCGCTCGAGACCGGAATCAAGATCTTCCCGCTCTCCGTGGCCCTGGTGCTGTTCTCCATCGTGGGCACGGCCCTGTCGCGGCGTTGGTCGCCTCGCCGCATCGTCCGCGTCGGGCAGTGGGTGCTGGTCGTCAGCGCTGTGCTGCTGCTCGGTTCCGTGACCGAGGATCTGCGGGGCGTGCTGTTCGGAGTCGGCATGTTCTTCACGGGGAGCGCGCTGGGGCTTCTGGCCTCCCAGCTCGGGAACGTCAACATGTCGAGTGTGAGCGAGAAGGACACGAGCGAGGCAGGCGGGCTGCAGGGCGTTTTCCAGAACCTCGGGTCGTCGCTCGGCACCGCTCTGATCGGCTCTCTCCTGATCGGGGCGCTGTCGACATCGTTCGCCTCCGACGTCGCCGCGAGCGCTCTTCCTGCGGAGGTGCGCGCGACCGTGAGCACGGCGACGGATCGCGGCGTCACCGTGATCCCGGCGGCCGACGTGGTCGGTCTCGGCGAGGCCGCCGGTCTCACCGATGACGAGGCGACCGAACTGGCGGAGATCTACCGCGCCTCGCAGCTCTCATCGTTGCGCGTGGCATTCGTGGGACTGATTGCGATCAGCCTGCTGTCGATACTGTTCTCGCGCGGCATCCCGGCCGAGGCCATGATCCGCCGACGAACGGGCGCCGACGAGAACGCCCCGGAGAAGACATGATCCTCGCGCGTCGACGACGAGCCGCCTGATTCAGCGGCGAGGGGATGCCGTGCTCTCGCGCACCACGAGCTCGGTGCCGACGAGGGGTGTCTGAGCGCGCTCTCCCCCGTCGAGCTCGGCGAGCAGCGCATCCACGGCCAGCGCGCCCACGCGTTCCGGGTGCTGCTGCACCGTGGTGAGCGGGGGCCAGAGCTGCGCGGCGTCCGGCAGACCGTCGAAGCCGACCACGCTCACGTCTCCGGGGATGTCGCGCCCGGCCTCACGGAACGCCCGTACGACGCCGATCGCCATCTGGTCGTTCGCCGCGAACACCGCTGTGACCGCGTCATCGTCACGTAGTCCGAGCCCCGCGCGATAGCCGGACTCCGCTGACCAGTCGCCCTGCAGCGGATCGGGAGCGGTCACCCCGCGGGACTCGAGCGTCTGCCGCCAGGACTCCCGTCGACGCTCCGCCGAGTACGACTTCGCAGGGCCCGCGATGTGCCACACGGTCCTGTGACCGAGGTCGAGCAGATGCTCGGTCGCGAGTCGGGCTCCCTGCGCCTGATCCGTGTCGACGAAGGGATGCGCGTCTCCGCGGTTCGAGTCGACCAGCACGACGGGGAGCCCGTCGGGGATCTCGACCTCGGCCTCATCGAGTTGATGGGCCTCGATCACGATGATGATGCCGTCGACCGCGTGCTCCTCGAGCCTGCGGAAGGCTCCCGCCACGGTGTCGCGGGCACTCGACTCGACCGGGATCAGCGTCAGCGCGTATCCCATCTGCGAGGCACGCACGGCGATCGCGTCGAGCGTGCGCTGGTTCCCGTAAGAGCTGAACGAGAACATGATGACCCCGATGGCGCGGAATCGGCCCGATCGCAGTGCCCGAGCAGCACTGTTGGGGCGGTACCCGAGTCGTTGCATGGCGTCTTCGACTCGGACTCTGGTCGCTGCCCCGACATAGCCTCGGGCGTTCACGACACGGGAGACGGTCTGCCCGGAGACGCCGGCTTCACGCGCGACGTCTTCCATCGACGGGTCTCTTCGCCGCTGCGGCGGCTCTGCCGACTGCTCCGAGGTCACGATCAACCATCCATTCATATGTTGACGTTGACACACTAGCAGCGCATCGCATATGTTGACGTTGACACACGGCGCGGTGAGCGCTCGATCTCTAAGAAGGTTCTCGTCAATGACGACTCAAGACTCCGCAGCACTTGCGGGCAACGGCATCCGCCGGCGCGAGAAGCGCGACTGGAAGGGCTGGGCCTTCGTGGGCCCGTTCATGGTCGTCTTCGCGCTGGTGTTCCTGACACCTCTCGCCTACGCGCTGTACCTCAGCTTCTTCCAGGAGAAGCTGATCGGCGGCACCGCGTTCGTGGGATTCGACAACTATGTGCGCGCACTCACCGACCCCCAGTTCTGGGAGGCGTTCGGCCGCGTCGTGCTGTTCCTCGTCGTGCAGGTGCCGATCATGCTCGTCCTGGCGCTGGCCGCAGCTCTCGCCCTCGACAGCGCACGCCTGCGCGGAGCGTCCTTCTTCCGCATCCTGATCTTCCTGCCGTACGCGGTGCCGGCCGTCGTCGCCGTGCTCATGTGGGGCTACATCTACGGCGACCAGTTCGGTCTGACGTCGAACTTCAACGACTTCCTCGGCAGCGACCTCATCACCCCGTTCGCTCGCGAATGGATCCTGGTCTCGATCGGAAACATCGTGACGTGGCAGTTCGTCGGCTACAACATGCTGATCTTCTACTCCTCGCTGAAGACGATCCCGACCGACATGTATGAGGCGGCGTCCCTCGACGGCGCCGGCGCGTGGCGGACGATCTTCTCGATCAAGATCCCCAACGTCCGCGGCGCCCTCGTGATCGCCACGATCTTCTCGATCATCGGCAGCTTCCAGCTCTTCAACGAGCCCAACATCCTGCGCCCACTGGCCCCGAACGTGATCACGACGTACTTCACACCCAACATGTACGCGTACAACCTCTCGTTCGCCGGACAGCAGTTCAACTACGCCGCGACGATCGCCATCATCATGGGCGTCATCACCGCGGTGATCGCCTACGTCGTGCAGCTGCGCGGCTCGAAGTCTGAGGTGCGCTGACATGGCACTCCCCCTCGCTCGCCCCTCGCAGAAGCGCCACGACCTGATGAACCCGCGCAAGTCCAAGACGCTGCTCATCGTGATGGTCGCGTACGCGCTCTACACGCTCGTACCGCTCGTCTGGCTGCTGTTCAGCTCGACCAAGACGCAGTCGGGACTCTTCAGCTCGTTCGGCCTGTGGTTCTCCGACGACTTCGCGTTCTTCGACAACCTCGTGGCCACGTTCTCGTACCAGGACGGCATCTTCCTGCGCTGGCTCGGCAACACGCTCCTCTACGTCGTGGTGGGTGCCGGCGGTGCGACGCTGCTTGCCACCATGGCCGGCTACGGACTGGCGAAGTACCGCTTCCCCGGTCGCCGCGCGGTGTTCGCCGTCGTCCTCGGAGCCGTCGCCGTGCCCGGCACCGCCCTCGCCGTGCCGACCTTCCTGCTGTTCAGCGAGCTCGGTCTCACGAACACGCCGTGGGCCGTGATCATCCCGTCGCTGATCAGCCCGTTCGGCCTGTACCTCATCTGGGTGTTCGCCTCGGAGTCGGTGCCGACCGAGCTGCTGGAGGCCGCCCGCATCGACGGCGCCGGCGAGTTCCGCACCTTCTTCACGATCTCGATGAGACTGCTCGCTCCCGGCATCGTGACCGTCGCGCTCTTCACGGTTGTCGCGACCTGGAACAACTACTTCCTGCCGCTGATCATGCTGTCCGACCCCGCGTGGTACCCGCTCACCGTCGGCCTCAATCAGTGGAGCTCGCAGGCGATCGGCGCGGGGTCCCAGCCGATCTACAACCTCGTGATCATGGGCTCGCTGCTCACCATCATCCCGATCGTCATCGCCTTCCTGCTGCTGCAGCGCTTCTGGCAGTCAGGTCTCACCGCCGGAAGCGTCAAGCAGTAGCTCCCGGCAACCCTCTGCACCGCACACGTCGGTCCGACGCTGGACCGCACCCCCGAAAGGACACAGCAATGAAGCACCTTCCCTCCCCGGCCGCACGGCGCACCCTCGCCGTGCTCGCGGCCGGAACCGTGGCAGCGCTGGCGCTGGCCGGTTGCAGCACCGGCGACGCAGGCTCAGGCTCAGCCTCCGGCGACGGCTCGTTCGACTCCGTGGAAGCGGCCCTCGAGAAGGGCGGCGAGATCACGTACTGGTCGTGGACTCCCTCTGCCGAGGCCCAGGTCGAGGCTTTCGAGAAGGAGTACCCGAACGTCACGGTGAACGTGGTCAACGCGGGCACCAACAACGAGGAGTACACCAAGCTCCAGAACGCCATCAAGGCCGGATCCGGCGCCCCCGACGTCGTGCAGGTCGAGTACTACGCGTTCCCGCAGTTCGCCCTGACCGACGCGTTCGTCGACCTCTCGCAGTACGGCTTCGCCGACTTCGAGGACGACTACACCGCCTCGACCTGGAACTCCGTGACCGACGGTGACGCCATCTACGGCCTGCCGCAGGACTCCGGCCCCATGGCGCTCTTCTACAACAAGGCCGTGTTCGATGCCGCAGGCGTCGCCGTTCCCACCACGTGGGACGAGTACTACGAGGCCGCGAAGGCGATCCACGCCGCCAACCCCGACGCCTACATCACCAACGACACCGGCGACGCCGGCTTCGCGACCTCGATGATCTGGCAGGCAGGCGGCAAGCCCTTCGCCACCTCCGGCACCGACGTCACGATCGACCTGCAGGACGACGGGTCCAAGAAGTGGACCGAGAACTGGAACCGCCTCGTCGAAGAAGACCTGCTCGCCCCGTACGGCAGCTGGAGCGACGAGTGGTTCCGCGCCCTCGGCGACGGCAGCCTGGCGACCCTCGTGATCGGCGCCTGGATGCCCGGCAACCTGATCACCGGAGCTCCGGACGGCGCCGGTGACTGGCGCGTCGCGCCGATGCCGACCTACGACGGCACCCCGGCGACCGCAGAGAACGGCGGCGGCGGCCAGGCCGTGACCACGCAGAGCAAGAACCCGGAACTCGCAGCCGGCTTCCTGTGGTGGCTGAACAACTCCGAGGAGAGCATCTCGACGTTCCTCGAGTCCGGCGGATTCCCGTCGACCACCGCCGAGCTCTCGAGCGACGAGTTCCTCGCCGACGCCCCCGAGTACTTCGGCGGACAGAAGATCAACGAGGTCCTCGCAGCCGCGGCCGACGACGTCGTCGAGGGCTGGAACTACCTGCCCTACCAGGTCTACGGCAACAGCATCTTCGGTGACACCGTGGGCCAGTCGTACCAGAACGGCACCGACCTGAACGAGGGCCTCATGACCTGGCAGGACGCGCTGGTCGAGTACGGCAACTCGCAGGGCTTCGCCGTCAACAAGTAATCGCACGTCCGGGCCGGACGGGGATCAGTTCCCCGTCCGGCCCTCCCCATCGAAAGCACCTCATCGTGACCTCCTTCTCCATCGGCGAGACAGACTTCCTCCGCGCAGGGCGCCCCCATCAGGTGATCGCCGGCGCCCTCCACTACTTCCGGATCCACCCGGATCAGTGGCAGGACCGCATCCGCAAGGCCCGCCTGATGGGGCTCAACACGATCGAGACCTACGTCGCCTGGAACGCGCACGAGCCGCGCCGCGGCGAATGGAATGCCTCGGGCTGGAACGACCTCGGACGTTTCCTCGACCTCGTCCAGGCCGAGGGGATGGACGCGATCGTCCGCCCCGGGCCGTACATCTGCGCCGAATGGCACAACGGCGGCCTTCCGAACTGGCTCACCGCGGGAGAGCGCGAGCTGCGCTCCTCTGAGCCGACCTTCCTGTTCGATGTGAGCGAGTACCTGCGCCGCGTCTACGAGATCGTCGCCCCGCGGCAGATCGACCGCGGCGGCTCGGTCGTGCTGGTGCAGATCGAGAACGAATACGGCGCCTACGGCTCCGACAAGGACTACCTCGAGGCACTCGTCGCGCTGACCCGCGAGTCGGGGATCACCGTGCCCCTCACCACGGTCGACCAGCCGACCGATCGGATGCTGGCAGACGGCAGCCTGCCCGAGCTGCACAAGACCGGATCCTTCGGCTCGCGCAGCGCCGAGCGCCTCGCCACGCTGCGCACCCACCAGCCCACGGGCCCGCTGATGTGCTCGGAGTTCTGGGACGGCTGGTTCGACTGGTGGGGAGGCGTGCACCACACCACCGACGTGGATGCCGCGGCCGCCGACCTCGACGAGCTCCTCGCCGCGGGAGCCTCGGTCAACATCTACATGTTCCACGGCGGCACCAACTTCGGTCTCACGAACGGTGCGAACCACAAGGGCCGCTACCTGCCGATCGTCACCTCGTACGACTACGACGCCCCTCTCGACGAGGCCGGAAACCCGACGGCGAAGTTCTTCGCGTTCCGCGATGTCATCGCCAGATACGCACCGGTTCCCGACGAGATCCCGGCCGCGGCCACCGCGGCACCGGTCTTCTCCGTGCCCCTGAACCCCGCGGGTTCGTGGGCGGATGCCGCGGAGTCGGCGCCCGCATCCTCGGTTCCGCGAACATTCGACGAGCTGGAGCACCTGAGTGCTCTGGTCCGCTACGACCTCGAGCTTCCCGGTGGACGCGGCGGTCAGCTCGTTCTCGAGGAGGTTCGCGACCTCGCCTGGGTGAGCGTCGATGGCCGGACCGTCGGCACGCTGTCCCGCACACGCCATGACCGCGCGCTGAGGATCCCCGCCGGCCGCACGCTCAGCATCCTCGTCGAAGAACAGGGTCGCGTGAACTACGACCACCGGCTCGGCGAGCAGAAGGGTCTGATCGGGGCTCCTGCGCTCGACGGCGCGCCGCTGACCGGTTGGCACTCGACTCCGCTCGACGTCGCGGAGATCGCGGCGGAGATCGCATCCCGCGGCGGGGCTCCGTCGGGCGGCGCGGGAAGCACACCGTCCGCGTGGGTGGGCGACTTCGATCTGGACTCCCCCGCCGACCTCTTCCTCGACACCGCGTCGTGGAGCAAGGGGTACGCGTTCGTGAACGGTTTCTTCCTCGGTCGCTATTGGCGCAACGGTCCGCAGCGCACCCTCTTCGTGCCGTCGCCCGCGACCGTCGCGGGGGCGAACAGACTCGTGGTGCTCGAGCTGGAGCATCTGATCGACGCGACCGCGGACTTCGTCTCGGCACTCGCTCTCGGCGACACAGAGGAATAGAGCGCCGGCCCCGGCATCCGCCCAGTACCGTGTGTCTGTGCCGCGCCGAAGGTTCTCCACCCCCACGCCCGCTGCGCGCGCCCGCTATGCGAAGCGACGTCAGGGCCGCGTGGCGAGGGCGGACAACGACCTCACCCCCCAGCAGTGGGCCTCGCTGCAGGAGGCCTGGGGCGGATGCGCGTATTGCGGAGCGCGCGACATCGCGCTCCAACGCGACTGCGTGATGCCGATCTCCCGAGGTGGCCGCTACACCGTCGAGAACGTGGTGCCCGCGTGCGGGTCGTGCAACGCGAGCAAGCGCAACGATGAGGTCACGTCGTGGCTCCGCCGCAAGCGACTCGACGAGCGCGCCTTCCTCGGCCGATACGCCGAGATCCTCCGCGACCTGCGCCAGACCGACTGAGCGGCCCCGCTATCCGCCCTGGCGCTCCTCCCAGATTGCGGTGGTGAGGCGAGCGGCGTCGGCCCGGGTGATGCTCTGCCAGTTGCGGCCGCCACGCGCGAACGCCTCGTGCACACCGGACGGCACCGCGGCCGGCTCGACCGGACGATCGAGCCAATCGCACGCGCGCACGTGGACGAGATCGACATCTCGCGCCTCGCCCGACGCGTCGTAGCGCCAGGGTCCGGTGATCCGTCCCAGCCACAGCACTTCGTCGACGTCGCGCGTCCAGACGAAGGATCCTTCGGAGGCGGAGACGAACCTCTCCAGACGGCGGGCCGTCCGCTCACCGTAGACGGCATCGACTGCGGCGAGCGCATCGGTCGGCGATCCGGGGATGCGGTCGAGGCGACCCCCGACTCCGCAGACCCCGATCCGCAGTGCGCGGTCGACCGCGAGCCCCTCGCTCACTCCGTCATCGCGCGACCGCATCGGGGCGCGGTGCACCGCGGGAACCTCGACGTGTTCGCCCGCGCGACGTGCGGCGGTCATTCGATCGGCACCAGCGTCGCGTCGATCCGTCCGCCGTCGATCGTGACCGTCATCATCGTGCAGACCGGCTGGCGACGACGATCGGTGGGCGAGCCGGGATTGAGCAGCCGCATCCCCGACGGGGCGACGGTGTCCCACGGAATGTGGGAGTGCCCGAACACGAGCAGGTCCACCGCGGGGAATGCGGCGTCCATCCGCTCCTCGCGACGCTGCTTCGACCCTGTCTCGTGCACCACCGCCACGTCGACCTCTTCGACCGTGAACCGGGCGATCTCGGGCAGACGCTCACGCAGGTCGGGACCGTCGTTGTTGCCGAAGACACCGTGCAGCATCCTCGAGCGCGACTCGAGCAGGTCGAGCGTCGCGACGTCGACCCAGTCGCCGGCATGCACGACGATGTCGGAGTCGTCGACCGCACGCAGCACGGCATCCGGCAGGCGCTTGGCTCGTGCCGGCACGTGCGTGTCCGCGAGCAGCAGCAGACGTGTCGTCATGGTCTCTCCGATCTCGCAGCGTCCCGCATCCTTTTCGACTCTACGCACGCCGCGCCCCGGACCGCCGTCACACGTACACAGCAAACGCTCAGGAAGGCGTAGGATCTCTCGGTGCCTCGGTATACCGGGCACTCGGAACTAAGGAGCAGTATGAGTACGACCACAGCGCCCGCGAATCCGCGCTCGCGCGTCATCACGGCGAGCCTCGTCGGCACCACGATCGAGTTCTACGACTTCTACGCGTACGCGACCGCGGCCGTTCTCGTCTTCCCGGTGCTGTTCTTCCCCACCGGCAACGACACCACATCGCTGCTCTCGTCGTTCGCCGTCTTCGGCGCCGCGATGGTCGCTCGCCCGATCGGCGCGGTGGTGTTCGGACACTTCGGCGACAAGTTCGGACGCAAGGCCACGCTCGTCGCCTCGCTTCTGACGATGGGCATCGCGACGTTCATCATCGGACTCCTCCCCACGTTCCAGCAGATCGGCTGGTGGGCCGCCCTGCTGCTGCTGATCATGCGTCTGGCGCAGGGCTTTGCGCTCGGTGGCGAGTGGTCGGGTGCGGCTCTCGTCGCCACCGAGAACGCTCCGGCCGGCAAGCGCGCCTGGTACGGCACGTTCCCGCAGCTCGGAGCCCCGCTCGGCTTCATCATCGCCAACTTCCTGTTCCTCGGCATCAACTGGCTGCTGCCGCACGCCGAGAACCCCGCACTCAAGTCCGAGGCGTTCCTGTCGTGGGGCTGGCGCATCCCGTTCCTGTTCTCCGCCGTGATGGTCATCATCGGCCTGTGGGTGCGACTGAAGCTCGTCGAGTCCGACACGTTCAAGAAGGCCGAGAAGAAGGGGGCGATCCGCAAACTGCCGCTCGCGACCGTCTTCCGCCACCACTGGAAGCAGCTGATCCTCGGCACGTTCATCATGCTGGCGACGTACGTCCTCTTCTACCTGATGACGAACTTCACCCTCGCGTACGGCACAAAGCCGGCCACCCTCGAGACGGCGTCCGCCGCCGCACAGGCCGCGGCGGAGGCGACCGGCAAGGACTTCGACGCGTCGGCGTTCGCTGCCCAGTTCTATCCCGGTCTCGGATTCGGCTACACCGACTTCGTGCTCATGCAGATCGTGGGCGTCGTGTTCTTCGGGATCTTCACCCTGCTCTCCGGCCCGATCGCGGATGCGATCGGCCGCCGCAAGCTGCTGCTGTGGGTCACCGGGCTCATCATCGTGTTCGGCTTCACGTTCAACGCCTTCCTGCTCCCGGCGATGGACCCGAAGTTCACCGGCGCTCTGGCGCAGGCCTTCCTCGTGTTCGGCTTCATGCTCATGGGCGCGACGTTCGGCCCGATGGGCGCGCTGCTTCCGGAGCTCTTCCCGACGAACGTCCGCTACACGGGATCCGCGATCTCGTACAACGTGTCGTCGATCCTCGGTGCGGCCGTGGCCCCGCTCATCGCCCTCTGGCTCTGGGAGCTCGGCGACGGAGCACCCTGGCTCGTCGGCCTGTACCTGTCGGCGATGGGCGTGCTGACCTTCATCGCACTGCTGCTCTCGAAGGAGACCAAGGACAACGACTACGACGAAGACCTCGGCATCGCCGCGGCCGTCGAACTCTGACACGTCCCCACAGGCGAAAGGGCGGCACCTCCTCGGGAGGTGCCGCCCTTTCGGATTCTCGCGGTGGTCGTCGATTCGGTGACGTCGATTCAGCGTCGTCGATTCGGGGACGTCGCGCTCAGTACGAGGCCGTGACCGTGCGCGTGGCTCCGTCGAGAACCATGGTTCCGCCGTACGGCAGGATCCACTGGGGGCGCGTATGCCCGAAGGGCACACCGACGCAGACGACTGCGTCCGGGTTGTAGCGGGAGACCGTCTCGATCACGACATCTCGCTGCGCCGCGCGAAGGGCGTCGCCCTCGTCGTGTGACGGCAGGAAATCGAAGTCGCTCACGGGCGGACGCGCGACGACGACCCCCGCGACCGCGTCGAGGATCCCGCGTTCTCCCAGTCCCCGCATCCACCGGCCGACCCAGCTCGCGGGCGGGCGCTCCTCGCTCGTCTCCAGCAGCAGGATGCCGCCGCGGAGGTCGTAGGCGGTCGGCAGCCGGTCGGCGAGTGCGAGCCCGTCGATGACCTCGAGACATCCACCCCACGTGCGTCCCTCGACCCGCGATGCGGGGCCCGACCAGGCCCATTCCTCGGTCGCGATCCGGTCGCCGTACTCCGAGAGCGCGAGGGGATCCTGCCAGCGCCGTCCGTTGTCCTCCGACTCGCCGGGTTCCGTGATCTCGACCGTGCCACCGTTGAGCAGCGCCGCGCGAAGCGACCGCAGGTGCACGTCGTCGACTGCGGGCCCGGGACCGAGATGCACCGCGGTGGACCCGCCGTGGTAGCTGCGGATGCCGAGGCCCCAGAGCCAGTTCAGGATGTTCGTGTTGTCGCTGTACCCGAGGAAGGGCTTGGGGTCGGCCTGCGCGAGCGCGGCGTCGAGGTGCGGCACCACCAGGATCTGATCATCACCGCCGATCGTCGCGAGGATCGCCCGGATGCCGGGGTCTGCGAACGCGGCGTTCACATCGGCCGCGCGAGCCTCCGGGCTCGCGTCGAGCTGACGCGTCGTCGCGTATTCGACGGGCACGAGTCCGGTGAGGTCCTGAAGCCGGCGCATCGCCTGCTCGTGGAGCTCCGGCGCGACCGCGGGCGCGGCGAACGCGGGTGAGAGGACGGCGATCCTGTCGCCGGGGACGGGTTTCGGTGCAGCCAGCATCCGCCCAGTCTCGCACCGCGAAGCCTCAAGCGCTCGTCAACATGAATTGACAAACCGCGCCGAGTCAACAATGATTGACGCCGGAGGCCCCTCATGACGATCGAGACAGCACTGGCACAGGACGACGGCGGAGAGCCGCTCTCCGAGCTCCACCGCCTCGCGGCGCTCCGCACAGAGCTCGCCCGGTCCGAGGAGGCCCAGGTGCGCCGAGCGCGCAACCTCGGCTATTCGTGGCAGGCGATCGCCAGCGCACTCGGCGTGACCAAGCAGGCGGTGCACCGCCGGTTCGGCAAGCGCTGAGGCGCATACAGCCCATCCACAGAATTCGCCCCTGCACGAAGTACGGTCGAACTACCCCTTTCAGAACGAGGTTCCGCATGTCCAGCACGGCGACGTCACGCCGACGCGGACGCGGCGCGCCGCAGGATGGTCCGCGCGCCACTTTCCGCCAGCTCCTCCCCTTCCTCTTCGAGCACAAGCGCACGCTCATCGTCGTCGCGGTGCTCAGCGTGTTCGGCGCTGCCACGTCGCTCGCGCAGCCGCTGCTCGTCGGCCAGCTGATCGAAGCCGTGCAGTCCGATCAGGGCCTCGGCGTCCTCGTGTGGGTGCTCGTCGGGCTCGTGGTGGTCTCGTCGATCATCTCGGGTTACCAGCACTACCTCCTGCAGCGCACCGGCACCGCCGTCGTGTACTCCAGCAGGCGCAAGCTGATCTCCCGCATCCTGCACCTGCCGATCAGCGAGTTCGACGCGCGGCGCACCGGCGACCTCGTCTCGCGGGTCGGCACCGACACCACACTGCTGTACGCCGTGCTCACTCAGGGGCTCGCGGATGCCGTCGGCAGCGCCATCCTGTTCCTGGGCGCGCTGATCGCGATGCTCGTGATCGACCCCGTCCTGCTCCTGTTGATCGTCGTCGTGATCGGCATCTCGGTGGTGGTCGTGACCGCGCTCAGCGGCCGCATCCGCACAGCGTCCACCGCGCAGCAGGAGAAGGTCGGCGAACTCGCCTCCGGAGTCGAGCGGGCTGTGGGCTCGATCCGCACCGTGCGCGCGTCCGGCGCCACCGAGCGCGAGACCGAGTCCGTGTCGACGCTCGCCTCCGAGGCGTACGGCATCGGCGTGCGGATCGCGAAGATCTCCTCGCTCGTCGTGCCGATCGCCGGTGTCGCACTGCAGGTGTCGCTGCTCGTCGTCCTCGGTGTCGGCGGATTCCGTGTCGCGGCCGGCACGATCACGATCGCCTCCCTGATCACGTTCATCATGTTCCTGTTCATGCTCGTGATGCCGCTCGCCACCACCTTCGGAGCGATCACCTCGGTGAACCAGGCGCTCGGGGCACTCGGCCGCATCCAGGAGGTGCTGAACCTGCCGACAGAGACGCAGCACGATGCCGAGACCGCCTCCTCCTTCACGCGCGATGCCCCCGACTCCGACGCTCCGGCCATCGAGTTCCGCGATGTGCGCTTCCGGTATCCGGAGAACGTGGTCGCTGCCCGCCAGGCCGCCGCCAAGGAGGCGCAGACGCTGCTCGCCGATGCGCACCTCGAGTCCGCCGACGACGCTCAGACCGCGTCCGAGCGCGAGGTTCTGCGCGGAGTGTCGTTCGCGGTGCCGCGAGGCGCACGCGTGGCGCTCGTCGGCCCCAGCGGTGCCGGGAAGAGCACGATCCTGTCGCTCGTCGAGCGGTTCTACGACCCCACGGGCGGTTCGATCCGCCTCTATGGGCACGACGCCCGCACCTACCCTCGTGACGAGCTGCGCGCGCAGTTCGGCTACGTCGAACAGGATGCGCCGACGCTCGCCGGGACCCTCGCCGACAACCTTCGACTCGCCTCCCCCGACGCCTCCGATGCCGAGTGCGAACAGGTGCTGCGTGCCGTCAACCTGGGCGACGTGCTCGAGCGCGATCCCCTCGGTCTCGAGGCACCGGTCGGCGAGGACGGCGTCATGCTCTCGGGAGGCGAGCGCCAGCGCCTCGCGATCGCGCGCGCGCTGCTGACCGACGCCCCGATCTTGCTGCTGGACGAGTCCACCTCGTCGCTCGACGGGGTCAATGAGCAGCGCATGCGCGAGGCGATCGATGCGGTCTCGACCGACCGCACGCTGATCGTGATCGCGCACCGACTGTCGACCGTCGTCGACAGCGACCTCATCGTCGTGCTGCAGGACGGTGTCGTCGTCGGTCAGGGCACGCACGCCGAGCTCGTGGAGTCGACGCCGCTGTATCGCGACCTCGCGCGGCATCAGCTGCTCGCCTGATCACGCGGCTGTCCTTCTCACAGGCCTGTCAGGCAGAGAAATACGCGAAGGCGGGATGCCGGAGACCACTCAGCCATGGGTTCGTCTCTGACGTCCCGCCTTCGCGGGTCTGGGAGGGATGAGGCGCCGGCTCCCCCGAACCGGCGCCGGTCTGTGTCAGGCCTTGTCGAGCCTGTAGCGCAGCGATGCCAGCTCGGCGCGGAGTGCGGCCGGCACCTTCTCGCCGAAGGTGTCGTAGAACTCCTCCGTCAGGTCGGCCTCGGTCTTCCACGCCTCGGTGTCGACCGCGAACAGCTCGTCGAGATCAGCCTCGGGAACCTCGATGCCGTCGAGGTTGAGGTCCGAGACGATCGGCAGACGACCGATCGGGCTGTCGACGGTGGACACCTCGCCGGAGATGCGGCGGATGATCCAGTCGACGACGCGCGAGTTGTCGCCGAATCCGGGCCACAGGAACCGGCCGTCGGAGCCCCGACGGAACCAGTTGACCTGAAAGATGCGCGGTGCGCGGTCGAAACGCAGTCCCCGGCCGACCTTGAGCCAGTGGCCGAAGTAGTCGGCCATGTTGTAGCCGCAGAACGGGAGCATCGCGAACGGATCGCGGCGCAGCTCGCCGACGGTGCCCTCGGCCGCAGCCGTGCGCTCGGACGAGATGTTGGACCCGAGGAACACGCCGTGCGTCCAGTCGGTCGCCTCGACGACGAGCGGCACGTTGGTCGCGCGGCGTCCGCCGAAGAGGATGACGTCGAGCGGCACCGCCTCTTCCCAGTCCTCGGAGATCTGCGGGCACTGTGCGGCCGAGACCGTGAAGCGCGAATTCGGGTGCGCGGCCGGGCGGTCGGAGTCCGGCGTCCAGTCGTTGCCCTCCCAGTCGACGAGGTGCGCGGGCGCCTGATCGGTCAGCCCCTCCCACCACACGTCTCCGTCGGGGCGCAGCGCGACGTTGGTGAAGATCGTGTTGCCCCACAGGGTCTCGACGGCCGTCACGTTGGTCGACTCGCCCGTGCCGGGTGCGACACCGAAGAAGCCGGCCTCGGGGTTGATCGCCCAGAGGCGACCGTCCTCACCCGGGCGGATCCACGCGATGTCGTCGCCGAGAGTCTCGACGCGCCACCCGGGGATGGTCGGTCGCAGCATGGCGAGGTTCGTCTTGCCGCAGGCCGAGGGGAATGCCGCAGCGACGTGGTAGGCCTTGCCCGAGGGGTCGATCACCCGGATGAGCAGCATGTGCTCGGCGAGCCAGCCCTCGTCGCGGGCGATGACCGAGGCGATGCGCAGAGCGAAGCACTTCTTCGCCAGGATCGCGTTGCCGCCGTAGCCCGAGCCGAACGAGTAGACCTCGAGCGTCTCGGGGAAGTGCACGATGTACTTGTCGTCGTTGCAGGGCCACTCGACGTCGGGCTCACCCGCGGCGAGCGGCGCTCCGACCGAGTGGACCGTCTTGACCCACGGCGCTCCGTCGGCGATCTGACGGGTCACGGCATCGCCGACACGGGTCATGATGCCGATGGATGCGACAGCGTAGGCGCTGTCCGTGACCTGGACGCCGATGTGCGAGAGCGGGCCTCCGACAGGCCCCATCGAGAACGGGACGACGAACATCGTGCGACCGCGCATCGATCCCTCGAAGATCTGGTTCATCTTCTCGCGCATCTCGGCCGGCGGGGCCCAGTTGTTCGTGGGGCCGGCGTCTTCTTCGCTCTCCGACGAGATGAAGGTGCGGCCCTCGGTGCGGGCGACGTCGCTGGGGTGCGAGCGGGCGAGGTACGAGCCGGGGCGCCACTCGGGATTGAGCTTGATGAGCTTGCCCTCGTCGACCAGGCCGCGCAGCAGCCAGTCGTTCTCGGCGCGCGAACCGTCGACCCAGTGGATCGAGGCCGGTTGCGTGAGCGTGGCGATCTCGTGGACCCACGCGGTGAGCTCCGCCATCGCGGGGGTGTCATACGTCGGAGCCGTCCCGAAGGTGCGCACCGGTGCGACGGATGCTGCTCGGGGGGTGAAGACTTCGGCGATCGCCATGACTACTCCTTTGAAGTGAGGGGCGTTTGTTCCATCTTCTTCCGGTTGAAGGACGACTTTCCGCCATTCAGGCCGATAAGAATGACGGTTCTTTCGCTAAGATCAAGGAATGGCTCCTTCCGGCATCCACCTCGCGACTCTCGGTCACCGCATCAGACACCACCGCCTCGAGAAGGGGTTCACACTCGATGAGCTCGGCGCACTCGTCGGCGTGGCCGGCTCGCAGCTGAGCCTGATCGAGAACGGCAAGCGCGAACCCAAGCTCTCCCTGCTTCAGGCCATCGCGCAGGCCACGGACACACAGGTGACGGATCTCATCTCGGGCGAGCCGCCGAACCGCCGTGCGGCGCTGGAGATCGAGCTCGAACGTGCGCAGGAGAGCCCGGTGTTCCGTCAGCTCGGCGTCGCGCCCGTGCGCGTCACCAAGGGCATGAGCGACGAGACCATCGAGTCGATGCTCGGACTGCACCGCGAGCTGCAGCGACGAGAACGCGAGGCGATCGCGACGCCCGAGGAGGCGCGACGGGCCAACACGGAGCTGCGGCTGCGAATGCGGGCGCAGCACAACTACCTCGGCGACATCGAGAAGCTCGCAGAGAAGCAGCTGCGCTCGGCCGGGCACGTGCAGGGCGCTCTGACCCACCGCACGGTGAGCATCATGGCCGACAAGCTCGGTTTCGAGTTGATCTACGTCAACGACCTGCCGCACTCGACGAGGTCGGTGACCGATCTCGAGAACGGCCGCATCTACCTGCCGCCGGCGTCGATCCCCGGCGGCCACGGTCTGCGGTCGATGGCGCTGCAGGCCATGGCGCACCGCCTGCTCGGGCACACCCCACCCACCGACTATGCCGACTTCTTGCAGCAGCGTCTCGAGATCAACTACTTCGCGGCGTCCTGTCTGATGCCCGAGACGGCCTCGGTGGCCTTCCTGCAGCAGGCGAAGAAGGACCGCAACCTCGCGGTGGAGGACTTCCGCGACGCGTTCGGCGTCACGCACGAGGCCGCGGGCATGCGCATGACGAACCTGCTCACGCAGCACCTCGGCATGTCGCTGCACTTCCTCCGCGTCGACGGCACCGGAGCGATCACACGGGTGTACGAGAACGACGACCTCCCGCTGCCGATGGACGTCACCGGCGCCGTGGAGGGTCAGCGTGTGTGCCGAAAGTTCCAGGCACGCGCAGCGTTCACTCAGCAGAACCGGACGAACGAACATCACCAGTACACGGACACGCCGTCGGGCACTTTCTGGTGCTCCACCCAGACCGGCGCCGCGACCGACGGCGAGTTCTCGATCACGGTGGGCGTGCCCTTCGACGACGCCCGCTGGTGGCGCGGGCGCGAGACGACGGACCGCGCCGTGTCGACGTGTCCTGATGAGGCCTGCTGCCGGCGCCCCTCGGCTGATCTCACCGAGCGCTGGAACGGCAAGGCCTGGCCGAGCGCACGCGTGCACACGCACATGTTCTCGCCGCTCCCCCGCGGGGCCTTCCCCGGCGTCGACGACAACGAGGTCTACAACTTCCTCGGGCGGCACGCGAGCGAGTGACGGCGACCGCCCGACGGCTCACCCGTCGAGGAAGCGGGTGAACCGCGCGAGCGCCGCACGCACCGCCTCCTCGTCTGCGACGTGCCCGCCGGCCGCCGGTGCAAACAGCTCCGGCGGAGACCCGAGCGACGCACTCGCGTGCGTCCAGCATCCGACCACCCGGCCGTCCGAGACGATCGTCGCGCGCACCATGCCGTTCTTCCCGGGCCCCACCAGTGCGAGGTGCTCGGGGGCGCACACCGCTGTGCGATCGGCGTACGAGATGTAGTACTCGTCGAAGGCCCCGAGCGCCCGCACGTACGCCGCGCCCGAAGAACGTCGCGGTCGGACGGTCGAGACGAACACCCCGTCATCGACCTCCGCCACTCTTCCCCGCGCGCGGGTGAGCGCCTCACGCGACTGCCCGAGAGTGAGCCCCGACCACCAGGCGAAGTCGTCGACCCCGGCGGGACCGTGCCCGTCGATGTACCGCACGAAGAGCTCTGCGAGCGGATCTTCGGGCGTCGCGTGCTCGCGGAGGTGCTGCTCGACCAGGACGAATCGCTGTTCCCGCCCCACGCCGTCCCGCTCGACGACCGGCCCCTGACAGATCAGACCGTCGAGGGTCATCTCGCTCAGCAGGTGGATGCCCCGCTGCCCGCTCGGGTCGATGCCGATACCGGTGAAGACGTCGAACATCTCGGCCCGCGTGAGGCCGCCGTCACGAAGACGCGGCACCGCTGCCGCCACGACGGCTGCGACCATCGCCCCGTCGATGCCGAGATCGCGCCGCCTGCCCGCCGCCTGTGCGCGCTGGCGCTCGGCGGTCACCGAAAGCACCCAGCGGAGGTCACGTGCCGGAATGATGTGGAGCGTTCCTCGCATGGTCCAGGCACGCACCAGGTCACCCCGGGCGAAGGCGCGATCGACCGCACTCAGTGTCGGTTCGCCGCGTGTTCGTGCGGCCAGGGCCCAGCGCCCTGCGGTGAAGTCCTGACTCTGCACCGCGAGCATGTGCGACGCGGCGTCGACCACCGTGCGCGCAGGCGCACTGAGCCGATGCGAACGGAGCCGCTCGGCGAGCAGAGTCGAGGTCTTCATGTCCTCATCATGTCGGGGAGAGCCGACATCGCGCACTCACCCGTGCAGCGTGACCTCACGACGCTCCGGGAGCACGATCGGGTGCGACCCTGCCATGACCTCGAGCACCCGGATCACCTGGCAGGAGTACCCGTACTCGTTGTCGTACCAGACGTACAGGACCACGTCCGTCTCGTTCGCGATGGTCGCGAGCCCGTCGACGATCCCGGCGCGGTGCGATCCGACGAAGTCCGTGGAGACGACCTCCGGGCTCTCGACGTAGTCGATCTGCTGGCGCAGCTTCGAGTGCAGCGAGACACGGCGCAGATAGTCGTTGAGCTCGTCCTTGACCGCAGGGCGCTCGAGGCTCAGGTGCAGCACGGCCAGCGAGACATCGGGAGTGGGCACCCGGATCGCGGAACCGGTGAGCTTGCCCTCGAGCTCCGGGAGCGCTCGTGCGACGGCTTTCGCGGCTCCCGTCTCGGTGATCACCATGTTCAGCACGGCCGAGCGACCCCGACGATCGCCGCTGTGGAAGTTGTCGATCAGGTTCTGATCGTTGGTGAACGAGTGCACCGTCTCGACATGACCCCGGACGATTCCGTAGGCCTCGTCGACCGCCTTGAGCACGGGCGTGATCGCGTTCGTGGTGCAGGATGCGGCCGTGATGATGCGGTCGTCGGGTTCGATGGTGCCGTCGTTGATCCCGTGCACGATGTTCTTCAGCGCACCCTTGCCCGGGGCGGTGAGAAGCACCCGCGCGACGCCGGTCGCCTCGAGGTGGCGGCTGAGCCCCGCCTCGTCGCGCCAGCGTCCGGTGTTGTCGACGACGATCGCGTCGTCGATCCCGTAGGCGGTGTAGTCGATCGTCGAAGGGTCATCGGAGTAGATGACCTGGATGCGTGTGCCGTTCGCGATGATCTGCTCGGCGCCTTCGTCGACCGTGACGGAGCCCGCGAAGCGGCCGTGCACCGAGTCGCGCAGCAGCAGCGAGGCGCGCTTGACGAGGTCGTTGTCCGAGCCGCGGCGCACGATGATCGCTCGCAGGCGCAGACCGCTGCCTCCGCCGTTGTGGGCGATGAGGATGCGGGCGAGCAGCCGGCCGATGCGGCCGAATCCGTAGAGCACGACGTCGGTGGGTGCGGCAGCGATCGCCCCGACAGCGGGCGCGAGCGCCTCCGCCAGGTAGGCGTCGAGTGTCAGGCCGCTGTCGGCGTGCTCTGCGACGAGGCGGGCGAGATCGAGAGAGGATGCGCCTGGCGCCAGCTCATGGACGCCCTCGAGCACGGCGAGGGTCTCATCGACCTCGAGGCGTTCGTGCCCGAGCTGCGCGACCCGGTCGTGCACCTCGACGATGCCCGTGGCGGAGAGCCCCAGCAGTCGGTGTCCGTGGAGCGAGGTGACCACGTCGCGCTCGCGCTTGAGAGCGCCGATCAGCGGGATCATCCGCTCGGCCAGCTCTTCTCTCGCCGTCCAGTCGTCGTGGGGTGCGGCGGTAACGTTCATCTGCGTCCTTGCATGTGTGAGCGCGCCGAGGTCGCCGGCGCGCGAGATTGCCGGGTGAGCTTCGGGGGATGCACCCCAGGGTACGCGCCGTGCGAGAGTGTTCCGAAATCGCGGCCTCCCGCCCGCCGTTCACCTGCGCGACAGGGAATCGTGCGAGCATCCGACGCGTTCTCCCCCACGCCCCCACGCACACCTCGTCGAAAGGCCCCCGATGACAGCTCGCCCTCGCAGATCGGCCTGGCCGCCGCTGCTGATCGCGATCGTTCTCGAGGTCAGTGCCACCTTGTCGTTGCGCGCCGCCGAGGGCTTCGCCCATCCGCTGTGGCTGATCCCCGTCGTGATCGGCTACACGGGCTCGTTGTGGCTGCTGTCGATCGTGCTCGACCGCGGGATGCCGGTGGGTGTGGCGTACGGCATCTGGTCAGCCATCGGCGTCGTGCTCACCGCGATCATGGGCACGGTGCTCTTCGGTGAGCTGCTCGGAACGGTGCAGATCATCGGGATCGGGGCGATCGTCATGGGCGTGCTGCTCGTCGAGCTCGGATCCCACACGCGCGAGGCACCGGCCGAGGCGGCGTCGTGATCTGGGCGCTCCTCGTCCTCGCGATCGCGAGCGAGGTGACCGCGACTCTCAGCCTGCGCGCATCGGAGGGCCTGCGACGAAAGCGATGGATCCCGGTGATCGTCGTCGGATACCTCGCCGCATTCACACTGCTCGGCACGATCCTGGCGATGGGAATGCCTGTGGGTGTCGCCTACGGCGTGTGGGCCGCCGCCGGTGTCGCCATCACGGCGATCCTGGGTCGAGTGATCTTCAAGGATCACTTCTCAGTCATGATGGCGATCGGCGTCGCGCTGATCGCCCTGGGTGTGGTGCTGATCGAGTTCGGCGGCGCGCACTGATGCCTCCCGCCGATAACGGAGCTCGTCGCCCGTCAGTACCCCAGGCACATCACGGTGACTCCGGCGGCCATCGCCCACGACTCGACCCTGAGCAGACGGGCAGTACGCCCCTGGTGCACGGGAACGAGCACCCACTCTGAGACGACCGACCAGAGCACCACCCCGACGACCCCGATGATGACGAGCGCCGACAACAGCCCGTCGAGTCCGTGGCCGCCGTGGCCGCCGGCCTCGACCGGGGATTCGCCCGTCGACAGGCTCTCGAACGAGCAGATCGCCATCACGAGCGACACCAGGGCGCGGTGGCAGCACGTCGCCGCCGCAGGCGTTCCCCGCACGCCGGCAGTGCCGAGCATCGCCGACACGAGAAGGACGGTCCCGAGCGCGAGTCCGACCGTCGCGTCGCCGTCCATAGCCGCGATCACGATCATCGCCGCCGCCATGATCAGGGCGCTCTGCCTCCCCTGCCACGGCACAGCCCGCCAGGCGGCGACGCATGCCGCGGCCGAGACGACGGCGGCGAGCGCCATCAGCCACGGCGCTGCGGGGAGGAGCGGATCCACACCCGCATCATATTGATCAGTCGCTCAAAATAGCCAGACCCCGCGCGATGCGACAGGATGGCCTTGTGCCCCGCGTCGTAGATCACGATGAGCGCCGACGGCAGATCGCCGAGGCGCTGCTCGCCGTGGCGGCACGCGACGGCCATGAGGCGGTGTCTTCTCGCGCCGTGGCCAAGGAGCTCGGCGTCGCGACGGGATCGCTCTGGCACTACTTCGACGGATTCGACGATGTCGTGCGCGCCGCGGCGGCCGAGATCACCCGCCGCACCGACGAGCGGATCAGGTCGGCGACCACCGGGCTGCGCGGCCTGGCCAGGCTAGACGCCCTCATGCGCGAGGTCCTTCCCGTCGACGACGGCACGCGCACCGAGGCCTACGTGGTGGTCGGGTTCTGGGGCCGCCTCGCCGCACTCGCCTCCAGTCCGGAAGCGGGGTCACCGACTTTCGCGACCTGGCAGGACGGCATCAGCGAGTCCCTCGACGAAGCCGTCGCCGACGGCGAGCTGTCACCCACGACGCCGAAGCATGCGCTCATGTCGCTGCTGCGTTCGATCACCTACGGGCAGCAGGTGCTCGAGGTCACCGAACCTCACGGCGCCGAGGCGCACCTCGCTGTGCTCGACAGCATCCTCTCGCCCTGGCGAGCCTGAGCACTCACCCTCAGCGACCTGCGCCCCTCCACCGGAATCGTCTTCCCGACGCTCTTGTGCACCTCGGCCGCATCGGCGTACCATCATGCCAATCCGTTTATTGAGCACTCGCTCGAAATAGTGAGGTACGACGATGTCCCACCCCCAGCCCGTCACGATCGACCCGATCGCCACACCGCACCCACTCGACCCGCTCACCGGCGAGGAGATCGCCGCAGCCCGAGCCGTGCTCGAATCCGCCGGCCTGCTCGGCGAGACCGTGCGGGTGCCGATGCTCCTCCCAGACGAGCCCACCAAGCAGGAGCTCGCGACATGGAAGCCCGGCGCGCCGATCGACCGACGGATCGATGCGACTCTGCTCGACACGGCGACGGGCACAGCGACCGAGGTCACCGTCTCGATCACGCGCGGCGAGGTGCTGCGAAACGAGCGGGTGCCGAACGACGCCCCGCCCTACGGACAACCGCAGTACCTGTTCGAGGAGTACGGCCGCGCGGAGGAGATCGTCAAAGCCTCCCCCGAATGGCAAGCCGCGATGACGCGCCGCGGTCTCGCGGATCACATGGAGCTCGCCTTCTGCGGCCCCCTCGCTCCGGGATACACCGGCCGGGCAGATGAGGTGGGTCGCCGCGTGATCCGCTCGCTCACCTTCCTGAAGTACGACGAGAACGACTCGCCCTGGGCGCATCCGGTCGAAGGCCTCGTGGTGCACATCGATCTGACCGCGGGCAGCGTGATCCGCATCGATGACGAGGGCGACGTGCCGGTGCCCGCCGGCCACGGCAACTACTACTCCGAGGTGCAGGGCGCGGCCAGGACGACCCTCAAGCCGATCGAGATCACCCAGCCGGAAGGCCCGAGCTTCACAGTCAGCGGATCGCTCGTCGAGTGGGAGAACTGGTCTATGCGGGTGAGCTTCAACGCCCGCGAGGGACTCGTGCTGCATGACGTCGCATTCGACGGACGCTCCGTGCTCAGCCGGGCGAGCGTGCCCGAGATGGTCGTTCCCTACGGAGACACCGCCCCGGGCAGATTCTGGATCAGCTACTTCGACGCGGGCGAGTACCTGCTCGGCAAGAACGCGAACCACCTCGAGCTGGGCTGCGACTGCCTGGGCGTGATCCGCTACCTCGACGGCTACGTCGCCGACGATCACGGCAACCCCGTGCGCATCCCGAACGTGGTGTGCATGCACGAGGAGGACTACGGAATCCTCTGGAAGCACACCGACCTCGCAGGGCGCTCGGACGTGCGCCGTTCGCGCCGCTTCGTGATCTCGTACTTCTCGACCATCGGCAACTACGACTACGGCTTCTACTGGAACTTCTCGCTCGACGGCTCGATCGAGGTCGTGGCCAAGGCGACCGGAGTCGTGTTCGCTGGCGCAGGCGAGCCCGGCGTGCGGCAGAAGCACGCGACCGAGCTCGCGCCCGGGGTGTTCGCCCCCGTGCATCAGCACCTGTTCTGCGCGCGGCTCGACGTCGCGATCGACGGCGACGAGAACCGCCTGTTCGAGATCGACGCGAAGCGCATCCCGATGGGACCCGAGAACCCGTTCGGGAACGCCTTCACCTGGTCGGAGACGCAGCTCCTCACGGAGCTCGGGGCGCAGCGCGAGGCCGACACCTCGGTCGCCCGCGCGTGGGAGGTGCAGAGCACCACCCGCACGAACCACGTCGGACGCCCCACTGCGTACCACCTGATCCCCGAGCCGACGGCGCTGCTCATGGCGGATCCGGCGTCATCCGTCGCCGCTCGCGCGACGTTCGCCACCAAGCATCTGTGGGCGACGCAGCACGAGCAGGGACAGATCTGGCCGGCCGGTCGCTACCCCAACGCGCACCAGGGCGGCTCAGGTCTGCCCGAATACTCTGCCGGTGACCGCTCGCTCGACGGCGAGGACATCGTGCTGTGGCACACGTTCGGCCTCACGCACTTCCCGCGCCCGGAGGACTGGCCGATCATGCCCGTCGACTACGCCGGATTCTGGTTCAAGCCGAACGGCTTCCTCGACCAGAACCCCGCGATGGACGTGCCCCCGTCATCTCAGGCGCACGGCTCGGCAGAAGCCGGATGCTGCGGTGGTGGTGAGTCCTGCACCTGCGGCCACTGACCCGAGCCCGGGTTCGCGACGTCGCTCTCGTCGGGCGCTCCCCGGCGGAAGCACGCGTCGAAGGTGCCCCTCACGAGAGATCGGCGATCGCGACGCGCAGGATGCCGTCCGCATCGCGGAGTGCCTGCGCCGAGCGGTCCGCCGATGCCCCGGTCGACAGCATCAGGATCGCGAGCTTGACCGAGCCGTCGGCCGCGGTCAGGGCGGCGGCGGCGTCGTCGACGGTGGCGCCGGTGAGTTCGGTCACCGTGCGGATCGAACGGGCGTGAAGCTTCTCGTTCGTCGCGAGCAGGTCGACCATCACACCGCGATGCGTCTTGCCGAGTTTGATCATCGACAGCGTGGTCAGCATGTTCACGACGAGCTTCTGCGCGGTACCCGACTTCAGGCGCGTCGACCCCGAGATGAACTCGGGCCCCGTGACCACCTCGATCGCGATGTCCGCCACCGCGCCGATGTCGGATGCCGCGTTCGAGGCGATCGCCACCGTGAGCGCGCCGACGCCACGGGCGAACTCCAGTCCCCCCACCACGTAGGGCGTGCGCCCGGAAGCGGAGATCCCGACGACCGTGTCGCGCCCGGTCAGCCCGATCTCACGCAGTGACAGGCCCGCGGCCTCGGCGTCGTCCTCGGCGTTCTCGACCGCGGACCGGATCGCCGTCTCACCTCCGGCGATGAGGCCGACGACCATCGACGGATCCGTGCCGAATGTCGGCGGGCATTCGCTGGCGTCGAGCACGCCGACGCGGCCGGCGGTTCCTGCACCGATGTAGATCAGGCGGCCGCCTTCGCGGAAGCGCGCGGTGATGGCTTCGACGGCCGCCGCGATCTCGGAGCTGCGCTCGGCGACGGCTTCGGGGACGCGGCGGTCCTCGGTGTTCATCCGGTGCACGAGCTCGATCGTGTCGAGCAGGTCGAGATCGCCGCGCTCGGTCGACGATGCTTCGGTTCCGAGCGTCGACAGCACGTCGAGAAGGTCGGTCAGTCGGGAGGAGTCATTCGGCACGGTGGACGAACCTTTCATGGGGAAGATCGGCACGGTCTGCGATGAGCAGCGCGCCGTCGAGAGCATCACCGGCACAGGCGATGACCGCCCGCCCCGCAACGCGCAGAGCGTCTTCGATCCCGGCGCGGAACCAGACATGTTCGGTGAGGCCGCCGTGCAAGGCCACCTCGGCGCTGCTCGACGACGCCGCGACCGCTGAGGCGGTGAGCAGGCGGATGCTCTCTGCAGCGATCCCGGCGGCGACGACGTCACCGGACTCCGCGGCGTCGAGCACGAGCGGGGCGAGGGTCGCGAGCCGACGCGGCAGAGGGCCGTCCTGAGCGAGCCAGCCGTGGATCGCGGACGGTGCGCCGATCGGCATGGCCACGGCATCCGTGAGGTCGGTGCTGGACCCGAGGCCGACGGATGCTCGCAGCACCGCGCGCAGGGCCTCTCGCCCGAGCCACGAGCCGCTGCCGAAGTCGCCCAACTCAGGCCCCCAGCCGTCCACGAGCGTGGCCCGACCGCCATCGAGGCCACTGTCGACGCCGCCGTCGACCCCGAGCGCTGCCGCGCCGGTGCCCGCGATGAGGAGCACTCCCGGGTCTCCGTCGAGGGCGCCGACGTGCGCCGAGACGACGTCAGACGTCACTGCGGCGGGAACGCCCAGCGCGTCCGCGAGCCGACGAGCGAGCTCTGCTGCTGCGGCCGGTGCAGTCCAGGCACCGGCGGCACCGACGGAGATCGACGAGATCGGCACATCGAGATGAGCCGTCAGCGGAAGGATCGAGTCGAGCGCGGCGGCGACGCCACCGACTGCAGCCAGGCCGGGCGCACCGACGCCGTGGCGAAGGGGTCGACGGGCGGATCGGCGGCCGGTCACGGCATCCGGCTCCGAGACGGCCACGCGGCACCGTGACTTGCCGAGATCGACGGCCACGACGGCGGATGGAGAAGACATGGAAATAGTCTACGCACTGAGTACCAGGCATGAAATAATTGTTCAGAACGACCCGACCACCTACCCCGCCCGCTCCCAGAGCCGCCAGGACGCAGGAGATCTATGAGCATCCAGACGACGATCGCGACAGCGGCCGAGAAGCTCCCGCCGTCGCTCGCGCGCATCGCCCGCACCATCTCCGACGATCCGACGATCGTTGTCGACAGCACCATCACCGAGATCGCCGCGACCTGCGCCACCTCCGTCGCCTCCGTCGTGCGATTCTGCCGAGCGATCGGCGTGAACGGTTACGCGGCGCTGCGCATGGCCCTGGCTGCCGAGCTCGGACGCGAGTCCGTGCAGTTCCCCGCATCGACCGGCTTCGGCGCGGAGATCTCGGCGGCGGACTCACTCCGGGAGGCGACAGCCAAAGTGGCGGCGCTGGAGTTGCTCGCGATCGAGGAGACGATCGCCGGCGTCGACTACGACGTGCTCGCCGCCGCGGTGGATGCGGTCGACGATGCCGACCGCATCCTGCTCTTCGGCATCGGCGCCAGCGGTCTCGTCGCGGCCGACCTCGGCCACAAGCTCCTGCGCATCGGCCATGCGGCGATCGTCCTCACCGACGCACACGAGGCGAGCGCCGCGGCCGCACTCGGTGCCAAGAAGACCGTGGCGATCGGCTTCTCCCACTCGGGCACGACCCGCGAGACGCTTCACTTCCTGCAGACCGCCCGCTCGGCGGCGAGCACCACCATCGGCGTGACCGGCGCATCAGGTTCCCCGCTCGCCTCGGAGGCGGACCACGCGCTGCTCAGTCATGCCCGTGAACCTCGCCTCCGCGCCGGCGCCATGGTCAGCAGGATCGCGCAGCTCGCCCTGGTCGACTGCCTCTTCGTCGGGGTGGCGCAGAAGCGCCACGCTCACTCCGTCCACGCCCTGCAGCGCACAGCCGAAGCCACGCAGACGCTGCGCTGAGCCGTTCGCTGCGCATCCCGCCTCTCAGGCAGGCACGGGATCGCTGCGATGCTCCGTGCCGACCGAACCTGCGGTGCGCAGGAACACGATGATCCAGCTGAAGATCAGCACGGCGGCGATCAGCTCGACCGCCGTGAGGTTGTAGTACCCGACGGCGAAGAACGCCGCGAGCAGGATGATCACGAGCACGTAGATCCAGCCGAACACCACGAAGACCCGCGGGATGGTGCGGAGGAACCACGGCAGCCCGACGACGATCACAGCGAAGGCGACCGTCATGCCGGTCGCGACCGTGTTGTGCACGAGGAAGAACTCGTCCACGGGGAAGACCCCGACGCACGCGAGGAAGACGCCGATCAGGATGAGGCCGCCCCGCACGACGAACCGTCCGCGACGATCGACGGGGTCGTCGACGGGCAGGCCGGCTGTCGCATATCGGGCGATCGTCGTCACCAGCACGCCGGCGATGATGAGCGTGGCGTTGAAGGCCGACGAGGCGCTGTTCGTGCTCATGCCGAGAGCCGAGAGGTTGTCACGCCACCAGTGCACGTCGCTCGAGGCGAGCATCGCCGCGAACGCCCCGACGACGAGGAAGACCGCGAGCACGAGCGAGAGCACGGTGGGCGTGAGCGCGACGGCGCTGAGGAACGTGACGTAGGCGGTGAGCGCGAACGCCACTGCGACGAGGACGGCTCCGGGGAACGGGAACACCGGAGCATCCGTGAAGCTCCGCTCGAGCAGTTCGGCGATGCCGAGCCAGCCGAGATACGCGATCGCCGCATGGGCCAAGGCGATCGCCACGAGGTCGTACCAGCGCAGCCGGTCACCGGGAACGCTGAAGCCGTCCCGTGTGCCGTCGGGTGCCACTGTCGCTGGGCGGGAGACGAGACGCCCGAGGGCGAACGCGAGCACCGCGGTGACCGCGCCACCGTACGCCGCGAACGCGCCGATCGACCCCGTGCCGCTGATCGCCATCTCATGGCCCCAGAAGACAGGGAATCCGATCGCGAAGCCCAGAAGCAGGAAGACGGCGCCGACGATGAGTGCGGTCGCCTCGAAGACGGCGTCCGAGGTGTCGGGTCCTCGCAGCTGCCGCAGGACCTGCACGACCCTCTCACCGAGATCTCTCATCGCCCGCCTCCGTCGACATCATAGAAGCCTCGCGGTTCCGAACGAGCCGGTGATAGCATCACGACACGGATCGTATACAACGTCGTCGTTCCACCACCCGAGGTAGTCAGACATGAACGGTGTGCCCGCAGCCCCCGCCGAATCGGTATCCACGCTCATCGCGCGCAATATCAGCGAGTTCAGAGCGGCCGTGTCGGAGTCGTTCGTCCCCCTTCAGGTGTCGACGTCGGGTCCCGACCACTTCCGAGGGGTGATCCGCGGCGCCTCCGTCGACGAGGTGCACGTGAACGAGGTGCGCGCGACCTCGCATGTCGTCGAGCGCACCCCCGAGCTCATCGCCCGCAGCGACCGGTCGTACTTCAAGCTCAGTCTGATGCTCGCCGGGACCGGGATGCTCATCCAGGACGACCGCGAAGCCGTGCTGCAGGCTGGCGACCTGGCCGTGTACGACACCGATCGCCCGTACTCCCTCGTGTTCGATGACGACTTCCGCACCATGGTCGTGATGTTCCCCAAGCACCTCATCAGCCTTCCGTCCGACATGGTCGGTCAGCTCACGGCGGTGCGGATCTCGGGGCAGGGCGGGCTCGGCGGAATGGTCGTGCCCTACCTCACACAGCTCGCCGGCAATCTCGATCAGCTCGCCGGAACCACCGGAGCGCGCCTGGCGCACAGCGCCCTCGACCTCGTCACGACGGTCTTCACGCGTGAGCTCGGGCTCGACGAGGTGTCGACCGATCCGCACCGCGCGCTGGTGCAGCGCATCCGCTCGTACATCGATCGCAATCTCGCCTCCACCGACCTCGGCCCCGCCTCGATCGCCTCGGCGCACTTCATCTCGACCAGGCACCTGCACGGGCTCTTCCAGGAGCAGGGAGTGACGGTCTCGACCTGGATCCGCACGCGGCGCCTCGAGCAGTGCCGGCGCGATCTGCTCGACCCGATGCTCGCCGACCGTCCCGTCGCGGCCATCGCCGCACGCTGGGGGTTCGTGGATGCCGCGCACTTCAGCCGCGCGTTCAAGACGGCCTTCGGCATCTCCCCCAGCGAGTACCGCGCCGCGCACTGAGCGCGCGTCGGGGCTCCCGCGAGGGCGCCTTCCGACGCGACCTGATCGCGCGTTCCGACACGACCTTCGTCCGTCATCGGCGCGTCCACCGGGCACGACCTTGCCCCGGAGGGCACGCCGGTTGACTCTCGGCGCGCGATGGCACCGCATCGCTTGAGCGGATGCCGTGCGCCGCCGGAGCATGAGGCAAGCACACCGCGAGGACGCGGTGCCCGGAGCGAGGATGCTCCGCAGCATGCGACGTCAGGACTCCTCATGACCGCCCCTGCCACGACCGATCCCGCGCTCGACGAATGGCGCACCTACGACGAGTTCGCCGCAGGGATCGACACATTCCGCTTGCCGAACGCCTCACTCTCAGGCACCACGATCACGCTGACGCTCGATGACGATTCCACGCTGTCGCTCTCGTTCGACGCCGTGGCTGTCACCTGGTCGGGTCTCGGCGAGTCAGGCACCGACCCCTACGACGCCGTGGCGGTGCGCGAAGACGTCGTGTTCGTCAACATCCCGCTCGAGAGCCGCGAACGCGAGGCGATCACCGTCGTCTACTCGACGACGACGCATCGCGCCATGGTCGTACGATCGCGCATCGCCGCCGAAGCCGTCGAGGGCACCCCGCAGGTCGGGCAGGACTTCTGGGCGGCGACGACCGATCGAGGAGCGGCCACCGGCGAGGTGCCGGGGCCGAGCCGCGACCTGATCGGCAAGCGCAACGTCTACCGCTACAGCCCTCAGCACCTCTACGAGCACGTCTACATCTCGAGCCGGCGCTACGCGTGGCAGTGCCTCGAGGGCGTGCAGCGGGGCCACGGCGACATGGACCTCTCCACGGTCTGGAAGTTCGCCGACGGCCTCTACCTGTTCTGCTTCCGCGAGTTCCGCATCGCGGTCGCCAGTGTCTGGCTGCATGACCTCGGCTATCAGCTGATGACGACCGGCATCTTCCTCGGCCTGAACGGCGACGGTGATGCCGAGCACTCGCGGGGCGGCGGGCACATCTATCCGCTCGGCTCGGTCGACTACCCCGACGCGCAGCCGGTCTGACCCGGCCTCCACACCGCGCCCGGATCTGGATATGGACATGGAGACGAAGGGATCCCCCATGGGCAATGCAGACATCATCACGGCCCACTACGCCGCCAACGACCGCGGAGACCTCGACGGCATGCTCGAGTCGTTCGCCGACGACGTGCGGTGGACGGAGGCTGCAGGATTCCCTTACGCCGGCACGTACATCGGGCCGGATGCCGTGACTGCCCACGTCTTCGCGCGCATCCAGGACGAGTGGGACGACTACACGGTCGCGATCGACGAGGTGATCGACGGCGGCGACGTGGTCGTGGGAATCGGCACCTACTCGGGCACCTACCGCTCGACCGGGCGGTTCTTCGCCGCCCGCGTCGCCCACGTCTGGCGGCTGGCAGGCGGCAGGGTCGTCGCCTTCGAGCAGTTCACCGACACGGAGCTCGTGAACCGCGCGCTCCGCGGCTGAGCCCTCGCAGCGCGCCACCAGCCGCATCACCCGATCACACAGCAGCACCCGAATCGAGAGGCAGGAACCACATGAACAAGCGAGTATCCGGCACCGCGGCGCTCATCGCCGTGGCGGCCCTCACCCTGGCCGGCTGTGCCGGCGGAGACGGAGGCGGCGAAGGAGCCCCCATCGTGGTCGGCTCCGTGAACACGATCAGCGGCCCCGCGACCTTCCCCGAAGCGTCGCAGGCGGCAGCGGCGGTCTTCGACGCGTTCAACGAGGCCGGCGGCCTGGACGGTCGGACCATCGAGTACAAGACCCTCGACGACAAGGGCGACCCGGCCACAGCCACCGCGTCAGCCCGAGAGCTCGTCGGCAGCGACGGGGCCGTCGCGCTGGTCGGATCAGCGAGCCTGATCGAGTGCGAGATCAACGCGAAGTACTACGAGCAGGAGGAGATCCTCTCGCTGCCCGGCATCGGAGTCGATACCGGCTGCTTCGCGAGCGACAACATCTCCCCCGCCAACGTCGGTCCGTTCAACGACATGACCCTCACGTTGCAGTACGGCTCGGAGGTGCTCGGACTCGACGACATCTGCATCCTGCTGGAGATCGCAGGATCCACCCGACCCACCTACCAGGCGGCGATCGACAAGTGGACCGAGATCACCGGCAAGGAGCCGAAGTACGTCGACGACACCGTGCCGTACGGCGCATCGGATTACACCCCGTACATCGTGAAGGCGCGCGAGCAGGGCTGCACGGCTCTCGCGATCAACCCGGTCGAGCCCGATGCGATCGGCCAGGTCAAGGCGGCGAACGCCCAGGGCTGGGACGACGTGACCTGGCTGTACCTGACCAGCGTCTACAGCGAGAACTTCGCCGGTGCGATCGACAACGCGGGTGCGGGCATCTACGTCCCCGCCGAGTTCTACCCGTTCACCGATGACAACGAGATCAACTCCGAGTGGCGCGAGCTGATGGAGGCGAACGACATCCCGCTCACGTCCTTCAGCCAGGGCGGATACCTCGCGGCGAAGTACTTCATCGAGGTGCTCGAGGGCATGGACGGCGACATCACCCGCGAGAGCGTCACCGACGCGCTGCGCGGCATGGACCCGATCGAGAACCCGATGGTCGGAACGCCGTATGTCTTCGGCACCCAGAACACCGCGGGCTGGCCGATCATCCTCGAATCCGGCACGAATGCCTGGGAGAAGATCGCCGACGACTGGCTGCGCATCGGCGAGTAGCCGACCCTCGCCTGCCGCCGAGCGCATTCTCGGCGGCAGGCTCTCCCCCTCCCGGATCCGAGCTCGCCTCGGCACAGATGCTCTCGGATCGGAAGCTCTCAGATCAGAAAGGACGCCTCATGCTGCAAGGCGCCATAGCCGGTCTCGCCGCCGGTGGTCTCTACGCCGTCCTCGGCGTATGCCTGACCTTGATGTCCCGCCTCGTGCGGGTCGTCAACTTCGCACAGGCCGCGACCGCGATGTTCGGCGCGTTCAGCGCCGTGTGGTGCGTCAGCGAACTCGGGGTGCCGATCTGGCTCGGATCCGTGCTCGGTGTGCTCGTCGGCGGACTCCTCTCGGCCGCGATCGGATGGATCGCGGCGACGTGGCTCTCCGAGGCCTCCACGACGACCCGATCGGCGATGACCGTCGGGCCGCTGCTCCTGCTGATCTCCCTGTCGTTCATCCTGTTCGGCAACAAGCCTCAGCCGTTCACCCCGATCATCGCGGGTCCCGCTTTCTCGTTCGGCGGTGTCGTGATCAGCCAGGTCACGGTCGCGACGGTCGTCATGGCCGTCGTCACGGCGGTCGCGGTGCGCATCGTCCTTCGCCGCACGAGGGTCGGCACGCAGCTGCGCGCGCTCTCCGAGCGTCCGACGACTGCCGAGCTGCTCGGCATCCGCTCGCGCCCGCTCTCGATCGCCGTGTGGTTCGTCACGGGTGTGATCAGCGCGATCGCGATCATCATCGTGGCGCCGTCGCAGTCCAACGATGCGACGGCGCTCGCCATGCTCATCGTCCCCGCGGCGGCCGCCGCACTTCTCGGAGGCTTCCGCCGCCTCGATCTCGCCGTCATCGGCGGCGTGGTTCTCGGTGTGCTGAGCGGTCTCGTCGCGCAGATCGACGAGGTCGCTCTCGTGCGCAACTTCCTCCCGTTCCTGTTCATCGTCGTCCTGCTCCTGTGGACGCAGCGCAAGGAGGTGTGGGATGCCGCTCGCTGACCGTCCCTGGTTCCGTCTGTCCTGGCCCTTCGTCGTCGCGGCCGTCGCGATCGGAGTGGGTGCCGTGCTGAGCACGGCACTCCCGGGCTACTTCGTCTTCCTTGCGATCAGCGCGGTCATCGCGTCCATCGCGATCCTCGGTCTCGGCATCGTCACGGGGTCCGCCGGCATGATCGCCCTGTGCCAGCTCACGTTCGCCGCCGTCGGCGCCTGGATCGTGTCGCTGCTCAACGTGATGCAGGCGCCCGGCGGTTTCGTCGTCTGGCTCGCGTTCGGCGGCATCGCGGCAGGGCTCGTCGGCATCCTCGTGGGATTGCCGGCGCTTCGGCTGCGGGGCGTGAACCTCGCCGTCGTCACCCTCGGATTCGCCGCGGCGGCAGATGTGACCCTGGTGCAGATCCAGTTCCCCGGCTCCGCCGACGGCACCGCGATCGAGCGACCCGAGCTGTTCTCGAACGATCGGGAGTTCTTCTTCCTGTCGATCGTCGTGCTCGCCATCTGCGCTCTCGGCGTGTTCTTCCTTCAGCGCGGCCGGTGGGGCTCGAGCTGGAAGGCCGTCGCGTTCTCCGAGCGAGGCACGGCCGCAGCAGGGCAGAGCGTGCAGACCGCCAAGCTCACGGCCTTCGCGGTCTCGGCCGCCCTCGGCGGCATCGCCGGCGGGCTGCTCGCAGGTCAAGTGCAGCTGCCTTTCGCGTCGAGCTTCACGCCGCTGCAGTCCCTCGCGCTGTACGTGCTCGCGATCATGTCGGGGGCGCATCTGATCGACATGGCGATCTTCGGCGGCATCCTCTGGGTGCTCGTCCCCGAGCTGCTGAAGCGCTGGGGCGTGCCGCAGGACTGGGCCTTCGTCGTCTTCGGGGTCCTGGGAGTGCAGGCGCTCACCAGCGGCACCAACCTCGGACAGGGAATCCGCAACCTGATCTGGAAGCGCGCGGATCGCAGGACCGCGACAGCGAAGCTGACCGCGCTCCCTCCGGATGCCGACGCCGAGGCCGCCCTGATCACCACCACGACGACCGCGACCCTGGATGAGCGAGCGCTGGACGGCGCTCCGGTGCTCACGGTCGAGGGGCTCACAGTGCAGTTCGGTGCGCTCAAGGCTCTGGACGATGTGTCCTTCCGGGTTCCTGCAGCGTCGATCATGGGCCTCATCGGACCGAACGGCGCCGGGAAGTCGACGTTCGTCGATGCGATCAGCGGCTTCCTGCCGAAGCACGGCGGTCGTGTGCTTCTCGGCGACCGTGACCTCGGCGGACTCTCGCCCACTCGTCGCGCGCGGCTCGGACTACGCCGCACCTTCCAGCAGGACAGAGTGCCGCCGGCACTCTCGGTCGGAGCGTATGTGCGGTTCGTCGCTCGACGTCGACTCGCGGCATCCGACATCGACGAGGTGCTGGAGTTCTTCGGATGCCCGCCCGCGCGTTCGCGGCTGTCGAGCGTGGATGTCGGCACCCGCAGGCTCGTGGAGGTGGCTGCGAACGTGCTCGCGCGTCCCCGGCTGCTGATCCTCGATGAACCCGCCGCAGGGCTGTCGCACGAAGAGCACTTGGCGCTCGCGGCGCGGCTGCGCGAGCTGCCCGCTCGATACGGGGTGGCGCTGATCATCATCGAGCACGACCTGGATCTGGTGCGCTCGGTCTGCCCGACGCTCACCGTGCTCGACTTCGGTCGGGTGCTGGCATCGGGGCCGCAGGCCGAGGTGCTCGCGAACCCGGCGGTCGTGAAGGCCTATATGGGAGAGACGGAGCTGCTGAAGTGAGCGAACTCGTATTGGATTCCGTGACTGTCAGTCGTGGAGCGGGCCCCGTGATCTCCGACGTGTCGCTGACCGTCAGAGGTGGCGAGGTTCTGGCCCTCGTGGGCCCGAACGGTGCCGGCAAGACGAGCCTGATCGAATCGGTGTCGGGGGTGACACCGCATTCGGCCGGGACGCTCACGCTCGACGGCGAGCCGCTCGACAAGTTGTCGCGGGTGGCGAGAGCACGCCGAGGCATCGTGCACATCGAACAGGGTCGCGCGGTGTTCCCCTCTTTGACCGTGCGCGAGAACATCTCGCTCACGGCACGGACACCTGCGGAACTGGATGCTGCGCTCGAACAGTTCCCCGAACTCGAGAAGCGCATCGACTCGCCGACCGCGCTCCTGTCGGGAGGTGAGCAGCAGATGGTGGTGCTCGCGCGCGCCTTCGCCGCGAAGCCGAGGATCCTCCTGATCGACGAGATGTCGCTCGGGCTCGCGCCGGTCGTCTTCATGCGGCTCATGCCGATCGTGACTTCGATCGCGGAGTCCGGTGTCGGCGTGCTCCTGGTAGAGCAGTTCACGCAGCTCGCGCTCGGTCTCGCCCGCGAGGCGGTCGTGGTGGCCGGAGGACAGGTGTCATTCCAGGGCACCTCGGAGGCTCTGCAGCAGGACCCGCAGCTGCTGCACCGCGCGTACCTCGGCGGGTGAAGGTGATCTGAGCGACGTCAGTCCTCGTGGTCTGGCTCCGGCTGCTCGTTCCTCGTCGTCCCTCGGGCGATCAGAGCGACACCGCCGAGCAGCACGAGCAGCGCGAGGCCGTGCGTCACCCATCCGAGGACTGTGCCCATCCCGAGCTCCACACCCCAGCCACCCTGGTTGCGCAGAACGAGCCAGCCGAGGAACGCGGCGACGAACACGACTCCTGCGCCGATCAGAAAGCCGCGTCCGCGACGTGTCGGTGTGCTCGACAAGAGATCCCCCCGGTTCTCGACAGTGCTTCGCCACACTAACAGGTGCTTCCGCAGCGCTCCAGCCTGAGTCGCCGATGAACAGCAGCATGCCGCGGCAGTAGCCTGAACGGATGACCGAGACCATCAGCGCCCGCGCCGTCCTGCTCGACATGGACGGCACCCTCGTCGATTCGACGGCCGTCGTGGAACGCCTGTGGCTGGCCTGGGCTGCGCCGCACGGGATCGATCCCGAGACGGTGCTGAGCGTCGTGCACGGACGACAGGGCCATCAGAGCATGGCGATCATGCTGCCGGATCGGGACCACGAGATCAACATCCGCGAGAACGCCGTGATGCTGGCGAACGAAAGCAAGGACGTCGACGGGGTCGTCGCGATCGACGGCGCCGACGTGCTGCTTTCGGCGCTGCTGGCCTACCCGCACGCGATCGTGACCTCGGCTGATGTCACGCTGATGAATGCGCGTATGGGGCAGGCGGGGCTCACCGTGCCCTCGCTCACAGTGACGGCCGAGAACGTGTCGGCGTCGAAGCCGGATCCTGAGGGCTTCCTGCTGGGCGCGAAGCTGCTCGGTGTCGACCCGGCCGACTGCGTCGTGTTCGAGGACTCGGGTGCGGGCCTTCAGGCTGCCCACGCCGCGGGCATGCGTGTGATCGGGGTCGGCTCGCACGCCACCGCGCATGAGCCGACCTTCCATGTCGACGACCTCACCCAGGTGTCCGTCGTGCCTACGGCCGACGGTGGATTCGAGCTCACTGTGCGGTGAGACGGTGATGCGGTGAGACGGTGATGCGGCAACCGTCGTATCGGTGATGCGGTGACCGTCGTACCGGTGACGAGCCAGCCATCGCGTCGATGATCGAGTGATGGGGTCGCGTAGACGACACTCGCCAACGTCATCCAGTGCGGGCAAGCCGCGCGCGGACTTTCGATCGCGCCCCGCTGAGTCGTGGCGTGCGCCAACGTTGTTCGGGGTCCCACCATTTCGGCCCCCGCACCTGCGGGAGACCGTCGTTCATGCGGATCTCCCACCCCGAGCTGCCGAGGGAACGGTGGTGCCACCAGCACAACGGCACCCCGTTGTCGGTATGGGTCGGACCGCCCCTGGCGTGTTCGGTGACGTGGTGGATCTCGCACCACGATGCGGGGACGTGGCATCCGGGGATCAGGCATTCCTTGTCGCGGGCGACGATCGCGCGGCGTTGATGCACGGTGAAGACACGGTCGGTGGTGGTGATGCCGATGATCCGCCCCTCATCCATCAAGACCCGTTGGATGGTGCCCGAGCATCCGATGTGCGCAGCGACGGAGACGGGCAGGTGGGCACCGGATCCGGGGATCGTCGCCCAGCCACCGTTGCCGCCCGCTGCGCCGGCGAGGTCTTTCGCGTCAACGTTGACGACCAGGACGGGTGATGACCCACCGAGGGTGGGCATGTCGTTGTGGCGGGCCGCGATCGCGAGCACCATCGCGAGCGCGTCGTGGCGCTTCTGCGACGCGGTGCGGTCATCGAGCACGCACCGCGGATCGGAATTGAACGGATCCGCGTGGTCGCCGTCGGCGCCAGCATCCGCATCCGCATCCGCATCCGCATCCGCATCCGCATCCGCATAGACGTCAGAGGCAGAGGCAGAGGCAGAGGCAGCGCCGACATCCGTGCTGTCGCCGTCGCTGGGGGCGAAGTGCACGCCGGGCATCGGTGGGCCGTCGCCTTTGGGGTTGAGGATCGCGTCGATGATCAACTGCAACTGCGCCGCGACCTCGGGAGTCAGATACCCGCGGATCGCGTGCACGCCGTCTTTGAGACGGCCGATCGTGATGCCCCGCCGACGTCGGGAGGCGTCATCCTTCGGTTCTTCCCCATCGGGGTCGAACATCGACGCGAGATCCTCCGCAAGAGCCTTCAAGTCCTGCACCGTCGGCGCCGGACCCGGTGCATCCTCGTCACCCTCGGGATCTGAGTCGGCGTCAGCGTCCGGATCATCCTCGACACCCGTATCGACACCGTGCCCGCGGGCGCACCCGGCCAACGCGACATCCGCTGCCAGGCGTTGATCGACCGTGAGCCGATCCCACACCTTCTCGATCGGACCCGTCGCCGCAAGGAAACCCGCAACCCCGACCACCCCGTCCAGCAGCGCGAGCCGCAGCTCCGACCACCGGGCCGGCATCCGCTCCCCCGACAGACTCACCGGGCGCCGCACGAGGTCGACGACCTTGTCGACCCGTGTCGCTCCCCGCACATCCACCCGCACCGTCCGCTGCAACAACTCGTTCAGCCCCCGGCACCCCGCCGAGTGAGGGAAATCACCCGGATCACCCGTCGCGATGGTCTCCACGATCACCGCCTCGGCCCGACGGAACACCGCCCCCGCACCCTGCAGCACCATGATCCGATCCGCGTCCGTCAACCCGGCTAACCCATCATCGGACAGCATCGTGTCGAGGTCGGCGATGACCCGATCCAGAAGCTCCGTGGTGCTGTTCATACCCCTAAGTCAACACGCAACCACCGACATTGAAGGCCCGAAAACATCCCGTTTTACCCCAGATCAGAGCCGTATTCCAATCTCCCAGAATGACACAGAGTCATCCAGCGAGAGGACACCCGACAAGCGGTCGTCAACCGCAAGAAGGGCGCGACCCTGGGAACACGAGAGACGCGGGACCCCAAACGCGCGACCCGAACAATGGACCCGAAACGCGCGACCCGAAACACGGACCCGAAACGCGGAAGACGGAACACGGAAAGGTCATCGGGACGATCGCGGGACGACCGAACCAGACACCAGCACCAGCACCAGCACCAGCACCAGCACCAGCACCAGACACCAGACACTAGACACCCAGAGACCAGACGAATGAACGAAGCCCCTACATACCGGCGTGATCGAAGGCGATGGTCGGCACATCCACGACATGCGATCCACCGTCAGCCACGATCACGGCGCCGGTGATGTACGACGACTCCCCTGATCCGAGGAACCGCACCACCGAGGCGATCTCCGCGGGCCGTGCCGGTCGACGCAGCGGCACGTCGGCCGTCACGGCCGCATATGCCTCCTCGCGCGATCCGAGCCCGGCCTGGGTGGCGAACTCGTCCATCTCGTCGTCGGCCATCGGCGTCTGCACCCACCCGGGGCAGATCGCGTTCACCCGGACCCCCTGACGCCCGTAGTCGCGGGCCAGGGTGCGAGTCAGGCCGATGAGCGCGTGCTTGCCCACCGTGTACCCGGCCACCGACGGCCCCGCGAACAGCCCCGCCAACGACGAGACGATGACGATCTGCCCTTTGGCCTCGATCAGCGCGGGGAGCGCCTCCCTGGCCATGATGAACGCCGTCGTGAGGTTGGCGCGGATGGCGGCATCCCAACTGTCGTCATCGGTGTCAGCGACGGGTGAGAACCCGTGTCCCCCGGCGTTGGCGACGAGCACGTCGAGGCGTCCGAAGGTGGCGAGGACCTCGGCGACGGCGGCTCGAGCAGACGCCGTGTCGGCGGCGTCCGCGACAATGGGATGCGCCCCCACCGCGGCTTCGACAGCGCGCAGGGGTTCGGCGCGACGCCCCACCACGACGACATGCGCCCCCTCGGCGGCGTACCTCTCGGCGATCGCCGCACCGATGCCCGTTCCTCCCCCCGTGATGACGACGACGCGTCCGGAGACGGTGGATCCGACTGCAAGTCCCATTTCTGCTCCTGTTCTTCTGCACTCTCGCGCGGTTCTCCGCGCTCTGCGATCATCCGGTCGGTGGCGGTCAGGCCGGAAAGCCTGACCTGGCTGAGTACCCGAAATCACTCACGACGGTCGTGCCGTTGATCGCCCGGCTGCGGGAAGACACGAGATAGACCACGTGCGAGGCCACTTCCTCCGCGGTCTGCACCGGAAAGGACGGCGCTGCGAACGTCTCGGCTCCGAGGTCGCCGCGACTCATCGGCGTGTCCACGATCGACGGCGCGACCGTGTTCACTCGGATGCCGTCGCCTGCCAGGTCGACCGACAGTGCACGACCGAACTGCACGAGCGCCGCCTTCGACGCGCAGTACGGCACCATGCCGGCGGAGGCGACGAACGCCGAGTCGCTCGAGATCAGGACGACGGATGCCGCGTCGGCGGCGCGCAGCGCGGGAAGCGCTGCCGACACCACCAGGAATGCCCCGGTGACGTTGACCGCGAACACGGCGTTCCATTCGCCCAGCGAGATCTCGTCGATCGGCGACCCCACCGGACCCGAGATCCCTGCGCAGCAGACCACCGCGTCGAGGCCGCCGAGCGCACCCACCGCCGTCGCGACCGCCCTGTCGACCTGAGCCTCATCGGTGACGTCAGCCACGAGCACGACAGCGTCATCGCATCGTCTCGCCACCTCTGCGAGTGATTCGCCATCACGATCGAGCAGTGCGACGCGCACACCTTCCGCGGCGAGCGCCAGCGCGGTCTCCCGGCCGATGCCGCTCGCCGCTCCCGTGATCAACGCGGTGGTGTCGTGCAGCTGCAGATCCATGTTCTCCCCGAGGCTCCGCCGCTGCGCCGGCGGCGCGATGCGAGGACGGCGGTGTCTTCACCGTCATCCTGCTCCCGGTCATCAGCTCCGAGAATGCGCGGAGGAGTGCTGTGCGCCCTGGAACCATCGTCCTTCGCTCAGCGTCAACCGCCGCGGGCACCACGCGAGCAGAATCGCTCTATCGGCGAGACCTCTCGTCGTCGAGGCCGTCTCGCACGGCCGTCCCCGAGCAAAGGAGCCGACGTGGCAGACCCGACATCTGCGTCCACGACGCAGCAGAACCACACCTCACTCCGACCCGGCGCACTGGGCGTCGCCGGGATCGTCTTCCTCGTTCTCGCAGCCGTCGCTCCGTTGACCGGCATCGTGGTCGTCGCCTCGCTCGCCATCGCGCTCGGCAACGGCGGCGGCACTCCGATGTCGTTCTTCCTCGTGGCGGGCATCCTGCTGCTGTTCGCCGTGGGCTACGCGCAGATGTCGAAGCAGCTCGTCAACGCCGGCGGCTTCTACGCCTTCGTCGTGAAGGGCCTCGGCCGCACCGGCGGGCTGATCGCCGGTCTGATCGCGACGCTCGGCTACAACTTCTTCGTCGTCGGCACGATCGGCACCAGCGGCTTCTTCATGCAGAACATCATCCGCGACCTCACCGGCCTCGACGTGCACTGGTTGATCTGGGGCCTGCTGTCGATCGTCGTGTGCTTCGTGCTGGCGAGGGTCGGCGTGGACTTCTCGTCGAAGATCCTCGGTGTGTGTCTGGTGCTCGAGGTGCTGATGCTGGTCGTCTTCGACGTGTCGGTGCTCGTGCAGACGGGATACGACCTGGCGGCGTTCAGCCCCGAGGCTGTGTTCTCGGGCTCGCTGCCGATCGGCCTCCTGCTCGCCGCCACCGGCTTCCTCGGTTTCGAGGCGACCGCGCTGTTCAGCGAGGAGGCGAAGCAGCCGCTGCGCACCATCCCCCGGGCGACCTACACGTCGATCATCGCGATCGGTGTGATCCTGGGCGTCACCACGTGGGCCGTCGTCAGTGCGACCGGCGTCGCGCAGGCACAGGCCACGGCTCTCGAGCACCTGCCCACCGGCGACCTGATCTTCATGCTGTCTCAGCAGTACCTGGGAGGCCCGCTGACCACGGTCATGATGATTCTGCTGCTGGTCAGCCTGTTCGCGGCCATGCTCGCATTCCACAACTCCGCGACCCGCTACCTCTACTCCCTCGGACGCTCGAGGATCCTGCCTCGCGCTCTCGCCCGCACGCGCCCCAACGGCGCCCCGCAACTCGCCGGCATCGTGCAGGCCTCGTTCGCCGCGCTCGTCGCGATCATCTTCGCGATCGCCGGGGCCGATCCGATCCTCACCCTGGTGCCGGCGATGCTCGGCTTCGGAACGCTGAGCGTGCTGATCCTGCAGGGTCTCGCGGCGATCTCGATCGTCGTGTACTTCCGGCGCAAGGGCGACCCTCGCTGGTGGAGCACGTTCATCGCTCCCGGGATCGGGTTCATCGGAATCGCCGCGATCTCGGTACTCGCGATCGTGAACTTCAACATCGTCGCCGGCTCCGAAGAGCTCGCGATCCGGCTGATGCCCCTGCTCCTCGTGCTCGCACTGATCGGCGGCATCGTCTACGGCGCCTATCTGAAGCGATCGAAGCCGGCCGTATACGAGGGACTCGCTTCGGACCTCGAGCGCTTCAGCGACCGCTGACGCATCCGCACATCCCACAGCCACTCACATCCAAGGAGAGACATGACGACCCTGAACCCCGCAGACACCTCCACCTGGCTGCCCCTCGAAGGCCTCGCCCCCGGCTTCGACGCGAACAAGGCACCGCACTCCACCGCTCTCAGCGGCACCGAGATCACGGTCGTCGATGCGCGAGGGACGCGCATCTCGCACCGGTTCGCCGACACCACGGTGACCTGGGACTACCGCCCGGGCGCAGAGGACCCGACGGAAGCCACCACCGACACCGATGACTACGAGGCTTTCGAGGTCGATGACGACCTCTACTTCGTGCAGATCCATCACAACTACCTGCCGAATGAGACGGTGTCGTTGGTCGTCGATCTCCGCCATGGCCGGGCGCTCGCGATCATCTCCCTGATCCTGCCTGCGCCCGAACAGGGCCGCACCCGTGTGCAGCACGTGTTCGCCCCGTCGGTGATCGAGGACGCTGTCGTGACCGGGGTCGAGCCCGCACCCACCACGACCCTCATCGGCCGCAGGGTCGAGTGGGTCTACAGCGAGGAGCACGCGTACGAGCACGTCTACCTATCCGAGCGCTGGTACTCCTGGCAGTGCCTCGCCGGCCCCGAGCGCGGACTCGCCGACACCGACGAGAACAGCGTGTGGGAGGTGCGCCCCGGCATCTACGTCTTCGCATGGCGCGAGAAGGTCATCCCGTGCGCATCCGTGACGATCGCCGACCACCGCGACGTGAACGCGATCCGCTCGCACGGAGTGCTCTTCGGCCTCGACGAGTCGGGCGAGGTGCCGACGCACTTCACGTTCGGCGCTCACGGCCGCCTGCTCTCCACCACCCACCACGCGACGGGTCTCGAGCCGGCGCTCTTCGGGGCTCTCTGACATGGCGGCGGCCGAGGCCGACCTGATCGTCACGGGCTCCGTGATCCGCACGGCGGATCACCGGCATCCGATCGTCGAGTCGTTCGCGGTGCGTGAAGGGCGGATCCTCGCCGTCGGCACCAGGGGCGAGATGGATGCTCATCGCGGGCCGCGCACACGGATGCTGGATGTCGGGGATGCCGCGATCTACCCCGGCTTCGTCGACGTGCACAACCATCACGCGATGGCCGGTCGCACCGAGCTCTTCGAGCTCTCGCTGCCGCCGTCGCTGACCCTCGACGAGATCCTCGACCGCGTGCGCGACAAGTCATCGACCTTGCCGCCCGATGCCTGGATCATCGGCGGTGTCGTCGCCACGACAGTGCTGTCGACCCTCGCCAACACGGCGAGCCGGCAGCGACTCGACGAGGCTGCGGGCGGACGCCCCGTCGTCATCGTCGAGGACTCGCGCCACAACCGGTGGGCGAACACTCGTGCGCTCGAACTCGCGGGGATCACCGTCGACAGCATTCCGTCCGGCGGTGTCACCGTGCTCGACCCCGATGATGGGACGCCGACCGGTGTACTGCTGGAGGCCGCGGGCATTCCGGTGCAGGAGGCGTATGACCGCAGCGGTGGACTGACCGGCGAGCAGCACGTCGACGCCTCCCGCCGAGGGGTCGAGATCCTGAACTCGTTCGGCATCACGGCGTTCCAGGATGCCGGGGTCTCGACCGACATCCTGGGCGCCCTGGCCGCGCTCGACCGTGCGCAGGAGCTGAACGCCTGGGTCGTGTCGTCTCTGCTGATCAACGACGAGATCTTCGGATTCGACCCGATCGGCGAGCCGCTCATCGCCCGCGGTGAGGAGTTCCGCACACCCCACCACCGGCCGGACTTCGTGAAGATCTTCCTCGACGGCGTTCCGCCGGCGCGCACCGCGTCGTTCCTCGAGCCGTACGTGGCCGACGCGCTGCACGGAGCGCACTTCCACGGAGAGACGACGATGACCTTCGATGAGCTCCACGCGTGGCTGCGTTCGGTGGCCGAGCGGGGGCTCGGCGCCAAGGTGCACTGCACGGGCGACGGGTCGGCTCGACTCGTGCTCGACGCCGCCGAGAGGATCCGGGCCGACGGCTTCACGACCCCGATCCAGATCGCGCACGGTCAGTTCCTCGCAGACGACGACATCCCGCGTCTGCATGCCCTCGCTGTGTCGGCCGACATCTCGCCGTTCATCTGGTTCCCGGGGGTCATCCCCCAGGCGCTGGCCGAGGTTCTCGGCGACCGGGCCGAGCGCTCGCAGCCCAACCGCGCGCTGCTCGACGCCGATGCTCTCGTCGCCGGCGGCTCGGACTGGCCGGTCAGCGAATCGCCGAACACTCTCGAGGGCCTGCAAGGGCTCGTGACCCGTGCCGACCCGCTCGGACGGGCTCCCGGCGTGTTGTGGCCTGATCAGGCGATCACGGCGGAGGAAGCCCTCGAGGTCTTCACGATCAACGCCGCCACGGCCATGGGACTCGGGGCCGAGACCGGATCACTGACCCCGGGCAAGTCCGCCGACTTCGTGGTGCTCGCCCGCGATGCGATCGCCGGGCCGGCCGACGAGATCGTGCACACCCGAGTGCTCTCGACCTGGTTCGAGGGCCGCGAGGTATTCACGGCGAGCTGACCTCGCACCCCGGACCACCACGCGAAACCCCCTCCTGCACACGTCCGCAGGAGGGGGTTTCGGTGTTCGAGGAGGGCTCGCTTCCTGCCTCAGTCAGCGAGCAGGAAGCTCGCGCCGCGCTCGCCGATCATCGCCGCCGGAGCATTCGTGTTGCCGCTCGGAACCGTCGGGATCACCGAGGCGTCGATCACGCTCAGCCCCTCGACGCCACGCACCCTCAGGGTCGGATCGACCACCGCCTCGGCATCCGACCCCATCCGGCAGGTGCCGACCTGGTGGTGGTAGGTGATGGCGGTGCGGCGCACCCAGTCCTCGATGTCGGCGTCCCCCACCTCGGGGCCGGGGTACGCCTCGGTCGCGCCCCACTGCTCTGCGAGGGCGGGCTGCGCGCCGATGCGGCGGCACTGACGGACGGAGGCTGCGAGCGCCGCGACGTCTCGCTCGTCTTCGAGAGCCGCGAGGTCGATCAGTGGCGGGTCTTCGAGGTCGGGGCCCGAGAGAGTGAGCACGCCCCGGCTGTGCGGTGTCACGAGCCCCGCCATGAGAGTGAACCCGTCGTCGCCTCGCGGTTCGAGGTCTCCCCACATCGGCACGGAGAAGTGGATGGGCTGAGTGTCGGGTTCTGCGAGCCCCTCGCGACTGCGCCAGAACAGATGCGACTGCGTGACGGAGACCCCGGTCTGCGGCGGACCGACAGGTCGCTCGGTCGTGAAGATGACCGGCGAGAGCAGATGGTCGTGCAGGTTCTTGCCCACCGAGGGCGAATCGACGACGACGGGGATGCCGAGCGCCGCGAGTTCCTCGGCCGGGCCGATGCCCGACCGCAGCAGGATCACGGGGGAACCGATCGCGCCGGCGGACAGCACGGTCTCGTCTGCGAAGAGCTCTTCGACGTCGGCGTCGACGTCGGACGCCGTGCCGAGGCGCACCCCCACCGCGCGACCGCCTTGGACGATCACCGAGTGCACCTCCCGACCGGTGACGATGGTGAGCCGGTCGGCGATCGGCTGCGCATACGTCATCCACGTGTTCACGCGCCGCCCGTCTCTGATCGTCACCTGCTGCTGCGAGACGCCGTCGAGCGTGCCCCCGTTGTAGTCCGGGTTGTGCGGCAGTCCCTCCTCGACCGCGGCATCGATGATCGACGCCTGGATCGGAGACAGCGCATAGTCGTCGGTCACCGGCAGCAGGTCGTTCTCGATCGCCTGGTACACGGGTTCGACCGCGTCCCAACCCCATCCCGTCGCACCCGCGCGCTCCCAGGAGTCGTAGTCGGATGCGGCTCCCCGCACCCAGATCATCGCGTTCAGCGCATGCGATCCACCGGTGACCTTGCCACGAGGCAGGTGCAGCCGCCGGCCGCCCGCGTGCTCCTGGGGCACGGTGAAGAAGTCCCAGTCGTCGGCGGAGTGCCAGAGCTCCCCCGCCCTCGACGGATCGTGGATCGCGGGGTTCGAGTCATAGCCGCCGGCCTCGATCAGCGTCACCTCGACACCGGCATCCGCAAGCCGCCGCGCGACGATCGCGCCCGAGGTGCCGGCACCGACGACGATCGCGGTCTTCATGCCCGCGCCTTCCGGCCGGGGCCGGACACGACCTGCGACACGGCGACGGACTTGAGCCCTTCGACTCCGAATTCCAGGCCGTAGCCGGAGCTCTTCACCCCGCCGAAGGGCACCATCGGATGCAGCCCTCCGTGCGAGTTGATCCACACCGTGCCCGACTGCATGCGGGTCGCCGCCTCACGCGCGGCATCCGGGTCGCTCGACCAGACCGAGGCTCCGAGACCGACGTCGACCGCATTCGCGAAGGCGAAGGCCTCGTCGACGTCGCTGTAGCGGATCACCGGCAGTGCGGGACCGAACTGCTCCTCCTGCACGAGGGCTGCGTCGTTGTCGATGTCGGCGACGATCGTCGGGCGATAGAACAGCTCGCCGAGCTCGGGCGCCGCTTCGCCACCGGTCACGACGCGAGCACCGCGGCTCTTCGCCTCCTCGACGAGCCGTGACACGATGTCGAACTGCGCCCGGTTCTGCAGCGGCCCCAGCACGTTGTTCTCATCGAGCCCGTTGCCGATCGGCACCGACGCCGCGATGCCGGCGAGCGCCTCCACCACCTCGTCATAGACCGAGTCGTGCACGTAGAGGCGCTTCAGCGCCGCACACGTCTGCCCGGTGTTGATGAAGGCGCCCCAGAAGAGATCGTCCGCGATCGCCGCCACATCGGTGCCCGGGAGCACGATCCCGGCGTCGTTGCCACCGAGTTCGAGGGTCAGACGGGCGAGATTGCCGGCCGAGCTCTCGATGATCCGGCGACCGGTGGCCGTCGAGCCGGTGAACATGATCTTGTCGATGTCGGGGTGGGATGCCAGTCGAGCGCCGACCTCACGGTCGCCCGAGACCCCGATCAGCACATCGGCGGGGAGCACATCGTTCATCACCGCCAGCAGCGCGAGCACGCTGAGCGGCGTGTATTCGCTGGGCTTCGCGACCACGGTGTTGCCCATGCGCAGCGACGGCCCGATCTGCCAGATCGTGATCATCAGCGGCCAGTTCCACGGGCCGATCGCCCCGACGACACCCGCCGCCTTGTAGACGAGCTCGGCGTGCAGCGTCTCGTCGTCGACGAGCACCTGCGGGTCGAGCACGGTCGCCGCGTTCGTGCGCAGCCACGCCGAGCAGGCGCCCAGCTCGAAGCGCGCGTTCGGCCCGTTCAACGGTTTGCCCTGCTCGCGCGAGAGCAGGTGCGCGAGGCCCTCCGCGTCGGCGTCGATCGCGTCGGCCGCGGCGACGAGCAGAGCGCTGCGCTTGTCGTGGCCGAGCGCCTCCCAGCCCGGCTGGGCGGCCTTCGCCCGCGCGATCGCGTCGTCCAGATCGCTCACCGAGTGCACGGGTGCGCGACCGATGACGTCACGCGTCGCGGCATCCGGGATCTCTCGCCCACCGCCCTCCGGTGCCTGGATGCGGTCGAGCAGCGCGGCGGCTGCGGATGCGGCGGATTCGGACATCGGGACTCTCCTTCGAGCGGATGCGTGCCAAGGATCCGGCGCGCTCGTCTCATTGTCGAATGGCGCGCGGCGGCGCACTTGTCGAGGAGTGCGCCGCAGATGTCCGAGTGCGAAGGGATGCCGTCTCAGAAGCTCAGATCAGGGTGAAGTCCTCGAAGATCAGCGTCGTCCGCGTCGAGCGGATCGACGGGATCGCCTGGATGTCCTCAAGGACGATGCGCCGGAGGTCCCGCGCATCGCTCGCCCGCACGAGCAGGATCACATCGAAGTCACCGCCGACGAGCGCCATGTGCTCGATCTCGGGGATGGCCCGCAGTCGCGCGCTGACCTCCTGCCAGGTGGCCTGTTCGATCGCCAGCGTGACGTACGCGCTCGCATGGTGGCCGAGCAGCACCGGGTCTGTGCGCACCGAGTAGCCGGTGATGATGCCCGCATCGGTGAGGCGCCTGATGCGCGCGTGCGCTCCTGCTCGCGAGATGTGCACCGCCTCGGCGATGGCCGTCATCGAGGCGCGGGCATCGCGTCTCAGCTCGCCGAGGATCGCGTCGTCTGTTTCGTCCAGCGTGATCATGGCACCCCTTCGTCCGGTCACGGAATTCTGACATTTTGGCACGAGGAACGGCGAGCTGTGCGCATTCGTCCACGATCCGATGAATGGTCTTGGACGAGTGTCGCGTGCGGGGCAAGCTGGCCTCATCGAGTTCGGCAAGGAGGGCGAACGGATGGAACACGCAGATCTGCTTCCGCGCGACACGGCGGTGCAGTTGATCGATGCCGACGGTGCGACCGTCGTCGACGAGCACTACGCGATGCCTGGCAATGACACACTGCTGGCCGCGTACCGGGGGCTGGTCGAAGCCCGTCGCATCAACGACCAGGCCAGTGCCCTCGTTCGACAGGGACGCCTCGCCGTCTACCCGTCCTCGCACGGCCAGGAGGCCTGTCAGATCGGCGCTGCACTCGCCATCGCCTCCGATGACTGGCTCTTCCCGACCTACCGGGACTCGGTGGCCGTGATCGCGCGGGGCGTGGCCCCTGCCGAGGCGATGGTGCTGCTGAAAGGCGATTGGCATTCGGGCTACGACGTGCGCGCGCACCGCGTCGCCCCGCAGGCCACTCCCCTGGCCACGCAGCTGCTGCACGCCGTGGGCTTCGCGTACGCCGCGAAGCAGCGAGGAGAGGACACAGTCGTCATCGCCCTGTGCGGAGACGGCGCCACCAGCGAGGGCGACTTCCACGAGGCCATGAACTTCGCCGCGGTCTTCCACGTGCCTGTCGTCTTCTTCGTGCAGAACAACGAGTTCGCGATCTCGGTGCCGCTCAGCCGCCAGACCGCTGCCCCCTCCCTCGCGCACAAGGCGATCGGCTACGGCATGCCGGGCCGGCGCGTCGATGGCAACGACGTCGCCGCGGTGCTGGCTGTGCTCGGCGAGGCCGTCGATCGCGCCCGCTCCGCAGGCGGCCCCACTCTGGTCGAGGCGCACACCTATCGGATGCAGGCGCACACGAACGCCGACGACGACACCCGCTACCGTGAGCGCGCCGAGGTGCAGGCGTGGGTCGCTCGAGACCCGCTTGCACGTCTGCGAGCGCACCTGAGCGATATCGGCGCACTCACGCCCGAGCTCGAGGCCGAGTATGCGGCCGGAGCCGAGCGCATCGCGGCAGCGATGCGAGAGGCGCTCAACACAGACACCGACATCGATCCCGAGGATCTGTTCCGCTTCGTGACCGACACGCGCTCCCCGCAGCTCGAGGAGCAGTGGCAGATGCTTCGAGGCGAGATCGAGCGGACCCGTGCCGCGGAGTCCGGAGCGACCGCGCAGGCGACCCCCGGAGGTGCCCGATGACCATCGCACACGACGACATCCGCGTCGATGAGCCCTCGACGAGCGTGTCGACCATGAGCATGGCGGCTGCGCTGAATCTCGCCCTCGCAGACGCCATCCGGTCCGACCCCGAGGTCGTGATCTTCGGTGAGGACGTCGGCGCCCTCGGCGGAGTCTTCCGTATCACCGACGGGCTCACCTCACGGTTCGGAGAAGAGCGCTGCTTCGACACCCCGCTCGCCGAGTCCGGCATCGTGGGCACCGCGGTCGGCATGGCCATGAACGGCATGCGACCCGTCGTCGAGCTGCAGTTCGACGCGTTCGCCCTTCCGGCATTCGAACAGATCGTCAGCCATGTGGCGAAGCTCGGCAACCGCACCCGCGGAGTCGTGCGGATGCCGTTGGTGATCCGCATCCCGTTCGGCGGCGGCATCGGCGGGGTCGAGCATCACTGCGACTCGTCCGAGGCCTACTACGCGCACACGCCGGGACTCACGGTCCTCAGCCCGTCGACGCCGCAGGACGCGTACTCGATGCTCAGAGCAGCCATCGCGTCGCCGGATCCGGTGGTCTTCCTCGAGCCGAAGAAGCTCTACTGGACCAAGGGCGAGGTCGACACGTCCGTCACTGCCGAGATCGGCACCGCCCGCATCGCTCGCGACGGTACCGATGTCACGCTGCTCGCCTACGGTGCGTCCGTGCCACTCGCTCTGGAGGCGGCCGAGGTCGCCGCATCCGAAGGCCGCAGTGTGCAGGTCGTCGACATCCGCTCGCTCTCACCCTTCGACGATGCCACCGTCACCGCAGCAGTGCGCGCGACCGGTCGCGCCGTCGTCATCGCCGAGGCGCCCGGTTACGCCAGCGTGGCGTCGGAGATCCAGGCGCGGGTCTTCGAGCGCTGCTTCGAATACCTCGAAGCGCCGGTTCGCCGCGTGACCGGCTTCGACACCCCCTTCGCGCCGCCGAAGCTCGAGCACTGGTACCTGCCGGACGTCGACCGCGTGCTCGACGCGATCGACTCGCTGCACTGGGAGGACGAGTCATGACCGCCCTGACCACCCGGGTCTTCCGTCTGCCGGACCTCGGTGAAGGACTGACCGAAGCGGGCCTCGTACAGTGGCTCGTCGCGGTCGGCGACACCATCGTCACGGACCAGGCGATCGCCGAGGTCGAGACGGCGAAGAGCATCGTCGAGCTGCCCTCGCCGTTCGCCGGGGTCGTGAGGGCACTGCACGGAGAGCCGGGCGAGACCATCGACGTCGGAGCCCCCGTACTCGAAGTCGACGACGGAGCAGGCTCAGGTTCGCGTCCTGCTTCCCCCGAGTCCGTCGAGCACGACGCCTACCGCGAGGAGGAGCGCGCGGGTTCCGGCAACGTGCTGATCGGCTACGGCACCTCCGAGCGCGCCACGTCCGGCCGGAGGAGGCCGCGCGCCGGCGCGCAGGCAGATTCCCCACCGGCACCACCCACGACCGACCAGGCGCGGAGCGCCCCC